>NZ_FZOO01000021.1 GCF_900188375.1 Geodermatophilus pulveris | reverse complement strand
GCCGCGGCCTACTTCGCCGCCGGCAGCCTCCCAAAATGACGCTCCTATGCCTGTCAAGCGGCAGCGGGAATCGCCGTCTCATGTTCGAGTAGGCGCCAGATGCGTCGGGCGAGGTAGCGCTTGATGCATCGCTGGGCTTCGCGCTGGGTCTTTCCGTCGCTGAGGCGGCGATCGACGTACTCGCGGGTTGCTGAATGGCACGAGAGTCGGGTGATCATCACCTGGTGAAGTGCTCGGTTGAGGTGCCGGTCGCCGCCGCGATTGAGCCGGAAGCGGGTGACCTGTCCACTGCTGGCCGGCAATGGGCTGGTTCCGGCGAGGGCGGCGAACGCCGCTTCCGAACGGATCCGTCCGGGGTGAGACCAACTAACCCAGAGCTGTGCCGCCACAATGGGGCCGATGCCGGGCTCGGCGAGGAGCTGCGGAACGGCAGTGGCCGTGAGCGTCTTGAGGTCGGTCTCCACGGTCTTCGCGTCCTCGGTGAGTGCTCGAGCGCGGCGGGCGAGTCGGCGGAGTGACTGCACGCGCACGCGCGTCTCGATGTCGTCGGAGGCGCGTGAGCGGAGTGCGGAGCAGGCGGCGATCAGGCCGGCGATGCTGCGGTCGTGCAGGCGCCGACGCAGGTCCTCCGGTGCGGTCAGCACGAGGTCCCGCATCTGGTTGAGGACCGCGGTGCGGTGGCGAACCAGCCGGTCGCGCTCGACCAGCAGGAGTCGCGCGGCCTCCCGGTCCCCGTCGGTGCGGGGCTGCCGGACGAAGTCAGCCGCCAGCGCCGATCGGGCGGCCAGCAGCGCGTCGATGGGATCGCTCTTACCGGCACGCCGGGCTCGCCGCGTCGGCCGATCCACCTCGGTGATCTGCGCGCCAACTGCCCTGAGCGCTCGGCAGAGACCGGCTCCGTGGCTGCGGGTTCCTTCGATCGCCCAGAGCACTCGGCTGCCGGGTGCCTGCTCGGCCGCCCAGGCAAGCAGGCGGGCGTAGCCGGCCGCGTCCGCGCTGATGACCAGCACAGCGAGCTGACGGCCGACCGTGTCCACGAGCGCGGCGGTGTGGGTGTCGCGATGGGTGTCGACGCCGATGACCGCGTCCAGTTCTTCTCCGGGCATGCTGCTTCTCTCGTCGATGGAATGAACAGCTCGACCCGGAAGACAGCACCGAAGGGGCAAATCTGTAGTGAGGCACGCCAGTCGGCGGCCAGGCTCCTAATCAAGCCACACGATGCTCGGGCCGGTGCCGGTGAACCGAGGGCACGCCATTTTGAAGGCACGCCGGAACCGGCGGCCAGATATACCGTGAGCCACTCGCGATCACCGGCACCGACCCTGGCAGTCCTCACCGGGCCGCCGCCACCGAGGCTTACAGAGCTACCCGCTGGTCCGCGACCTGGCCGC
>NZ_FZOO01000020.1 GCF_900188375.1 Geodermatophilus pulveris | reverse complement strand
GAGGTGGTCTCCACCGCGGTCACCGCCCGCGCGGCCACCGCCGAGGCCTCCGCCGCGTTCGTCGCGATCTCCCGGATGGACGCACCCATCTCCTCGGTACCGGCCGCGACGGTCTGCACGTTGCTGGACACCTGCTCGGCGGCCGCGGACACCGCACCGGCCTGCGCCGCGGACTCCTCGGCGTTGGACGACATCTGGCCGGAGGTGGCCGACAGCTCCTCCGACGCCGCCGCCAGGGTCTGCGCGTTGGCCCCGATGCCGCGCATCGCCGAACCGATCTTGTCGATGGCCTCGTTGAGCGCGCGGGCCATGTCCCCGACCTCGTCCCGGGTGTCGACGTCCAGCGTCCGGTCCAGCCGACCCGCGGCGACACCCTGCAACACCTCCACCGTGCGGGCCAGCGGCCGGGAGATCAGTCGGCCCAGCGTGAGGGCCATCACCAGGCCCAGCACGGCGCCGACGACGAGGGCCCCGACGATCGTGGTCAGGCTGGCCGAGTAGTCGGCCTCGGCGGCGGTCAACGCCTGCTCCGCCTCGTCGTTCTCCACCTCGATCTGCAGGTCGATGGCCTCGGCGATCGAGACGGCCAGAGGCGTGATCCTCTCCTCATGCAGGATGACGAACTCCGCCACGCGGCCGGCCTGCGCCAGGGGGAGGAGCTCGGTGTCGCGCACCTGCCGGTACAGCGCCATGTCGGTGACGATGCGGTCGTACCCGCTGTGGTCCGCGCTGGTGCTGGCCTCCTTGAAGGTGGCCAGCGCGTCGTCGACCAGTCCGTCGAGCTCGCCGATGCGGGTGAGGATCCTCTGCTTGGCGTCGGGAGTCGGGGCGATGGTGTAGTCGACCAGCCGGAAGCGGAGGGCCTCGAAGCGGGCCTCCACCCGGCCGAGGGTGTCGACGGCGACCAGGCGGTTGTGGTACATGCTGTCGAGCTGCGTGTTCACCGTGGCGAGCTTGGACAGGCCCAGCAGCCCGATGCCCGTCATGATCGCGATGAGCACGAGGAAGCTCGCGAGCAGCTTGCGGGCCGTCTTGAGGTCCCGGAAGAAGCCGAACGGTCCCGTCGCGCGCCGCGCCGGGTTGTCCGCCGTGGTCGTCATGGCATCTGTCCTTCGAGCTGGTGTGCGGGTCGGAGGCGGGTGGCGCCGATCCCGACGCAGCCCTCGAGGGAGGTTCTCGGCAGACCGGTCCCGCTGGTGCACCCGTCTCGCCGACTCGTGACGGGAGTGGTGGGTGGTCGTCTCCCCCGGGTCCGCATGTCGACGGTCGTGCCCGCGGGGCGGTCCCGCCGGCCCCGTCAGCCGGCCGCGACCAGGCCGGCCCCCCGTCCGGCGGGCCGCTCCGTGTCGTCGGCGGCGGCGGTCACACTGTTGGGTCAGCCCCCCGACTCGTGCCGGGAGAGCCGGATGACGGCCCCCGGTGCGTCGGTGTGCCGCCCTCCACGTGCGGTACCCCGACCCAGGGGCCGCCGAGGATCGGCGGCACCTGGGTCGGGCACGCGCGAGGGGCACGGCCGCGGGTCGCGACCGTGCCCCTCTGCGGTGCTGCTGGTGGCGCTCAGTAGGTGAAGCGGCCCACCGAGGTGCGCAGGTCGGCGGCCATCCGGGACAGCTCGTCGACGGCGGTGCGCGTCTGGGTCAGCGCCTGCGTCGTCGACTCCGCCGCGGTGGAGACGCCGACGATGTTGTCGGCGATCTGCCCGGAGCCGGCGGCCGCCTCGCTGACCGACCGGCTCATCTCGCTGGTGGTGGCGGTCTGCTCCTCCACGGCGCTGGCGATGGTGGTCTGGTAGTCGTTGATCTGCCCGATGACCGTGCTGATCCGCCCGATCGCGGCCACCGCCCCGGTGGTGTCGCCCTGGATGGCCTCCACCCGCCGCGCGATGTCCTCGGTCGCCTTGGCCGTCTCCTGGGCCAGCTCCTTGACCTCGTTGGCCACCACCGCGAAGCCCTTGCCCGCCTCCCCGGCCCGCGCCGCCTCGATCGTGGCGTTCAGCGCCAGCAGGTTGGTCTGCTCGGCGATCGAGGTGATCACCTTGATGACGTCACCGATCTCCCGCGACGACTCACCGAGCTTGGTCACCGTCGCCGTGGTGGTCTCCGCCTCGGTCACCGCCTGCGCCGCCACCCGCGCCGCCTCCGCGGCGTTCTGGCTGATCTCCCGGATCGAGGCGCCCATCTCCTCGGCGCCGGCGGCCACGGTCTGCACGCTGCGCGAGACCTCCTCGGCGGCACCCGACACGACGCCGGACTGCGCGCTGGTCTCCTGCGCCGAGGCGGAGATCTGCGACGCCGAGGCCGACAGCTCCTCGGAGCTGGCCGCCACCGCGTCCGCCGAGGCCACGACGCCGCCGAGCACCTCCCGCAGGCCCAGCTGCGCAGCGTCGAGGGCTGCGGCCATCCGGCCGACCTCGTCCCGGCTGGAGACGCCGGCGGGCACCGTCAGGTCGCCGTCCGCCATGGCCTCCAGGGCGTGCTGCACCCGCTGCACCGGCCGGGTGATCGACCGCGTGGTCAGCCAGCTGATCACCAGGATGAGCGCCATGCCGACGCAGGCCACGAGCAGGGTGATCGTCTGGGTGTTGTCGATGCTCCGGACCAGGCCCGCCTCGGCGTCCGCGGTCGCGACCTCGAGGGCGTCCTCGGCTGCGCCGACGGCTCCGTCGGTGAGGTCGTTCGCGGCCTGGATCTGTTCGTAGCCGGCCCGCGCGGCGGCCTGGTCGGCGACGGCGGCGTCGACGAACGCGCCGATCGCCGCGGTGTAGTCGTCGAAGGACGTCTCCAGCTCCGCCACGGCCGCGGCACTCTCGCCGGTCAGCGTGATCCCCGAGAGCTCGGTCAGCAGCTCGTCAGCGATGGCGGTGTCCTCGGCGACCTCGGTGCGCGCCTCGGCCGGGACGTCGCGGACCAGGACGCGGAAAGCGTCGACCTTGAGCTCGCTGGCCCGGGTGTCGAGCTGCAGCACGAGGCTCCGCGCGTGGGACAGGGCCATCATCTCCGCGTCGGCCTGCCGCGCGGAGCCGTTGCCGACGAGGACGGAGCCGACCAACCCGCCGAAGGCGAGGACGGTGACACCGACGAGGGCGCCGAACTTGACCCGTAGGGGCCGGTCGGCGAACCAGCCACCGGGCCCTCCTGCGGCAGGGGGAGTGCGATCGGTCATGGCGTGCTGCTCCTCGGAGTGGGGGACGAGGCGGCGGACCCGCTGCCGTGAGCCCGGATCCCCGCGTCGACGTCGACGGCGGTGGGGTGCCGCGCCATCGTGGGCCATTTCCGGCGCACGTCCCTGACTGCCGATCGGCGTGTCACGGGAGGTCCCACGGAAATGTCGGCGAGCGCATCTGCCGGATCGCCTTGTCGACCGGCACCACTCCCACGGGGAATGGCGGGCCCTCGGGGACGTGCACTTCCCGACCATTTCCGGACGCGCGAGAGCGCGCGACCGGACGAACCGGTCGCGCGCTCCCCGCGGGCGGTGTGGTCAGAAGGAGAAGCGGCCCACCGAGGTGCGCAGGTCGGCGGCCATCCGGGACAGCTCGTCCACGGCGGTGCGGGTCTGGGTCAGCGCCTGGGTGGTCGCGTCGGCGGCACCGGAGACCCCGGAGATGTTCTCCGCGATCTGCGTCGTACCGCCGGCGGCCTCGGAGACCGACCGGGACATCTCGCTGGTGGTGGCGGTCTGCTCCTCCACGGCGCTGGCGATGGTGGTCTGCCGGTCGGAGATCTGCGCGACGATCGTGCTGATCTGCTCGATCGCGGTC
>NZ_FZOO01000019.1 GCF_900188375.1 Geodermatophilus pulveris | reverse complement strand
GTCGCCCCGGACGTGCTGCGCCTGGCGCCGTCCCTGGTGGTCACCGACGCCCAGGTCGACGCCTTCCTCACCGCCCTCCCGGCCGCCCTCGACGCGGCGGTGCGGGGGTGACCCGCCACCTGCTGCGCGACGACGACCTGACGCCGGCCGAGCAGGCCGAGGTCCTGGCCCTGGCCGCCGAGTTCAAGCGCACCCGGCACACCGACACCGCCCCGACCCCGCTGCGCGCCGCCAACGGCGCGCCTCGGACCGTCGCCGTGCTGTTCGACAAGCCGTCGACCCGCACCCGGGTGAGCTTCGCCGTGGGCGTCGCCGAGCTCGGCGGCGCGCCGCTGGTCATCGACGCCGGCGCCAGCCAGCTGGGCCGCGGCGAACCGGTCGAGGACACCACCCGGGTGCTCGACCGGCAGGCCGCCGCGATCGTGTGGCGGACCACCGGCCAGCAGCGCATCGAGGCCATGGCGTCGGTCAGCCGGGTGCCCGTGGTCAACGCGCTCACCGACGGGTTCCACCCCTGCCAGGTGCTCGCCGACCTGCAGACCGTCGCCGAGCGCCGGGGGTCGCTGGCCGGCCGCTCGCTGACCTACCTCGGCGACGGCGCCAACAACATGGCGCACTCCTACCTGCTCGGCTGCGCCACCGCCGGGATGCACGTGCGCATCGGCTCGCCGCAGGCCTACCGGCCCGACCCCGCCGTCCTGGAGCGGGCCGCCGCCATCGCCGGGGAGACCGGCGGCTCGGTGGCCTGGACGGCCGACCCCGCGGCCGCCGCCGACGGCGCCGACGTCCTGGCCACCGACACCTGGGTGTCGATGGGGCAGGAGGACGAGGGCGGCGCCCGGGTCGCACCGTTCCTGCCCTACGCGCTGGACGAGGACGCGCTCGCCCGGGCCGCCGACGACGCCGTCGTCCTGCACTGCCTGCCTGCCTACCGGGGCAAGGAGATCGCCGCGTCGGTGGTCGACGGCCCGCACAGCGCGGTCTGGGACGAGGCCGAGAACCGGCTGCACGCGCAGAAGGCGGTCCTGACCTGGCTGCTGGAGCGGTCGTGACGCGCCCCGTCGCCCGGCGACCCGTGCGCCGACGACCCGGCGGGCGGCGATGACGGCGACCCCCACCCGCTCGGCGCGGCAGGCGCGCATCCGGGAGCTCGTCGAGGGCCGGCCGGTCACCTCGCAGACCCAGCTGGCCGCGCTGCTGGCGGCCTCCGGCATCGAGGTCACCCAGGCCACCCTCTCCCGTGACCTGGAGGAGCTGGGCGCGGTGAAGATGCGCGGCTCCGACGGCGCCCCGGCGTCCTACGTGCTGCCGCCGGAGAACGCGCCGCTGCGGCCCGCCCAGGCCGCGCCCGCCCGGCTCACCCGGCTGCTGGCCGACCTGCTCACCTCCGCCGAGGGCAGCGCCAACCTCGCCGTGCTGCGCACCCCGCCCGGCGCGGCGCAGTTCCTCGCCTCCGCGTTGGACAAGGTCGGCCTCCCCGACGTCCTGGGCACGATCGCCGGGGACGACACTCTGCTGGTCGTCTCCCGCGACCCGGACGGCGGCCCCGCCCTGGCCGACCGGCTGCGCGCGCTGGCCCGCCGCGTGCCGGCGGCCTACCCCGAGCTGAAGAAGGACCTGGAAGGGAGTTGAGCCACCCCGTGAGCCCGGCCGACCCCGCCGTGCCCCCCGCCGTGCCCCCCGCCGCCGCACCCGGCACCCCCGCCGCCGCACCCGGCACCCCCGCCGCCGCGCCGTCCACCACCCGGCTCTGGGGAGGGCGCTTCGGCGGGGGGCCGTCGGACGCGCTCACCGCGCTGTCCCGGTCCACGCACTTCGACTGGGCGCTGGCCCCCTACGACCTGGCCGGCTCCCGGGCGCACGCCCGCGTGCTGCACCGGGCCGGGCTGCTCACCGACGACGAGCTCGACCGGATGGTCGCCGCGCTCACCGAGCTGTCCGCCGAGGTCGCCGCCGGCACGTTCACCGCGGTCGAGTCCGACGAGGACGTGCACGAGGCCCTCGAGCGCGGCCTCACCGGCAAGCTCGGCGCGCTCGGCGGCAAGCTGCGCGCCGGTCGCAGCCGCAACGACCAGATCGCCACCGACCTGCGGCTGTACCTGCGGCACACCGTCCGCGCCCTGGTCGGCGAGCTGGCCGCCCTGGAGTCCGCGCTGGTCGACCTGGCGCAGCGGTACCGCGACGTCCCCGCGCCGGGCATGACGCACCTGCAGCACGCCCAGCCGGTGCTGCTCGCCCACCAGCTGCTCGCCCACGCGCACGCGTTCGCCCGGGACGTCGACCGGCTGCGCGACTGGGACCGCCGCACCGCCGTCAGCCCCTACGGCTCCGGCGCGCTGGCCGGCTCGTCGCTGCCGCTGGACCCCGACGCGGTCGCTGCCGAGCTCGGCTTCGACCGCGCGTCGGACAACTCCATCGACGGCGTCAGCGACCGCGACTTCGCCGCCGAGTTCTGCTTCGCCGCGGCGCTGATCGGCGTGCACCTGTCCCGGCTGGGGGAGGAGGTCGTGCTCTGGACGTCGACGGAGTTCGGCTGGGCCCGGCTCGACGACGCCTGGGCCACCGGCTCGTCGATCATGCCGCAGAAGAAGAACCCCGACATCGCCGAGCTGGCCCGCGGCAAGTCCGGCCGGTTCGTCGGCAACCTCACCGGCCTGCTCACCATGCTCAAGGGCCTGCCGCTGGCCTACGACCGGGACCTGCAGGAGGACAAGGAGCCGGTCTTCGACTCCATGGGCCAGCTGCTCCTGCTGCTGCCCGCGGTCACCGGGATGGTCGCCACCCTCACCCTCCGCCCGGAGGTGCTGGAGGCCGCCGCGCCGCAGGGTTTCGCGCTGGCCACCGACGTCGCCGAGTGGCTGGTGCGCCAGGGCGTGCCGTTCCGCTCGGCCCACGAGATCAGCGGCGCCATGGTGGCCGCCTGCGAGCGCCGCGGCCTGGAGCTGCACGAGCTCTCCGACACCGAGCTCGCCGAGGTCGCCCCCGAGCTCACCCCCGGCGTCCGGTCGGTGCTGTCCGTGCGCGGCGCCCTGGCGGCCCGCCGGGCCCGCGGCGGCACGGCGCCCGAGCGGGTCGCCGAGCAGCTGGCGTCGCTCACCGCGCTGGCCCGGGAGCACGCCGGCTGGGCGTCGGCCTCGCCCGTGGCGGCGGCGCTCTGAGCGACCCCGGGCCGCTGCTCACCCCCGGCGAGCTGCTGGGGCCACCGGACGCCGTGGCGCCGACCATGCTCGGCTGCTGGCTGGTCACCGACCGCCCGGACGGGCGGGTGGCGCTGCGGCTGACCGAGGTCGAGGCCTACGCCGGCGACGGCAGCGACCCGGCGGCGCACTCCCACCGCGGGCCGACCCCGCGGGCGGCGGTGATGTTCGGCCCGCCCGGGCGGCTGTACGTCTACTTCAGCTACGGCGTGCACTGGTGCGCCAACGTCGTCGTCGGCGCGCCGGGGGAGGGCTCGGCGGTGCTGCTGCGCGCCGGGGACGTCGTGGCGGGGGAGGAGCGGGCCGCCGCCCGCCGTCCCGCCGCCCGCACCTCCCGCGACCTCGCCCGCGGGCCGGCCCGGCTCACCCAGGCCCTCGCCATCGGCCCGGCGGACCGGGACGCCGACCTGCTCCACCCGTCGTCACCCGTGCGGCTGCACCGCGGTGACCCGCCCGCGCAGGTGTCGGCCGGGCCCCGCGTCGGCATCAGCGTGGCCACCGAGCTGCCGTGGCGGTTCTGGGAGACCGGCGCGGCGTCGGTGAGCGCCTTCCGCCCGGGTGGCCGGCCCCGCGCCCGGCGCGCCGGGCAGGATGGTGCGCCGTGACCGAGCTCGCGAGGTCACGCAGAGACACAGCACCCCGGGCACGGGGTCGACGAGCGCCAGCGAGGATGGGCCCGTGACCGACGTGATGTCCGAGCTGCACCGCCGCGGGCTGATCGCCCAGAGCACCGACGAGGACGCCCTGCGCGCCGCCCTGGCCGCCGGACCGGTCACCTACTACTGCGGCTTCGACCCCACCGCGCCCAGCCTGCACGTGGGCCACCTGCTGCAGTTCATGGTGCTGCGCGCCCTGCAGCGCGCGGGCCACCAGCCGATCGTGCTGGTCGGCGGTGCCACCGGGCTGATCGGCGACCCGCGGATGAGCAGCGAGCGCGTGCTGAACGACCCGGCCACCGTGGCCGCCTGGGTGGACCGCATCCGGCGGCGGGTGGCCCCGTTCCTCGACCGCCCGGCCGCCGAGCAGGGACTGCGGGCCCCGCTGTACGTCGACAACCTCGACTGGACGGCCCCGCTGTCGGCCATCGACCTCCTGCGCGACCTGGGCAAGCACTTCCGGGTCGGCCGGATGCTGGCCAAGGAGGCGGTCGCGGCCCGGCTGAACTCCGAGGCCGGCATCAGCTACACCGAGTTCAGCTACCAGATCCTGCAGGCCAACGACTTCCGCGAGCTGTTCCGCCGGCACGGGTGCACGCTGCAGAGCGGCGGGTCGGACCAGTGGGGGAACATCACCGCCGGCGCCGACCTGGTCCGGCGCACCGAGGGGGCCTCGGCGCACGCCCTGGCGACCCCGCTGATCACGACGGCCGACGGGACGAAGATCGGCAAGACCGAGGGCGCCACCGTCTGGCTGGACCCGGAGCTCACCAGCCCCTACGCCTTCTTCCAGTACTGGCTGGGCGTCGACGACGTCGACGCCCGCGCCTGGCTGCCGCTGTTCTCCGAGCGCCCGGCCGGGGAGGTCGAGGCGCTGATCGCCGAGTCGGAGGCGCGCCCGGCGGCCCGGGCCCCGCAGCGGGCGCTCGCCGAGGAGCTCACCCGCCTGGTGCACGGGGAGGACGAGCTCCGGCAGGCCGAGGCGGCCGGCCGGGCGCTGTTCGGCCGCGACGACCTGGCCGCCCTGGGGGCGGAGACCCTCGGCGCGGCGCTGCGCGAGGCCGGCAGCGTCACCGTGGACGGGGGGACGCCGACCGTCGCGGCGCTGCTGCAGCAGACCGGGCTGGTGGCCAGCCTGTCCGAGGCCCGCCGCACGGTGAGGGAGGGTGGCGCCTACCTGAACAACCAGCGGGTCACCGACGCCGAGGCGGTGCCGGGGGAGGACGACTGGCTGCCCGGTGGCTGGCTGGTGCTGCGCCGCGGGAAGCGCTCCGTCGCCGGCGTCCGGCGGGCCGGGAGCCCCGGACGGGACACGTGAACGGGGGGTGACCGGGCCGCTGCCGGCCGGTGTCGGGCGTCACGCCGACGCGGTTTGACACCCCGGACGACACCCACGTAACTTCTCTCCTGCGCCCGGCGAGACCGGCGCGGGACACGGGACCACGGTCACCGCCCCGCGGGTCGGACCAGGCGCCGCCAGCCCAGCGACCGAGGTGCCTCCGGGAGTCCTCCCGGGCCCTCCGGCCCTCCTGGGTGCCGTTCCCCGAACGCCGAGCGCGGGTCATCGACCCGCCGCTTGACGGACTCGGAGGACGGCGTAACGTGGAACAGCCGTCGCGATCGAAGGCCCACCAGGCCGGGTGTCGCGAGCGTCCGCTCTTTGAGAACTCAACAGCGTGCCGAAAGTCAGTGCCAAGTATTTGACCCCTTTGTGGGTTCCTTTGGTTGATTGATCGAGAGCGTC
>NZ_FZOO01000016.1 GCF_900188375.1 Geodermatophilus pulveris | reverse complement strand
CATGGTCGAGCCTCGGCCCGTCGTCCGGCGTGACTTGCGACATCAGTCCGGTATGTCGTGCGACATCTGTCCGGGATGTCTTGAGCCAAGACACCACGGGGCCCACCAGGACGCTCACCGAGCAGCAGCCTGCTGTTGGGTCGTCTCGAGAGCGGGCTCGTCGACTGCATGGCTCGATGCCCCTCGCTCCGCCGGGTCCACTCCGCAGGGACGCCGTCCGCATCGAGCCGGAGCCGTCAGCCCGTCCAGCCGGTCCGCGCCTTCGGGGCGGTCGGGTTTCGCCGGTGGGCCACCCGAAGGGGCGATTCGACGGGCTGGGAGCGAGGAGCGTCGACCGGTGCCTCAAGTAGCGGCGCGGTGTCGCCGAGAGATGAGCCATGGAGAACCTGTTCACGCGAAGCGCAACTCGCGGTGACGTCCTCCTTCGAGCCGGCACTGCCGTGTTCGGCGCAGCCCTCCTGGCTGTCGCCGTCGGCACCACCGTGAAGTCAGGGCAGGCCGCAGCGCAGGACGACCTCGACAACCGGCTGCACACGGTGTCCTCGTTGACGGCCGCGGAGCTCGGGGAGTACTTCGACCGCGCGCGGAGTATCGAGTTGCTGCTGGCCGACAGCGCCACCTTCCGAGCGTTCGAGCCGGACGGCGCCCCTGGCAGCCACCACCTCACCGGGGCCGCCGAGGTGCCGCTGGTCCTCGACCCGGCCGCCAAGGAGGCAGCGGAAGCCATGGCCTACCTGGAGGAGCTGTACCTGGACCGGATCAGCGAGGCCTGCCTCATCGACGCGAACGGGCACGAGTTGGCCCGGGTGGTGAGGGGCATCGTCGCCCCGCCGGAGGAGCTCTCGCACGAGGAGGCGTCGGCGTCGTTCTTCGCCCCCACGATGCAGCTGCCGGCCGGTCGGGTCCACCAGGCACTGCCCTATGTCTCGCCAGACACGGGTCTGTGGGTCATCTCGAACACCACGCCGATGGTGGGCGCCTCTGGCCAGCCCTGGGGGCTGGTGCACTTCGAGGTGGCGCTGGAGAGCTTCCGGCCGCAGGTCACCGACGCGCAGCACAACATCTCGATCGTGGACGTCGGTACCGGCCGTGTCGTGCTCGACAGCTCCCGCCCACTCGACCCGACCCCCGCCGAGGACGCCGATTTCGGCCGGCCGATCAGTGCACAGATGCGCACCCTCCTTGCGGCTGACACCAGCCCGGACCCGACCACGATCGACGGCCAGCGACGGTCCTTCGCCCCTGTCCCGACCACCGAGGACAACGCGAACCGCTGGGTGGTCGTCGTGTCCGCCCCGGCCGTCGGCGGGTCCTGGTGGGCGTCGATGGGACCTGCCCCGGTCGCCATGGCCCTGGCCGCGGTCGCGCTGCTGGTCTTCGCTGCATTGAACCTGCGAGCCAGCCACCGGCGCTTGCGGGCGGCCAGCCTGACCGACGAGCTCACCGGTCTGCCCAACCGTCGCCTGCTCACCGACCGGCTGGACCGCGCGCTCGCCTTCGGAACGCGCAAGGGCCTCACCAGTGCCGTCCTGCTCATCGACCTGGATCGCTTCAAGGAAGTCAACGACACGCTCGGCCACGACTACGGCGACGATCTGCTGCGCAGTGTGGCTGCGCGGCTCACCGCGGCCTTCCGGACCTCCGACACGGTGGCCCGGCTCGGCGGTGACGAGTTCGCGGTGCTGTTGCCCGAGGTGGCTGACCAGCCTGCCGCGATCGAGCAGGCGGAGCGTTGTCTGGCGCTGCTCCGTGAGCCGTTCGTCGTCCAGGGCTTCAACCTGGGTGTCGACGCGAGCATCGGTGTTGCGCTGTGCCCGCACCACGGCTGCGCGGCCGACGAGGTGATGCGTGCCGCTGACGTGGCGATGTACGAGGCGAAGGCCGACCGCCGCGGTGTCCTGGTCTACGAGCGGTCGCTCGACGGCCACTCACCCAGCCGGCTGGCGCTGCTCGGCGAGCTCCGGCAGGCGCTGCAGGACGACCAGTTGGTCCTGTACTACCAGCCGAAGGTCGACGTGACCCTGGGTCGCGTGACCGGCGCGGAGGCCTTGGTGCGCTGGCAGCACCCGGAGCGCGGGCTCGTCCCACCGGGCGACTTCATCCCGGTGGCCGAGGGGTCCGGTCTCATCCTGCCCCTCACCATGTACACCCTGGAGGCGGCCGTCGCCCAGGCGAAGGCCTGGCTCGACGCCGGACAGGCCATCCAGGTCGCGGTCAACCTCTCGCCCCGTTGCCTGGTGGAGCCGACCATCCCGGACCAGGTCCGCCAACTGCTCCACCGCCACGGCCTCCCCGCCCGCCTCCTGCGACTGGAATTGACCGAGAGCACGGTCATGGCCGACCCGGAGCGGGCGCTCGGGGCGCTCATGGAGCTGCGCAACCTCGGCGTCGCCATCTCCATCGACGACTTCGGAACGGGCTACTCGTCGATGTCCTATCTCAAGAGGCTGCCCGTCGACGAGCTCAAGATCGATCGCTCGTTCGTGATGGACATGCTCGCCGAGGGCCACGACGCGGTGCTCGTGCGGTCCTCGATCGACCTCGGCCACAACCTGGGTCTGGCGGTCGTCGCCGAAGGTGTCGAGGACGAGGAGACGCTCACGGCGCTGCGGGCACTGGGCTGTGACGTCGTCCAGGGCTATCACCTCGCCCGCCCGATGCCCGCGTCCGCCTTCACCGACTGGGTGGTGAGCCGCGTGCCGATCGCGGTCGCGGGCAGCGTCACGGTGGAGGGCGCTCCACCGGCACGGTGAAGCAGTGGACCGCTGGGGGACCGCCTGCCGGGGGTGATCGGCTCATCGGCCGACCGGTGGCGCCCTTGCTCTGCTGGCAGCGGTGGAGGCGGGACCGCGGCACCCGGTGATCGGCCGACCGGGACGTCGCTGGACGAGCGTCCGCCGTTGCCGGACTGCAGCACGTCCTCGGTGGTCACCGCGGCCCGTAGCGAGATGGCGTCCCGCCCGCTCGGTGTGGTCGCGGCGTGGTCGTGGACTGTCCGCACGACGACGGTCCGTCGCGGTCGGTGCTGACACAGACGGCGGGCCTGAGCAGCAAGTACGGCATCAGACAGCACCGCCTGACATCCCGTCGTCGGGACCTTGGATCCGCGGGTTGCGGGTCCGATCCACACGGGCCCACCCGCACGACCGGCCGCGGTGGGTGTTGAGCCGGGCGGCCTGGCGGGTCAGGTGGTCCCGCTCGGCCAGGGTGGGAGCCCGCTCCCCGGCCAGGGCGTACAGCCGGGCCGCCGTCGCGAGGTCGCCGTCGCGCTCGTGCAGGTGGGCGGCCACCGCGGTGTGGCGGGGCAGCGAGCCGTCCAGCTCGGCGAGCGCCGCGAGCCCGGCGCGCGGCCCGTCGGCCTCACCCACGGCCACCGCGCGGTTGAGCCGGGCCACCGGGCTGTCGGTCAGCCGGACCAGCTCGTCGTACCACTCGACGATCTGCACCCAGTCAGTCTCGGCGGCGGTGCGGGCGTCGGCGTGCAGCGCCGCGATGGCGGCCTGGGCCTGGTACTCGCCCAGCCGGTCACGGGCGAGGGCCGCCTGCAGGGCCGCGACGCCCTCGGTGATCACCGCGGTGTCCCAGCGGCCGCGGTCCTGCTCGGCCAGTGGGACCAGGCTGCCGTCCGGCGCGGTCCGGGCGGCCCGCCGGGCGGAGTGCAGCAGCATCAGGGCGAGCAGCCCGGCCACCTCCGGG
Source organism: Geodermatophilus pulveris (assembly GCF_900188375.1). Classification (GTDB taxonomy): domain Bacteria; phylum Actinomycetota; class Actinomycetes; order Mycobacteriales; family Geodermatophilaceae; genus Geodermatophilus; species Geodermatophilus pulveris. The sequence continues at coordinate 13,227 of NZ_FZOO01000016.1, read as the reverse complement.
TGGTCGACCACGGCCGCGAGCTGCCGGGTCAGCCGGACGGCCTCGGCGGCCAGGTCCACGTCCCCGGAGTAGCCCTCGTTGAACACCAGGTAGAGGACGCGCAGCACGGTGGCGACGTCGCCGGGACGGTCGAACCGGACCCCCGACACCGTGCGCTTGGCCCGGCTGATCCGCTGCGCCATGGTCGCCTCGGGGACCAGGTGGGCCTGCGCGATCTGCCGGGTGGTCAGCCCGCCGACGGCGCGCAGCGTCAGCGCCACCGCGGACGACGGCGTCAGCGACGGGTGCGCGCACAGGAAGTACAGGTGCAGCGTGTCGTCCACCCCGGGCACCGGCCCGGACGCCGGTTCCTCGTCCACGACGTCCTCGCGCCGGCGCCGGGCGGCGTCCGCCCGCGTCGCGTCCAGGAACCGGCGCCAGGACACGGTGACCAGCCAGCCCCGCGGGTCCCGCGGCGGGTCGGCCGGCCAGGTGCGGACCGCCTCGACCAGCGCCTCCTGGACGGCGTCCTCGGCCGCCGCGAAGTCGGCTCCGCGGCGGACGAGGACGCCGAGCACGCCCGGGACGAGGCCCCTCAGCAGGGCCTCGTCGAACGGCGCGGTCACTCCGTGATCAGGGGCGGCTCGCCGTAGAGAGGCCGGACCTCGAGCCACTCGTGGATCGGCTTCCCGTCCTTCCCCGGCGCGGCCGACAGCTCCCCGGCCAGCTCGACGGCGCGCTCGCGGCTGTCGACGTCGATCACCATCCAGCCGGCGATCAGGTCCTTGGTCTCGGCGAACGGCCCGTCGGTGACCGGCGGGCGCCCCTCGCCGTCGTAGCGGACCCACAGCCCGTCGGGGGCGAGAGCCTGCCCGTCGACGTACTCGCCGGTGCCCTCCAGCCGGGCGGCGAAGTCCGCCATGTACCGCACGTGGGCGGAGATCTCCTCGGGGGTCCACCGGTCCATCGGCACGTCGTTCACCGCGGCCGGGGCGCCCCGGTAGTGCTTGAGCAGCAGGTACTTGGCCATCGTGTCTCCTCGGTGCTGGTGCGACCCATCGTGGCCGCTCGCACCCCGGGGACGGAGCCGGCTCGCGGTTCTCGACACCGCAGCGCCGTCGAGGCCCCCGACATGCCGGCGACCGTTCCCCGGAATGGCGATCGACGGCCGGTCGCCGCCATTCCCCGCGCGCGACCGGGGGAGAAGTCGACAAGACGGTGGTCCCTGCTGCGGGTCACCGATCCCCTTTCCGCGTGCGCGCAACGATCCAGTGACGAGGCCCTGACCAGGCCCCTCGGCGAGCCGAAGAACACCGCGTCCGGACCTACGTTCCCGCTGTCCGCAGCCCACGACCCGGCCGCGGCGGCACCCTTCGAGGAGACCCGAGTGAGCGCGCCTTCTGCATCCCTGTTGCGTTTCTCCCGATCGACGGACGAGGGCCTGGGCCTGCTGATGGACCTGTACTCCGCCGAGGCGCCGGCGCCCCGCCGGGCCGGCACCCACCGCGCCGAGCTCCGGGGCCACCTGGACTCCTGGCTGCGCCGGGCCGCCGACTGGGGCGCCGGCCCGGGCGGGGCCTGGCGTGCCTGGTGAGGCCCCCGGGCGCGCCGCCCCGACGACCACCCGCACCACCCCCCGCATGACCACCCCGTCCACCGCCGCACCGGCGGCCGGACCGCAGCACGGAGGAGAGCAGTCGTGACGCTGGAGCCGACGGAGGCCGGGCTGGCCCTCCTCGTGCTGCTCGGGCTGATCGTGTGGCTGGGCAGGACGTCGACCACCCGCCTCGAGGCCGAGCGGGCCCGCACCCGGGCGGCCCAGGCGCGGGAGCGGGGTCAGGCGAAGGCCGCCGGCCGGGCGGCCCACCCGGCCGGACAGCGCGTCGGCTGGTGGCTGGTGGACGAGTCCGCGGTCGTGGCCGGGCCGTTCGCCGACCGGATCGAGGCCGACTGGGCCGTGCTGTCCCACGACCTGTCGGACTCGGTGCACCAGGTCTACGGCGTGTGCGCGGCCGGCGGCGGCATCGTGCGGCGCCAGTCCCCGCAGGAGCAGGCCTGGCTGGTCGAGCTCGGACGCCAGCTGGACCGGCTGACCGACGACTGGGACGGGCTGCTCACCGACTCCGACACGCTCACGACGCTCCTCGTGGAGGTGAGCGCCGCGCTGCTCGAGGCCGGCCTGCCCCTGCACGACAGCGCCGAGGACGCCGCTGCCGGCGGCGTGTGCCTGGTGCCCGACCCCGGCGGCCGCGGCATCCTGGTCACCTGGCGGCAGCACGACCGGATCAGCGTCGACCGCGTCCACGGCGCCGAGCTGGAGACGGCGGTGCAGCGCACGATGAACGCCGCGGTCGCCGACGTCCTCGCCGAGATGGGCTTCCCGGTCACCCCCCTCGGGACGTCGAACTGCCACCTGGTGACCGCCACGCAGCGGTCGGCGTCCACCCCCTGACGCACCTCCGGACACCCCCGGGCCGAGCGCCGGTCCCCGAGGTGTCCGGCTGTGACGGGGGCCGCTGTGGCGACCTGCACAGCGGCGGAGGACGGCGCGGGCGGGGTCGACCTGCCACCGTGGACGTGGGTGCCCGAGGTCGTGTGCTCTCCCCGCCCCTCGGCGGCCACCGTCCTGCGGTGGCCCGCGTCACCCCCTGCGAGGTCCTCGTGCTCCCTCCCGCCCCGCTCCCGCGTGCCCGCGGCCAGGCGCCGCTGCCTCGGCTGCGAGCCGCCGTCGCCGCCGTCTTCGTCCTCGACGGCGCCGTCTTCGGCAGCTGGGCCGCCCGCGTCCCGGACGTCGCCGCCGCGGTGGGCGCCGGCCACAGCGCCCTCGGGGTGGCCCTGCTGTGCCTGTCCGTCGGCGCCCTGGCCGCCATGCAGGTCACCGGCGCGCTGTGCGCCCGCCTCGGCGCCGGCGTCGTGACCACCGTCGCCGCGCTGCTGCTGTGCGTGTCGCTGGTGCTGCCCGGCCTGGCCGGCTCGATGCCCGCCCTGTGCGCCGCCCTGCTCGCCTTCGGCGCGGCCACCGGCACGGTCAACGTGGCGGCCAACGCCGTCGGCGTCACCGTCGAGCGCCGGCTCGGGCGGCCGCTGCTGTCCGGCCTGCACGCCGGCTTCAGCCTCGGCGGCCTGGCCGGCGCGCTGCTCGGCGGCCTGCTGGCCACGGTCGCCGGTGTCGCCGCGCACCTGGTGGCCGTCGGCGCCGGCGGGCTGCTGGTCACCGCGTGGGCCGGGCGCGCCCTGGTCGGAGCGGACGGCCCCCGCTCCGCCGCGCCGGAGCCGGCCGCCGCCAGGGCGGGGCGGGCGCGGCCCACCGCGGTGCTCGTCGTGCTCGGCGCCGTCGCCGGCTGCACCGCCTTCGGCGAGGGCGCGCTGTCGGACTGGGGTGCGCTGCACCTGCGCGAGGAGCTCGGGGCGAGCACGGCGCTGGCGGCCGCGGGCTACGCCGGCTTCTCCCTCGCCATGGCGTGCGGCCGCCTCGCCGGTGCTCGGCTGGTGGCGGCCGTGGGGGAGCGGCGGCTGCTCGCCGGCGGCGCGGTGCTGGCCGCCGCCGGGGGTGCCGCCGCGGTGACGGCGACCTCCGTCCCGGCCGCGCTGGCCGGGTACGTGCTGGTGGGCCTCGGGCTGGCCAACGTCTTCCCGCTGGCCGTCTCGCGGGCCGGCGTCCTCGCCGGCGCCCGCGGCATCGCGCTGGCCACCACCGTCGGCTACACCGGGCTGCTCGGCGGCCCGCCGCTGATCGGCCTGCTCGCCGAGCACGCCGGGCTGCCCGCCGCGCTGGCGACGGTGCCGCTGCTCGCGCTGGTCGCCGCCGGGCTGGTGCTGACGATCTCCGGGGACGCGCTGCGGGTGCCCGTGACGCCGCGCGGCCTCCTCGCCGCCGTCGCCCTGCGGGTGCAGCCGCTGGTGTCCGGCTTCGGCCACGGCACCGCGGTCTACGTCCGCGACCTGCGCGTCCTCCAGCCGCTCTGAGCGGCCCCGCTCAGCCGGTGAGGGCGGGCACGCCGGTGCGGGTCTCGACCGCGGCCACCCGGGCGAGCAGGTCCTCGGCCGGCACCGGGCGGGCCAGCCAGAAGCCCTGGGCCTCGTCGCAGCCCAGCGTGCGCAGCCGCTGCCACGTGCACCTGGTCTCCACGCCCTCGGCGACCACCCGCAGGCCCAGGGCGTGCGCCAGCTCGATGGTGCTGCGCACGATCACCTGCCCGGTGCCGTCGACCTCCATCGTGGAGATGAACGACCGGTCGATCTTCAGCGTGCTCACCGGCAGCCGGCTGAGGTAGGACAGCGAGGCGTGCCCGGTGCCGTAGTCGTCCACGGAGAGGGTCACGCCCAGCCCGCGCAGCCGGCGCAGGACGTCGAGGGCCTGCGCCGGGTCCTGCATCGCGGCGCTCTCGGTGACCTCCAGCTCCAGGCAGGCCGCCGGCAGGTCGTGCTCGGCCAGCAGCGCGGCCACCCGGCAGGGCAGGGTGGGGTCGAGCAGCACGCGGGCGGAGAGGTTCACCGCGACGGTGAGCTCCCGGCCGGCCGCCCGCCAGTCGCGGCAGTCGGCGAGCGCGCGGGCGAGCACGACGTCGGTGAGCGTCCGGACCAGCCCGGTGGCCTCGGCCAGGCCGATGAACTCCGACGGGGGCAGCAGCCCGCGCTGCGGGTGCGCCCACCGCACCAGGGCCTCCGCCCCGACGACCCGGCCGTCGGTCAGCGTGGCCTTGGGCTGGTAGTGGACCCGCAGGTCGCCGTCGCGGATGCCGCGGCGCAGGTCGCCGAACAGGCCCAGCCGCGCGGGGTCGTGCCGGTCCAGCGCGGGCGTGTGCACCACGACGCCGCTGCGGTCGGCCTTGGCCGCGTACATGGCCACGTCCGCGGCGCGCAGCAGCTCGGCCGGGTCGGTGCCCGAGGAGGCCACGCCCAGGCTGCCGTCGACCTCCAGCACCACCCCGCCGACGTCGAAGGGACGCCGCAGCGCGGCCAGCAGCCGGTCGGTCACCTGCCGGACGGCGGCCGGGTCCGCCTGGCGCAGCAGCACGACGAACTCGTCGCCCCCCAGGCGGGCCAGCACGTCGTCGGAGCGCAGCTCGCCGGCCAGCCGCCGGGCCACCGCGCACAGCAGCGCATCGCCCACGGCGTGCCCCAGCGTGTCGTTGACCTCCTTGAAGCGGTCGAGGTCCAGCAGGACGACGGCCGGCTGCGGGTCCCCGGCCGCCGCGCGGTCCACCGCCGCGTCCAGCTCCTCGGCGATCCCCGCCCGGTTGAGCAGCCCGGTGAGCGGGTCGGTGCGGACGCGCACGCGCAGCTCCTGCTCGGCCAGCTCCCGCCGGGCGTGCTGGGCCTTCAGGTCCCGGGCCCGGCGCGCCCCGAAGACGACCATGAACAGGTGCGAGGCGGCCAGCAGCAGGACGGCGTCGTCCAGCGGGCCGACGGTCGACCGCGACCACTCCGCGATCCGGCCCGGCAGGTCCGCCGTCCCGCTGGCGACCGCGACGAGGACGGTCAGCAGCGCCACCACGGCGGCCTCCCGGGCCACGGTGGAGCGCAGCGCGACGGGCGTCCCCGTCCCCGGACCCGGCACGCCCACCACCCCCTCCCGCCGTCACGTCCCGCCCCCAACGACACCGGCGCCGCCGCCCTTGAGCCCCCGCCGGTGCCCTCACCCCGGCGGGGCAGGCGCCCGGCTGGTGCGGGTGGTGCGGCGCGGGGGCGTCGGCTCAAGCCCGGAGCGCCCCGTGCCGATGGCATCCGCAGCGGGGTCGACGCTCCCGCGCAGGTCAGCAGGGGCGGGAGGTGGGGACCGTGGTCTCCGGGACGACCCCGCCCGCGGACCCGCACGCCGGCCGGCCGGAGGGCCGGCCGCTGGTCCTGCTGGCCTACGTCTGCGGTTTCACGATGGTGGCGCTGGCCGCCGGCCTCGACGAGACCCTCGGCGTCGTCGGCGGCGTCCTCAACGTCGTCTTCGGCGTCTACTTCTGCCGGCACCTGGGGTTCGCCGTCGCCGCCGCCCGGTGGGCCGAGCACGACATGCTCGCCGCCGACGTCGGGCTGGACAGCTGGACGCCGACCGTCGCGGTCTTCGTCGGCTGCAAGAACGAGGAGCTCGTCGTCGACGGGATGGTCACCGCGCTGCTCGCGCTGGACTACCCGGCCGACCGGCTCACCCTCGTCGTCGTCGACGACGGCTCCGACGACACCACCGGCGCCCGGCTGGACGCCTGGGCCGGCCGCGAGCCGCGGCTGCGCGTGCTGCACCGCCCGCCTGGCTCCGGCGGCGGCAAGTCCGGCGCCCTCAACGACGCCCTCCACCTGGTCGACGCCGAGGTGGCCGTCGTCTTCGACGCCGACCACGAGCCGGACCCGACCGCGCTGCGCCGGCTGGTGCGCCACTTCCGCGACCCGGAGGTCGGCGCGGTGATGGGCCGCTGCGTGATCCGCAACGGCCGGGACTCGCCGATGGCCTCGACCGTCTTCGTCGACTTCCTCTCCGGCTACCTGGTCAACGAGTACGGCCGGCAGGCGCTGTTCGAGCTGCCCGCGTACGGCGGGGCCAACTGCGCGGTGCGGATGTCCACGCTGCGCACCCTCGGCGGGTGGAACCCGCACACCGTCACCGAGGACACCGACCTCACGCTGCGGGTGCTCATGACCGGCCAGCGGGTGCGCTACGACCTGTCCGCCGTCGACTTCGAGGAGGCGGTGGTCAGCGCGCAGCGGTTCTGGAAGCAGCGGTACCGCTGGGCCCGCGGCCACCAGAAGTGCTTCCGCGACTACTGGCGCCCGCTGATGCGCTCCCCGTACCTCTCCCCCGTCGAGAAGGTCGAGACGACGCTGTTCCTGCTCGTCTACCACGTGCCGCTGCTCAGCGGGATCGGCCTGCTGCTCACCGTGCTGCGCGCCTTCGGCATCGGCGACCTGCCGGTGGTCGCGCTGCTGCCGCTGTCCATGCTGCTGTTCATCGGCCCGCTGGCCGAGCTGTCGGTTGGCCTGCTCATCGGCCGGGTGGAGCGGCGGTCGGCGTGGCGGCTGCTGGGCTTCCTGCCCGCCTTCGCGCTGTCCATCTGGATCACCACCCGGGCCTACGTCGACGGGATGCTCGGCCGTCCCTACACCTGGGTGAAGACCTCGCGGTCCGGCGCCACCTCCACCGTGCGGGTCGACCCGCCGGTGGTCACCGCGGCCGGGACGGCGGCCTAGATGGCGATCGCTCCGGTGGCGGCCGCCGGGAGGCACCGCGCCGGGCGCCCGCGGCGTCCCCGGCGCGGCAGCCGCCGGCTGCTGCCGGTGCTGCTGGACCTGGCGCTCGCGGCGGTCATCTGCGCCGCCGGCTTCCGCTACGGCGCCGGCTTCCTGCAGGTGCACGAGGCCCGCTGGGTGGCCACCGTGCTCGGCTGGGCCGGCGTGGACTCGGTGTCGGGCTCGCTGGAGCGCCATGTGCTGGTGTTCCGCCCCGACGGCGAGATCATCCTGGCCGAGGTCACCGAGTCCTGCTCCGCGATCCTGTCGGTGCTCGGGCTGACCGCGCTGACCGCCGTCGTACTGCGCGGCCGGCGCCAGCACGCGGTCGCCGGCCTGGTCGTCGCCGTCGCGGCGCTGCTGCTGCTCAACCACCTGCGGCTGGTCGGCTCCACCCTCGCAGGCCTGGTCTGGGGCACGCCGGCGCTGGTGCTCTTCCACGACTGGGTCGGCACGGTGTGGAACCTGGCGGCCACCCTCGGCGGCTTCCTGCTCATGGTCTGCATCACGCTGCCCACCGCCGAACGCGCCGAGCAGGACGTCGCCGGCCGGCACACGGCCCGCCGTCCGGACAGCTGGGCCCGGCCCGGCCTGGGCTACCGGCCGGGCGACGACGACGTCCGCCCCGTCACACGCCGGGTCAACCTGACCGGCCTCGTGTACCGCTACGTGCTGCCCACCCGGGTGGCCCGGTGGATCGGTGCGCGCCGCGAGGCCGGGCGGATCGACTACCGCATCGGGCACCTGCCGTCGGCCGAGCGCGCCGCGCGGGTGCGCGCGCTGGCCTCCGACGGGCTGGGCGCGCACGCCGCGTCGCTGGTCGCGGTGGCCACCTACGACGACGACCCGGCCGTGCTCGACGTGCTGGCCGTCGCGATCGCCGCCCGGCAGTGGGAGCCGGTGACCCACCCCCGGGTTGCGGCGTTGCGGCTGTGGGCGCGCGGATGGCTGCTGCGGCACCCCGGGCGCGACGTCACCACCGACGTCACCGCCGACGTCGCCGAGCCGCCGACCGAGCGGCTGCCGCGCGACGCGGCCCGGCCGTCCCCCCGACCCCCGGTGCCGCCGGCCCGGGTCCCCCCTGTCGACCCAGGACCGCCGATGACCGCCTCCCTGCCCTCCCCGCGGCCGCCCGCGGCCCTCCCGCCCGCCGACGGGCCCGCCGTGCTCGTCACCGGCGCGGGCGGTCCGGCCGGCGTGGCCGTCGTCCGCCGGCTGGTCGCCCTCGGCCACCGGGTGGTGGCCGGTGACGCGGACAGTGCCGCCGCCGGCGGCGCGCTGGCGCACACCGCGGTCACCCTGCCGCGCGGCGACCACCCCCGCTTCGTCGACGCGCTGCTCGGCGCCTGCGCCGCCTTCGGGGTCGACGCGCTGGTCGGCACGGTCGCCGAGGAGCTGCCGCAGCTGGCCGCCGCCGCCGGGCGGCTGTCGGCGGCCGGCGTCGCCACCTGGCTGCCGGACGCCGCCGCCGTCGACCTGTGCTGCGACAAGGCCGCCTTCGCCCGCGCGATGGCCGCCGCGGGCGTGCCGCACCCGGCGACCGCAGCGTCCGCCGGCCGGCTGGCCGGCGTGCCCGGGCCGTGGGTGGTGAAGCCGGTCGCCGGCCGCGGCAGCCGCGGCGTGCAGCTGCTCGACGACCGGGACGCCGTGCTCGCAGCACTCCGGGCGGACGGCGGGTTGATCGTGCAGACCCGGCTGGCCGGCCGGGAGTTCACCGCGGACGCCCTGGTCGACCGCGACGGCGCCGTCCGCGTCGTCGTCCCCCGGTGGCGGGAGGAGACCAGGGCCGGGATCTCGGTCAAGGGCCGCACCTTCGCCTCCGCCGCGGTGACCGAGGTGGTCACCGGCGCGCTGGCCGCCGTGCGGCTGACCGGGCCGGCCAACGTGCAGGGCTTCGTCGCCGACGACGGCACCGCGACCGTCGTGGAGATCAACCCCCGCTTCTCCGGCGGCCTGCCGCTGACCCTGGCCGCCGGCGCGGACGTCGTCGGCGCGTACCTGGCCGGCGTCCGCGGCGAGCCGCTGCCGGACCTGGACTTCCGCCCCGGGGTCGTGATGAGCCGCTACTTCGCCGAGACCTACCGCAGCGAGGACGGCGCCCCCGTCGAGGACCCGTGCGCGCCGGTGGCGGTGCGGGCATGAGCCGCCGCAGGCACGTGCTGGTGCCCTTCGGCACCCGCCCGGAGGTGGTCAAGCTGGCCCCGGTCGTCGCCGCCCTCACCGGCGCCGGGCACCGGGTCAGCGTGGTCGACACCGGCCAGCACACCGACCCGCGGATGGGCCCGGAGCTGCAGGCGGCGCTGGGGCTGGTCCCCGGGCACCGCTTCACGCTGCCGGCCGACCCGGCCGAGCGCGCCGGTGCACTGCACGCCGACGCCGCCCGGGCGCTGCGCGGCATCGGGCCGGACCTGGTGCTCGCCCTCGGCGACACCAACACGGTGCCGGCCTACGCGCTGGCCGCCCGCGCCGCCGGGGTGCCCTTCGCGCACCTCGAGGCGGGGCTGCGCAGCCTGAACCCGCGCAGCGTCGAGGAGGTCAACCGGCGGGTCGCGGCCGCGGTCGCCCAGCTGCACCTCGCCCCCACCAAGCGGGCGGCGGCCTTCCTCGCCGACGAGGGGGTGCCGGCCGAGCGGGTGTTCGTCGTCGGCAACCCGGTCATCGACACCCTCGTCGCCCGCGGCGTGCGCCGGGTCCCCGTGGCCCGGCGCGCCGGCGTGCTGGTCACCGCGCACCGGCCGACCAACGTCGACGACCCGGTGCGGCTGGCCCGCCTGGTCGGCGTGGTGACCGCGCTGGCCGAGACGGTCGGGCCGGTCACCTTCCCGGTGCACCCGCGCACCGCCGCGCGGCTGGCGGAGACCGGGCTGGGCGCCCGGCTGGAGCACCCGGGCGTCACGCTGTCCGGCCCGGTCGGCCACTCCGCCCTCGTGGCCGCGCTGGCCTCGGCGCGGCTGGCGGTCACCGACTCCGGCGGCATCCAGGAGGAGGCCGCGTACCTCGGCGTCCCCGTGGTCGTGCTGCGCGGCTCGACGCCGCGCTGGGAGGGCGTGGAGGCGGGGACGACGACGCTGGCCGGGCTGGCCGACGACCGGGCGGCCGCGGCCGTGCTCGCCGCGGCGGCCGGGCACACCACCCCGGAGGCGCAGGAGCGGGCGGCCACGGTGCCCTGCCCGTACGGCGACGGGACGACGGGGGTGCAGGTGGCCGCCGTCCTCGCCGACGAGCGCACCGACGCCCTGCTCGCCCTCGACGAGCCGGACTACACCGACGGGCGGTTGCCGTGGTGACGGGACCCCGGCCGCTGGGCGTGGTCGTCGACCTCGACGACACGCTGTACCCGCAGGCCGACTACCTCGCCTCCGCGGCGGCGGCGGTCGGCGTGGCGGCCGGCATCGCGGGGCTGGACGGCGCCGCCGTGCACGCCGCGCTGCGGGCCGAGCTGGCCGCGGGCTCCGACGCCGGCGGCACGATCGACCGCGCGCTGCTCGCCGTCGGCGTCCCCCGCGCGGCGCTGCCCGGCCTCGTGCCCCCGCTGGTGACCGCGTTCACCGGGCACACCCCGCCGCAGCTGGCGCCGTACCCCGGGGTCGCCGACGCGCTGCGGGCCCTGGCCGCCGCCGCGCCGCTGGCCTGCCTCACCGACGGCACCCCGGCCATCCAGGCGGCCAAGCTGGCCGCCACCGGACTCGGGGAGCTGCTGCCGGTCGTCGTCGTCACCGACGCCCTCGGCGGGCGCGCCGTGCGCAAGCCGCACCCCGCCGGCCTGCTCGCCGTCGCCGCCGGGCTCGGCCTGCCGCCGGGCCGGCTGCTGGTGATCGGCGACCGGCCCGGCAAGGACGTCGCCGTGGCGGCGGCCGTGGGCGCGCGAGCGGTCCGCGTGCGGCAGGGGGAGTACGCCGGCGCACCCGACGACCCGCCCGCCTGGGCCGTCGTCGACACGTTCCCGGAGGCCGCCGCGCTGGCGCTGGACCTGCTCGGCACCCGGCGGCTCACCCCATCGGGGGAGATGTCGCGGGTGGGGCTCCAGTCGGGCGCCTGACGCGCCGATGCGACAGGGTCGGGCGGGATCGCCGCCCCGAACACGAGGACGCCTGTCATGACCGGCCGCACGAGGTCTTCGACCGCACGCACACGTGCCCTCCGCGCCATCCTGGTCGCGGTCATCGCCCTGCTGGGGATGCTCGTCTCGCCGGGGACGGCGTCGGCCGTCGGTGAGGTCAGGCCCACCGTGGAGTGCGTCGTGTCGAACGCCGACGGTTCCCGGACGGCGGTCTTCGGGTACGAGAACTCGACGGGGTCCGCGGTGACGATCGAGGTCGGCCCCAAGAACAAGATCACGCCGAAGGTCCACGGCACGCCCCAGCCGACCACCTTCGAGCCGGGTGTGCACCGCGGCGCGTTCACCGTCACGGTGACCGGTCGCAACGCGCCCAGGTGGAAGGTCGGTACGAACAGTGTCACCGCATCCGCATCCGCATCCGCGTGCCCGTCGTCCACCGAGCTGCCGGAAGAGGGCAACGGGACCGGTCCGGCCATCGCGCTGGCGGCTGCCGGCCTGGTCGGCGGCGTCCTCGTGCACCGGGCGAACCGGCGGGCGCGGTCCCTGGCCGCACCGGGCCGCGACGATGCGTAGGGTCCTCGCGGTCGGGGCGCACCCCGACGACATCGAACTCGGCTGCGGCGCCACCCTGCTGGCGCACTCCGCCGCCGGCGACGCCGTCGCCATGCTGGTGATGACCGGCGGGGAGAACGGCCCCGGGGACGACGAGGTCGTGGTGGGCCGGCGGCTCGAGCAGGAGCAGGCCGCCCGCACGCTGGGCGCCCGGCTGCTGTGGGGCGGCCAGCGCGACTGCACCGTCGTGCCGGACGCCGCCACGGTCGCCGTCGTCGAGCGGGCGATCACGGAGACCGACGCCGACGTCGTCTACGTGCACGCCCCCGACGACAGCCACCAGGACCACCGCGGTGTCGCCGCCGCGACCCTGTCCGCGGCCCGCCGGCTCTCCCGGGTCCTGCACTACCAGAGCCCGTCGACACTCACCTTCGCCCCGACGACCTTCGTCGACGTCACCGCCTACCTCTCCGGCAAGCTCGCCGCTCTCGGCGCGCACGCCTCGCAGGTGGAGATGTCCGCGATGGTGGAGCCCGATGCCGTCGTGGCCTCGGCCCGCCACTGGGGCGCGCAGGCCCGGATCGGCTACGCGGAGGCGTTCGCGCCCACCCGCATGGTCATCGACCTGCTGCCCACCCCGCGGCGCGAGCCGGTGGAGGTCCCGGAGACCCTCCGGCTGACGCTGTCGGCCTCACTGGCGGCTCACGGACGCTGAACCCGGCCAGGTGCTCGCCCGCGAGCGGCTGCTCAGCCACGTGTGGGGGTACGACGTCGACCCCGGCTCCAACGTCGTCGACGTCTACGTCCGCTACCTGCGCCGCAAGCTCGGCGCCGCGCGGATCGAGACCGTCCGCGGCATGGGACACCGGCTGGTCACGGACTGACCCCCCGAGGAAAGCGGCCCCCGGGGGTGTCGGTCGTCGGCCACGGGTACGTGGGGTGCAGCGGTCGCGCCGTCCGGTGCGGCCCCGACACAGGGAGATGCCGTGCCCGACGTACCGCAGCCGGTCACCGACAACAGCGTCAAGGTCCGCCAGCTCACCCACTACCAGTTCAGCTGGATCGCCGGGGAGCCCGGGCAGCCGGGGACCTACACCCTGCAGCTGGTCCTCGACCAGGGTGCGTGGGAGGAGGTCCTGACCCTGGACCCCGACGACGCGGACAACCTGCAGGACCTGCTCACCAACACGGGCACGGTCCACTACGACATCGAGCGCCGGGTGCTGATGTTCGGCGTCACCTCGACCGGCAGCTGACCGGCCCCGCACGCACCGAGGCCCCGCCGGCGCAGTCGCGCCGGCGGGGCCTCGGTGTGTGTGCGGGGGGGCTCAGCTGCGGCGGTCCGTGGTGCCGGGGCCGTCGACCTCGATCTCCTCCTTGCGGACGGTCTCGTCGACCTGCACCTGATCGGTGACGGTCTC
>NZ_FZOO01000014.1 GCF_900188375.1 Geodermatophilus pulveris | reverse complement strand
AGTTCGTCAGCGAGACCATCGGCATCCACGACGTGGAGACCGCGTTCGACAAGATGCACCGCGGCGAGGTGCTGCGCAGCGTGGTCGTCCTCTGATGACCGCCCGCATCGAGAAGGCCGTCGTCTCCGGCGTGTTCAGCCTGGACGGGCAGGACTTCGACGTCGACAACAACGTCTGGCTGGTCGGGGACGACGAGGAGGTGCTCCTCGTCGACGCCCCGCACGACGCCGCCCCGATCCTGGCCGCGGTCGGCGGGCGCCGGGTGACCGCGATCGTGCTGACCCACGGGCACAACGACCACGTCACCGCCGCCGTCGACCTGCGCGAGGCCACCGGGGCGCGGGTCTGGGCGCACCCGGCCGACCGGATGCTCTGGGACGTCGTGCACCCCGGCACCGCCCCGGACGCCGACCTCGCCGAGGGCACCAGGTTCACCGTCGCCGGCACCACGCTGACCGCCCTGCACACCCCCGGGCACTCCCCGGGCAGCACCTGCCTGCACGCCCCGGACCTGCGGGCCGTCTTCACCGGCGACACGCTCTTCCACGGCGGGCCAGGCGCCACCGGCCGCTCGTTCAGCGACCACCCGACCATCGTCCGGTCGATCCGCGACCGGCTGCTCACCCTGCACGGCGACACCGTCGTGCACACCGGGCACGGGCCGGACACCCGCATCTCCGCCGAGCTGGGCAACGTCCGCTGAGCGCCGGTGGCACGCGCCACGCGGGCCGGGCGCCGGCCGCCGGTAGGCTCGTGGGGTGCCTCGCGGTGACGGACGGCTGACGCACGACCTCGACCCCCAGTTCCCCGGACCCCAGGACGCCTGCGGCGTCTTCGGGGTCTGGGCGCCGGGGGAGGAGGTCGCCAAGCTGACCTACTTCGGTCTCTACGCCCTGCAGCACCGCGGCCAGGAGGCGGCGGGGATCGCCGTCTCCGACGGCGCCTCGGTGGTGGTCTACAAGGACCTCGGGCTGGTCAGCCAGGTGTTCGACGAGGCCACGCTCGGCAGCCTGCGCGGCCACCTCGCCGTCGGGCACACCCGGTACTCCACGACCGGGGCCTCCACGTGGGAGAACGCCCAGCCCACCTTCCGGACGACGGACGCCGGCACCGGGCTGGCGCTGTGCCACAACGGCAACCTGGTGAACACCGCCGAGCTGGCCTCCCGGGCCGCCGACGCGGGCGTGCCCGGCGCGTTCACCTCCACCACCGACTCCGACCTGGTGACCGCGCTGATCGCCGCCCGGCCGGACCTGCCGGTCGAGGCCGCCGCGATGGAGGTGCTGCCGCAGCTGCGCGGCGCCTTCAGCTTCACCTTCATGGACGAGACCACCCTCTACGCCGCCCGCGACCCGCAGGGCGTGCGGCCGCTGGTGCTGGGCCGGCTGGAGCGCGGCTGGGTGGTCGCCAGCGAGACGGCGGCCCTCGACATCGTCGGCGCCTCCGTGGTGCGCGAGGTGGAGCCCGGCGAGCTGATCGCCATCGACGAGGACGGCCTGCGCAGCCAGCACTTCGCCGCGGCGCAGCCGAAGGGCTGCGTGTTCGAGTACGTGTACCTGGCCCGGCCGGACACCACGATCAGCGGCCGCGGCGTGCACGCCGCGCGGGTGGAGATCGGCCGGCGGCTGGCGCGGGAGCACCCGGCCGACGCCGACCTGGTCATCTCCGTGCCGGAGTCCGGCACCCCGGCCGCCGTCGGCTACGCCGAGGCCTCCGGCATCCCCTACGGCATCGGGCTGGTCAAGAACTCCTACGTCGGGCGGACCTTCATCCAGCCCAGCCAGACCATCCGGCAGCTGGGCATCCGGCTCAAGCTCAACCCGCTGCGCGACGTCATCCGCGGCCGGCGGCTGGTCGTCGTCGACGACTCGATCGTGCGCGGCAACACCCAGCGCGCGCTGATCCGCATGCTGCGCGAGGCCGGGGCGGTCGAGGTGCACGTGCGGATCTCCTCCCCGCCGGTGAAGTGGCCGTGCTTCTACGGCATCGACTTCGCCAGCCGCGCCGAGCTGATCGCCAACGGCCTGGACGTCGACGGCGTGCGCGCGTCGATCAACGCCGACTCGCTGGCCTACGTCTCCGAGCAGGGGCTGATCGCGGCCACCGAGCAGCCGGTCAACCGGCTGTGCACGGCCTGCTTCACCGGCTCCTACCCGATCCCGCTGGCCGAGCCGACGGTGCTGGGCAAGCACGTGCTCGACGGCATCGAGCGCCGCGCCGTCACCGGCTGGACCGGGCAGCAGGCGGGCAGCGCGACCGTGCCGGGTGGTGCGGACGACGCGCTCAGCCGCCCGTGAGCCGGCCGTTCACCTACGCCGCCTCCGGCGTCGACATCGACGCCGGCGAGCGCGCCGTCACGCTGATGCGCAGCGCCGTCGAGGCGACCCGCCGGCCCGAGGTGGTCGGCGGCCTGGGCGGCTTCGCCGGGCTCTTCGCACTCGACACCGCCCGGTATCGCCGGCCGCTGCTGGCCTCCTCGACCGACGGCGTCGGCACCAAGATCGCGCTGGCCCGGCAGCTGGACCGGCACGACACCGTCGGCATCGACCTGGTGGCGATGGTCGTCGACGACCTGGTGGCCTGCGGCGCCGAGCCGCTGTTCCTCCAGGACTACGTCGCCTGCGGCCGCGTGGTCCCGGAGCGGGTCGCCGCCGTCGTCACCGGCATCGCGACCGGCTGCCGGCTGGCCGGCGCGGCGCTGGTCGGCGGGGAGACCGCCGAGCACGGCGACCTCATGGCCCCCGACGACTACGACCTGGCCGCGACCGCCGTGGGCGTCGTGGAGGCCGACGCGGTGCTGGGCCCCGAGCGCGTCCGGGACGGCGACGCCGTCGTGGCGATGGCGTCGTCGGGCTTCCACTCCAACGGCTACTCGCTGGTGCGCCGGGTGGTCGCCGCGGCCGGCCTGGACCTCGCCGCGACGCCGGCCGGGCTGGACCGCCCGCTGGGCGAGGTGCTGCTGGAGCCCACCCGGATCTACGCGTTGGACTGCCTGGCGCTGGTGGACCGCTTCGGCGTCGAGGGCGTGCACGCCCTCGCGCACATCACCGGCGGCGGCCTGGCCGGCAACACCGCGCGGGTGGTCCCCGACGGGCTGGCGGCCGTGCTCGACCGCGGCACCTGGGCGCTCCCGGCCGCCGTCGCGCTGCTGGAGGAGCACGGCGTGCCGCGGGCGGAGACCGAGCGCGCGTTCAACTGTGGCGTCGGCATGGTCGCCGTCGTCGCGCCGGACGTCGCCGACGACGTCGTGGCCGGGCTCACCGGGCGCGGCGTGCCCGCGTGGGTCGCCGGCACCGTGGGCCCCCGGACCGGCGGGGACGCCGCCCGGCTGGTCGGCGCCCACCGCTGACAGACGACACCGCGACCCCCGGGGGAGTCGCGGTGTCGTCCGTTCGGCCCGTGCCGGTCAGGCGGTCATCGACTGGCCGCCCAGTCGTCGTCGGCGTCGTCGTCCGCCGCCCAGCGATCGGTGTACTCGTCGTCCTCGTCGTCGTCGTCCGTGCTCGCCCGGGAGGGGGCGGTGTAGGTCGACGGCGACCCGGCCAGCTCGCGCTGCAAGGCGGAGAGGTCGGTGTTGGGTGAGCTGTACTTGAGCTCACGGGCCACGCGTGTCTGCTTGGCCTTCGCTCGGCCGCGCCCCATCGGCTCGACCCCCTCGTTACGGAGTGCGGGAGCCCGGCTCCGGGCTGGACGGCCCGCGTGGCGACCCCGACTGAGTGACTCTGTCCCGAGCGAGCTTACGACACGTACCGACGACCGGCACGGGTCTCCCCCTGCTGTCGCCCGACCGGGGTCCGCTCAGCGCGGCAGCCGGATGGTGGCCAGCCGGCCGACCGAGGCGATCCGCTCCTCGGCCAGCCGGTCGGCGGCCACGGCGGGGGAGACGTCCGCCTCGTCCGCGGCCCGGAACACCTGCAGCGCGACGTCGAAGATGCCGGCGGCCCGGGCCTCGGCGCGCGCGAAGGAGAACCCGTGCCGCTCGTCCTCCACCTGGATGACGCCGCCGGCGTTGACCAGGTAGTCGGGGGCGTACAGCACCCCGCGACGCAGCAGCTCGTCGGCGGTGCCGGCGTGCGCGAGCTGGTTGTTGGCCCCGCCGCAGACGATCTCGGCCTCCAGCGCGGCGACCGTCTCGTCGTCCAGGGCGCGGCCGAGGGCGCACGGCGCGTAGACGTCGGTGGGCGTGCGGACCAGGGTCGCGGTGTCGGACACGGCGTCCACCGCGGGGTGGCGGGCCAGCACCCGCTCCACGGCGCCGGCGTCGACGTCGGTGACCACCACGTCGGCGCCGTCCTCGACCAGCCGGTCGACCAGCCAGCTGCCCACCTTGCCCACCCCGGCGACCCCGACGGTGCGCCCGGCCAGCGACGGCTTGCCCCAGCGGTGCTGGGCGGCCGCCCGCATGCCCTGGAAGACGCCGTAGGCGGTGAGCACCGAGGAGTCCCCGCAGCCGCCGTGGGCGGTCGACCGGCCGTGCGCGAAGCGGGTCTCGCGGGCGACCACGTCGAGGTCGGCGTTGTAGGTGCCGACGTCGCAGGCGGTCAGGTAGCGCCCGCCCAGGGACTCCACGAACCGCCCGTAGGCCCGCAGCAGCGCCTCGGTCTTGTCGGTGTGCGGGTCGCCGATGATGACCGCCTTGCCGCCGCCGAGGTCCAGGCCGGCCAGGCTGTTCTTGTAGGTCATGGCCCGGGACAGGGCCAGCGCGTCGGCGACGGCGGCGTCCTCGTCGGCGTAGGGGTGGAAGCGGGTGCCGCCCAGCGCCGGCCCGAGCGCCGTGGAGTGGATCGCGATGACCGCCCGCAGGCCGGAGGCCCCGTCGGAGCAGAAGACGACCTGTTCGTGACCGGAGCGGAGTACGTCCACGGGGGGAGCCTAGATCGTGGACGTGCGCACACTCACAGCGTCGTACCGAATACCGGGGGCGGCGGCGCGCTTGTATGGAGCGCACCCCTTGTCAGCATGTTCGGAGAAGAAGCCGTGTTCCGCTCGTCCCGTCCCCGCCCCTCCTCGCAGCCGCGCGCCGCCCGCCGCACCCGTCACGGGCTCGCGCACGAGCTGGCCGGTTACACGTCGGCCGCCGAGCTGAACGACCTCGAGGTGATCGTCGAGGCCGGCCAGGCGGACGACCGCGGCGAGGTCGCCACCCTCCTCCGTCAGCAGGCGCACCGGCGGCTGTTCCGGACCCGCTGACCCGCTCAGGCGAAGGGGTCCTCCCCGGCCTCGATCCGCTCCGCGAACTCGGTGAGCGCCGCGAGGTCGGGGGTCGCCCCGACCGAGCGGACGACCTCCTCGAGGACCGGGCGCACCTCCGCGGCCGGCCGGCCGGCCCACTCGCGCGCCACCTCGGCCAACCCCGGGCGCGCGCGCTCACCCGGCTGCGCGGCCAGCCGCGCCGATGCCGGGCGCAGCAGGTCCAGCAGCCCCTCCTGCAGCCCCGGGCGGAACAGCGGCCTGCGTGCCATCGCGTCCTCCCGTGTCCCGCGCCGCCAGGCGCGCCGCCTCGCCGGGGATGACCGGCGTCGTCCCACTATCGTCCTGGCCCGTGACTCCTGGTGCCGGTCCTGTCGGGGTGGCGGTCGTGGGTTTCGGGTGGATGGGCCGCGCCCACGCCCAGGCCTACGCGCGCGTCCGGCACCACTACCCCGACCTGCCGGTCCCCGAGCTCGTGGCCGTCGCCGACGACGTCCCCGGCCGGGCGGAGGCGGCGGCGGCGCAGTTCGGCTTCGCCTCGCCGGCCCGGGACTGGCGGGCGGTGCTCGCCGACCCCCGCGTGGCGGCGGTCAGCATCACCGCGCCCAACTTCCTGCACCGTGAGATCGGCGTGGCGACGGCGCGGGCCGGCAAGCACGTCTGGATCGAGAAGCCGGTGGGGCTCACCGCGGACGACGCCCGCGCGGTCGCCGCGGCCGTCCGGGAGTCCGGTGTGCAGAGCGCGGTCGGCTTCAACTACCGGCACGCGCCGGCCGTCGCTGCCGCCCGCCGGCTGATCGCGGACGGGGCGATCGGCGCGGTCACGCACGCCCGGGTCCGCTTCTTCAGCGACTACGCGGCGCACCCCGACGGGGCGCTCACCTGGCGGTACGAGACCGCCCGCGGGGGCAGCGGCGTCCTGGGCGACCTGGCGTCGCACGCCGTCGACATGGTCCGCCACCTGCTGGGTGACATCGCCTCGGTGGCCGCGGACACGGCGGTGTTCATCGGCCGGCGGGTCCGGCCCTCCGGCGCGACGTCGGGGCACGCCCGTGCCGCGGGCGGCGAGCAGGGACCCGTGGAGAACGACGACTACGTCTCCGCCCTGCTGCGCACGACGTCCGGTGCGCGGGTCGTGCTGGAGGCCAGCCGCGTCGCCGTGGGCGAGCAGAACAGCTACGGCTTCGAGGTCCACGGCACCGCCGGCGCGCTGTTCTGGGACTTCCGCCGGATGGGCGAGCTCGGCGTCAGCCAGGGGGACGCCTACCAGGACCAGCCCGTGAGCACCGTGCACGTCGGCCCCGGCGCGGGCGCGTACGCCGCGTTCCAGCCCGGCGCGGGCATCGCCATGGGCTACGACGACCTCAAGGTGGTCGAGTGCGCCGAGTTCCTGCGGTCCGTCGTCGACGGCCGCCCGCACGGCACGAGCATCGACGACGCCGTCCACGCCGCGGTCGCACTGGAGGCGATGGCCGAGTCCGCGGCCGCTCGCGGCTGGGTCGACGTCCCGACCTCCTGAGGCCCGTCCCGCCCCCTGCCGCGGGGCCCCGCCCCCTCCGCCGGGCGCCCGATCACGTGACCCGGCCGGTTCCCGGGTCGATGGCCCTGTCGGCGCGGGGTCCGGGCGGGGAGGCTATTGACGACCCATGTTAGGCGTGTCACATTCTATATGTCAGTTTGTCCGAACATAGCGCCTCAGGGGCAGCCTCCCCGGTGGATCGCACGAGAGGAACGCACTCGATGAGAACTGTCAGGAAGCCGCTGCGGGCGCTGGCCGCCGTGAGCGTCCTCGGCCTGGTGGTGGCCGGGTGCAGCAGCCAGGGCGGTGCGCAGGACGAGGGCGCCCCCGCCGCGACCGAGGAGTACACCATCGCGATGGTCACCCACGAGGCCCCGGGCGACACGTTCTGGGACAAGATCCGCAACGGGGCGGAGGCCGCGGCCGCCAACCACAACATCACGCTGAACTACTCGGCGGACCCCGACGCCGGCCGGCAGGCCACGCTGGTCCAGAACGCCATCGACAGCGAGGTCGACGGCCTGGCGGTCACCCTGCCCACGCCCGACGCCATCGGGCCGGCCGCGCAGTCCGCGGTCGATGCCGGCATCCCGGTCGTGGCGTTCAACGCCGGCGGCGACCAGTACGCGGACTACGGCATCTCCATGTACTTCGGGTCGAACGAGGACCTCGCCGGTCAGGCCGTGGGCGCCCAGCTCGCCGAGACGGGGTCCACCGGCAAGACCATCTGCGTCATCCAGGAGCAGGGTCAGGTGCAGCTGGAGACCCGCTGCGCCGGGGTCGCCAAGACCTACCCCGACACCGAGATCCTCTACGTCAACGGGCGCGACCTCCCGTCGGTCCAGCAGACGATCGGCGCCAAGCTGCAGCAGGACCCCTCGGTCACCGCGATCGTGGCGCTGGGCGCGGACATCGCGCTGGCGGCCCAGCAGTCCAAGGAGGACGCCGGCAACGAGGCCGCCATCGCCACCTTCGACCTCAACCAGGACGTCGCCCAGCAGATCCAGGACGGCGGCATCGCGTTCTCGGTCGACCAGCAGCCGTTCGTGCAGGGCTACATGGCCGTGACCTCGCTGTGGCTGAACATCACCAACGGCAACGACATCGGCGGCGGTGGTCCGGTCCTCACCGGCCCGTCGATCGTCGACTCGAGCAACATCGACGCGATCCTGCCGTTCACGGAGAACAACACCCGCTAGTCCCGTCGGGGGAGCCGGGCGGCCGGCCCGGCTCCCCCTCCCACACCCCCCGGGAGTCAGGCCATGAGCTCGTCCGTGGCGACGCAGTCCTCGTCCCAACCGTCCCCGCCCGCCACCGGTGCGCCCGCCGCGCCGCCCCGCCAGCAGCGCTCGCTGCTGTCCCGGGTGCTCGCCCGCCCGGAGGTCGGTGCCCTCGCCGCCGCCGTCGCGGTCTTCCTGTTCTTCTACGCGGCCGCCCCCACGTTCCGCTCCCTGCCCGCCGCGTCGACCTACCTGTACGCCAGCGCGACGATCGGCATCGTGGCGGTCGGCGTCGCGCTGCTGATGATCGGCGGCGAGTTCGACCTGTCCGCGGGTGTCGCGGTGACCACGGCGGCGCTGACCGCGGCGATGCTCTGCTACCAGCTGAGCCTCAACGTGTGGGTCGGCGTCGTGGTCAGCCTGGTCGTCGCCCTGGCCATCGGCTTCCTCAACGGTTGGCTGGTGGTGCGCACCGGCATCCCGAGCTTCCTGGTGACACTGTCGACGTTCTTCGTGCTGCAGGGGCTGAACCTCGGCGTCACGCGGCTGGTCACCGGTGCCGTCGCGACCCCGAACATCAACCAGCTGGACGGCTTCGACTCCGCGCGGGCCGTGTTCGCCTCCGACGTGGACCTCGGCGTGATCACCCTGAACGTCACCATCCTGTGGTGGGCGCTGTTCGTGGCGGTCGGCACCTGGGTCCTGCTGCGCACCCGGGTCGGCAACTGGATCTTCGCCTCCGGCGGCAACGAGGCCAGCGCGCGGGCGGTCGGGGTGCCCGTCCGCAAGGTCAAGATCGGGCTGTTCATGGCCGTCGGCTTCCTGGCCTGGTTCCTCGGGATGCACCTGCTGATGAACTTCAGCACGGTGCAGGCCGGCATCGGCGTCGGCAACGAGTTCGTCTACATCATCGCCGCCGTCGTCGGCGGCGCCCTGCTGACCGGCGGCTACGGCTCGGCGGTCGGCTCGGCGCTCGGTGCCCTCATCTTCGGCATGACCACCCAGGGCATCGTCTTCGCCGGCTGGGACCCCAACTGGTTCCGGACCTTCCTCGGCGTGATGCTGCTGCTCGCCGTCATGGTCAACCTGTACGTCAAGAACTACGCCGCCCGGAGGAAGTGACCATGACCGACACGATCGCCGAGCGCGCCGCGCGGGACCTGCACCGGGGCGAGCCCCTGGTCGAGATGGACGGGGTCGGGAAGGCCTACGGCGCCATCCGGGCGCTGGAGGACGTCAACCTGACCGTCAACGCCGGGGAGGTGACCTGCGTCCTCGGGGACAACGGGGCCGGCAAGTCGACCCTCATCAAGATCATCTCCGGGCTGCACCCGCACAGCGAGGGGACGCTGCGCGTCGACGGCACGGAGCGGCACTTCGGCTCGCCGCGCGAGGCCCTCGACACCGGGATCGCCACCGTCTACCAGGACCTGGCCGTGGTGGGCCTGATGGAGGTCTGGCGCAACTTCTTCCTCGGCTCGGAGATCCGCAAGGGCAGGTACCCCCTCGCGCCGCTGGACATCAAGGCCATGCGGGAGATCGCCGACACCGAGCTGCAGAAGATGGGGATCCACGTCAAGGACATCAACCAGCCGATCGGCACGCTCTCCGGCGGCCAGCGGCAGTGCGTCGCGATCGCCCGGGCGGTCTACTTCGGCGCCCGGGTGCTGATCCTCGACGAGCCCACCGCGGCGCTGGGGGTCAAGCAGTCGGGCGTGGTGCTCAAGTACACGGCCGCCGCCCGCGACGCCGGCCTCGGGGTCGTCTTCATCACCCACAACCCGCACCACGCCTACATGGTGGGCGACCACTTCGTGATCCTGAAGCTCGGCCGCCGGGTGCTGGACAAGAAGCGCTCCGAGGTCACCCTCGAGGAGCTCACCGCCGAGATGGCCGGGGGTCAGGAGCTCGCCGAGCTCTCCCACGAGCTCAAGCGCTGACTCCCGTCGCCGCCGTCCCGGGCCCCGGCGGGTCCGGGACGGCGGCGTCGTGCCGTCGAGCGGGGGTCAGCGGCCGCCCGCCCGCCGCTCCGCCTGCGCGGTCAACCCGGCGTCCAGCGTCTCGGGCGACCAGTCCTCCTGCACGGCGCGCCAGACCAGCTCGGCCTGGGTCTCCGGCGCCAGGCCGCCGATCGGCTGGTCGCGGTCGAGGTCGGTCGGGAAGGCGTAGCCCTCCGCCGAGGCGGCGACCACGTTGCGCAGCGTGCGGTCGTCGGCGCCGGCGGCCTGCTGCGCGAGCAGCACCGGGTGGAGCGCCCGGCACATCGCCGCCCGGTCGACGGTCTCCATCGCCCGGCCGAAGGCCGAGGAGACCTGGAGCAGGTTGGCCATGCGGCGGACGTCGGCCGACCGGTTGGTCCCGGCGCCGTGGAACAGCGCCGGGTTGAAGAAGGCGGCGTCGCCCTTCTGCAGCGGTGGCTGGACGAAGTGGTCGCCGAAGTAGGCGGTGAACTCCGGCCGGTGGAAGGCGACGTAGCCGGGGGCGTACTTCTGCGAGTGCGGCAGGTACATCGTCGGCCCGGTCTCCACCGGCATGTCGCAGTGCGCGACCGCCCCCTGCAGGGTCATGACGGGGGAGAGCCGGTGCACGTGCGCCGGGTAGGCCAGGGCCTGCTCCTCGGACATGAAGCCCAGGTGGTAGTCGCGGTGGGCGACCTGCGCCTGCCCCCCGGGGTTCACCACGTTGACCTGGCTGGTGAGCTGGTAGCCGCGGCCGAGCCACGCCTCGGAGGCCAGCGCGATGACGTCGTTGCCGTAGTAGGCGGCGAAGGCCTCCGGGTCCCGGACGGCTAACTTGTCCAGCGCGCCCCAGATGCGGTCGTTGGCGCCCGGCTTGGCGAAGTGGTCGCCGCCGACGACGCCGGCTGCCTCCTGCTCGTCGATCATCGCCCGGAACGCCGCCGTCGCCCGGTCGACCACCTCCGTGTCGGGGAAGGCGCCGGCGAAGACGACGATCCCCGGGCCGTCGGCCAGGGCGCGGGCCAGCTCGGCCTGCACGTCCCGGCGGCCCTCGGGGGTGGCGACGGACTCGCGCAGCCGCGCGCCGTAGACCAGGACGCTCCCCCGGACCTCGTCGGCATGGGGGTAGTCGGCCAGGTCGGTGGTCGTCTCCACGAGCGCGCGGAAGTCCTCCAGGCGGCAGTCCTCCGCGGTGAACCAGCCGGGGGTGGTCCGGGGGGTGGCGGGTGCGCTCATGGCGTCGTCCTTCCTGTGCGGGGTGGGGTGCCGTCGAGCCTGACGGTCCGCTGCGAGGCCTACAAGGCGCCAGATCCCTCAAGAAACCGTCACCCGCTGGCCTCAGAACTCCTCCCACACGTCCGGGTACTGCCCGTTGACGCGGGTGCCGTCGGCGAGCGTGGCGATGCCCGCCATGTCCTCGTCGTCGAGCTCGAAGTCGAAGACGTCGAGGTTCTCGACCAGCCGGCCGCGGGACGACGCCTTGGGGAAGGTGACCAGGCCCTGCTGCACGTGCCACCGCAGCACCACCTGCGCGGGTGTCCGGCGGTGCCGGGCAGCGATCCCGGTGAGCACCGGCTGCTGCAGCAGCTCCCCGCCGTTGGCCAGCGGTGACCACGACTCGGTGACGATGCCGCGGCGGGCGTCGTCGGCCCGCTGCTCGAGCTGCGGCTCCCGGGGGTGGCACTCGATCTGGTTGACCGCCGGCACCGTCGAGGAGGCGGCGGCGAGCCGGTCGAGGTGCTCGGGCAGGAAGTTGGAGACGCCGATCGTGCGGGTGAGCCCCTCGTCGAGCAGCTCCTCCATCGCCCGCCACGACTCGACGTAGCGGTCCAGGCGGGGGAGCGGCCAGTGGATCAGGTAGAGGTCCACGTGGTCGGTGCCCAGTCGGTCCAGGCTGGCCCGCAGTGCGGCCTTGGCCGTCTCGTACCCCTGGTCACGGCCGCGCAGCTTGGTGGAGACGAAGACCTCCTCGCGCGGCAGTCCGGAGTCGGCGATGCCCTGGCCGACGCCGCGCTCGTTCCCGTAGCTGGCCGCGGTGTCGACGAACCGGTAGCCGACCGCGAGCGCCTCGCGGACGATCCGCCGCGTCTCCTCGTCGGGGAGCCGGGCGGTGCCCAGCCCGAGCTGGGGGATCGTGACGCCGTCGTGCAGGGAGACGGAGGGGACCGTGGTCATCCCGCCAGCCTCGTGAGCCCGCGGGCACGCGGTCAACCCTCAGAGACCCCTCAGACTGGTGCGGTGCCGCACCCCTACCCGATCCGCGAGATCGCCCGCCAGGCCGGCCTGTCCGAGGCGACCGTCGACCGCGTCCTGAACGCGCGGGGCGGGGTCCGCGCGAGCACGGTCCAGGAGGTGCACCGCGCCATCGCCGACCTGCACCGGCAGCGCTCGCAGGTGCGGCTGACCGGGCGGACGTTCTTCCTCGACCTGGTCGTCGACGCGCCGGCCCGGTTCTCCGCCGCGGTGCGGGCGGCCCTGGAGTCCCAGC
Organism: Geodermatophilus pulveris; assembly: GCF_900188375.1. Lineage (GTDB taxonomy): Bacteria > Actinomycetota > Actinomycetes > Mycobacteriales > Geodermatophilaceae > Geodermatophilus > Geodermatophilus pulveris. The sequence continues at coordinate 45,025 of NZ_FZOO01000014.1, read as the reverse complement.
TGCCGCTGGTGCGCCCGGCGACGTTCCGGGCGCGGTTCCACCTCACCGAGGCCCCACCGGCGGCCGAGTTGGCGGCCACGCTCGACCGGATCGCCCGGCGCGGGTCGCAGGGCGTCGTCCTCAAGGCCCCCGGCCACCCGCTGGTCGTCGCCGCGATCGAGCGGCTGGCCGAGGCCGGGATCCCCGTCACCACGCTGGTGACGGACCTGCCGACCAGCCGCCGGGTCGCCTACGTCGGCCTGGACAACCGGGCGGCCGGGGCGACCGCCGCGTACCTGCTCGACAGGTGGCTGCCCGACGACACCGCCGTCCTCGTCACCCGGGGCACCGGGTCCTTCCGGGGCGAGGACGACCGGGAGATGGGTTTCCGGGCCACCACCCGCGCGCTGCGCCCGGGGCGGCGGCAGGTCGACCTGGTGGACGCGACGGGGGACGACGACGTGCTGCGCGGGCTCGTCCGCGACGCGCTCGCCGCCGACCCGGACATCGCCGCCGTGTACTCGATGTACGCCGCCGGCGGCAACGCCGCGACCGTCGCGGCCTTCGCCGACGCCGGGCGCAGCTGCCGGGCCTTCGTCGCCCACGACCTGGATGCCGAGAACCTCGCCCTGCTGCGGGAGGGCCGGCTGTCCGCGGTGCTGCACCACGACCTGGCACTCGACCTGCGCCGCGCCTGCCACGTCGTCATGCAGGCCCACGGCGCGCTGCCCGGCACCCCGCGGTCCTGGCACTCCGGCGTCCAGGTGGTGACGCCGCACAACATCCCGGCAGAGCTGCTCTCGGCGAGGTGACCCGTTGAGGGGTTCTTGATGGACCCGCGCCGTTGACCTGGCCGTGGTCCGGCGCACAGCCTCGACACGGCCCTGCGCTGCGCCGGGCCGGACGGGACCGAGGAGGGGTCGTGGCGCTGGACGTCGGGGTCATCGGGGTCGGCATGATCGGGCAGGAGCACGTCCGCCGGCTGGACGGCGGCCCCGGGGGCAGCCGGGTGGTCGCGGTGGCCGACGCGGACGCCGGGCGTGCCGCGACCGTGGCCGGGCGGCTCCCCGCCGCGAAGGCGCTGCCCAGCGGCGAGGACGTCATCGCGTCGGACGCGGTCGACGCCGTCGTCGTCACCTCGTGGGGGCCGACGCACGAGCCCTACGTGCTGGCGTGCATCGCCGCCGGCAAGCCGGTGTTCTGCGAGAAGCCGCTGGCCACCACGCAGCAGGCCTGCCGGCGGATCGTCGACGCCGAGGTCGCCGCCGGCCGGCGGCTGGTGCAGGTCGGCTTCAACCGGCGCTTCGACCCCGCGCACCGGGCCCTCAAGCAGGCGGTGGACGACGGGACCATCGGCGCCCCGCTGCTCGTGCACTGCGCCCACCGCAACGCCTCGGTGCCGCAGCACTACACCCGCGACATGTCCATCGCCGACACCGCGATCCACGAGATGGACCAGCTGCGCTGGCTGTTCGGCCAGGAGATCACCGCCGCCCAGGTGTTCACGCCCCGCAGGAGCAGCCGCGGCGGCGAGCTGCAGGACCCGCTGCTCGTGCTCTTCGAGATGGCCGACGGCGTCCTCGCCGACGTCGAGGTGTCGGTCAACGTCCACTACGGCTACGAGATCCGCTGCGAGGTGTCCGGGGAGAGCGGCACCGTCGAGCTGGCCGAACCGGCCCCGGTGCGCGTCCGCCGCGAGGGCACCGTCGCCGGTCTCGTCCCGGCCGACTGGCGCGAGCGGTTCACGCTGTCCTACGACGTCGAGCTGCGCGAGTGGGTCGACACGGTCGTCGCCGCGCGGCCGCCCGGGGGGCCCAGTGCCTGGGACGGCTACGCCGCGCAGGTCGTCTCGGACGCGGCGCTGCAGTCGTTGCACGCCGGAGGCCGGGTGGCGGTCGAGCTCCCCGAGCGGCCGGGGTTGTACCGGTGAGGACGGACCGGCTCGAGCCCCTGCGGATCGGCGTGCTGGGCGCCGCGCGCATCGCCGAGCGGGCCATGGCCGTGCCCGCGCGCGCGACCGGCAGCCGGCTGGTCGCGATCGCCGCCCGGGACCGCGCCCGGGCGGAGGACTTCGGCCGCGCACACGGCGTCGAGCGCGTGCTGCCCTCCTACGCGGACGTCCTCGCCGACCCGGAGGTGGAGGTCGTCTACAACCCGCTGCCCAACGCCCTGCACGGCCCGTGGAACCTGGCCGCCGTCGCGGCCGGCAAGCACGTGCTGTCGGAGAAGCCGTTCGCCTCGAACGCCGCCGAGGCCGCCGAGGTCCGCGACGCCGCACGGCGCGCGGGCGTCACCGTGACGGAGGGCTTCCACCACCTCTACCACCCGGTCGTGCGCCGGGTGCTGGACCTCGTGGACTCGGGCGAGCTCGGCGACGTCGTCCACGCCGAGGCGACGATCGCCATGCTCCCGCCGGACGACGGCGACCCGCGATGGTCGCTCGAACTGGCCGGCGGCGCCCTCATGGACCTCGGCTGCTACGGGCTGCACGTCGCGCGCACCCTGGCGCCGTGGACGGGCGGGGAGCCGGAGCCGGTCACCGTCCGGGCCGGGGAGCGCGCGGGTGTGGACGAGTGGCTCGACGCCGAGCTGCGGTTCCCGTCCGGCGCCACCGCCACGGTCCGCTGCAGCATGGTGCACCCCGCCCGGGACATGTCCCTGCGGATCGTGGGCTCGGAGGGGGAGGTGACGGCGCCGGGCTTCGTCGAGCCGGACCGGGACGACCGCGTGCTCGTGCGCACCGCCGCCGGCACGAGGACCGAGCACCTCGGCACCCGGACCTCGTACACGTACCAGTTGGAGGCGCTGACCGCCGCCCTCCGGGGCGGCCCGTCGGTCCCCACCGACGCAGCGGACGCGGTCGCGACCATGGCGCTGGTCGACCAGTGCTACCGGCTCGCCGGGCTGCCGCCCCGGCCGCGGCTGCGGATCGAGCCGCACCGGGCCGGGGCCTGACCCGGCGCTACAGCTTCTCGGCAGCGGCGCGCAGGTTCCCGGCGGCGAGGGCGAGGCCCTCGAGGCGGTCGTAGGCGGCGTCCTCGTGCTCGATGTTGACCGCCATGTCCGGGTCGACCTCGGCGAGCGCCCGGAGGAACTCGGTCCACCAGTCGACGTCGTGGCCGACCCCGACGGCCACGAACCGCCAGGCCGGGTTCTCCGGCCAGGCGTTGCACCAGTAGCCGTAGCCGGTCGGGACCTTGTCCGGGGCGTCGGCGGGCACCCGGGTGAAGGAGGTGTCCAACACCCCGCGGATGTCGACTCCCGGGGTGATCGCCGCGTCCTTGGCGGCGGCGTGGAACACCAGCGGGCCGAGGTCGCGGATGCAGGCGACGACGTCCATGCCCTGCCACATCAGGTGCGAGGGGTCCATCTCGGCGCCGACGTTGGTGGCGCCGATGGTGTCGACCAGCCGGCGCAGCGTGACCGGGGAGAACACCAGGTTGTGCGGGTGCATCTCGATGGCCACCCGGACGTCGTTGGCCCGGGCGAGGGCGTCGATCTCGGTCCAGAACCCGGCGGCGACGCCCCACTGGTAGTCCAGGACGTCCAGGTAGACGCCGTCCCAGGGGTTGACCACCCAGGAGGGGTAGCGGGCGTCGGGGTCCGACCCGGGCGTGCCCGACATCGTCACGACGTTCCGGACGCCGAGCAGCCCGGCCAGCTCGATGGTGCGGCGCAGGTCGTCGGCGTGCTTGGGGCCGACGCCGGGCAGCGGGTTGAGCGGGTTGCCGTTGCAGTTCAGGCCGGTCAGCTCCATCCCGCGGGAGGAGAACGTCTCCAGGTAGTCGCGGCGGGCCTGCTCCGAGGCGAGCAGCAGGTCGACGTGGCAGTGCGGGGAGGGGATGAACCCGCCGGTGTTGACCTCGACGGAGGTCAGGCCGTCGGCCTGCAGCACGTCGAGGGCCTGCTCCAGCGGTCGGTCGTGCAGGCAGGCGGTGTAGGCGCCCAGCTTCAGGGACATCGGGGATCGGCCTTCCGGTCAGTGGGTGGGGACGGCGGTGGGGACCTCGAGGGCGGCGCCGCCGGACTGCGCGGACTCCACGACGGCCTGGACGATCTGCATGGTGTGGAGGGCGTCGGCGAAGGTGGCGTTGCGTGGCAGCGGGTCGGGAGTGCCGACGATCTGGTCCAGGAACGCGCGGCACTGGTAGACGAACATCTCGGCGTTGCCGCCGCCCACGCCCGGCGCCTCCATGGGGTAGCCGCCGGCGACGTAGGGCATCTGCGGGCCGACGATGACCCGCCGGACGCCGCGGGTGCGGGCCTCGGGCTGACGGTCGTCGACGAGGTACTCCGAGGGCCGGTGCCAGTCGAAGGAGGCGCGTCCGTCCAGCCCGTACACGTCGAAGGCCAGCCCGTTGGGCATGCCGAAGGCGGTGCGGGACACCGAGAACGACGCGGACAGGCCCGACTCGAAGCGAGCCGTGAACACGGCCGTGTCCTCGTTCTCCACCTCGCCCGTCTCCTCGCGCACCGGTGCCGCGTCGTGGCCGACCACGGCGCCGAGCGGCAGCGGCCGCTCGGCGATCTGGGTGGACAGCACCGCACCGGACACCGAGACGACCGGCCCGCAGAGGAACTGGCCGACGTCGATGACGTGGGCCCCGATGTCGCCGAGGGCACCACTGCCGGGTCCGCCCCTGTACCGCCAGGTGAGCGGACCGCGCGGGTCGCAGGCGTAGTCGCACCAGTAGCGGCCGTCGAACAGGGTCAGCTCGCCCAGCTCGCGGTTCTGCACGTGGTCGCGGATGGCGGCGATCGCCGGGGATCGGCGGTAGGTGTAGCCGACGGCGGTCACCACGTCCGCGGACTCCTCGGCGGCGACCATCGCCTGCGCGTCCTCCACCGAGCCGGCCAGCGGCTTCTCGCAGAGCACGTGCTTGCCGGCGGCGATGGCCGCCTCGGCGATCGGCCGGTGTAGGGAGTTGCCGACGACGATGCTGATCGCGTCGATCGAGGGGTCCTCGACGACCTCCTCCCAGCTGGACACCGCCTTCTCGAAGCCGTAGCGGCGGGCGCCGTCCCGGGCCAGGTGCTCGTTGGCGTCGGCGACCGCGGCCAGCCGGACGGGCGGGAGCCCTGCCCCGAAGACGGTGTTCACCTGGCGATAGGCGGCGGCGTGGCTGCGGCCGGCCATCCCCGCGCCGATCACCGCCACCGACAGTGGCTGCTGCGACATCGCTGTCCCCTCTCGACGGGGTGGTCGGCCTCGGGGGGCGGGATCGTCCCTGCCGACGTGGCACGCTCGCCGCGCCTCGGCGGGTGGCCTCCGCACTCTTAAAGCGCTTTAATGATGACGCCGATCACAGCAGGGTGCGGCGGTCGTGTCAAGGGAGGAGGCGGTCGTCCTGGGTGCGGAGGAGTCGGCGCGTCGTCCCCGGCTGGCGGACGTCGCGGCCGAGGCGGGGGTCTCCCCGGCCACGGTGTCGCTCGTGCTGCGCGGCGCCCCGGGGCCGAGCAGCGCCACCCGCGAGCGCGTGCTCGACGCGGCGGGCCGGCTGGGGTACCGGCCCGACCGCGCGGCCAGCCTGCTGGCCCGCCGGCGCAGCCGGCTCATCGGCGTCCTGATGGACGTCCGCAGCACCTTCCACGCCCAGCTCGTCGAAGACGTCCACGAGGCGGCCGAGGAGTACGGGTACGACCTGGTGCTGAGCACCGTGACCCGGAGCCGGGACGAGGGGCGGGCGGTCGAGACGCTGCTCGACTCGCGCTGCGAGGCCCTGGTCCTGCTCGGCCCGGAGGCCCCGGCCTCGCGGCTGAGCGCGCTGGACCGGCAGCTCCCGGTGGTGGCCGTCGGCCGCCCCGTGCCCTCGGCCGGTGTCGACGTCGTCCGGGTCGCCGACGACGAGGGCGTCGCGCAGGCCGTCGACCACCTCATCGACCTGGGGCACTGCCGCATCGCCCACGTCGACGGGGGGCCCGGGGTCATCGCCGCCGGCCGGCGGCGCGGCTACCAGCGGGCCATGCGCCGGCACCGGCTCGGGCGGCAGGTGCAGGTCGTGGAGGGGGACTCCGGCGAGGCGTCCGGCGCGCGGGCGGCGCGGACGCTGTTCGCGTCGGACGCGCCCCCGACCGCGGTCGTGACCTACAACGACGCCTCCGCCGTGGGCCTGCTCGACGCGTTGCTGCGCAGCGGGGTGGACGTCCCGGGCCGGGTCTCGGTGGTGGGCTACGACGACAGCCCCCTCTCGCGGCTGGCGCACGTCGATCTGACCACGGTCAGCCAGGAGTCCCGGCAGCTGATGAGGCACGCGGTCGCCGCGGTGGTCGAGCGGCTGGACGGCGGCCGCACCGAGCACCGCGAGGTCGTCGTCCGCCCGCGGCTGGTCGTGCGGGGGACGACCGGTCCGCCGCCGGGAGGGGGCTGAGTCCTGCATCGGCGATCCCGTGCGGGTGCCACTGCCGGGCGTGGCCAGTCGGGGTTTGTCCTGACAAGTGGTTGACAGTGGCGTGGCTCACCAGTGAGTCTTGAAGCGCTTGAAACAGAGCCGCTCCCGACCGCGGAGACCCACATGGCCGAGACCGCCACCGCCCCGCTCGCCACCGCGCTGGACTACGACCCGTTCCGGCCGGACTTCTACACGTCCGACCCGTTCGGGACCTACCGCCGGATGCGCGACGAGGCACCGGTGTACTGGAGCGAGCGCTGGGGCTGGTACGCCCTGACCCGCTTCGAGGACGTGCGGGCGGCAGCGCTCGACGCGGACACCTTCCGCAGCTTCGAGGGCATGGACATCGACGACAGCCGCCTCGAGCAGGTGCCCCCGGGGTCGATCGGGAGCATGGACAACCCCCGGCACGACGAGGTCCGCTCGGTGGTGCAGCCGTACTTCCTGCCGCGCCGGATCGCCCAGCTCGAGGACGGCATCCGCGCCGTCGTGCGCGAGCTGGTCGACTCGTGGCGGGACCGCGGCGCGGGGGGCCGCGGGACGGTGGACCTGGCCCAGGAGCTGGCCTGGCCGATGCCCTTCGACGTGTTCTTCCACCTGATGGGCCTGCCGAGCCGCCACGACGACGACCCCCTGGAGCGGGCGCGGCGCGACCAGCTGGAGCACTGGACGCACGAGCTCAAGGACCGGGTGCCCGGCACCCCGCACCTGACCCCGGTGGCGCGGGCGGCGACGGCGGGCGTCCAGCAGTTCTTCATCGACCTGCTGGAGGACCGCCGTCGGGCCGCACGGGACGACCTGGTCACGGCGTTCGTGAACGCCGACATCGACGGGGTGCCGTTCGTGGGGGAGCGGGTCACGACGGAGTCCGAGGTCAGCGGCCTGATGATGATCCTCTTCCTCGGCGGGGTGGAGTCGACCGCCGGGCTGACCGGGACGCTGTTCGAGCTGCTCGCCGAGAACCCCGATCAGCGGGCGCTGCTGCAGGCCGACCCGTCGCTGGTCCCGGCCGCCGTCGAGGAGGCCATGCGCCTCATCACGCCGCTGCAGCTCACCGCCCGGACGACGTCGCGCGAGGTCACCCTGCACGGGGTCACCATCCCCGCCGGGGGCAGGGTCGTGCTGATCCCTGGGGCCGCCAACCGCGACGAACGCCAGTTCCCCGACCCGGACGCCTTCGACATCACCCGGCCGCGGGGGCGGCACCTGGGCTTCGGCGAGGGTGTGCACGGGTGCCTGGGCGCGCCGCTGGCCCGCCTGGAGGCGCGGATCGCCCTGGAGGAGGCGCTGCCCGTGCTGGGCGACTACCAGCCGGCCGGCCCGCCGACGTTCTACCCGAGCTCGCCCAACATGTACGTCTGGAAGAACCTGCCGATCACCTTCGGCCGGGACGGCCGCCGTCCGCACGTGGAGGCGGTCTCCCACCGGACGACGACCGTCACCCTCGCCACCACGGAGTTCGAGGCCGAGGCGCTGGTGGTCGCCAAGCGGGAGGAGGCCGACGGGGTCGTCTCCCTGAGCCTGCGTGAGGCCGGTGACCGCCCGCTGCCGGCCTGGGGACCCGGGTCGCACGTCGACCTGGTCCTCGACGGGGCGCCCACCCGGCAGTACTCGCTGTGCGGCGACCCCGCCGACCACCACGGGTACCGGCTGGGCGTCCTGCGCGACCCGGACGGCCGCGGCGGCTCGCGGTACGTGCACGACCGGCTGGCCGTCGGCGACCGGGTGCGGGTGCGCGGACCGCGCAACAACTTCCCGCTGGTCGCCTCGCCGCGGTACCTGTTCATCGCCGGTGGCATCGGCATCACGCCGGTCCTGCCGATGATCCGGGCCGCGGAGGCCGCGGGCGCCGACTGGCGGCTGGTCTACGGCGGCCGCCGTCGGGCGTCCATGGCCTTCCTCGACGAGCTCGCGGCGTACGGCGACCGGGTGTCGGTCCGCCCCCAGGACGAGACCGGGCTGCTCGACCTCGACGCCCTGCTCGGCACGCCGCAGCCGGACACGCTCGTCTACTGCTGCGGCCCCGAGCCGCTGCTGGCGGCCGTCGAGCAGCGCTGCGCCGGCTGGCCGCACGCAGCGCTGCACGTGGAGCGGTTCGCGCCCCGCCCCCAGGGCGAGCCGGCGCGGACCGAGGCGTTCGAGGTCGACCTGGGACGCAGCGAGCTCACGCTGACCGTGCCACCGGACCGCTCGATCCTGTCGGTCGTCGAGGAGGCGGGCGTCGGCGTCCTCTCCTCGTGCGCCGAGGGGACCTGCGGCACCTGCGAGACCGCCGTCCTCGGGGGCGTGCCCGACCACCGGGACTCGGTCCTGACCGACGACGAGAGGCAGGCGAACGACTGCATGATGATCTGTGTGTCCCGTGCCCGCACGGACCGACTGGTGCTGGACCTGTGAGGGAGGACATCCCTGCGGGCGGCCGGCTCGGGGTGGCCGTCGTCGGGTCGGGTCGGATGGGCGCGTTCCACGCCGAGACGCTGGCCCGGCGCCTCCCGCACGCGCGGCTGGCCGCCGTCGTCGACCCCGCGCCGGGGGCCGCCGAGCGGCTGGCCGGGGCGCTCGGCGCGGACCGGGCGTACACCGGCGTCGACCAGGCCTGGGCGGACCCCGCCGTCGAGGCGGTCGTCGTCGCGGCGCCGGCCCGGTCGCACGCCGACCTGGTCGTCGCTGCCGCCGGTGCGGGCCGGCACGTGTTCTGCGAGAAGCCCATGGCGGTCACGCTGGCCGAGGCCGACCGTGCGATCGACGCGGCCCGCGCCGCGGGCGTCGTCCTGCAGGTCGGCTTCAACCGGCGCTTCGCCGCGGACTGGCGGGCCGCCCGCGCCCTGCTCGACGCCGGGACGCTGGGCACCCCGCGGCTGCTGCGCTCGGTGACCCGCGACCCCGGCGGGTTCGACCCGTCGCGCGTGCTGCCGGACACGATCTTCCTCGAGACGCTGATCCACGACTTCGACACGCTGCGCTTCCTCAACCCCGGCGCCGAGGCCGTCGAGGTCTCCGCCGTCGGCGACGCGCTGGTCGAGCCTGCGTGGCGGGACCGCGGCCTGCTGGACACCGCCGTGGTCACCGTGCGCTTCGACAACGGCGCGATCGCGGTGGCCGAGGCGTGCTTCGAGGCCGCCTACGGCTACGACGTCCGCGGCGAGGTGCTCGGCTCCGGCGGGATGGCCACCACGGGCGACGGCCGGCGCAGCGGGATGGCCTTCTCCGGCCCGGCCGGGCGGCTGGTGGAGACCGTCCGCGGGGACCAGGAGCTGTTCCCCGAGGCGTACACCGCCGAGCTGGCCGCCTTCGTCGAGGCGGTCCGGGCGGGGCACCCGGCCCCGGTGACCGGCGAGGACGCCCGCGCGGCCCTGGCCATCGCGCTGGCCGCGGCGGAGTCGGTGCGCACCGGCCGACCGGTGCCGGTCCAGCGGTGAGGCCCCGTCCAGGGCACCGCCCCGAGCCTGCGAGAGATGGGGAGGACGGGGTCCTCCATCGGCTGGCCGCCTCGGCCGAGATGCTCTTCCTCGACCTGCCGTTCGCCGAGCGGGTGCGGCGCATCGCCGGCCTCGGGTTCGAGGTGGAGATCTGGGACTGGACGGCCAAGGACGTCGACGCGCTCGTGGAGACCGGCGCGACCTTCTCCTCCATGACCGGGTACGTCACCGGCACCCTCGCCGACCCCGACGGCGCCGCGGAGCTGCTGCGCACGGCCGCGCAGTCCCTGGCCGTCGCCGAGCGGCTCGACTGCCCGCGGCTCAACGTGCACGGGACCGGGCTGGACGGCCGCGGGCTGCCGGTGGTGCCCACCGAGGTCGTCACCCCGGCGATGTGGCTCACCGCGGCCCGGACGCTCGAGCGGCTGGCGGCGTTGGGGGAGCGGGCCGGGCGGGTGTTCACCCTGGAGAACCTCAACACCGCCGTCGACCACCCGGGGACGCCGTTCGCCCGCGCCGCCGACACGATTGCGCTGGTCGAGGCCGTGGGCAGCCCCCACCTGCGGCTCAACCTCGACCTGTACCACGCCCAGATCGGCGAGGGGGACCTGGTCGCGCTGGTGGAGCGGGCGCTGCCGCTGGTCGGCGAGATCCAGGTCGCCGACGTCCCGGGCCGGTGCGAGCCGGGCACCGGGGAGATCCACCACCCGGCGATCGCGGCCACGCTCGACCGGCTCGGCTACGACGGCGTCGTCGCGCTGGAGGGCTGGGCCTCCGGTGACCCGGAGCAGGCGCTCGCGAGCTTCCGCACCGCCTTCGCCGGCTGAGGGACCGGCCGGCCCCCGGGGTCAGCCGGTGTGGTGCGCCGCCCGGTGGGCGGCGAGGGCGTCCAGGCCGAAGTCGGCCTCCGGGTCGCGCCAGACCGAGTGCGCGTGGTTGCCGTCCTGCTGGGTGTTGTCCCACTCGACGAGCAGCCGCGGCCCCTGCAGCCGGTAGTAGTGCGGCCGGCCCGGGTCGGTGGAGCCGGCCCACAGCAGGTGCACGGAGTCGACGTCGACCGGTGCGGCCAGCCCGTCCGGCACCCGGCCCACGTGGGCCGACAGGAGCGCCTCCAGCTGCCGGCGCCGGTCGCCGTCCAGCTCGCTGCCCGGGAGTCCCCGCGGACCGGGGGTCAGCGGCAGCACCCCGCCGTCCGGCCCCGGCTCCGCCTCGCCGGCGCGGGGCAGCAGCGGGCGGTTGCGGCTGACGATGTCCGCGGGCGCCCGGCCGGGCACCACCGCCCGGGCCCGCAGCGCGGGCGGCAGCGAGCGGACCAGGTCCCGCGCCAGGTCCTCGGTCGCGCCCAGCAGCCGCAGCGTGCCGGCCCCGAGCAGCGGCGCCGCCGCCGGGTTGGCGCCGAGGAAGCACGGCGTCACGCCCCGGACCCGGCCGTCGACCACGAGGTTGTTGAGCGAGACGTGGTGGCCGCCGAACCGCCACCCCCACGGGGCCGCGCCCCCCGGCTCGCCGAACACCCGCAGGTAGTACAGCCCCCGGTCGCGGTAGCGCTCCCGCCCCGCCCCGCCGCGGGGGAAGCCCTCCGCCCGGTCGAGCACGTCCTCCAGGCCCATGACGCCGCAGACGGTCACGTAGCCGGCGACCGACAGCCCGGTGGACACCAGGCGCATGGCCAGGGACTGCTGCACCGGCCGCTGTTCCCCCAGGGGCAACCCGCCGTGGTCGGTCGGCACGTAGTGCCAGCGCAGCCGTCCGTCCTCCGCCGCCGGGCCACCCGGCGGTCCGGGCCGCTGGGCCAGGCTCCGCTGCGCCGGGTCCAGCGCGGCCAGCCAGGCAGCGGCCGCGTCCGCCATCCGCCCGGCGACCCCGGCCGGGGCGTCCCCGCCGCGGCCGGAGGTGGGTCCCACCGGCGCCGGCCCGGTCAGGCGTTCTGCGGGAAGCCCAGGTTGAGGCCGCCGTGGCTGGGGTCCAGCCAGCGGCTGGTGACGACCTTGCCGCGGGTGAAGAAGTGCACGCCCTCGGCGCCGTGGGCGTGCGAGTCGCCGAACAGGCTGCTCTTCCACCCGCCGAAGGAGTAGTAGGCCATCGGCACCGGGATGGGCACGTTGATGCCGATCATCCCGACCTCCACCTCGTGCTGGAACCGCCGGGCGGCGCCGCCGTCGTTGGTGAAGATCGCGGTGCCGTTGCCGTACTCGTTGCGGTTGACCAGCTCGACCGCGTGCTCGTAGGTGTCCACCCGCAGCACCGACAGCACCGGGCCGAAGATCTCGTCGGTGTAGACGCTCATGTGCGGCTCGACGTGGTCGACCAGCGTCGGGCCCAGCCAGAAGCCCTCCTCGGCGCCGTCGGGCGTCACCTGGCGGCCGTCGACGACGACCTTGGCGCCGTCGGCCTCTCCGGCCTGGACGTAGGACTCGACCCGGTCGCGGTGCCGCTTGCTGATCAGCGGGCCCATGTCGCAGCCCTTGCGCCCGTCCCCGGTGCGCAGCGTCCGCGTGCGCTCGGCGATCCGGGCCACCAGGTCGTCGCCGATGCCGCCGACGGCGAGCACCGCGCTGATGGCCATGCACCGCTCGCCGGCCGAGCCGAAGCCGGAGTTGACCGCCTGGTCGGCGGCCAGGTCCAGGTCGGCGTCGGGGAGCACGACCATGTGGTTCTTCGCCCCGCCGAGGGCCTGCACCCGCTTGCCGTGCCGGGTGCCGGTCTCGTAGACGTGGCGGGCGATCGCGGTGGACCCGACGAAGGAGACGCTCTTGACGTCCGGGTGCTCGAGCAGCCGGTCGACGGCGACCTTGTCGCCCTGCGCGACGTTGAAGACGCCGTCGGGCAGCCCGGCCTCCTTCCACAGCTCGGCCAGCCAGATCGCCGCGGAGGGGTCCTGCTCGCTGGGCTTGAGGACGACGGTGTTGCCGGTGGCGATCGCGATGGGGAAGAACCACATCGGGACCATCGCGGGGAAGTTGAACGGGCTGATGACCGCGACCGGGCCGAGCGGCTGGCGGATGGAGAACACGTCGACGTCGGTGGAGGCGTTCTCGGTGAACCCGCCGCGGACCAGGGAGGGCACCCCGCAGGCGTACTCGACGACCTCCTGGCCGCGGGAGACCTCGCCCAGGGCGTCGTCGAGGACCTTGCCGTGCTCGGCGGTGATGATCGCGGCCAGCTCGGGCTTGCGGGCGTTGAGCAGCTCCCGGAACCGGAACAGCACCGCGGTGCGCCGGGCCAGCGAGGTGTCCCGCCACGCGGGGAACGCCGCGGCGGCCGCGGCGACGGCGGCGTCGACCTCCTCGACCGAGGCCAGGGCGACCTCGCCGACGACCTCACCGGTCGCGGAGTCGGTCACCTCCCCGGTGCGACCGCTGGTGCCGTCGCGGCGGGCGCCGCCGATCCAGTGCGGGATGTGGGTGGCCATGGGTGGAGCTCCTCAGGGGGTGGACGGGAAGTGCTTGGTGACCAGGTCGCGGATGGCGGACAGCATCCGCGTGCCCGACTCGCGGGCCTGCTCGTCCCACCCGAAGACGCAGGTGGTCAGGACGCCGTCGAAGCCGATCCCGGCCAGGGCGGCGAAGGCCTCGTCGAAGTCGACGTCCCCCCGGCCGATCTCCGCGTGCTGGTGCACGCGGACGGTGTTGCCGGGCGGGTTGGTGATGTACCGCAGCCCGTCGGAGGCGGTGTGGTCCATCGAGTCGGCGACGTGCACGTGGGTGAGCAGGTCGCCGGCGTGCGCGATGATCCCGGGCGCGTCGTCGCCCTGGTGGAAGGTGTGCGGCAGGCAGTACAGGAAGGACACGCACGGGCTGTCGATCCCGCGGACCATGTCGACCGCGGGGTGCCCGAGCTCGATGAAGTCGTCCGGGTGCGGTTCGAGCGCGAGCTTCACGCCCTCGCGCTCGAACAGCGGCAGCAGCTCCTCCATGGACCGCCAGAACATGGCCTCGGCCAGCTCCGGGGCCTCGGGCCGGCCGTTGAACTCGGAGTTCATCGTGTCCACGCCGAGCTCGACGCAGATCTCGAGGGCCCGCCTCCAGTACCGCACCGCCGCCTGCCGCTCCACCTCCCCGGGGCCCGACCAGCGCATCACCGGCAGCACGGAGGTGACGCCCACGCCGGCGTCGGCGAGCCGGGTCCGGAGCGCGCGCACCGTGGCGGTGTCCACCCGGGGGTGCTTGAAGAAGGGGACGAAGTCCTCCCGGGGCGAGAGCTCGATCCACTCGTAGCCCATGCCGGCCACCACGTCGGGCAGCTCCAGCAGCGGGACGCCGCGCAGCATCTGCGGGTCGAGGGCGATCCTCACCGCGGCTCCAGCCGGATCTCGGTGCGCTGTCCGGTGCGCAGCGCCTCGACGCCGGCCGCGCACACGGCCTGCGCCGCGTACCCGTCCCACGCGCCCGGCCCGTCGACCTCCCCGCGGCGGGCGGCGTCGACCCAGCGCTGCAGCTCGATGTCGTAGGCGCGGCCGAACCGCTGCCGGAAGTCCGGCGCGATGCCGCTCGACCGGGCCGCTCCCGACGGCCCGCCGGAGGTGCGCACCAGGCCGGGGTCCAGGCCGATCATCGCGCTGCCGTCCTCGCCGACCACCTCGGTGCGCACCTCGTAGCCGACCCCGGTGCTCACGAAGCACTCGACGTCGACCATCCGGCCGCCCGTGGTCTCGAACAGCACCAGGAGCGGGTCGGACTGGCCGGCGACCGCGTGCCGGGTCGCCCGCGGCCGCAGCACGGTCACCGCGGCGATCTCCTCGCCGAGGAGGAACCGGGTCACGTCGACCTCGTGCACCACCGAGTCGTTGACCATCATCTCGCTGGTGAAGTGCGGCGGGACGGCGGCGTTGCGGTGCGCGCAGTGCACGACCAGCGGCTCGCCCAGCCCTCCGGCGTCGATCAGCGCCTTGAGCTCGGCGTACTCGGGGTCGAAGCGGCGCATGAAGCCCACCGTCACCAGCCGGCGGCCGGTGCGGGCGGTGTACTCCTCCTCGGCCCGCACGATGCCCAGGGAGCTGGTCGCGTCCATGGTCAGCGGCTTCTCGCACAGCACCGGCTTGCCCCGCTCGATGCAGGCGAGCACCTGCTCCTCGTGGAACCGGCCGGGCGTGGCCACCAGGACGGCGTCGACGTCGTCGTCGGCGATCGCGGCCAGCGGGTCGCCGACCACCCGGCAGCCGGGCACGGTGGCGGCCACCTGCCCGGCCTTGTCGGCGAAGGCGTCGCTGACCGCGACCACGGAGGCCCCGGAGATGCGGCTGTAGAGGCGGGCGACGTGGTCGGCGCCCATCATCCCGACGCCGAGGACGGCGACCCGCAGGTCGCGGGCGGGGACGTCGGCGAGGTCGGGGAGCGCCCCGGCGCGGGTCTCGGCGGTGGTCACGCCCGGCCCTCCTCGGCGCTGGCGGGGGTCCGGGGGGCGCCGATCTGCAGCGACGGGTACCCGCAGCTGCCGATGTAGCGGTGGGTGCGCCGGGCGATGGGGAACGGGACGTCCGGCGGGCACGGGTAGAGGTCGTGCTCGACGATCGCGAACACGTCCAGGCCGTGCTCCTCGATCGCCTCGAACAGCGGCGGGTAGGCCGGCACGCCGTTCGGCGGCTCGGCCATCGCACCCATCCGCACCGCCTCCGGCCAGACGACGTCCTTCTCGAGCACCTCGTCGATGACCGCCGGGTCGACCTGCTTGAGGTGCAGGTAGCCGATCCGCTCCGGGTACTTGTCGATCAGCTCGAGGTTGTCGCCGCGGTAGTAGCTGACGTGCCCGGTGTCCAGGCACAGCGGCACGTACCGCGGGTCGGTGTCGGCGAGGAAGCGCTCGATGTCCTCCTGGTACCCGACGTGGCTCTCCGCGTGCGGGTGGTAGGCGATGGACAGGCCGTACTCCTCCTGCACCGCGCGGCCCAGCCGCTCGACGCCCGTGGTCTTGGCCGCCCAGGCCTCGGGGGTCAGCCGCCGGGGCTCGATGTCGGCCCCCGTCTTCTCGTCGCGGAACATCCCGGGGATGACGACGACGTGGGTGCCGCCCATCGCCGCGGTCAGCGATGCGACGTCCCGCACCTGGTCCCACACCGCGTCCCACGAGTCCGGGCGGTGCAGGTGCTCGAACACGGTGCCGGCGGACACCCGGAGCCCGCGCGCGGCGAGCTCGTCGGACAGCCGCGCCGGGTCGGTGGGCAGGTAGCCGTAGGGGCCCAGCTCGATCCACTCGTAGCCGCAGGCGCTCACCTCGTCGAGGAACTGCTGGTAGGGCACCTGCTCCGGGTCGTCGGGGAACCAGACGCCCCACGAGTCGGGCGCGGACCCCACCCGGATCCGGCTGCGGCCCCGGCCGGCCTCCTCGTGCGGTGCGGGTGCCACCTGGTCCTCCGCGGTCATGCGGTCCTCCTCCTTCGACGGGCGGGTCGGTCGGGCTGGCTCAGGGCTGGGGCGGGGCGAGGTGGTCGCGCTGGACGGCCTTCCAGCGGTCGTAGACCGCGCGCGCCTCCTGGGTGCTCTGCAGGGTGGAGACCTCGCTGACCGGGACGTCCCACCATGACTCGCTGGACGGCGCGTCGACGAGCGGGTCGGTCTCGACGTGCACGACGGTGGCGCGGTCGCTCGCCTTGGCCTTGCGCAGCGCCGCCTCGAGGCTCGGCCCGTCCTGGGCGACCAGGACGTCGACGCCGAGGCTCGCGGCGTTGGCGGCGAGGTCCACCGGCAGCACGTCGCCGTCCAGCCGGCCGGAGGACGAGCGGTACCGGTAGCGGGTGCCGAACCGCTGGGAGCCGAGGGACTCCGACAGGGCACCGATCGAGGCGAAGCCGTGGTTCTGCACCAGGACGACGACGATCTTGACGCCCTCCTGCACGGCGGTGACCAGCTCGGTGGGCATCATCAGGTAGGAGCCGTCGCCGACCATGACGAAGACGTCGCGGTCGGGGCTGGCCATCCGGACGCCGATGCCGCCGGGGATCTCGTAGCCCATGGTCGAGTAGCCGTACTCGACGTGGTAGCCCTTGGGGTCGCGCACCCGCCACATCTTGTGCAGGTCGCCGGGCATGGACCCGGCCGCGCAGACCACCACGTCCCGCGGGCCGGACACCTCGTTGACCAGCCCGATGACCTCGTTCTGGGTGAGCCGGCCGCCCTCGCCGGCGCTCGGCGTCGGCGGGTGGTAGGCGGCCTGCACGGTGGCCTCCCACTGCGCGGCGAGCTCGGCGGTGCGCTGCCGGTACCCGTCGTCGACCGACCAGCCGGCCAGCGCCCCGGACAGGGCGGTGAGGGTCTCCCGGGCGTCGGCCTGCACCGTCACGCCGGCGTGCTTGGCGGCGTCCATCGCGGCCACGTTGACGTTCACGAAGCGCACGCCGGGGTGGTTGAAGGCGGTGTGGCTGGCGGTGGTGAAGTCCTGCCAGCGGGTGCCGACCCCGACGACGACGTCGGCCTCGCGGGCCAGGGCGTTGGCCGCCGTCGTCCCGGTGGAGCCGATCGCGCCCACCGACTGCGGGTGGTCGAAGGGCAGCGCGCCCTTGCCGGCCTGGGTCTGCCCGACCGGGATGCCGGTCGCCTCGGCGAAGGCGGCCAGCGCCCCGGTGGCCTGGGAGTAGACGACCCCGCCGCCGGCCACGAGCAGCGGCCGGCGGGCCGAGCGGATCAGCTCGACCGCGCGGGCCAGCGCGGCCGGCTCCGGGAGCGGCCGGCCCACGTGCCAGGTGCGCTCGGCGAACAGCTCCACCGGCCAGTCGAACGCCTCCGCCTGCACGTCCTGCGGGAAGCACAGGGTGACCGCGCCGGTCTCGGCCGGGTCGGTGAGCACCCGCATCGCCGAGAGCAGGGCGCCGGGCAGCTGCTCGGGTCGCCAGATGCGGTCGAAGTACCGCGACAGCGGCCGGAAGGCGTCGTTGACGGTCACGTCACCGCTGTGCGGGCGCTCCAGCTCCTGCAGCAGCGGGCCGGCCGAGCGGGTGGCGAAGGTGTCGGCCGGGAGCAGCAGCACCGGCAGCCGGTTGATGGTCGCCAGCGCGGCACCGGTGAGGGTGTTGGTGGAGCCGGGGCCGACGCTGGTGGAGACCGCCCAGGTCTGCAGCCGGTCCCGGGCCCGGGCGTAGGCCACGGCGGTGTGCACGACGGCCTGCTCGTTGCGGCCCAGCACGTAGGGCAGCGCGCCGGGGGTGTCGATATCGGCCTGCAGCAGCGCCTGGCCGAGGCCGGCCACGTTGCCGTGCCCGAAGATGCCGAAGCAGCCGGCGAACAGCCGCTGCCGCTGCCCGTCGCGCTCGGTGTGCTGCTGGGCCAGGAAGCGGACGACGGCCTGGGCGACGGTCAGCCGCACCGTCTCGGGAGCGGCCGGCGGCGGGAGGTGCTGGCTCACGGTCGGGACTCTCCGTTCTGGGCGGTGCCGGCGGGGGCGTGCAGGGGCAACCGGGGGTCGACCGGCTCGTCGGCCCACGTGCCGCGGATCCAGGCGTGGTCGGGGTCGTCGACGATCCGCCAGTCCCGTTCCGGGCCGGGGCCGGCCATGACGTTGAGGTAGTAGAGGTCGTGCCCGGGGGCGGCGATCGACGGGCCGTGCCAGCCGTGGGGGACCAGGACGACGTCCCGGTCGCGGACCTCGGCGAGCACGTCGACCGGGCGGTCGGCGGTGCCGTAGACGCGGTGGTAGGCCAGGCCCGGCCGGCCCTGCGGCCCGGGGGAAACCTCGAAGTAGTAGACCTCCTCGAGCTCGCTCTCCACCTCGGAGGTCTCGTCGTGCTTGTGCGGCGGGTAGGACGACCAGTTCCCGCCGGGGGTGAGGACCTCGCAGGCGATGACGGCGTCGGCCTCGAAGACGCCCGCGGTGGCGAAGTTGTTCACCTGGCGGCTGCACCGCCCGGCACCCCGGAGCTCGACCGGGACGTCGGCGGCCGGGCCGTGGCGCACCGGCAGCCGCCGGCGGGCCCGGGCGCCGCACAGCGCGAACCGCCCGCCGCCCCGGCTGGTCAGCGTCGCGGTCGCCCCGAGGGGCAGGTAGGCGAAGTCGGTCGGGCCGGCGAAGACGCCGCTGCGGCCGGCGAGGGTCAGCTCGGTGCCCTCGCAGGTGACGGTCAGGCCACCCTCCAGCGGGACCACGAGGACCTCGTCCGGGCCGGTGTCCAGGGTGTGCGTGCCCCCGGCGGCCAGCTCGAGCACGCGCAGGCTGGTGTGCCCCCAGCCGGCGGACTCCGGCGTCACCTCCAGGGCGTAGGGCCCGGCCGCGGCGGTGCCGGCCGGCAGGTGCAGGTCGCGGTCCGGTGCCGTCATCGCGGGGCCCTCAGTGCACCAGGGACACGGCGGTGTCCACGGCGGCCTCGACGTCGTCGTCCGGGGGGTAGAGCAGGGTGCGCCCGACGACCAGCCCGCGGACGGCCGGCAGCGCCAGGGCGTCGCGCCAGCTGGCGTAGGTCTCCTCGGGCCGGCGGGAGGGGTCCCCGCCGAGCAGCAGGGTGGGCAGGGTGGTGGCGTCCATGACGCGCGCCATCTCGGCGACCACCGGCAGCTTCAGCCAGGTGTAGGCCGACGTGGCCCCGAGCCCCTGGGCGACGTGCACCGACTTGATGACCGCGTCGGGGGTCAGGTCGTTGCTGACCCGGCCGTCGACCCGCCGGGACAGGAACGGCTCCAGCATGGCCACGACGCCGGCCCGCGCCAGCTCGGTGACCGCCCGGCCGCAGGTCTCCAGCATCCGCACCGTGCCGGGGTCGTCCAGGTCGATCCGGTTGAGCATCTTGGCCGCGTCGAAGCGGGCCTCCACCACCCCGGCGACGTCATAGGCGGTCATCCTGTCGTCGAGCTCGAAGCTGGCGCCGACGAGGCCGCCCCGGTTCATCGAGGCCACCACGACCTTGTCCTCGAGGGCACCGAGCAGCAGCAGGTCCTCGGCGATGTCCGCGGTGGCCAGCAGGCCGTCCACGCCGGGGCGGGCCAGCGCGGTGCGCAGCCGGTCGAGCATGTCGGTGCGGCTGTTCATCGCCGTCGGCCGGCCCTGGGCGGCCAGCGCACCCCGGGCGGGGTGGTCGGCGGCGACGAGCATCAGCCGCCCGTCCCGGGGGAGGAGCTGCGGCCGCCGGCGGCGCGCGGCCAGGGCCCGCCGGATGGCCTGCGGGTCCCCGGCGCGCACCTCGGTGACCTCGGCGTACGTGGTGCAGACCGGCCGGGCGGTGCGGGTGTCGGCGGGGGACAGGGCGGTGTCAGACACGGGTGCTCTCCAGGGACGCGGCGACGTGCTGCTCGATCTCGGCGGCGGTCGGCATGGCGGTGGAGCACTCCAGTCGCGAGGCGACGATGGCTCCGGCGGCGTTGGCGTTGCGCAGCAGCCGCTCCAGCGGCAGCCCGGTGAGCAGGCCGTGGGCCAGCGAGCCGCCGAAGGCGTCGCCCGCCCCGAGCCCGTTGACCACCTCGACCGGCGTGGGGGGGACGACGACCCGTTCGGTGCGCGTCTTGCCGAGCACCCCGCGGGGCCCCTGCTTGACGACGGCGAGCTCGATCCCGGCGTCCAGCAGGGCGTCCGCGGCGCGCTCGGGGTCGGTCTCGCCCACCGCCACCTCGCACTCCTCCCGGTTGCCGACGGCGACGGTCACGTGGGCGAGGGCGGCCTGCACCTGCGCGGTCGCCTCCTCGCGGGAGGACCAGAACGCCGGCCGGTAGTCCAGGTCGAGCACGGTGTGCCGACGGCGCCCCCGGGCCTCCCAGGCCGCGTGGTGGGCCGACCGGCTGGGCTCCTCCGACAGGCCGGTGACCGTGGCCCAGAACAGCCCGGCGTCCCGGACCGCGGCCGGGTCCAGGTCCGCGGGTGTCAGCTGGAGGTCCGGCGCCTTGGGGCGGCGGTAGAAGTACAGCGGGAAGTCGTCGGGCGGGAAGATCTCGCAGAAGGTGACCGGCGTGGGGTGGGCCGGGTCGACCACCACGAGTGCGTCGTCGACGCCGAGGTCGCGCAGCGCGCGCCGCACGAAGCGGCCGAACGGGTCGTCGCCGACGCCGGTCACGAGGGCGGTGGCGTGGCCGAGCCGGGCCGCGGCGACCGCCACGTTGGCCGCGCTGCCGCCGAGGAACTTCCCGAACGTCTCGACGTCCTCCAGCCCGACGCCGACCTGCAGGGGGTAGACGTCCACCCCGCTGCGTCCCATCACCAGCACGTCCCGGGCGTCTGTCACGGCTCTCCGGTCCCCCCTGCGTCGTCGTTCCGGCCCGCCGACGACTGTGCTCCGGGACACACTGCCCTGTCAATACTTTGTAAAGACATAAGTGCATACGCACCTGATGATGACGGGATGCCTCGACGGGGGAGGACGGCAGGGCCCGTGGAGGTGCGACCATGGCCGGGACCCCGGCCGGGCCCCCGCGCGGCGCCCGCTCCCCAGGAGGCCCGCGTGCTGACCTTCGAGATCGACCGATCGAGCCCCACCCCGCTGTACTTCCAGCTCGCCCAGGCGATCGAGGGTGCCATCGCCGGGGGTGCGCTGCCGTCGGGGTCCAAGCTGGAGAACGAGGTGCTGCTGGCGCAGCGCTACGGCCTGTCCCGGCCGACCGTCCGGCGGGCGGTGCAGGAGCTGGTCGACAAGGGGCTGCTGGTCCGCAAGCGCGGCGTGGGCACCCAGGTGATCCAGCCGCACGTGCGCCGGTCGGTGGAGCTCACCAGCCTCTACGACGACCTCGCCCGGGCCGGCGAGGCGCCGACCACGGAGGTCCTCTCGCTGGAACGGGTGCCGGCCCCCGCCGACGTGGCCGGGGAGCTCGACCTGCCGGAGGGCGAGGAGGTCGTCGTCGTCCGCCGGCTGCGGCGCTCGCACGGCGAGCCGCTGGCGCTCATGACCAACCACCTCCCGGGCCGGTTCCACCCGACCGCGGAGGAGCTCTCCGAGCGGGGCCTCTACCAGTACCTGCGGACGAACGGCGTGCACCTGCGGGTCGCCCACCAGCGCATCGGCGCGCGGCTGGCCCGGGCCGAGGAGGCCCGGCTGCTCGACGAGCCCCCGCGCTCGGCGCTGCTCACGATGCAGCGCACCGCCTTCGACGACCAGGGGACGGCCGTCGAGTACGGGCACCACCTCTACCGGGCCTCGCGGTACGACTTCGAGACGACGCTCGTCGGCCGCTGAGCCCGCCCGCGGAGCGCTGCGGGAATTGGTCGCGCGCAGGCCTCAAGGTCACCCGTGTGGGTGACGAGAAGAAGAGGGACAGGAGTGGGCCGAGTGCCCCGTGTGCCCGCCGGGCCGCGTGGCGACGTGCGGGAGCGGTGTGACATCGTCACGCTCGGTCGGCCCCGATGCACCCCTTCCCCTGGGAGCGACATGCTGCACAGCCGTCCTCGCCGGCGTACGCGCGGGACCGCACCGGTCGCGCACCGCCGCCCGGGCGCCCGCGTGGTGCAGGGCCTGCTCGCCGGCGTCCTCACCGCGACGGTGGTGCTCACCGGC
Source organism: Geodermatophilus pulveris (assembly GCF_900188375.1). Taxonomy (GTDB): domain Bacteria; phylum Actinomycetota; class Actinomycetes; order Mycobacteriales; family Geodermatophilaceae; genus Geodermatophilus; species Geodermatophilus pulveris. The sequence continues at coordinate 22,844 of NZ_FZOO01000014.1, read as the reverse complement.
GCCGCCCCCGTGAGCGCCGCCCCCGAGCCGCCGCCCAACCCCAGCGACGAGCAGCTCGGGCAGGCGCAGTCGGCGCAGGACGCCGCCGCCGCGGAGGTCGGCCGGATCGGCGCGCTGCTGGCCCAGGCGGAGTCCGAGCTGGAGCGCTACGCCTACCAGGCCGAGGCCGCGGGCACCGCCTACCTCGCCGCCGAGGAGGCCCTCGCCCAGGCGCAGGCCGAGGCCGCGCGGACGGCGCTGGAGCTGGAGGCCGCGGTCGCCGCCGTCGACGCGGCCATGGCGCGGATCGCCGGCTTCTCCCGCGACAGCTACATGAACGGCAACACCCTCTCCACGGCCGCCGCGCTGCTGGACGCCGACGGGCCGGCCGAGCTGGTCCAGACCGCCGCCATGCTCGACTACGTCTCGGCCAACCACCTCGACGTGCTCGGCCAGCTCGAGGTCGCCCGCGTGCAGCAGGCCAACGCCGACTCCGCGGCCCGCGCCGCCCGCGACAAGACCGCGCAGGCCGAGGCCGCCGCGTCCGCCGCCAAGGCCGAGGCCGACCGGCAGCTGGCCGCCCAGCGCGCCGCCTACGACCAGGTCGCCGCGCAGAAGGCCGACTACGAGACGCAGCTGCAGGCCGCCGAGATCGAGCTGCTGCGCCTGCAGGGTGCCCGCGACGCCTTCCAGCAGTGGCAGGCCCAGAAGGCCGCCGAGGAGGCCGCCGCCGCCGCGGCCGCCCGCCGCGCCGAGGAGGAGGCCGCCGCGAACGCCGCCGCCGCCCGCGCCGCCGCCCGCAGCCAGAGCTCCGGCGCCAGCAGCTCGTCGTCCTCGTCGTCCGGCTCGTCGGCCGGGTCCGGCGGGTCGGGCCCCTACGTCACGCCGACCTCCGGCCGCACCTCCAGCTGCTACGGGATGCGCTGGGGCACGCTGCACGGCGGCGTGGACATCGCCGCCCCGATCGGCACGCCCATCTACGCCGCGCACTCCGGCGTCGTGGCGCGGGCCGGCACGGCCACCGGCTTCGGCTACGCGGTCTACCTGCGCGGGGACGACGGCGCGGTCACCGTCTACGGGCACGTCAACGAGTACTTCGTCGGCGCCGGTGAGCGGGTCGTCGCCGGGGAGCGGATCGCCACGGTCGGCAACCGCGGCCAGTCCACCGGCCCGCACCTGCACTTCGAGGTGCACCCGGGCGGGGCGCTGCACGGCGGGCAGGTCGACCCGGTGCCGTGGCTGCGCGCCCGCGGCGCCTCCATCAGCGGCTGCTGACCCGGCCTCGGGACCGCCGCGGAGGTGCCCGGCGCGACGATCATGGCGCCCGGGACGCGACACACCCGTCGACAGCGGGGTGTCGCCTCCCGACGTCCATGATCGTCGGGAGGCGGGTCAGGTCGGGGACGCCGAGGTGAGCCCGCAGTTGGCGCCCACGTAGTCGGTCAGCGCGGACTGCGCCGGGACGAGCTCCTGGCCGATCTCCGCCTCCGCCTGCGCGTAGGCCTGCCGTCCCTCCGGGGTGCCGAGGTCGAGGGTGCCGGCGGTGTCGGCGAGCCGGCCCAGCCCGTCGAGCAGCGCGGCCCAGTCGGCGGCGATGCCGGCCGGCGCCTCGACCCGCTCCAGCCGGGTGAGCACCTCCGGCAGCCGGCCGGCGACGTCCTCCGGGGCGGCCAGGCCGAGCGCGCCCTGCAGCTCGGTGAAGGCGCTGGTGAGCTCCCCGCAGAAGGCCTGGGCGGCCGGGTCCGGCGCGGCGCTGCCGGCCGGCGCGGACGACGACGCCGCCGGGGCCGGCGTGCCCGGTGCCGCGTCCGGGTCGCTCTCGCCCGACCCGCCGCACGCGGTGAGCAGGACGACGGCGGCGGCGGCGAGCGCCGGGCGGAGCAGGGCCGCGGGGGAGCGCATGCGCCCGACGGTAGCCGCGGCCGCCGGCGGCTACCGTGCCGGACGTGAGCACCCCGGCCGACCCGCGCAGCACCTGGGAGCTCCACGCACCGGGGGCGATGCCGCGGACGGCGGAGCTGGAACCACTGGTCACCCGCGTGCTGGCGCCCAACCCGTCGCCGATGACGCTGGACGGCACCAACAGCTACCTGGTCGGCGCCCCGGGCAGCGGGCAGGCCGTGCTGGTCGACCCGGGCCCGGACGACCCGGCGCACCTGGCCGCGGTCGAGGCGGCGCTGGCCGCGCGGGGCGCCCGCTGCGTCGCGGTCCTGGTCACCCACCACCACGGCGACCACGCCGAGGCGGCGCTGCCGTGGGGCGAGCGGTTCGGCGCGCAGGTCGGCGCCGCCGACGCCCGGGTGGCCGGTCCGGCCGGGCGGGTCCTGGCGGCGGGGGAGCGGCTGGCGCTGGCCGGGACGCAGATCGGCGTCGTCCCCACGCCCGGGCACACGGGCGACCACCTGGCCTTCCGGCTGGAGTCCGGCGCGGTCCTGGTCGGCGACCACGTGCTGGGCCGCGGGACGTCGGTGGTGAGCCACCCCGAGGGCGACGTGCTGGCCTACCTGGCCTCGCTGCGGCGGGTGCACGACCTCGGCCCGAGCGCGCTGTACTGCGGGCACGGGCCGGAGCTGACGCAGGACCCCGGAGCGGTGCTGGACTTCTACCTGGACCACCGGGCGTTCCGGGAGCAGCAGCTGCTCGCCGCGATGGTGCGCGGCGCCGGCACCGTCGACGCGCTGGTGGCCGACGTCTACGCCGACGTGCCGCGGGAGCTGTGGCCGGCGGCGGCCCAGTCGACCCGGGCGACGCTGGCCAAGCTCGCCGCGGAGGGGCACGTGGTGCTGGACGGCGACCGGGTGTCCCTGCCGTGACCGTTGCGGTGGTGCGGCTGGACCTGCCCGCGGTGCTCGGGCTGTGAGCACCGAGTGGGACGTCGTCGTGGTGGGCGCCGGCACGTCCGGCGCCCCGCTGGCCGCGCGGCTGGCCGACGCCGGACGGCGGGTGCTGGTGCTGGAGGCCGGCGCCGACCACGCCGAGTTCCCGCCCGACCTGCGCGACGCCGCCCGCATGGCCGCCGCCGTCCCCGGCCACCCGGCCAACTGGGACCTCACCGGCGTCCTCACCGACGAGGTGACCTCCCCGGTGCCGCGCGGCCGGGTGGCCGGCGGGTCGAGCGCGCTCAACGGCGGCTACTTCATCCGTGGCACCCGGTCGGACCTGGACGGCTGGGCCGCAGCGGGCAACGACCTGTGGTCCCACGACGCGCTGCTGCGCTCCTTCGTCCGGCTGGAGGACGACCGGGACCTCGGCGACCGCCCCGGCCACGGCACCGGCGGCCCGGTGCCGGTGCAGCGACCGCGCCCCGGGCACCCGCTGGCCGACGCGCTCGGTGCCGCGGCCGCCGAGCTGGGCTTCCCGGAGGAGCCGGACAAGAACGCCGACGGGCCGCCCGGCTGGGGGCCGGTGCCGCTCAACGTGGCCGGCGGGGTGCGGGTGAACACCGCGATGGCCTACCTGTCCCCGCGCCGCGGGCACCCGGGGCTGACCGTGCGCGGCGGCGTGCCGGTGCGCCGGGTGGTGGTCGAGGGCGGCCGGGCGGTCGGCGTGCAGACCGACGACGGCGTGGTGCGCGCTGCGGAGGTCGTGCTCGCCGCCGGCGCGGTCGGCTCGCCGCACCTGCTGCTGCTGTCGGGCATCGGCCCGGCCGACCACCTGCGCGCGCTCGGCGTCGAGGTGGTGGCTGACGTGCCCGGGGTGGGGGCGGACTGCACCGACCACCCCGACGTCTACGTCACCTGGCGCCCGGCCCGTCGGCTGCCCATGCCGCGGGACCTGCACCCGCTGTCCGGCGTCCTCAACGCCACCGCCGACGGCTCCGCCGTCCCCGGCGACCTCGAGGTGCTGCCCTGGCTCAAGCCGTTCAGCCGGGTGGTGGCGCCGCGCACCTCGACGGCGGTGGCCCGGGTGCTGCGCCGGCCGGGGGCCACGCTGCGCGCGCTGCGCGGGACGTCGCCGCACCGGCTGCTGGACACCGCCCGCCGCCGCGACGACCTGTTCCTCGGCGTGGGACTGCAGCGGGAGGACAGCCGCGGCCGGCTCACCCTGACCGGCACCGACCCGCGCGTGCAGCCCCGGCTGGAGTACCGGTACCTGACCACCGACTCCGACCGGCGGCGGATGCGCCAGGGGGTGCGGCTGGCCGCCGAGCTGCTGCGGACGCGCGCGATGGCCCCGCTGGTCGCCGGGCGGAGCGGGCTGCCCGACGACGTGCTGCGCGACGACCGGGAGCTGGACCGCTGGATCCGCCGGTCCATCGCCACCGCCGTCCACCTGGCCGGGACGGCGCGGATGGGGCCCGACGGCGACCCGGGCGCCGTCGTCGACCAGCACCTGCGGGTGCGTGGCGTCGTGGGGCTGCGGGTGGTCGACACCTCGGTGATGCCCACGGTGACCTCGCGCGGCCCGGCGGCGACCGCGGTCGCGATCGGCGAGCGCGCCGCGGAGCTCATGACCCGCCGAGGGTCACCCGGCGCCCGGTAGCGGCGGGAGGGGGATGCCCGGCGGCGGGAACGGGACCGGCTCCTCCGCGGACAGGATCGGCAGGAACGCGTCGTGCCAGATCTGCCCGCCGCGGCTGCCGCCGTACCCGCCGACGTCCTCGTTGGCCGTGGGGTTGAACAGCATGACGCTGGCGGTGTACCGCGGGGTGGAGCCGACGAAGGAGACCGAGGCGCGGTCCTGGGCGGTGCCGGTCTTGGTGGCGACCTGGTGCCCGGGGATGGCGGCCCGCCGGCCGGTGCCGTACGGCGCCGTGGACCCGCTGACCAGCATCTGGTTGACCGTGGTGGCGATCTGCGGCGAGACCACCTCCGGGGTGCAGGACGCCCCGGTGCCCAGCGGGCTGCCGTCGGCGCGGGTCAGCGGCCGCCCGTCGCGGTCCAGCACCTCCACGACGGGGACCGGGGTGCACCGGGTGCCGTTGGCGGCCAGCGTGGAGTAGGCGCTGGCCAGAGCCAGCGGGCTGGTCGCCTCCGGGCCGAGGGTGAACGAGCCGCGGTTCTCGGCGACCACCTGGTCGGCGACCGAGTCCAGGGAGGTCAGGCCCAGCCGCTGCGCCACCCGCACCGGCCCCTCCACGCTGCCCAGCTCGTCCTCCAGGGCCACGAAGTAGGTGTTGGACGAGCGGACCAGCGCCTCGTGCATGCTCAGCCGGGCCGGGATCGAGTCGCCGACGTTGCCCACCGTGTACGGCTCCAGGCCGTTGCGGTACACCCGCGAGGTGTACGGCTCCGGCGCGGTGAGCGTGTGCGTGGGCGGCAGGCCCCGCTCCAGTGCCGCGGTGGCCACGAAGACCTTGTACGTGGAGCCGGAGCCCTTGCTGGCGGCCACGTTGAGGTTCAGCGACTCCTGCGCCGGGTCGTCGACGTCGTAGCCGAAGACCCGGTTGGCGCTCATCGCCAGCACCGCCCCGGTGCCCGGCTCGACCGCGGTGAACATGGCGGCCACCGGGTCACCCATCGGCTGGGTGGCCAGCACGGCGGCGTCCGCGGAGCGCTGCAGGTCCGCCCGCATCGTCGTGCGGATGGTGAGCCCGCCGGTCTCCAGCTGCTCCTGGGTCACCCCGAGGGTGCCGACGAGGTGCTGCTGCAGGAAGTCGCAGAAGAACCCGCCGATGACCGCGCCGGCGCAGCCGTTGGGCGGCGCCGGCGCCGGGGCGGTCTGCACCGGCTGGGCGGAGATCTCGGCCAGCTGGGCGTCGGTGATGTGCCCCCGGGCGTGCATCCGCCCCAGCACCACGTTGCGCCGCTCCCGGGCCCGGTCGGGGTCGACCAGCGGGCTGTCGGCCGCGGGGGTCTGCACCAGGCCGGCGAGCATCGCGGCCTGCGGCAGGTCCAGGTCGGCGGCGTCCACGCCGAAGTAGGCCTGCGCCGCGGCCTGGACGCCGTAGGCGCCCTCGCCGAAGTACACCGTGTTCAGGTAGCGGGTGAGGATCTCCTCCTTGGCGTAGGTCTCCTCCAACGCCAGGGCGAGCCGGGCCTCGCGCAGCTTGCGGCCCACCGTCTGCTCGGTGGCCGCCGCCCGCTCCTCGGCGGTGACGGCGGTCTGCAGCAGCGTCTGCTTGACCAGCTGCTGGGTGATCGTCGAGCCGCCCTCCTGCACGCCGCCGGAGCTCACGTTGCGCACCAGCGCCCGCGCCGTCCCCTGCACGTCCAGCCCGTTGTGCTCGTAGAAGCGCTCGTCCTCGATGTCGACCAGCGCCTGCTCCATGACGTCGGCGATCCGGTCGGCGGTCACCGGCGTCCGGTTGTCCCGGTAGAAGTAGGTGATCACCGACCCGTCAGCGGCGAGGACGACGGTGTTGCCCGGCTTGGTGGCGTCGGTCAGCTCGACGGGCAGCGGCGCGAGCAGCGAGGCCGACGAACTGGCCGCCAGGCCGGGCCCGACGACCCAGGGCACCAGCAGCGCGGCCACCAGCGCGCCGGTGGCGGGGAGCGCCAGCAGCAGGCCGACGACCGCGCGCCTCCGGGGGTCGGGGGAACCGCTCCGGGACCGTGCCATGTCGTCCTCACCGCGCTCGTGCTCCGGCGTGCGGGGAACCGCGCCGCCGTGCCCGGATCATCGCCCACCGTGGCGCCGCGCGGCACGGTGGACGGCGCGGCGGTCGGCGCGTCCCGGCGACGCGCCGACCGCGACTCCGGCGCGCGGTCGGCGGCCCGCCGCTCAGCGGGCCGGGGAGGCGGGCCGGGACGCCGGGGTGCGCGCCGGCGCGCCCGGCGACCGGCCGGCCGCCGGGCGGGGGTCCGGGCGGGCGCTCAGGGCCACGATGAGGGCGAGCAGGGCGACCAGCCCGACGAGGACACCGGCGAGGACCAGCAGCGACTCGAGCACCGTCCGACCGTAGGCAACCGCTCGCACGGTGTCACCTGGCGGGACCCCACCGGATGATCACGCCGGTGTTGGCGGGGTCCCGACGGGTCGGGCGCACCCGCCCCACGCGTCCCGGGCGCACCGGGACGGGTGGACGGCGCCCGCCGGGCGGGGTAGGGGGCCGGGGTGAGCGACCTGCCCCGGACGGCCGGACGCGCCGTCGCCGTCCCGCTCGGCGCCCTGGCCCGCCGGCGCCGCACCAAGCCGATGCACCCGCGCGGTGCGGTGCTCGACGCCGTCCTGGAGCGCACCGGCGGGCCGGCCTGGTGGGGCGTGCCCTGGCTGGCCGGCCGCGGCGAGCAGCCGGTCCTGGCCCGGCTGTCCCGCGGCGGGGGGCTGCCCGCGCCGCTGCCGGACCTGCTGGGCCTGGCCGTGCGCGTGCCCGGGCCGGAGGGGCCGGTGGACCTGCTGCTGTCCACCACCGGACGCGGCCGGCTCACCCGCCTGCTCCCGGTGCCGCGGCGCGACGCCGCGGCGGTCTACACCTCGGTCATGGGCTACCGGTCGGTCGCCGGCACCGTGCGCCTGGCCGCGCTGCCCGCACCGGGCGCCGGGCCGGTCACCCCGGAACCGGGACCCGTCGGCGCGGCGGCCGCCGCCGGCCGGCTCGTCCTCACCCTGGCCGCCGCCCGCGGGGCGGGCCCGTGGCGGCCCTTCGCCCGGCTGCGGCTGCTCGCCCCGGTGCCCGGCGGCGACCCCGACGTCCGCTTCGACGCCGTCCGGCACCCGCCGCCGGGCCTGGTGCCCGACGGGCCGATGGCGCGCTTCCGGGCGCCGGCCTACGCGGCCGCGCAGCGGGCCCGCGACCGCGGCTGACCGCGTGCGTCACCCGACCAGGTCTCCCTGGGCACGATGCGTCACCGCGCGGGTTGGGCGCCGCGACCTCGGGTAGGGGCCTCGACGCCCGATGACCCCGACCCCGACACCGACGACCCCGACCCGAGTCCCGCCCCTGCCGGTCGCAGCGCGCGGCACGCAGGAGGAGCAGCAGCCGTGAGCACCGCCGAGCCCCCGGCTGGCCCGGTGATCCGCGTGGTCACCGTCCCGCACAGCGACGCCTACGTGGACACCGTTCTGCCCGACGGCGTGGTGCACGTCGGCCCCGGGCCCTGGCTGGACCCCGGCCACCTGGCCGCGCACGCCGGCGGGATCGACGTGGTGCACCTGCACTCCGGCTACGGCCACCTGCCCGAGGACGAGGTGGTCAGCTGGACGGAGACCGTCCGGCGCTCCGGCGTCCCCCTCGTGCTGACCGTGCACCAACTGCGCGACCCCGGGCAGCCGACCCCGCGCCGGCACGACGCCCACCTCGCCGCCCTGCTGGCGACGGCGGAGGTGGTGCTCACGCTGACCCCCGGGGCGGCCGAGGAGATCGCCGCGCGGTTCGGCCGGACGGCCATCGTGGTGGCGCACCCGTCGATCGCCGAGCCCGTGCCCGACCTCGGCAGCGAGCGCGGCCTGGTCGGCATGGCGCTGCGCGCGCCGTCCGCCGCCCTGCCCGACCCCGCGGGCGTGGTCCGCGCCGCGCTGTCCGGCGCGGTGAACGGCGGGGGCCGGCTGCGGGTGTTCCTCGACGACGACGTGGCACCGCCGCCGGTCTTCGCCGCAGGGGACAGCCTGGAGTACCTGCCGCGCACGGCGGACTCGTGGGCCGGGCAGCTGCAGGAGCTGCACGCCGCCGTCCTGCCGGAGAGCTGCGGCACGCACTCGCGGGACCTGGAGGTCTGCCGGGACGTCGGCACCCGGGTGGTCGCGCCCAGCTGCGGCTGGTTCACCGACCAGTGGGCCGACGTCGTCCCGTACGACAACGACGAGGAGCACGGCCTGGACCCGGTGTCACTCGACGCCGCGGTCGCCGCGGCGCTCACCCGGCCGGCTCCCCGGCCGGCCGACCGCGCCTGGCGCGCCGAGCAGCGCGCCGCCGTGCGCGCCGTGCACGGCCAGGTGTACGCGCAGTTGAAGGACCCCGTCCTCCCCGACCTCCGCACGCTCAGGTCGGGACCCGGGACGGGGCCGTAGGTGGGCAGGGGCGGGGTCGAACCGCCGACCTCTCGCTTTTCAGGCGAGCGCTCGTACCGACTGAGCTACCTGCCCCTCCCGGTGTCCCCACCGGGGAGCGACCCTGACGGGACTCGAACCCGCGACCTCCGCCGTGACAGGGCGGCGCGCTAACCAACTGCGCTACAGGGCCTTGCGTGTACTGCTGTGGTGCGTGCCCCCAACGGGGTTCGAACCCGTGCTACCGCCTTGAAAGGGCGACGTCCTGGACCGCTAGACGATGGGGGCTCGTGTTCGCCGGGGGCAGCAGAGACTCTACATGCCCGGCGCACCGCCCCGGCGCAGGGGTGCGCCAGGGGCTCCCCGCTCCGGCGACACGTCGTGACCGGTCGCTCACCCAGGGGTCCGTGGGTGTCACGCTCAGCGGGTGACCCGCCGCGCCGCCCCCCGCCCGTCGCTCCTGCTCGCCACCACGCTGGTCGGCACCGCGCTGGTCGGCACCGCGCTGGTCGGCACCGCGCTGCTCGCCGGCTGCGGCGGCGGGGACACCGCCACGGTGCCCTCGGCCAGCACGGGGGACGCGCCCGCGCCGTCCGGGTCGGCCGCGCCGGGCACGCCCGCGGACGGCGGGACCCCGGACGGCGGTGCCACCGCCGCGCCGCCCTTCGAGGGGGACACCGCGCCGGCCACCCGCGAGGCCTCCGCCGACGCGCTGGTCACCGTCACCGCGATCCGGACCGGCCGGCAGGACGGGTACGACCGCGTCGTCCTGGAGGTCGCCGGGACGGGCACCCCCGGCTGGGACGTCCGGTACGTCGAGGAGGCGTACGCGCAGGGCATGGGCGGCGCCATCGAGGTCGCCGGCGACGCCGTGCTGCAGGTGACCGTCACCGGCGCCGGCTACCCCTTCGACACCGGCGTGGAGGAGTGGGCCGGGCCCGACCCGCTGCCCGGCGAGGGCACCAGCACGGTCACCGAGGTGGCCTGGGACGCGACCTACGAGGGCACCTCGGTCGCCGTCATCGGGACGACCGCCGAGGCGCCGTTCCGGGTGTACGCGCTCGAGGACCCCACCCGCATCGTCGTCGAGATCGCCGGCTGAGCCCTAGCCGAGGGAGGCGGTCAGCTCCACGGAGTCGGTCTGCACGGTGGTGCAGGTCAGGCTCAGCGAGGCGACGCTGACGGTCTCCCCCTCGGCGCAGGAGACGCTGGCGCCACCCACGCTCAGCGAGGCCCGGCCGTCCTGGACGCCGCCGAAGGACAGCGACGTCCCGAGGACGTCCACCTGCGCCTGGTCGCCGGACAGCCGCACGGTGCACTCGCTGCCGCTGCAGGAGAGGGTGTCCGTGCTGAACGAGCAGGCGGTCAGCGGCAGCACCGCGAGGCTCGCGGCGAGGACGCCGGCCGCCGTCCGGGCGGCGCGCGCGGGGGTCGTGGGCATGGGCCGAGCCTAGGGCGGCCGGCTCACCCGGTCGGGGAGGCGGGCGCGGGGGCCGGCCGGGCGCCGGCCGCCGGGAGGCCGACGACCTCCCGCTCGATGGTGACCTCGGTCTGCCCCAGCCCGCCCAGGGTGATCTCGTCGTAGGCGGTCAGCGCGCCGGTGCCCGGATCGAGGTAGAGCACCGTGCAGGTGAGCGGCTCGGGGTACTCGCCCTGCAGCGCGCGCAGCCCGGCCCCGCCGGTGGAGCCCTGCACCATGAGCAGCGTGCCGCCGTCGAGCCGGGTCACTGCCCGCTCGTGGGTGTGCCCGGCCAGCACGAGCGGCACGACGCCGTCCAGCGGCGGCGCCTGCTCGGGGTCGTGCACCAGGGCGACCGCCGGTGGCCGGGGCAGCGTCGCGACGTACGCGGCCAGGCCCTCGCCGGTCTCCTCGAGGGTCTGCGCGCCGTCGTCGGCGTCCGGGTCGGGGGTGAAGCGCGGGTCCGGCGTCCCCACGACGTCGATGCCGGCGACCGTGACGGCGGAGTCGTCGAGCACGGTCGCGTTCGGCTGGGCGGCCACGAGCTCGACGGTGACCGTGGAGTCGTGGTTGCCCTTGGTGAAGACGTAGGGCACGCCGAGGGCGCCGACCCGGGCGACCAGGGAGCCCTCCGGCAGCGTGCCCCAGTCGGTGAGGTCCCCGGTGTCGAGCACGGCGTCCACGTCGAACTGGTCGACGACCTGCGCGACCAGGTCCAGGCCGGCGGGGTTGAGGTGGATGTCGGAGACGTGCAGCAGCGCCACGGTGTCGCCGGAGCCGCCGGGCGGGGGCAGGGCCGACACCGTGGCGTACAGCGTGCTGACGTTGGCGACCAGGTCCTCCAGGGAGGCCCGGTAGGCGTCGAAGCGGGCCACGATGTCCTGGGCGCCGCCGATCAGGCTGGTGGCGTTGACCAGCAGCCCGGTGTAGGTCGGCTGGGACAGCGCCTCGGGGCGCCACGTCGCGGCGCTCACGCCGGCCGTGCCCGCGACCAGCGCGGCGGACAGGCCCAGGGCGACCAACGGCTCGCGGCCGCCGCGGAGCACGAGCAGGGAGGTCGTCGTCGCACCGGCCACGGCGGCCAGGGCGGTCAGCAGGGCGACCCGCTCGACGGCGTCCCGCAGGTCGGCGCTCACGTCGTCCACGAGGCCGTCCAGCGCCACCGGGTCGGTGGCCAGCTGCGTCGCCCGGATCTCGTCGACCCGGCTGAGCGCGATCTCCAGCCGCAGCGGCCCGTCGTAGGCGTCCACCTCCAGCGCGCCCAGCGGGGGCACGTCGAGGCTGGCGCCACCGCCCAGGGGCCGCAGCGCCACCGTGGCGTCGAACGGGCCGATCGGCGCGTCGACCCGGCCGAGCAGCAGGATGCCCAGCCACGCCCCGCCGAGCACGACGGCCAGCCGGGCGGCCCAGCGGCCGACCAGGCGCAGGATGGCGGGCGCGACGGGGGAGCGGCCCGGGACGGCCGCGGGGGTCGGCTCGCTCACCGCGCCACGCTAGCCGCGGCCGGTGTGCCGACCCGGCCCGCGGGCCGGCACACCGCCGTCACGCGACCGTCACGCGACCAGCTTGGCGGTCACCTCGGCCAGCCGGCGGCCCTGGTAGCGGGCGGCGGCCAGCTCGGCCTCGTTCGCGGTGGCGGACTTGCCACCCGAGGCGACGGAGGCCCCGTAGGGGTTGCCGCCGGCCTCGAACAGCAGCGGGTCGGTGTACCCCGGCGGCACGATCACCGCACCGAAGTGGGAGAAGACGTTGAACAGCGTGAGGATCGTGGTCTCGTTGCCGCCGTGGACGTTCTGCGCGCTGGTGAAGGCGGTCGCGCCCTTGTCGGCCAGCTTGCCGGTGAACCACAGCCCGCCGAGGGTGTCGATGAACTGCTTCATCTGCGCGGCCGGCGTGCCGAAGCGGGTCGGAGTCCCGAGGGCGTACCCGTCGGCCCACTCCATGTCCGCGGGGCTGGCCTCCTCGACCTCGCCGGCGGTGGCGTCGACGTGCGCCCGCCACATCGGGTTGGAGTCGATGGCCTCCTCGGGGGCCAGCTCCGCGACCCGCCGCAGGCGGACCTCGGCGCCGGCCTCGCGGGCGCCGTCGGCCAGTGCGGCCGCGAGCTGGTGCACGTTCCCGGTCGATGAGTAGTAGATGACGGCGATCTTCGCCATGGTGGCCTCCGTTCAGGTCGTGGTTGTGCGTTCAACCATACAGCTGGTTGTGTGCTCAACCACGCCGGTGGCCAAACCCCCCGGCGGGGTGTCGCGGTGGGTCAGGCCGTGGTGGCCGTGCGCGGCCGGAACAGCCAGCGCAGCGCGATGAACCGCATCAGGCCGACCAGGCCGGTGACCGTGACGACGAGCGCGACCTGGGTGACCACGGAGGCGTCGGGGGCGAGGGAGTCGAGGACGCCGAGGGCCGTGCTGCTGAGCAGCAGGCCGACGACCGTGACCCCGCCGGCCTCCAGCTGGGCGGTCAGCCAGGTGACCCGCTCGCCGGCGTGGAAGGTGAGCCGGCGGTGCATCTCGTTGGCCAGCACGGTGGAGGTGGCGGTGGCGACGACGTGCGCGGGCAGGTAGCCGAAGCCCTCCAGGGCGACGAAGAGCGCGGCGTAGACCAGCGTCGTCGAGCCGCCGACCAGGACGAAGCGGGTGAACTGGGCCAGCGTGTCCTCGCCGCGCAGCCGGCCCGCCACGCTGCCCGCGGTCTCGCCGGCCGCGGGGCGGCGGACGAGCAGCGACGGGCAGGTCACGAGGACTCCTCTGCTGGCCACGGGTTCTTTCTGCACGGTCCACCTGGGCATCGGCTGTGCGCCAGTGCTTATTCCCCTGGGAAGGGGTCGGACACCTGGTCGGTGGACCGTCACCCGGCCAGTCACGGCGCTCCCGTCACCGGGAGGTCACCGTCCGTCACGGGATCGCACCGACGGTATCGAGGCCGGCCGGCGGGGGTAGGACGCCGCGCATGAGCCTCATGGGGATCCTCGACCGGATCGCGGACTCCGCGACCTTCGACAGGGCGATCGAGCCGGCCCGGCGCGCCGTGCTGGCCGCGCTGAAGCCGCAGGCGTTCAAGGACCTGCTGCACGGGACGTGGTTGGGCCACCCGGTGCACCCGGTCCTGGTGCAGGTCCCCGTGGGGAGCTGGACGTCGGCCGGCCTGCTGGACGCGATCCCGTCGATGCGGCCGGCCGCCACGGTCCTCATCGGCACTGGCGTCGCCGCCGCCATCCCCGCCGCGATGTCCGGCGCGGCCGACTGGTCCGAGCAGGGGGTCGGCGTCCAGCGGCTCGGGGCGCTGCACGCCGTCGGCAACACCGTCGCGCTGGGTCTGTACGTCGGGTCGCTGGTCGCCCGGGCGCGCGGCCGCGGCGGGCTGGGGCGGGTGCTGTCCTACGCCGGCCTGGGCGTGGCCACCGGGTCGGCGGCCGTGGGCGGGCACATGTCCTACGCCCAGTCCTCGGGTGCCTCGCACGCCGCGACGGCGGCCCGCGCGCTGACCTCGGACTGGATCGACCTCGGCCCGCTCGACGACCTGCCCGACGGGCGGCCGGCGCTGCGCACCGGCGGGGGCAGCGGCGTGGACGTCCCGCTGGCCGTCGTCCGCCGGGGGACGCGGGTCGACGTCTTCATCGGCACCTGCTCGCACCTGGCCGGGCCCATGTACGAAGGGCGGGTCGAGCAGGTGCGCGGCAGCGACTGCCTGGTCTGCCCGTGGCACCAGTCGGCGTTCGACCTGGCCGACGGCCAGCCCCGCCGCGGCCCGGCCGCCAATCCGCAGGACAAGCTGGAGGTCCGCATGCAGGCCGGCCGGGTGATGGCCCGGGTGCCCGGGCGCGACCGGTAGGGCTCCCGGGGCGGCGCCGCCGTCCCTACCCTCCGGGCATGCGGCGGACGGCGGTGCTGGCCCTGGCGCTGCTGTGCGCCGGCTGTTCTCCGGCCACCGGCGCCGGCAGCCCCGCCCCGTCGTCCTCGTCGTCCCCGCCGTCGGCCGCGGCGCCTGCGCTGCCGGCCGTGCCGGGCGTCGAGGCCGAGGTGGTGCGGCTGCGCACCGACGTGCCCGTCCCGGGGCAGGTGCACGTCCGCGTGACCGACACCGGGGACTCCCCGTTCACGGTCACCGCGGTCGCGCTGGACTCGCCAGGATTCGCCCCGCTGCCGCCGACCGCGCTGACCGCGGCCTTCCAGCCCGGGCGGACGATCGCGCTGCGCACCGCGTACGGCGAGCCGGACTGCGCGGCCCGGCCGTCGCCGGTGGCCGCGCGGTTGACCGTCGTCCGGCCGGGCGGCGCGGTGGAGGAGCTGCGGGTGCCGCTGGCCGGGGACGACCTGGACGTCGTCCACCGGGAGGCGTGTGCGGTCGCCGGGGTGCTGGCCGTCGCCGGGGTGGGCCTGGAGGGGCTGCGGGCGGCGGGGGAGTCGGTCACCGGCAGCGTCGTCCTCACCCGGACCGGGGGCGACGACCGCGCCGTGACGGTGGTCGACGCGCGGGGCAGCGTCGTGCTGGACGTCGCGGTCACCGGGCTGCCGCTGGAGCTGGACCCCGGGGAGGGCCGGGTGGGCGGGGAGGTGGCGTTCACCCCGGCGTCCTGCGAGCCGCACGTGCTGGCCGAGACCAAGCAGCCGTTCGCGTTCCCGCTCGCCGTGGCCGTGGGCGACGCCGAGCCGGTGGCGGTGCCCCTGCCGGTCGACGCCGCGCAGCAGGACCTGCTGTGGGACCTGCTGGACCGGGTCTGCTGAGCCGGGACGCGGTCCGGCCCGGCCGCCACGGGGGGAACGGGACGACCGGGCCGGGGTCCGGAGGCCCGGGACCGCTGTCCGGGCAGGAGTCACCGTAGGTGACTCCGGGATCCCCATCGATCACCTGACCAGGGGACATGTCCCGGTGGCGGGCCACGGAACGTGACGTCGCGGTTCACCCGGGTCCCGCACGGGCACCCGGCGCCCGTGTTCTTCCTCTTCTCCAGCCGGCTCGGCTGCCTGGGCTCGCTGGCCGTCTCCGCGCTGCTCACCCTGCTGCTCCTGCTGGTCCTCGACGTGATCTGAGCCCGAGCCGCTGCTCCTCCTGCTCCCCGGCGTGAGCCAGGACGCCCGCGCGGGTGCCGCACAGCCGGGGTCGGGCCCCGGTGGCTGCGGGGGACCGACCCCGCACTCCACCGCGGCGGCGGGCTCTGGGAGCACCCGCGGTCCGGCACGGGTCGGCCCCGCGTCATCGGCGTGCCGGCCGCACTCACCCGCGGGGGCGTGGGGATGCCCCTAGTACGGGTGACGCACCTGGTGGACCGCTAACAACTCTGCGAAGTCGCTGCGTTACTACCGGTGCAGACCCGGTCCCCCGGGTCGCAGCTGTGCCTCCTGCGAGCAGAGAGCGAGTAGCACTTTGGACCACATCAGGACGTCCGTCGGGACGCCGGGGCAGCAGCCCCGCACCCGGCGGCGGTTCGGCGTCCGCGGCACCGCAGCCGCGATCGCCACCTCGGCCCTCGCGGCCGCCGTCCTCACGGCCGGCACCGGAACCGCGCAGGCCGCCCCCGACGCCGGGCTCGGCTACGACCCCGTCGCCGACAAGGGCTCGCTGCACAACATCGCCGAGGTGATCGGCGCGCACGCCTCCTACCGGGCCGGCTACACCGGCAAGGGCATCGGCATCGCGCTCATCGACACCGGCGTGACCAACGTCCCGGGGCTGCACTCGGGCAACGTCGTCGACGGGGCGGACCTGTCGTTCGACAGCCAGGACCCCGAGCTGGCCCACCTGGACGCCTACGGGCACGGCACCCACCTGGCGTCCATCATCGCCGGTCGGGAGGCCGCCGGGACGACGCAGAACTACCAGGACCCCAAGCGCTTCACCGGCATCGCCCCCGACGCCACGCTCGTGGACGTCAAGGTCGGCGCCTCCGACGGCGCGGTGGACGTCACCCAGGTGATCGCCGCGATCAACTGGGTCGTCGAGCACAGGAACGACCACAACATCCGGGTCATCAACCTCTCCTACGGCACGGACTCGACCCAGCCGAGCTCGGTCGACCCGCTGGCCTTCGCGGTCGAGAACGCCTGGAGGAACGGCGTCGTCGTCGTGGTCGCCGGCGGCAACGACGGTCAGTCGCAGCTGACCCTCGCCAACCCGGCCAGCGACCCCTACGTGCTCGCCGTCGGCGCCGTGGACACCAAGGGGACCACCAGCGCCGTCGACGACACCGTCCCCGAGTGGTCGACCCGCGGGAGCAACACCCGCCACGTCGACGTCGTCGCTCCGGGCGTCAGCGTCCTCGGCACGCGGGTGCCGAACGGCTACGCCGACGAGCGCAACCCGACCGCCCGTGTCGGCGACCGGTTCGCCAAGGCGTCGGGCACCTCACAGGCCGCCGCCGTGGCCAGCGGCGCGGTCGCCCTGCTGCTGCAGCAGAACCCGACGCTGACACCCGACCAGGTCAAGCGCCAGCTCATGTCCACGGCCATGGCCTTCAGCTCGACGGACAGCAAGTACCGCGGCAACGGCACGATCAACGTCCGCACCGCCCAGACCAAGCCCGTCAACAAGTCGGGCCAGTCGGGCCAGTTCTGGGGCTCCGGCACCGGCTCGATCGAGGCCGCCCGCGGGACCTCGCACGTGCACGACGGTGCGGCCCCGCTGCAGGGCGAGGTCGACATCTTCGGCAACGCGTGGGACCCGCAGGCCTACGCGGCGGCCGTCGCCGCCGGCACCATCTGGGACGGCGGCACCTGGCGCGGCGTGCAGCTGACCGGGGCGGCGTGGGAGTCCGGCGCCTGGCCGACCGTCGACTGGGGGCAGGGCACCTGGACCGCGCGGACCTGGCGGACCGACGAGTGGACCGCCCGCACGTGGCGTGAGGGCGCGTGGGTGGCCCGCACGTGGCGTGAGGGCGACTGGTCGGCCCGCACCTGGCGCGACGAGGCGTGGTCGGCCCGCACCTGGCGGACCGCCGACTTCGCCGGCACGGGCTGGGTGTAGAGCCATGTCGCCCACTCGGAGGAGCGCGCGCGGCATCACCGTGACCGCGCTGGCCGCCGCTCTGGCGGCCGGCACCGCCGCCCCGGCGGCGGCCGCGCCGCCGTCCGACGCCGAGCGCGTCGGGGTGATCGTGCAGCAGCTGCCCGGTGCCGGTGACGCCCCGGAGCGGGCCGTCGCCGCCGCCGGCGGCACGGTGGTCCGCCAGCTCGGCATCATCGACGCCTTCAGCGCCTCGGTGCCCGAGGACCGGCTGGCCGCCCTGCGTGCCGTGCCCGGCGTCCGGGAGGTCACCGAGGACGCCACGGTGCGGTTGACCAGCGCCGAGGTGACCGACCAGATCTCGCAGAGCGGGTCGCTGGACTGGATCACCGAGTCCACCGGCGCCACCGCGATGTGGCAGAAGGGGTACACCGGCAAGGGCGTCGACGTGGCGGTCATCGACTCGGGCGTCGTCCCGGTCGAGGGCCTGGACACGGCCGGCAAGTTGGTGTATGGGCCGGACCTGTCCCTCGAGGCCCAGCAGTGCGACAGCTCGGGGCAGAACTGCGTCTCCGGCCCGGCGTACGCCCTGGACGGCTACGGGCACGGCACCGCCATGGCCGGCATCATCGCCGGCCGGGACACCGCCGCTCCGGGCACGGTCAACGCGGCCAGCGGGGACGTGGACTTCCTCGGGATGGCACCCGACGCCCGCGTCGTCAGTGTCAAGGTCGCCGACTCCGCCGGGCAGTCCGACGTCTCGCAGGTCATCGCCGGCATCGACTGGGTCGTGGCCAACAGGCGCGCCAACGGGCTGGACATCCGGGTGCTCAACCTGGCCTTCGGCACCGACGGCGTGCAGGACTACACGCTCGACCCGCTCGCCCACGCCGCCGAGGCCGCCTGGCGGGCCGGCATCGTGGTCGTCGTCTCCGCGGGCAACCGCGGCTCGGCGGACGAGAAGCTGACCAACCCGGCGTACGACCCGTACGTGCTGGCCGTCGGGGCCGTCGACGACCGGGGCACCTTCGCGATGTCCGACGACGTCATCCCGGAGTGGTCGAGCAAGGGCGACGGGATCCGCAACCCGGACGTGGTCGCGCCGGGCTCGCGGGTGGTCGGCCTGCGCAGCCCCGGCTCGCTGCTGGACACCGGCTTCCCGGAGGGCCGCGTCGGCACCCGGTTCTTCCGAGGCAGCGGGACCTCCCAGGCGGCCGCGGTCGTCTCGGGTGGCGTCGCGCTGATGCTCCAGCAGCGGCCGACGCTCACGCCCGACCAGGTCAAGGCCCTCCTCCTGGACACGGCGCGGCGGATCCCCTCCGCTGACGCGCAGGGGCAGGGCCGCGGCCTGATCGGCCTGGCGGCCGCGATGAGGAAGCAGCCCCCGAAGCAGGCAGCCCAGACGTGGCCGCGGTCCACCGGCAGCGGCTCGCTCGAGGCCTCGCGGGGCACCGCGCACGTCTCGGTCGGCGGTGCCGAGCTGACCGGGGAGAGGGACGTGTTCGGCACGGCCTGGAGTGGCCACGTGTGGGCCACGTCCTCCGCGGCCGGCACCGCGTTCACGGACGGCTCGTGGTCGGGCGACCGGTTCACGGGCGGTTCGTGGCTCAAGCGGCCCTGGTTCGGCCACGGCTGGAACGCCGACCACTTCGCCGGACAGACCTGGGACGGCACCGCGTGGGTCGCCGTGCCATGGCTGCCCGACGCCGACGGTCGCTTCTCGGCCCGCACCTGGGCCGGCGAGGAGTGGTCCGCCCGCACCTGGGCGGCCCGCACCTGGGCCGGCGACGAGTGGTCCGCCCGCACCTGGGCGGCCCGCACCTGGGCCGGCGAGGAGTGGTCCGCTCGCACCTGGGCGGCCTCCACCTGGGCGACCCGCACCTGGGCCGCCTCGAGCTGGGCCTGACCGGCCGGTGCACACCGCGGAGCGGGGTGGGTCCGCCCACCCCGCTCCGTCGCGTCCGGAGCCGGGCTCCCGCCCCGTCGGGTGAGAGCAGGGGCGTCCGGCCTCAACCGACGGGCGCAGGCGGTCGTACACGAGGGTGAGGAGGTGGCGCATGGACACCCAGCAGACGGATGCGGGACCGGACGACACCGGACCCGTGGGCGGCGACGAGGCGTCGGCCCCCCGGCGCAGGTCCCGCTTCGACCGGCGCAGCGCGCTCGTCGTGCTGCAGACCATCGCGCTCGGCGTCCTCGCTGTGCTGGTGGGCGCTCCGTTCGTCGGCGTCCCGGCCTCCCAGCCCGAGCTGCACCTGCCCTGGTGGGTGCTGAGCATGGGGTTCGCGGCCACGGAGGCGTGCGTCTTCCACGTGCAGACCAGGCGCGAGGCGCGGACCGTGTCGGTCAGCGAGCTGCCGCTCGTCCTCGGCCTCTTCTTCGCCGCCCCTCTCGAGCTGCTCGCGGGCCGGCTGGTCGGATCGGGCGCCATCTTCGTGTTCCACCGGCGGTCGTCGCTGCTCAAGACCTCGTGGAACCTCGCCATGGTCAGCGTGCAGACGGCCGTGGCCGTCGCCGTCTTCCACGCGCTGAGCGACCTGGCGGACAGCACCAGCCCGCTGTCCTGGATCGGCGCGTACGCCGGCCCGATGGCGGCCAACTGCGTCGGCGCCGTTGCGCTGGCCCTCGTGATCGCGGTCTACGAGGGCAGCATGCGGCCTGGTGAGCTGCTGCGGGACGTGGTCAACGGAGAGCCGGCCGCCCCGGTCGTCATCACCCTGGCGCTGGTCGCCGTCACGAGCCTCACGGTCTCCCCCCACAGCGTCTGGCTGCTCGTCCTGACCGGCGTCGGGCTGCTGCTCGGCTACCGCGCCTACGCGTCGCTGTCCGACCGGCACCTGAACCTCGAGCGGATCTACCGCTTCACCCAGGCGGTCAGCACCTCCCCCGAGGTGGACGAGGTGCTGGGGAGCGTGCTCGCCGAGGCCAAGGAGCTGCTGCGCTCCGAGCGGGCGGAGATCGCCTTCGTCGCGTCGCCGCAGAGCCAGGTCGCCCACGTCCGGCTCGGGGTCAGCGGGCGGCTCACGCGGTCCGAGGAACCGAAGTCGGCCGAGGACCGGTGGCTGCTCGACCAGGTCGTCGAGGACGCCACCGCCCTCCTCCTGCCCCGCACCACCAAGGACGCCGTACAGCGCCGCTGGCTCGACGCCCAGGCCGCCCGCGAGGCGGTCGTCGTCCCCCTGCGCGGCGGCGCCGGCGTCCTCGGCGTTCTCTTCGTGCTCGACCGGCTCGGCGACGTGCGCACCTACGACAAGGACGACGTCCTGCTGCTGGAGACCGTGGCCAACCACGCGAGCGTCGCGCTGCAGAACGGCGAGCTCATCGACAAGCTGCGCCACGAGGCGATGCACGACGCGCTCACCGGCCTGCCCAACCGGGCGCTGCTGCAGCGCAGGATGACCACTGCTCTGGAGGAGGTCGCCGACGGTCGCAGCGCGGGCGCGGTGGCGATGATCCTCGACCTCGACGGGTTCAAGGAGGTCAACGACACCCTGGGCCACCAGCAGGGGGACAAGCTGCTGGTGGAGGTCGCCGCCCGGCTCACCACCGCGGTCGGCACCGCCGGCATGGTCGCCCGCCTCGGCGGTGACGAGTTCGCCGTCCTGCTCAGCGGGACCGGCGACGAGGAGCGGGCCGTGCACGTCGCCCGCCGCGTGCTGCGCTCCCTGGAGCACCCGATCGCCCTCGACGACATGGAGGTCGAGGTCGGCGGCTCGCTCGGCGTCGCCCTGGCGCCGGCGCACGCGACCGACGCGGCCGTGCTGCTCAAGCGCGCCGACATGGCCATGTACGACGCGAAGGGGGGCGGCAAGGGGCTGCGGGTGTACGAGTCGGACCTGGACAGCAAGAACCCGCGCCGGCTCACCCTGGTCGCCGAGCTGCGGGGCGCGCTGGCCCGCGACGAGATCTCCGTCCACGTCCAGCCGCAGGCCCGGCTGGACAGCGGCGCCGTCGTCGGCGCCGAGGCGCTGGTCCGCTGGCACCACCCCGAGCTGGGGGTCGTGCCGCCCGACGAGTTCATCCCCGTCGCCGAGCGCAGCGGCCTGATCGGCCCGCTGACCACCCGGGTGCTCGACGCCTCGCTGGCCGCGGTCGCGGCCTGGCGCGCCGCCGGCCACCCACTGGGGATCTCGGTCAACCTCTCGACCCGCAGCCTGCACGACGCCGACCTGGTCGAGGAGGTGTCCCGGTTGCTGCGCCGGCACGACGTGCCCGCCTCCGCGCTCACCCTGGAGGTCACCGAGAGCTCGGTCATGGCCGACCCGGCCCGCGCCACCGCGCTGCTGCACCAGCTGCGCGACCTCGGGGTGCGCCTGAGCGTCGACGACTTCGGGACCGGGTACTCGTCGCTGTCCTACCTCAAGCGGCTGCCGGTGCAGGAGGTCAAGATCGACCGGAGCTTCGTGACCAGCCTCCAGGCCGGGGGCGAGGACGCCGCCATCGTGCGCGCCATCATCGACCTCGGCGGACACCTCGGACTCGAGGTCGTCGCCGAGGGCGTGGAGGATGCCGCCGTCTGGGAGCTGCTGTCGACGATGGGCTGCGACGTGGTGCAGGGCTGGCACCTGGGCCGCGCGATGCCGGTCGCCGAGTTCGCCGGCTGGCTGGCCACCCGGGGTACGGCCACCCGGCCCACCCTGCACGCGGTCAGCTAGCCCCCGAGCTCGTGACACGGGCGCAGGGCGCCGGCACCCAGGCGGATCATCCGCAGGGTCCGCGACATCGCCGACCACCGCGTGCGCACTGGCGAACCGGCCGGCGCGCAGCCGCCCGGCGGCAGCGGCCGCCCCGCCCCGGGAAGTGCTCGCGGTCGCTGCGACCGGCGGCGCCCGGACTCCCACCAGCAGCCGCTCCCTCACCCGTGGGCGGGGACTCCTGGCGCACCCCGATCGCGCACGGGTCCCCCCATGCCGGTTCCGGTGATGCTGCGACCACCTCTGTCGCAGACCGGTCCTCCACACCCTCGGCTCCGAGCACGGGCACGCCGATCGGCGCGAACCAGACGGCGACCATCGGGGACATGGCCACGACCGCGGTGCAGGTCGGCACCGGCGCCCTCCTGTCGGAGGCCAGCCACCACGCGATGACCGGTCCGGACCCGCTGGGCTTCGCACAGCCGGAGCCCGTTGCCTGGTGCGCTCGACGCCGAGGGCAGCTGCGCCAACGCTGCTGACCGCCTGGCTCGATTGATCAAGGCCGTCGTGGCACCGGACGACGCACCGCCGATGCCGCCCGGTCGATGCGCTGCGTCGACTCGCCGGTCGGTGAGGACCGCATGATCAGTGATGTCACCCGCGCGCATCGTGACATCCGGCGCCGACCGGCACGGGGAACGGGCGGTAGCCTCGCTGCGGGGCGCAGCGAGCGGCCCTCCGGATGGCCTCCGCGTCGTCTCGTGGGTTGTCTGGAGAGTTCTCGGCACCCACCGGGCCTCTAGCTCAACTGGCAGAGCAGCGGACTTTTAATCCGCGGGTTGTGGGTTCGATCCCCACGGGGCCCACCAGTGTGATGTCGCAAGACATCCTGGACGCCCGGACCCACGTTCCGTGGGTTCGGGCGTCCGTCACTTCCGGGTGGGGCCGGGTGGTCGGCCGGTGGG
>NZ_FZOO01000022.1 GCF_900188375.1 Geodermatophilus pulveris | reverse complement strand
GGTGTCTTGGCTCAAGACATCCCGGACAGATGTCGCACGACATACCGGACTGATGTCGCAAGTCACGCCGGACGACGGGCCGAGGCTCGACCATGTCGAAAGCCCGGCTGGTCATCACCGCGATCGAGGTCGAGGGCCGGTCCCCGGCTGAGGTCATCGCCGCCTACGGCGTGTCCCGGTCCTGGCTCTACGAGCTGCTCGGGCGCTACCGAGCCGAGGGCGGGGCCGCCTTCGAGCCGCGCTCCCGACGGCCGCACACCTCACCCCGCGCCACCTCGCCGCAGACCGTCGAACTGGTCCTCCGCATCCGCAAGGAGCTGGCCGAGTCAGGCCTGGACGCCGGCGCGGACACCATCGGCTGGCACCTGGCCCACCACCACCGCACGACGCTGTCGCGGGCGACGATCCACCGGATCCTGACCCGCGCCGGCGCGGTGACTCCCGAGCCGGTCAAGCGCCCGAAGTCCTCCTACCTCCGCTTCGCCGCCGAGCAGCCCAACGAGACCTGGCAGTCGGACTTCACCCACTACCGGCTGACCACCGGCGCCGACAGCGAGATCATCAGCTGGCTCGACGACCACTCCCGGCTGGCCCTGCACGTCTCCGCGCACCCCCGGATCACCGGCCCGATCGTGCTGGCCACCTTCCGGCAAGCCGCTGACCAGCACGGCTACCCCGCGTCCACCCTCACCGACAACGGCATGGTCTACACCACCCGCTTCGCCGGGGGCCGCGGCGGACGAACCGGCCTGGAGACCGAACTGGCCCGCCGCGGCATCGTGCAGAAGAACTCCCGCCCCAACCACCCGACCACCTGCGGCAAGGTCGAACGCTTCCAGCAGACGCTGAAGAACTGGCTCCGCGCCCAACCGGCGCAACCGGCCACGCTCACCGCCCTGCCGGCCCTACTCGACGCCTTCGTCGACGCCTACAACCACCACCGCCCGCACCGCTCGCTGCCGCACCGCGCCACCCCGGCCACCGCCTACGCGGCCCGCCCCAAAGCCACCCCCGGTGCCAATCTCGACACCCACCACCGAGTCCGCACCGACAGGATCGACACCACTGGTTGCGTCACCCTGCGCCTGGCCGGCCGGCTGCACCACATCGGCATCGGCCGAACCCACGCCGGAACCCACGTCCTGCTACTCGTCCAGGACTTCGACATTCGCGTCATCGACGCAGCCACCGGCGAACTGCTCCGCGAACTCGTTCTCGACCCCACCCGCGACTACCAGCCCACCGGCCGACCACCCGGCCCCACCCGGAAGTGACGGACGCCCGAACCCACGGAACGTGGGTCCGGGCGTCCAGGATGTCTTGCGACATCACA
>NZ_FZOO01000017.1 GCF_900188375.1 Geodermatophilus pulveris | reverse complement strand
GTCGCCCCGGACGTGCTGCGCCTGGCGCCGTCCCTGGTGGTCACCGACGCCCAGGTCGACGCCTTCCTCACCGCCCTCCCGGCCGCCCTCGACGCCGCGCTGCAGGGCGCCGGTCGCTGACCCGGCCGCGTTAGTCTCCGCCGGGTGACCTGGCTCGTCACCGGCGGAGCCGGCTACATCGGCGCCCACGTCGTCCTCGCCATGCGGGAGGCCGGCGAGGAGGTCGTCGTCCTCGACGACCTCTCCAGCGGGGACGCCGGACGCATCCCGGGCGTCCCCCTGGTCGTGGGCAGCGTCCTCGACGGTCCGCTCGTGCGGCGCACGCTGCGCGGGCGCGGTGTCACCGGCATCGTGCACGTGGCCGCCAAGAAGCAGGTCGAGGAGTCCGTCCGTCGCCCGCTCTTCTACTACCGGCAGAACGTCGAGGGGCTGCGCGTCCTGCTGCAGGAGGCCGGGGAGGCGGGGGTCACCGACCTGGTCTTCTCCTCCAGCGCCGCCGTCTACGGCGCGCCGGACGTCGACCTCGTCCGCGAGGAGACCGAGTGCCGGCCGGTCAACCCGTACGGGACGACGAAACTGGCCGGCGAGCGGATGATCGCCGAGGTCGCCGCTGCGACCGGCCTGCGCCACGCGACGCTGCGCTACTTCAACGTGGCCGGGACGGCGGACCCCGCGCTCACCGACCGCGGCGTGTCCAACCTGGTGCCCATGGTCTTCCAGCGGCTCGCCGAGGGGCTGCCGCCGGTGGTCTTCGGCGAGGACCACGCCACCCCCGACGGCACCTGCGTCCGGGACTTCGTGCACGTCAGCGACGTCGCCTCGGCCCACGTCGCCGCCGCGCGGGCGCTCGCCGACGGGCGGGTGACGGCGCTGACGGCCAACGTCGGCCGGGGGGAGGGCACCTCCGTGCGCGAGATGGTGGAGACCATCCGGACCGTCACCGGGACCGCGGACGAGGCGTGGTCCCGCCCGGTCGTCGCCCCGGCCCGGCCGGGCGACCCGGCGCGCGTCGTCGCCGCGGCCGACACCATCCGGACCGTCCTCGGCTGGCGGAGCCGGTACGGCGTGCCGGAGATGGCGGCCTCGGCATGGGCGGGGTGGACCCGCCGGCACCCTCACCCGATCGGCTGACCGCCGTCGCCCGTGCGGGTGGCGTCCGCGCGGAGAGCGACGACTCGGTGACTCACCGGCGCGGCGATCGGTGCGGATGGCCATCAGTGCGGTGACTCTGCGTGAGACACGCCCGGTGCCGCCATGGCCCGCGCGCGAGGCGGTTGATCGTCCGCACCCGGTGACGGGACGTTGCCCCGGGACTACGGCGCGCCTGCAGCCGGTCCGACGGACGGACCGCCGACCGTGCAGGCGTGACCCGGGGGAGGGTGGACGTGCTCGACGGGGGACTCGCGTCGGTGCGCCGCGGCCACGCCGCGTCGCCCTGCGTCGCCGCCCCGTCCCCGCGCCCGCCGTGGTGGCTCCCGCGGGCGCTGCTCACCGGGCTGCTGGTCCTGGGCGCGTGGCTCCTAGTGGCGGTCACCGCGGCGGACCGGGCGTCGGCCCACGACGGCACGGGGACCTGGTACCCGGGTCAGGAGGCCGTCCAGCCCGGCCCGCGCGACGGCGAGCCGCCGGCCGGCGACGCGGTCCCCCCGGACGGCCCGCCGGCGGGAACCGCGGTCCCCGGTCCACCGGCGGTGCCGGCCCCCGCCGCCGAGGCCGTCGCCGAGGCCGTCGCCGTGGCTGTGGCCGAGCGCGTCGTCGAGGACGTGCCGCCCGTGGCCGAGGCCCCGGCGGCAGACTCCGGGACACCGGCCGCTCCGCCGCACGAGCACGAGCACGCGGCGTCCGCGGACAGCGCCGACCCGACCGCCCTCGACCTCCCCGCCGGGTCGGCGGGACCGGCGGCCGGCGAACCCGCCGCCGCGGTGGCCCCGGAGCCGGCGGACCCGCGGGGAGCGGCCGACGAGCCGGTCGGCGGCCCCGAGCCGGGAGAGCCGGACACGACCTCGGGGCCCTCCGGCGAGGGGACACCCGGCGAGGACGCCGACCCGCCGGTCACCGGTGAGCCGGCCGGTGGTCCCGAGGAGGCCGGTGCCCCCGCTCCCGCGGACGTGCCGGCCGACGACCCGGCAGCGGGCGACGACGCCGGTCCGTCGGCCCCCGACGCGGTGGACTCCGGCGCCGACGACCCGGCCACGTCCGGCTCGGACCCGTCCACGCCCGACCCCTCCACGCCTGACCCCTCCACGTCTGGCCCGGTCGCCCCTGACCCGGCCCCGCCGGTCACCCCCACGCCGGTCCCGGTCGCCCCCGACCCGGCCGCGCCGGAGACCGCTGCGGTGGACCCGGCCACGCCGGCGACGGTCGTCGTCCCCGACGCCGTCCCGCCGGTGGAGGTCCCGCCGGCCCCGGTCGGCGTCCCGGGGACAGCCGTGCCCGGTCCGGTCGCCCCCGCACCGCCGGCCCTCGGCCCCCCGGTGGCGGCCGGCGAGGCGCCGGACGACGCGGCCGACCGCGCACCGCCCCGCCCCGCCGGACGCGGCCAGGCCGACGAGCCGGGGAGCGCCGACACCGGGCCCGCTCCCGCGGAGGTCGCCGGCACCGAGGCCCCGCTCGCCCCGTCACCCCCCGCGCCGCCCCCCGTCCCGCCGCTGCCCCCTCCGAGCGCCCCGGTCTCCCCGGGCGGCGGGCTGGCCGGTGCACCGGGGTGCTCCTCCGCCGGATCCGCGGGGCACGGCCTCGCCGGCCCGGTCGCGGCGTTGCTCCCGTCGACGGCCCTGCCGCCGGTCTCCGGGCTCGCCGGACGGCCCGACCCCGGCTCCGCCGACGCCCTCGCCGGCGCGGTCGACGACCCGGGCTGCCGCCCCGGTTGACCCGGGTCCCCCTCGGCTGACCCGCCGCGCCGCACCGGTACGCCCGCGGCCGGCCGGCCCTCGGCACGCCCGCACACCCATGGCCCCGCCGGGCTCCGCACGGATCCCGTGCGCCGCCCCCGCCCGTCCGCACGTCGCACGCGAGGAAGACCACCCCATGGGCCGACACACGCCCGCACGGCACCTGCCCGTCCCCGGACACGGCGCGGCCGTCTTCGCCAACCCCTCCGGGAGACGGTGGCGCCGCCTGCGCGCCGTCCTCCTGGGCTCGGCCGCCGCCCTCGTCGCCGCAGCCGCCGTGCTGCTGACGAACGTCCTGTCCGTCCCCGCCCTGGCCGGTGAGCCCGTCCCGGACGGCCCGACGGTGCTCGAGGTCGGCGCGCCGCCCGTCGTCGGGGAGGGGCCGCTGGTGCGCGTCGTCCGGTTGCTCCGGGTCGGCGGCGTCACCTACGGCCAGGACCCGTTCGCCGGCCAGGTCGTGGCCGCGCTGTCCGGGCCGGACGCCGCGGAGACCGCCCGGTCGGAGTACGCCCTGCAGCGCCACGGCTACGACCAGACCCCGCAGCGGACGATCTCGCTGACCTTCGACGACGGGCCACACCCGGTCTACACCCCGCGGCTGCTCGACCTGCTCAGCGCGCACGGCGTCCCGGCGACGTTCTTCGTCACGGGGGACCAGATGGTCCGCCACCCGGAGATCATGCGGCGCATCGTGCGGGAGGGGCACGCGCTCGGGAACCACTCGCTGACGCACATCGACGTCAACACCTCCACGGCGTTCCGCGAGCGGGCCGAGATCGTGATGACCGACCGCATCATGCGCGCCGGCACCGGCCGGTACGCGTCCTACTTCCGCCTCCCGTACGAGGGGGACGACGAGCAGTCGATGCGGGACGACGCCCCCGGCATCCTGCGCGCCCAGCAGCTCGGGTACACCGTCGTCTCCCACGACTTCGACCCGCACGACTGGGCATACGCCTCGGGGGAGCGGGCCGGCGACATCCCGCTGCCGCCGCTCGGCCGGCAGGACGACATCACCGTGCTGCTGCACGACGCCGGTGGCAGCGACCGCTCGATGACCCTCGCCTACGTCGAGCGGCTGGTCGGCCAGGCCCGGGCCGCCGGCTACACCTTCACCTCGATGCCGCAGGTGTCCGCTGACCTGCGGGCGCGCACCGGGGAGGCCCGGCCGACGGCGTGGGACCACGCGGCCGCCTCCCTGGCCACCGTGCTGTTCGTCTGGCCGGACTCGCTGCTCAGCGTCCTGTTCGTGGTCGCCGTCGCCACGATGCTCGGCCTCGGCCTGCTCAACACCGTGCTCGCCCTGGTGCGTGCGCGCACGGCCGGCCGGCGGACGACGTCGGAGCGGCCGCCGGTGGCCGTGCTGATCGCCGCCTACAACGAGGAGCTGGTGATCGCCCGGACCCTGGGGACGGTCCTCGCCTCGCAGTACCCGGTGGAGCAGGTCGTCGTGGTGGACGACGGCAGCAGCGACGCCACCGCCGACCAGGTGCTCGAGGTGGCCGCCCGGGACCCGCGGGTCCGGCTGGTCCGCCAGCCCAACGGGGGCAAGTGGGCCGCGCTCAACCGGGGTCTGCGGGCCATCCCGCAGCCGTTCGTCGTCACCATCGACGCCGACACGCTGCTGGCCCCGACGGCGGTCGGCGCGCTGATGGCGCGGTTCCACCGGCCCGACGTCGGGGCGGTCGCCGGGGTGGTCAAGGTCGGCAACCACGCGCGCAACCTCGTCACCCGGTGGCAGGCGCTGGAGTACGTCACGCAGATCGGCGTCGACCGGGCCGCGGCGGCGCTGCTGGACGCGGTCATGGTCGTCCCGGGGGCCTGCGCGGCCTGGCGCACCGACGCCGTCCTGGAGGCCGGCGGCTACAGCGACGCCACGCTGGCCGAGGACTGCGACCTCACCCTGATGCTGCACCGGCACGGCTGGCGGGTGGAGCAGGCCGACGACGCGGTCGCCCTCACCGAGGCCCCCGAGACCGTCGACGCGCTGCTGCGCCAGCGGGTGCGGTGGGTCTACGGCACCCTGCAGGCCGTCTGGCGGCACCGGGACATGGTGCTGCGCCCGCGCTACGGCTGGCTGGGCATGCTCACCATGCCGATGACGGTGCTCACCGTGCTGATGCCGATGGTGTTCACGCCGTTCGTCGCCGTGGTGCTCGTGCAGATGCTCGCCGAGCAGGGCCCGCTGCCGGTGCTCGGCTACTTCGCCGCATTCTCCCTGGTCTACGGCTTGCTGGCCGTGGTGGCCGTCGGCCTGCTCCGCGAGCGGCCGGCGCACCTGCTGATGGTGCCGCTGTACCGGTTGATCTACGAGCCGCTGCGGGCCTACCTGCTGTACGCCTCCCTGGGGACGGCGCTGCGCGGGGTGCGGCTGGGCTGGAACAAGCTGGCCCGGACGGCGAACATGGACGAGCCCGTCGTCGCGGCGGTGGCCCGGCCCGGGGCGGTGCGGCCGTGAGGCGGCGGGTGGTGCTCGGCGTCCTGGTGGTCGCGGTCCTGGTCGCCGCGGCGGTCACCGCCGTCTGGCGCCCCTGGGCCCCCGACCGGCCCGAGCGGCTGGTGGCCGCGGCCTGGCTGCCCGTCTGGGACCAGCGCGCCCCGGCCTCCCTGGGGGTGGCGCTGGACGAGGGAGGCCTCACCGAGGTGAGCCCGACGTGGGCCAGCGTGCGGCCGGACGGCTCGCTGGCGGTGACCCCGCCGGCGCCGGAGGTGCTCGACCGGCTGGCCGCGGAGGACGGCGTCCGGGTGATCCCCGCGGTGCAGAACTTCGCCGACGGGGCGTGGCAGGGCGAGGCGGTCGCCCGGCTGCTCGCCGACCCGGTGGCCGCCGCGGACCACCGCCGGGCCCTGGTCGACCTGGCGCTGGCCCACGGCTGGGACGGCGTGGACGTCGACTACGAGGGCCTGCCGCCGCTGGCCGGGCCGGTCTTCACGCAGTTCCTGCGCGCGCTGCGGGAGGACCTGCACGCCCACGGCCTGCAGCTCAGCGTGGCCGTTCCCGCGCGCGACGCGGAGGAGGTGCCGCACGCCCTGGCCTACAGCTACCGGCTGATCGGGCAGATCGCCGACCAGGTGCGGCTGATGACCTACGACCACGCCTGGAGCGGCAGCCCGGCCGGCCCGGTGGCCCCGACCGGCTGGGTGGAGGACGTCGTGGACCACGCCGTCCGGTGGGTGCCGCGCGACAAGCTGATGCTCGGCCTGGCCACCTACGGCTACGACTGGGTCGGGGACCGCGGCAGCACGTTGCAGGCCACCGACGCGGTCGCGCTGGCCGACCGGGTGGGGGCGGTCCCGAGGTGGGACGACGCGGCCGGTGCGTGCACCTTCGGCTACGCCGAGGGGGGCGTGCAGCACACCGTCTGGTACGAGGACGCCCGCTCGCTCGCGCGCAAGCAGCAGGTGGCCGTCACGGCCGGGCTGCGCGGGATCGCGATCTGGCAGCTCGGCGGGGAGGACCCGCAGGTGTGGACGTCCGTCGGCACCGCCACCCGAGGGGGGACACCGTCATGAACCGCCGGGAGAGCACCTACGTCAAGTCGCTGGTGCTGGTCGCACTGGCCGCGGTCCTCACCGCGAGCGCCTACCCGCGGCCGTGGTCGGCCATGGTCTTCCCCGCGGCCGGCGTGCTGTTCGCCGCCGGCGGGGCGGCCGCGGCGGCCCGGCTGGACGCGGCCGGCTCGGCGCGGGCCTACCTGCGGCGGGCCGCCCCGGCGCTGCTCCTGCCGTTCTGGGCGTTCGGCGCCGCGGTGGTCACGGTCATGGCGCTCGGCGGCTGGGAGTCCGACCCCATGGCGGGCTCCGCGCCGCTGGACTGGCGCACCGGGTGGCTGTGGCTGCTCCCGCTCGCCGACCCGCCGGTGTCCACCGACGGGCTCGGCATGGTGGGGCCGCTGTGGTTCGTGCGGGTCTTCCTCTGGCTGGCCCTGCTGACCCCTCCGCTGGTGTGGCTCGTCCGCCGGTGGCCGCTGCGGCTGATGGCGGTGCCGCTGGTCTGCATGGGGCTGGTCACCGTGGGCATCGCGAACCCGCTCGGCACGACGGCCGACATCCTGCTCGGCCTGTGCGCCTACGCGGGGTGCTGGCTGCTGGGTGCCGCGCACCACGACGGCCGGCTGCGGGCGGTGCCCGCGGGCGTCGCGCTGGCCGGCGGGGCCGTCCTGACCGCGGCCGGGATCGGCCTGGCGCTGTGGCAGCAGGAGCTGCACGGCACCTATGCCCTGGAGGCCAACCCGGCCGCGGCGATGCTGTTCTCCCTGGGGGGCGTGCTGGTGCTGCTGCGGCTGGACCCCTGGCTGGGCGCGCTGGACCGCGTGCGGGGCGTGCGCCCGGTGCTCTCGCTGTTCCACGGCCGCACGCTGACCGCCTTCCTGTGGGCCGACCCCCTCATCCTGCTGACCCCACCGGCGCTGGCGCTCACCCCCCTGGCGCGGTTCCACACCGCCACGCCCCGCGGCGTCCTGCTCGAGTACGCCGCGACGTGGGTGCTGCTGCTGGGCGCGGTCGTGCTGCTGGGCTGGCTGGAGGACCTCGGGGCCGGTCGCCGGCCCGGGCTCCTGCCGCGCCGGCGTCGCAGGGCGGCGGCCGCGCCGGCCCTCCCCGCGCCGGACGTCCCCGCGCCCGTCGCGCCGCAACCGCGCCCCGGCGGCTTCCGCCTGCACGGGAACGTGGCGGCGGCCATCGACGGCACCGCCAGGAGACCGTCGCCGGGGCCGCAGGGATCGGTGCTGGTGCCCGGGCAGCGGGGTGGCGGCTGAGCGGGCCGGCCTCAGCCGGCCGTCCGGGCCAGCAGCTGCTCGGCCGGGCGGGTGTTGACCACCCGCTCGGCCGGGACGCCGCACTCCACCGCGCGCTCGCAGCCGTTGCCCAGCCAGTCCAGTTGCCCGGGGGCGTGCGCGTCGGTGTCCACGGCGAACTCGCAGCCGAGGTCGACGGCGAGGGCGAGCAGCCGCAGCGGCGGGTCGAGCCGCTCGGGCCGGGAGTTGATCTCCACGGCGGTGCCGTGCTCGACGCAGGCGGTGAACACCGCCTCGGCGTCGAAGGAACTCTCCGGGCGGGGCCGCTGCCGGCGTCCCTCGCGCTGCTCGCGGGGGACCAGCAGCCGCCCGGTGCAGTGCCCGAGGACGTCGGTGTGGGGGTCGGCGACCGCGGTGAGCATCCGCGCGGTCATCGCGGCGGAGTCCGCGCGCAGGTCGGAGTGCACGCTGGCGACGACGACGTCCAGGCGGCCGAGCAGCTCGTCGGTCTGGTCCAGGCTGCCGTCGGGGTTGATGTCGCACTCGATGCCGGTGAGGATGCGGAACGGCGCCAGCTCCTCGTTCAGCGCGGCGACGGCGTCCAGCTGCCGTTCCAGGCGCTCGGCGGACAGCCCGTTGGCCACGGTCAGCCGCGGCGAGTGGTCGGTCAGCGCGATGTACTCGTGGCCGAGGCCGATCGCGGCCTCGGCCATCTCGCGGATCGGGCTGCCGCCGTCGGACCAGTCCGAGTGCACGTGCAGGTCCCCACGCAGCAGGGCGCGGAAGGCGGCGACGTCGTCCGCCAGCGGCACCAGGT
Source organism: Geodermatophilus pulveris (assembly GCF_900188375.1). Taxonomy (GTDB): domain Bacteria; phylum Actinomycetota; class Actinomycetes; order Mycobacteriales; family Geodermatophilaceae; genus Geodermatophilus; species Geodermatophilus pulveris. Next base: position 1,916 of record NZ_FZOO01000017.1, on the reverse strand, counting down.
CGCCGTGCGCCTCCTCGAGGCGGGCGAGGTACTCGGGCACCTCGCCGGCGTGCGCCTGCACGATCGCCGCGCCGGTCTTGGGGCCGATGCCGCGCAGGTCGGTGAGCGTCCGGGTGCGGATCCGCCGGTCGAGTTCCTCGGGCCCCAGGGAGTCGACGACGGCCGCGGCGGTGCGGAAGGCCGAGACCCGGTGCGTGGGCTCGCGGGCGCGCTCCAGGAGGAAGGCGATCCTCCGGAGCGCGCCCGCGGGCGTGAGCGGGTCGCTCAGCGCGAGGCCTTCCGGAGCCTCTTCTCCGACTTGCGCTGCGCCTTGGCCGCCCGCTTCTGCGCCCTGTCCAGGCTCTTCTCGGTGGCCTGCCCGGCCCGCGACGCCGCGCGGCGGGCGCGGTAGCCGACCGAGGGCCGGCCCTCGGTGTCGACGGCGGCGATGAGCAGCCCGCCGAGCATGCTGAGGTTCTTGGCGAAGTGGGCGGTCTGCCCGAAGCGCTCCTGGGGGTCCTCGTGCTCCCAGAAGCGGTGCCCGGCGAGGGTCGTCGGCACCAGGCTCGCCGAGAGGACCAGCGCCGACAGGCGGGGCAGCCGGCCGAGGGCCAGCAGCGAGCCGGCCGCGACCTGGGCGCCGGCGTTGACCTTGACGTACTGCTCGACGTCGCGCGGCAGCTGCACCGGCAGCTGCTCGTCGGCCTTGGCCGTGATCTGGTCGACGACGGGCCTGGCGCCCGGCACCCGGCTCTGCGGGTTGCGCAGGGTGTCGATGCCGCCGTAGACGAACGACGAGGCGAGCAGCGGCCGGGCGATCCGGCGGACCAACATGGGGGACCTCTCTCCGTGGGGGACGTCGGTGCGCTGGGTGCCCCGGTGGAAGCCGGGGGACCCCTGACCGGGACCGTAGTGAGGTCGCCGACACTCCGCTGGGTCAACGCCCACTCCCGCGCCACCGGGCGGCCCCGTGACTGCCCGGTGGCGGGGGGTGGACGCCCCGGTGCCGACCGCGACGGGGGCGTCGCGACACCGGGACGGCGACGGGGCGGGCCTGCCCGGGAGGTGGCGGGCGGCGCGGGAGTGCCCCGTCGGCGGCGGGGGGCCCGGGATCCCGGGCCGGGGTGCGTCCCGGCCCACCGCAGGGGTGGCGGGACGGCGGCCGGGTCAGTCGGGCCGGGCTCCCGGCCGGTCGGCGCCGGCGACGACGCGGGCGGCCCGGTCGACGGCGGCCCGCAGCCCGGCGGGGGCGAGCGCGGTCGTGGACGCGGGGTCGACGACCGCGGCCAGCAGGGGACCGCCGCCGTCGGAGCCCTGTGCGCTGCCCGGCGTGGTGCTGCCCGCGCCGGTGGTGGGCCAGGCGGGCGCCGGTGGGGTGGCCGGCACCGGGGGCTCGACCGGGGCCAGCGGCGTCAGCGGCCCGGGGTCGTCGGCGGGGCCGCCGGCGGATGGGGTGACGTCGCCCGGCGACCCGCCCACGGCGTGACCGGTCGGCACGCCGCTGTCGGCGTGCCCCGGTGCGACGGTGGCGCGCAGCGCGGGGACGTCGGCCGCGGGGGGAGCACACGGGACCGGTGCGACGGCGGCGGCCGGGGGCGCTGCGAGCGGGTCCTCCGCCGGGAGCGGCCCGGCCGGCGGCGCGTCCGTCCCGGAGGGGGCCGGAGCGGGGTCGGCGAGGACCGGGTCGGCGAGGACGGGGTCGGCCGGCACGGTCGCGGCCGGCTCCCCGCCCGCGACCGCCGGGTCGCCGGCCTGCGGCGCCGGGACGGTCGGCGGGACCACCGGCTCGGGGCCGGCGGGCGTGGCGGTGTCCGTCGCGGGGGTGTCCGTCGCGGGGGTGTCCGTCGCGGGGGTGTCCGGGGCGGTGGTGTCCGGGGCGGTGGTGTCCGGGGCGGTGGTGTCCGGGGCGGTGGTGTCCGGGGCGGGGGTGTCCGGGG
>NZ_FZOO01000015.1 GCF_900188375.1 Geodermatophilus pulveris | reverse complement strand
CGCCTACTCGAACATGAGACGGCGATTCCCGCTGCCGCTTGACAGGCATAGGAGCGTCATTTTGGGAGGCTGCCGGCGGCGAAGTAGGCCGCGGCTCGGCGCAGGATCTCGTTCTCCATCTCCAGTCGCCGCTTCTCCCGGCGTAGCTGCACGAGCTCGTTCTGCTCGGCGCTGGTCTGCCCATCGACGACGCCGTCGTCGATGTCGGCCTGACGCACCCAGCGGCGCACGGACTCGACAGAGATGTCGAAGTCAGCAGCGACCTCGGCCTGGCTCAGGTCACCGCGGCGGGCGACCCGGACGACGTCACGCTTGAACTCCGGCGGAAACTTCTTGGGCACAGCGACATCCTCTCCGCGAGACAAGATCCCGCAGAACGAGTGTCAACTGAAGTTGCAGCAGTCCCGAGGGTGGCGGACGGGCAGCCCGCCCGGGACCGCAGACAGACGGTCGCGGCCTTCGCTCAGCACTGGATCGACACCACGCTGCAGGCCTCGGAGCGCAAGCAGACGACCAAGGTCATGTACGCCGGCGTCGCTCGGACGCACATCCTTCCCAGCCCCATCGGGCGCCTGACCCTGGACAGGGTCCGGCCGTCCCACGTCGAGGGCTGGGTGGTGGAGCTCCGCGGCAAAGGCCTGGCCGAGTCGACCGTCCGCTCGGCGTACACGATCCTCCGCGCCGTACTGGACACCGCCGTCCGCGACGGTGCGCTGGCGTCCAACCCGGCGGCGGTCATCCGGCGGCCGAAAGTGACCAGCAGGGAGGCCGCCCACCTGACCACTGCCCAGGTCGCCGACCTCCTGCGTGCGGCGGAGGGCACCCGATACGCGCCGCTCTTCGCGTTGCTCGTGCACACCGGCCTGCGCCGCGGTGAGGCACTGGCACTCAGGTGGGCGGACGTCGACCTGGAGAAGGGCCTCCTACGTGTGCGGGCCACGCTCGCCCGCGTCCAGGGACGCCTGGTGGTCACCGAGCCGAAGACGGCGAGGTCCAAGCGCTTCGTCCCGCTTTCTGCACCGGCCGAGCGACTGCTCCGGGACGTCCGGGCCACCCAGGACGACGAGCGGCGCCGGGCCGGTTCGGTCTGGCAAGAGACCGGGTTCGTGTTCACCACCGTGACCGGCGAGCCCTGCGACCCACGCAACGCCCTGCGAGCACTCAAGGTCGCCGCCGAGAAGGCCCGGCTCCCGCACGCCGGGCTGCACACCCTCCGGCACTCGGCGGCCAGCGTGATGCTCACCTCCGGCGTCCCGCTCAAGGTCGTCTCGGAGATCCTCGGTCACTCGTCGATCGCCATCACCGGCGACGTCTACGGACACGTCGCGCCCGACGTCGCGCGCGGCGCGATGGACATCCTCGGCGCTGCCTTCGGCGAGTGAGGGCGACCTAACGGTGGTCACAATGGTGGTCAGGCGCCCTCCGGAAGCGGTCAGGGGCCGTCCCGGATCTCTCCGGACACGGCCCCTGAGCTGCGGTTTCCCGCGGTCGGGCTGACAGGATTTGAACCTGCGACCCCTTGACCCCCAGTCAAGTGCGCTACCAAGCTGCGCTACAGCCCGAGCGCCGGGCGGCTTCCACCACCCGGTCGCTGCACGGTGAGGCTACCGCACCCCCCGGCCGGGCCCGTCCGGTGGTCAGCCGCCGGCGACGGCCCGGTCCCGGTCGGCGGCCAGCACCTCGCGCAACCGGGCGGCGAACGCGTCCGGCTCCCCGGTCATGCCGTACTCGCCGCCGAGGAAGCCGGCGTGGTCGCCCGGGAAGACGACCGGCGGCGTGCCCAGCCGCTCGGCCAGCGCCAGCCCGCAGCGGTGCGCCAGCTCGCCGGCCGACCCGGCGCCGACCGCGACGACCACCCGCGTCGACGCCGTCCGCAGCGCCGGCAGGTCGTGCTCGTGCGCGGTGCAGGTGAGCAGGTTGTGCCCGAGCAGGGCGTCGTCCCGGGAGCCGTCGTCCCCCGCCGGCAGCCCGAACGCGGCCGGGTCGGGGGCGGGCCCGAGGTCGGCGGGCACCGGCCCCCGGTGGCCGACCAGCCGGATGAAGCCCGCCATGCCCGCCCCGAAGCCGTGGTCGAGGTAGGCGGCGCGCACCGCCCGGGTGGCCGCCAGGGCCGGCTCCCGGTCGGGCAGCAGCTGCAGCGCCGGCGGCTCGTGCGCCACCAGGGTGCGCACCTGGTCGGCCCGGCGGGCGACGAGCACCAGCGCGTTGACCGCTCCCCCGCTGCTGGCGAACACGTCGGCCGGGCCGGCGTCCAGGGTGGCGATCAGCCGGGACAGGTCGTCCGCGTGCTCCTCCGGCGTCGTCTCGGTCGCGCCGTCGGTGCGCCGGCTGCGCTCCACGCCGCGCGGGTCGTAGGTGACCACGGTGCGGTCGGGGAAGTGGCCGGCCAGCGTGCCGAAGCCGGCCGCGCCCATCGGGGAGCCGGCGAGCAGCAGCGGCGGCTCCGTGGCCGAGGTGCCGGGACGGACGTCGTAGGTGAGGACGGCGCCGGGGGTCTGCAGGGTGTGCGTCTGCGTCATGCGGGGTGGACCGCCGCCGGCCGCCGGACTCATCGGTCGCCGGTGCCGGGTCCCCCGGCGGGGTCCTGGCCCGGGACGTCGGCCCGTCCGGGAGAGTGTGCGCATGAGCGAGGACACCCCCCGCGGCGTCGCCCGGAACACGTCGTCCTACGGCGACCCCGGCTTCAGCCGGTACCTGCGCGCGGCCTTCCTCGCCGGCGCCGGCTACGACGCCGACGACCTGTCCCGCCCGTTCGTCGGCATCGCCGACCTCGGCTCGGACTACAACCCCTGCCACCGGCTGATGCCCGCCCTCGTCGAGCAGGTCAAGCGCGGCGTGCTCGAGGCCGGCGGGCTGCCGTTCGTGTTCCCCACGATCAGCCTGCACGAGAGCTTCGCGGCCCCCACCATGCTCTACCGGAACCTCCTGGCCATGGAGACCGAGGAGATGGTCCGCGCCCAGCCGATGGACGCCGTCGTGCTGCTCGGCGGGTGCGACAAGACCGTGCCGGCCCAGCTCATGGCGGCCGCCTCCTCGGAGGTGCCGGTGGTCGTGGACGTCGTCGGCTCGATGACGTCCGGCTCCTTCGAGGGCGAGCGGCTCGGTGCCTGCACGGACTGCCGGCGCTTCTGGGCCCGCCACCGCAGCGGGGAGCTCGACGAGGGCAGGATCCGGGCGGTCGAGTCCGCCCTGGTCACCACCGCCGGGACGTGCATGGTGATGGGCACCGCCTCGACCATGGCGGCCATGGCCGAGACGCTGGGGATGATGCTGCCCGGCGGCGCCACTCCCCCGGCCCCGTCCGGCGACCGGCTGCGCCACGGCACCCTCACCGGGCGGCGCGCGGTCGCCCTCGCCCGGGACCCGCTGCTGCCGCGCGAGGTCATGACGCGGGCGGCGTTCGAGAACGCGCTCGTCGTCCTGGCCGCGACGGGCGGCTCCACCAACGCGGTCATCCACCTGCTGGCGGTGGCCCGGCGGGCCGGCGTGGACCTGACGCTGGACGACTTCGACCGCGTCTCCCGCGACACGCCCCTGCTCCTGGACCTCAAGCCCTCCGGGTCGCAGTACATGGAGGACCTGCACCACGCCGGCGGCGTCCCCGCGCTGCTCAAGGTCCTGGAGAGCCGGCTCGACCTCGACCACGTCGGGGTCGGCGGGACCTCCCTCGGCCAGCACCTCGCGTCGGTCCCGCCACCCGGCGCCTGGCAGACGGTCGTCCGCACCCTCGACGACCCGCTCGGACCCCCCGGCGCCCTGGCCGTCCTCCGGGGGTCGCTGGCGCCCGACGGTGCGGTCATCAAGGCCTCCGCCGCCACCCCCGGCCTGCTGCGGCACCGGGGCCCGGCGCTGGTGTTCGAGTCCCCCGAGGACGCCGCGCGGCGCCTGGACGACCCCGACCTGGAGGTGACCGCCGACCACGTCCTGGTCATGCGCAACGCCGGTCCCGTCGCGGCGGGCATGCCGGAGGCCGGGTCGCTGCCCATCCCGCGCAAGCTGGCCGAGGCGGGGGTCCGGGACATGGTCCGCGTGTCCGACGCCCGGATGAGCGGCACGTCCTACGGCACCGTCGTCCTGCACTGCTGCCCGGAGAGCGCCGCGGGCGGGCCGCTCGCGCTGGTCCGGGACGGCGACCTCGTCGAGCTGGACGTGCCCGGACGGCGGATCGACCTGCTGGTGGACGCCGACGAGCTGGCGCAGCGGCGCGCCGCCCTGCCGCCGTTCGCCGTCCCGCCCCGCGGCTGGCGGCACCTCTACGCCACCACCGTGCTGCCCGCGTCGCAGGGCGCCGACCTGGACTTCCTGTAGCCGGCCGGCCCCGCGGCGGTCAGCGCCGGGGCTTCTCCGTCCTCCGCCCCTCGCGGACCTCCACTGAGATCTCGATCGGCGTGCCGTGGCACCCCCACCGCTCGCGGATGCGGTGGAGAACACCACGAACCGGGGCGGGCGGACGTCGTAGGTGAGGACCGCGCCGGGGTCTCGTGGGTGTGCGTCTGCGTCCGGGTCGTGCCCGGGGAACCGGCCGGGGCGGCGGACTCATCGATCGAGGCCGCCGAGGTCCACCACCTGCCAGCGCGCCTCCAGGGCGTCTGCGTCGTGCGTCACCAGCAGCACGGCGCGCGGGTCACCGGCGAGGAGCCCCAGGACGCGCGCCGCCGACGCGGCGTCGAGGTGCGCGGTGGGCTCGTCGAGCAGGAGCACGTCGGCGCGCGACAGCAGCGCCCGCGCCAGCCCCACCCGGGCGCGCTCGCCGGCCGAGAGTCGCTCGCCGCCCTCCCCCACCCAGCCGTCCAGGCCCAGGGTGGCCACCACGCCCTCCAGGCCCACGTCGGACAGCACGGCGAGCAGCTCGTCGTCGGTCGCGTCGTGCCGGCCCAGGCGCAGGTTCCCGGCCAGCGTGCCCCCGAGCACCTGCGGCGCCTGCGCGCTCCACGCCAGCCGGGACCGGACGCCGTCGAGCGGGAGCCGGCGCAGGTCGGTGCCGCCCAGGGTCACCCGGCCGGCGTCGGGGTCGCGGGCGCGCAGGGCGAGGGCGAGCACGCTGCTCTTGCCGGCGCCGCTGCCGCCGGTGAGCGCCACCTTGGCGCCGTCGGCGACGGCGAGGTGCAGCCCGGCGAGCGCCGGCCGGGCCGCCCCCGGGTGGATGAGCCGGACGCCGTCGAACGCCAGCGCGGAGCCCGCCGGCAGCGGTAGCGGCTCGGCGGGGTCGGTCACGACCGGTCGGGTCGCGGCGAGGTCGCTGACCCGGCCGGCCGCGGCGCGGACGCCGCCCGCGGCGCTCCAGGCCGCGCCCAGCCCGCCCACCGCCTCGAAGGACCCCAGCACGCCCAGGGCGCAGGCGGCCAGCAGCAGCGGGTCGGTCGTCCCGGTGGCGACGTCGGAGCCGACCAGCCACAGCGCCGCCACCAGGCCCAAGCCGGGGACGCCCTCCCGGCAGGCGGTGGTGACCGCGGCCAACCGGGCCGACGCCCGCTGCGCCTCCTCCTGCCGGGCCAGGTGGCCGCCCAGCACGCGCAGCGCCGTGGCGCCGCCGTCGCCGCTGAGGTGGTCGGGCAGGCCGCGCACCAGGTCGAGGGTGTCCGCGGCGACGTCGGCGTCGGCCCGGGCGGCGTCGACCGCGGCGCGACGCCCGGCGCGCGCGGCCGCCGCGGGGACGGCTGCACCCAGCACGAGCAGCAGCACCGCCAGGGCGGCGGCCGTGGCCGGGGACACCAGGGCGGTGAGCGCGACCGCCGTCCCCCCGGCGAGGACGGCCACCCCGGCGGGGGCCACCAGGCGGACGACGACACCCTGCAACTCGTCGACGTCGGCGCGTACCCGGGACAACAGCTGCCCGCCCCGGGCGCCGGTGAGCGCGGCCGGCGCGAGCGGGATCAGCCGCTCCAGCACCCGGGCCCGCACCCGGGTGACCGCCCGCAGCGTGACGTCGTGGGTCACCAGCCGCTCGGTGTAGCGCAGCGCGGCCCGGGACAGGCCGAACAGGCGGACGCCGGTGATCAGCGGCATGAGGACCAGCAGCGTCGAGGGGCGCTGCGCCGCGCCGGTGACGAGCGCGCCGGAGACGGCCAGCAGCGCCGCGCCGCACAGCACGGTGAGGGCGCCGAGGACGACGGCGAGCGCGGTGCGCGGCCCGTGCAGCAACGCCAGCACCTCCCTCACCGGGGCACCGCGGGCGACCGCACCCGCCCGCCGTCGAGGGCCACCACCCGGTCGTGCAGCGCCAGCGGCGCCGGCCGGTGCGTGACGGTGACGACGGTGCGCCCGCGCGCGAGGTCGTGGAGGGCGGTGAGCACCTCGGCCTCGGTGGCGGCGTCGAGCTGGCCGGTCGGCTCGTCGAGCACCAGCACCGGGGCGTCCTTGACGAACGCGCGGGCGAGCGCGAGCCGCACCCGCTCGCCGCCGGAGAGGCGGGCGGCGTCCTCGCCCAGCGGGGTGGCGGCGCCCCGGGGCAGCCGCCGCACCAGGTCGAGCAGCCCCGCGCGGCCCAGCGCCTGCTCGACCTCGGCGTCGGTGGCGCCGGGCCGACCCAGCCGCACGTTGTCGGCCACGGTGCCCGGCGCCAGGAACGGCCGCTCGGGCACGTAGGCGACGCGCGCCCGCCAGCCGCCGGGGTCCAGGTCGCCCAGCGGGACGCCGTCGACCAGCACGTCGCCGGCATCGGGGACCCCGAACCCCAGCAGCAACCGGACCGCAGTGGTCTTCCCCGCGCCGCTGGGCCCGACCAGCGCCGTCCGGGACAGCGGCGGCAGGTCGAGGTCGACGTCGTGGAGGGCATCCCGGTCGCCGTAGCGCACGGTGACGCCGCGCAGCCGCAGGTGCGGGACGCCGGGGGGTGCCGGGCGGCTGCCGCGAGCCGGCTCGGGGGTGTCCAGCAGGGCGAACACCCGCTCGGCGGCCGGCCTGCCCTCCAGGCTGGCGTGCCGGTCGGCGCCCAGGGCGCGCAGCGGGGCGAAGAACTCGGGGGTGAGCAGCAGCACCAGCAGCGCGCGCTCCAGGTCCATCCCGCCCTGGAACAGCCGCACGCCCACGGTGACCGCCACCAGCGCGGTGCACAGCACCGCACCGAGCTCGAGGACGAACCCGGAGAGGAACGCGGTGCGCAGGACCCGCATCGTGCTGCTCCGGTGGGCCTCGCTGACCTCGGTCAGCCAGCGGACGCTGCCCCGTGCCCGGCCGAAGGCGACCAGCGTGGGCAGCACCCGCAGCACGTCGACCAGCACGGCGCCGAGCTGGGCGAGGGTGTCCCAGGAGGCGCGGGCCGACCGCGCGGCGAGCGTGCCGGTCAGCCAGAGGAACACGAGGACCAGCGGGCCGGTGAGCAGCAGCAGGCCGCCGCTGGCCGGGTCGAGGACCAGCACGGTCGCGGCGACCAGCGTCGGGACGACGGCCGCGGTCGCGGCGCCGGGCAGGTACCGGCCGACGACGCCGTCGAGCTTCCCGACGCCCTCGGTGACGGTGGTGACCAGCTCCCCGGCCCGTTCCCCGGTCGCGTGCCCGGGGCCCAGGGCGAGCACCTTGCGCAGCAGCGCCTCCCGCAGCTCCCGGCGGACCCGGGCCGAGGTGCGGGCGGCCGCGCGGTCGCGGACGCCGCTCAGGACGGCACGGGCACCCCAGGCCGCGAGCACCCCGGCGAGCGGCCCCGCCAGGGCCGACGGTGTCGCGGCGCCGGTGGCCACCGCGGTGACGACGGCGGCGACCAGCGACCACTGCACCACCAGCAGCGCCCACACCAGCACCCCGAGCGCGGCGCACCCGGCGACCAGCCGGCGCGAGGCGGGCAGCGCGAGCAGGCGGCCCGTCGGTCCCCGGTCCATCAGTAGCCGTGGCTGAGGGCGCCCTCGTCGGGCCGCACCCGTTCCCGGAAGACGTAGTAGTTCCAGATCTGGTAGCCGATGATCAGCGGCAGGAAGATCCCGCCCACCCAGGTCATGAGCACCAGCGTGTAGGGCTGGCTGGCCGACTCCTGCAGCGTGAGCCCGAACTCCGGCCGCAGGGTCGAGGGCAGCACCTCGCCGCGGGTGAACAGCGCGATGAACACCGTGACGGTGGCGAACAGGACGGTCAGCCCGCTCATCGTGAACGCCAGGACGTCGCGCCGCCGCACCAGCGCCCACCAGATGCTGGCCAGGGTGAGGAACGCCGCGACCGGGAACGCCCACGGGACGACCCCGAAGTCCTCGAACAGGTCCTCGGTGACGTAGCCCATGACGACGAAGCCCACGATCGCGAGGGTGGCCAGCGCCCCCCAGCGCAGCGCCGCCCGGCGAGCCCGGTTGTAGAGGACGGTGTCGGTGTGCAGGCGCAGCAGCAGGAAGTTGGCGCCGTGCAGCATGAACAGCAGCAGCGTGGTGGACCCGCCGACGATCGAGAACGGGCTGAACATCGCCGCGAGGCCGGCCTCCACGCGGCCCTCGGCGTTCACCGGCAGCCCCTCGATGAGCTTGGCCATGATCACGCCCCACAGGAACGACGGGACCACGCTGCCGCCGAAGGACATCCAGTCCCAGAACGCGCGCCACCGCTGGCTGTCGACCTGGTTGCGGTACTCGAACGAGACACCGCGCAGCAGCAGCGCCAGCAGGATGAGCACGAACAGCGGGTACATGCCGCTGAACACCGCGCCGTACCAGAGCGGGAAGGTCGAGAACATCAGGCCGGCCGCGGCGATGACCCACACCTCGTTGCCGTCCCAGAACGGTCCGATGGTGCCGGTCAGGGCCCGCTCCTCGGCCTCGTTCTCGGCCAGCGTCGGCCGCAGGATGTCCACGCCGAAGTCGAAGCCCTCCAGGAAGAAGTAGAGGGTGAAGGTGACGGCGATGAGCCAGAACCACAGCGTCACCAGGTCCACGGTCAGTTCTTCCTGTCGTAGTCCGCCAGGCCGACGCCCTGGTAGTCCGGCGGCGGCGCGGCCAGCAGCTGCGCCCCCGGCTTGCGGTGGACCCCGGCGCGGGCCGTGGAGGACAGCAGGTAGACGTCCAGGCCGATCAGCCCCAGGTAGACGATCCACAGGCCCACCAGCCCGACGAGCACCTCGCTGGAGGAGTTGGCGCTGACGCCCTCCTCGACGGTCAGCCACCCGTAGACCATGAACGGCTGGCGGCCCATCTCGGTGGTGACCCAGCCGGTGAAGTTGGCGATCCAGGGCAGCGGGATGAACCAGACGAGCGCCCGGAGGAACCACCGGGTCTCGTCCAGGCTCGCGCGTCTGCGCCACCACAGGAACAGGCCGAGGAAGGCGGTCGCCAGCAGCAGGGAGCCGATCGCGACCATGATGCGGAAGGACCAGTAGACCCACGTGACCGGCGGGGTGTAGCTCCCCGGGCCGAACTGCTCGTCGTACTCCTCCTCGAGCTGGTTGATGCCCTCGTAGCGGCCCTCGAGGCCGTTGTAGGCGAGGATCGAGCCGAGGTAGGGGATCTCGATGTTGACCGTGTTCTGCCGGTCCTCCTCGTCGATGACCGCGACGAGCGACCACGGCGCCGGCGACTCCGAGGTCTCCCACTGCGCCTCCATGGCCGCGAACTTCATCGGCTGGTCCTCGCGGGCGACCTGGGCGGCGGTGTGCCCGCTGAGGGCGGAGAAGACGGTGCCGATGGCGGCGAAGACCAGCCCGATGCGCAGCGCCTTGCCGAAGACGTCGGCGTCCTGCCGGCGCAGCAGGTGGTAGGCGGCGATGCCGAGCACGAAGAAGCCGGCGACCACCCACGCGCTGCCCTGCACGTGGAAGAAGTAGATCCAGGCCTTGTAGTTGAAGACGACGGCGCCGAAGTCGGTGAGCCGCGCCTGCCCGTCGACCACCTCGAACCCGACCGGGTGGTGCATCCAGGCGTTGGCCAACACGATCCAGAAGGCGCTGACCTGGGTGCCGATGGCGACCAGCCAGATGGCGGCCAGGCTCATCCAGGGCTTGAGCTTGTCCTTGCCGAACCACCACAGGCCGATGAACGTGCTCTCGAGAAAGAAGGCCATCAGCACCTCGAGGGTCAGCGGGACCCCGAAGATGTTGCCGACGAAGTAGGAGAACTGGCTCCAGTTCATGCCGAACTGGAACTCCTGCACGATCCCGGTGACCACGCCGACGGCGAAGTTGATGAGGAACAGGTGGCCGAAGAAGTTGGTCATCCGGCCGTAGACCTCGCGGCGCCGTTGGCTCACGTAGGCGAAGGTCTCCATGACCGCGATGAGGAACGCCAGCCCGACGGTGAGCGAGACGAAGAAGAAGTGGAAGATGCTCGTCGAGGCGAACTGGAACCGCGAGAGGTCCACGACGTCCACACACACCACCCGGCTGCGGTGGCCGGGCAACGGGGGCGCGGGGCTGACGCCCGGGCACCGGCCGCCCCACCCTCGCACGCGCACCGACCGGGTGGCACGCCCGGGTGGGACCGGGTTCAGCCCTTCGGCCTCTCGCTCCCCCGCCCCTCGCGGACCTTCACCGAGATCTCGATCGGCGTGCCGTGGAACCCCCACCGCTCCCGGATCTTGCGCTCCAGGAACCGCCGGTAGCCGGCCTCCAGGAAGCCGGTCGAGAACACCACGAACCGGGGCGGGCGGACGTCGGCCTGCGTCACGTACTTGACCTTCGGGGCGCGCCCCCCGCGGGCCGGCGGCGGCGTCTCCTGCACCAGGGTGCGGACGTAGGCGTTGAGCTCCGCCGTCGGCACCCGGGTCTCCCAGGAGGCCAGCGCCTCGCGCAGGTGCTGGGCCAGCTTGTCCACGCCGCGGCCGGTCTTCGCCGAGACGTTGACCCGCGAGGCCCACCGCACCCGCGCCAGGTCGCGCTCGATCTCGCGCTCCAGCTGCAGGCGGCGGTCCTCGTCGAGGGTGTCCCACTTGTTGAAGGCGATGACCAGCGCACGGCCGGCCTCGACCACCTGGGTGATCACCCGCTGGTCCTGCTCGCTGACCACCTCGTCGGCGGCCAGCAGGACGACGGCGACCTCGGCGGCCTGGATGGCGGCCTCGGTGCGCAGGCTGGCGTAGTACTCCATGCCGCTGGCGGTGTTGACCTTGCGGCGCAGGCCGGCGGTGTCGACGAACCGCCACTCCTCGCCGCCCAGGGTGACGATCGAGTCGACCGGGTCGACGGTGGTGCCGGCGACGGAGTCCACGACCGAGCGCTCGTCCCGCGCCACCCGGTTGAGCAGGCTGGACTTGCCGACGTTGGGCCGCCCGACCAGCGCCACCCGCCGCGGGCCGCCCTCCTCGTCCTCCTGCTCCCGGGGCGCCTCGGGCAGCGCGTCGAGGATCAGGTCGAGCAGGTCGCCGCTGCCCCGGCCGTGCAGGGCGCTGACCGGCTGCGGCTCGCCCAGGCCCAGCGACCACAGCTCCGAGGCGTTGGCCTCGCTGCGCTCGTCGTCGACCTTGTTGGCCACCGGGATCACCGGGCGGTCGCTGCGGCGCAGGATCCGCGCGGCGGCCAGGTCGGTGTCGGTGGCCCCGACCTGGCTGTCGACGACGAACACGATGACGTCCGCGGTGTCCATCGCGTACTGGGCCTGGCGGGTGATCGAGGCCCCCAGCCCGCTGGCCCTGGGGTCCCAGCCGCCGGTGTCGACGACGGTGAACCGCTTGCCGTTCCACAGCGCCTCGTAGGCGATCCGGTCGCGGGTCACGCCCGGGGTGTCCTGCACGACGGCGGCGCGGCGGCCCAGCACCCGGTTGACCAGCGTGGACTTGCCGACGTTGGGCCGCCCGACGACCGCCACCACCGGCAGCGGCCCGGTCTGCTCGCTCACCGCGCGGCCCCCACCGTCGACAGCGCCAGCTCGACCACCCGGTCGACGACGCCCTCCCGGTCCAGGTGGGTGCTGTCGACGACCACGGCGTCCTCCGCCGGGCGCAGCGGGCTGTCCGCGCGGCTGCTGTCGTACTCGTCGCGGCGGCGCAGGTCGGCGGCGAGCTCGGCCACCTCGGCCGGGTCGGTGACGCCCAGCTGGGCGGCCCGCCGCTCGGCCCGGGCCTCGGGGGCCGCGGTCAGGTAGACCTTCAGCGTCGCGTCCGGCAGCACGACGGTGCCGATGTCGCGGCCCTCCACGACCACCGCGTCGGCCGACGCGACCAGCGCGCGCTGCTGGTCGACCAGCCGGCGGCGCACCGACGGCACCGCGGAGACCGCGGACACCGCGCGGGTGACCTCGGCGCCGCGGATGCGCACGGCGACGTCGACGCCGTCCACCTCCACCGTCTCGGTGTGCGCCTGCGTCCCGACCTCGATGCGCGCCGCGGCGACGACCGCCGCCACGGCCTCGGCGTCCTCGGGGTCCACCCCGGCGTCCAGCACCGCGACGGTCGCCGCCCGGTACATCGCCCCGGTGTCCAGGTAGGCCGCCCCGAGCCGGGCGGCCGCCTCCCGCGCGACGCTGGACTTGCCCGTACCCGACGGGCCGTCCAGCGCCACCTGCCCCACGAAGTCGCTCACTGGGCGATGTCCCGCCGCAGCGCCGTCGCCCCGCGCAGGTACACGTGCTGCACCTCGGCCCGCGGCCGGTCGGTCTCCACGTGCGCCATCAGCCGCAACACCCGGGGCAGCGCGTGCGGCACGTCCATCTCCGTGGCGCACATCAAGGGGACGTCGCCGAAGCCGAGCTCGCGGGCGGCCAGCGCCGGGAACTCCGAGACCAGGTCCGGGGTGGCGGTGAACAGGATGCTGATGACGTCGTCGCGCTGCAGGCGGTTGCGCTCCATCACCGTGCTCACCAGCTCGCGGGTCGCGTCGAGGACCAGCTCGCGCTCGTCGGCGTCGACCTGCGTCGCGCCCCGGATGGCTCGGACGGCCACTGCCACTCTCCTCGATCGGTGCGGGTCCACGGGTCGCCGTGGCCCTCGGTCGAGTCTAGGTACCGCCCGCCACCCGGCCCGCCCGGCGTCGGCACCGCCCCCCGGGTGCCTCCGGCGCGCGAGCGGCACCCCGGGTCAGCGGGGGCGGGTCGCGGTGAGGTCGCGGACCTCCGCGTAGCGCTCGCGCACCCGCGGCACCGGGTCGGTCTCGTACCGCTCGGTGCCCGGCCGGGGCCAGTCCGGCGGGGTGTCGCCGCCGGCCAGCACCCAGGCGGCCTGCCGGGCCGCGCCGTCGGCCACGTACTCCCCCGGCGGGGGGCCGAGCACCGGCACCCCGAGGACGGCGGGGGCGATCCGACGCACCGCTGCCGAGCGGGCACCCCCACCGACGAGCAGCACCCGCCGGACCGGGGTGCCGGTCGCGGCGACGGCGTCCAGCCCGTCGGCCAGCCCGCACAGCAGGCCCTCCACCGCGGCCCGGGCCAGGTGGGCGGGCTCCGCGGTGGCCAGGGTCAGGCCGTGCAGCGCGCCGGTGGCGTCCGGGCGGTCCGGCGTCCGCTCGCCCTCCAGGTAGGGCACCAGCACCAGGCCGCCGGCGCCGGGCGGGGCGGACAGCGCCAGCCGGGACAGCTCGTCGAGGTCCACCCCCAGCAGCCGCGCGGTGGCGTCGAGCACCCGGGCGGCGTTGAGGGTGGCGACCAGCGGCAGGAAGTTGCCGGTGGCGTCGGCGAACCCGGCCACCGTGCCCGACGGGTCGGCCGCCGGGGTGGTGGAGACGATCGACACCACGCCGGAGGTGCCGACCGAGCAGACGACGTCGCCGGGCTCGGCGGCCAGACCGAGCGCCGCGGCGGCGTTGTCGCCGGTGCCCGGGCCCAGCACCACCCCGTCCGGCGTCGACCCGGCGCGCTCGGCCGGGCCGAGCACCCGCGGGACGACGGCGGCGTGGCCGAGGGCCCGCTCCAGCAGGTCGGGCCGGTACTCCCCCGCCGCCGCCGACCAGTAGCCGGTGCCGCTGGCGTCGCCGCGGTCGGTGACCAGCCCGTCGAGGCCCGGCCGGCCGGCCAGCACCCAGGTCAGCCAGT
This sequence comes from Geodermatophilus pulveris, assembly GCF_900188375.1. Taxonomy (GTDB): domain Bacteria; phylum Actinomycetota; class Actinomycetes; order Mycobacteriales; family Geodermatophilaceae; genus Geodermatophilus; species Geodermatophilus pulveris. Next base: position 33,642 of record NZ_FZOO01000015.1, on the reverse strand, counting down.
CGTGCGGCAGGCAGACCGCGGCGGTGCCGGCGGCGTGCGCGGGCTCGTGCTCGGCCAGCCAGCGCAGCTTGGTCACCGTGAAGGAGGCGACCGGCACGACGCCCACCGCGTCGGCCCACGCCCGCCCGCCGCCGAGCTCGGCGGTGAGGTCCCGCGCCGCGCCGGCCGAGCGGGTGTCGTTCCACAGCAGCGCCGGGCGCACCACCGCGCCGCCGTCGTCGAGGCAGACCATGCCGTGCTGCTGGCCGCCGACGGCGACCGCCGCGACGTCGTCCAGCCCGCCGGCCTGCGCCAGCGCCCGCTCCAGCGCGGACTCCCACGCGGCCGGGTCGACCTCCGTGCCGTCCGGGTGCGGCGCCCGGCCCTCGCGCACCAGCGCGCCGGTCCGGGCGTCGCGGACGACGACCTTGCAGGCCTGGGTCGAGGAGTCGACGCCGGCGACCAGGGGCATCAGCGCGCGCCGAGCAGGTGCTCCACCGCCAGCTGCGCCAGCCGCACCTGCCCACCCGGACGGCGGCCGGCGGCGTCGGCGTCGAACTCCTCGAACGCCGAGCGGTCGGCCAGCAGGTCCGCGGGCGACTCGCCGTCGGCCAGCGTCGGCCGGGCCAGCTCCGGCACCCGGGCGGCGGCCAGCGCCTCGGCGACCTCCGGGTCGGCCCGGAACGCCCGGGCCCGCTCGCGCAGCAGCAGGTAGGTGCGCATGTTGGCCGCCGCGGAGGTCCACACGCCGTCGAGGTCCTCGGTGCGCAGCGGCTTGTAGTCGAAGTGCCGCGGCCCGTCGTAGGCCGGCCCGCCGTCCGGGCCGCCGTGCTCCAGCAGGTCGACGGTGGCGAAGGCGCTGAGCAGGTCGCCGTGGCCGAAAACCAGGTCCTGGTCGTACTTCGGCCCGTGCTGGCCGTTGAGGTCGATGTGGAACAGCTTGCCCTGCCACAGCGCCTGGGCGATGCCGTGCGTGAAGTTGAGCCCCGCCATCTGCTCGTGCCCGACCTCGGGGTTCAGGCCGACCAGGTCGGCGTGCTCCAGGGTCGCGATGAACCCGAGCGCGTGCCCGATGGTGGGCAGGAAGATGTCGCCGCGCGGCTCGTTCGGCTTGGGCTCCAGGGCGAACCGCAGGCCGTAGCCGCGGTCCTCCGAGTACTGCGCCAGGGTGTCGATGCCCTCGCGGTAGCGGTCCAGCGCCGCGCGCAGGTCCTTGGCGGAGTCGACCTCGGCGCCCTCGCGGCCGCCCCACAGCACGTAGGTGCGCGCGCCGAGCTCCGCGGCGAGGTCCATGTTGCGCATGACCTTGCGCAGCGCGTACCGGCGGACGTCGCGGTCGTTCGCGGTGAGCGCACCCTCCTTGAACACCGGGTGGGTGAACAGGTTGGTGGTGGCCATGGGGACGACCAGGCCGGTCTCCTCCAGGGCCGCCTTGAACCGCTCGACGTGCCTGCTCCGGTCGGCGTCGCCGCTGCCGGACGGGACGAGGTCGTCGTCGTGGAAGGTCACGCCCGAGGCGCCCAGCTCCGCCAGCCGGTGCACGCTCTCGACCGGGTCCAGCGCCGGGCGGGTGGCGTCGCCGAACGGGTCGCGGGCCGGCCAGCCGACGGTCCAGAGACCGAAGGTGAACGGGACGTCGCGGGGCTCTGCGGTCATCGAGGTGTCCCTCCATCGGATTAGTTCTTCCATAGAACATAAGCGGTCGGCTGGCTAGGCTCAACCGGTGACGCCGACCCCCGCGGCGCGGCAGTCGACGCTGCGCAGCAGCAACCTGGCGCTCGTGCTGCGCACCGTGTGCGCCGACGGCCCGCTGTCCCGCGCCGACGTCGCCGCCCGCACCGGGACCACGCGGGCGACCGCTGCCCGGCTGGTCGACGAGCTGGTCGCCGGCGGGCTGGTCGACGAGGGCGAGCGCCCCGCCCGGCCCCGGCGCGGGCGCCCGGCGACGCCGCTGCTGCCCGGCGCGCGCGTCGGGGCGCTCGGCCTGCAGGTCGACGCCGGCCTGCTCGCCGCCCGCGTGCTCGACCTGCGCGGCCGGGTGGTCGCCGAGCACGTCGAGGACGACGACCTGGTCGGCAGCGACCCGGCGGGCACGCTGGACCGGCTGGGCGTCCTGGCGGCCGGCCTGCTGGCCGGCCTGCCCGCGGGGCTCCACCTGGCCGGCGCGGGCCTGGCGCTGCCCGGTCTGGTGGACGGCGACCTGCTGCTGCGCGCGCCGAACCTCGGCTGGACCGACGTCCCCGCGCCGGACCTGCTGGCCGCGCACCTGCCCGGCGGGCTGCGTCCGGTGCCGGGCAACGAGGCCGACCTGGCCGCGCGGACGGTGGCCGACACCGCGCCCGGCCGGCCGGGCCGGACGCGGGACTTCCTCTACCTGTCCGGGCAGATCGGCATCGGCGGCGCGGCCGTGCTGGGCGGGCGGGTGCTGACCGGCAGCGCCGGGTGGGCCGGCGAGGTGGGCCACGTGTGCGTCGACCCCACCGGGCCGGCCTGCCGCTGCGGCTCCACCGGCTGCCTGGAGCAGTACGCCGGACGGCACGCGCTGCTCGCCGCCGCCGGGCTCGCCCCGGGCACCCCGCTCGCCGAGGTCGTGGCCCGGATCGGGGAGCCGCGCGTGGGCCGGGCCCTCGACGCCGCGGCCGACGCGCTGGGGGTCGCGCTGGCCGGCGTGCTCAACGTGCTCGACTTGCCGGTCGTCGTCCTCGGCGGGCACCTGGCCGCACTCGCCGACGTGCTGCGGCCCCGGCTGGAGGAGCTGCTGTGCCGGCGGGTGCTCTCGGCGCGCTGGCGCCGTCCGGCCGTCCTCGCCGTGCCCGGGGCACCGGCCGCGGGGGCCACGGGCGCGGCGCTGCAGGCGATGGACGGCGTCCTGGCCGACCCCGCCCGCCGGCTGGGCTAGAGCCCGACGGTGTCCGCCAGGGCGCCGAGCTCGGCGCGGGTGAGCCGGCGGATCGACCCGCTGCGCATCCGCTCCAGCCTGACCGGCCCCACTGCGGTGCGGGTCAGCCGGGACACCGGCAGGCCGACGGCGGCCAGCAGCCGGCGCACGATGTGCTTGCGCCCCTCGTGCAGCACCACCTCGACCACCGACTGGCCGGCGTGGGTGTCCACCAGGCGGAAGGAGTCGACCTTCACCGGGCCGTCGTCCAGCTGCACGCCGGCGCGCAGCCGGCGGCCCAGGTCGCGGGGCACCGAGCCGGACACCTGGGCCAGGTAGGTCTTCTTCACCTCGTAGGAGGGGTGGGCCAGCCGGTGGGCCAGCTCGCCGTCGTTGGTGACCAGCAGCAGGCCCTCGGTGTCCTGGTCCAGCCGGCCGACGTGCACCAGGCCGGGGGCCAGGTCGCCGACCATGTCGCCGACGGTCGGGCGGTTGCGGTCGTCGCTCATCGCGGTGATGACGCCGGCGGGCTTGTTCAGCGCGTAGGTCACCGTGTCGTCGCGCAGCTCGATGCGGCTGCCGTCGACGGCGATCCGGTCGCGCAGCGGGTCGACCCGCATGCCCTGCACGGTGACGACCGCGCCGTTCACGCTGATCCGCCCCTGGTCGACCATGTTCTCCACGACCCGGCGCGAGCCGACCCCGGCGCGGGCGAGCACCTTCTGCAGCCGCTCCCCCTCCTCGGCGGCCTCGCTGCGCGCGCGGTCGGCGGGGTGGGGAGGGGCGAGCTCCATGTCGGCGTCGTCGTACGGGGCGCTGTCCATCGCCGGCCAGTCTCCCACCCGGCGGGCCGCCGTCCACCGCTCCCTCGATCGGACGGACCCCGGCCCCGGGCCTCGCCCGCGTGCCGCCCGCCCCCGAGGGCTGGCCGCCCCCCGCGTCAGGCGTCGGGGTGCTCGTCGAGCACCGACGACGGCTCGGGCAGCAGTGGGCCGAGCGGCGGCAGCTCGTCGAGGCTCGCCAGGCCCAGCCGCTCGAGGAACAGCGCGGTGGTGGCGTACAGCCCGCCGCCGCTGTCGGGGTCGGTGCCCACCTCCCGGACCAGCCCGCGGCCGAGCAGCGTGCGCATGACGCCGTCCACGGCCACGCCGCGGATGGCCGCCACCCGGGCGCGGGTCACCGGCTGGCGGTAGGCGATGACGGCGAGGGTCTCCAGGGCGGCCTGGGTGAGCCGGCTGCGCTGGCCCTCGGCGAGGTGCCGCTCGACCACGTCGGCGTACTGCTCGCGGGTGTACAGCCGCCAGCCCTCCCCCACCCGGCGCAGCGTGATGCCGGCGCCGCGCGCGTCGTACCCGGCGGCCAGCTCGGCCAGGGCGGCGCGCACCCGCGGCGGCTCGCAGCGCAGCGCGCCGGCCAGCGTGACCTCGTCCACGGCGGTGTCGGCGACGAACAGCAGCGCCTCCAGCCCCCCGCGCAGCGCCGCCGGGTCCACGGCGGGCGCCGGCGCCGGGGGGAGCTGCGGCTCCGGCTCGGGCGCCGGCTCCGGGCCGCCGGCGGCGGGCGGCGGCAGCGGCTCGGGCTCCCCCACCGGGGCGGGCTCGGCCACCGCGGCCGGCCGCTCGCCGACCCGGGCGGCCAGCTCGGCGGCGACGGCGTCCCAGGTGGCCGCGTCCGCGGCGTCGCCGCCCCGCGCCCGGGTGGCGGCCAGCTCCTGGGCCAGCGCGTCCCAGGAGATCGGCGGCCGCTCCCCGGTCATGCCGCCGCCTCCGCGTCGGCCGGCCCGGGGCCGGCGCCGCCGGTCCAGCGCACGTGCAGCTCGCCGAGCGGGGTGAGCTGCTCGAACACGACCCGCTGCTGGCGGTACAGCTCCAGGAGCGCCAGGAACCGGGCGATGACCTCCCGGGTGTGCCCGCAGTCGGCGGTCAGCGCGCGGAAGCTCGCCGTCCCGGCGCCGAGCAGCCGGTCGCTCACCAGCACGAGCTGCTCGGCAACGCTCACCGGCGGGGCGTGCAGGTGGGCCACGCCGACCGCCGGCGGCACCCGCGGGGTGAGCGCCCGGGTGGCCAGCGCGGCCAGCTGCTCGGGGGTGACGCCGAGCAGCACCTCGGGCAGCAGGTCGGCGAAGCGGGGCTCCAGCGCGGCGTCGCGGGCGTGCCGGCGGGCCGCGACGGCCTCGCCCTCGCGGAGGAACGCGGCGGCCTGCTTGTAGGCGCGGTACTGCAGCAGCCGGGCGAACAGCAGGTCGCGGGCCTCGAGCAGCTCGAGGTCCTCGTCGTCCTCCACCTCCGCCGCGGGCAGCAGCCGGGCGGCCTTGAGGTCCAGCAGCGTCGCGGCGACGACGAGGAACTCGCTGGCCTGGTCGAGGTGCAGCTCGTCGCCGAGGGCGCGCAGGTGGGCGATGAACTCGTCGGTGACCGTGGACAGCGCGATCTCGGTGACGTCCAGCCGGTGCTTGGCGATCAGCTGCAGCAGCAGGTCGAACGGGCCCTCGAAGTTGGCCAGCCGGACGGTGAACCGCCCGCTGCCGGCCTCCGGGGTCTCCGTCGTCGTCACACGGTCAGCCTAGGAGTGGTCACCGACAGTGGCGGCCGCGCGGTGCGCCCGGCCGGCCTACTTCCGCAGCCGCTGCACCAGCACCGAGTCCTCGCCGCGCTCGGCGAGGTCCGCGAGCAGCACGCCGATCGCCTCGCGCACGATCCGCCCGCGGTCGGCGGCCACGCCGTGCTGGCCGCGCAGCGTCAGCCGGGCGCTCTCCAGGGCCAGCAGCTCCTCGGCGGAGATGTACACGGTGATCTTCTCGTCGTGCCGGACCCGCTCGGCGCGCTGCGCGCGGCCGCGGCGCACCGGGCCCGGCGCCGGGGCCGGCGGGGGCGTGCGGAAGCCGGCCAGCGGGTCGGCGTCGCCGCCACCGCCGGGCAGCAGGGTCAGCGGCGCCGCCGCCTCCGGCGTGCCCTCGGCCCGCCGCGGTCCGCCGCGCAGCGCCGGGGAGCTCACCGTGGCGCTGATGCTGGGCAGCTCGGTGACCTCCGGCTCCGGCTCGGTGTCGGTGCGGCGGAACAGCTCCGCGGCACCCGGGAGGACGGGACGCCGCGTCACGCCGCCACCTCGGCGGCGCTCGGCGGCTGCGTGCCGCCGCGTGCTGGGCCCATCGGTGACCTCGCGAGCCCGGTCACAGTGCGAGGACCTCCTTGGCCAGGTCCCGGTAGGCCGACGCGCCCGTGGACGTCGGTGCCCAGGTGGTGATCGGCTGCCCGGCGACCGTGGTCTCCGGGAAGCGCACGGTGCGCTGGATGACCGTCCGGAAGACGGTGTCGCCGAAGGCCTCGACCACCCGGCTGAACACCTCGCGGCAGTGCACGGTGCGCGCGTCGTACATCGTGGCGAGGATCCCGGAGATCTCCAGGTCGGGGTTGAGCCGCTCCTTGACCTTCTCGATGGTGTCGACCAGCAGCGCCACCCCGCGCAGCGAGAAGAACTCGCACTCCAGCGGGATGACCACGCCCTGCGCGGCGGTCAGCGCGTTGACCGTCAGCAGGCCCAGCGAGGGCTGGCAGTCGATGAGGACGTAGTCGTACTCCTCGCGGACGTCGGCGAGCACCCGCAGCAGCGTCTGCTCCCGGGCCACCTCGCTGACCAGCTGCACCTCGGCCGCGGACAGGTCGATGTTGCTGGGGACCAGGTCCAGGCCGGGGATGTCGGTGGCCACCCGCACGTCGCGCAGCGAGGTGCGCCGCTCCATGAGGGCGTTGTAGATGGTCCGGTCCAGGTTCTGCGCCGGCACGCCGAGGCCGACCGACAGCGCCCCCTGCGGGTCCAGGTCGATGAGCAGCACCTTGCGGCCGTACTCCACCAGCGCGGCACCCAGGTTGATGGCCGACGTGGTCTTGCCGACGCCGCCCTTCTGGTTGCACATCGCGATCACCCGCGCGGGGCCGTGCCGGGTCAGCGGCTTGGGGTCCGGCAGCTTGCGCATGCGCGCGCGGGCCGGGTCCAGCCGCGGGGCGGCGGCGCCCATCTCGGGCTCGGGGTCGGTCGGGAGCGCCAGGGCCGGTCCGGCCGCGTCCCCTCGGATCGCCATCGCTGTCGTGTCCTCCACCTCGTGCCCGTCCCGGTGCCTGCGCCGGTGCGTCAGCCGATCTGCCGCGCGGGGTGCACTGACGGTAGGGAGGCCACCACGGCCCGCCCAGGAGGCACGCCGGACCACGTGTCGACTTGGCGACCCCTGACAACACACGCGTCACATCCAGCCGAAGGAGCTGGCAGATGACGCCGACGTCTCCCGGCGACCGCTGTCAGGTCAGCGCGCGCGGGTGGCTGCTGGCGTACACCTCGCGCAGCCGGTCGACGGTGACCAGGGTGTAGACCTGCGTGGTGGTCACCGAGGCGTGGCCGAGCAACTCCTGGACGACGCGGACGTCGGCCCCGCCGTCGAGCAGGTGGGTGGCGAAGGAGTGCCGCAGCGTGTGCGGGGAGACCGTGCGCGCCAGGTCGCCGTCCACCCCGCCCGCGCGCGCGGCCGCCGCCCGCAGGATGGACCAGGCGCTCTGCCGGGACAGCGTCCCGCCGCGGGCGTTGAGGAACAGCGCACCCCCGCGCACGCCGGTGCGGCCCGCCGCGGCCAGCGCCGGCCGGGCGCGCACCAGGTAGTCCTCGACCGCGCGGAGCGCGAAGGAGCCGACCGGCACGATCCGCTGCTTGCCGCCCTTGCCGGCCAGCCGCACCACCGACTGGCCGCGGTCCAGGTCGTCGACGGCCAGCCCGACCGCCTCGGAGATCCGCGCCCCGGTGCCGTACAGCACCTCCAGCAGCGCCCGGTCGCGCAGCCCGCGCGGGCCCTCCAGCGTGCCCGCGGCCTCGATCAGGGCGACCACCGACTCCACCGGGATGGCCTTGGGCAGCCGGCGGGCCGGCGCCGGCGGGCGCACCTCGGCGGCGACGTCGTCGGGCACCAGCCCGTCGAGCAGCGCGAAGCGGTGCAGCCCGCGGACGGCGACCACCGCGCGCGCCGCCGAGGTGGCCGACAGCGGCGGGTGGCCGTCGTCGCCCTGCCGGAGCGCCGCGAGGAAGCCGGCGACGTCGGACTCGGCGACCTCGCCCAGCCCGCGCACGCCGGCCGCGTCGAGGAACTCCGCATAGCGGCGCAGGTCGCGGCGGTAGGAGGTGATGGTGTTGGCGGCCAGCCCGCGCTCGACGGTCAGGTGGTCGAGGTAGCCGGAGACCGCCCGCTCGACGTCACCGGTGGCGGTGGCGGTGGCGGTGACGGTGGCGGTGGCGGTGGCGGTGGTCAGGGCAGCACCTCCGCCAGCGGGACGGCGGTCATCCCGTGCGCCTCCGCGACCTCGGGCAGCACCACCTGGCCGGCCACCACGTTGACCCCGTGGGCCAGCGCCGGGTCGCCGTGCGCGGCGGCCGCGGTGCCCCGGCCGGCGAGCGCCATGACGTAGGGCAGCGTCACGTTGGTCAGCGCGTGCGTGGAGGTGTTGGGCACCGCGCCGGGCATGTTGGCCACGCAGTAGAAGACCGACTCGTGCACCCGGAAGGTCGGGTCGTCGTGCGTCGTGGGCCGGCTGTCCTCGAAGCAGCCGCCCTGGTCCACGGCGATGTCGACCAGCACCGATCCGGGCTTCATCCGCTTGACCAGGTCGTTGCTCACCAGGGTGGGCGCCTTGGCGCCGGGGACGAGCACCGCGCCGATCACCAGGTCGGCGTCCAGGACGGCCCGCTCCACCTCGTAGGCGTTGGAGGTCACCGTCTGCAGGTGGCCGCGGTAGACGTTGTCGGCCGCGCGCAGCTTGTCGACGTCGCGGTCGAGCACGACCACCTCGGCCTGCATGCCCAGCGCGATGGTGGCGGCGTTCATGCCCGACACCCCGGCGCCGATGACGACCACCTTGGCCGCGTAGACGCCCGAGACCCCGCCGAGCAGCACCCCGCGCCCGCCGTGCGCCCGCTCCAGGCTGTGCGCCCCCACCTGCGGCGCCATGCGGCCGGCGACCTCGCTCATCGGCGCCAGCAGCGGCAGCGCGCCCCCAGCGGTCTGCACCGTCTCGTAGGCGATCGCGGTGGTGCCGGAGGCGAGCAGCGCGTCGGTGCACTCCCGGGACGCGGCCAGGTGCAGGTAGGTGAACAGCGTCTGCCCGGCCCGCAGCCGGGGGTACTCCTCGGCGACCGGCTCCTTCACCTTGAGCAGCAGGTCGGCGTCGGCCCACACGTCGTCGGCGTCCGCGACGATCGTCGCCCCGGCGGCGGTGTAGTCGGCGTCCGGGATGGAGGAGCCCTCCCCCGCGCCCCGCTCGACGAGCACGGCGTGCCCGGCCCGCGCCAGCTCGGTCACCCCCGCCGGGGTGAGCGCCACCCGGTACTCCCGGTTCTTGACCTCTCGGGGAACCCCGACCCGCATCGTCGCCACTCCTGGTCCCGGTGTGCGGCCCGAGGGTGACGGGCGTCCCACCGTCTCGTGGGCGCACCCGGTCGGGGCGCGCCTCGCGCGGAGTCTAGGCAGCGGCGGCCGCTGCGGGCGGCCCGGCGTGCCGGGTCCCCCGGAGGGGTCAGCCGGCGCTGGTCGCGTAGCCGCAGGCGGTGACCGCGGCGCTGCAGACGTCCTCGTCCTGCTGGCCGGTGCCCCCGCTGGCGCCCAGCGCCCCGACCAGCCGGCCCTCGGCGTAGACCGGCACGGCGCCCGGCTGCGGCGTGAAGCGACCCCCGGTCATGGCGGTCAGCGCGGTGGAGAAGTTGGGCAGGCTGTCCATCTTGGCCTTCTGCCCGGCGCTGGGCATGCCGTAGGCCGCCGCGGTCCAGGCCTTGCCCTGGGCGACGTCGGTGGAGATCCACGGGGCGCCGTCGGTGCGCAGCAGGGCCACCAGGTGGCCGGCTGCGTCCATGACGGCGAAGGACATGGGCACGCCGACGCGGGCGCACTCGTCGCGGGCGGCGGACAGCAGGGACTGGGCCTGGTCGGAGGTCAGCACGGACCCACCCTGCCAGCACCCCGGGGCGCTCCGCCTGCGGGGCGCCGTCGCGGGGCGGAGGGTGGGCGGGTCCACGACCTGCGCAGGAGGAGTGCCCGTGCGCCCGTACGCCCCGTCCCCCGCCGTGCGCGCCCGCCAGCTGGCCGCCGACCTCGGGCTGGTCGCCTGGCTGGTGCTCTGGGTGGTCGTGGCCCGCACGGTGCACGGCGCGGTCCTCGCCCTGGCCGAGCCGGGCCGCGCCGTCGAGGACCTCGGCGCCGCGGTGGCCGGCAGCATGTCCTCGGCCGCGGAGGCCGCCGAGGACGTCCCGCTCGTCGGCGACGAGCTGGCCGCGCCGTTCGCGGCCCTCGGCTCGGCCGGCGGCTCGGTGGGCGGTGCGGGCCAGGGCGCGCAGGACGCCGTCGGCACGCTGGCCACGGTGCTCGCCGTGGTCCTGGTGGCGCTGCCGGTGGGCTGGGCGCTGCTGCGCTGGCTGCCGTGGCGGCTGCGCTGGTGGCGGGCGGCCGGCGCCGCCCGGCGGCTGGCGACGACCGACCCGGGCCTGCTCGCGGCGCGGGCGCTGGCCACCGCCCCGCTGTCCCGGCTGGCCGCGCTGCCGCCGGGCACCGCGGACGCCTGGCGGGACGGCGACCCGGCCGCCACCCGGGCGCTGGCGGCCGTGGAGCTCGAGCGCCTCGGGCTGCCCGGTTGGGGTTGAGGGGACGGCTGGGACTGCCGATGTCGCAGGCGACACCGGGAGGTACGGCGTGGCACGGCGGGCAGCACGGCGGGGACGCGGCACCGGCACGGTCGCGGCGGTGGCGGCGGTCGGGCTGATCGCGCTCAGCGGCCCGGTCACCGGGGTCGCCGCGGCGGTCACCGCCACCCGGACGGCGCTGCCCGCGGCCCCCGCGCCGGCGGCCGCCCTGCCCCGCCCGGTGACCGTCCTCGCCGTCCCGCCCGCGGCGCCGGCCGTCGTCCCCCCGGTGGACACCGTCGCCATCCCGCGCCCGCGGCGGATCGAGGTCGCGGTGCGCCCCGGCGTGCCCCACGGCGTCGCGCCGGAGCTGCGGGTGCCGGAGGCCCCGTGCGGGGGCTACGCCAACCCGCGCCGGATCGTCCCCGGCGTGGTGCCCGGCGTGGCCTCGGCGACGGTGAGCTGGCAGGCCGACGGGCACGCGGGGGTGCGGGGCTACCGGGTGCAGGCGGTCGGCCAGCGGCTGGTCACCGGCCTGCAGCCCGACCCGCCGGTGCAGCTCGCCGCGCAGCCCGCGGACTGCGCGCCGGTCACGGTCGCCTTCGCCGGGCTGGCCTCCGGCGTCCCCTACGTGTTCTGGCTGGAGGAGGAGGTGCTCGACACCCGGGGCGTGCCGCGCTGGGTGCAGGTCGGCACCTCGGCCCCCGTCGTCATCGGCTGACCTCCGCGGCGAGGGGCGCCGATCCCGCCGACGCGGACCGGCCTACTCCGCGTCGGCGGGGCGCAGGCGGGCGCCGGTGGCGCGGGCGTGCGCGGCACCCAGCACGCCGATGACCGCCGAGGAGTTGCGGATCCCCCCGGAGAAGACCCGCTGCACGGCCTCCTCCAGCGGCACCCGCTCCACGGTCATGTCCAGCTCCTCGTGCTCGACGACGAAGCCCTCCGGCCGGTCCGCGGCCGACAGCCCCTCGGCGAGGTAGACGAGCACCTCCTCGGTGCAGAAGCCCGGCGTGGAGTAGTCGTTCGCCAGCAGCGACCAGCGCTCCGCGGCCAGCCCGGCCTCCTCGGCGAGCTCGCGCCGCGCGGTGGCCAGCGGGGCCTCCCCGTCGGCGTCACGCAGGCCGGCGGGCAGCTCCCACAGGTAGCCGCGCACCGGGTGCCGGTACTGGCGGACCAGCACGATGCGCCCCTCGTCGTCCACCGCGGCCACGGCCACCGCGCCGATGTGCCGCACCACCTCGCGGACGCTGTCCCCGCCGCCGGGCATGGCCACGGTGTCCTTGACCAGGGTGATGATCCGGCCGGCGTGCACGGTCTCGGTGGCCAGCACCTCGTACTCGCCGGGCCGCGCGGGCTCGGCCATCAGATGCCGACCTTCTCGGCCTCGTCGAGCGGCACGGGCAGCCGCGCGGACTCCGAGAAGCCGATCGCGGCCTGCACGAACGCGGCGAACAGCGGGTGCGGCCGGGTCGGGCGGCTCTTGAGCTCCGGGTGGGCCTGGGTGCCGACGAAGAACGGGTGCACCTCGCGCGGCAGCTCGGCGAACTCGACCAGCAGCCCGTCCGGGGAGGTGCCGGAGAAGACCAGCCCGGCCTCGCCGATGCGGTCGCGGTAGGCGTTGGCCACCTCGTAGCGGTGCCGGTGCCGCTCGGTGGTCTCCGTCGCGCCGTAGGCCTGGGCGACGACCGACCCGCGCAGCAGCGTCGCCGGGTAGCTGCCCAGCCGCATCGTGCCGCCCATGTCGCCGCGCCCGGCGACCACGTCGACCTGGCTGGCCATCGTGGCGATGACCGCGTCGGGGGTGTCGGGGTCGAACTCCGTGGAGTTGGCCTCGGCCAGCCCGGCCAGGTTGCGCGCGGCCTCGATGACCATGCACTGCAGGCCCAGGCACAGCCCCAGCAGCGGGACGCCGTTGACCCGCGCGTAGCGGATCGCGCCGAGCTTGCCCTCGATGCCGCGCACCCCGAACCCGCCGGGCACGCAGATGCCGTCGACGCCGGCCAGCGCCCGCTCGGCGCCCTCGGGGGTCTGGCAGTCGTCCGACGGCACCCAGCGGATCTGCACCCGGCTGCGGTGGGCGAACCCGCCGGCCCGCAGCGCCTCGGTCACCGACAGGTAGGCGTCGGGCAGGTCGATGTACTTGCCGACCAGCGCGATGGTCACCGTCTGCCGCGGGGCGTGCACCCGGTCGAGCAGGTCGCCCCACACGGTCCAGTCGACGTCCCGGAACGGCAGGCCCAGCCGGCGGACGACGTAGGCGTCCAGGCCCTCCCGGTGCAGCACCTTGGGGATGTCGTAGATCGACGGCGCGTCGGGGCAGGAGATGACGCCCTCGGCGTCCACGTCGCACATCAGGCTGATCTTGCGCTTGAGGCCGGTGCCGATCTCCCGGTCCGAGCGGCAGACCACCGCGTCGGGCTGGATGCCGATGCTGCGCAGCGCGGCCACCGAGTGCTGCGTCGGCTTGGTCTTCAGCTCCCCGGACGGCGCGATGTAGGGAACCAGGGAGATGTGCAGGAAGAAGCAGTTGCCGCGGCCGATCTCGTGGCGCACCTGCCGGGCGGCCTCCAGGAACGGCAGCGACTCGATGTCGCCGACCGTGCCGCCGACCTCGGTGATCACCACGTCGACGCGGTCCCGCCGACCCGGCCCGCCCCCCTCGGCGGCGGCCAGGATGCGGGCCTTGATCTCGTTGGTGATGTGCGGGATGACCTGCACGGTGTCGCCCAGGTACTCCCCGCGCCGCTCCTTGGCGATCACGTCGGAGTACACCTGGCCGGTCGTGACGTTCGAGCGGCCGGTCAGGTCGGTGTCCAGGAACCGCTCGTAGTGCCCGATGTCCAGGTCGGTCTCGGCGCCGTCCTCGGTGACGAAGACCTCGCCGTGCTGGAACGGGTTCATCGTCCCGGGGTCGACGTTGAGGTAGGGGTCCAGCTTCTGCATCGTGACCCGCAGGCCACGGCCGGTCAGCAGGGCGCCCAGGGAGCTGGCCGTCAGGCCCTTGCCGAGGGAGGACACAACCCCGCCGGTGACGAAGACGAACTTCGTCGGCTGGGAGTTGTGGAGCAGGCCCCGTGCTCCGTAGTCGTCGTCACGCGTGCCATGCGGTCGATCCACGGGAGACGACCGTAACACCCCCGGTGGGCTCCCCCGGCCCGGCGCCGGGCGCGCCGCCGCCCGCGCCGGGGGTGCGGCGCGGGCCGGCGGCCAGCCCGACCAGCAGCGGCACCAGCAGCGCCGCCGCCGTCGCGGGCACCGCCACGCCGGAGTCGTTGGCCGCCGCCCCGAGGGCGAGGCTGGCGGCGGTGGCCAGCAGCCCGGCGCGCAGCACGGCGCGGTCCGCGGGCGCCAGCAGGTCGTCGCGGCCGCGCAGCAGCCCGGGACCGTGCAGCCGGGCCGGCAGCCGGCCGTCCCGGCGCCCCCGGCCGGGGCGGACCAGCCAGACGGCGGCCACCAGGGCCACCGGCAGCAGCCAGGCCAGCGGGCTGCCGAGCAGGATGTCCAGGTTGGCCTGCGCCTTGCGGCTGACCACCGTCCACGCCTGGCCGGTGAGCAGCTGCTCGACGAACCGGCCCAGGTGGCTGCGCTGCTCGGCCGGCCGCAGCCAGTCCACGAACGCCAGCGCGCCGACGGCGGCGCCGGCCAGCACCAGCACCGCTCCCATCCGGGGCACCGTCACCCGCGTGCCGGTGAGCAGCATGGCCAGCAGCACGAACCCGGGCAGCGCGGCCAGCACGCCGCCGAAGTCGCGCCCGAGGGCCGGCGTCCCGACGACGACGACGGTCAGCACCCCGGCGCCCAGCACCACCGCGGCGGTGACCGCCCGGGCCCGGCCGGCCGGCGCCCGGCGGCCCGCGGCCGTGGCGGCCGCGGCGGTCACGAGCAGCGCGCCGACCGCCAGCAGCCCGGAGCTGAGGTTGCCGTAGCCGGTGAACCGCCCGGCCACGATCGCGTCGTAGCCGAGCAGGCCGTCCAGCTCCAGGTGCGAGCCGGTGAGCGCGTCGCCGACCAGGGTGGCCAGGGTGACCGCCAGGACGGCGAGCGGCGGCCCCAGCGGGGAGCGGCGCCACGGCCCCCCGGCGGCCAGCGTGGTGACCGCCAGCGTGGCGAGCAGCAGGCTCCCGGCCAGCGCCGGGCGCGGGGCGGCGGCCCGCTCCCACGGCAGCAGGCCGGCGAGCAGGGTGGCCACCGGCACCGCGGCCGCGGCCAGCGCCAGCAGGCGCAGCGCACGCCACCGCCCGGCCCGCCCGCCGCGGGCCGCGAGCAGCCCGAGGCCGACGACGGCGGCGTCCAGCGCCACCAGCCCCCAGAAGAAGACGCCGGTGCTGCGGTGGTGCACGGTGGCGGCGGTGTCCGCCCGCTGCAGCGCGGCCACCGCGGCGGCCAGCGGCGGGCGCTCCCCCTCGGCCAGGAGCGCCTGCCCGTTCATCGACGCCGGGCGGTCCAGGCCCAGCGCGGCCAGGACGGTGGGCGCGACGTCGATGAGCTGCACGTAGGGCGCCCGGCCGGTGCTCGCCGACGTCAGCCACCGCTCGCCGGTCAGAGCCGCACCCGAGGCGATGCCGACGTGCAGCCGCGGGCGGCCGTCGCCCACCTCGGACACGCCGGTGAGCAGCAGCAGCGTCTCCCCCGGCGCGGCGGCCACGGCGTCCGCGAGGCGGCCCACGGCGGCGTCGACGGCGGCCAGCGCGGCCGCCCGCGGGCGGGGCTCGGTGCCGGTGTCGCTGGGCTGCAGGCCCGGCTCGCCGGCGTCGGCGAGGTCGTCGAGGCCGACCAGCACCAGCGGGCAGCCGGTGAGCAGCTCGGCGGGGTCGGCCGGCAGTTGCGCGCTGCGGGTCAGCGCCACGCCCGGGGCGGCGGCGGCCAGCGCGGGCGCCCGGCCGGCGACGGTGGCGCAGCCGACCGCCTCCCCCAGCACCGCCGGGTCGGCGCCGAACCGGGCGGTCGCGGGGTCCGCGGCGACCGCGGCGACGGCGGCCTGCGGGTCGGCCAGCCCGGTGTCGGCCAGCTGCTCCTGCAGGCCGCAGGACGACAGCGCCGGGCCGGCCGGCGAGAGGGGCTCCGGTGCGGGGGCGTCGTCCGGCGCCGGCGCCCCGGGGGTCTGCCCGGGCAGCGGGACGGTGGGCAGCGGCACCGGCGGGATCGACTCGTCCGGGGCCGGGAAGCGGGCGCGGTTGCCCGCGCCGAGGGTCGACCAGCCGTCCAGCACGCAGGTCGTCGAGCGGGCGGCGCGCACCGACACCGCGCCGATCGGCGAGCCCTCGGCCAGGTCCCACAGCCGCGGGGTGGCCCGCGGGTCGACGTCGTCCCACACCAGCCCGGGGACGCCGACGACGACCACGCGGTCCGCCGTCCCCCCGGCCGGTGCGGCCGCGGCCGGGGCGGCGGTCAGCAGGGCGGCCAGCGCGGTGAGGACGGCGAGCAGCAGCGCCGCGGGCCGGGTGGTCGGGGTCCGGGTCACCGCGGGTCGCCGAGCAGCTCGCGGTAGACGGCGACCAGCTGGCGGGCGGTGGCCGCGTCGTCCGGCCAGGTGGCCGCCTGCGCGGTGCCGGCCGCGGCCAGCGCCTGCGCGCGGGCGGGGTCGGCCAGCAGCGCGCTGACCGCGTCGGCCAGCGCGGCGGCGTCGCCCGGGGGCACCAGCTCGGCGCCGTCGCCGAGCAGCCCGGGCAGCCCGCCGGTGCGGGTGGCCACCAGCGGCGTGCCGGCGCGCAGCGCCTCCTGCGCGGTCAGCGAGCGGGCCTCCCAGCGCGACGGCAGCACCGCGACGTCGGCGGCGGCCAGCAGGTCGGCGACGTCGGCGCGCCGGCCCAGCAGCGCCACCGGCAGCCGCTCGGCGGCGATGCGGGCGGCCAGCTCCCCGTGCAGCGGCCCGTCGCCGGCGACGGCGACCAGCGGCGGGCGGGGCCCGGCCGCCCAGCGCGCGGCCGCGTCCAGCAGCACGTCGTAGCCCTTCTGCGGGTGCAGCCGGCCCACGGCGAGGACCAGCGGCCGCCCGTCGGGCAGGCCGAGGCGGGCCCGCACCTGCGCCGCGGGCCGCGCGGGGGCGGCCAGCGGCGGGGCGGAGACGGGGGCGACCCGCACGTCCCGGGCGCCCTGCCGCCAGGCGTTCTCGGCCAGGTCGCCCGACGCGGCCAGCACGACGTCGGCGCCGCGGACGGTGGCCCGCTCGGCCAGGGCGAGCACCCGGCGCAGCGCGCCGCGGCCCGCGGGCACCGGGTTGTGCAGGGTGAGCACCAGGGGCCGGGCGCGGTCGCCCAGCCGGCGGGCGGCGGCGGCCACCAGCCCGGCCCGCAGGCCGTGGGCGTGCACCAGGTCGGCGTCGGCGGTGGCCCGGCGCAGCGCGGCGACGGCGCGGGCGTCGGCGGCCGGCGCCAGGCCGGCGGAGATCCCCACCGGGGCGAAGCCGGCCCCGGCGGCGGTGAAGCCGAACAGCTCCTCGGTGGCCCGCGGGCCGCACACCCGGACGGCCGCGCCCGCGTCGCGCAGCGCCGGCAGCACCGCGCGCACGTGGGTGCCCACCCCCCCGGTGCTGGTGGCCAGCACCTGGGCCACCCGGCGGCCCTGCAGGGGGAGCCGCTCAGCCACCGTGCACCTCCTGGGGTTCGCTCCGTCGCAGCCCGCGCACCGCGTCCCGCAGGGGGCGGCGCGCCGTCCCCATCATGACCGCGGCGGCCACCCCCGCCGCGGTCGCCGCGGCGAGCGCGCCGGCGCCGAGGGTGGCGAGCAGGCCGCCCTGCGGCACCGGGTCGGCGCCGAGGGCGCCGGCGACGGCCAGCCCGGCAGCGGCGGCCGGCACGGCGGCGGCCAGCGCGGACAGCCCGGTGCGGGCGACGCCGGCCAGCCCCGCCGGGCCGGTGACCCGCGCGGTGACCGCGAGCAGCGCCAGGCCGGCCACGGTGACCCCGGTGCTGTGGCCGGCGGCCAGCGCGGCGGCCCGGTCGGACGCGGGCAGCACCGCGGCCAGGACGACGTCGGCGGCCACCGCGACCAGCCAGCCGCCGAGCACGCACGCCGTCGGCGCCCGCCACAGGCCGCGGGCGTACAGCGCGCGGGCCAGCACGGCCACCAGGCCGTAGCCGGGCAGCCCGGGGGCGAAGGCGGCGACGGTGTCCCGGAGCGCGCCGACGACCGCGGCCGGCTGCCCGGCGAGGAACAGCCCGGCCATCGGCCCGGCGACGGCCACCAGCACGGCGGCGGCCAGGGTCGAGGCGACGACGACCAGGACCACCACCGGTGCCAGCGCCCGGCGGAACCCCGCCTCGTCGCCGGCGCCGGCGCGCTCGGCGAGCCCTGGGTACGCCGAGGTGGCCAGCGGCACGGCCAGCGCGGCCCACGGCACGAGGAAGACGGTCAGCCCGGCGACGTAGACCACCTGGGTGCCGTCGGGGGCGCCGGCGCTGGCCAGCCGGATGGCCACGGCGGCCACCAGCTGCTGCCCGGCCAGGGTGAGCACGCCGGCCACCGCCAGCCGGCGCACCCGCGGCGCCACCCCCACCGGGAAGCGCAGCGCCGGCCGCAGGCCCAGCCCCAGCCGGCGCACCGGCGGCAGCAGGCACAGCGCCAGCGCGGCCACGCCGAGCGTCGTCCCGACGGTGAGCACCAGCTCCGCCGGCGTGCCGAGGTCCTCCACGGTCCGGCTGCCGCCGACCGCGGCGAAGGCCAGGTAGGCGCCGGCGACGACGATGCTGGACAGCAGCGGGGCCAGCGCGGGGGCGGCGAAGCGGCGGTGGGCCTGCAGGACGCCGGTGAGCACCACGCCGATGCCGTAGAGCACCACCTGCGGGGCGAAGACCACCAGGAAGCGGGCGGCGAGCTCGACCTCGGCCGGGTCCCCGGTGCCCAGCAGCAGCCGGGCGACCGGGCCGGCGCCCAGCGCGAGCGCCACCGCCAGCGGGGTGAGCACCAGCAGGGTCCAGCCGAGCAGCGCCGACGCGGTGGCCCGCACCTGCGCCCGGTCGCCGGCCGCGATGCCCCCGGCCAGCATCGGCACCACCAGGCTGGCCAGCGCGCCCCCGGCGACCACCTCGAAGACGATGTTCGGCACGGTGTTGGCCGCCGCGTAGGTGTCGCCGGTGCTGCCGGCGCCGACGGCGTTGGTGAACACCAGCGTGCGGCCGAAGCCGGCCAGCCGGGCCAGCACGGTGAGGACGGCGATCAGCGCGGCCGCACCGGCGACCCCCCGGAGGAGCTGCCGGTTCACGCGGCGCGGCGGCCGAGCCGGTCCAGCTCGCGCAGCCCCGGCGTGG
Source organism: Geodermatophilus pulveris (assembly GCF_900188375.1). Lineage (GTDB taxonomy): Bacteria > Actinomycetota > Actinomycetes > Mycobacteriales > Geodermatophilaceae > Geodermatophilus > Geodermatophilus pulveris. Next base: position 14,895 of record NZ_FZOO01000015.1, on the reverse strand, counting down.
CCTCGATGACCCGGGTGAAGCTGACCCGCTCGCTGGCCAGGGTCAGCGCGACGACCGCCGCCAGCGCCCCCGCGCGCGCCGGGCGGCCGGGCACCGCGGCCAGCCGCAGCCCGAGCAGCGCGCCGGCGGCGTTGGCGCCGCAGTCGCCCAGCATGACGCGTTCGGCGAGGTCGGCCGGCAGCACCGCCAGCGCGGCGCCCAGCGGGCCGGCCACCAGCGGGCCGGCCGGGCCGGGCAGGCCGGCCGCGGCGGCCAGCGCGACGGCCTTGGCCGCGCGGCCGGGGCGCAGGTCGAGCAGGTTGACCAGGTTGGCGGTGCCGGCGACCAGCCCGGTGGTGAGGACGGCGTCGGCCGGGGTGAGGCCAGGGAACGGCCGCGCTGCAGGGTCCCGGGCCGAGCGGAGCGAGGCTCGGGGGGCAGCGGGGTCCTTCATCAGGACGGCGGCGGCCGCGGCGGCGGCGCCGATGCCGGCGACCTTCACCGCGCCGGCCGAGACCCGCCCGGCGCGCAGCGCGCGCAGGTGCCCGGCCAGCCCCTTGTCGCGGGCCTGCTCGGGGCGGGCACCGGCCAGGTCGTCGTAGCCGCCGACCAGCCCGGACACCGCGCCGGCCACCGCCGCGGCGGCCCGGGTGCCGGCGGGGGCGCCGGCCACCGCGGACGCCGTCGCCGCGACCGCCAGGGCCGGCCCGCCGAGCAGGGTGACCGGCCGGCCGGCGTGGTTGGTGCGCCGCCACCGCGCCCCGGCGGGGCGGGCGTCCAGGGCGGCGGCCGCGGCCAGCCCGAGCCGGGCCGCGGCCGCCCCGCCCAGGGCCGGCAGCACCCGGCGCCGGGCGCTCACGGGGTGGTGGCGGGGACCGGCGGCACCGGCTGGGTGTCCTCGCCGGTGCCGTAGGCGCCCGAGGTGCCCTCGCTCTCCCGCCCGAGGGCGAGCACCGCGCTGACCCGGCCGGCGGCGGAGTCGACGTCGTCCACGGTGGACACCGCGGCGGAGTCCTCCGGGTCGGCGCGCAGGACCCCGATCAGCCCGGTCTCGCCGGCCGCTGCGGCGTCCCCGGCGACGACCGCGCCGGACCCGGCGGCGTCCAGCGCCAGCGCCAGGTCGACCAGGGTGTCGGTGCGCTGTTCGGCGTCCTCACCGGTGGGGGCCCCCGCGGTCAGCAGGAGGGCGAAGTCGGCGGGGGTGACCCCGGTGGACTCCACGTCCAGCACGTCGAGGGCGCGCAGCCCGGCCAGCACGGTGGAGACCGCGGCGGTGTCCGGGGCGGCGCCGGAGGCGGCCGGGCGGACGAGCACCTGGGCCATCAGCGAGCCGACCAGCTGCCCGGTGTCGTCGGTCTCCGGCAGGGTGACCCCGGTGGGCAGGCCGGGCCCGGTGACGTAGCTCTGCACCTCCGCGGCGGTGGCCGGGTCGCTGTAGCCCGGCTGCAGGCGGATGGTGCCGGTCACCGTGCCGCCGGCCTGGCCGACGAGCGAGGCGACCTCCTCCACGGTCTCGGCGGGCACGTCCTCGTCGGTGGCGACGAGCAGCACGCCGCGGTCGGCCAGGGTGCCGGCGACCAGGGACGGGGCGACCGCGGCGGCGAAGGCGTCGCCGGTGTCGACGCGGGCCTGCAGCTCCTCCGTCTGCGTCTCCAGCTCCCGCTTGTCCTCGGCGAGCGCGGCCACCTCCCCCTCGAGGCTCTCCAGGATCGGGGCGTTGAGCGCGGTGGTGCCGATGACGATGCCCAGCGCCACGGCCAGGAAGACCGCGATCAGCGAGACCAGGTGGTAGCGGAAGTCGATCACGAGAAGAGGTTCTCCAACCAGAACACGAAGCTGCTCCACTGGTCGACCAGCAGGTCGAGGTAGACCCGGCCGGCCGCCGACACCGCCAGTGCCGAGCCGATGGCCACGAAGGCGGCCAGCACCAGGACGACCAGCGTCAGCGTGGAGATGCGGCTGCGGTAGAGCCGGCTCACGCCCTTGGCGTCGACCAGCTTGCCGCCCAGCCGCAGCCGGGTGAGGAAGGTCGAGGCCATCCCGCCGCGGCCCTTGTCCAGGAACTCCACCAGGGTGGCGTGGGTGCCGACGGCGACGATGAGCGAGGCGCCCTTCTCGTCGGCCAGCAGCATCGCGATGTCCTCGCTGGTGGCCGCGGCCGGGAAGGTGATCGCCTCGACGCCGAGGTCCTGCACGCGGGCCAGGCCCGGGGCGCGCCCGTCGGCGTAGGCGTGCACGACGACCTCGGCGCCGCTGCGCAGGACGTCGTCGCTCACCGAGTCCATGTCGCCGATGATCATGTCCGGGCGGTGGCCGGCCTCGACCAGCGCGTCCGCGCCGCCGTCGACGCCGATGAGCACCGGCCGGTAGTCCCGGATGTAGGACCGCAGCGCCTGCAGGTCCTCCTTGTAGTCGTAGCCGCGGACGACGACCAGCACGTGCCGGCCCTCGATCGGCGTGGCCACGTCCGGGACGCCGACGCCGTCGAGCAGCAGCGCGCGCTCGCGCCGCATGTACTCCATCGTGTTGGTGGCGAAGGCCTCCAGCTGGACCGACAGCCCCGCCCGCGCCTCGGCCATCGCCTCGGCCACGGTCCCGGGGGTCTGCGCGGTGCCCTCGGCGAGCACGGTGCCGTCCTCGGTCAGCAGCCGGTGGCCGTCGACGCGGACCGTCGTCCCCTCCCGGACCGCCGACAGCACCTCCTTGCCGACGCCGTCGACCAGCGGGATGCCGGCGCCGACCAGGATCTCCGGGCCCAGGTTGGGGTAGCGGCCCGAGGTGCTGGGCGCGGCGTTGACGACCGCGGCCACCCCGCAGGCGACCAGCGAGTCGGCGCTGACCCGGTCGATGTCGACGTGGTCGATGACCGCGACGTCCCCGGGCCGCAGCCGCTTGGTGAGGTTCTTGGTGCGGCGGTCCAGCCGCACGGTGCCGGTCACTCCAGGGGCCGCAACGGGTGCCCGGCCGCGGCGGAGGGAGCCGATGCGCATGGCCTGCACTCTCCCACGGGACCCGGGGCCACCCGGCCTCCGACGCGCCTCGGCGACATACCAGTCACGGAGAGTGTCCGACACCACGTGGCCCGCGACACGCCGAGCGCGCCTGCCCCACCCGCCCCGCCGGTGCCCCCTCCCCGCCTGGCTAGCGTGGGGAGGGTGACTCCGAGCGCTCGTGCCGTCGGCCGTACCGACCCCGACGACGTCGCGCCGGAGCCGCCCGACGCGGTCGTCCGGCAGCTGCCGGCCCCGGAGCCCCCGCCTGCACCGGCGCCCGCCGAGGACGGCGCCGCCGACGACGGTGCGCTCCCGCTGCCGGGCACCACGACCCCGGCCGCTCCCCCGGCCGCCGCCGAGCCCGACCCGCGCGGCCGCCGCGGGCGGCGCGCGCTGCGCGGGCCGGGCCTGCGCGAGCGGCGCCGCCAGCAGACCCGTGCGGCGATCATCGAGGCCGCCGCCGAGCTGTTCGCCGAGCGCGGGTTCGACGCGGTCAGCGTGGTGGAGATCGCCCAGCGGGCCGGCGTGGTGGAGAAGACGGTGTTCAACCACTTCCCGGTCAAGGAGGGGCTGGTCTTCGAGGCCGACCCGCCGGTGCGCGCGGCCCTGCTGGAGACGGTGCGCACCCGCCCGGCCGGCGAGTCGGTCACCGCGGCGGCCGGCACCTTCGTCGTCCGGGCGATGAGCGGCCTGGGCGCCCCGGAGGCCGCCGCCGGCGTGGCCGAGATGGCCCGGGTCATCCGCGGCAGCCGTACCCTGCAGGTGCGCGAGCGGGAGATCCTCGGGGAGCTGACCACCGCGCTGGCCGGGCTGATCGCCGAGGAGACGCACGCCGAGCACGGCGACCTGGCACCCTGGCTGGCCGCGCACGCGGTGCTCAGCCTGTACGCGGCCCTGCTGGAGCTGGCCCGCGACCGGGTGCTCGACGGGGTCTCGGGGCCGGAGCTGTCCGCGGAGCTGCGCGCCCGCGGCGAGCGCGGCCTGGCACTGCTGCAGTTCGGCCTGGCCGGCTACGCCAAGCGGAGGTAGGCGCCGAGCCGCCCCGCGAGGACCGGGACCGGCTCGGGCGCCGCCGGGGGACGGCACCCGGCCCCGGTGCGGTCCGCGGACCGCGGTGTCACGACGTGATCTGCAGGGCCGTGAGCAGCTGGGCGGCGCGGTCGCCGGGGATGTCGGGCTCCTGGGTGAACAGGGCGACGGCGACCATGTACTCGCCCTCGCCGGCCCAGCCGCGGCCCTCCGCGCACAGCCGGCGGATGTGCTCGCGCACCTTGGGCTCGCTGCTGTACTCGCCGTAGTCCAGGCCCATGGCCAGGAAGTTGGCCACCCGGTAGCCGAGGTCCTCGGCGGTGCGGACGGTCGTCCCCGGGTCGGCGTAGCTGGGCACCGCGGTGACCACGTTGCGGTAGCCGGCCTTGAGCAGCTGCAGCACCAGGTCGTTGCCGTGCACGCCGCCCCACAGCTCGGGCATGAGGATGTCGCGGTCCGGCGCCGGGATGTACGGCGGGTTGGCGATCACCGTGGGGACCGACGGGCCGGCCGCGGAGTCCGCCCGGTCGAAGAAGTCGCCGAGCTCCACGGTGTAGCGGTCGGCCACCCCGCGGGCGGCGATGTTCTCCCGGGCCCGGTCGACCGCGGGGGCGCTGATGTCGAAGCTGCGCACCCGCAGCTCCGGCAGGCCGGCCACCACGTCGGCGATGGCGGTGGCGTCCCCGGTGCCGAGCTCGGCCACGCCCTCGTCGGCCCAGCGCAGCTGCTCGCGGTACTGGGTGAGCAGCATGCACACGGAGAACCCGTAGTGCGCGGACTCGTCGACGGCGGAGAAGCAGCTCACCGGGCGGCCCCGCCCGCCGGGCGGTGGACGGCGGGCACGGGCGGGGTGCGACGTCGGTAGGGCACGATCCGGCCCTACCCCTCCGTTCCGGTCCCCACTCCTGGCGAGGTGGGCTCACCCCACCCTGCGGGCGGTGGCCGCCACGGCGAGCAGCTCGCGGGCGTGCGCCTGCCCGGTGTCGCTGTCGGCCAGCCCGGACAGCATCCGGGCCAGCTCCCGCACCCGGTCCTCGCCGTCGACGGCGCGGATGTCGGTGGCGGTCACCCCGGCCCCGGTGTCCGGTGACTTGTCGACGACCAGGTGGGTGTCGGCGAACGCCGCGACCTGGGCGAGGTGGGTGACGACGACGACCTGGTGCCGGCGGGCCAGCCGGGCCAGCCGCCGGCCGATCTCCCCGGCGGCCTGCCCGCCGACGCCGGCGTCGACCTCGTCGAAGACCATGACCGGCACCGGGTCTGCGCCGGCGAAGACCACCTCGATGGCCAGCATCACCCGGGACAGCTCCCCTCCGGAGGCGCCCTTGTGCACCGGGCGCGGCGGGGCGCCGGGGTGGGCGGCCATGAGCAGCGCCACCTCGTCGATGCCCTCGGCGCCGGGCGCGGCCGGGTCGCTGTCGATCGAGAAGGAGACGCGCGCGCTCCTCATCGCCAGGCCGGCGAGCTCCGCCCCCACCTCGGCGGCGAACCCGTCCGCGGCGGCCCGCCGCCCGGCCGACACCTGCGCGCCGAGGTCGTCGACCTCGGCGCGGGCGGCGTCGCGGGCGGCCTCCAGCGCCTCGAGGGCCTCGTCGGAGACATCGAGCTCGTCCAGGCGCCGGCGCGCGTCCTCGGCCCAGCCCAGGACGCCGGCGACGCCCTCGCCCACGTCGGCGTACTTGCGCACCAGGGCGGTGATCGCCGCCCGGCGGTCCAGCACCTCGGCCAGCCGCGCGGGGTCGGCGTCCAGGTCGGCGACGTAGGTGGCCAGCTGGCCGGCCACGTCGGAGACGACGGCCACCGCGTCGGTGAGGTCCTGGGCGAGCATCACCAGCGTGGGGTCGTCGGAGCCGGCCAGCGCCCGCTCGGCGATGGCCAGCGCGGCGACGGCGTCCTGGGGCAGGTCCTCCCCCAGGTCGCCGGTGACGTCGCCGGCCAGGGCGACCCGCGCCTCGTCGGCGGCGGCGCGCAGCGCGTCGGCGTCGCTGAGCCGCCGCGCCTGGGTGTCCAGCTCCTCGTCCTCGCCGGGCTGCGGGGCGACCGCCCCGATCTCCTCCAGCCCGTGCCGCAGGACGTCGGCGGCCTGGGCGAGCTCGCGGGCCTGGCCGCGGCGGCGGTCGAGGTCGCCGGCCAGCTGCCGCCAGCGGGCGTGCGCCTCGCGGTAGCGGTCCAGCAGCGCCAGGTGCGGAGCACCCGCGTAGCGGTCCAGGGCGCGGCGCTGCTCGGCCGGGCGGGACAGCCGCAGCTGGTCGCTCTGCCCGTGCACGGCCAGCAGGCCCTCGGCCAGCTCGGCGACGACGCCGACCGGGACGCTGCGCCCGCCCAGGTGGGCCCGCGAGCGGCCCTCGGCGCTGACCGTGCGGGCCAGGATGAGCGTGCCGTCGTCGTCGGGGTCCGCGCCGGCCTCGGCGGCCCGCTCCCACACCGGCGAGTCGGCGGGCAGGGCGAGCCGGCCCTCGACGCCGGCCCGGCCGTTGGCGCGCACCCGGCCGGGGTCGGCGCGGCCGCCGAACAGCAGGGTCAGCCCGGTGACGACCATCGTCTTGCCGGCCCCGGTCTCGCCGGTCACCACGGTCAGCCCGTCGCCGAGCTCGAGGGTGACGTCGTCGATGGCCCCCAGGCCGCGGATGCGCAGCTCGGTGAGCCGGCCCAGCGGCGTCCCCCCGTCGGCGGCCGCCGGGGCGACGTCCGTCGCCGCCGGCCCGGTCATCTCCGCCGGGCGGGCCGCCCGGCGGGTCTCACGCGTCGTCGTCCGTGCCGCCACCGCGGCCCTCCTCCCCGCCCTCGCGGCGGACGTCGCCGTGGACACCGCCGTGGACACCGCCGTGGACACCGCCGTGGACACCGCCGTGGACACCGCCGTGGACGTAGCCGCGGGCCAGCACGTTGCGGCCGGCGTCGATCTCCCGGCCCGGGTCGTGCCGGCGGGCCTCCCGGAAGCCGCGCACCGGCAGGCCGAACTTGGCCACCAGCCGGTCGCCGAAGGTCGCGGCGTGCACCCGGGCGATCCGCACCGGCCGGGCGGCGCGGCGGATGTCGACCCGCCCCCCTGCGGGCACCTCCAGGGCGCGCCGGCCGTCGGCGGACACGCGCGCGAGGTTGCCGTCGGCCGGGATGGCCACGGTGAGCACCGAGTCCGGGGAGGTGACCAGCGGCCGGGCGAACAGCGCGTGGGCGTTGGACGGCACGACGAGCATCGCCTCCACGTCGGGCCACACCACCGGCCCGCCCGCGGAGAAGGCGTAGGCGGTGGACCCGGTGGGCGTGGCGCACAGGATGCCGTCGCAGCCGAAGCTGGTCAGCGGCCGGCCGTCGATGGCCACGACGACGTCGAGCACCCGGGAGCGCTCGGCCTTCTCCACCGACGCCTCGTTCAGCGCCCACGTGCCGCCCACGACCGCGCCGGTGGCGTCGAGGACGTCGACCTCGATGGCCAGCCGCTTCTCCACCGAGTACTCGCAGCGCTCGATCGCGGTGAGGGTCTCCTCGACCGCCTCCGGCTCGGTCTCGGCGAGGAAGCCGACCCGGCCGAGGTTGACCCCCATGAGCGCGGCGTTGCTGTAGCGGGCGAGCTCCGCGGCGCGCAGGAAGGTGCCGTCGCCGCCGAAGACCATGACGATCTCCGCGCCGCGCGCGGCCTCGGCGTCGGCGGGGACGACCTGGGCGCCCTCGATGCCGAGCGCGACCGCCTCGTCCTCGAGCAGCCGCACGGTGATGCCGCCCCGCGCCAGCCGGGCGGCGGAGCTGCGGGCGAGCTCCACGATGTCCTCGCGGCCGGTGTGCACGGCGAGCAGCACGTGCCGGCCGCCGCTGGGCGCCCAGACGGCGGGGCTGACCTCTGTCACGCTTCCTCCTCGCCGGTGCCCGTCCGGGGTGTGCCGGACGGCGCGGTGTGCCGGGGGGACCCGGCGGCCCCGGTCCAGCGTCCTCCACGGCCGCTGCGGCCGGCCGGGCGGTCGGGGGCACGGCTCACCGGGGGCCGTCCTCGACGGCGCGCTGCACGTCCTCCTCCCGCGGCGGCCCGGCGTCGCGGCGCAGCCAGAGGAAGAACTCCACGTTGCCGGCGGGGCCGGGCAGCGGGCTGGCCACCACGCCGGCGGTCCCCCAGCCGATCCCGGCGGCCGCCCGCGCCACCTGCAGGACGGCGTCGCGCCGGTGCGCCGGGTCGCGCACCACGCCGCCGGCGCCGAGCCGCTCGCGGCCGACCTCGAACTGCGGTTTCACCATGGGCAGCAGGTCCGCCGCGCCGGTCGCGCACGCGGTGAGGGCCGGGAGCACCAGCCGCAGGGAGATGAAGGACAGGTCGGCGACGACGAGGTCGACCGGGCCCCCCACCTGCTCGGGCGTGAGCGTGCGGACGTTGGTGCGCTCGAGCACCCGCACCCGCTCGTCGGTGCGCAGCGACCAGGCCAGCTCGCCGTACCCGACGTCGACGGCCACGACCTCCCGGGCACCGCGGCGCAGCAGCACCTCGGTGAACCCACCGGTCGAGGCGCCGGCGTCCAGGGCCCGGCGTCCGTCGACCGGCACGGGGAGGGCGTCCAGCGCGCCGAGCAGCTTGTGCGCCCCGCGGGAGACCCAGCTGGGCCGGTCGGGGTCGGTGCGCACCACCACGGGGGTGTCGGCGTCCACGCCGGTGGCGGGCTTGCTGGCGGCCCGCCCGGAGACGGCGACCCGGCCCTCGGCGATGAGCGCGACGGCGTGCTCGCGCGAGCGGGCCAGCCCGCGCCGCACGAGCTCCGCGTCGAGCCGGCTGCGGCGGACCATCAGAGCCGGTCGATCGTGCCGAGCTCGTGCTGCAGCCGGGCGTGCTCGGCCTCGAAGACGGCGACGTGCTCGGTCACCGGACGCCGGTCGAGGTCGGCGAACGCCGCACCGGCCGCGGCCGCGGCCGCCGCGGGGTCGGCCGGGACCGGCCCCGGGCCGGGCCGGGGGGGCCCCGGGACCGGTCGGGTCGGCTCGGTCATGGCTGGGCCTCTCGGGTGGGCGGCGGCGGGCCGGCGGGACGTCGGGGCCGCGCTCCGGGCGCTGCCCGGTGCTGCTCCCCCGGCCCGCGAGGGTACCGGCCGGGGCCGACGCGCACGGTCCGGCGGCGGGCGCTAGCGTTCGGCGGCCCGGTCCGGCCAACCCTGGGAGGCGTGCCCGCGTGGCGACGATGGAGCAGTGCATGACGGCCCTGGAGGGCATCCTCGGCGACCTCGCGGCCAAGCCGGCGGCACAGGGCCTGGACCGCAGCCTGTCCTGCCGGCTGACCGACCTCGAGCAGACCGTCCGCGGCCGGCTGGCGAGGGGCACGGTCCGGGAGCTGCGCGCCGAGCCCGACGAGCAGTCGCTGGAGAAGGCCGACATCCGGTTCACCATGGCCAGCGACGACCTGGTCGCCCTGACCGAGGGCCGGCTGTCCTTCGGCTCGGCATGGGCGTCGGGGCGCGTGAAACTGGAGGCCGGCCTGCGCGACATGCTCCGGCTGCGCACGCTCCTCTGAGGACGGCCCCTCGGCACGGGCCCGGCGACGGGGCCCTGCGGGAGGGCCGGACGGACCCCCGGCCACCTCAGCCGCCCAGCCCCCACCGCCGGAGCACGGCCGCGGCGGCCTCGTCGGCGGCGGCCACCGGCGCCGGTGCCGCCGCGCCGGGGTGGCGGGCCCAGTGCGCGACGCACATCGCGCGCAGCCCGTCGAGCCCGTCGGCGTCCGCCGCCGCCCCGGCCGCGTCCCGGCCCAGCCGCAGCGCGCCGTCCGCGGCCCCGCCGCCGACCCGGGCGACCCACCCGCCGCAGCGCCACCCGCCGTCCTCGGCGGTCACCGGGGGGTGCGTGGTGAGCAGGCCGCCGGCGTCGGGGGCCAGCAGGTCCGGCCGGCGCGCGGGGCCCGCGGCCAGCAGGGTGGCCGGGTTGGTGACGCCGCTGAGCACGAGCAGGGTGGCCGCCGCCGCCCGGCGCCCGCCCTCGACGTCGGTGTCCAGCCGGTCGCCCACGACCAGCGGCCGCCGGGCCCCGGTGCGCCGGACGCACTCGGCGTGCATCGCCGGGTCGGGCTTGCCGGTGACCAGCGGGGGCCGGCCGGTGACGCCGCTGACCACGCCCACCAGGGCGCCGTTCCCCGGCAGCGGCCCGTGCGCCGAGGGGATGGTCGCGTCGGCGTTGGTGGCGACGTGCTCGGCGCCGTTGCGGACCGCCACCACGGCCTCGGCCAGCTCGGTCCACCCCACGTCGCGGCCGTAGCCCTGCACCACCGCCCGCGGCTGCTCCTCGGCCCGGGACACCACGGCGAGGCCGGCCGCCCGGAGCGCAGCGGCGACCCCCGGTCCGCCGACCGGCAGCACGCGGGCGCCGGCACCCAGCCGCTGGGCGACGACCGTGGCCGCCGCCTGCGAGCTGGTGATGACGTCCGGGGGGCCGGCCGGGACGGCGAGGTCGGTGAGGTGCGCGGCGACCTCCTCCGGGGTGCGGGAGGCGTTGTTGGTGACGAACCCGAGCCGCATGCCGGCCGCGCGCGCGGCCGCGAGCGCCCCGGGGACGCCGGGCACCGCCTCGGGGCCGACGTAGACCACCCCGTCGAGGTCGAGCAGCGCGACGTCGTACACCCGGCACGGCGCGACGGCGGCCCCGCCGGCCAGCGGCACCCGCGGTGCGGTCACGAGGTCTCCCCGTCCCGGCGGGCGCGGACCCCGCGCAGCGCGCGGGAGTAGTGACCGACGTCCGGGCGCATCGCCACGGCCAGGGCCAGGTGCTCGGCGGCCAGGTCCAGGTCGCCGGCCCGGCTGGCCGCCAGGCCGAGGCCGAACTGGGCGTAGTCGTCGGCCGGGTTGCCGGCGGTGAGCTCGCGAAAGGTGCCCACGGCCTCCTCGTAGCGGCCGGCGTCGTACTGCGCCCGCGCCAGCGCCTCCAGCAGGCTGCGCGAGCCGGGCTCGGCCGCGGCGGCGCGGGCGAGCAGGGTGGCGGCCGCCGCCGGGTCCCGGTTGGCCAGCAGCTCCAGCCCGCGCTGGTACCAGTCGTAGACCCCGCCGTCGGGGACCCCCGTCTCGTCCACCGTCTCCCCCTCGCTCCGGGCGCCGCCCGGCGCTGTCGACGCCGCCGGTCCGGCGACGGCCGCGCCCCGGAGCGCAGCCCTCCTACGATCTGCTCGTGCCCTCGTCGCCGGCGGACCCCCCGCCCCCAGCAGCCGCGTCCGGGCTCCGGGTCCGGCCCTTCCGCGCGCTGACCTACCACCGACGGGACCCCGGCGCGCTGGCCAGGGTCAGCTCGCCAGCCTACGACCTGGTCACCCCCGAGGGCCGGGACCGGCTGACCGCCGCCGACCCGCACAACATCGTGCGCCTCATCCTGCCGGGCGTCGCGGCGGGACCCGGCGGCCCCGGAGACGGCGGTCCGGGGGACGGCGGGGTGCAGCGCTCGGTGGCCGGGGCGGCCGCGGCGCTGCGGGACTGGGAGCGCACCGGGGTGCTCGAGCGGGACGCCGAGCCCGCGCTGTGGGTCTACGCCCTGCGACCGGCCGGCGGCGCGCCGGAGACCGTCGGCTGGCTGGGCGCGGTGGGGCTCCCGGCGACCGGCTCCCGCGCGGTGCTGCCGCACGAGGACACCGTCCCGGCGGCCGTGGAGGGGCGCCGGGCGCTGCTCGCGGCCACCGCGACCGACCTGGAGCCGATCGTGCTGGCGCACGACCCGCACCCCGACGTGCCGGCGCTCGCCGCGGCAGGACGGCGCGGCACCCCGGCGCTGGAGCTCACCGACGCCGACGGCGTCCGTCACGCCCTGTGGCGGGTGGCCGACCCGGACCTCACCGCCCGGGTGACCGCGGCGCTCGCGGGCACCGGCGCGGTCATCGCCGACGGCCACCACCGCTTCGCCGCGGCGCGCGCCCACGGGGCGCGGGAGATCCTGGCACTGCTCACCCCGATGGGGCCGGGCGGGCTGCGGGTGGACCCCATCCACCGGGTGGTGCCCGAGCTGGCGCTCGACGAGGCGGTCGCCGCGGCCTCGGCCGGCTTCCGCCTGACCGCGCTCCCGGCCGCAGCCGGGGGCGCCGGGCGCGAGGTGGCGCGCTGGCTGGCCGACCCCGGGGAGACCGGCGTGCTGGTCAGCGACGGCTCCCGGCTGGTGCGGCTGGACCGGCCGTCGGGCCGGGTCACCGGCGCGGTGCCCCCCGAGGCGCCTGCGGCCTGGCGCGGGCTGGACGTGGTGCTGGTCCACCACGGACTGGTGCGGCGGCTGTGGGGCCGCGCCGACGACCCCGCCGGGGTCCTGGTCGCCCACGGCGTCGCCGCGGCGCTGGAGGGTGCCCGTGCCTCGCGCGGCGTGGCGCTGCTGCTGCGGGCGCCCTCGCCGGCCGACGTGGCCGCCGTGGCCCGGGCCGGCGCCCGCATGCCGCGGAAGTCGACGCTGTTCGTGCCGAAGCCGCGGACCGGGCTGGTGCTGCGACCGCACGGGGACTGACCGGACGATCACGCCGTGCGCGCGTCGGGCCCCGCGGAGCGCGGCACCTTCCGCCCGCGCCGGCAGTTCACCTCGGTGACCGACGCGGTGCCGCTCCCGGTGCGCCAGAACCGGCGCTGCAGCGCGCCCTCGACCTCCACGACGTCCCCGGCTTGCCACGCGGCGACGCGGCGCTGCAGGGCGCGGTCGTAGGTGATGCAGGGCAGCACGTCGACCGACTGACCCCGGGCGCGCGGCTCGGGCCGGCGCACCACCAGGCGGAAGCTGACCAGCATGTCGCCGCTGGGCAGCGTCCGCAGCTCCGCCGGGGCGGACAGCCGCCCGCGGAGCACCACGTCGTTCCGGTCGATCACAGCCACGCTCATGACCGCAGCCTCACCGGCCCGCCGGGCCCGGACCAGGCCCGGCGCCGGTCTGTGGACCGGGCCGGTGGGTGTGGACGACGCGCGCCGCGCTGTCGGGGGTCAGTGCCCCGGGGCGGGTCCCTCGGCGGGCGCGTCCTCGCCGAGCAGCTCGGCGACCTCGGCCTCGACGTCGCCGGTGAAGTCGTAGGCGCCGCCCGCGCCCTCGTCGTCGACGTCGTCCACGTCCAGGACCTCGGTCTCGCCGGCCCCCGCGTCGGCCGGTGACCCGGTGCCCCCGGTCGCGTCGCCGGTGACCGGCAGCTCCTCCTCGGAGAACTCGACGTCGGACTCCTCCGGGGTGTGCTCGGCGACCGCGGCCTGCCACGCGCCGGCGAGCTCCTCCTCGCCGCCCGCCGCGAGCAGGTCGGCGTACGCGGTGGCCACCCGCAGCAGCGCGGGGTCGGTCAGGTCGACCGACTCCGGCCGCGGGCGGCCGCCCAGCAGACCCTCCAGGACGAGGCGCGCCGCGGGCAGCTCGCCGAGGTCGGCGCGCGCGCCGGCCTCGACCAGGCGCAGCTCCACGGTCTCCCCCTCGTCCGGCCGGTCGGTCAGCGCCTCGCGGACCAGGCGCAGCGCGACCTCCGGGCGGCCGAGGGCGCGCTCGCAGTCGGCGAGCACCGCCCGGTAGCCCTCGTCGCCGCTCATCCGCCGGTAGGCGCGCAGCTCGCGGGCCGCCTCGGCGTAGTCCCCGGCGTGGTAGGCGGCCACGCCGACCGCCTCGCGGACGACGGCGACGCGGGACGCGCGGTCGCGGGCGGCGCGGGCGTGCGCCAGGGCCTCCTCGGGCCGGTCGTCGACGAGCGTGCCGGCCACGACCAGGTGCCCGGCGACGCGCTCCGCGTTGCGCGGCTCCAGGCCGCGCAGCGCCGCGCGCACCGACCGGTCGAGGTCACGCGGGTCGGCCCAGTCGGGCACCTCGGGTCCCGCGGGGAGGGGTGGGGTGCGCTCCCGGTCACCGGCCGGGGACCGGCCGCCCTCGGGTCGCCCGCGGCGGTCGTCGGCGGGACGGCGGTCCCGCCGGTCGCCCCGCGGCGCGCCCGGGCGCCCCTCGCGGGACTGGTAGCCGGACCGCGGACCGCCGGAGCGCTGCGGCGGCCCGTCCCGCCGGTCGCGGGCCGGCTCGGGACGCTCGCCGCGCGGCCGGTCGCGCCAACCGGTCCGCACGCCCTGCGGCCGCTCCCCCGACGGTCGCCGGTCCTGCCAGCCGCCGCCGGTGGGGCGAGCGCCCTCCGGCCGGCCGGTGCGGTCGTCGCGGCCGCGCTCACCCGCGGGGCGGCGGTCGCGCCACTCGGGGCGGCCGGCGCCGGTGCGGTCACCCTGGGGCCGGCGCTGCTGCCAGCCGCCGCGGTCGTCGCGGCCGCCGTCGCCCTGCGGGCGGCGCTCCTGCCACTCCCGGCGCGGCGCACCGCCGCCGGTACCGCGACCGGCCGGCCGGTCTTCCCGGCCGTGGCCGGGCTGGGCACGGCGGTCCTGCCACTCCCGGCGGGCGCCGGGCGCGGAGCCGCCGTCGCGCTGCGGGCGCCGGTCCTGCTGCGGTGCGCCCCGGCCGCGGCCGTCACCGCTCTCGGGGCGACGGCGCCGGTCCTGCTGCGGTGCGCCCTGGCCGCGGCCGTCAGCGCTCTCGGGGCGACGGCGGGGCCGCTCCGCGTCGGGACGGCGGTCCTGCCAGTTGCTGCTGCGGGGCTCCCCCGACCGGCCGGCCGCGGGACGGCGGCCCTGCCAGGCACCCTGGCCGCCGCGGCCGCCGGCGCCCGCCCGCGAGCCCGCGCCGGACCCCTGCGGACGGCCCTGCCCGGAGGCGCCGCGACCTCCTCGCGGTGCCTGTCCGCCGGACCCGCCGGCGCCTCGTCGCGGTGATGTCATGGACGTCTGCGCACCTCGGGGTGAGTGCAGCACGCGCGGTGCTGCAGATGTGTCGGGAACAGCAGAACGGGGGCCAGAGCACAGGCTCTGACCCCCGTTCGGGAATGGTCGTCCGGCGGCGTCCTACTCTCCCACCCCGTCTCCGGGGCAGTACCATCGGCGCTGAGAGGCTTAGCTTCCGGGTTCGGAATGGG
>NZ_FZOO01000013.1 GCF_900188375.1 Geodermatophilus pulveris | reverse complement strand
CGCCTACTCGAACATGAGACGGCGATTCCCGCTGCCGCTTGACAGGCATAGGAGCGTCATTTTGGGAGGCTGCCGGCGGCGAAGTAGGCCGCGGCCCGGCGCAGGATCTCGTTATCCATCTCCAGCCGGCGCTTGTCCCGGCGCAACTGCACCAGCTCGTTCTGCTCGGCGCTGGTCTGCCCGTCGACGACGCCGTCATCGACGTCGGCCTGGCGCACCCAGCGGCGCACCGACTCGACCGAGATGTCGAAGTCGGCAGCGACCTCGGCCTGGCTCAGGTCCCCTCGTCGGGCGACCCGGACGACGTCGCGCTTGAACTCCGGCGGGAACTTCTTGGGCACAGCGACATCCTTCCCGCGGGACAAGGTCCCGCAGAACGAGTGTCAACTGAAGTCGCAACAGTCCCCTTGTTCGGTTGAAGTAGGCCTCGTCGTCCAGCAGCCGGTCCGGTCGGGTCCGCGGTCGCCCGGACCACCGCGGCGCACCCTCAAGCGCCGCAGCCGGCGCAGGTGTCCGGCCGTGGACCACGACCTCATCGGGTGCTTCGGCCGGCCGCAGTGTGCGCCCCTCCCGTCCCGGCTGCCCGCCCGGCTTGCGCCCGGACCGGCCGCGCAGCGACTTCGGCGTCGGCTTGCCCGGCCCGTCGGCCGACGGCGGCCTGGAGGAGTTCCGCGAAGACGCGGCCGGCAGCCGCCTCAACTCCGCGATCTGCGCGTCCTGCTCGGCGATCCGGACCTGCAGCTCGGCGATGATCCGCTCCTGGGCCGCGACCAGCGTCGCGAGCTGCTCGTAGGACGGAGCGGTCATGAACCGATCCTTCACACCCCGGCGCTGATCACCTGACTACGACACGTCAGCGTCCACGACCTGAACAGTCACCGTTTTGCGGCACGCGAAGAAACGCCTGCACCGGTGATCGGTCCGGGCGGAAGCCCATGTGCACGAAGCCGATTTACACCTCCGCGTCCTGTTTGGCAAGAACTACGTCTCTTCTTCTCCTACTGGCTCGCGTGGTACGCCTATTCCAGTCCGCAACTGAATGCGAGAGTCTTCGAACCAGAGAGGTTTTTCATTTCTCAGCATACCAACAAGAACTAAAAATTCCTCAGGACTATTGGTGTTGTGGAAATGAAGGATGTTATCGCTTGTGTCGTACAGCTGGATCCGTCCCTCGTGGGTATCAAGATCCCAGCGACTGTAGTAACTGCCTACTTCTATCTCAGCCATGACATGCACACCTTCGATTGAGGTTGGTTACGGAATAGCATCGCAATCTGCTGGCAACTGTGAATAAGTCCACACCTCCTGTAATTTGTCCGTCAACTTCTCAAGCTAGCTTGGGTGGCGTCACCGCTGCGTCACGACGACGTCACAGCGTTGTCAGATTGAGGCGATGGGAATGAGCCATTCCCAGTAACGGCTGGGCCAGGTCGATGATCATGGCGTCCGGCCGTGCTCGTGATGGAGGAGGACGAGGGCGGCGGCGGTGATCGCGCCGATGCGCCACGGCAGAGGCTGACCCGGCGAAGCGCCTTGAAGGTGGTCTTGAGCAGCGAGTTGCCGCGCTCGGCCGGAGCCCGGGTGGCCGCGTGCAGCAGGTTGACGGTGCGCTGATCGTCGGTCAGCGGCGCGTCGGTGGTCTTCTCGATCGGCGTGGTCAGCGCCGCCCGCTCGCCCTCGTAGCCCAGGCCGGCCAGCACCGCATGGGCCTGGTCGGTCCACTCGGCCAGCAGCGGCAGTGTCTCGGGTTGGGTGCGCAGCGCGGTGGTGTCGTGCTCGCGGCCGGGCCGTACCGGCGAGGTCCAGATCGGCCAGCCGTCGGGGGCGGCGATGACCTGGACGTTGCCGCCGTGGGCGGCGTGCTTGCCCGACCACCACAGGTCCACTTGCCGGCCGCATCGGTCGGTCCGGGCGGTCGGGGCCCGGAACGTGGCAGCGAACGGTACGGAGCAGCGTCCCGTCCACCGTCACATGCGGATGGCCGGCGGCGCGGGCGGCCAGCAGGGCACCCCGCAGCCCGGGTGCGGCCGCGGCGAGAACGTCGATGCCCTCGTGCAGATACCAGTAGGCCGTCGAGGAGCCGATCCGGTTGTCGGCGGTCAGCCGGGCCAACCGGGTCCCGTCGAGAAACCAGCGCAGCACGAGCACCGCCTGCCGGTAGCAGCCCAGCGCCCGCCGCCGGCCACGCGTACCGCGGCGACGGCGCTCGGCGGCCAGCAGGCCCGACACGAACCGTACGGTCTCCTCGGCGACCGGGAGCACGGCGGTGTAGGTGACAGGATCGGACACAGCAGGACCTCGGGTGGGAAAAACGATCTGTGAGAAGACGTCCCTCCTACGGAGGTCCTGCGCTTCCTCCCGTCACGCCGCGCTCGTCGGCGTGTCCTGGTCCGACCTGCCAGCCGCCCGCTACTGGGAAAGGCTCAATGGCCCAGGGCGACGGTCGCGCACTCGCAGTCCGCACAGATTCCGCAGAAAGTCCGCAGATGTCCACGGTGAGGCATCAACGGCCAATCGCTTCGCTCGCTCGTGCACGCAGGTCAGGACGGCAGTCCGTCCCGTTCGGGCATGTCAGTGGCCCACGCTGAGATACTCCGAGATGGCCAGGTGCAGCCGCGACCCGGACCAGCGCTTTCTGTCCGTCGACGGACTTTTGGCGATCGTCTGCTGCCTGCGAACCGTGGCAGCTTCCGAGCTGCCATCGATAGGTGGTCACCCCCTTCGAGCGGGGATAGTTCAATCCCCACCCGAACGACCGCCGGCGAATCAGCATTACGAGCCAGTGCAATTTCCTACCGGACTACTCGCAAGCGCGAGATGCCACGCCGATCACCGAGTCGGCGCCAGGCTCTTATGACAGGGAAGACTCGAGGTCCTCGCGGTCAAGAATGTTAACGCGAAGCTGCTGACGCTCGAGAAAGCGCCTCAACTCATGCAAGCGGAAGTCAAGCACTTCAACCCACGGCCGCTCATGCAACGCCTCAGGCAGCATTTGCGACCTAAGGATGCTTGACGGTCGCTGCATGACGAGGCTGTCCCCCCTTCTCGGAGCAGAGCTGAGGGCGGTGTCACAGCGAGGACAGCCGACAAGGTTCGCTTAGATGCAGGCGGATCTGCAACGGCGCCGGGTGACTCGCGCTGGTCAAAAAGGGATATGTCCTGGATCTCGGGGACCCTGCCCGCATCGAGGGACTCCGCCGACAACTCCTTTCCAGGCCGGCGTAGCCGCATTGGTCGCGTGGGTCCGGGACGGGGAAGGCGGATCACCGCCCAAGGACTCGTCCCTCGGTTGGATTCGGAGGAAGGCGTCACCGAGGTCTTCGAGGACGAGGTCGAGTTGGACGGTCCTCCCGCCGGTCAATACAAGCTCCTGAACGTCAACCTAGGCCTGTCCGTCAATCCGGACCACGGACTCCCAGTTTTTCTGATCGAGACACACAAGGCAGTCGAAAAGACGTGGATGCAGCCCCTTGAAAACGCTGCCGATGAAGTAGCAGTTGCCGAGCAGGTCAAACGCCAGGTGCAGCTCGCGGTCGAGTAAGAAATCGCGGAAGGCGGGGCTTCGATTGGCCCCACCCTGACCGATCACCACACACGTCGCTACGCCTGGTCGAGGAGGCCTCAACCCTGCCGGTCCGAGGCGACGGGTCAGCGCCTGGCGCTGGCGGTCTCGGACGTCAACCCCGTCGTGTTGCGGAAGGCTGAGTCCGACAGGGGCCGCGGTTCGTGCGGAGCGGCCCCAGCGGCGAGCAGCACCCCAGCTAGAGCACTGACGTTCACGCGGGCCAGCAGGGCAGCTGCCATGGGCAAGAACCCCTCAGCAGCTTGAAGGCGACCCGACCGGGCACCGGCAGCACGAGGCCGGTAGCCCTGCCATTGGCGAGACCAAGGAGAACGCTGTAACGCACGCAGCAACCACGACATAGTGCCCTAACGCGCGTAATGGTCAGGGCTGTTGCGCGTCTAGGCTCCCACGGCAAGGACCCGGCGCCGGGTCACTACAACCCCGGGTGACGTCCCAAGAAGTGGTGTAGCTGGTCGGAGATCCTGAGCTCGTCGGCGAGGTGGTGGCGTGCGAGGGGCCACCGCGTGCCTGTTCTGCGTGTTCCCGCTCGCGTCTTCTGCCGCTGCGGTCAGCGTCGGCGACAGGGGCAGCGGTAGCGGGTATGCGGTGTCCGTCATCAGGTGCCGCATCACCCAGCCGACTCCGAGCGACGCAGACGAGCAGTGCCGGCCGGCTGACCCCTCGATCCATAGGCGGCAAAGCATTCTGCTACCCACGGCCGTGCCCGCTGCGTGCCCGTAGTACGGGCACGCAGGGGTCATTGGCGGTAGCCACCGGTCTCAGCAGTACCGTGGTTGACCTCCGGAAACGGTTGATCGGCGTTGGTTCGCGAAGAGCCTGTATCAGGCTTGAGAACCGCTATGGGGTGACACCCATCGTGGGCTCGAATCCCACGCCCTCCGCCCGCGTCGGTGCGCCCCGCACGACCAGTTCGCAGCCGTCCGCGGCCAACTCCCGGCGCAGCTGCTGCAGGACGGCCAGGCCGGCCGCGTCGGCGGCGCGGACGCCGCGCAGGTCGACCACGACCCGGGTGCACCCGCCGCTCCGCAGGGAGGCCGCCGTGCCGCGGACCAGGTCGGCGCCCTGACAGGTGAGGTACCCGCTGGCCGCGAGGACGCCGTCGGGACGGACGACGAGGTCGGTGCGCCTCACGTCCGCGGGGAGCGCCCCAGGTGCTCCGCCACCCCGAGGGCGCCCGTCGTCAGCACCATGGCCAGGCCGACCAGGGTCAGCCAGAACCAGCCGGTCACGACGGCGCCGACCACGACGACCGCCAGCCAGGCGAGCAACAGCACGAGGATCGGTCCGGGCATCGTGCACCTCCAGGGGACGGGGGGAGCGGGTCATGCCACGGCCTGCGCGGGCTCGACGGCCAGGACCCGCCACAGGCCGGTGCGGTGCAGCAGGTCCCGGGTGCGGCGGTCGGCGCCGCGCAGCACCACGGCGCCGCCCCGGGCGCGGCAGGTGCGGTGCGCCGAGAGGAAGCTGGCGACCGCCGAGCTCGACAGGGAGCGCACGCCGGAGAGGTCCACCACCAGGTGCCGGGCACCGGCCAGCAGCGCGTCGTGCAGCAGCCACCGCACGTCGGCCAGGCCGTCGGCCAGCAGCGCGTCGTCCAGGTGGACCGTCACCACGTCCGCCCCCGTGGGCGCCAGTGCCGTCATCGTCGTCCTCCTGGGTCCGTGGGGGCGGTCCTGCCGCCTGCACCTGACAGGGTCGTCGGGGTTGTTTGCGATCCGGCCGGGCGTTGCTTTGCGATCGCGTGACGCCGGGCGGACCGGGCGGGGGCCGGTGGCAGCATGGCCGGGGTGCCGCTGCGTCTGCTGGTCGTCGAGGACGACGACCCGATCCGCACGGCACTGCGCTGGGCGCTGGAGGACGAGGGCTACGACGTCGCCGAGGCGGTGAGCGGGGAGGAGGCCCTCGCCGTGGTCGCGACCGCGGCCCCCGACCTGATGGTGGTCGACCTGATGCTGGGCTCCATGGACGGGTTCGCCGTCATCCGCGAGGTCCGCCGCGGCCACGACCTGCCGATCATCGTGGTCAGCGCCCGCGCCGACACCCACGACATCGTCACCGCGCTGGAGGCCGGCGCCGACGACTACGTGACCAAGCCGTTCGAGGTCGAGGAGATCACCGCCCGGCTGCGCGCCCTGCGACGGCGGGCCGGGGCCGGCGTCGGCGGCGGCGGACCGGCGGAGGTGGTCCTCGACCGGTTCCCGGACGCGCCGCTGGTGCTGCGCGAGGCGGCCGGCACGGTGCACCGCGGCGAGCAGCAGCTGCCGCTCACGCTGACGGAGTTCCGGTTGCTGTGCGAGCTGGCCTCCGCCCCGGGCCGGGTCTTCAGCCGCCAGTTGCTGCTCGAGCGGGTGTGGGAGCACGGTTTCTTCGGCGACGAGCGGATCGTCGACGTGCACGTCCGGCGGCTGCGCACCAAGGTCGAGCGGGACCCCGCCAACCCGCGCACCGTGGTCACCGTCCGCGGGCTGGGCTACCGGCTGGACCCGCAGTGAGGCGGGCCCTCGCACCGCGGGGGCTGCGGTCACGGATCGTCCTCGGGTTCGCCGCGGGCGCGCTGCTGGTCTCCGTCGTCCTGGCCGGTACCACCTGGCTGCTCGCCCGCGGCTACCTGCTCGACCAGCGGGAGGCCCTGCTCACCCGGCAGGCGTTCGCCGACGCCAACGTGCTGGCCGGCCGGCTGTCGACCGCGGGCGCCGACGTCGGCGAGGCCGTCGCCGAGCTGGTGCCCTCCGGCGGCGCGGACGTCATCGTGCGCAGCGGCGACTCCTGGTACTCCTCCGGCCTGGACGCCGGCGCCCGCGACGTCCCGGCGGAGCTACGCGCCGTCGTCGGCCGGGGCTCCGCGGGGACGCTGCGGGTCGACACCGCGGACGGCCCGGCGCTCCTGGTGGGGGTGCCGGTCGACAGCGCGGACGCGGAGTTCTACGAGCTCGCCCCGCTCACCGAGCTGCAGCAGGTGCTCCGCACGCTGGCCGCCGTCCTCGCGGCCGGGGCGCTCGTGGCGACCGCGGCCGGGGCCGCGTTCGGTCTGTGGGCCAGCCGGCGCGCGGTGCAGCCGCTGGAGCAGGTGGCCGGGGCGGCCACCCGGATCGCCGGCGGCGAGCTGACCACGCGGCTGCCGTCCACGGACGACCCCGACCTGCTGGCGATCGTGGCGGGCTTCAACAGCATGGTCGACGCACTGGCCGCACGGATCGACCGGGACGCCCGCTTCGTCGGGGACGTCAGCCACGAGCTGCGCAGTCCGCTGACCGGGGTGGTGACCAGCGTCGAGGTGCTCGCCGCCCGGCGCACCGAGCTCTCGCCGCGGGCCGACCAGGCGCTCACCCTGGTGCAGGGCGAGCTGCGCCGGTTCCGCCGCATGCTCGACGACCTGCTGGAGCTGGCCCGCATCGACGGCGCGCCGGGGACGGCCACGACGGAGGTGCCGCTGGCCGCCCTGGTGCGCGAGGTGCTGGCCGCCTGCGGCCGGGACCCCGGGCTGCTGGTGGCCGACCCCGACGAGGAGACGGTGGTGGCGGGCGACAAGCGGGGGCTGGAGCGGGCGGTGCGCAACCTGCTGGACAACGCCGACCGGCACGCGGGCGGGACGTGCGCGGTGCACGTGCACCGGCGCGAGGGGACGGTGGTGGTGAGCGTGGACGACGACGGGCCGGGCGTGCCCGCCGAGGACCGGGAGCGGGTGTTCGAGCGGTTCGCCCGCGGGCCGAACGCGGCCCGCCGGTCCCTGCCCGGGGCCGGTCTGGGCCTGGCCATCGTGGCCGAGACCGCCCGGCAGCACGGCGGGGCGGCGTGGTGCAGCGCGGCCCCCGGCGGCGGCGCCCGGTTCAGCGTCTCCCTGCCCGCGGTGCACCGGTGAGCGCGGGGCGGTGGGCGGCGGCGGGACTGCTCGTCCTGCTCGCCGGGTGCGCGGTGCCCACCGGCGGCGCGGCCAGGGCGATCCCGGCGTCCGAGGTCCCCTACGGGCTGGCCTCCGCGGCGCCGGACCCGGCCCCCTCGACGGCTTCAGACCCCACGGTCGGACCCGGGGAGGTCTACCTGGTGGACGCCTCCGACGCCCTCGTGCCCCGGCCGCGCGAGGTGGCCGGGGCGACGGCGCAGGAGCGGCTCGACGTGCTGCTGGACGAGCTGGCGGCCGGCCCGACCGCCGACGAGCGGGACCGGCAGCTGTCCACCGCGCTGCCCCCCAAGGTCGAGCTGTCCGCCGTCGAGCTCACCGACGGGACGGCGACGGTCGACATCGCCGTCGCGACGGACGCCCCCGCCGGAGAGGCCAGCCGGCCGGCGGTGGCCCAGGTCGTGCTCACCGCGACCAGCGTGCCGGGCGTGGTGGCCGTCGTCCTGACCCTGGACGGCGAGCGCGTGGAGGCGCCGCTGCCCTCGGGTGCGCTGACCGCCGAGCCGCTGACCCGCGCGGACTACGCGGCGGGACCGCCGCCCGCCCCGCCGTCCTGACGCGGCGGCCGGGAGACGAACCGGCCGGCCGCCACCGGCCGGGGCGCGCACGTCGGGCCCGGGTGCACGCTCACCGCCCGGCCGGCAGCCGGCGGACCGCGGCGGCCAGGGTGCGCCCGCCCAGCCGCCCCTCGGCCAGGCCGAGGGCGACCACGTCGTCGAAGACCCGCTGGTCGGCGGCCGCCGCGCGGACCGTGGCATCCATCAGCCGCGGCCACCGGGACAGCTCGGAGGCCGCCCGGGTCGAGCGCAGGTGCGCGCCGAGCCGCCGCCGCAGCGCCGCCCGGTACCGCGCGCCCGCCCCGGCGCCCGCGGACCACGCCCCGCCGGCCAGCGCGCCGGACAGCACGGCGTAGAAGATGCCCTCCCCGGTGAGCGGGTTGACCAGCGACGCGGCGTCGCCGGCCAGCAGCACCCGCCCGCCGGGCAGCCGCGGGCGGCCGGTGGACAGCGGCAGCCGGTGCGCGCGCAGCCCCTCCGGCGCCACCCCCGGCAGCAGCCGGTGCAGCCCCTCGACCAGCGCCGCGCGGGTCGCCCCGCCGGACACCAGCTCCCCGTAGCCGACGTTGGCCCGCCCGTCGCCGAGCGGGAAGGACCAGGCGTAGGCCGGCCAGCGCTGCTCGGTGGTCACCAGCACCTGGGTGGCGCCCTGCCCGGGCAACGCCGGCGCGTAGCCGCGGATGGCCACCGCCAGCCGGTCGGGCCGGTTGCTGCCGAGCCCCAGCGCCCGGCGGACGGCGGACTCCGCGCCGTCCGCCCCCACCAGCACCCCGGCCCGCAGGTCGCCGTCGACGGTCACCCCGTCCGCGCCGGCCGCCACGGTGCGCACGGTGCGGCGGCGGACCTCCGCCCCGGCGGCGCGCGCCGCGTCCAGCAGCCGGGCGTCGAACACCGCCCGGGGGACGACGGACGACGGCCGGTGGGTGTCCCGCTCGACCACCGCCCCGCCGGGGGAGCGCAGCGAGAGCCGGGGGACCGGCGGGTACCCGGCGACCAGCGCGGCGGGGTCGACGCCGAGACCGGCGAGGACGTCGAGCGCCTCGGGGGCCACGCCGTCGCCGCACACCTTGTCGCGGGGGAACTCGGCGCGGTCCAGCACCAGCACGGAGGCCCCGTCGCGCCGCGCCGCCAGGGCCGCGGCCGACCCGGCCGGGCCGGCCCCGACGACCACGACGTCCCAGCGCTCCACCCGCCCGACGTTAGATGCCGACGGCCCGCCCCGTGCCCCGGTCAGGAGCGGGGCGGGGCGAACAGCTGCAGGTCGTTGCCCTCGGTGTCCTTGAACGGGGCGAGCCGGCCCCAGTCGTACTCGGAGATGTCGCCGGTGAACTCCACGCCCTTGTCGCGCAGCGCCTGCACCTCGGCGTCCAGGTCGCCGTCGGGCCGGAAGGAGATGACCGCGCCGCCGTCGGCGTGCCGGGCCGTGCCCTCGCGGGCGTTGAGCCCGATCACCAGGCCGCCGGCGTCGAGCTCGCTCCACTCGGGCGACGTGGACCTCTCCTGCAGGCCCAGGGTGTCCCGGTAGAACCCCAGGGCCCGGTCCATGTCGTCCACCGGGACCCACACGCTCGCCACTCCGCTGGCCATGCCGCCTCCTCGTCGTCGGTGTGGCCGCTCTACCCGGTCGTTCCGGTGGCAACCGGGACGGGCGCCGGGCGCGCCCGCGCGGTTCACTGGGAGCCGTGCTCGCCTCCACCGACGGCTGGACCAGCTGCGCCCTCGGCCACCGGCACTGGGGGCGGGCCGGCGCCGCGGGGCTGCTGGTGCACCGCGCCGGCGACGACGGCCCCGAGCTGCTGCTGCAGCACCGGGCCGTGTGGTCGCACCACGGCGGCACCTGGGGGACCCCGGGAGGCGCGCTGCACGTGGGCGAGTCAGCGGAGCACGGCGCGCTGCGCGAGGTGCAGGAGGAGCTCGGCCTGCTCCCGCAGGACCTGAAGCTCGGCCCCGCCTCGGTCGACGACCACGGCGGGTGGAGCTACACGACGGTGCTCGCCCGCCCGGTGCGCCGGATCGAGGCCGCCGACCTGCGGCTGGACGGCGAGAGCGACGGCGTCGCCTGGATCGCCCTCGGCGACCTGGTGAGCGTGCCGCTGCACCCGGGCTTCGAGGCCTCGCTGTACCGCCTGCACGACCTGTTGGTCCCTTGACCCGGGGCGCCTGCTGCGTCAGTGCGGCGAGACGGTGACTGTGAGCGCGCGGTGGTCGCCGACCGGCAGCGCCGTCGTCGCCGCGTCCCGCCCGCGCAGGCCGTCGCCGACCGCCAGCAGGTGGTCCAGCTGCACCCGGGGGCCGGACGCCGGGAAGCTGGGAGCCCGCACCAGGGAGGTGGCGCCGAGCAGCCGGGCGGGCACGCCGCCGGGCAGGTTGAGGTCGCCGGCCAGCACCACCGGCCCGGCCATGCCGGCGATCCAGCGGCGCAGCCGGAACAGCTGGCGCACCGAGGTGTGCGGGGCGAAGGACAGGTGGGTGGCCACCACGGTGAGGTGCGCCAACCGCGCGGCGACGGCGACCCTTGGCTCGTCGGGGATCCACCACCAGCGCAGCCGGCCGGTGCGCGGGTCGGGGCCCTGCAGCGGCAGCCGCGCCCGGCCGGCTCCCAGCCCCAGCACCGACCACTCGAGCACCGGCAGCCGGCTGACCAGCGCGATGCCGTAGGCCGGGCCGTCGGGGCTCGGGCCCGGCCCGCGCAGCGCCGGGTCGGCCGGTGTCCAGGTGGGGAACGGGGACGGCGTGCCGGCCACCGTGGCCGCGGCGCGCCAGTCCTCCGCGCCCAGCCCGGTGGCCAGGGCGGCGGCCTGGTCGGCCCGGTGCGAGCGCGGCTGCCCGGCGTCGACCTCCTGGACGGCGAGCACGTCGACGTCCAGGTCGGCGACCGCCTGCCCGAGCCCGTGCGCGTCCAGCACCGGACCGGCCGGGCTGCGGCCCGAGGCGATGTTCGCGGTGCCGACTCGCACGGCGGGTCCCCCGGGCACCCCGGCGACGCTACGCCCCGGACGGCGGCACCGCGGCCGGTGTGCCGGCACCCGAGCTGCCGTGACACGCCCGGCCCCCTACCGTGGGTGCGCCCCGTCGTCCCCCGAAGGAGCCGGCAGTGTCCCCCCGCCCGCGCCACTGCTCGGCCGCCGGCGAGCTGGCCGGCAGCCTGGTCCCGTGAGCGCCCCCCGGGCGGGGATAGGTTCGCGGCCATGAGCGCGCGCGAGGACGTCTCCGAGATCTTCGACCGCGCGGCGTGGCGGCCGGTCGAGGGGTTCGACCTCACCGACCTCACCTACCACCGGGCCGTCGACGCCGGCGTCGTGCGCATCGCCTTCGACCGGCCCGAGGTGCGCAACGCCTTCCGCCCCCAGACCGTCGACGAGCTCATCGCCGTCCTCGACCACGCCCGGCTGTCCACCGACGTCGGCTGCGTGCTGCTCACCGGCAACGGCCCCAGCCCGAAGGACGGCGGCTGGGCGTTCTGCTCCGGTGGCGACCAGCGGGTGCGCGGCAGGTACGGCTACGAGCACGCCCAGGGCAGCTCCGGCCGGCTGCACGTGCTGGAGGCCCAGCGGCTGATCCGCTTCATGCCCAAGGTCGTCGTCTGCGTCGTCCCCGGCTGGGCGGCCGGCGGCGGGCACAGCCTGCACGTCGTCTCCGACCTCACCCTGGCATCGGCCGAGCACGCCCGGTTCAAGCAGACCGACGCCGACGTGGGGAGCTTCGACGGCGGCTTCGGCTCGGCCTACCTGGCCCGGCAGGTCGGCCAGAAGTTCGCGCGCGAGGTGTTCTTCCTCGGCGCGGAGTACTCCGCCGAGGACGCGCACGCCATGGGCATGGTCAACCGCGTGGTGCCGCACGCCGACCTGGAGCGCACCGCGCTGGAGTGGGGACGGCGCATCGTGGCCAAGAGCCCGACCGCGCAGCGCATGCTCAAGTACTCGTTCAACCTGATCGACGACGGCCTGGTGGGCCAGCAGCTGTTCGCCGGCGAGACGACCCGGCTGGCCTACATGGCCGAGGAGGCCGTCGAGGGCCGCGACGCCTTCCTGGAGAGGCGGGAGCCGGACTTCTCCCGGTTCCCCTGGCACGTCTGACCGAGGACCCGGAGGTCTGCCCGTGATCGTCGAGGTGGTGGGGGGCGCGGACGAGCGCCCCGGGGTGCAGGTGGTCGACGTCGACGACCTGACCGGGCTGCAGCTGGCCCTCGGGGCGGTGACCGACGAGGAGGCCGACCAGGCGCTCCGGGACGCGGGCCTGGGCCGGCTGCAGGACGCCGACACCGGCCTGCTCGACGTCGCCGCGCTCCGGGCGGCCGCCGAGCCGCAGGCGACCGGCGGGGACTGGGCGCGGCGCTGGGACGGCATGGTCCGGCAGGCGGGCCAGGAGGGCCGGCTGGCCGACGACGGCGCCACCCTGCACGTCGCCGTGCAGAGCGCCGCCGGCGCCTGACCAGCCCGTTCGGGCCGGCCGCCGCGGGCCGCCGCGGGCCCTCATGCCCGCCGCGGGACGCCCGACCAGCGGGGCTGTCGTTGTGGCGACTCCATCAGCAGGTCACCATGTGCGCGTGATGCACACCTCCCACCGGGGCCCGGCATGACCGGCACGCCCGGGCGCCCGCTGAGTCCCCAGCTGTCCGAGCAGCTGCTCGTCGTCGCCGTCGACATCCTGGCCGAGGAGGGGTGGGGCAAGCTCAACAGCGACCGGGTGGCCTCGCGCGCCCGGGCCGGCAAGGCGGGGATCTACCGCCGGTGGCCGTCGATGGCGGCCATGGCCCGCACCGCGGTGGGCCGGTTCACCCTCGTGGGCACCCCCGCCGACCGCGGCTCGCTGCGCAACGACCTCGCGGCGCTGATCGAGCGCTGGTGCCTGCCCCTCGACCGCGAGGAGCGGGCCGCCGCCAGCCTGGTCGGTGCCGCCCGGCACGAGGAGGACCTCCGCGCCGGCCTGGACGCCGCGCTGGTCCGCCCGCTCGCCGGGGCCGTCCAGACCATCGGCGAGCGCGCCGCGGCGCGGGGCCAGGAGGTCCCCCCGGCGCGCCTCGCGCTGCTCGGGTCGGTCATCGAGGCCTTCTGGTGGCAGCGCCTGACCACCGACCGCACGCCCATGAGCACGCAGGACGTGCAGCGCGTGCTCGACGAGGTGCTCATGCCCGTCGTCCTCCCGGACGAGGAGCGCACCCCGGTCTGACTCAGCCGGTGCGCTGCAGCGAGCCGGCCGGTGTGGCCAGCGCCGAGCCCAGGCCGGTGAAGACCTGGTCGGCGACCATGCGCGCGACGGCCTCGCCCTCCGCGGTGTCGGCCGGCAGGCCGGCCTGACCGGAGAGCGCCCGGCGGTTCTGCACGATGAGCGTCCGGACGGCGGCCAGCCACACCGCGGCGGTCACCGAGGCGGCGGTGCGCGCGTCGGTCGGGACCAGCGGGGCGCCGCCCTCGGCCGCCCACGCCTCGACCAGCGCGTCGGTGACCCGGTTGACCGCCTCGTGGTGCAGCTCGCGCTCGCGGGACCGCAGCGCGGGGGAGGCCTCCAGCGTCGTGTCGAAGGAGCGGCCCTCCAGCGTGCCGAGCTGGCGGACGTGTGCGGCCACCCGGTCGATGAGGTGGGCCTGCAGCGCCCTCAGGGGGGCGACGCCCGCGTCCCGGTGGCGGATCGCCTCGGAGGCACCCTCGACCCACGGGGTGTGCCCGTCGAAGAAGAGGTCCTCCTTCGTCGGGAAGTGGTTGAACACGGTCTGGACGGCGACGTCCGCCGCTGCGGCGATGTCGGCAATCGTCACGGCCTCGAAGCCGCGCTCGGCGAACAGCGCCTGCGCGGTCTCGCGGATGAGCGTCCGGGTCTGCGCCTTCTTCCGGGCGCGCTGGTCGATTGCCTGACTCACGGTACTGGGTTCTCTCCGCTCCGTTGGCGTGGGCGATGTGCCACGGTGCCTTCCGCCATTGTGCGCCCCGACCGGCCATCCGGCCACGGTCCCCTCCACCGGGCCGCCCGGGGGGAGGGGTTGCCCCACCAGCAGCCGGGGCAGGACGTCGGCATGGGCCACGACTCCTCCGGGGACCGCCTGCGTGTCGCGCTCGTCGGCGCCGGGGGTGTGGGGGCCCGGCACGCGCGCACGCTCGCCGGCTTCCCCGACGTCGAGCTGGTGGGCGTGGCCGACGCCGTCCCCGGCGCCGCCGACGCCCTGGCCGCCGAGCTGGGCGTCCCGGTCGCCGGCGACGTCGACCGGCTGCTGACCGGGGACCTCGACGGCGTCTGGCTCTGCGTGCCGCCCTTCGCCCACGGGGAGCTGGAGCTGGCCGCCGTCCGCGCCGGGGTGCCGTTCCTGGTCGAGAAGCCGCTGGCCACCGGTGTCGCGGTCGCCGAGGAGGTGGCGCGGGCCGTCGCCGTGGCCGGGCTGCCCACCGCCACCGGCTACCACTGGCGGCACCTGGACACCGTGGCCGCCGCCCGCGCCGTGTGCGCCGCGCACCGGCCCCGGCTGGTCGACGCCACCTGGCTGGACAAGGTGCCGCCGCCGGCCTGGTGGTCCCGGCGCGAGCGCTCCGGGGGGCAGGTGGTCGAGCAGCTCACCCACGTGCTGGACCTCGCCCGGCTGTTGGCCGGCGAGGTGGTCGAGGTGCGCGCCACCGCGGCGCCGTCCAGCGCGGACGGCCGGGACGTGGACGACGCGACCGCCGCGCTGCTCGCCTTCGCCTCCGGCGCCGTGGGCACGGTCACGGCCGCCTGCTCGCTGCCCGGCAAGGTGCGCGCCGGCCTCGACGTGGTGTGCGACGGCGCCGCGGTCGAGCTCACCGAGACGTCGCTGACCGTCACCACCGCCGACGGCGCCGACCGCAGCGAGCCCCGGGTCGACGGGCGCACCGCCGTCGACCGGGCGTTCGTCGACGTGCTGGCCGGCGGGGCGCCCGCCGAGGGCCTGGTCGACTACGCCGAGGCGTTGCGCACCCACCGGGTCGCCGTCGCGATCGCCGAGTCGGCCCGGTCGGGGGACGCCGTCCGCCCCTGAGCCGCCGCTCAGCGCAGCACCGGCCGGGCGGCGGGCAACCGCGTGCCCGTGCGGCCGGCGGCGCGGGCCAGCGTCGCGGCGTAGAGCCGCTCGTAGCCGTCGGCCATGACCGCCGGGGCGAACCGGCGGCGGGCCTCGGCCGTGCAGGCCCGCGGGTCCACCTCGTCCAGCCTGCCCAGCGCCGCGGTGAACCCCTCCTCGTCGGTGGCCAGGAAGCCGGTGCGGCCGTCGTCGACCAGCGAGGGCAGGCAGCCGCGGGCCATGGCGACCACCGGCGTCCCGGCGGCCAGGGCCTCGCACACCGCGGTGCCGCCGGGCTCCTCCCAGCGGATGGGGAACAGCACCGCGCGGGACGTGCGCAGCAGCTCGTCCTTGGCCGCGCCGCCGACGCTGCCGATCCAGCGGGCGTGCACGCCGTCCAGGTGCGGGTCGACGTGCTCGGTGAACCAGGCGACGTCGGGGTGCGACCGGGCCGGGTGCCCGGGGGTGGCCAGCGCGCGCTCCAGCGCCGCCCGGTCGGGCAGCCCGCCGACCGGGCCGGCGAGCACCAGCGGCACCCCGGCGAGCCGGCATGCCCTCAGCGCGGTGTCGATGCCCTTGGCCTCGCAGAGCCGGGCCAGCACCAGCACCGAGGCGGACCGGTCCGCCCGCGGCACCGGCGGCACGTCGTCCACCGGCACCGCCAGGGGGACGACGCCGGCCACCTGCGCGCGCAGCCGGGCCGGTGCCTGCGCCACCTGGGTGTCGGAGACGCCGGCGAACCAGACCCGCCCGCGGCCGTCGAAGGTGGCCCAGAAGTCGGCGTTGCGGCGGGTGTCCCAGTGCAGCGTGGCCAGCGTGGGCGGCGCGGCGTCCCCCAGGCCGGCGAGCAGCGCCGGGCCGACCACCTCGACGTGGCTGTGCACCAGGTCGAACGGCGCGCCGGCCAGGGCGTGCTCGGCGATGGCCGACACCACCACCTGCTCGTGCGCGTGCGCGGTGCCCACCACCTGCGGGTAGGGGCCGCCCAGCTGCTCGAACCGGCCGGTGGGGAAGGCGGTGACCAGCCCGTCGACCGGCAGCGTCGAGTCGCCGACCGAGGCCAGCACGACGGTGTGCCCGCGGGCCCGCAGCTCGGTGGTCAGGGTGGCGACGACGTTCTCCAGGCCGCCGTAGCCCGGCGGCGGCACCGGCAGCCACGGGCCGGCGTCCATGAGCACCTTCACGACCGTCGCCCCGGTCGGCGCTCGGCGTCCCGGACCGACCGCATCGGCGGGCGCTCCACCACCCCGACGTCCCAGCTCACGCCCTCCAGGCCGTCGGCGGTGCGCAGGAACTGCAGCAGCTCGCGGTCCGGTTCCGCCCCGCCGGGGCGCCGGGCCAGCGCGGTCTGCAGGATCTGCCCGGCCATGCGGCCCAGCGCGGCGTCGGCCTGGTGGCTGTGCTGGCGGGTGCCCAGGTCGACCTGCGCCAGCGCGTCGAGGCCGGTCAGGGCCACCAGGTCGACCAGCAGGCCGAGCTCCACGCCGTAGCCGGAGACGAACGGCACCTGCTCGAGCAGCTCGCGGCGGCCGGCGTACTCGCCGGACAGTGGCTGCACGAACCCGGCCAGCTCCGGCCAGAAGGCGTTGAGCAGCGGGCGGGCGAGCAACTCGGTGACCCGGCCGCCACCGGAGGGGACGATGCCGTCGGTGGTGGTCAGCGGCCGGTCGTAGAGGGCCTTGACGTAGCCGATGCCGGGGTCGGTCAGCAGCGGGCCGAGCAGGCCGACGACGAACCCCGGGTCGAAGGCGATGAGGTCGGAGTCGACGAACACCAGCAGGTCGCCGCTGGTGGCGTGCAGCGACTTCCACAGCGCCTCGCCCTTGCCCGGCCGGCAGCCGTAGCGGGGGAGCACCGCGTCCGCGCTGACGACGCGCGCGCCGGCGGCCGCCGCCACCTCCGCCGTCCGGTCGCTGGAGCCGCTGTCGATGACGACCACCTCGTCGACCAGCGGGCAGGCCTCGACCAGGGTCCCGCGGATGGCGGCCACGATGGCGCCCACGGTGCGCTCCTCGTCGAGTGCGGGCAGCACCACGCTGACGGTGGAGCCGCGGGCGCGCTTGGCGGCCACCAGGTCGGCGGCCCGCCACGTGTCGGCGGTGAAGGTGCGGTGGTGGAGCCAGCGTCGGACGTCAGGGCGCACGTGTACCCCCAGGCCGGGTGCCGCCGCGGGGGACGGCACGTGGTCCCCGTCGGGCGACAGGATGCACGACGACGGGCCCTCGCGTCCGGTGTGACGGTCCTCGCCGGGACGCTCCGACGCCGCCCACCGGTGTGGGCAGCGCGCGGGCGACCGGGGGGACGGGTACCGCGGGCGTCACCCGACCACCTGGTCGGTCAGCAGCGCCACGTACTCCGGCACCGTCACCATCGGGGGCCGCTCGTCGACCGCGACCGGTGTGCTGACCGGGACGAACCCGCCGCCGTCCTGCCGGAACTGGGTGAGCAGCCCGCCGGCCTCCGACCCGGTCCCGGCCCGGGCGAGCACGGTGGACACGACCTGCCCCGCCATCCGGCCGAGGGCCTCCTGCCCCTGGGAGGTGTGCCGGCGCACCCCGAGGTCGACCTGGGCCAGCCCGGCCAGCCCGGACAGCCGCAGCAGGTCGACCAGCAGCCCGACCTCCACGCCGTAGCCGGACACGAACGGCACCTGCTCCAGCGCCGACCGCCGCCCGGCGTACTCGCCGCCCAGCGGCTGCACGAACCCGGCCAGCTCCGGCCACAGTGCGTTGAGCAGCGGCCGCGCGGTCAGCTCGGTGACCCGCCCGCCGCCGGCCGGCGCCCACGAGCCGTCCACCTCCAGCGGCCGGGTGTAGCAGCCCTTGACGTAGTCGACCTGCGGGTCGGTGAGCAGCGGCGCGAGCAGGCCGGGCACGAAGTGCCGCACGTCGCCGAGCAGGTCGGCGTCCAGGAAGACGACGAGGTCCCCGGTGGTGGCTGCCAGCGACTTCCACAGCGCCTCGCCCTTGCCGGGGCGGGTGCCGTGCCCGGGCAGCACGTCGGCCGCGGCGACGACGTCGGCGCCCGCGGCGCGGGCCGCCGCGGCCGTCCCGTCGGTCGAGTCGGAGTCCACGACGAGCAGCTCGTCGACCAGCGGGGTGCCGGCCACCCACGACTCGTGCAGGTCGGCGACCAGGCCGCCGACCGTGGGCTCCTCGTCCCGGGCGGGCAGGACGACGCTGACCCGGTGCTGCCCGCGGCGCTTGGCCGCGAGCAGGGCGTCGAGGTCGAGCGCGTCCGGAGTGCGCGCCACGGTGGTGCGCAGCTCGAACCAGGCGCGGGCGTCGGGTCGCATCGGCACACTCTCGGCGAGCCGATCACCGGCGCGCCACGAGGCGCGAGGGAGTTCACCTGGCCGTCACCGCCCGTGCGGCCGGGCGTCACACCCGCACGCCGGAGGAGTGCCGGGCGGTCGCGCTGAGTTCGCCCATGACCGCGCCGTCACCGGTCGGCTCGGGGTGGCCCAGGTCGGTGAGCCAGCCGCGCAGCACCCGGTGCAGCGCCTCGGCCCCGACCACCTCACCCGGCGGCCGGAACCCCCGCGGGTGCAGCAGGAAGCCGTGCTGCTGCGGCCCGCCGAGCCCGCCGTGGGAGCCGACGTGTGGCTCGAAGGCCGAGGCCTCGTCGGTGTCCGGGTCGTAGCGGCTGTTGACGACGACGTCCGCGCAGCTGGCGAACGACGACCCGCGGGCCACCAGGCGGGCGGCGTGCGGCCCGTAGGGGGCCAGCGGGTCCTCGCCGAGCACCTCCCCGGTGGCCAGCCGGCGCAGCCCGTCGCGGCCGAGCACCACCGGGCCGTGCTCCTCGGAGTGCACCAGGACGAAGCCGACGCCGTCGTGGTCGACCAGGCCGGGCAGCAGCGCCGGCCAGTGCCGCTCGACCTCCTCCAGCGACACCCGCCCCGGGATGTCGGGGAAGGACACCATCGCGGTGTGGCCGGAGACGACGACCACCACACCCGGGGCCACCCGCGGCACCCGCCCTGCGCGGCCGGCGGGCAGCGCGTGGGTGTGCGGCACCGCCTCCGCGCGCTCCACCCGCTCGCGCAGCCGGCGCGCGATCGGCCCGCCGCCCTCGGCCAGCGCCGCCCCGACCTGCCACCCCTCGGTGAGCCGCCGGCTGTCCGGCGGGCCGGTCAGGGCGCGGTCGGGCAGGTCACCGGCGCCGCAGAGCCGGCCGACCACCTGCTCGACGGTCTCCCCGAAGCGGGTGGCGAAGCACTCGCCCTGGGTCTGCCCGTGGTCGGACAGGCACACCAGGTGGTACTCCCGCGGGGCGAGCTGGGCGGCGCGGTGCAGCCGGCCGACCTGCTGGTCGACGCTGCGCAGCACAGCCAGGCTGTCGGCCCGCTCCAGGCCGCCGTGGTGGGCGGCCTCGTCGTAGCCCAGGAAGTCGGCGTAGGCGACCGGCCGGCCGGCCAGCATGTCCTCCAGCAGCGCGAAGACGACGACGTCACGGGAGATCACCGTCGTCGCCGGGCGGGCCAGCGGGTAGACGCCGCCGCGCGGGACCCGCGGCCGCACGTCGTCGCGGCGCTCGCGGGCCGCGGCCGCCAGCTCCCGGTACACGTCGATGAGGGAGACCGCGAGGGTGCGCAGCGCGTTGACCGGGTTGGCGAAGTAGGCGTAGTAGCCCGCCCCCGTCCGCTCGCGCCGCCGCCGGGCGCGCCGGCTGGCGACCGGGACCACGTGCGCGAGCGAGCTCATCGTCAGGCTGACGTGGTCGGCGTCGCCGGTGAACAGGTTGCCGTGCCCTGCCCCGCCGCCGGCCAGCAGCCCGCGGCCGTCGGAGTGCGCCCGCTCGATGTCCGCGGCGTCGGTCGGCGAGGAGACCCGGACGACCCGGTCACGCCGCTTGTCGTACCAGCGGAAGCCGGGGATCTCCGCGTTGGAGCCGTGCAGGATGCCGCACACCGCGGCGCCGGTCTGCGAGCTCCAGTCGGTGTGCCAGGAGGTCAGCACGTGGCTGCCCGAGCGCAGCCAGGAGGCCAGGTGCGGCATCGTGCCGTCGCGGACGGCCCGCCGGGCGGTGTCGTGGGACAGCGCGTCGATCTGCAGGAACAGCACGCCGGGCGGCCGCGGCGCGCTGTCCGCCGCCCCCCGGGCGCGGCGGCGGGCGCGGCGGAAGAACACCTCGTCCTCGTCGATCGCCAGCACGCTGCTGACCAGCCCGGAGACGCCGGCCATGGCGACGGCGACCACGAGGGCGGTGCGCAGGTCGGCAACGACCACCCCGGGCACCAGGAAGGACAGGCCGAGCACCGCGGCGCCCAGCAGCAGGAAGCTGCCCAGCCCGAGGGTGAAGAAGGCCAGCGGCAGCACCACCCGCATGACCAGCGGCCAGACCACGCCGGTGAGCAGGCCGAGCAGCAGCGCGGTGAGCGGCGGCTGCCAGCCCGACGGCATGGCGAACCCGCCGAGCCAGCGGTCCAGGACGACGAGGGCCGCGGTGCTGGCCGCCCAGGTGAGCAGGACGCGCGCCGGCGTCCGGCCCCGCTGCAGGACCCGGCCGGGCGCCGCGGTCACGGCCGGCCGCGGGCCGGGGCGTCGCGCGCCGGCTCCGGGGTGCTGCGGCGGTGCGCGGAGACCGCGTTCAGCACCGCGCCGACCAGCAGCACCAGTACCGTCGCGAGCAGGACGGCGACCAGCGGCGAGTCGAAGACGCCGCCGCTGAGGACGCCGAGGGAGGCGTAGGCGACCGCCCACAGGAACGCCGCCAGCAGCGACGCCGGCAGCAGCCGGCGCCACGGGTAGGTGAGCGCGCCGGCGGCCAGCAGCACCGGGATGCGCCCGGCGGGCAGCAGCCGGCCGGCGACGACGATCTGCCAGCCGTGCCGCCGGAACTGCTCGCGGACCTCCTCGATGCGGTCGGCGTGCTGGCCGCGGGCCACCCAGCGCACCGCCGCGGGCCCGCCGGAGCGGCAGACCGCGAAGGTGACCAGGTCCCCGGCCCAGGCGCCCAGCGTGGCCACCAGGACGACGAGGGCGAGGTCCAGCTCGTGGGCGGTGACGGCGAACGCCGCCCCGGCGCCGACGACCGCCCCGGTGGGCACGACCGGCACGACCGACCCGAGCAGCACCCCGGCGAACAGCAGCGGGTAGCCGATCGAGCTGCCGTCGGCCCAGCCCGCGGCCAGCGCGCCGGCCGTCACGTCGCCGTCCCGACGCCGGCGGGCAGCCCGATCCGCTGCCCCGGCTCGGCGACCACCACCGCGGTGTCCAGGCCCCGCGCGGCGACGGCGGCGGCGAAGGCGCGCGGCGGGGCGGTGAGCAGCCGGCGCATCCGGGGCGTGCGGGCGGTGCCGGGCAGCGCGAGGGTGCCCCAGTGCACGGGGACGGCGACCCGCGGCCGCACCCGCGCCACCGCCTCGGCGGCACCGGCGGGGTCGAGGTGGCCGGGGCCGAGCGTGAGCCCCCACCCCGACACGGGCAGCAGCGCGACGTCGACGTCCGGCAGCCGCGCCATCGCGCCGGTGAGGGCCGTGTCGCCGGCGGCGTAGACGCGGCAGCCGCCGCCCTCGACCAGGTGGCCGACCGCGCGGCAGTCCGGCCCCGAGGTGAGCCGCGGCCCCCAGCGGTGCCCGGAGTGCGCGGCCGGGACGGCGGTGACCCGCAGCGCCCCGTGCCGCACCGTCTCGCCGGGCGACACCTCGGTCACGTGCCGGAAGCCGCGGCCCCGCAGCCACGCCCCGGCGCCCCTGGGGACGACCACCCGCACGTCGCGCCCGACCCGCCGCAGCGAAGGCAGGTGCAGGTGGTCGCCGTGCAGGTGGCTGATCAGCACGAGGTCGACGCCCGCGGAGTGCTCCGGCGCGGGCACGGGCACCACGCGGCGCAGCGGCCCGACGCGGCGGGTGAGCAGGGGGTCGGTCAGCACGGTGTGCCCGGCCAGCCCGACGCGCACCGTCGAGTGGCCGAGGAAGTGCAGCTGTGGACCGCCCACGGGGCCAGTATCGACCCGCCCGGTGACACGACGGGGCCGTTGTCCCCCTCCGGGGCGCCCGGCCCTCCGCGACCGCCGGCCCCTCCGCCTCCGCCCTCCGCCGCCCCTCGTCGTTGGTCAAGAGGGCGGTGCGGGCGACGCGCGACGACACGCCGACGTGGCTGGCGACGACCCCATGATCACGGCGACGAGCCGATCTCGTGCGTCGTCGTCCTCGCCGCGACCGGGGTGTGGGCCGCGGTCGTCACCGGGGTCGGGGCACTGCTGTCCCCGCCGGCTGGTCGGACGACGACGACTGGTCCGTCGACCTCGTCGACACCTCCCTCGGCTCATCGTCCTGACCTGGCTGGTGCTCTGGGCCTGGCGGGCAGCGAGCGCTCCCGGCGGGGAGGACTCCTCCGGCTCGCCGTCGTCCCCGACCACCCGACCGGCCAGCCGAGTCGATCATGGGATCGGTGCACCAGACACGCACCGACCCGCCGGCTGCGGCCATACCAACCCCATGATCACGGCCGGAGGTCCAGGCCGGTCAGGCGTCCACAGGGCGGCCCGGAGTCCACAGACGGACGTCGGCCCCACCGCACGAGCGGGCCCGCCAGCAGGCTCCCGGGCATGTCGGAGATCGAACTCGGCACCGCCTACACGTGGCGCGACGCGCGCAGCCGGGGTGCCACGCGGGGGCAGGTCGCCCGGGACGGCGTCCGGATCGGGCGCGGTGTGTACCTCTGCTCCGCGGCCGAGCCCGACCTGGCGACCCGCTGCCGCGCGTGGCGGCTCGCCCTCCCCGGTGACGCGGCGTTCGGCCACGGGACGGCGGCCCGGCTGCACGGAGCGCCGGTCGGGGAGCCGACGACCGTCCACGTCGTCATCCCCTCGCGACGCCGGCTGCCGCGGCGTGCCGGGCTGACCCTCCACGAGCGACACCTCGACGTCGAGGACGTCGTGGTCGCCGGCGGGCTGCCCGTGACCTCCGGCCCGCAGACGTCCCTCGACCTCGCCGCCACGCTGCCGGCCGCGGAGCTGGTCCCCATCGGGGACCCGCTCGTGCGCACCGGCCGGATGGACGCCGGGTCGCTGGCCCGGCGCCTGGACCGTGCCGACCGTGTCCGGGGCGTCGTCCGTGCCCGCGAGTGCGCCCCGCGGCTGGACGGCCGGGCGGCGTCCCGGCCGGAGAGCCTGGTCCGCCACTGGCCCCCGGTCACGGATCGGACACGGGAACGGCCCGTTGCCCCAGGTCGCGGCGGGTCCCGGGGAGCCGACGCGACAGGGGAGTGGCACAGTTGGCGCCGTGAAGACCTGGCTCGAAGCCTGGCCGGTGTTCCGGCAGCTGACCGGCCCCGACCCCCTGGGTCGTGGCAGCGCCGCGCGCAGCAAGGCGACGGAGGACGTGGTGAGCCGCACGGCCACCGCCGACCGGGTGGTGCAGAGCATCTGCCCCTACTGCTCGGTGGGCTGCGGCCAGCGGATCTACGTGAAGGACGAGCAGATCGTCCAGATCGAGGGCGACCCGGACTCGCCGGTCAGCCGCGGGCGGCTGTGCCCGAAGGGCAGCGCGAGCAAGCAGCTGGTCACCAGCCCGACCCGGGTCACCACGGTCAAGTACCGCCGTCCGTACGGGACGGAGTGGGAGGACCTGGAGCTCGACACGGCGATGGAGATGATCGCCGACCGCGTCCTGGACGCCCGCCGCACGTACTGGCAGGACGAGGACGGCGGCAAGCGGGTCAACCGCACCATGGGGATAGCGAGCCTCGGAGGGGCAGCCCTCGACAACGAGGAGAACTACCTCATGAAGAAGCTCTACAGCGCCATGGGCGCGATCCAGATCGAGAACCAGGCCCGCATATAGCACTCCGCCACGGTGCCCGGTCTGGGCGCCACGTTCGGTCGTGGCGGTGCCACGAACTCCCAGCAGGACCTGGTGAACTCCGACTGCATCGTCATCGAGGGTTCCAACATGGCCGAGTGCCACCCGGTCGCCTTCCAGTGGGTGACCGAGGCCAAGGCGCGCGGCGCGAAGGTCGTGCACATCGACCCGCGGTTCACCCGGACCAGCGCGATCGCCGACCTGCACGTGCCGCTGCGCGCGGGCAGTGACATCGCCTTCCTCGGCGGGCTGATCAACTTCGTGCTGGCCAACGACCTGTACTTCCGGGACTACGTCGTCGCCTACACGAACGCGGCCGCGCTCGTGCAGGAGCGCTTCCGCGACGCCGAGGACCTCGACGGCCTGTTCTCCGGCTTCGACCCGGACACGAACACCTACGACCAGGCCAGCTGGCAGTACGAGCGCGAGGAGGGCCGGGACGGCGTCTCCGAGGACGACCCGGCCCGCGCCGACCGGCAGGAGGAGCTCTCCCAGGAGTACTCCGTCAAGCAGGCCGACCAGGCGCAGACCTCCGGCTCCGGCGGGCCGCCGATCCACGGCAAGCCCAAGCGCGACGAGACGCTGCAGCACCCGCGGAGCGTCTTCCAGATCCTCAAGCGGCACTTCGCCCGGTACACCCCGGAGAAGGTCGCCGAGGTCTGCGGCATCGAGCCCGAGGTGTTCCTCAAGGTCGCCGAGTGGGTCACCGCGAACAGCGGCCGCGACCGGACGACGGCGTGGGTGTACTCGGTCGGCTGGACGCAGCACACCGTCGGCGCGCAGTACATCCGGACGGCGGCGATCCTGCAGGCGCTGCTGGGCAACATGGGCCGCCCCGGCGGCGGGATCCTCGCGCTGCGCGGGCACGCGTCGATCCAGGGCAGCACCGACATCCCGACGCTGTTCAACCTGCTGCCCGGCTACCTGGCCATGCCGCACGCGGCCCAGCACGAGACGCTGGACGACTACGTGGCCGACGCCGCCGGCGTCGCCGGGTTCTGGGGCAACAAGCGGGCCTACATGGTCAGCCTGCTCAAGGCCTGGTGGGGCGACGCCGCGACGCCGGAGAACGACTTCGCGTTCGACTACATGCCGAGGATCAACGGCGACCACAGCTCCTACCGCTCGGTCGCGGACATGATCCAGGGCAAGGTCGGCGGCTACTTCCTGGTGGGGGAGAACCCGACGGTCGGGCACGCCAACGGGCGCATGCAGCGCTTCGGCCTGGCCAACCTGGAGTGGCTCGTCGTCCGCGACCTGCAGATGATCGAGTCGGCCACGTTCTGGAAGGACGGGCCGGAGATCGAGACCGGTGAGATGGTCACCGAGCAGATCGCCACCGAGGTCTTCTTCATGCCGGCTGCGAGCCACGCGGAGAAGGACGGCACGTTCACCCAGACCCAGCGGCTGCTGCAGTGGCGGCACAAGGCGGTCGAGCCGCCGGCCGACGCCCGCAGCGACCTGTGGTTCTACTACCACCTCGGCCGCATCCTGCGCGACCGGCTCAAGGACTCCACCGACCCGCGGGACCGCCCGCTGCTCGACCTCACGTGGGACTACCCGCTGGAGGGCGAGACGCGGGACCCCAGCGCGGCGGCGGTGCTACGGGAGATCAACGGCGTCGGCCCCGACGGCCGCGCGCTCTCCGGCTACCTGGAGCTCAAGGACGACGGCTCCACGTCGTCGGGCTGCTGGATCTACTCCGGCGTCTACGCCGACGAGGTCAACCAGGCCGCCCGGCGCAAGCCCGGCCGCGAGCAGGGCCCGGTGGCCGCCGAGTGGGGCTGGGCCTGGCCGTACAACCGGCGGATCCTCTACAACCGCGCCTCGGCCGACCCGGACGGCAAGCCGTGGAGCGACCGCAAGAAGTACGTGTGGTGGGACGAGCAGGCCGGCCGGTGGGTCTCCACCGGGGACAACCCGGACTTCGAGGCCACCAAGCCGCCGAGCTACGAGCCGCCGCCCGGCGCCAAGGCGCAGGACGCGCTGTCCGGCCGGGACCCGTTCGTCATGCAGGGCGACGGCAAGGCCTGGCTGTTCGCGCCCAAGGGCGTGACCGACGGGCCGCTGCCGACGCACTACGAGCCGGCCGAGTCCCCGGTCAAGAACGCGCTCTACGACGGCGTGCAGTCCAACCCGACCATGGAGCACATCAAGGGCCCCTGGAACCGGGAGCACGGGTCGGCGTCCGACGTCTTCCCGTACGTGTTCACCACCTACCGGCTCACCGAGCACCACACCGCCGGCGGGATGAGCCGCACGCTGCCCTACCTGTCGGAGCTGCAGCCGGAGTTCTTCGTCGAGGTCAGCCCCCAGCTGGCCGCCGAACGCGGGCTGGTCAACGCCGGGTGGGCCACGCTGGTCACCGCGCGGGCGGCGATCGAGGCGCGGGTGCTGGTCACCGAGCGGATGCGGCCCATCCGCACCGCCAGCGGCGTGGTGCACCAGATCGGCGTCCCCTACCACTGGGGCGAGCGGGGCATCTCCACCGGCGACTCGGCCAACGACCTGCTGCCGGTGGTCATGGACCCGAACACCCACATCCAGGAGAGCAAGGCCGCGACCTGCGACATCCGCCCCGGCCGCCGGCCGCGGGGCCCGGGACTGGTCACCTTCCTCGAGGAGTACCGGCAGCGCGCCGGCCTGCCCACGGGGCTGGTGCCGGTGGGCGCCCGCGGGACGGTCGAGGGATGAGCGCACGCACGAGAGAGGAACGCGAGTGACCACGGTCAGCTCGGCCAGTCCCGGGCTGTCCGGGGACGGGCGCTCGAAGAACCGGCTGTACGGGCCGCTGCCGGACGTGCAGGAGGAGGCCGGCTACGACAGCGACCACCCGGCCCGCGTCGGCTTCTTCACCGACACCTCGGTGTGCATCGGCTGCAAGGCCTGCGAGGTGGCGTGCAAGGAGTGGAACCTGCTGCCGATGGACGACGCGCACGGCACGCGCGACGTCATCGGGCTGTCCGGCATGTCCTACGACAACACCGGCCAGCTGGGCGCCAACAGCTGGCGGCACGTGGCGTTCATCGAGCAGAGCCGCAGCGTCGACCTGCCGATGCCGTCCTTCCCGCCCGCGCCGGACGCCACCTCCCGGCAGGACGCCGGGAACGCCCCCGACGACACCGCGCCGGGCGACAGCGTCACGAGCGCGATGACCAGCGTGCTCAACGCCGAGTCGCTGTCCCAGTTCGACCCCCAGACCGGGCACTCCGGCGACCGGGAGATCCGCTGGCTGATGAGCTCGGACGTGTGCAAGCACTGCACGCACGCCGGGTGCCTCGACGTCTGCCCCACCGGCGCGCTGTTCCGCACCGAGTTCGGCACCGTGGTCGTGCAGCAGGACATCTGCAACGGCTGCGGCTACTGCGTGCCCGCCTGCCCGTACGGCGTGATCGACCAGCGCAAGGGCGACGGCCGGGTGTTCAAGTGCACCCTCTGCTACGACCGGACCCTCGACGGGTTGCAGCCGGCGTGCGCGACGGCGTGCCCGACCCAGTCGATCCAGTTCGGCAACCTCGACGAGTTGCAGGCCCGCGCCGACGCGCGGCTGGCCACGCTGAAGTCGCAGGGTGTGCAGACCGCCCGGCTGTACGGCCGGGACGAGGACGACGGCGTCGGCGGCGCGGGGGCGTTCTTCCTGCTGCTCGACGAGCCGGAGGTGTACGGGCTGCCGCCGGACCCGGTGGTCACCACCCGGGACCTGCCGGCCATGTGGAAGTCCGCCGGGGCCGCGGCGGCGATGATCGTCGGAGTGGCGCTGTCGGCCGTCCTCGGCTCGCGGAGGTCGTGATGACCGAGGGTCTGGCGACGCCGGGGGCCGGCTGGCGGCGGGCGGACGGCCCGCCGTCGGCCAAGCGGGAGAAGCGCCGCCGCCGGCGGGGCGGGGGCCGCCCCGGTGGCGAGGTGGCGATGGTCGAGGAGGCCGAGTTCACCTCCTACTACGGCCGGCCGATCATCAAGCCGCCGGTGTGGAAGACGCCGGACGTGCCGCTGTACCTGTTCCTCGGCGGCGCCGCCGGCTCCTCGTCGATCCTGGCATCGCTGGCCGACGTGACCGACCGGCCGACGCTGACCCGCAACGCCCGGTACGTCTCCGGCGGGGCGGCCCTCGCATCGGTCGTCTTCCTCATCCACGACCTCGGCCGGCCCGAGCGGTTCCTGCACATGCTGCGGGTGTTCAAGCCGACGTCGCCGCTGTCGGTGGGCTCCTACATCCTGGCGCCGTTCAGCGCGGCGGCGTCCGCCACCGCGGCGGTCGAGCTGCTGGGCTGGTTCCCGCGGCTCAAGCGGTTCGGCGGGGTGGTCGCGGCGCTGTTCGGCGGTCCGCTGGCCACCTACACCGGGGTGCTGTTCTCCAACACCGCCGTCCCGTCGTGGCACGCCGCGTACCGGGAGCTGCCGTTCGTCTTCGGTGCCTCGGGGATGGCCGCCGGTGGCGGGATCACGATGGCACTGACGCCGGTCGGGGAGGCCGGGCCCTGCCGGAAGATGGCGGTGACCGGCGCGGTCGTCGAGCTGGCCACCCTGCACCGGGTGGAGAACGGCATGGGGATCGTCAGCGAGCCCTACCACGAGGGCAAAGCCGGACGCTTCATGCGCGCGGCCCGGGCCTGCACCGCGGCCGGTGCGGCGCTCACCGTGGTGGCCGGGCGCCGGCGGGCCGGGGCGGTCGTCGCGGGCACGCTGCTCGGCGCCGGGTCGCTGCTCACCCGTTTCGGCGTCTTCGAGGCCGGCATGGCCAGCGCCCGGGACCCGAAGTACACCGTCGTCCCGCAGCGCGAGCGGCTCGCCGCCCGGGAGAACGGGCACGCGTCGACCGTCACCCGCTGAGGCCGGCGTCGGTCCGAGCCGACCACCAGCGAGGGGCTCACTGGCTGCTCGGCTGGGGGTCCGGTGACGTCCCCGACGCCACCGGACCTCCCCCACGGATCACCCGGAGACGGCCATGTGGCACCACATGGCCGTCCCGATCCCTAGGATGCGGGCAGCCGTCTGCCCATCGAGCTGCGTGAGGAACTGACCGGCACTCGACCCATCCACTCGGACCGACCCGCCCTCGAAGACCGGAGGAGCGACCTTGGCCGTGCCCCGGAAGCGCTGGACCGGCACGGGGAGGCGGCGACTGGCTGGCGTGGTCGCCGTGGTGACCGGTGCGGTGCTGGCCTCGGTCGCCCTCATGGCCGCGACCTCGTCCACTCCGACGTCCACCATGGCACAGGCTGCCGGGCTGTTCTACGGGTCCTCCCCGTCCGGCGCGGTGGCCTACGCGCATCCCGGTGGTCTCGTGGTGGCAGGCCGGGACAACTACCAGGACCAGGCGTTCAAGGACGTCTCGGCCGGCGGCGGCAGCGTCCTCATCTACCTCGACCCGATCATCGACAACCCGTACGGCCGCTATCACGACATGCTGATCAACCCGTCGGTCTGCGGTCCGGCGACCTCGCGGTGGCCCGGGGACCACCGGGCCAACCAGTGGGGGCACCTCACCGATTTCCGGGTCGGTTCCGTGTTGCAGGACAAGATCAGGTGCGTCCTGGAGACGATGGTCGCGGA
Organism: Geodermatophilus pulveris; assembly: GCF_900188375.1. Classification (GTDB taxonomy): domain Bacteria; phylum Actinomycetota; class Actinomycetes; order Mycobacteriales; family Geodermatophilaceae; genus Geodermatophilus; species Geodermatophilus pulveris. The sequence goes on along the minus strand of NZ_FZOO01000013.1, from coordinate 77,624 downwards.
GAACCCGCACATGGCCGGCTGGTTCGTCGACGACCTCGGGTCCCGCTCGTGGTTCCCCGGTTTCGACTGGGCGAACTTCCCGGACAAGGCGGCCTACCGGGAGGGCGCCATCGCGCTGAGCCAGACACTGCGCAGCGTGGCCGACGAGCACGGACTGGTCTTCATCGTGAACGGCACCTGGTCGCCGAACGACGGTGGCGGCTACCCGAATCCCTCGAAGTCCGGGAACGCCCTCGCCGACGGCGGCTTCGTCGAGCACCACGACGGCGAGATCGACTTCTTCGGGCCGTACGCCTGCTCCTCGCAGTGGGCTGCGCAGTCCTCGGTCACCAAGGGGGAGGCGATCAACTTCGCGGTGACCGACACCGCCGCGGGCCTGGCGGAGTACGTCGAGTCGGGCTGCTACGCCTACGTGAACCGACAGCCCACGGTCGAGTTCGGCGGGGTGGCTCCCTGGGGGAACTCGTGCATCACCGGGCTCCCGCCCGGGGTCTCGTGCTAGCGCACGAGGCGCGATCCCGGAGGCCCTGAGACGGACGTCCCGGTCCCTATGATGCGGCCAGCATGGCCGCAGGCAGGCAACGCTGGACCGGCACCGCAGCGCGGCGACTGATCGGGGCGCTCGCGGTGGTGACTGCTGCGGTGCTGATCCTGGTCGCCGTCCTGGCCACCACCACTGGGGTGCCCGAGCCCACCGCCGCCACCCCGACGCCCGATCCACCGCCCGCGGTCACGACCGTCACGAGCCTGCCTGCGCAGCCGGGGGCGCTCTTCTACGGGTCCTCGGCCGGCGCGGTGGCCTACGCGCATCCCGGTGGTCTCGTGGTGGCAGGCCGGGACAACTACCAGGACCAGGCGTTCAAGGACGTCTCGGCCGGCGGCGGCAGCGTCCTCATCTACCTCGACCCGATCATCGACAACCCGTACGGCCGCTATCACGACATGCTGATCAACCCGTCGGTCTGCGGTCCGGCGACCTCGCGGTGGCCCGGGGACCACCGGGCCAACCAGGGTGGGCACCTCACCGATTTCCGGGTCGGTTCCGTGTTGCAGGACAAGATCAGGTGCGTCCTGGAGACGATGGTCGCGGAGAACCCGCACATGGCCGGCTGGTTCGTCGACGACCTCGGGTCCCGCTCGTGGTTCCCCGGTTTCGACTGGGCGAGCTTCCCGGACAAGGCGGCCTACCGGGAGGGCGCCATCGCGCTGAGCCAGACACTGCGCAGCGTGGCCGACGAGCACGGACTGGTCTTCATCGTGAACGGCACCTGGTCGCCGAACGACGGTGGCGGCTACCCGAATCCCTCGAAGTCCGGGAACGCCCTCGCCGACGGCGGCTTCGTCGAGTACCACGACGGCGAGATCGACTTCTTCGGGCCGTACGCCTGCTCCTCGCAGTGGGCTGCGCAGTCCTCGGTCACCAAGGGGGAGGCGATCAACTTCGCGGTGACCGAGACCGCCGCCGGCATGGGCGAGTACCTCGACTCCCACTGCTATGCCTATGTCAACCAGCAGTCCGACTACAACGGCACGGCCCCCTGGGGTGACTTCCACGCCACTGGACTCCCCTCGCGCGTCGGGTGACCGGCCGCGCCACTGCTCGTGGATCCGGTCTGGAACAGCAGTGCGATCGAGAACCGAAACGAGCCGCGAAGAACCTATGGTGGGTCGGCCGCAGGCTGTGGCCGCGGCTGCGTCACCGGTCGATGGGACTCAACCGCCGCCGGAACGCGCGTGCGCTACCGGCGAGGGGAGCGGCAGTGTCAACACACGCGGCGTCGAATGCCGTGCGTACGGGAGGCGCGGCGGTTGGCGGCAACACCGTGGGTGCACTGTTGGCGCGGCTGCGTCGCTACTGGTCGGTCGTCCTGGTGGTCACTGCAGTGGCCGTGCTGGCTGCCCTCGCAGTGACGGCGACGACCCCGACCACCTACGTGGGCCGGACCTCGTTGATCGTCTCGTCCAACGACAGGTCCCCGGACCAGGACGCCGTGCTCGTGCAGGGGTACGCCGTCTACTTCGACGACGGCGCCTACCAGGAGCAGCTGCTGCGGGACGCGCAGATCCCCGGCGACGTCCCGGTCTCCGCCGAGTCTGCGGCAGCCAGCCCCATACTCGTCATCAGCGCCACCACATCCGATCCCGACACCGCCCAGTCGTACGCCATCCGGGTGGCCAAGGCGTTCATGGACGACATCAACCGGGTCCGCGCCCAGAGCCAGGCTCAGCAGTTGGTCACGCTGCAGGACCAGTTGGACACGGCCCTGGGGTCGAACAGCCCGACCGCCCAGGCGGTCGTTGCCGGTCTGCAGGACCGGATCGAGCAGATCCAGGACGACCAGGTCAACGTCCTGCAGGAGCTGCAGGCGCAGGGCGGCGTGTCGGCGCAGTCTCCCTCGCTGTTCGGCAACCTCCTGCCCGCCCTCGCGGGCGGGCTCTTCCTGGGCCTGGTGGCGGCGCTGTTCCTGGCAAGCCTGTCGGGACGTCTCCACACCGGGCAGGACGTCGCCGACAAGGTCGGGCTGGGCACGTTGGTGGAACTCCCGCGGACGCGGGCCAGGAGGGAGCAACGACTGGGTCAGCTGGCCAACATCACCAGAGCTCGGCTCGGCGGTTCCAGGGTGGTGGCTGTCGCCCAACCCGAGGAGGGCTCCGCGGCCTCGCTCGTCGCGTGCGAGCTGGCACGTGAGTGGGCGAGGCAGGGATTCCGGACCGTCCTGGTCGACACGGGCGGGGAGAGCGCCATCGTCGACCAGTCAGCGGTGCCCCAGGTGCGGCCCGGCCGCCTGCCGGGACTCTCGCTCCTCCCGCTCGCCCTGCGGTCGACCGAGGACGCCGAAGGCCTGCCGGTCAGCGAGGTCGGCGAGCTGCTCCATCACGAGGCCCTCGCGGGGCAGTACGTCGTCATGGCGGCGCCCGCCGCGGTGCAGTGCGCGCTCGCTCAAGCCATGTGTCAGACAGCTGATCAGACCATCCTCGTCGTCGACACCGAGGTCACCCGCGTCGCCGCGGCTCGCGAGGCCGTGGCCGTCCTCCGACAGATGGGCGCGACCTTGATGGGTGCAGTGGTGGCTGCGGTGAGCGAGGAGGCGGACGCGGAGGTGGACCGACCGACGTCCCCAGAACCGGATGGGCGATCCCCCGAGAGCCGCGAACACCTTCCCCCCGACCGGTCCGAACGCGTCGGTCCCTCGCCTGTCGACGTGGCCGCCACGCGCGTCTTCAGTCCGAACGCCCGGACGGGCCGAGGATGAGCGCCGTTCTGCCGAGGGTGCCTTGTCCGGGCTGAGCCGGCTTCCGCACGGACCGCTGGTCGGCGTCCGCGCGGACGGGCGGGTCACCGCAGCCGTGGCGGCAGTCCTCGTGGGGATCATCCTCGTCACGCTCGGTCTCCTCGCGAAGGCTCCCGGCCAGCTGGGCGCGTTGCTCCTCGTGGGCGCCATCGGCCTGCTGGCTGTCGCGCTGGGGTTGGGGAGCCCGGTGGTGGCCTGCACCTACCTCTTCGTCACCACCTTCTTCCGGCTGGCGGTCCCGTCCGGGACCCTGCCGGTCGACCCGTTCATCCTCGCCTTCGCCGGGGTGATCGCTTCGGTCTGGCTGTGGTGCAGGCCCTGGCAGCGACGGGTGACCGACGTGCCGGTCGAACCCCTCACGTGCCTGATCGGGTTGTACATCGCCTGGAACCTCCTCTCCATGGTGATGCCGCATGCCCTCCCGGCAGGGGACGAACGGGACCCGGGGTCGTTCTCCGTGCTGCGCTTCGTGCTCATCGGCACCGCAATGCCGTTGACGATGTTCCTGGTGGGGCGTCTGCTGTTCGTCACCGAGCGAGCCGTCCGGGTCCTGTTGTGGTCCGTTCTGGCGGCGGCCGCATATTCCGCGATGGTGAGCATCCTCCAGTTCGCCGCGCCGCAGGTCGTCTGGCCCAGGTACATCGCCGACAGCCCCAGCTGGCCTGATCGGGCCGTCGGTGTCTTCAACCAGCCGGTGGTGAACGGTCTGGTGCTCGTCGTCGGGTTCCTCGTCGGGATGCTCATCGCCTGCAACCGGGGCGAGAGACCCGCGCTCCGGGCTCTCGCCGGTGTGGTGGCCGCGGTCAGCGTCTACGGGGTGTACCTGACGCACACCCGAGTGGCTTGGCTGGCCTTCGGGGTGGTGGTCCTGCTCGGCGCGGCTGCGGCCAAGGGCTTCCGCACCGGCTTCGTGCTCGTCGGGACGGCAATCACCGGGGCAGTGATCGTGAACTGGTCGACGTTCACCAGTGCGGACCGGACCGCCGGCGGCGTGGGGTCGCCGGACGAGATCCACGACCGGCTGAACAACATCGCGACGTCGCTCTGGGCCTTCTCCCGGGAGCCGCTCTTCGGGTGGGGCATCGGCCGATTCACCGCGGTGAACACCTATCACCACCAGCAGTGGTCACCGGCGGTTCCCTGGCAGCGCGGGTACGGGATCGCCTCCCACCTCGACAGCCTGGGGATCCTGGTCGAGCTCGGCATCGTCGGGTTCGCCCTCTGGCTGGCGATCCTCGCCCTGATCGGCGCCGGGCTCGTGCGGGCGACCCGCCGCCTCCGGGCCGGCGAGATCTACGGCCGTGCGCTGGGACTGACCGCCGTGCTGTGCCTGGTCGCCCACGTGGTGACCGGTCTGACCGTCGACCTGCGCTTCTTCGACTTCCCGAACATCATGGTGATGGTCCTCGCGGGTGCGGTGATGGGTCACTCGCGGGAGCAGGCTCGCAGGACCGGGTGCAGTGGCTCGGTGGGCCGTCACGCCGCGGACACCGTGCCGCTCGGGGACCTGGTCGTCCGATGAGGCCTCGGCGCGTGCTGTGGGTGTCGACCCGCACCGACACGCGGGGTGGCGTGGCGACGTACGTGCGGACCCTGCAGGGGACGCCGCTGTGGGAGCGATGGCGGATCCGTCACGTGGCGACCCACCGGAACGGCTCGCGCACCGCGCGGGTGGGGACCTTCGCCATGGGGGTCGGCGGAGTCGTGCGAGAGCTCGCCGTCCGCCGGCCTGGACTCGTCCACCTGCACACGTCGTGCTACGGCAGCTTCGCCCGTAAGTCCGCACTGGCGTGGATGTTCCGGGCCGCCGGCATCCCCGTGGTCATGCACGTGCACGGGGGTGCGTTCGGGGACTTCTACGCACGGTCCCCACGGCTGCTGCAGCGGTACATCCGCAGGACGCTCAGCAGCGCGGAGCGGGTCATCGGCCTGGGGGACCGGTGGGCGGCAGCCCTGCAGCGGATCGCTCCGGACGCCCGCGTCATCGTCGTCCCCAACGCCGTCAGCCCGCGGACGCTGGTCGACCAGCCCGGTCCGGGAGAGCCCGTGCACGTGCTCTTCGTGGGGGAGATGACCGAGGACAAGGGCGCTTTCGCTCTCCTCGAGGCATGGCGACAGTTGCGCGAGGAGCCGCACCTCCCCTGCGCCGACCTGGTCATGGTCGGTCCGGGGGACCTGGAGCGGGCGTGGCGGGAGACCGAGGAACTCGGTCCCGCCGGGCAGGTGCGTGTCCTGGGTTGGGTCGAGTCCGCCGAGGTGGAACGCCTGCTGAGCCACTCGCACGTGCTGGTGCTCCCCTCCCGCTTCGAAGGGCAGCCGATGGCGGTGCTGGAGGCGATGGCGCACGGGCTCTGCGTGGTCGCCACCGAGGTGGGGGGCATCCCGGATCTCGTCGACGACGAGTGCGCCGTACTCGTCCCGGTGGATGACGGGAACGCTCTCGTCGCGGCCCTGCGCACCGTCATCTCGGACCCGGGGAAGCGCTCGGAGCTGGGTGCGCTGGCGTTGGCCCGGGTGCGGGCGAGGTTCGACGTGGCCCTGGCCTGGCGCACGCTCGACGCGCTCTACGAGGAGCTGGTGAGGTGAGTCCTCCGCGTCCGGTGCGGGTGACCTTCGTCGTCCCCGACCTCGGCATCGGTGGGGCCGAGCGGCACGTCACGACCCTGGTCAGCCGGCTCGACCAGCGGCTGGTCGATCCCTCGGTGATCTGCCTCGGCCGTGAAGGAGAGCTCTTCCCGTCCCTCGCGGCAAGCGGTGTGCCCGCCGTTGCGCTGGACCGGACTAAGCGGGAAGCGCCGCAGTGCCTCGCGGAGCTCGTGCGCGAGTTGCGGAGACTCGCGCCGGACGTGGTCGTCCTCCGTGGGTACAACGCCGAGGGGCTGGGCCGGTTGGCCGCCGTCCTGGCGCGCGTACCCCACGTGGTCGTCTGGGTCCACAACTGCGGCGACCTCGAGCGCCGAGGGCGGGTCAGACAGCTGGCGGATGCCGTGCTCGACCGGGTCACCGACGCGTACTTCGGCGTCGCGCAGGCGCAGGTCCCCTACCTGGTGCGGGAACTGGGCCTCCCGCACCGCAAGGTGCGGATCATCCACAACGGGGTGGACCCGTCCCAGTTCGACGGCCGGGCCGACCCCGTGACGAAGGCCGGTCTGGGGTTGCTCGAGGACGACCTCGTGGTGGGCATCGTCGCTGCGCTGCGACCGGAGAAGGACCACGAGACGTTCCTGCGAGCGGCTGCGCTCGTCGCCGAGACCGAGGCGAGGGCACGCTTCCTGGTCGTCGGCGACGGGCAGCGGCGAGCAGGGCTCGAGGAGACGGCTCGCCGGCTCGGCATCGCCGACCGCGTCGTCTTCGCCGGCGCGCGCGGCGACGTGGCGTCCCTGCTCTCCGTGATCGACGTGTTCGTTCTCAGCTCCTTCACCATCGAGTGCCTCCCGATGGCGCTCCTGGAGGCGATGGCCTCGTCCCGTCCTGCTGTCTGCACCGCCGTGGGAGGCATCCCGGAGTTGCTCGAGGACGGGGTCACCGGCTACCTGGTCCCTCCCCGCGATCCTGCTGCGCTGGCGGACAAGCTGATCGGGCTGCTGGGGGCGGAGGACGAGCGGCTCGCGTTCGGGGCCGCTGCGCGGGCGCGCGTGGAGGCGGAGTTCACCCTCGAGCGCAGTGTCGGGGAGGCGCAACGGCAACTCCTGGGCATCGCGTCGCCTCCTCGGGCGGGAGACGCCGTCCGCAGGCCGCTCCGGTTGGCCCTCGTGCTGGACGAGACCTCCGTCGGGGGGGTGGAGCTGCTGATGCGCGACGTCTTCCGCGCCTTCGACCCCGCCGTGGTGGAACCCTGCCTGGTGAGCCTCCGAACCCCCGGGCCGCTGGCCGAGGAGTTCCGGGCGGCGGGGTTCCCGGTGCATGTGATGGGCCGCAGCGGGAAGTTCGACCTCCGGACGCTGCCCCGTCTGGTGAGGACCCTGCGCCGGGGGAGGACGGACGCCGTGCTGGTCACCCATCACCACCGTGCCTCGCTGGCCCTGGGCCGACTGGCCGCCCGGTTGGCCCGCGTCCCGGTGACCCTGGTGGCGGTGCACGACATGGACCTCACGGGCGTCGGCGGGCGGGTCCTGCCCAGGTGGGCCGCCGCGACGCTGCGCGAGACCGACGCGCTGATCCTGCTGGCTCCCAGCCAGGGTGAGTACCTGCACCGGGAGGAGGGGGTCGGTCGTCGCCCGTGGAGTCGCACGCGGGAGGTCGTGATCCCCAACGGGGTCACGGTGGGCCCGCTCCCCGACGAGGCGGCCCGGGCAGCGGCGAGAGCACGGCTCGGCCTCCCCGTCGATGCCTTCGTCGTGGGGATCGTGGCCCGGCTCAGCGCGCAGAAGGCCCATCACGTGCTCTTCGAGGCCTTCGCGATCCTGCGCAGGTCGCACCCGGCAGCCCGCTTGGTCGTCGTCGGCGGCGGTCCGCGGGAGCGGGAGCTCCGCGCCCTCGCGACGAGTCTCGGGCTCGGCGACAGCGTCCAGTTCACCGGCATCCTCCGGGACGTCCCCACCGTGCTGCCCGCCTTCGACGTGTCCTGCCTGTCGTCAGTCCACGAGGGCGTCCCCATGGCGGTCATCGAGGCGATGGCGTCCGGGATCCCCGTGGTGGCGACCGACTGCGGTGCCCTGCGGGACATCGTGGTCGACGGGGAGCACGGCCACCTCGTCCCGGTCGGGAACGCCAAGGCGCTGGCCGACAGACTGGGTGAGCTCGCCGAAGACCCTCGACGTCGCCAGCGGATGGGTACGGCGGCACGCCGACGAGTCGAGGAACGCTACCGGGTCGAGCAGACGGCGCACGGCTACGAGGAGCTGCTCGTGGACCTCATGACTACCCGATGAGCAGGCACGTCCTGATCCTGGTCGAGAACCTCCCCGTGCCGTTCGACCGGCGCGTCTGGCAGGAGAGCCGCGCGCTGGTCGACGCCGGGTACACGGTCACGGTCATCTGCCCGATGGGGACCCACGCGGAGGAGGCCGAGGCGACCTTGGAGGGCGTCCACGTCCTCCGCTATCCCCTGCGTCCGGCGCAGGGCGGCCCGCTCGGGTTCGTGCGCGAGTACGCCGCCGCGATGTTCCACACGGCGAGGCTTGCGCTGCGGGTGCACCGCGCACACCCGGTCGACGTCGTGCAGGCCTGCAACCCACCCGACCTGCTGTTCCTCGTTGCCCTGATGCTCCGGCCGCGAGGCGTCCGGTTCATCTTCGACCACCACGACCTCGTCCCAGAGCTCTTCCTGTCCCGGTTCGCCGGTGGTGGCCGGGCGCTGTACTGGGTCACCCGGGTGCTCGAACGGCTCACGTTCCTCTGTGCGGACGGCGTGATCGCGACGAACGAGAGCTACCGGGCCGTGGCCACGGGACGCGGACGGGTGGATCCGGGCAAGGTGGTGGTGGTGCGCAGCGGACCGGACCTGTCGCGTTTCGAGCAGCAGCCGCCGGATCCGCGACTACGCAGGGGTAAGCGCCACCTGGCGGCATACCTCGGCGTCATGGGTCCGCAGGACGGCGTCGACTACGCGCTGCGGGCCCTGCACGTCCTGAAACGCGACCTGGGGCGTGAGGACCTGCACTGTGTCTTCATGGGCGCGGGCGACATGCAGCACCGCATGATCGCGCTCAGCCAGGACCTCGGGCTCGAGGACATGGTGGAGTTCACGGGGCGGGTCCCGGACGAGTTCGTCCAACGGTGTCTCTCCACCGCCGACGTCTGCCTGTCGCCCGACCCCAAGAACCCCCTCAACGACGTCTCCACCATGAACAAGGTGCTGGAGTACATGGCGATGGGCCGCCCGGTGGTGTCCTTCGACCTGGCGGAGGCACGGGTGTCGGCCGCGGACGCGGCTGTCTACGCGCCGGCCAACGACGAGGCCGAGTTCGCGGTGAGGATCGACGAGCTGCTGCGCGACGAGGAGCTGCGGAACGCGATGGGCCGACGTGGGCGACAGCGCATCGAGTCCCACCTGTCGTGGGACAACTCCCGGAAGGCACTGATCGACTTCTACGACCGGTTCTTCGAGCCCCCTGTGTGACAACGCGGCCGGCGCCCACCGGTCATGCGGTCGGCAGTCGGACGCCAGCGTGGCGTTCCCTGCTGGTCGAGCGGGGGATGTGGTCGAGGACGCGGAGGTGACGGTCAGGCCGGACCGGAGAAGCAGAACGGCGACCGGCGTGCCGCCGACCGGGCTCAGCGGCTCCCGACCGGCCCACCGGGGGCCGCGGCGGCGTGCTGTGGCGTCCCCCTGCTCGGCGTCATCCGTCGCCACAGGACGCACACCAGGACGGCCAGTTCCCGGAACACGGTCGGGGCGAGCACGCGGAGCGCCCCGACGTACACCAGGAGGAAGACGGTGCCGTCGAGGGCAATGGTCGCGAGTCCCCATGCCCCCATGCGCTCGGAGTGCAGGAGCAGGTGCTCCAGCGGAGCCGCGACCGCGCACGCCACCAGAGAACTCGCGATGGTCGGGACGGTCGCGCCGAGCGCCTGACGGGGCGAGACGCCGACGACCGGGCCGGCGAGCGCCGCGACCAGCACCCCGCACACGACGGCGGTCAGCGAGATCGACAGGCCCACGCCCACCAGACCGAGGGGGCGGATCAGGACGAGCAGCAGCACGATGCTCAGGCTGGTCTCCGTCAGGGTGTACCAGTGGAGCAGCCGCGTCCGCCCGCTCCCCTTGATCGCCTCCTCGCTGACCGTGATCACCGACTTGCCCAGGGCCAGGCCGGTCATGGCGACCAGGACGACCCCGGCTTCACGCCACTCCTCCCCGAGGACGATGACCACGAGGGGAACGCCGACCGCGACGAGCATCGCCGCCATCCCCGCGGCCACGGCAACGGCGAGCCGGAGAGCGCGCAGGTAACCGCTCCGGAACCGCTGAGGGTCAGCGGCAAGGCGCGTGAACGCCGGGAACAGGGATATGGAGCCGCCCTCGACGAGCACCATGGTGGGGATGCGGGCCATCCGCTCGCCGTACCGCAGCAGGCCGAGGTCCCCGGCGCCCAGCACCCGCCCGGTGGCCACCGCCTGAACCGCCTTCTGGGCGCGGTCGCCGATCATCCCGAGCACGAGCGGGAAACCGAAACCGGCGAGCTCGCGCCAGATCCGGTACGACGGACGCCCCCACCACGGGCGCCAGTCGCAGAGGAGCCACAGCGTCACGACCCACACCAACGCGGACGCGTAGCTGCCCAGGACCATGCTCCAGACGCCGAGACCCAGCGCGGCGGCGCCCACGGCGACGACCGCGTACGACGCCGCCACCGCCGGGCCCACCACGAGGCGCCGCCGCACACTGAACTGGCGCTGCAGCAGGGCCTCCGGGACGTTGGTCAGGGAGTACAGGATCAGCCCCCCGGACATGGCGGCCGCCACCAGCCCGGCGGTGTGGCTGCGGAAGACGTGCCCGATCAGCGGGGCCACGGCGAGGGCGAGCAGAGTCATCAGGACACCCGTGCCGAGGGTCGCCCAGAAGACCGTCGCCGCCGCGTCGTCGAGGTCGCGGTCCCGGTGGACCAGCCCAGACCGGAGACCACCCCCCATGAAGTTCCCGATGAACGTGGTCAGGACGCCACCGGCTACGAAGAGGCCCACCTGCGCGGGTGTGAGCAACCGGGCCAGTGCGACCGTCTGACCGAGGGTGATGAGCTCGCCGATGACGAGCGCAACTGCTGACGCGGCCGCCACCTTGCCGATCCTGGCGCGCAGCGAACCGGCCCTGGTCGCGGGAGCCGCGGGCCGTTGGTCCTGGGACACGGTCGGTGACTCAGACAAGGTCGCAGACCCGGTCGAAGGTCCTGCGGCTGGTGGCGATCTGCTCCTCCGCGCTCGCCAGCAGGGCCGCCCTCTCCTCCGGGGCCCGTTCCCACGCCGAGCGGATGGCCGCCGTCAACCGTTCGGCGAGATCGTCGCGGTCCAGTCGGACCAGCTCCAGGCCGGCGCCGAACATCCCGGCCAGGCCGAGGAACTTGTCGTCGTAGTACCGCGACGAGGTGAGTGCGACCACCGGGACGCCCTGGGACAGCGCGAACACCGCCGCGTGGTAGGCGCCCGTGACCAGGACCCGGCAGCGGCCCACCTGCGCGGCGACGTCCTGAGGACGGGCGAACCGGCCGAGGGGGCGCCTCGCGTGGTCGGACCCCGCGACCAGGGGCAGTGTCGACCGGCGGTCCTCGGACCGGAACTCGCTGATGATCACCGGTGTCAGACCGGCGCCGAGGGCCTGCGCGAGCAGGCGCAGCCCGGTGGTCACGATCTCTCTCGCACGCGTGCTGACCGGTGAGTAGCCGGCGATGCGCAGGCACACGCCGAGGTCGCGTCCCAGCACCTCCGGGCACTGCGCGAGCGCCAGCTCGATCGCGTCGTCGCCGGTGACCGTCACCCGGGACGACGCCACGCCCACCCGCTCCAACAGCGCCGGCCCGCAGCGCCTCTCACGCAACGCGATGACGTCGACGCGCGGCAGCACCTCGGCCGCCCGGGACATCAGCGCTGGGTTCTCGAGCGGTCCGAGCCCCTGCCCGAGCATGGCCGTGGGGACCCCGCGGGAAGACGCGTACTCGAGCAGGCCGAGGACGCGGGTCGTCTGCCCGGGGTCCACGTCGGTGAGGTAGCCGCCGCCCAGGGCCACCACCAGGGACGACGAGGCCAGGGCCGCCGCCGTGTTCGGCGCCGGTCCCGCGCTCGCCTGGCCGACCGGGTCCAGCGGGCGCCCCTCTCCGCCAGCCGGTGCGGGCCGGCCGCGCCGGAGCAGGCGCTCGGCCCGCCGCCCAGTGCCTCTCATCCAGGCGCCCACCCGCAGGCGGGTGACGTCGTACGGACCGACGATCCGCGGCGCCGCCGCCTGGGACAGCCGGACGAGCGGACCGGCGGGGGACCAGGCCGACCGGCCCCACGGCACGATCGGGTCGACTCCCGGGAAGTAGGCCCCCAACAGCGCGGGGGTCTCGGTGAGCACGCCGACGCGGGCTCGCGGCCACCTCGCCCGCAGCCGCCGGATGGTGACGTCCAGCATGGCGAGGTCGCCCATGTTCAGCAGCCAGTACTCGCCGTTCTCGACGAGGATCCGGGGTCCGTCGGGTGATGGCTCTGCCACGGAGGGGTTGGTCACGGCGTCGTCCTCCCGCAGGGTCATTCGGTGGCGACTCGGATGGCGGGCCGCAGCTTGCCGCTGGACGCGCGGGGGATGTGGTCGAGGACGCGGAAGGTGACGGTCTGGCCGGGACCGAAGTACGTGTCGACGTTGGCGCGGGCCTGCGCCTGGGTGGCCGGGATGTCGGAGTTCGGGGTGGGGACCATGCGGAACTCGAAGCAGCCGGGGGCGAGCTGGGCGACCTGCACCTCGCGCAGCCCGACGAGGTCGTCGACCACCTGGGACGGGAGGGGCAAGGGGCGTCCGTCGGCGGCGGTGAACGCGTCCTCGACGCGGCCGTCGATGCGGCCGAGCAGGGGGAATGCCCGTCCGCACGTGCAGGGGCGGGGTGGGGCGGGGCCGACCTCGTCGCCGGTGCGGTAGCGGAACAGCGGGAAGCCCCAGTTGTGCAGTGGGGTGCCGACGATCTCCCAGCAGTCGGTGCGCCCGGGCACCGGCAGCAGTTCGGTGATCCCGTAGTCGGGGAAGGAGTGGTAGCCGCCGGCCTCGCAGTTGCCGGCCATGGCGACCCGCTCGGTCTGCCCGTAGTGGTCCACCACCGGGCCGCCGAAGCCCTCGGCCATCAGCGCCAGCTGGGGCGCGGTCATGACCTCGGAGGAGGTGATGACCGCTCCCACCGGCAGCTTCTCGCCGCGCTCGCGCAGCAGTCCGGCGAGCAGCGTGAGGCTGGAGGGCCACCCCTCGACCACCTGCGGATCGAAGGCCCGGATCTGCGCGAGGAGGTCGGCCAGCCGGTCGCGGTCGAGCCGGTAGCTGGAGACCACCAGCTTCCGGGCGCCGGGCACCTCCCGGGTCAGCGCTCCGTTGCCGTGGGGATCAGGGTCGTGGTTGCGCAGCAGCAGGCTGCGCGGCCGGGGCGGCACACCGAACCAGCCCCACTGGCGCTGCAGCGCCGAGAGCTCGAACGCCGAGGAGCCCGGCGTGCGGTACACGGTCACCACCCGCCCGGAGGTGCCACTGGAGTGCGCCGGCCAGGTCAACGCGCGGGGATAGGCCAGGAACCGCTCGGGCGCGTGGACCAGGTGGTCGCGGTCGAGCAGCGGCAGCCGGCCTAGGTCGGCCAGGCTGCGGATCGAGGCCGGATCGATCCCGGAGGCGGCGAACCACTCGCGATAGAACGGCGATCGGCGTGCCGCCAGCCGGACCAGATCCCGCAACCGACGCTCCTGGTAGGCGACGATCTCGTCGGCCGTGGCCCGCTCCATCCGCCCCAACGACGAGCGCATCCCGCCCCGCAACGGAAAGGCGTGCCGCAGCCGGTGTTGGAGGCTCGGCGACCTCAGGGGCGGCGCCACCGGCGGAGTCTGACACGAATCCGCCCTGGCTCGTACGGCCCGACGCGTGGCTCGCTCCGGTCGGCCGACCGGTCGGCCGGGTCAACGACGACGTGCGGAGATGGCGAGGTCACGCCCTACGAGGACCCGCTCGAGTGCCGACCTCCACGCCTCTCCCAGGTGCAGGAGCGTGAAGCCGCCCCGGAGGGTCCGGCTGTTCAGCACGCGGAGGACCCCGCGGTCCCCTGCCGGCTGCAGGGACCGGACGCGGACGTCCGAGAAGCTGCTGGACGCCAGCATGGCCCGGAGCTCCCTCAACCGGGGCCAGTTGCGGATCATCCCCCGGCTCGTCGGCTTCAGCTGGCTCCACCGGCGCCACACGAAGCCGTTCTGGGTCATCAGGAGGAACACCCCTCCGGGGCGCAGCAGGTCCGCGACGCGCCGGACGTACCCCGCCTGGTCGGCGACGTGCGCGATGACCTCGGAACTGATGACCAGGTCGAACGGACCGGTGAGGGACGCCTCGTCGAAGCTGCCGGCCATGAAGTGGACCTCGGGGAACTCGCGCTCTGCGTGTTCCACGGCCGCCGGGGCGAGATCGATCCCCGTGACGTCGCCGAGATCCGTGAGCGAGGCGCCGAGCCACCCCGTCCCGCACCCGAGGTCCAGGATGCGGAGCGGCCCCTCCTGGCCGGGCGACGCGGCGAGGCGCCGGGCGGCCCGGCGTACCCAGTCGATCTGCCGCAGTTGGAGGAGTCCTCGCTCGGAGTAGGCGTGATGGGCCAGGTTCCACTCGCCCCAGAAGCGGATCTGCTCGTCCAGCGGAGGATCGTTCCGTGCAGTGGACACGTCATCCATCGGCGCACCGTAGGGGCGCGCCGGCAGGGGTGTCCATGACTCCGGCGACCGGGGACTCGTCGCTGCGGGGCGGGGCGGCACCGCCGGCCGACCGTGTCCGGCAGTCACCTCACCGTGTCCGGCGGGTCACCGCCCCCGGGCGCGATCGGTCGACGACGGCTTCCCAGCGCTCTGCCCCGCAGCGCCAGGCGACAGTGATGAGGTCGCTCCTCCGGGCCACCGTGAACTCGTCGACGGGCACGTGTCCCGGCGGGCAGAGCAGCGTCGCCGCCACGAGCGGGGTCGCCCCGCGCGTGGACCCCCCGACGAGCCAGGACGGCACCCGGCTCTCGAGCCGGTCCGACCACCACCCCAGGTGGGTCTCCTCGTCACCGCGGACCTCGTCGAGGGTCGCGCCGGGCACCGCGGCGGCGAGGATCTGCAGGACGGTGGTTCCGTTCCGGGTGACCAGGTGTCCCTGGGGCACCCGCTCCACGTCGAGGTCAGGGTGCAGAGGCCACGACGTGCGCATCTCGTGGACGCCGGCCCCGGTGACCTCGTCGATGACGAGGACCACCGGCTCGCCCCGCGGAGCGGACAGCCACCGGCGGTGCGTGACCGGCGCGGCGAGCCGCTGGTACCCGTCGTGCTCTGCGTCGACGATGCCCCGGTCGAGATCGACGGACCGGACACGGACCCGGGCGTGCCGGGTCCACAGGAAGGGGCCGCCGGGGACCGACGAGCTCTGCCCGTCCACCGTCACCGTGGGATGGGCACGGGTGCTGCGATGGACCGACCGCCACTCCGGGTGCCCGTAGTAGCTCGCGGCTCCCGGCTGGCCGACGACGTCGTGGCCGTCCAGGCTCACGGTCACCGCCAGGGCATCGGCGTGCCCGTGCGCCGCGATGGCGAGGTAACCCAGCGGGCCGACGTCCACGGTGATCCGGCGGCCGGGTGAGCGCAGGACCACGAGCCCTCCCTGCGGAGCCACGAAGCCGCTCTCGCGCCGGGCAGCCGGCACGTCGGGCGACGCCTCCACCGTCCCCCGGACGGCGCGGACCCAGCCGGCGGCCAGCGTGCTGGTGCCTGCCTCGCGAGCTCGCGCGTTGTCCGTGAAGGCGGCGACCAGCCCCAGGTGGTCCCGGACGGTGCGGCGCGGCTCGGGTCCCAGCCGGAGGGCGAAGCCCTCGTCGTCGTCGCCGTACCGCGGATCGGGATCGGTGTCGCCGACGACGGCGGCCAGGTAGTCCGCGCTGCGGTCGATGGCCGCGGTGAGCGGAGCCGGGATGACGTCCCCACGCGCCGAGAGGAGGACGGCCACGACCATCAGCAGCTCGACGGTGAACACCTGGTAGCCCACGGCCTGCTCGGCGCCGGCGCCGTCGGGAAGGATCTGCCGGGAGGCCTCGTCCGCCAGGCCGTGGACCGCCTGCCGCTCCCACCTCGGCGAGGGGGCGAGCTCCGGGAAGAGGATCGCGACCGTTGCGAGACCGGCGAGCTCGCCGACGAGGTGGTTGTTCGCCGAGCTGTAGCGCGACCGGTGCCGCCAGCAGAGCTCGGCGCTGCTCGCGAGCATGCGGACGACCCGCTCGAAGCGGGCGTCGGTGAGCCTGTCGAAGTCCCGCAGCCCCTGCAGGGCGACGGCCACCGACACCGCGCGGACCCCGGCCTCGAACGCACCGCGCCAGGCGATCCCCTGCCCCACCCGGTTCTGGTCCAGCCAGGAGTCCAGGTGTACCAGCGCCAGCTCCGCGAACTCGTCCCTCCCCGTGAACAGCCATGCCTCGGCGAGCCACGGGAGGTGCTGGAGCCGGTTGAGCTCCCAGATCCACTTGGGATCCGCCGCCGCCGTCCGGTGGTCGATGCGGGCGGCGTCCACGAGGGGCCACCGGACGTCGCTGACCGGGTCGTGGTTCCAGTCGATCGGCCACCCGAGTCGCGCTCCGGGGTGACCGAAGTAGGTGACGACGCCGGCGCGGATCCGGTCAGCCGCTTCGACCAGTGCGGCCACCTGGTCGGGGTGGCGGCCGGCGATCTCCCGGGCACGGGAGCGGTCGAGCAGTACGGGCCTGCCGACACCGTTCCGGAAGTCGTGCAGGACGGGCTCCCAGCCGGCGTTCGCACGGCCGAGGAGCCGGGCGCGCGATGCCGCCCCCAGGGAGCGCCGCGGAAGGCGCTGCTCCACCAGGCGCCCAGCACGCCAGCCCACCTCGCCGGGGGTCATGGCGTGCAGCCTGCGGAGGTACCACTCCAGCCGCTGCACCCGTGTCGTCGACCGACCGTTCACCAGACGTCTGCTCCTCGGTCCACCGGCGCGGCAGCTCCCTCGGCACGGGTCTCGACGGGACGCAGGCAGGTCAGCCCGACCGGGGAGGAGCTAACCACCCACGGTCCCGGAGGACGGCGGGCTCGTCCGCGCCGGACCCGGCAGCACGCGTCCTTCACGAGGTGAGCAGGAGGACCCAGTCGTGGTCGCCGGCGTCGTTCGGTCCCGGGGTGGTGAAGGTGCTCGAGACCGGCGCCGGGATCCTGCGCCCGGACGTCGGGTCGACCCAGACGGCGGAGGTGCCGGTGGGCAGGACCGCGGGATCGACGGTGATGGTGCGGGCGGTGGGCACGTAGACGACGGCCTGCCGGCCGTCGGGCGTGCGCGCCGCCGTCACGTAGTCGTTGTCGAGGACGTCGACGGGGGCGTCGTCCAGCGGGGTGCCGCGCCCTGCCGTCACCAGCGTGCCTGCTGTGTCGGGCACGAGCTGCCACCACCGCAGGCCGTCGAACAGGTCGCGCAGGCCTGCGATCTGGGTCGTGGCCGGGCTGGACAGCCGCGTCCGCCAACCGGGGTGGAAGTCCCAGTCGTGGGTGCCCATGAACTCGCCGGCGGCGCCGGAGGTCAGGCTCCACAGCACCTGGCGGCGCAGCGTCTCATCGGAGGTGGGCGCCGACTCGGACTGGTTGTTCTCGCCCTCGTAGTTGGCCTCGCCGAGCACGGCCGGCATCGTCGGGGTGCGCCCGTACGCGTCCAGGACGGCGGCGTAGGTGGGGTGGTAGGTGTAGACGAAGTTCCAGTCGATCCGCCGGGCCCAGAACGGGTTGTCACTGGAGATCGACCTGTCGAAGGTCAACTGGATGGAGAACGGTCGGCCGTCGCCGGCCTCCCGCACGCCACGCATCATGGCGTCCCAGCACCGGTCGACGTCACTGCCTCCGGCGAGGTCGTCGGTGGCCGGCACGTAGTCCCCGCCGATCACCCACACGATGTTGGGGAGGCCGGCGAGCCGCTCGGCGACCAGGCGGCCGAAGTCGCGGCACTGTTGGATCGACGTCGGTACGAAGGAGTGCCCGATGCTCCAGCCGTCGACGGGGTAGAGCAGCACGGTCACGCCGCGCTCGGCCGCCATCTGCAGGTAGGACACCACGCGGTCCCAGTAGGGCTCGTCGAACCGCAGCACGTCCCCCCCGACGAACGGCGCCAGCCCGTCGTGGGTCCGGCCGTCGTCGAAGGGACCTCCGTTGCCCAGTGCGCCGAGCAGGGAGACGATCACCGCGTTGAACCCCTGGCCTGCCCGTGTCGAGAAGTAGAGCGCGGCCTCGTCCGGGGACAGGTCCGTCATCAACGACCAGGGGGTGTCGCCCTTGAGCCGGATGGGCTCCCCGTACTGGTCCAGGAAGAAGCGGCGATCGGGGCTGATCGACGTGACGAAGGGCCGTCCGGTCGATCCCACCCTCGGCGTGGCCTCGGGCCAGGGGGCGTCGCGGTAGGTGCTCGCACCGGTGATGTGCATGGCCTGTCCCTGGGGGCCTCCCCGGCGGAGGAGCCACCCACCGGAGGCGGCCACCAAGCACAGCAGCAGCACCAGCGCGCCTCCCGTCAGGAGACGTGCGGGATGCCGCGCCGTGGTCGGGCTCGCTGGTGTCATCTGCGATCGCTCCAACGCCTTCGAGCAGGAGCGTGAACTCGGGCCCGGCAGGTTACGACATCTCCGTCGGCGTCGCTACGCCCGCCGGACTCCCGTGGCCGCCGCTCCCCGGGCGTCCCGGGGACGAAGTCGTTGTGCCGTCGCGGTGAGTGCCGACGCGCCACGGCGCCCTCAGGGGGCGTGGACCTCGGATTGCCGTGGGTCGGCGCACTCCTAACCTGCCGCAATGCATCGCGCTGCGTCACCCGAGACAGGGCGGACTCGGATGGACGCGAGTGGGACGCTGCCCGCGATCAGCGTCTTCGGACTCGGGTACGTCGGCTCGATCTCGGCCGCGTGTTTCGCTGCCCGGGGGCACCGTGTCGTCGGGGTCGACGTCGACCCGCGCAAGCTGGAGTTGCTCCGCCGGGGGCTCCCGCCCGTCATCGAGGCGGGACTGACGGAGCTGGTCCGCGACGCGGTGACGTCGGGTCTCCTCTCCGTCACCGACAGCGCCACGGAGGCGGTGCTCGACAGCGACGTGTCCCTGGTCTGCGTGGCCACGCCCTCGCTGCCCGGCGGAGGTCTGTCCACCGCCTACCTCGAGGCCGTGACGACGCAGATCGGCGCCGTCCTGGCAGCCAAAGCCGGCTGGCACACGGTGGTGTACCGCAGCACGATGCTCCCGGGGACCTGCGAGGGCCGGCTGATCCCACTGCTCGAGCAACTGTCCGGGAAGCAGGTCGGTGTCGACTTCGGCGTCTGCGTCAACCCGGAGTTCCTCCGCGAGGGGACGAGCGTCCAGGACTTCTCCGCGCCACCGAAGACGGTCGTCGGTCAGACCGAGGAGAGATCCGCCGCACTGGTGGTCGGCCTCTACGACGGGATCCCCGGGCCGCGGTTCGTCGTCCCGATCGGTGTCGCGGAGATGGCCAAGTACGTGGACAACTGCTTCCACGCGCTCAAGGTCGACTTCGCCAACGAGATCGGGGCGATCTGCGCTGCCCTGGGACTGGACTCGCACGAGGTGATGGACGTCTTCCTGTCCGACACGAAGTTGAACCTCAGCGCGGCGTACCTGCGGCCGGGCTTCGCCTTCGGCGGGTCGTGCCTGCCCAAGGACGTCCGCGCCTTGGCGCACACCGCCCGCCAGCACGACGTCGAGGTACCCGTCCTCGCCAACATCCTGGCGTCCAACGAGGCGCACCTGCGCCGGGCGCTGGACAGCATCCTCGCGCTCGGGAAGCGCAAGGTCGGGCTGTTCGGCCTCTCGTTCAAGTCGGGGACCGACGACCTGCGCGAGAGCCCGATGGTGGAGCTCGCCGAACGCCTGATCGGAAAGGGCTGCGACGTCCTGATCCACGACGAGAACGTCGCCCTCTCCCGCCTCACCGGCTCGAACAAGGCGCACATCGACGATCGGCTGCCCCACCTCGCCGAGCACCTCGCCCGGGACCGGGACGCCGTCGCCCAGCACGGGGAGGTGCTCGTGGTCGCGGCCGGTGACGACGCCACGGTCGCTGCGGTGGAGCGTGCTCCCGTCGGCACGGTCGTGCTCGACCTCGTCCACGTCCCGCGGTTGCGTGCCGCGCGCGCCGGCAACCAGTACCTGGGGCTGTCCTGGTGACGACGAGCGCGCCGCTGGACCGACCTCGTCTCAGCTTCCTGACGACGGCCTACCGGACTGAGGCGTACCTCGCCGACACCATCTCGTCGGTCCTGTCCCAGACCAGCCCGGCCTGGGAGCTGGTCGTCGTGGACAACGGGAACTCGGACGAGATCGCCTCCATCGTCCGGTCCTTCGCCGACGACCCGCGGGTGCGCCTGGTCCGTCAGGAGAACCGGGGCTACGCGGGCGGGGTGATGGCCGCGGCCGCGGTGGCGCGGGGCGACCACTTCGCCGTCCTCGACAGCGACGACGAGATCGTGCCCGAGTTCACGGCCACGGTGCTCGACTTCCTCGACGGCCACCCCTCCGTGGACGCGGTCGGGTGCGACGCCCACATGGTGCGCGATGGGGACGAACGGCCCTCCCGTCAGAGCTATCTCCGGTCGATCGGTAGCCGTCCGCCGGGCAAGGGCGGGGACCTCCTCACCGTGGAGGAGGTGCTGGCCGGCCGGGTGCCCTACTACACGGGCGCCATCAGCAGGAGAGCGTGGCGGGCCGTCGGTGGCTACGAGCCCGGCCTGGAGAGTGACGTGCTCACCTGGCTGCGGCTCGCCAGCCGATTCGAGGTCCGCCTGCTCCCGCAGAAGCTGGGTCGGTACCGGGTACGCGAACAGTCCCAGTCCCGGCATCCCGAGAGGGTCGAGCAGTTCGAGGACTCTCTGGTGCGGACGTTCCAGACGTTCGCCGAGGAGTCGGGTGACCCGCGCCATCTCGCCATCGCGCAGTCCCCGATGCGGCGCCTGCGTTATCACCAGGCCCTGCGGCGTGCGCGATGGGCATTCGTCGATGGGGACATCGAGACTGCTCGCCGGTCGGCCCGGGAGGCGCGCGCTCAGCGGGCCACCCTGCGGGCCTGCGTGATCGTGGTGCTGTTGGAGCTGTCCCCCCGGCTGCTCACTCGCGTCCACCCGCTGAAGCAGCAGCTGGCCGAGAGAGGCCATGGTGCCCGGCAGCGCATCCTCGGCTGGGGGTCAGTCGACTGGCTTCCCGCCCGTGCGCGCTCGGCTCCGGATGGACGCCAGCTCGGTCGACAGCTCCGCCAGTGGCAGCGCGGCGGCGTCGGACCGTGACATGGCATGGACGGGGAGAGGCCATGGGACAGCGAGCCGGGGGTCGTCGTGAGCGATCGTGAGGTCCTCCTGCGGGTCGTGCCGCCGGTCGATGCGATAGGCCGTGTCCGCCGGCTCGGTGAGCGCCTGGAAGCCGTGGGCGCACCCGGCCGGGATGAAGACCGAGTTCTGCTTCTCGCCGTCGAGGATGACGGAGAGCCACTCGAGGTGGGTCGGGGAGTTCGGGCGCAGGTCCACGACGACGTCGAAGACCTGGCCGGAGGAGCAGCGCACGAGCTTGCTCTCCCCCTCACCCAGCCGGACGTGCAGGCCGCGGACCACCCCTCGGCGCGAGCGGGACATGCTGTCCTGGACGAAGGAGTCGGGATCGATCCCCGCCTCCCGCGCGACGTCGGCGTCGAAGGTCCTGCTGAAGAACCCCCGGTCGTCGACGTGCGGCGAGGGCGTGAACTCGACGACGCCGACGATGCGGGTGGAGCTCCAGCGCACGTCTCCCCTCCCCGGGTGCGTGTCACGACCGGCCGCAGCCATCCGGGGCGAGCCCGCGACGCCCAGCCGGGGCGGCTGCGGCGAGCATGTCACCACTCCCCTCCGGGGTCGAGGTCACGGTCATGAGCGCACCGCACTGCCGGCTCTGTCAGGCGGAGCTCGTCCACACCTTCGTGGACCTGGGGATGTCCCCGCCCTGCGAGAGCTACCTGACCGCCGACCAGCTCGACTCGGGAGAGGTGTTCTACCCGCTCCACGTGCGCATCTGCGCCCGTTGCCTGCTGGTCCAGCTCCCCGCCTACATCGACGCGGGGGAGATCTTCAGCCACTACGCCTACTTCTCCTCCTACAGCGACTCCTGGGTCGCGCACGCCAAGGCCTACGTCGAGGAGGCCGTCGACAGGCTGTCGCTGGACTCCGGCTCCTTCGTCGTCGAGGTCGCCAGCAATGACGGGTACCTCCTGCAGCACGTCGTCCAACGAGGGATCCGTGCCCTCGGCATCGAGCCCGCGGCGAACGTGGCCGAGGCTGCGGTGGAGCGCGGTGTCCCGACCGAGGTGACCTTCCTGGGGGAGCAGACCGGTCGGGACGTCGCGGCCCGGCACGGAGCGGCCGATCTCGTCGTGGCGAACAACGTGTTCGCCCACGTGCCCGACATCATCGACTTCGCGAAGGGCCTGCGGGAGCTGGTGGTCGACGACGGCACGGTCACCATCGAGATCCCGCACCTCATGCGGCTCATCGAGGGCAACGAGTACGACACGATCTACCACGAGCACTACTCGTACCTCTCGCTGCTGACGACGCAGCGGGTCCTGGCCGAGGCGGGCCTGGTCGTCGTCGACGTCGAGGAGCTGTCGACGCACGGGGGTTCTCTCCGCACCTGGTCGATGCCGGCCGAGCGGGCGGCACGACCGAGTGATGCCGTCGCCTCCGTGCTGGCCGCCGAGTCGGCGGCGGGCTTGCACTCCCTCGAGGGCCACGCCGGTTTCGCGATCGCGGTCGCGCGGGTGCGTAACGACCTCGTGGAGTTCCTCGTCGAGCGCTCCCGCCGGGGGGAGACGGTCGTCGCCTACGGCGCGCCCGGGAAGGGCAACACGCTGCTCAACCACTGCGGTGTCCGTGCCGACCAGATCGCGTTCGCCGTCGACCGCAACCCGTTCAAGCAGGGCAGGTTCCTGCCCGGCACCCACATCCCCATCCACCCGCCGGAGAAGCTGGCGGACGTGCGGCCGGACTACGTCCTGATCATGCCCTGGAACCTCAGGGACGAGATCTCCGAGCAACTCCACCCGGTCCGCTCCTGGGGCGGGAAGCTCGTCGTGGCGCTGCCCCGGCTCGAGGTCTTCTGAGTCATCGGAGGGAGTCATCCATGAAGGTCGTCATCTTCTGCGGCGGACTGGGCATGCGGATCCGGACCGGACCGGAGTCCCTGCCCAAACCGATGATGCCCATCGGCAGCCGTCCGGTGCTCTGGCACGTCATGCGCTACTACGCGCACTTCGGCCACACGGAGTTCATCCTCTGCCTCGGCTACGGCGCCTCCGCGGTCAAGGACTACTTCCTCGACTACCGGGAGACGAGCTCGAACGACTTCGTCCTCACCAAGGGCGGCAAGCACGTGGAGATGCTCGCCACCGACATCAGCAACTGGACCATCACCTTCATCGACACGGGGATCTCGACGGCGATCGGCGAGCGACTGCGCCGGGTGCGGCCATACCTCGAGTGCGACGAGATCTTCCTCGCCAACTACGGAGACGTGCTGACCGATGCCCCCATGAACGACCTGATCGCCGAGTTCGAGTCCAAGGACGCGGTGGCGAACCTCCTGGCAGTGCGGCCTCAGGACTCCTTCCACGTCGTGGAGATCTCCGGGGGTGACCGGGTGACCGGTCTCGTGCCGGTCGTGGACATGTCCATGCGGATCAACGGCGGGTACTTCGTGCTCCGGCAGGGCATCTTCGACTACCTCGACGAGGGGGACGACCTCGTCATGGACGGGTTCGTGCGGGCTGCGGCCGACGGCAAGCTCTGCGCCACCCCCTACGACGGCTTCTGGGCGCCCATGGACACGCTGAAGGAACGGACGGCCCTCGAGGAGCAGTACCGGACCGGGATCAGTCCGTGGGCCGTGTGGCGCGACCGGCCCGTGGAACCGGGCCCCGCGGTCGTCCCCGTCATGGTGGCTGAGCCCAGTGTCGTCGCTGCCAGGTAGCTCATCGGGGACGCCCGGTCGCACCGGGCGGAGCACGGTCGCCTCGTGATCGGTCTGGCTCCGCCGGGCGCTCGGCTCGACATCCTGTGTGTCGGTGCGCATCCGGACGACATCGAGATCGGCTGTGGTGGCACCCTCCTGGGACTCGTCGGCCGGCCCGCGACGACGGTCGCCGGCCTGGTCCTGACCGGCAGTCCGGAGCGCAGGGAGGAAGCCGGAGCGGCGCTGCCGGAGTTCTTCCCCGACGCCACGGTCCGTGCGCTCGACCTCCCGGACGGGCGGCTGCCCGCGCACTGGGACGCCGTCAAGGACGCCCTCGAGGAGTGCGCGGCCGAACGTCGGCCGACCGTCGTGATGGCGCCCCGGGCCGATGACGCGCACCAGGACCACCGCCTGCTCGGGGAGTTGGTGAGCACCGTCTGGCGCGACGCGCTGATCCTCCACTACGAGATCCCCAAGTGGGACGGCGACTTCCGCTCGCCGAACGTCTACGTCCGGCTGACCGAGAGCGATGCGCGACGCAAGGTCGAGCTGCTCTCCCGGTGCTTCCCCTCGCAGGTCGCGCGGGAGTGGTGGGACGATGAGCTGTTCTCCGGCGTCATGCGGCTGCGGGGCATGGAGAGCAGATCCCGTTACGCCGAGGGGTTCGTGTGCGACAAGCTGCTCCTCGACCTCGATGCGGGGAGCACCGGATGACGTCCTCCTCGGCAGTCGGCCGGACGTTCGCGGCGTCGACCGCCATGCAGCGGAGGCTGCACGAGCTGGTCCCGGGAGGAGCGCACACGTACGCCCGCGGCTCGGACCAGTACCCCGAGGGCATGGCACCGGTGATCGCGCGCGGTGAGGGTGCGCGGGTCCAGGACGTCGACGGCAACTGGTACGTCGAGTACGGGATGGGGCTCCGGTCGGTGACGCTCGGGCACGCCCACGCGCCGGTCGTCGAGGCCGTGACGGCGGCGGCGCGGACGGGGGTCAGCTTCAGCCGGCCGTCGGTCCACGAACTGCGCGCGGCGGAGACGTTCCTCGAGCAGGTACCCGGGGCGGACATGGTCAAGTTCGCCAAGAACGGCTCCGACGCGACGACCGCTGCCGTCAAGCTGGCGCGCGCAGCGACGGGCAGGGACCTCGTGGCCCTGTGCCGGTCGCAGCCGTTCTTCTCGACCGACGACTGGTTCATCGGTACCACCGAGATGGACACGGGGATCCCGGACTCCCAGCGCGACCTCACGCTGGGCTTCGACTACAACGACCTCGGCTCCGTGGAGCGCCTGCTCGAGCGTCACCCCGGCCGGGTCGCGTGCGTGCTCCTCGAGGCCGCCACGGGCACGACCGATCCGGCACCGGGCTTCCTGGCGGGCCTGCGGACCCTGGCCGACCGCCACGGCTTCGTCCTGGTCTTCGACGAGATCATCACGGGCATGCGCTGGTCCCGCGGTGGGGCCCAGGGCGTGTACGGCACGACGCCCGACCTGTCCACGTGGGGCAAGGCGCTCGGCAACGGCTTCGCGGTCTCGGCCCTCGCGGGCAGACGGGAGCTCATGGAACTCGGGGGCCTGCGCACGGACGTCCCGCGGACCTTCCTCCTCTCCACGACGCACGGTCCCGAGACCACGGGCCTCGCGGCCTACCTCGCCGTGGCCGAGGCCTACCGGCAGCGCGACGTCGTGGGGGTCATGGAGGAGCAGGGCCGCAAGCTGGCCGAGGGAGCGAACGCGGCTGCCGCCGCGCTGGGCGTCGCCGACCACTTCGCCGTCGTGGGGCGGCCGTCGTGTCTGGTCTTCGTGACGCGTGACCACCTCGGGCAGCCCTCGCAGGAGTTCCGGACGCTCTTCCTCCAGGAGATGCTGCACCGGGGGATCCTGGGCCAGTCGTTCGTCATCTCGGCCGCACACACCGACGACGACGTCGCCCGGACGGTCGAGGCCGTCGGTGAGGCGCTGACGGTCTACGCCGAGGCGCTGGACGCCGGCTCCTGCGACGGGCTCCTGCGCGGCCGCCCCGTGGCACCGGCGCTGCGGAGGTTCGCGGCCCCCCGCCGGATCCCGGGGGCGGCGACGGACCAGCTGCAGGGCCATCTGTTGTCGACGACCCAGGAGTAGGTGCTCAGTGCGTGTTCTCGTAGACGGTGACCGCGGCTACATCGGAGCGGTTCTCGTGCCGTTCCTGCTGGAGTCGGGCCACGAGGTCGAGGGGCTCGACGCAGGCTGGTACGACGGCTGCGACTTCGGGGACCAGCCGCGGGGGTACACCTCCCGCACCGGCGACATCCGTGACCTCACGCCCGACGACCTGTCCGGTTTCGACGCCGTCGTCCACCTCGCCGCCATCTCCAACGACCCGGTCGGGCACCTGAATCCGGAGGCGACCTACTCCGTCAACGCCGACGGCGCGGCCCACGTGGCGCGCGTGGCCAAGGCCGCCGGGGTCGAGCGGTTCCTGTTCTCCTCCTCCTGCTCGCTCTACGGGGCGGCCGGGGACGCCCCGGTCTCCGAGAGCAGTCCCTTCCACCCGGTCACGCCCTACGGCGAGAGCAAGGTGCGGGCCGAGCGGGAGATCAGCACCCTGGCCGACGACACCTTCAGCCCGACCCACCTGCGGAACGCGACCGCGTACGGGTCCTCCCCGCGGCTCCGTGCCGACATCGTCGTCAACAACTTGACCGGCACGGCGTTCACCCGTGGTGAGGTGCGGCTGCAGAGCGACGGCAGCCCCTGGCGCCCGCTCGTGCACGTGCAGGACATCTCCCGGGCGTTCCTGGCGGTGCTCGAGGCGCCCCGCGACCAGGTGCACGACCAGGCGTTCAACGTCGGGCGCGACGAGGACGTGGTGCAGATCCGGCAGATCGCCACCGCGGTCGCCGACGTCTTCGACGCACCGGTGACCTTCGCCGAGGGCGCGGGTGCGGACAAGCGGGACTACCGCGTGGACTTCACCAAGATCGAGCAGACGCTGCCCTCGTTCCGCCCGGAGTGGACCGTGCTGGACGGCATCAAGGAGCTGGCAGCGGACATGGACCGGATCGGTCTGACGGCCGAGGACTTCGAGGGTGAGCGGTACGTCCGGCTGCACCGGGTGAATCGGCTGATGGCCACCGGTGTCCTCGACGACCTGCTCCGCTCGAGGTCGTGACCCGGTGACCCTCGCGCGTCAGGTGGACGCGCTGCGGTCGGGGGAGCGGGACCTCTACGCGCGGGGCGAGGCCATGTACTCGGCCATGAGCCGGCTCTACCCGATCTGCCGCAGCATCACGGGGGACGGCGTGCGGGCGACCTTGGACGTCCTCGCGGAGTCCCTCGACGTCGAGCGGCGCGCTGTCCCGTCCGGCACGCAGGCGTTCGACTGGACGGTCCCCGACGAGTGGAACGTGCGGGACGCCTACATCGCCGACCCGCAGGGGCGGCGGGTCGTCGACTTCCGGCGACACAACCTGCACCTGGTCAGCTACAGCGTCGCGGTGCGCGCCACGATGACGCTGGACGAGCTGCGTCCCCATCTCCACTCGCTACCCGACCGGCCGGAGTGGATCCCCTACCGGACGACGTACTACCACCGGGACTGGGGGTTCTGCCTGCCCGACAGCCAACTCCGCTCGATGGACGAGGGTCCGTACGACGTGGTCGTCGACACGACGATCGAGCCGGGAGAGCTGACGTACGGCGAGCTGGTGGTGCCGGGCGAGAGCGCCGAGGAGGTCGTGGTCAGTGCCCATGTGTGCCATCCGTCCCTGGCGAACGACAACCTCGCCGGCATCGCCGTGGCCGCGGAGGTGGCCCGTACCCTGGCGTCCCTGGAGTCCCGGCGCTACACGTACCGGTTCCTCTTCGCGCCGGGGACCATCGGGTCGATCACCTGGCTCAGCCGCAATGCCGACGTGCTGGACCGGATCCGGCACGGGCTCGTCCTCACCGGTCTGGGCGGACCCGGCAGCCTCGTCTACAAGCGGTCCCGGCGCGGCGATCGGGACATCGACCGTGCTGCCGCGCACGTCGTCGCACGTCGTGGCGGTGAGGTCCGCGGCTACTCGCCCTACGGCTACGACGAACGTCAGTACAACGCCGTCGGCTTCGACCTGCCCTTCGGGCGGCTGTCGCGCACGCCGCACGGGGAGTACCCCGAGTACCACACCTCCGCGGACGACCTGTCGTTCGTGGAGCCTGCCGAGCTGGCGGAGTCCTACCTCGCCGTCCTGGAGGTCGTCGACGTCCTGGAGAACGACGAGTGCTACGAGAACCTCAGTCCCCACGGCGAGCCCCAGCTGGGCAAGCGGGGCCTCTATCCGACGACAGGGGGTCGTCAGGCCACCGACGCAGTCATGGCGATGCTCTGGGTGCTCGGCTACTCCGATGGGTCCACGTCGTTGCTGGACATCGCCGTGACGGCCGACGCGGACTTCGCACGTCTGCGCAGTGCCGCCAGCCACCTCGCGACCGCCGGGTTGCTGACGCCTGCACGGTAGTCCGGCGCCCGAACCGGGCCCGCTGCTGCTCGACTGCGTCCGCACGGAGAGGAAGGCCGTCCTGCACCACCAGCCGTCGAGCAGATCACGGTCCTGCCATCACACGAGTCGCCCGCAGGCGACGACGCCTGGAGCGTGTCGGGAGCGCCTGCCGGGCCTGTCGCGCACGTGGCCGCAGGGTCGGACGATCCGCGCGGCCGGGCACCCTCGACAGCTGCCCGTTCTCCTCCCTCGACGGGAACAGCGGGGCGCCGGGCTGCTCGGCGGTCAGTAGGCGCCGGCTCTCCGCACGACGGCGCGGATCGTCCGCAGCAGGATGGCCAGGTCGAGTCCGAGCGACCAGTTCTCGACGTACCGGATGTCGAGCTCCACGGCCTCGTCCCAGCTGAGGTTCGACCGGCCGCTCACCTGCCAGAGACCCGTGATGCCGGGCTTCACGAGCAGTCTGCGGTGCATGTCCGGTCCGTACCGCGCGACCTCGCGTTCGAGAGCGGGCCGCGGACCGACGAAGGACATCTGGCCCTTCAGCACGTTGACCAGTTGGGGGAGTTCGTCGAGTGAGAAGCGGCGTAGGAACCGTCCGACTGGGGTCACCCGTGGGTCCCGGCGCATCTTGAAGAGCACGGTGGCCTCGTTCTGCGGCAGCAGTCCATCCAGTTGGCGGTCTGCGTCGACGACCATGCTGCGGAACTTCAGGACGTCGAAGCAGACGCCGCGCTTCCCGACCCGGCGCTGGCGGTAGAGCGCTGGACCCGGGCTGGAGAAGCGGACCACCGCCCCGATCACCACGAGGAGGGGCAGACCGAGGGTGAGTAACGCGGTCGCGGCGACCCGGTCGAGCACCCCCTTGACCACTCGCCGGTGGCCGCGGAACTCCGGCTCCCGGATCTGGAGCAGCGGGGCGCTCGTCGTCGGGCGGATCTGCAGTCGGTGGGGTGCCACCTCCAGCAGTCCTGGTGCCGCGAGGACGTCGATCCTCGTCCCCTCCAGGCGCCAGGACAGGTCGCGCAGGTACTTTCCGGCCGTCTCGCTGGCAGAGGCCACCACGACGGCGTCTGCCCCGACCTCGTCCACGACGCGGACGACCTGGGTGAGGTCGCCCAGCACTGCGATCTGGGACCGCTCGAGAGACTGCGTCGTGGGCGGCTGGGGCACGCATGCGCCGACGACCTCCAGGCCGCATGCGGGGTCCCGGCGGAGTCGGTGCGCCAGGTCCAGGACGGCGCTGTCGCGCCCCACCAGCACGACTCGCTTCGTCATGAGCCCCCGGCGCCTGGCCGCGTGCAGCCGCCGGCGGTTGAGCGCATGGTTGAGGAGGGTGAGCACGGTGGCCACCGGGACGCCGATGAGCAGCAGTCGAGTGAGCCCGACGAAGGCGGGCACCTGGGCGGCGTAGCCGGCCGCGGCAACGGCGACGACCCCGCCGATGGCCACCCGCCGGTATTCGACGGCGCCCGTGCCGTGCAGTCGCTCGGCGTAGGTGCTCAGCGACATCAGCAGTGCCGGCCAGGCCAGTGCGCCGATGGCCGCCAGCCTGAGTCCGTGTGCCGAGATGGAGCCGGTGAAGGGCATCAGCGCGCACGCCGCGGCGATGGCGGCGACGACGTCCCCCATCACCAGCGTGGCGGTGTACGCGACCAGCCACTCAGGGGTCTGCCGGCGGCGCGCGGTGAACGGGTCGTACACCGGTCGGCCGCGCGTCGGGAGGACCGGCGTCCTGGACAGGGCAGGGACCGTGTTCGCCTCAGCCAGATGGCGGATCTCCCGGCTGTCGTCCGCGGGAGACGGGGGCGGCATCAGTGCGGGGCTGGTGGCGGTGCGCGGCTCGGGGGCCAGGTCGTCGTCCAGTCGCTCCGCGGACGTGTCGGTCATCGGTCCTGCTGGTGGTGGACCGACGACGGACCGGGCGGTCCGTCCGTCGAAGCGTGGTCAGGGCAGGTCGTGCGGGACATGGGTCTGTACCTCGATGCGCGCAGGCGGTCAGCAGGCGCTGTCGGACGGTCTCAGTGGGTGTGGCTCCCGGTGACGGGGCTGTTGGTGCTCACCGGCCGGCCGGTGGGCTGACGCGTGGGAGGAGCGGAAGGTGGGCGTGCGACACCGACCCCGGGACCTGGATCAGTCGGGGTGGTCCAGGAGGTCGTAGACGCCCTGGACGACGCGGTCGTCGGCAGTCGAGGAGACGCGGGTGGAAGCCGGGCCGAGGGCGGCCGCGGCGTGTGCGAGCTGGACGGCGAGCACGGGGTCGCGGTCCTGACCCTGCCCCGAGGAACCGCCTCCGGGGTGGCCGAGGCAGACGGCTGATGCCAGCCCGACGGGCGCGGGCGGGGCGAGGGGGACGGGCAGGGGCAGCGGGCCGCCCCCTGTTCTGGGTCCGAGAGGTCCCTCAGCGCCCGCGCCGGGGTACGACGCCGCCGAGTCATGGCCGTCGGTTCTCGACGGTGCAGCGGCGCAGCCGAGGGAGGGAGTGAAGGCCGCAGTTGTGGTGAACGGTCGAGGTCCGGGGGGCCGGGTCAGGGATGGCGGGGACTCCCCACGGACCGGGTCGCCCACGTCAGCGGCGGTACGTCCCGACCGCGACGAGTACTCGGAACCGGGCACCTCGGAGGCCGGCTGCAACGTCGCGTCGCCGGGCGCTGCCCGCTGGTCGGAGTCCCCCCCTCCCGGACTCGGCGTCGGAGCCTCCACCGGACCGGGCCCCGTCCCCCCGGGACTCGGCGCCGGACCTCCCCCCGGACCGGTGTCCGCCCCTCCCGGACTCGGCGCCGCGGCCCCCACTGGACCGGAGCCTGCGTCAGGCCGGGATGGGTGCGCGTCCGCGGAGCGGGTGGTGGGTGCCGGACCGGGCCGGGGGGTGTGCGGGGCCGCGGAGCGGACACTGGGTGCCGGACCGGGCTGGAGGATCGGGCGTTGGAGTGACCTGTCGGCAGGCCGCTCGTGCGCCGTGGCGGAGGAGTGGGTCGAGGCGCTGTCGGTTCCGGCGTCGGCGGTGGACATCGACCGACCACCTCGGGCCGGTGCGGTTTCCACGGGCGCAACCTGATCGTCCGACGCGGGTCGCGTCGTGGTCGGGCCGTCCCCGGCCCGACGTGTGGTGCCCTCCGGGACGTCCGGTGCTCCAGCCGGTGGCGCGGTCCGTAGCGGCGTTGACTGTGTCCGTAGGGCGGACGTCTCGGCCGGGTCCGGGAATGGCTCGTGGTGCGACGGTGCCTCGAGGTCGGTGGCCGGGAGTGCGTCGATCGGCGGAGTGACTGCCGGTGTGCCGCTCCGCCCGCTCGCACCGGCCGGCGCGTCCTCCGTGGGGGATGGCACGGGCGATGGCGGACCGGCCGCGGGCATCTCTTCCAGCGGTGGTCCAGCCGGGAGAGGTGGAGCGACCGGTGCGCCGGGGGGCGCGGCGCCGACCGGGGGTGTTCCAGGTGCAGGAGTCTCGGTCAGCGGGGGGTCGGACGATGCGGACTCCGGTGGGTCCGCCTGAGGCGACGAGGGCTCGGGCGGGAGAGCTGGGTCCTTCGTCGGCGTCTCGGCGGGTGGAGTGCCGGCTGGAGGCGATCCGGGTCGAGGGACCGCGACGGGCCGGGCATCGGGGACGGCTGGTACGTCGCCAGTCGGCAGGACGTCGCTCGGCGGGGGGCCTGCCGGTGCGGACCCGGGGGGCACCACCCCCGGCGGATCGGGGCGCATGTCGGAGGCCCGACGAGGTGGCTCCGACTTCTCGGTGGGCGGGCCGGAGGATCCGTTCCCAGCGGGCGGTCCGGGGTCACCGGGGTCCTCGGGCTCGGGTGCCAGGTCCTCGGTCGGCAGCGTGGACTCCGTCCCTGGCGCGGCCGGAACGGTGTCGCCGTCATCCTCGGCGTCCGTCTGCTGTGGTGCGGCCTCCGCGGGTGGTCCGCCACCGGTTGCGGGAGGGTGTGCGGTGGGTTCGCCGGATCCGCGCCCGCCGGCTGGGGTGCTGGTGGACGAGTCCTCGGTGGCGGAGTCCTCGCTGGCGGAGTCCTCGCTGGCGGAGTCCTCGCTGGCGGAGTCCTCGGTGGCGGAGTCCCCCGGAGCAGCCGCTGAGCCGTCCCCAGGGGCTCCCGAGGCCGACGTGGTGTCCCCGGAGGAGGAGACGCCGTCGCTGGCGTCCGGCAGGGTCGGGGTCGGGTCGCTCGGGGTGGCTCCCGAGCTGGTGCCCTCGGATCCGGAGGGGGAGCCGGGAGTCCCGGAGGTGGAGGTGGAGGCGGCGGACGCCGACGTGGTCGGGAGCGAGCCTGGTTCGTCGACAGTGGAGTCGGTTCCAGGGTCCTCGGACTCGGAGCTCGAGGACGTGCCACTCGATCCTGCCGAGGCCGTTGCCCCCGAGGACTCGCTCGCCCCGGCGTCGCCGGCGGAGGACGGCTCGGCACTCGACTGGTCCGGAGCTGCGTGCGCCGGCCCGGCCAGGCGCACCAGCAGGATCCATGCGCCGACGAGGAGGCCGGCGAGCACGAAGCGACGCCACATCCGGTGCGGCCGAGGCACCAGCCCCCTGCCGGACAACCGTGTGAGGTCGCCTTCGGTCAACGCAACTCTCCTCAGGCCACGACTCAGCGATGGGAGCTGCACGTCTCAGACGTTGTGGTGGCGGAACCCTCCGGCGTCGTTATCGCGCGGGACAAGTACTTGTGGAGCGGCCATCGCGCGCTCCGGCCGTGTCTCACGGAGGGTGAGCAGCTGTACCGGTCGTGTGCCGACTCCGACCTCGATCAGATGGGACGGCACCGTATGCGTCCATCGTGGCCAACGACCGTGAAGGGGTGGACGTGGGGATCTTCGTCTTCCTGGTGCCGGCGCTCCTGGTCGTCGTCCTCGGCTATGCGCTCGGTTACTCAGCGTGGGTGGCGATCGGCCTCGGCGGGAACCCGGAGGTGGCCGGCTGGCTGACCGGGCTGGCGCTGCTCGTCGGGGTGACGTGGCTGCCGCTGCGGTGGCTGCGGCGCCGGGCGCGGCGGGCCCGCGGGCGGGCGGCCGATGCGGCCGCCGCGCAGCTCCGGGCCGAGGCCCGGCGGCGCCGGGGGAGGGGCTGAGGCGGGACGTCCGCGCCGTTGCGGACGCCCCGCCGGCTCAGCTGGTGCTGCGGTGGCGCACGACGTCACCGGCGCACGCGGCGTGCAGCGCCCGGGCTGCCCGCTGCAGCGTCTCCGCGGCCGTGCTGCCCGCCTCGAGGTCGGTGACGCCGGCGCACGCGCCGAGGCCGGGGACGTCCAGCGCGGCGATGGCGGCGGTCAGGCGGGCGGCGGCGACCTCGGCGTCCGCGGCGCTGCCGCCCAGCAGGACGGCGAACTCGTCGGGACCCGAGCGACCCAGCCAGTCGTCGCCGCGGAGCGAGCGCGCCACGACCGAGGTGGCGGCGGCGAGGGCGTCGGCGGCCGGCCGTCCGTCCCCCTGGGACAGGCGCAGGACGATCAGTGCGGCCGGGACGGCGGGCACGGCGGACAGCCGCTCGGCGACGTGGGCGGAGACCGAGTTGGGGCCCGGCAGCAGGCTGGTGACGTCGTCCTCGGGCGGGAGGAGCAGCGAGACGGGCAGCGAGACCGAGAAGGGGTTGTGCGTGGGAGGCATGGCTTGCTCATCGGCCCCGGGGCAGGTCCGCTGGAGCGGGCTCACCCCCACGGGTGGCGTCCGTGGACCCCCGGGTCAGCCGTCCCGGCGGCCGGTGCCCCGCAGCAGGCCGGCGACCGACAGGACGGCGACCGCCCAGCCGAGGACGACGAGCACGTCGCCGCTGTGGACCCCGCGGTCCGCGCCGATCTGGAGCAGCACCGGGCCCTCGTTGACGTAGCGGCCGGTCACCAGGAGGACGGCGAAGACGGAGAGCACCCCCGCGACGAGGAGCGCGGCGAGCCTGATGTGCACCGCCCGACCGTAGTCGCGCCGCGTGCCGTCACGAGGTGGGCGCACCCGATCGGGCGTACCCCGTGGTGTGACCGGCCGGTGCGCGCCGGGAGGCCGGCGCGCTCGGCGGTGCGCAACCTGCCGGTCCGCCGCCCACCTCCTAAGCTCAGCCCACCTGCCTTCCCCGCGGGTCGTCCGGTCGTCGATGCGTGATGTGGAGTGTGGATGCCGCAGGTCGAGCTGGCGTGGGGGGCGGCGACGGCAGTCGGCCAGCGGGAGGACAACCAGGACCGGTTTCTGGCTGCCCCGCCGGTCTTCGCGGTCGCCGACGGCATGGGGGGCCACGTCGGCGGAGCGGCGGCCGCGGAGGCGGTCGTCGAGGCGCTGCGCTCGCTCGCCGGCCAGGGCACGACGACGGTCGCGGCCATCCGGCTGGCCCTGCAGCGGGCCGACGGCGAGATCCGCGCCTTCCAGGGGCCGGAGAAGTCCGGCGCCGGGACGACGGTCGCCGGCGTCGCGCTGGTCGACGAGGGCGAGGGGCCGCAGTGGGCGGTCTTCCACGTCGGCGACTCGCGCGTCTACCGCTGGCACGAGGGCCGGCTCGAGCTGTGCACCAAGGACCACTCGGTGGTCCAGGAGCTCATCGACGCCGGGTACATCTCCGACGAGAGCGCCGCCACGCACCCGCAGCGGCACATCATCACCCGCGCGCTGGGAGTCGGACCGCGCCCGGAGGCCGACGTCGTCCTCTTCCCGGTCGTGCCCGAGGACCGCTACATGGCCTGCTCCGACGGGTTGACCGGCGAGCTCGGTGACGGGCGGATCGCCGCGCTGCTGTGCGCCGGCGACGCCCCGGACGCCGTCGTCTCCAGGCTCGTCGCGGAGGCCGACGCCTCCCGGGCGCGCGACAACGCCACCGCGGTGCTCGTCCGGAGCGCGTGACTCCCCGCCGTTCGACGACTGCACGTCCACGGCGTCCACCTCGTAGCCCGCCACGTCCGGCTCCCTGTGGTGCGCGGCCGTGGATGGTCGTGCGGGCACCACCGTGGGACACCGGGGACCTCCGGGTGGACGTGCGCCTTCGACGAGCCGCACCCCACTCGGAGGTCCCCCCGCATCCACGCCCGACCCGCCGTCACCGACGTCCCGGCCGGGTACACCTAGCCGCGGTATGCGCCTCTGTCGGGCAACCGTGCGCCGTCAGTGCCGATCCAGGCCAGCGCGCCGTAGGACGACGACGGGATGCTGCCGTCGGGGTAGAAACCCTCCACGGACTCCGCCCCGCGTGTCGTGACGTCCCGGAGGAGCACGCGGGCGAAGGTGCCGGTGGAGCCGCCGGTCTTCAGGGCCGAGCCGCGGCCGTTGAGCGTGTCGCGCAGGGTGAGCCCCTCGACGAGGACGTCCTCGACCGCTCCGCCGGCCCGGCTCGAGGTGAGGAAGACGGCGCCGTGGTCGATGTCGCTGCGGTGGTTGGAGCCCACCAGCTCACCCCCGCTCACCGTCACCCGCCGGACGTGGTTGGTGTTGCCCTCGACGCCGATGAACACCCCGGCGCCGGCCGACCCCTGCACGAAGACGTCCGTGAAGGTCACGTCCTCGCCGCCGACGACGCTCAGGCCGCGGCCGTGGGACTGTCCCTCGACCCGTGGCGACGACACGTGGATGCGTCTGACCGGCACGTCGGAGAAGCCGCCCGCGTAGGAGACGACCGCCACGCCGTCGTCACCGACGTCCTGCACGAGCGGTGACAGGATCCGACCGTCCTGCGAGTCGTGGGTGACGTGGATGCCGTCGGCCCGGGTGTTCCGCACGACCGGGCGTTCGACGACGAAGTCCCGGGCGCCGAAGAAGAAGTAGCCCGCCGCGTGTGACCCGTCGATGGTGACACCGGTCGACCGGTACCCCGGGGCGTTCACGAAGATCGAGTGGTGGTCCTCGGTGGTGCCGCGGCTGGTCGTGGCCTCGATGCGCCGGGTGATGCCGTCGACGCGGAAGTCCGGCGCGTACACCTTCAGCGCGGACCGCTGCTGGACCGTCGCCATGAGGGTGCCGGTCCCGCTCACCCGGGCGCCGGCAGCTGACGGTGGCACCACCAGGACCGCGTCGTGGCGGTACACCCGGCCCGCCGGGATGTGGAGTGTCTCGCCCGTCCTCAGGGCGTTCAAGGCGGTCTGCAGCGCCGCGGTGTCGGAGGTGCCGTCGGTGCCATCGGCACCGAAGTCCTCCGGGGTCCGCACGAGACCCGCCGACGACGTCGGGGTGGTGGCGGACGGAGGAGGGGTGGTGGTGAGGGGAGCGCTACCAGTGGCCGTCGGCGTCGGGACGGGCGTCGTGGAGGCCGGCGCGGTCGGCATGGTGGTCGCAGCCGTGCCGGTCGGGGAGGCGGAGGCGGTCCCGGCGGGCGAGGGGGCCGGTGAGGCGGTGGTGGTCTCGGGGGGCGAGGTGCTCGGGGCGGCGCTCTGCGCGGTCGGGGCGGCAGGGCTCGAGATCGCCGGTGTCGTGCTGCTCGACGTGATGATGGAGCGGTCCAGCGTGAAGACGCTGGTCGACGTCGTCGTCAACAGCAGGGTGTGCTGGCCCTCGGTCAGCGCGCCGGTTCCATTGGCGTCGAAGAACACCACGTCGTTGCCGCGCGGGCCGGAGACCCTCTGCGACACGGTCACCGGGGCTCCGCCGTCGATGCTCACCTTGGCCGTCCCGAAGTCCGGGGCATGCGACCCGGTCAGCTGCACATCGGTCCCGTAGAAGCGCAGCGACACCGTCGCGTTGGCGTTGATCGTGTAGTGGTCGGTCGAGGCCCACATGCCGCTGAGGCCGCCACCCATGCGCCAGCCGTTCGCGTACGCGTGCTGGTTGTTGCCCGTCCCGGTCACGCGGTCGTCGACCACTGTCGTGGCGGCGGCCGCGACGGTGCTGTCGAGCAGCACCAGTCCTGCAGCCGCCGCGGTCGCCACGGTGGCCGCGACCGCGGTCCGCGCGGTCCACCGCACGGCGGTGTTCGGGCGGGCGTGCGGTGGCCGTCGTCCGTGCACGGTCGTTCCCCCAGTCAGCTGTCGTCGATCACCACGCGACCCCGCCACGGCTCCCGTCCGGGTCGGCAGGGGTGGGTGACCCCGGTCGCCCGGGCGGGCGGGCGGAGCGTGTCGCGGCCGGTGAGCCACCGGGAGGCCCCGGGGGACCTCGATCGGCTCGTGCCACCCGGCCGGGGAGCGCTCCGCCCACGGTACCAACAGATCTGACGCTTCGCACGTGTACGGACACTCTTCGTCACCGAAGTCGCCCTCCGGGGAGCTGTGCCGGTGCACCGGCGGGCACGGTTACCCGGGGGCCTGCCGCCCGGCTATCGTCCGGGGGGAGCGGTCGACCGCGTGGTCGGTCGGCCGCTGTCGACGATCGAGAGGTGACCGTCGTCGCCGGGGGCGTGCGTCTCCCACGGCTCCGCGGCCGAGTACGCGCCCGGCGCCGGCGCAGTGAGGGCGAGGACTGTGCACGTCAGCTCGGTGCCACGGGACCCGCGAGTGGTCGTCGTCCACGAACGCTTCACCGAGTACGCCGGCTCGGAGGCAGTGGTCGAGCAGCTGGCGAGGCACTGGCCGGACGCCCCGCTGCTGGCCCCTGTCCACCGGCCCGGGACGCTGCCCCCCGACCTGGAGCGCCGGGTCCGGTCGACGGCCCTGAGCCGGCTGCTGCGCGGCAGCCGCTACGCCCACCTGCTCCCCCTCCTGCCGTCGGCGATGCGGCGGCTGCCCATCCCCGACTGTGACGTCGTCGTCGCCTCGCACCACGCCTTCGCCACCCAGGTCGTGCACGCCACCACCCGCCCGGTGGTGGCGTACGTCCACTCGCCGGCGCGCTGGGTGTGGGACGCCTCGATGCGGGAGGGTGAGGCCGGTCCCCGCGGCCAGGCGGCGCTGGCCGTCTTCTCGGCGGCCTTCCGCCCTGCCGACCGCCAGGCCGCTGCGCGTGTGCACACCCTCGTGGCCAACTCCCGGGCGGTCGCCGAGCGGGTCCGCTCGTGGTGGGGGCGCGAGGCCACGGTCGTCCACCCGCCGGTCGACACGGACTTCTACACCCCTGACGCCGACGTCGCCCGCGAGGACTTCTTCCTCCTCGCCGGCCGGCTGGTGCCCTACAAGCGGCCCGACCTGGCCGTCCAGGCCGCCAACCGGGCGGGGGTCCCGCTGGTCGTCGTCGGCGACGGACGGGTCCGCACGGAGGTCGAGCGCCTCGCCGGACCCACCGTCCGCGTCGTCGGCCGGGTCGACGACGCCGGCCTGCGGGACCTCTACCGGCGTTGCCGAGCACTGGTGATGCCTGGGCTCGAGGACTTCGGGATCGTGCCCGTGGAGGCGCAGGCCTGTGGCGCTCCCGTGCTGGCACTCGATGCCGGCGGCGCCCGCGACTCCGTCGTCCCCGGGCTCACCGGCGACCTGGTGCCGGTCGTCGATGCCGACCGGGAGGTCGCTGTGTGGGCCGAGTGCCTGAGCCGCTTCGAGGCCTCTGCCTATGACCCAGCGGCGGTCCGTCGGCACGCCGAGGGGTTCTCCCGCGCCCGGTTCCGGTCCGCGATGGACGGCGTCGTCCGCGCCGCGGCCGGCGGGGCGGACGCCGGCTGACGGCCGTGCCGGGTGTCAGCGCC
Source organism: Geodermatophilus pulveris (assembly GCF_900188375.1). GTDB lineage: Bacteria > Actinomycetota > Actinomycetes > Mycobacteriales > Geodermatophilaceae > Geodermatophilus > Geodermatophilus pulveris. The sequence goes on along the minus strand of NZ_FZOO01000013.1, from coordinate 38,749 downwards.
CGCGGGCGAAGACGACCTCCGAGACGGTCCTGAGGATGATCTTCACATCGAGCCAGAGCGACCAGTTCTCGATGTAGTAGTTGTCGTAGCGGGCCCGGTCGGCGATGGAGGTGTCCCCCCGCAGGCCGTTGACCTGCGCGAGTCCGGTCAGTCCCGACTGCACCCGGTGGCGGTGGGCGTAGCGCTCGTACTGGGCGGAGAACTGCTCCACGAAGTGCGGCCGCTCCGGGCGCGGACCCACCAGCGTCATGTCGCCGCGCAGGATGTTCCACAACTGCGGGACCTCGTCGAGCGAGGTCCGCCGCAGCAACCGCCCGACCGGGGTCACGCGGTCGTCCGCGGCGATGGACCAGTTCGTCGCCGACTCCCGCTCGTCGACCGGCCGCAGGGACCGGAACTTGAGCACGTCGAAGAGTTCGCCGTCCCGCCCGACCCGCGGCTGCCGGAAGATGACCCCCGGCCCCTCCCGGCGCACGGCCAGGGCGATGAGGGCCATGGCCGGTGCCATGACCAGGAGCGCCGCCCCCGCGACCGTCACGTCGAAGCTGCGCTTGAGCGCCCGCCCCGGCCCGTTGAGGTTGGGCGTCTTGATCCGCATCACCGGTATCGAGCCGATGTGGTCGGCACGCCCCGTCTGGGTGTGGAAGTGGTGCATCCGCGGGACGACGAGCAGGTCGCAGGGGATGCAGTTCTCCGTTCGCACCGCCTCGTGGGCGTCCATCTCGGAGTAGTCGCCGTCGGCCAGCAGCAGGACGTCGGCGCCCGTCTCGCGGACCACCCGGTCCAGGTCCCGCAGTCGCCCCAGTCGCGGCACGATCGCCTCGGCGATGGGCTCCGGCCCGTCGTCGACGAAGCCGACCACCGCGAGGCCGTAGCGCCGGTGCTCACTGACCTTGGCGGCCAGTTCGGCAGCGAGGGGGCCGCCCCCGACCAGCACGGTCAGGTGTCTGGTCAGGCCCGCGCGCCGGCTCCACACGACCATCGAGGTGGTCACCAGTCTGCCGGCGACCAGCAGGGCCGCGGCGAGGGCCGCGTTCTGCAGGAAGACGACGACGCCGTCCTTGTCGTGGCGCAGCGCGATGATCGTCGCGACGACCGCCGCGGCCATGAGCATCTTGCCGAGGAGGGACGGCACCTCGTCGAGGACGCTGGCGTGCAGGCGGGCCCGGTAGCGCTCGGCGCCGGTGATGAACAGGACGCTGAGGACGGCGAAGGACAGGGACGCCTTCCACTGGGTCGGCGTCCACAGCGCCGGCGCGGCCAGTGCCAGGGCGTCGATCGGGATGAGGACCATCCACGCGCGGACGCCCTGCACCCACCGCCTGACGCGCCGATCCGGCTGTCTCGAGGGGCGCACGGTCGCCGCACTCCACCTGCGGAGCCGGCTGTCGTGGGTCGCGCGATCGTTGACGTGCCGGACCGACATGGCCTCGCTGGACTTCATCCACGACCCTCTGGACTAGGGGGTTCGTCCACCCGTTGGTGTTGCAGTACCGGGACAGGTCCCGGCGAGCTGTCACTCTGCCGGGTGACCCGGCGCCTGCCCACCACGCCCCCCCGATCGACCACCGCACGCGGGCGCGTGAACACGCCTGCGGCAGTGGGTCGTCACGTTCCGTGCGAGGACGTGCGGCGGCACCGTGGCCGGCCGATGGCTGGACACCGACCGCTCAGGTCCCGAGGCCGTCGCCGCGGACGGCCCGGACGGTGTCCGCGGCCACGTCGTCCCACGTGCGCAGTGGGGTCGCCCGGGCCGGGGCCGCCGACTGTCCGCGAGGAGCCAGGTGGCGCAGCACCGCGTCGGCCCACCCCTGGACGTCGTCGGCGGCCAGGTGCTCGGCACGGTCACCGCTGACCTCGCACAGCGCCGGGTCGTGCGACGTCACGAGCGGTGCGCCCAGGTCGAGGGCCTCCGCGGCGGGGAGACCGAACCCCTCGGCGAGGCTCGGCGCCAGGACGACGGCGGCGTGCTCGTAGCACCAGCGCAGTGTCCCGTCGTCCACCCCGGTGAGTTGCAGCAGGTTCCCCGAGGCGAGCAGCGCCGGGTGGTCGGGGCCGTAGGCGGCCGCCCCCCACTCCGGGGGACCGACGTGGACGAGGACGGCGTCCGGGTGCTGTCGGACGACCCGGGCCCACGCTGCGGTCACGACGGGCACGTTCTTGCGCGGTGACCCGTCGCCGACGACGAGCCCGAACGGTCGTCCGTCCAGCGCGCCGACCGGCACCGGGGTGGCCTCCCGCAACCGGGTGCTGGTGGCGAGGGGGACGACGGCGGCACGGGCGGCGGCCCGCGGCTCCCAGGCGGCCAGCCGGTCCCGGGTGGCCGCGCTGACGCACACCAGCGTGCGGGCCTGGCGCAGCGAGGCGCGGTAGGGACCGCGCAGCAGTGCGCGCTTGGGCGCGGCGAAGTCCTCCGGGCGGTCGAGCAGCAGCATGTCGTGCACGGTCAGCACGGTGTGCGCCGCAACCCCGCGGGGCAGCAGGTGCTTGGTGCCGTGCACGACGTCGAAGCGGTCGCCGAGCCGCTGCGCCAGGGCCCACCGCTCGAGGGCCGGGACGGTCCCCCCGGGCACCGCCGGCAGCCGGACCACCCGCTCCTGCCCACCGACGATCCCGGCCAGGGTCTCGGCGGCGGCGGGCGAGGCGAGCAGGTGCAGTTCGACGTCGTCGCGCCGCTCGAGGGCGTGGGCCAGTTCCACGGTGTACCGGACGATCCCGCCCAGGAGGCCGCTGGCCGGTACGTGGCCGGCCATCAGCAACCAGCGGACCGGTGGGGTCATCCCGGGCTCCCGCCGGTGGGAGCGACGACCCGCTGCCCGAGCGAGCGCCGGTGGGCCGCCGCGCGGCTCCGTTCCCGCCGCTCGGCCCGGACGATCACGTAGGCCACCGCCAGCAGCCCGGCGAGGGCGGGGGTGACGCGCCCCTGCGTCCAGTAGAGGTAGCGGGGGAGGTCGAGCAGGCCGGTGAAGGCGACCGGGTAGAGCAGGGCGCCGACGACCTCGCCGTCGACGAACCGGCGGTACAGCAGCCCGAGGACGGCGCCGAGGACGGCCATGAACAGCAGGCCGCCCACGGGACCGAAGTCGACGAAGGGGGTGGTGACCCCGCCGGGGTTGTTGAACTCCGGGTTGCCGAACTGCTCGAGGATGCTGTCGGACGCGGTCGGCACCGGCGCCGACAGCCGGTCGTAGAGGCCCAGCTGGGCGATGACCGGGGCTTCCCAGAACGCCTGCAGCGAGTCGCGGGGGAGTCGACCGGGGAAGTCGGCGTAGAGGAGCTGCAGCTGCCCGTTGTTGTAGGCGGTGGCGTAGTAGCCGGCGAAGCGGACGACCATGAACTCCAGGAAGGACAGGTCGGTGCGGCTCTCGAAGTACTGCCAGCTGCGGGAGTACTCGAACACCGCGAACAGCAGGAACAGCAGCGGGGCCAGGGCCAGCGGGCCGAAGCGGGCGGCCACCCGGCGGCTGCGGCGCCGGTCGTTGCGGGCCGTCATCGCCAGCACGACGATCGCCGGGATCGCCACCTCGATGAGCGCCAGCCGCTCGTTGTTGACGTAGGAGCGCAGCAGGGTCAGCAGCAGCACCACGACGACCTGGGCGGCCAGCCGGCGGTCGTGCTCGCGGCGCAGCACGTAGGTCGCGACCACCACGAAGGCGATCCCGCACTGGGTCAGCGTGGTCAGCCCCGGCACGCCGCCGAAGTAGTCCCGCAGGCTCACGCCGTAGTTGTCCTGGCTGATCAGGATCTCGAGCACCTGCGCCGGCCGGAGCCCTCGGGCGAAACCGGCGACGTAGAACGCCGTGTAGCCGACGACGGTCGCCCAGAACAGCACCCGGGCGGCCGAACGCAGCTGGGGGCGCACGCCCCGGTCCAGCAGCAGCGGCGTCCCGCCGCCGCGCGCCAGTCCGGCGGCCAGGGTGGCCGCGCCGGCCAGGACCAGGCAGGCCACCGCGACCAGGAGCAGCGTCTCGGTGGTCACCGACTTGGGAGTGCGGTACTGCAGCCGGAAGACGGCATCACTGAGCAGGCCGGTCAGCAGGACGGTGGTGGGGATCAGCACGCCGAGCAGGCCGGCCGGGGACAGCCACCACAACCCCCGCCCGGTCCGGGTCGACGTCCCGGTCGCAGCCGGGGCGCTCACGAGCCGGCGCCCTCGGGCCAGTCGGCCGGCCGGCGGTCGGTCCATCCGGCCCAGGTGCCCCGCAGGTAGGCCAGGTCGGCGCGGGCCAGGTTGCGCTGCCCACGCGCGGTGCGGACGGCCACGCCCGCTGCCTTGCGCGCCGAGTACCACAGCAGCTGGCGGCGGGGCAGCCGGTGCCGCCGCCACAGGTGCCCGTTGCCGCAGCCGTAGCGCAGCATCTTGCGTTCGAACGTGGTGTCCGAGTCGTTCCGTGTCTCGTCCTGCAGCACGACCAGTCCGGGGTCGTAGCGCACCCGGCCACCGGCGTCGAGCACCCGGAGCAGCAGGTCGGACTCCTCCCCGGCGCCGTACCAGCCCGACGAGCCCACGCCCATGCCCTCGTCGAAGTGGCCGACCTCGTCGAGCACGCCGCGCCGGAAGAACATGGTGCTCATGATCGTGGTCCGCATGAAGTTGGTGCGGGTCACCGGCCCGGGGTCGGGCAGCCAGCGCAGCATCGACCCCCGCCCGTCGACGGTCTGCTGCTGACCGCTGAGACCGGCCAGTCCCGGGTCGCCGGCGAAGGCGGCCAGGACCCGGTCCAGTGTGTCGGTGGGGTACCAGCAGTTGTCGTCGGGGAAGCCGAGCAGCCCGGCGGTGGCCAGCCTCAACCCGGCGTTGCGCCCCCGGGAGGCGCCGCGGCCGGAGGTGGTGGCCTGCCAGGCGACCCCGGTCCCGCTGTCCTCGAGCAGCCGCGTGCAGGCGCGGTCGGCGCCCTGGTCGCAGAGGACCAGTTCGACCCTCCCGGCGGCGGGGGAGGACTCGACCGAGGCCAGCAGCCGGGCGAAGTCCGCCGGTCGGCCGACCGTGGTGACCACGAGGGACAGCTCGGCGGCGCCCCGGGCGGGTGGCTCAGGCACGCTGCACCTGCTCGTGGTGCGCCGACCGGGCCCGGCCACCGACCAGCTCGGACCCCCGGCGCCACGGGTGCAGGGAGCGTCGCGGGTTGGTGAGCACGACCCCGGCGACGTCGACCCCGGCCGCTTGCAGCGCGTCGAGGCTGCGCTCGACCTCCTCGACCGTCGACCGCCAGGCCGCGGTGACCAGCACCGTCTCGGCGCACTGACGCGCCGCCTGCACGCCGAGGTCGGACCGGTCCAGCGGCGGGGTGTCGACCACGACCGCCCAGCCCGAGGCGACCGCGCTGGGTACCAGACCGCCGGCCAGGCTGCGGCCGAGGTCGACCGTCTCGTGGCCTGGGTGCGGCCCGGGGCTCACGATGAACAGGTCCGGCACAGCCGTCGGCTGTGCCGCGCGGGCGAGGACGTCAGCGGGCACCGGCCGCCCGTCGGCCGGTGTCAGGTCGACGGCCGGCAGGTGGCGCGGGTCGACGCCCAGCTCACCGAGCGCCTCCTCGGACCCGCTGTGGGCGCAGATGAGCAGGGTGCGCCCGCGACGGGCGGCCAGCCGGGCGTGCTGGACGGCGGTGAAGGTGGCACCCGCCCCGGACGTCGCCGCCAGAACGGCCAGGCTCCCGCGGGCGGCCGGCCCCCCGGTCAACCGCAGCGCCTGCAGCTGCACGGCACGCTCGAGTGAGCCGGCCCGCCGGGCGGCCAGCCGGGCACCGGGCAGTGGAGGGGAGAGCACCGGGGCGCCGGTCGCGGCGAGATCGGCCTCGTCGCGCACCCGGCCGCCGAGCGACCCCAGCACGATGGGCGCCGCGGCCCCCAGCACCGCGCCGACGACGGCGGCGGACAGGACGAGCAGCACACCGGTGGGTACCAGGCCGGGCGGCGCCGGGGTGGCGGCCTGGACGAGGTCCGCCACCTGGGGGGCGTCGGCCACGGCCCGCTGCAGGTCGTCGCGGGCGGCGAGCTGTTCGGCGTAGCGCTCGCTGAGGGCGTCCCGTTGCCGCGTCTGCGGGTCGAAGCCCGACTGCGCCGGCTGTCCCAGCTCCCGCAGCGCGGTGTCGGTCGCCGCGATCTGTCCCTCGACGGCGGCCAGCTGCTGGTCGGCCCGGTCGACGAGGCGCTGCTCGCGGTCGTCGATGTAGACCTCGGCGGCGGTCTGGGCCTGCAGCAGCGCGGCCCCGCGGTCCTCGGCGGTGGCGGTGAGCTCCAGCACGTTGGACTCGCCGACCTGCACCGCCTGCAGGTCGACGTCCTGTCGGCCGAGCCGGTCGGCCACCTGGTCGGCGAAGGCGGCGCCGCCCAGGATCACCAGCTCGGTCTCCACGTAGGTGGCCGCCCGTGCCGCCGGGTCACCGCTCAGGGACGATCCCGGGCTCTCCACGCCGGCCGGGTCCGGTGCGGTCAGCACCAGCGCCGAGGCACTCACCGGCTGCTCGCGGCCGCTGACGAACACCGCCGCGGCGAGACCGAGCAGCAGAGCGCCCAGCAGGGCGCCGAGGAGCGCCCTGCGGAGCCTGCCGGCCCGGGCAGAGCGTGGTGGCCGACCGCCGGGGTCACGTGCGGTGTCGTCCACCGTCGTCCAGGTCATGCCAGGTCGTCCTCGTCTCTCGGTCGCTCGCTCGTGGGTCCGCCGGCCGCCGGGCGACGGCGCGGGCCGGGAGGCCTCGGGCACCTGCCCGCACAGTTCACCCGATGGTGGACTGGTGTGTCACGGCCCCGGCCGGTGCCGGCCCGCTGCGGGTCCCGGTGACGGTCCGTGACGGGGGGAGCGGGTCGTCGACGACGATGCCGCTGACGGTGGCACCGGCCGACCGCAGCGCGTCCAGCGCCTGCTCGACCTCCTCCACGGTGGACCGGTCGCTGGCGGCGACCAGGAGCACCTCCCGGCAGGACCGGGCGACGGCGATGCCGAGGTCGGACGCGTCCAGCGGCGGCGTGTCCACGACCAGCGCCCACCCGGCGGCCGCCGCGGCATCGGCCAGCCCGCCGGCCGCCGCCTGCGCCACTGCGGTGGCGTCGCCGGGCTCCCAGAGCACGACGGCGAGGTTGGGGACGACGGTCCGCGCCGCCGCCCGTACGAGCTCCTCGGCGTCGGGGCCGGCCGCGGTGAGGACGTCCCACGTCACACCTGCTGCGACCGGGTCGGCGTGCGGCCGCGGCGTGCCGAGCGCATCCAGCGCGGTGGACTGCCCGGCAGCGCACACGAGCAGGGTGGGCCGGTGGCGGGCGGCATGGCGGGCGTGCTGCACGGCGGTGAACGTCGTCCCCACGCCGGCGGTGGCGGCCAGGACGGCCAGGCTGCCGCCGGCCGACGGACCGGCGGGCAACTGCAGCGCGTGCAGCTGCACCACGCGTTCCAGCTCACCGCTGGAGTGCGTGGACGGGCGGCGCCGCGGCAGGGCGGGCGACAGGACCGGCACGCCCAGGTCGACGAGGTCGTGCCGGCCGCGGAGCCGGCCGTGCAGCGCGGCCCGCAGGCCGGGGACCGTCGCCCCGGCCAGCGCGCCCAGGGCGGCCGCGCCGAGGCCGGCGGTCACACCCTCCGACACGCGGCCGGTGGCCAACAGCCGGGCCGGTTGCACCGCGGCGGCGACCTCGGGTGCCTCCGCCACGGCACGCTGCAGCAGGTCCCGGGTCACGAGCTGGGCCGCGTAGTGGTCCTCCAGCCTCTCGCGCTGGCGCTCGACCGGGTCGGGCCCGGTCGCCGGCGCGGGGTCGAGCTCGTCGAGGGCGGTCTCCGTCGCCTCGATCTGCTCGTCGAGGACGACCACCTGCGCGTCGATGCGCGCGAGCAACCGGGCCTGGCGGTCACGGGTGTAGACCTCCGCAGCCGCCTGGGCCTGTGCCAGTGCCGCCTGGGGGTCGTCGCTGACCGCGGTGATCTCCACGGCGTTGGACTCCCCGACCCGGTTGGCCTGCAGGTCGACCGGCCCGGAGGCCGACAGCGAGCGGGCCACCAACGCGGCGAGGTCGGCGCTGCCCAGCCGGACGAGCTCGGCCTCCAGGTAGGAGTCGTTGCGGCCGCCGACGCTCCCACTGCCGGTGCCGGACGCGATCTGCTCCACCACGGCCGGGTCGGGCCGGCTGAGCACGAGGGCGGAGGCGCCGACCGGGTCGGCGCTGGCAGCTGCCAGGAGGCCGGCCGGCACCCCGAGGAGGAGGGCCCCGGCCAGCGCTCCGGTCAGCGCCCCTGCGCCCCGGGCGCGGGTCGGTCTCATCCGCCCCCCCCCCCCGCGTGTCGGCACCGGCCTCGGCGACCCGCCCCCTCGCGGGCGGCCGACCGTGTCGAACATCGAGGTTACGATGCTGCGCGGCCAGACCCCAGCCCCGGCCGCGCGGAGACGCGCCGCCACCCACCACCACACCCACCGACCCCGCTTGCCGTGCCCTGCCCACCTCCCGGGGAGTTGCCCCCATGCGTCTGACGACACCCCGCCCGGTGCGGGGCCCGGCGCAGCCCCCCGCCGTGCCACGGCGGGCACGGCGTCCCGGCCGGCCGGCCGGGATCGCGCTCGGGCTGGTCGCGTTGGTCGTCCTCGGCTGGTGGTCGGTGCGCCCCGGGACGGACGCCGCCGGGCCGGTGGTCGGTCGGGTGGTGTCGGTGGTGGACGCGGGGGCGGTCGGTGACGGGGTGACCGATGACACGCGGGCGTTGCAGGCGGTGTTCGACGCGGCGGCGCCAGGGGACACGGTGGTGTTGCCGGCGGGGCGGACGTTCGCCCACGGTGACGTGCTGTCGCTGGCCTCGGCGGGGGTGACGGTGACCGGGGGTGGCACGTTGCTGGCCACCAGTGAGCAGCGCTCGTCGCTGGTGCTGGCCGCTGACGACGTGGTGCTGGAGGACGTGACGCTGACGATCGGGGCGACCAGTCGGCGGTGGGAGGCCGCGGAGCAGCAGCGGCTGCGGGTCGACGGGCACTCCGGTGTCGTCGTGCGCGACGTGCGGGTGCAGGGGTCGGCGGCCGCGGGGGTGTTCGTCGGTGGCGGGGCGGCGGAGTTCCTGCTGGAGGGCGTGCAGGTCACCGGGACCCGGGCGGACGGCATCCACATCACCGGCCGGTCGCGCGACGGTCGGGTGGTGGCCCCGGTGGTGCGTGACGTGGGTGACGACGGGGTGGCGGTGGTGTCCTACCGCAGTGACGGGCAGCCGTGCGCGCGGATCGTGGTGGACTCCCCGGTGGTCGACGGCAGCCGTGGCGGGCGGGGCATCTCCGTGGTCGGCGGGCAGGACGTGACCTACCGGGACGTGACGGTGACCGACACCTACGCGGCCGGGATCTACGTCGCCGCCGAGGGCGGGTGGGACACCGCCGGGGTCGACGGGGTCGACGTGCAGGGCGGGACGGTGACCGGGGCGAACAGCGGGGTGGACATCGACCACGGTGCGGTGCTGGTCTACAACGGCACTCCGGACCGGGCGGTGCGCGACGTGGTCGTCTCCGGGGTCACCGTGGCCGGCACCCGGCCCTCGGCCAGCCGGTGGGTCGGGCTGGTCACCGATTCCGGCGGAGAGGTCTCCGACGTCCGGCTGGAGGGCCTGGCCCTGGACGGGCCGGGCCCCGACACCACCTTCGTCAGCAACGAGTCCAGCACCACCTACCGCACCCAGGGCTGGACCCGCGACGGCCGCCCCCTGCCGGACCACCGGGACGAGCAGGTGCTCGACGCCGGCGCGGCGGCGTCCGGCCCCGCCGGGCCGGTGGCCGGTCGGGTGGTGTCGGTGGTGGACGCGGGGGCGGTCGGTGACGGGGTGACCGATGACACGCGGGCGTTGCAGGCGGTGTTCGACGCGGCGGCGCCAGGGGACACGGTGGTGTTGCCGGCGGGGCGGACGTTCGCCCACGGTGACGTGCTGTCGCTGGCCTCGGCGGGGGTGACGGTGACCGGGGGTGGCACGTTGCTGGCCACCAGTGAGCAGCGCTCGTCGCTGGTGCTGGCCGCTGACGACGTGGTGCTGGAGGACGTGACGCTGACGATCGGGGCGACCAGTCGGCGGTGGGAGGCCGCGGAGCAGCAGCGGCTGCGGGTCGACGGGCACTCCGGTGTCGTCGTGCGCGACGTGCGGGTGCAGGGGTCGGCGGCCGCGGGGGTGTTCGTCGGTGGCGGGGCGGCGGAGTTCCTGCTGGAGGGCGTGCAGGTCACCGGGACCCGGGCGGACGGCATCCACATCACCGGCCGGTCGCGCGACGGTCGGGTGGTGGCCCCGGTGGTGCGTGACGTGGGTGACGACGGGGTGGCGGTGGTGTCCTACCGCAGTGACGGGCAGCCGTGCGCGCGGATCGTGGTGGACTCCCCGGTGGTCGACGGCAGCCGTGGCGGGCGGGGCATCTCCGTGGTCGGCGGGCAGGACGTGACCTACCGGGACGTGACGGTGACCGACACCTACGCGGCCGGGATCTACGTCGCCGCCGAGGGCGGGTGGGACACCGCCGGGGTCGACGGGGTCGACGTGCAGGGCGGGACGGTGACCGGGGCGAACAGCGGGGTGGACATCGACCACGGTGCGGTGCTGGTCTACAACGGCACTCCGGACCGGGCGGTGCGCGACGTGGTCGTCTCCGGGGTCACCGTGGCCGGCACCCGGCCCTCGGCCAGCCGGTGGGTCGGGCTGGTCACCGATTCCGGCGGAGAGGTCTCCGACGTCCGGCTGGAGGGCCTGGCCCTGGACGGGCCGGGCCCCGACACCACCTTCGTCAGCAACGAGTCCAGCACCACCTACCGCACCCAGGGCTGGACCCGCGACGGCCGCCCCCTGCTGCCGAGACAGGTCCCCTGAGCGATCTGGGTCGCGCGCCGGCGGCCGGTGCGCCGGCCCGACACGGCCTGACGGTCCACCCGTCCGCAGGGCGACTGGCAGGATGGACACGCCCGGAGCCCGCCGCGGTGCTCCGGGACCAGACCGTGTCGAGCCCAGGAGTCGGTGGATGGAGCAGTCGGTGGTCCACAGCCCCGGTCGGGCGGCCGATCCGTCCCCGCAGCCGAGAGACCCGGCCGTTGCCGGCGACCTCCGCGCCTACCTGCTCGGTGGCTCGGCTGACGGACCGCCCGAGGGCGGCCGGCGACTGGCGAGGCGGCTGCGCGGGCTGCTCGGTCCGGGGACCAGGCACGGGCTGAAGATGCTCGGCACCCGGCTGGCCGCGCCCGGCTCGGCGCGCCGCCTGCGGCAGTTGCACGACAGCGGCGCACCGCTGCTGCTGAACCTCGGCAGCGGGACCTACAACGTGCCCGGGTGGGTCAACATCGACCTCTGGGGCTGGCACGCGGCCTGGGGGGTGCACCCCGACGTCGTCTGGGACCTGCGGCGCCCGCTGCCGCTGCCCGACGGCGCGGTCGATGCCGTCTTCATGGAGCACGTCCTGGAGCACCTGCCCGCCCGGGAGGGTCTCGGCGCGCTCGAGCAGTGTCACCGGCTGCTGCGACCCGGCGGGGTGCTGCGCCTCTCCGTGCCCGACTTCGGGCGCTACGCCCGCAGCTACGTGGCCGCGGCGACCGGGACCGGCGAGGACGTCGCTTTCCTCACCCAGGAGAGGCCTGGGCGCCCGACGCCCCTGATGGCGGTGTCCGAGGTCGTCTACCACCACGGCCACGTGTCCGTCTGGGACGCCGAGACCCTGGCCGCGCTGATGCGCTGCGCCGGCTTCGAGCACGTCACCCGGCGCGCGTACCGGGACACCGACCTCTCACCCGTGCCGGACTCCCCGGAGCGGCTGGGGGAGAGCCTGTACATGGAGGGCATCAGGGCCGGCTCGCCGGACGCCTCCTCCTGACCTGCCGGCCGGCGTCGGGGCTGGGAGCCGGTGGGTCCAGGAACGGTGCGGGTGGCCCGCTGGGTGGCCTGTCCCGGGGTGCGCGCCGCCACGGCACCTGACGCGCCAGAGCCGGTCGCTCCACCAGGAAGTAGGTGACCGTGGAGAGCCCGACGACGATCACCGCGGTCACCCCGGTGTTCAGGAGCAGGCCGCCGGCGTCGTCACCGAAGGTCAGCGAGTGCCGTTCCATCCCCCAGATCACCGGCACGTGCCAGAGGTAGACGCTGTACGAGATGAGGCCGAGGTAGCGGATCGGGGACCAGTCCAGGCAGCGCGCCAGGAGGGTGTCGCCTCCCCTGTCGTGGCGGGACGGCAGGACGACACCGGCCAGCAGGGCTGCTGCCGCCAGGCCCATCACCCGGGCGCCGAACTGCTCGTCCACCACCAGGAGGGGCAACAGCGCCGGCAGCGCCAGCGCGGCGAGGACGAAGGCGCCCGGTCGCCACGACGGGCCGCTCCGGCGCCCGGCGACCGTCACGAGGACGGCGACGAGCATCCCGTACCCGAACAGGTCGGCCTGGGCGAGCAGGGACCGGTCCCACACCGCGGTCCACGTCGGCCCCCAGGCGAAGGCGACCCGCTCGGCATCGGTCAGTCCCCGTTGTGCCGCGACGGACACGGCCGTGCTCGCCAGACCGAGGACGACCAGCGCGGCCGGTGCCGCGGTGATCGCCACGGTCGGTCCCACCCAGCGGGCGGCGAGTGCGGCAGCGGCCACGGCGAGCAGGGGGAGGACGACGTAGAACGTGAGCTCCGCCGTCAGTGACCAGGCCGGCGTGATCCCGGTCAGCAGGTATCCCGGCACGTACGTGTGCAGCAGGGACAGGTCCAGCACCACCGTCGCCGGATCGCTCAGCCGGCCCACGGTCTGCTCGCCGGCACCCGGCTGGCCGGGGAGGGCGGCGAGGCCGAACACCAGGCACACCAGGACGAAGACCACCACGTACCCCGGGTAGATGCGCAGCAGGCGGTTGGCCGCGTAGCGGCGCGTCGAGGGGAGCTCCTGACGCGCGAGGATCGCCTTGGCATAGGGGCGGTACAGGAGGAAGCCGGACAGCACGAAGAACAGCGTGAGTCCGTGCGCGGACCACTCGGACAGGCGCCCGAGCAGCCCGGTCTCCGCGGGGTCCGACGTGTACTGGCCGACGTGCCGGAAGAGCACCAGGAGTGCCGCCAGTCCACGCAGCCCCTCGATGCCGATCAACCGCCGGCTCGGCGGGGACCTCGTCGCGGGGACGAGGCCGTCGGTAGCGGTCATCACGGCGACCGTAGCGTCGGCCCGAGAGCGGGCGCGGTGACGACCGTGGCCTCGACGCCGACACGCCGACCGACTCGCCGGGCCCCAAGTGTGTCGTGCGCTCTCCGGATCCGACCGTCAGCGTTTCGCCATCGCGCGCGACCGGTGCGGCCGCACTCCGCGGCGGTCCGGCCCGACGCCGTCCTGATCCCCCACGGGGCCCCACCTACGATGCTGCCGCCCGGTCGAGGAGGTTTCCCGTGACAGAACCCGCTGCCCACGTCGTGGGCTCGGCAGCCGCCCGGCCGGCCACCCCGTGAGCACGGCCGACGGAGAGCCCGACCCGGTCGCCGAGGAGCCGTTCGCCCCCGGGGAGAGCCGGCGCGCTCTCTCCGGGGGGATCTGGAACGCCGCGGCGACGGTGATGCCGATGGTCACCACGCTGCTGCTGTCGGTGGTCATCAACCGCACCCTCGGCATCGAGGCGCAGGGCGTCCAGAACTTCATCGCCTATGTGGCCTCGCTCGCCGTCGCGCTCCCGGTCATGCCGCTGTTCAGCGCGTCCGTCCAAGCGCTCAGCGCGGCGCGCGGGCGCGGGGCGGCGCTCGACGCCGCCTGGCTGGCCCGGGTGTCCCTGGTGCTGCACGTCGGCGTCGGCGTGGTGTCCGGAGCAGCACTGGTGCTCCTGGGTCTGGCGCGTGGGAACGAGCAGTTGGCCTGGGCCATCGCCGGCGGCACCGTGGGCATCGACGCGGCCAGCTGGGCGCTCTCGGCCCGCAGCATCGCCCGCGACGGCTGGGGGCCGGTCGGTGTCCGTCGGCTGGTGACCCAGGCGACCGCACCGCTGCTGGGCATCGTCGCGTTGCTCGCGGGTCTCGGTGTCGCCGGCGTGTTCCTCGCCCAGGCGATCGCATCGGTGGCCCTGCTGGTGGCGGTCTGGTCGATCCGGGGCGGCCGCGACCGCCCCGGTCAGGTCGTCCTTACCCGACCACCGATGCGGCTGCGCCCGCTGGCCGGCCTCGTCGGCATGTTCACCCTCGTCTCCCTGCTGACCCAGGTCGTCGAGCGGCGGCTGGAGCTGCTCTTCCTCGACGTCTACTCCACCGCCCGCGAGATCGCCGTGTACTCGATCGCCTTCGCCCTGGTGTCGATGGCGTACTACGTCTGCACGTCGACGACGGGCGCGGCGAGCTCGTCGATCGCGGCGGTCGCCGCCTCCGGGGACACCACGCGCGTCCAACAGGCCATCTCGCGGGCCCTCCGGGTCCTCGTCGCCATCGCCGTGCTGCTCGCTGCCGCCCTGGCCTCCGTCGGCCCGTCGCTGATCCGGGTGGTCTACCAGGACGCGGAGCGAGCGGCGGCCCTCGTCCCGTGGCTGTGCCTGACGCTCCTCTGCGCCCCTGTGGCCCACCTCCTCCAGCAGTACTGGCAGGGCGTGGGACGGCTCACGCCCGTGCTCGCGGGTATGTCCATCGGTGCCGTCGCGGACATCGCCCTCGCCTTCCTGCTCGTGCCCGACCACGGGGCGGCCGGGGCCGTCGCGGCCAACGTGACGGGTCAGACCGTGGCCGCCACCGTCGTCGTCGGCTGGACCGCCCGCCGACTGCGGGGACTGCGACTGCCCCCGGCGGTCGTGCTGCGCGCCGCGGCGGTGGCGGTCCCCAGCGCTGCCGCCGCCCTGGGGGCGGGCGCCCTCGGCGGGTGGATCGGGCTGATGGCCGGAGGCGCGACCTTCCTCGCCGTCGCCTTCGCCGTCTCGCGCGTCGTGCCCGTCCTGGGTGCCGATGACGTCGCCTGGCTGCAGGGGGCCCTGCCGGGCCGGCTGGCCGGTGTCGCGTCTGCGGTGCTGACACCCGGCCTCCCCCGTCGCGCCCGATCGACTGTCGGGTCCGACAGCGCCGGCGGTCACCGTCCCTGACCCGGGTCGGTCCCCGGGGACCGACCGTCACAGCCGGCCGCTGCGGGCTTCTACGCTGACCAGCCGGACCGCATCGGCCCGGTACGTCCCGGCCGCTGGGGCTCCGACCGGTGGTGCACCGGCCGCAGACCAGGCAGAGGAGAGCAACGGTGGAGCGACCTGACCTCGCGGGGGAGCCCCGTGGCGCGCACGGAGCCGGGGCCCCGGCGCAGCGACCGCGGATCCTCGCGCTCCTACCGGACGTCGCCTGGCCGCTGGACGGTGGCAAGCGGCTGCGCCAGAGCGGCAACCTGCGCGGGCTCGCCGCGGTCGGCGACGTCGACCTCGCCGTCCTGTTCTCGACCGCACCCGACGACGTCCCCCCGGTGCCGCCGGACGTGCGCGTCCGCGAGTGGCGGCGGATCAGCCCGGACCCGTACCGGCAGGTCCATGCGGCGGTGAACCTGGCCCGCGGGCTGCCGGTGCGCATCGGCGCCCAGCGCTGGGACCGGATCCGCGGCGAGCTGGCGGACTGGTCCGCCCGTGAGTACGACCTCGTCTGGTTCGGCGGCATGGACCTGGCGCACGGGCTGCGGGGGGCCTTCCGTGCCCGGCGGACGGTCGTGGACTACGACGACATCGAGACCGCGGCCTGGCAGGCCTACCTCGATGCCGGTGCGGGCGACCGGCTGGAGCGCCTGCAGCGGCGCATCGAGCTGCCCCTGTGGGGGCGCATCCAGACCCAGGTGGCCGCCGCCACCGACGCGGTCGTCGTCTGCAGCCACCTCGACGTCGACCGGCTCGGGGCCGGGCACGTCGCCGTCATCCCCAACACCTATCCCGAACCCGCGGCCCGTCCGCGACGGGACCGGTCCGCCGCGGAGACGGGACCGCGGGTGGTGGTCGTCGCCAACTGGGAGACCGACGCCAACGCCGACTCGGCGCGCTTCGCCGCCACCGACGTCCTCCCGGCCCTGCGCCGGCTCCTCCCCGGGGTGCGGCTGCGTCTCGTGGGCCGCAACGCCGACCGCCTCGCCGACCTCGGGGGTCTGCCCGGCGTCGACCTCGTCGGCCCGGTCGACGACGTCGGGGAGGAACTCGCCGGCGCCGATGTCGCGCTCGTCCCGACCCGGTACGGCGGCGGCACGCGGCTGAAGGCGATCGAGGCGTTCGCCTACGAGGTGCCCGTCGTCAGCACCGCGCTCGGCTGCGAGGGCCTGGGCGTGCGCGACGACGTGCAGGTCCTCGTCCGCGACGAACCCGAGGCCATCGCCGAGGCGGTGCGCCGGGTCGTCGAGGACGAGCCGCTGCGCACGCGGCTGGTCGCGGCCGGCACCGAGCACTACCGGCGGCACTACCGGCCCCAGGCGGCCGTCGAGGCGGTCACCGCGGTCGTCGATCACGTCCTCGTCGCAGGGGGAAGGGGGGACCGTGCCGCCCGGTGACGGCGCGGAGCCCTCGGACGCCGCCGGGCCCCGGCCCCGCATCGCGGTCGTCGTACCCGCGTACAACGTGGAGCGCTTCGTCGCGGCGACCCTGCACTCGGTGATCGACCAGACCGTGACCGACTGGGAGTGCATCGTCGTCGACGACGGCAGCACGGACGGCACGGCGGCTGCCGCCGCGGAGGTGATCCGGCAGGAGCCGCGGATGCGCCTGGTCCGGCAGCCCAACCGCGGTCTGTCGGGGGCCCGCAACGCCGGCCTGCGGGAGTTGTCCCCGTCGGTGGAGTACGTCGCCTTCCTCGACTCCGACGACACCTGGTGCCCGACCGCACTCGCGGACCTGGTCGGCGCGCTGCAGTGCTGCCCGGAGGCCGTCGGCGCCTGGGGGTGGGCGGAGTTGATGGACGAGCGCGGCGAGCCGTTGCTACCGGGCTTCCACCCGGAGCGGCAGCGGGACCGCCGCGGGCTCTCCGGATGGCGCTTGCGGACCGTGGCACCGGACGAGCCGCTGTCCTTCGGCGAGGTCGTCGTGGCCGGTCCGATCTGGCCGCCGGCGGTCGGGTTGCACCGACGTTCTGCGGTCGCCGCTGTCGGCTCCTTCGACGAGTCGTTGCAGCAGTTGGAGGACTGGGACTTCTACACCCGGATGACCCGGCACGGTCGCTACGTCCCGGTGCTCGGCCAGGTGGCGTGGTACCGGCAGCACCCGGGCCAGATGACCAGGCGCACCGTCGAGTTCGTCTGCAACCTGGACCGGGTCCGGCGCAAGACCTGGGCGTCGCCGGACAACAGCCCCAGCCAGCGAACGGCGTCCCTGCGCGCCTGGCGGCAGTTGCAGTTCCGCCGGTCGCTGCGGACCGGCGAGCGCCTGGCCCGGGCGGTGGCCGGGCGGCGGTGGGCCGAGGTCACGCCGCTGGCCCTGGGTACCGCTGTCCTCGCCGGGCAGCTGGTGGCCGGCCGGCCACCGCGGACCACCCCCCGGCAGGTGCGCTGGACGCAGCGGACGGTGTGACGGCGCAGAGACCGTGCGGCGCCCAGCGCACGGACGGGGGCGGTGACATCCACCAGCCGTCCCGCAGGACGCCGGGACCCCGGACCGTGCCGCCGGGGCGGGGACCGGATCAGCGGAGCCGCCGCGACGACCGTGCGCCTGCAGGCGAGTCGACGGATGAACGGGACGTGAACCTTGTGCGATGTCCGCCTCCTGCGGTCTACTCCCTACCCGACGAGGTCGGGAGGTTCCACACGGTGGTGATGGTGGGCTCGGCGCGGCGCTTGTCGCTCCAGTTCGCCGCAGCCGCCGTCGTCCTCAACGCGGTGAGCCTGCTGCTACGGCTGGTGAACCTGGCCATGGGCCACTCGGTGGCCGACGCCGACCGGCCCGGCTGGGCGCACCTCCCCGGGCTGAGCGCACTGAGCACCGACTTCGAGGCCAACGTCCCGACCTGGTTCACCGCGTCCCTGCTCGTGCTCTGTGCCGCGGCGTGCCGTGGTGCGGGTCTGCTCTCCTCCACGCGGGACGGCCGCCAGGGCCGTGTCTGGACGCTGCTGGCCATCGGGTGCGCCGCGGCGTCGCTCGACGAGCTGCTGAAGGTGCACGAACGGCTGGAGCCCCACGCCCGGCAGGCACTGGACCAGGGGAGCCCGCTGATGGTGGTGGCCCTGTCGGGCGCCGCGGTCGTCCTGGTCGCCCTCTCGGTGGTCGGCGTGCGCCTGCTGCACCGTCTGCCACGGACGACCCGTCGCCTGGTCGCCCTGGCCGGCGCCATCTACCTCGGCGCAGTCCTGGGGCTGGACGCGGTGAACGGCTGGCTGGCAGACCTGCTCACCGTGGACTCCGTCTCGTACATCCTCGTCTCCAGCAGCGAGGAGCTGCTGGAGATGCTGGCCGTCACGCTCCTCTTCTTCGCCGCGTCGAGCCACGCCGCCGCCCTCGGCCGCGCACCCGCCTCGACGCAGTGTGTCGAGGCACCGCACCAGCCGGTGAGCCGGTGAGCCGGGTGGTTCGACCGCGCCACACGGTCCAGGACCGTGCCGACACCGCCGTGCTCACGGTGTCCCACTGACGGCCAGGCCGAACCGCGCCAGCGACCTCTCGTCCTCGGTCGGGATCACGTGAGCTGCCCGATGCTCCGGCCGGGAGGAGGGCGATGGGCGCCCCGCCACACCGGCGGGGCGCGGTCAGGTGCTGCTGTCGGCGCCGACGCGACCGGCGTCCCGGTAGAGAGGGTCAGCGGGAGTCAGCCGCTCACCGGTGAGGGCCGGGTCCGCGGGCCGGCCGCCGTGGCACCGGACGGGGGACGGGGCCGTCGGTCGACGCCTCGTGTTCCTGGTGGTCGGCGCGGCGGATGACCCGACCCAACAGCACCGCGATGGGCACGGCGAGCAGCACCCAGACCCCAACGGCGGTCCACACCCACCCCACGGAGGCCTCCTCGTCGGCATGCCCCCCCCGCCGTCACCAGTAGACCTCAATCCAGGAGTCCTCGCCTCAGCTGTCTGTGGCGATCGATGACGCAGATGCTGCCAGCGGGTGGACCGACGTCCCGATCCGGGCCTGTGCGCATCCCCAGGGGTCCCGTGCTGCACTTCACCGTCCGAGTGGTCGAGAACAGGAGGCAGGGTCATGCGCATCTCGGTCGTCGGCTGTGGCTATCTGGGCGCCGTCCACGCGGCGTCGATGGCCGAGCTGGGCCACGACGTCGTCGGCGTCGACGTCGACGAGCCGAAGATCGCCGCCCTGGCACAGGCGCGGGCGCCGTTCTACGAACCCGGGTTCGAGGACCTGCTGGCCCGCACGCTGGCCACCGGGCGGCTGCGGTTCACCACCGACGTCGCCGACGCGGCCGGCGCCCAGGTGCACTTCGTGTGCGTGGGCACCCCCCAGAAGCGCGGCGAGTACGCCGCCGACCTGCGGTTCGTGGAGGCGGCGACCGAGTCGCTGCTGCAGGT
Source organism: Geodermatophilus pulveris (assembly GCF_900188375.1). Classification (GTDB taxonomy): domain Bacteria; phylum Actinomycetota; class Actinomycetes; order Mycobacteriales; family Geodermatophilaceae; genus Geodermatophilus; species Geodermatophilus pulveris. The sequence goes on along the minus strand of NZ_FZOO01000013.1, from coordinate 19,378 downwards.
GCTCGCCCCCGGCGACCTGGTCGTCGGCAAGTCCACCGTGCCGGTCGGGACGGCCGCGCGCCTCGCCGAGGTGGTCACCGAGAAGGTGCCGGGAGCGGTGCTCGTCTGGAACCCCGAGTTCCTGCGCGAGGGGTTCGCCGTCCAGGACACGCTGCACCCCGACCGGCTGGTCTACGGCCTGCCCGGTGGCGCGGACGGCGAGACCGCGAAGCGGACGCTCGACGAGGTCTACGCCGACATCGTCGCCCGGGGCACCCCGAAGGTGGTCACCGACTACGCGACCGCGGAGATGGTGAAGACGGCGGCCAACAGCTTCCTGGCCACGAAGATCAGCTTCATCAACGCGATGGCGGAGCTGTGCGAGGCCACGGGGGCCGACGTCTTGCAGCTGGCCGACGCGATCGGCTTCGACGACCGCATCGGCCGCAAGTTCCTCAACGCCGGCCTCGGCTTCGGCGGCGGGTGCCTGCCCAAGGACATCCGCGCGTTCATGGCCCGGGCCGGGGAGCTGGGTGCGGACCAGGCGCTGACGTTCCTGCGCGAGGTGGACAACATCAACATGCGCCGCCGGATCCGCATGGTGGAGCTGGCCCGAGAGGTGTGCGACGGCTCCCTGCTCGGCAAGCGGATCGCCGTCCTGGGTGCGGCGTTCAAGCCCGACTCCGACGACATCCGCGACAGCCCGGCGCTCAACGTGGCCGCCCAGCTGCAGCTGCAGGGCGCCGTCGTGTGCGTCACGGACCCCGCTGCGGTGGACAACTCCCGCCGGCAGTGGCCGCAGCTGGACTACGCGGACACCCCCGAGGAGGCCGCCGCGCGCGCCGACGCGGTCCTGGTGCTCACCGAGTGGCGGCAGTACCGCGAGCTGGACCCGGTGGCGTTCGGTCAGGTGGTGCGGCAGAAGCGGGTCCTCGACGGGCGCAACGCCCTGGACCGGGAGGCCTGGACCGCCGCCGGCTGGACCTACCGTGCCCTGGGCCGCCGCGCCGGCTGACGACGGCGCGCCGTCCGTCGGTCACGGTGGGCAGGGCGACTGCCGATGTCCGGTGCATGGTGGCGTGGATGGTCGGCGGGCTGGTCGTCTGGATGATCGCGGCCCTCGTGGTCGGCGTCCTCCTGGGGCGGGGGATCCGCCTCGCCGACGTCCGGGATCGGGCCGACCGCCCGCTCACCACGGCCGACCAGACCGCCGACGCCATCCTCGCCCTGGCCGCCTCCCGCCGCTGACAGCCGGCGACCGTGCTGGGTGCGCACGTCCGCCCTGGTGGTCTGCGAGCCCGCGCGCTCGGCCTGGTGGTCGGCGAGTGGCTGCCCGGCCGGACCCTCGCCGATCTGCCGCCGGGGGACGACCCCCCGCCGGCCCCCGGTGCACGACGGCGCCGCCGGGGCCGCGGTGCTGCTGCGCTGGACCGGGCCGACCCGCTCCTGGCTGGGTGACCGCGACCCGGACGACGAGGTGCGCGCGGTGACCCGGGAGTCCACCACCGCGCCGGGCGGGCCGCTGGTGGCCGTGCACCGGGACCTGCACGACCGGCAGGCGCTCGTGGCCGACGACGGGTCGGTGGGCCTGCTCGACCTCGACCTGCTCGCGCTGGGGCAGCCGGCGCTGGACCTGGCCGACTCCCGGTGCAGCAGGACGCCGGCACCGTCGGCGGCGACGACGAGGAGCAGTTCGAGGGCTCCGCGGTCGACGGCTGACCGGCACCCCGTGGGTCCCGGTCCGGCGACGGGCCGGGGCCCGCCGGGCTACCGGGTGGGGCGGGCGGTGGAGCGGCGGCGGGACAGCAGGTGGCCGGCGAGCAGGACGACGGCGACGGCGGCCACCACCCAGGCGGTGGTCGTGCCCGACCACGTCGCGGTCGTCGCCTCCTCCGCCGCTCGGGCGAGCGGGCGCAGCTGCCCGGCCAGCTCCACCACCGCGCCCGATCGGTCACCGGCGGCCAGCCGCGGCTCGATCTCGCCGGTCATCGCGGCCTCGACGGCCACCCCGGACAGCCGGGTGGCGTCGTCGACCCACCAGGAGTACTCGTAGGTGCCCTCGCCCTCGCCCACGGCGACGGTGAGCAGCACGTCGGTCGGCTCCAGCGCGGACAGCTCGGCGGTCCGCTCGGCCCACGTCTCCGGTGGCACCGCGTCGAACGAGGGCACGAAGACGACGTACAGGCCGACGCCGGTGTCCTCGGCCAGGGACTGCGCCGCCTCGCGGGCGGCCGCCGCGTCGTCACCGAGCGCCCCTGCCTGGTCGGTGACCCGGTCGGTGAGCTGCAGCGGGGGTGCGGCCCGCGCCGGCCCGGCGACGGACAGCGCGAGTGCCAGCACACCCGTGACGACGACAGCCCTGGACACGTTCGACCTCCGACGACTCCGGGAGGACCCGAGCCTCGGTGCCGACGCCCGGCGGGGTCGGCGGCTCCGGTCCCACGGTGCCCAGGACGTCCTGGGACCCACGTGCCACCGTGCCCTCGTCCGGGGGGCGCCTGCACCCGCCCACCCCGGGTGACCGCACGTCCGGCCCGCTCTGCCGACGTGTGGGCACGCTCCGGGGCGCCCCGGTGACGCCCCGCCAGACCGCGCACCCGGCAGGCCACGGGCGCCTCGCCGGACGGAGCGGCCGTCCTCGGGGTTCACGATCCGTTCACCTCCGGTGACGGAACGCCCCGTCGCCGGTGACGTCACGTCACCGAGTCACAGCGTTTCGCCATCCGGGGGTGGCTGTGCCCCCGTGCCCCGACGACAGTCGGGCGCGCACCGGGACGGTCGCCGAGGACCGGCAGCCGAGACGTCCCGCGATCCAGGGAGCAGCGACATGACGGCAACCCGCGGGGACCGGGCACCCTCTCACGTCCCTCCCGCAGCGGCGGCGACCGCGCCGGTCCGGCCCGCGCCCGGCCGCGGTCCCTCGCGGACGACCGCCACGGGTCGCCGGTGAGCGCGGGGGACCGCAGCGCCCGGGACGGCGTGCTGGACCCGCCGCGCACCGCTCCGGCGGCCGCCGCGGACCTGCCCCACGACTGCGCGCCCGCCCAGCCCGGGGACGTCTCCGGGAGCCCGGCGAGCACCGCGCCGGTGCAGCGGGGCAACCCGCGCCTGGTCGGCATCGACGCGGCCCGCGGGCTGGCGCTGTTCGGCATGATGGCCATCCACGTCATGGACCCGGTCGGCCCGGACGGAGGTCCCTCGCTGACCTGGGACGTGGCCGCGGGCCGCTCGGCCGCCCTGTTCGCGCTGCTGGCCGGGGTCGGAGTGGCCTTCGCCACCGGACGGCGGCGGCCCCCGGCCGGCCGGGCGTGGGGGGCGCACGCCGCGTCGCTGGCCGTGCGCGCGCTGCTCGTCGGGGCGGTGGGCCTGCTCCTCGGCCCGCTCGTGTCGCGCTCGCTGGCCGGCGTGATCCTCCCGTACTACGCGCTGCTGTTCGTGCTGGCGATCCCGCTGCTGCTCCTGTCGGTGCGGGCGCTGCTCGTCACCGCTGCGGCCGTCGCGATCGGCCTGCCCGTGCTCAGCCACCTGCTGCGGGCCGGCGAGCAGCTCGTCACCGAGCCCAACTACGGCTTCGCCGACCTGGTCGGGGAGCCGGGACGGGTGTTCCGGGACCTGCTGCTCACCGGCACCTACCCGGCCCTGCCGTGGCTGGCCTACCTCTGCGTGGGCCTGGCGGTCGGACGCTCGCTGCTGTCCTCCCGGCGGGTCGTGGCGCTGCTGGTCGTGGTGGGCGTGGGGCTGGCCGTGGGCGCCCGCCTGGTCTCCTGGTCCCTCCTCGACGTGCTGGGCGGGCGCGCCGACCTGCAGGCGGCTGCGCTGGCCGCGCGGACGCCCGAGGAGTACCGCGACCTGCTGCTGTGGGGCCCCGCGGGCACGACCCCGACCGAGACGGCGTGGTGGCTGGCGACGGCGGCGCCGCACTCGACCACCCCGCTGGACCTGCTGTCCACGATCGGCGTCGGGCTGGCCGTCCTCGGCGTCTGCATCCTGGTCGGCCGGACGACGACCCGGGCGCTGCGGCCGCTCTCGGCCGCGGGCAGCATGACCCTGTCCCTGTACTGCCTGCACCTGCTGCTGCTCGGCTCCGGGACCATGCCGCGCGACGACCTGGTCTCCCTGCTGGTCCAGGTCCTCCTCGTCGTCGGCTCCGCCCTGCTCTGGAGCCGCTCCCACGTCCGCGGCCCGCTCGAGGAGATCGTCGCGCAGGCCACGGGCGCCGTCCGGCGGCGGGTGCTGCAGGCGGGCGCCGGCACCGGGGCGGCCCGGAGCTGACCTCACCCGTCGGGGTGGTGGTCCGCGGCGCGGGATCAGGGCGGACGGCGGCTGTGCCGATGTCCGGCACGTGTGGATCTGGGTCGCCGGGGGACTGGTCCTCTGGGTGCTGCTCGCCTTCGCCGTGGCCGTCGTCGTCGGCCGCGGCATCCGGGTCGCCGACCTGCGCGCCGCCGGGCCGCTGACCGCCGCCGCGCCCGCCGTCCCCGACGTGCGGCTGCGCACCGCGCGCCGCCGCGTGCCCCTCCCGCCGGTCGGCGTCGCCCTGGCCGCGACCGCCGTCCTGCTCGAGACGGCCGGCTACGTCGCCCGGCTCGCCGGCGCCACCGGCCCGGTGGCCCGCACCCTGTCCATGGACGCCCCCTGGTCCGCGCCCCGCACCTTCGTCGCCGCGCTGTTCGCCGCGGCCGCCGTCGCCGCGGTCGCCGGGGCGGCCCGGACGCCGGGACGCCGCACCTGGTGGCTCGCCGTCGGGCTGGTCTGCGCGGCCGTCGCCGTGGTCAAGGCCGGCGGGACCCTGCACGTCGACGCCGTGATCGCCCTGTCCGCCGCGGCCGGCCCGGCCGGCGCGGTCGTGCTGAGCGCCGCGCTGGCCGCGGCCGTGATCGGCGTGCTGGCCCTCGTCAGCCGGGACGAGCGCCGCGACCGGCGGCGGGTGCTCACCTGCCTGGCCGGCTACGCCGCGGCCTCGGTGGGCCTGTCGGCGGTGTCCACGGTCGTGTCCGCGCCGTGGGCGGTGACCGCCACCTACCTCGAGGAGTCGGGGGAGGCACTGGCCGGCGTCGCCGTCCTCGTCGCCGTCCTCGTCGGTGTCGCCCCGCGCCTGGTGCTGCCCGCCTCCTGGGTGCTCCGCCGCGACGAGGACGCCCGGGCCGCCCAGACCTCCGCGGTCCGGCAGACCGTCTGAGCGGTCACCCGCCGGTGCGCAGGGGTGCGGTGCAGCACCCGTCGCACGGGTGGGCGGTGCACGCCCCGCCCAGCGCCTGCAGGTGGACGACGTCGTCCGGGTCGGGGTGCCCGATGCCGTGCGGGCACAGCCGGTCGGAGTAGCCGTAGAACTCCCGCCACACCCGTGGCCAGGTCCGCATGTGGTGGTCGCTCGGGTGGTGCCGGGAGCACCCGCGGCCGGCGCACCGCGCCGGGTCGTGCGGAGCGGCGAGGCTCACGTACCCCGGGCCCGCCTCGGACCCCCCGCCAGGAGGGGCGGGGACGCCACGGGGAGATGGCCGGGCAGCCGTGGGGACAGGCGTCGACTCAGGGGAGATCACCGTCGGGGAGGTCATGGCCGGGGAGCGTGGACGGGACGCCTGCGACCCCCCGGTGACCGGGCTGTGAGGCCGCTGTGTGCCCCGGACCACGGACGCCGGCGTGCGCCGCGGCCCCGGCCGTCAGGACGGGATCGAGGACCTCCGACGGGAGAGCAGGTGGGCGACGAGGAGGACAGCTGCCACCCCGCCGACGACGAGGATAGTGGTGCGGGCCGACCACGGGCCCGCGGCGGCCGCCGCCTCCTCCTCGGCCGCCACCAGCCCCCCGAGCTGCTCGGCCAGCGCGACGACCGCGCCGGACCGGTCGCGCGCCGCGAGCCGGGGCTCCACCTCGGCGATGACGGCGCGCTCGACGTCGACGTCCGACAGCGGGAAGTCCTCGTCGACCCAGAAGCCGTACTCGAAGGTCTCCTCGCCCACGGCCACGGCCAGCAGCAGGTCGTCCTCGTCGAAGCCGGACAGCCGGGCGGAGTCCCGCGCCCACGCACCCGGCTCGGCGTCGCCGAACGAGGGGACGAAGACGGCCGACAGCACCAGGCCGTCCTCCGCGGCGAGGTCCTCCACGGCCCGCTCGGCGGCCGCCACCGTGCCGGTGCCGAGCGCCCCGGCCAGGTCGGTGATCCCCGCGCCCACCTCCAGCGGCGGCTCGGCGGACGCCGTCCCGGCACTCGACAGCACGAGAGCCAGGACGCCGAGGACGATGACGGGCCTGCGCACGACGACCTCCGACGGGACGGGGACGGACTCGCCCCAGGGGGCGGGGACTCTACGCACGGATGTGCCGGCGGAGGGCACGGATGCGCCGGTGGAGCGGGTGATGGACCCCATCGGGGGACGGGACACCGGTGGTTCGGACGACCCCGCCAGACCGGTTCAGCGACCCGGCCGCCGGTGGCGCGGTCAGGGGGTGCGGACGGCCCACGGGCCGGGGGTGCCGACGACCGGCGGCGTGGAGCCGGCGGCAGCGACGGCGACGCCCAGGACCGGGTCGAACCAGTCCACGAGGTGCAGGGGGCCGAACCGGCTGCGCGTGCGCCCGTCCTCCGCCACCCGGTCGGTCGCGGGGTCCAGTCCCACCCGCGACAGCCCGTCCAGCGTGAGCGCACCGACCTTCACCAGGCACTCCTTGCGCACCCAGGAGCGGAGGAAGGCCGCCGACGGGTCGGCCGCCGTCCGGACGGCGGCGGCCTCGGCGTCGGTCAGCGCGGTGGTCAGCGTGGCCGGGTCCGGCGGCCGTGCCGGCGCGCCCTCGACGTCGACGCCGACCGGCCGGCGGTCCGCGCCGGCCACCACGGCGCCGCGGGTGTGCGCGAGGCTGACGTGCAGCCCGGGCAGCCCGGCGATCGAGGGCCGGCCGTGCTCGATGGACCCGCACCCGTCGCACCGCTGCACGAGCTCCAGCGTCTCCACCGGCCGGCCGGTGTGCGTCGCGGCGCAGTGGCGGACCAGCAGGTGCGCGGCGACGTGGGCGTCGCGGTCGGCCCGGGAGCGCAGCGCCGCGGCCCGCCGGCGCTCCGCGGGCGTCAGCAGGTGCCGGCCGCCGGCGCGCAGCACGTCCTCGGGGCGGGCGAGGAGGACCAGAGGGCCACGATCGGGTGACACGTCTCTCACCGGTGCCTGCCGACGCCCGGGGTGATCCGGGCGTGTCGGGGCCTGTCGATTGCGGTACCGATGCGTTCTCCGTGACGACTCGACGACCGACCGTCGATGTCCGCCGCCATTCCCCGCATGATGCTCACGCTCAGGAACACCCCCGTCATCGCCTGTGAGGGACCATCTATTCCCGCTGGTCACGAGGTTTCGATCCCGCATTCTCCGGTGTCCCCGCCGGTCTTTGCGCGTCCGGGAGACCCGCGCCTAGCCTCGTGGAGTTGCCGTAGAGGAGGATGCAGAGAGTGAAAACATGAGCACTAGTAGCGATGACTGGGACTTCTTCTCGACATTCGCGGGAGATGTCGAGCAGCAGGCCCCCACCGCCGCTCCGGGACACGAGATGCGCGACAACACGGCCACGTCATACCGCCTGCACGACAACTTCGTGGCCGAGATCTCGGGTCAGCGCTCGCTGGTCACCCGGCTGAGCCGGTTCTTCGAGCGCACCTGCGACGAGCGGCCGTCGGCCACCGCGCTGGAGTGCGAGGGCGAGCGGGTCTCCTACGCGGACCTGGACCAGCGCGCGAACCGGCTGGCCAACCTGCTGATGGCCCGGGGCGCGCGGGCCGGCGTCCGGGTGGGCATCCTCCTGCACCGCTCGGTGGACACCTACGTGGCGCTGCTGGCGGTCACGAAGACCGAGGCGACGTTCGTCCCGATCGATCCCGAGGCGCCCGCGGACCGGCTGCAGTACATCGCCGAGGACTCCTCGCTGCGCCTGCTGGTCACCGCCACCCCGTTCGCGGCGTCCACCGCCGCGCTGCCCTGCGAGAGCCTGTACCTCGACGAGCTCGGCGGCGAGCTCGCGGTCCAGTCGAGCGCCCGGCCCGGCATCCAGTTCGACGGCGACCCGGTCTGCTACGTCATCTACACGTCGGGCTCGAGCGGCCGGCCCAAGGGCGTCGAGGTCACCCAGTCGAGCATCTGCAACTTCGTCGGCATCGTGCCGTCCCTCTACGGGGTCGAGCCGACCGACCGGGTGTACCAGGGCATGACGATCGCCTTCGACTTCTCCATCGAGGAGATCTGGCCGACCTGGGCGGTCGGCGCGACCCTGGTCGCCGGTCCCACGGACGGCCGGCGGGTGGGGTCGGGCCTGGCCGACTTCCTCGAGGACCACGAGATCACGATGATCTACTGCGTCCCGACGGTCCTGGCGACCCTCGACCGCGTCCTGCCGCTGATCCGCACGGTCAACGTCGGCGGTGAGGCCTGCCCGCGCGAGCTGGTCGACCGCTGGGCGGCGCCCGGCCGCCGGATCCTCAACACCTACGGGCCGACCGAGACCACCGTGACCTGCACGATGGCCGAGCTGCGGCCCGGCAAGCCGGTCACCATCGGCCGTCCGCTGCCCACCTACCGGGTCACGCTGCTCGACGACGACCGCAGGCCGGTCCCGCCGGGCGGCGTCGGGGAGATCTGCGTGGGCGGGCCCGGCGTGGCCCGCGGCTACGTCAACCGGCCCGACCTCACCGCCGACCGGTTCATCGCCGACCCGCGCGGCATCCCGGGCGAGCGCATCTACCGCACCGGGGACCTGGGCCGCTTCCTCCCGGACGGCGAGCTGGAGTACCTGGGCCGCGCGGACAGCGAGGTCAAGGTCCGCGGCCACCGCGTGGACCTGCAGGAGATCGAGAGCGTGCTGCTCGAGCACCCGCAGGTGACCGGCGCCGTCGTCACCCTGCTGCCCTCCTCGGACACCGGCGGCGACCTGGCCGGGTACGTCATCCTCCGGGGCGACGGCCCGGGCGGTGAGCTGCGCCCGGAGACCCTCGCCGCCGGCGCCGCCGACGCGCTGGTCGCCGAGCTGCACGAGCAGCTGGTGGCCCAGTTGCCGCCGTACATGGTCCCGTCCTACCTGGACGTGGTCACGTCCATCCCGATGCTGCCCAGCGGCAAGGCCGACCGCGGCCGGCTGCCCGCGCCCACCCGCCCCCGGCTGATCCGCGGCGCCCGGGACTTCGAGCCGCCGGCGACCCCGGCGGAGGCTTGGATCGCCGGGCTCTGGGAGGAGACCCTGCGGCTGCCCGCCGGCGCGGTGTCCGTGGAGGCCAACTTCTTCGAGGCGCTCGGCGGCCACTCCCTGGTCGCGGCGAACGTGGTGTCCGCGATGCGGGAGAGCGAGCTGGGCTCGGGGCTGTCCATCCTGGACTTCTACAAGCACCCCACCGTCCGGGAGCTGGCCGCCTTCCTCGAGGAGGGCAGCCGAGCCGGCGCCACCGCGGACCCGGTCACGCTGGAGCCGCGCGAGCCCCGTCCGCAGCCGCCGTCCCGCAACCGGGTGGTCGCGTTCGGGACGGCGCAGGTGGCCGTCCTGTACGCCATCGTCATGCTCTTCCTGCTGCCCGTCGGGGTCCTGTACGGGCTCAACGACGGCCAGCCCTCCCTGGCGCTGGTGCTGCAGCTGGCGGTCGCCCTCCCGGCGGTCTACCTGCTCGGCCGCTGGGCCGTCCCCGTCGTCGGCGTGCGGCTGCTGTCCCGCGGGCTGCGCACCGGCGAGCACCCGCTGTGGGGCGGCATGCACCTGCGCGTGTGGACCCTGCAGAAGCTGGTGTCCATCTCGCCGCTCACCGTGCTCAGCGGGTCCCCCTGGGCGGTCACCTACCTCCGGCTGGCCGGGGCGCAGGTCGACGAGGAGGCCCACATCGGGACGGCGGACGTCTCGCTGCCCTCGCTGCTGCGGGTGGGCCGCGGTGCCACGGTCGGCTACGGCACCCAGCTGCACGCCCACCGCGTCGCCGAGGGCGTGCTGACCATCGCCCCGGTGACCATCGGCGCCGGCGCGGTCATCGGCTCCGAGAGCGTGCTGGAGTGCGGCTCCGAGGTCGGCGAGGGCGCCATCCTCAGCGACACGTCGCTGCTCACCTCCGGGCGCACCGTCCCCGCGGGCGAGTCGTGGGCCGGGTCCCCGGCCCGGCCGGCGCCCGAGGCGGTCGACCCGGTCGTCGAGCTGATGGCCGGCTGCGCCAGCGCCCCGCGGCGGTGGTCCAGCTCCCTGCTGGCCGGCTTCGCCGGCGGCGTCCTGCTGCTCGAGGTGCTGCCGTTCCTCATCCTGCTGCCGGTCGTGGCGGTGGTGTGGTGGGTCCTGCTCACCTACGGGACGGCGGCCGCTCTGCTGGCCACCGCGGTGTCCGGCCCGGTCTTCGTGGCCGCCTCCTGCGCGCTGGTCCTGGGCGCCCGCCGCCTGGTGCTGCCGGCGACCCCGGAGGGGGTGCACCACCTGCGGTCGCAGCTGGGCCTGGAGAAGTGGCTGGGCGACAAGCTGCTCGAGATGAGCCTGCTGTTCAACAACACGATGTACGCCACGCTGTACACGCCGATGTGGCTGCGGGCGATGGGCACGAAGGTGGGCAGGGGCGCCGAGGTCTCCACCATCGCCAACATCGACCCGGACCTGCTCACCCTGGGCGAGGGCGCCTTCGTCGCGGACATGGCGAGCGTGGGCAGCGCGACCTACGCCAACGGGCACGTCGCCTTCCGGCGGACCGAGATCGGCTCCCGGGCGTTCGTCGGCAACGCCGCCTTCGTCCCGTCGGGCACCCACCTCGGCGACGGGTCGCTCGTCGGCGTCCGCAGCGTGCCGCCGACCACCGGCACCGAGCCGGGCACCTCCTGGCTGGGCTCCCCGTCGTTCTTCCTGCCCCGCCGCGAGGTGTTCGAGGAGTTCACCGAGGCGGAGCTGTTCTCGCCGTCCCGGCGGCAGGTCCGCAACCGGTACGCGATCGAGGCGCTGCGGATCGTGCTGCCCAGCTCCCTGCTGGCGGTGGCGACCTTCGCGACCCTCTACGCGCTGTCCTCCCTCGCGCTGTCGTGGGACACCGTGGCCACCGTGCTGCTGTCCCCGCTGGTCGCGCTGACCTCCAGCGTGCTGGTGGTGCTGGCCGTGGCCGCGCTGAAGTGGGCCGTCGTCGGCCGGTACCGGCCGCGCGTGCGGCCGCTGTGGAGCGGGTTCGTGCGCCGGACGGAGTTCGTCACCGGCGTCTACGAGGCGGCGGCGGTCCCGGCCCTGCTCACGTTCCTCACCGGGACGCCGCTGCTCGGCCCGGCGCTGCGGCTGTTCGGCGCCCGGGTCGGCCGGCGGACGCTGGTCGACACCACGTACCTGACCGAGTTCGACCTCGTCACCATCGGCGACGACGTCTCGGTGGGTGCCAACGCGTCGCTGCAGACCCACCTGTTCGAGGACCGCGTCATGAAGATGGACCACGTCGTGCTGCGCGACCGCGCCACCATCGGCGACAAGGCCGTCGTCCTCTACGGCTCGGTCGTGGAGGACGACGCCACGCTGGCCGCGCTGTCGCTGGCGATGAAGGGGGAGGTGCTGCCCCGGGAGACCACCTGGTGCGGCATCCCGGCCCAGAAGGTGGGGCGGGCGCCGACGGCGCCGCCGGCCCGCACCCGGCGCGGGGTCTCCTCGGGTGCGACCGCGGCGGGCCGGCGATGACCGCCGGCCTGCCCACGGCGCCGGGGGGCACCCCGGCCGGGCCCGCGTCGCTACACCACGCCTGCGAGCCGGCCCCGGCCGGCGACGTGTCCGGCACCCCGGCCAGCACCGCCCCGCAGCGGCGGGGAGGCGCCCGTCTCATCGGCATCGACGCCGCCCGGGGCATCGCGCTGGTCGGCATGATGGCCGTCCACACGGTCGACTCCGTCGACGCGGAGGGCGAGCCCTCCCTGGCCTGGACCCTGGCCGCGGGGAAGTCGGCGGCGCTGTTCGCGCTGCTGGCCGGCGTGGGGGTCGCGTTCGCCACCGGCCGCCGTCAGCGGCCAACTGCGCGCACCTGGCCGGGCCACGCGGCGGCGCTCCTCGTCCGGGCGCTGCTCATCGGTGTGGTCGGCCTGCTGCTCGGCTCGCTGGTGGTCCCCGACCTCGCCTCGGTGATCCTCCCGTACTACGCGCTGCTGTTCGTGCTCGCCATCCCGCTGATCGGCCTGTCCAGCCGCGCCCTCATCGCGCTGGCGGCGGCGATCGCCGTGGTCGTGCCGGTCCTCAGCCACTGGCTGCGGTCGGGCACGCCGGTGCCGGACACGGTGCCGAACCTCACGTTCGGCGCCCTGGTCGGCGACCCGGGTCAGACGCTGCGCGAGCTCGCGCTCACCGGCGTGTACCCGGCGCTGCCGTGGATGGCCTACCTCTGTGCCGGTCTCGCCGTCGGGCGGGCACTGCTGCAGTCCCGGCGCACCGTCGCGCTGATCACCCTCACCGGGGTGGGGTTGGCCGTGGCCGCGCAGGCGGTGTCCTGGCTGCTGCTCGACGTCCTCGGGGGCCGCGCCGACATCGAGCAGGCCTCGAGGGCGGCGGGGATGTCCTCGGGCCAGCTGGCCGAGGTGCTGGCGACCGGGTGGAGCGGCACGACGCCCACCGACACCCCGTGGTGGCTGGCGAGCACGGCGCCGCACTCGACCACGCCGCTGGACCTCGCGTTCACCATCGGGCTGAGCCTGGCGCTCCTCGGGGTCTGCATCCTCGTCGGCCGCACGACCACCGCCCTCCTGCGGCCGCTGGCCGCCGCAGGGAGCATGACGCTGACGCTGTACTCCCTGCACCTGGTCGTGCTGACCGTGCTGCCCGGGGGCGTCCGGGGGCTGCTCGTCCACGTCGTGATCGTCGTCTCCTTCGCGCTGGTGTGGAGCCGGTTCCACCTCCGTGGCCCGCTGGAGGAGGTCGTCGCCCGGACGACCGGCGCCGTGCGCCGCGCGGTGCAGCCGGGACTCGCCCGCGCGGAGGGGGCCGGTGCCCGGGACTGACCTGGCGCTGGTCTACCGCGGACCGGCGTCGACCCCCGGGTGCCCCGAGGCGGTGGCGGCCGCGCTGCGGCGCAGCCGCTGGGCCCTGGACGTCCGGTTCGTCGGGCCGCGGGAGGACCTCCGGCTGGAGCCGGCCGTGCTCGCCGGAGCGCGCCTGTACGCCCAGCCCGGCGGGGGTGCGCTGAAGCGGGCGTACCGGAAGCTGGCCCGGTCGGCCGACACCGTGCGGGAGTTCGTCGCCTCGGGCGGGGGCTACCTGGGCTTCTGCCTCGGCGGCTACCTGGCCGGGGAGACCCCCGGCTTCGGCCTGCTCCCCGGGGACGCCGACCGGTACATCTCCTCGCCGGAGGCGCAGCCGGACCACGACGGGGACGCCCTGGTGACGCTGACCTGGGCCGGGCGTCGCCGCCGGGTGTTCTTCCAGGACGGCCCGTGGTTCGACCTGGACCCCACCCGGGGCCCGGCGGAGGTGCTGGCCACCTACGACAACGGCCTGCCTGCGGCGGTCGTCGCGCCGTTCGGCCGCGGCGCGGTCGGCGTCGTCGGGCCGCACCCCGAGGCCTCGCCGGACTGGTACACCGACAGCGGACTCCCGGTGCCGCCCGACGTCCGCGCCGACCTCACCCAGGACCTCGTCGACCGGGTCCTGCAGGTCACCCGCACGTCCTGACGGGAGGCCCTCCCCGCGCGGGGAGGGCCCCGCTCAGGAGGCGTCGATCAGCTGCCCCACGGTGCGCCCCAGCCGGCCGTCGAGGGCGTGCCCCACGCCCTGCGGGAAGTCGCGCGAGGTGGCCACGCCGCGGGCGGCATACCACCGCTCACCGGCCTGCGCTCCCCAGGAGGCGGTCAGCGGGACCGCGGTGTCGGCCGTGCCGGTGAACCAGTGGCCGCGGACCCCGGCCATGCGGGCGGCGGTCACGGCCGACCCCCCGTCGGCCGGCGGGCCGCCACCCCCGAACACCACCCAGCCGCCGCCCAGCCGCATCAGCTCGGGGTGCCGCGGCACGAGGAACCGGGTGATCTCCTGCGCCCCGGACGAGAAGCCGCTCAGCCAGACCTCGCTGACCGGGTACCCGGCGAGCTGGGCCTCGATGAGCTCGGCCAGGAAGTCGGCGTAGCCGCTGGTGTCCCCGGTGTGCCAGCACTCGCAGGACTGGTCGGGGCTCTCCACCGCGAGCGTGATCATGTTGCGCGCCCGGCTGGTGGCCACCAGCCCCGACGGGCCGCCCAGCGCGTAGGAGGACCCGGGGTTGTCGATGCCGTACTCGCCGGTGCCGTCGACGTAGACCACCAGACCCACCGGCCGGGCCGGGTCGACCCCGGCGGCGTAGCGCAGGTACCTGCCGCTGTGCCCGTTGGCGGCGGTGAACGACTGGCCGCCCTGGTCGGTGTACGCGCCGCCCGACCCGCCGGAGGCGCCGCCGGCCGCGGGGGCGGCAGGGGCCGCGGCGGCCACGGGGCCGGAGGCGGAGGCCGCCGGCCCGGCGGCGGGCGCGCCCGCCGCCGGGGCACCCGTCCTCTGGCGGGAGGCGTCCCGGCCCCTGCGTCCCCGGTCGGTCGCCGGGTCCCCCGACGCCGTGGGGGCCAGCTCGGCCGGGACCGTCGGCTCGACGGGCCGGCCGGCGTCCTGGGCCGCTGAGCCGGCGGACCCGACGACGGGGCCCTGGGCCGGCGCCTCGGCCGGTGCCTGGGCCGGTGCCTGGGCCTGCGGCTGGGTCGGTGCCGGCACCTGGGGCGGGGCCGGCGGGGGGACCGGCGCCGGGTCGGGGACCGGCGTGCTCGGCACGGCGGCCGCGTCCCCGAGGGACTGCGACTGACCGGTCGGAGCGTGGGTGTCCGTCTCGGTGCCGCCGGCGGCACCGGCTGCGCCGAGCCGGACGTCGGCGGGGCCGCACGCCGCGGTGGCCAGGGTGACGAGGGCGGCCGCGGTGAGCACGGCGGCCCGGCGGCCGGCGGTGGAGCGGGGACTGCGCACGAGGAGGCCTCCGGAGGTCCGTCGATGAGGCAACGGACGGTGATTGCGTTGTGACGCACCGAGATTCACACACGCTCTCCGCATCCGCCAGATAACGGTCAGTAACAGTTGTCCCACCGGTCCCACCCGTCCCGGTGACCTCGGACGGGCTGCCGATGACGGACGGTCGCCCGGGCCGGGCCGCGGGGAACGTCCTGGTCGCCCGGGGCGTCACCATGGGTGGTGCGACCGGCAGGTGCCCGGTCGATCGGCTCACGGGGACGGGGATGCGCAGAGGTCGACGGTGGGTCACGGTCGCCCTCGCGTCCTCGGTCCTGGTGGCCGCCGGGTGCACCTCCGCCGTCCCGGACGACGGACCGGCGCCCGAGGGGTCCGACGCCGACAGCGACGTCGCCCAGCCGTGGCGCGACCGGCCGGTGGTGGACCTCCGCTTCGAGATGGCCCCCGACCTCGCCTCGGCGTCCGGGCGCGAGGTCGTCGAGTTCACCCCGGACCTGGACACCTGCGAGCTGGTCTTCCGGTCCTGGCCGAACAAGCCGGCCACCGCCAGGGCGGGCAGCTCGCTGACCGTCTCCGGCGTCCGGGTGGACGGCCGCGACGCGGCCTTCGTCGACGTCCCCGCCGGCGCCCCCGAGGGCGCGCCGGGCACCCTCGTCGAGGTGCCGCTGGCCGAGTGCCTGTCGGCCGGGGACACCGTCACCGCCGAGGTGACGTTCGACCTGGTGCTGGGCGAGCAGGTCAACGAGCGGGTCGGGACGTCCTCCGCCGCGGAGGTCGCCTGGTTCGCCACGGCGTTCCCGCTGCTGGCGTGGGAGCGCGAGCGGGGGTGGGAGCGGGGGCCCGCCGTCCCGGTCATCGGCGAGACCGCCGTCAGCGAGGACTTCCTGCTGGAGTCCCTGGAGGTCGTCGCCCCCTCGGGGTACGAGGTCCTGGGCACCGGCGCCGTGGACGGCACGGAGCCCGGGCCGGACGGGACGACCGTCCACCGCTTCACCGCCCCGGCGGTGCGCGACGTCGCCGTCGCCGTCGGCGACCTCGAAGTGGCCGAGCGGACGGTCGGGGGCACGCGGGTGCGCGTCGGGGTGGACCGCGAGGTGGGGGCGGCCGGTCCGGAGGACTGGCTGGACCAGATCGAGGAGTCCACCGGGGGCCTGGTGGACCTGCTCGGCCCCCTGCCCTACGACGACCTGTGGGTCGTGGTGCTGTCCAGCCAGAGCAGCGGCATCGAGTTCCCCGGGGCGATCCAGTTCGGCGACGTGGACCCCGAGCGGCGGCGGGGGCTGGTCACGCACGAGCTGGCGCACATGTGGTTCTACGGCTGGGTGGGCAACGACCAGGGGGAGCACCCGTGGCTGGACGAGTCGTTCGCGACGTTCGCCCAGGCGGTGGCCGACGGCGAGGGGCCGACGTACGCGGAGCTGGCGGCGCGCGACGCGCCTCCGGTCGGTGAGTCGATGACCTACTGGGCGGAGGAGTTCCGCCGTCCCAGCAGCACCTACTACGACACGGTCTACACCCTCGGCGGCGCCGCGCTGGTCGAGGCCCGCGAGCGGGTCGGCGAGGAGGCGTTCGACGCCGCCCTGGCCGACTACCTGGCGACGAACGCCCACTCCGTCGTCGTCCCGGGGGACGTCGAGGCGGCGTTCGCGGACCTGCCCGAGGTCCTCGGGGTGCTCCGCGAGGTCGGCGCGCTTCGCTGAGCCGCGCCGGCTGCGGGCACCCGGACCGGGGCCCGCAGCGGCACCGAACAGCACCGGTGGGTCACTCAGAGTCACCGGTCGCGCGTGTCGCACCGATCGGTCCGCACCGGTCCGGGAGACCCCGAACGGGTGGCCGCGCGGTGTCCGGGAGGTGTCCTGCCCGCCAGGAACCGCGCGATCGCGGGGTCGGGGACCGGCGCGGGTGAGCGGGGCGGGAGCCGCACGTCACCTGTTCGGAGTACGTCGAGGGGTGCGCGAACGCGGGTACTGTCACTCAGCGTGAACACGGGGCGGACGTGGACGGTCGGGGTCACCGGCGCCACCGGGTACGCCGGGGGTGAGGTGTGCCGGCTGCTGGCCGGGCACCCGGCCCTGCGGCTGGCCGGGGTGCACGCGCAGTCGAGCGCGGGGCGGCGGCTGGGGGAGGTGGCGCCGCACCTGCTGCCGTTCGCGGACTGGGAGGTGCGCCCCAGCGGGGCGGCGGACCTGGCCGGGTACGACGTGGTGGTGCTGGCGTTGCCGCACGGGGAGTCCGCGGCGGTCGCCGCCCAGCTGCCCGCGGACGTGCTGGTCATCGACTGCGGCGCGGACCACCGGCTGAACGACCCTCAGGCGTGGGCGCGCTGGTACGGCGGCGGGCACGCGGGCAGCTGGCCGTACGGGCTGCCGGAGCTGCCCGGGGCGCGGGCGGCGCTGGCCGGGGCGCGGCGGATCGCGGTGCCCGGCTGCTACCCGACCGCGGTCACCCTCGCCCTGGCGCCCGCGCTGGGCGGCGGGCTGGTCGAGCCGGAGGTGGTGGTGGTCGCGGCCACCGGCACCTCCGGGGCGGGCAAGAAGGCCGCGCCGCACCTCCTGGGCAGCGAGGTGATGGGTGCGGTGAGCGCCTACGGGGTCGGTGGGGTGCACCGGCACACCCCGGAGATGGTGCAGACCCTGTCGTCGGCCGCCGGGACCGGGGTGTCGGTGAGCTTCACCCCGGTGCTGGTGCCGATGGCCCGGGGGATCCTGGCCACCTGCTCGGCACGGCTGGCCCCGGGGGTGGACGCGGCCGCCGCGCGGGCGGCGTACGAGAAGGCGTACGCCGAGGAGCCGTTCGTGCACCTGCTCCCGGAGGGGCAGTGGCCCACCACCGCCCAGGTGCTGGGCGCGAACACCCTCGCCCTGCAGGTCGCGGTGGACCCCGACGCGGGTCGGCTGGTGGTGGTCGCGGCGGTGGACAACCTGACCAAGGGCACCGCCGGAGCGGCGATCCAGTGCGCCAACCTGGCCCTGGGCCTGCCCGAGACCACCGGCCTGCCCCTCGTCGGGGTCGCACCGTGACACGTGCGCCCGGCCGAACCGGACGCCCGCTCGGGAACGAACGCCAGGACGTGGTGGACGTCGTCCTGCCGACCGGCCCCCGGGCACCCGGCCCGGTCCCCGCCGACCCCGCCCGCCGCGCCACCGCGATCGACGTCGCCACCGGCGCCGGTGACCGGTCCGCCCCCGTCCGGACCGACGACCTGTCCCTGTCCTCCGCGCACGAGAGCCTGGCCCCCTCATGAGCATCGACTCCGTTCCCGCGCCCACGACGCAGCACCCGGTGCTGGCCGGCACGCAGGACCCCACGCCGACCGAGGTCCTCATCGACGACCGCCTGCCCGCCGGGTCGGCCGCCGAGGCGGCGGTCGACGTGCTGCCCGCCGCACCGCCCCGGCCGGCCCGGCGGCGGATCGGCAGCAGCCGGGTCATGCGCCGGCACGACCCCGAGGGCGACCGCTTCCGGGCCGAGGTGCTCACCGGGGCGCTGCCCTGGCTCAAGGAGTTCCACGGCCGGGTCATCGTGGTGAAGTACGGCGGCCACGCGATGGTCGACGAGGAGTGCCGGCGGGCGTTCGCCGAGGACATGGTGTTCCTGCGGACCTGCGGCATCCTCCCGGTCGTCGTGCACGGCGGCGGCCCGCAGGTCACCCGGATGCTGCGCCGGCTCGGCATCGAGAGCGAGTTCCGCGGCGGGCTGCGGGTGACCACCGAGGAGAGCATCGAGGTGGTCCGGATGGTGCTCACCGGCCAGGTCGGCCCCGAGGTGGTCAACCTGATCAACCAGCACGGCCACTTCGCCGTCGGGCTCTCCGGCGAGGACGGCGGCCTGTTCACCGCGCAGCGCACCACCGCGGTGGTGGACGGCGAGGAGGTCGACGTCGGCCTGGTCGGCGACGTCGCCGACGTGGACCCGACGACGGTCGAGGCGCTCATCCAGGCCGGCCGGATCCCCGTGGTCTCCACGGTCGCGCCCGACCCGAACGGTGAGGTGCACAACCTCAACGCCGACACCGCGGCGGCGGCCCTGGCGGTGGCGCTGAACGCGGCCAAGCTCGTCGTCCTCACCGACGTCGAGGGCCTCTACGCCGACTGGCCCGACCGCGAGTCCCTCGTCCAGAAGATCGACTCCCGCGAGCTCGCCGAGATCCTCCCGACGCTGCACTCCGGGATGATCCCGAAGATGGCCGCCTGCCTGCGGGCCGTCGACGGCGGCGTCCCCCGGGCCACCGTGATCGACGGGCGGCTGCCGCACGCGCTGCTGCTGGAGACCTTCACCACCGAGGGCACCGGCACGATGGTCCTGCCCGCGGTCGACGCGGCGGCCCCCGCGCCGGTCGGCAACGAGGAGCCCACGCTGTGACCGGGACCTCCGGGCAGCGGACCGCCGAGCTGTCGGCCCGCTGGTCGGCGGTGATGATGGGCAACTACCGCACCCCGCCGGTGGCGCTGGCCCGCGGGGCGGGCGCCACCGTGTGGGACGT
>NZ_FZOO01000012.1 GCF_900188375.1 Geodermatophilus pulveris | reverse complement strand
TACTGCCCCGGAGACGGGGTGGGAGAGTAGGACGCCGCCGGACGACCATTCCCGTGCAGGGCCCTCACCACCCGGTGAGGGCCCTGCACGCATTCGTACAGCAGGTCGCGGCTGAGCCGGCGCAGCACCGCTGCTCCACGCCGCCGCTACCGCCCGGGCTCCACCGACGTCCGGAGGTCCGCGCGTGCACCCCTCCCAGCACGAGCAGGAGCGGCTGCTGCCCTCCTACGCCGCGGAGCTGGCCCGCCGGCGCCGGGCGCGGGGCCTGCGGCTGGACCTGCCCGAGGCGACGGCGATCGTCACCGACCAGGTCCTCGAGGGGGCGCGGGACGGCGTGCCGGTGGCCGAGCCCACGCAGTCCGGCCGCACCGTCCTCACCCGGGACGACGTCGTCGACGGCGTCCCCGGCCTGTGGTCGCCGCCCGCGCGCACCACCGGGCGGAGCTGACCGCGGCCCTGGCCCCCGGCGCCGTCCTCACCGCCACCGAGCAGGTGCTGCGGGGCCGCGCCGGGGAGCAGCCCGGCCGCTGGACCGGCACGACCCGCGTGGTCGTCGGCGGCCGGCCGCTGCTGCACACCAGCGTCGGGCTGGGGCCCGGCGCGCCGGCCTGGCTGCCGCCGGTGGTGCCGCGCGCCTACGGCTCGACCGTTCACGTCGGGCAGGCTGCGGGGGTGCCGACCGCCGACGACGCCGTCCGGCTGCCCCTGGGGGGCGGGTGGGTGGCCACCGCCTGGGGCGCCGAGCTGCACTCCGTGGTGCGTGCGGTGGAGGCGGTCGTGTGAGCCTCGTCGTCCGGGCCCGGCGGGTGGTGCTCCCCGACGGCGAGCGCGCGGCCACCGTGCACACCGCGGACGGCCGGGTCGCCGCCGTGACCGCCTTCGCCGACGCACCCGCCGGGGTGGTCACCCTCGCCGACGACGAGGTGCTGCTGCCCGGCCTGGTGGACAGCCACGTGCACGTCAACGAGCCGGGGCGCACCGAGTGGGAGGGGTTCGCGTCGGCGACCGCGGCGGCCGCGGCCGGCGGCGTCACCACGGTCGTGGACATGCCGCTGAACTCCGTGCCGCCGACCACGACCGTCGAGGCGCTGCGCGTGAAGCAGCGGGCCGCCGAGGAGCAGGTCGCCGTCGACGTCGCGTTCTGGGGCGGCGCGGTCCCGGGCGACCTCGACCAGCTGCGGCCGCTGCACGAGGCCGGCGTCGTCGGCTTCAAGTGCTTCCTGCTCGACTCCGGCGTCCCGGAGTTCCCGCCGCTGGACGACGCAGGACTGCGCGCGGCGCTGGCCGAGCTCGCGGCCCTCGACGCGCTGCTCGTCGCGCACGCCGAGGACGCCGACGTCGTCGCCGCCGCGCCCCCGCCGGCCGGCGCCAGCTACGCCGCCTTCCTCGCCTCCCGGCCGCCGGCGGCGGAGGAGACGGCGATCGGCCGGCTGGTCGCCGCGGCCCGGGACACCGGCGCGCGGGTGCACGTGGTCCACCTCGCCGACGCCGGCGCGCTGCCGCTGCTGCGGGAGGCGCGGGCCGCCGGCGTGCGGGTCACCGTGGAGACCTGCCCGCATTACCTCACCTTCGCCGCGGAGCAGGTGCCCGACGGGGACACCGCGTACAAGTGCTGCCCGCCGATCCGGGCCGCCGGGCACCGGGAGGCGCTGTGGGCGGCGCTGGTCGACGGCCACGGCGGCCGGCCTGTGATCGACATGGTGGTGAGCGACCACTCGCCGTGCACCCCCGAGCTCAAGCGGCTCGACGTCGGCGACTTCGGGCTGGCCTGGGGCGGCATCGCCTCGCTGCAGGTGGCGCTGCCGGCCGTGTGGACCGGCGCGCGGGCCCGGGGCGTCCCGCTGGCCCGGGTGGTGCAGTGGATGTCCGCGGCGCCGGCGCGGCTGGCCGGCCTCCCGGGCAAGGGCGCGATCGCGGTCGGCAAGGACGCCGACCTGGTGGCCTTCGCCCCGGAGGAGCGCCGGCGCGTCGGCGCGCTGCGGCACCGCCACCCGGTGACGCCCTACGCGGGGCGGGAGCTGACCGGCGTGGTCCGCCGCACGTGGCTGCGCGGTGTGGAGGTCGACGGCACCCCCCGCGGCCGGCTGCTCAGCCGCGGAGGCCGGTGACCACCGGGCCGCCCGCCCACCGCGTGCCACAGTGACCCGCGACGCCCACCAGCCGAGGAGCCCGATGAGCGACCCGACACGCCTGCCCGACCTGGCCAGCCGAGCGCTGGGCGGGGCGGTGGTCGCGGCGAACGACGAGTCCTTCGCGGCCAAGGAGAACCTCGTGCTGCCGCACCCGGCGCAGGCGCTCCCCGGCTTCGGCCACCGCGGCAAGGAGTACGACGGCTGGGAGACCCGGCGCCGGCGCACCCCGGGCTCGGACTGGGCGATCGTCCGGCTCGGCGTCCCGGGCGTGGTCGCCGCGGTCGTCGTCGACACCGCGCACTTCACCGGCAACCACCCGCCGCGGGCCTCCGTGGAGTGCGCCGCCGTCGAGGGCCACCCCGCCGTCGCCGAGCTGGAGCGCGCCGACTGGCAGCCGCTGCTGCCCCCGTCCGACCTCGCGCCCGACACCGCCAACACCTTCGCCGTCGACCCGGGCCGGCGGGTCACCCACGTGCGGCTGACGATCGTCCCCGACGGTGGGGTGGCGCGGCTGCGGGTGCACGGCACCGCCGTCCCCGACCCCCGCCTGGTCGACGCCGGCCCGCTGGACCTCGCGGCGCTGGAGCACGGCGCCCTGGTCACCGGGGTGAGCGACGACTTCTACGGCCGCCCGGTGCAGCTGGTCGCGCCGGGCCTGGCCCGCTCCATGGGCGAGGGCTGGGAGACCCGCCGGCGGCGCGACGACGGCAACGACTGGGTGCAGGTGTCCCTGGCCTGCGAGGGCGTGGTCACCCTCGCCGAGCTGGACACCTCCTACTTCCTCGGCAACGCGCCCGGGTCGGCGTCGCTGACCGGGCACGGCCCGGACGGCGAGGTCGTCGTCCTGCCGCGGACCCGGCTGCAGCCGGACACCCGGCACCGCTTCGTCCTCGACGGCGGGCCGGCGGTGGACCGGGTGCGGCTGGACGTCTTCCCCGACGGCGGCATGGCCCGGCTGCGGCTGTGGGGCCGGCCGACCGCCGCCGGCCGCGAGGCGCTGGGACGCCGCTGGTTCGACGCGCTGCCCGACGTCCAGGCGCTGGAGGTGCTGCAGGAGGCGGGGGTGGCGCCGGCCGAGGCGGGCCGGCTGGTCGGCGCCCGCCCGCTGCCCGCCCGGCTGCCGGACGGGTGGCCGGCCGCGGCGGCGCGGCTGGTCCTCGGGCGGTGAGCGGGGCGGACCGGCACGGCGGCCGCCGGCTCGCCGTTCCCGTCCTGGTCCTCGGGCTCACCGCGTGCGGCGCGTCGGTGGCGCAGGAGGAGCTGGAGGGCCGGGTGGCCGCCGCGCTGCAGGCCCGGTCCGGCGTCGCCGCCGCGGTGTCCTGCCCCGGCGACCTCGACGCCGAGGTGGGCGCGAGCACCGGGTGCACGGCCACCGACCCGGGCACGGGACAGGAGACCGTGTGGCGGGTCGTCGTCACCTCGGTCGCCGACGGGCGCGTGCAGTTCGACCTGGCGCGGGCCGACCGGCCCGCCGTTCCGCCGCCGTGACCCGAGGTGGGCAGGATGCCGCCCGTGGAGAGACCCGCTGACCTGCTGGTGCACGACGCCGAGCTGCTGGCCACCGTCGACGACACCCGCCGCGAGATCGCCGGCGGCTGGGTGGCGGTCACCGGCGGGGTGGTGACCGGCGTCGGCGGCCCCGGCGACCCCGCCCCGGCGGCGGCCCGGCGGCTGGACGCCCGCGGCTGCCTGGTCACCCCGGGGCTGGTCAACGCCCACCACCACCTGTACCAGAACCTCACCCGCGCCTACGCTCCCGCGCTGACCGGCGGCCTGTTCGAGTGGCTGGTCACGCTCTACCCGCTGTGGGCCCGCCTGGACGAGGAGGCCGCCTCCGTCAGCGCGTACGTCGGGCTCACCGAGCTGGCGCTGTCCGGCTGCACCACCTCCACCGACCACCTGTACGTGCACCCGCGCGGCGGCGGCGACCTGATCGGCGCGCAGGTGGCGGCGGCCCGCGAGCTCGGCGTCCGGTTCCACCCCACCCGCGGCTCCATGTCGCTGTCGGTGGAGGACGGCGGCCTGCCCCCGGTCTCCGTCGTCCAGGACGACGACGAGATCCTGGCCGACTCCCAGCGGCTGGTGGCCGCGCACCACGACCGCTCGCCGCACGCGATGACCCGCATCGCCCTGGCCCCGTGCTCGCCGTTCAGCGTCTCCCCGGACCTCATGCGCCGCACCGCCGAGCTGGCCGAGGACCTCGACGTCCGGCTGCACACCCACCTCGCCGAGACGCGGGACGAGGACGCCTTCTGCCTGGCCACCTTCGGCCGCCGCCCGGTCGACCACCTCGCCGACGTGGGCTGGCTGACCGACCGGGTGTGGCTGGCGCACGTGGTGTGGCCGGACGCCGCCGAGGTGGCGCGGCTCGGCGCGGCGCGGGTCGGGGCGGCGCACTGCCCGTCGTCCAACATGGTCCTCGGCAGCGGCCTGGCACCGGTCGCGGAGCTGCGCGCCGCGGGGGTGCCGGTCGGGCTGGGCGTGGACGGGTCGTCGTCGGCGGACTCCGCGTCGCTGTGGCTGGAGGCCCGGACGGCGATGCTGCAGGGCAAGCTGCGGCACGGCGCCGCCGCGATGTCGGCCCGGGACGCGCTGGAGATGGCCACCCGCGGGGGAGCGGCCTGCCTGGGGCGCGCCGGGGAGGTCGGCGAGCTGTCGGTGGGCGCGTGCGGGGACCTCGCCGTGTGGTCGCTGGAGGGCGCGGCGTTCGCCGGTGCGCTGTCCGACCCGGTGGAGGCCTGGCTGCGGTGCGGCCCGGTCGCGGCGCGGCACACCGTCGTCGCCGGGCGGTCCGTCGTGGCGGACGGCGTCCCCGTGCACCCCGGCCTGGACGAGCAGCTCGCCGTCCACCGCCAGGTCTCCGCACGGATCCAGGCCACCGCCTGAGGTGGCCCCGTCCAGAGGCTCGCCGCGAGCTCGCGAGCGGTGAGGAGGACGGGGTCCTTCTTCAGAGGGCGGCGGCGAGGGCCTCCAGGTCCTCGACGGTCGCGTCCAGGTGCGGGGAGACCCGCAGCACCGGCCCGGTCATCTCCCCCGGCGCCCGCTGCGGCCCGATCGCCGTGGTGACGATGCCCTGCTCGCCGAGCAGCCGCGCCCGGGTGGCGACGACGTCGGTGCCGTCGGGCGGGCGCAGCGTCGTGGTGGCGGTCGGCTCCCCGCGGGGCTCCACCACCCGCCAGCCGGCCGCGCCGTCGAGCACCTCGCGGGCGGCCCGGCCGAGCCCGGCCAGCCGCTCCCGCACCCGGTCCGGCCCCGCGGCGAGGTGCTCCCCGACGGCCAGCACCAGCCCCACCCGGCCGGCCACGTGCGCCTCCCCGGACTCCAGCGCCCGCAGCGGCGGGACGTCGTCCGGCGGGGCCAGCAGCGGGGTGAGCGCGGCGGCCACCGGCGGGCGGACGCACAGCACCCCGACCCCACGCGGCCCGGCCAGCCACTTGCGGGAGGTGGAGTAGACGACGTCGGCGCCCAGGTCGGTGTCGACGTGCCCCAGCGACTGGGCGGCGTCGAGCACCAGCGGCACCCCGGCCGCCCGGCACAGCTCCGCGACCGGACCGGCGGGCTGGACGACGCCGCGGTGGCTGGCCACGTGCGTCAGGTGCACCACCGACGGCGGGTCGGCGGCGAGCAGCCGGGCGACGCCGTCCAGGTCGGCGCGCCCCAGGTCGTCGACCGGGAGCCGCTCGACGGTCAGCCCCGCGGCGCGCAGCTGGGCGTCGTTGGGCGCGTACTCACCGGGCAGGCAGGCCACCCGCGACCCGGCCGGCAGCCGCCAGGCGGCGAGCAGCGCGGCCAGCGCGGCCTGCGCGGACTCGACGAAGACCACGTCGGCCGCGGCCATGCCGACCAGCCCGCCGACCACCGACCGGCCCTGCTGCAGGAGGTCCCCGGCGGTCGCCTCGGCCACGTACCCGCCGAGCTCGGCCTCGTGCCGCGCGTGGTGGGCGACGGCCTCGAGGACCCGCGAGCTCTGCCGGCTGCAGGCGGCGCTGTCCAGGTGCCGGCCGGCGGGGCGGGGCCGGGCCGCGCGCCACGCGGCGCCGAGGGTCTCGTGGGCGAGGGCGGGGCCGGGCGCGGTCACCGACCCACGCTAGGGGAGGTCCCCGGCGGCTCCCCCCATGGGGCGACGGCGCTCAGGTCGTGCCCAACGCATCTCGATGGGGAGGCCGACCCGCGCCTGAGCCGGCCCTCCTCGCCCGTCAGCTCTCCAGGGTGCCCCGCGCGATCGACTGGCCCGAGTGCCCGGGGTCGCCGTCCAGCGGCTCGACGGAGACGTCGACGATGGGGAACTCCCCGACGTCCACGCCGGGCGGCAGGGTGAGCTCCACCTCGCGCCCGCCCCGGACGACCCCGAGGGAGACCAGGTCCTCGACGGCCTCGTCGAGCAGCCAGACCTCGTAGAAGCCACCCCGCGGGTCGGCCGCCGCGAGGTCGACCTGCAGCACCCGGGTGCCGTCGGAGCGCTCGACCACGCGGGCCTCGCCGGTGGCGCCGCTGTCGGCCAGCGGGGTCAGCGCGGCGGCGGCCACGGCCACCCCCTCGTCGGAGCCGGTGCCCAGGGCCACCGCCCCGGCGCCGATGCCGGCGCCCACGACCAGGGACGCGGCGGTGGCCAGCAGCAACCGGGAGCGGCCGGTCCGCAGCGGGACGACCGGTGCGGACGCCGGCTCGCGCTCGGGATCGGGCTCCGGTCCGGCCTGCGGGCGGACGGCGGCCAGCGGCGGGGGCGGGGGAGCCACCGGCGCGGCGGCGAGGACCTCGGGCCGCGGCGCGGTGCGCACCCCGGTGCCGGCGGCGATCGCGGCCCACACCGACGGCGGCGGGGCGACGGCGGCGGAGGGCGCGGCCAGCTCCGGGACGGCGAGCGCGTCGACACCGCGGCGCAGCGACGCCACCTCGTCCCGGCAGGGCGCGCAGGCGTCCAGGTGCGCGGCGTCGGCGTCCGGCAGCGGCTCACGCAGGGCCGCCAGGGCCAGCTGCTCAGGCGTGCAGTGCTGCACCGTCCACCTCCAAGCGTGTCCTCAGGCGTTCGAGCGTGCGCCGGATGTGGGATTTCACGGTGCCCAGCGGCAGGCCGGTGCGGGCCGCGATCTGGGTGTGCGTGAGGTCCTCGAAGAACGCCAGCTCGATGATGCCCCGCTGCGGCTGGCCGAGCTGCTCGAGTTCGGCGAGCAGCAGCACCCGGTCGGCGACGGCGGTGTCGACCTGCGGGCCGGTGCTCTCCGGCGCCGTGCGGGCCTCGGTGATGGCGGCCTCGGCGGCGCGGCGCTGCCGGTCGCGGCGGGCCCAGGTGTCGGCGATCTTGTGCCGGCACACGCCGACCAGCCAGGCCGGCAGCGGGGCCTGCTCCGGGCGGTAGCCGGCGCGGCCGGTCCAGGCGGAGACGAACACCTGCTGGGTGACGTCCTCGGCGTCCGGGCCGGGTCCGAAGGCGCGCACCGCCATGCCGTGCACCTGCCCGGCGAAGCGCTCGTAGGCCCAGGCCAGTGCCTGCTCGTCCCCGGCCGCGAACCGGCGTCCCACCTCGGCGTCGTCCGGCTCGGGGGAGTACCCCGGCGTCGGATCGGCGTCGGTGCTCACGGAGCCGACCCTAACGCGGACCGGACGGCGTTCCAGGAGCTCGGTCACGGCACCGGCTCCGCGATGACGACCACGTTGGACTCGTAGCTGCCGTACTCGGGGAGGAACTCCCCGCCGCAGGTGACGACGACCAGCCGGGGTGCCCCCTCGCGCGCGAAGAGCCGGTCCAGGGGCAGGGCCTGCTTGACGACCTCCTCGCGGGACGCCACCCGCCAGCGGGTCGCGGTGCCCGCGGCGTCGGTCACCTCGACCTCGGTGCCGACGTCCGCCGTGCGCAGCGGCGCGAGCTCGCCCAGCCCCTGCTCGCGGTCGTCGACGTGCCCGGCGACCACCGCTGAGCCGGCGTCCCCCGGCACCGGGCCGAACCGGTACCAGCCCACCCGGTCCACGTCGTCGGGGATGGCCATCTGACCGTCGTCCCGGACGCCGACCGGGTCCACCGGCGCGTCGATGCCCAGACCGGGCACCCGCAGCCGCGCCGGGGCCGGTGCGGCGGCGGCCACGGTGGGCGCCGCGTCCCGGACGGTCACGGGGGGCAGGGGACCCGGGCCCGCCGGTGCCGTCGTCGGTCCGGACGACACCGGCCGGCCCGGCTCGGCGAGCACCTGCTCGATTGGTGCGCCCGCCGCCGCCGGCTCCCGGGTCAGCTGCCAGGCGGCCGGCACACCGACCGCGACAGCCACACCCAGGGCCGCGACGGCAGCGGCGGGACGCATCACCCGTTCCTCGGTGCCGGTGCGGTCAGGCCCGCGAGCCGGCGAGCCGGCGGACACCCACGCCGGCGGCCACCAGGCCGGCCAGCGACACCGCGACCACCGGCAGCGGCAGGCCGCCGTCGTCGACCAGGCCGGCCGAGCCGCCGGGGACGCCGGACGGCGCGGAGTGCGACCCGGAGATCGACTGGACGGCCAGCTCGTACCCGGCGTCCTGCGAGCCCCACGCGTAGACGATCGTGGTGGTGCCCTCCTCCAGCGCCAGGTCGGCCGGGCCGATCGCGACGGTGTCGGTGCCGGCGAGGACCACGTCGGCGCTCACGGTGCCGGCGGGCACGGTCAGGGACTCCTCGTCCGGGTTGGTCAGCCCGTCGATGACGACCTGGCCGCCGGCGCGCACGTCCACGGCGGGCGCCGCGGCGGTGTGCCGGACGGTCACCCGGGCCTGGCCGGCGGCGACCTCGGAGGTGTCGTTGACGAACGGGGTCAGCGCGGGCTGGCCCTCCGCGGTCAGGTGGGCGGCGACGGTGGCGTTGGCGCCCGCCGGCACGGCCACCCCGTCGGCGGACAGCAGCGGGTCGCCGGAGTCGTCGGCCGCGTCGGCCGGGTAGACGGCCAGGTCGTAGTCGCCGGCCGGGAGCTCCAGCGGGTCGGTGAGGGTGCCCGGCTCGAAGTCGTCGATCAGCCGCTCGCCGTTGGCGTACACGTCGACGGGGGTGTCCGGGATGGCGTGCAGCACGGAGACCGTCGCGGTGTGGCTGTCCGCGAGCGCCGGCGAGGCGCCGAGGACGACGAGGGTGCCGGTCGCGCCGGCGGCGAGGGCGAAGGCGGTGCGGGAGCGGGACATCGGTGTTCCTTTCCTGCGGGATCTTCCTGACACCCCCCCTTCCGCAGCCCGGACCGCCCCGGATGCAGCCCTCCCGTCACCCGCCCGGGTGACCTGCGCCCGCCGGGACGGACAGCGAGACGCCGAAGTCGCCGTCGGGGTCGGTCCACCAGCGCGTCATCCGCAGCCCGGCGGCGGCCAGCTCGGCCTCCACCCGCTCCCGGCGGAACTTCGCCGACACCTCGGTGCGCATCTCCTCGCCGGCGGCGAACCGGACCTCGAGGTCGAGGGCGGGCACGTGCACCACCTGGTCGGTGCGGGAGCGCAGCCGCATCTCGATCCACTCCCGCTCGGCGTCCCACACGGCGACGTGCTCGAAGGCGTCGGGGTCGAGGTCGGCGCCCAGCTCCCGGTCGAGCACGCGCAGCACGTTGCGGTTGAACTCCGCGGTCACCCCGGCGGCGTCGTCGTAGGCGCGCACCAGCCGGGCGGGGTCCTTGACCAGGTCGGTGCCCAGCAGGAGGGAGTCCACCGGCTGCAGGGTGCCGGCGAGGTCGGCGAGGAACGCCGCGCGGTCCCCGGGCTCCAGGTTGCCGATGGTGGAGCCGAGGAAGGCCACCAGGCGCCGCCCGGAGCGGGGCAGCTCGCCCAGGTGCCGGGTGAAGTCGCCGACGACCGCCTCGACCGCGACCCCGGGGTACTCGGCGGTGATGGCCTCGCCGGCCGCCTGCAGCACGGTCGGGTCGACGTCGCACGGCACGAACCGGCGCAGCGTCCCGGCGTCGCGCAGCGCGTCCAGCAGCAGCCGGGTCTTCTCCGACGTGCCGCTGCCCAGCTCGACCAGCACGTCGGCGCCGGACGCGGCGGCGATCGCCGGCGCGTGCTCGGCCAGCACGGCCCGCTCGGCGCGGGTCGGGTAGTACTCCGGCAGCCGGGTGATCTCGTCGAACAGCTCGCTGCCCCGCTCGTCGTAGAACCAGCGGGGCGGCAGCGACTTGGGCGTGGCGGTCAGCCCGGCGAGCGCGTCGGCGCGCAGCGCCCGATCGGCGTCCTCGTCGGCGAGGTGGTTGGTGAGCGAGATCGACACGGGTCTCCAGAGCTGGTCAGGTCAGGGGGGTGGTGGTCAGGCCGTCGGGGGTGGCCTCGACCAGGTGCCGGTCGGGGACGTCGGTCCACCGCGGGTCGTCGTCCCACGGCTCGCTGGCCAGCGCGATGCCGTCGGCGGTGACCAGGGCGGACAGCGTGTCGCCCCAGGTGGTGGCCAGCAGGCGGGTGCCGTCGGCGGCCAGCAGGTTGAGCCGGGCGGCCGGGTCGGCGGCGGCCACCTCGCACACCGTGTCGCCGAGGGCGTCCAGCCCCCGCGCGAACACCAGGGCGGCCAGCAGCGCGCTGTCGACGGTGGACTCCCCGCCGCGCACCGGCGGCAGCACCGCCCGGTCGACCCGGCCGTTGTGCGACAGCAGCCAGCGGCCGTCGGTGAACGGCGCGGTCGCGCTCTCCTCCACCGGCATGCCCGCGCTGGCCGAGCGGACGGCGGCCAGCACGCACCCGGAGGAGACCACCGGCGCGACCGAGGCGAACGACGCGTCGCCCCACAGCGGCCGCGCCGAGCGCCAGCGCGCCGGCCCGGGCCGGCCCGGGGTGAAGAAGCCCACGCCCCAGCCGTCGGCGTTCACCGTGCCGTACCGCTGCCGGCGCGGCGCCCACGACTGCACGAGCAGCGAGGACGGCGGCTCCAGCACCAGCTCGGCCAGCGTGCGCGGCCGGCCCAGCCAGCCGAGGTGGCGGCACATCAGGCGTCCCAGGCCAGCCGGATGCCGCTGAACACCTGCCGGCGGACCGGGTGGTCCCAGTTGCGGAAGCTCGGCCGCAGGATGGACGGGTCGACCGCCCACGAGCCGCCGCGCAGCACGCGGTGGTCGCCGCCGAAGAACGGCGCGGAGTAGTCGGCGTAGAGCATCGGCCGGAACCCCGGCCACGGCGTGAACGCCGAGGAGGTCCACTCCCAGACGTCGCCCATCAGCTGCTCGACGCCGTACGCCGAGGCGCCCGCGGGGTAGGCGCCGACCGGCGCCGGGCGCAGCGCGTCGCCGCCGAGGTTGGCCAGCGCGGGCGACGGCTCGGCCGAGCCCCAGGGGAAGCGGCGCCGGCGGCCGGCGGCCGGGTCCCAGACGGCGGCCTTCTCCCACTCGGCCTCGGTGGGCAGCCGGGCCCCGGCCCACGCGGCGTACGCCTCGGCCTCGAACCACGTGACGTGCTGGACCGGCTCGTCGGGCGGGACGGCCTCGACGACGCCGAAGCGGGTGCGGGTGCCGTCCGGGCCCCAGTACTGCGGCCGCTCCAGCCCGGCCTCCACCCGGTGCGCCCAGCCGCGCGCGCACCACCAGCGCCGGTCGGCGTACCCGCCGTCGGCGACGAACGCGGCGTACTCGGCGTTGGTCACCGGCACCCGGCCGATGCGGAACGCCGGCACGTCGACGGGGTGGGCGGGCCGCTCGTTGTCCAGCGAGAACGGCTCGTCGGCGGCGTCCACCCCCAGCGCGAACTCCCCGCCGGGCACCGGTACCGACGTGCCGGCCACCCCGGGCCGGCCGGGCGGCAGCGGCGTCCCGGCGCCGAACAGCGGCGGGCCGGTGCGCACGGCCAGAGCCTGCAGCATCGTCTCGTCGTGCTGCTGCTCGTGGCTGACCACCATCGCCACGTCGAACGGGTCGCCGTCGTCGTCCCGGCCCAGGCGGCCCAGCCGGTCCAGCACCCGGCCGCGCACCTCCGCGCAGTACGACCGCGCCTCCACCGGGGGCAGCAGCGGCAGCCGGGCGCGCACCGCCCGCGGGTGGGTGAACGCGTCGTAGAGCGCCTCGACGTCGGCCGGCAGCAGGCCCTCGCGGCGGGGGTCGCCGCGGCGCAGCAGCCAGAGGTCCTCCTGCTGGCCGATGTGCGCGAGGTCCCAGACCAGCGGGCTGAGCAGCGGGCTGTGCTGGCGCAGCAGCTCGGGCTCGTCGTGGTCGGTGAGCAGCAGGGTGCGCTGACGGGCGGTCTCCAGGTCGCGCGCCAGCTTCTCGGTCAGGTCCGTCATCGGGAGTTCCCCGTCACTGAGAGGAGGGCGGCGGCGGCGCCACCGGCCCGGGCGGTGTCGAGCAGGGCGTCGCCGGGGCAGCGGCCCCGGTCGACGAGGTCGGCGAGGGCGGCCACCTCCGGCCGCACGGCGGCGGGGACGGCGTCGGCCGCGGCGGTCAGGCAGTCGCGGGCGGCGGCGTGCAGTGCCGGGTCGGCGAGGCCGGCGCGGGCGGCGCGGTCCCAGGCACCGGCGACCGGCGCGGTGGCGGCGGCGGCGTGCCCGGCCGCGACCGGGTCGTCGAGCAGCGCCGCCGTCACCGCGGCGAGCGCCGGCCACCACGGCTCGGGCGCGGCGTCCAGGTAGCGGATCTCCAGGTAGCCGCGCGGGCGCACCGGGGGGAACAGCGTGGTCAGGTGGTAGTCCAGGTCAGCGGTCGTGGGGCGGCGCCCGCCGAGGGGGGCGGCGCCGCTGACCCAGTCGGCGAACCGCACCCGGGTGCGCACCGGCGTCGCACCGGCACCCTCCCGCACCAGCATCACCGGTGCGGCGAGCGCGTACTCCGCCCACTCGCCGGCCGGGTCGTCGCCGCCGAGCAGCGGCCCGCAGCGGGCCTGGTCGAGGTCGCCCCACACCCGCTGGCGATGGGACACCCAGCCGGTCGGCCGGCCGTCCGCCAGCGGCGAGCAGGCCGCGACGGCGACCAGCGTGGGCCCCAGCTGGTGGGCCAGCGCGACCCGCTCGCCCCAACCCGCCCGCGGGCCGGCGTCCAGGTTCACCTGCAGCGCCGCGGTGCCGGTCATCATCGCCGTCCCGGCCCGGGCGCAGCCGACGGCGGCGAAGTGCGCCTCCATCGCGGCGTAGCGGGCGGCCGGGCAGACCCGCGCCGGGGGCCGCAGCGGGTCGGCACCGACCGGGGCGAGGGCCAGCCGCTCGGCGGCCAGGGCCGCGGCGAGGACGGTGCGGTCGGCGCGCAGCGCGGCCACCGCGGCCGCGGCGTCCGGGTACGGCGGGGTGGAGAGCTCCACCTGGCCGCCGGGCTCCAGGGTGACCCGGCTGCCGCCGGGCAGCGCCGGCAGCGCCGCCACCAGCCCGCTCACCCGCGCCCACGGGACCCGGGAGGCGGGCGCGTCCAGGTCGACCAGGTGCGCCTCGAGCTCCAGGCCCACCCGGCCGGCCGGGCCCTCGCGCAGCGCCGCGGCGGTGACGTGGGCGACGGCGGCGTCCAGCTCCAGGGCAGCCGTGCGCTCCTCGGTGACCGGGGCCACGAGCCCCACCCCCTCCAGGTCCGGACCGGTCGACGTCGACCGCGGGTCGGTGCGGGGGCGGCTCGCCTGAGCAGCCGTCCTCGGTCCCCATCCTGCACGCGACCGGGGCGGGTGCCCACCCCCCGGCATCTCTGTGGGGTCCGGGCGAGGATCGTTGCGTGGACGGCGACCGGGACAGGGACCCCGCCGGCCGGGCGCGCAACGCCCGGCCCCGCGATGCGCTGGGACGGCCGCTGCCGCGCGGCGCCGCGGGGGAGGAGCGGGCGCCGGAGGGCGTGCCCCGGACGCCGGGGGAGGCGCTGACCGAGGCGCAGCGGCTGCTCGACGCCGGCCGCCCGTTCCACGCCCACGAGGTGCTCGAGGACGCCTGGAAGTCCGCCCCCGAGGCCGAGCGGCGGCTGTGGCGCGGGCTGGCGCAGCTGGCCGTCGGGCTGACCCACGTGGCGCGGGGCAACGACCGCGGCGGCGCCCGGCTGCTCGAGCGGGGCGTGGGCAACGTCGAGGGGTACGCGGCCGACCCGCCGCACGGCGTCGACGTCGCCGGCCTGGCCGCCTGGGCGCGGCGGCTGGCCGCCGCGCCGCCCGGGGACCGCGGCCCCGCGGCCCTCGCGCCCCGGCTGCGGCCCGGGCATGGTGGTACCCGACACCGACCTGACGACGGTCCGGTGGCCGGGTGAGGGGGGCGACGTGAGGAGCTTCGAGGCGGCGACGCGGATCGACGCGGGCCCCGAGCAGGTCTGGGCACTGCTCGTCGACGTCGGCAGCTGGCGGGACTGGGACTCCGGCGTCGACCGCGTGGAGGGCCGGGTGGCGCTGGGCGAGCGGCTGACGCTCTACGCCACGATGATCCGCAGCCGCCCGTTCCGGGTGGTGGTCACCGAGCTGCGCCCGCGCGAGGTGATGCGCTGGCGCGGCGGGCTGCCGCTGGGGCTGGCGGTCATCGAGCGCACCTACTCCCTCGCCGGCCAGGACGACGGCGGCACGCTGCTCACCGTCCGCGAGGACCACACCGGCCCGCTGGCCGGGCTGCTCGGGCGCTCCACGCCGGACCTCAACCCCTCGTTCCGGCACTTCTGCGCCGGGCTCAAGGCCCGCGCCGAGGGACGCACCTCCCGCCCCACCCGCTGAGGCCCGCCGTGACCGCTGTGACCGGAACTACTGCCCGGCGGCCGGTGGTGCGACGATGGGCGGCGCCATGAGCACTGACACCGCAGCAGCCGCGCCCAGCACCGACGACACGTCCCTCGGCGAGCCGGCGACCCCGCCGCCGCCGCGCGGGCTGGTCACGTCGGCGTCGTACTCGATCACCGTCCGGCTCACCGCCGACGGCGACCCCGCCTCGATCGGCCGGATCGCCACCGCGGTCGGGTCGGCCGGCGGCGCCGTGACCGCGATCGACGTCGTGGACTCCCGCTCCGACGGGCTGACCGTCGACGTCACCTGCTCGGCCGCCGACGCCGCGCACTCCGAGGAGGTCGTCGCCGCGCTGCGCGCCGTCGAGGGCGTCGCGGTGCGCAAGGTCAGCGACCGCACCTTCCTGCTGCACCTCGGGGGCAAGCTGGAGGTCGCCTCGCGGGTGCCGCTGAAGACCCGCGACGACCTGTCGATGGCCTACACCCCCGGGGTCGCGCGGGTCTGCCTGGCGCTGGCCGACAACCCCGACGACGTCCGCCGGCTGACCATCAAGGGCAACACCGTCGCCGTGGTCACCGACGGGTCCGCGGTGCTCGGCCTCGGCGACATCGGGCCGGGCGCCTCGATGCCGGTCATGGAGGGCAAGGCCGCGCTGTTCAAGCGGTTCGCCGACATCGACGCCTGGCCGATCGCCCTGGACACCCAGGACGTCGACGAGATCGTCCGCACCGTCGAGCTGATCGCCCCCGGCTTCGGCGGCATCAACCTCGAGGACATCGCCGCGCCGCGCTGCTTCGAGATCGAGGCCCGGCTGCGCGAGAAGCTGGACATCCCGGTCTTCCACGACGACCAGCACGGGACGGCGATCGTCGTGCTCGCCGCGCTGCGCAACGCGCTGCGCGTCGTCGACAAGCGGCTGGAGGACGTGCGGATCGTGGTGGCCGGCGGCGGCGCGGCCGGCACGGCGATCGTGCACCTGATGCTGCAGGCCGGCGCCCGGCACGTCCTGGTGTGGGACCGCGAGGGCATCCTCTCCCCGGACGACGAGCGGCTCAGCCCGGCCAAGCGGGACCTCGCGCAGCGCACCAACCCCGAGGGCCGCCGCGGCGAGCTGCCCGACGCCCTGGTCGGCGCCGACGTGTTCGTCGGCGTCAGCGCGGCCAACGTGCTCCCGGTCGCGGCGCTGGCCGGCATGAACGACCGGGCGGTCGTCTTCCCGATGGCCAAC
Source organism: Geodermatophilus pulveris (assembly GCF_900188375.1). Classification (GTDB taxonomy): domain Bacteria; phylum Actinomycetota; class Actinomycetes; order Mycobacteriales; family Geodermatophilaceae; genus Geodermatophilus; species Geodermatophilus pulveris. The sequence goes on along the minus strand of NZ_FZOO01000012.1, from coordinate 116,955 downwards.
CCCACCCCGGACGTCGACCCGGTGGGCGCCCGGCAGCACGCCGCCGTCGTCGCCTCCGGCCGCTCCGACCTGCCCAACCAGATCAACAACGTGCTCGCCTTCCCCGGCGTCTTCCGCGGGCTGCTGGACGCGCGGGCCCGGGAGATCAGCGACGGCATGCTCCTGGCCGCCGCCGACGCGATCGCCGGCGTGGTCACCGACGACCAGCTCAACGCCAACTACATCATCCCGAGCGTCTTCGACCCGGCCGTCACGCCGGCCGTCGCCGCGGCGGTGGCCGACCAGGCGCGCCAGGAGCCGGGCGCGACCGCCCCGGTGGGCACCGACGAGGACCTCACCGCCTGACGCCCCGACCCGCCGGTCCGCGCGCGTGGCGCCGGGGGGCCGTGGGTAGAGCCGCTCCACCGAACCAGGAGGGGGCGACGTGGCCGGGGTGTACGAGGACAGCACGACGATCGCAGCGAGCCCGCAGGAGGTGTTCGCCTACGTCAGCGACGTCGGCCACCTCCCCGACTACCTGCCGCCGATCCAGGAGGCCGCCGAGCGGCCGCTGGCCGAGGGCACCGAGACCGACCCGGACGTGCAGGACGCGGTCGGCGTGCACCTGGTCGGCGAGGTGAAGGGGCAGCGGTTCGAGAACGACGGCTGGTTCCTCGCCGACGCGGACGCCCGCACGCTGCGCTGGGGGGCGCAGACCGAGCGCACCTACGGCGGCCGGCTCGACGTCGGCGAGGACGGCGACGGCGCCCGGCTGCACGTGCGCCTGGAGTTCGGCCCGAACAGCCCGGACGAGGAGATGCAGCAGCAGTCCGGTGACCGCGACGTCGTGCACGAGGCCCTCGCGGCCACGCTGCAGTCGGTCAAGCAGCAGCTCGAGGGCACCGGCGGGAAGGTCCTGCCCCCGGAGCCCCCGGGCGACGTGCCCCCGCCGTCGGACGCCTGACCGCCCGGTCAGCCGCCGTCGGCGTCCTCGGCCGGGTCGGACTCCTCCGGCTCGAAGCTGTCCGCCTCGCCGAGGCCCATGCCGACCCCGCTGTCGGCGGGGACCGGAGGGCCGCCGTCGGTGTCCTGGTCCGGCGCGGACGGACGGGTCTCGTCCACCGGCTGCCGGCCCTGCTCGCTCTCGGTCATCCCGGACCCCCTCCCGAGGGGTCCTGCGGACCCCGGCGGTCAGTACACACGATCGCAGGACGGCGCGCTGCCGTCCTGCGCGGGACACTGGCGGGGTGCCCGAGTTGCCCGAGGTGGAGGCGCTGACGGCGTTCCTGCGGGAGTCCGCCGTCGGCTCCGTGGTCACCCGGGTCGACCTGGCCGCCGTCCAGGCGATCAAGACCTTCGACCCGCCGCTGTCCGCGCTCGGCGGGCTGGAGCTCACCGGCGTGGCCCGGCACGGCAAGTTCCTCGACCTGGACGTCTCCGGCCTGCACCTCGTCGCCCACCTGGCGCGGGCCGGCTGGCTGCACTGGCGCACCGGCCTCCCGCCCGCCCCGCCCAAGCCGGGCAGGGGCCCGCTCGCGCTGCGGGTGCACCTGGAGGGCGGCGACGGCTTCGACCTCACCGAGCAGGGCACCCGCAAGGGACTGGCGGTGTACGTCGTGCGCTCGCCGGCCGAGGTGCCCGGCATCGCCCGGCTCGGCCCCGACGCCCTCGCCGTCGACCGCGACGCCTTCGTGGCGCTCATGGCCGGGCGCAGCGGCCAGCTCAAGGGCGCGCTCACCGACCAGACGCTGCTGGCCGGCATCGGCAACGCCTACTCCGACGAGATCTTGCACACCGCGCGGCTGTCGCCGTTCAAGATGGCCGACAAGCTCACCGACGAGGAGGCGCTGCGCCTGTACGACGCGGTGCGGGAGGTGCTCACCGCGGCGCTGGCCCGCCAGGTGGGGCAGCGGGCGGCGACCATGAAGGGCGAGAAGCGCTCGGGGCTGCGGGTGCACGCCCGCACCGGGCTGCCCTGCCCCGTGTGCGGGGACACCGTGCGCGAGGTCAGCTTCGCCGACACCTCGCTGCAGTACTGCCCGACCTGCCAGACCGGCGGCAAGCCGCTGGCCGACCGGCGGATGTCCAAGCTGCTCCGCTGAGAGACTGCCACCGTGCTCGTCACCCTGGACCTGTTCAGCGCGCTGATCGACTCGCGCACCGGCGGCTCGGCCGCGCTGGCCCGGATCACCGGCACCCCCGGTGAGCCGCTGTACGACGCGTGGGACGCGGCCAACAAGGCCTCCCAGCGCGACGAGCCGGCGTGGGTGCCCTTCGCCGAGCACTGCCGCCGGGCGCTGGCCGCCGCGTACGCCGAGCTGGGCGTCGCCCGCGACGCGGACGCCGACGTCGTCGACCTGCTGGACTCCGTCGCCGACTGGCCGCTGTGGCCGGACGTCGCCGCGGGCCTGCCGGTGCTGGCCGCCCACGGCGCGGTCGGCGTGCTGTCCAACGTCGACGACGCCGTCTTCGCCCGCACCCGGGTGGCCCCGCTGGTCGACGACGCCAACGTGCTCACCTCCGAGCGGCTGCACGCCTACAAGCCTGCGCCGGAGCTCTACCTGCGGGCGCGGGAGCGGGCCGGCGGCCGGCTGCTGCACGTCGCCACCTCCGCCCGCGACGTGCGGGGCGCCCTGGCCGCCGGGATCGACGTCGTCCGGCTGCGCCGCCCCGGCCACCGGCTGGACCCCCAGGGCGGCACGCCCCAGGTGGAGGCCGCCGACCTGTCCGAGGTCGCCGCCCTGCTCCGCTGACCGCGGTGGGCCGGGCTACTCCACCCCGCGGCGGGCGGTCAGCCAGGACGCCGCCCGGGCGACCACCGAGCTGCCCGCGCCGCCGTCGCCGTCGGGGGCCGGTGCCCCGGCGGGCGAGCCGACCTCCGACCACCAGTCGACCAGCGGCGGCGGGCTGCCCACGTCGACCCGCTGGCCCGGCTGCGGCACCGCCACCGGCACCGCGGAGCGCTCCGCCGCGGCCACCAGCCTCTGCACCGGCTCCGCCCACCGGTGGAAGGCCAGGTTGAACGTCGCCCAGTGCACCGGCACCAGCAGGCCGCCGCCGAGGTCGCCGTGTGCCCGGACCGCCTCCTCCGGCGTCATGTGGATCAGCGCCCAGGCCTCGTTGTAGGCGCCGATCGGCAGCAGCGTGAGGTCGAACGGGCCCAGGCGCGCGCCGATCTGCGCGAAGGCGGGGGTGTAGCCGGTGTCCCCGCCGAAGAACACCCGGTGCCGCGGGCCGGCGACCACCCAGGACGCCCACAGGGTGGTGTCTCGGGTGAGGAACCGGCCGGAGAAGTGCCGCGCCTCGGTGCAGGTGAGCGTCAGGCCGGTGACGTGCACCGCGCCGTCCCAGTCCAGCTCGACGACCCGCTCCTCCGGCACGCCCCACCCGCGCAGGTGCGCCCCCAGCCCCAGCGGGACGACGAACGGCGCCCGCTGGGTGCGCAGCAGCGCGCGCACCGTGGGCAGGTCCAGGTGGTCGTAGTGGTCGTGGGACACCAGCACCGCGTCGACCTGCGGCAGCTCCTCCACCGGCAGGGGCACCGGGTGCAGCCGGGTGGGCCCGATGACGGGGGACGGCGAGACCCGCTCGCCCCACACCGGGTCCACCAGCACCCGGCGGCCGTCGACCTCCAGCAGCGCGCTGGAGTGCCCGAACCAGGTCACCGCCAGCTCGGCGGCCTCCGCCGGCAGCTCGGGCCGGCGCAGCGGCACCGGGCGCGCCGGCAGGCCGGTGTCCCGCTCCTCGTGCACCTGGCGCAGCAGGCCGCGCTGGGCGCTGGCCGGGGGCCGCGCCGGGGTGCTGATCCGGTTGTGGAAGCGACCCTGGGAGAAGTGCGGCGACCCGGCGGCGTACGGCCGGACCTGCCGCTGGCTGGCGCCCAGGGCCGTGGGCAGCCCCCAGGCGGCCCGGGCCAGCCACGTGGCGGGCCCGGCGAGGGTGGCGACGGCGAGCGCGGTGCGGCGGGCGGCGGAGGACGGCACGCCCGCCAGCATCCCAGCCGCGCGCCGGGCGGCGGCGTCCTCCTGGAGGGTGGCGCCGGCCACCGGGAGGGCGGTTGCCCGGCCGCTGGCGGCGGCCGACGATGGCGCCCGTGACCGACGACACGGCACCCGCCGGGCGTGGCGACACGGCACCCGCCCGACGCGGCGACGACGGCGGCGACCCGGCGTGCTGGCTCCGCCGGGTGTGCCCCGCGTGCGGCCGGCTCGCCGACGCCGACCCGCCGGTGCGGTGCACCGCCTGCGGCGGGCTGCTGCCCGCGGACTGAGGACCTCCGCCCGGCGACCCTCAGGCGGCGCCGCGGTGCCGCACCGGCGCGGACAGCACGAACTCGCACAGCGCCCGGCGCAGCTCCGCGCCCGGCCGGTCGGCGGGCACCGGCGGTCCGTCGCGCCCGGCCAGCGCCAGCCCCGTGCCGGCCAGGTGCGCGACCGCCGCCAGGTCCTCGTCGAGCACCCGCTGCGCGGCGGCCACCTCCCGGGCTACGTCGGCCGGCGCGGGAAGCGGGCGACCGGACCCGGCGGAGAGCAGCAGCCGGGGGTGCACCCGCGTGGAGTCCGCGTCCTCCGGCTGCAGCAGGAGCAGCAGGGTCCGCACCGCGCCGGCGTCCCGGGACTCCTCGCGCAGCAGCAGCTGGAACGGCGCCCGGTGCACCGACGTCAGCCGCCGGCCGGCCGCGCGGTCCCCGCGCACGCTGCGCGAGCCGCCGGGCTCGGGGGAGACCGCCGCGGGCGGCACCGCCCCGGACCGGGCGTGCGCGGCGTCGAGGAGGGCGTCGGCCACCACCCCGGCCGCCGCCGCCGAGCGCCGGGACCGCAGCCGGCCGGTGACGAACCGGCGGTCGCCGTCCTCGGCCACCTCCAGCGGGACGTCCCGCGGTTCGCCGGGCGCCAGCCACACCACTCCGAGCCGCTCGCGGACGCCGTGCGCGGGCGGGTCGGCCGCCAGGCGGTCGGTGCGGTGCAGCGTCCAGGTCCGCCCGAGCAGGCGGACCTGCAGCCAGCCGCCGGGCCGCAGCTCGCCGGACGGCGCCACCGGGTGCCACGCCGTCTCCAGCGCCGGGTCCAGGTTGCCGAGGACCGGGCCGGTCGAGGTCCCCGCGGTCGCGACGTCGTCTCGGTGCACCGGCCCAGTGCAACCGACCGACGTTCCCGGGCGGTTACGGACGGCGCACGACTGCGTGAGCGATTCCGGTGGCGCACAACGAATCGGCATCCGGCAGTCGAGTTCCGGACGCCGGGAATCTAGAGTGACCGCGATCACCCCGACCAGGTGACGAGCACCAGCAGGGAGACCGCACCGTGACACCACCCGAAGAACGCAGGCTGCTCACCCCGGAGGAGTACGCGCAGGCGCAGGCCTCGCCGGAGTTCGTGGAGCTCAAGCGGCGCTTCCGTCGCTTCGCCTTCCCCATGACCGTGGCCTTCCTGGCCTGGTACCTGCTCTACGTCCTGATGTCGACCTACGCGCCGGACTTCATGGCGACCCCGGTCTTCGGCAACGTCAACCTCGGCATCCTGCTGGGGCTCGGGCAGTTCGTCTCCACGTTCGTGATCACCCACGTCTACGTGGCGCACGCCAACAAGCGCACCGACCCGATCTCCGACGAGATGCGCGAGCGGCTCGAGCACCACGAGTACGCCCCGGGCACCCGTGGCAGCAGCGGTCCGTCAGTGACCGGGGGTGCCTCGCGTGCCTGAGCTGCTCGCCGCCGACAGCGCCACGATCGGCAGCCCGGCGATCAACATCTCGATCTTCGGCATCTTCGTGCTGATCACACTGGTCATCACGTTCCGGGCCAGCCGCAACAACACCAGCGCGGCGGACTACTACGCCGCCGGCCGCAACATCAGCGGTACCCAGAACGGCCTGGCCATCGCCGGCGACTACCTGTCGGCGGCGTCCTTCCTGGGCATCGCCGGCGCCATCGCCGTCTACGGCTACGACGGGTTCCTCTACTCCATCGGCTTCCTCGTCGCCTGGCTGGTGGCGCTGCTGCTCGTCGCCGAGCTGATGCGCAACACCGCGCGGTACACCATGGCCGACGTGCTGGCCTTCCGGATGCGCCAGGGCCCGGTGCGCACCGCCGCGGCCATCTCCACGCTGGCGGTGTCGCTGTTCTACCTGCTGGCCCAGATGGCCGGCGCCGGCGGCCTGGTCACCCTGCTGCTCGGCGTCACCGGCGAGGCGGCCCAGGCGGTGGTCGTCGTCCTCGTCGGCGCGCTGATGATCGTCTACGTGCTGGTCGGTGGCATGCGCGGTACCACGTACGTGCAGATCATCAAGGCCACGCTGCTCATCGCCGGTGCGCTGGTGATGACGCTGTGGGTCCTGGCGTTGTACGGCTTCAACCTGTCGGCGCTGTTCGGCGACTCGGTGGCCAACGCGGTGGAGGGCCGCGACGTCCTCGCGCCGGGTGCGCAGTACGGCGCGACCAACATCTCCCAGCTCGACTTCATCTCCCTCGCGCTGGCCCTGGTGCTCGGGACGGCGGGCCTGCCGCACGTGCTGATGCGCTTCTACACCGTGCCGACGGCCAAGGACGCCCGTCGCTCGGTGGTGTGGGCGATCTGGCTGATCGGCATCTTCTACCTGTTCAGCCTGGTGATCGGTTACGGCGCCGGTGCGCTGGTCGGCCCGGAGACGATCCTCAGCGCGCCCGGGGCGGTCAACGCCGCGGCGCCCCTGCTGGCCTTCGAGCTCGGCGGCACGGTCCTGCTGGGCATCATCGCCGGCGTGGCCTTCGCGACGATCCTCGCCGTGGTCGCCGGCCTGACGATCACCGCGTCGGCGTCCTTCGCCCACGACGTCTACGCGTCGGTGATCAAGAAGGGCAACGTGTCGCCGAACGGCGAGGTGAAGGTCGCCCGCATCACCGCGATCGTCATCGGGGCCATCTCGATCGGCCTGGGCATCCTGGCGCTGCAGGCCGGGCTGAACATCGCCTTCCTGGTGGCGCTGGCCTTCGCGGTGGCCGCCTCGGCGAACCTGCCGACCATCCTCTACACGCTGTTCTGGAGCCGGTTCACCACCCGGGGCGCGCTGTGGTCGATGTACGGCGGGCTGATCGCGTGCATCACGCTGATCCTCTTCTCGCCGGTGGTGTCCGGTGCACCGGTGAACCCGGTGACCGGCGTCAGCCCGTCCCTGGTGCAGGACGTCGACTTCTCCTGGTTCCCGCTGAACAACCCGGGCCTGGTGTCCATCCCGCTGTCGTTCTTCCTCGGCTGGCTGGGCACGGTGCTGTCCAAGGAGCGGCCGGACGAGCCCAAGTGGGCCGAGCTGGAGGTCCGGGCGTTCACCGGCATCGGGGCGGAGAAGGCCGTCCAGCACTAGGAGGACCTCCTGGCCCCCCACGCCTCGCTCCGCTCGGCGCGGGCCCCTGCCAGGAGGCCACTCCACCCGGTTGCGTCGGCGCGCGTCCCCTGTGCAGGGGGCGCGCGCCTCGCGCGTCGTGGGGCTCAGGCGGCGGCGGCCCGGGCGGGGTCGGGCGCCAGGACGGCGTCGGCGGTGGCGGCCGCGACGACGGCGTGCGCGCGGCGGTGGCGGACGGCCCAGCGGGTGACCAGGCCGGTGAGGACGAGCAGGCCGGCCAGCAGGTGCTGGCCGGGCGCGGTCACCGCGACGGCGAGGGCCGCGGCGTAGACCGTCGTCAGCAGGACGGCGGGGACGGACAGGTGCACGGTGCTCTCCTCCACGGGAGGCGTCCCGCCGGCCGGCGGCCGGGTCACGCGGACCCGGCCACCGGCGCGGCGACGGCGCAGGGGACGGGTCAGCTCACTTGAGCAGGTCCTTGGCCTTCTGCAGCAGCGACTGCCCCGGCAGCTGCGGCGTGGAGAACAGCCGCGGGTCACCCGGCGGCAGGATCGGCGCGTCGGCCGTGGCCTCGATCGGGCGGGCGCGGAACTCGCCGCGGCCGTCGGGCGCCGGGCCGGACGCCCAGCGGCCGGCGGAGGCCTCAGGGCCGTCGGAGGCGTCGATGAAGGTGTAGCCGAGGTCGGCGATCTCCTCCTCCAGCGGGAAGGCCTCGGGCACCGGGATGCCCTCGATGCCGTCGGACTTGAGCTCCTCGGTCGCGGCCAGCCACTGCATCTGGTGCATGTGGTCGCGGGTGATCAGGAACCGCAGCATGTCCTTGACGCCGGGGTCGTCGGTCATGTTGTAGAGGCGGGACACCTGCAGGCGGCCCTGCATCTCGGCGGTGGCGTTGTACATGAAGTCGGCCATGAGGTTGCCGCTGGCGGTCACGTACGCGCCGGTCCAGGGGTTGCCCATGCTGTCCATGTAGGACGCGCCCTGACCGTTGGCGATCAGGTGCTGCGGGTTGTGCTGGCCGTAGCCGGCGGCCGCCTCCTTGGTGCGGTCGGCGGCGTCGGGCTTGAGGGGCGCGTGGTCGAGCAGCCGGTCGATCATCGTGATGATCATCTCGACGTGGGCCAGCTCCTCGGTGCCGATGGCCAGGAGCATGTCCTTGTACTTGCCGGGCAGCCGGCAGTTCCAGCCCTGCAGCAGGTACTGCGTGGCGACCGTCATCTCGCCCCACTGGCCGCCGAGGATCTCCTGCATCTTCCGGGCGAAGTCCGGGTCGGGACCGTCGGGCTTGGCCTCGTACTGCAGGGCGTGGGTGTGCGTGAACATGCGTCTCTCCCTGGCGTCGTCGCTCCACCGCCGGTGCGGTGACACCGGGGATCTGCCCGCCCCCGCTGGCCCGCCCGTGCCGACCGGTGGCCCCCCGGTGCCACCTTGTCCGCGCTCACCGGTCGGGCAGCTGCACGGTCAGCGTGAGGGCCGTGCCGTCCTCGGCCCACACGATCCGGCCGTCCAACTCGGCGGTCTGCCGCCGCACCGACCACAGCCCCAGCCCGGTGAGGTCCGGCGGCGGGGCGTCGGTGGACAGGTGGCCGAGCAGCCGCTCGGGGCGCGAGACGGCCTGGGTGAGCGCCAGGTCGACCCAACCGGGACGGCACCGCACGGCCAGCAGCACCACGGCGCCGTCCCCGTGCCGGTGGGCGTTCTCCAGCAGGTTGGTGAGGATGCGCTGGACCCGGGCGTCGGCGACGGCGACATCCCCGGCGTGCGGGCAGAACTGCACGGTCAGCTGCGCGGCGGGCAGCCCGGCGGCCGCCACCGAGGCGCGGACGACGTCGCCCAGCCGTCGCGGCCCGCGGCCCAGCGGGGCGGCGCCGCCCGTGGCCGCGGCCGTCCGCAGCATCGACGACAGGTGGGCGGTCTGCGCCCGGGCCAGCTCCAGCACCTCCGCCGGGTCCGGTCGCGGGCCGGCGGACGGGCCGGCGGCCCCCAGGGCGGCCAGCAGGGCCTCCAGCGAGGCCAGCGGGGAGCGCATGTCGTGGCACAGGGCCCGCACCAGCGCCTGGTCGGGTGCGGGGACGTCGGGGGTGGCGGCGCGGGCGCGGGTGGCACGGCGCAGCAGGCGGCGCAGGGCGCCATCGGTGGCGGAGGAGGTCGAGGGGTTGGCGGCGAGGGTCATGGGCACCTCCGGAGTGCGTCCGGTCAGCAGCGCCGGCGCTGTCGACCGTCGGGGGAGAGATGGAGTCGACCGACGCCGGTGCTGGGCGCCGTCCCGACGTCGACGTCGTGCTCGTCGACGACCACCCGTTGTTCAGCCGGGGCCTGGCCCTGCTGCTGCCGGGGGTGAGCGAGGGGCGGGTGCGCGTGGTGGCGACCACCGACGACGCGTCGGCGGCCGCCGCGATGGTGCGCCGGCACCACGCCGACGTCGCGATCGTCGACCTGCACATGCCGCCGCCGGGCGGCACGCGGGCGATCGCGGCGATCCGCCGGGCGGACCCGACGGTGCGGGTCGTGGCGCTGTCCGGTCAGGCCGAGGAGGACGCCGTCCTGGAGGCGCTGCGGGCCGGGGCGGCCGGCTTCCTGCCCAAGAGCGCCGACCCCGAGGCCCTGGTCCGGCCGCTGCTCGCGGTGCTCGACGGCTGGTCGGTGCTGCCCGAGGCGCTGCTGCGCCGGCTGCTCGAGGACTCCGCGCCCACCGGCGAGCAGGGCCTCGCCGAGCGGCTCACCGCCGACGAGCGCCGGCTGTGGCGGCTGGTGGCCGAGGGCACCAGCACCGTGGAGATCGCCACGACGCTGCACGTGTCCGAGCGGACCGCGAAGCGGCTGGTGGCCGCCCTGCTGCGCACCCTGGGGGTGGCCACCCGGATGGAGGCCGCCGCGCTCGCCGGCCGGGTCCACCTCCGCGGGGACGGCAGGCCGGGGTGAGTACCGCACCGATGCGGTCTCGCACCTCATCGCCGCTCCAGCTACCCGGCAGGGTGATCGACACGCGCCGTCCCCGGCGGCCGGCGGGTGAACGGCTCAGCGCGGGGCCAGCGTCCCCGCCCACGAGCCGGACGACGCCGCCGCGGTGAAGCCGGCGACGTCCGCCGCGGCCATGTCGACCGCCGCGTAGCCCCCGCTGCCGGCGCCCACGCAGGCGAGCACCGTGGCCAGCCCGGCGCGCCGCTGCAGGGGGCTCTGGCGCACCTGCCAGCCGACGACGGCGCGGCGCTGCAGCACCGCCTGCTCGCGCACCAGCCAGCCGCTGCGGACGCTGAACGACCGCGGCCCCGCGCAGTGTCCCAGCGCCCGGTAGCGGCCGATCCCCATCGGCACGCCGAGCACCGTGAGGACGAGGCCGGCGACCGGCAGCGGCCACCAGCCGAGCGCGGCGGCCGCCCACAGCCCGCCCGCGGTGACCAGCAGGCCGGCGGTCAGGGCGCGGGCCAGCCGGCGGCGCAGCGCCGCCCGCGGGTGGCCGGTCAGCGGCCCGGGGTCCTCGACCAGCCGGCCGAGCAGCAGCAGCGCCTCGCTGCGCGGGCCCAGCGGCAGCAGCTGCCCCCGCCGGTTGGCCTGCCCGAGGCCGGTGACCAGCGCGTTCACCCGTGCCGCGCGCACCCAGCGCATGCCGAGGCCCTCGCTCAGCGTGCCCCCCCGGATGCGGTCGACCTCCAGCTCGGTGTGCCGGCGGGTGAGCAGCCCGCGGACGGCGACCAGCGAGCCGCCGCGGCGCACCAGCCGGTACCGCCAGTTGACGACGGCCGCGCCGACGACCGCGGTCAGCGCCATCGCCGGCAGCGCGGCGAGCAGGGCGACCGCGAGCAGCTGCGGGGAGGGCTCCGGACCGGCGAGGTCCGGGACCACGGCGTCGGGCAGCTCCTGGAGCAGGCGGACCAGGGTGCCGACCGCGGCCACCGGGACGACCAGGTAGCTGCCGACCAGCGGCGCGTAGAGCAGCCAGCGGGCCGACAGGCGGGTGATCTCCTCCTCGGCCGGCTGCCCCGCGCCGTCCGGGCCGGGCCCGGCGGCCGCGGCCGGGCGGCGGCTCAGCAGCCGGGCGCGCAGCCGGTCGCCCTCGGCGCGCGGGACGCCGTCGACGACCAGTTCCTCCTCGTTGGTCCCGACCGAGCCCGCGGCGGCGTCGATGCGCACCCGCACCAGCCCGACCAGCCGGTGCAGCGGCGGGGCCTCCACCTCCACGCCCCGGATGCGGTCGTTGGGGACGGTGCGCACCGAGCGGGCCAGCAGCCCGCGGGTCACGACGACCGCCGTCTCCCGGTCGGCGTAGCTGAACCGCCACCAGCTCAGCGCGGCGGTCGCCAGCGACAGCAGCGTGACGGCCACCGCGAGGACGACGACCGTGGTCAGCCCGTCGTCCAGGCCGACCACCGCGGCGACCGGGATGAGGGCCGGCACCAGCTGGCGGGCCTGCCGGAAGGTGGCGGTGTGCACCAGCACCACGCGCGGCGAGGTCCGCCGCGGCCGCTCCCCGGGCACGAGCGCGTCGCCGGCACCCGCGTCCGGCCGGGTCCGTTCCTCGCCGGGGTGCCCGCTGCCCTGTGGGCTCACGTGGCTCACTGTTCGCCTCCGCGGGGCGCTCCGCTCCTCGCTCGTCCCCCGCTGCGATGCTCGCGCCCCTGTCGGCTCACGTGGCCTCGTCGCGGACCAGCTCGGCCCGTCGGGCGAGGTCGTCGGCGACCCGCTGCGCCACGTCGGCCTCCAGGTGCAGCACCCGGACCGTGCCCTGCGAGGACGCCGTCAGCACCGCCACCGTGGCCAGGCCGAACAGCTGCTGCAGCACGCCGCGGGTGACGTCGACGGTCTGGATGCGGGAGATCGGCACCAGCGTCCAGGTGCGGGTCAGCCAGCCGGTGAGGGTGTAGACCGCCTCGCCGGTGACCTCCCAGCGGTGCACCCGGTAGCGCACCCACGGCCGGATGCCGATCGTGACCACCGCGTCCACGGCGAGCAGCGAGGGCAGCAGCCAGCGCAGCACCGGTGCCGGCCCGACGTCGGGCAGGAAGGACAGGACGGCGACCACCACCACGACCCAGAAGAGGGTGCCGAGGACGCCCTCGACGACCCACAGGCCGATCGCCGAGCGGGACAGCGGCCAGGCGGGGTCGCGGACGGGCGTCCCGGCGTCGGGTTCGGCGGCGTCGGCGGTCATCGCCCCCATCCTGTCAGCCCGGCCGGCCCGGGCCGCGTGTCACGATGGGCCGCGTGATGCCGCAGCAGGTCCCGACCGTGCCCGCCAGCGAGCTGCCCGAGGACGCCGTCGTCCTCGACGTCCGCGAGGACGACGAGTGGGTCGCCGGCCACATCGACGGGGCGACCCACATCCCGATGGGCGAGGTCCCGGCACGGCTGGACGACGTCCCGGAGGGCGACCCGGTCTACGTCACCTGCCGCGGCGGCGGCCGCTCGGCGCGGGTCACCGCCTGGCTGAACGCCAACGGCTACGACGCGGTCAACGTGGGCGGCGGCATGGGCGAGTGGGAGGCCGCCGGCCGGCCGATGGTGAGCGAGACCGGCCAGCAGCCCTTCGTGCGCTGACCGCCGCGGGAGCGCCGGCGGCGTCTGCCGGGCACCGGGGCCGATGGCGTCGCGGACGGAGGAACGGTGGGCACGGCCACGGACGAGGCGGGCGGCGCCGTCGCCGCCGGGACCGCCACGGTGACGCAGGAGGGCCGCTGCTCGTGGGCCGACCGGCGCCCGGGCGCGTGCCGGGCGTCCTCCGCCGGTCGGTCCCCGTGGACGTGCCCGTGCCGGGCCCGGAGGACGATCTGCGCCCAACGTGTCCGCGCGACTCCTGCGTCATGACGCCCGGTGCGTCGGGCTGGGTCCCCACCGGCGGGCGGACCCACCCGCGGCGGTCAGCTCCGGACCGGGAACTCCGTGAAGCGGGCACGCAGGTCCTTCTTGGAGAACTTCCCGACGCTGGTCTTGGGCACCTCGTCGATGAACTCGACCGCGTCCGGCACCCACCACTTGGCCACCAGCGGCTTCACGTGCTCGAGGATCTCCTCCTCGGTCGCGGTCTCCCCGTCCCGCAGGACGACGCAGGCCAGCGGCCGCTCGTCCCACTTCGGGTGCGCGATGCCGACGACCGCGGCCTCCTTGACCTTCGGGTGACTCATGATCGCGTTCTCCAGGTCCACCGAGCTGATCCACTCGCCGCCGGACTTGATCAGGTCCTTGGTGCGGTCGGCGATGCGGATCGACCCGAAGGCGTCCATGGCCGCGACGTCGCCGGTGCGCATCCAGCCGTCCTCCGTGGTCAGCTCCACGCCGGCGTCGGGGTTGTAGTAGTCCTGCGCGCACCACGGCCCGCGGACCTGCAGCTCGCCGGTGGCCTTGTCGTCCCACGGCTGGGGTTCCAGCGTCTCGGCGTCGACGATCCGCGCCTCCACGCCCAGGAACGGGATGCCGGCACGGGCCCGCTGGGCGGCCCTGCCCTCGTCGTCCAGGTCGTCGAAGCGCGGCGGCAGGATGCCGGAGGAGGCCACCGGGTGGGTCTCGGTCATCCCCCAGGCCTGCAGGATCGGCAGGCCGACCTGCTCGCGGTAGGCCTCCGACAGCGCCTTCGGGACCGCCGAGCCGCCGCAGCCGATGTCGCGCAGCCGGTGCGGGCGGCCGGCCAGGTGGGGCAGCACCCCCTGCCAGATCGTGGGCACGCCGGCGGTGAAGGTGACCCCCTCGTCGACGATCAGGTCGGCCAGCGCCTGGGGCTGCATCATCGAGCCGGGCATGACCAGGGAGGCGCCGGCGGCCGGCGCGGCCTGCGCGATGCCCCAGGCGTTGGCGTGGAACATCGGGACGACGGGCATCGCGACGTCCCGGATGCCCAGGCTGAAGGCGTTGGGCGCCATCACGCCCATGGTGTGCAACCAGGTCGACCGGTGGGAGTAGACGACGCCCTTGGGGTTGCCCGTCGTGCCGCTCGTGTAGCACATGTAGGCGGCCGAGTACTCGTCGGTGACCCCGAAGTCGACCGGCTCGGCGTCGGCCAGGAGCGTCTCGTAGTCGAGGACGCGCGGGTCGTCGGGGATCTCGGCGTCGCCGCCGTCGTCCATGACCACCACGTGCCGGATGGTCTTCATCGTGTCGATGAGCGGCCACAGCAGCGGGAGCACCGTGCGGTCGACGAAGACGACCTCGTCCTCCGCGTGGTTGGCGATGTAGGTCAGCTGCTCGGGGAACAGCCGCACGTTGAGGGTGTGCAGCACCCGGCCGGTGCTCGGCGCGCCGAAGTACAGCTCCAGGTGCCGCTGGGTGTTCCAGCCGAACGTGCCCACACGTCCGTCGGCGCTGATGCCCAGGGTGTCGAGCACGCCGCCCAGCCGCCGGGTCCGGTCGGCCCACTCGGCGTAGGTGCTGCGGGTGACCCCGCCGGGCCCCGCGGTGACGATCGTCCCGTCGCCGTAGTGCTGCTCGACGTGCCGGAACATCGCGTCGATGGTCAGAGGGTGGTCCTGCATGAGCCCGCGCATGGCGCGATCGTGCCAGTGACCCCGCTCACGTTCCACCCGCAGAGGTCACGGCAGCTCGCCGCTCAGCCCAGCACGACCGGCAGCTCGGCCAGGCCGCGGATGACGAACCCCGGGCGGCGCACCGGCGGGCCGCCGGGCTCCAGCCGCGAGGTGCGTGCCAGCAGCGCGCCGAAGGCGGCCTGCAGCTCCACCCGGGCCAGCGGCGCCCCGACGCAGAAGTGCACCCCGGCACCGAAGGAGACGTGCGGGTCGTCGCGGCGGGCGACGTCGAGGGTGTCCGGGTCGGTGGAGGCCGCCGGGTCCCGGGCGGCCGCGCCCAGCAGGGCGGCCACCTTCTGGCCCCGGCGCACGGTCACCCCGCCGATCCCGACGTCCTCGGTGGCGGTGCGCTCGAACAGCTGCAGCGGCGGGTCGAAGCGCATCAGCTCCTCCACCGCGGTCGGCAGCAGGCCCGGGTACGCCCGCAGCCGGGCCAGCTGGCCGGGGTGCCGCTGCAGCGCCAGCAGGCCGTTGCCGGTGACGTTCACCGTCGCCTCGTGCCCGGCGTTGAGCAGCAGCACGCAGGTCGTGACCAGCTCGTCCTCGGTCAGCCGGTCGCCGTCGGCGTCCCGCACGCGCACCAGGGAGGACAGCAGGTCCTCGCGCGGTGCGCGGCGGCGCTCGGCGGCCAGCCCGCGCAGGTACGTGACGAACTCCTCCGCCGCCCGCTCGGCGGCGTCCTCGTCGGCCGCCGTCCGGCCGTACTCGTACATCCGCACGATCGCGTTCGACCACGGCCGCAGCCGCGGCCGGTCGGCGTCCGGGACGCCGAGCAGCTCGGCGATGACGGCGACCGGCAGCACCTCGGCCAGCCCGCCGACGACGTCGACCGGGTCGGTGCCGCCGGACCGCTCGACCAGGCCGTCGACCAGCCCGGCGGCCAGGTCCTGCACCCAGGGCCGCAGCCGCTCCACGTGCCCGCGGGCGAAGGCGGCACTGACCAGGCGGCGCAGCCGGGTGTGGTCCGGCGGCTCCATCTCCAGCAGGGCGTTGCGGTGCACCAGGTTGAAGGCGGCGAAGCGGCCGGCCGGCTCCCGGTCCCGCCAGATCCGGCCCAGCCGCCGGTCGCGCAGGACGGCGTCGCACTCGGCGTGGGTGAACGCCAGCCACATCCCCAGGCCCTCGTGCCACTGCACCGGCGCCTGCGCGCGGGCGCGCGCGAAGGCCGGGTAGGGGTCGGCCACGACGGCCGGGTCGGTGAGGTCCAGCGGCTCCACGACCGGAGCGTAGGGGCGCTCCCGGTGCTGCCGGGGCGCCCCGGCGGCGGTCAGCCGGCCGGGGGACCGGGCGAGGTCAGGGCGGGCAGGGCGTCGAACCGCTCGACGATGCGGACGGTGCGTCCGCCGACGTCCTCGTCGGCCCACTCCCGACATCCCGCCCCGTCCGCACCCCCGCCCCGGACGCGAGGGCTGTGTCCCGGCGCGGGGGAGCTGTCCACGGGTGCGCGGCGGCCGCACGGCCGCCACCTAGGCTCGGGCGCATGGCCCGCTCCGCCACCCGCAAGCGTCCCGCCGCCCCGTCCGCCGGGGACGGCGTCAACCCGAAGGCGCCGTGCCCGTGCGGCTCGGGTCGCCGCTACCGGCACTGCCACGGGTCCGGCTACGCCCCGCCGGTGACCCGGCCGTTCGAGGGGCTGCCCGGCGAGGAGCACTGGGTGGCCCTGCGGGAGCTGGTCCCCGCGGCCACCGCGCCCCTGCGGACGGCGGACGGGCGCGCGGTCACCCTGGCCAGCGTGCTGCCCGGCGGCGCGCCCGCCCTGGTCCGCGCCAACGGCGAGATCCTGCTCGGCGTCCAGCTGCAGGGCTCCTCCGACGACGTCAGCCGCGACCTCGGGACGGCGCTGGCCGCCGCGCTGGAGGCACCGGCCGGCGCGCCGGTCGACCCGGGCCCCCTGGGCGGCGCCGGCTCGGCCGGCCCGCGGCTGCAGGAGCTGCTCGACCTCACCGCGCCGCTGGACGTGACCGTGCACCCGGACTTCGGCTTCTGGCTGGAGGGTGTCGACGCCGGGGCCGCGGCGCGGGCCGGCCTGGAGCAGGCGAACGCGGCCATCCTGCCCACCGAGGCGCTGCCCGGGCTCGGCGCCGCCTACTGGGTGCGGCCCAGCGGCGAGCGGGCCCACCTGCGCTGGGTCCGGCCCGAGCCGGAGGAGCGGCTGCTCGACGCGCTGGCCCGGCTGCGCGCCTCCGGGGAGGTCCTGCTCGGCGAGGGCACCCGCTACGCCGGGGCCTTCCGTGCGCACGGCCTGCTCGTCCCGGTCTGGGACCTGCCCGCCGGTGCCCCTGCCGCCGACTGGACCGGGGCGGCGACGGCGTTCCAGGGCCGGCTGGAGCAGGCGCTGGGCGAGACGGCCCCGCTGACCGCCGACGAGCGCCGCGCCCGGGCCGGCCTGCTCTCCCGCCAGGTCACCCTGCGCTGACGGCCCCCTGACCGGGTGGTCCCCCGCACGCCCCATGGGGAGGCCGTCGCCGCCCCGTCGTCGACGCGGCGTCACGCGCCGGTGACGGCGGTGCGCCGCCCGCCGGGGACGTTACGAGACCGTGACGCCGAGATGGCGCCCAGGGCTTGACGGCGATGGGTTGTTAGCGCTCACACTCTTACCGCTCGCCACGGGCGGGCCTGCGCCGGGTCGAGCGCGCAGCAGTTCCCGAGGAGGAGATCACGTGAGCAAGAAGCTCGGCTTCGCCGCCCTCAGCGCCGGCATGGCGTTGACCCTGGCGGCCTGTGGCGGCGAGGGCGCCGGTGGCGGCGGCGGTGGTGCGGGCGCTGGTGGCAGTGCCGCGCCGGAGGACCTGACCATCGGCGTCTCGATGCCGACGCAGACCTCCGAGCGGTGGATCGCCGACGGCGCGAACGTGCAGGAGCAGCTGGAGGGCGCGGGCTACACCGTCGACCTGCAGTTCGCCAACGACGACATCCCCACCCAGCTGCAGCAGATCGACTCGATGATCACCCAGGGTGCCGACATCCTCGTCATCGCGGCGATCGACGGGACCGCGCTGGCCGGCCAGCTGGAGACCGCGGCCAGCCAGAACATCCCGGTGGTCTCCTACGACCGGCTGATCCGCGACAGCGAGAACGTCGACTTCTACGTCACCTTCGACAACTTCCAGGTCGGCGTCGCGCAGGGCAACGCCCTGCTGCGCGGGCTGGGTCTGCAGAACGAGGACGGCTCGGCGGGCACCGCCACCGGCCCGTTCAACATCGAGCTGTTCGCCGGCTCGCTGGACGACAACAACGCCTTCTTCTTCTTCAATGGCGCCATGTCGGTCCTGCAGCCGCTGATCGACGACGGCACGCTGGTCGTCAAGTCCGGCCAGACCAGCATCGAGCAGGCCGCCATCCTGCGCTGGCAGCAGGAGACCGCCCAGCGGCGCATGGAGGACCTGCTGACCTCCACGTACAACGACGGCTCCCGCGTCGACGGCGTCCTGTCGCCGTACGACGGCCTGTCCCGCGGCATCATCACCGCGCTGACCAACGCCGGCTACGGCCCGACGCTCGACGCCGGCAACCCGATGGCGGTCGTCACCGGTCAGGACGCCGAGATCGCCTCGGTCAAGTTGATCCAGGACGGTGTCCAGAGCTCCACGATCTTCAAGGACACCCGCCTGCTGGCCGAGCAGGCCGTCGAGGCCGCCGCGGCGTTCGCGGAGGGCGGCGAGCCGGAGGCCAACGACACCGAGACCTACGACAACGGCGTCAAGGTCGTCCCGTCCTACCTGCTGCCGGTCGAGACGGTGTTCGCCGACGACATCCAGTCGGTGCTCATCGACTCCGGCTACTGGACGGCCGACGAGGTCGCCAGCGGCCAGGCCGACTGACCCCCTCCCCCCGAGACCCGGCCGGGCCCGGCAGCACAGGCTGCCGGGCCCGGCCGGCACCACCCGGACCGCACCGCACGCCCCTGGCCGACCCGACCCACGGGGCGCACACTCCACAGACCACCCGCGGGCGCCGCGTCCGGCGCCGACGACATGGACGACGAGGTCCCATGGACGACTCCATCCTGGAGATGCGCGGCATCACCAAGACCTTCCCGGGCGTCAAGGCCCTGGAGGACGTCAACCTCAAGGTGCGCCGCGGCGAGATCCACGCGATCTGCGGCGAGAACGGCGCCGGCAAGTCGACGCTGATGAAGGTCCTGTCCGGCGTCTACCCGGCCGGCAGCTACGACGGCGAGATCGTCTACGACGGCCAGCCGGTGCGCTTCTCCGGCATCCGCGACAGCGAGCACGTGGGCATCGTGATCATCCACCAGGAGCTCGCGCTGGTGCCCTACCTGTCGGTCGCGGAGAACATCTTCCTCGGCAGCGAGCGGCGCGGCCGGCTCGGGCTCATCGACTGGAACAAGGCCAACGCCGACGCCGGTGAGCTGCTGCGCTCGGTGGGGCTGGACGAGAACCCGGTCACCCCGGTCGGCCAGCTCGGCGTCGGCAAGCAGCAGCTGGTGGAGATCGCCAAGGCGCTGTCGAAGGACGTCCGGCTGCTCATCCTCGACGAGCCCACCGCCGCGCTGAACGACACCGACTCCGCGCACCTGCTGGACCTGCTGCGCCGCCTCCGCGAGCGCGGCATCACCTGCATCATGATCTCGCACAAGCTGGGCGAGATCACCGCCGTCGCCGACAACGTCACGGTCATCCGCGACGGCCGGACCGTCGAGACGCTGAGCCTGCACGCCGGCGAGGTCACCCAGGAGCGGATCATCCGCGGGATGGTCGGCCGGGACCTGGAGAGCTACTACCCCGAGCGCGAGTCGCACCCCGGCGAGGAGGTGCTGCGGGTCGAGGACTGGACCGTCTGGCACCCCACCCAGGACCGCAAGGTCGTCGACGGGGCGAGCTTCACCGTCCGGGCCGGGGAGGTCGTCGGGATCGCCGGCCTCATGGGCGCCGGGCGCACCGAGCTGGCGATGAGCATCTTCGGCCGGGCCTACGGCCGCAACACCACCGGCCGGATGTACGTGCACGGCAAGGAGGTCCACCCCCGCAACGTCTCCGAGGCGATCGACGCCGGCATCGCCTACGCCACCGAGGACCGCAAGCACTACGGCCTGAACCTCATCGAGGACATCCGGCGCAACATCTCCGCCGCGGCCCTGCACAAGCTCGCCAGCCGCGGCCTCGTGGACGGCAACGAGGAGATCAAGGTCGCCGAGGGCTACCGCCAGAGCATGAACGTCAAGGCCCCGAGCGTGACGTCGATCGTCGGCAAGCTCTCCGGCGGCAACCAGCAGAAGGTCGTGCTGTCCAAGTGGCTGTACACCGACCCCGAGGTGCTCATCCTCGACGAGCCCACCCGCGGCATCGACGTGGGCGCGAAGTACGAGATCTACACGATCATCAACCGGCTGGTCGCGGCCGGTAAGGCGGTGCTGGTCATCTCCTCGGAGCTGCCCGAGCTGCTGGGCACCTGCGACCGCATCTACACCCTCTCGGCGGGCCGGATCACCGGTGAGGTGCCCGTCGGCCAGGCGACCCAGGAGAACCTCATGGAGCTCATGACCAAGGAGAAGGAGCTGGCGGCATGACCAGGACCGTGCCCCCGTCGTCGGAGCCGGAGGCCCAGACGGCGACCGCCCCCAAGGACGTCGCGCCCGCCGTCGCGCTGCACACCGGTACCAGCGACGTCCGCGCGCTGCTGACCAGCAACCTGCGGACCAGCGGCATCTACATCGCCTTCGTGGCCATCATCGCGCTGTTCACGGTGCTGACCGACGGGACGCTGCTGTCCCCGAACAACGTCACGAACATCGTCCTGCAGTACAGCTACATCCTGATCCTGGCCATCGGCATGGTCATCGTGATCATCGCCGGGCACATCGATCTGTCGGTCGGATCGGTCGTGGCGCTCACCGGGGCCGTCTCGGCGGTGCTGGTCATCCAGCAGGGCCAGCCATGGTGGGTCGGCGTGGTGGCCGCGCTGGCCACCGGCATCGTGATCGGCGCCTGGCACGGCTTCTGGGTCGCCTACGTCGGCATCCCGGCGTTCATCGTCACCCTCGCCGGCATGCTGCTGTTCCGCGGGCTGGCGCAGCAGGTGCTCGGCAACATCTCGCTCTCGCCGTTCCCCCAGGAGTACGGCCGGATCGCCAACGGCTTCCTCAACGGCCTGCTCGGTGGCAACGGGTACGACGCCTTCACCCTGCTGATCGGCGCGATCGCCGTCGCCGGCTACGCGGTCAGCCAGTACCGCAGCCGCATCGCCCGCATCCGCTACTCCCAGCCGGTCGAGTCCTTCCCGTTCTTCGTCGTGAAGATCGTCCTCGTGGCGGCCGTCGTCATGGCCTTCGCCTGGCAGCTGGCGCACTCCCGCGGCCTGCCGATCGTGCTGGTCATCCTGGCCGTGCTGATCCTGACCTACGGGGTCATCACCAAGCGCAGCGTCTTCGGCCGCCAGGTCTACGCCATCGGCGGCAACCTGGCCGCAGCCACGCTGTCGGGGGTGAAGGTCCGGGCGGTCAACTTCTGGATCTTCGTCAACATGGGCTTCCTGGCCGCGATCGCCGGGATCGTCTTCTCCTCCCGGTCCAACGGTGCCCAGCCCAGCGCCGGCAACATGTTCGAGCTCGACGCCATCGCCGCCGCCTTCATCGGCGGCGCGGCCGTCACCGGCGGTGTCGGCACCGTGGTCGGTGCCATGGTCGGCGGCCTGATCATGGCCGTCATGAGCAACGGCATGCAGCTCATGGGTGTCGAGAGCCAGATCCAGTCGGTGATCAAGGGCCTGGTGCTGCTGCTGGCCGTCGCCTTCGACGTCTACAACAAGCGGCGCGCCGGCGCGTCCCGCTGACGCCCGGAGCGGCCCCGCGGTGCACCCGCGGGGCCGCCCGGCGCGCACCCGGTGAGGCGGCAACGGGCCGGCTCCTCGACGCAGGAGGGGTGACGGTGGAGCCCGAGGGGGCGAGCCGAGCACTGGTCATGTCCGACGTCGCGGCTCGCGCCGGCGTCTCCCACCAGACGGTCTCCCGGGTCGTCAACGGGCACCCCAACGTCGCCCCGCAGACCCGCGAGCGCGTCGAGCGGGCCATCCGGGAGCTGGGCTACCGGCCCAACACCGCCGCGCGGGCGCTGGTCACCGGCTCGACGCGGACCCTCGGGTTCGTGGCGGTGAACATCAACCAGTACGGCCCGGCGCAGACCCTGGTCGGCCTGGAACAGGCGGCGCGGGCGGCGGGGTACTCGCTGGCGGTGACCGTGCTCGACGAGGCCACGGCGGAGGCGATGCACGACGCCGTCGACCGGTTCGTCGCCCAGTCCGTCGACGCCGTCCTGGCGCTGGCCACCTACGACGACGCGGCCGAGGCCCTGCACCTGGTGCACGCCCCCCTCCCGCTGGTCACCGTGCAGAGCGGCGGGGCGGTGGAGGAGCCGGCGGTCGGCGTGGACCAGGTCGCCGGCGCGCGGCTGGCCACCCGGCACCTGCTCGACCTCGGGCACCGCACCGTCCACCACGTCACCGGCCCGGCCGACTCCCAGGAGTCGCGGGACCGCATCCGCGGCTGGGAGGCGGAGCTGACCTGCGCCCGCGTCCCGATCCCGGCGTGCCTGCACGGCGACTGGACGCCGTCCTCCGGGTACGAGGCCGGCCGCCGGCTCGCAGCCCGCCGGCGCGCGGGGGAGGACATCACCGCGGTGTTCACCGCCAACGACCAGATGGCCCTGGGCCTGCTCGCCGCCCTGCACGAGGAGGGGCTGGACGTCCCGGTGGACGTCAGCGTGGCCGGCTTCGACGACCTCCCCGAGGCGCCGTACCTGACCCCGCCGCTGACGACGGTCCGGCAGGACTTCGCCGAGCTCGGCCGCCGGGCGGTGCAGCTGGTGCTCGCCCGCCTCGAGGGGCGCGAGCTGTCCCTCGAGCCGGTCCCGCCGGTGCTCCTGGTGCGCGCGAGCAGCGGTCCGGTGCCGGCCGGGGCGGCGCACGCCGGGGTGTGACGCCGGCCGTTGTTAGCGCTAACATCAACGGATGACGACGGACGCCGGCGGGGCGGTCACCGCAGGACGCACGGCGCTGGGGATCGAGCTGGGCTCGACGCGGATCAAGGCGGTGCTCGTCGGCCCGGACCACGCCCCGCTCGCGGTGGGCAGCTCCGACTGGGAGAACCAGTTCGTCGACCGGCGGTGGACGTACTCGCTGGAGGCCGTCTGGGCCGGCGTGCAGCAGGCCGTCGCGGCCCTCGCCGACGACGTGCGGCGACGCCACGGCGCCGAGCTGGCGGGGGTGGGGGCGCTCGGCGTGTCGGCGATGATGCACGGCTACCTCGCCTTCGGCGCCGACGGCGAGCTGCTCACGCCGTTCCGCACCTGGCGCAACACCGACACCGGCCGGGCGGCCGAGCGGCTCAGCGCGGAGTTCGGCGTCAACATCCCGCACCGGTGGAGCGTCGCGCACCTCTACCAGGCGGTCCTGGACGGCGAGGAGCACGTCGGCCGGCTGGACTCCCTGACCACCCTGGCCGGCTACGTGCACCGGCAGCTCACCGGCGAGCACGTCCTCGGCGTCGGTGACGCCAGCGGCATGTTCCCGATCGACGCCGCCACGGGCGGGTACTCCGCGCCGCTGCTGGACCGGTTCGACCGGCTGGCCGCCGAGGCCGGGGCCGGGCTGGCCCTCGCCCGCCTGCTGCCCCGGATCGCGTCCGCCGGCGAGCCGGCCGGGGAGCTCACCGAGGCGGGCGCGCGGCTGCTGGACCCGACCGGGCGGCTGCGCCCCGGCACCCCGCTGTGCCCGCCCGAGGGGGACGCGGGCACGGGGATGGTCGCGACCAACTCGGTCGCCCCGCGCACCGGCAACGTCTCCGCTGGGACGAGCATCTTCGCCATGGTCGTGCTCGAGCGCGAGCTCGGCCGCGCGCACCGCGAGCTGGACCTGGTGACCACGCCGGCCGGCGACCCGGTGGCCATGGTGCACTGCAACAACGGGGCCAGTGAGCTGGACGCCTGGGCCGGCCTGTTCACCGAGTTCGCCCGGGCGCTCGGGTCCGAGGCCGACCCGTCGACGGTGTTCGAGGTGCTGTTCACCGCCGCCCTCGACGGAGCCGCCGACGCCGGCGGGCTGCTGGCGTACAACTACCTCTCCGGGGAGCCGATCACCGACCTCGAGGAGGGGCGGCCGCTGTTCGTGCGCCCCCCGGACAGCCGCTTCGACCTCGGCACCTTCATGCGGGCGCAGCTGTTCGCGTCGCTGGCCACGCTGCGGATCGGCATGGACGTCCTGCACGCCGAGGGGGTGCAGCTGGACCGGATGTTCGCCCACGGCGGCCTGTTCCGGACCCGGGGCGTGGGGCAGCGCTTCCTGGCCGCCGCGATCGACACCCCGGTGTCCGTCGGGGACGTCGCCGCCGAGGGCGGCGCCTGGGGGATCGCCGTCCTGGCCGCCTTCGCCACCCGGCGCGCGCCGGGCCAGGGCCTGGCCGAGTACCTGGACACGGCCGTCTTCACCGGCACCGGCCTGCACACCGTGCAGCCCGACCCGGCCGACGTCGCGGGCTTCGACGCGTTCGTGCAGCGCTACGTCGCCGGGCTCCCGGTCGAGCGGGCCGCCGTGGCCCACGTGGGCACCGGCCACGGGCGGGCCGGGCCGCGGGCGACCGAGACCGAGACCACCCCCACCGAGGAGCAGCCGGCATGACCGCAACCCCGACCCGGACCGAGCGGGGCACCCACCGGGCGCAGCGCGAGCGCGTGGCCGCCCTGCACGCCGAGCTCACCGGCAACGGCCTGGTCACCTGGACCGCCGGGAACGTCTCCGAGCGGGTGCCCGGGGAGGACCTGTTCGTCATCAAGGGCAGCGGCGTCCGCTACGACGGGCTCACCTGGGAGGGCATCACCGTCTGCGACCTCGACGGCACCGCGGTCGACGGCGTGAAGAAGCCCTCCAGCGACACCGACGCGCACGCGTACGTCTACCGGCACATGCCCGAGGTCGGCGGCCAGGTGCACACGCACAGCCCCTACGCCACCGCCTGGGCGGCGCGGGCGGAGCCCATCCCGTGCGTGCTCACCGCGATGGCCGACGAGTTCGGCGGCCCCATCCCGGTCGGCCCGTTCGCCCTCATCGGCGACGACTCGATCGGCCGGGGCATCGTCGGCACGCTGCGCGGGTCGCGCTCGCCGGCGGTGCTCATGCAGAACCACGGCGTCTTCACCATCGGCCCGTCGGCGGAGGCCGCGGTCAAGGCCGCGGTGATGACCGAGGACGTCGCCCGCACCGTGCACCTGTCCCGCCAGCTCGGCGAGCCGCTGCCCATCGCGCAGGCCGACGTCGACTCCCTCTACGCCCGCTACCAGAACGTCTACGGACAGTGAGGACCGCGACGATGCGCACGGACCCGTTCGCCGGGCACGAGGTCTGGTTCCTGACCGGCAGCCAGGGGCTGTACGGCGAGGAGACCCTCCGGCAGGTCGCCGAGCAGTCCCGGCGGGTCGCCGCCGCGCTCGACGCGGCCGCCGAGGTGCCGGTGCGGGTGGTGTGGAAGCCGGTGCTCACCGACGCCGCGGCGATCCGGCGGGCGATCGGCGAGGCCAACGAGGACCCGGCCTGCGCCGGCGTCGTCACCTGGATGCACACCTTCTCCCCGGCGAAGATGTGGATCTCCGGGCTCGGTGCGCTGCAGCGGCCGCTGCTGCACCTGCACACCCAGGCCGACGCCGCCCTGCCCTGGGCGACGATCGACATGGACTTCATGAACCTCAACCAGGCCGCCCACGGCGACCGGGAGTACGGGTTCCTGCTCACCCGGCTGCGCGTGCCGCGGACGACGGTGGCCGGCCACGTGTCCGACCCGCGGGTCCGCGCGCGGGTGGGGTCGTGGGCCCGCGCGGCGGTGGCAGCCGGTGCGGCGCGGTCGATGCGGCTGGCCCGCTTCGGCGACAACATGCGCGACGTCGCGGTGACCGAGGGCGACAAGGTCGAGGCCGAGATCCGGTTCGGCACGTCGGTGAACACCTGGGGCGTCAACGACCTGGTCGCCGTGGTCGACGCCGTCGAGGACGAGGCCGTCGACGCCCTCGTCGAGGAGTACGGCGACCTCTACGCGTGGGCCGACGACTGCCGGCCCGGCGGGCCGCGGCACGAGGCGGTGCGCTACCAGGCCCGCCTCGAGGCGGCCCTGCGCGGCTTCCTCACCGACGGCGGCTTCACCGCGTTCACCACGAACTTCGAGGACCTCGGCGGGCTGCGCCAGCTCCCGGGCCTCGCCGTCCAGCGGCTGATGGCCGACGGCTACGGCTTCGGCGGCGAGGGCGACTGGAAGACCGCGGCGCTGCTGCGGGTGCTCAAGGTCGCCGCGGCCGGGCTGCCCGGCGGCACCTCGTTCATGGAGGACTACACCTACGACCTCACCGGGACGCCGCGGATCCTGGGAGCGCACATGCTGGAGGTCTGCCCGACCATCGCCGGCGACCGGCCGCGGGTCGAGGTGCACCCGCTGTCGATCGGCGGCCGCGAGGACCCGGCCCGGCTGGTGTTCACCGCGGCGCCGGGCGCGGGCGTCGTCGTCGGCTGGTGCGACCTGGGCGACCGGTTCCGCTGGGTGGCCAACGAGGTCGACGTCGTGACGCCCGGCGAGCCGCTGCCGAACCTGCCGGTGGCCCGGGCGGTGTGGCAGCCGCGGCCGGACTTCCCGACGGCGACCGAGGGCTGGCTGACCGCCGGCGGCCCGCACCACACGGTGCTGTCCACCGCCGTCGGCGCCGACGAGCTCACCGACCTGGCCGAGGTGTTCGCCACCGAGCTGGTGCTCATCGACGGCGCCACCACCCGCCGCTCGCTGGCCCAGGAGCTGCGCTGGAGCGCCGCCTACCACCGTCTCGCCCAGCGCCTCTGACTGCCTCCCGCGCCGCCCCCTATGCCTCGGGCGGCTGCGGTGGCGGCAGGGGGTCGCGGGTCACCGGGCAGGACATGCACCGCGGCCCGCCGCGGCCGCTGCCGAGCTCGGAGCCCGCGATGCGCACCACCTCGATGCCGGCCGCCTCGAGCGCGGCGTTGGTGACCGTGTTGCGCTCGTAGGCCACCGCCATCCGCGGCGCCAGCGCGAGGGTGTTGTTGCCGTCGTCCCACTGCTCGCGCTCGGCGGTGACCGGGTCCAGGCCGGTGTCGATGACCCGCAGCCGGTCGATGCCCATGGCGGCGGCCGCGGCGGTCACGAACGGTGCGGGCCCGCGGACCACGAGGTCGGTGCCGTCGTCGGCCATCCGATCGGCCCCACCTGCCCCCGCGGTGACCGTCCAGGCGACCAGCGAGTCGGCCACGGCCGGGTACATGACCATGGCGTCGACGTCGACCATCGTGGCGATGGTGTCCAGGTGCATGGTCGCCCGCTGCTGGGCGATCGGGACGACGAGCACCGTGTGCGCCAGCCCGCGGGCGAACACCCGCCGGGCCAGCCGCTCCGCGCCGCCCGGCGTCGTCCGCTCGCCGACCCCGACGGCCACCACCCCCGGGGCCAGCAGCAGCACGTCGCCGCCCTCCAGGTGCTCCAGCGAGGCGTCGTAGAGCTGCTCGGCGCCGGCGAACCGCGGGTGGTGGGCGTAGACGGCCGCGGTGATGGTGCTCTCCCGGTGCCGGGCGGGCATCGCCAGCGACGTCACCGCCACCTCGTCGCCCACCCACACCGAGGAGTCCCGGGTGAACAGCAGGTTGGGCAGCGGGCGGACGACGAAGTCCGTGCGGTCCATGAGCTCCCAGGACAGGCCGCGCGCGCCGGGCAGCTCGTCGTGCGCCACCCCGCCGACCAGGGCGCGGGCGAGGTCCGCGGGGGCCAGGTCGGCCAGGTGCGCGGCCGCGGTGCGCCGCAGCGTGGCGCCCAGCCGGGGGTCGTCGACGGCGGCGGCGACCAGCTCGGCCCGCGCGGCGGGGGTGTCCAGCACCTCGGTGAGCAGCCGGTCCAGGTAGAGCACCTCGACGCCGCGCGCGGTCAGCTCGGCGGCGAAGGCGTCGTGCTCCTCCTGCGCCCGCGGCACCCAGGGCACGCCGTCGAAGAGCAGCTGGTCGTTGTTGCGCGGCGTCAGCCGGCGCAGCTCGGCGCCGGGGCGGTGCAGCAGCACGGTGCGCAGCGGGCCGACCTCGCTGGTCGCGCCCAGGACGGCGGTGTCGGCGGTGGGTGCGCTCATGGGGCGAGGCTGGCACAGGCCGCCCACCGGGCGCGGCTAGGGTGCCCGCTGTGGACCTGTTCGACCTGACCGGCAAGGTCGCCCTGGTCACCGGCGGCACCCGCGGCATCGGCCTGATGATGGCCCGCGGCCTGCTGCAGGCCGGGGCCTCGGTCTACGTCAGCTCCCGCAAGCCCGACGCCGGCGAGGCCGCGGTCGCGGAGCTGTCGCGCCACGGCCGGGTCGCGTCGATCCCCGCCGACGTCTCCACCGAGGACGAGTGCCGCCGGCTGGCCGCCGAGCTGGGCCGCCGCGAGGAGCGGCTGCACGTGCTGGTCAACAACGCCGGGGCCACCTGGGGCGCGCCGTTCGCCGAGTTCCCCGCCGCGGCCTGGGACAAGGTGCTCGACCTCAACCTCAAGGCGCCGTTCTTCCTCACCCGGGCGTGCCTGCCGCTGCTGGAGGCCGCGGGCACCGACGACGACCCGGCCCGGGTGGTCAACGTGGGCAGCATCGACGGGCTGCACGCGCCGTCCCTGCCGACGTTCTCCTACTCGGCGAGCAAGGCCGGCGTGCACCACCTGACCCGGGTGCTGGCCAAGGAGCTCGGACCGCGGCGGATCACCGTGAACGCCGTCGCCCCGGGGCCGTTCGAGTCCAGGATGATGGCCGCCACGCTGGCCGCGCGCGGCGCGGAGATCGCCGCGTCGTCCCCGCTGGGCCGCATCGGCCGCCCCGACGACATGGCCGGCGTCGTGGTCTACCTGGCCAGCCGGGCCGGCGCCTACGTCACCGGCGCGGTCATCCCCGTGGACGGCGGCCGCGCCACGACCCTCTGAGCCGCCACCCGGCCCAGGTGCGACTCGGCCAGGGCGACCTGGTGCGGTGAGCCCACCTCCGCGCCCTCCCGGCGGGCGGCCCGCCACCACCGGCCGGCCGCGTCGAGGTCGCCGCAGCGCTCGGCGAGCCGGCCGAGCAGCTCGTCGTAGGCGCCCAGGGTGAGCGACGGCGTGCCGAGCACCGCCTGCCGGCCGCGGTAGGGGAGCAGCGACTCCGCCGCCGCGGTCCAGTCGTCCTCCCCGCCCAGCCACAGCGAGGACTCGGCCTGCAGGTAGAGGGCGACGTCGCTGGCCCAGTCGCGGACCAGCGTGCGCCCCCACCGCGCCCGCAGCCGGCGGGCCTCGGCGAGGTCCCCGGACTCCGCGGCCGCCAGCACCGCCATCTCCTGCAGCAGGGGGCTGCCCTCGTCGCCGGTCTCCACCAGCAGCGGCAGCGCGTCGCCCTGGCGGGAGTCGGCCCGCCGCAGGGTGAACTGGTGCGCCGCGTAGGCGTGCCGGGCGTGCGGGGTGACCCGGCGGAACCGCTCGTAGGCCTCGGTGGTCAGCTCCTCGGCGCGGGCGGCGTCCCCGCGCAGCCAGGCCAGCCCGCCGGCCTGCCACAGCACGTGCGGGCGCACCTCGGGTCCGCCGAGCGAGACGGCCAGCCGCCGGGCCTGGGCGTGGTCGGCCTCGAACCCGGCCAGGTCGCCCAGGTGCAGCCGGACCGCCGCGCGGTGCAGGTGGGCGGTGAACTCGGTGCGCCGCGGCAGCCCGCTCCCGGCCAGCTCCAGCGTCTCGTCGGCCGCCGCCAGCCGCAGCTCCGCCGCCCCCGGGCGCCCCCACACCGCCAGGCTGAAGTTGTTCAGCGTCCGGCCCAGCAGCTCCGGGTCGCCGGTCCGCCGGGCCAGCTCGACCGCCCGCCGGGCGGCCCGCACGCCGCGGTCGTCCGGGCCGAAGGCCAGCTCGACGCCGAGGGTGCCCAGCAGCCGGGCGGTCATCGGGTCGTCGTCGGGGCGCTCGGCGACCAGGTCGTCGAGCAGCGCCACCATGTCGTCGTCCACCACGCCGTGCGGCCGCCAGTTCCACAGCGTGACGCTGCCCCAGACGGCCGCGGCCTCGGCGAGGCACTGCCGGTCGCCGAGCTGCCGGGCCACCGTGATCGCCTCGGCGACCACCTCGCGGGCCTCCATGAGCTGGCCGCTGCGCAGCAGGTCGCTGCCGAGGGCGGTGAGCAGGTCGTGCCGGGTGCGCGCGGCGTCCGGCGCGCCGGGGTCGAGCAGGTCCAGCGCCCGCCGGGTGTGCACGGCGGCCTCGCCATGGGCCAGGCGGGCGCGGGCGGTGCGCGCCGCGGCCGCGGACCACAGCCGCGCGGGGCCGGGGCCGGTCACCGGCAGGGCCGCGACGTAGTGGTGTGCCAGCCGCTCGACCTGCTCGTCGTCGGCCGTGGTGGGCAGCCGCCGCTCGAGCGCCTCACCCAGCCGCGCGTGCAGCCGCGCCCGCCGCAGCGCCGGCAGGTCGCCGGCCAGCACCTCCTGCACCAGCGCGTGCGCGAACCGCCAGCTCCACGGCCGGGTGCCCTCGACGACCAGCCCGGCGGCGACCGCCGGGTCCAGGGCGGTCAGCGCCTCCTCGGCCGGGGTGCCCGCGGCCTCCAGCAGGTCGATGCCGACCTCGCGCCCGGCGACCGCGGCCAGCTCCAGCACCGTCCGGGTGGCCGGGGGCAGGCGGTCCAGCCGGGCGCGCAGCACCTCGCCCACCGACGGCGGGACCGGGACGGAGTCCAGGTGCAGGTCGTGCGCGCCGACCATCCAGCGGGACAGCTCGCCGACGAAGAACGGGTTGCCGCCGGTGCGGTCGTGCACCGCCGCGGCCAGCGACCGGTCGCCGACCGAGCCCAGCCGGGCGGCGAGCAGCGCGGCGACGTCGTCGGTGCCCAGCCCGCCCAGCCGCAGCCGGGTGCACGCCGGCTCCCGGGCGAGCCGGGCCAGGCAGTCGACGACCGCCCCGGACAGCTCCTCGCCGACGGTGCGGACGGTGACGACGACGAGCAGCGGCACCGCGGGGAGGTGCCGGGCCAGCAGCGCGAGCAGCGCCACCGAGGTGGTGTCGGCGCCCTGCAGGTCGTCGAGGACGACGAGCACCGGGCGGGGCGCGGCGGTGGCCGCCAGGCGGGCGCGCAGGTCCTGGAAGAGGCCGAAGCGGGCGGCGTCGGCGTCCCCCACGGCGTCCTCGGCCGGCAGGGCGAGCTGCTCCTGGCCGAGCTGCTCGAGCACCTGGGTCCACGGCCACAGCGCCGGCGCGCCGGCGTCGTCGGCGCACCGGCTCCAGGCCACCGACCACCCGGCCGCCCGGGCCGTGTCCGCGGCCGCGCCGGCCAGCCGGGTCTTGCCGATGCCGGCCTCCCCGTCGAGGACGACCACGCCCGGCCGGCCGCCGGCCGCCTGCTCGGCGACCGCCCGCAGCGCGGCCAGCTCCGCCTGCCGGCCGACCAGCTCGTCCGCGTCGGGCGCCGTGGCCGGCAGCGACGCCGGCGCGGGGACGACGGACAGCACCGGGCGGGGCACGCGCTCGGTGAGCCGCGGGTCCTGGCGCAGCACCGCCCGCTCGAGGTCGCGCAGCTCCGGGCCGGGGTCGATGCCCAGCTCGTCGCGGAGCCGGTCGGTGCACCGGCGCACCGCGTCGAGCGCGTCGGCCTGCCGGTCGGCGGCGTACAGCGCGGTGACCAGCCGCGCCCACAGCCGCTCGCGCAGCGGGTGCTCGACGACCAGGTGCTCCAGGTCGGTGACGGCGGCGTCCGGCCGGCCGGTCGCCAGCAGCGCGTCGCAGCGCCGCTCGCGGGCGCGCACGCGCAGCTCGGTCAGCCGCAGCCGGTCGGTCGCGGCGCTGGGCAGGTCGCCGAGCTCGGGCAGCGGCTCGCCGCGCCACAGCTGCAGCGCCCGGTCCAGCAGCGCCACCCCGCGCGCCGGCTCCCCGCCGCTCACCGCCCGGTCGCCCTCGTCGACCAGCCGGGCGAAGCGCAGGCTGTCCAGCTCGGCGGCGCCGGCCTGCAGCAGGTATCCCGGGGGCCGGGTGAGCAGCACGGTCGGCGGCTGGCGCGGGCCGCGGGCCGGCTCCAGCACCCGCCGCAGGTGCGAGACGTGGGCCTGCAGGGTGCCGGTGACCGCCGGCGGCGGGGTGTCGCCCCACAGCGCCGCGATGATCCGGTCGACGCCGACCACCCGTCCGGGCTCGGCGAGCAGCAGGGCCAACAGCGCCCGCGGCTTCGCGCCGCCGACGTCGACGGCCCGGCCGGCGTCGTCCTCGACCTCCAGGGGACCGAGGACGCGGTAGCGCACGACCCGCGATCCTGGCAGCTCCCGGCCCGCTGCGGGAGGCACCGGGCGCTGCCGGTCGACCGCAAGCCCGCGGCCAAGCCGGGGACAAGTGCGCGGCAAGGGGACGGCGCCAGTCTCGTCGCCGTCCCGAACCCCCGCCGCACCCGCCGAGGAAGCGCCACCATGACCAGCTCCACCGAGCTCCGCACCGCCACCCCCACCGTCCCGGCCCCGCGCCGCCCCGCCGCCGCCGTACCGGCCGCCGACCTCGACGACCTGCGCCGCCGGGTGCACGGCCCGGTCCACGCCGCCGGTGAGGAGGGGCTGGCCGCCGAGGTCGCCACCTGGAACGTCGCCGTCCGGCACACCCCGGCCGTCGCCGTGGGCGCGACCTGCGCCGCGGACGTCGCCGCCGCCGTCGGCTGGGCCGCCGCGCGCGGCCTGCCGGTCGCCGTCCAGGCCACCGGGCACGGACCGGTCCGCAACGCCGACGGCGCGGTGCTGGTGTCGACCCGCCGCATGCAGGGCGTCTCCGTCGACCCGGTCCGCCGCACCGCCCGCGTGGAGGCCGGCGTGAAGTGGGAGAAGGTGCTGGCCGCCGCGGCCGAGCACGGGCTGACCGGCCTGTGCGGGTCGTCGTCCGACGTCGGGGTTGTCGGCTACACCCTCGGCGGCGGGATGGGCTCCCTGGGCCGCCGGTACGGCTTCGCCGCCGACGCCGTCGTCTCCTTCGACATCGTGACCGCCGACGGCGCGCTGCGGACGGTGAGCGCCGACACCGAGCCCGAGCTGTTCTGGGCGGTGCGCGGCGGCAAGGCCAACTTCGGCATCGTCACCTCGCTGGAGTTCGGGCTCTTCCCGGTGCGCTCGGTGGTCGGGGGCGGCATCTTCTTCGCCGCCGAGGACGCCCCCGCGGTGCTGCACGCCTTCCGCGCGTGGGCCCCGACGCTGCCCGAGGAGGTCGGGACGTCGATCGCCGTCCTGCGGCTGCCGCCGATGGAGGAGCTGCCCCCGCCGCTGCGCGGGCAGACCGTCGTCCACCTGCGCTACGCCCACTGCGGGGACGACCCGGCCGAGGGTGAGCGGCTGCTCGAGCCGATGCGGGCGGCCGGGCGGATCGTCGTCGGCCACGTCGCCCCGCTGCTGACCACCGAGCTGGACGCGGTGCACATGGACCCGAAGGACCCGATGCCCGCCTGGGAGAAGGGCATGCTGCTGGCCGAGCTCACCGCGGAGACCGTCGAGGTGTTCCTCGCCGCGGCCGGGCCGCAGGTGCAGGTGCCGCTGGTGCTGGCCGAGATCCGGCTGATGGGCGGCGCGCTGGCCCGCGCGCCGCGCGTGCCGAACGCGGTGGCCGGCCGGGACGCGGCCTGGTCGGTGTTCGTGCTCGGCCCGATGGTGCCCGAGCTCGCCGAGGTGCTGCCGCGGGCCGGCCGCGGGGTGCTGGCCGCGCTGCAGCCGTGGGCGGCGCCGGGGTCCATGACCAACTTCCTCGGCGACGTCTCCGAGCCCGCCGAGGTGGCCGCCTCCTACCCGCCGGCGGTGCGCGAGCGGCTGCTGGCGCTCAAGGACGCCGTCGATCCCGGTGGCGTGTTCTCCTCCGGCCACGCCCTGTCCCCGCGCGGCTGAGGAGGGCGCGGGCGGCTCAGGCGGGCTGGTACTGCCTGCGGCGCGCGCCGAGGGCGGTGAGCCCCCGGCGCACCCCGACCGCCACCGCGCCCAGGGCGAGGAAGCCGTCCTCGTCGGCCGGCCGGGAGGTGCGCAGCAGGCCGACCAGCCGGTCCAGCGCGGCCTCGGTGGCGGCTATCCGCTCGTCCCGGTGGTCCGGCGTCCCGTCGGTGCTGTGGTGCGGCGTGCGGACGACGCCGGCCAGCCCGGACAGCGCCTCGGCGAGCACCCAGCCGGTGCCGGCCTCGACCCGGTCGACACCGCGCCTGTGCGGCTGGAACTCGACGACCAGCGAGGTGAGGTCGTCGACGAGGACGGCGACGCGGTCCAGCGCGCGGGACTCCTCCCGGATGCCGCGGGCCCGGCCCTGCCAGCGCCGGGCCCGCGGGTTGGCCCGGCGGGCCCGCTCGACCGCGGCCTCGGCGGCGCGCATCCGCTCCAGCGCCCGGTCCAGTGCCTGCGAGCGACCGGACCACTCGGCGGGCTCGGGGACCCGGCCCTCGCGCAGCGTCACGGCGATCCCGTCGAGGTGCGCGGCGAGCAGCGAGCGGGTGGCCGAGATCTGCTCGACGGCGCGGGTGAGCTGCAGCGGCGGGAAGAGCACGGTGGTGACCAGCACGCCGATCACGCCGCCGAGCAGCGTCAGCCCGGCGTAGCGCAGCACGTAGGCGGCGGGGTCGTCGAGGCCCACGGTCATCATCAGGACGGCGGCGAAGCTGACCCAGCTGGCCTGCTCGCGCCACAGCCGCCACTGCTCGACGGCGACCGCGGCGGCGACGATCAGGGCGATGGTGAGCGCGTTCGGCACCGCCCGGGTCAGCTCGTACAGGCCCACGGCCAGGGCGAACCCCGCGAGGATGGCCAGCACGCTGCGCCAGGCGGCGCCGGCCGAGTCGGCGATCGTGGGGTGCACCGCGATCACCGCGCCGAGCGGGGCGTAGTAGGCGTACTCGCTCAGCAGCGGCGGCAGCAGGACGGCCACCTGCCAGGCCAGCCCGGCCGCCACCGCGGCCCGCACCCCGCGCTGCACGGCGGGACGGTGCAGCCGCACCCACAGCGCTCCCACGGGAGCCAGGGTGACCGGTGCCGGGACCCACCGCCGCACCGGGTCCCCCTCCCGCAGCGTGGGACACCTCTTCCCGTGCGGTGGGAGGAGGGCGACGCTCGGCCCGTGGACACCTACACCCACGGGCACGCCGAGCCGGTCCTGCGGTCCCACCGGTGGCGGACGGCGGAGAACTCCGCGGCGTACCTGCTCCCGCACCTGCGACCCGGCCTGGACCTGCTGGACGTCGGCTGCGGCCCCGGCACGATCACCGTCGACCTGGCCGGGCGCGTGGCCCCGGGGCGGGTGCTGGCGGTCGACGTCTCGCCCGACCCGCTGGACGAGGCCCGGGCGCTGGCCGTGGAACGGGGCCTGCCGGTCCGGTTCGCCGTCGGCGACGCCTGCGCCCTCGGCGCCGCCGACGACTCGTTCGACGTGGTGCACGCCCACCAGGTGCTGCAGCACCTCACCGACCCGGTCGCGGCGCTGCGCGAGATGGCCCGCGTCTGCCGGCCGGGCGGGCTGGTCGCCGTCCGGGACGTCGACTACGCCACGGTCACCTGGGCCCCGGCGGACGTCGGCCTGGACCGCTGGCTGGACCTCTACCACCGGGTGGCCCGGCGCAACGGCGCCGAGCCCGACGCCGGACGCCGGCTGCTCGGCTGGGCGCACGCGGCCGGGCTGCGCGACGTCACCGCCTCGGCGAGTGCCTGGTGCCACGCCTCGCCCGCCGAGCGGGAGTGGTGGGGGACCTCCTGGGCCGGCCGGGCGACGGCGTCGGCCTTCGCCGAGCAGGCACTCGCCTCCGGGCTGGCGACGACGGCCGAGCTGGCGGAGGTCGCCGCCGCCTGGCGCCGCTGGGCCGCCGCGGACGACGGCTGGCTCGGGATGCTGCACGGCGAGCTGCTGGTCCGCGTCTGACAGCCGCCCGGCCGGGTGTCGTGCGGGTCACTACGCTGGCGGCTGCGGTCCGCACGCCGGGGAGTCCGCCCCGTGGGCCGCGAGAGGGGTGTCGCCATGGCGCTGGATCCCGGGGTGCTGGCCGAGCTGGGGTCGATCGTCGGCCGCGAGCACGTGCGGTCCGGGGCGGGCGAGGTCGCGCCCTACGCCCGCGACGCCACCCCGCTGTTCTCCTCCCCGCCCGACGCGGTGGTCTTCCCGGCGCGCACCGCGGAGGTCGCTGCCGTGCTGCGGCTGGCCACCGCCCACCGCATCCCGGTGGTGCCCCGCGGCGCCGGCTCGAACCTGTGCGCGGCCACGGTCCCGCTGCAGGGCGGCATCCTGCTGGTGCTGACCCGGATGGACCGCGTCCTGGAGATCAGCAACGAGGAGTTGCTGGTCCGGGCCGAGCCGGGCGCCACCACCGCCACGGTCGCCGACGCCGCCGCTGCCAAGGGGCTGCTGTTCGCCCCGGACCCCGGCAGCCGCACCGTCTCCACCGTCGGCGGCAACGTGGCCACCTGCGCCGGCGGGCTGCGCGGCCTCAAGTACGGCGTCACCCGCAACTACGTGCTCGGCCTGGAGGTGGTGCTGCCCACCGGTGAGGTCATCCGCACCGGCGGCCGGCTGTGGAAGGACGTCGCCGGCTACGACCTGACCCGGCTGATGACCGGCTCGGAGGGCACGCTGGGGGTCATCACCGAGGTGACGCTGGCGCTGCTCCCGATGCCCGCCACCGCCAGCACCGGGGTGGCCTACTTCTCCTCGCTGGCCGACGCCGGCCGCGCGGTCACCGCGATCCTCGGCCACGGCGTGGTGCCGGCGACGCTGGAGTTCCTGGACCGCACCTGCATCGGCGCGGTGGAGGACTACGCGAAGCTGGGGCTGCGCTCCGACGCCGGCGCGCTGCTGCTGTTCGGCGACGACGGCGAGGCCGACGCCGTCGAGCGCAACCTGACCCGCATGGGCGAGCTGTGCGCCGACGAGGGCGCGCTGGAGGTCACCGTGGCCAAGGAGGTGGCCCAGTCCGAGGCGCTGCTGGCCGCCCGCCGCTGCGCGCTCCCGGCGCTGTCCCGGCTGGACACGCTCACCGTGCTGGAGGACGTCACCGTGCCCCGCCCCCGGCTGGCCGAGATGGTCGACCGGATCGACGACGTCGCCGCCCGGCACGACCTGGTGATCGGCACGTTCGGCCACGCCGGCGACGGCAACCTGCACCCGACGGCGGTGGTCGACGTCCGGGACACCGAGGCCGCCGAGCGCACCCACGCCGCCTTCGCCGAGATCTTCACCGCCGCCATCGGGATGGACGGCACGATCACCGGCGAGCACGGCGTCGGGGCGGCCAAGCTGCCCTACCTGCGCCAGCGGCTGGGTGACGACCAGATGGCGCTGACCCGGCGGATCAAGACCGCGTTCGACCCGGCCGGCATCCTCAACCCCGGCAAGGTGGGCTCATGAGCGCCGAGGTGTCGCCGGGCACCGACGCCCTCGCCGCCGCCGGGCAGACCCGCGGCATCTTCCCGGCCGAGCTGCTCGACCGGTGCATCTCCTGCGGCTTCTGCCTGCCGGCCTGCCCGACCTACGCGCAGAGCTTGGACGAGGCCTCCTCCCCGCGCGGCCGGATCACCCTGATGCGCGCCCTGGAGACCGGCGTCCTGGACGACGACGACGCGACGCTGCGCGAGCAGGCCTCCTACTGCCTGGGCTGCCGGGCCTGCGAGCCGGTCTGCCCGGCGGGGGTGCAGTACGGCGAGCTGCTGGAGCACTGGCGCTCCCACCAGTGGCAGGGCCGCCGCCGGCCGCCGCTGGCGCGGGTGCTGACGAACGTCGTCGTCCGCAACTGGCTGGTCCGCCGGCTGGGGCTGTTCTCCCGGCACGCGCGCACGGCGACCGCCGCGCCGCAGGGCCCGCACCTGATGCTCGGCTGCTTCGAGCGGGCGCTGTTCCCGGCGGTGAGCCGGGCCGCGCGGCGGCTGCGCCCGGAGCTCGACGCCCCTGGCGACCAGGGCTGCTGCGGGGCGCTGCACGCCCACAACGGCGACCTGGAGCTGGGCCGCGAGCTGGGCCGGCGGCTCGGCGAGCAGCTGCCCGGCACGATCGTCACCACCGCCGGCGGCTGCGCGGCGCACCTGGCCTCGGTGCTGGGCCGCGACCGGGTGAAGGAGTTCTCCGAGTACGCGGCCGCCGACCCCGCGACCGCCCTGGGCGAGCTGCGGGTCGACGGCCGGCGGGCGCGGGTCGCGCTGCAGGACTCCTGCCACCTGCGCAACGGCATGGACGTCTGGCGGGAGCCCCGCGAGCTGATCGCCGCGGTCGCCGACTACGTCGAGCTGCCCGGCGCGGCGCAGTGCTGCGGCTCGGCCGGGTCGTACTCGCTGCTGCGCCCGCGGGACAGCCGCCGGGTGCTGGCCCCCAAGCTCGACCAGATCGAGGCCGCCGGCGTCGACTACGTCGTCGCGGTCAACCCCGGCTGCCAGCGGCAGCTGGTGGGCGGCCTGCGCCGCCGCCGCTCCCGGGTGCGCGTGCTGCACCTGACCGAGCTGCTGGCCGCGGCCCAGGACGGCGGGCTGCCCCGCCGCCGGCTGCGCCTGGGCCTGCGGTCCGGACGCCGCGCCGAGGTCCCCGCCGACGAGCCGGCCGGCACCGCCGCGCACCTCAACGACCGGCCGCTGCCCGACGACCCGGGCGCGGCCGCCGCCGGCCGCCCCGACGCGCTGGACGGCTCGGCCGGCCCGGACGACATCCGGTGACACCGTCGGCCTCCCGGCCGACACCGCGGCCAGGTGTCGTCCCGGTCCGCGTGGAGCCGCTGCCCGTGTCCCGGTCGGGAGACCCTGCGGGCCTCCGCGACCGGTCCACCTCAGCCAGGCGCCGTCCGCCGATGGTGGGGTAGGACGGCGTCGTGGCCACCGTCGCCGTGACCGGCTCCACCGACGGCATCGGGCTGGCCGCGACGCGGACCCTGCTGGCTCGCGGCCATCGGGTGCTGGTGCACGCCCGCAGCGAGGAGCGCGGCCGGCCGGTGGTCGACGGCCTCGACGGCGACGTCGCGCTGGTCACCGGGGACCTCGCGTCGCTGGCCGCGGTGCGGGCGCTGGCCGACCAGCTGCGCGCGCACGCCCCGCTGGACGCGCTGGTGCACAACGCGGGCGTCTGGGTGCGCGGCGCGGTGCCCGGGCGCAGCCGGGACGGCGTGGAGACGACGTTCGCGGTGAACGTGCTCGCCGCCCACCTGCTCACCGCCCTGCTCGGCGACGCGGTCCGGGAGCGGGTGCTGTGGCTGGGCTCGGGCATGGCCCGCTCCGGCCGGCTGGACCCCGCCCGGCTCGGCGCCGAGGAGGACCCGAAGCGGGCGTACGCGCAGTCGAAGGCCGCCGACGTGGCCCTCGCCGCCGGGTGGGCCCGGCGGCTGCCCCGGGTGGCCTCGGCGGCGGTCGACCCCGGCTGGGTGCCGACGAAGCTGGCCAGCCGCGGGGCGCCCGGGCAGGTGCAGCGCGCCGGCGACGATCTGGCCTGGTGCGCCACCGAGGCCGACCTGCGCGCGGCGCCCTACTGGCGGGACCGCCGTCCCACCCCGGTGCCCGCGCCGCTGCGCGACCCCGGGCTGCAGGACGCCCTGCTGGCCGGCTGCGACCGCCTCGCCGGCCTGGGACCCGACGGCCGCCCGTGACCGGGCCGGCCCGCGGACGCCGGGGTCAGGGGCGTCCGGCGGCCACCAGCGGGGCCTGGCGCGGGTAGAGGTGCTGCTCCAGGCAGTCGACGAGGAAGGCGGCCAGGTCGGCGCGGTCGAGCCAGGTCGCCCGGGCGGAGGTCGAGGCGTGGTGCTCGACGGTTCCGGTGCCCGGGCCGTCCTTGAGCCGGGGCGGGCGGACCAGCGTCCAGTCGCGGTCGCTGGCGGCCCACACCGCGTACTCGGCGGGCTTGTCGGCGACCGCCGCCCCGCCCAGCCGCTGGATGAGGAAGGAGATCACCCGCGCGCTCGGGGACTTGCGGTCGCCGGGCACGTCGATGCCGGCGCCGCTGACGCCGACGAAGCGCGGCACGCCGGCCTGCTGCATCACCGGCACCAGCGCGGCGGCGGTGTCCCGGTGCAGCGTGGTGTCCCCGCGGCCGGGGCCCAGCGCGGAGACGACGGCGTCCGCGCCGGCCACCAGCCCGGCCAGCGCCGCGGCGTCCCGGCTGGAGCCGGTGACCACCCGCACCCGGCCGGTGAGGTCGCCGAGCCCGGCGGGGTCGCGCGCCAGCACGGACACCTCGTGCCCGCGGCGCAGCAGCTCGGCGACCAGCGGCCGGCCGGTGCGGCCGGTGGCACCCAGGACGGCGACTCTCACGGCGTTGCTCCTCGGGTGGGGTCCATGCATGTACGGTACATGGACAGGGAGGCGCGGTGAGCCAGGACGACCTCGCCCGCGTGGACCGGGCGCTGCTGCGGCTGCGCCGGATGTGGGACGCGCCGGCCGGCATCGAGCACGAGGGCGCGGTCGTGGAGGGCTCCACCCTGCTGGTCTGCCTGGCCGTCGAGGAGGCCCTCGGCGGGGGCGTGCCGGAGGTGGGCGTCGTCGAGGTCGCCGCGGCGCTCGGCGTCACCCACTCCACCGCCAGCAGGCTGGTCAGCCGGGCCGCCGCGGCGGGCATGGTCGAGCGGCGGACCTCCCCGACCGACCCGCGCCGGGCCGCGCTGACCGCGACGCCGGCGGGGCACCGGCTGGTGGCGGCGGCGCGGGCGTTCCGCACCGGCCGGCTCGCCGCGCTGCTGGCCGGCTGGCCGCCCGGCGACGTCACCGCGCTGGCCGACCTGATGACCCGCTTCGCCGAGGCGGCCACCGCGCCGCCGCCCTGACCCGCGCGCCGGCGCGATGGGCAGGAGTGCCTCCCCTCAGCCGTCCTGGCGGGCGGCGTTGGCCTGGACGGCGGTGCTCACGTACCGCGCCAGGCCCGGGGCGATCGCCTCGTAGGTGGCGGTGAACCGCTCGTCCTCGACGTACATCCGGCCCAGGCCGGCGTGCACCTGCGGCGGGCAGTCGTGGAACCACCGGGCGATGTGCTGCCGGTGCTCCTCGGCGAGGTCCATCGCCGGCTCCGCGTCGGCCGGGACACCGGCCCGCATGGCCTCGGCCAGGCGCCGGGAGACGTCGTCCATCTCGTCCTTGATGCGGACCCAGTCCTCCTTGTCGTACGCGCGGGTGCGCCGCTGGGACTGCGCCCACGCCTCGGTGTCGCCCCAGCGCTCCTCGGCCTCCGCCTCGTAGCGCGCCGGGTCGTGCTCGCCGAAGAGCTCGAACCGCTCCTCCGGGGTCAGTGCGATCCCCATGTGCCGTGCCTCCATCTCCTTCTCGACGGCCGCGACCACCGCCCGCGTCCGCTCCAGCCGGTCGAGCAGCAGCCGGTGCTGGCGGCGCAGGTGCTCGGCCGGGTCGGCGTCCGGGTCGTCGAGCAGCGTCGCGACCTCCACGAGGGGGAACCCGAGCTCGCGGTAGACCAGCACGCGGTGCAGCCGGTCCAGGTCCTCCGGTGCGTACCGGCGGTAGCCCGCCGCCGTCCGGCCGGACGGCGACAGCAGGCCGATCCGGTCGTAGTGGTGCAGCGTGCGCACCGTCACCCCGGCCAGCGCCGCGACCTCGCCCACGTTCACGGGCCCTCCCTCCTGACCCCCGGAGTGCACAGCCTGACGTTGCGTCAGGGTCAAGCGCGGACACCGCACCGCGTCCACCCGGCCGGATGACCCCGGTCGCTGACCAGCGGTGATGGGCTGCGCACGGGCAGTGGGCCGGGTCGCCTCGTGAGCCACCGTGTGGCACCGTCGATCGTCGGTGGAGACGGCCCCGTGCAGGAAGAGTCCGAGAGGACGCCCCGCCAGAGGACTGCGCGGTGCCGTCCCGGCCGCCCTCCGGGCGCAGTGCACGCACGACGATCGACGAGGGCCCCGCCACGACCGGTGGGGCACGAGAGGGGTGCGGCCGGCATGTGGGACTACGTGCTCGAGCGGCGCGAGCTGATCGCCTTCCAGGCGTTCCAGCACGTCAGCCTGGTGGTGCAGTGCGTGCTGCTCGGGACGGTGATCGCCCTCGCGCTGGCGGTGCTGGTCTACCGGAGCCCGGCCGCCACGGCCCTGGCCAACGGCGTGTCGGCGGTGGGCCTCACCATCCCGGCGTTCGCGCTGCTGGGCATCCTGCTGGCCCCGTTCGGCTTCGGCATCACCCCGGCCGTCATCGCCGTCACCTTCTACGCGGCCCTGCCGGTGCTGCGCAACGCCGTCGTCGGGCTGGCCGGGGTGGACCGCTCGCTGGTCGAGTCCGCCCGCGGCATCGGCATGAGCCGGTCGGCGGTGCTGTTCCGCGTGGAGCTGCCGCTGGCCTGGCCGGTCGTGCTCGCCGGCATCCGCATCTCCACCCAGATGGTCATGGGCATCGCGGCGATCGCCGCCTACGTGCTCGGCCCCGGCCTGGGCGGCCTGATCTTCTCCGGCCTGTCCCGCCTGGGCGGGGCCAATGCGCTCAACTCCACGCTGGTCGGGACGATCGCCATCGTCCTGCTGGCCCTCGTCCTCGACCTGCTGCTCGTGCTGGCCGGTCGCCTCACCACCCCCAGGGGGATCCGTGTCTGAGACCACCACCCCCGAGACGCCGGCGTCCGACGCCGCCGTCCCGCAACGCCGCGTCAGCGGGGTCGCCATCCGCCTCGACGGGGTGACCAAGCACTACCCGGGCCAGGACCGGCCGGCCGTCGACGACGTCGACCTGGAGATCCCGGCCGGGGAGACGGTCATGTTCGTCGGCCCCTCCGGCTGCGGGAAGACCACCCTGCTGAAGATGCTCAACCGGCTGATCGAGCCCAGCGGCGGGCGCATCCACCTGGACGGCGAGGACGTCACGGACCAGGACCCGGACAAGCTGCGCCGCCGGATCGGCTACGTCATCCAGGCCGGTGGGCTGTTCCCGCACATGACCGTCGCCACCAACATCGGCCTGGTCCCCCGGATGCTCGGCTGGGACAAGCCGCGCACGGCCACGCGGGTGGACGAGCTGCTGGACCTGGTCGGCCTGGACCCGGCCGTCTACCGCGACCGCTACCCCCGCGAGCTCTCCGGCGGGCAGCAGCAGCGGGTGGGCGTGGCCCGCGCCCTGGCCGCCGACCCGCCGGTGCTGCTGATGGACGAGCCGTTCGGCGCCGTCGACCCGGTCACCCGGCTGCGGCTGCAGGACGAGCTGCTGCGGATCCAGGAGGAGCTGGGCAAGACCATCGTGTTCGTCACCCACGACTTCGACGAGGCGGTGAAGCTCGGCGACCGGATCGTCGTGTTCGACATCGGCGCGCGCGTGGTGCAGTACGACACCCCCGACGCGATCCTGGCCAGCCCCGCCGAGGAGTACGTCGCCGACTTCGTCGGCGCCGGCGCCACGCTCAAGCAGCTCACGCTCACCCGGGTCGGGGACGTCGAGCTGGAGCAGGTCACCACCGCGGCCGTCGGCACCGACGC
The DNA here is from genome assembly GCF_900188375.1 of Geodermatophilus pulveris. Taxonomy (GTDB): domain Bacteria; phylum Actinomycetota; class Actinomycetes; order Mycobacteriales; family Geodermatophilaceae; genus Geodermatophilus; species Geodermatophilus pulveris. The sequence continues at coordinate 73,793 of NZ_FZOO01000012.1, read as the reverse complement.
GGCCGCGGCCGTGGCGGCGGCCCGGGCGGCCGGACAGGACTTCGTCGTCGTCCTGGACGAGCGCGGGCGGCCGATCAGCTGGCCCACCCTGGCCGAGCTGGGCCGGGCGACGACCGTGCCGGCCACCGTGGACCCGCGGCTGCCCGTCGTCGGGGTGCGCTCCACGCTGAACGACGCGCTGGACACCATGCTGGCCGCCAGCCAGGGCGGGGTGGTCGTGACCGGCCGCCGGGAGGCGCTGGCCGGCGTGCTCAAGGTGGAGGCCGTCATGGCCGCCATCCGGCGCTCCCGCGCGGAGGTGGCCGGGTGACCCTGTCCACCGAGACCCCCCAGCGGGGCGCGCCCGAGTCGGCGACCCGGCGCGCCGACACGGCGTCGGACGGCGCCGACCGCGCCGGCTGGCGGGCGCTGGCCACCCAGCCGCTGCTGGTCCTCGCGGGGTTGCTGGCCTTCGCGGTGTGGCGGGTCAACGCCACCCTGACCGAGACCGAGGCCCGCCAGCTGGGCTGGGCGGCGCTGTGGCGCAGCACCCGCGAGCACCTCCTGCTGACGGTGACGGCCGCGGTGATCGTGCTGGCGCTCGCCGTGCCGCTGGGGATCGCCCTCACCCGCGCGCCGCTGCGCCGGATGAGCCCGCTGGTCATCGGCGTGGCCAACACCGGCCAGGCCGCCCCGGCGATCGGCCTGTTCGTGCTCCTGGCCACCTGGCTGGGCTTCGGCTTCGGGACGACCGTGGTCGCGCTGGTCCTGTACGCGGCCCTGCCCGTGCTGCGGAACACGATGGTCGGCCTGCAGGGCGTCGACCCGCGCCTGGTGGAGGCCGGCCGGGGGATGGGCATGAGCGCCGCCGCCGTCCTGTTCCGGGTGGAGCTGCCGCTGGCCGTGCCGGTCGTGCTCTCCGGGGTGCGCACCGCGCTGGTGCTGCTCGTGGGCACCGCGACCCTGGCCACGTTCATCAACGGCGGCGGCCTGGGGGTCCTGATCAACACCGGCATCACGCTGTCGTTGGACTCGCTGCTGGTCAGCGGGGCGGTGCTGGTGGCGCTGCTGGCCCTGGCCGTCGACTGGCTGGGCCGCGTCGTCGAGCACGTCGCCCGGCCGAAGGGACTGTGACGTGCGACACCGTCTCCCCGCCGTCGCGCTGGCGACCGCGCTCGCCCTCTCCGGCTGCGGCCTGGAGAGCGCCAACACCTCCGCGCCGCAGGCCGCACCGGCCGGGATCGAGCCGGTCCCCGGCGCGGAGGGCGCCGAGGTCGTCGTGGGCACCAAGAACTTCACCGAGGCCCTGCTGCTGGGCAAGGTCGCGGTCATCGCCCTGCAGGCCGCCGGCTTCGACGTCACCGACCGCAGCGGCATCCCCGGCGCCGCACCGGCGCGGGCGGCGATGCTCGACGGCGAGGTCGAGGTGCAGTGGGAGTACACCGGCACCGGCTGGCTGAACTACCTGGCCATGCCGGAGGGGATCCCCGACCGGCAGGAGCAGTACGAGGCGGTGCGCGACGCCGACCTGGCCAACGGGCTGACCTGGCTGCCCCCGGCGCCGGCGAACAACACCTACGCCTTCGCCGTCCGCAGCGAGGCGGTCGGCGAGCTCGGCGGCATCGACGCCCTCTCCGACATCGCCGCGCTGCCGGTGGAGGAGCGCACCTTCTGCGTCGAGTCGGAGTTCGCCACCCGCAGCGACGGGTTCGAGCCGATGCTCGAGGCCTACGGCATCCCGCTCGGCGACCCGCAGGGCGTGCCGCGGGAGAACGTCAGCGTCCTGGACACCGGCGCGGTGTACACCGCCACCGACAACGGGCTGTGCAACTTCGGCGAGGTCTTCACCACCGACGGGCGCATCCCGGCGCTGGACCTCACCGTGCTCGCCGACGACCGCGCCTTCTTCCCCGCCTACAACGTCGCCCCGGTGGTGCTCACCGAGACCCTCGAGCAGCACCCGGCGATCGCCGACGTGTTCGCGCGGATCACCCCGCTGCTGACCGACGACGTGCTGCAGCGGCTCAACGCCCGGATCGACGTCGACGGCGAGGACCCGGCCGACGTGGCGCTGGACTGGCTGGTCAACGAGGGCCTGGTCGCCCCGGCCTGAGCGGCCGGCCGCCGCCCCTCGCCGGGTGCGGCGGCCGGGGATGGGTGAGGATCTCCGGCATGCCCGACGACGACGTCTCGCCCGTCGACCCGTTCCCCCGCAGGCGCGTCAAGGTCGACCGCCGCGCCGACGGCACCCTGCAGATGGCCCACGTCGACGTGGGCGAGGGCGACCCGATCGTCTTCCTGCACGGCAACCCGACGTCGTCCTACCTGTGGCGCAACGTCATCCCGCACGTGCAGCACCTCGGCCGCTGCCTGGCACCGGACCTCATCGGGATGGGGGAGTCCGACCGGCTGCCCGACCCGGGCCCGGGCAGCTACTCCTTCGCCGCCCACGCCGGCTTCGTGGAGCGGTTCCTCGAGCAGGTGGGCGCCACCGAGCGGGTCACGCTCGTGCTGCACGACTGGGGCTCGGCGATCGGCTTCGACTGGGCCCACCGGCACCCCGGCGCGGTGCGCGGCATCGCGTTCACCGAGGCGCTGGTCACGCCGCTCACCTGGGCCGACTGGCCGGCGGCCGCCCGCGGCGTCTTCCGCCGGATGCGCGGGAACGGCGGCGAGGCGGCGGTGCTGCAGGACAACGTGTTCGTCGAGCGGATCCTGCCGGCGTCCGTGGCCCGAGGGCTGACCCCCGAGGCGCACGACCGCTACCGGGAGCCCTTCACCGACCCCGCGCACCGGTGGCCGACGCTGGAGTGGCCGCGACAGCTGCCGATCGAGAACGTGCCGCCGCTGGTCCGCGACGTCGTGTCCCGGTACGGCCAGGCCATGCGCAGGAGCGAGATCCCGAAGCTGTTCCTCAACGCCGAGCCGGGCTCCATCCTGGTCGGCCGGCAGCGGGCGTTCGTGCGCAAGTGGGCCGCGTTGACCGAGGTGACCGTGCCCGGGTCGCACTTCGTGCCCGAGGACTCGCCGCACGAGATCGGCCGGGCACTGGCCGAGTGGATCCCCACGCTGCGCTGACGGAAGGACCCCGTCCTCCTCACCGCTCGCACGCTCGCGGTGAGCCTCGGGACGGGGCCGGGACCAGGCGGCGGGTGAGGCTTCGCGCGCCGTTCACCTGATCACGGTCGCGCCGTCGCCCTGCCGGTGGGGACCTCGGCCGACGCTGGTCGGCATGCGCGTCGTCGTGGTCACCGAGTCCTTCCTCCCGCAGGTCAACGGCGTCACCAACAGCGTGCTGCGCGTCTGCGAGCACCTGCAGGGGCGCGGCAGCGAGGTCCTGGTCGTCGCGCCGGGGCAGGGGCCGACCGAGTACGCCGGGGCCCGCGTGGCGCGGACCCCGTCGGTCCGGCTGCCCGGCTACGCCGGCTTCCGGGTGGGCCGGCCCTGGCAGGGGATGACGGCGACGCTGCGCGACTTCCGGCCCGACGTCGTCCACCTCGCCAGCCCCGCCTGGCTGGGCGCCCAGGCGGCGCGGACCGCCCGCCGGCTGGGCGTGCCGGTGGTCGCCGTGCACCAGACCGACCTGGTCCGCTTCTCCGCCTCCTACGGCGTCACCACCGGGGTGGACCGGGCGGTGTGGGCCCGGCTGCGCCGCGTCTACGGCTCCGCGGCCTGCACGCTGGCGCCCAGCCGCGCCACGGTCGAGGAGCTGCAGGCGCGCGGGGTGCCCCGGGTGCGGCGGTGGGCCCGCGGGGTCGACACGAGGGCGTTCTCCCCGGCGCACCGCGACCCGCAGCTGCGCCGCCGGCTGGCCCCCCGGGGCGAGCTGCTCGTGGGCTACGTCGGCCGGCTGGCCCGCGAGAAGGAGGTCCACCTGCTGGCCGCCCTGCAGGGACTGCCCGACGTCCGGCTCGTCGTGGTGGGGGACGGCCCGCAGCGGCCGGCCCTGGAGCAGCTGCTGCCCGACGCCGCCTTCCCCGGGTTCCTCGGCGGGACGGAGCTCAGCCGCACGGTGGCCTCCCTCGACGTCTTCGTGCACACCGGCTCGTCGGAGACCTACTGCCAGGCCGCGCAGGAGGCCCTGGCCAGCGCGGTGCCGGTCGTGGCCCCGGCCGCCGGCGGGCTGCTCGACGTGGTCGCCGACGGGCACACCGGCCTGCTGTTCGAGCCCGGGTCAGCTGCTGACCTGCGCCGCCGGGTCGAGCAGCTGACCGCCGACCCCGACCGGCGGCACCGCATGTCCCGGGCGGCGCGGTGGGCGGTGCGCGGCCGCACCTGGGAGGCCGTCGGCGAGGAGCTGCTCGGCCACTACGCCGACGCGCTGCGCGGGCCCGGCTCCGCCGCGGTGCGGGCGGCCTGATGCGCATCGTGCAGGTGGCGAACTTCGTCACCCCGACCTCCGGCGGCCTGCGCACCGCGCTCGGCCACCTCGCCGCCGGGTACGCGGCGGCCGGCCACGACGTGGTGCAGGTCGTCCCGGGGGAGCGGGCGGCCGTGGTGGAGACGGCCGGGGGACGGCGGGTCGAGCTGCCCGCCCCCGCCGTCCCGGGAACCGGCTACCGGGTGCACGCCTCGCCGCGGCGCGTCGTCCGGGCGCTGGAGGACCTCGCCCCGGACCGCCTCGAGGTGCACGACCGGACGACGCTGCGCGGCCTGGGCACCTGGGCGCGGCGGGCCGGCGTGCCGGCGCTGGTGGTCAGCCACGAGCGGCTGGACCGCTGGCTGCGGCAGTGGCTGCCGTCGCGGCCGGCCGTGCACGGCTGGGGCGACGCGCTGGCCGACCGGTCCAACGCCGCGCTGGCCGCCGGCTTCGGCACGGTCGTCTGCACGACGGGGTGGGCGGCAGAGGAGTTCACCCGCCTCGGGGTCGGGGTGTCCACGGTGCCGCTCGGGGTGGACGCCGGGTCCTTCGTGCCCGACCGGTCCGCGCGGTCCCGGTACGCCACCGACGGGGAGGTCCTGCTGGCCACGGCCACCCGGCTGTCGCGGGAGAAGCGCCCCGACCTGGCCGTGGCCGCGCTGGCCGAGCTGTGCCGGCGCGGGGTGCCCGCCCGGCTCGTGGTGGCCGGCGACGGTCCGGCGCGGGCCGCGCTCCAGCGCCGCTCGGCCGGCCTGCCGGTGCGGTTCCTCGGGCACGTCCGGCACCGTCCGGGGCTGGCCGGGCTGCTCGGCGCGGCCGACGTCGTGCTGGCCCCCGGGCCGGTGGAGACCTTCGGCCTGGCCGCGCTGGAGGCGCTGTCGTGCGGCACGCCGGTCGTGGTGCACCGCGACTCCGCGCTGCCCTCGGTGGCCGGGCCGGCCGGGGTCGCCGCCGCCGGGACCGCGGTGGGGATGGCCGACGGGGTCCAGGCGCTGCTCGCCGAGGGCGAGGCCGTCCGGCGGGACCGCGCCCGGCGGCGGGCCGAGCAGTTCCCGTGGGAGCGCACCGTGCGCGGCTTCCTCGCGCTGCACGGGGCCGCCGGCCGGGAGCTGGCCGCGTGACGGTACGGGTGGTGTCCCTGGGCGACAGCACCAGCTGCGGGGAGGGCGTCGGCGTCCGGGTGCCGGCCGACCGCACCTGGCCGTCGCTGCTCGCTCGCGGCGTCCCGGACGCCGAGCTGACCTGCCTGGCGGTGGCCGGCGCCCGGTTGCGGGAGCTGCGCGCCGGCCAGCTGGCCCCCGCGGTGGCGGCCGCGCCGCACCTGGCGACGCTGCTGGTGGGGCTCAACGACATCGCGCGGGGCGGCTTCTGCGGCCGGTCCTTCGCCCGCGACCTCGCCGTGGTCGTGCAGGCGCTGCGCGGCGTGGGCGCCACGGTGCTGCTCGGCCGCCTGCACGACCCCTGCCGGCTGCTGCCGCTGCCGGCCCCCGTCCGCGGCGCGGTGCTGCGGCGGGTGGCGGAGGTCAACGGCGCGGTCGACCGGCTCGCCGTCCTGCCCGGGGTGCACGTCCTGGACCTGGCGGCCGTGCCCGGGGTGCAGGAGCGCCGCTCGTGGGACGTCGACCGGCTGCACCCCGCCGCCGAGCTGCACGGCCGGATCGCCCGCACCGCCGCGGAGGTGCTGCAGCGGGCCGGCCTCGGCCTGGAGCTGCCGCCGGTGCCGCCGCTGCCCGCGGGCGGCCCGTCGGTGGTCCGCGAGGCGCTGTGGGCCGCGCGGCACGGGGCGCCCTGGCTGGTCGGTCACCTGCGGGGGGTGACCGCGACCGCCCTGGAGCTGGCCCGCACCTGAGCCGGGCGGCTCAGCGGGTCCGGCGGCCCGCGGCCAGCGCCTCCGCCGCCCGCGCGATGCGGGCGGCACGGGTCTCGGGCCTCCGGGCCTCCTCCACCCAGCGCACCCACTCCTTGCGGTGGGAGGGCGCCAGCCGGTGGAAGAAGGACCGGGCGCCCTCGTCGAGGGCCGCGGCCAGGTCGTCGGGCAGCGGGGTGTCGCGTGGTGCGGTGTCCAGCTCGACCCGCACCGCGACCTCCTCGCCGGCCCGCACGCCGGCGGCCTGCCGGTGCTCGGCGGCCAGCGGGATCCACGACGCCCCGCCCATCGGCGCGACCGTCGTCCGGTAGGTGTGCCCGCCCACGGTCACCGTGACCGGCGGCCGCCTCCCGGCACCCAGCGCGGCGACGACCTCGTCGGGCACCTGCAGCCCGGTGGCCGTCTTCCCGCCGAGCACCACCTCGGTCCGGAACTCCACGGGCGGCAGCGTAGGACGCCGTCACCGGATCGTGGCGGCAGCTGGCGACCGCGCTCGCCACCTGCCCATGATCACCGCCGTGACCTCCCCGGACGTCGTCCTCGAGCTGCGCCCGCCGCGCCCGGCCGTCGTCCTGTCCCTGATCAGCGCGCTGCCGGCCGTCGTCGTCGTGCCGATGGTCCTCGACGGCTTCTCGGCACGGTTCGCCACTGTGTTGCTGCTCCTCTACGTGGGCGCCCTCGCCTTCCACGCCGTCACGGTGCTGACCCGAGTCCGTGCGCACGCCGACGGCTCGCTGGAGGTGCGCAACCGGCTGTCGACGCGCCGGCTGCACCGCACCGACGTCGCCCGGGTGACCGCGGCCCGCCAGGGCGGCCTCGGGTCGGCGTGGAGGCTGGAACTGCTGCTCGCCGACGGGTCGACCCTGCCCCTGATCGCCACCCAGACGCCGCAGTCCCGGCCGCAGCGGCACCTGGAGGAGCGGGCCGCGGAGCTCCGCCGCTGGCTGGGGGACGCCGCGAACCGCTGAGGGAGCCGGGTGACCGTGGGCCTGACGCGTTTCTGCGGGAACGCGGGAGGCCGGCCTGACCTGCACGTTCCGTCGGTGCCCGGTCGTAGCCTCCGAACACCTGAGCGAAGGAGGCGCCGTGCCCGACGTCGGCACCACCCACCCGTCCGGCAGCCCGCTGCCCGACCTGGCCCGAGCGATCACCGCCGGTGCCGTCCGGCTGGCCGCGGCCACCGCCGCCTGGTTGCGGCTGGTCGCGGAGTTCGACGACCGCGGCGGCTGGCACGCCGTCGGCATCCGCTCCTGCGCGAACTGGCTGTCCTGGCAGTGCGGCCTGGCGCCCGGCGCGGCCCGCGAGCACGTGCGCGTGGCCCGCGCGCTGCGTGTCCTGCCGCGCACCGAGGCCGCCTTCGCCGGCGGACGGCTGTCCTACTCCAAGGTCCGGGCGCTGACCCGCATCGCCGAACCGGACACCGAGGAGTCCCTGCTGGACCTGGCCGTGGAGACCACGGCCGCCCAGCTGGAACGGTTCACCCGCACCTGGCGGCGCACCGACCGCGACGATGCCGCGGACACCGACGGTGGCCTGCCCCGACCGGAGCCCGAGGAGTGCTTCGAGTCCTGGTGGGACGACGACGGCATGCTCAACGTCCGGCTGCGGATGCGCCCCGAGCCCGGCGCGGACTGGCTGGCCGCGGTGGAGTCCGTGGCCGAGCGCGAGGCCCGCCGCGAGCGAGCACAGTGCGCCCGCGCCCGCGAGGCAGGTCCGGCTCCGGGCGTCGATCGGCGGGAACGGCAGGAGCTCGACCGCCGCTGCGCCGAGGACGACGCGCTGCCCGGGCTGGCCGCCCAGCGGCGCACCACCCGCCGGCTGCACGCCGTGGTCACCCTCGCCCGCGCCGCCGTGGCCACCGACCGCCGCCCCGGCGACCCGCCCCGCCGCGAGGTGGTGCTGCACGTCGACGCCGCGGTGCTGGCCGACGACACCGCCGCCGGTGTCGCCCACCTGGCCGGCGGCCCGGCGCTCACGCCGGCGCAGGCGCGCCGGATCGCCTGCGACGCCACCGCCGTCACCCTGCTGCACGCCGGCCGCGAACCCCTCGCCCTCGGCCGCCGCCGGCGCCGCGCCAGCGCGGCCCAGCGCCGGGCGCTGATGGCCCGCGACGGCGGCTGCGCCCGGCCCGGCTGCCCGGAGACCCGGCCCGAACGGCTGCACGCCCACCACCTGCGGCACTGGCTGTTCGGCGGGGCCACCGACCTGGCCAACCTCGTCCTGCTCCGCGACGTCGACCACGGCCTGGCCCACGACCTGGACCTGGTCATCGCCCGGGTCGACGGGCGCCTGGTGGTCACCACCCCCGACGGCCGGCACGTGTGGGGCGCCGCCGACGCCGCCTTCCACGCCGGCACCGATCGCGTCGACGCCCCGCTCGGCACCGAGTCCGCCACGTCGCGCCCGGCCACCGCCGACCCCTGGACCGGCGTCCACCCGATCGACACCGCGGTCGGCCGGCGCCCCGCGCCACCGGCCGACGTGACCACCACGACGGAGCAGACCGCGCACCGTCACCGCGGGCGGGTGCCCTCCCGCCGGCGGGGGCGACGACCCGGCGCGCGGCCGGCCGGCCGGCCCGCCCCTGGCGCGGCACGCCGCCTGCGCCGAGCCCCCGGGCACACGTCCGTCCGGGAACGGGCCGACGTCGAGCGGGCCGGCGCCGTCCTGAGCCGGACCCTGTTCCCGGCCGGCGAGCCGGTCCTCCCCGACGCCATGCCCGTCAACGGCGAACGGATGGACCTGCGCCACGCCGTCGGTGTCCTGATGGGTCACCGCGCGTTCCTCCGCCGCCTCGCCACCGAGGCCGGGGCTGCCGGAACGGCTGTCGGCACCGGACCATGACACCGGACGCCGGACGCCTCGCCGCCCGCGGGCCGCCGGCGTCTCCGCGGGAACGGGTCCGGCGGAGCACGACGTGCGCCCACCGCGGGGGAGCGCGCAGCGGCGACCTCTGAGAGGGGGGCAGGTGCCCCTGTGCCTCCCCTCATCCTCACGCGGTGGCCGGGGGTGGAGGTGACCGGTCTGCTGGCGGCGGGGGCGCGCTCCACCGCAACGTGGTGCCGGCTGAGTCCGACCGGGTGGTGTCCCGGGCGGGCCCTCAGTCCAGCGCGCGGCGGCGGAAGCCGACCAGGCTGGTCGTGCCGAAGACGAGCAGGAAGCCGGTCAGGGCCAGCGCGCACAGCCACAGCGGCAGGTGCGGCACCTCCGGGGCCATCTGCCCCCGCAGCGCCTCGCTCACGTACGTGAGGGGGTTGAGCGCGCACACCACCTGGAACCAGCGCAGCGAGTCCAGCGACTGCCACGGGAACTGTGTGGAGCCGGTGAACAGCAGCGGCGTGAGGACGACGGCGAACACGACGTTGATCCGGTTGGGCCTGACCGACGTCCCGAGGGTCATGCCCATGACCGCGCCGACCAGCGACCCCAGGACGAGGAAGGCGCCGATGACCGGCAGGTCGGCCCGCTGCACCGGCAGCGCGCCGAGCACCCACCAGCTGATCGGGAACATCACCGCCGCGGCGACGAGCGCCCGCAGCAGCGAGAACACCACCTTCTCCACCGCGACCAGCCAGGTGGGCAGCGGCGCGAGCAGCCGGTCCTCGATCTCCTTGGTGAACGAGAAGTCGATGACCAGCGGGAACGCGGTGTTCTGCAGCGCGGTCAGGAACGCGGTCAGCGCGATGACGCCGGGCAGCAGCACGAGGGAGTACTGGGCGGTGGCGAAGCCGAGCTCGACGAGCACCTTGCCGAAGACGAACAGCAGGAAGACCGGCTGGAGCACGACCTGCAGCAGGAACGGCACCAGCTCGCGGCCGGTGACGAACACGTCGCGCCACAGCAGCGCGCGGAACGCCCGGCCGACGGCCGGTGGGCGCGGCGCGGGCGCGCCGGCCCCGGCGGTCAGGGCCGGTGCGGCCGTGTCCGTGCTCATCGCAGCTCCCGTCCGGTCAGGCTGAGGAAGACGTCCTCCAGGCTGGGCTCGCCGATCCGCACCCCGGTCAGCCGCGCGCGCCGGGCGCCGAGGGCCTCCGACACCGGGCCGACCAGCGCCGCGGCGTCCCCGGACAGGTAGAGGCGGGCGCGCAGCCCGGCGGCGTCGGTGACCTGCTCGACCCGCTCGGCCAGCGGGGCGAGCGCGGCCAGCACCGCCTCGTCGGTGTCGCCGTCGGCCCGCTCGACGTCGATGTCCAGCGTGGCGCTGCCCGGCAGGGCGCGGGTGAGCGCGGCGGGGGTGTCCAGGGCCAGCAGCCGGCCGGAGTCCATGATGCCGACCCGGTCGGACAGCGTCGCCGCCTCGTCCATGTCGTGCGTGGTGAGCACCACGGTGACCCCGCCGGCGCGCAGCTCCCGGACGCGGTCCCACACGAACAGCCGGGCCTGCGGGTCCAGCCCGGTGCTCGGCTCGTCGAGGAACACCACCTGCGGGGCGTGCATCAGCGCGCGGGCGATCAGCAGCCGCTGCGCCATCCCGCCGGAGTAGTCGTCCACCTTGTCCCCACCCCGCCCGGACAGGCCCAGCTGCTCCAGCAGCGCGTCGGCCCGGCGGTTGCGCTCGGCCCGGCCCACGCCGTGGTAGGCGGCGTGGAAGACCAGGTTCTGCCGCGCCGTGAGCGCGCGGTCCAGGTTGGACCGCTGCGGCACCACCGACAGCCGGCTGCGGGCGGTCACCGGGTCGGCCGCCACGTCCACCCCCGCGACGGTGACGGTGCCCGACGTGGGCAGCACCCGGGTGGTGAGGACGCCGAGCGTCGTCGTCTTGCCCGCCCCGTTGGGGCCGAGCAGGCCGAAGACCTCCCCGCGGTGCACGGTGAAGGAGATGCCGTCGACGGCGTTGGCCGGCCGGCCGGGGTAGCGCTTGACCAGGTCGCTCACCTCGACGGCGGCGCCGCCCTCCCCACCCGCGTCCACCACGGCCATGCTCCCACCGTCCGGCGGTCACCCGGCGGCGCCTCCCGGAGCCGTGCAGCGGCGTGCGCGGCTTCGGCCTGCGCCTGGGCGGCCTGGCTCTCCGCGGCCGGCACGGCCAGCCGCAGCGCCTGCCGGCGGCGGTGGAAGGTGCCGACCACCAGCGCGGCGAGGTCGGCCGGCTGGCCGGCGACCGCGGCGCCGGACTGCAGCCGCCGGGGTCGCGTCGAACCCCGGAGCCACCACCCACCTCCGACGGGGGGCGTCGTCAGCCGGCGAGTGTGCGCACCGTCTCGACCGCGGCGACGACGGCGAAGCCGAGGAACAGCACCGCGGCGACCCGACGGATCAGCGCCACCGGCAGCCGGTCGGCGAGCCGCCCGCCCAGGAACACGGCCAGCCCGGAGACGGTGAGCAGCGCCGCCCAGGCGCCGGCGAAGACCGACACCGGGTCGTCCAGGCGAGCGGCCAGCCCGGCCGTGGCCAGCTGCGACAGGTCGCCCCACTCGGCGGCGAACAGCACGCCGAAGGAGACGGCGGCCGCTCGCAGGAACGACGTCCCCTCCCGGCCGGCCGCCACCTCGCCGGCCTCCTCCGGGCCCTCGGTCGCGCTGCGCCAGAGCAGCACCGCGCCGACCAGGAACAGGACGGCGACCACCCCGCTGACCAGCGCCTCGGGGAGCAGGGAGAGCAGGCTGCCCGCGGTCACCGCGATCGCCACCTGCAGGCCGAACGCCGTCCCCACGCCGACGAACACCGGCAGCGCCGGGAACCGCGTGGCCAGGACCAGGCTGGCGAACAGCGTCTTGTCCGGCAGCTCCACCGGGAGCACGAGGACGAACGCGGTCGCCACGACGGTCAGGGACAGCACGGGGCTCCCCTTCCGCTCGACCGCCGGGCCCGCGCGAGCCTAGTCGGGCCGGTCCGGAACCCCGGTGCGCAGCGGGTGACCCCGCGCTACGGTCCCGGCATGCCGTTCCGTTGACGCACCGACCCGCCCGCCCTGCCGCCCGCCGCCCGCCCACTGGCCCGGCTGGCCGTCGGCTGGGCCGCCCTGTCCGAGCTGGTGCCGCTCTACCCGCTCTACGCGCTGCTCTTCCTCGACACCGGGCTGTCGACCGCCGAGGTCTCCGGCCTGTTCGCGGTCTGGTCGGTCACCGCCCTGCTGGCCGAGGTGCCCGGTGGCGCCCTGGCCGACCGGTGGTCCCGCCGCGGGGTGCTCGCACTGGGCGGCGTCCTGCAGGCGCTGGCCTTCGTCGTGTGGACCGTCGGCCCGTCGGCCGCGGGGTTCGCCGCCGGCTTCGCCGTCTGGGGGCTGGCCGGCGCGCTGGTCTCGGGGACGGTGGAGGCGCTGGTCCACGACGGCCTGGCCGACCTCGGCGCCGAGGAGGCCTTCGCCCGGGTGCACGGCTGGATGACCTCCGCCGAGCTGCTCGTGCAGGTCCCGACGGCGGCCGCGGCCGGCGGGCTGTACGCGCTGGGCGGCTATCCCCTGGTCGGCTGGGCGAGCGTGGCCGTCTGCCTGGCCTGGGCGGCCCTCGCGCTGCGGTTCCCCGAGCCGCCGCGGGAGCCCGACGGGGGGTCGCTGCTCGGCACGCTGCGCCTCGGGCTGGCCGACGTCGCGCAGGTGCCGGCGCTGCGGCTCACCGTGCTGGCGATGGCCCTGGTCGGCGGGCTGGACGCGGTGGAGGAGTACTTCCCGGTGCTGGCCGGCGACCGCGGCGTGCCGACGGTCGCCGTTCCCCTGGCCGTCCTGGGCATCGCGCTGGCCGGCGCGCTCGGCGCGGCGCTGGGCGGCCGGGTCGCCGGGCTGCCCGACCGGGCGCTGCCCGCCCTGCTGCTGCTCGCCGGCGTGCTGCTCGGCGCGGTCGCCGTGCTGCCCGGGCCGGCGGCCCTGGCCGTGGTCGCGGCCTCCTACGGGCTGTACCTCGCGGTGCTGGTGGTGGCCGAGGCGCGGCTGCAGGAGCGCATCGAGAGCACCCGCCGCGCGACGGTGACCTCGGTCGCCGGCGTGGGCGTCGAGGTCGGCGGGCTGCTGGTCTTCGCGGCGTGGGCCGCAGGCGGCGTGGCCGCGGTGGCGGTGCTCGTGCTGGCCGTCGTCCCGGTGGCCGCGGCCGGGCTGCGGCGGCCGGTCAGCTGACCGGCGCCGGTGGCCGGACCGACAGCCGGGGGAGCAGCAGGTGCACCAGCGGACCGATGGCCAGCGCGTACAGCACGGTGCCGACGCCGAGCGTGCCGCCGAGCAGCCAGCCCGCGACGACCACCACGACCTCGATCGACGTGCGCACCAGCCGCACCGAGCGGCCGGTGCGGCGCACCAGGCCGGTCATCAGCCCGTCCCGCGGCCCCGGGCCGAGGTGCACGCCGACGTAGGCGGCGGTCGCGACGGCGTTGAGGCCGACGCCGAGCGGGACGAGGGCGACCCGGACGGCCAGGGACGACGGCTCGGGCAGCACGGCGAGGACGGCGTCCAGCACCACCCCGATGACCACGACGTTGCTCACCGTGCCCAGCCCGGGCCGCTCGCGCAGCGGGACCCAGGCCAGCAGCACCAGGGCGCCGACCACGACGGTGACCACGCCGAGCGACCAGCCGAGCTGGCGGGCCAGGCCCTGGTGCAGCACGTCCCACGGCATCACCCCGAGGCCCGAGCGCACCAGCAGGGCCATCGACAGGGCGTAGAGCGCCAGGCCCGCGTACAGCTGGACGAGGCGGCGGACGGGCTGGTGCACCCCCCGATCCTGCGCCAGGATTGGCCTGCTCACCACAGGCCAATCATCGGGAGGTGGCATGGAGGCGACATCGGCCCGCGCGCTGGCCGCCCTCGTCGGCGACCTCGCCACCGAGCGGCCGCCGCGCTACGCGGCGCTGGCCGGGCGGGTCCGGCGGCTGGTGGCCGACGGCCGGGTGCCGCTGGGCACCCGGCTGCCGGCCGAGCGGGAGCTGGCGGCGGCGCTGGCGGTCAGCCGGGCCACCGTCACCGCCGCCTACACCCGGCTGCGCGAGGACGGCTGGGCCACCGCGCGGCAGGGCGCGGGCACCTTCGCGGCACTGCCGGCCGGCCCGCACCGGGGCGCCTGGGTCCCCGGCCCGGTGGACGACGGCACGGTGGACCTGGCCCACGCCGCTCCGGCCGCGCCGGCCACCGTGCCCGCCGCGCTGGCCGCGGCGCTGGAGGAGCTGCCCCGCCTGCTGTCCTCCCACGGCTACCACCCGGCCGGCCTGCCCGACCTGCGCGCGCGGGTCGCCGAGCGCTACACCGCGCGCGGCCTGCCCACGACGCCGGAGCAGGTGCTGGTCACCAACGGCGCCCTGCACGGGGTGTCGGTCGCCTTCGCCGCCCTGCTCGGCCGCGGCCGCCGGGTGCTGGTGGAGCAGCCGAGCTACCCCAACGCCCTGCAGGCCGCCCGCGCGCTGGGCGCCCGCGTCGTCCCCGTCGCGCTGGACGCCGACGAGCCGGCCGCCTGGGTCGACACCGCCGGGCGGACGCTGTCCGCCGTCCGGCCCGCGGCCGCCTACCTCATGCCGGACTTCCAGAACCCGACCGGCGTCCTGCTCGACGTCCCCGGCCGGGAGCGGCTGGCGGCGGCGCTGCGCCGCAGCGGGGTCCCGGCCGTGGTGGACGAGACGTTCGCCGAGCTGGGGCTGGACGCCGCGGCGCCGCCGCCGCTGGCGGCGTTCGGCGCCGGCCACGTCTCGGTCGGCACGCTGAGCAAGGTGGCGTGGGGCGGCCTGCGGGTGGGCTGGGTGCGCGCCGAGGCCGACGTCGTCCGGCGCCTGACAACGGTCGCCGTCGCGACGTCGATGTCCGGGCCGGTGGTCGAGCAGCTGGCCGCGTGCGTGCTGCTCGACGGGCTGGACGCCGCCCTGCCCGGGCTGCGGGCGCAGCTGCGCGAGCGGCGCGCCGTCCTGGCGGGGGAGCTGCGCGCCCGGCTGCCGTCCTGGCGGGTGCCCGAGCCGGCCGGCGGCCTGGTCCTGTGGTGCGGGCTGCCCACGCCGCGCTCCCGGGCGGTGGTGGCCGCCGCCGAGCGGCTCGGGCTGCGGCTGGCCGCCGGGCCGCTGTTCGGCACCGGGCACGCTCTCGACGACCGGCTGCGGCTGCCCTACACCCAGCCGCCGGAGGTGCTGCGCCGCGGCATCGCCCTGCTCGCCCGCGCGGACGCCGCGGCCACCGGCGCCCGGCCACCCGCCGGCGAGCCACGCGAGCTGGCGGTGGTCTGACGCAGCGTCCACGGGCCGGGACCACGGGTCGCCGCCACCGGGCCGGGGGCCTACGGTCGGTGCGGCCCCGGGCTGCCGCAGCGGAGCGGACGCCGGGAACCCCGCGGAGGTCCTGATGACCCACCCGAGCACCCGCCGGCGCACCCTGGTCGTCCTCGCCGCGGCGGCGGTGGTCGGCAGCGGCGTCACCACGGCCACGGCCGGCGGGGACCGGCCCACGGACGGCGGCCACCGCGCCGCGGCCGGGCAGCACCGGGACGGCGGGGAGGCGGGTGGGGGCGGCTGCCGGCGGACCGACGTCGCCGGCGACCTGACCCTCGACGTCACCCACGACGGCGTGACGTACCCGGTGGCCGTCTACGTGCCCGGCGGCGTACCCGCCGACCGGGTGCTGCCGCTCGTCCTCAACCTGCACGGCAGCACCGGCAACGGCCCCCAGCAGATGGACGTCAGCGAGCTGCGGCCCGTCGCGGACCGGGAGGGATTCGTCGTTGCGGCGCCCAGCGGGGCGATCCCGCTGACCCCGCGGACGCCGCCCGACCCGGCCGGCAGCTGGGCCTGGAACGTGCCGGGCGTCCCGACCACGGAGAACGCCCTCCCGCCGGCGGACGCCCGCGACGACGTCGCCTTCCTGGGCCGGGTCGCCGACGTGGTCTCCGACCGGCTGTGCACCGACGACGCCCGCACATACGCCACCGGCTACTCCGGCGGCGGCCGGATGGCCTCGACCCTGGCCTGCCGGACCCCCGAGCGCGTCGCCGCCATCGCCCCGGTGGCCGGGCTGCGCGCCGGGCGACCCGACCCGGACGACACCTCCGTCCCCGAGGTCGAGGACTGCCGACCGGACCGGCCGGTGCCGGTGGTGACCTTCCACGGCCAGCAGGACGCGGTGAACCCCTACGACGGCAGCCCCGACCTGCGCTGGGGCTACGACGTGCCGCTCGCCGTGCAGACCTGGGCGCGCCTGGACGGGTGCCGGGTCGGCCCGGAGGCGGTCCCGGTCAGCACGCACGTGACCAGGCTGGGCTACGCGCAGTGCGACGGGGGCAGCGAGGTGCAGCTGTACCGCGTCTCCGACGGCGGCCACACCTGGCCGGGCACGGAGTACCCCACGTCCAACGGCACGGTGACCCAGGAGATCGAGGCGGCCGAGGTCATGTGGGACTTCTTCGAGGACCACCGCCTGCCCTCCCGGTAGCCGCGGCCCCTCCGCGTCCCGGGGGGCCACGGCCGGCCGGGTCAGCTCAGCCGCTGGGTGAGCCGGACGTCGACGTCGTCACCGTCGCCCTTGCCGATGGCCCAGCGGACCGCGGCGGCGACCGGGAGCTTGTGGGTGCCGTCGCCCAGGGCCATGAAGGCGCCGGTGAACGGGTGGCCGTCGACCGTGCCCGCGACCTTGACCAGGCCCCGGGTGCCGAGGACCTCCGCCGAGTCGGGCCACTGGACGCAGGTCCAGGTGTCCCCGGGGCGCACCCTGCCCAGCCGGGCGGTGAACGCGATGTCCAGGGGTGTCGGGCCGGCCATGGTCGTCCTCCTCGTCGTCATGCCGGTTGGACTGGCTCGGAGGCGCGGAGTCATCGGTCCCGCGCGGGCGGGCCGTCGGACCCGGCCACCAGGCGTCTCGGTGCGCGGGCCCGCCACGCGTCCTCGACCAGCTCGGCGAGCTCCTCGAGCGGGATCCGGTCCAGCCGCACGACCACCGCCGGGTAGCCGTCGAGGTGCGGGATGGTGAGGAAGACGTCGGGGTCGTCGGCGACCAGTGCCGCCTTGACGCCCTCGTCGGCCACCCGCACGCCCAGGAGCGGCTCGGCGGGGTCCGGCGCTGCGGGTCCCAGGGCCGCGCGGTCCGGCCCGCGCAGCGGCCGCTCCCACACGAACAGCTCCCCGCGCACCCGCCAGGAGGGCAGCCCGCCGTAGGAGGCGTGCTCGTCGGTGTCCGGCAGGGCGGCGACCAGTCGCCGCACGTCCGCCCAGGTGGCCACCACCGCAGTCTGACGCCGGGTCACCGTCGGGGGACCCCTCCGGCGCGCGAGGTCACCCGGTGATCAGGAACCGTCCGATGCCGGGGAGAGGGGCAGGGCGACCTCGCGCAGCGGGTCCCCACCGTCGACGAGCAGGCGGCCGCGGGGCGTCAGCACTGCGCGCAGGCACGGCGCAGGGGCAGGGCGTCGACGACCGCCTGCAGGCGATCCGACAGCTCGGGCACCGGAGACCTCCTGATCGTCCCGCAGGGTCCGTCAGCCGCTGGACCGCGGTCGCGGAGGGCCGCCGTCCTCGTGCGCGTGCACCGCGAGCTCGAGGTCGACGAACGCGCTGACCGGCGCACGGTGGGTGCGCTCGCCGATCAGCGCGACGATGCGCGCGTCGAGGGCGTCGATCGCCGCGCGGACCTCGGTGAGATCGTGGTCGCGGCGCTCGTCCACGACCGCAGCCCACGGAGGGGAGGGGGACGCATGGGCCTCGACGCCGTCTGGGCGTTCGCCCTCGTGGCGGCCCTGGTGACCCTCACGCCGGGGGTGGACACCATGCTGGTCCTGTCCACCGCCACCCGGCACGGCGCCCGCCGCGGCGTGCTGACGTCGCTGGGCACCCTCACCGGCCTGTACTGCTGGGGCCTGGCCGCGGCCACCGGCACCAGTGCGGTGCTGACCGCGAGCACCGGCGCCTACACCGCGCTGCGCACCGCCGGGGCGGCCTACCTGTTCTGGCTCGGCCTCCGGGCGCTGCGCTCGCTGCTGAGGACGGCGTCCCCGCCACCCGCCGACCCGGTCCCCGCCGTGCTGTCGGGGCGGCGCGCCTACGTCCAGGGCCTGCTCACCAACCTGCTCAACCCCAAGATCGGCGTCCTCTACCTCAGCCTCCTCCCGCAGTTCGTCCCCGCCGACGCCGCCGCCCTGCCCGCCGGGTTGCTGCTGGCCTCGGTGCACGCCGTCGAGGGCGCGGTCTTCCTCGGCGGCATCTCGCTGCTGGCCCACCGCGCCGGCGCCTGGCTGCGCCGTCCGCGCGTCGCGCGGGGCCTC
This sequence comes from Geodermatophilus pulveris, assembly GCF_900188375.1. Taxonomy (GTDB): domain Bacteria; phylum Actinomycetota; class Actinomycetes; order Mycobacteriales; family Geodermatophilaceae; genus Geodermatophilus; species Geodermatophilus pulveris. The sequence goes on along the minus strand of NZ_FZOO01000012.1, from coordinate 55,438 downwards.
GACGGGGTGTGCGCCGCGGTCTTCCTTGGCTTCGGTGCCCGGCTGGCCCTGGTCCCCTGAGCCGCCCGCTCCCGCCGTGGCCGGGAGACCCGCCCGATGACCATCTCCTGGCCGTACGCCACCCCGCCGGCCTGACCGGACCGATGAGTCCGCCCCGCCCGGACGGTCTGCACGGTGACCGACCGCCACCGACCCGCCCCGCAGGAGGACCGATGACCGCGGCACCCGCGGGCGTCCAGCGACTGGACGCCGCCTTCACCGCCCCGATCCGCAAGGACGGCGCCTTCCCCACCTACCTGGAGCTCGACGGCTCCGTCGAGCTGCTCGGCACCCGGCGGGCCGTCAAGGTCGCCGGCACCCTGGACGGGCACGAGTTCCGGGCCACCCTGATGCCGTCGGGCACCGGGCCGCACTGGCTGCCGCTGCGCGCCGCCCTGTGCCGGGCCATCGGCAAGGCCGACGCCGGCGAGCAGGTCGCGGTCCGGCTCCAGCAGCGGCTCAGCTGAGACCCGGGGGGGCCATTCCCCGGCGGCGCGTCCGGCGGGCGACGCGGGCGGCGAAGACGCCCGCGGCGTGGCCGTTGTCGATGGTGCTCACCACGACGCCGGGGGCGGTCGAGGACAGCATCGTCAGCAGCGCGCCGAACCCGCCGAACGCGCCGGGCTGCCCGGTGGAGGTCGGGACGGCGACGACCGGCACGTCGGTCAGCACGCCGAGCAGGCCGCCCAGCGCGGCGTCCAGGCCCGCGACGACGACCAGGCAGTCGACGTCCTCGGGCACCACGCCGTCCAGGGACCCGGCGCGGAAGCGGCTGCCGCCCACGTCGTCCACCCGCACCACGCCGGTGCCGGTGACGCGGGCGGCGAAGGCGGCCTCCGCGGCGACCGCGAGGTCCCCGCCGGTCCCGCACACCACGGCGACCCGGCCGGCCGGCTCGGGCAGCGGGCCGACGGCCGCGGACATCGACGCGGCGTCGACGGTCGTGTAGGCGTCGTGCTCGCCGGCCAGCGCGACCAGCGTCTCGGCGGCGGCCCGGACGACGACGGCCGCCCGGTCCGGGAACTCCCGGCGCGCGGTGCGGACCAGGGCCAGCACCTGCTCGGTGCTGCGGCCGGTGCCCCAGATGACGTCGGGTCCGGCCGGCGCCCGGCCTGCCGGCGCGGCCGGGAGGTCGGATGCGCCGACCGCCGGCAGCGGGGCCAGCGCGGGCTCGGCGGGGCTGCCCAGGCCCAGCGGCGGGTCGGCGGGCTCGACGAGGAGGGGGGCGAAACCGCCGGTCTCGCCGGCCGGGTCGTCCAGCGGGGTGGGCTGCACGGCAGGGACCCTAGGGGCCCCGGCGGCCGGCCCCGGGGAGCCGGCGGGGACCGTGTCGTCCCCGGGGGACCCGTCCGTCACAGCCGCCCCAGCCGCGGCGGCCGGCGGGCCCGCCGCCCGGGTCTGGGTCACCGCCGACAGCCGGACGACGCGGTCGCGGCCGCTGCGCTTGGCGTCGTAGAGCACCCCGTCGGCGGCGGAGAACAGCGTGCGCCGGTCGTCGCCGACGGTGGCCGACGCGATGCCGGCGCTGATCGTCACCGGCGCGGGCAGCCCGAGGCCGGCCCAGTCGGTCGAGGCGACGGCGCGGCGGCAGCGTTCCAGCGCGGGCTCGGCCTGCTCGGCGGTGGTGTCGGGCAGCAGGACGACGAACTCGTCGCCGGCCCAGCGGCACACCTCGTCGGTGTCGCGGCACCCGGCCACCAACACCTCGGCGACGCGGCGCAGCACCTCGTCGCCGCCGGCGTGACCGATGGCGTCGTTGACCTCCTTGAACCGGTCGACGTCCACCACGGCCAGCGCGATCGTCCCGCCGCCGTCCAGCAGCCCGTCGAGCCGGGCCTCGGCGTAGCGCCGGTTGGGCAGGTGGGTGAGCGTGTCCTCGTAGACCTGCCGGCGCAGCTGCCCGGCGACCCGCTCGGTCTCCAGCAGGCTCTTGCGGCGGCCGAACAGCTCCACCCACCGGGTGCGCCGCTCGTCGACGCGGTCCAGCTCGTCGGCGAGGTACGCCTGCAGGTAGGGCAGCGCCCGGCCGGCGTCGTCCCGCTCGGCGTGCAGCGTGCACAGCTCGCGCAGCGCGGCCCGGCGCACCCGGGGGAGGCCGTGCTCGCCGGCCGTGGCCAGCGCGCGGACCAGGTGCTCGTCGGCGCCGTCGCCGTCGGCCTGCCGCCGCAGCGCCCGGCCGAGGGCGAGCAGCGCCGCGGCCTGCAGCGCCGGGTCGCCGGCACCGGCGGCCCGGACGGCGGCCCGCAGCGGACCCACCGCCGAGGCGTGCTCGCCGGCGCCGACCAGGGCCCAGCCGTGCACGACCTGCGCGGCCACGACCGCCCCGGCCGACTCCGGGGGCAGCAGGGCCAGCGCCTGCTCGGCCAGCGCGCGGGCCTCGGCGAAGTGCGGCGCGGCCGCGTCCGGGTCGCCCTCGTCGAGCAGCGCCTCCCCGAGCTCGGCGCACAGCTCGCCCAGGCAGCTGGCCGCGCGGGCGACGAGGACGTCGGGGTCGCCGTCCGGGTGGTCGCCGGTCGCGTCGAGGGCGGCGGCGGCCACCGCGGTCTCGTGCGCGCGCCGCTGGTAGTCCAGGGCCAGCGGCAGCAGCTCGAGGTCGGCGAGCACGCCGGCGAGGGTGGTCAGCGTCTGCACCAGCAGCGCCGAGGGCGGCAGCGCCGGGTCCAGCAGGCTGGCCGCCTCCACCGCCTCGTCCATGGCGGCGTCGATGCGGCGGGACAGCAGCTCGATGCGGGCGTGCCGGGCGAGGCCGGCGGCCCGCTGCAACTCGTCCTCGGTGGCGTCGAAGGAGGCCTTCGCCGAGCGGACCAGGGCGATGGCCAGCGCGGCGTGCGACGCCGACCCGTCGCCGGTGCCGGCCGGGCGGCCGTCGATGAGCTCGGCGACGCCCGCGTGCAGGTCGAGGGGGTCGGCCGGGTCCGTGTCGGGCGCGGACCCCACCGGGTCGCCGACGAGGGTGAAGCCGGCCTGCCGCAGCCGGCGGACGAGCAGCTCGGCGCGCAGCGTGTCCGCCCATGCCCGGCCCAGGTCGGCCGCACCGTCCGAGGGGGGGTCGTGAGGGGCCGCCGCGACGTAGGGGGAGGAGCCGGAGCCGACGTCGGCCAGCAGCTCCTCGGCCTCGTCCAGCTGCCCGGTGGTCAGGGCGGCGGTCACCCGGTGGTGCAGGGCTCCCGGAGGCACCAGCGCACTGTGCCTCCCGGTGCCGGCGGAGTCGAGCACCGTCCCGGGGGCACGCCGGGGGCCGGGGGCACGTGCGTCACAACCGTCCCACCGGCCGTGCACCGTCACGGCCGGGTCTCTCCGGCGCCCGTCGGGCCCGGGGCACGCACCCGGTTGCGGCCGCCGCGCTTGGCGCTGGACAGGTGCAGGTCGGCGGTGTCGAACAGCGAGCGCCAGCCCAGCGGCTCGCCGTCCCCGGCGTCCCCGGTGGCCACGCCGATGCTCACGGTCACCGGCTCCGGCAGCTGCAGCTCGCCCCAGTCCGCGTCGGCGACGGCGGCCCGCAGCCGGTCGACGGCGAGCAGCGCCTGGGTCGCGGTCGCCGTCGGCAGCACGACGAGGAACTCGTCGCCGGCCCACCGGTACACCTCGTCGCCGGTGCGGCTGTGCTCGCGCAGCAGCTCGGCCACCCGGCGCAGCACGGCGTCCCCGTGCGAGTGGGAGGTGTCGTCGTTGACCGCCTTGAAGCGGTCGACGTCGACCACGGCCAGCGACACCGGCCCGGCGCCGCCCCGGAGCGCGCCCAGCCGGCTCTCGGCGCTGCGCCGGTTGCCCAGCCCGGTGAGCGGGTCCTCCAGCGCGGCCCGGCGCAGGTGCGCGGTGCGGCGGCGGGCGTCGCGCAGCCGGCTGCGCCGCACGAACATCTCCGCCCACAGCTCCCGGCCGCGGGCCTGCGCCCGGCCGGTGTCGGCGCGGTAGGCCTCCAGCCAGTGCAGCGCCTCGGCGGGGCGGCCCAGTGCCGCGGTGCCCTGGCCCAGCTCCAGCAGGCACTGGCGGTAGCGACGGCGGTCGCCGCTGGCGGCGAAGGCCCCGGCGGCGTCCACCAGCAGGTCGGTGGCCTCGGCGTCGTGCCCGCCGCCGGACGCGGTGCGGGCCAGCCGGGTCAGCACGCGGGCCAGCACCAGGTCGGCGTAGCCGCGCAGCCAGGTCCCGCCGTCCCGGTGCACCCGCCGGTGTGCCCGGCGCAGCGGGCCGACGGCGTCCTCGACGTCGCCGCGCCCGGCCACCGCCCACGCCTGGACGACGTCGAGCAGGTCCTGGTCGTCGGGTCCGGGATCCCCGTCCAGCGCGCGGGCGGCCTCCGCGCACCCCACCGCGGTGCTGGCCGCCTCCTGGGCGCGGTCGGTCTCGCCGCGCCGGTGCAGGGTCTGGGCCAGCTCGGCGTGCTGCTGGGCACAGAGCTGCAGCAGCCGGTGGCGGTCGCAGACGCCGGGCAGCCGGTGGGCCGCCCGGGAGCCGGCCTGCGCCTCGGCGACGGCCAGCTCCTCCAGGTCGAGGGCGGCGAGCGCCAGCGACAGCCACAGGTGGGCGTGGGTGCGGGCGCGGGAGGGCCCGTCGTCGTCGGCGGCCTCGGCCAGCAGGCAGGCGTCGACGGCCAGCACCATCGCCGCGTCCACGTGGTCGGCGGACACCTCCACGGCCGCGAGGTGGGCCAGGGCCAGCGCGGCCCGGGCGTCGGGCGGGCAGTCGCGCAGCGCCTCCCGGGCCGCGGCGACCCCCGCCGCGGCGGCCGCGCGGTCGCCGTCGACGAGGCCGCGGCGGGCGGCCAGCGCGTGCCGCCAGGCGACCCACCACGGGTCGGTCGCGGCGAGCAGGGCGGCCTCTGCGCGGTCGTGCTCGGCGGTGAAGGCGGCGGGGTCGTCCCGGTCGGCGGCGGCGAGCAGGCGCCACAGCGCGTCCTCGAGGTCACCGTCGGTGAGGTCCTCCGGGCCGGGTGTCACGCATCCCCTCCCGACGGTGTGCGAGCACGGGCCGGCACCAACGTGGCAGCTCGCTGGGGGTCGCGCACCCGCCGGCTCTACCCTCGCCCGGTGACCGGGACGACGCCGACGCGGTACGCCTACCTCGGGCCCGAGGGTACCTTCGCCGAATCGGCCCTGATCGGCGCCGTCGGCCCCGACGGGGGTGTCCGGCAACCCATGCCCGGGGTGCCGGCCGCGCTGGCCGCCGTCCGCGCGGGGGACGCCGACGCGGCGCTCGTCCCGCTGGAGAACTCCGTCGAGGGCTCCGTGCCGGCGACCATGGACGGCCTGGCCGACGGCGCGCCGCTGCTGATCACCCGCGAGGTGTTCCTCGCCGTCTCCTTCGTCCTCGCCGGCCGTCCCGGGACGGCGCCGGACGGCGTGCGCTCGGTGGCCAGCCACCCGCACGCGCTGGCCCAGACCGCCGGCACCCTGGCCCGGCTGCTGCCCGGCGTCGTCCCGCTGCCGGCCACCTCCACCGCCGAGGCCGCCCGGCAGGTCGCCGCCGGCGAGCACGACGCCGCGGTCTGCGCCCCGATCGCCGCGGAGCGCTACGGGCTGACCGTGCTGGCCGACGACGTCGCCGACCACCCCGGCGCGGTCACCCGCTTCGTGCTGGTCGCGCCGCCCGGGCCGCTGCCCGCGCCGACCGGCAACGACAAGACCTCGCTGGTCGCCGTCGTCGGCGACCGCACCGGGGCGCTGCTGGACGTGCTCACCGAGTTCGCCGTCCGCGGCATCGGCCTGACCCGCATCGAGTCGCGGCCCACCCGCGAGCGCCTGGGCGTCTACTCCTTCTCCCTCGACTGCGAGGGCCACGTGGCCGACGCCCGGGTGGGGGAGGCGCTGTCGGCGCTGCACCGGGTCTGCGACGGGCTGCGCTTCCTCGGCTCCTACCCGCGCGCCGACGGCCGGGAGAACAAGCCGGTGACGCCGGTGTCCACGGACGCCGCCTTCGGCGAGGCCGCCGGCTGGTTGCGGCAGGTGCGCGCCGGAGGGGTCTGAGGGGGGACCCCCGCCCCTCACACCCGTTCCAGCTCCCGCTCCCGCTCCGGCTCGGGCCGGCGGCGGGCCAGCCTGCTCGGCCACCAGGTGCGGTCGCCCAGCAACGCCACCGCCGAGGGCACCACCAGGGAGCGCACGACGAAGGTGTCGAGCAGCACGCCGAAGCCGACCAGGAACGCCAGCTGCACGAGGAACAGCAGCGGCAGCACCGACAGCGCGCCGAACGTCGCGGCCAGCACCAGCCCGGCGCTGGTGATGACCCCGCCGGTGACGGCCAGCGCCCGCAGCACGCCGTCCCGGGTGCCGTGCCGCTGCGACTCCTCGCGCGCCCGGGTCATCAGGAAGATGTTGTAGTCGATCCCCAGCGCGACGAGGAACACGAAGGCGATCAGCAGGATGCCCGGGTCGCTGCCGGGGAAGCCGAAGACGTCGCCGAAGAGCAGCGCGGCCACGCCGACGGTCGCGCCGACGCTGAGCACCACGGTGGTGATCAGCAGCAGCGGCGCGACGAGGGAGCGCAGCAGCAGCGCCAGCACCACGGTGATGACCCCCAGCACGCTGGGCACGATCACCCGCAGGTCGCGGGCGCCGCTCTCCCGTGCGTCGAGGTTGGCGGCGGTGTCCCCGCCGACCAGCGCGCCCGGGTCCGCGCCGTCCAGGCTGGCCCGCAGGGCCTGCACGGTGTCGATGGCCTCGACGCTGTCGGCGGGGACGGCGAGGACGACGTCCAGCCGGACCAGACCGTCGACGACGACCGGCGCGGCGCCGGGCTGCGGGGGGCCGTCGGCCCCGGTGAACGGGACGACGGTCGCCACGCCCTCGGTGGCCGCGGCCGCCTCGGCCACCGCCGGCCACGTCGTCTCCGGGGTCACCACCACCGTGGGGCTGCCGGAGCCGGCGTCGAAGTGCCGGGCCAGCGCCTCCTGGCCGTCGACGGCGTTGGACTCGCCCTGGATCGCGTCGGAGAAGGTGATGCCCGAGGCGTCGTAGCTGGGGGCGAACACGGCCGCCGCCAGCAGCGCCAGCGTGCTCAGCGCGAGCACCCGGCGGGGACGGCGTCCCACCACGACGGCGACCCGCTGCCAGCCGCGGCCCTCCGGCGGCTCGACGCCGTACCGCGGGCGGAACGGCCAGAACGCCGCGCGGCCGAGCAGCACCAGCGCGGCCGGCAGGAAGGTGAGGGCGGCCAGGACGGCGAGGGTGACGCTGACCGCCGAGATGGGCCCCAGCCCGCGGTTGGAGGCCAGGTCGGAGAAGAGCAGGCAGAGCACGCCGAGGACGACGGTCGCGCCGGAGGCCACGATCGGCTCCCAGGAGCGGCGCAGTGCGGTCCGCATCGCGGTGTACTTCGACTGCTCGTGGCGCAGCTCCTCGCGGAACCGGGCGACCAGCAGCAGGCCGTAGTCGGTGGCCGCGCCGACGACCAGGATCGAGGCGATGCCCTGGCTCTGGCCGTTCACGGTGATCACCCCGCCGTCGGCCAGCAGGTAGGCGACCGCGTTGCCGGCGGTGAGCGCCAGGCCGGCGGTGCCGATGACCAGGAACGGCAGGATCGGGCTGCGGTAGACGACCAGCAGGATGAGCAGGACGACGCCGAACGCGGCCAGGAGCAGCAGGCCGTCGATGCCCTCGAAGGCCTTCCCGAAGTCGGCGAAGATGCCGGCCGGGCCGGTGACGTAGGCGTCGGTGCCCTCGACCGCGATGGCCGCCCGGATCTCGTCGACCAGCGGACCGAGCTCCTCGCCGAGGTCGGTGGGGAGGGGGAGGAGCGCCTGCACCGCCTGGCCGTCCTGCGACGGGACGGGCGGGGAGGGCTGCCCGGCCAGGGCGCCGGCCTCCTCGGCGACACGGGCGGCCTCCCCGACGCGCTCGCCGATGGTGACGAGGGTCTGCGGGTCGATCGCCCCGCCGGTGCTCTCCCAGAGCAGGACGGCCGGGATCGCCTCGGCCGGCGCGAACCCCTGCTGCAGCTCGGCGACCCGCGTGGACTCGGCGCTGTCGGGCAGGAAGGCCGCGGTGTCGTTCTCCTGCACCTCGGTCAGCTGCCCGCCGAGCGCGCCGAGGGGTCCCGCGCCGGCGAGCCAGACCAGGACGACGAGTGCGGGGAGGATCCAGCGCCAGCGACCCATGGTGGTGTCCCTCGATGATCGATAATCTCGACGGTCGAGAGGTTAGGGCCGGGGTGGTGCCGGCGCAAGCGTCGGAGGTGGCGGTGTGGACGACGACCCGCGGCAGGAGGCCGCGCTGCAGCTGCGCCGGCTGAGCATCGACCTGGACGCCGTCGGGCAGCGGTTCGCCACGCTGCACGGGCTCGGCCGCACCGACGTCCGGGCGCTGGTGGCGATCATGGACGCCGCCCGCCGCGGGGAGGCGCTCACCGCCGGCGCGCTGGGCCGCACCGTCGACCTCAGCTCGGCGTCGGTGACCGCGCTGGTCGACCGGCTGGAACGGGTCGGCCACGTGCGCCGGGTGCGCGACGCCGACGACCGGCGCCGGGTCACCCTGGAGATCTCGCCGGCCGCGATGGCCGCCGGCGCGGAGTTCTTCGGCGGGCTCAACCGCGACCTGATGGCCGCGATGGCGGCTTACCCGGACGACGAGCTGGCCGTCGTGCAGCGCTTCCTGACGGAGATGTCGGCGGTCATCTCCCGCCACGCCCACGGCGGCGAGCCCTCGGCATAGGAGGCAGTGCCCACGTCCGGGGCCGCCGCGGCGTGGGCATCGCCTCCTGTGCCTGGGGCTCCGGGACCTCAGAGGTAGAGGCCGGTGGACTCCTCGATCCGCTCGGCCGCGACGGCGTGCACGTCCCGCTCGCGCAGGATGATCAGCTCCTCGCCGTGCACCTCGACCTCGTGCTGGTCCTCGGGGGAGAAGAGCACCTGGTCGCCGACCTTCACCTGGCGGACGCTCGCGCCCACGCCGCGCGCCTCGCCCCAGGCCAGCCGCTTGGCCACCTGCGCGGTCGCCGGGATGAGGATGCCGCCGGTGGACCGCCGCTCGCCGTCCTCCCGCCGCAGCGCGACCAGGATGCGGTCGTGCAGCATCTTGATCGGCAGCTTCTTGTCGTCGGCCACGCCCGCTCACGTTACGTGGCCAGGGCGCGGAGTGGCCCTGCTGCAGGGGCCCGCCGCGAGCGAAGCGAGGGGTGGGGGGCAGCAGGGTCCTTCGACTAGGCCCAGCCGAGCTCGTGCAGCCGGTCGTCGTCGATGCCGAAGTGGTGCGCGATCTCGTGGACGACGGTGATCGTCACCTCCTCGACGACCTCCTCGGCGGTCGAGCAGACGTCGCAGATGGCCTCGCGGTAGACCATGATCCGGTCCGGCAGCGCGCCGCCGTACTCCCAGCCGCGCTCGGTCAGCGCGTACCCCTCGTAGAGGCCGAGCAGGTCCGGCTCCTCGGCGTTGCGGTCCTCGACCAGGACGACGACGTTGTCCATCAGCGACATCAGCTCCGGCGGCACCTGGTCGAGGGCGTCGGCGACCAGCCCCTCGAACACCGGGAGGGGGAGCGGCCTCACCAGGAGGTCGGCAGCGGCCGGCCCTCCTCGTAGCCGGCGGCGCTCTGGACCCCCACCACCGCGCGCTCGTGGAACTCGTCGACGGTGCGCGCGCCGGCGTAGGTGAACGACGAGCGCACCCCGGCGACGATCTGGTCGACGAGGTCCTCCACCCCCGGGCGGGCGGGGTCCAGGTACATCCGCGAGGAGGAGATGCCCTCCTCGAACAGGCCGGCGCGGGCGCGGTCGAAGCCGCTGCGGGTCGCCGTCCGGGCCTTGACCGCGCGGGCCGAGGCCATGCCGAAGGACTCCTTGTACAGCCGGCCCGAGCCGTCGTCGTGGACGTCACCGGCGCTCTCGTAGGTGCCGGCGAACCACGAGCCGACCATCACGCTGGCCGCGCCGGCGGCCAGGGCCAGCGCGATGTCGCGCGGGTGGCGCACGCCGCCGTCGGCCCACACGTGCCGGCCGAGCGCGCGGGCCGCCGCGGCGCACTCCTCGACCGCGGAGAACTGTGGCCGGCCCACGCCGGTCATCATCCGCGTGGTGCACATCGCGCCCGGGCCCACGCCGACCTTGACGACGTCCGCCCCTGCCTCGACCAGGTCGCGGGTGCCCGCGGCGGTGACCACGTTGCCCGCGACCAGCGGCACGGTGCCGGCCACCGAGCGGGCCGCGCGCACCGCCTCCACCGCCTTCTCCTGGTGGCCGTGCGCGGTGTCGACGACGAGCACGTCGACGCCGGCGGCGAGCAGCGCGGCGGCCTTGGCGGCGACGTCGCCGTTGATGCCGACGGCCGCGGAGGTGAGCAGGCGGCCCTGCGCGTCGACGGCCGGCGTGTACAGCGCCGAGCGCAGCGCGCCCTTGCGGGTGATGACGCCGACCAGCCGGTCGCCCTCGACCACCGGTGCGGCGCTGACCCGCTCCCCGGAGAGGACGTCGAAGACCTTGGGCAGGTCGGTGCCCGCCGGCACGGTGAGCGGGTCCTCGGTCATCACCTGGGACAGCTGGGTGAAGCGGTCCACGCCGTGGCACTGGCCGTCGGTGACCACGCCCACCGGGACGTCGCCGTCCACCACGACGACGATGCCGTGCGCCCGCTTGGTGAGCAGCGCCAGCGCGTCGGCCACCGTCGAGGTGGGCGACAGCGTGATCGCGGTGTCGTAGACCGGGTGGCGGGCCTTCGTCCAGGCGACCACCTCGGAGACGACGTCGACCGGGATGTCCTGCGGCAGCACCGCCAGCCCGCCGCGGCGGGCCACCGTCTCGGCCATCCGCCGGCCGGAGACGGCGGTCATGTTCGCCACGACCACCGGGATCGTCGTGCCCACCCCGTCCGGCGTGGTCAGGTCGACCTCGAGCCGCGAGCCCACGGTGGAGTGGTTGGGCACCATGAAGACGTCGGCGTAGGTGAGGTCGGTGGCCGGGCGGGTGCCGCCGAGGAAGCGCATGACGACCATTGTCCCGCATGCACCGACCGCCGGATCAGGACACGGGGACCGGCTCGGCCTCGGTGAAGCCGGTGCGCGGCATCGCCGTCCACACCGGGGTGCGGCGCATCAGGGCGGCGACGAGCCCGCGCAGCCGGAACCAGGCGTGCAGCTGCCGGTAGCCCACGTTCTCCAGCAGCCCGGCGAGCAGCAGGACGCCGACCTCCCGGCCGCGCGCGTAGCGGTGGTAGGAGAACTCCTCGACCGCGACCGCGGCGGTCGACAGCAGCGTGCCGAGACCCAGGGCCAGGCCGAACATCACCAGCGCGGTGCCCGTGTCCAGCAGCCCGAGGAACGCGGCCAGCACCACGCAGAGGAGGCCGACGACCTCCACGACCGGCCCCAGCAGCTCGAAGAGCAGGAAGAAGGGCAGCGCCAGCAGCCCGACCGGGCCGAAGCGCGGGTTGCCGATCATCCGCCGGTGCTTCCACAGCAGCTGGGCCAGGCCGTGCGACCACCGGCGGCGCTGCCGGCCGAGGACGGCGAGGGTCTCGGGCACCTCGGTCCAGCAGACCGGCTCGGGCACGAAGACGACCCGGTGCGGACGGCGCTGCTGCCGAAGGTGCTCCTGCAGCGTCACCACCAGCTCGGCGTCCTCGGCGAGGGAGAGCGCGTCCAGGCCGCCGACCTCGACGACGAGGTCGCGCCGGAACAGGCCGAAGGCCCCGGAGATGATCAGCAGCGCGTTGGCGTCGGCCCAGCCGGTGCGACCGAGCAGGAACGAGCGCAGGTACTCGACCACCTGGAAGCGGACCACCCACCGCGAGGACAGCCGCGGCTCCAGGACGCTGCCGCGGGCCACCCGGGCGCCGTTGGCCGCCCGGATGACGCCGCCGCTGGCGACGACGTTGGCCGGGTCCTCGACGAAGGGCCGGGCCACCTGCACCAGGGCCCCGGGCTCGAGCAGCGAGTCGGCGTCGACCATGCACACCAGCGGGTGCCGGGCGACGTTGAGCGCCGCGTTCAGCGCGTCCGAGCGCCGTCCCACGCTGGTCTTGCGGACGACGGTCAGCGGGTCGCCGGTCGTCGCGCGGTGCACCGAGAGCACCGTCCCGTCCACCCGCAGCGAGGCGGTCGGCCGGGCGGTGACCTGCACCAGGCCGAAGCGCTCGGCCACCTTGTCGAAGGTGCGGTCGGTCGAGCCGTCGTCGACCAGCACGACCTCGAGCACCGGGTAGCGCTGGGCGAGGACGGCGGCGAGGGTGTCGAGGATCCCCGCCTCCTCGTCGTGCGCGGGGATGAGCACGGAGACGCCCGAGGTGAGCGGGCTGGCGAAGATCTCCTCGTGGCCCTCGGAGCCGTCCCAGCGGCGGCTGGCCGAGACCCGGCGCGCGCCGGCCAGCACCAGCGCGAGCATCACCAGGTCCAGCAGCAGCGTGTAGCCGAGGACGGCCCAGCTCATGGTGAGCAGGACGTCGACCAGGACCTCGCGCATCACACACCCACCAGCCGGCCGGGCTGCGAGGTCGCGTCGAGGGTGGCCGCGGCGGCGGTCCCCAGCGGACCGCCCCGTCCCGCGGCGTCGGCCAGGACCGCGGCGCCCTCCGGGCCCAGGGCGACCAGTGCGTCGTCGCAGGCGGCGGCGACCTCGCGGGCGGGGCAGGTGAGGCCGGCGAGCAGCGCCGGCGCCCCGGCCGGGTCGCCGATGCGCCCGAGCGCCTCGGCAGCGGCCCGCTGCAGCGGGGGCAGCGCGGCGTCGAGCAGCACCCGCGCGAGCGGGTCGGTGGCGGCGGGGTCGCCGATCCGGGCCAGCGCCGTGGCCGCGGCGCGGCGGACGTCCTCGGGCTGGCGGGCGTCGGTGAGCAGGTCCACGAGCGCGGAGGTGGCGGCGAGGTCGCCGTGCACCCCGACCACGTCGGCCGACAGCGCTCGCGCGGCCGGTGACCCGGTGACGAGCGTGGCGCGCAGGGCCGGCAGGACGGCGGTGCCCAGGTCCAGGACGGCCATGCCGACGACGCCGGCGGGCAGCGGGCGGGCGGTGGTGAGGGAGGCCAGCAGGCCGTGGACGGCGGCGGGGTCGCCCACCCGGCCCAGGGCTCGGGCCGCGGCGCAGCGCACCTCGAGCGAGCGGTCGGCGAGCAGCGCGGTCAGCCGGGCCAGGTGGTCGCGGCCCGCGGTGCTGCCGAGCAGCGTCGCCGCCCGCCCGCGCCGCCACGCCGCCCGGGCGTCGAGGTCGGCGGCCGCGCGGGCGACGACGCCGCGGCGCGTGAGCGCGGTCTGGATCGCCTCGCGGTCGGCGCCGCGCAGCTGGGGGAGCAGGTGCAGCAGGACCTCGTCGAGGTCGCGCGGGGCCGCCACGACAGCCTCGTCGTCGCCGTCGTCGAGCAGGTCGTGCACCAGGGCCATGAGCCCGGCCCGGCTCCCCTGGGCGGCGGCCAGCCGGCGGGCGCGGGTGGTGTGCACCGCCGCGACCGCGACCAGCAGCACCACGACCAGGACGCCGAGCACGGCCGTCGCGACCGCGGCCGGCGCGGCGAGGGAGCTCACGCCGGGACGGCGTGGAGGGCCGCGGTGACCCGGCTGACCAGCTCGCGCGTGCTGAAGGGCTTGGTGACGAAGTCGGTGGCGCCGGCGGCGAAGCCGCGCTCGAGGTCGGGCTCCTGCGACTTGGCGGTCAGCATCAGCACCGGGGTCCGGGCCAGGGTGGGGTCGGGGTCGGCGCGCAGCGCCCGGCAGGCCTCCAGGCCGTCCATGCGCGGCATGAGCCAGTCGAGCACCACGAGGTCGGGGCGCAGCCGGCGGGCGGCGGCGAGCCCGGTCTCGCCGTCGGTCTCGACGGTGACCTGCAGGCCCAGCCGCTGCAGGCGGAAGGCGACGAGGTCGGCGACGACGGGGTCGTCGTCGACGACGAGGACGTGCGGCATGGCGGGTTCTCCCATCCGTGGGTGGACTCGGACCTCCCATCGGCAGGACACGGCTGGGACTGAAGTGGTGCGTGGGACGGATCGATCACCGCCCGGCCGCGTTCAAGGAAGCGGTGCCGGCAGCCGACACCGGAAGCGTGTCCCCCCACCGCGCACGCCGTCCCCGCGCCGAGCCGCTCCCGCTGCGCGTGCTGCTCCGGCGCCCCCTGCTCGTCGCGCTCTCGGGCGTGTCCGTCGTCGCCCTGACCCTGCTGGGGCTCGCGGTGCTCGTCGTCCCGGTGCTCGGGAACCGGATCACGACGTACGACCAGATGTCGCGGGCCCTGCAGGACAGCCACGTCGCGATGCTCAACCAGGAGACCGGTCTGCGCGGGTACCTCATCACCCGCGAGGAGCGCTTCCTGCAGCCCTACGAGGCGGGTGTGGCCGACCTGCGGGAGGTCGACGCGGAGATCGCCTCGTGGACCGGGGTCGACGCCGAGCTGGCCGGCCGGCTGGCCGAGCTGACGGCGGCGCACCAGCGGTGGACCGAGAAGTGGGTGCGCCCGATGCTCGCCGAGCAGCCGGCGGTGGGGGACGCCGTCGCGCTGGCCGAGCTGCTGAACGAGGACAAGTCGCTGTTCGACGACTACCGGGCGATCGAGGCCCAGGCGCGGGCCGCGGTCGAGGAGCGGCGGGCCGGGGCGATGGCGCTGCAGGAGCTCGCCCTCCACTCCGGGGCGCTCGTCGGGGTGGGCACGGCGGCGGCGGTGGCGGCCGTCCTGCGGCGCGCCTACCGCCGGCTCGAGGCCCAGGTCGTCCCGCCCACGCAGGAGGTGCGCGACGCCCTCGCGGCACTGGCGGCCGGGGACCTCACCCGCCGCGCCGGCGAGTCCGGGTCGGCCGAGCTGCGCCGGATCGCCGCGGACGTCAACGCCCTCGGACACGCCCTGCAGGAGCGCAACCAGCTGGTCGCCGCCCGCGAGCGGGACCTGGTCGCCGCACGTGACGAGGCCGAGCGCGCCGGGCAGGCCAAGACCACGTTCCTCGCGACGATGAGCCACGAGATCCGGACGCCGCTCAACGCCGTCCTCGGCCTGACCGACCTGCTTCTCGCGACCGATCTCACCGACGAGCAGCGCGGCCACCTCGAGACCGTCGCCGGCAGCGGGGACAGCCTGCTGTCCCTCATCAACGACATCCTCGACTTCTCCAAGATCGAGGCCGGCGAGCTGGACCTGGAGGCCGCGCCGTTCGACCTGGTCGGCGTCGTCTACGACGTCGCCCAGCTGCTGGCGCCCACGGCCAGCGGCGCCGGGCTGGACCTGCTCGTCGACGTCGCCGGTGACGGGCCGTGGCAGGTGGTCGGCGACGGCAGCCGGGTCCGCCAGGTCGTCACCAACCTCGTGGGCAACGCGGTCAAGTTCACGAACGAGGGCCACGTCGTCATCCGGCTCACCGGGACGGTCTCCGACGGGCGGCTGCGGTGCGGGCTGTCGGTCGCCGACACCGGGATCGGCATCAGCCCCGACCAGCGCCACCGGCTGTTCCGCTCCTTCAGCCAGGTCGACGCCTCGGTGACCCGCTCCTACGGGGGCACGGGCCTGGGTCTGGCGATCAGCCAGCGCATCGCCCGGGCCATGGGTGGCGACATCCAGGTGGACAGCGAGCTCGGCGTCGGGTCGACCTTCACGGTGGCGATCGACCTGCCGCTGGCCCCGGCCGTGCCCCACGGCCCCTCCGGCGACGGTCTCGCCGGCCTGCGGCTGCTGGTCGTCGACGACAGCCCAACGAACCTGCGGATCCTCGAGCACCAGCTGTCCCGGCACGGTGCCGAGTGCATCCTCGCGGGCGGCGGTCCCGCGGCCCTCGAGCTGCTCGACCAGGGGACCAGGATCGACGTGGCCGTCCTCGACCTCGACATGCCCGGGATGGACGGCGACGTGCTCGCCGCGCGGCTGCGGGCCCGGCCCGGGACGGCGGACCTGCCGCTGGTCCTGCTGAGCAGCTCCGCGACGCTGCCCGCCGAGCGCTACGCGGACTTCGACGCCCGGATCAACAAGCCGGTCCGGCCCGAGCGGCTGGCCCAGACGGTGCGCTCGGTCGCCCTCCGCGACCGGACCGAGGGCGTCACCGGCGGTGGGCAGCGGGGGAGGCGCGCACTGCCCGCCCCGGCCCGGTCGCTGCGCGTGCTCGTCGCCGAGGACAACGCGGTGAACGCCCAGCTCATGGGCCTCTACCTCCGCCAGCTGGGCCACGCGTGCACGCACGTCGGCGACGGCGAGCAGGCGGTGGACGCCGTCCTGCGCGGCACCTACGACGTCGTCCTCATGGACGCGCAGATGCCGGTCCTCGGCGGCGTCGAGGCGACCGCCGCCATCCGTCTGCTGCCGCTGGCCGCGCGGCAGCCGCGGATCTACGCGGTGACCGCCAGCGTGCTGGCGGCCGACCGCACCGCCTTCCTCGAGGCCGGGGCCGACGGGTTCCTCACCAAGCCGATCCGGATGGCCACGCTGCGGGATGCCCTGGACGAGGTGATGCTCCCGCCGGACGCGCCGGACGCGCCGGACGCGCCGGTCGGACCGGGGCCGCAGG
This sequence comes from Geodermatophilus pulveris, assembly GCF_900188375.1. Taxonomy (GTDB): domain Bacteria; phylum Actinomycetota; class Actinomycetes; order Mycobacteriales; family Geodermatophilaceae; genus Geodermatophilus; species Geodermatophilus pulveris. Next base: position 39,012 of record NZ_FZOO01000012.1, on the reverse strand, counting down.
CGGCGCTCGACCCCGAGACGGTGGAGGACCTCCGCGACCTCGGGGACGACGCCTTCGCCCACCTCTACACCCGCTACCTCACCACGCTCGACGACGCGGTCGCGGCCATCGTGGCCGCCGCGGACCGGCCCTCCTGGTCGCTGGACGACGAGGGCTCGGTGCCCCGGCTGGCACACGGGCTCAAGGGCAGCAGCGCCGCACTGGGCGCGACCGCGCTGGCCGGGGTGTGCCACAGCCTGGAGACCGTCGACCCCACCGACCTCGCGGTCGGCGACACGCTGGCCGTCCTGGACCGGGAACGCTCCCGGGTGCGGGCCGCGGTCACCGCGCTGCTCGACGACGTGGCGCGGTGACGGGTGCGGTCGCGGCCGACACCTACGATCGAGCGGTGATCGACCTGCGCCTGGTGCGCGAGCACCCCGACCTCGTCAAGGCCAGCCAGCGGGCCCGCGGGGCCGACGAGTCCCGGGTCGACGAGCTGGTCGCCGCCGACGCCGCCCGCCGCGAGGCGGTCAAGCGCGCCGACGACCTGCGTGCCGAGCAGAAGGCGGCCTCCCAGGCGGTGAGGAAGGCCGCACCGGAGGAGCGCCCCGCCGTCCTGGAGCGGGCCCGGGCGCTCGCCGCCCAGGTCCGGGAGGCCGAGGAGGAGCTGCGGGCCGCGGACGCGGCGCTGCGCGCGGCGCACCTGCGCCTCCCGAACGTGGTGCACGACGGCGTCCCGCCCGGCGGCGAGGACGACGCGGTGACGCTGCGCACCGTCGGCGAGCCGCCCGTGCACGACTTCCCGGTGCGCGACCACCTGGAGGTCGGCGAGGCCCTCGGCGCGATCGACACCGAGCGCGGCGCGAAGGTCTCCGGCGCCCGCTTCTACTTCCTCACCGGCCCCGGCGCGCTGCTGGAGTTCGCGCTGGCCCAGCTGGCGATCAGCCGGGCGGTCGCCGCCGGCTTCACCCCCGTCGTCGCCCCCGCCCTGGTCCGCCCCGAGGCGATGGAGGGCACCGGCTTCCTCGGCGAGCACGACGAGGAGGTGTACCGCATCGAGCGCGACGACCTCTACCTGGTCGGCACCTCGGAGGTCGCGCTGGCCGCGATGCGCGGCAACGAGGTGCTCGACCTGTCGGCCGGGCCGCTGCGCTACGCCGGCTGGTCGTCCTGCTTCCGCCGGGAGGCCGGCTCCTACGGCCGGGACACCCGCGGCATCATCCGGGTGCACTGGTTCGACAAGGTCGAGATGTTCAGCTTCTGCCGGCCCGAGGACGCCGCCGCCGAGCACCTGCGGCTGCTCGCCTGGGAGGAGGAGTTCCTGCAGGCTCTCGAGCTGCCCTACCGGGTGGTCGACATCGCCGCCGGCGACCTGGGCACCAGCGCGGCGCGCAAGTACGACATCGAGGCGTGGTTCCCCTCCCAGGGCACCTACCGCGAGCTCACCAGCACCTCGGACTGCACCACCTTCCAGGCCCGCCGGCTGAACACCCGCTACAAGGACGCCGACGGGCGCAACCAGGTCGCGGCCACGCTCAACGGCACGCTGTGCGCGATAGCCCGCACCATCGCCTGCCTGCTCGAGGTGCACCAGCGCGCCGACGGGTCGGTGCACGTGCCCGCCGCGCTGCGCCCCTGGCTCGGCGGTGCCGAGGCGCTGGCCCCCGGCATGCCGCTGGCGCCCCCGGTCCCGGCCGCATGAGCGAGACCGCGCCCCGGGCCGTGCTGTCCGGGCACGTCCCCTCCCCGGCCGCCGACCGGGTGGTCGACCTCGGCGACCTGGGCACCTGGCGCCCGAAGCTGGTGGCCACCGACCTCGACGGCACGCTGCTCACCTCCCGCGGCGAGGTCAGCGCCCGCACCCGGACGGCGCTGGACGCCTGTTGGGACGCCGGCATCCCGGTCGTCGGCGTCACCGGCCGCGGCCCGCGGCTGCTGGACAGCGTGCGCGCCGCGCTCGACGGCCGCGGCATCGCCGTCCTCGCCCAGGGTGGGTTCGTCGTCGACCTGGAGCGCGACGAGGTGCTGCGCACCGTCGGGCTGCCCCGCTCGCAGGCGACGGCGGTCATCGAGCGCATCGAGGAGGTCGCCGGGGAGCTCGTCGTGGCCGTCGAGGACGCCGCGGAGCAGGGCGAGGTGCACTCGCCGCTGCGCGTGCAGCACGGCTTCGACTGGCCCTACCCGGAGCCCGCGCACCTGCTGCCCCGCCACCAGGTGCTGCCCACCGGCGCGGTGCTCAAGGTGTTCCTGCGGTCGACGACGCTCGGCCAGGACGAGCTGCTGGCGCGCGCCCGCCGGGTCGTCGACCCCGTCGACGCGGAGGTCACCCACGCCGGGCTGGGCTTCATCGAGGTGCTCCCCCCCGGCATCACCAAGGCCACCGGGCTGGCGATCGCCCTGGACCGGCACGGCGTCGAGTACGGCGACGTGCTGGTCTTCGGCGACATGCCCAACGACCTGCCGATGATCGAGGCCGTCCGCGACGCCGGCGGCCGCGCGGTCGCGGTGGCGAACGCGCACCCCGCCGTCCGGTCGGCGACCCCCCTGGTCACCAGCGGCCACGACGCCGACGGCGTGGCCCGCTACCTGGAGGCGGTGCTGGGTGTCTGACTGGAGCCCGCGGTTGATCGCCAGCGACATGGACGGCACGCTGCTGCGCGGCGACGACACCGTCAGCGAGGCGACGGTGGCCGAGCTGGAGCGCTGGCGGGACGCCGGGGTGCCGGTCGTGCTGGCCACCGGGCGGCCGCCGCGCTGGATGGTCCGCATCCGCGAGGTGCTGCGGTACGGCACGGCGGTGTGCTGCAACGGCGCCGTCCTGCTGGACCTGGCCGGCTTCGAGGTCCTCGACGAGGTCTCGCTGGGCCCCGACGTGCTCCAGGAGGTCACCGCCGAGCTGCGCCGGCACCAGCCGGACACCTGGTTCGCCGTCGAGTACGGCCTGGAGTTCCGCCACGAGCCGGTCTACCAGCCGCGCTGGGACGTCGACGCGCCCGGCGTGGCGGTCGCGACGCTCGACGAGATGGTCGCCGCGCCGGCCGCCAAGCTGCTGGCCCGGCACGAGGACCTGCCGCGGGACGAGTTCGTCGCGCTGGTCGAGCGGGTCGTCGACGGCCGGGCGACGGTCACCAACTCCTCCAGCGACGCCCTCGCGGAGATCTCCGCGCTCGGCGTCACCAAGGCCACCGGCCTGGCCAAGGTCGCCGCGGAGCACGGCGTCGGCCCGGAGGACGTCGTCGTCTTCGGCGACATGCCCAACGACATCGCCGCCTTCGACTGGGTGCGCGAGGCGGGCGGCCGCGCCGTCGCCATGGCGCACGCCCACCCCGACCTGCTGGCCGCCGCGACCGACGTCACCGGCACCAACGAGGACGACGGCGTCGCCGCCTTCCTCCGCGGCCTCTGACGTCGTCGGCCTGCGAGGCGGTGCGGGGAGGGGGGCCGGAGGGGTGCTGCCGCCTCACTCCGCCCGGAGGCGAGCCGCGCGCAGCGCCACCCGGGGCGACCGCGGGTCTCCGTCGGGCAGCAGCGCGAGCAGCCGGTCGTGCGCGGCCAGGTCCTCCTCGCCCAGCGGGTGGGCCACGTAGGCGTGCAGCAGGTCGATGTCGGGACTGCCCAGCACGGCGCGGCGCAGCCCGGCGGCCAGCTCCTCGCGCAGCTGCCGGACCTCGGCCACCTCCGACCGCGGCAGCAGCGGCCCGGCGCACCCGCGCAGCGCCGCGGCCGGCCGGCCCTCCCGCAGCGCCCGCCGCACCTGGGCGAAGTCGCTGTCCACGGCGGCGGTGAGCCGGTAGGGGCGGGTGCCCAGCACGTCGCCGCCCACCAGCGCCCGCAGCCGGCGGACCTGGACGCGCACGGTGGTCGTGTTGCCGTCGTCGCCGTAGAGCAGGCAGCCGAGCTGGTCGGCGGTCAGGCCCTCGGGGTGCAGGACGAGCGCGGTGAGGACCTCCGCCGCCCGCAGCGTCAGCGGCACCGCGCGCCCGTCGAGCACCGCGCCCGGGCTGCCCCCGGTGAAGCGCAGCGAGAGGACCGGGGTGCGGCGGACCGCCCGGGCCGGCCGCGGGCTCACCAGCAGGTGACCCTCGGCCAGGGGCTCGACGCGCACCTCCCGGCCGTCCGGCAGCACCGCGTGCCCCGTCGCGCCGGCCAGGTCGACCCGCACGGGCCAGCCGCCGTCCGGGTCCGCGGCGAGCACCCGGCCGGTGGGGGTGACCAGCGCGCCGGCGGCGCCGCGCAGGCCGGCGAGGTGGGCCGCGTGGCGCAGCAGGAGCCGCTGGTCGGCCTCGGCCATCCGGGCCCGCAGGTGGGCCTCGGCCAGCCGGGCGGTCGTCGACACCAGCTGGGCCAGCAGCGGGTGCATGGTCTGCAGCGGGCCGCTGAGGTCCACCGCACCCAGCAGCCGCCCGGTGTCCGGGTCGTGCACGGGCGCGGCCACGCAGGTCCAGGCGTGGTAGGTGCGGACCAGGTGCTCGGCGGAGTGGATCTGCACCGGCGCGTCGACGGCCAGCGTGGTGCCCATCGCGTTGGTCCCGATGGCCGCCTCGCTCCAGTCCGTGCCCGGGAACAGCCCGACGCGGTCGGCCCGGCCGAGCAGCCCGACGGAGCCCTCGCGCCACAGCACGCACCCCGCGGCGTCGGTGACCAGCACCAGGTGCGCCGCCTCGTCGGCGGCCGTGGCCAGCGCCCCCCGCAGCAGCGGCATCACCTCGCTGAGCGGGTGCGCCGACCGGACGTCGCCCAGCTCGTCCGGGGCGTACACCACCGGCGGCGTGCGGCGGTCGGGGTCCACGTGCGCGGCCAGGCTGCGGGCCCAGGACGCCGAGACCACCGGCCGGGGCGACCGGCGCGACGGGCCGCCACCGAGGACGTCGTCGAAGGTCTCGGCCAGCTGCCGGGCGTGCGCGACGGCGTCGCCGCCCGGCAGGCCGGGCCCGCCGCGGTGGCGGGGGTGCCGGCCGGTGCGGGACATGGGACCCCCGGGGAACGCGCGCGGGGCGGGTCCGCGCCCGCCCGCCGCGGATCATCGCCCATCCCCGTGCGGGCCAGCAAGGGCGCCCACCGGCCGGCCCCGCCGAGGCAACGTCCGTGCAACGTGTCGCGTGCCACAGTGGCCGCGACGGTGCTGTGCCCGACGCCTGCTGTGCCCGTCGCCTGCTGTGCCCGACGACGCGACTCCCGAGGAGCGAGCCCGTGACGAGCGCTTCCCCTCCCACGCTGAACGCGGCCGACTACCCCCTCTCGATCAACCGGCCCGAGCTGCTGCGCACCCCCACCGGCAAGCCGATCACCGCCCTGACCATGGACTCGGTGGTCTCCGGCGACCTGTCCCCGGCGGATCTGCGCATCGCCCCGGAGACGCTGCAGCTGCAGGCGCAGCTGGCCGAGGCCAGCGGCCGCCCGCAGCTCGCGGCCAACTTCCGCCGGGCCGCGGAGATGACCGCCATCCCCGACCAGGAGGTGCTGGCCATGTACAACGCCCTGCGGCCGCGGGCCTCCACGGCCGAGCAGTTGGCCGCGCTGGCCGAGCGGCTGGAGGGCACCTACACCGCGCCGGTGTGCGCGGCGCTGGTCCGCGAGGCCGCCGAGGTCTACGCGCGCCGGGGGCTGCTGGCCCGGCCCGAGGCCGGCGGCGATGCCGACGCCGGGGCTCCCGCCGGGAGCCCCGCCGCCACCCCGGTCACGACGGCGGCCACCGCCGCCGCCGCCCGGGCCGATCGGGAGGAGGGGCAGCCGGCATGACCAGCACCCGACCGCGCCAGTCACTGCGCACCGAGATCCTGGAGAGCCGCCCGGTCAACCTCGACGGGTTCGTGGAGGAGTGGCCCGAGAAGGGCCTGGTCGCCATGGAGAGCGACTTCGACCCGGCACCGAGCATCCGGGTGCAGGACGGCCGGGTCGTCGAACTCGACGGCACCGAGCGCGCGGACTTCGACTTCATGGACACCTTCATCGCCGACCACGCGATCGACGTGGCATCGGCCGAGGCGTCCGTGGCCATCCCCTCGGCGGAGATCGCCCGGATGCTCATCGACCCGGGCGTCTCCCGGGGCGACGTCCTCGCGGTCAGCCGCGGCCTCACCCCGGCCAAGATCCTCGACGTCGTCAAGCTGATGAACGTCGTGGAGATCATGCAGGGGATGCAGAAGATGCGCGCCCGGCGCACCCCGGCCAACCAGGGGCACTCGACCAGCGCCCGGGACAACCCCATCCAGGTCGCCGCCGACGCCGCCGAGGGGGCGCTGCGCGGGTTCGCCGAGCTGGAGACGACCCTGGGCGTGGTGCGCTACGCGCCGCTGGTGGCCATCGCGCTGCAGGTCGGCGGCCAGGTGGGACGCGGCGGCGTGCTCACCCAGTGCGCCCTGGAGGAGGCCACCGAGCTCGAACTGGGCATGCGCGGGATCACCGCCTACGCGGAGACGATCTCCATCTACGGCACCGAGTCGGTCTTCATCGACGGCGACGACACCCCCTGGTCCAAGTCGTTCCTGGCCGCGGCCTACGCCTCGCGCGGGATCAAGATGCGCTTCACGTCCGGCACCGGGTCGGAGGTGCAGATGGGCAACGCCGAGGGCAAGTCGATGCTGTACCTGGAGATCCGCTGCATCCTGATGGCCAAGGGGGCCGGGGTGCAGGGTCTGCAGAACGGCTCGATCAGCTGCATCGGCGTGCCCGGGGCGGTGCCCGGCGGCCTGCGGGCGGTGGCCGCGGAGAACCTGGTGGCCAGCATGGTGGACCTGGAGTGCGCGTCGGGGAACGACCAGTCCTTCTCGCACTCCGCGATGCGCCGGACGGCGCGGGCGATGCCCCAGATGCTCCCGGGCACCGACTTCGTGTGCTCGGGGTACTCCTCGGTGCCCAACGCCGACAACATGTTCGCCGGGTCCAACTTCGACACCGACGACTTCGACGACTGGAACACCATCCAACGGGACTTCCAGGTCGACGGGGGGCTGCGGCACGTCCGCGAGGACGAGATCCTGGCCGCCCGCAACAAGGCGGCCCGCGCGCTGCAGGCGGTGTTCGCCCACCTCGACCTGCCGTCGATCACCGACGACGAGGTCGAGGCGGCCACCTACGCCAACTCCTCGAACGACTACCCGCTGCGCGACGTGCTCGCCGACCTCAAGGCCGCGCAGTCGGTGATGGACCGGGAGGTCACCGGCCTGGACCTGGTCAAGGCCCTGGAGTCGGCCGGCTTCCACGACGTCGCGGAGAACCTGCTCACCGTCCTGCGCCAGCGGGTCTCCGGTGACCTGCTGCAGACCTCCGCCGTCCTGACCGCGGACTTCACCCCGCTCTCGGCGATCAACGACCCGAACGACTACGCCGGCCCCGGCACCGGCTACCGGCTGTCCGGCGAGCGCTGGGAGCAGCTCAAGAAGCTGCGCCACGTCACCTCGGCGAGCAACCCCGAGACCGAGGTGGGCTGACCCATGAGCACTCCGACGGCGACCGCGCCGGACCGCACGGTGAGCCTCCGGGAGGTGGGTCCCGCGCGGCGCGGCACCCGACCCGACGAGGTCGTCATCGCGCTGTCCCCGGCGTTCGCGGGGCACTTCACCAAGACGATCGTCGACGTCCCGCACGCCGAGGTGCTCCGCCAGTTGATGGCCGGCATCGAGGAGCAGGGCGTGACGGCCCGGCTGGTGCGGGTGCTCGAGACCGCGGACCTGGCGGCGATCGCGCACACCGCCGCCCGGATGTCCGGGTCGGGGATCTCGGTGGGCATCCTCTCCCGCGGCACGACGATGATCCACCAGAAGGACCTGCCGCGGCTGAGCAACCTGGAGCTCTTCCCGCAGTCCCCGCTGCTCGACGCCCCGGTGTTCCGGATGATCGGCTCGAACGCCGCGCAGTACGCCAAGGGCGAGCACCCCCAGCCGGTGCCCACCCGCAACGACCAGATGGCCCGGCCCCGCTGGCAGGCGAAGGCGGCGCTGCTGCACCTCAAGGAGTTCGACTGCATCGAGCCGGGCCGCGGCCCGGTGGAGGTCGAGGCCGTCTTCGGCCCGGGCACCGCCGGCTGAGGTGGGCGCGCGCGAGGGCGGCCCGCCGCAGGGCCGGCTGGTCGTCGGCGTCGACATCGGCAACTCCACGACCGAGGCGTGCCTGGCCGCCGTCGCCCCCGACGGGTCGATCTCCTACCTGGCGACCGACCTGACCCGCACGACGGGCGTCAAGGGCACCCCGGACAACACCGCCGGCGCGCTGGCCGCGATCCGCGGGGCCCTGGCGCGCGCCGGGCTGGGCGCCGCCGACGTGGACGCCGTGCTGCTCAACGAGGCCACCCCGGTGATCAGCGGGCTCGCCATGGAGACGATCACCGAGACGATCATCACCGAGTCCACGATGATCGGGCACAACCCGGCGACCCCCGGCGGCGAGGGCCTCGGCGTCGGCACCACCGTCGCGATGGCCGAGCTGCCCGGGCAGCCGCCGGGCACCCCGGTGGTGTGCGTCGTCCCCGCCGGCGCGGACTTCGACGACGTCGCGGCCGCGGTGAACGCCGCCGTCGCGGCCGGCGTGGACGTCGTGGCCGCCGTCCTCGCCGGTGACGACGCGGTGCTGGTGACCAACCGGCTGCACCGGCCGATCCCGGTCGTCGACGAGGTGGCGGCCGTCGAGCGCGTGCCGCTGGGCATGCTGGCCGCCGTCGAGGTGGCCCCGCCCGGGCGGACCATCCGGACGCTGTCGAACTCCTACGGCCTGGCCACCGTGTTCGGCCTGGACCCCGCGCAGACCCGGCAGGTGTCCCCGGTGGCGCGGGCGCTGACCGGCAACCGGTCGGCGGTCGTCGTGCGCACCCCCTCCGGGGACGTCACCGACCGGCGCATCCCGGTGGGGGAGCTGGTGCTCCGGGGCGCGGGCAAGACGCTGCGGGTGGACGTCGACGCCGGCGCGGAGGCGATCATGGACACCGTCGCCCGGGTGCAGCCCCTCGACGACGCCGACGGCGAGCCCGGCACGCACGTCGGCGGGATGCTCGCCCAGGTCCGCGACACGATGGCCGACGTCATGGACGTCGCCGGCCAGCCGGCGGTGCCGGTGGCGGAGATCGCCATCCGGGACGTGCTGGCCGTCGACACGTTCGTCCCGGCCGAGGTGCGCGGCGGGCTGGCCGGCGAGGTGGCGCTGGAGAACGCCGTCGCACTCGCCGCGATGGTGCGCACCAGCCGCAGCCGCATGCAGCTGGTCGCCGACCGGGTCTCCGAGCAACTCGGCGCGGCGGCGCGGATCGGCGGCGTCGAGGGGGAGATGGCCGTGGGCGGCGCGCTCACCACCCCCGGCGTCGACCGGCCGGTCGCCGTCCTGGACCTCGGCGGCGGCTCGACCGACGCCGCCCTGCTGACCCGCGACGGCGAGTGCACGGCGGTGCACGTGGCCGGCGCCGGGGAGCTGGTCACCAAGCTGGTGGACTCCGAGCTGGCCCTGGACGACCGCGAGGTCGCCGAGGAGGTCAAGCGCTTCCCGCTGGCCAAGGTGGAGAGCTTCTTCCACCTGCGCCACGAGGACGGCACCGTGCAGTTCGTCGACCAGCCCCTGCCGCCGCACGTCTTCGCCCGGGTCGTGGTGCTGACCCCCGAGGGCCCGGCCCCGGTGCCCACCCGCCACGGCCTGGACCACGTGCGGCGGGTGCGCCGGGAGGCCAAGCGGCGGGTGTTCGTGGTCAACGCGCTGCGGGCGCTGCGCCAGGTGGCGCCCGGGGGCAACCTGCGGGCGCTGGACTTCGTCGTCCTGCTGGGCGGGTCGGCCCTGGACTTCGAGATCCCCGACCTGGTCGCCGACGCCCTCGCCCCCTACGGGGTGGTCTGCGGGACGGGCAACGTGCTGGGCACCGAGGGGCCGCGGACCGCGGTCGCCGCGGGCCTGGTCCGCGCGCACGCCGCCCGCCCGGTCGAGTGCCCGACCGGCTGAGGGACCCCGGGCCACGGCCGGCCGTGTTGGTCCACCGGCACCCGGCAGCCCCGGCGCCGGCGCTGCGCCAGGTCCGCGCCGGGGTGGAGGAGGAGGGGGTGCCCACCGACGTCGTCGACGTCCCCGGGCCGGCCGGGGCCCCTGCCCCCGACGCCCCGGCCCTGGCCGCGGCGGCCGCCGCGGACTCCCCGCTGGGCGTGGGCATCGGCCTGGACGCCGCCGGTGCCGCGGCCGTGCACCACCGCACCCTGCCGGGCGACCGGCCGGTGACCACGGCCCCGGCCGGTGCGCCGCCGCCGGAGTGGCGCCGGATCGGCCGGGTCGCCGCCCGGGTGGTCAAGCACCTGCCGCTCGGCTGAGCGGCACGGAGGTCACTGCCCCGCGCTGCGCGGCACACGGGACCCTGTGGGAGCAGGGCCGCGACGTCATCGGGGGCTGACCGGCACGCGCTCGGGTGCCCGACCCCGCGGGTCGCGGCCCGGGGGGGTCGGGCACCTCCCGCTCAGGTGAGCAGGGCGTAGGCCGCCACCATGGTGACGACGGCGACGACGACCGCGAGGACGCCGGTCACCAGGCCGGCGGTGGCCTGACCGCTGCGCACGCCACCGCGCCGGGCCGCGACCGCGAGGCCGATGGCGACCACCCCGAGGACCACGCCCACGATCGGGACCAGCAGGGCGAACAGGATGCCCGCGACACCGGTCACCAGGGCGGCGACCGCCAGTCCGTTCGAACTCCCGGTGCGTCCCACCGGCGGGGTGCTCGTCTGTCCGCTGGTCATGGTGCCTCCACACGTCGCTCGCCGGCCGGGACCTCCGGCCGTCGACCGGCCCGGGTGCGCACCCCCGGGCTGCCGGAAACGGCCCCGGCAGGGGATCCACCGGGTCAGGTGACCTCCAGGCACGCGCCGTGTGGCCGGGGCGACCGTCCGTCATTCCCGGTACCCGGCCGCCCGACCCTCCGCCGGCCCGGACCGCGACGGCCACGGTGGTGGCGGTCACGACCAGGTCACGGCGGTGAGGGCCGGCCTGCGGGAGCATGGAGGGGGACAGGCCGGCCGCCCGAGGTGTCGGGGGAACGCCCCTCGGCCACCGAGCCGGCAAGGAGGTGCGTCCGTGGACGTCCTGCTGATCGTCCTCGCCGTCGTCGGCATCACCGCGCTGGTCCTGCTGGGCACCGGCATCCGGATGGTGCAGCAGTACCAGCGCGGCGTGGTGCTGCGCTTCGGCCGGCTGCTGCCGGAGGTGAGGGAACCCGGGTTGCGGGTGCTGGTGCCCTTCGCCGACCAGATGACCAAGGTGCCGGTGCAGACGCTCGTCCTCGACGTGCCGTCGCAGGGCACGATCACCCGGGACAACGTGACCATCGGCGTCGACGCGGTCGTCTACTTCCGCGTCGTCGACCCGGTCCGGGCGGTGATCAACGTGGAGAACTACATGGTGGCGACGTCCCAGGTGTCCCAGACCTCGCTGCGCTCGGTGATCGGCCGGGCCGACCTGGACACCCTGCTGTCGGACCGGGAGCAGATCAACAGCGAGCTCCGTGCGGTCATCGACACCCCCACCGAGGACTGGGGCATCAAGATCGACCGCGTCGAGGTGAAGGACATCTCGCTGCCCGAGAGCATGCGGCGGTCGATGTCGCGGCAGGCCGAGGCCGAACGCGACCGGCGCGCCCGGGTCATCGCCGCGGACGGCGAGCTGCAGGCGTCGGCCAAGCTGTCCCAGGCCGCCGAGGCGATGAGCGCCACCCCGGGTGCGCTGCAGCTGCGCCTGCTGCAGACCGTCGGTGAGGTCGCCTCGGACAGGAACAGCACACTGGTGATGCCCTTCCCGGTGGAGCTGCTCCGCTTCTTCGAGCAGGCGGCGGGCGCCCAGCCGCGGCAGGCGCCCGCGGCGGCCCCGGCGACCGACGACGTCCCGTCCGCACTGCCCGCGGCCGGCGAGGCACCCCGGGCGGTCGCCGGGAACGGTCAGCCGGAGGGCGGCGCGACCGCCGCGGACCGGCCGGTCACCAGAGACTCCGCGGCAGGTCGCGGGTGAGGTCGTCCAGCTCGCCGGTGGTGCGGGCGGCGTAGGCCGCCCGCACCCGGTCGTCGAACTCGTCGACGGTGAGCCGGCCGTCGGACAGCCCACGCTGCAGCTGCCGCACCGCGTCCTCGCGGTCGGCGTCGGACGCGCGGATCTCCCGGTCGCGGGGGCTCACCGTCGCTCCCTCCTCGTCGATCTCCCCGGTGCGGCGACCGACGCGAGCGGCGGTCGCCGGCCGTCACCGGTGCAGGTGGGTCAGAGGTACTGGCCGCCGCCGGGGCGCAGGTCCGGCTGGGGCACCTGACCGCCGGGCAGCGCGCGGCGGCGCATCTCCTCCAGCTGCGCGCGGGCAGCCATCTGCTGGGCGAACAGGGCGGTCTGGATGCCGTGGAAGACGCCCTCCAGCCAGCCGACCAGCTGCGCCTGGGCGATCCGCAGCTCGGCGTCCGAGGGCGTCTCGCCCTCGCTGAACGGCAGCGTGATCCGCTCCAGCTCCTCGCGCAGGTCCGGCGCCAGGCCCTGCTCCAGCTCACGGATGGAGGAGGCGTGGATGTCGCGCAGCCGGTTTCGGCTGGCGTCGTCCAGGGGCGCGGCGCGGACCTCCTCCAGCAGCTGTTTGATCATCGTGCCGATCCGCATGACCTTCGCCGGCTGCTCGACCATCTCGCCGATGTTCCCGCCGCCGCCGCCGTCGCCGCCCGGGCCGCCGCCGTCGGGCACGGCCATCGTCCCGACGGGCCGCCCGTCGGGACCGACGACGACGACCTGCTGAGGACGTTCACTGCCGTTTCCGGATGCCGTCATGGACCCATCCTCCCCAACGCCGCGGGACCCTGCCGGGGCGGCCGGTGGCCCGGGCGCGGCGGCTAGTGTCGAGGTCCATGGGACCGGGGGAGGGGCGGCTGGACGTCGCCCGCGTCCGGGGCCTGTTCCCCGGTCTGTCCGACGGTCTGGTGCACGCCGAAGGGCCCGCCGGCGCGCTGCTGCCGGAGGCCGTCGTGCTGGCCGTGGCCCAGGCGATGCGGGTGCCGGTGGCCGAGCGCGGCGGGGTGTTCCCGGCGTCCGCCCGCGCCGAGGGGCTGCTGGCCAGCGCCCGCACCGCCGTCGCCGACCTGGTCGGCGGGGTGTCCTCCGGCGTCGTCCTGGGCCCGGACAGCTCCCGGCTGACCTGGACCCTGGCCCGGGCGCTGGCGCGCACCTGGCGCCCCGGCGACGAGGTGGTGGTCAGCCGGCTGGACCACGACGCGAACGTCCGCCCGTGGGTGGAGCTGGCCGCGGGCGCCGGCGCGGTCGTGCACTGGGCGGAGGTCGACATCGAGACCGGCGAGCTGCCGGACTGGCAGTACGACCAGCTGCTCGGCCCCCGCACCCGGCTGGTCGCGGTCACCGCGGCCAGCTCCGCGATCGGCACCCGCCCGGACGTCGCCGCGATCGCCCGGCGGGCGCACGCCGCCGGCGCCCTGGTGTTCGTCGACGGCACGCACGCCGCCGCCCACGACCTGCTCGACGTCCGCACGCTGGGCGCGGACTTCCTCGCCGTGGCCGCCGACATGTGGTGCGGCCCGCACGTGGCGGCGGTGGTGGCCGACCCGGCGCTGCTGGCGGAGCTGGAGCCGGAGCGGCTCGCGCCGGTGCCCGACCGGGTGCCCGACCGGTTCGAGAGCGGCGGGCACGCCTTCGAGCTGCTCGCCGGCGTCTCGGCGGCCGTGGAGCACCTCGCCGCGCTGGACGACCTCGCCACCGGCACCCGGCGGGAGCGGCTGCGGGCCTCGATGGCCGCCGTGGCCGCCTACGAGCACGGCCTGTTCGGCTGGCTGGACCAGGCGCTGCGGGCGATGCGCCACGTGCAGGTGATCGGCTCGGCCCCGCGGACCACGCCCACGCTGTCGTTCACCGTCGAGGGGATGCGCCCGCGGCAGGTGGCCCACGAGCTGTCCCGGCGCGGCATCTGCGCGTGGGACGGCGACCTCTACGCCCGCGAGCTGTTCGACGCGCTGGGCGCCAACGAGGAGGGCGGCGCCGTGCAGCTGGGGCTGATGCACTACAACACCGCCGAGGAGGTCGGCTACCTCATCGACGCGGTCGCCGCGCTGCGCCCGCGCTGAGTCACGGTTCGTTGACCAGCAGCACCTTGCCGACGTGCTCGCTGGCGTCGACCACCCGGTGCGCCTCGGCGGCCCGCGACATCGGCAGCCGGCGGTCGATGATCGGCCGGACGACGCCGCGCTCGACGTCGGGCCACACGTCGTGCCGGACGGCGGCGACGATCTCGGCCTTGCCGCCGGGGCCGGTCGCCGGGCGGGCCCGCAGCGTGGTGGCGTGCACCGCGGCCCGCTTGCGCATGAGCTTCCCGAGGTCCAGCTCGGCCCGCGTGCCGCCCTGCATGCCGATGCAGACCAGCCGCCCGCCGGTGGCCAGCGCGTCGAGGTTGCGGGCCAGGTACTTCGCGCCCATGTTGTCCAGGACGACGTCCGCCCCGGCGCCGCCGGTCTCCTCCCGCACCCGCTCGACGAAGTCCTCCTCCCGGTAGTCGATGCCCACGTCGGCGCCGAGCTCCCGGCAGACGGCGAGCTTGGCGGCACTGCCCGCGGTGGTGAGCACGCGGGCGCCGGCGCGGGCGGCCAGCTGGATGGCCATCGTGCCGATCCCGCTGGCGCCGCCGTGCACCAGGAACGTCTCGCCGCGGCGCAGCCCGGCCAGCATGAACACGTTGGACCACACGGTGCACACGACCTCGGGCAGCGCCGCGGCGGTGGCCAGCTCCACCCCCGCCGGGCGGGGGAGCAGCTGGCCGGCCGGGACGGCGACCCGCTCGGCGTAGCCGCCGCCGGACAGCAGCGCGCAGACCTCGTCGCCCACCGACCAGCCGGTCACGCCCTCCCCGACCTCGCTGACCACCCCGCTGCACTCCAGGCCGAGGACCTCGCTGGCACCCGGCGGCGGCGGGTAGTTGCCCGCGCGCTGGAGCAGGTCGGCCCGGTTGACCGCGGTGGCGACGACGTCGACGAGGACCTCGCCGGGCCGCAGGACCGGGTCGGGCACCTCCCCCCAGCCGAGCACCTCGGGGCCACCGGGTCGGTCGAGGGTCACCGCACGCATGGGCCGAGCCTAGGAGGCGGGGGGCAGGGGGTCCTTCACCCGGCGGCGCGCAGGTCCTTGCGCAGGATCTTGCCCGCCGCGGACTTCGGCACCTGCTCGATGAACTCCACGACGCGGATCTTCTTGTGCGGCGCCACCTTGCCGGCCATGTACTCCATGACCGCCTCCGCGGTGAGCGCCGAGCCGGGCGCCCGCACGACGAACGCCTTGGGCAGCTCCTCGCCGCTGTCCCGGTCCGGCACGCCGATGACGGCGGCGTCGGCGATCTCCGGGTGGCCGATCAGCACCGCCTCCAGCTCCGCCGGGGCCACCTGGTAGCCCTTGTACTTGATCAGCTCCTTCACCCGGTCGACGACCGTGTAGCAGCCGTTCTCGTCGACGACCGCGACGTCACCGGTGTGCAGCCAGCCCTGGGCGTCGATGGTCTCCGCGGTGGCCGCGGGGTTGTTGAGGTAGCCCTTCATCACGTTGGGCCCGCGCACCCACAGCTCGCCGCGCTCGCCGGGCCCGGCGTCCTCCCCGGTGGCCGGGTCGACCAGCCGGCACTCGGAGTTCGGGACGGCGAAGCCGACCGAGCCCTTGGGCACCGAGCCGGGGGCCACGCCCGGCGGCTCGGCGCCGATGTCGGGCGTGGTGTGCGACACCGGCGACAGCTCGGTCATGCCGTACCCCTGGGCGACCGTGACGCCGGTGTCGGCGCCCTTGCGCAGCCGTGCCTGGGCGGCCAGGGCCAGCTGCTCGTCCAGCGGCGCGGCACCGGAGGTGACCGAGGTCAGCGAGGAGAGGTCGTAGGCGTCGACCAGCGGGTGCTTGGCCAGCGCCAGCACGATCGGCGGGGCCACGAAGGCCCGGGTGATCCTGTGGTCCTGGATGGTGCGCAGGAAGTCCTCGAGGTCGAAGCGCGGCAGCGTCACCACCGCGCCGCCCCACGCCAGGCCCTGGTTCATCAGCACGGTCAGGCCGTAGATGTGGAAGAACGGCAGGACGGCGATGATCCGCTCGTCGGCGCCCATCCGGATGAGCGGGCGGCACTGCGCCACGTTGGCCACCAGGTTGCGGTGGGTGAGCATGACGCCCTTGGGCAGCCCGGTCGTGCCGCTGGAGTACGGCAGCGTGACCAGGTCCTCGGCGGGGTCGATGTCGACCCGCACCGACGGGGCGTCGGTGGTGAGCAGGTCGCGCATCGAGGCGTGCCCCTCGGCGCCGTCCAGCACGACCACCTCGTCGACCGGGGTGTCCGCGACGGCGGCGCGCGCCCGGTCGAGGAACGGCGAGACGGTGACCAGCACCTTCGCGCCGGAGTCGCGCAGCTGGAAGGCGATCTCGTCGGGCGTGTAGAGGGAGTTGATCGGGCTCATCACGCAGCCGGCGGCCGCGATGCCGTGGAACACCACCGGGAACCAGGGGGTGTTCGGGCAGAACACCGCGACGACGTCGCCCGTGCGCAGGCCCCGGGCGTGCAGCGCCGCGGCCACCCGGTCGACGTAGGCGGCGAGCTGACCGTGGGTGATGACGTCGCCGGAGAGCCCGTCGATGAGCGCCGGCGCCCCGGGCCGGTCCCGGCCGGCGGCGAGGACGAACTCGGGGACGGAGACGTCGGGGATCTCGACGTCGGGGAATGGGCTGGCCAGCGCCACGGGTGCAGCTCCTCACTCGTCAGGTGTGGCGCCAGTCTCACACCCGTCGCGGGGTGGGGGCAGTGGGGTCCCCGTTCAGCGTGGCCAGAGCACCGACTGGGTGCAGCGGAACAGCGCGACGGTCCGCTCCGGGCCCCCGGTGGTCGTCGCGGCGGTCACCACGGCGTCCCACACCTGGGTGGTCCGCCCGGCGTGGGCGTTGGTGGCCACGGCGGTGAGCCGGCCCCCGCGGGCGGTGCCCAGGAAGTTGCTCTTCAGCTCGATGGTGGTGAAGCCGGCCGACCCCTCGGGCAGCAGCGCGCGGGTGGCCAGGCCGCAGGCGGTGTCGGCCAGCCCGACGACGGTCGCGGCGTGCAGGTAGCCGTTGGGCGCCAGCAGGTCCGGCCGGACGTCGAGGGCGGCGGCCAGCCGGCCGGGCTCGTGCGCCGTGACGGTGAGCCCGAGCAGGCCCGGGAGGGTGCCCGGCAGCAGGGCGTTGAGCTCGTCGGCGGTGTGGAACCCGGTGGCGGCCATGCGGCCAACCTAGTGAGGCGGCAGCCACCGCCCGCGCCACCCCGGACCTCGCGCCGTGGTGCCCGACCTCGCGCTGCGGGGCGGGGTCGGGCACCGCGGGGCGGGGTCGGGCCCGGCCGGGCGCCTCAGCGCACCGCCCCGGGGGGCAGCACGGCGTGCACGCCGAACACCTGGTTGGCCACCTGGGTCACCCGGAGGTCGACGACGACGCTGGCCAGCGCCAGCGCGTCCGACCGCGGCACCCCGTGCAGCGCGCCCAGCAGGTCGAGCACGGCGTCCATCGCCTCGGCCGCGGCCTCGTCGAGGTCGTCGCCGAGGCCCAGGCACACCCAGCCGGCCGGCGTCGAGGCGACCGGCGTGGCCAGCGGCCGGCCGAACAGGTCGTCGCGCACGTCGAGGGTGAGGTCGGCGCGCTCGGTGCCGCACTCGATGGCGGTCCCGCTCACCTCGCCGTCCCCCTGGGCGGCGTGCGCGTCGCCGACGCTGAGCAGCGCGCCGTCCACGGGGATCGGCAGGTAGAGCGTGCTGCCGGCCACCAGCTCGCGGCAGTCCAGGTTCCCGCCGTGCCACCGGGGCGGGACGGTCGAGTGCCGGCCGGGCTCGGCCGGCGGCATCCCGATGACGCCGAGGAAGGGCCGCAGCGCGACCGTGTGGCCCAGGTGGTTGCGCGCGGTGCCGGCGGCGACGTCGACCGTCCAGCGGTGCACGGCCGGGGCGGTGATGCCCAGGCGGGCGCTCCAGGCGGTGTCGCGCAGGCCGGCGTAGGTGGTCCCCCACGACGAGGGGACGACGTCGTCGACGCGCACCGCCAGCACCTGCCCGGCGCGGGCCCCGCGCACCTCGACCGGCCCGGTCAGCGCGTGGCCGGCGTCCGGGGTGTGCCCGGCCGCCCGGCGCCGGGCCGCGGTGCCGTCGCCGGGAGCGGGCTCGAGGAACCAGCCGGAGTCCAGCGTCCGGAAGCGCACGGTGGTGCCGGGGTCGACCGTCAGCGCCGGGGGCAGGTCGCGGTCGAACCAGCCGTGCAGCGCGCCGGCGTGCGGCTCCAGCACGGGGACGGCACCCATCAGGCGGTGCTCACGCGAGGCCGCGGGTGGTGCGCGCCGGCGGGCGGTCGCCGCGGATGGCGGCGACCATGTCCAGCGTCTGCCGGGTGGCGGCGACGTCGTGCGCGCGGAACACCGTGGCGCCCAGCCAGGCGCTCACCGCGGTCGCGGCCAGGGTGCCGGTCAGCCGCTCGCCCAGCGGGACGTCGAGGGTCTCGCCGACGAAGTCCTTGTTGGACAGCGCGACCAGCACCGGCCAGCCGGTGGCGGCCAGCTCCCCGAGCCGCCGGGTGGCCTCCAGGGAGTGCCGGGTGTTCTTCCCGAAGTCGTGCCCGGGGTCGACGAGCACCCGCTCGCGGTCCACCCCGGCGGCGACCGCGGCGTCCGCGAGGGCGGTCGTCCGGGCGACGACGTCGGCCACCAGGTCGTCGTACTCCACCCGGTGCGGGCGGGTGCGCGGGGGCAGCCCGCCGGCGTGCGTGCAGACGATGCCCGCGCCGGCCGCGGCGGCCACCTCGGCCAGTTCGGGCTCGACGCCGCCCCACGCGTCGTTGACGACGTCCGCCCCGGCGGCGAGCGCCTCGCGGGCCACCTCGGCCCGCCAGGTGTCGATGGAGATCGGCAGCGCCGGGTGGGCGGCGCGGATCGCCGCGACCAGGTCGACGGTGCGGCGGACCTCCTCGGCGGGGGAGACCTCCTCCCCGGGGGCGGCCTTGACCCCGCCGACGTCGACCACGTCGGCCCCCTCGGCGACCACCCGGTCCACCCGCTCGACGGCGGCGGCCAGCTCGTAGGTGGCGCCGCGGTCGTAGAAGGAGTCGGGCGTGCGGTTGACGATCGCCATGACCACCAGCCGGCCGGGCGGCACGTCCAGGTCCCCGAGCCGCAGCAACCCCGCTCCCCCCGCCGTCGCGTCGTGTGGTGGAGTCAGCCAACCAGACCGGCGGATCGCAGAGGAGAGGCTCATGGCGCAGACCACCGTGGAGGGCGTCGAGGGCGTGCTGGCCAAGGTCGGCGAGCACCTCGGGCACAGCGAGTGGGTGGAGATCACCCAGGAGCAGGTGAACCAGTTCGCCGAGGCCACCCACGACCACCAGTGGATCCACGTCGACGTCGAGCGGGCGGAGCGGGAGAGCCCGTTCGGCGGCCCCATCGCGCACGGCTACCTGACGCTGTCACTGGTCTCGGCGCTGGCCGGGCAGATCATCGAGGCGACCGGCTTCCGGATGGGCGTCAACTACGGCGCCGAGAAGATCCGGTTCATGTCCCCGGTGCCGGTCGGCGCCCGCATCCGCGCGTCGGCGACCCTCGACGAGGCCAAGCAGTTCGAGGGCGGCGTGCAGATGAACCTCGGCATCACGATGGAGATCGAAGGCCAGCCCAAGCCGGCGATGGTCGCCTCGATCCTGTTCCGCCGCTACCTCTGAGCCGCCGGGCCGGGGCCCGTGCCGGGCCGGCACGGGCCCCGACCCGCCCCTAGTCGACCAGGGCCTGGTTGACCAGCGTGCGCAGGTGGTTGCGGATCGGCAGCGTGCTCGACGGCAGCAGCTGGGTGTAGAAGCCGACCGTCACGTCCTCGACCGGGTCGACGTAGAAGGCGGTGGACGCCGCCCCACCCCAGCTGTAGTCGCCGGCGCTGGACAGCACACCGAAGCGGACCGGGTCGAGGACCATCGAGAAGCCGAGCCCGAAGCCCACCCCGCGCAGCGGCGTCTCGGCGAACAGCGGCCGGCCGAAGGTCTCCAGGTCGGCGTTGCCGGGCAGGTGGTTGCGGGTCATCAGCGCGATGGTGCGCGGGCCGAGCAGCCGGCCGCCGTCGTAGGAGCCGCCGCGGCGCAGCAGCTCGACGAAGCGCAGGTAGTCCGCGGCCGTGGACACCAGCCCGCCGCCGCCGGAGAGGAACGCCGGCTTGGCGTGCGCGACGGCGCCCATCGTGTCGTAGGGGGCGAAGCGGGTGGGTGCCTCGCCGGGCTGCCCCGGGATGGCGGCGTAGAGCCGGGCGAGGGAGTCGACGTCGTCGCCCTCGCGCAGCCCGAAGGAGGTGTCGGTCATGCCGAGCGGGCGGAAGACCCGGGACTCGAGGAACTCGTCGAGCGGCCGGCCGGAGACGACCTCGACCAGCCGGCCCAGGACGTCGGTGGACACGCCGTAGTTCCACTCCGACCCCGGCTGGAACACCAGCGGGACGGCCGCCCACTGCCGGCAGACCTCCGCGGAGTCCGCGCCGGGCGGCGTCCCCCACTCGTGACCGGCGGCCCGGTACATGGCGTCGACCGGGTGGGCGTGGTGGAAGCCGTAGGTCAGCCCCGAGGTGTGGGTGAGCAGGTGCCACACCCGGATCGGCTCGACCTGCGGGGCGGTGACCGGCCGCAGCGCCGAGCCGGCCACGTAGACGCGGGTCTCGGCGAACTCCGGCAGCCACCGGGAGATCGGGTCGGAGAGCTGGAAGGCGCCCTCCTCGTACAGCATCATCGCCGCGACCGAGGTGATCGGCTTGGTCATCGAGTAGATGCGCCAGCGGGTGTCCCGCTCCACCGGCAGCCCCGCCTCCACGTCGCGGTGCCCGGCGGAGCCGACGTGCACCAGGTGCCCGTGCCGGGCGACCGTGACCAGGAAGCCCGGCAGCTGGCCGTCGTCCACCCAGCGGGCCAGCCGCCGGTCCAGCCGGGCCAGGCGGCCGGGGTCGAAGCCGACCTCCCCCGGGTCGGTGTCCACCTCGAGTGCCGTCACGGGTCCTCCGTCCCTCGCGCCGCCCGCGGTCGGACGGCGGCTGCCCCAGGCATCCTGACCCACGAACCCGTGGGCCGGCTCACAGGGGCAGCCGCCGTCCCGGCGGCGGAGGACGGCCCCCTTGCAGGGTCCCGCCGCGCGCGTGCGAGCGGTGGGGGGCAAGGGGGTCCCTGCTCACACCGGGACGTTGCTCGCGGCCTTCTTCAGGTTCGAGCCCGCGGTCACCTTGACGGTGTTGGCGGCGGGGATGTCGATCGACTCGCCGGTCTGCGGGTTGCGGCCGGTGCGCGCGGAGCGCTGGGTGCGCTCGACGGTCAGCAGGCCGGAGACGGCGACCTTCTCGCCGCGGGTGATGGCCTCGACGAGCTCGTCCTGGAGCCCGGTGAGCACCGAGTCGACGGTCGATGCGGGTACGTCGGCCCGCTTGGCGATGGCGGAGACGAGTTCGGCCTTGTTCACAGGTGTCCTTCCGTGTCGGGAACTGCGGCGTCGTCCGGCCCCGCGCGGAGCGCGGCCGGATCGGGGGCACGGTGCCATGCCCCGCCGACAGCCCGCCACCGCGGGGGGTCGGCGGCGTCGCTCGCGCCCCACCGGCCCCGGCGCCCGGCCCTCCCGCAGGGGCCCGGCCCGGGCTCGCGAGGGGGCGGGGGGTCCTCCTCCTACGGTGGGGTCATGCCGCAGATCCCCGGGACCGACCTGACCGTCAGCGACCTCTGCCTGGGCGCCAACGTGTTCGGCTGGACGGCGGACGAGCCGACGTCCGCCGCCGTGCTGGACCGCTACCTCGACGCCACCCCGAGCACCCGGGCCCCGTTCGTCGACACCGCGGAGATGTACGGCCAGGGCCGCTCCGAGCAGATGCTCGGCGCCTGGATGGCCGAGCGCGGGGTGCGCGACCGGGTGGTGGTGGCCACCAAGGCCTCGCCGGGACGCAAGGAGCACCCGCTGTCCGCACCGGAGATCCGGGACGCGGCGGAGCGCTCGCTGCGCAACCTGCAGACCGACCGGATCGACCTCTACTACGCGCACTACGACGACACGTCCACGCCGCTGGAGGAGACGCTGCGCGCCTTCGACGAGCTGGTGCAGGCCGGCAAGGTGCGCCACGTCGCGGCGTCGAACTACTCCCCGGAGCGGCTCACCGAGGCGCTGGGGACCGCGGAGCGGCTGGGGCTGACCCGCTACGTGGCGCTGCAGCCGCACTACAACCTCGTGGAGCGGGCGGTCTACGAGGACGGGCTGCGCGACGTCGTGGCCGCCCACGACCTGGGCGTGCTGCCGTACTTCTCGCTGGCCAAGGGCTTCCTGACCGGCAAGTACCGGCCCGGGGAGCAGGTCGACTCGCCGCGGGCCCAGGGCGCGTCGGCCTACGTGGGGGAGCGCGGCGACCGGGTGCTGGCCGCGCTGGGCGGGGTCGCCGACGCCCACGGGGTGACCGTCGCGGCGGTGGCGCTGCGCTGGCTGGCCGACCGGCCGACCGTCGTCTCGCCGATCGCCAGCGCCCGCTCGGTGGAGCAGCTGGCCGACCTGCTGCCGATGCAGGACCTGGTGCTCACCGACGAGCAGACGCAGGCGCTCGACGCCGCGTCCGCCTGACGGAGGACCCGCCTGCCCGGAGGCGGCTCAGGCGCTCCTGGTGTGCGGGCGGACGCGCTCGTCGGACTCGGTGCCCGGCCCGGCCGGCGGGCTCCAGCCGGGGACCAGGGGTCAGCGGCGGGCGGCCTCCGCGGCGAGGTCGACGGCCTCGACCTGCGCCGGTCCCCGCTCCCCCGGTCGGGTGGACGACCCGGGGTGACACGGCAGAGCGACGGACCGGTCGCGCAGCGTACCGGCGTGTCAGGATGTGGTGTCGGCGCGGCCCGGGACGGGAGCGCCACGGCGGGACGAGGGAGCGGGCATGGCGAGGACCCCTGCGCCCACGGGGCGCGGTGTCCTCGCCGACGAGGGCCGCGTCGCGGCCGCCCGGAGACTGCTCGCGGAGGCCTCGCCCGGCGCCCACGACCGGCTCGCCGGGCTGGCCGCCCGGCTGACGTCGGCCCCCGCGGCGCTGGTCTGCCTGGTCACCGACGTCGAGGTGCCGATCGGGTCCTGCGGCCTGCCCGCGTCCGTCGCGGACGGCCCGCTGCCGGTCGAGGGGTCCCCGTGCGCGGTCACCGTGGCCGCCGGGGCGCCGGTCGTCGTCGCGCACGCGGCGCACGACCCGCGCACCGCCCACCTGCCGTCGGCCGTCGCCGGGGCGCTGGTGGCCCACGTCGGCGTCCCGCTGCGCGCCCAGTCCGGGCACGTGGTCGGGGTGCTCGCGGTCTTCGACCCGGTCCCGCGCACCTGGCCGGCCGATGCGGTGGCCTCCCTGGAGCACCTGGCCGCCTCGGTGGTCGCCGAGCTCGAGCTGTCGGCCGCCCGCTCGGCCGTCGGCACCTCGTTGGTGCGGCTGGACCTGGCGCTGGAGGCCGGCTCGGTCGGCGTCTGGGAGGTCGACCTGCAGCAGCGGACCATCGACTGGGACGCCCGCTGCGCGGCCCTCTTCGGCTACGACTCCACCGTCCGGCTCGGCTTGGACCGGCTGTTCGCCGACCACGTGCACCCCGACGACCGGGAGCGCGCCCGGCGGGAGATGCAGGCGGCCATCGACGCGCGCGACCAGTACACCGTCGAGCTGCGGGTGCTCCACACCGACGGGACGGTGCGCTGGACGGTGAGCCGGGGACGGGTGCTGACCGGTCCGGACGGCGAGCCGCAGCGCATCCTCGGCACGGTCGTCGACGTGTCCGGCGCCCGCGAGGACACCCAGCGCCGCCTGTCGGCGGTGCAGCGCGCGGCGGCCATGGCGGAGGTGGCCGCCGAGATGGCCGGCGCGTCCCGGATCGACCAGCTGGCCGACATCACGCTGCGCGGCGCGCAGGTGCTCGGCGCGGAGTCCGGCGGGATCGCCGTCCTCGACGGCGACGGGCTGCGGCTGCACCTGGGCCGGCGGCTGTCCGACGCCCTCCGCGAGGGCACCGACGTCGAGCTCCCGGCGGAGGGGGTGCCGCTGCCGCTGGACGACGCGCTGCCCACCCAGTACGCGGCCCGCCACGGGCAGCCCGTGCTGCTCGGCACCGCGGAGGAGGCCGCCGCCCGGTTCCCGGCGATGGCCGGGATCCAGCAGCGGTACGGCGTGCGCGCCGTGGCCGCGCTGCCGCTGCGGGTCGAGGGCCGGCTGGTCGGCAGCTCCACCGCGACCTGGACCACCGACTACGCGTTCGCCGACAGCGACGTCGAGCTGCTCGAGGGCCTGGCCGCGCAGATCGCGCTCAGCGTCTCCCGGCTGCAGGCCGACGCCGAGCGGGCCGCCGCGGTCACCGCCATGGCCGAGGCCAACGCACGGTTGCAGCTGCTCGCCGAGGCGGGCCGCACGATGACCGGCACGCACGACATCGCCCAGCAGCTGGAGCGACTGGCCCGGCTGGTCGTCCCGCCGCTGGGCGACTGGTGCTGGATCGTCGCCACGGACGAGCACGGCCGCATGCACGAGGTCGCGGTGGCCCACCGCGACCCGTCCCGGCTGCACGAGGCGCAGACCTACGTGCGGCTGATGGTGTCCACGGTCTCCGAGGAGGGTGCGCCGAGCATCGTGGCCCGCACCGGCAGACCCCTGGTCATCCCGGACCTGCGGCCGGAGCGGATCGCGCGGTCCCTGCCCGACCCGGCAGCGCGGCAGGCGTTGCTCGCGCTGGGGCCGGCGTCGGTCGCGGCCGTCCCGTTGACCGCTCGGGGGCGGACCCTCGGCGTCCTGTGCCTGCTCCGCGGTCGGGAGCGACCGCCGCTGCGCGCCGAGGAGGTCGACACCGCGGTCGAGGTCGGCCGGCGGGCAGGAGCCGCGCTGGACCAGGCCCGCCTCTACGCCGCGCAGCGGGAGCTGGCCGACGCGCTGCAGCACAGCATGCTCACCGCCCCGCCCGCGACCGACCACGGCGAGATCGTGGTCCGCTACGTGCCCGCCGCGGCCGGCGCGGAGATCGGCGGGGACTGGTACGACGCGTTCCTCGAGCCGGGCGGTGCCACCGTGCTGGTCATCGGCGACGTCGTCGGGCACGACAGCCAGGCCGCCGCCGCGATGGGCCAGGTGCGGGGCCTGCTGCGCGGGATCAGCTACTCCAGCGGCGACGCGCCGGCGCAGGTGCTCACCCGCGTCGACTCCGCGATCGGCGGGCTGGGCCTGGACACGATGGCGACCGCGCTGGTCGCCCGGCTGGAGCGGGCGGAGGCCGGCGGCACCGTGCTGCGCTGGTCGAGCGCCGGCCACCCGCCGCCGGTGCTGCTGCGGCCCGACGGGCGGGCGGAGGTGCTCGACGGCGAGCCCGCCGACCTGCTGCTCGGGGTGGACCCCTCGGTGGCCCGCCAGGACCGGGTCGCCGTCCTCCCCGCGGGCAGCACGGTGCTGCTCTACACCGACGGGCTGGTCGAGCGCCGCGGCCGCGACCTGGACGAGGGCACCGCCGCGCTGGTGGCCGTCCTGGGCGGCGCCGCCGGGCTCCCGCTGGCCGCCCTGTGCGACCGGGTGCTCTCCCGGCTGTTCCTGCCCGACGCCGCGGACGACGTCGCGCTGCTCGCCGTCCGGCTGCGCGGCTGAGGGCCGGGCGCTACGCCCGGCGACGCCAGCGGGCCGGGCGCCCGGTGGTCCCCGGACGGCGCGCCGCGCGCACCCGCAGCAGCCGGCGGCGGGCCCGGCCGGGCAGGTCGACGGCGACCGGCGCCGCCCAGCCGCGCCACACCGACAGCACCCGCAGCGCGGCCACCAGCGCGATCACCAGCAGCGCCACCGGGACGGGGTCCAGGCCGGCCGGCCCGGCGAGCACGGTCAGCGCGATGGCCCCGAGCAGCGCCGCGACGGCGTTGTACGGCCCCGGCTGCACGATGTCGGCGCGCTGCGCGAGCAGCACGTCGCGGATCACCGCCCCGCCGACCGCGGTGAGCGTGCCGATGAAGACCACCGAGGCGCTCGGCAGCCCGAGCAGCTGCGCCTTCTGCGCGCCGATGACGGTGAACAGGCCGAGGGTGGCGGCGTCGAGCACCACGAGCAGCCGGGTCAGCCGGGACAGCCAGCCGGAGAAGTAGAAGGTCACCGCGGCCGTGACGGCCACCGTGGGCAGGTAGGCGGTGCTGGTCAGGGCCACCGGCGGCAGGTCGCCGAGCAGCACGTCGCGGATCAGCCCGCCGCCCAGCCCGCCGCTGACGGCCAGCAGCAGCACGCCGGAGACGGCGAAGCCCTCGCGGGCGGCCAGCAGCCCGCCGGTCAGGGCGCCGACGACGACCGCGGCGAGGTCGACGGCGGCCGGGACCGGGAGCGTCCCGGCGGCCGCGGCGAGGATCTCCACGGCCGGTCATCCTCCCCGCCGGCCTGCCCGCCGTGTCGGGCGGCGGGGTCCGTCCCGCGGCCGGGTGACAGGACGGCCGGGACGCGGTTGGCTGGCCGCACCGACCCGCCGTCCCCAGGAGGCCGCCGTGCCCGTACGCCCGCCGGACGAGAACGAGGTGGCCGCGCTGGCGGCCGGCTACGGGATGAAGCCGAGCCCGGACGAGGTGGCGGCGTACACCCCGCTGGTGGCCGCCTTCCTCAGCTCGTACGACGCGGTGGAGGAGCTGTACGACGGCGTCGCCCCGCAGGCGCCCACCGACCGGCCGAGCGCCCGGCCCGCCGACGCCGACAACCCGCTGGGCGCCTGGTACGTGACCACGGAGGTCCGCGGTGCCGCGGACGGCCCGCTGGCCGGCCGGACCGTGGCGGTCAAGGACAACGTCGCGGTCGCCGGCGTCCCGATGATGAACGGGTCGCACACCGTGGAGGGCTTCGTCCCCCGGCAGGACGCCACCGTCGTCACCCGGCTGCTCGAGGCCGGCGCGACGGTCACCGGCAAGTCCGTCTGCGAGGACCTCTGCTTCTCCGGTGGCAGCCACACCTCCGTCACCGGGCCGGTGCGCAACCCCTGGGACCCGGCGCGGACGACCGGCGGCAGCTCCAGCGGCAGCGCCGCCCTGGTCGCCGCCGGCGAGGTCGACCTCGCGCTCGGCGGCGACCAGGGCGGCTCCATCCGCATGCCCGCGGCCTTCTGCGGCATCGTCGGCCACAAGCCCACCCACGGGCTGGTGCCCTACACCGGGGCCTTCCCGATCGAGCTGACGCTGGACCACCTGGGCCCGATGACCCGCACGGTGGCCGACGCCGCCACGATGCTCGACGTGCTGGCCGGCCGGGACGGCGAGGACCCCCGCCAGCCCGCCGACCTCGCGCCCCAGCGGTACGCCGCCGCCCTCGACGGGGACGTCGCCGGCCTGAGCGTCGGCGTGGTCGCGCAGGGCTTCGGCTGGGCGGAGCTGTCCGAGCCGGGCGTGGACGACACCGTGCGGGCGGCCGCCGACCGGCTGCGCGAGCTGGGCGTCGAGGTCGTCGACGTGGACCTGCCCTGGCACCGGCACGCTCTGCACGTCTGGAACGTCATCGCCACCGACGGCGCGACCGTGCAGATGGTCGACGGCAACGGCTACGGCCACAACTGGGAGGGCCGCTACGACCCCGAGCTGGTCGCGCACTACGGCCGGCAGCGGCGGGAGACGGTCGACCGGTGGTCGCCGACGGTCACCGCCGTGGCGCTGGCCGGGCGCTGGTCGCTGGACCGCGAGCAGGGCCGGCACTACGCGATGGCCCAGGAGCTGGCCCGCGAGGTGCGCCGGCAGTACGACGCCGCGCTGGCCGACGTCGACCTGCTGCTCATGCCCACCGTGCCGATGGTGGCGAAGGAGATCCCCGCGCCGGACGACCCGATCGAGACCCGGGTGGCCCGCGCGCTGGAGATGATCGTCAACTGCGCGCCGTTCGACGTCAGCGGGCACCCGGCGACCAGCGTCCCGGCCGGGCTCTCCCAGGGCCTGCCGGTCGGCCTGATGCTGGTCGGCCGCCGGTTCGAGGACACCACCCCGCTGCGGGTGGCGCACGCCTTCGAGCAGCTGGTCGGCGGCTTCCCCGCGCCCCCCGCCCGCTGAGGTTCTGCCGTGCGGTGACCGATGGGCGGCGGGGCGGGCGGGTGCCTGCTACTGGGCCGGCGGGACCTCCAGCGAGGTCGCGGTCCCCCGGCGCAGCAGGCCGTCGGAGGTGGCCGCGTCGTGGGCGTGCATGGCCTCCTGGCGGCCCGGCTCCTCGCGCACGATCGCCGCGCCCCGCCAGTCCTCCGGGAGGGCGAACGCGTCGACCAGCGTCACCATGTGCGGGCGCAGCTCCCCGAGCAGCGCGTTGACCGTCGCGGTGAGGGCCTTGGAGCGGGCCGGGGTGAGCCGGCCGTGCTCCAGGAACCAGGCGCGGTCGGCCTCGATGGTGGTGAGCGCGAACAGGTCGCAGACCCGCTCGAGCAGGGCCCGCGCGCCGGGGTCGGCCGTGCGCACTATGCCGGCGACGAAGGCCTCCAGGACGACGCGGTCGACGTGCGCCTGCGCCGTCCGCAGCACGTGGTCCTGCACGTCGTCGAAGACGTCGAACGGCGCCATCCCGGGGGTGGCGGCGTTGCGGCGCAGCCGGCGGACGGCGCCCTCGAGCAGGTGCCGCTCGCGGTCCTCGAGGGCCCGCAGCTGCCAGCCGCGGGAGCGCAGCGGTACGTCGTCGTCCCGGCCGGGGACGGCGTCGACCAGGCGGGCGATCAGGCCGCGGGCCGCCGTCCGCTCCAGCACGGTCTCCCGCACCAGGTCGGCGACGAAGCCGACCCGGCCCCAGCCCTCCAGCGAGCCGAACTCCTCGCGGTAGCCGGTGAGCAGGCCCTTGGCGACCAGCTGCAGCAGGACGGTGTTGTCGCCCTCGAAGGTGGTGAACACGTCGGTGTCGGCCCGCAGCCGGGGCAGCCGGTTCTCCTGCAGGTAGCCCGCGCCCCCGCAGGCCTCCCGGCACGCCTGGATGGTGCGGGTGGCGTGCCAGGTCTGCGCGGCCTTGAGCCCGGCGGCGCGGGACTCCAGTTCGCGCTGCGCGTCCTCGTCGACGACGTCCGCGCCGAGCACGTCGTGCATCGCGCCGACCAGCTCCTCCTGCGCGAAGGCGTACGCGTAGGTGGCGGCCAGCGCGGGCAGCAGCCGGCGCCGGTGCGCGCGGTAGTCGTTGAGCAGCACCTCGCGGTCGGCGCCGGGCGCGGTGAACTGCCGGCGGGTCTCGCCGTAGCGGACGGCGATGTCCAGGGCCACCCGGGTCGCGGCCGACGCCGCCCCGCCGACGCTCACCCGGCCGCGCACCAGCGTGCCGAGCATGGTGAAGAAGCGGCGGGTGGCGTTCGGGATCGGGCTGGTGTAGCTGCCGTCAGGGGCGACCGAGCCGTAGCGGTCGAGCAGCATCTCCCGCGGCACGGGGACGTGGTCGAAGGACAGCCGGCCGTTGTCGACGCCGGGCAGGCCGGCCTTGGCGCCGTCGTCCCCGATGGTGACGCCGGGCAGCGGGTCGCCCCGCTCGTCGCGGATGGGCACCAGCCAGGCGTGCACGCCGTGCCGCTCGCCGCGGGTGACCAGCTGGGCGAACACGACCGCCATCCGGCCGTCCTGGGCGGCGTTGCCGATGTAGTCCTTGCGCGCGGCCTCGTGCGGGGTGTGCAGGTCGAAGGTCTGTGTCGCCGGGTCGTAGGTGCAGGTGGTGCGCAGCTGCTGGACGTCGGAGCCGTGCCCGGTCTCGGTCATCGCGAAGCAGCCGGGCAGCGCGAAGGACGCGATGCCGGGCAGGTACGCCGCGTGGTGCCGCTCGGTGCCCAGCGCGTGGACGGCCCCCCCGAACAGCCCCCACTGGACGCCGGCCTTGACCATGACCGACAGGTCGGTGGAGGCCAGCATCTCGATCGCGGTGACCGAGCCGCCGGCGTCGTCCGCGCCGCCGTACGCCTTGGGGAAGCCGAGGGTCACCTGGCCACTGGCGGCGAGCTTCGCCGCCATGCGGGTCACCCGCGCGCGGGCCGCCGCCATGTCCTCGCCGGGGGCCGGCAGCAGGTCGGGGTCGTGCAGGTGCTCGCGGGCGTCGCGGCGCACGTGCGCCCAGCGGCCGTCGAGCACCTCGGTCAGCCGGGCCGGGTCCACCGCCGGGGGCAGGCTCCTGGTCACGCGTGGTCCTCCTCGTGGGTCCCGATCGCGGACAGCCCGGACCAGGTCAGGTCGGTCAGCTGGGCGGCGAGCTCCGCCCGGGGGACGGGGCGGCCGGCCTGCAGCCACCAGTCGGCGGCCGACCGGACGAGGCCGACCAGGCCGTGGCCCCAAGGCAGCGCGGCCGCGGGGTCGCGGCCGGCCCGCTCCAGGGCGACGGCGACCAGCGCCGCCGCCTGCTCGCCGACGAGCGTGGACAGGCCGGCGATCGGGTCGCCGTCGGCCGCGGGCGTCCGGACGACGAAGCGGTAGAGCTCGGGGTCGGCCTCGATGAAGGCCAGGTAGGTCTCGATCGCCGCGGCCAGCATCCGGTGCGGGCCGGTGGTGCCCGCCGTCGCCGCGCGCAGCCGGGCGGTGAGGGAGTCGGCCACCCGGGCGCAGACGGCGACGTGCAGCTCGCCGCGGTCGGCGAAGTGCCGGTAGACGACGGTCTTGCTGGTGCCGGCGGCCGTGGCGATCTCCTCCATGCCGACCCCGGCGCCGTGCCGGCCGACCGCCGCGACGGCGGCGTCGACCAGCTGCTCGCGGCGGGCACGGCGGTGCTCGTCCCACCGCGAGTCGCGGCGGTCGCGCGTCGGGGTCTGCACGGTACCGACGGTACCCGGTACCGGCGGTGCCGTCCGGCACCGGCGGGGGCGCCTGGCTCCTCCGGGGGAGGCCGCCCGCGCTGCGCGACACCGCGGTCTCCGGTGGGGTGGGTGCGTGGAGCACACGGACCCGACCGAGCACCCCCGCCCGCTGCTGCGCCGGCCCTGGACCTCGCTGGACGGCGCGTGGCAGTTCGCCGCCGACCCCGACCGCACCGGCACCGTCGGCGCGGTGGACTTCGACCGCACCGTCCAGGTGCCCTACGCGCCGGAGACCCCGGCCAGCGGGGTGCACTGGCAGGGGCCGCTCAACCGCGCCTGGTACCGCCGCCGGCTGCCCGGCCGGGCCGGCGACCGGCGCACCGTGCTGCACCTCGGCGCCGTCGACCGGGTCTGCGACGTGTGGGTCGGCGGAGCGCACGTCGCCTCCCACGAGGGCGGGTACACGCCGTTCGCCGTCGACGTCACCGACCACCTGGGGGACCACGGCGCCGACCTCGTCGTCCGGGCCGACGACGACCCGCTGGACCTGGAGGCGCCGCGCGGCAAGCAGGACTGGCGGGACGAGCCGCACGCCATCTGGTACCCGCGCACCACCGGGATCTGGCGCACCGCCTGGCTGGAGCAGGTGGCCGGTCGGCACATCGCCGACGTGCAGTGGCGCGGCGACCCGCACACGCTGCGCGTCGACGTCCGGGTCGAGCTGGCCGGGCCCGTCTCCGGCGCCCGGCTGCACCTGCGGCTGCGGGCCGGGGACCGGCTGCTGGCCGACGACGCGGTGCGGGTGGACGGCGCGGTGGTCGAGCGGGCCGTGCAGGTGGGGGACGGCGGCATCGACGACCGGTGGGGGCTGCTGTGGCGCCCCGGCCCGGACCCGGTGCTGCTGGACGCCGAGCTGGCGCTGGTCGCCGACGACGGGGAGGTGCTCGACGAGGTGGCGAGCTACACCGCGCTGCGGTCGGTGGCCGTGGGTGACGGGCGGCTGCTGGTGAACGACCGGCCGGCGCCGCTGCGGCTGGTGCTCGACCAGGGCTACTGGCCCGGCACCGGGGCCACCCCGCCGGACGTCGCGGCACTGCGGCGGGACCTGGAGCTCACCCGGGCGCTGGGCTTCACCGGGGCCCGCAAGCACCAGAAGACCGAGGACCCGCGCTACCTGGCCCTCGCCGACCGGATGGGCCTGCTGGTGTGGGCCGAGATGCCGTCGGCGTACCGGCCCGGCCCCACGGCGAGCGCGCGGCTGCTGCGGGAGTGGGCCGAGGTGGTCGTCGCGCACCGGGGCCACCCGAGCGTGGTCGCCTGGGTGCCGCTCAACGAGTCCTGGGGCGTGCAGGAGGCGGTGGTCGACGGCCGGCAGCGCGGGCTCGTGCGGGCGATGGCCGCCACCGCCGACGCCCTCGACGGCACCCGGCCGGTGTCGGCCAACGACGGCTGGGAGACCCTCGGCGGCGACGTCCTGGGCGTGCACGACTACGAGCAGGACCCGGCGGTGCTCGGCGAGCGCTACGCCACCGCCGACGACCTCGAGCGGGTCGCCCGCGGCCGCCGTCCCGACGGGTACCTCGCCGACCTCGACCGGGCCGGCGTGGCCGGGCGGGCCGTCGTCCTGTCGGAGTTCGGCGGGGTGGCCCTGCGCGACCCGGCCGACGAGGGCTGGGGCTACGCCGACGCCACGTCGCCCGAGGACCTGCTGGCCCGCTACCGCGCCCAGTGGGCCGCGGTGCACGGCAGCAGCGCGCTGGCCGGCGCCTGCTGGACCCAGCTGACCGACACCTACCAGGAGGCCAACGGGCTGCTCACCATGGACCGGGAGCCCAAAGCCGACCTCGACGCGCTGCGCCGGGCCACCCTCGGCGAGAGCTGAGCCGGCCGGCGCCGCCCGGCGCGCGCTGTGCCAGGCTGGCCCGATGGTGGGGGTCGGGCACAGGAGCGGCCGGCGCACGGCGGCACACGGGTACTACCGCGGGCACAGCGTGCACGCCGCGCCGGGGGTGCACGAGTACGCCGTGCAGCTGGTGCGGGCGGCCCTGCCCGGCGGCGGCCGGGTGCTGGAGGTGGGCGCCGGCTGCGGTGCGCTGGCGCTGCGGCTGCGCGACGCCGGGCTCGACGTCGTCCCCACCGACCTGGACCCCCCGCACGACTGGATCCACCGGCTGGACCTCGACGCCCCGGAGTGGACCGAGCAGACCCGCGGCCCGTTCGACATGGTCGTGTGCGTCGAGACGCTGGAGCACGTGGAGAACCCGCGGCAGGTGCTGCGCTCCATCCGCTCGCTGCTGCGCCCGGGCGACCGGCTGCTGGTCAGCACGCCGAACGTCACCCACCCGCACTCGCGGCTGAAGATGTTCCTGCGCGGCGCGCCGTTCATCTTCGGCCCGCGGCACTACCACGAGCCCGGGCACATCACCATCCTCCCGGACTGGATGCTCACCGAGCACGTGCGGCAGGCGGGCTTCGGCTCGATCGAGGTCACCCGCGGCGGGGACACCTTCTACACCGGGGCGACCCGCCTGGCCTACCGGGCCGAGATGGCCGCGCTCGCGCTCATCGGCCTGCGGCGGCGGGCGCAGCACGGCGACGGCATCTGCACGTTCGTCACCGCCACCGCCGTCTGACCCGTCGGCCGACACGCCGGGGCCCGCCGCCGCCGGACCGGGGTGACCGGCCCGGCCGCACTCGCCGCCACGCTCGCGAAGGACCGGTTGGGTCGACATGTGGGTGCTGGTCACGGCGGGTCACCGGGGTGGTTGGGGCGGATGGCAACGATTCGGCGTCCGCAGCGCCGGGCCACGTCGCCGGGAACCGGACGTCGCGGTCCGCACCACCTATGGTCGGTCCACCGCAGCCGGTCCGCCGGCTGCGTACGGGAACCGTCGCCCTTCCCCGGTGGCGGCCCGTTGGCGGGGGAGGAAGGTGGCCGGTGATCACCGTGGGCACCCGGTTCGACGAGGTGGTCCTGGGCGGCGTCGTCCGTCAGGGCTGGTGGCTGGTCGTCGAGGACGAGGACGGACCCGGGCTGGTCGTCGACGGCCCCTTCGGTGACCGCGACGAGGCCGTGTGGGCCGCCGACGACGAGGACCGGCCGGCCGGCGTGCAGGCCGTCTACGGCGTCCGGCGGGCCGACGGGCTGCTGCGCCGCCGCGCGTCGCCGCAGGACCGCGCCTGGTGGTCCTTCCTCGGCGAGCAGGCCGACCGGCTGCCCGAGGACTGGGACGCCGACCTGGACGACGAGCACCCGCTGCCCGGGCTGGTCCTCGAGGTGCTCGGGGTGCTGGCCGAGGCGGGCCTGTTCCTCTACGACCCGACCGGCGCGGACGGCGAGCTCGGCGGGGTGTGCCTGACCCCGGAGACGGCGCTGGACGGCGTGGTCGTCAGCTGGCGGCAGCACGACCGGATGAGCCGGGAGCGGCTGCACGGCGCCGCCGCGGACGCGCTGGTGCAGCAGGTGATGAACCGCGCGCTGGCCGAGGTGCTGTCCGTGCGCGGCTTCGCGGTGGAGCCGATCGGCGGCGCCTGCGTGGTCCGGGAGGGCGAGCCGGCCGAGTGACCCCGTGGGCGGGGATAGCGTGGGCGCCGTGGCCACCCCCAACCGCCCGCCGTGGTTCGGCAACCGGGGCGTGCAGGTGCTGGCGGGGATCGCCCTCGCCTACAGCCTGGTGCAGCTGGTGCTGCACCTCCTGGACGCCCAGTGGGGGTCGGCGTTCCTGGACTTCGCCTGGTGCGTGCTGTTCGGCTACGTGCTGAGCGAGTCGCTGCGCTTCCGCCGGGAGCAGGAGGCGCAGCGCGACGAGCGGCCGGGGGGCTGAGCGCGGCCCCGTGCCCGGCGGCCCGACGGGATAGCCTCGACCCGCCAGGAGGGCTCGCCTAGTGGCCGATGGCGGCGGTCTTGAAAACCGCTATGGGGTGACACCCATCGTGGGTTCGAATCCCACGCCCTCCGCTCTGACCAGCGTTTTTGTGTTACCCGAGGAGCTCCGGCAGGAGGCGTCCGGCGCCGCCAATGGCTCGCGTGCCCGCTACGTGCCCGTACGGTTCGGGGTCGTGCCCGCTGCGAGGCGCCCGAGGCGGGCCGCGACCTCGGCGTCGCGCCGCTCGGCCGCGTGCTGGTAGATCATCGCCGCGCGGGACGACGAGTGGCCGGCACGTCGCATGACCTCGGCCAGGGTGGCCCCGCTCTGCGCCGCCAGGGTGAGTCCCGCATGCCGCAGGTCGTGCAGATGGATGCCGGGCAGGTCAGCTGCTCGCCGGGCCGTGCTCCAGGCGGCGTGGACGTGGTGGGCGCGGAGGGCCCTCCCGTCCCTCCGCACGAACAGCCGAGCGGTCGGCAGCGCCGGGGAGCGGGTCCTCAGGTGCTCGGCCAGGGCCGAGACGCCCCGTGGGGGGAGGTGGACGAAGCGCTGGCTGCCCGCCTTCGGTGGGCTCTCCACGGGGCCCGCGTCCGTCTCCACGACCTGCCGCTGCACGGCCACCGTGCCGGCGTCGAGATCGATGTCGCCGATGCGGAGGGCCAGCAGCTCGCCGAGGCGCAGGTGGGCCCAGAAGGCCAGGTCGACGAGGCCCCGGAGGTGCTCGGGCATGTGCGCGGAGAGGTGCTGCACCTGGTCGACGTCCAGCAGCGGCCGCTCGTCACTGCGGGCCTGGCCTGCGCCCTTGATCCGGCAGGGGTTTCGGGGGAGCGCGTCGTCGGCAACGGCCGTGGCCAGGATGGCGTGGAGGAGGGCATAGGCCTGCCTGGTGGCCGTCGGGCCGGTGGCTGCGCTCGTCTCGGCGTGCCACCGCCGCACAGCGGCCGGGGTGACCCGGTCGAGTGGCAGGCCGCCGAGCGCGGGGAGCACCCAGCGGTCGAGGGAGTGCTGGTAGGTCTCGCGGGTTCGCGCGGCGAGGGGACGACCTCGAACGGTCCGCTCGGCCAGCCACGCCTGGCTGTACTCGCGGAGCGTGACGCCGCTGCGCAAGGGGTCGAGCCACACGCCGCGCCCCATGTCGACCTCCACCGCGGCCAGGAAGCGCGCCGCGTCGGTCTTGGTGGCGAACGTGCTCGGTGCTGACCGGTCCCGGCCGTCCGGGCCCGGTCAGCGGGCCTGCCACCGACCGGAGGGCAGCTTGCGCACACGACCGAAGCGCCTCCTGCTGCTGCTTGCTGGCATGCTCCGACCTTGGCCACCTTCGGCTCTGCAGGGAACTCGTCTGTGGACGCTGGTCGACGCCCTACCGGCAGGGCACCCGGCCGGCGGCCACAAAGGCGTCCAGCGCGCAACGCGCGAGGCGCACGTGCTCGCCGAGCTTGACGTAGGGGATGCGCCGCTCGCTGATGAGGCGGCGGACGAAGCGCTGCCCGGTGCCCAGGTACTCGGCAGCCTGGGCGATGGTGAGCAGCTGACCGGAGTCGCCGAGGGGCACGTGCTCGTGGGCGGACGCAGGTGGCATCGCGCTCCGCCGTGGGGTTGTCCGAGCCACCATCAGCGGCCGCCGGCCGTGAGGGTGGCTCGGTGGCCTTACGAGGTCCTCCGGCAAGGTCCGAGCGTGCCGCTGAGCGGTGTACTCGCCCGGCGGGTAGTGCCTAAGAAGTCATTTCAGAACGACCGCCAGCTGCCGGTAGCAGATGAGAGCGCAGGCGAGCTGGAGTAGGCCGAGGTGGATGTCGCCGCGGTGCTCGTAACGGATGCACAGCCGTTTGAAGGCGTGCAGCCAGGCGAAGCTGCGCTCGACGACCCACCGCTGACGTCCCAAGCCGGAGCCGTGGGCGACGCCGCGGCGAGCGATCCGGGAGTGGTCCCGCGCTGGCGGAGCTGGCGACGGTAGATGTCGTGGTCGTAGCCGCGGTCGGCGAACAGCTCCCGCGGTCGGTGCCGAGGGCGGCCGCGCCGTCCGCGGATCAGCGGGATGGCATCGACCAGCGGGATGAGCTGGGTGATGTCGTTGCGGTTGCCGCCGGTCAGGCTGACCGCGAGCGGGATGCCACCGGCATCGCAGATCAGGTGGCGCTTGGAGCCGGGACGGCCGCGGTCGACCGGAGACGGGCCGACCTGGGCCCCCCTTTGAGCGCGCGGACGTGGGAGCCATCGACCGCGCAGCGCTCCAGGTCCAGCTCACCGAGCGCGCGCAGCTGAGCCAGCAGCAGCTCGTGCAGGGCCGGCGACACGCCGGCCTCGGTCCAATTCCGTAGCCGCCGCCAGCAGGTCACCCCGGAGCATCCGACCAGCGACGTGGGCAGCTGGTTCCAGGTGATCCCGGTCTTGAGGACGAACACGATGCCGGCCAGTGCGGCACGGTCATCGATCGGTCGCCGTCCGGGATAGCGGTGGCGACGCGGCTTGGGCGGCGGGAGCAGCGGAGCGATCCGCTCCCACAGCCCGTCAGGCACGAGCTCCTCGATCACCCACCACAGCCTGGGCAGGTCGCGCAGATCGCCGTGAGAGGCACGCCGAGCTCATCTTGAAACGATCTCTAAGGCATCCCGGTGACTGGGCCGGTGGTGGCGCGGGTTCACCCCTGGTTCTCCGGGCCGGCGGTGGACTGGCCGTGCTGGGCGTCGATCCAGGCGTGCAGGTCGTCGCGGCGGTAGAGGACGCGGCGGCCGAGGCGGAAGCTGCGCGGGCCGGTGCCCAGGTGTCGCCAGTAGCGCAGGGTGGCGACGGGGCGCGCAGGAGGTCGGCGGCTTCGGTGATGGTGAGCAGGTCGGGCTCGCGGCCGGTGGCGGGCTGGGTCATGGCGGACTCCGGATCTGGTGCTGGTGGGGCCTCTCGCCTGTAGAAGGCGTTGTTTCGGGCCGTTCGGTGACAGCTCACCGCCAGGTTTCTCCGGCAGTCCCCAGTTTTCCTCCAGCACTTCTCCCGCCGAGCCTGCGGCCTGTTCACTGCAGGACCTCCCGGTCAGCGCCCGAGGGACGGGCCAGCACCCCGACTCCCGGCGGACAGCCCATGGTGGTGCCACAGCTGTGGGCCACCGATGTCGCCCGCGGAAGCGACCGGGCGTCGGGAGCTCGACCGGGCCAGGTGGCGGTCGGCGTTCCGAGCCGCACGCCAGGCGTCGCGCTCCGCGGCGAGCCGCTGGGCCGGCTGTCCGTCGAGAGCCGGTTGGTCCTGCAGTTGGGCGATGCGCGCCCGTGCTGTGGCCAGCTCGTGCTGGTCGGCGGCGATGTCGCGGTCGAGGTCGGCCAGCCTGCCCGCCGGGTCCGGGGTGCGGCCGAGCGCGCCGAACCGGCCCATCTCGTCGTTGCGCCGGCGGCGGGCGTCGGCCAGCGCGTGTCGCGCCTGCTCGTGCTCGTGGCGGGCGGTGTCGGCGGCCGCGCGCAGGACCGCGTGTTCCGGGTGGGCGTGGTCGGCGGCGCGGCGTGCGGCGGCCTCGAACGCGGTGGCCAGCGTCGGGACTGCTGCAGCTTCGGTTGACGGCGGTTGGGACTGATCATGCCGCGACAGCGGCCTGAGTGGTGAAGGCGAGTTCGTACTCGACCGGGGTCAGCTTGCCCAGGGCGCGCTGGCGCCGTCGGCGGTTGTAGGTGTGCTCGATCCAGAACACGACCGCCTGGTGGAGTTCGTCGCGGGTGCGCCAGCGGTGGCGGTCCAGGATGTTCTTCTGGAGTAGTGCGTGCCAGGACTCCACCGCGGCGTTGTCACCCCGCGGAGGCCACGCGGCCCATCGAGCCCTGCAGTCCGGCGGCGGTCAGGACGGCGCGGAAAGATCGTGCTCGGAATTGCGATCCGCGGTCGCTGTGCACGACCACCACACCAGCGGGTTGGCGCCGGGCCACGGCCGTGCGCAGGGCGGTGACGGCCAGCTGCGCGGTCATCCGGTCGTCCATCGCGTAGCCGACGATGCGGTTGCTGAACAGGTCCTTGATCGCGCAGCAGTAGAGCTTGCCCTCGGCGGTCGGGTGCTCGGTGATGTCGGTGACCCAGATCTGATCGGGGCGCTGGGCGGTGAAGTTCCGCTGCACGTGGTCGTCGTGCACCGCCGGGCCAGGCGTCTTGCCCGCACCTCGCCGCCCCTTGCGCACCGTGGTCGACCACAGCTTCTGCTGCGAGCACAGCCGCCAGATCCGCCGCTCGCCCGCGAGGTGGCCGGCACGCTCGACCTCGTCGGCGAGGTAGCCGAACTCCGGGTCATCGGCGTGCGCGTCGATGAGCGCGTTGGTGAGGTAGGCGTCCTCGAGGTCGCGTCGGCTCACCGGGGAGGTGATCCAGGCGTGGTAGGCCTGGGTCGAGTGGCCCAGCACCCCGCAGGTCAGCCGCACCGGGATGCCCTCGGCGGCCAGGTCGCGGACCAGCGGGTAGCTCTGTAAGCCTCGGTGGCGGCGGCCCGGTGAGGACTGCCAGGGTCGGTGCCGGTGATCGCGAGTGGC
>NZ_FZOO01000002.1 GCF_900188375.1 Geodermatophilus pulveris | reverse complement strand
GTCATGGTCGACACCTTCCGCCCCCTCGACCTCGGCGAGGCCGGCCTCGCCGCCGACGACGGCAGGTACGCCTGGACCTGGTCCGGCCGGGGACCGTCGGCGTGACCACGCTCGTCGACGGGCTGTTCGACGACGCGGCGCTGTTCCCGCCCGGGAACGTGCCGATGGCTGCCGCCGTGCCCGCGCACCGGGAGCTGCGCGCGCGGCTGGGCGAGCTGGTCGGGCCGTTCGTGGTGCCGGCCGCGCGGCTCGGCGAGCTGGTCGCCCACGTGGGCGACGGCGAGCCGCTCGGCGTCTCGGTGATCGCGGCGGCCGGCGACCTGCCACCCGCCGCCGCCCGGGTCGCCGCCTCTCCGGGGCTCACCCTGACCGCGGTCGAGACACCGGTCGTCGCCGACGCCCCGGCTGCGCACGGGGCCGTGCGCGCGCTCGACGAGGTGCTCCCCGCGTCCGTGCCGGCGGCGGTCGAGATCCCCCGCTCGGCGGCGCGGGACGAGGTGCTCGACGTCCTGGCCGGTACCCGGTACCGCGCCAAGCTGCGCACCGGCGGGTTGCGGGCCCACCTCTTCCCCTCCCCGGAGGAGCTCGCCGCCACCCTGTCCGCGTGCGTCGCACGGGGCGTGGCGGTCAAGTGCACCGCCGGGCTGCACGGCGCCGTCCGGCACACCGACCCCGCGACGGGTCTCGAGCACCACGGCTTCCTCAACGTGCTCGCCGCGTGCGCCGCGCTCGCCGCCGGCGAGCCGGCCACGGCCGCCGAGCGGTGGCTGCGCGAGGACGACGCGGGGACGCTCGCCGGCGGATGGTCGCCTGACCGCGTCGCCTGCGCCCGCGCGGTCTTCACCTCCTTCGGCACCTGCAGCGTCCTCGAGCCGGTCGAGGACCTCGTGCGCTCGGGCCTGCTGCCCTTCCCGGACCGGACCCCCGCATGACCTGGCTGGACCTCCCGGACGGCACCGGCTTCGGGCCGGACAACCTGCCCTACGGCGTCTTCTCCACCCGTGGCACGTCGCCGCGCACCGGCGTCGCGATCGGTGACCTCGTCCTCGACCTGCATGCGGTCACCGGCGACGACGTCCACGCGACGGGCTCGCTCAACGGCTTCATGGTCCGGGGCCCGGAGGCGTGGCAGGCCCTGCGGAGGGACCTGACCACCTGGCTCACCGACGCGGCGCACCAGGCGAGGGTCCAGCCGCACCTGGTGCCGCGGTCGGAGGTGACCATGCACCTGCCGGTCTTGGTCGCCGACTACGTGGACTTCTACAGCTCCCGGCACCACGCGGAGAACCTCGGCCGCATGTTCCGCCCGGACTCCGAGCCGCTGACGCCGAACTGGAGGCACCTGCCGATCGGCTACCACGGCCGCGCGGGCACCGTGCAGGTCTCCGGCACCCCGGTCGTCCGCCCGTGCGGTCAGCGCAAGGCGCCCACCGAGGAGGCGCCGACGTTCGGCCCGTCGCAGCGGCTGGACATCGAGGCCGAGGTCGGCTTCGTCGTCGGCGCGCCGTCGGAGCTCGGCACCCCGGTGCCGCTGGGTGCCTTCGAGCGGCACGTGTTCGGCGTGTGCCTGGTCAACGACTGGTCCGCCCGCGACCTGCAGGCCTGGGAGTACGTGCCGCTGGGCCCCTTCCTCGGCAAGTCCTTCCTCACCTCGGTCTCCCCATGGGTCGTGCCGCTGGCCGCGCTGGAGGCCGCGCGGGTGCAGCCCCCGGCCCGCGACGTCCCGCTGCTGCCCTACCTCGACGACACCGGCACCGGGCCCTGGGGGCTGGACATCGCCATCGAGGTCCGCCTCGGCGGCCAGCTGGTCAGCTGCCCGCCGTTCGCGGGGATGTACTGGACCCCGGCCCAGCAGCTGGCGCACATGACCGTCAACGGCGCCGGCCTGCGCACCGGCGACCTGTTCGCCTCCGGCACCGTCTCCGGCGCGGAGGCCGACCAGCGGGGCTCGCTCGTCGAGCTCTCCTGGGGCGGGCAGGAGCCGCTGAGCCTCGCTGACGGCACCAGCCGCACGTTCCTCGAGGACGGCGACGTCGTCACCCTCACCGCCACCGCTCCGGGAACCGGCGGCGGCCGGATCTCGCTGGGGGAGGTCACCGGCCGCGTGGAGCCGGCCCGCTGAGGTGCGACCTGGGGTGTGACCTGGGGTGTGACCTGGGGTGTGACACAGCCCTCCCGCCGGGGTCGTCGATGTCGTCGACACCGACGCTGGACACTGGTCGCGCATCCAGACCCGCGCCACCGTGACCCGAGGAGACCCGTCCGACATGCCCAGAGCCCTGCTGCTGGAGAACG
This sequence comes from Geodermatophilus pulveris, assembly GCF_900188375.1. Lineage (GTDB taxonomy): Bacteria > Actinomycetota > Actinomycetes > Mycobacteriales > Geodermatophilaceae > Geodermatophilus > Geodermatophilus pulveris. The sequence continues at coordinate 661,787 of NZ_FZOO01000002.1, read as the reverse complement.
TCGACCCGGTGGCGGTGCAGCTGCTGTCCGCGGCCGGCTACCAGGTGGAGTCGGTGCGGGGCGCCCTCGACGAGGACGACCTGGACGCCGCGCTGGACGGCGTCCGGGTGCTCGGCATCCGGTCGAAGACGCAGGTGAGCGCCGCCGTCCTGGAACGGCACCCGGCGCTGGCCGCGGTGGGCGCCTTCTGCATCGGCACCAACCAGGTCGACCTCGCCGGGGCGGCGGCGGCCGGGGTGGCGGTGTTCAACGCGCCGTACTCCAACACCCGCAGCGTGGTCGAGCTGGCGATCGCGGAGATCATCAGCCTGGCCCGGCGGCTGATCGACCGCGACCGCGCGCTGCACGCCGGGGTGTGGGACAAGTCGGCGACCGGGAGCCACGAGATCCGGGGGCGGACGCTGGGCATCGTCGGCTACGGCAACATCGGCAGCCAGCTGTCGGTGCTGGCCGAGGCCCTGGGCATGCGGGTGCTGTTCTACGACCTGGAGGACAAGCTCGCCCTGGGGAACGCGCAGGCCTGCGGCAGCCTGGAGGAGCTGCTCGAGCGCGCGGAGACGGTGACCCTGCACGTCGACGGGCGCGCCGGCAACGCCGGGCTGTTCGGCGCCGAGCAGTTCGCGCGGATGCGCCCGCGGAGCCTGTTCCTCAACCTCTCCCGCGGGTTCGTCGTCGACCACGAGGCGCTGCGCGAACACGTCTTGTCCGGCCACATCGCCGGCGCGGCGGTCGACGTGTTCCCCGACGAGCCCCGGGCGCAGGGGGACGCGTTCGGCTCCGTGCTGCGCGGGCTGCCCAACGTCATCCTCACCCCGCACGTCGGCGGGTCGACCCAGGAGGCGCAGTACGACATCGGCCGGTTCGTCGCCGGCAAGCTGGTCGACTACACGCGCACCGGGACGACGACGCTGAGCGTGAACCTCCCCGCGGTGGCCCTGCACGGCTCCTCGGCGGCGCGCTTCGCGCTGCTGCACCGCAACGTGCCCGGCGTGCTGGCCCGGGCCGACGCGCTGGTCGGCGAGCACGGGCTCAACGTGGACGGTCAGGTGCTGGCCACCCGCGGCGAGCTCGGCTACGTCGTCACCGACGTCAACGGCCCCCTGAAGCCGGCCCTGCTGGCCGCGCTGGAGGCGCTGCCCGAGACCGTCCGCCTGACCACCTTCCCCTGAGGCCTCCGGCGGGGGAGCCCCTGGCGGCAGCGGTCAGCCGGCCAGGTTGTCGATGACCGCGGCGGTGACGTCCTCCGTGCCGGCGGTGCCGCCGACGTCGCGGGTGCGGGTGCCGCTGCCGGTGGTGACCGCCACGGCGTGCTGGACGGCCTTGGCCTCGTCGGGCAGGCCGAGGTGCTCCAGCATCAGCGCGGCGCTGCCGATGGCGCCGAGCGGGTTGCAGATCCCCTGGCCGGCGATGTCGGGCGCGGAGCCGTGGACGGGCTCGAACATCGAGGGGAAGCGCCGCTCCGGGTTGAGGTTGGCGCTGGCCGCGAGCCCCAGGCTGCCGGCCAGCGCGCTGCCGAGGTCGGAGAGGATGTCGGCGTTGAGGTTGGACGCGACGACGACGGAGAGGTCCTCCGGCCGCAGGACGAACTTGGCGGCCATCGCGTCGACCAGCACGCTCTCGGTCTCCACGTCGGGGTAGTCGGTGGCGACGCGGGCGAACACGTCGTCCCAGAGCACCATGCCGTACTGCTGGGCGTTGCTCTTGGTGACGCTGGAGACCTTCCTGCGGGACCGGGTGCGGGCCAGGTCGAAGGCGAACCGGATGATCCGCTCGCACCCCACCTCGGTGAACACCGCGGACTGGACGGCGACCTCGCCGCGGTCGCCGCGGCCGCCGAAGTTGCGCCCGCCGAAGCCGGCGTACTCGCCCTCGGAGTTCTCCCGGACGACGACCCAGCCCAGGTCGGTGTCGTCGGCCTTGCGCAGCGGGCTCCGGATGCCGGGGAGGAACTCGACGGGGCGGACGTTGGCCCACTGGTCGAAGCTCTGGCAGATCCTCAGCCGCAGGCCCCAGAGGCTCACGTGGTCCGGGACCGTCGGCCAGCCCACCGCGCCGAAGTAGATGGCGTCGAAGTCCGCCAGCTGGTCGAGGCCGTCCTCGGCCATCATCCGGCCGTGCTCGGCGTGGTAGCCGCACCCCCAGGGGAACTCCTGCCAGTCGAAGGCGAAGCGGCCGTGCGAGGCCGTGGCGAGGGCGTCGAGAACGGCGCGGCCGGCCGCGACGACCTCGATCCCGACCCCGTCGGCGGGGATGGCGGCGATGCGGAACGTGCGCTGGGCGGTCATGACGGTCTCCGTGGGGACGACGGCTGCGGGGGTCGCCGTCGAGTCAACGGGGTCACGCCGCCCGCGTCCACGGCTGGTGTCCGATGCCACCCACGGGCACCGCAGGCCAGCATGAGCGGGAGCAGACGGGTCATCGGGCAGTTGGCGCGCCCGGGAGCCGCTCAGCTGCCGTCCCGCGCCCCTCCCGGACCTGGTCCTCGCACCGCCGTCGAGCCGGCCACCCGTCCTGCTGGTGCGGGGCGGGGACGGAGGACCTCCGGCCACGGGCCTCGCTGCTGTGTCCGGGGAGGAGGAGTGCGCTCCCGCACACGCCGGTGCCGGCACGGAGTACCGGTCAGCCGTGGACGTCGGCGCGGTGCGAGTTGCGCACGACCCTCACGAGGACCTCATCGTCGTGGAGCGAGTAGATGACGCGGTACTGGCCCCGTCGCGCGGACCAGTAGCCCTCGAGATCGAAGCGCAACGGCTTCCCGACGCGGTACGGGTCTGCAGCCAGCGACCCGTAGAGGAAGTCGACGACCGCGACGGCCACCGGCTCGGGGAGGTCTCGCTCGACGGCCCCCTTGGCCGCCGCGGGGAGGACGGTGTAGCGACGAGGGCCGGTCACCGCCGGCGGGCCGCGAGTGCGGCCCGCACATCGGCCTCGCCGTGGACCTCGCCGGCGGCCATCGTCTCCTCGGCCTGCCTCATGTCCGAGCGTGCTCGCGGGTCGGAGAGGATCTCCCAGGTCTCCATCAGCGACTCGTAGTCCTCGACGGCGAGGATGACCGCGACCGGGCTGCCGTTCCTCCTGACGGTGACGCGCTCGTGCGTGCCGGCAACCTCGTCGATCACCTGGCTGAAGTGCGCCTTGACCGCGGCCAGAGACTGCGTCGTCATGACCTCGATCGTGGTCGTCACGCTGGCTGTGATGAAGGAGGTCAGCCGGGGGTCGCCGGGACGTGCGGTGTGGGTGGGCTCGACGTAGGGGGTGCACCCTGGGACGACGGAGCCTCCGCGAGACTCGGGTCGGGGGGCCATGTGGCGACGGTGTGCCGGGCAGCTCGTCGAACACCGGCCCTCGGCCGAGGGTCGGTCAGCCGCGGGTGCTCCGGCTGTCGGAGTGGTCCCAGGCGCCTGGGGAGGCGTCCGGAGGAGTGCGCCGGATCCACTGCAGCCCGTGGGTCGTCCGTCGGGTGATCCCCGTGCTCCCCTGGCGTCGAGCGCCGGGTCATCCGTCCTCGCTGGGCGGACGCCGGGCACGGCTGGGCTGCACCCGCATCGGCTCGCCCGGCATCTTGGGGTAGTCCGGCGGGTAGGGCAGGTCGCCGAGGCCGGCGTCGCGGGCCTGGCGCTCGGCCAGCTCCAGCAGCGGCTCGATGCCGAACGCGTGGTCGGACAGGCCCGCGTGGCGGTCGCCGACCTCGCGGAAGCGCGCCGGCATGGTCAGCACGTCGAAGTCCGTCGGGTGCACGTCGGGCAGCTCGTCCCAGTCGACGGGGGCGGACACCGGGGCGTGCGGCCTGGGCCGGATGGAGTACGCGGAGGCGATGGTGCGGTCCCGGGCCATCTGGTTGTAGTCGATGAAGATCTTCTCCCCGCGCTCCTCCTTCCACCACGACATGGTCACGCGCTCGGGGATGCGCCGTTCCAGCTCGCGGCCGAAGGCGATGACCGCGCGGCGCACCTCGGGGAAGGTCCAGCGCGGCTGGATGGGCACGTAGACGTGCACCCCCCGCCCGCCGGAGGTCTTCGGCCAGCCCTGCATGCCGAACTCATCCAGCAGCTCGCGCACGTGCGGCGCGACCCACACGGCGTCGGAGAAGTCGGTGCCCGGCTGCGGGTCCAGGTCGATGCGGATCTGGTCGGGCTGCTCCACGTCGGCCTTGGACACCGGCCACGGGTGGAAGGTCAGCGTGCCCAGGTTCGCGCACCAGGCGACGACGGCGACGGAGTCCGGCGCGATCTCGTCCGCCGTCCGCCCGCTGGGGAAGGTGATGTGCGCGGTCGGCACCCAGTCGGGCGCGTTCTTGGGCACCCGCTTCTGGTAGAAGGCGTCGCCGGTGTTGTCCACCCGGGTCGAGAGCCGGGCGCCCTCGAACACGCCGCCCGGCCAGCGCTCCAGCGTCGTCGGCCGGTCCCGCAGCGCGTGCAGGATCCCGTCGCCGACGGCGAGGAAGTACTCGACGACGTCGATCTTGCGGATCCCGCGCTCGGCGAAGTACGGCTTCTCCGGGCTGGAGACGCGCACCTCGTGCCCGTCGACCTGCACCAGGACGGCGTCCTTGGCCGACGCCATCACCGGCTCGGTCCCGCGGCGGTGATCACGCGGCGCACCCTAGGCCGTCAGGCCGGGCACGTCAGCCCGTCCTGCGGCGCGACCAGGTCGATGAGGTAGGCGTTCACCGCCGCGGTGACGCAGTCGGTCTTCGGGTAGGCGGTGTGCCCCCGGCCCTCCCAGGTGAGCAGGACGCCGGAGGTGAGGTCCTCGGCCATGTCCTGCGCCCCGGACAGCGGGGTCACCGGGTCGCCGGCGTTGCCGATCACCAGCACCGGCGGCGCGCCCTCGGCGTCCCGCTCCGGGACCGGGGTGCGCTCGGCCTCCCACACGGAGCAGGTGTGCAGCCCGATGGCCGAGCCGGCGCCGAACAGCGGGTACCTCTGGCCCCACTCGGCGGCCAGCGCGCGGACCTCCTCCTCCGGGACCGCCGACGCCGGGTCGGTGTCCGCGCAGTTGATCGCCAGGTTGGCGTCGATCAGGTTGGTGTAGCTGCCGTCCGCGAGCCGGCCGGACAGGGGGTCGGCCAGCGCGAACAGGCCCTGCGAGTCGCCGGCGCGGGCGGCGGCCAGGGCCTGGGTCAGCTGCGGCCAGCTGCTGGTGTCGTACTGCGCGGCCAGCACGGCGTACACCACCACGCCGGGGGTGGCCTGGCGGGTCTCGCCGGGCAGCGCGCTCGGGATCGGGGCGGCCGCGGCCTGGGCCAGCAGCTCCTCGATGGACCGGCGCGGCTCGGGCCCGAGCGGGCACCCCGAGACCAGGGCGACGCAGTCGGCCGCGAAGGCGTCCACGCTGGCCTCCAGCGCGGCGGCCTGCGCCTCGGCCTCGCCCCGCGGGTCGTCGTCGGGGTCGACGGCGGCGTCGAGCACCAGCGCCCGCACCCGGTCGGGGAACAGCTCGGCGTAGGTCGAGCCCAGCGTGGTGCCGTAGGAGTAGCCGAGGTAGGTGAGCTGCTCGTCGCCCAGCGACTGGCGCAGCAGGTCCATGTCCCGGGCGGTGTCGACGGTGGTGAAGGTGCCCAGCGCCTCGCCGTACTCCGCGGCGCACGCGTCGGCGGCCTCCCGGGTCAGCGCGAACGCCTCGTCGACCTGCTCCGGCGTGGCCGGCCGCGGCTCGGCGGCCACGAACCGGTCCTTGACCTCGGCCGGCACGCACTCGACCGGCGTCGACGCGCCCACCCCGCGCGGGTCGAAGCCGACGACGTCGAAGCGGCGCAGCACGTCCTCGGGCAGCGAGAGCGCCAGCGCGACGCCCGCGTCTGCGCCGGACCCGCCGGGCCCGCCGGGGTTGACCACCAGCGAGCCGATCCGGTCGGTCTGGCCGGCCAGCCGGGCCCGCACGAGGAACAGCGGCAGCGTCTCGCCCTGCGGCTCGTCGTAGCTGATCGGCACCTCGGTGCGGCCGCACTCGAAGGCGAGGTCCCGCTCGCTGCCCGGCGCGCCGGCCACGAACTGGGAGATCTCCGCGTCGCAGTCGCGCCAGGCGATGTCGGCGGCCACCGGCTCGGCCGGTGCCGAGGGGGCCGGGGCGGACGACGCGGCTGCCGTCTCTTCCGAGGAGGGGGAGGTGCAGCCGGAGACGGCCACGAGCAGGCCGGAGGCGGCGGCGAGCAGACCGCGGGACAGGCGCATGGGTGCCCAGCGTAGGCGGCCCGCGTGCAGGGGCCCGCCGCGAGCGTGCGAGTGGTGGGGGGCAGGCGGGTCCTTCATCCGTTCGGGTGACCGGCCCCCTGCAGGGTCCCGCCGCGAGCTCGCGAGTGGCCGGGGGCAGGAGGTCCTGTCTCAGCCGGCGAGGACCTCGGCCAGGTCGTAGCGCACCGGCACCTCCAGCTGGTCGTAGGTGCAGCTGCGCGCCTCCCGGTCCGGGCGCCAGCGCAGGAAGTGGCCGGTGTGCCGCAGCCGCCGCCCCTCCAGCTGGTCGTACTTGACCTCCACGACCAGCTCCGGCCGCAGCGGCACCCAGGACAGGTCCTTGCCGGCGTTCCAGCGGCTCTGCGCCCCGGGCATCCGGTGCTCCTCGCCGCCCGCGCCGTCCACCACCTGCGCGTTCGCCCACTCCTGCCACGGGTGCCCGTCCAGCGCCTCGGCCCGGTAGGGCGCCAGCTCCTCGACCAGCTCGGCCCGCCGGGCCATCGGGAAGGACGCCGCGACGCCGATGTGCTGCAGGTCGCCGGAGCCGTCGTACAGCCCCAGCAGCAGCGACCCGACGACCGGCCCGCTCTTGTGCCAGCGGAATCCGGCGACCACGCAGTCCGCCGTCCGCACGTGCTTGACCTTGGTCATCAGCCGCTGGTCGGGGCCGTAGGGCAGGTCGGCGGCCTTGGCCACGATGCCGTCCAGCCCGGCCCCCTCGAACTGCTCGAACCAGCGCCGCGCGGTGTCCGGGTCCTGGGTGATCGCCGTGACGTGCACCGACTCCGTAACGGTCACGACCTGCTGCAGCCGGGCCCGCCGCCGGGCGAAGGGCACCTCCACCAGCGACTCGTCGCCGAGCGCGAGCAGGTCGAAGGCGACGAAGGACGCCGGTGTCTGCCCGGCCAGCAGGTCGACGCGGGACCTGGCGGGGTGGATGCGCTGGAGCAGCGCCTCGAAGTGCAGCCGGTCACCCCGGGGGACGACGATCTCCCCGTCGACCACGCACCGCTCGGGCAGCGCCGCCTTGACCGCCTCGACCACCTCGGGGAAGTAGCGGGTGAGCGGGCGCTCGTTGCGGCTGCCGAGCTCCACCTCGTCGCCGTCCCGGAAGACGATGCAGCGGAAGCCGTCCCACTTCGGCTCGTAGTACATGCCCTCGGCGGTGGGCACCGTGGTCACGGCCTTGGCCAGCATCGGCTTCACCGGCGGCAGCAGCGGCAGGTCCATGCGCGCAGTGAAGCAGCCGGCGACGACGACCGGGGCGCGCCGGCCACGACCGTCACCAGGTCGGGGGCTCGAGGGGGCGGCACCCGCACCCTCGCCCATGGACCAGGTCCCATGACCACGTCAGTCGGCGTGCACGAGGCCAAGACCCACCTGTCGCGGCTGCTGGAGGAGGTCGCGGCCGGCGAGGAGGTCGAGATCACCGACCGCGGGAGGGTGGTCGCCCGGCTGGTCGGTCCTGCCCGGCGGACGCCCGACCTCGGGCTCGACCGAGGTCACGTCTGGGTCGCCGAGGACTTCGACGACCCGCTGCCGGAGGACCTGCAGAAGGCGTTGGAGGAGTGGTGACCCACCTCCTCGACACGCACGTGCTGGTCCGGGCGGCCACCACGCCCGAGCGACTCGGTGCCGCGGAGCACCTGCTGGGTGGCGCCGATCGCCGGGTCGTCCCCGCTGTGAGCGTGTGGGAGCTGGCCATCAGGCAGGGCCTCGGGGAGCTGGAGCCCGGGTCAGACGTCCGGACCTGGATCCGGCGCGCGGCCAGTGAGCTGGTCCTCGACCACCTGCCGGTCACCGCCGAGCACGCCGCGGCGGTGGAGCAGCTGCCCGACGTCCACCGCGACCCGTTCGACCGGCTGCTCACCGCGGACGCCCGGCTGGCCGCATGCGGTGCTGCCGTGCGGGTGATCGAGTGAGGACGGTGGCCGGCGCCCGGCGCGCTACCGGTCGACCGCGTAGCGGGTGAACAGGACGCCGTCCTCCTCCAGCAGCTGCACCAGCCGGGGGCGGACGACGTCCCGCAGCGGCGCCGGCACCAGCCGGTCCGGGCCGCCGACCAGCGCGGGGGCCAGCGTCAGGTCCAGCTCGTCGACCACCCCGGCGGCCAGCGCGGCGGACAGCAGCTGCGGGCCGCCCTCGCAGAGCACCTGCTCCAGGCCGCGGTCGGCCAGCGCGTCCAGCGCGGCGGGCAGGTCGACGTCGTCGTCCCCGCAGACGAGCACGGCCACCCCCGCGGCCGCCAGCGCCGCCCGGCGGCCGGGGTCGGTGGCCGCGCAGGTGACCAGCAGCGTGGAGGGCACGGCCAGCCGGTCGCCGGGTGCCAGGGACGCCCGGCGGGACACCACCGCGACCGGCGCCGACGCCGGCCGGCCCAGCGCCGTCCGCAGCCCGGCCACCGACGGGTCGGCGTCCACCGGCCGGTAGCCCTCGGCGGCCGCGGTGCCGTGCCCGACCAGCACCACGTCGGCCAGCGCCCGCAGCGTCCGGAACACCCGCCGGTCGCCCGGCGAGCCCAGGCCCCCGCTGCGGCCGTCGACGGCCACCGCCCCGTCCAGGGAGGTGACGAAGTCGACCCGCAGCGAGCGCCCCGGCGGCAGCCGGTAGGCCTCGGCGAGTCCGGTGTCGTCGAGTCCGGTGTCGTCGAGGTCGGCGCCCGGGCGCGGCAGCAGCCGCCGCACGGTCAGGCGGTGGTGACCACGGCCGCGCTCTCCGCCGGCAGGGTCACCGTGGCGCCCTCGACGGCCGGGACCTCCCCGGTGGCGAAGAGCACCTCGCCCGCCGTGCGGTCCAGGTCGATCTCGCACGGGCGGTCGGAGAGGTTGACCACCACCCGCAGCGTGCCGCGGTGCACGACCAGCCAGCGGTCGGCGTCGTCCCAGGCCACGCGCACGGCGGCCAGGTCGGGGTCGACGAGGTCGGGGTGCGCCCGGCGCAGGGCGAGCAGGGCCCGGTGCACGCCGAGCAGCCCCGCGTGCGGGTCCTCGTCCACCTCGGCCCAGTCCAGCTTCGAGCGCTGGAAGGTCTCCGGGTCCTGCGGGTCGGGCACCTCGTCGGCGTCCCACCCGTGCTCGGCGAACTCGCCCTTGCGCCCCTCGGCGGTCGCCCGGCCGATCTCCGGGTCGGTGTGGCTGGTGAAGAACTGCCACGGGGTGCTCGCGCCCCACTCCTCGCCCATGAAGAGCATCGGGGTGAACGGGCTGGTCAGCACCAGCGTGGCCCCGACGGCGAGCAGGCCGGGGGACAGCGACGCGGAGATGCGGTCGCCGACCGCGCGGTTGCCGATCTGGTCGTGGTCCTGCAGGTAGCCGACGAACTTCCAGCCGGGCAGCAGCGCGGTGTCCACCGGCCGGCCGTGGTGCCGGCGGCGGAAGCTGGACCACGCGCCGTCGTGGAAGAAGGCGCCGGTCAGCGTCTTGGCCACCGCGCCGATGCCGGCGTCGGCGAAGTCCCGGTAGTAGCCCTGGCCCTCGCCGGTGAGCGTCGCGTGCAGCGCGTGGTGGAAGTCGTCGCTCCACTGCGCGTGGATGCCGGTGCCGTGGGCCACCCGCGGGGTGACCATGCGCGGGTCGTTGAGGTCGCTCTCCGCGATCAGCGTCAGCGGCCGGCCGACCGCGACCGACAGCCGGTCGACCTCCTGGGCCAGCTCCTCCAGCACGTGGGTGGCCCGCTCGTCGACCAGCGCGTGGACGGCGTCCAGCCGCAGCCCGTCGACGTGCATGTCCCGCAGCCACATGAGCGCGTTGTCGATGACGTACCGGCGCACCTCGTCGGAGTCCGGTCCGGACAGGTTCACCGAGCTGCCCCAGGTGTTGGCGCCGCCCTCGCTGAACACCGGCATGAACAACGGCAGGTAGTTCCCCGACGGGCCGAGGTGGTTGTAGACGACGTCCTGGACCACGCCCAGGCCGCGCCGGTGGCAGGCGTCGACGAAGCGCTGGTAGGCCGCCGGGCCGCCGTAGGTCTCCTGCACCGTGTACCAGAGGACGCCGTCGTAGCCCCAGTTGTGCGTGCCGTCGAAGCCGTTGACCGGCAGCAGCTCGACGAAGTCCACGCCGAGCTCGACCAGGTGGTCCAGCCGCCCGACCGCCGCGTCCAGGGTCCCCTCGGGGGTGAACGTGCCGACGTGCATCTCGTAGACCACGCCGCCGGCCAGCGGGCGGCCGGTCCACGCGCCGTCGCCCCACGCGTACGACGCCGGGTCGAAGCGGCGGGACGGCCCGTGCACGCCCTCGGGCTGGCGGCGCGACCGCGGGTCGGGGTACGGCTTGTCGTCGTCCCCGAGCAGGAAGGCGTAGTCGGCCTCCGGGCCGGCCTCGACCTCGGCGCGCCACCAGCCCCCGCCGTCCCGGCGCATGTCGTGGACCGACCCGTCGACCTGCAGCCGGACCCGCTCCGGGACCGGCGCCCAGACGGCGAACTCGACGGCAGCGGACATGCAGGGGCCTCCAGGGTCCGGCGGGGTGTCCCGGGGGAGATGCCCGCGCCGGGCGCCGCCAACCCCCGTTCCCGGCGTGCCGCGCACCACCGGTCATGCGGAGCGCGTCGGTGTCGTTACCGTGCGCTACCGCAGGGGCCCGCCGCGCCGCCCCACCGCCGCCGAGGAGTCCCATGAGCAGCGCCCCGAGCACGCTCCGCACCGTCGTCCTGCCGGTGCTCCGGCTGCTGGTGTGGGCCGTCATCGCCGCCGCGCTCGTGGTGCTCGCCTTCCGCGGGGGCAGCGGGGAGGCCGCGCCGGTGTCCGGGGGCGCGCCGCCGGTCGACCTCACCTCCCCGGTGGTCCCCGTCGCGCGCGGCACGGTCGCCAACACGGTCACCGTGCAGGGCACGGTGGTCGCCGACGCCGCGGTCCCGGTCCGGGCCACCCGGGCCGGCACGGTCCGGCGGGTGCTGGTCGAGCCCGGCGAGGTGGTCGCCGAGGGCGACGCGGTGCTGGAGGTGCGCTGGGAGGAGGACCGCGCGCCGGTCACCGGCACCGACGCCGACGGCAACCCGACGAGCACGCCGCGGGAGCCGCTGGTGCGGACGACGACCGTCCGCGCGCCCGCCGCGGGCACCGTCGGCGCCGTCGACGTGCTGGTCGACCAGGTCGTCGCGGTCGGCGACCGGGTCGCGGCCGTCTCCCCGGGGACGCTGTCGGTCACCGCGACGCTCACCCAGGACGACCAGTTCCGGCTGCTCGCCCCGCCGTCCACCGCGCAGGTCGAGGTGCAGGGCGGGCCGGCCCCGTTCCCGTGCACCGAGCTGACGATGGGCGCGCCGGCCGCCCCGGTTGACCCGGCCGCCGGCCCCGACGCCGTCGTCCCCGACCCGGCCGCCGCCGGCGGGGGGCAGGGCGGCACGACCGCCCGCTGCCGGGTCCCGGCCGGGACCACCGTGTTCGCCGGCATGGCCGCCACGGTCGTCGTGGACGCCGGCCTGGCCGAGGACGTGCTGGTCGTCCCGGTGACCGCCGTGCAGGGCTCGGTGCAGCGCGGCAACGTCTGGGTGGTCGGCCCCGGCGGCGCCCAGGAGGAGCGGTCGGTCGTCCTGGGGCTCACCGACGGCGAGCAGGTCGAGGTCCGCGAGGGCCTGGCCGAGGGCGACCAGCTGCTGCTGTTCGTGCCGGTGCCCGACGACACCGTCGAGGAGCCGGGGATGGCCGGGCCGTACGGATGACCCTCCTGTCGCTGCGCGGCATCAGCCGCGAGGTCGTGCTGCCCGACGGCGGCGTGCTGCCGATCCTCACCGGCGTCGACCTGGAGGTGGCCGCCGGCGAGCACGTGGCGGTCGTCGGCCGCTCCGGGTCGGGCAAGTCGACCCTGCTCAACATCCTCGGGCTGCTGGACACCCCCACCGGCGGTGAGTACCTGCTCGACGGGGAGCCGACCGGCGCGCTGCGCGCCCGCCGCCGGGCCCGGCTGCGCGGCGAGGTGTTCGGCTTCGTCTTCCAGCAGTTCAACCTGCTGCCGCGGCGCACCGCGGAGGAGAACGTGGCCGCCCCGCTGCTGTACGCCCGCGGCCGCGACGTGCTGCGCCGGCGAGCCACCGCGCGCGCGATGCTCGACCGGGTGGGCCTCGGCGCCCGCACCGACATGGTCCCCGAGCGGCTCTCCGGTGGTGAGCAGCAGCGGGTGGCCATCGCCCGGGCGCTGGTGCGCGCGCCGCGGGTGGTGCTGGCCGACGAGCCGACCGGCGCCCTCGACGTGGAGACCGGCGCGCAGGTCATGGCGCTGCTGGCCGGGGCCGCCGCGGCCGGCGGCGCGGCGCTGGTCACGATCACCCACGACCAGAACGTCGCCCGGCTCGCCGACCGCCGCTACCGGCTGGACGCCGGCCGGCTCACGCCGCTCGCCGACGCGGCCGCGCCGGTCCCGGAGGCCGCCCGGTGACCCCGGTGCTGGCCACGCTCGCCGAGGCGTGGAGCGAGGTGCGGGTGCACAAGGCCCGCGTGGTGCTCTCCCTCGTCGGCGTCTTCCTGGCCGTCTTCGCCATGACCACGGTGACCGCGCTCGGCCTCATCGTCGCCCAGGTGCAGCAGGAGCAGGGCGAGCGCTACGGCGGGCGCCCGGCCACCGTCGCGGTCACCGCCTACGACCCGCAGACCGGGATGCCGCCGGCCGCGGGGGAGTGGGACGCGGCCGTCACCGACCTCACCGGGCGGTACGGGATCACCGGGACGGCGAGCATCGCCCACGAGGAGACCCGCTTCCGGTTGCCCGGGGGTACCCGGTCGGTGCAGACCCGGCGCGTCTCGCCGTCCTACGGGCCGCTGCACCGCGTCGAGCCGGTCGAGGGCCGGTGGCTGCGTGAGGGCGACCGGGACAGCCTGGCGCCGGCCGTCGTCGTCAACGAGGCGTTCCTCGGCGCGCTCGGCGTGCCGGACCTGAGCACCCGCCCGACCGTCGTCATCAGCGGGTCGCGCCCGGTGCGGGCCGCGATCGTGGGCGTGGTCCGCGAGGGCCACGGCGAGGAGCTGCTCGCCTACCGGGTGGACCGGTCGGCCGGCCCGTGGGACGAGCCGGGTCCGGCCGACCCGGCGGCGATGGCCCACGGCTCGTCGACGCTGGAGCTGTGGGTGCCGCCCGAGCAGGCCGACGAGGTGATGGCGGTGGTCGCCAACGACCTGGGCCTGGCGCTCGGCGGGGCCCAGGTGGACGCCTACCGGCAGGACTCCGAGGGCCTGGAGGAGACCCTCGGCCTGCTCCGGCTGGCCATCCGCGGGGCGGGCACCGTGGTGCTCGTCCTCGGCGGGCTGGGCGTGCTCAACATCGGGCTGGTGACCGTCCGCCAGCGGATCCGGGAGATCGGCGTGCGGCGCAGCTTCGGCGCCACCTCGTCGCGGATCTTCTCCGCGATCATGCTGGAGAGCGTCTGCGCCACGTTCATGGCCGGGCTGGGGGCGGTGGCGCTGTCGGTGGTGCTGGTCCGCAGCCTGCCGCTGGAGTCGCTGCTCAACGGCGGAGTGCCGCTGGCCGACACCCCCGGCTTCCCGGTCGCGGCGGCGGTGGAGGGGCTGGTGGCCGCCACCGCGGTCGGCGCGCTGGCCGGGCTGCTCCCCGCCGTCATCGCCGTCCGCGCCAGGGTGATCGACGCCATCCGCTTCTGAGCGGCCGGCGTCGCCGCGATCATGGCGCCGTGACCACCGGACGGGCTCCGGGGGCGGTCACGGCGCCGTGATCGGCGCCTCAGGGAGGGGTCACGGCAGCTGCAGGACCTGACCCACCCGGATCACGTGCGGGCCGGCCAGCTGGTCGTCGTTGGCCGCGTACAGCGCCTGCCAGCCACCGGCCACGCCCTGCTGCCCGGCGATCCTGCCGAGCGTGTCGCCGGCGACGACGGTGTACGTCGCCCCGCCGGCGGCCGGCGCGGCGGGAGCCGGGGCCGGAGCGGCCGCGGGGGCCGCGCCCGCCTCGGGGGCCGACGGGTCCAGTGCCTTGCCGCAGTTCGGCCAGGCGCCGGGGCCCTGGACGTCGAGCGTGCGCTCGGCGACCGCGATCTGCTGCGCCTTGGTCGCCAGGTGGGCGTTGGACGCGTACTCCTGGCCGCCGAACGCCGCCCAGGTGCTGGCGCTGAACTGCAGGCCGCCGTAGTAGCCGTTGCCGGTGTTGATGGCCCAGTTGCCGCTGGACTCGCACTGGGCGACGGCGTCCCAGTCGTTGGCGGGGGCGGCCGAGGCCGGCCCGGTGAGGACGCCGAGGGAGACGGCCGCTGCCCCGGTGAGGACGACGGCGCCGCGGCGCAGGGCGCGTGCGGGCACGCGGGAAGAGGACGAGCGCATGAGGGGACTCCCGATCCGCCGCCTGCGAGGTGAGCTGTCGGGTTCGGGGCGATCGGTGCCCCGGCCGTGCACGCACGGCTTCACCCCGAGACGCGCGGCCGGTGCGGCCGGGCGCCGAGATGGGTCCCCCACCCCCGTCCTGGCTGTGCAGGAGGTACGGCGGCCGACGGACGGGGTTCGGCGGATCGGCTCCGGCACCCGGACTCTGATCCCGGGTGCGGAGCCAAGGTAACGGCCGGGTCACGGCGAGACGACACCGGCCCCACAGGTCGGCCAGGCCACGCCGCCGCCCGCGGACGGCGGCGTGACCTCCCTCTCACCCGGCCGCCGGCGCCGTCCCCGGCTGGTCGTGCACGAGCAGGGCGACCGGCAACCGCTCCAGCAGCGCGGCCACCGGGAGGCCACCGGCGTCGGACACGTGCCGCCCGCCGGTGAGCAGGTCGCGCCAGGCCCCGGTCGGCAGCTGCAGCGCCGTGTCGCCCCAGCCGGCGATCGACAGGCCCACCGGCAGCCGGGTCGCCACGGGCACCACGCCGCCCCGGTCGTAGGCCACCAGGTGGTCGGCGCCCGGGCCGGACGCCGTCACCGGCTCGTACCCGGCGAACCACTCCGGGTGCTCCCGGCGGGCCCGCAGCACCCGGGACACCACGAGCAGCTTGGCCGCGCCGGTGTCGTCGACCCCGGGCACCTCCCCGTCGTCCAGCCGGGCCAGCAGCCGGCGGCGCTCCGCGTAGTCGACCGGGCGGCGGTTGTCCGGGTCGACCAGCGAGTGGTCCCACAGCTCGGTGCCCTGGTAGACGTCCGGGACGCCGGGCATGGTCAGCTGCAGCAGCTTCTGCGCCAGCGAGTTGGACCGGCCGGACGGCGTGATGCGGGCGACGAACCGCTCGATCTCCGCGGAGGTCCGCTCGTCGTCGTAGGCCGCGTCGACCATCTCGTACAGCGCGGTCTCGAACTCCTCGTCCACGTCGGTCCACGTCGTCGACAGGCCCGCCTCGCGGGCGGCCTTCTCCGCATAGGCGTGCGCCCGCTCCCGCGACAGCGGCCACGCCCCGACCAGGTTCTGCCACACCAGGTGCGCCAGCGGCCGGTCGGGCAGCGGGTGGCGGGTCAGGAGCCCGCGGACCAGGTCGGCCCACTCCCCGGCGAGCTCGGCCAGCACGGCCAGCCGGGCCCGGGTGTCCTCGCTGCGCTTGGTGTCGTGGGTCGACAGCGTGGTCATCGACGCCGACCGGCCCTCCGCGCGGCGCCGCTGCGCCTCGTGGAACTCCTCGACCGTGCTGCCGAACCGCGCCGGGTCGCCGCCCACCTCGTTGAGCACGACGAAGCGCGCCCAGCGGTAGTAGGCGCTGTCCTCGACGCCCTTGGCCATGACCGGGCCGCTGGTCTGCTCGAAGCGGGTCGCCGCCTCGCTGCCGGCCTGGGACAGCACCGGGTGCAGCGCGTCCAGGGCGGCGGCGAGGTCGGGACGGCGCTCCCGCACGGCGGCCACCGTGGCGTCCAGGTGCTCGCGGCCGTCGGGCAGGTAGGTGCGGTAGACCGGGAAGGACGCCAGCAGCTCGGCCAGCGCCTCCAGCCCGTCCTCCCGGGACACCCCCGGCAGCTCGCCGATCACCCGCACCAGCCGGGCCAGCTCCGAGCCGAGGATCCCGTCGGTCACCTCGCGCTTGCTCCGCCGCACCAGCTCCGCGTAGTCGACCGGGGCGCCGGAGACCTCGGTGTCCAGCGCGCTCATCCGCGCCTCGCCGCCCGGGTCGACCAGCACCTGGTCGACCTCGGCCAGCGCGTCGTAGCCGGTCGTCCCGGCGGCCCGCCACGACCCCGGCAGGTCCTCGCCCGGCTCCAGGATCTTCTCCACGACGGTCCACCGACCGCCGGCGGCCTCGGCCAGCCGGTCCAGGTACCCCTTGGGGTCGGCCAGGCCGTCGGGGTGGTCGATCCGCAGCCCGTCGACCGCGCCCCCGGCGACCAGGTCCAGCACCAGCCGGTGGGTGGCCTCGAAGACCGCCGGGTCCTCCGCGCGCAGCCCCGCGAGGGTGTTGATCGCGAAGAACCGCCGGTAGTTGAGGTCGCGGTCGGCCCGCCGCCAGTCGACCAGCTCGTAGTGCTGCCGGTCGTGCACCTCCTGCGGCGTGCCCTCGCCGGTGCCCGGCGCGACGGGGAAGCGGTTGTCGTAGTACCGCAGCTCCGGGCCGTCCTCCGTCCGGACCACCTCGAGCTTCTCGACGTCGTCGGCCGAGCCGAGCACCGGGACGCGCACCCGGCCGCCGCCGAAGTCCCAGTCGACGTCGAAGGCGGCCGCGTGGGCGCTGTCCCGCCCGTGCCGCAGCACGTCCCACCACCAGGGCGCCTCGGCCGGGTCGGCGATGCCCATGTGGTTGGGCACCAGGTCCAGCACCAGGCCGAGCCCCTGCTCGTGCAGCGCGGCGACCAGCCGGTCGAAGCCGGCCCGGCCGCCGCGCGGCTCGTCGATGTGCGCGTGGTCGACGGTGTCGTAGCCGTGCGTGCTGCCCGCCGCCGACCGCAGCAGCGGGGAGGTGTAGGCGTGGCTGACGCCGAGGTCGGCCAGGTAGCCGGCCACGGCGGCGGCGTCGTCCAGGGTGAAGTCGGCGGTGACCTGCAGGCGGTAGGTCCCGGTCGGGACGTCGCGGCGGCGGTCCGGGCTCAGCGGCGCGGACCCGCTCACGACCGGCCCGCTCACGACCGGCCCGCTCACGAACGGCGGGGCGCGCTGAGGACGACCATGGAGCGGTCCTGCAGCGTCAGCGTCTCGCCGGCCTTGACCTCCCGCGGCTCCACCTCGCCCATCTCCGCCGTGTCGAGGACGACGGTCCAGCTGCCCGCGTACTCGTCCGACGGCAGGCAGAACTCGATCGGCTCGTGGTGGGCGTTGAACGCCAGGTAGAAGTGGTCGTCCAGCACCTCCTCGCCGCGCTCGTCGGTGGACCGGATGCCGTGACCGTTGAGGTACATGGCCACCGACTTGGCGAACCCGGCGTCCCAGTCGTCCTCGGTCATCAGGTCACCGGCCGGCGTCAGCCAGGCGACGTCCTGCACCGGGTCGCCCTCGCCCCGGCGCACCGGGCGGCCGTGGAAGAAGCGGCGGCGGCGGAACGTCGGGTGGTCCGCGCGCAGCCGGGTCACCGCCTTGGTGAACTGCAGCAGCCCCTCGTCGACCTCGTCCCAGTGGACCCAGGTCAGCGGCGAGTCCTGGCAGTAGCCGTTGTTGTTGCCCTGCTGGGTGCGGCCGAGCTCGTCGCCGTGCAGCAGCATGGGCACGCCCTGGCTGAGCATCAGCGTGGCCAGGAAGTTGCGCCGCTGCCGCGCGCGCAGGGTGAGCACCTCCTTGTCGGTGGTCTCCCCCTCGACGCCGCAGTTCCAGCTGCGGTTGTGGCTCTCGCCGTCGTTGTTGCCCTCGCCGTTGGCCTCGTTGTGCTTCTCGCTGTAGGAGACCAGGTCGTCGAGGGTGAACCCGTCGTGCGCGGTGACGAAGTTGATGCTCGCCATCGGGCGCCGGCCGGAGTGCTGGTAGAGGTCGGCCGAGCCGGTGATCCGGCTGGCGAACTCCCCGATGGTCGACGGCTCGCCGCGCCAGTAGTCGCGGACGGTGTCGCGGTACTTGCCGTTCCACTCCGTCCACAGCGCGGGGAAGTTGCCGACCTGGTAGCCGCCCTCGCCGACGTCCCACGGCTCGGCGATGAGCTTCACCTGGCTGACGATCGGGTCCTGGTGCACGAGGTCGAAGAACGCCGAC
Source organism: Geodermatophilus pulveris (assembly GCF_900188375.1). Classification (GTDB taxonomy): domain Bacteria; phylum Actinomycetota; class Actinomycetes; order Mycobacteriales; family Geodermatophilaceae; genus Geodermatophilus; species Geodermatophilus pulveris. The sequence goes on along the minus strand of NZ_FZOO01000002.1, from coordinate 643,597 downwards.
AGCCGGTCCACCTCGTGGAACTGGCGGGCCAGGGTGGAGGCCAGGTCGAAGCGGAAGCCGTCGACGTGCATCTCGGTCACCCAGTAGCGCAGCGAGTCCATGATCAGCTGCAGCGACTGCGGGGTGCGGACGTTGAGCGAGTTCCCGGTGCCCGTGGTGTCCATGTAGTACTGCTCGTCGCCCTCGACCAGCCGGTAGTAGGACCGGTTGTCGATGCCCTTGAACGAGAGCGTGGGGCCCAGGTGGTTGCCCTCGGCGGTGTGGTTGTAGACCACGTCGAGGATGACCTCGATGCCGGCCTCGTGCATGGTGCGGACCATGCCCTTGAACTCCTGCACCTGCATGCCGTTGTCGGTGTTGCTGGCGTACTCGTTGTGCGGCGCGAAGAAGCCGATGGTGTTGTAGCCCCAGTAGTTGCGCAGGCCCTTCTGCAGCAGCGTGTCGTCCTGCACGAACTGGTGCACCGGCATGAGCTCGATGGCGGTGACGCCGAGGTCCTGCAGGTAGCTCACGACCGCGGGGTGGGCCAGGCCGGCGTAGGTGCCGCGCAGCTCCTCCGGGACGTCGGGGTGGGTCATCGTCAGGCCCTTGACGTGGGCCTCGTAGATGACGGTCCGGTGGTAGGGCGTCTTCGGCGGGCGGTCCACGCCCCAGTCGAAGTAGGGGTTGACGACGACGGACTTCGGCATGTGCGGCGCGGAGTCCTCGTCGTTGCGCTCCTGGGTCCGGAAGTCGTAGCCGAAGACCGACTGGTCCCAGTCGACCAGCCCGTCGATCGCCTTGGCGTAGGGGTCCAGCAGCAGCTTGGTCGGGTTGCAGCGCAGGCCCTGGGACGGGTCGTAGGGCCCGTGCACGCGGTAGCCGTAGCGCTGCCCCGGCTGGACCCCGGGCAGGAAGGCGTGCCAGACGTGGCCGTCCATCTCCGGCAGCGTGATGCGGTTCTCGACCCCGTCGGCGTCGAACAGGCAGAGCTCGACCCTCTCGGCGACCTCGCTGAAGATCGCGAAGTTGGTGCCGGTGCCGTCGTAGGTGGCCCCGAGGGGGTAGGCGGTGCCGGGCCACACCAGGTTCATTGCGAGGTCCTCCTGCTTGGCGCCCCCGGTCGCCGGGGGCCGGTGGCCTCCCGCCGCGGGCCGCGGGCGGGGAGGTCGGTGCGCGTGGTCTTCCGGGTGGTCGTTCCCGGCCGCGACGCGGCCCAATCCTCCCCGGACGCGGCGCCGCGGAGACCCCGCTCACCGCGGGCGGGGCCCGGGCAGGGAGGACGACGACGCCCCCCGCGGGCGTCTCCGCAGGGGGCGTCGTGCGCAGGGCGGGCGGCGACGCCGGGACCGACCTCGTCCGGGATCCGTGACCCCGGGTGGCGCTGGCCCCGGCGGTCACCGCTCCTGCGACGGGGGACGCTAGGCGGCTCCCCGGACGGGTGCAAGCACCGCACCGCCGGTCCCGGCGTCCCGCCCGTCCCGCGCGTGCGCCCACGGCTCAGCGGCGCCGTCCCGTCACTGGCCGGTCGTACCGTCGTCCCGTGCGCACCACCACCGACCTCCGGCCCACCCGCGGGCGCTTCCGCGTCGTCAGCGAGTTCGAGCCCTCCGGCGACCAGCCCGCCGCGATCACCGCGCTGGCCGAGCGGGTCAGGGCCGGCGCCACCGACACCGTGCTGCTCGGCGCCACCGGTACCGGCAAGTCGGCGACGACGGCCTGGCTGATCGAGCAGGTGCAGCGCCCGACGCTGGTGATGGCGCCGAACAAGACGCTGGCCGCGCAGCTGGCCAACGAGTTCCGCGAGCTCATGCCCGACGCGGCGGTCGAGTACTTCGTCTCCTACTACGACTACTACCAACCCGAGGCGTACGTCCCGCAGACCGACACCTACATCGAGAAGGACTCGTCGGTCAACGAGGAGGTCGAGCGGCTGCGGCACTCGGCCACCAACAGCCTGCTCACCCGGCGGGACGTCGTCGTCGTCTCCACCGTCTCCTGCATCTACGGCCTGGGGACGCCGGAGGAGTACGTCGAGCGGGCGCTGAAGATCAAGGTCGGCGAGGAGCGCGACCGCGACGATCTGCTGCGCACCCTGGTCACCGAGCAGTACACCCGCAACGACCTGTCGTTCACCCGCGGCACCTTCCGGGTGCGCGGCGACACCATCGAGGTCTTCCCGGTCTACGAGGAGCTCGCCTGCCGGATCGAGATGTTCGGCGACGAGGTGGAGCGGCTGTACTACCTGCACCCGCTCACCGGGGAGGTGGTCCGCGAGGTCGACGAGCTGTTCGTCTTCCCGGCCACCCACTACGTCGCCGGCCCCGACCGGATGGAGCGCGCGATCGCCACCATCGAGGCCGAGCTGGAGCAGCGGCTGGGCGAGCTGGAGCGGCAGGGCAAGCTGCTGGAGGCCCAGCGGCTGCGCATGCGCACCACCTACGACATCGAGATGATGCGCCAGGTCGGCTTCTGCTCCGGCATCGAGAACTACTCGCGGCACATCGACGGGCGCGCCCCGGGCAGCGCAGGCGCCTGCCTCATCGACTACTTCCCCGACGACTTCCTGCTGGTCATCGACGAGTCGCACGTGACGGTGCCGCAGATCGGCGGCATGTACGAGGGCGACATGAGCCGCAAGCGCACCCTGGTGGAGCACGGCTTCCGGCTGCCGTCGGCCATGGACAACCGGCCGCTCAAGTGGGAGGAGTTCACCGACCGGATCGGCCAGACCGTCTACCTGTCGGCCACCCCGGGCGACTACGAGCTGGGCCGGGTCCAGGGCGACGTCGTCGAGCAGGTCATCCGCCCCACCGGCCTGGTCGACCCCGAGGTCGTCGTCAAGCCGACCAAGGGCCAGATCGACGACCTGGTGCACGAGATCCGGCTGCGCACCGACAAGGACGAGCGGGTCCTGGTCACCACGCTGACCAAGAAGATGGCCGAGGACCTCACCGACTACCTGCTCGAGCTCGGCATCAAGGTGCGCTACCTGCACTCCGAGGTGGACACGCTGCGCCGCGTGGAGCTGCTGCGCGAGCTGCGGCAGGGTGAGTACGACGTGCTGGTCGGCATCAACCTGCTGCGTGAGGGCCTGGACCTCCCCGAGGTCTCTCTGGTGGCCATCCTCGACGCCGACAAGGAGGGCTTCCTGCGGTCCAACCGGTCGCTCATCCAGACGATCGGCCGCGCGGCGCGCAACGTCTCCGGCCAGGTGCACATGTACGCCGACACCATCACCCCGTCGATGGCGCAGGCGATCGAGGAGACCAACCGGCGCCGCGAGAAGCAGATCGCCTACAACCGCGAGCGCGGCATCGACCCGCAGCCGCTGCGCAAGAAGATCGTCGACATCCTCGACGGCATCTACCGCGCGGCGGAGGAGACCGAGACCTCCACCGAGCTGCTGGGCGGGTCGGGTCGGCAGCAGTCCCGCGGCAAGGCCCCGGTGCCCGGGCTGTCCTCGAAGGCGCGGGCGAAGGCCGGCGGCATCGACACCCAGGGGCTGCCGCGCGCCGAGCTGGCCGACCTGATCACCCAGATGAACGACCAGATGCTGGCCGCTGCGCGGGAGCTGCAGTTCGAGGTCGCCGCCCGGCTGCGCGACGAACTCACGGAGCTGAAGAAGGAACTCCGCCAGCTCGACGCCGCACACGCCTAGAGCGGCCGCGTCTCCCCACCGCTCGCTCGCACGGGGTGGGCGGGGGTGACGTCTGGGTGAACTCGCGCGTGTCCGGGGAACACCGCGCCGTCCGGTAGCGTCTGATGGTGACGTGACCGCTCGACGGCGGCCCACCTGGGTGGGCCGGCGTCCGCGGTCGTGCTCGTGGAGGGGAGTATCCCCGCGCGGCGGTGTCGTCAGTACGGGGTCCCCGTGGACCCCCGGCACAGCCGGTTCCCCCGTCGCCGGGGGAGCGGGAGAGACCTCAGGTCCGACATCGCGGCGCCGTGCGCCGCCGAGTCACCGGAGGTTCCTGCCGTGGACGTGCCCTTCTGGGTGTGGGCCCTGACGATCGCCGCCGTCGTCGGGATGCTCGTGTTCGACTTCGTCGGCCACGTGCGCACCCCGCACGCCCCCTCGCTGCGCGAGTCAGCGACCTGGTCGGCGGTCTACATCGCCATCGCCATCGTGTTCGGCCTGCTGGTGCTGTGGTTCTCCGGCGGCCAGTACGCCGGGGAGTACTTCGCCGGCTACATCACCGAGAAGAGCCTCTCGGTGGACAACCTGTTCGTCTTCGTGCTGATCATGGCCAGCTTCGCCGTCCCCCGGGAGCTGCAGCAGAAGGTGCTGCTGTTCGGGATCGCCTTCGCGCTGGCGCTGCGGACCGTGTTCATCTTCATCGGCGCCGCCGCGATCGAGCAGTTCAGCTGGATCTTCTACGTCTTCGGCGGCTTCCTGATCTGGACCGCCGTGGCCCAGGCGCGCAGCGGCGGGCACTCGCACGACGAGGAGTTCAAGGAGAACAGCGTCCTGCGGCTGGCCCGCCGGGTCCTGCCCACCACGCAGGACTACCACTCCGACCGGATGGTCACCACGATCGACGGCAAGCGGTACATCACCCCGCTGGCCATCGCGCTGCTGGCCATCGCCAGCGCCGACATCCTGTTCGCCGTCGACTCCATCCCGGCGATCTTCGGGCTGACCGAGGAGACCTACCTGGTCTTCACCGCCAACGCCTTCGCGCTGCTCGGCCTGCGGCAGCTGTTCTTCCTCATCGACGGGCTGCTCGACCGGCTGGTGTACCTCTCCTACGGCCTGGCCGTGATCCTCGGCTTCATCGGCGTCAAGCTGCTCATCCACGCCCTGCACGAGAACGAGCTGTCGTTCATCAACGGTGGCGAGCACGTGACCGTGATCCCCGAGGTGCCGACCTGGCTGTCCCTGACGGTCATCCTGGCCACCCTGGTCGTGACGACGGTGGCGAGCCTGGTCAAGAACCGCCGCGACCGGGCCCGCGGCCTCGGGTCGCCGACCGGCGCGGGGGACCAGGCCGCCGGCCGTGAGGGGCTGGTGGCGATGGGCCCTGGCGACCACGACCCGCACGCCACCGCGCCGGGCGAGGCGCCGCCCTCGCCGCACGACGCCGCCGTCACCGACGCCGCCGTTCCCGACGCCGGCGGGCAGCTGCCCAGCGGCTCCCCGCGCGGCCGCCGCTGACACCGGCACCGTCCGCCACCGGGCCGTCCCGCAGCAGCGGGGCGGCCCGGTGCCGTGCAGGCGGACGACCGCGCCCGGTGCCAGCGGTCGGGTCACCCGGCACCTCGAATCGAGGACGCCCCGCGCAGCCGGTACGGTGAGCGCCACGACCCGGACGGGCGCCGGCGACGGCTGCTCCGCGCCGGGGGTGCACGGTGGAGGGGAGTATCCCCGCGCGGCAGCGTCGTCATCACGAGGTCCCATGACCTCCGGTGCTGCCGGTCGCCGGCCCTGGGCCGGCGGTGGGAGAGACCTCCGGTACTGACGCTGCCAGTCCCCGGAGGACACGACCGCATGGAACTCCCCGCCTGGTTCGAGGTTGCGACGTTCGTGGGACTGACACTCCTGCTGCTCGCCGACCTCGCCATCGTCGTGCGCCGCCCGCACGAGCCCTCGATGAAGGAAGCGACCCTGTGGGTCACCTTCTACGTCGGCCTCGCCCTGCTGTTCGGCCTGGTGATCCTCGGCCTGACCAACGGGCAGTACGCGACGGAGTTCTACGCCGGCTGGCTCACCGAGTACTCGCTGTCGGTGGACAACCTCTTCGTCTTCGTGATCATCATGGCCCGCTTCCGGGTGCCGCGGCACCTGCAGCAGGAGGTCCTGATGGTCGGCATCATCATCGCGCTGCTGCTGCGCGGCCTCTTCATCCTGGCCGGCGCGGCGCTCATCGAGCGTTTCACCTGGGTCTTCTACATCTTCGGCGCGTTCCTGGTGTACACGGCCATCAACCTGGTCCGGCACCGCGGGGACGACGAGGAGTTCGAGGAGAACGCCCTCATCCGCCAGATGCGCCGGGTGCTGCCCATCACCTCGGACTTCCAGGGCAGCAAGATCCGGGTCACGGAGAACGGCAAGAAGTTCTTCACCCCGATGATCGTGGTGTTCCTGGCCCTCGCGACGACCGACCTGGTGTTCGCCCTCGACAGCATCCCGGCGATCTTCGGGCTCACCCGCGAGCCGTTCATCGTGTTCACCGCGAACGTCTTCGCGCTCATGGGCCTGCGGCAGCTGTACTTCCTGCTCGGCGGGCTGCTCAAGCGGCTGGTCTACCTGTCGATCGGCCTGGCCGTCGTCCTCGCCTTCATCGGCGTGAAGCTCATCCTCGAGGCCCTGCACGAGAACACGCTGCCGTTCATCAACGGCGGCGAGCACATCGACGCGGTCCCGACCATCCCGATCTGGTTGTCGCTCACCGTCATCCTCGGCGTGCTGGTCATCGCCACGGTCGCCAGCCTGCTCAAGACCCGCGGCATGGTCGCCGAGCGGGACGAGCCCGTGGTGGAGCCCGAGCAGGCCGAGCGGATCCCCTCCCGCGGCCCGGAGGCGCTGGCCGAGGCCGAGCCGCGGCTCGCCGAGCAGGCGGAGGAGCGCACGGCCGGGGAGGACACCCGCCGCCGCTGAGCGCGTCGCGCGGGGGGACCGTGCGCCCGACCGTGTGCCCTGACGACCGTGCGCCCTGACGACCGTGCGCCCTGACGACCGTGCACTCTGACGACGTCGCGCTGCTGCGCTCCCCCGGCGTCCCCACCGTCTCCCCGGACGGGCGCATGGCCGTCGTGGCGGTCACCCGCGCCGACCTCGGGGGCGACGCCGACCGCAGCCGGCTGTGGGCGGTGCCCACCGACGGCTCGGCGCCGGCCCGCCCGCTGACCACCGGGGCCCGGGACACCGACCCAGTGTTCTCCCCGGACGGCCGCTGGGTGGCCTACCGGGCCGCCGACCCGGACGGCCGGCCGCAGCTGCACCTGCTGCCGACCGCCGGGGGCGCGCCCCGGCAGCTGACCGCGCACCCGCTGGGTGCCGGCCGCCCGGTGTGGTCCCCGGACTCCCGCCGGCTGGCCTACACCGCCCGCGTGCCCCAGGTGGACCGCTCCGGCGCCGACCGCGCCGCCCAGCCGCCGTGGCTGGTGACCACGCTGCGCTGGCAGGCCGACGGCGTCGGGGTGGTCACCGACCGGCGCCGGCACGTCTTCGTCCTCGACCTCCCGCCCGACGGGGAGGACGACGCGGCCCCGCTGCCGCGCCCCCGCCAGGTCACCGACGGCGCCGCCGACGACGCCGACGTCACCTGGAGCCCGGACGGCGCCGAGCTGGCCTTCGTCTCCGCCCGGCACGCCCGTGCCGACCGCGACCGGGTGCGCGACGTCTACGCCGTCCCGGCGGCCGGGGGCACGCTGCGCCGGGTCACCGACGGCCGGGCGGAGTGCTCGCGGCCGGCCTACGACCCGGCCGGCCGCTGGATCTGGCTGACCGCCCGACCGGACCTGGGCCCCGACGGGCTGGACGCCGCCGGGCGCGGGGCGACGCTGTGCCGGGTGCGGGCGACCGGCGGTGCGCCCGAGCCGGTGCTGGACCCCGCCGGCACCGACCGCGGCGACCCGACACCGGGCACCGTGCTGGCCGGGGGAGCCGCCCTCCTCGGCGTGCGGCGGGCCGGTGCCGTCGAGCTGCTGCGCGTGCCGCTGGACGGCGGGCCGACGGCGACCCTCGTCGACGGGCCGTTCACCGTGCACGGGGTGGCCGCGGCCGGCGGCGTCGTCGTCGCCACCGTGGGGCACGACCGGTCGGCCGGCGAACTCGTCGCGGTCACGCCGGGCCGGCGGCGGCTGCTCACCGGCTTCGGCCGCGCGCTCGGTGCCACCGGGCGCCTGCACCGCGGTGCCGGCCGGGCCGTCCGCGGGCCGGGCGGCGGCGAGCTGCGCGGCCGGGTGACCGCACCGGACGGGCCGGGGCCGCACCCGGTGCTGCTCGTCCTGCACGACGGTCCGCACCGGCAGGACGGCTGGGCGCTGTCGGTGGACACCCAGGCGCTGGTGTCGGCCGGCTACGCCGTCGTCCGGTGCGACCCGCGCGGCTCGGCCGGCCACGGGGAGGCACACGCCCGCGCCGTGCTCGGCGCCGGCGGTGCGGTGGACGCCGACGACGCGGTCGCCTTCCTCGACGCCGTCCTGGCCGACCCGGCCCTCGACGCCGACCGCGTCGGGGTGGCCGGCACCGGCTACGGCGGCTGGCTGGCCGGCGTGCTCACCGGCCGCACGACGCGCTTCGCCGCCGCCGTCGTGGAGAGCGCGTTCACCGACGCGTGGGGCCCCGAGCAGGTCCTCGGCGAGGACCCGCCCGCCCGCCTCGGCGACGTCCGCACGCCGACGCTGGTGGTGCACGGCGACGAGGACCGCCGGTACCCGGCCGAGCAGGCGGCGCGGCGCTACACCGACCTCCGTCGCCGCGGCGTGCCCGCGGAGCTGCTGCTGTTCCCCGGTGAGGGCGCCGACATCGGCGGCACCGGCCGGCCCCGGCACCGGCAGGCGCGGCTGGGGCACCTGCTGCGCTGGTGGGCGCGCTGGCTGCCGGTCGGCGACCCGGCGGGTGGGCACGCCGGCCGCGGCCGGGAGCCGCTGACCGTGCGGGCCACCCGGTCGGACTGAGCCGGTCGGCTCCGGACCGGACCCGCGGTGTGGGCCCGGGAGCCGCCGTGCAGCGCGGCTCCCGGGGCGATCGCCTCGTCCGCCGCCTGGCTGTGCGGGCCCGGGCGCCGGCAGGCCGCGCGGATCCGCCGGCTGCCCGACCGGCTGCCCGCTGCGCCCTGACCGCGGGACTGGGAGGGTGGTGGACCCGAGTCCGAGGAGGTCCGCCGTGGTCGAGCGCCGCCTGCCCCGCTGGTCCGAGCTGCGCGAGCTGGTGCACACCCGCCGCCCCACCTGGGACGCGACCGACCGCCGCCTGGCCGCCGCCCCCTCCGTCGCCGACCTGCGCGAGATCGCCCGTCGGAGGGCACCGCGCGCGGTCTTCGACTACACCGACGGCGCCGCCGGCAGCGAGCTCAGCCTGCGCCGCGCCCGGGAGGCCTTCGCCCGGGTGGAGTTCCGGCCGAGCGTGCTGCGCGACGTGTCGAAGGTGGATACCTCCACCACGGTCCTCGGCCGGCCGTCGTCCCTGCCGCTGGTCTTCGCACCGACCGGCTTCACCCGGCTCATGCACACCGAGGGCGAGTCCGCGGTGGGCCGGGTGGCCGAGCGGGTGGGGATCCCGTACGCGCTGTCCACCATGGGGACGACGACCATCGAGGCGCTGGCCGCGGCGGCCCCCGGCGCCCGCCGCTGGTTCCAGCTCTACCTGTGGCGCGACCGCGAGGCCAGCGCCGCGCTGGTCGAGCGGGCCGCCCGCGCCGGCTACGAGGCGCTGGTGCTCACCGTGGACACCCCGGTCGCCGGACCGCGGCTGCGCGACGTCCGCAACGGGTTCACCATCCCGCCGGCGCTGACCCTGCGCACGGTGGCCAACGCCGCCGTCCACCCGCGCTGGTGGGTCGACCTGCTCACCACCGAGCCGCTGGAGTTCGCCTCGCTGCGCTCCTGGGGCGGCACGGTCGGTGAGCTGGCCGACCGGGTCTTCGAGCCGGCCGCCACCCTCGCCGACCTGGCCGAGCTGCGGGAGAACTGGCGCGGGGCGCTGGTCGTCAAGGGCGTGCAGACGGCGGAGGACGCCCGCGCGGTCGTGGACGCCGGTGCCGACGCCGTCGTCGTGTCCAACCACGGCGGCCGCCAGCTGGACCGCGCGCCCACGCCGCTGGAGGAGCTGCCCGCGGTGGTCGCCGCCGTCGGCGACCGCGCCGAGGTGTACCTCGACGGCGGCATCCTCGACGGCGCCGACGTCGTCGCCGCCGTCGCCCTCGGCGCCCGCGCCTGCCTGGTCGGGCGCGCCTACCTCTACGGGCTGATGGCCGGGGGGGAGCGCGGGGTGCAGCGGGCCGCCGACATCCTCGCCACGGAGGTCACCCGCACGCTGGCGCTGCTCGGCGTCCCGTCGGTCGCGGAGCTGACGCCCGACCGGGTCCGGCTGCGGGGCGCTGACGTGGCGTTGCCGACCGGAGCGGCGCGTCCCTAGGGTGCGGCCATGGACGTCGTCGAGGTCACGCCCACGGCGGAGCAGTACGCCTACACCTTCGGCGGCGTCGCGCCCCTCCGGCGGGTCACCCCGGGGACGGCGCTGCGCGTGTGGTCCGACGACGCGTTCGGCGGCGTGCTGCGCACGACCTCCGACCTGTCCAGCGAGAAGGTCGACCTGCGCTTCGTGAACCCGCAGACCGGGCCGTTCCACGTGGAGGGCGCGGAGCCCGGGGACACCCTGGCGCTGCACTTCGTCGCGATGGAGCCGGCCCGGGACTGGGGCGCCTCGGCCGCCATCCCGTTCTTCGGCGGGCTCACCAGCACCGCGGTGACGGCGACCCTGCAGGAGGCGCTGCCGGACACCACCTGGATCTACGAGCTCGACCGCGCGGCCAACACGGTCACCTTCGCCGCCCGGCACACCGACCTGGAGATCGCCCTGCCGGTGGAACCGATGCTCGGCACGGTCGGCGTCGCCCCCATGGGCGGGGAGGTGCGCAGCTCGCTGGTGCCCGAGCGGTTCGGCGGCAACATGGACACCCCGCAGATGCGCCCGGGCACCACCTGCTACCTCGGCGTGAACGTCGAGGGCGCGCTGTTCTCCGTCGGCGACGGCCACTACCGGCAGGGCGAGGGGGAGGCCTGCGGCACCGCCGTCGAGGGCGCGATGACCACCACGCTCATCGTCGAGCTGATCAAGGGCGGTGCCCTCGGAGCTGCACCGGCCTGGCCGCGGCTGGAGGACGACGCGCACTGGATGACCGTCGGCTCCAGCCGCCCGCTGGAGGACGCCTGGCGGATCGCCTCCACGGAGCTGGTCCGCTGGTTCCGCGACCTGTACGGGCTGCACCCGATGGACGCCTACCAGCTGCTGTCCCAGACCGTCCGGGCGCCGATCGCCAACGTCGTCGACGCCAATTACAGCTCCGTGGTCAAGGCGCCCAAGGCGCTGCTGCCGCGGGCGTCGGCGTACGGCGGCCTGCACGACGACCTCCGCCGCCGCGCGGCCACCCTCCGCTGAGACCGGGAGACACACCGATGGACCTGCAGCTCACCGGCGCCCGCGTGCTGGTCACCGGCGGCACCCGCGGCATCGGCCGCGCCATCGTCGAGGCGTTCGTCGACGAGGGCGCCGTCGTGGAGTTCTGCGCCCGGGACGCCGCCGAGATCGAGGCGACCGAGGCGGCCGTCGCGGAGCGCGGCGGCAAGGCCACCGGCGTCCGCCTGGACGTCCGGGACGGGCGGGCGCTCACCGGCTGGGTGGGCGACGCCGCCGGCCGGCTCGGCGGCCTGGACGCCGTCGTCGCCAACGTCAGCGCGATCGCCGTCCCGGACACCGAGGAGAACTGGTACACGGGCTTCGAGGTCGACCTGATGCACACGGTGCGGTTGGCCAAGGCCGCGCTGCCGCACCTGGAGGCCAGCGGGCGGGGGTCCATCGTGGCGATCTCCAGCGTCTCCGGGCGGGAGGCCGACTTCGCCTCGGGCCCCTACGGGACGATGAAGACCGCCATCGTCGGCTACGTATCCGGGCTGGCACTGCAGCTGGCCGGCCGGGGCGTGCGCGCCAACGTGGTCTCGCCGGGCAACACCTACTTCGACGACGGGTTCTGGCAGGGCGCCGAGACGGCCATGCCGGACCTGTACGGGACGGCCCTGGGCCTGAACCCGACCGGGCGGATGGGGACGCCTCAGGAGATGGCGCGGGCCGTGGTCTTCCTGTCCAGCCCGGTCTCCAGCTTCACCACCGGCACCAACCTCGTCGTCGACGGCGCGCTCACCCGCGGCATCCAGCTCTAGGAGGAGCCCGCCATGGCCATCGTCTACCCCGTGCAGGCCGACGAGCCCGAACCGGAGGACGGCACCGAGCCGGACTTCGCCGAGCTCGCCGCCGACCTGTCCGACGCCTGGCTGGTCGAGGTCGCCCTCGGCGAGGACGGTGACGACGCGTGCTTCGGGCCGCTGTCCGCCCGCGCCGCCTGGGACCTCGCCATCGGCATCGACGCCCGGCGACCGGAGTGGACGGTGTCCGTCGTCCCGCTGCACGTGGCCGGCACCCCCGACGAGCTGGTCGCCCTCTTCGAGGACTGACCTGCGACGCACCGTCGCGCCTCCCGTGCTCAGCGTGACGACTGCCGCCCGGAGTGTCCACGGCGGCCGGCTCGCCGACGCCCAGGTCGGGTCGCGTGTCCGGCCGTCCGGCGCCGGCCTGGTGACGCAGGGCAGTCATAACCTGGCGCTGGGCAACGGTCGTCGGCCCGGGTGAGAGTCACGGGGCCGACGACGGAGTCGGCGTCCGGCGCCGGTCCCGCCGCCGGGCGGTCAGCGAGGGGATGAGTGTGAGCCGACGACAGACGACGTCCCGCGTCATCGCGCTGGGGGGCAGCGGACTGCTGCTGGCCCTGGCGCTCCCGGTCACCGCGGCCGGTGCGGCGCCGGGCAGGGGGTGCGACGAGCGCACCAACAACACCTACGCGAAGCTGCTCGACTGCGTGACGCCGGACGGCGTCATGGAGCACCAGCGCGCCTTCCAGGCGATCGCCGACGCCAGCACCGACCCGGTGTACCCGGACAGCCGGGCGGCGGGCACGCAGGGATACGCGGCGAGCGTGGACCACGTCTCCGGGTTGCTGGAGGAGGCCGGTTACGACGTGACCACCGCGCCGGTGGAGTTCCGCTTCGACTTCCCGGCGGTCCTGGACCGGACCGGGACGAGCCCGGCCACCTACGAGAGCAGCGTGTTCACCAACAGCGGTGCCGGTGACGTCACCGGCACGGTGGTCCCGATCGACCTCGCCCTGGAGCCGCCGCGCGCCTCCACCAGCGGCTGCGAGGCGAGCGACTTCGCGGGCGCAGCCCTGGGGGGCTCGAGTGACATCGCGCTGGTCCAGCGCGGGACCTGCACCTTCGCGGTCAAGGTGCAGAACGCGGTCGCTGCGGGCGCCGAGGCGGTCGTCGTCCTCAACTCGGGCACCGAGGCGTCCACCGAGGGTCTCGTCGTCGGCACCCTGGACCCCTACGTGGCGTCCGTGCCCGTCGTGGGGGCGAGCTTCGCGGACGGGCGGGCGCTGGCCGCGGAGGGCAGCACCGCCCGGGTGGCGGTGCAGGAGCCGGAGACGCGCACCGACGTCAGCGTCGTCGCCGAGCTCGCCGGCGAGGACACCAGCAACGTCGTCATGGCCGGCGCCCACCTCGACAGCGTCCCCGCGGGGCCGGGCATCAACGACAACGGCTCCGGCTCGTCGGCCCTGCTGGAGACCGCGCTGATGATGGCGAACAGCAAGCCGCAGAACACCATCCGCTTCGGCTGGTGGGGCGCCGAGGAGCTGGGCCTGCTCGGGTCCGCGGCGTACGTCGAGAGCCTGCCGCAGGCCGAGCGGGACCGGATCGCGCTGTACATGAACTACGACATGGTGGCGTCGCCGAACCACGTGCAGATGGTCTACGACTCCGACCAGTCGACCTGGCCGGCGCCGGTCCCGATCCCGGCAGGGTCGACGGCCATCGAGGACGTCTACGAGTCCTACTACACCGCGGTCGGCGTCCCCTACGACGACGCGGAGTACTCCGGCCGCAGCGACTACGAGGCGTTCATCGAGGCCGGCATCCCCTCCGGTGGCCTGTTCACCGGTGCCGAGGTCGTCAAGACCGAGGAGCAGGCGGCGATCTGGGGCGGTGTCGCCGGTGAGTCGTTCGACCCGTGCTACCACCTGGCCTGCGACACGATCGACAACCTGGCGGAGGACGCCCTCGACGTGAACAGCGACCTGATCGCCTTCGCGATGCTGACGTTCGCCTCCTCGACGGAGCCGGTGAACGGCGTCCCCGGCCGGGAGGTCCCCGGCCGGCCGTTCGAGCTGCCGGCCCCGGCCGGCCCGGAGGGGACCTTCGAGGTGCCGCCGGGCGGGGGCGGCCTCGAGCACGACCACGAGCACGCGCACGACACCGTGGCCTGACCGGACACGGGCCTGACGGCGGCCCCTCCGGCGTCCCCGCGGGGACGCTGGAGGGGCCGCCCGCGCACCCCGCCGCCGGGGGACGGCAGCCGGCCCCGCGCCACGCGGAGCGGCGGGGTTCCGGTCGGGGCCCCCGGGTAGATGGACCCCATGCACCTCCTCGTCACCGGCGCGTCCGGGTTCGTGGGCGGCCGGCTCGCGCCGGCCCTGGTGAAGGCGGGGCACGACGTGCGCGCCATGACCCGCCGGCCGGACGACTACCGCGGCGCCGGCACGCCGGTGGCCGGCGACGTCGCCGACGAGGAGTCCCTGCGGCGGGCGCTGCGCGGCTGCACGGCCGCCTACTACCTCGTCCACTCCCTCGGGGACGCCGACTTCCAGCGCAAGGACGCCGAGGCCGCGCGGACCTTCGCCCGCGCCGCCGCCGACGCCGGGCTGGAACGCATCGTGTACCTCGGCGGCCTGGGCCGCGACGGCGACGACCTCTCCCCGCACCTGCGCAGCCGCCGCGAGGTGGAGCGGCTGCTCGGCTCGACCGGCGTCCCGGTCACGACCCTGCGCGCGGGCATCATCGTCGGCCACGGCGGCGTCTCCTGGGAGATCACCCGCCAGCTCGTGAGGCACCTGCCGGCCATGGTGACCCCGCGCTGGGTGCACACCCGCACGCAGCCGATCGCCGTCGCCGACGTCGTCCGCTACCTGGCCGGCGTCGTCGAGGCGCCCGACGCCGCGGGCCGGGTGTTCGAGGTCGGCGGCCCCGAGGTGCTCACCTACCTGCAGATGCTCACCCGGGTCGCCGACATCCAGGGCAGGCACCTGTTCGTCATCCCGGTGCCGCTGCTGACACCGAGCCTGTCCTCGCGGTGGCTGGCCCTGGTCACCGACGTCGACGTGACCACCGGCCGCTCGCTGGTCGACTCGATGATCAACGAGGTGGTCGTCACCGACGACGCGATCCGCACGGTCGTGCCGTTCGAGCCGGTGGACTACGACGAGATGGTGCTGGTGGCCCTGGGGGAGCGGGCGGCCGCCCGCCGGCACGCGGCCCACGTCCGCCGCGGCGGCCTGCTCGCCCGCGGCGCCCGCTCGTGAGCCCACGGCGCGGCGGCCTGCTCGCCCGGGCGGCCGGCCGGCTGCCGCGCTGGCTGGTCGAGCCCGTCCCGCGGGACCACCGCGAGACCGACGCGGCCTTCCGCCGCCGCCGGCGGGTGACCGCGGGGGTGGCGCTGGGGGGTGCCGGGCTGCTCGGGGTGTCGCTGTCGACGACGCCGGGCTCGCCGTCCTTCTACGGCCTCACGATGGCCGTCGCCGGCACCTGGGTCGCCGGTGGGCTGGCCTCGGGTCCGTTGCACCTCGGCTGGATGGCCACCCCCGACCACCAGCTGCGCCGCCCCGTGGTGACCCCTGTGGCCACCGGGATCGGCGCCTTCGGCGCCTTCTACGGCGCGGCCCTGGTGGCCCGCCGGGTCCCCGTCCTCGACCGGGCGATCACCCGGGTCGTGCGCTACGCGCACCAGGGCTCGACGCCGCTGGTGGCGACCACGGCGCTGCTCAACGGCGTCGCCGAGGAGGTCTTCTTCCGCGGCGCGCTGTACGCCGCCATCGGCGTGGACCGCCCGGTGGTCACCTCGACCGCGGTCTACGGGCTGGCGACGGCGGCGACCCGCAACCCGGCCCTGCTGCTCGCCTCGCTGGTCATGGGCGCGCTGTTCGGCCTGCAGCGGCGGGTCACCGGCGGCATCCAGGCCTCGGTGCTCACCCACGTCACCTGGTCGGCGCTGATGCTGCGCTACCTGCCGCCGCTGTTCGCCGACCACCCCGACGTGCGCGCCCCGCGCCCGGCGGCCTGAGGCGCACCGCGGGGTGACCGGCGCGGACCGCGCCTCACCAGCCGCGGGCGCGCCACTCCCCGAGGTGCGGGCGCTCGGCGCCCAGCGTGGTGTCCCTGCCGTGGCCGGGGTAGACCCAGGTGTCGTCGGGCAGCGCGCCGAACAGCCGGTCCTCGACGTCGTCGACCAGGCTGGTGAAGTCCTCCGGCGACCAGGTCTTCCCCACGCCGCCGGGGAAGAGGCTGTCGCCGGTGAAGACGTGCGTGCCGGCCCCCTCGGGCCCGCGCCAGACCAGCGCGATGCTGCCCGGGGTGTGGCCGCGCAGGTGCACCACCTCGAGGGTCTGCCGGCCGACCCGCACGGTGTCGCCGTGGTCGACCGGCCGCTGGACGGGGACGGGCAGGTCGCCGGCGTCCGCCGGGTGCGCGACGGTGACCGCCCCGGTGGCCCGGACCACCTCCGGCAGCGCGCGGTGGTGGTCCCAGTGCCCGTGCGTGGTGACGACGGTGTGCACGTCGGCGTCGCCGATCAGCGCGCGCAGCGCACCGGGCTCGGCGGCGGCGTCGACGAGCAGCGCCTCGCCGGTGTCCGGGTCGCGCAGGAGGTAGGCGTTGTTGGCCATCTCGCTGACCGCCAGCTTGCTGATTACGAGCCCTTGCAGCTCCCGGACGTCGGCCGGTCCGCCCACCTCGACGTCGCCCGTGTACGCCATCCCGCCTCCGCTCGGATCGTGTCGGTGGCCGCGGTTACGGTCCAGGCATGGACGCTAGCCGAGGTCTGCGGGTCGGCGCCGGGCCGGACGGGGACGGCCCGGTCGCGCCCCGCGGGGCCGGGGTCGTCGGCCTGCCGGCCACCGAGCTGGCCGCCCGGGTGCGGTCCGGGGAGCTGACCGCCGTGGAGGTCCTCCGCGCGCACCTGGCCCACCTCGACGCGGTCGAGCCGCGGGTCGGCGCCTTCCGCGTCGTCCGCCGGGAGGCCGCGCTGGCCGAGGCGCACGCCGTCGACACCGCGCTCACCCGCTTCGCGATGCCGCTGGCCGGGGTGCCGGTCGCGGTCAAGGACAACGTCGCCGTCGCCGGGGAGGTCCGCACCGACGGCGTCGCGGGCCGCACCGGGCCGCCGGAGGCGCGCGACGCGGAGGTCGTCGCCCGGCTGCGGCGGGCGGGGGCGGTCGTCGTCGGCGTCACCCGGGTGCCCGAGCTGTGCCTCTACGCCGCCACCGACGGGCCCGGCACGGTCACCCGCAACCCCTGGGACACCGCCCGCTCGCCGGCCGGCAGCTCCGGCGGCAGCGCGGCGGCGGTCGCCTCCGGGGCGGTCCCGCTCGCCCACGGCAACGACGGCCTGGGCTCGCTGCGCCTGCCGGCGGCCGCCTGCGGGCTGGTCGCCCTCAAGCCCGGCCGGGGCGTGGTCCCCGGCGGCATCGGCGCCGACGACTGGTCGGGCATGGCGGTCAACGGGGCCCTGGCCACCACCGTGGCCGACCTCGCGCTGGCGCACGCGGTCCTGGCGGGGGAGGAGCCGGCCGCGCCGCCGGCGCCCGGGCGGCCGCTGCGCGTCGCCGTCTCCACCCGCTCGCCGGTGCCCGGTGCCCGCCCCGACGGGCCGGCCCGCGCGGCGGTCGAGGCGGTGGCCGCCGCCCTCGCCGCCGCCGGGCACACCGTCGTCCGCCGCGACCCGCCGGTCACCCCCGGGGCCGTGACCGGGACGCTGGCCCGGTGGATGGCCGGCGCGGCCGACGACGCCGCGCACCTCGGCGTCCCGCTCGCCGACCTGCAGCCGCGCAGCCGCACCCACGCCCGCATCGGGCGGGCCGTCCGGGCGGCCGGCCTGGTCCGGCCCGCGACGGCGGAGCGCTTCCGCGCGCGGTCGACGCGCTTCTTCTCGGACGTCGACGTCCTGCTGACGCCCGTGACGACCGGGCCGCCGCTGCCCGCCCGGCCCTGGCACGAGCGGTCCTTCCTGGCCAACGTGGCGGCGAACGCCCGCTGGGCGCCGTGGACGGCGGCCTGGAACCTCGCCGGCCTCCCGGCCCTCGTGCTGCCCGCCGGCACCCGGTCCAGCGGGCAGCCGCTGGCCGTCCAGCTGGTCGGCCCCCCGGGGGCGGAGGGGCGGCTACTCTGGATCGCCGGGGAGCTGGAGCGGCGGCTGCCGTGGCGCCGGTACCCACCGGTCTTCGACCCGACCGCCCCGCCGGCACCCGCACCTGCCTGAGCAGCCCCCGCGCAACGTCGCCGTCGTCACGGATTGCGGCCGGACGGTGACGGCGTTGCCGATAGCGACACCTCGACACCCCACCGCGGGCCCGGAGCGACCGGCCGGCCCAACAGACCGACAGGGATCACATTGGACCGTCTCGTCGTCCGCGGCGCCCGCGAGCACAACCTCAAGGACGTCCACCTCGACCTGCCCCGCGACGCCCTGATCGTCTTCACCGGGCTGTCCGGCTCGGGCAAGTCCAGCCTGGCCTTCGACACGATCTTCGCCGAGGGGCAGCGCCGCTACGTCGAGTCGCTCTCGGCCTACGCCCGCCAGTTCCTCGGGCAGATGGACAAGCCCGACGTCGACTTCATCGAGGGGCTCTCGCCCGCCGTGTCGATCGACCAGAAGTCGACCAACCGGAACCCGCGGTCGACGGTCGGCACGATCACCGAGGTCTACGACTACCTCCGGCTGCTCTACGCCCGCGCCGGGCAGCCGCACTGCCCCAACTGCGGCAAGCCGATCTCCCGGCAGACCCCGCAGCAGATCGTCGACCAGGTGCTGGCCATGGAGGAGGGCACCCGCTTCCAGGTGCTGGCCCCCGTCGTCCGGGCCCGCAAGGGCGAGTACGTCGACCTGTTCAGCGCGTTGCAGACCCAGGGCTTCTCCCGCGTCCGCGTCGACGGCGTCGTCCACCAGCTGACCGAGCCGCCGACGCTCAAGAAGCAGGAGAAGCACACCATCGAGGTGATCGTCGACCGGCTCACCGTGAAGGAGAGCGCGAAGCGGCGGCTCACCGACTCGGTGGAGACGGCGCTCGGCCTGGCCGGCGGCCTCGTCGTCCTCGACTTCGTGGACCTCCCCGAGGGCGACACGCACCGCGAGCGCACCTTCTCCGAGCACCTGGCCTGCGTGGACGACGGCCTGTCCTTCGAGGCGCTGGAGCCGCGGTCGTTCTCGTTCAACTCCCCGTTCGGGGCCTGCCCGGAGTGCACCGGCATCGGCACCCGCAAGGAGGTCGACCCCGAGCTCGTCGTCCCCGACCCGGAGAAGAGCCTGGCCCAGGGCGCGATCGCCCCGTGGGCCTCCTCGATGAGCAACGAGTACTTCACCCGGCTGCTCACCGGCCTGTCCCAGCAGCTCGGCTTCTCCATGGACGACCCGTGGGAGCGGCTGCCGGCCAAGGTGCAGAAGGCCGTCCTGCACGGCTCGCCGGACCAGGTGCACGTCCGCTACAGGAACCGCTACGGCCGCGAGCGCAGCTACTACGCCGCCTTCGAGGGCGTGCTGCCGTTCATCGAGCGGCGGCACGACGACACCGACAGCGAGTTCATGCGGGACAAGTACGAGGGCTACATGCGCGACGTGCCCTGCCCGGTCTGCCACGGCACCCGGCTCAAGCCGGAGATCCTCGCCGTCAAGCTCGGCGGCCGCTCCATCGCCGAGGTCACCGGGCTGTCCATCGGCGACGCGGCGCAGTGGCTCGGCGCCCTGGAGCTCGGCGAGCGGGAGCGGGCCATCGCCGACCGGGTGCTCCGGGAGATCCAGGCCCGGCTGTCCTTCCTCGTCGACGTCGGCCTGGACTACCTGTCGATGGACCGCCCCGCGGCCACCCTCGCCGGCGGCGAGGCGCAGCGGATCCGGCTGGCCACCCAGATCGGCTCCGGGCTCGTCGGCGTCCTCTACGTGCTCGACGAGCCCTCCATCGGGCTGCACCAGCGGGACAACACCCGGCTGATCGAGACCCTCGTGCGGCTGCGCGACATGGGCAACACGCTCATCGTCGTCGAGCACGACGAGGACACCATCAAGACCGCCGACTGGGTGGTCGACATCGGCCCCGGCGCCGGGGAGCACGGCGGCGAGGTCGTCGTCAGCGGCACCGTCGCGGACCTGCTCGCCAGCGAGGAGTCGCTGACCGGGCAGTACCTGTCCGGGCGCCGGCAGATCGCAGTCCCCCAGGTGCGCCGGCAGCCCACGCCGGGCCGCGAGCTGGTGGTCAAGGGCGCCCGGGAGCACAACCTCAAGGGCGTCGACGTGACCTTCCCGCTGGGCTGCCTGGTCGGCGTCACCGGGGTCTCGGGCTCGGGCAAGTCCAGCCTGGTCAACGACATCCTCTACACGACGCTGGCCAACCAGCTCAACCGCGCCCGGATGGTGCCCGGCCGGCACCGCACCGTCACCGGCCTGGAGCACCTGGACAAGGTGGTGCACGTCGACCAGTCGCCGATCGGCCGCACCCCGCGGTCCAACCCGGCCACCTACACCGGCGTCTGGGACCAGGTGCGCAAGCTGTTCGCGCAGACGTCGGAGGCGAAGATCCGCGGCTACCAGCCCGGCCGCTTCTCCTTCAACGTCAAGGGCGGCCGCTGCGAGGCCTGCTCCGGCGACGGCACGCTGAAGATCGAGATGAACTTCCTGCCCGACGTCTACGTGCCGTGCGAGGTGTGCAAGGGCGCCCGGTTCAACCGGGAGACCCTGGAGGTGCACTACAAGGGCAAGACGGTCGCCCAGGTCCTCGACATGCCCATCGAGGAGGCCGCCGACTTCTTCGCCGCCATCCCGGGCATCGCCCGCTACCTGCGCACGCTCACCGAGGTCGGGCTGGGCTACGTCCGGCTCGGCCAGCCCGCGACCACCCTCTCCGGCGGCGAGGCGCAGCGGGTGAAGCTGGCCAGCGAGCTGCAGAAGCGGTCCAACGGCCGGAGCATCTACGTCCTCGACGAGCCCACCACCGGGCTGCACTTCGAGGACATCCGCAAGCTGCTCATCGTGCTGCAGGGTCTGGTCGACAAGGGCAACTCGGTCATCGTCATCGAGCACAACCTCGACGTCATCAAGAGCGCCGACTGGCTCATCGACATGGGCCCCGAGGGCGGCTTCCGCGGCGGCACGGTCGTCGCCGAGGGGCCGCCGGAGTTCCTCGCCACGGTCCCGGAGAGCCACACCGGCCGCTACCTCGCCCCGATGCTCGACCCGGACGCCGTCGCGGCCGCCGGGGCGCCGAAGAAGCGGGCCCGCCGCCGGGCCAGCTGAGCCGGGGGCTTGAGCGGGGCGAGGCCTGCCCCTACCCTCCGTGTGACCGACGTCACGCCCCGGCGGGTGTGGGCGGTCAGCGACGGAGGAGACGCCGGTGACCGCGCTCACGCCCGACTGCGACCCCGACCTGTCCCACGGCTGGTCCCGGACGCGCCCGCCCGGGGGCGGCGTGCGGTCCACGCTGGTGCTGCTCGCCCTGGTGACGGTCGCGGTGCTCGCCGTGGGCGGCGACGCGGTGCCCGGCGCGGTGGCCGCCCTCGCCGGCGGGGTGGGCGTGGTGTCGGCGCTGGTGCTCGCCGCCCGCGTCGCCCGCCTGGCCCGGCGGGCCGGTGCGGCCGTCGCGGCGGGGACCCCCTGGGCGGCGGCGGTGCACCGGTCGCGTCCGGCCGGCTGACCGGAGGGGCCGAGCGGCGGGCGCCCGCCCCGGCGAGGATGGCCCGGTGGCCGATCCCGCGCGCACCCACGACCTGGTCGTCTACGGCACCACCGGCTTCGTCGGCCGGCTGGTCGCCGCCCACCTGGCCTCGGCGGCACCGGCCGGCCTGCGCGTGGCGCTGGCCGGCCGCTCCCGGGAGCGGCTGGAACGGGCCCGCGCGCAGCTGCCCGCCGCCGCCCGGGACTGGCCGCTGGTCACCGCCGACGCCGCCGACGAGGCCTCGCTGGCCGCGCTGGCCGGCTCGACGCGCGTGCTGGCCACCACCGTCGGCCCCTACCTGCGGTACGGCCTGCCGGTCGTCGAGGCCTGCGCCCGGGCCGGCACCCACTACGCCGACCTGACCGGCGAGGTGCTGTTCGTCCGCCGCGCGATCGACCGCACCGACGCCGTCGCCCGCGACACCGGCGCCCGCATCGTGCACGCCTGCGGCTACGACTCCGTGCCCTCCGACCTGTCGGTGCTGCTGCTCGCCGAGCGGGCCCGGGCCGACGGCGCCGGCGGGCTGGGCGACGTCCGGCTGGTCGCCACCGCCCGCGGCGGGTTCAGCGGCGGCACCGTCGACTCCGCCCGGGCCCAGTTCGAGGAGGTCGGCCGCGACCCGGCGGCCCGCCGGCTGGTCGGGGACCCGTTCTCGCTCAGCCCGGACCGGGGCGCCGAGCCCGACACCCCCCAGCCGCGCGACGCCGTCCCGCCGTCCCGCACGCCCGACGGCCGGTGGACGGCGCCGTTCGTCATGGCGCCGTTCAACACCCGGGTCGTGCGGCGCAGCAACGCCCTGCAGGACTGGGCCTACGGCCGCGGCCTGCGCTACGGCGAGCTCCAGGGCTGCGGCCGCGGCCCGGCCGGGGCGGTGGCGGCCGCCGCGCTGACCGCTGGGCTGGCCGGCTTCGTCGGCGCCATGGCCCTGCCGCCCACCCGCGCGCTGCTCGACCGGGTGCTGCCCGACCCCGGGTCCGGCCCGGACGAGCGGACCCGCGCCCGCGGCTGGTTCCGCTCCGTGGTCGACGCCACCACCGAGGGCGGGCGGCAGTACCGCGCCACCGTCGCCGGCCGGGGCGACCCCGGCTACGCGGCCACCGCCGTCATGATCGGCGAGACGGCCCTCGCCCTCGCGGTGGACGGCGACCGGCTGCCCGCCCGGGCCGGCTCGCTCACCCCGGCCACCGCCCTCGGCACCGTGCTGGCCGACCGGCTGCGCGCCGCCGGGCACACCTACGAAGTGGCCGAGCAGCCGCACCGGCAGGCCCCCTGAGCGGGCCGGGACACACCGGTGTCATTCGGGCGGCGGAGCGTCGGTGACCCCACCTAACCTGGGGACCGTGCCCGACCCGTCCACGTACCGTCCCGCGGTCGGCAGCATCCCCGAGTCCCCGGGGGTCTACCGCTTCCGCGACCCCACCGGCCGGGTCGTCTACGTCGGCAAGGCCAAGAGCCTCCGGCAGCGGCTGAACAGCTACTTCGCCGACGTGGCGGGCCTGCACCCGCGCACCCGGCAGATGGTGACGACGGCGGCCAGCGTCGAGTGGACCGTCGTCGGCACCGAGGTCGAGGCCCTCCAGCTCGAGTACAACTGGATCAAGGAGTACGACCCGCGGTTCAACGTCCGCTACCGGGACGACAAGAGCTACCCCTCGCTGGCCGTGACGCTCAACGAGGAGTACCCGCGGCTGCAGGTGATGCGCGGCCCGAAGAAGAAGGGCGTCCGCTACTTCGGCCCCTACGCGCACGCCTGGGCCATCCGCGAGACGCTGGACACCCTCACCCGGGTCTTCCCGGCCCGCACCTGCTCCACCGGCGTCTTCAAGCGCGCCGGGCAGATCGGCCGGCCCTGCCTGCTCGGCTACATCGGCAAGTGCGCCGCCCCCTGCGTCGGCCGGGTCTCCGCCGAGGAGCACCGGGAGATCGTCGACGGCTTCTGCGACTTCATGGCCGGGCGCACCGAGAAGATGGTCCGCCGGCTGGAGCGCGAGATGGCCCGGGCCGCCGAGGCGATGGAGTACGAGCGGGCCGCCCGGCTGCGCGACGACCTCGGCGCGCTGCGGCGGGCGATGGAGAAGCAGGCCGTCGTCCTCGGCGACGGCACCGACGCCGACGTCGTCGCCTTCGCGCAGGACGAGCTGGAGGCCTCGGTGCAGGTCTTCCACGTCCGCGGCGGGCGGGTGCGCGGCCAGCGCGGCTGGATCGTGGACAAGGTCGAGGAGGTCAGCACCGGCGAGCTGGTCGAGCAGTTCCTGCTGCAGGTGTACGGCGGCGTCGACGAGGCGACCGGGGCCGGCGAGGCAGGGGAGTCGGTGCCCCGCGAGGTGCTCGTCCCCGAGCTGCCGCACGACGCCGACGTCTACGAGGAGCTGCTCACCGAGCTGCGCGGCAGCCGGGTCAGCCTGCGGGTGCCCCAGCGCGGCGACAAGCGGGCCCTGATGGAGACCGTGGAGCGCAACGCCCAGGAGGCCTTCGCCCGGCACCGGGTCAAGCGCTCCAGCGACCTCACCGCCCGCTCCCTGGCGCTGGCCGAGCTGCAGGAGGCCCTCGAGCTGCCGGAGGCGCCGCTGCGCATCGAGTGCATCGACGTCTCGCACGTCCAGCAGACCAACGTGGTGGCCAGCATGGTCGTGTTCGAGGACGGGCTGGCCAAGCGGTCGGACTACCGCCGGTTCTCCGTGCAGCACGGCACCGACGACACCGCGGCGATGGCCGAGGTGGTGCGCCGCCGGTTCGCCCGCCACCTCAAGGAGGAGGCCGACCGCAGGGACGAGCAGGGCGTCGCGGCGGAGGAGGGCCGGCCGCGCCGGTTCGCCTACCCGCCCAACCTGCTCGTGGTCGACGGCGGCGCGCCGCAGGTCGCCGCGGCCGCCCGCTCGCTGGACGAGCTCGGCATCGTCGACGTCGCCGTCTGCGGCCTGGCCAAGCGCATGGAGGAGGTGTGGCTGCCCGGCGAGAGCGACCCGGTGGTGCTGCCGCGCACCTCCGAGGCGCTCTACCTGCTGCAGCGGATCCGGGACGAGGCCCACCGGTTCGCGATCACCTACCACCGGCAGAAGCGCTCCACGAGCATGCTGGTCTCCCTGTTGGACGACGTCCCCGGTCTCGGGCAGACGCGGCGGAAGGCGCTGATGAAGGAGTTCGGGTCCCTGAAGCGGCTGCGCGCCGCGACCGTCGAGGAGCTGACCGCCGTCCCGGGCATCGGCCGGCGGACGGCGGAGGCGGTGCTGGCCGCCGTCGCCCAGCCGGGGGAGGGCGCGGCGGGCCCGGCCGGGGGTGCGGCGCCGGGGGAGGACGTCGTGACGACGACGACGGCGCCCGCCGGCCCGGCCGAGCGCGGCACCCCGCGCAGCGGCACCGGCGCGACCGCCGAGGTCGGCCGGGTGGCGTCGTGAGCGAGCAGGGCCGGGAGCATCGCAGCGAGGCGGCCGCCGACAGGCAGGGAGCATCGCAGCGAGGCGGCCGCCGACAGGCAGGGAGCATCGCAGCGAGGCGGCCGCCGACAGGGAGGGAGCATCGCAGCGAGGACCGAGCGAGGAGCGGACCGACCGCGGAGGCGGCCTGGACGACCGAGCGAGGAGCGGACCGACCGCGGAGGCGGCCCGGACGACCGAGCGAGGAGCGGACCGACCGCGGAGGCGGCCCGGACGACCGAGCGAGGAGCGGAGCGCCCCGCGGGAGCGAACGGGGGGCATCGTGAGCAGCGCCGGCGCCGACTCCGCGCACCTGGACACGCCGCCCGGCCCGCCCGGCCACCCGCACAGCGACGTCCCGGCGCCGCTGGACCCGTCCTCCACCGAGACCGCGCCGCTGGACGTCGTCGTGGTCACCGGCCTGTCCGGCGCCGGCAAGAACAGCGCCGGGCGGGTGCTGGAGGACCTCGGCTGGTTCGTCGTCGACAACCTGCCGCCGGCGCTGCTGCTGCCGATGGTCGAGCTGGGCGCGCGCGGCGACGTCCGCCGGTTCGCCGCCGTCGTCGACGTGCGCAGCCGGGCCTTCTCCAGCGACCTGCAGGAGGCCATCCGGGTGCTGGCCTCGGCCGGCCACCGCCCGCGGATCGTCTACGTGCACGCCCGCGACGAGGTGCTGGTCCGCCGATACGAGTCCAACCGCCGCGAGCACCCCCTGCAGGGCAGCGGCACCCTCACCGACGGCATCACCGCCGAGCGGGCCCTGCTGACCGGCATCGCCGGCGAGGCCGACCTGTGGGTGGACACCAGCGACCTCAACGTCCACCAGCTGCGCGCCACGCTGGAGAACGCCTTCGCCCGCGAGGGCCGCACCCCGAAGCTGACCGCGACCGTGCTCAGCTTCGGCTTCAAGTACGGCCTGCCGCTGGACGCCGACCTGGTCGTCGACGCCCGCTTCCTGCCCAACCCGCACTGGCTGCCCGAGCTGCGCCCCCGCTCCGGGCAGGACCCGGACGTCCGCGACTACGTGCTCGGCCAGGAGGACGCCCCGCCGTTCCTGGACCGCTACACCGACGTGCTGCGGCTGCTCATCCCCGGCTACCGGCGGGAGGGCAAGCGCTACCTGACCCTCGCCGTCGGCTGCACCGGCGGCAAGCACCGCAGCGTCGCCATCGCCGAGGAGTTCGCCCGCCGGCTGCAGGCCGACGGCGTAGACGCCACCGTGCAGCACCGCGACCTGGGCCGCGAGTAGTGGGCGCACCCGGGCACGTCCCGCCCGCCGGCGCGAACGGCGCCCGCCCGCCGCGCGTGGTCGCCTTCGGCGGCGGCCACGGGCTGGCCGCCGCGCTGGGCGCCTGGCGCCGGATCACGCCGGACCTCACCGCCGTCGTCACCGTCGCCGACGACGGCGGCTCCTCCGGCCGCATCCGCCGGGAGATGCCGGTGCTGCCGCCGGGCGACCTGCGCATGGCGCTCAGCGCGCTGGCCGGCGACGCCGTGGACACCCGGCACGCGGCCGCGCTGCTGCAGCACCGGCTCGGTGGCAGCGGGGTGCTCGCCGGCCACCCGGTGGGCAACCTGGTCCTCACCGGGCTCACCGAGCTGCACGGCGGCGACTGCGTACGCGCGCTGGACGACCTGTGCCGGCTGCTGGGCGCCCGCGGGCGGGTGCTGCCGATGGCCGACGTCCCGCTGGACCTCGTCGCCACGGTGGAGAGCACCGACCCCGACGACCCGGCGCGCACCCGCACCATCCGCGGGCAGGTGGCGATCGCCGCGACCCCCGGCCGGGTGCGCGACATCCTGGTGTCCCCGGACGACCCGCCGGTGCACCCGGCGGTGCTGGACGCGATCGCCGCGGCCGACGTCGTCTCGCTCGGGCCGGGCTCCTGGTACACCTCCGTGCTGCCGCACCTGCTCGTGCCGCGGCTGCGCGCCGCGCTGGAGGCCAGCAGCGCCCGGGTGGTCGTCGTCCTCAACCTGGAGCCGCAGCCAGGGGAGACCGACGGCTTCTCCCCGGAGGAGCACCTGACGGTGCTGCAGAGCCACCTGGGTGAAGTGGCGTTGCACACGGTGATCGCGGACGCGGGATCGGTGGTTGACCGCTGTGGTCTCCTGTCTGCGGTACGTGAGTGTGGTGCCGAGCTCGTGCTGGCCCCCGTCGCCGAGGACGGCGGCGTGCCGCGGCACGACCCGGTGCGCCTGGCCGGAGCCCTCCGGCAGGCGATCGGGTCGGCACGCGGCATGACGGCCGGGGAACGGGCACCGCACCGCCTCGTACCGGATCCGGCAGGCCGGGGCGACGAAGGGAACACCGCACATGGGGCTTGCTGAGCCCGGGGGAACGTGGGGGTGGACGGCATGGCGATGACGGCCATGGTCAAGGACGAGCTGTCGCGGGTGGAGTGCAGCAAGACCTCCGAGCGCAAGGCCGAGGTCACCGCGCTGCTGCGGTTCAGCGGCGGACTGCACATCGTCGGCGGGCGCGTGGTCATCGAGGCGGAGCTGGACACCGGCTCGGTCGCCCGCCGCCTGCGGCGCGACATCAGCGAGGTCTACGGCTACACCAGCGGGGTGAGCGTGCTGGCCGGCGGCAACATCCGCCGCGGGGTGCGTTACCTGGTCCGCATCGCCAAGCACGGCGAGGGCCTGGCCCGCCAGACCGGGCTGGTCGACCAGCGCGGCCGCCCGGTGCGCGGGTTGCCGCCGTCGGTGGTCAGCGGCGGCATCAACGACGCCGAGGCGGCCTGGCGGGGCGCGTTCCTGGCGCACGGCTCGCTGACCGAGCCCGGCCGCTCGTCCTCCCTGGAGGTCACCTGCCCCGGCCCGGAGGCCGCGATGGCGCTGGTCGGCGCGGCCCGCCGGCTGGGCATCGCCGCCAAGGCCCGCGAGGTGCGCGGCGCCGACCGGGTGGTGGTGCGCGACGGCGACGCCATCAGCGCGCTGCTCACCCGCATGGGCGCCCACGACGCGGTGATGGCCTGGGAGGAGCGGCGGATGCGCCGCGAGGTCCGGGCCACGGCCAACCGGCTCGCCAACTTCGACGACGCCAACCTGCGCCGCTCCGCCCGCGCCGCCGTGGCCGCCAGCGCCCGCGTGGAGCGGGCCATGGAGATCCTCGACGGGGACGCCCCGGAGCACCTGCTCGTCGCCGGCCGGCTGCGGCTGGAGCACGGCCAGGCCTCGCTGGAGGAGCTCGGCCAGCGCGCCGACCCGCCGATGACCAAGGACGCCGTCGCCGGCCGCATCCGCCGGCTGCTGGCCATGGCCGACAAGCGCGCCAAGGACCTCGGCATCCCCGACACCGAGTCCGTCGTCACCGAGGACATGCTGACGTGAGGAGCGGCCACCCCGCTCGTGGGGTGGCCGCCCGGCACGTCACCGGCCCCGAGGTGCGGGAGCCGTCGTCCGCCGCGACCGATAGGGTCGACGGGGAGCGAGGCCGCGCGCCGCGCGCGGCCCCCGAGCGACGACGTCGCCGTGATCATGGGAGGTCTGCATGACCGTACGCGTGGGCATCAACGGGTTCGGCCGGATCGGGCGGAACTTCTGGCGAGCCGCCGCCTCCAGCGGCAAGGACATCGAGATCGTGGCGGTCAACGACCTGACCAGTCCCGAGGTCCTGGCCCACCTGCTCAAGTACGACAGCGTCCTGGGCGTGCTGGCCGAGGACGTCGCCGCCGACGGTGAGGGCATCAAGATCGCCGGCACCACCATGAAGGTGCTCTCCGAGCGCGACCCGGCCGACCTGCCCTGGGGCGACCTCGGCGTCGACGTCGTGGTCGAGTCCACCGGCTTCTTCACCAAGGCCGACGACGCCCGCAAGCACGTCGACGCCGGCGGCGCCAAGAAGGTCATCGTCTCCGCGCCGGCGACCGGCGACGACCTGACCATCGTCATGGGCGTCAACGACGACCTCTACGACGGCTCGCAGACGATCATCAGCAACGCGTCCTGCACGACGAACTGCCTGGCCCCGCTGGCCAAGGTGCTCCACGACGCCTTCGGCATCGAGCGCGGCCTGATGACCACCATCCACGCCTACACCGCCGACCAGAACCTGCAGGACGGCCCGCACAAGGACCTCCGCCGCGCCCGCGCCGCCGCGCTCAACATGGTCCCCACCTCCACCGGTGCGGCCAAGGCGATCGGCCTGGTGCTGCCCGAGCTCAAGGGCAGGCTCGACGGCTACGCCATCCGCGTCCCCGTGCCGACCGGCTCGGCCACGGACCTCACCGTGCAGCTGACCCGCGAGGCCTCGGCCGAGGAGATCGACGCCGCCTACCGCGAGGCCGCCGCGGGCCCGCTGGCCGGCGTGCTCCGGTACACCGACGCGCCGATCGTCTCCTCCGACATCGTCACCGACCCGGCCAGCTGCATCTACGACGCGAAGCTCACCAAGGTCTTCGGCCCGATGGCGAAGGTGCTCGGCTGGTACGACAACGAGTGGGGCTACTCCAACCGGCTCGTCGACTCCGTCGAGCTCGTCGGCCGCTCGCTGTAACGCGGATGCGCACCCTCGACGACCTGCTCGCCGAGGGCGTCTCGGGCCGGCGCGTGCTGCTGCGCGCCGACCTGAACGTCCCGCTCGACAAGGCCACCCGGGAGATCACCGACGACGGCCGGATCCGCGCCAGCCTGCCCACGCTGCAGGCGCTGCGCGACGCCGGCGCCCGCGTCGTGGTCGCCGCCCACCTCGGCCGGCCCAAGGGCGCCCCGGACCCGCAGTACTCGCTGGCGCCGGTCGCCGCGCGGCTCGGTGGGCTGCTCGGCGTCGAGGTGCCGCTGGCCGCCGACGTCGCGGGCGAGGACGCGCAGGCCCGGGCCGGCCGGCTGGGCGACGGCGACGTGCTGCTGCTGGAGAACGTCCGCTTCGAGGCCGCCGAGACCGCCAAGGACGACGCCGAGCGGGGCGGGCTGGCCGACCGGCTGGCCGCGCTGGCCGACGCCTACGTCGACGACGCGTTCGGCGCGGTGCACCGCAAGCACGCCTCGGTGTACGACGTGGCGCTGCGGCTGCCGCACGTGGCCGGCCGGCTGGTCGCCCAGGAGCTCGACGTGCTCACCC
The DNA here is from genome assembly GCF_900188375.1 of Geodermatophilus pulveris. Taxonomy (GTDB): domain Bacteria; phylum Actinomycetota; class Actinomycetes; order Mycobacteriales; family Geodermatophilaceae; genus Geodermatophilus; species Geodermatophilus pulveris. Next base: position 613,613 of record NZ_FZOO01000002.1, on the reverse strand, counting down.
GGCTGACCCAGGACCCGGAGCGGCCCTACGTCGTGGTGCTCGGCGGCTCCAAGGTCAGCGACAAGCTCGCCGTCATCGAGGCCCTGCTGCCCAAGGTGGACCGGCTGCTGGTCGGCGGCGGGATGTGCTTCACCTTCCTGGCCGCCCAGGGGCACGGCGTCGGGACGTCGCTGCTGGAGGCCGACCAGGTGGACACCTGCCGCCGGCTGCTGGCCGACGCGGGCGACCGCATCGTGCTGCCGCTGGACGTCGTGTGCGCGCCGGAGTTCAGCGCGGACGCGCCGACGACGACGGTCGGGGTCGACGCCATCCCCGACGGCCAGATGGGCCTGGACGTCGGGCCGCGCACGGTCGAGGCCTTCGGCCGCGAGCTGGGTGGGGCCCGCACCGTGTTCTGGAACGGGCCGATGGGCGTCTTCGAGCTCACTCCCTTCCAGGCCGGCACCCGCGGGGTGGCCGCGGCGGTGGCGGCGGTCGACGGGCTGTCCGTCGTCGGCGGCGGGGACTCCGCGGCCGCGGTGCGCCAGCTGGGCCTGGACGAGTCCGCGTACGGCCACATCAGCACCGGCGGCGGCGCGTCGCTGGAGTACCTCGAGGGCCGGGAGCTGCCCGGCCTCGCGGTGCTCGCCGACTGAGGGAGGGGACGCACGTGGCACGCAGGGGCACCCCGGTCCGCCGGGAGGGACGCCGGCCGCTCATCGCCGGCAACTGGAAGATGAACCTCACGCACCTCGAGGCGATCGGGATGGTGCAGAAGCTCGCCTTCAGCCTCCGGGAGCCCGAGCTGGAGGCGGCCGAGGTCGTCGTCCTGCCGCCGTTCACCGCGCTGCGCAGCGTGCAGACGCTGGTCACCGGCGACAAGCTGGAGGTCGGCTACGGCGCGCAGGACCTCTCGGTGCAGGACTCCGGCGCCTACACCGGCGAGGTCAGCGGCGCGATGCTCGCCGCGCTGGCCTGCCGCTACGTCGTCGTCGGGCACTCCGAGCGGCGGGCGGTGCACGCCGAGGACGACGCCGTGGTGGCCGGCAAGGTGCGCGCCGCCCTGCGGCACGGCCTGGTGCCGATCCTGTGCGTGGGCGAGGGGCTGGAGGTCCGCCGCTCGGGCGAGCACGTGGCCCACTGCACCGGCCAGCTGGACGCCGCGCTGGAGGGCCTGACCGCCGAGCAGCTCACCGAGCCCGGCGGCGGCAGCGGTCTGGTCGTCGCGTACGAGCCGGTGTGGGCCATCGGCACCGGGGAGGTGGCCACCCCCGAGGACGCACAGGAGGTGTGCGGAGCCCTGCGGTCACGGCTCGCCGAGCGTTTCGGCGCGGAGACGGCCGGGGTCGTCCGTATCCTCTACGGCGGGTCGGTGAAGGCCGCGAACACGGCCGGGATCCTGGCCGGGCCGGACGTCGACGGTGCCCTCGTCGGTGGCGCCAGCCTGGACGCCGACGAGTTCGCGCAGATCTGTCGGACAGCCGCCGACGTCGGCTGACCGCCGCCGCCGGAGCGGCGGGGAGCGGGTGGGGTGGAGAACACGGTGCTGCGGGGCCGCGGGCCGGTCGCCGCCGTCGCCGCCGCCGTGCTGCTGGTCGTCGGGACGGCGGTCAGCTGCTCCGGTGCCGGCGAGGACGCCGCCGCGCTGCCCGTCTTCGGTGACGGCCCGGACGCCGGCGTCAGCGGCGTCCGGGCCCCGTCGGACGCCACCGGCGGCACGCTGCGCGTGGTGGCCGGCGAGGTGGACAGCCTGGACCCGCAGCGGTCCTACCAGCCGGGCGTGTGGAACCTCATGCGGCTCTACACCCGCACGCTGGTCAGCTACGACCCGCGGCCCGGGCGCACCGGCGAGCTGGTGCCCGACCTGGCGACCGACCTGGGCAGCACCCCGGACGGCGGGACCACCTGGACGTTCACCCTGCGCGAGGGCGTCCGGTTCGAGACCGGCCAGCCGATCACCTCGCGGGACCTGAAGTACGGCATCGAGCGGTCCTTCGCCTCCGACGTCGTCGTGGGTGGCCCCACCCGGGTCGTCGACCTGCTCGACGACCCGGCCGACCCCTACGCCGGCCCGTGGCAGGACGAGACGCCCGGCCGGCTCGGCCTGGCCTCGGTGGAGACGCCGGACGACCGCACCATCACCTTCCGGCTGCGCGTGCCGCAGCCGGACTTCCCCTACGTCATGGCGCTGCCCTCCAGCAGCCCGGTCCCGATCGACCTCGACACCGGCGCCGACTACGGCCGGGACCCGGTGTCCTCCGGCCCGTACGCGGTCACCGCGCAGGACGACGTCACCGGCATCGTGCTCGAGCGCAACCCGCAGTGGGACCCGGCGACCGACGACGTCCGCACCGCCCTGCCCGACCGGGTGGTCGTGCGCACCGGGCTCACCGGGCTGCTGCGCGACCAGGCGCTGCTCGCCGGGTCCGCCGACGTCGACCTCTCCGGCACCGGGATCCAGGCGCCGACGACGGCCCGGCTCGCGGAGGACACCGGCGGGGACGTGCCGCTGGCCGACCGGGTCGACGGGGTCCCGGGCAACGTCGTCCGGCTGCTCGCGCTGCCCACCGACGTCGCCCCGTTCGACGACCCGGACTGCCGGGCCGCGGTGGCCGCGGTCGTGGACCGGGCCGCCGTGCAGGAGGCGCTGGGCGGGCCGGCGGAGGCCACGCCCACCGCCCGGCTGTGGCCGCAGGGCGTCGAGGGCGGGCCGCAGCCGGCCGACCCCGGCCCCGACCTGGCCGCCGCCCGCGAGTCGCTGGCCGCCTGCGGGCGGCCCGAGGGCTTCAGCACCGTGCTCGCCACCCCGGACGGGCCGAACGGCGTGGCCGTCGCCGACCGGGTCGCCGGGCAGCTGCAGGCCGTCGGCATCGGCGTGGAGGTGCGGGCCCTGGACGCGGCCAGCTACTACGCGACCGAGGTCGGCAACCCCGACCGGGTACGCGCCAACGGCATCGGCATGGTGCTGGCCACCTGGACCGCCGACGTGCCCACCCCCGGCTCCTTCCTCGTGCCGCTGGTCGACGGCCGGTCCATCAGCACCGTCGGCAACACCAACTTCGCCCGCCTGGCCGACCCCGCCGTCGACGCGCTCATCGACGCCGCCCGCACGGCGCCGGACGCGGAGGCCGCCCGCGCCGCCTGGCGCGAGGTGGCGACGGCGGCCACGGCCGGCGCGGCGTACGTGCCGCTGGCCGAGTCGCGGGTGCAGCTGCTGGCCGGCCAGCGACTGCGCAACGGCCTGGTCATGGGCCCCTACACCGGCTACGACCTGGCGACCGCCGGCGTCCGCTGACCGCCCGGGGCGCGGGCCGCGGGCCGCGGCTGCCCGGGGCCGGGCGGGCGGTCGGCTACCCTCGGGCCCATGGTGGAGGTCGTCCTCAACGTGCTGCTGGTGCTCACCAGCCTGGTCCTCGTGGTGCTGATCCTGCTGCACCGCGGCAAGGGCGGGGGGCTGTCCTCGATGTTCGGCGGCGCGGTCTCCTCGCAGCTGTCCGGCTCCTCCGTCGTGGAGAAGAACCTCAACCGGCTCACCGTCTTCATCGGCCTGGTCTGGACCGTCTGCATCGTCGCCCTCGGCATCCTGCTCAAGGTCTGAAGAACGGCCCTCCCGCCCCCCGACCCCCGCTCCGCTCGGGCCGGGTCCCTGCGAGAGGGCCGTTCCAGCACGTCACCAGCTCGGCGCCCCACCCGGCCCGACCAGGACCAAAGTCCTCGGTGGCGGCCCGACCAGGCCATAGACTGCCCGGGCGGCCGATCCGGCCGTGCGCACCGGGAGACGCACAGGGGGCACTCGTGGCTGGTGGTAACGCGATCCGGGGGACGCGGGTCGGCGCGGGCCCGATGGGCGAGGCCGAGCGCGGCGAGGCCGCGCCCCGCCGCCGGGTGCCCTTCTGGTGCGCCTCGGGCCACGAGACCGAGGTCTCCTTCGCCTCCGACGCCGAGGTGCCGGAGCTGTGGGACTGCCCGCGCTGCGGCCTGCCCGCCGGCCAGGACGAGGCCGCGCCGCCCCCCGCCCCGCGCACCGAGCCGTACAAGACCCACCTGGCCTACGTCCGCGAACGGCGCAGCGACGCCGACGGCGACGCCCTGCTCGAGGAGGCGCTGGCCAAGCTGCGGGCCCGCCGCGGACTCTGAGGCCGGGCCCGCGAGGCCCCGGCTCAGCGCGCAGCGGCCTCCCGCGACGGGCCGGTCCGCCACCCCGCGGTGGTGCAGTCCCAGTGGTGCGTCGCCGGCCGTGCCCCCGCGGCGGGCCGCCACGGCTCGGGCCACGGGCCCGGTGGCAGCGGCACCCGCACCAGGTGGTCCGTCCCGAGGAAGGCCAGGCGGAGCTCCGGGCTGAGCCCGGCGAAGGGCGAGCGCTGCGAGCGGTGCTCGGCCATGGCGGCCTCGCGGCGGTCCAGCACGGACCGCACGTCGAGGACCGCGGTGACCTCCCGGTCGGGCCGGCCGAAGGAGTCGGGGTCCAGGGCGTGGTAGGCGTCGTCCCCGCGCCCGCTGCTGGTCTCGGCCAGCCAGCGGCGCATCAGCGAGTTGGGCAGCGTGTGCTCCCAGAGGGCCGGTCGCGGCCCGGGGAGGCCGGCGAGCGCGGCCCGGGTGGCCTGCCGGACGTGCCGGTGGTCGCGGTGACCGTCGCAGCCGTCGAGGACGACGACGACCTCCGGCCCGAGGGCGGCCGCCCGTCGCCGGACGACCCGGGCCACCTCGGTCAGGGGCGCCGCCGCGAGCGTCCCGGGCGCGGCCGGGCCGTCGAAGCCGCTGTCGCGCCAGCCCAGCAGCTCGACCCGGGCCACCCCGAGGCGGGCCGCGGACCGGCGCAGCTCGGCCTCCCGCAGCGCGCCGAGGTCCCCGCCGTCGGGCCCGGTGCCCCCGACCGCGCCGGCCTGGACCTCACCGGCCTCCCCCCGGGTGGCGCAGGCGACGGTCACCTCGGCACCGAGGACGGCGGCCCGGGCGATGACGGACCCGCAGCCGAAGGCCTCGTCGTCGGGATGGGCGACGACCACCAGCCAGCGGTCGCCGGGGTGGACGGTGTGCAGGGCGTCCCGGTCGGTCATGCCGGTCAGCCTGCGGCCGCCCGCTTGCCGTCCACTTGCGGTCCGCTGACCGGCCGCGGCCGCTCAGCCGGTCGCCGAGGGGAGCTCGCCCGCGGCGTCGGCGTCCAGCAGCCACCGGGTCGCCCGGCGGCCGTGCACCCCCGCGGCGGGCAGCTCCTCCGGCGTGACCTCCCCGCCCAGGGCCCGCGCCACGGCCGGGGCCTTCGCCGCACCGCCGGCCAGCAGCCAGACCTCCTCGGCGGCGTTGATCGCGGCGAAGCCGAGGCTCACCCGGGTCGGCGGGGGCTTGGGGCAGTCGTGCACCGCGAGCACCGTGCGCCGGTCGGACACCGCCGGCGTCCCGGGGAAGACCGACGCGACGTGGCCCTCGGGGCCCACCCCGAGCAGCAGCACGTCGATGCGGGGAACCGGGCCGCCCTCCGGTGCCGCGGCGGCGAGCCGGTCGGCGTACCAGGCCGCGGCGTCCTCGGGCTCGGCGAACCCGGCGTCCGAGGCCGGCATCGCGTGCACCCGCTCGGCCGGGACGCCGGCCGGGTCCAGCAGCGCCCGGCGGGCGCCCAGCTCGTTGCGGTCGGCGTCGTCGGCGGGCACCCAGCGCTCGTCGCCCCACCACACGTCGACGGCGGTCCAGTCCACCCGCTCGCGGGCCGGCTCGCGCACCAGGTCGGCGACCCGCTCCAGGACGGCGGTACCGATGCCGCCCCCGGTGAGCACCACCAACGCCGTCCCGTGCACCGCCTGGGCGGCGGCCAGCCGGGCGACCAGCGCCGCGGCCACCGCGCGGGCCAGCCGGTCGGCGTCCGGCTCGACGACGACGTCGGGCACCTGGCCCTCCTTCACGGGGTGACCTCCGCGCTGTTCCGCTCCCCGTGCTCGGCCACCTCGTCGGCGCCGACCGAGTCCGCGGGCACGGTCGGCAGCGGCTCGCCCGGGCCGCCGGTCGCGTCGGCGGGGTCCCGCCACTCGTACTCCCGCGCGGCCGAGCGGTCGGCCAGGTCCGGGACGCCGGTCGTGGCGCCGAGCGCCTCGGCGTACGGCTCGTCGGGGTCCAGCCGGCGCAGCTCCTCACCGACCAGGTCGCCCAGCGGCCGGTCGGGCAGGGCCACCGTGGCGTCCGGCCGGTAGGGCTGGCTGATGACCGCCCCTCCCCGCCGGTCGGCCGCCACCCGCACCTGCTCGTCCTGGTCCAGCTCCAGCGCCACGGCGGAGACGCCGCTGGGGCCCGGCCGCCGATCCCCGGACTCCACCGGGACGTCCACGCCGCAGCGGGCGGTGAGCCAGCCGGCCAGCAGCACCGCGGTGGCGTGCCCCGGGTCGCCCTCGACCCGCCCGCCGAGCACCCGCACCGGCTCGCCGCGGCGCCCGGACACCGAGTCCACCGTCGAGGTGAGCGTGGCGCGCCACGGCGTGCTGCGCGTCCAGGCCAGGTCGGTGTCGCCGGGGGCGTAGTCCTCGGCGCGGGCGCGCAGCGCGGCCCGCTGGTCCTCGGCGAGGGAGCTGTCGGTGATCCGCCGGTCGGCGATCACCGCGAGCGCGTCGGTGGCCAGCCGGTCCGGCGGCGTGCCGTGCCACCAGGTGACCACCGGGGCGTCGGCGGCCAGCAGCGGCAGCACCACCGACTCGGCGTGCAGCGCGAGCCGGCCGTACATCCGCATGACCACGGCCTCGCCGGGGCCCAGCCGCCCGCCGATGAGCACCTCGGCGTCCAGCCGGGGCGCCGGCGCCTCGATCTGCCGGCGGATGACGATGAGCAGCCGGCAGGGGTGCTGCGCGGCGGCGGCGGTGGCGGCCTCCTCGGCCTCGGCCACCCGGTTCTCGTCGGCCACGACGACCAGGGTCAGGGCGACGCCGGACAGCACCGCCCCGCCGGTGCGCCGCTGGGCGGCCAGCTCCTTGACCACGGCGGAGCCGGTGGTGTCCCACAGCGTCGTCATCGGGTCGTCCCCTCGGAGGTCACGGGCGCCGCCACCGACGGCCCTCGGCGGCGAGCATCTCGTCGGCCGCGCGCGGCCCCCACTCGCCGGCCCGGTACGGCTGCGGCGTCGTCCCGGTCCAGAACTCCTCCAGCGGGTCGATGACCGCCCAGGACGCCTCGACCTCCGCGTTGCGCGGGAAGAGGGTGGCGTCGCCGAGCAGGACGTCGAGCAGCAGCCGCTCGTAGGCCTCCGGGCTGGCCTCGGTGAACTGCTCGCCGTAGAGGAAGTCCATCGCGACGTCGCGGACCTCCATCACGCTGCCGGGCACCTTCGACCCGAACTTGAGGGTCATCCCCTCGTCGGGCTGAACCCGGATGACCAGCTGGTTGCTGCCCAGCTCCTCGGTGTCGGTGTCGGCGAAGGGCAGGTGCGGCGCGCGCTTGAAGACCAGCGCGATCTCGGTGACCCGCCGCGGCAGCCGCTTGCCGGCGCGCAGGTAGAACGGCACGCCGGCCCACCGCCGGGTCTCCACGCCCAGCCGGACGGCGGCGTAGGTCTCGGTCGTCGAGTGCGGGTCGACGCCCTCCTCCTGCCGGTAGCCCGTGGCCCGCTGTCCGGCCAGCCAGCCCTGCTCGTACTGCCCGCGGACGGCGAACCGGGCGAGGTCCTCCGGCAGGGACACCGCGCGCAGCACCTTGAGCTTCTCGGTGCGGATCTCCTCGGCGGAGAACTCGACCGGCTCCTCCATCGCGGTGAGCGCCAGCAGCTGGAGCAGGTGGTTCTGCAGCACGTCCCGGGCGGCGCCGGTCTGCTCGTAGAACGCCGCCCGCCCGCCGATGCCGACGTCCTCGGCCATGGTGATCTGCACCGAGTCGACGTGGTGGCCGTTCCAGACCGGCTCGAACAGCGAGTTGGCGAACCGCAGCGCCATCAGGTTCTGGACCGTCTCCTTGCCCAGGTAGTGGTCGATGCGGAAGACGTCCTCGGCGGTGAACACGGAGTCCACCAGCTCGTTGAGCTCCCGGCTGGAGGCCAGATCGGTGCCGAACGGCTTCTCCACGACCACCCGGCGCCAGCGCTCCGGCGTGCTGTCGGCCATGCCGGTGCGCTGCATCTGCTTGAGCACGACCGGGAACATCGCCGGCGGGATGGACAGGTAGAAGGCCGCGTTGCCCCCGATGCCGTGGCTGCCCTCCAGCTCGCCGAGCGTGGCGGCGAGGGCGTCGAAGGCGTTGTCGTCGTCGAAGGAGCCCTGCACGAAGCGGACGCTGCCGGCCAGCCGCTCCCAGACCTCCTCCCGCCACGGGGTGCGGGCGGCCTTGCGCGCGGCCTCGCGGGCCAGCGCGGCGAAGTCCTCGTCGCCCCAGCCGCGGCGGGCGAAGCCGAGCAGCGCGAAGTTCGTCGGCAGCAGGCCGCGGTTGGCCAGGTCGTAGACGGCCGGCAGGAGCTTCTTGCGGGCGAGGTCCCCGGTGATGCCGAAGACGACGAGCGCGCAGGGCTCGGGCACGCGGGGCAGCCGCCGGTCCCGCGGGTCCCGCAGCGGGTTGGTGATCAAGCATCCGTCCTCAGGTCACGGTGGCCCCCTGCAGGACCCCCGCCCCGAGCGCGCGAGGAACGGGGGCGGGGGGTCCTTCGACTACTTCTTGTCCTCCAGCTCCGAACGCACCGACGAGGTGAGCTCGTCCCACGAGTCGACGAACTTCTGCACGCCCTCGTCCTCCAGCACGCGGAAGACGTCGTCCAGGTCGACCCCGGCGTCGGAGACCGCGCGCATCGCCGCGGCGGCCTCGTCGTAGGTCTTCTGCACCGGGGTGCCGGGGCTGCCGTGGTCGGCGTAGGCCATGAGCGTCTTCTCCGGCATGGTGTTCACCGTGCCGGGTGCGATCAGCTCGCTGACGTAGAGCGTGTCGCTGTAGTCGGGGTCCTTCACGCCGGTCGAGGCCCACAGCGGCCGCTGCGGCCGCGCGCCCTCGGCCTCCAGGGCCTTCCAGCGGTCGCTGGAGACGACCTCCTCGTACGCCTGGTAGGCCAGCTGCGCGTTGGCCAGGGCCGCCTTGCCCTTCAGGGCGGGGTCGGCGCCGGCGGCGTCCAGCCGCTTGTCGATCTCGCTGTCGACGCGGGAGACGAAGAACGAGGCCACCGAGGCGATGCCCTCCAGCGATCCGCCGTCCGCCCGCCGCTGCTCCAGCCCGGACAGGTAGGCGTCCATGACCGCCCGGTAGCGCTCGGGGCTGAAGATGAGGGTGACGTTGACACTGATGCCCCGGGCGATGGACGTGGTGATGGCCGCCAGGCCCTCCTCCGTCGCCGGGATCTTGATGTACAGGTTGGGCCGGTCGACCAGCCACCACAGGTGCGCGGCCTCCGCGGCGGTCGCGTCGGTGTCGTGCGCCAGGCCCGGTGCGACCTCCAGGGACACCCGGCCGTCGCCGGGCTGCCGCTCGGCGACGGGCGCCAGCAGGTCGCAGGCGTCCCGGACGTCGGCGGCGGTGATCGTGCGCAGCGCCTCCTCGACGCTCACCTCGCGCACCGCGAGGGCGTGCACCTGGTCGTCGTAGGAGTCCGACCCGCTGATCGCCGCGGCGAAGATGGTCGGGTTCGTGGTGACGCCGACGACGGAGTACCCGTCGACCAGCGACCGCAGCTTGCCGCCGTGGATCATGTCGCGGGAGAGGTCGTCGATCCAGACGGCGACCCCGGCCGACGACAGCTCGGCCAGCTTCTCGTTCTGTGTCATGACTGTGCCTTCCGTTGGGGCGGGACTCACATGTCGCCGGTGGGGTGGGGCAGGCCGCCGGTGGCGGCGACCGGGCCCGCGGGGACGGCGTTCCCCGCCCGGGCGGCCTCCAGGGACTCCCGTGCGGCGGCCACGACGGCCTCGTCGGTGAGCCCGAACTGCTCGTAGAGGACGGAGTAGGCGGCGCTGGCCCCGTAGTGGGTCAGCCCGACGATCCGGCCGGCGTCGCCGACGAACTCCCGCCAGCCCATGGGGACGCCGGCCTCCACGCTGACCCGGGCACGCACCGAGGGCGGCAGCACCTCGTCCTTGTAGGCCTGGTCCTGGTCGGCGAACCACTCCACGCACGGCACCGAGACCACGCGGGTCGGGACGCCGTCGGCCTCCAGCCGCTCGCGGGCGGCGACGGCGATCTGCACCTCCGAGCCGGTGCCGAACAGGATCACCTGCGGGTCGCCGTCGGAGGCGTCGGCCAGCACGTAGGCGCCGCGGGCCACGCCCTCGGCGGAGGCGAACCGGGACCGGTCGAACACCGGCAGGTTCTGCCGGGACAGCAGCAGCCCGGCCGGGCGGTCGTTGTTCTCCAGCACCGTCCGCCAGGCGACCGCGACCTCGTTGGCGTCCGCCGGGCGGACGACGTCCAGCCCGGGGATGGCCCGCAGCGCCGCGACGTGCTCGATCGGCTGGTGGGTCGGGCCGTCCTCGCCCAGGCCGATGGAGTCGTGGGTCCAGACGTAGGTGACCGGCAGCTGCATGAGCGCCGCCAGCCGCACCGCCCCGCGCATGTAGTCGGAGAAGGTGAGGAAGGTGCCGCCGTAGACGCGGGTGCCGCCGTGCAGGGCGATGCCGTTCATGACCGCGCCCATGGCGTGCTCGCGGACGCCGAAGTGCAGCGTGCGCCCGTAGGGCCCCCCGGACCACATCTTGGTCTGCCGGCCCGGCGGCAGGAACGACGGCTCGCCCTTGACCGCGGTGTTGTTGCTCTCCGCGAGGTCGGCCGACCCGCCCCACAGCTCGGGCAGCACCGGGTAGAGGGCGCTGAGCACCGCGCCGGACGCCTTGCGGGTGGCCACCCCCTTGGGGTCGGCGTCCCAGCTCGGCAGCTCCGCGGCGAAGCCCTCGGGCAGCGTGCGGGTGCGCATGCGCTCCAGCAGCGCCGCGGCGTCCCCGTCGTCCCGCTGCCAGGCGGCGAAGCGCTCGTCCCACTCGCCCCGGACCCGGCGGCCCTCCGCCACGACCGAGCGGGCGTGCGCCAGCACCTCGTCGTCGACCTGGAAGGTCTGCTCGGGGTCGAAGCCGAGCACCTCCTTGGTGGCGCGCACCTCCTCCTCGCCGAGGGCCGAGCCGTGCGCGGCGCCGGTGTTCTGCTTGTTCGGCGCGGGCCAGGCGATGACCGTGCGCAGCACGACGATCGACGGGCGGGTCGTCTCGGCCTTCGCGGCGGCGAACGCGGCGTCGACGGCGGCCAGGTCCTCGCCGTCGTCCACGTGCTGCACGTGCCAGCCGTAGGCCTCGTACCGCTTCCCGACGTCCTCGGTGAAGGCGACGCTCGTGTCGTCCTCGATGGAGATCCGGTTGTCGTCGTAGACCAGGACCAGGTTGCCCAGCTGCTGGGTGCCGGCCAGCGAGGAGGCCTCGCCGCTGACGCCCTCCTCCATGTCGCCGTCGGAGGCGAAGCACCAGACGGTGTGGTCGAACAGGCTCTCGCCCTCGGGGGCGTCGGGGTCCAGCAGGCCGCGCTCGCGGCGGGCGGCCATGGCCATGCCGACGGCGTTGCCGACACCCTGGCCCAGCGGGCCGGTCGTCGTCTCCACGCCGGGGGTGTGGTTGACCTCCGGGTGGCCCGGGGTCTTCGAGCCCCAGGTCCGCAGGGCGCGCAGGTCGTCCAGCTCCAGGCCGTAGCCGGAGAGGTACAGCTGCACGTAGAGGGTGAGGCTGGAGTGCCCCATGGACAGCACGAAGCGGTCCCGGGCGACCCAGTTCGGGTCGCTGGGGTCGTGCCGCAGCCACTTGTGGAACAGCAGGTAGGCGGTCGGGGCCATGCTCATCGCCGTCCCCGGGTGGCCGTTGCCCACGCTCTGGACGGCGTCCATCGCCAGCACGCGGGCGGTGTCGATGGCCCGGCGGTCGAGCTCCCCGAAGCCCTCGGGCAGGGTCGGGTGCGGCTGGCGCGGGTCGCCGGTCGGGGCGTCGCTGGCGGCCTCGGCCGGCGCCTCGGACGCGGTGCTCTGGGTTCCCATGGATCGTGCTCCCTCGATCGGCCGTGCGGGTCCCCCGGGTGCGACCTCGGTGGGACTGGGCGGCGGTTCCTGCGGCCGGTGACCGGCCCCCGTGCCGGTCCCGGCCGGGCGCGCCGCACCGGGCGCACCCTCGTCGTCGACCCTGGCCCTACCCGGCGCGGGTGACGCCCCAACGTGGTCGACGCCAGTGTTGCGCACGGGGGAGACCCTGGTCATGCCCGGAGGGGACGGCGCCGGGCGCGGGATACAGTGGGCCCGTTCTCCCGTCCCCGGTCGGAAGGGACCCCGTGCTGTCGCCGTCGCTGGTGGAGCTGTGCCCGGTGGTGCCCTGCCCGCGCGCCGACGCCCGGTCGACGGCCGCCCGGTGACGACCCTCTCCGAGCGACCGGCCGTCCAGGCCCGCCGCCTGTCGGCCACGGTGCGCGCCTACGTGGCACTCACCAAGCCCCGGCTGGTCGAGCTGCTGCTGGTCACCACGGTGCCGGCGATGATGCTGGCGGCCGGGGGCTGGCCCTCCTGGCGGCTGCTGCTGGCCACCCTGCTCGGCGGGTCCCTGGCCGCCGGGGCCTCGAACACGATCAACTGCTGGTACGACCGCGACATCGACCGGCTGATGCACCGCACCCGGAACCGGCCGCTGCCCACCGGGGTGCTCGGCGCCGGCTCCGCGCTCGCCTTCGGCCTCGTGCTGGCCTGCGCCTCGCTGGCCGTCCTGTGGTCCGAGACCACCCCGCTGGCCACCGCGCTGGCCGCGGCGGCGATCGTCGCCTACTCGGTGCTGTACACGATGGTGCTCAAGCGGCGCACCCGGCACAACACGGTGTTCGGCGGGTTGCCCGGCGCCACCCCGGTGCTCATCGGCTGGGCCGCGGTCACCGGGTCGCTGGCCTGGCCGGCGGTGGTCTTCTTCGGCATCGTCTTCTGCTGGCAGATGCCGCACTTCTGGGCGCTGGCGATGCGGTTCCGCGACGACTACGCCCGGGCCGCGGTGCCGATGCTCTCGGTCGTGGCCGACCCGGTCGAGGTGGGCCGCCAGTCGCTCGCCTGGGCGTACGGGACCCTCGCCGTCTCCGTGGTGCTGGCGCCGGTGACCGCCGGGCTCGGCTGGGTCTACACGGTGCCCGCCGTCGCGCTCGGCGCGTGGTTCGTCCGGGAGGCCCACCAGTGGCTGGCCCGGCTGCGCGGTGGCCGCGACGAGCGCCCGATGCGGCTGTTCCACGTCTCGATCACCTACATGACCCTGTTGTCGATCGCGATCATCGTCGACGTCCTCGTCTGAGCGCCGTCCCCCTGGCGGGTCGGTGCGCCGGCCACGGGTCCCCGTTACGCCGTCGAGCCGCCGAGCGTGTGCGCGGACGCCCCGGTCCGCGCCGGCGGACAGGGCGCGGGCGCACACGCTCGGCATCCGGCCGGCTGGTCCTCACGTCCGGCGACGACCGCACCGGGTGAGCGGACCTCAGCGCGCGGCGGACGCCGGGACCCTGGAGGCGTCCAGCGGCTGCTCGGAGGCCGGGCCGCGGACCGACCAGACCAGCCGGGCGGTGTAGGCGGTCACCAGCACCGCGCCGAGCATGTGCAGCAGCACCAGCGCGATCGGCAGGTCGGTGACGTACTGCACGTAGCCCACGACGCCCTGGGCCAGCTGCACGACCAGCAGGTCGCGGGCGGCCCGCGTCACCCGGCCGGGGGCGTCGACCGCGTGCAGCGCCACGAGCAGGGCGACGGTCAGCCCGACGAGGAGGAACACCGCGTCGGCGTGCAGCTGGCTGACCAGTTCCACGTCGAAGCCCATCCGGTCGCCCGTCGGGACGTCGTTCGCGTCCACGTCGCCGCTGTGCGGCCCGCTGCCGGTCACCAGCGTGCCCAGGACCAGCACGGCGCCGGTGACCGCGGCGATCCCGACCACCAGCAGGGCCAGCGGGCGGCGCAGCAGCGGCCCGCCCACGCCGGGCTCGCGGGAGCGCAGCCAGAGCACGGTGGCCAGCGCGATGAGCACGATCGAGACGAGGAAGTGCGCGGCGACCGTCCACGGGTTCAGCCCGGTGAGCACGGTGACCCCGCCGAGCAGCGCCTGCGCCGGGATGCCGAGGAAGGTGAGGACGGCGAGCGGCCGGAGGTCGCGGCGCGACGAGCGCCACACCGCGACGACGGTGGCGACGGCCACCGCGGCCAGCACGAAGGTCAGCAGCCGGTTGCCGAACTCGATGGCGCCGTGGCCGGCCAGCTCCGGGGTGGCCACGAAGCTCTCGGAGGTGCACCGCGGCCAGGTCGGGCAGCCCAGGCCCGAGCCGGTGAGCCGGACGGCGCCGCCGGTGACGACGATGGCGCCGTTGGCCACGGCGTTGGCCAGGGCGAGCCGCGAGACGACGGTGGGGGAGACCGGCACGTCCCGATGCTAGCCGCGGCGGACGGACCCCCCGGTCCGCTGCGGACGCGGCCGCCGCGGCGTGGTGTCGGTCACAGCGCCGGCGGGGGAGTCGCGCGGGGCCGCTGCTGCCGGTCCGGCGTTAGGTTGCCCTTCCTTGCACGAGCCGCGGAATAGGCAACACTCGTGTTGTGGAAAGCGGTGCGGTGCAGGTCGGCGGGGGCGTCAACGCCCCGGCCCGGCCGTCGGCGACCGCGGACGACGGCCGCACCCGACACCGGGTCAGCGCCCTGCTCCTCGAGCACGGCCCGCAGACCGCCGCCGGGCTCGCCGAGCGGCTGGGCGTCTCGCCGACCGCCGTCCGCCGCCACCTCGACGCGCTGGTCGCCACCGGCCGGGTCGAGGAGCGGCACGCGCCCGGCACCCCGCGCGGCCGCGGCCGGCCGGCCCGGCTGTTCCACCTGACCGACGCCGGGCGCTCGACCTTCCCGCACGCCTACGACGACCTGGCGCTCACCGCGCTGCGCTTCGTGGCCGCCTCGGGCGGCCCGGAGGCGGTGCGGCAGGTGGCCGAGGCGCAGCTGGCCGGACTGGAGCAGCGCTGCTCGGCCGCGGTCGAGTCCGCCCCCGGTGACCGCGCCATGGCCCGGGCGACGGCCCTGGCCGGGGCGCTCACCGCCGAGGGCTACGCTGCCTCGGCCTCGGCGCTGTCCGGCGGCGGTCAGCTCTGCCAGCACCACTGCCCGGTCGCGCACGTGGCCGCGGAGTTCCCGCAGCTGTGCGAGGCCGAGACGGCGGTCATCGGCCGGCTCGTCGGCACGCACGTGCAGCGGCTGGCCACCATCGCCCACGGCGACGGGGTGTGCACCACGCACATCCCCGGGCCGGTGCCCCGCGCGAGCGGCCCGGCACACATCCGCGCGGGGAACACAACGGGCCCCGCACGCCCTGTACCCGGTGAGCGGGCAGCGACTCCGCGCGAGCGCACCGCACCGTCCACCAGCACCACCCCCACGAACGCCCGGGAGAGGACGCCCGCATGACCAGCACCCAGCAGCCGGTGACCGGAACGCCGCTGACCCAGGACGAGCAGATCGAACAGCTCGGCCGGTACCAGTACGGCTGGGCGGACGCCGACACCGCCGGTGCCACCGCCAAGCGCGGGCTCAGCGAGGCCGTCGTCCGGGACATCTCGGCGCGCAAGAACGAGCCCGAGTGGATGCTCGAGCGGCGGCTCAAGGCCCTGAAGCTGTTCGACCGCAAGCCGATGCCCGACTGGGGCTCGGACCTGTCCGGGATCGACTTCCAGAACATCAAGTACTTCGTGCGCTCCACCGAGGCCCAGGCGACCTCGTGGGAGGAGCTGCCCGAGGACATCAAGAACACCTACGACCGGCTGGGCATCCCCGAGGCGGAGAAGCAGCGGCTCGTCGCCGGTGTGGCCGCCCAGTACGAGTCCGAGGTCGTCTACCACAAGATCCGCGAGGACCTCGAGGAGCAGGGGGTCGTCTTCCTCGACACCGACACCGCCCTCAGGGAGCACGAGGACCTCTTCCGCGAGTACTTCGGCTCGGTCATCCCGTCCGGGGACAACAAGTTCGCCGCGCTGAACACCGCGGTGTGGTCCGGCGGCTCGTTCATCTACGTGCCGAAGGGCGTGCACGTGGAGATCCCGCTGCAGGCCTACTTCCGGATCAACACCGAGAACATGGGCCAGTTCGAGCGGACGCTGATCATCGTCGACGAGGGCGCCTACGTGCACTACGTCGAGGGCTGCACCGCGCCGATCTACAAGTCGGACTCGCTGCACTCCGCGGTCGTCGAGATCATCGTCCGGAAGAACGCCCGCTGCCGGTACACGACCATCCAGAACTGGTCGAACAACGTCTACAACCTGGTCACCAAGCGGGCCATCGCCCATGAGGGCGCGACCATGGAGTGGGTCGACGGCAACCTCGGCTCCAAGGTCACCATGAAGTACCCGGCGGTCTGGATGACCGGCGAGCACGCCAAGGGCGAGGTGCTCTCCATCGCCTTCGCCGGCGAGGGCCAGCACCAGGACGCCGGCGCCAAGATGGTGCACGCCGCGCCGCACACCTCCTCGACCATCGTCAGCAAGTCGGTGGCCCGGGGCGGCGGGCGCACGTCCTACCGCGGCCTGGTCCAGGTCGACGAGGGCGCGTACGGGTCGAGGTCGACCGTCAAGTGCGACGCGCTGCTGGTCGACACGATCAGCCGCTCGGACACCTACCCCTACGTCGACGTCCGCGAGGACGACGTCGCCATGGGCCACGAGGCGACCGTCTCCCGGGTCAGCGACGACCAGCTCTTCTACCTGATGAGCCGGGGCCTGTCCGAGGACGAGGCGATGGCCATGGTCGTCCGCGGGTTCGTCGAGCCGATCGCCCGCGAGCTGCCGATGGAGTACGCCCTCGAGCTCAACCGCCTGATCGAGCTGCAGATGGAAGGTGCCGTCGGCTGATGTCGGTGCACGACGACCCGAACACCACGGGCCTGACCACGGAGTCGGCCACCCTCGCCGGGGAGCTCTTCGGCGAGGGGGTCGGCACCCAGGCGGGTCCGCCCACCACCCCGGCCTCCGGCACCGGCAGCGCCGGGCAGGCCGCCCCGGGTGCGCACTCCCACGGCGGGACGGCGCCCACCGGCTCGCCGGCCGAGCGGTTCACCTCGGCCGACCCGGACGCGTTCCCACGACCCACCGGCCGCGAGGAGGACTGGCGCTTCACCCCGATGCGCCGGATCCGCCCGCTGCTGGACGGCGCCGACACCGGCGCCCGCCCGCAGTGGGAGACCGACCTGCCCGAGGGCATCGAGCTGACCCGCGTGGAGGCCGACGACCCGCTGCTCAAGGCCCTGCCCGACCCGGTCGACCGGCTGGCCGCCCTCGCCCGGCGGCACAGCGGCGGCGCCGACGTCGTCCGCGTGCCCGCGGAGGCCCAGCTGGACCGCCCGGTCACGCTGCGGCTGTCCGGCGCCGGCGCCGAGGACGTGGTGTGGGGCCAGCTGGTCGTCGAGGTGGGCGCCTTCGCCCGTGCCACCGTCGTCCTCGACCACACGGGCCTGGCCCGGTACGCCGGCGGGGTCGCCGTCCTGGTCGGGGACGGCGCGCAGGTCACCGTCGTCTCCGTGCAGGACTGGGCACCCGGCGCCGTCCACGGCGGGCAGTTCGACACCGTCGTCGGCCGCGACGCGACCGCCACCCAGGTCGTGGTCACCCTCGGCGGCGACGTGGTGCGGCTGGTCAGCAACGTGCAGTACGCCGGCCCCGGCGGGACGGCGGAGCTGTTCGGCGTGTACTTCTCCGACGAGACCCAGCACC
Organism: Geodermatophilus pulveris; assembly: GCF_900188375.1. GTDB lineage: Bacteria > Actinomycetota > Actinomycetes > Mycobacteriales > Geodermatophilaceae > Geodermatophilus > Geodermatophilus pulveris. Next base: position 595,979 of record NZ_FZOO01000002.1, on the reverse strand, counting down.
AGGAGCACCGGCTGTGGGTCGACCACGCGGTGCCCAACTGCACCAGCAACGTGCTCTACAAGGGCGCGCTGCAGGGTGAGGGCGCGCGCACCGTCTGGATCGGCGACGTCCGCATCCGGCCCGCCGCGACCGGCACCGACACCTACGAGCTCAACCGCAACCTGGTGCTCACCGACGGCGCCCGCGCCGACTCGGTCCCCAACCTGGAGATCGAGACGGGCGAGATCGTCGGCGCCGGCCACGCCAGCGCCACCGGCCGGTTCGACGACGAGCAGCTGTTCTACCTGTGCTCGCGGGGCATCGACGCGGAGACCGCGCGCCGCCTGGTCGTCCGCGGCTTCTTCGCCGACGTCGTCCAGCGGATCGGCGTGGACGCGCTGCAGGACCGGCTGATGGCCACCATCGAGGCCCGCCTCGGCGCCCTGCCCGGCCTGGACGAGCAGCCGGTCGAGGTGGCCTGACCATGGGCTTCGAGCGGGTCTGCGCGCTGTCGGAGGTGCCGGAGGACGGCGCCCTGCGGGTCGAGCTCGCCGACGTCGACGTGGCCGTCGTCCGCTTCCAGGGCGGCGTCTACGCGATCCAGGACGTGTGCTCGCACGCCGAGGTCCCGCTGTCCGAGGGCGACGTCGAGGAGCTCGACGGCGCCCCCACCATCGAGTGCTGGCTGCACGGGTCGTGCTTCGACCTGCGCACCGGCGAGCCCACCAACCTGCCGGCCACCGAGCCGGTCGACGTCTACCCGGTCCGCGTGGAGGGGGAGGACGTGCTCGTCGACACCGAGAGCGACGGCCGCCTCCCGCTGGCGTCCGGCAACTGAGGAGCGAGAAGAGAAGTGTCCGTTCTGGAGATCCGCCACCTGCACGTGAGCGTGGGGGAGGGGGACGACGCCAAGGAGATCCTGCGCGGCGTCGACCTGACCGTCCGCTCGGGCGAGACGCACGCGATCATGGGGCCGAACGGGTCGGGCAAGTCGACCCTCGCCTACTCGATCGCCGGCCACCCGAAGTACACGATCACCGGCGGCACGGTGACCCTCGACGGCGAGGACGTGCTCGCGATGAGCGTCGACGAGCGGGCCCGCGCCGGCCTGTTCCTCGCCATGCAGTACCCGGTCGAGGTGCCCGGCGTCTCGGTGTCGAACTTCCTGCGCACCGCCGCCACCGCCATCAAGGGCGAGGCGCCGAAGCTGCGCACCTGGGTGAAGGACGTCAAGAGCGAGATGGACCTGCTCGAGATGGACTCCGCCTTCGCCGAGCGCAACGTCAACGAGGGCTTCTCCGGCGGTGAGAAGAAGCGCCACGAGATCCTGCAGATGCGGCTGCTCAAGCCGGCCATCGCGATCCTCGACGAGACCGACTCCGGCCTCGACGTCGACGCGCTGCGGGTGGTCTCCGAGGGCGTCAACCGCGCCCGCCAGGAGAGCGAGGTGGGCGTCCTGCTGATCACCCACTACACGCGGATCCTGCGCTACATCACCCCGGACTACGTGCACGTCTTCGTGGGCGGTCGGATCGCCGAGGAGGGCGGCCCGGAGCTGGCGGAGAAGCTGGAGAACGAGGGCTACGCCGCCTACGTCAAGGACTCGAACGAGCAGGCGAGCGCCGAGAAGGCCGCCACTGGAGGTCCACGAGCGTGACCCAGACCGTCTCGCGTCCCGGTGCCGGGGCGCAGCAGGTGCCCCTTCCCCTGGACGTCGAGGCGGTCCGGGCGGACTTCCCGATCCTGTCGCGCACCGTCCGCGACGGGAAGCGGCTGGTCTACCTCGACTCCGGGGCCACCTCGCAGAAGCCCCGCTCGGTGCTGGACGCCGAGCGCGACTTCTACGAGACCTGCAACGCCGCCCCGCACCGCGGCGCGCACCAGCTCGCCGAGGAGGCCACCGCCCGCTACGAGGGGGCCCGCGCCACCGTCGCCGGGTTCCTGGGTGCGCCCGCCGAGGAGATCGTCTTCACCCGCAACAGCACGGAGGCGATCAACCTGGTCGCCTACGCGCTGTCGAACGCGGCCACGGCCAAGGAGCCGGCCTTCCGCCGGTACGCCGTCGGCCAGGGTGACGAGATCGTGGTCACCGAGATGGAGCACCACGCCAACCTGGTGCCCTGGCAGCAGCTGTGCGAGCGCACCGGCGCGACGCTGCGCTGGCTGGGCCTGACCGACGACGGCCGGCTGGACCTCTCCGACCTCGGCACGGTGGTCAACGAGCGCACCCGGCTGGTGGCGGTCACCCAGCAGTCGAACATCCTCGGCACGATCAACCCGCTGGGCGGCATCGTCGCCCGGGCCCGCGAGGTCGGGGCGCTGGTGCTGGTCGACGGCGCCCAGTCGGTGCCGCACCAGCCGGTCGACGTCACCACCCTCGGCGCGGACTTCCTGGTGTTCTCCGGCCACAAGATGCTCGGGCCCACGGGCGTCGGCGTGCTGTGGGGCCGCTACGAGGTGCTGGACGCGCTGCCGCCGTTCCTCACCGGCGGCTCGATGATCGAGGTCGTGCGGATGGAGGGCAGCACCTTCATGCCGCCGCCGCAGCGCTTCGAGGCCGGCGTCCCCATGGCCGCGCAGGTGGTCGGCCTGGGCGCGGCCGTGGAGTACCTGCAGCGCCTCGGCATGGCCAGCGTCCAGGCCCACGAGGAGGCGCTCACCGGCTACGCGCTGGCCCGGCTCGCCGAGATCCCCGGCGTGACCGTCATCGGCCCGCCGGACACCGTCGCCCGCGGCGGCGCGGTCTCCTTCACCGTGGACGGGATCCACCCGCACGACGTCGGCCAGGTCCTCGACGACCTCGGCGTCGAGGTGCGGGTCGGCCACCACTGCGCCTGGCCGGTGGTGCGCCGCTACGGCGTCCCGGCCACCACCCGGGCCACGTTCTACGTGCACACCGGCTACGACGACGTGGACGCGCTCGCCGACGGCATCCGGGAAGCCCAGCGCTTCTTCGGCGTTGCACAGGGGTGAGGTGAGCTGATGCAGCTGCAGTCCATGTACCAGGACATCATCCTGGACCACTACCGCAACCCGCACGGCCGCGGTCTGCGCGAACCGTTCGAGGCCGAGGTCCACCACGTCAACCCCACGTGCGGCGACGAGGTCACCCTCCGGGTGCACCTGGACGGCGACACCCTCGCCGACGTCTCCTACGAGGGGATGGGCTGCTCGATCAGCCAGGCGTCGGTGTCGGCCATGTACGAGCTCGTCGTGGGCCGGCCGGTCACCGACGCGCTCGCCACCGGCGAGCACTTCATGACGCTGATGCAGAGCAAGGGCGACCCGTCGGTGGCCGAGAAGCTGGAGGACGAGCTGGAGGACGCCGTCGCGTTCGCCGGCGTGTCCAAGTACCCGGCCCGGATCAAGTGCGCGCTGATGAGCTGGATGGCCCTCAAGGACGCGTCGGCCCGCGCCCTGTCGGCCACCGCCCCGGCTGGAGGAGAGAACGCATGAGCGAGACCACCGAGAACGCCACCCCGACCACCGACGGCGCCCCGGGCGACCTGCCGGCCTACAAGTCGGCCCTGCTCGAGGACCTCGAGGAGGCCATGCGCGACGTCGTCGACCCTGAACTGGGCGTCAACGTCGTCGACCTCGGCCTGGTCTACGGCCTCGACGTGGTCGAGGACGCCGCCAGCCAGGTCGCCGTCATCGACATGACGCTGACCTCGGCGGCCTGCCCGCTGACCGACGTCATCGAGGACCAGGCCCGCCAGGCGCTCACCGGCGGCCCCGGCCCCGGCCTGGTCGACGACATCCGGATCAACTGGGTCTGGATGCCGCCGTGGGGCCCGGACAAGATCACCGACGACGGCCGCGAGCAGCTGAGGGCCCTCGGCTTCCGCGTCTAGCCACCTCTCGCGTCCCCGCGATCGTGACGTCCGGGAAGCGACACGCCGCCACGTACCGGCCTGTCGCTTCCCGGACTCCATGATCGGCGCTGTCACACGTCGAGCGGCGGTCAGCGCATCTCGGCCAGGCGGGCGCCGAAGCCGGCCACCGGGTACCGCTCCCGCCGCGCGCCGACGGCGAGCAGCACCACGCCCACGCCGAGCGCGCCGGCCACCGGCAGGGGCAGCGCGACCAGGGCCAGGCCGAGCGCCAGCGCGACCGCCGTCCACGCCGCGACGAGCAGGGGGGCGCGCACCGCCCGCCACGCCGCCGCCCCCATGACCGCGCCGGCGACCAGCAGCACCAGCACCGGCCGGGTGCTGCCGGGCGCGACCACCGCCCACACCACCGACGGCACCGCGGCGACCACCAGCCCGGGGCCCCACGCCGGCCAGGACGGCCCGCCGCCCAGCTGCGGCCCGGCGGCCAGGAGCAGGCCGAGCGCCGCGGGCAGCGACCAGGCCTCCACCACCGACCAGCCGGCCAGCGCCGTCGTCGTCCACGCGGCCAGCACCAGCTGGGCCGCGCCGGCCCGCCACGCGGGACTGCCCTCGATCGGTGCCTCCGGGTCGCGGGTGTGCCACACGTGCCAGCCCCAGGCCGAGGACAGCAGCCCCTGCCCGGCCAGCTGCACCGCCAGCGCGCCGCGGTCGCGGGCGAGCACCAGCAGCACCGCGGCCAGGGCGGCGCACACCGCCCCGGTGACCACGGTGGCCCGCCGGGTGTCACGGTCCAGCACCAGGCCGACGGCGAGGGACGCCGCGTAGAGCAGGCCCAGGCAGACCGCCGCCGCACCCGGGGGGAGCAGCCCGGTCGCGGTGGCCACCAGCGCGGCGCCGGCCAGGCAGCCGACGGCCGAGGGCACCGCCACCGGCCGGTCGTCGCGCCGCAACGCCGCGACCAGCACGCACGGCAGCGCGGTGAGCAGCAGCAGCAGGACCAGCTCGACCCAGCGCCGCCCGGCCACCAGCTGGCCGGCGCTCAGCACGACCAGCGTGCCGCCCGCGGCCAGGGCGGCCGGGAGGAGCAGGCCGCGCACCCACCCGGTCAGCAGCGCCGCGGAGAAGGCGGCCAGCAGGACCCCGGTGTACCCGGCCAGCAGCACCGCCCCCGGCCCCGGCTCGCCCAGCGCCCCGCAGAGGGCCGCCCCGGACACCGTCCCGGCCAGCAGCGGGACGGCGCGCGGGGGCCCGAGCAGCGGCTCCAGCCGGCGCACCTGGCGGGCGGCGACCAGCTCGAGGGCGACGGCGACGGTCAGCGCGGCCGACGCCCACCGGGCGGGCGCGCCCGCGCTCCACGCCGTCGCCACCGCCCCCAGGACGCCGGCCACCCACCACGGCGCGGTGGTGACCAGTGCGACCCGGGCGACCACCCGCCGGGCGCCGATCGCGACGCCCAGCCCGGCCAACGCGACCGCCAGCAGCCAGGCCGTGCGGGCGGCGCCGTCCTCGACGCCGGGCAGCAGGCGCAGCGCGGCCAGCTGACCTGCCAGCCAGGCGGCCAGCGGCCAGGTGGCCGGGCGGGGCAGCAACCGGGCGAGCGCGAGGAAGACCGCGGCCAGCAGCAGCGGGGGGACGACGGAGCCGCGCAGCAGCGGGGTGCCGCTGTCGGTGCCCAGCACGGCCAGCGCGACCGCGGACGCCGCGAGGGTCTCCTCGGTGGCGCGCAGCCGGGCGCGCGACCCCCAGGCCGAGGCCCCGGCGGACGCGGCGGCGAGGGGGAGCAGCAGCAGCCGGGCCGACCCCCCGCCGGACAGCGCGGCCGCCGTCCCGCCGGCACTGACCACGAGCACCGCCCCGACGACGAGCAGGAGCTGCGGCGGGCGGGCCGAGTGCACCCCAGTCCCCATCCCGCCCCCCTCCGGGCTGCGTGCGACCGGTCCACGGTAGGGGCCCCTCCCGGCGGCGTGCCCGCCGGCGCCTGCGGCGCTCAGTGCATCTGCGCCACCCAGGCGACGGCCTCGCGGGCCTGCTGGCGGCGCCGCTCGTAGCTCGCCCCGACGGCCAGCAGCAGCAGGCCGGCGCAGGCCAGGCTGACCCACCGGGGCACCAGGCCGGCGTAGGGGGTGAGCTCGTCCAGGACGACCACGGTGAGCACGCCGGCGCCCACCACGAACGGCGCCTGGCGGTGCCGCAGCGCGCCGAGGACGGTCAGCCCCGCCGCGGCCGCCACCACCAGCACCAGCCGCACCGCGGAGGTCTCGGCGAGCAGCTGCACCGCGGACGGCACCAGGGCCACGCCGACCGCCGGCCCCTCCGCCGCCCACGACCGGGCACCGGCCCGCAGCTGCGGCAGCGCGACCAGCAGCAGGCCGGCCGCCGCGGGCGCGGTGTAGACCTCCGGCGTCTGGATCCCGGCGCCGCCCGCGGCCACCCAGCAGGCGACCACCAGGTCGGCGACGGCGAGCACGGCCACGTCGCGCCGGCCGGTCACCAGGGCGTAGGCCCCGGCGGCCGCGCCGACGACCGCCAGCTGGACGGCCACCTGCCCCCAGGCGCCGGTGCCCGCCGTCGTCGCGGCCGCGGCCAGCCCGGCCAGCGTCGCGGTGCCGGCGGCCGTCTGCTCCTCCGGCGTGCCGGCCCGGGCCGCGGCCAGCGCGAAGCCGGCCGCGCCGACCAGCGCGACGAGCAGGCCGGCGACGGCGGGGGACAGCCACCCCTCATCCCCGGCCAGCAGCGCCGCGGCCGCGGGGCAGAGCAGGACGGCGGCCACCGCCGCCGGCCGGAGCGCCTCCAGCCGCACGGCGGCCAGTGCGGCGGGCAGCGTGCCGACGAGGACGAGCAGGCCCAGCACGCCGACGCGGTCCTCGGCCGCGAGCAGCGCGCCGCCGCACGCGGCGAGCACCGCGCCGCCGCCCACCAGCGCCGCCACCGCCGCCCGCCGGGGCGCGGCGAGCACCGCCGCCGTGAGCAGGGCGACGCCGAGCCCGGCCGTGGCGACCCACCCGGGCAGGTCGGCGCGGGCCAGCGCCCCGGTGAGCGCCAGGGCGGTCACCGCCGCACCGGCACCGGCCAGCGGGGCGGCCGCGGGCAGCCGGGCGCCCAGCCGCCCGTCCCGCCGGAGCAGCAGGCCGGCCGTGCCCGCCGCCGCGAGCAGGGCGGTGACCGTCCACGCGTCGGCCGTCGTGCCGACCCAGGCGACGAGCACGCCCGCGACCGCGGCGACCCCCGTCCACAGCGCGGCCAGCACCTGGGCGACCGGCGCCAGCACCCGGCGCAGCCGCAGCAGCAGCGCGACGTCGAGCAGGGCGACGGCGAGGGTGGCGGCCACCAGGGCCGCGGCCGTGGTGGCGACCTCGGGCACCAGGAGCAGCGGCACCGGCTGCACGGCGAGCAGGGCCGCCAGCGGCCAGGTGACCGTGCTGCGGGTGAGCCGGCCCAGGCCCGCCGCGACCGCCGCGACGACGCAGCAGGAGACCGCAGTCCACAGCCGGAGCCCGACGTCGTCCAGCCCCCACAGGCCCAGCGCGTGCGCCGCGGCCAGGTCGACGGCCAGCAGCGTCGCGCCCGCGGCGGCCAGGGCCTCCTCGGTGGCGCGCAGCCCGCGGCGGGCGGTCCGGGCGGAGACCGCGCACGCGGCCGCGGTGACCGTGGCCATGGCCGCGGACTGGAAGACCAGGCCCAGACGGGCCCACGCCACCGCGACGAAGGTGATGCCCGCGGCCACCACGAGCAGCGTGCCCAGCGCGAGGAGCACCTGCTCCGGGCTGACCCGGCGCCGGGGGGCCCGCACGGGGTACCGCTCGTCGATCGACGGCCCGGCCGGCGCCGGCGGGAGCGCGGGGGCGGCGACCCGGCGGACGGGCGCGGCCGCGGGTGCCGGGGGAGGTGCCGGCGCGGGTGCGCGCTCCGCCGCCGTCCGCAGGGTGACCAGCAGCCGGTCGCGGTCGCGGGCCAGCTCCTCGATCGTGGCGCCGATGCGGGCCACCACCCGGGCCGCCTCGCCGACGGCCGGCAGGCCGCAGGACAGGCACGGCGCCGGCCCCGAGCCGGCGGCGGGCCGGCCGCACACCGGGCAGGACGGGCGCCAGGACGGACCGGACGTCGAGGTCATGGCCGTGATCGTCGCCGGTCGGCCGCCCCGGCGGGAGCCGTCTCACCCCGTCTGTGGACAGCGGTGCCGCCGACGTCACCCGGCGGTCCGGTCGGCCGCACGCCCGGGAGCGCCTACCCTGGGATCAGTGATCACGACGACCGGCCTCGAGCTGCGCGCCGGGGCCCGCGTCCTCATCAGCGACGCCAGCCTCCGCGTGCAGCCTGGCGACCGCATCGGCCTCGTCGGCCGCAACGGCGCCGGCAAGACCACCACGCTGACCACGCTGGCCGGCGAGCGGCTGCCGCACGCCGGCACGGTGGAGGTCACCGGCGAGATCGGCTACCTGCCGCAGGACCCGCGCAGCGGCGACCTGGACATCTCCGCCAGCGACCGCGTGCTCTCCGGCCGCGGCCTCGACGTGCTCCGCGCGCAGATGACCAAGGCGCAGGTGGCCATGGCAGAGCCGGCCGACGACGCCGAGCGCGACCGCGCCGTGCGCCGCTACGGCCGGCTGGAGGACCAGTTCGCCGCCCTCGGCGGCTACGCCGCGGAGAGCGAGGCGGCGCGCATCTGCACCGCCCTCGGCCTGCCCGACCGGGTGCTCACGCAGCCGCTGCGCACCCTGTCCGGCGGGCAGCGGCGGCGCGTGGAGCTGGCCCGCATCCTGTTCTCCGACGCCGAGACGCTGCTGCTCGACGAGCCCACGAACCACCTGGACGCCGACTCGATCACCTGGCTCCGGGGCTTCCTGTCCGCCCACCGGGGCGGGCTCATCGTGATCAGCCACGACGTCGAGCTGCTCGACGCCGTGGTCAACAAGGTCTGGCACCTGGACGCCAACCGGGCCACCGTCGACCTCTACAACCTCGGCTGGAAGCCCTACCTGGCGCAGCGGGAGACCGACGAGCGGCGGCGCAGGCAGGAGCGGGCCAACACCGAGCGCAAGATCGACGCCCTCACCTCGCAGGCGGACCGGATGCGCGCCAAGGCCACCAAGGCCAAGGCCGCACAGAGCATGGACAAGCGTGCCCAGCGGCTCGCGGCCGGCCTGGAGGACGTGCGCGTCCAGGACCGGGTGGCCAAGCTGCGGTTCCCCACGCCGGCGGCGTGCGGGAAGACGCCGCTCACCGCGGAGGGGCTGTCCAAGAGCTACGGCTCACTCGAGGTCTTCACCGACGTCGACCTCGCCGTCGACCGGGGCACGCGGGTCGTCGTCCTCGGGCTCAACGGCGCGGGCAAGACGACGCTGCTGCGCATGCTGGCCGGCACCGAGGTGCCCGACACCGGCGAGGTCAAGGCCGGCCACGGGCTGCGGATCGGCTACTACGCGCAGGAGCACGAGACCCTCGACCTGGACCGCTCGCTGTTGGAGGTCATGCGGTCGGCCGCCCCGCAGAGCACCGACACCGAGCTGCGGCGGATCCTGGGCGCGTTCCTGTTCTCCGGCGACACCGTCGACCAGCGGGCCGGCACGCTGTCCGGCGGCGAGAAGACCCGGCTGGCCATGGCCACGCTGGTCGTCTCCGGCGCCAACGTGCTCCTGCTCGACGAGCCGACCAACAACCTCGACCCGGCCAGCCGGGAGCAGGTGCTGCAGGCGCTGCGCACCTACAGCGGGGCCATCGTGCTGGTCACCCACGACGAGGGCGCGGTGCGGGCGCTGGACCCGGACAAGGTCATCCTGCTGCCCGACGGCACCGAGGACACCTGGAGCGAGGACCTCGCCGACCTGGTCGAGCTGGCGTAGCCGCACCCCGCCCGGGGTGCCGGACGCGTGGTGAGGTGTCCCGGTGGCGAGTTGGGACGACGTGCGCGGCATCGCGCTGGGCCTGCCCGGCGCCGTCGAGGAGGACAACGGGCGGACCCGGTCCTGGCGGGCGGGGGCCGGGCGTTCGCCTGGGAGCGCCGGCTGCGCCGCGGCGAGCGGGAGCTGCTCGGCGACCGGGCGCCGCCGGGGCCCGCGCTGGGGCTGCGCACCGCCGACGCGGACGTGGTCGGGGCCCTCGTCTCCGCCCGGCCGCGGCTGTTCTCCACCGTCGCCGGCTCCGGCCTGCACCGATGGTGCTCGCCCACGTCGAGCGGGCCTCCGTCGAGGACCTCGAGGAGGTGCTCACCGACGCGTGGTGGTCCCGTGCCCCGCGGCGGCTGCGGGACGGCCTGCGCGGGCCGTGACCGGGCCGGGCGGACCCCTCCGGCCCGGTGTGACGGAGGTCACCCGGACACGCTGGAGTCGATCCAGCCAGTGTGCGATCTCGCCTGGCCGTCCTCGCCCGAACGGGTGATCATCGACGGTGTGGGACGCCGAGGTCAGCGGGGCCCGGCGCCGACGCAGACGAGCAGCCCCGGCGGGCCACGGGTCCGCGGACGGCTGCTGACGGAGGGGAGTCATGGCCGACTCGAGCACCGCGGATCTCGGCAAGGGCAAGCGCATCACCGGGGGCGACCGCACGTCGCTGGCCGATGAGCTGCGCAAGCGCTACGACGGCGGGGAGAGCATCCGGTCCCTCGCGTCGTCGACCAACCGGTCGTACGGGTTCGTGCACCGGTTGCTGTCGGAGTCCGGCGCGAGCCTGCGCAGCCGCGGAGGGGCCAACCGCAACAGCAGGAAGAGTTGACGGGGGACGACCCGCACGGGTGGGTGAGGACGGCGCGCGACGGCGCCGTCCTCACCGTCACCCTCGACCGGGCCGACCAGCTCAACGCCCAGACGCCGGACACCTGGGCGGCGCTGGCCGCGGTCGGCCACGGGCTGGACGACGGCGTGCGGGTGGTCGTGGTCCGCGGCGAGGGGCGCTCGTTCTCCGCGGGCCTGGACCGCTCCCTGTTCACCCCCGACCCCGCCACCCCCGGAGGGCTGGGCGAGCTGGGCCGGCTGCCGGCCGCGGAGCTGCAGGAGCGCATCCGCCGCTACCAGGCCGGGTTTCGCTGGCTGCGCGCCCCGGGGATCGTGTCGGTCGCCGCGGTGCAGGGGCACGCCATCGGGGCCGGCGCGCAGCTGGCGCTGGCCTGCGACCTGCGGGTGCTCACCGAGGACGCCGCCCTGCGGCTGCCCGAGGCGACCCTCGGGCTGGTGCCCGACCTCACCGGCACCAGCACGCTGGTGGAGCTGGTGGGGTACTCGCGGGCCCTGGAGCTGTGCCTGACGGGGCGGGCCGTCGGCGCGGCCGAGGCGCAGGCGATCGGGCTGGCCAACGCCGTCGTCCCCGCGGCCGGGCTGGACGGGGCCGTGGCCGCCCTGGTCACCGCGATCACCGCGGCGCCGGTGGGTGCGAGCCGGGAGACCGCGGCGCTGGTCCGCGCCGCCGTCCGCAACGACCCGGACACCCAGGACGCCGCCGAGCGGGCGGCGCAGGCCCGCCGGCTGGCCGAGCTGGCCGAGCTGGCCGGCCGGGGCTGACCGGAGCCCGGCCGGCCCCGTCCTGTCGGGGGTCCGCGGCAGGCTGGCGGTGGAACAGCCCACCCGGGACGGGTGTTGGGGGGTCGGGAGAGGGGGTGGGGCGGACGTGAGCTCTCCCATGACCTCCATGGCGGCGATGCGGTCCTTCCGCCGGGACCCGTCGGTCACCGCCCGCAAGCTGCCCAAGGGCACCGTCCGGCGCATCCTGGCCATCGCCCGGCCCTACCGCCGCGACCTGACCTGGTTCCTGCTGCTGGTCGTCGGCTCGTCGGTCATCGGCGTGCTCACCCCCCTGCTGGCCGGCCGGATCGTCAACCGGATCGCCGGCCTGGAGGGGACGGCGGGCGACGTCGTCCAGATCGCGCTGCTCATCGCCGGGCTGGCCGTCGTCGACGCGGGCATCTCGCTGGTCACCCGCTGGTTCTCCGCCCGCATCGGCGAGGGCGTCATCTACGACCTGCGCAGCCGGGTGTACGAGCACGTGCAGCGGATGCCGGTCGCCTTCTTCACCCGCACCCAGACCGGCGCGCTGGTCAGCCGGCTCAACAACGACGTCATCGGCGCCCAGCAGGCGTTCACCTCGACGCTGTCCGGGGTGCTGTCCAACGTCATCGGCCTGGTGCTCACCGCCGGCGTCATGTTCGCGCTGTCCTGGCAGATCACCGCGCTGTCCCTGGTGCTGGTGCCGGTGTTCGTGCTGCCCGCCCGGCGGATCGGCCGGCGGCTGCAGGAGATCACCCGGGAGTCCTACACGCTCAACGCGTCGATGAACGCCACCATGACCGAGCGGTTCAACGTGGCCGGGGCGCTGCTGGTCAAGCTGTTCGGCCGGCCCGAGGCCGAGGCCGAGGGGTTCCGCGGGCGGGCCGCCCGGGTGCGCGACATCGGCGTCCTGTCGGCCATGTACGGGCGGACCTTCTTCACCGCGCTCACGCTGGTCGCCGCGCTGGCCACCGCGCTGGTCTACGGCCTGGGCGGGTGGCTGGCCTTCACCGGGTCGCTCAGCCCCGGCGACGTCGTGGCGCTGGCACTGCTGCTGTCCCGGCTGTACGGGCCGCTGACCGCGCTGGCCAACGTCCGGGTGGACGTGATGAGCGCGATGGTCAGCTTCGACCGGGTCTTCGAGGTGCTCGACCTGCAGCCGATGATCCGGGAGGAGCCCGACGCCGTCCCGGTACCGACCGGCGACCGGTCGGTCGAGTTCGACGCGGTCTCCTTCAGCTACCCGTCGGCCGCCGACGTGTCGCTGCCGTCACTGGAGGACGTGTCGCTGCCCGAGCACGGCGGGCCGGTCGACGTCCTGCACGACGTCTCCTTCCGCGTCGAGCCCGGGCAGCTCGTCGCCCTGGTCGGCCACTCCGGGGCGGGCAAGTCGACGATCGCCGCCCTGGTACCGCGGCTGTACGACGTGACCCGCGGCGCCGTGCGGGTCGGCGGTCTCGACGTCCGGCGGGCCACGCTGGCCTCGCTGCGCGACACGATCGGCGTGGTCAGCCAGGACGCGCACCTGTTCCACGACACGATCCGCGCCAACCTGCTCTACGTCCGCCCCGAGGCGACCGAGGAGCAGCTGTGGGCCGCGCTGTCCGGGGCCCGTATCGGGGCGCTGGTGCGCTCGCTGCCCGACGGGCTGGACACCGTCGTCGGCGACCGCGGCCACCGGCTGTCCGGCGGGGAGAAGCAGCGGCTGGCGATCGCCCGGGTGCTGCTCAAGGCGCCGGCGATCGTGATCCTCGACGAGGCCACCGCGCACCTGGACAGCGAGTCGGAGGTGGCCGTGCAGCACGCGCTGGACACCGCGCTGACCGGCCGGACGTCGCTGGTCATCGCGCACCGGCTGTCCACCATCCGCAGCGCCGACCAGATCCTCGTGGTCGACGGTGGTCGCATCGTGGAGTCGGGCACGCACGAGGAGTTGCTGGCGCTCGGCGGGCGGTACGCCGACCTGTACCGGACGCAGTTCAGCGTCGGGGAGGGGCGGAGGGTCGGCGCGGCGTGACCACTACCGTTCCTCTCGTCCCCGCAATGCTTGAGGAGCCAGCGTGACGTCCGCGCACCCGAACGACGCCCAGATCCGGGCGCTCTACGCCCAGTTCCTCGACGGGTGGAACCGGCGCAGCGGTGCGGCCGTGGCCGCCGGGTTCGCCGACGACGGGGACATCGTCGGGTACGACGGCAGCCACCACCACGGCCGGCTGTCCATCGCCGCGCACCTGCGGCAGGTCTTCGGCAGCCAGCCCACGCAGACCTACGTGGGCGTGGTCCGGACGGTCCGCCCGCTGGCCGCCGACGTCGCGGTGCTCATGGCCCACGCCGGGATGATCCCGCCAGGCGGCAACGACCTCGACCCGCGGCTGCACACCGTGCACACCATGGTCGCCGTCCAAGAGGGCGGGCGGTGGCGGATCGCGCTGCTGCAGTCCACGCCGGCCGCCTGGCTGCAGCACCCGGAGGCCCGCGAGGCCCTCACCCAGGAGCTGCGGGGCCTGCTCACGCCCCAGTAGGCACGTGGCCTCGTCGCTGCAGCCACTGTAGCGAACGGCGAGGTGCTGGAACGGCCCTCCTGCAGGGACCCGCCGCGAGCCTGCGAGTCGCGGGGGGTGGAGGGTCCTTCCTCAGTGGAGGACCTTGAGGCCGATCACGCAGCCGACGATCCCGGCGAGGAGCAGCACCTTGACCGCGGAGACCGACTCCTCGCCGGTGACCATGGCGATCAGCACGGTCAGCACGGCACCGATGCCGACCCAGACCGCGTAGGAGGTGCCGACCGGCAGCTCGCGCATGGCGTAGGCGAGCCCCGCCATGCTGAGCACCAGGGTGATGCCGAAGACCACCGTCGGGGCGAGGCGGGTGAACCCCTCGGAGCGGCCGAGGGCGGTGGCCCACACGGCCTCGAGCACACCGGACAGGACGAGGACGACCCAGGACACGACAGCCTCCACAGGCGCCGTCTTGTCGCTGTCCGGGTACGGCACCGCTCGTCCGGGGGCGCCGGGAGGCGGCCCGCCTCCCATGGTCCCAGAGAGGCTGTGCGGTGTCAGGCGGGCCAGGCGGAGACCGCGGCGTCGTAGCGGTCGAGCAGGACGGCGGCGATGCGCTCGTCGGGCAGCAGCGGGGCGGTGACCGCGTCGGCGCCGGCGCCGGCCAGCTTGTCGTGGAAGTGGCCGGGCGCCAGCAGGTAGGCGGCCAGCACCACGCGGCGGGCGCCGGCGGCCCGCGCCGCGGCGACGGCGTCGGGCACCGGCGGCTGCGCGGCGGAGCCGTAGCCGGTACGCACCGGCCCGGTCCAGCGCTCCTGCAGGGCGGCCGCGGTGGCGTCGACGTCGGCGACCGACCGGGGGTCGCTGGAGCCCGCGGCGGCGAGCACGACGGCGGTGGCCGGGTCGCCGGGGTCGGCACCGGAGGCGACCAGCCGGTCGTGCAGCACGGCGACCAGCCGCGGGTCCGGGCCCAGCGGGCGGGCGGCGCGGGCCGCGTCGTGCTCGCGCACGGCCCGGGCGATGTCCACGTGCACGTGGTAGCCACCGGACAGCAGCAGCGGGACGACGACCGCCGGGCGCCCGTGTCCGGCCAGGCCGGCGACGACGTCGGCGACCGTGGGCGGCTGGACGTCGACGAAGGCCGCGGTCGTGGTCAGGCCCGGGCGCAGCCGGCGCGCGCCCAGCGCCAGCTCGGCGACCAGCCGGCGGCCGGTGGGGTTGCGGGTGCCGTGCGCGCAGGCGACCAGCACGGGGGAGGCCTCGTTCATGGCGTCCTCAGCTTCCCGCCGTCGACGGCCACGGTGGTGCCGGTGACGTACGAGGCGGCGGGGGAGAGCAGGAAGGCGGCGACCCGGCCGAACTCCTGCGGGTCCCCGACCCGGGCCAGCGGGATGCCGGCCGCGGCGGTGGCGCGGGCCCGCGCCGGGTCGCCGGAGTCGGCCTCGCCCTGGACGACCGCCTCGGTGGCGAAGGTGCCCGGCAGCAGCCCGACGACCCGGACGCCGCGCGGCGCCAGCTCGTCGGCCAGCTGCTTGGCGGTCATCGCCAGGCCGGGGCGCAGACCGTTGGAGACGGCGAGGCCCGGCAACGGGGAGCGCGCGGACGTGGACAGCACGAAACCGATCGCCGCGCCCTCACCCAGGTGCGGGGCGAGCGCGCACACCAGCCGCAGCGGGCCGAGCAGCACGTCCTCCACGCCGTCGCGCCAGTCCTGCTCGGCGGTGCCCAGCACGCTGCCGGTCGCCGGGCCGGGCACGCTGACCAGCAGGCCGTCCACCCGGCCGAGCCGGTCCCGGGCGGCCGCGACCAGCCGCCCGGCGGCGTCGGGGTCGGTGAGGTCGGCGGCCACGCCGTGCGCCGCCGGCGCCCCGCCCAGCGAGGCGACGGCGGCGTCCACGTGCGCCGGCGTGCGCGAGCTGACCAGCACCCGCGCCCCGTCGTCGACGAGGGCCCGGGCGGCCGCGTGGCCCAGCCCCCGGCTCGCGCCGGTGAGCAGGTAGCCGCGACCGCCCAGGCCCAGGTCCATGCGGTCTGCGTCAGCCGCGCAGCGAGCGCAGCACGTACTGCATGATGCCGCCGTTGCGGTAGTAGCTCGCCTCGCCGGGGGTGTCGATCCGGACGGTGGCGTCGAACTCGGTCGTCCGACCGTCCGATGCCTCGGCCTGCACCTTCACCGTGCGCGGGGTGCGCCCGTCGTTGAGCTCGGTGATCCCGGTGATGGTGAACTCCTCCTCGCCGGTCAGGCCGAGGGACTCGCGGTCCTGGCCGGCCGGGAACTGCAGCGGCAGCACGCCCATGCCGATGAGGTTGGAGCGGTGGATCCGCTCGTAGCTCTCGGCGATGACCGCCTTGACGCCGAGCAGCGCCGTCCCCTTGGCCGCCCAGTCCCGCGAGGAGCCCGAGCCGTACTCCTTGCCGGCCAGCACGACCAGCGGGACGCCCGCCTCGGCGTAGGCGACCGACGCGTCGTAGATCGTCGTCGTCTCGCCGGTGAGGTGGTTCCTCGTGACCCCGCCCTCGGTGCCCGGGACCAGCTGGTTGCGCAGCCGGATGTTGGCGAAGGTGCCGCGGATCATCACCTCGTGGTTCCCGCGACGGGAGCCGTAGGAGTTGAAGTCCCGCCGCTCCACGCCGTGCTCGCGCAGGTACGCACCCGCCGGGCTGTCGGCCTTGATCGACCCGGCGGGGGAGATGTGGTCGGTGGTGACCGAGTCGCCGAGGACGGCGAGGGTGCGGGCCCCGCTGATGTCCTGCACCGGGGCCGGCTCGGCCGGCATCCCCTCGAAGTACGGGGGACGGCGGACGTAGGTGCTCTCGGGGTCCCAGGCGAAGGTGTCCCCGGTCGGCGTCGGCAGGTCCTGCCACTGCTGGGTGCCGGCGAACACGTCGGCGTAGTCCTTGCTGAACATCTCCGCGGACACCGCGTGGTCGATGACCCGCTGCACCTCCTGCGGGGACGGCCAGATGTCGTGCAGGAAGACGTCGTTGCCGTCCTCGTCCTGACCCAGGGGGTCGTTGTTCAGGTCGACGTCCATGGACCCGGCCAGCGCGTAGGCGATGACCAGCGGCGGGGAGGCCAGGTAGTTCATCTTGACGTCGGGGTTGATCCGGCCCTCGAAGTTGCGGTTGCCCGACAGCACCGAGACGACGGCGAGGTCGGCCTCGTTGACCGCGTCGGACACCGGCTGCGGCAGCGGGCCGGAGTTGCCGATGCAGGTCGTGCAGCCGTAGCCGACCAGGTAGAAGCCCAGCTTCTCCAGGTACGGGGTGAGCTCGGCCTTCTCGTAGTAGTCCATGACGACCTTCGACCCGGGGGCCAGCGTCGTCTTCACCCACGGCTTGCTGCTCAGCCCGCGCTCGACGGCGTTCTTGGCCAGCAGCGCCGCGCCGATCATCACCTGCGGATTGGAGGTGTTGGTGCACGAGGTGATCGCCGCGATCACCACGTGCCCGTGGTCGACGAAGGTCTCCGTGCCGTCCTCCATCACCACCCGGGTGGGCTTCGAGGGCCGGTCGGGCACCCGGTCGGGGACGACGGTGTTCGGGG
Organism: Geodermatophilus pulveris; assembly: GCF_900188375.1. GTDB lineage: Bacteria > Actinomycetota > Actinomycetes > Mycobacteriales > Geodermatophilaceae > Geodermatophilus > Geodermatophilus pulveris. The sequence continues at coordinate 578,647 of NZ_FZOO01000002.1, read as the reverse complement.
CGCCGGCGGTGCCGTTGCCGTGGCCGGCCCCGGGGGCGGGCGTGGCCGGGTCGGAGGCCGGGAAGGACTCGGCCGACGCCTCGTCGACCGCGGACTCCACGCCGTAGGGCTGCTCGTTGGCGGGGACGCCGGGCTTGCGCTCCTCGCCACCGGTCTCGTCGTCGGCCGCGTAGTCGCCCAGCGCGGCGCGGAAGGCGGCCTTCGCGTCGGTGATGGCGACCCGGTCCTGCGGCCGCTTCGGGCCGGCGATGGACGGGACGACGGTGGCGAGGTCCAGCTCCAGGTACTCGGAGAAGGCCGGCTCGCGGGACGGGTCGTGCCAGAGACCCTGCTCCTTGGCGTAGGCCTCGACCAGCGCGACCTGCTCGGCCGGGCGGCCGGTGAGCTGCAGGTAGGTGATCGTCTCCTCGTCGATGGGGAACATCGCCGCGGTGGAGCCGAACTCCGGGCTCATGTTGCCGATCGTCGCCCGGTTGGCCAGCGGGACGGCGGAGACGCCGGCGCCGTAGAACTCGACGAACTTCCCGACCACGCCGTGCCGCCGCAGCATCTCGGTGATGGTGAGGACGAGGTCGGTGGCGGTGGCGCCGTCGGGCAGCTGGCCGGTGAGCTTGAAGCCGACCACGCGCGGGATGAGCATCGACACCGGCTGGCCGAGCATCGCGGCCTCGGCCTCGATGCCGCCGACGCCCCAGCCCAGCACGCCCAGGCCGTTGACCATCGTGGTGTGCGAGTCGGTGCCGACGCAGGTGTCCGGGTAGGCGACGACCCGGTCGCCCTCCTGCCGGGGGAAGACCACGCGGGCGAGGTGCTCGATGTTGACCTGGTGCACGATGCCGGTGCCCGGGGGGACGACCTTGAAGTCGCTGAACGCACCCTGCCCCCAGCGCAGGAACTGGTAGCGCTCGCCGTTGCGCTCGTACTCGATCTCGACGTTGCGCTCGAAGGACTCCGGCGTGCCGAAGACGTCGGCGATCACGGAGTGGTCGATGACCAGCTCGGCCGGCGCCAGCGGGTTGATCTTCTGCGGGTCCCCGCCGATCTCGGCCATCGCCTCCCGCATGGTGGCCAGGTCGACGATGCAGGGGACGCCGGTGAAGTCCTGCATGACCACGCGGGCCGGGGTGAACTGGATCTCCTGGTCGGGCTCGGCGGCCGGGTCCCAGGTCGCCAGCGCGCGGACGTGGTCGGCGGTGACGTTCGCGCCGTCCTCGGTGCGCAGCAGGTTCTCCAGGAGGACCTTCAGGCTGAAGGGCAGCTTGTCCGCGCCCTCCACCACGTCGAGCCGGTAGATGTCGTAGTCGGTGCCGTCGACGCTCAGCGTCGCCCTCGCACCGAAGCTGTCCTTGCTGGCTGCCACGTCTCTGCGCCTACCCCTCGACTGGTCCATCGCGCTGCTTGCCACCCCGCATCATCCCAGGGACGCGCCAGCGCGCGGAGGTGAGGCGACCCTTGCCTGCTCCGGCGGGCCGGCCCGCCGATGATCAGGTGAGCTGGTCGTCGCACATCCGGCCTCACCGCCGGTGGTGAGCCCGGACCCGTGAGGGTGAGCCCGGGCGGCCCCGCGCCCGGGACCGCGGGCGCGCCTGACCGGTCCGGTGCGACCTCCCGCGCGCCCCGGGCACCATGGCGGGGTGGGTGCCGACGCCGGGCCGGAGCGACTGGCCGAGGGGTACCGGGCGTTCAGCGAGGAGTCCGCCGCTGAGGCGCCGGTCTACTCGGCGCTGGCGGCCGCCGTGGCGGGCGACCGGGAGCTGCTGGACTTCCTGACCGCCCTGCCGGCAGGGAAACGGCACCCGACGCTGTTCCTCGCCGCCCTGCGGTTCCTCGGCGGCGTCCCGGCGGACGGTGCCGAGCTGCGCGAACGGGTGGTCTCCGACGCCGGGCGTCTCCGGGACACGATCCTCGCCCGCCGGACGCAGACCAACGAGCCCGCGCGCTGCGCGGCGCTCCTGCCCGCCCTGGCGATGATCGGCGGCCCGCTCGCCCTCGTGGAGGTCGGGGCCGCGGCCGGGCTGTGCCTGTACCCGGACCGGTACGGCTACGAGTACGACGGCCGCCCGCTGGGACCACCGGGCCCGGTGCGGCTGCGGTGCACGACCAGCGGCCCGGTGCCGGTGCCGGCGCAGCTGCCCGAGGTCGTCGCGCGGATCGGCGTCGACCTCGACCCGCTCGACGTCACCGATCCCGACGACCGGGCCTGGCTGCGCGCCCTCGTCTGGCCCGGCCCGGTGGAGGACGAGCGGCTGGCACGGCTCGACGCCGCCGCGGCGGTCGCCGCGCAGGACCCGCCCGTCCTGCTCGCCGGTGACCTGCTCGACCGGCTGCCCGATGCCCTCGCCCTCGTCCCCGCGGGCGCGACGCCGGTCGTCCTGCACACCGCGGTGCTGCCCTACGTCGGCGCGGCCCGCCGCGCGGCGTTCGTCGAGCGGGTGCGCAGCCTGCCGGTGCGCTGGGTCGCGCAGGAGGGAGCCGGCATGGTGCCCGGCACGGGGCAGCCGTTCCCCGGCGGCTGGGGACCGTACCTCGTGCTCTCCCTCGACGGCCGGCCGCTGGCGCACACCGCCCCGCACGGCGGCCGGGTCGACTGGCTCGGCTGACAGCCGGGACCGGGACCGCCGCGGCGCGGGCCCTCGCACGGCCGCGACAGTGCGAGGGCCCGCGCCGCGGCGGTCTCCTACCGTGGAGGCCGTGCAGGTGCCGAGCTGGCTGACCGACGCCGGGCGGGTGACCGTCCTCACCGGTGCGGGGATCTCGACCGACAGCGGCATCCCCGACTACCGCGGGCCGCAGGGGCTGTGGACCCGGGACCCGGATGCGGAGGAACTGGTCACGCTGTCCTCCTACGTCGCCGACCCCGACGTCCGCCGCCGCGCCTGGCTGATGCGCCGGGACACCGCACCCGGCGCGCGGCCCAACGCCGGGCACCGGGCGCTGGTCGACCTGGAGCGGCAGGGCCGGCTGCGGGCGCTGCTCACCCAGAACGTCGACGGCCTGCACCAGGCGGGCGGGTCGTCGGCGGAGCTGGTGGTCGAGCTGCACGGCACGGTGCACGAGGTCGAGTGCCTGGCCTGCCGCGACCGGACGACGATGGCCGAGGCGCTGGCCCGGGTGGACGCCGGTGAGCCCGACCCCGCCTGCCGGGTCTGCGGCGGCGTCCTCAAGTCCGCGACCGTGAGCTTCGGGCAGGCTCTGGACCCGGCGGTGGTCGAGGCCGCCGCGGAGGCGGCCACCGACTGCGACGTCCTGCTCGCCGTCGGCACCTCGCTGACCGTGCACCCGGCGGCCGGGCTCGTCGACCTGGCCGCGCGGTCCGGCGCGCGGGTCGTCGTGGTCAACGCCGAGCCGACGCCCTACGACCCGCTGGCCGACCTCGTCGTCCGCGAGCCGATCGGGACGTCGCTGCCCCGGCTGCTGGCCCGGTGAGCCGGGAGGCCCTGCTGGCGCGCTACCGGCAGCTGGTGCTCGACGAGCTGCCGCGCCGGGCCCGCGCCGGCCGCTGGGTGGTCACCGCCGACCACTGCTTCGGCCGGATCGTGCTCGACCACGCCGTCGGCGGCCGCTGGTACGACGTGCTCGACCGCCGCCGGTCGCCGGCCTTCGCGCAGCTGGACGACGACCGGCTGGCCGCGGCGGTGGCGCTCGCCGAGCGCATCGCCGCCGAGGGCGACCCGCTGCTGCGCGAGCTGGACGCGCAGAGCCTCACGTGGCGCGGCAAGCGGTGACGCTGCTGGCCGTGCACCTGGCGCTGACCGCGGCCTACGCCGGGTTCCAGTGGACCGTCCGCGCGCTGGTCTACCCGCAGTTCGGGCAGGTCCCGCCGGAGGTCTTCCCCGCCTACGAGCGCCGCCACCAGCAGCGGGTCTCCCGGGTGGTGGGTCCGCTGTTCGCCGGCCAGGGCCTCAGCACGCTGTGGCTGCTCGCCGACCGGCCCGGCGGGACGCCGCTGCTCCCCGTGCTCGCGGGGGCGGCGTGCCTGGCCGTCGTGCTGGCGGCCACCGCGCTCGGCGCCGTCCCGCTGCACCGCCGGCTGGGCGAGGGGTGGGACGGCGCCGCGCACCGGCGGCTGCTGCGGGTGGACACCGTGCGGGCGGTCGCGGCCACGGCGGGGACCGCCGCCGCGCTGTGGGCGCTGCTCGGCTGATCCGGGGGACGCCGGACGGCGGGGCGGCCGCTACCGTGACGGGCACCACGTCGAGCGGCTGACCTCGGAGGTCGGCCCGAGGACCCGGGAGCTCCGCGATGCGCGTCCCCCTGACCACCCGTGACTTCCTCGACCGCGCCGAGCTGGTCTACGGCGACCGCATCGGCGTCGTCGACGAGCCGAACCAGCCGGCCCCCTCGCTGGGCGAGCTGACCTACCGGGAGGTCGCCCGCCGCGGCCGCGCGCTGCAGGCCGGGCTGGACGAGCTCGGCGTGGGGGAGGGCGAGCGGATCGCCGTCGTCAGCCACAACGCCGGCCGGCTGCTGGAGTGCCTGCTGGCGCTGCCGTCGTCCGGGCGGGTGGTCGTCCCGGTGAACTTCCGGCTGTCCACCGAGGAGGTCGAGTACATCGTCGGGCACAGCGGCGCCCGGATGGTGCTCGTCGACCCGGAGCTGGAGCCCGCGCTCAAGCGGGTGGAGGCCGAGCACCGGTTCACCACCGGCGAGGAGTACGAGCAGCTGCTGCGCTTCGACACCGAGCCGGTGCCGTGGTCCGAGCCCGACGAGGACGCCACCGCCACGATCAACTACACCAGCGGGACGACGGCCCGGCCCAAGGGCGTGCAGATGACGCACCGCAACGAGTGGGTCAACGCGGTCGTCTTCGGCATGCACATGCAGATCGGCGACCGCGACGTCTACCTGCACACGCTGCCGATGTTCCACTGCAACGGCTGGGGGCTGCCGTACGCGACGGCCGGCCTGGGTGCCCGCCAGGTGGTGCTGCGCAAGGTCGACGGCGCGGAGATCCTGCGCCGGGTGGAGCAGCACGGGGTCACCGTGATGGCCGGGGCGCCGGCGGTGTGGAACGCCGTCCTGGACGCCGCGGCCGAGTGGGACGGCGAGGTCCCCGGCCGCGACCGGGTGCGGATCATCGTGGCCGGCGCCCCGCCGCCGTCGAAGACGATCGCGCGGGTCGAGGAGGAGCTGGGCTGGGAGTTCAACCAGATCTACGGGCTCACCGAGACCGCCCCGCTGCTCACCGTCAACCGGCCGCGCGCCGAGTACGACGAGCTGGACCCGCAGGAGCGCGCCCGGCGGCTGTCCCGGGCCGGGGTGGCGGCGCTGGGGACCCGGCTGCGCACCAGCGACAGCGGCGAGGTGCTGGCGCGCGGCAACACCGTGCTGGCCGGCTACTGGCAGAACCCCGACGCCTCGGCCGAGGCGCTGGAGGGCGGCTGGTTCCACACCGGCGACGGCGGCACGATCGACGACGGCGGGTACCTGACCATCTCCGACCGCAAGAAGGACGTGATCATCACCGGCGGGGAGAACGTCTCCTCGATCGAGGTGGAGGACGTCGTCTTCAGCCACCCGGCGGTCGCGGAGGTCGCGGTCATCGGCGTCCCCGACGACAGGTGGGGCGAGATGGTCACCGCGCTGGTGGTGGTCGCCGAGGGCCGGCAGGTCACCGCGGAGGAGATCGTCGCCCACTGCCGGGGCCGGATCGCCGGCTACAAGATCCCCAAGCGGGTCGAGTTCCGCGACGAGCTGGCCCGCACCGCCACCGGGAAGATCCAGAAGTTCAAGCTGCGCGAGTCCTTCTGGGCCGACGCCGACCGGGAGATCTAGGGCGGCGACCCGTCCCACCGTCGCGGGCGGACGGCGCCGTCGACTCCCCGACGTCCCCTGAACGGGTGAGCCCCCGCTCAAGCCCCGCCTCCCGCCCGTCGATCCGGCACCGCAGTGTGCCTCCGGGCGCCGGGTCGACGAGGGGTGCGGCACGTGGGACGGACGGACGGGCGGGACGGCCGGGGCGGCAGCCGCGGCTGGCTGGTGCGCGGGGCCGGGACGGCGGTGACCGCGCTCGTCGTCGCGGTCCTCGTCCCGGGGCCGGCGCTGGCCGCCCCGGGAGACACCCCGGTCGCCGAGGCCCAGGCCGGGCGGGACGCCGCGGCCGCCCGCGTGGCCGAGATCGGCGCGCAGCTGGCCCAGGCCCAGGGCCGGGTGGACGCCGCCCGGCGCGGCGCGCAGATCGCGCTGCAGGAGTACGAGGTGCGCCGGGCCGCCCAGCAGGGGGCCCGGGCGGCGGCCGACGCCGCGGCCTCGGCCGCCGAGCGGGCCGCCGCCGAGCTGGCCCGCGGCCGGGCGCAGGTGGTCGCCTTCGCGCGGTCGAGCTACATGCAGGGCAGCACCGCCCCGGGTGCGGCCGCGCTGGTCAGCGCGGAGGGCCCGGCCCAGCTGGTGGAGCGGGCAGCGCTGCTGCACGCCGCGGGCAGCCACCGGGTGGACGTCCTCACGGAGCTGACCGTCCTGGAGCGGCAGGCCGCCGCGGCCTCCGACGCCGCGCGGGTCGCCGTGCAGGCCGCCGACGAGGCCGAGGCCGCGGCCGCCGGGTCGCTGGCCCGGGCGCAGTCCCTGGAGGTCTCCGCGCGCGCCCAGGCCGCCGAGCTGGCCGACCGGCGCCAGGTGCTGGAGGTCGAGCTGGCCGAGGCGGAGGCGCTGCTCCTCGGTGCCGAGGGCGCGCAGGCCGCGGCCGCCGCCCGTGCCGCGGCCACCGCGGCGGCGCGGACCGCCGCACCGGCGCCCGGCTCGTCGCAGGCCGGCAGCCGGTCGCCGGCCCCCGCGGCCCCGCCGGGCGGCCCGGCGGCCACCCGGCCGCCGTCGTCCGGCGGGTCCACCGGCAGCCGCCCGCCGACCGGCACCGGGACCACGGCCGGCGCGCCCCTGGCCTCGGCGGTGGCGACCGCGGTCGCGGCGGCGGAGAGCCAGCGCGGGCTGCCCTACAGCTGGGGCGGCGGCGGCAGCACCGGGCCCTCGTTCGGCATCCCGCCGGACACCGACGTCCACGGCTTCGACTGCTCGGGGCTGACCGAGTACGCCTACGCGCGGGCCGGCATCCGGATCGGCGGCACCAGCCGCGAGCAGTTCTGGCGCTTCCGGCACCAGACCGTGGCCGCCGCCGACCTGCGGCCGGGCGACCTGGTGTTCTGGGGCCAGACCGCGGACCACACGTCGATCTACCACGTGGCGCTCTACGTCGGCGGCGGCCAGGTCGTGCACGCCCCGCAGAGCGGCGACGTCGTGCGCACCTCGGCGATGTGGTTCGGCCGGCACTACTACGGCGCCGTGCGACCCACCGGGTAGCCGGGGAGTCGGAGGTCGGGGCGTCGGGCAGCCACGGGGGGAGCTGCCCGACGCAGGTGCGAGGTTAGCAGTCGGCGCAGGTCACGGGCAGATGTGCGCCCCCGACCGTGCGACACCCCGCGTCTGCAACCCCCCGTGATCGGTCGGTCCGCTTGCGTGCGCGCCGGCTGCCGTCCGGCTCCGTGTAGGACACTGGCCGGGACGGGCACCGCCGTCCGTCGCCGGCCTCTCAGGACCCCCGGAGCCAGCCCCCGGGACCCGAGGCCGCGGACCGGCACGACCAGGGAGTTCCGTGAGCAGCGCCGCCAGCACCTCGCTCGAGCAGTCCGCCGGCCAGCCGGTCCCGCCGTCGGTCGACGCCGCCCGGCTGGAGCGCGTGCTCTTCGAGATCAAGCGGGTCATCGTCGGCCAGGACCGGCTGGTCGAGCGGATGCTGGTCTCCCTGCTGGCCCGCGGGCACGTGCTGCTCGAGGGCGTCCCCGGCGTCGCGAAGACCCTCGCCGTCGAGACGCTGGCCACCGTCGTCGGCGGGCGCTTCGCCCGCCTGCAGTTCACCCCCGACCTGGTGCCGGCCGACATCATCGGCACCCGCATCTACAAGGCCGGGCAGGACGCCTTCGACACCGAGCTCGGCCCCGTCTTCGCCAACTTCGTGCTCACCGACGAGATCAACCGCGCCCCGGCCAAGGTGCAGTCCGCCCTGCTGGAGGTGATGGCCGAGCGGCAGGTGTCCATCGGCGGGGTGACCCACCCGCTGCCGGACCCCTTCCTCGTGCTGGCCACCCAGAACCCGATCGAGTCCGAGGGCGTCTACCCGCTGCCGGAGGCCCAGCGCGACCGGTTCCTCATGAAGGTGCTCGTCGACTACCCGAGCCCGGAGGAGGAGCGCGAGATCATCTACCGGATGGGCGCCAACCCGCCGGTCGCGGAGACCGTGCTGGGCCCCGACGACCTGGTGCGCATGCAGCGCACCGCCTCGCAGGTGTTCGTGCACCACGCGCTGGTGGACTACGTCGTCCGGCTGGTCATCGCCACCCGCGTCCCGCGCGAGCACGGCATGGAGGACGTCGCCTCCTGGGTCTCCTACGGCGCCAGCCCGCGGGCCTCCCTCGGGCTGATCGCCGCCGGGCGGGCGCTGGCGCTGGTGCGGGGCCGCGACTACGTGCTGCCGCAGGACGTCCTCGACGTCACCGCCGACGTGCTGCGCCACCGGCTGGTGCTCTCCTACGACGCGCTGGCCGACGGCGTGCCCGCCGACCACGTGGTCCGGCGGATCCTGCAGACCGTGCCCCTGCCCCAGGTGGCGCCCCGCCAGCGCTCGGACGGCTTCGGCCCGGCCGGACCCGGCGGGCCGTCGGTCCCGCCCCCCGCGCCGTTCGGCGGGCCCTTCGGCGGGCCCTTCGGCGGGCCCCCTCCCGGGTCGCCGCAGTTCGGCCCGCCGTACGGCGCCCCGGGTGGGCAGCAGTACGGCCAGTTCGGCCCCGGCCGGCCCGCCCCCGGCCAGCCCGGTGGGCCGTTCGCCGGGCCGTCCGGCCCGCCGCCGCAGGGGCGCCCCGACGGGGCCGCGGACGGCGACCGCGGGCCCGCGCCGGCGTGATCCTGCGTCGCCGCTCCCGCCGGGCGACCGTCCCGGACCCGGCCGCGCCCGTCCCGGACGCCGCCGGGGCGCCGCCGCACGTCGGCGAGGGCCCCTCCGACGTGCTGCTGCAACGCCTCGAGCTCACCGTGCGGCGCCGCCTGGACGGCCTGCTGCAGGGCGACCACCTGGGGCTGGTGCCCGGGTCGGGCAGCGAGGCCGGCGACTCGCGCACCTACCACCCGGGGGACGACGTCCGGCGGATGGACTGGCCGGTGACCGCCCGCACCCAGGTGCCGCACGTGCGCGAGACGATCGCCGACCGCGAGCTGGAGACCTGGGCGGTGGTCGACCTGTCGGCCAGCCTGGACTTCGGCACCGCGAACTGCACCAAGCGCGACCTGGCCGTCGCGGGGCTGGCGGCGGTCAGCCACCTCACCATCCGCGGCGGCAACCGGCTGGGCGCCGTGGTCACCACCGGGGAGCGGGTGGACCGGTACCCGGCGACGGCCGGTCGGCTGGCCGCCGACCGGCTGCTGCGCGGGGTCGTGGCCACGCCGCGGGCGGCCGGCGGGCGCCGGGGCGACCTGGCCGCCGCGCTGGAGTCGCTGCGCCGGCCGCCGCGCCGCCGCGGGCTGGTCGTCGTCGTGTCGGACTTCCTGGGCTCCGACGCCGGGGGCGGCCCGGACTGGGAGCGCCCCCTGCGCGGCCTGCGGGCCCGGCACGAGCTGCTGGCCATCGAGGTGGTCGACCCGCGGGAGCTGGAGCTGCCCGACGTCGGCCTGCTCACCGTCGTCGACCCGGAGTCGGGGCAGACGCTGGAGGTGCCGACCGGGGACGCCGCGTTCCGCGCCCGGTTCGCCGAGGGCGCCGCGGCCCAGCGGCGGGCGATCGCGGCCGCGCTGCGCCGCGCCGGTGCCGGGCACCTGCAGCTGCGCACCGACCGCGACTGGCTCATGGACGTGGTCCGCTTCGTCGCCGACCGTCGGCGGGCCGGTTCCGGGGGGGCGTCCCGATGACCTTCCAGGCCCCGTGGTGGCTGCTCGGCCTGCTCGCCGTCGTCGCGCTGGTGGCGTTGTACGTGGTGCTGCAGTGGCGCCGCACGGCCTACGCGGCGCGGTTCACCAACGTCGCGCTGCTCGGCACGCTGGTGCCCCGCCGCCCGGGCTGGCGGCGGCACCTGGCGTTCGGGCTGGTCGCGCTGGCGCTGGCCGCGCTGGTCGTCTCGCTGGCCGTGCCCAGCACCGAGGTGCGGGTACCGCGGGAGCAGGCGACGGTGATCATGACCGTCGACGTGTCGCTGTCGATGCAGGCCACCGACATCGAGCCCAGCCGGTTCGAGGCGATGCAGGTGGCGGCCAAGGAGTTCGTCGACGTGCTGCCCGAGCGGATCAACCTCGGCCTGGTGTCCTTCGCCGGGACGGCGACCACGGTGGTCACCCCGACGACCGACCGCGCCCAGGTGCGCGCCGCGATCGACAACCTCGAGCTGGCCGAGTCGACGGCGATCGGCGAGGCGGTGTTCACCTCGCTGACCGCGATCGAGAACTTCCAGACCTCGCTGGACGCCGAGGGCGAGGAGGTGCCGCCGGCGCGGATCGTGCTGCTCTCCGACGGGTACAACACCGTGGGCCGCCCCGACACCCAGGCGGTGGACGCCGCCCTGGACGCCGGCATCCCGGTCTCCACCATCGCCTTCGGCACCGACTACGGCACGCTCGACCTCGACGGCGAGCGGGTGCCGGTGCCGGTGGACCGCGCGACGCTGGAGAACATCGCCGAGCAGACCGGCGGCAGCTACAGCCAGGCGGTCAGCGCCGCCGAGCTCGAGGAGGTCTACCAGGACCTCGGCAGCCAGATCGGCTACACCACCGAGCCGCGCGACGTCAGCTACTGGTTCGTCCGCGGCGGGGTGCTGCTGGCGCTGCTCGGCGTCGTCCTCAGCCTGCTCTGGACCAACCGCCTGCTGTGACGGTGCCACCTCTGGTGGCAGGCGCACCTGCCGGGATGCTCGTGCTCTGCCCACCGTGCTGGGCAGGGCACGGGTCCCCCGGGACACCTCGTGCGTACCGCGCCGAGCGCCGCGGGGCGGCCCGGAGCGGAACGGTGCCTCAGCGGGCGGGGTCGAGGACGAGCTTGCCGGTGGTGCGGCGGGCCAGCAGGTCCTGGTGCGCCTCGCGGACGGCGGTCAGCGGGTAGCGCCCGCCGACCACCGGCCGCAGCGCGCCGTCGGCGACCAGCGGCAGCAGCTCGGCCATGGCGTCGTCCAGCATCGCCGGGCGGGCCATGCAGTGCGCCAGCCAGAAGCCCACGACCGCGCGGCTCTTCTGCAGCAGCATCCCCGGGGCGACGAGGGCGGTCTCCTGGCGGGCGGCCATCCCGTAGGTGACCACCCGGCCGAACGGGGCCAGCGCGGCCACGGAACCGGTGAAGACGTCGCCGCCGGTCATCTCCAGGACGACGTCGACCGGCCGGCCGCCGTTGGCCTCGCGCAGCGCGGCGGTGAAGGTCCTCGGGTCGCCGTCGGCCAGCGCGGGGTCCACCGCGGCGTCCGCGCCGAGCTGCTGGGCCAGCTCGCGCTTCTCCGGGCTGGACGCGGTGGCGATCACCCGCCCCGCGCCCCAGCGGCGGGCCAGCTGCACGGCCAGCGAACCGACCCCGCCGGCGCCGGCGATGACGACGACGGTCTCCCCGGCGGCCAGGTGTGCGCTGGTGCGCAGCAGGTGGTAAGCGGTGGCCCCCTGCAGGACGACGGCCAGCGCCTGCTCGTCGCTCACCCCCTCGGGCACCTGCCAGGTCAGCCGCGGGTGCGCTGCGACGCGCTGCGCGTAGCCGCCGCCGTCGAGCAGGCCGACCACCCGCGGGCCGCCCCCGGCCAGCGTCCCGACGAACTCCGCACCGGGCACCAGCGGCAGCTGCTGCGGGGCCAGGTAGCTGTCCTCGGTCTGGTGGGTGTCTGCGAAGTTCACGCCGGCCGTGGAGACGTCGAACAGCTGCTGCCCGTCGGCGGGGACCGGGTCGGGCAGGTCGACGAGGTCCATGACCTCGGGGCCGCCGAAGCGGGTGATCTGCACAGCGCGCATGTACGTGAGCCTAGGTGCGGCGGGGAGAACCCCGTCTCGGCGGCGGAGTCTCCTGCCTGGAAGCTGAGGAGACGTTCCCGTCCGCGGATCTCCGCAGTGACGGTGAGGCTGCACCGCATGGGTCGTGGAGTCGCACGGTGAGATGGACTGAGCCGTAGCGGCGCCCACGGCAAGGCAACCGTCGAGCAGGCGGAGCCGTCACGGATCATCGCTCGTGGTCCCCATACCGGCTGGCCCTCGGGTTGGTCGTTACCCCCGGACCTCGGTGTCGGACCGGCGACCGCCGCCCACTCTCGGCGGCAGGTCCGCAGCGGGAGCCCACGCCACATCGCCTGACATGCGACTGGAAAGAGGTGTCCACCATGCTCGGCTTCCTTGAGAGAGGACGTCGTCAGCGAACGAGGCAGTATGCGGAGGAACCTTGGGTCGGTGTCATCGGACCTGGGGACTCTGCGGTTGACTCCGCGGTCTTCGACGTCGCCCAGCGGATCGGTGAGGAACTTGCAAGAGTCGGCGCAACGGTGGTCAACGGCGGCAAGGGTGGCGTCATGCTCGCCGCAGCCAGAGGAGCGCGCTGTATGGGCGGGCGCGCCTATGGATTTCTGCCGTCCCTGGAGCGCCGGGAAGGAAACGCATTCCTCACAAGAATCATCCCCACTGGGTTGGGCGAGGCGCGGAACTTCGCGGTCGTGGGGGCCAGTGAGGCGCTGATCTCGGTGGGCGACAACGAGGGCACTCGAATTGAGACCAACATCGCCTTGAAGGCGGGCAAGCGTGTCTATGGGTTACTGACCGACTATCGACCCGACCACGAGCTGTTTGAACCGGTCGACAGCGGGCGCCCGTCCAGCCATGTCGTTCAGCTCTCCGTGCAGGCTGCTGAGGACTGGAGAGCGCGGTCGCACTCCCCGCGGAGTCTCGACGCTGTACACGACGCGACCGAGGGATCTCGCCCCGCGGAAACGACCGCGGTGTCCTCGCAGCAGCGGATCGAGAGTCTCTGGCGTTCGTACGACTCCGCGCAGCGACACTATGAGAAGGATCTCGACCTGTTTGTCACGAGGATGAACTTGTTCATCCTCGTCGTCGCGGGCTTCGCGGCCCTGGACCGATCGAAGGCAATGGTCGACAGTGGGTCCGCCGTGGCTGGGCTCGGTCTGGCCCTCTCGGTGTGCTGGCTTGGCCTGTGGGGCAGTTCCTACTACTGGATCCTCGAGTGGCGCGATGAGCTCGTCGCCATCGGTCGCCGAATCGAGGGGATGACCTGCGTCGCTCCTGCAGCACTGAATCGATTTGGCGACACGCGCGCGCGTGGCCGGCCGAAGAAGGCGCTGGTGAACCTGTCGCGACCCACGGGACTGACGCTGGCGCTCCCGCTCGTCTTCTGCATCTACTGGTCGGCCGGGCTCGTGCAATTCCTGTGAGGCATCCGACCCCACGACCGCCCCGGCGCGTGCCCGACAGTCCTCCGTGCGTCCGACTCGACCCCGCCGGGTCGGCCCGGCGTCACCGGCCCACGCGGTGATCGTCTCTGGGCGGCCAGGCCAGCGGGACCTGATGTACGTCTCACGACTCCCGGTGGTGGGTGTCGGCGAAGTCGATGCCCGCGGCCGACACCTCGAACAGCTGCTCACCGTCCCCCGGGGTCGGATCGGGGAGGTCGACGACGTCCATGACCTCGGGACCCCCGACCTCAGTGATCCGGCCTGCGCGCATGCAGGTCAGGCTAGGCGAGCCGCCGTGCGAGGCGACCGCGGCCGGAGCCGTCGACGGGCGGAGGTGCTCACGGCCGGCCTCCCGCGAGCCGTCGGCGACGGACCACCGCGATGGTGATCGTGGGGACGAGGGTGAGCGAGGCGATGCCCGTCCCGACCACGGCCGGGCCGGTGGCGCCGAGCCCGGAGTCGAGCGCGGAGCCGGCGGCCCCGGAACCGATCGCGGTGCCGAGGTCGTAGGCCGCGACCGACATGGCCACGCCGAGCGTGGGGGCCACGCCGGCGAAGCGGACCGCGAGCGCCGACAGCACCGGGTTGGCGCTCAGCCCGAGCAGCCCGAGCAGGACCACCAGCAGCACCGTCGGCAGGGGGTGGGTCGCAAGCAGGCAGAGCGCCAGCAGCACGACGGTGGTCGACGCGGCGACCGCGATGGTGGTGGTGTGCGGCCGGGCGTCGCCGAGCCGGCCGCCGTGGACCGTGCCGACGAGCGAGCCGACGCCGAACCCGACGAGCACGAGCGGCACCCAGGAGGGCGCGAGGCCGGCGCGGTCGGTCAGCAGCGGGGAGATGAAGGAGTAGACCGACAGCACGCCGCCGGTGGTGGTCGCGCACGCGGCGAGCACCAGCCACAGCCGGCCGGACCGCATCGCACCGAGCTCCGACCGCAGCGGCACCGGCTGCTGCTCGTCGTCGTCCCGCTGCACGTGCCGCGCGATGAGCGGCACGGCGGCCAGCGCCAGAGCGGCGAGGGCCCAGAACGGTCCCCGCCAGGTCGACAGCTGGCCGGCGAACGCCCCCAGCGGCACCCCGAGGACGTTGGCGAGCATCCCGCCGGCGCCCACCAGACCGAGGGCTCGCGCGCTGGAGCCGGGACCGGCGGCGCGGGTGGCCGCCACCGACGCCACCGCCCAGAACGCCCCGGTGGCGAAGGCCGTGACGAACCGGGCGGCCAGCAGGAGCGCGAAGCTGGAGCCGACGGCGACCACGAGGTGGCCGACCGCGAACACGACGAGCGCGAGCACCAGCGTCGTCCGTCGCGGCATCCGCCGGGTCAGCAGCGCCATCGTCGGCGCGCCGACCACCATGCCGACGGCGAACACCGTGATGAGCAGCCCGGCCTGGGCCACGCTCACCTGGAGGTCGCCGGCGATCTCCGGCAGCAGGCCGGCGACGACGAACTCGGTGGTGAGCATGAGGAACGTGCCGACGGCCAGCACGTACACGACGAGCGGGAGCCGTCCGGTCGGGTCGGCGGTCGGTGCCGCCGGCCCGACCGGCCGGGTCAGCTGGTCCGACGTCACCGCAGGGTCGCGGCGTCGATGACGAACCGGTAGCGGACGTCGGAGGCCAGCACGCGCTCGTAGGCCTCGTTGACGTGGTCGGCGGTGATGACCTCGACCTCGGCACCGATGCCGTGCTCGGCGCAGAAGTCGAGCATCTCCTGGGTCTCGGCGATCCCCCCGATCATGGAGCCCGCGAACGTGCGGCGGCCCCCGATGAGCGACATCGCGTTCACGGCCAGCGGCTCGGCGGGTGCCCCGACGTTGACCAGCGCGCCGTCGACGGCGAGCAGCGACAGGTAGGCGTTCACGTCGATCGGCGCGCTGACGGTGTTGAGGATCAGGTCGAACCGGCCGGCCAGCTCCGCGAACGTGTCCGGGTCGCTGGTCGCGAAGTAGGCGTCAGCCCCGAGCCGCAGGCCGTCCTCCTGCTTCTTCAGCGACTGCGACAGCACGGTCACCTCGGCGCCCATGGCGTGCGCGAGCTTGACGGCCATGTGGCCCAGCCCGCCGAGGCCGACGACGGCGACCCGCCTGCCGGGGCCTGCGCCCCAGCGGCGCAGCGGCGAGTACGTGGTGATGCCGGCGCAGAGCAGCGGTGCGGCGGCGGACGCCTCGATGCCCTCGGGGACGGTGAGGACGTAGCCGGCGTCCACGACGACGTGGGTGGAGTAGCCGCCCTGGGTCGTGCTGCCGTCGCGGTCGGTGCCGGCGTAGGTGGCGACCATGCCCTGGACGCAGTACTGCTCGTCGCCGCCCAGGCAGTTGGCGCACTCGCCGCAGCTGTTCACCATGCAGCCGACGCCGACGCGGTCACCCACCCGGTGCCGGGTGACGTCGGCGCCGACCTCCGCGACGACGCCGACGATCTCGTGGCCCGGGACGACGGGGAAGGGCTGCGGGCCCCAGTCGCCGTTGACGGTGTGGATGTCGGAGTGGCAGATGCCGGCGAACTCGATCTCGATGAGGACGTCGTCCGGGCCGACGTCCCGGCGCTCGATGGTGGTGGGGGCCAGGGGCTCCCCGGCGGCGGGGGCGGCGTAGGCGTTGACGCGCATGTCGTGGTGCTCCTTCGGTGCAGGGTCGGACGCCCGCGGTGCGGCGGGCGCGGTGACGCGTGGAGGGCGTCGAGTCAGTCGAGGACGGTGATGGTCATGTCGAAGTCCGCGCCGGCGGCGGCGACGACGTCGAGCCCGGAGTCGACGGTGCCCAGCGGGACGAGGCCCGGGTCGGGCACCGGCAACGCGTCCCCGTCGTAGACGACGAAGAAGTCGCGACCGGGCGGCCAGTAGGCGATCTGCCCGACCCGGTACGTGAGGACCGGCTCCACCTCACCGGTCAGCGCCCGGGGCAGCGGGCCCGGCTTCTCGCGGCCGAAGAGGTCGCCCATCGGGACGGTGAGCGGGAGCAGGGACACCAGGTCACGGGCGGCCGGGTTGGGGTCGAGGGTGCCGGTCGCCTCCTGGTCGCCGACGGTCAACCGGCTGGGCACGGGCTCCTCCTGGGCTGCTGCGGTGCTGGTCGGGGTGGCTGCGCCGCGGGTGCCCGTGGCCTCGCCACCGGCGGGGGCCGGACCCCCGTCGCTGCCGCAGCCGGATGCGAGCAGCAGGGCCAGGAGCGAGGTGGTGGCGAGAACGAGGTGGGACCTCACGTCGGGTCGTCCTCCTGGGTCGGTGGGGCGCTGGCTCCACGGAACGCCTCCGTCCTCCGCCGTGGGAGGGCGGCTTTGTGGGGGGTACAAGCTCGACCTCCCTCCAGCGGCGGGGCGACGTAGCGTCGCGGCCGTGGACAACCGCGCCGACATCCGCGACTTCCTCGCCAGCCGCCGCGCCCGGATCACGCCGGAGCAGGCCGGGCTGCTGCCCGGGGGAGGACGGCGACGGGTACCGGGTCTGCGCCGCGAGGAGGTCGCCGTCCTCGCCGGGGTGAGCACGGACTGGTACACCCGGCTGGAGAAGGGCCACATCGCCGGCGTCTCCGAGGACGTGCTGGAAGCCGTCGCCCGGGCGCTGCAGCTCGACGACGCCGAGCGGACCTACCTGTTCGACCTGGCCCGCGCCGCCAAGCCGAACCGCACCCCGCAGCGCCGCGCCAAGGCGACCATCCAGCCGCAGGTGCAGTGGATGCTGGACACGATGACGGGCTCGGCCGCGTTCGTCGCGAACGGCCGCCTGGACATCGTCGCCACGAACACCCTGGGGCGGGCGCTGCACTTCCCGCTGTTCGACAACCCGCGGGGGCAGGCGAACTTCGCCCGGTTCCAGTTCCTCGACCCGCGGGCGCGCGACTTCTACCCCGACTGGCAGGGCGCGGCCGGCATCACCGTCGCCCTGCTGCGGGCGGAGGCAGGCCGCCGTCCGCACGACGCGCAGCTGCGCGAGCTCGTCGGGGAGCTCTCGACGGTCAGCGAGGAGTTCCGGACGCGCTGGGCCGCACACGACGTCCGCATCCACCACAACGGCGCCAAGCAGTTCCGCCACCCGGTCGTCGGCACCGTCGACCTCACCTACTGCACCCTCGACCTGCCCGCCGAGGACCGGTCCGGTCTCCGCCTGACCATCTACACCGCCGAACCCGGCTCACCGTCGGAGGACGGCCTCAAGCTGCTGGCCAGCTGGGCGGCGACCGCCGTCGACGCGGTCGCCTCGGCGGCCGACCTGCCCTGACCCTGTCACCCGGGACTGTGCCGGGAGTCGTCCGGCCCGGCTCGCTCTGGTGGGTCTCAGGACACGCGGTGGTGGGTATCAGCGAAGTCGATGCCGGCCGTGGAGACGTCGGACAACTGCTGCCCGTCGGCGGGGACCGGGTCGGGCAGGTCGACGAGGTCGAGGACCTCGGGGCCGCCGAAGCGGGTGATCTGCACGGCACGCATGAGGGCAGGCTGGGTGAGTGCGTCCGGACGAACCGCGCCCTCGGTGCGCCCGACCAAGGCTGGTCGGCCGTCGGAGCCGCTGTCCGGCCGCCGACGGCGTCGCCTGCGTCGCCGCCCAGCTCGCCAGCACCTTCAGGCGGTCCTCCGACGCCGACCCGGGGACGGCCGTGTAGACCGTCAGGCGGAGGTCCGAGCGGTCCTCGGCCGGGCAGGTCGAGGGCCGCTACCGGTTCGTCATCGGCGCGACCACGCTGCGGTGATCGCGGCGCATCCGCTTCTCCCTGGGAGCGTCGCGGTGCAGGCGGTTGTCCGGACCTTGTCGCAGTCGAACGGCGTCAGACAGGCATGGCGCCGAGTTCGAGCAGACGACGGCACGGATCGGCGTCAGGAAGGCGTGCGCTGGCCGCCTTGGGCTCTCGGAAGGCTCGGGGTGCTAGCCAGTCGGGGGCGTCTGCGGCGACTGGTTGGAGTTCCAGATGTCGATAGCGAGCTTCCAATCACCGTCAGGCTGCCGGCGGTGGACGACGACGTACTTCCCCTCATCGACGACTTCGGAGCCGACCTGCATCTCGTAACGCCCCTCCTCCACCGCCAGGTCGTCCCGTTCCTCGAGGCTGACTGTCTCCAGTCGGCCCCCGGTGACGCCCATGTCCATGACGCTCTGCCAGTACGCCTGGATCCCCTGTCCCGTTGCCGGATCCGACCCCGGAGGCAGCAAGCGGGCATCCGGCGAGTAGATGGAGGCCAGCAGACCGGAGTCGTTCTTCTCCAGCGCCTGCGTCAGGGTCGCGTTCAGCGCGTCGACGTGACTGCGGGACATGATGTGCCTCCCGGCCAGATGGGAGACCAGGCTGGCACTCCCCTCGACGGCCGACAAGGTCCGTCCATCCGGCGACGCGCGCAGAGTCATCATCCGAACGTCACGCAGTCCCGCAGTGACCTCCGGTGCGCCCTGAGTGGCTGTCCACGCACGGGAGCGCCGGTCACAGTGCTCCTGTGACGCACGCCTGCTCGCTCACGTGTCGCTGCTCCACCGCCTTGCGTGTCCATCGCGGCTGAGGGCGGCATGACCTGCGAGATGTCTGACGCGGGGCGGAGGATCCGGCGGCGTCCACCGTCACGTCCTGAGCGAGGAGTGGACGTAGCTCTCCGAGTCGGTCGCCGCCGAAGTCGAGCAGGGTGCTGGTGAGCCCCCTGGCTTGCTGTACGGCGAGCGACAGGACGAGGAGCGCGGGTCGGGAGGTCCATGTGCTCTCAGCGGCGCAGCTGCTCCCGATAGAGGTCGGAGCCGCGTCCTTGGACACGAGCTGAGTTCGCACTCTGTCCATCTGGCTCATGTGCGTCTCAGGACAGGAGGTGGTGGGTGTCGGCGTAGTTGACGCCGGCCGTGGAGACGTCGAAGAGCTGCTGCCCGTCGGCAGGGACCGGGTCGGGCCGGTCGACGACGTCGAGGACCTCGGGGCCGCCGAAGCAGGCCAGGTGTCGCCCCGGGCAGGCACCCGGCGCGGGCCCCGGTGGCGGGCCCGGAACGTGGCCCAGCCCGTCCCCGTGGACGACGGGTGCATGCCGGCGGCCCGGGCCGGGGACGCCCGCTCGTCCGTGGTGCTGGCCACGCTGGCGGCCCTGGCGTTCGGCCTGTTCTCCGTCGTCCTCGAGCGCGCGACGGGGCGCGCGGTCCTGCCCGGGGCGGGTCGGGGGGCGGTCGACGTCGCGCTGGTCGTTGCGCTGGCCGTCCAGGCCGGGGCGCTCGGAGTGACCCTCCTGGCGGCCACCCGGCACACCCGCGCCTGCCCGCGACCCGAACGCTCCCTCGTCGTCCCGGCCACGCTCGTCGGGCTGGTCGACGTCGGCGCGGACGTCCTGGTCACCCTCGCGGTCGACCGGGGCCCGCTGGCCGTCGTGGGGCCCCTGGCCTCCCTCGACCCCGTCGTCGCGGTCCTCGTCGCGACCCTCGTGCTCCGGGAACGCCTCCGGCTGCTCCCCGCCCTCGGCGTCCTCGGCGCGCTCGGCGGCACCGTGCTGGTCGCGACGGGGTGATCAGCCGACGGCCAGGGGCTGCCACGGGCCGAGCCACGGCCGGCGGCTGTACTCCAGGGCCAGCCGGCCCGGCCGGGCGTCGATGAGCTCGCCGAAGACCGTCGCGAAGACCCTGCCGTCCTGCTCGTGCCGGACCAGCAGGGCACCCGGGTCGTCGCGCGGGGGCGCGCTGCGCACCAGCTCGCGCCAGCCGTCCGGGTAGCCGGCCGCGGTGAACAGCGGGAGGAACGTGTCGGCCTTGCGGTCCTCAGGGCCCCCGGAGGTGACCATCCAGGTGCCCTCCGGGTGGTCGGTCCGGACCGTCCGCCCGCCGTCGGAGTCCCAGGTGGTCAGCCCGTCCGGCCCGGCGAGGACGAGGAGGAAGCTCGCCATGCCCTCGGTGCGGATCGCCGCCGGCCAGTCCGGGCCGTGCTCAACGGCCAACAGCGGAAGCACGCCACGGCTGGGTGCGCCCGGCTCAGCGGTCGGCTTCTGCGGCCGGTTGAGCACCAGCGCGGTGACGCCGCTGCCGACGTGGGTGGCGCACCAGGTCCCGCCCGCGACGCCGTCCCGGCCGCCGACCAGGTCCGGGTGCTCGGGCCACCAGCGGCCGGGGTCGTCGAACTCCCGGCCGACCAGCTCGTCCCGCAGGGCGAGGATGCGCGTGGGCGTGCCCGGGGCCCACCGCACCACCACCGTGCACACGTCCGCCATCGTCCCAGCCGGCGGACCCGCTCACCCCGCCCGGGGGGCCAGCCGCTTCCTGAACAGCACCAGGTCGTCGCCGTCGGTCCACCAGTCCGGGACACGCGCGGCCCGGTCGTAGCCGCACCGGTCGTAGAACGCGCGGGTGCCGGCGTACCGGTCGGTGCCCGAGGTCCGGACGGCGAGCAGGCGCGCGCCCCGGCCGGACAGGTCGGCCTCCACGTGCCGCATGAGTGCCTGCCCGGTGCCGCGACCCTGGCGGGCCGGTGCACCGCGATCATGGTGAGGTCCCACACGCGGTCGGCGGCCTCCTCGGGCCGGTAGTAGACGACCGCCGTCAGCGTCGCCGGGGCGGATGGGTCCCCGGGGTCGCCGACGAGGCAGACCGGGTGTCCCGGTGAGGGGTCCGAGCACGTCGTCGAGGAAGGGAGCCTCCTCGGCGGTGACCATGCCGGCCGCGACGACGAGGTCGCGCACCGCGGGGAGGTCGCCGTCGCGCAGGGGCCGGAGCACGGCGGACAGCGTCGGCCGTACAGCCCGGTGCCGCAACGCGGTTCCCGGCGCCCGCGCACCGGACGCCGGTGCTGCTCAGCCGCGCCGGTGGCCCGGCAGCGTGTCGACGTCGACCATGACCTGGTCGTGCCGGGCGTAGAGCTCGGTCCACTGCTGGCCGGTCAGGGTGCGGCCCCGCGCGGCGATCTCCTCCAGCTCGGCGAAGTAGCTCTCCCGCGGCGCGCCTGGGGTGAACAGCATGAGCATCGACGCCGGCGCCCCGGACT
This sequence comes from Geodermatophilus pulveris, assembly GCF_900188375.1. GTDB lineage: Bacteria > Actinomycetota > Actinomycetes > Mycobacteriales > Geodermatophilaceae > Geodermatophilus > Geodermatophilus pulveris. The sequence goes on along the minus strand of NZ_FZOO01000002.1, from coordinate 557,331 downwards.
CGTTGCGGAAGGCGTGGACGCCGCCGGGCGGCACGTGCAGGAAGTCACCCGGGACGGCGTCGGTCCAGCGGCGCCCGTCGAACAGCGCGACGGTGCCCTCCAGGACGTAGAACGCCTCGGACATGCCCCGGTGGAAGTGCGGCTCCGGCCCGCTGGGGGCGGCGGCCATGTCCCACCGGAACAGGCCGTAGTCGCCGCCGGTCGAGGCCTGCGTGGCCAGGTGGTGCACGGCGCCGCCGCGGGTGAACCGCAGGTCCGGGCCGGCCGACCCCGGGCGCAGGGCGGCGGTCGCCACGCCGGGTCCCAGGTGCCGCGGTGCGGGGTAGGTCATCGGCCGGTCCTCCGGGGTCGCATCGGGCTCAGGCGTCCAGGTCGCGGGCGAGGCGGCGGAACCCGTCCCGCTCGGTGTGCATCGCCCACAGCGTGTCGGCGAGCACGGCGGGGTCGGTGCGCGCGTCCCCGGGCGTGATCGCACCCGGGACGACCAGCTGCCCGACGTGGATGCCCTCGCCCGCCAGCACGTCGTGCAGCATCTGCCCGTAGGCCGACTCGCCGGCGAAGGCGACCGACGTGCCGGCGACCCGGGGGTCCGGTCGGGCAGCGCTGCCGCCGTTGACGAGGAGCACCGTGCCGCGGCCCAGGGCCCGCATGCCCGGCAGCACCCGCGTGACCGCGGTGACCGGGCCGTGGACGGAGAACTCCAGCGCGGCGGCCAGGTCCTCCGGGGTCGTCTCCAGCACCGGGCGCAGGAACTCCGGCTGCGGGATCGGGCTGTACTGCAGCACCTCGACCGGTCCCAGGGTGTCGGCCGCCCGGTCCAGGGCCGCCGACAGCGAGGCGCGGTCGCGGACGTCCGCGGCGAAGCCGCGGGCCCCGATGCCCTCGGCACCCAGCTCGCCGGCCAGCGCGTCGACGCGCTCCTGGCTGCGGGCCAGCAGGGCGACGTCGAAGCCCACTTGGCCGAAGCGGCGCGCGACCGCGGCGCCCAGGCCGCGGCCGGCGCCCACGACGGCGAGGACGGTCACCGCAGGGTCGCGGTGTCGATGACGAACCGGTAGCGGACGTCGGAGGCCAGCACCCGCTCGTAGGCGTCGTTGACCTGGTCGGCGGCGATGACCTCGACGTCGGCGCCGATGCCGTGCTCGGCGCAGAAGTCCAGCATCTCCTGGGTCTCGGCGATGCCGCCGATCATCGAGCCGGCGAAGGTGCGCCGGTTGGTGAGCAGCGAGAACACGTCCACGCTGAGCGGCTCGGCGGGGGCGCCCACGTTGACCAGCGCGCCGTCCACCGCCAGCAGCGACAGGTACGCGTCGACGTCGAGCGGTGCGCTCACGGTGTTGACGACCAGGTCGAACCGTCCGGCGAGAGCCGTGAAGGTGTCCGGGTCGCTCGTGGCGTGGTAGTCCCGGGCGCCGAGCCGCAGGCCGTCCTCCTGCTTCTTCAGCGACTGCGACAGCACGGTGACCTCCGCGCCCAGCGCGGCGGCCAGCTTGACGGCCAGGTGGCCCAGCCCGCCGAGGCCGACGACGGCGACCCGCCGGCCCGGCCCGGCGCCCCAGTGGCGCAGCGGCGACCAGGTCGTGACGCCGGCGCACAGCAGCGGTGCGGCGGCCGCCGGGTCCAGGCCGTCGGGCACCCGCAGCACGAAGTCGGCGGCGACCACGACGTGCGTGGAGTAGCCGCCCTGGGTGACGGTGCCGTCGCGGTCCACGCCGCCGTAGGTGGCGACCATGCCCTCGACGCAGTACTGCTCCTGCCCGGCGCGGCAGGGAGCGCACCGGCGGCAGGAGCCGACCATGCAGCCCACCCCCACCCGGTCGCCGACCCGGTGGGTGGTGACCGACGGGCCGACCTCGGCGACCACGCCGACGATCTCGTGGCCGGGCACCAGCGGGTACGGCTGGGGGCCCCACTCGCCGCGGACGGTGTGGATGTCGGAGTGGCAGATGCCGGCGTGCGTGACCTCGATCAGCACGTCGTCCGGACCCACCGACCGGCGCTCGACGGTGGTGGGTCCCAGCGGCCGGCCGGCGGCGGGGGCGGCGTAGGCGGGGACGCGCATGCGGAGTTCTCCTCGGATCTGGATGGGGGGTACCGGACACCACGGAACACCCCCGCCCGGCGGTGTGCAGGGTGGGGGCGGCAGGCGGGACCGTCACGACTCCCCTCGGCGGCCGGGCCGGCCGGCTCAGGGGTCGGCCAGCCAGGCGATCGTGCGGCCCCTCGACCAGCAGCGGCCGACGGCCTCGACGTGCAGTCCCGACCCGTCGAACACGGCCAGGCCGACGACGCTGTGGCCGGAGGCACGCCGGTCGCCGAGCGTCGGGACCGCCGGTGCGACGCCGACGCCCTCGGCGGACACCCACGCCACCGGCCGGCCGGCCGCCACCTCGTCCAGGCGGTGCAGGAGGCGCAGCCGGCCCCCCGGCGGCAGGCGCGACAGCGCCCACGCGGTGGTGACGACGGGCAGTGCGTCCGGGGGCACGCGGGCGACGGCGTCCCGAAGCAGCTCGACGGGGTCCCCCCGCAGCAGCAGCGGAGGGCCCGCGGCCGCCAGGGCGATCTCGGCGTCGAGCCGGGCGGCCCGCTCCGGTCGGTCCGGGGGCAGGCAGGCGCGCAGCCAGCGGGCATCGTCCGGGTCGGTGACGTCGACCGGGTCGGCGTCGACGCCGACCCGGGCGACGACCCGCGGCAGCGGCCGCCGGGGGACCGGCCGGTCCCCGACGACGGCGGCGGAGGACCGCACGGGGGACGACGGGTCGCCCAGGTCGGGCGCGTTGCCGTAGCCGATGGCGACGCGGTCGAGGAGGAGGTCGAACCCGGCCCCGCAGCCCACGGCGACCAGCCCGACCGCGGTGGCGCCCACCCGGCGCGCCGCCTCGGCGACGGCCGGGTACAGCACGGCGCCGCGCCCGGTCTCGTCGGCCCGGACCCGCCGGCGGGTGGCGAGGGCAGCGACCGCGTCGGTCATCCGCAGCAGCGTGTCGACGGCCGCGCGGGCGGCGGCGTCGGCGTCCCCGGCGGCGTGGGCCGCGGCGAGCTCCGGTGCGTGCCCGGCGAGGGCGAGGTCGTGCAGCGCGGCGAGGACCACCGCGGGGCGCCGGGCGCGGGCGGGCAGCGTGGCGAGGGCTCGCTGCGCGTCCGCGGACCCGCCGAGCGCCGAGGCGACGCGCGCCTGCAGCGGCGAGGCGCCGGGCACCGGGACCGGCTCAGACCTCGACGGCGGTGCCGCAGATGCCGCAGACCTCGTACTCCCGCCGTCCCCACCGGGCGACCGGCACGAAGAACACGCTGAACTGCCGGAAGCGGCGCACCCGCCCCCACTGGCTGGTGTTGCCGCAGCGCGGGCAGGTGCGGACCTCCCCGGGACCCAGGTCCCGCTGCCCGGTGCCGAAGCCGAAGAGGAGGAACACGCGGCGAGCGTAGGGGCCGCCCCTCGGGTGCGCCGCCCGGACGGGGGAGGATGGGGCCCATGGCGGCTGACCCGGTGCTGGACGTGGCGACGCGGATCGCCGACTCCCTGCTGGAGGTGCAGACGCGGGTCAACGCGCAGATCGACGCCACCCTGGCCGAGCTGCTGCCCGCCGTCCGGCAGCGCCTGGGCGTCGAGCAGGCCGACGACGCCGACCTCGGCGACCTGGTGAACACCCGGATCACCGGGCTGAGCGTCGTCGTCACGCCGGCCGCGGTCGCGACCGTCGTGCCGCTGCCGGCCGCGTCGGTCGTCACGACGCGGGCGGCCCGCCGCGCGACGGCCGACGTCGTCGCCGGCCGCGACGACCGGCTGGCCGTCATCGCCGGGCCGTGCTCGATCCACGACCCGGCCGCGGCGCTGGAGTACGCCGCCTTCCTCGCCCGGATGCGCGAGCGGCACGGCGCGGACCTGGAGATCCTGATGCGGACCTACACCGAGAAGCCGCGGACCGAGGTCGACTGGAAGGGGTTCGCCTACGACCCGTTCCTCGACGGGTCCAGCCGGATCAGCGTCGGGCTCGTGGCGACCCGGGTGCTGATGTGCCGGATCACCGCCCTGGGCGTGCCGGTGGCCGCCGAGCCGCTCAACGCGCTGACGCCGCAGTACGTCAACGGGCTGGTCACCTACAACGGCGTCGGCGCGCGCAACGTCACCGACCAGACGGCCCGCGAGCGGGTGTCCGGCTTCTCGTCGGTCGTCGGCTTCAAGAACTCCCCGGAGGGCAGCATCGACTCCGCCATCTCCGCCGTGCTGACCGCGCGGGCCCCGCACGAGTTCCTCGGCGTCGACCACCACGGGGTGAGCGCCCAGCTGTCGACCACCGGCAACGACACCGCGCACGTCATCCTGCGCGGGGCGGCCGACGGCCCCAACTTCTCCGCGGACCACGTCGCCGACACCCGGCGGCGGCTGGCCGCCCGCGGCCTGCCCGAGGTGGTCGTCGTCGACGCCTCGCACGGCAACAGCCGCAAGGACCACCGGCGCCAGGTCGAGGTGGTGCGCGACCTGGCCGGGCAGGTCGCCGGCGGCGAGCGGGCGATCCGCGGGGTGATGGTCGAGAGCAACCTCGTCGAGGGCCGCCAGGACCTCGACCGCGACGGCCCCGGGTCGCTGGAGTACGGCAGGAGCGTCACCGACGCCTGCATCGACCTCGACACGACCGAGGTGGTGCTCGCCGAGCTGGCCGAGGCCGCCCGCGCCCGCCGCGCCGGCGCCCGTCCCGTGGTGCACCGGTGACCGACGCGGGCCCCGCGCCGGCGCGGGAGGAGCCCGAGCGGCGGTCGGGGGCGGGCATGTGGGCGCAGCGGCTGGTGGCCCCGCACCAGCTGGAGCAGGTCGAGGTCCCGGCACCCCGGGAGGACGCGCTGGCCCCCGGTGAGGTGCTGGTCGCGCTGGCCGCCGGGGGCATCTGCGGCAGCGACCTGCCGTTCTTCCGCGGCGGGCTGTCCCCGGACCTCGGCCCGGACGCCCGCGAGTTCGGCACGCCGGGGTTCCCGATGCACGAGGTCGCCGGCACCGCCGTGGCCTCCCGGCACCCCGCGATCGGGGTGGGCGACGACGTGGTCGGCTGGGCGCCGCGCTTCGACGGCCTGGCCGAGCTCGTCGTCTGCGACGGCGACGGGCTGCACGCCCACGACCGGCGGCTGCCGGCGCGCACCGCCGTCATGCTGCAGCCCCTGGCCTGCGTCCTGTACGCCATGGAGCAGGTGCGCCCCGTCGCCGGCCGCACGGTCGCCGTCATCGGCCAGGGGCCCATCGGGCTGCTGTTCGCGCACGTCGCGACGTCGGCCGGGGCCGCGCGCGTGGTGGGCGTCGACCGCGTCGACCGGTCGGGGACCGCCGCCGCCTTCGGCGTCGACGAGCCGGTGCGGGCCGCCAGCGACCTGTGGGCGGCGTCCCTGTCCGACGCCGACCGCCCCCACCTCGTCGTGGAGGCCGCCGGCCACCAGACGGCCACGCTCACCCACGCCCTGGAGGCCGTGGCCCCCGGCGGGGAGGTCTTCTACTTCGGCGTCCCCGACGAGCTGGTCTACCCAGTGCCGATGCGGCTGATGCTGCGCAAGAACCTGACGCTGCGGTCGGGCATCACCTGGGAGCGGCGGCGGGTGCTGGCCCGCGCCGAGGAGTACCTGCGTGCGCACCCGGAGCTGACCGAGGGGTACGTCAGCCACGTCTTCCCCGTGGACGACGCGCAGTCCGCCTACGAGCACGCCGCCCGCCCTGCGGCGGGCCAGGTCAAGGTCGTCGTCGCGGCGACGTGAGCGCGGCGCGTCGTCGCGCCGGGGCACGCCCCGGGCGCCGGCCCCCGGCCGCCCGTGACGAGCCGGTGACGCGGGCCCCCGACCATCGGGTCGTGGATCTGGAGCGGTTCTGGCTGGCGGCGTCGGCGGTGGCCGCCCTCGCCTCCGCGGTCATCGGCTTCCGCTGGGCTGCCTCGCCGTACGCCAGGGGATACGCCTCGGCCTCGGCCGGGTTCTTCGTGCTGAGTCGCTGGACTGCGGTCGGCCGCCCGGAGCGGTCATCCGCACCCCCGAGGAGGTCGACGTGGAGGACCCCGGCATCCCCACGTGGTCGTACGCGTCGCTGACCCTCCGGCAGCCCGGCTGGCCGGGGACCCGCGGCGCGCAGTGGGTGGCGGCCACGGCCGCCGGCGAGCAGTTCCGGACGGCCGACCTCCTGGCGGCCCTGGACCGGCTCGGCGCCGACGGGTGGGAGGTGGTGGCCTTCGCCCCCGAGGTCGGTGACCGCCCGACCTGCTTCATCCTCAAGTCCCCGCGCTGAGCGACACCCCGAGGGCCCGTCCGGCCCGGCCCGGCGAGCGCGCGCAGCCCGCGGATGCCGGGCAGGGAGAAGTAGGCACCGCCACGGACGCGGACGAAGTCGGGCACCCCGCGCAGGCGGGTGGCCAACGGGGTCCCCTCCACGGTGAACAGCCCGCCGCCGTCCGGTGGCGTGCCCATCACCGCGTCCTGCTCCTCGTACAGGCCGGCGAACGTCACGTTGTCCAGCCAGGTCCGCTGGACGAACTCGAACTGCCGCTCGATGGTCGCGTCGAGACAGAGGAGGAACAGTCCCCGCTCCACCCCGTCGTCCTCCACGGCGTCCTCGGGGAGCCCGCCTCCGTAGGCCCGTCCCCGGCGGACGATGCGGTGCAGGTTGGCGATCTCCAGGCCGCGCGCCGGGTCGCCGGGGTGCACGCAGTGCTCCAGGATCGACCGCTCGCGGGCGTAGCGCTCCGAACGGTCCATGCCGAGGACGAACGGGCCGTTGACCCGGTCCATGGTCACCGCGTTGACCTCGGCGATCGTGGACTCCCCGTCCCGCTCCAGGACGTCGACCACGTCGGCGTGCCGGCTGACGAGGACGACCCGGCCGACGGCGAGCACCGGCAGGAAGCTCGACAGCAGCCGGCCGGCGAGACGCAGCAGGGCCGCGTTGTTGGCCAGCCGCACGGCGAGCGGCGTCGTGCGTCCCGGTGTCTCGGGCATCCCGAATCCCTGCCTGTGGCACGGCCGAGGCTCGTCGACCCGGTCACCGGAGCGTCACCGGGCGGACGACCACGGCGGGCCCGGCGGTGGTGCCCGACGGCGTGCTGGTCCAGGGCCTGCTGCCCGGGTGGTGCGGCGGCCGGGCCCGGGAGCGTGGGGGCGGCCCTCGTCGCGGGGGCGTGACGATCCGTTGACGCGGCCCCGCCACCGTGGACCCGGCTCCGGACGGACACGAGGGGTGCGGCCATGGAGGACCTGACCGGTGCGACGGTCTTCTTCGACATCGGCGACACGCTCGCCTCGGTGACCCTCGCGCCGAGCGGGGACCGGATCGCGCGACTCGACGTCTTCCCGTACGTCCCCGGGCTGCTGCGCGGGCTCCGGGACGGCGGCGCGGAGCTGGGCATCCTCTCCGACCCCGGTCCGCTCGCGCCGGCGGCGGTGGACGAGGCGCTCGCGATCGCCGGACTCGCCGACCGGTTCCGACCGGACCTGGTGCGCTACGGGCCCAAGGACTCGCCGGACGTGTTCGAGCGGGCGGCCGCGGCCGCCGGTGGGGAGCGTGTGTCCTTCGTCGGCGAGGACCCCGGCGAGCGCTGGTCCGCCCTCCGGGCCGGGCTGTCCGTGGCACCGCACCCGCTGCTGGCCGTGTCCGTCCTCCGGGAGCCCGGGACCCTGCGCTACGTCCGCGTCACCGTGCCCGCCGGGTGGGCGGGTGGGGACTGGCGGCGCGTGCTCCGCGGGCTGCCCGTGGTCCCCGTGCACGTCACGGGAGCCGGGGGCGGGACCGTCTACGCCGTGACGACGGCACCGGTGGCCGCGCACCTGGACGGGCTCGGCCTCTGGGTGGACCGCCTCGGCGCCGAGGACACGCCGCTCACCACCGACCTGTACCTGGTGCGCGACGACCGGCGGGGCGGCGCCGCCACCCGCGACGCCGAGGACGACGGGACGGCCCCCGTCGCTGCGGGACCGGCGGCACGTGACGTCCTCGCCTCCACCCTCGAGGGGCTGTTCGTCGCCGTGCCGGCGGGCCGGTCGGTCGAGAGCCTGCACGCCACGGACGCCGGGCACGGGCACAACCTCAAGCTGGCGCCGTCCCCCGCGCTGCTGGCGGCCGCGACGGGCGGGCCCGGCGGCCGTGCGTCCCTGGTGGCGGCGACGGCCGTGGCGGCCGCGCTCACCCCCGCCGAGCAGGAGGTCCTCGGGTCGCGGGTGCAGCCGCACGGGGTGGCCATCCACGTCGAGCGGTACGCCGGGACCACGCCGGCCGGCCCGGACGGCACCGTCATCCGGAGCCGGCACGTGCACCACCCGGACAACGCCGTCGCCGTCGCGACGCTGGTCGCCGACCTCGAGCGGATCGGCGGTGGGCGGCTGGCGGTCGAGCGGCACCAGTTCCGGCACGAGGGCCGCACGCTGGAGAACGTGGCGGCCGAGCTGCCCGGCCGGGACCTGGACGGCGTGGTCCTCGTCACCGCCCACCTGGACTCCACCGCCGCCCGGTCGCTGCGGTACCGGGCGCCCCGGGACCCGGCCCCCGGGGCGGACGACGACGCCAGTGGGCTCGCCGGGGTGCTGGCCGCCGTCGAGGCGATCACTGCGCTCGACGACGCGCTGCGACCGTCCCGCCGGGCCGTGCGGTTCGTGCTGTTCAACGCCGAGGAGCACGGCCTCGTGGGGAGCCGCGCGTACGCGCACCAGCAGGCGTTGCTCGACGCGCCGATCGTCGCGGTCCTCCAGATGGACATGATCGGCCACGACCTGCGGCCCGAGCGCACCTTCGAGCTGCACGCGGGCTTCACCCCCGCCCCCGCGGTGGAGGCGCGGTCGCTGGACCTGGCCGCGCTGGTCACCGCGCTGCAGCCGGTCGTGTCCCCGGCGCTCCGGCCGGCCCAGGTGTACCCGGCCGGGGCGGAGGGCGACGCCGCCGAGCGCCGCAGCGACCACTCCAGCTTCCACGAGCAGGGGTACGCGGCGCTCCTCGCGTCCGAGGACCTGTTCGCCGGCCCGGGTCCCGCGGCGCCACCGGCGGAGATGAACCCCGACTACCACCTGCCCACGGACACGACCGTCGACGCCGGCTACGCCGCGGACATCGCCCGCCTGGTCACCGCGGCGGCGTGGGTCGCGGCCACGCGCTGAGGCAGGTCGCCCCGTCCGGGCAGCGCCGGGGCCGCCGGCGGGACGGCGGCCCCGGGACCGCGTCGGTCTACGGCGACACCTCGGTGAAGTCGTCCAGCGGCGGGCCGTACACGGACCGGCTCCCGGTCCTGTCCAGTGCCGTGATGGCCAGCTCGGGGCGGCCGACCCCGCCACAGAAGTAGTGCATGACCGACTGCGGGTCGTAGTCGGTCAGGTCGAGCGTGTCCCCGAGGTCCTCGTCCGGACAGACCGGCGGAGCGCCCGACCGGATGTGCTCGTGGCGGAACCCCAGGACGTGCCCGAGCTCGTGGCGCATGACGCCGGTCCGATCGAACGTGCCCTGGGTGAAGTACGACGGGTCGATCAGCACCCGCCTGCGGCTCGGGGGGTCGTGGGGGAAGAAGGCCGCCGCGATGAAGGCCCCACCGGCGTCGATGTGCCGCACGGGGAAGACGACCCCACCGGGCCGCACGTCGTCGCTCTGGTCGGCGGCGGGCACGTGCGCGAAGTCCACCCCGCACGTGCCCTCCCAGTCAGCGGTCGCCTGCGTCATGTGCGCCACGACCTCCTCGTACCGGTCGTCCTCCGGGAACGTCGTGCGCAGCACGCAGTACGTGAGGACCGTCCCCGGCTTCCACCGCACGATGCGGCCGCCCCGGAGGATCCCCACGAGGCCCCGCTCCCGGGCGTCGGCGGTCGCCAGGCCCGGCGCCGTGGAGCTCCCGAAGCCCCGCTGCTCGGTCATCCTCCGAGCCTGCTGCACGGCGTCGGCCGCGGCGCGCTGCTGGCTGTAGACGAACAGCTCGTCCTCGTCCAGGAGGTAGTCGCTCTCGGCGCGCCAGAAGGTCTCGCCGTCCACCTCGACCCGCTTGAGCTTGTCCTTCAGCAGGTCGAAGTACCCCTCGTCCAGTGCCTCAACGGACCGCATCGTGGTGTCCACGACTCACTCCTCTCCTCCCTGTAGCAGTGCCGGCCGGGTGCGCCGGATCCACTCGACGACGACCTGGTCCTCGTCCCGCAACGAGTCGCCGCCCCGGACGTAGTACGTCGCCCCGTCCACCACCACCGTCCGCAGCCGGTCCCGCCACTGCTGGAACTCGGCCGACGCGAGCACGTCGGCCCGCAGGCCCGGCCGCCGCTGCAGCCACCGGGCCTCGGCCGTGACGTCGTCCGGCGGCTGGTCGTCCACGGTGGCCCTCCGCAGCGTCCGCTGGTGTCCTCGGAGCGGTGTCGAGGCGACGGTGGCAGCCAACTCCGCGGGTGTCACCGTCGCGTCACCGCTCGGCACGGACCGGTCTCAGCCGGTGCAGGGCCGGCGCTCCGGCCGGTGGTCCGCCGGCCGGACGAGCGCGGTGAGCCGCACGCTGACCCGGTCGGCGAGCTGCGCGCCGAACCTGATCGGCCGCCCCGCGACGGTGATGTCGCCGACGCGGTACGGCCGGTCCGGCGGCACGGCGTAGCTCGCCCGCAGGACGTGCTGGGCATCGCCGCGCTCGACGGTCCAGAAGGTCCCGGGGTCCTCGTGGTCGGGGGTCTCCATGCCACCGATCACCAGCCGGTCGATGTAGATCCCGACGGGGTCCTGCAGCGAGATCTCGGCGCCGGTCGCGGCGGCGTCGTTGACCGCCGCGGCGATCTGGGGATCGCTGTTGCGCCGGTGGTCGCCGAGTCGGCCGCAGCGGACGAGGGCCATCGCGCTGGTGACCGGGTGCCCGTCGGCGTCCTCCCTCAGCACGGTGGCCTGGGCGGCGAGCCGCAGGGCGGCCTCGAGGGTGTTGCTGTCCTGCACCAGGTGGGCGAGCCGGCCGGTGGTCGACCGGTTGTGGACGTTGCGGGGCTGGTAGCGCCCGTCGACCACCAGGTCCTCCGGCCGGACGTCGGGACCGACGAGCTCCCGGTAGGTGGCCAGCAGCCGGTCGGGGTCACGGGCGAGGTGGTGGAAGTACTCGGGCACCTCAGTGGTGAAGGTCACCCGGGTGACGACGCCCTCGTCGTCGCGCTCGACGCTCCACTCGCAGTACTCGTCCTGCACGTCGCGGGAGGCGTCCGCCGCCGCCCAGCGCTGCTCCTCGGAGGTCGCGTCCTCCAGCAGGGTCGCAGGGAAGGCGGTCCAGGCCACGACGGGTGCCTGCACGTCGGAGCCGACCTCGCCGGCGGTGGGGTCGAAGAACTGGGGGTGCTCGGCGGTGAGGGCGGCGACGATGCCCCCCACCCGGGAGCTCCAGGCGTCGCGGTGCCCGTCGGTGGGCTCGGGCAGGCGGGCAGGCGTGTCGTACCTGGTCAGGATGGGCACGGGTCAGACCTCCACGACAGTGCCGTCGGCTGTCATGCGCCGCTCCCGCGGCGGCACGTTGGTGCGGGCGAAGAGCAGGGAGCTCTCCGAGACGGGCATCTGCCGCACACGCCGGCGCCGGGAGTCGGCGAGCCGGACGTAGTCGTCGAAGCCCGTCGGCGACCCCAGCCGTCCGGTCACCGCCGCGTAGTAGGCGCGCAGCCGGTCGCCGAGGGAGGCGACGTCGTCCCACAGCTCGGCGAACTCGCGCTCCGGGCTGCCTGCGGGCGTGTCCGGGGCGGCGGCCAGGATCGCGTCGGCCATGGCGTCCGGGAGGTCGCTGCTGCCGTCGGAGATCCGCGCCCGGGGCGGCACGTGCGCCAGCAGGGCGGCCCGGCGGGGTGAGAAGACGGGGTTCGGGAAGTCGACCATGAGCAGACAGGCGGCGAGCCGGTCGCTGAGCAGTCCGGTGGCCAGCGCCTGGCGCAGCACGGCCTGGTCCTCGAAGGCGCGTTCCGGGACGGCGAAGGCGAAGTGGGCGTCACCCGCGTAGCGGGCCCCGTCGTCGTCCTCCTGGTGGACGTCGAAGGTGCGCAGGCTGCGCAGGTAGGTCTCCGCGGCCACGGCGAACCGGGGTGGGGCCGGCAGCCCGAGGACCTCGGTGAGCGCCTCGGAGTCGACGAAGAACGTCTGAGGGAGCACGAGTGGTCCACCGGCCACGACGTCGCGGCTCTCCCGGTTGCTCGCGATGATGTTGACGCTGGGCGTGTCGAGGACCTGCACCAGGACGCGGCCCGGGTCGTCGACCACCCCGGCCTCGACGAGGCGCTTGAACCGGGCCCTCGTCCAGCGGTCGATGCCCGGCCTCGCGACCGCCAGCTCGCAGATGTCGGCCCCCTGCGGGTTCCGGGCGGTCACCCAGGGATGACCGACCAGCGGTGGGTCCGCGGGGAGCACCGAGGGCAGGACGTTCGCGGCCTGCGAGTGCCAGTGCAGCCACGGGGAGCGCAGCTCCTTCATGACGACGGTGCCGCTGAGGTGGCTCTCGAAGGGGCCCCTGCCCTGGCTCGGTCCGCGGAGGGCGTGCCGGGAGTTGCCGGCGAAGACCCAGGCCGTGCTGTCGCCGACCGACTGGTAGAAGTTGAAGCCGCCGGCCCGGCGGTCCCACGCCATCAGCTCGACGTCTCCGGAGCCCGGGTGGGCGGCGCTCAGGAGCACGTCGGCGCCCTCCGCGCCCACCCCACGGGTCACCAGGAACCGCAGCCGGCGGTCGACGGCCGCCGTGGCGGCGCCCGTGGGGAGCTGACTGCCCTCGCCCAGCAGGAAGACGAGCTCCTCGCGCAGCGGGTGGCCGACGGGGGTGGCCCGGTCCAGGGCCGTCAGGACGTCGCCGGCGGTCCGGGGGAACACGCCGCGCAGCAGCAGGTGGGTGGCGAACGGGTCCCCGAGCTCGGCGGCCGCCTCCTCGGCGCTCAGTACCCGGACCGCGTCGTCCTCGCCCAGCACCAGGCGGTGGACCGCGTCGGGCTGCAGCATCCCGGGCGGCAGCTGCCGGAAGGCCGCACACGTCGGCGGGCTGCTCGCGCGGGTGGTCATGGTCCTCCCTCCCTGTGCTGGGCGGCCGTCGCCCGGGACGACGCACCGGCCCGGACCCGTGGGTGGAGCCAGGATCCGGGCACGGCGTCATCCGGCCGTCACTCCTGCGTCACCGGTGCCGGACGGTCCCGAGGGGGTGTACCCATGGGGCCATGGGCGTGGCGTCGCGGTGAGTGCACCGGGCACACCTCCGGCGCCTCGGCGCGTGCTGCAGTGCGCGGCGTTCGTCGGGACGTGGATGGCCCTCGGGTGGCTGCTCCCGGTCGACGAGACCGGGTACCTCCTGCTGGGCGTCCCCCTGACCGTGCTCTTCCAGCTCGGGGTGCGGCGGCGACCGCTCACCGCCCTGTGGGTCCGTGATCCGCCGAGGTCGCGGCTGGGCCGCAGGGGTGCGGTGGTCGCGGCCGTCCTGGCGGTGGCCCCTGGCGTGTTCCTGGTCGAGCGGGTCGCCGCCGGCGACTGGGCGGGGACGGCGTGGATGACGGCGGCGCTGGGGGGCGCGGTGGCGGCCGGTTACTCGCTGCAGCAGGCCGCTGCGGCGCGGACCGCTCGTGCTGCCGTGCCGGCGACGGTCGTCGGCACGGCGGTCATGGGCCTCGTCCTCGGCATCGGGCTCGTCCGGCAGGGGTACCTGGCGGCTCCCGTCCTGGACGGCCTCACCACCGCGGCCCTCTCGCTGGCGCTGTACCTCCCTGTCGCGTTCGTGCTGGAGGAGGTGACGTTCCGCGGCCTGCTGGACTCCCACGTCCACCACGTCGGCGAACCCCGGGGCGTGGCCTCCGCGCTGCTGGTCTCCGCGTCCTGGGGGCTGTGGCACCTGCCCGTGACGGATGCCGACGTGCCGCTGGCCGCGCAGGGCGTCGGCCTCGTCGTCGTGCACTGCCTCATCGGGGTGCCGCTGTCCCTGGCGTGGCGGCGCAGCGGGAACCTGGCCGCTCCCGCCGCGGCGCACGCGGTGGTCGACGCCGTCCGGAACGGGCTGCAGGCCGTGGTCTGACGCCGGGTGCCCGGTGATGCCGCGGTGACGCCGGCGTGATGCCGGCCCCCCAGCATGCGACGGGAGCGGCCGCGGCCTCGCGGCTGCGCCAGGTCGGTGGGGAGGGGATCGGAGATGTCGAGCACGGTGCTCTCCGACGCCGACTGGGCGAGGCTCGAGCCGTTGCTGCCCCGCGCCGGCGGCGTGCGCGGCCGGCCGTTCCGGGACCACCGCCAAGTGGTCGAGGGCATCCTGTTCCGGCACCGCACGGGCTGCGCCTGGCGCCACCTGCCCGCCGACTTCGGTCCCTGGCAGACGGTGTGGAAGCGGCACCGCCGGTTCTGCATGGACGGGACCTGGGACCGGGTCATGGCCGTGCTGCAGCCCCCGGACGCCCCGGCGCCTGCCGGAGACGTCCCCGCCGCCGCCCGACCCGGCGCCTCCGGGCCGGTCGTGTCCCGGTCAGCCCGAAGAATGGTCGGACAGGGCTCGGAATTGGGAGACGGCGGCCGGGGCCAGGGAATTGATAGACAATTCCAGACCCTTGATGGCGCACAGCTCCGGCGTTACAGTTCCTGCGCCCACCGGGATGTCGGACGGCATTTCGGAGACACATCCGGTTCTCCGGTGCCCGACACGCTCATCGAGCGGGAGGACGACCATGCCTGACGGTTCAGTGCGCGCTCGCATCGAAGCGGCCCAAGACGCCACGCGTTCGCAGATCGAGGCGGCGGCCTCCCGTATCGCCAATCGCGCGCAGCAGGCCGCGGTGGCGGGTGCGGGGGCCGGCGCCGAGAACTTCATCGGCGACGTCTTCGACGCCATCGGTGACGCGGTGAACGAGGTCGTGAACGTCGGCCAGAACATCGTGAACGACCTCGCCAACGCGACCAACGACATCGTCAACGCCACGGCCAACGCGGTCAACTTCGTCACGCAGAACACCGACGCGGTGATCCAGGTCACCCAGTTCGCCACGCAGATCACCCCGCAGATCTTCGACATCGGCTTCGCCACCGCCGCCGGAGGGGTGCAGGGCGCCCAGGGGGAGCTCTCGGCGGAGCAGCGACAGGCCTCGGCGCAGCAGCTCCTGCAGGCCCGCCGGTCGGTGCTGCAGGCCCAGGCGCAGACGCAGCGGCGGATGCGGGACGTCGCCGGCCAGGTGCGGTCCCGGATCGAGGCCACCCGCCGCGAGCTCAGCTGACGGTCCCCGGCCGGTCACGGCGCAGACCCCTCCGCGGCGGGACGCCGCACCACCGTCGTCCCGCCGCGGCACACCCTCATCCTGGTGCCGGACCGACTGGTGGGAACGGTCATGCTGACGGTAGCGGTCATCGTCGTACTCGCCGGGTGGTTCGCCGTCTCGGTGGTCGGGCAGGTCGATTCTCGCGCGCTCGACTGGTTGAAGGCCCGCGACCACTTCTCCCTCATACCGCGGTGGACCTTCTTCGCTCCCAAGCCCGGGACGACCGATTACCACCTGGTGTACCAGTCGTCCACCGACGGGCGTGCACTGACGGAGTGGCGTGAGGAGCAACTGGCCGACACCCGAACTGTGCTCGGTGCCGTCTGGAATCCCTCGAAGCGCAACAAGAAGGCGTTGTGCGACGCGGTTCGGGCGATGGGCAGGATGGCACGCGAGGTGGGGGAGGAGAACACCTGGCAGGTTCAGTACTCGATCTCCTACATCGCCGTCCTGAGCTACCTCTCCGGCCTGCCGCACCCGCCCTCTGCGACGCAGATCCGGTTCATGGTGCTGGAGTCCGACGGCTTCTTCCCGGAGTGGGAGCCACGCCTGCTGTTCCTGTCGGCGGTGCACGCCCTGCCGGACCGGCAGCCCCCGGACGACGCGACTGCTGCCCCGGCGCCCGTGCCCGCGGCCCGGACCCGGCCGTGAGCATCGCCCAGGCGGTCCTGGAACCGCGCGTGGTCGTGCTGGGCACCACGACGCTCGCCGGCGTGGGCGCCTCGATCTCCACCCTCGAGTGGCTCCGCAACGCGCGTCAGCTGGCCCCCGGTGGCCTGTACGACTGGGCCATCGTGGGCAGCCGCCGGTTCGCCGTCGGCACGCGGCTGCGGGCGCGGGTCGCGAACCGGCTGCTCGAGTACCGCGGGTTCCTGGCGGTGCTGGGGATCAGGTTCCTGTCGGTCCTGCTGCTGCCCGCCGCCGTCCTGGCCGGCACGCGGGTCGCGATCGTCGCCGTCCTGGCCGTCGTCGTCGGCACGACCCTGCTGATGAACCTGCGCACGGTGTACGGCATGGACGGGTCCGACCAGATGACCACCCAGGTGTACGGCGCGCTGCTCCTCGGCTACCTGCCCGGCACCTCGCTGGCCCTCAGTGCCGCGCTCTGGTACATCGCCGTGCAGGCGTGCTTCTCCTACTTCGTCTCCGGCGCGGCCAAGGCCGTCTCTCCGCAGTGGCGCAGCGAGGGCGTCATCTTCCGGATCTTCAACACGCAGACGTACGGCTACGAACCCGTGGCCCGGTTCCTGAGGAACCGGGCGCGGCTGACGTGGTCGCTGGGATGGAGCGCCTTCCTCGTGGAGATGGCGTTCCCCCTGGCCCTGGTGGTGGGCTTCCCGCTCGTGGTGCTCTTCGTCCTCTGGGGTGTGGCCTTCCACGTCATGAACGCCGTCGTCATGGGGCTGAACTCGTTCCTGTGGGCCTTCGCGGCCACGTACCCCGCAGTGGTGCACGTCGCCGCGGTGCTCGCCTCCTGACGTCGCCGTCGCCCTCACCCGTACCGGGACCGGGTCAGCTGTACCCGACACGGCGCACCCGGCCGTCCGGGTAGCGGACGTGGGTGACCCTCGGCGGCAGCGACTCGAGATCCGCCTCCTCGTCCACGTCGACCAGCGCTCCGCGCGCCCGCAGGTGCCGGTGGTACAGCCCCCGCTCGTCGTCGGTCGCCTCGGTGGTCCCGGAGGCCTCGGTGGTCCCGGAGGCCTCGGTGGTCCCGGAGGCCTCGGTGGTCCCGGAGGCCTCGGTGGTCCCGGAGGCCCCGGTCCCGGAGGCCCCGGTCCCGGGGGCATGGGTCCCGGAGGACGGGGGGCCCGGAGGTGGGACGTCGGGTGACGGGTCCGGCGGAGCCGCCTCGGACGACCGGGCGACCGCGATCCCGGCCAGTGTCTCCGACGCCCGCCTGAGGGCCGACACCGCAGCGGTCAGGGAGCCCGGCGCGCCGACGTCGGGCGAGGGAGTGGGGTCCACGGGTCCAGACACGTCACCGGCCATCCAGACGGCGCCCCCACGCGTCAGCCGGTGGGGTTGGACGCGCACGGAGGCGGTTGGCCCTCCCAGTATGACCACGCGCGTCGGCCGGACGGGCCCGCGCTGCGGCCTCACCGCGCCCCCGGGGACAGCGGCCGGCACGCGCACTGGAACTGGATCCGCTTCAGGACCAGGCCCTGGTCCTGGGGTTCGAGTCGGTGGGTCCGGGCCTCGCGGCCCCGGGGGGACGGGCCCCGCACCATGCCCGGCGCCGGACCGGGGTCGATCCGGCCCAGCTGCACCAGGGTGGCGAGGAAGTGCCGGGCGCTGTCGGTGGCGTCGGACGGACCGGCCGCCGGGCCGTAGACGGCCGGGGCGGCGGAGAACCGGGCCCCCTCCGCCGGGGCGTGGCAGAGGACCGGCTGGTCCAGGAACTCGGCCCGCACGCTCTGCAGCGGCAGCCCGGGGGCGCTGGTCGCGTCGGCCCGGTAGCCGGTGGACGGCGCCGTTCCTCCGTACGCCAGGACGAGGGGTGATCCGCTGCCGCCGGTCCCCGGGCCGGCCGCGGCCGGTGCACCTCCCGCGGCCGCCGCCTGCAGGCGCGGCAGCGGGGCGGTCTCGAGGGCGCGTGCCGTGACCAGGTCCAGGACCCCCCGCCCGACGAACGCGCCGAGCACCGCCGACCGGTAGCGGCCGTCGTTGCGCACCTTCGCCGCCTGGACCATCGCGGCCGCCACCTGGCTGAAGTAGGTGGGCCTGATCGGCGCGGCCAGCACCCCGTCGACCAGCAGCTGTCCCAGGTCCTGACCCACCGTCTCGAGGGTCGCCTCGTCGGCGCTCCCGGTGACGTCGAGCATCGCGGCCAGGGCGTCCAGGACGGCGCCGGTGAAGACCCGGGAGAAGGAGTGCGGCCCGGTCGACAACTCCGTCGCCGGGGCCTCGGGGGGGAGCGTGGCCGGGACCCGGTACGCGAATCGGTTGGCCGCGTTGCGCAGGCAGTCCCGGTCGACCGCCTGCGGGGCGAACTGCCGGATACCCCACCCCAGCTGCTCGGCGATGCGCGACAGGCGGGAGTTGACGTTGAGGCGGGCGCCGGTCTCGCCGAGCACCTTCTGCCGGAAGGACGGCCGCTCGAGCGCCGTGAGCAGCGCCGACGTGTCGCCGAAGGCCTCGTGGAAGGCGTCGGCCTCGATGCTGGCCGCGTCGAAGAGCTCGGGACGGATCGCGTCGAGGACGGCGTGCCCGAGCTCGTGCCGGATGACGTCCGGGCTGTCGCCCGTATCGACCGTCGTCCCGTTCACCGTCTGCCGGAAGAAGCGCAGCCCCGCCAGGCGCGAGTAGAACGCGTTGAGGTCCTGTCCCGCGTCGAGCTGCACCGGCAGCCGGGCGTCGAAGGTGGACCAGCGTGTCCCCTGTGGGGCGAGGGACCCCCAGTACCGGACGGCGCGCGCGAGCGACGCCTCGGCGTTCCAGTACCGGAAGTCCGGTGAGCCCGGCGGGTGCGGCCCCGGCGTCGGCCGCCGGCCCCTGATGTGCCACGGCAGGTCGGGCGGGACGGCGTCGGGTGGTGGTTCGCTGATCAGCTCCGCCGGGCCGGGGTCGGGCGTCGGCGTCCGCTCGCTGAAGGGGTCGTCCTCGTACGCGTTGATCGTGACCGCCGCCCCGGCGACCGCACCGGCCCCGGGTGGCCCCGCGCTCGACAGCTGCCCGGCGACGCCGCGCAGGACCGCCGTGGCCTGGGTCAGCGCCTGGATCGTCGCGTCGAGGGCCTCGGTGATGTCCGTCTGCCCGTGCGCCCCGGGACGCGGGAGGGCGTCGTCGTCGGCCATCTCGTCCTCCGGTCGGTCACCCGTGGCAGCGCCAGGGAGCCGTCCCTCCGGCTCACCTGCCGCCATCCTCGAGCCGAGGTGTCACCCCCCCGTCACCGCGGTGTCATCGCGCCGGGGACCGACGGGGCCGCGGGCACGGGCCGGGGGGCGCCCGGTCCGACCGGTGACCAGCGACTAGGTTCGGTCCCTGTCCGTCTCGGCAGCGACAGGGGGAGTGGCGCGGTGAGTGGGTCCGGCGGCAGATCGGTGCTCGTGACCGGCGGGAACCGGGGTATCGGGCTGGCCGTGGCGCGCGCGTTCGCCGAGCAGGGCGACGCGGTGGCGGTGACCCACCGTGGCAGCGGCACCCCCGAGGGGCTGTTCGGCGTGCGGTGCGACGTCACCGACGCCGCCGCCGTCGACCGCGCGTTCACCGAGGTCGAGCAGCACCAGGGGCCGGTCGAGGTGCTGGTCAGCAACGCCGGCATCACCCGCGACGGGCTGCTCATGCGGATGAGGGAGGAGGACTTCACCGACGTCCTCGACGCCAACCTCACCGCCGCCTACCGGGTGTCCAAGCGGGCCGCCGCCCGGATGGTGCGCGCGCGGCGCGGCCGAATGGTCTTCGTCTCCTCGGTGGTCGGCCTGCTCGGCTCGGCGGGGCAGGCCAACTACGCGGCGTCCAAGGCCGGGCTGGTCGGCCTGGCCCGCTCGATCGCCCGCGAGCTCGGCAGCCGCGGCGTCACGGCCAACGTGGTCGCGCCCGGTTTCGTCGAGACCGACATGACCGCCGCGCTGCCCGAGGAGCGGCAGCAGGCGATCCTCGGCCAGGTGCCGCTGGCGCGCTACGCGTCGGCGGAGGAGGTCGCCGGCGTGGTGCGCTTCCTGGCCAGCGACGCGGCCGGCTACATCACCGGGGCGGTCGTCCCGGTGGACGGCGGACTGGGGATGGGGCACTGATGGGCATTCTCGAGGGCAAGAAGATCCTGGTCACCGGCGTCCTCACCGAGGCCTCGATCGCCTACGCCACCGCGCGGATCGCCCAGGAGCAGGGCGCCACCGTCGTCCTGTCCAACTTCGGCCGGGCCCTGTCGCTGTGCCAGCGGATCGCGAAGCGGCTGCCGCGCGAGGCGCCGGTCGTCGAGCTCGACGTCACCGACACCGGGCACCTGGCCTCGCTGGCCGACCGGCTGCGCGAGCAGGGCTTCGACAGCCTCGACGGCGTCGTCCACTCCATCGGCTTCGCGCCGCAGGAGGCGATGGGGGAGGGCTTCCCCGAGGTCGCCTGGGAGCACGCGGCGACGGCGTTCCAGGTGTCGTCCTGGTCCTACGCCTCCCTCGCGCAGGCCTGCCGGCCGCTGCTGGCCAACCCCTCCTCGGTCGTCGGGCTGACCTTCGACGCCTCCGTCGCCTGGCCGGTCTACGGCTGGATGGGCGCGGCCAAGGCCGCGCTGGAGTCGGTCAGCCGGTACGTGGCCCGCGAGCTCGGGCCCGAGGGCGTGCGGTCCAACATCGTCGCGGCCGGGCCGCTGCGCAGCATGGCCATGAAGTCCATCCCCGGCAGCGCCCAGTTCGAGGAGGCGTGGGAGGGCCGCGCCCCGCTGGGCTGGTCGGTCACCGACACCGAGCCCGCCGGCAAGGCCGTCGTCGCGCTGCTGTCGGACTGGTTCCCCGCCACCACCGGCGAGATCGTGCACGTCGACGGGGGCTTCCACGCCGTCGGGGTATAGGGCGGTGGGCGTGTGACCCTGTCGGCCCCGGCCGCATCCGCCCGCGTCCTGGGGTAGAAGGGAGGGCGTGCCCCTCGCCACGGACGTCGACATCACCCCTGCCGGACAGCGCCCCGACGAGGACCCCTCGCTGGCAGCCCGCAACAACGGCGGGACGACGCCGTCCGCCGACCCGTCGCCGCCCGGGCGGCGCGAGGCCCTGCTGGTGCTCGGCTTCGGCGGCCCGGAGGGCCCCGGCGACGTGATGCCGTTCCTGGAGAACGTCACCCGGGGCCGCGGCATCCCGCCCGAGCGGCTGCTCGACGTCGCCGAGCACTACCAGCACTTCGGCGGGGTCAGCCCGATCAACGAGCAGAACCGGGCGCTGGTCGCGGCCGTGGAGAAGGAGTGCGCCGCCGCGGGCATCGACCTGCCGGTCTACTGGGGCAACCGCAACTGGGCTCCCTACGTCGAGCACGTCTGGGCGCAGATGGCCGACGACGGCATCGAGCACGTCTACGTCTTCCCGACGTCGGGCTTCGCCTCGTGGTCGGGCTGCCGGCAGTACCACGAGGACGTCGCCCGGGCCCGCTCGGTGCTCACCGGCGCGGCCCCCGGCGGCGGCCCGACCGCGGAGAAGCTGCCGCACTACGGCGACCACCCCGGCTTCGTGCAGGCCAACGCCGAGGCGCTGGCCGCCGCGCTCGCCGAGCTGCCCGAGGAGCTGCGCGGCCGCGCCCGGCTGGTGGCCACCGCGCACAGCATCCCCGAGTCCATGGCCGCCGTCGCCGGGCCGACCGGGGGCGCCTACCAGGAGGAGCTGCGCCGCTCGGCGCGGCTCGTCGTGGACGCCGTGGCGCCCGGCCGGGAGTTCGACCTGGTCTGGCAGTCGCGCAGCGGGCCGCCGTCGGTGCCGTGGCTGGAGCCCGACGTCAACGACCACCTGCAGGCCCTCGCGGCGGACGGCGTGCCGGCGGTGGTGCTGTTCCCGATCGGCTTCGTCAGCGACCACGTCGAGGTCGTCTGGGACCTGGACAACGAGGCGCGCGAGACCGCCGGCGAGCTCGGCATGGCGTTCGCCCGCGCGGGCACCGCGGGCACCCACCCGGCGTTCGTGGGCATGGTGCGCCAGCTGCTCGAGGAGCGCCGCACCGGGACCCCCCCGCGGCTGGGCACCAACTGCCCGGCACACTGCTGCTTCGTCGCGCCGCGGCCCCGCCCCACCGCCTGAGGGACGGAGTGCCGGGACAACTCGTACACCGCCGGTCCGGCAGCACCGCAGTGCGCGGAACGCCCGGCAACGGCGAGCTACGGGCGGGGCACGGCGTTGTGGGCGGCGCTCACCGCCGCGCGGACGGCGTCGGCCAGCGGGCGCAGCGCCTCGTCGCGGGCCGCGGCCTGCCGGTGGGTCACCGCCCCGCCCGGGGCGTCGGTGAGCGCCAGGTCGAGCACCCGGGCCAGCCGCTGGGCCCGGGCCAGCAGGGACACCGCCACCGGGTCGGCGTCCGGGGGCAGGCCCGGCACCTGCACCCCCGCGGACAGCCCGGCGAGCAGCGCCGGCACCTCGGGGTGCCACCGGGCCAGGTCCAGGCCGGCCAGCGTGCGGGCCGCGTCGCCGACGGCGAGGTCCAGCGCGCCGGCCACCGCGCGCAGCGAGCCCTCCGGCGGCGGGGGGAGCAGGGGCGCGCCGGTGAGGTCGAACGCCGTCCACTCGACCGCCTCCGGGCCGAGGGGCTCCGGCACCAGCGCCAGCCGCTCGCCGACGGCCGCCTGCCCGGCCTCCAGGGCCGCCTCGGTCAGCCCGGGCACCCGGGGCAGCCCGCGGACGTCGCCGGGTACCGGCAGCACCAGCCGCAGCCGGCGCTCGCCGCTGCCGCGCAGCGCGCTCAGCGCCCAGCCGAGGGGCACCGTCCCCTCGCTGCCGGGCAGCCCGGCGACGCGGTGCGCGGCGTCGCCGACGAGGGCGTCGAGCGCGTCGTCGTAGGGGACGCGACCGGTGAGCCAGGCGGTCGACCAGACCGCGAAGCGGCCCGCGGGGAAGTCGTGCACCCGGCGAGGTTATGCCGGACCCCCCGGACCGGTGAGGACGCTCCCGAGGTCGGCCCCGGCACGGTCGCGGTCTGGGAGAGTGGACACGTGGACGACTGGGTGCTGTGGCTCATCGCCTCGGGCCTGCTCGCCGCCGGAGAGCTGGCCACCGGCAACCTGGTCCTGCTGATGCTCGCCGGCGGGGCGCTCGGCGGCGTCGGTGTCGCCCTGCTCGGGGGCCCGGTGGCGCTGCAGCTGGCCGCTTTCGTCGTCGTGGCCGCCCTGCTCGTGCTGGTGGTCCGCCCGCTGGCCACCCGCCACCTGACCCAGCGGACCCCGGAGCAGCTGGACGGCGTCGCCGCGCTGGTCGGCCGCACCGCACGGGTCACCCAGGCCGTGGACGGGCACGGCGGGCGGATCCGCCTGGGCGCCGACGAGTGGACCGCGCGCAGCCAGTACGGCGGGGAGCGGTTCCCGGTGGGGGCGACCGTGCGGATCATGCAGGTGGACGGCGCCACCGCGGTCGTCGGGGACGCCCTCGAGCTGGAGTGACCCACCACGCGGGTGATCCCGCGCGGCGCCGTGGCCGGATCGTGACCCGGCGAGGGCAGGATCGAGGGCGGACCACCCAGGAAGG
Organism: Geodermatophilus pulveris; assembly: GCF_900188375.1. Lineage (GTDB taxonomy): Bacteria > Actinomycetota > Actinomycetes > Mycobacteriales > Geodermatophilaceae > Geodermatophilus > Geodermatophilus pulveris. The sequence goes on along the minus strand of NZ_FZOO01000002.1, from coordinate 533,983 downwards.
AGCGTTCCCGTGACGCCCGCACTGATCGCCCTCATCGTCGTCGCCCTGCTGGCCGTCGTCGTCCTCGCCAAGAGCGTGACGATCGTGCCGCAGGCCCAGGCCAAGGTCGTCGAGCGGCTGGGCCGCTACAGCCGCACGCTGTCGCCCGGCCTGTCGCTGCTGGTGCCGTTCGTCGACCGCGTCCGGGCCACGATCGACCTGCGCGAGCAGGTCATCTCCTTCCCGCCGCAGCCGGTGATCACCTCGGACAACCTGCAGGTCGGCATCGACACGGTCGTCTACTTCCAGGTGACCGACCCGCGGCTGGCCGTCTACGGCATCGCCAACTACATCACCGGGATGGAGCAGCTGACCACCACGACGCTGCGCAACGTGGTCGGCGGGCTGAACCTCGAGGGCGCGCTGACCGGCCGCGACGGCATCAACAGCCAGCTGCGCGAGGTCCTCGACGGCACCACCGGGCCGTGGGGCCTGCGGGTGGCCCGCGTGGAGATCAAGGCGATCGACCCGCCGCCGTCCATCCGCGACTCCATGGAGAAGCAGATGCGCGCCGACCGCGACAAGCGGGCGATCATCCTGCAGGCCGAGGGCGCCCGGCAGTCGGCGATCACCACGGCCGAGGGGCAGAAGGCCTCGGCGATCCTGTCCGCGGAGGGCCGCAAGCAGGCGGCGATCCTGGAGGCGGAGGCCGAGCGGCAGAGCCGCATCCTGCGCGCCGAGGGCGAGCGGGCGGCGCTGTTCCTGCAGGCGCAGGGCCAGGCCAAGTCGATCGAGACGGTGTTCCAGGCCATCCACGACGGCAGGCCCGACCAGGGCCTGCTGGCCTACCAGTACCTGCAGACGCTGCCGCAGATCGCCCAGGGTGACGCGAACAAGATGTGGATCGTGCCGAGCGAGTTCAGCAAGGCGCTGGACGGGCTGGCCAAGCTGGGCGGCGCGGACGGCGACGGGCGGTCCTGGATGGACGTCGACCCGTCGCGCGACGGCGCGGCCCGGCCGACGGCGGAGATCGACACCTCCGGCTGGTTCGAGTCGGCGCTGCCCCGGGCCGCCGACCAGCCCGAGGCGCGGATCGAGCTGTCGAGCATCGCCGACACCGCGCCGGCCGTCCCGACGCCGGAGGTCCCGGACACCACGGCCCTGGCCCGCACCGCCGAGCACGAGGTCGCCCAGCCGATGACGAGGCCGGACCACGCCGAGGCGCCGCGCCCCTGACGCCGCCGCCTGCCGTCCCGGTGCGGGGACGGCAGGCGGCCACGGGCGGGGGTCTGCGCTCAGTCCTTGAGCAGGCCCTCGCGGAGCTTGGCCAGCGTCTGGCTGAGCAGCCGGGACACGTGCATCTGCGAGATGCCGATGTCGGCGGCGATCTGCGACTGGGTCATGTTGCCGAAGAAGCGCAGGATGAGGATGCGCCGCTCGCGGGCCGGGATGGTGGCCAGCAGCGGCTGCAGGGACTCCCGGTACTCCACGCCCTCCAGCGCGGCGTCCTCCTCGCCGAGGGTGGCGGCGAGGGTGGGGGAGTCGTCCTCGCCGGACAGCCGCTCGTCCAGGGAGCTGCTGCGGTAGGCGTTGGCGACGGCCAGGCCCTCCAGCACGTCGGCGCGCGGGATGCCCAGGTGCTCGGCCAGCTCCGACGGCGTCGGCGCGCGGCCGTTCTTCTGCGCCAGCTCGCCGACGGCCGCGTTGAGCGACAGGTGCAGCTCCTGCAGCCGCCGCGGGACGCGGACCGACCAGCCCTGGTCGCGGAAGTGCCGCTTGATCTCGCCGGTGATCGTGGGGACGGCGAAGGAGAGGAACTCCACGCCGCGGCTCGGGTCGAACCGGTCGATGGCCGCGATGAGACCCAGCGTGCCGACCTGCAGCAGGTCGTCGAAGGGCTCGCCGCGGTTGCTGAACCGCCGGGCGAAGTGCCGCACCAGCGGCAGGTGCTCCTCGACGAGGACCTCCCGCAGCCGCTCGCGGCGGGGGTCGTCCTTCTCCAGGCCGGCCAGCTCGGCGAACAGCGGGGCGGTGCGCTCGGCCCGCCGCCGGTTCTCCGAGATGGGCGCGGCGCCGGGGGTCCCGCCGTCGGCCGGGTCGTCGTCGGCCGTGTCGTCGGCGGCGGTCGGCGTCGCGGCGTCCGGCACGGGGACGGCCTCGCTGCGCGGGTCGGGGACCACGACGGGCGCTTCCTCGGACGCGACCTCGCCCTCTCCGCCGCGGCGGCCGGCCGGGGACTGGTCGTCGCGCAGGGTGTCCTCCTCGACGGTCTGGGGTTCGGGGGCTGCCGCCCCGGTCACCGCGCGACCGAGACGTTCTGGCCCGCGTCCCCGAGCAGCTGGTCCGGGTGCTGGCCCGAGAGGTACTTGTCCATGGAGATGACCGCGACGGCCGAGGTGCCGCCGTCGCCGGCCGGGACGGTGGCCTGCGTCGCGGGGCCGGCCTCGACCTTGTCGACGAGGGTGTGCAGCACCGCCCAGCCGAAGCCGTCGCGGGGCACGTCGGTGCCCTCCGCGGTGGACACCCAGGCGTCGATGTGCAGGCCGGCGCGGGTGGTCTCGAACACGACGGTCAGCCGGCGGTCGTCGTCGACGATCGCGGACAGCGTCGCGCAGGCCTCGTCGACGGCCAGCCGGAGGTCCTCGACCGCGTCCAGGTCGTAGTCCATCCGCATCGCCAGGTCACCGGCCATGGCGCGCACGGCGGGCAGCTGGGTGGGGGTGGTGGGCACCCGCAGTTCCAGTCGTTCGGCGCGCCGCCCGTCCTGCGCGAGGGCACCCCTCGAGTCCACCATCCGTCGTCCGCTCCTCGTCCTCGCCTGGTGATCGTGCGCCGGTGGTCCTGGCGGACCCGGTCCGCGCGGTCGGCATCCATCCTGCCCGACCGGTCGCGGCGCTCTCCGCGGCACCGTCGGGTGCTCGCCCGACAGGACCCGTTACCCCGGTTGACGGGTCGGCCAAACTCCAGGTCACACGGCTGATCACCCCGGTTGCAGGCCACGGGGGCCTGCGGTTCGCTGGCCCGGGATGAACGCGGATCAGCAGAGCACGGGGTCCGGACCGGCACTGGCCGACGACGCCGCGCTCGTCGCCGCGATGGAGGCCGCCCCCGCCGCCATCTGGTGCCTGGCCGGTCCCGACCTGGAGCCGGTGTGGGCCAACGCCCGCGCCCGCGCCGCCGGGGCGGCCCTCGGGGACGTCGCCGCACTCGCCGGCACCCGGATCGCCGAGCTGGCCGGCGTGGTGGCCCGCAGCGGGGTGGCCGAGACGCTGCACGGCGCGCCGGGACCCGACGGCCGGGCGGCGACCGTCGTGCTGCAGCCGCTGCAGGTGCAGGGGCGGTCCGGCGTCCTGCTGGTCGTGCAGGCCGCCACGGGCGAGCCCGGTGCGCCGGCCGGCGAGGGGGACGTCGTCGACCAGGTGCAGCTGTCGCTGCTGCCCCCGGCGCTGCCGCTGCTGCCCGACGTGCGGCTGTCCGGCAGCTACCACCGCGCCAGCGCCGTGCAGGCCGCCGGCGGCGACTGGTACGACGCCGTGCCGCTGGGCCGCGGCCGGCTGGCGCTGGTCGTCGGGGACGCCGTCGGGCACGGGGTGCCCGCCGCCGGGGCGATGAGCCGGCTGCGCGGCGCCATGCGCTCGGTGGCGTTGCGCGACCCCTCGCCGGCGGCGGTCGTGTCGGCGCTGGACGCGTTCGCCGGTCAGATGGAGGACGTCGAGGGCGCCTCGGTCTTCTACGGGGTGCTGGAGGCCTCGACCGGCCGGCTGACCTACGCCGCGGCCGGCCACCCCGCCCCGCTGGTGGTCCGCGCGGACGGCGGCGCGGACTTCCTGCCGCTCACCCCCCGCCCGCCGCTGGGCAGCCTGCCCGGCGCGCCCACCGTCGTGGCCGACGCACAGCTGCCGCAGGGCGCCACCCTGGTGCTGTTCTCCGACGGCGCCGTCGCCACCTCCGGGTCCCTGTCGTCGGAGGGGCTGGAGCTGCTGGCCGCGGTGTCCCGCGCCGCGCTGGCCGCCCCGGGTGCGCTGGACGGCGACGCGCCGGGGGAGCTGGCCGCCGCGATCCTCGGGGGGCTCGTGGACGCCGAGGAGCGGCCCGACGACATCGCCGTCCTCGTCGCGCATCGCCGGGCCGAGGTGACCCAGCCGCTGGACCTGGACCTGCCCGCCGTCCCGGCCGCGCTGCCGACGGTGCGCCGCCACCTGGGCGCCTGGCTGGCCGGGCTGGGCATGGGCGAGCAGGACCGGGTCGGGGTCATGGTGGCGGTGGGCGAGGCGGCCGCCAACTCCGCCGAGCACGCCTACCGGGGCACCGAGCCCGGCCGGATGCAGGTGGCCGCCGCGGTCGACGTGGACGGCCAGCTGACGGTCACGGTGCGCGACCAGGGCCGGTGGCGGCCCCCGGACCGCGACCCCGGCGACCGCGGCCGCGGGCTGCTGATCATGCGCCAGCTGGTCGACGGGGTGGTGCTGCAGGGCGAGCGGGGCACGACCGTCACGCTGAGCATGCGGTTGCGCCGCCGCCCGGAGGACGACGAGCAGCGCCGCGGCAGCGCCAGCTCGGCCGACGTCGTCGTCGACCGCAGCGGCGAGCGCCCGGTCGTGCGGGCCGCCGGCGCGGTGGACACCGCCGGTGCCGAGCAGATGCGCATCCGGCTGCTGGAGGCCAGCCACGGCGGCACCGGCCGGGTGGAGCTGGACCTCTCCGCGGTGACCCTGTTCAGCAGCGCGGCGGTACGCGTCGTCCTCGCCGTGGCCCGCATCGCCGGGGACGAGGGGTGGCGCCTCGTGGTGCACGCGCCCGCCGGCGGCGTGACCCGGCACGTGCTGGAGATCAGCGGGCTGGGCGGGCTGGTCGAGCTGCGCTGACCGGCGTGCCGCGCCGGCCGGGGTTTGCCGGACGGCGCCGGTGCCCATCCCCGTGGGCGTGAGACTCCGCCGCAGCGACGTGCACGGCCCCGGCTACCGACGCCGGCGCGCCGGGCGGGGCTTCGCCTACTACGACCTCGACGGCTCGCTGATCCGGGACGAGCGGCTGGACCGGCTGCGCTCGCTGGCCATCCCGCCGGCGTGGAAGGACGTCTGGATCTGCCCCTGGCCCAACGGGCACATCCAGGCCACCGGGGTGGACGCCGCCGGGCGCCGGCAGTACCGCTACCACGAGGCCTGGCGGGCCAAGCGGGACGCCGCGAAACACGAGCGGGTGCTCGGGATCGCCCAGCAGCTGCCCGACGTCCGCGAGGAGGTCGTCAGGGCCATCGGGGGCACGGGGCTCACCCGGGAGCGGGTGCTGGCCACCGCCGTCCGGCTGCTGGACCTCGGCGCCTTCCGGGTGGGCAGCGAGGAGTACGCCGAGGAGAACGGCACCTTCGGGCTGGCCACGCTGCGCCGGGAGCACGTGCGGGTCCGCGGGGAGCAGGTGTTCTTCTCCTACACCGCCAAGGGCGGCATCGCCCGCGAGGTGGAACTGACCGACCAGCCGACCGCCGCCGTCGTCCGGGAGCTGCTCCGGCGCCCCGCGGACGCCGGCGAGGAGCTGCTCGGCTACTGGGCCGAGGGATCCGACGGGCGGGCCTGGCACGACGTGACCAGCACGGAGGTCAACGCCTACCTCAAGGAGGTCAGCGGCGCGGAGATCACCGCCAAGGACTTCCGGACGTGGAACGCCACCGTGCACATGGCGGCGGTGCTGGCCGGCTCGGAGGCGCCCCGGACCAAGACGGCGCGCAAGCGGACCATCACCGCCGCGTACAAGGAGGTCTCCGAGCAGCTCGGCAACACCCCGGCGGTGTGCAAGGCCAGCTACGTCGACCCGCGGGTGGTCGACCGCTACGAGCACGGCGAGACCATCGCCGACGCGCTGACGGAGGCGCAGCAGGTCGAGGCCGACCGCGACGTGCAGCGCACCCTCGAGCAGGCGGTCTGCCGGATGCTGTCCGCGTGACGACGAGAGGCCCCGCCGGAGCGGGGCCTCTCGTCGTGTCGTGCGGGGTGCGGGCGAGGCCCGCAGCCGTCAGCGGGTGCTGCCGTCCACGATCGTGAACAGGTCGATCAGGCCGGTGACCTCCAGCGGCCGGGTGACCGCGCGGGTGGTGGCGACCAGGCGCAGCTCGACGTCGCGGGAGCGGGCGGACTTCTGCGTCTCCACGAGGACGGCCAGGCCGGCCGACCCGAGGAACTGCACGCCCGACAGGTCGATGACCAGGGCCGAGGGCTGCTGCTCCAGCTGGGTGTCGAGCGAGGAGCGGAGCACCGGGGCGGTGAACGTGTCCACTTCGCCGACGACCGTCACCGTGACCGCGCCGTCCTCACCGGTGGAGGTCGACAGCGTGATCACGTCGTCGAAGGGTGCCTCCGTGCCCTCGGTCGACACGTCGGGCTGCCCCTCGGCAGGCAGGTCGGATGTGGTCACGGGCTGAGCTCCTCTCAGCGGCAGTACCGGGCGGCACGACCGCCCGGTGAATCTACCGCTGCGCGGCCCCCGGACGTCGTGGCCCCCGGACACGCGCGTCTGCGGACGTGTCCGAACCGGACGCTCCCGGCTCGGCCGCGGCTGCCTGCTCAACCGCACAGACAACGTAGACACGCCAACTCGAACCTGCCAACCCGCCTGGAGTGACACCACTGTCGCGTGGTCCCGGACTCCCCCACCGGGTGACCGCGGACCGGCCCGGTGCGCAGGGTCGTGCAGGCGGGAGCCCGCCCGGTCGGGGACGGCCGCCGGCCGCCGGCCGGCGGGGGCTCAGTCGACCGCGTGGATCGCGGCCTCCTCCGGGCCGAGGCCACCGGTACCCGGGTCCAGGCTGGCCTCGACGTCGTCGGCGGTGCGGAGGGTGCCGGAGTCGGTGTCCGGGGTCGTGTCGTAGTCCTGATCCAGCTGGCCGACCCCGCGCGCGGGGTCCTCGGCGGGGCGGACGTCGGGCTGGTCGTCGGGGACCTCGCGGTCCAGGCGCCCGGTCAGGGACTCGCCCTCGGACTGCTCCAGCGCCGTGGTGCCGAAGTCCAGGCTGGTGCTGGTGTCCGGGTCGTCGCCGGGGACGGGCGCGAACTGCGGGTCCTCCGCGCCGGCCATCGTGGGGGAGTCGTCCTGGGACACCTCGGGGATGCCCTCGTCCTCGGGGAAGACGTCGCGGGCGGTCTGGCCCTCGGTGGGCTGGCTCATGGCGGGTCCTCCTCGGTGCGCGGTGCGGCGGGGGCGACCCCCGCGGGACGCGACCGGGACGGCCGCGGACCGGGTGTGCGCCTACCCGGTCGCCCGGCCCCCATGCGTGCCGCGGCCCGCGGGCCCGGCGCCGCCGCATGGCGCCGGGGGCGGCGGGGTAGCGCCGCGGGCATGGCCGTCGCAGACGAGGTACAGCGGATGAGTTCCCCCGTCCGCCGGTGGGCCCAGGCCCAGCAGCGGGCGTACACGCGCGGTGAGGACCGCCCGCTGGGCGGCTTCCTCGGCGCGATGGGCGTCTACAGCGGCGTGGTGTCCGCGGGTGCCGTGGCGCTGCGCGCGTCGGGCCGGCCGCTGCCGGAGCGGATCCCGCTCGGCGACGCCGTCCTGCTGACCGTGGCCACCTTCCGGCTGGCCCGCCGGATCGCCAAGGACCCGGTGACCAGCCCGCTGCGCGCGCCGTTCGCCACGTTCGGCGGCGCGTCGGGGGAGGCGGAGCTGGCCGAGGAGGTGCGCGAGCACGGCGGCTGGAAGCACGCCGTCGGGGAGCTGGTCACCTGCCCGTTCTGCCTGGCGCAGTGGGTGGGGACGGCGTTCGTCTTCGGCTACGTCGCCGCGCCGAACGCCACCCGGCTGGCGGCCCTGACGATGACGGCGGTCGCGGGGTCCGACGTCCTGCAGTTCGCCTACGACGCGATCCAGGGCGGGGTCACCGAGGACGACGGGGACGGCGGCACCGGCGGCTGACCCCTCCGTCGGGGGAGGGCGGCGCCGCCCGACCCGCCACCGCGCCCCCGGCGCGCCTATCCTGGTGATCTTGGCCGCCCGTCTTCCCCGCCCGCGGTCGCGGTCCCGAGACTCGGACAGGAGCACGGCATGCGGTCGATCTGGCGCGGGGCGGTCTCCTTCGGCCTGGTCAGCATCGGCGTGAAGCTGTACACGGCCACCGAGGACCACGACATCCGGTTCAACCAGGTGCACGCCACCGACGGGGGGCGCATCAGGTACCGGCGGGTGTGCTCGATCGACGGCGAGGAGGTCGAGTACTCCGAGATCGCCAAGGGCTACGAGCTCCCCGACGGCCAGCTCGTGGTGCTCACCGACGAGGACTTCGAGGACCTCCCGCTGGCCAGCCGGCGGGAGATCGAGGTGCTGCAGTTCGTCGACCAGGACGAGATCGACCCGATCCAGTACGAGAAGACCTACTACCTGGAGCCGGACGCCTCGGCGACCCGCCCGTACGTGCTGCTGCGCGACGCGCTGGCGAACGCGGGCCGGGTGGCCATCACCAAGATCTCCATCCGCTCCCGGGAGTCGCTCGCGGCGCTGCGGGTGAAGGACGGCGTGATGGTGCTGCACACCATGCGCTGGCCCGACGAGATCCGCCGTCCCGACTTCGCGTTCCTGGACGAGGACGTCGCCGTCCGGCCGCAGGAGCTGCAGATGGCCGAGGCGCTGATCGGGTCGATGACCGGGGAGTTCGACCCGTCGGAGTTCACCGACGACTACCGCGAGGCGATGGCCGCGCTGCTGGAGGCCAAGCAGAGTGGGGGCGAGGTGCAGCCGCTGCCGGAGACGGTGGACTCCGGGGCCGCCGTCGTCGACCTGATGAGCGCGCTGCGGCGCAGCGTGGAGGCCGCCCGCGGCGGGGCGCCGGCCGAGGAGGCGCCCGCCCGGCGGGCACCGGCGAAGAAGGCGACCGCGGCGAGGAAGGCCGCGCCGGCCCGCGACCGGGCCGGGGAGGACGGCGCCCCGGCCCGCCGGACGAGGGCGAAGAAGGCCACCGCCCCCGCGGCGGAGGGGGAGGCGGCCCCGCGCGGGGCGGCCCGGAAGGCGACCACCGAGCGGCCGCCGGCCAAGCGGGCCCGCCGCACCGCCTGAGGTGCCCGCCCGGGGACGCGCGCGGCGGGACGGCGACCCGCTGGCCGAGCACCGCGCCGAGCGGGACCCCGGCCGCACCGCCGAGCCGGTCCCGCCGGCCGGCAGCCCGCTGCCGGCCGGCGGCGGCGACACCTTCGTCGTGCAGGAGCACCGCACTCCCCGCGGCCGGGGCGGGGAGCGGGTGCACTGGGACCTGCACCTGGAGCGGGACGGCGTCCTGCGCGGCTGGGCGGTGCCCGAGGGGCCGCCGACCGAGCGCGGGCCGGCCCGGCTGGCGGTGCCGACCGAGGACCACCCCCTGGAGTACGCCGGCTTCGAGGGGACCATCGCCGCGGGCGGGTACGGCGGCGGCGAGGTGCGCATCTGGGACGCCGGGCGCTACGCCACCGAGAGGTGGGCCGACGACCACGTCAGGGTCTCCTTCGCCGGACGGCGGCTGCGCGGCCGCTACGCGCTCTCCCGGCTGGCCGAGGGCAGCTGGGACATCCGCAAGCTCGACGCGCCCGTCCCCGCCGGGCCGCCCGTCGTCCCGATGCTGGCCACCCCCGGCGGGCTGCCACCGGTCGCGCAGGACGGCGAGTGGGGCTACGAGTTCAAGTGGGACGGCGTGCGCGCGGTCGCGGTGGTGGCCGGCGGCGGCCTCACGCTCCGGGCGCGCAGCGGCACCGACGTCACCGACCGTTATCCCGAACTGGTGCAGCTGCCCCCGGCCCTGGCCGGGCACGAGGCCGTCGTCGACGGGGAGGTGGTCGCCCTCGACGCCCGCGGCCGGCCGGACTTCCGCGCGCTGCAGGGGCGCATGCACCGCACCGGCCCCGAGGTGGCGCGGATGGCCGCGGCCGCCCCGGTGACCTACCTGGTGTTCGACCTGCTGGCCTGGGACGGCCAGGACCTGCTCGCCCGGCCGTACGCGCAGCGCCGGGAGCGGCTGGAGGCCCTCGGCGTCGCGGGCGGTCGGTGGGTGCCCACGCCGTGGTTCCGCGGCGGGGGAGCCGCGGTGCTGGCCGCCAGCCGGGACAACGGGCTGGAGGGCGTCGTCGCCAAGCGGCTGGACTCGCCCTACCGCCCGGGGGTGCGCGGCCCGGACTGGCGCAAGGTGAAGAACGTCCGCACGCAGGCGGTCGTCGTCGGCGGCTGGCGGCCCGGGCAGGGCCGGCGCGCCGGGGGCGTGGGGTCGCTGCTGGTCGGCGTGCACGACGACGCCGGCCGGCTGGTCTACGCCGGGCACGTGGGCACCGGCTTCACCGCGGCGGCCCTGCACGAGCTCCGGCCGCTGCTCACCGGACGCCGGACGCCGCCGTTCACCGACGCGCTGCCGCGGGGGGTGACCCGCGACGCGCACTGGGCGGAGCCGGAGCTGGTGGGGGAGGTGGCGTTCGCCGGGTGGACCGCCGACGGGCGGATGCGCCACCCCTCCTGGCGCGGGCTGCGCGACGACCTCACCCCGGAGGACGTGGTCGAGGAGTGGTGAGCCGGGTAGGGGGTGCGGGTGAGTCGCCAGCTGGTGCGCGTCGAGGGGCGGCAGCTGCACGTCTCGAACCTGGAGAAGGTGCTGTTCCCGGAGGTGTCGTTCACCAAGGCGCAGGTCATCGACTACTACGTGCGCATCGCGCCGGTGCTGCTGCCGCACCTGTCCGGCCGGCCGGTGACCTTCACCCGCTGGCCCGACGGCGTCGAGGGGCAGGCGTTCTTCGAGAAGAACAGCGCCCGGCACGCCCCCGACTGGGTGCGGCGGGTGCGGCTGCCCAGCCCGGGCAGCTCGCGGGGCCGGGAGACCCTGGACATGGTGGTCCTGGAGACCATCGCCGACCTGGCCTGGGCGGCCAACCTCGCCGCGCTGGAGCTGCACGTGCCGCAGTGGCGGGTGGGCAGCCGGCTGCAGCCGGCCCTGCCCGACCTGCTGGTGCTCGACCTGGACCCCGGGCCGGACGCCGGCATCCTGGAGTGCTGCGAGGTCGCCGAGCGGCTGCGCGAGGAGTTGGTGGCCGACGGGCTGGACCCGGTGGTGAAGACCTCCGGGTCCAAGGGGGTGCAGGTGTACGCGCCGATCCGGGTGACCGACCGCGAGCACCCCAGCCGCTACGCCCGGGCGCTGGCCCAGCAGCTGTCCGCCGAGACGCCGGACCGGGTCGTGTGGCGGATGGAGAAGGTGCTGCGGCCGGGCAAGGTGCTCGTCGACTGGAGCCAGAACAACCCGGCCAAGACGACCATCGCCCCGTACTCGCTGCGCGCCCGGCCCGACGCGCCGGTGTCCACGCCGATCGGCTGGGACGAGGTGGAGGCGGTGCTCGACGGTGCCGACCCCGGGTCGCTGCGGTTCCGGACCGACGACGTGCTGGCCCGGGTCGAGGAGTACGGCGACCTGTTCGACATCGCCGGGGCCGGCCGCGCCACCCTCCCGCCGGCCTGACGGGGGGCCGGGTGCTCCGTCCGGGGGAGGTGCGCCCGGGCGGCGCCTGGCATCCTCGGCAGCCGTGTCCGCCGCCGCTGAACTGCCCTCGCCCGGCCCGCGCGACGACCGGCTGGCCGACGTCGGCCGCCTCGTCGTCCGGTGCCCCGACCGGCCGGGCATCGTCGCCGTCCTCAGCGGCCTGATGGCCGACGTCGGGGCCAACATCATCGACTCCCAGCAGCACTCCTCGGACCCGGTGGGCGGCACGTTCACGCTGCGGCTGGAGTTCTTCCTCGACGGCCTGGCAGCCCGCCGCCACCAGCTCGAGGGGGCGCTGGCGCTGCTCGCCCAGCAGTGGCAGTTCACCTGGCGGCTGACCGAGGCCGCCCACCGGCAGCGGGTGGCGGTGTTCGTGTCGAAGACCGACCACGTGCTGCAGGAGCTGCTCTACCGGGTGCGCGCCGGCGACCTGCGGGCGGAGGTCGCCGCCGTCGTCTCCAACCACCCCGACCTCGAGCCGGTGGCCCGCGCCGCCGGCGTCCCGTTCCACCACGTGCCGGTGACGCCGGAGACCAAGGCCGAGGCCGAGGCACGGGCGCTGGAGCTCATCGGGGACGTCGACCTGGTGGTGCTCGCCCGGTACATGCAGATCGTCTCGGCCGACTTCTGCAGCCGGTTCCCGGAGCGGCTGATCAACATCCACCACAGCTTCCTGCCGGCCTTCGTCGGCGCGAACCCCTACCGGGCCGCGCACGACCGCGGGGTGAAGCTGATCGGCGCCACCGCCCACTACGTCACCCCGCAACTGGACGCCGGGCCGATCATCGAGCAGGAGGTCGCCCGGGTGGACCACCGGGCGAGCGTGGGGGACATGCGCCGGATCGGCCGCTACGTCGAGCGGCAGGTGCTCGCCCAGGCGGTCACCTGGCACGTCGAGGACCGGGTCATCGTGGACGGCGAGCGGACGATCGTCTTCGCCTAGCGACCGCCCGGAGCCGGCCCTTGATTTGACTGGATCAAGGAAGGCGGGTTGGCTGGGTGCCGATGGGGACCACCTGGGCGGACCGGCTGCGCGCCGCCGGGCTGCGTGTCACGCGGCCGCGGCTGTCGGTCCTGCAGGTGCTCGCCGGGCGTCCGCACGCGGACGTGGACACCATCGTCACCGCCGCCCGTGCCCTGCACCCCACCGTGTCGCCGCAGGCGGTCTACGGCGTGCTCAAGGCACTCGTCGCCGGCGGCCTGGCCCGCCGGATCGAGCCGGCCGGCGCCCCGGCGCTGTTCGAGCTGCGGGTCGGCGACAACCACCACCACCTGGTCTGCCGCTCGTGCGGCGCGGTCGCGGACGTCGACTGCACCGTGGGGGCGGCCCCCTGCCTGGCGCCCTCGGACACGGCGGGTTTCGTCGTCGACGAGGCGGAGGTCGTCTTCTGGGGTCTGTGCCGTGCGTGCCAGGTAGGGACACCAGGAGTGACCGGGCAGGTCGCCCGGCACCAGGATCGAGGAGGAGCACACGCATGACCGACGTCGCATCGCAGGGCCCGGCCCACAGCGAGGCCGACCGCGCGGTCCTGACCAACCGTCAGGGTCACCCGGTCTACGACAACCAGAACTCCCGGACGGTCGGCGCCCGTGGCCCGGCGACCCTGGAGAACTACCAGTTCCTCGAGAAGATCAGCCACTTCGACCGGGAGCGCATCCCCGAGCGCGTCGTGCACGCCCGCGGCTTCCTCGCCTACGGCGAGTTCGAGGCCACCGGCAGGTGGGGCGACGAGCCGATCGAGCGCTACACCCGCGCCAAGCTCTTCAACACCCCGGGCAAGAAGACCGACCTGGCCATCCGGTTCTCCACCGTCATCGGCGGCCGGGACTCCTCGGAGGCGGCGCGGGACCCGCGCGGCTTCGCGGTGAAGTTCTACACCGAGGACGGCAACTGGGACATCGTCGGCAACAACCTCGCGGTCTTCTTCATCCGCGACGCGATCAAGTTCCCCGACGTCATCCACTCCCTCAAGCCCGACCCCGTCACCTTCCGGCAGGAGCCGGCCCGGATCTTCGACTTCATGTCGCAGACCCCCGAGGCCATGCACATGCTGGTCAACCTGTTCAGCCCGCGCGGCATCCCGGCGGACTACCGGCACATGCAGGGCTTCGGCGTGAACACCTACAAGTGGGTCAACGCCCAGGGTGAGACGCACCTGGTGAAGTACCACTGGCTGCCCCGGCAGGGCGTCAAGAGCCTCACCGCGGCCGACGCCGCGGTGATCCAGGGCAACGACCTGGGGCACGCCTCGAAGGACCTGTTCGAGGCCATCGAGCGCGGCGAGTACCCGCAGTGGGACCTCTACGTCCAGCTGATGAGCGACGACGAGCACCCGGAGCTGGACTTCGACCCGCTGGACGACACCAAGGTGTGGCCGGAGACCGACTTCGAGCCCAGGCTCGTCGGCACCATGACGCTGAACCGCAACGTGACCGACCACCACGACGAGAACGAGCAGAGCGCGTTCGGCACCGGCGTGCTGGTCGACGGCCTCGACTTCTCCGACGACAAGATGCTGGTCGGCCGGACGTTCTCCTACTCCGACACCCAGCGCTACCGGGTGGGCCCGAACTACCTGCAGCTCCCGGTGAACTCGGCGAAGAACGCCCGGGTGGCCACCAACCAGCGCGGCGGGCCGATGTCCTTCGGCGTGGACCTGGGTGCGGGCCAGAACCCGCACGTCAACTACGAGCCGTCGGTGATGGGTGGCCTGCGCGAGGCGGAGTACCCGACGCACGACGAGCAGGGCCCGCTGATCGCCGGCCGGCTCACCCGCAAGCGCATCCCCCGGACCGACGACTACACCCAGGCCGGGCAGCGCTACCAGCTCATGGAGCAGTGGGAGAAGGACGACCTGGTGGCCAACCTGGTCGAGAACGTCTCCGAGGCGGTCCGCGAGGTCCAGGAGCGGATGGTCTGGCACTTCTTCATGTGCGACGACGAGCTCGGCCAGCGCGTGGGCGACGGCCTGGGCATCAGTGCCGACGACGTCCGTGGCCTGGAGCCGCTGCAGACGCAGACGCTCTCCGAGGCGGAGCTGCAGCGGGCGGCCAACCTGGGCAAGAACGGCCCGCGGGACGTGACCGGCCTGACGATGACGCACACCGTGCCCAACGAGCGGGTCGTCCTCGCGAGCTGAACCCGGCACCCCAGCACGACGCGGCGGGCCGCGACCGGGATCCCCCGGTCGCGGCCCGCTCCGCTGTCCGGGCCGTCACACCGGACGGGCCAGCAGCTCCTTCAGGTTCGCGTCGACGAACGCGTTGTCCGCGGGGTTGAGGCCCAGGCCGCCGAAGTGGCCCCACGTGGTGTCGATGACCCGCACCTCGCCCTGCGGGATGAACTGCGCGGCCCACTGCTCGTCCTCGGGCGGGAAGTAGAGGTCCGTCCGCGCGGGCATCGCCACCACCGGGCAGCGGATGGAGCGCAGCGCCGCCTCGGTGTCCCCGTCGAAGCCCGGCGTGCGGCCGACGTCGCCGTGCTCCCAGGTCCAGAGCATGGCCAGCAGGTTGTTGGGGTCCCGGTCGGGGTCCAGCCAGAACCCCTCCCAGAACCCGACCAGGAAGTCCTCCAGCGAGGAGAAGCCCATGCCGCGGTACTCCCGGCCCCAGTAGAACGCCTGGGACAGCCCCCACCCGGCGTAGATCCGGGCGAAGGCCCGCAGGCCGGCGGTGGGACGGGCGTCCGGGGCGTACTCGCCGCCCCGGAAGGCCGGGTCCAGGGTGAGCGCGGCGCGTAGGCTCTTGATGAAGACCTGGTTGTGCTCGCTCGTGCGGCTGGAGCCGACGATCGGGGCGGCCCGCCGGACCATCTCCGGGTGGCTCACCGCCCACTGGTAGGTCTGGCCGGCGCCCATGGAGGAGCCCAGCACCAGCTCGACGGTCTCGATGCCCCACTTCCCGGTGAGCAGGCGGTGCTGGGCCTCCACCTGGTCGTGGAAGGTGACCAGCGGGAAGTGCGGGCCGTCGAACGGCGGCGGGGTGGTGCTCGGCGAGCTGGACAGGCCGTTGTTGAGCTGGTTGGGGACGACGACGAAGTACCGGTCGGGGTCGCAGGCCAGCCCCGGCCCGATCGACCACTCGTTGGCGTCGTGCCAGGCGCTGAACCAGGTGGGGTGCACGATCACGTTGGAGCGGTCCTCGGCCAGCGTCCCGTACGTCCGGTAGGCCAGCCGCGCGCCGCGCAGCGTGCCGCCGCTCTGCAGGGGCAGGTCGCCGAGGTCGAAGAACTCCGCGTCGGTCGGTCGGGGCACGGCGGTTCCTTCCACGTGGAAGTGTCCGGTGCAGCCTGCTCGCCGCCGGCCGCCGGGCGCAACCCGGGCCGTCAGCCGGTGGCCAGCCGTTCCAGCAGCCGGCGCAGCGTGGCGGCCTCCCGGGCGGACAGCGCGGCCAGGCCGTCCCGCTCGGCGTCGGCGATCCGCGGGGCCAGCGACCGGCACAGCCGCCGGCCCCGCTCGGCGGCGTGCACCAGCACGCGGCGCCGGTCGGCCGCGTCGACGTTGCGGTACAGCAGCGAGCGCTCCACCAGCCGGTCGACGACGCGGGTCGCGGTCGGGGCGGGGATCCGGGTGCGGCCGCTCAGGTCGCTCATCGACAGCGGGCCCTCGCCGTCCAGGGTGCGCAGCACCCGCCACTGGTCCAGCGTGAGGTCGCTCGGCGCGAGGATGTCCTGCACCCGCGCGGTCAGCCCGGTGGCGACCTGCCGCAGCAGGTCGACGTGAGGGGTCTCCGGCGGCATGGGTCGTCCTCGGGGCAGTGGGCTCGGGGCAGTGGGCTCGGGGCAGCGGGCGCCCTTCCCATCGGAGGGGCGGGTCAGCACAGTGGTCCTCAGGGATCCTCCCAGAGGCCGGAGCGCTCCCGCGTCCCACCCGAGGGGGGTCGATGCGCCGCTCGACCGACGTCACCCGCGTCGCGCTCGTCGTCCCGCTGCAGGGGCCCGCGGGCATCTTCGGCCCCTCCTGCGAGGCGGTCGCCGCGACCGCCGTGCGGGCGGTCAACGACGCCGGCGTCCTCGGCCGGGAGGTGGCCGTGGAGGTGGTCGACGGGGGTGCCGCCCCCGAGCGGGTCGGCGCGGCCGTCGGGCGGCTGGTCGGCGAGGGGCGCGTCGAGGCGGTGACCGGCTGGCACATCTCCGCCGTCCGGCACGCCGTGGCGCCGGTGACCGCCGGCCGGGTGCCCTACGTCTACACGTCGCTGTACGAGGGCGGGGAGGCGCGGCCGGGGGTCTTCTGCTCCGGGGAGACACCGGCCCGCCAGATCGCCCCCGCGCTGCGCTGGCTGCGCGACGTGTGCGGCGTGCGGCGGTGGTTCGTGGTGGGCGACGACTACGTGTGGCCGCGGGTCTCGGTGGCGGTCACCCGCGAGTTCGCCCGCGCGCTGGACCTGCAGCTGACCGGCACCGCCTACGTGCCGCTCGGCACCGCCGACTACGGCGACGTCGTCGAGCGCGTCGCGCGCAGCGACGCCCAGGGGGTGCTGCTCTACCTCGTCGGCCAGGACGCGGTGGCCTTCAACCGGGCGTTCGCCGCGCACGGGCTGCAGGACGACCTCGTCCGGTTCACCCCGCTCATGGAGGAGAACATGCTCCTGGCCAGCGGGGCCGAGGCGACCCGCAACCTGTTCGTCTGCGCCGCCTACTTCCGCTCGCTGGCCACCCCGTCGGCGCTGGCGTTCGGCGGCGCCTACGTCGGCCACCACGGCCCGGACGCCCCGCCGCTGAACAACGCCGCGGAGTCCTGCTACGAGGGGCTGCTGGCGCTGGCGGCCCTGGCGCGTCGGGCCGGCAGCCTGGACGTCGCCCGGATGGCGGCGGTGGCCGACGGAGTGGGCTGGGACGGCCCGCGCGGCCCGGTGGCCTTCACCGGCAACCACCTGCGGCAGCGGGTGCACCTGGCCGTGGCCGACGGCTACGACTTCGACGTCCTCGCTGAGCTGTAGCGCCGGGCCGCGGCGCCGGCCCGGGGAGGACGCTTCCAGGGGTGGTCGACATCCCGAACGCCTGCTGCTCGGTGTTCCTGCCGACGGAGATCTCCGACGAGGACATCCGCCCCGGCGGGCAGGGGCCGCAGCGCCGCGACCGCGGGCAGGTCTGCGTCACCTCCTGACCGTGGCGGGCGCTTCCGCTGGCCGGGAGGGCGGGCTGGAGGCAGTGGCCCGGCTCACCTAGCGTCCTGCGCGGTCCGCACCGTCGCGTCAGGAGGCACCATGAGCACCGCACCGCCGTCGCCGGCCGGCACGAGGGGGACACGGGCGCGCGCCGCGGGCTGGGTGGCGCCGCTGTGCTGGGTCGCCGTCCTCCTCGACGGCTTCGACCTCGTCGTCGTCGGCACGGTCATCCCCACGCTGCGCACGCCGGAGGAGTGGGGGCTGTCCGGCACCGGCGCCACCGCGGTCATCACCGTCGGCCTGCTCGGCATGATGGTCGGCGCCCTCACCATCGGCACCCTCACCGACCTGGTCGGCCGGCGGACGGCGCTGATCGGCGCCGTCGCCGCGTTCTCGCTGCTCACCCTGCTGTGTGCGTTCGCGCCCAACGCCGCGGTATTCGGCGTGCTGCGGTTCCTCGCCGGCATCGGCCTGGGCGGCTGCCTGCCGACGGCGATCGCGATGGTCAACGAGTTCACCCGCGCCGGCCGCAGCGGCCGGGCGACCACCACGATCATGACCGGCTACCACGTGGGCGCGGTCGCCACCGCGGCCCTGGCGATCGTCGTCATCCCGTCCCTGGGCTGGCGCGCGATGTTCGTGATCGGCGCGCTGCCGGCGCTGGCGCTGGTGCCGCTGATGGTGCGCCACCTGCCCGAGTCGGCCGGCTACCTGCTCGCCCAGGGCAGGCGGGCCGAGGCCGAGGAGGTGGCCCGCCGGCACGGGCTGGCGCTGGAGAGCACCCCCGCGGCGGCGCCGCACGCCGGCGCGGAGGGTGCTGCGGGGGCGGCCGCCACCGTGCGCACGCTGTTCACCGCCGGCCGGCTGCGCAACACCGTGGCGATCGGCGCGACGTCGTTCATGGGCCTGCTGCTCGTCTACGGCCTCAACAACTGGCTGCCGACGATCATGCGCGAGGCGGGCTACGACCTCGGCGACTCGCTGGCCTTCCTGCTGGTCCTCAACGTCGGCGCGATCGTCGGCCTGCTGGTCGCCGGCACCGTCGCCGACCGCGTCGGCATCCGCGCCGCCGGCATCGCCTGGTTCGCCTCCGGGGCGCTGTTCCTGGCCCTGCTGTCGGTCCGGCTGCCCACCGCGGGCCTGTACGCCATGTGCTTCCTCACCGGCTGCTTCGTGTTCAGCGCCCAGGTGCTGGTCTACGCCTTCGTCAGCGCCAACCACCCGCCGCAGGTGCGGGCGACCGCGCTGGGCTGGTCGGCCGGCGCCGGGCGGATCGGGGCGATCGTGGGGCCGGTGGTCACCGGCGCGCTGGTCACCGCCGGCGTCGCCTTCCCCTGGGGGTTCTACGTGTTCGCCGTCGTGGGCGTGCTCGGCGCGCTGGGCATGAGCCTCACCCGCTCGGCCCGCCCGGCCTGAGCGGACGGCCTCGCGCCGGGTGCCGGCTCACTCGCCGCGGCGGCGCTCCTGCTCGGCGAGGAACCGCTCGAACTCCGCGCCGAGCTCCTCGCCGCTGGGCACCTCGCCGACGTCCCCGAGCAGGTCGCTGCCCGCGCGGGCGGCGGTGAACTGGTCGAACTGCTGCTCCAGCGCGGCCACCACCGCGGTGTTCTCGGGGGACCGGCCGATCTGCTCGTCGACCTCCGCGCGGTGCACCTCCGCGGCCGCCCGCAGCTCCTCCGTGGGCAGCTGCAGCCCGGTCAGCCCGGCCAGGTGCTCCAGCAGGGTCAGCGAGGCCGCCGGGAAGGTCGCCTGGGTCAGGTAGTGCGGCACGTGCGCAGCCACCCCGCACGCGTCGACGCCGGCCTCGCCGAGCCGCAGCTCCAGCAGCGCCCCGACGCTGCCCGGCACGCGGACCTCGCCCCAGTACACCGGGTACTCCGCGATCAGCGGGCGGCGCGTGGCGTGCGCGGTGACCGTCACCGGCCGGGTGTGCGGCACCGGCATCGGGATGGCCTGCAGGGCCACGACCGTGGTGACGCCGAACCGCCCGACCAGCTCCCGGACGGCGGCCACGAAGCCCTCCCAGGCGAAGTCCGGCTCCGCCCCGTGCAGCAGCAGGAACGGGCGCCCGGCGCCGTCCTCCAGCGCGTACACGCCGATCTCCGGCGCGGCGAAGGACTCGTAGCGGTCGCCGTTGAAGGTGATCCGCGGCCGGTGCGCGCGGTAGTCGACCAGGCCGTCGACGTCGAAGCGGGCGACCAGCCGGTGCGGCAGCGTGCGCAGCAGGTGCGCCCCGGCCAGTGCCGCGGCCGACGCCGCGTCGAACTCACCGGCCAGGTCGTGCACCAGGACCAGCCCGGGACCCCCGCCGTCCTCGCCCGCGCGGGCCAGGAGCGGCTCGGCCTCGGGGAGCAGCTCGACGAGCTGCTCCAGTCGTCGCGCCACGGCGGTGCCTCCTGTCGTCCGGATCTGCCGACTACAGCCCCCGCCGCGGCGGCGGCATTCCCCGGACGGCTCAGCCGGCCGGGCGGGGCGGGCCGTCGTCCGCGGCCGGGTCCCCGCCGTCGTCCTCCGGGGCGTCGCGGTGCCCGGGGGAGGTGACCCGCTCCCGGACGACGGTGGCCCCGGTCTCGTCGCCGGTGACCTGCACCCGGGTGCCGTCGTCGGCGACCTCGGGTGTCCGGCCGTCGAGCTCGTCGCGGAGGTAGCGGTAGACGACGGCGATCAGCGCGGCCACCGGGACGCCCAGGAAGGTGCCGAGGATGCCGTACAGGCTGCCGCCGAGGGTGACCGCCAGGATCACCACGGCCGCGTGCAGGTTCAGCCCGCGGCCCTGCAGGATCGGCTGCAGCACGTTGCCCTCGACCTGCTGCACGACCAACACGATGACCAGCACGATCAGCGCCGTCTGCCAGCCGTTGCTGACCAGGGCGACGATCACCGCGAAGAAGCCCGCGACGAAGGCACCGATGATCGGGATGAAGGCCCCGAAGAACGTCAGGACCGCCAGCGGCAGCACCAGCGGGACGCCGAGGATCCACAGCCCCAGGCCGATGAAGAACGCGTCGATGAAGCCGACCAGGGCCTGCTGGCGGATGAACTCCGACAGGGTGCTCCACGTCTTGTAGCTCAGCGCCGCCACGTGCGGGGCGACCTTCGGGCCGGTCTGGGCGGCCAGCCAGGGCAGCCAGCGGGGGCCGTCCTTGAGGAAGAAGAAGACCAGCACCAGGGCGAGCACCAGGTTGAGCAGCAGCCCGCCGACCGCCGTGGCGCCGGTGAGCGCGTAGCCGGCGATGTTCTGCGCGTTCCCCTGGATGGTGTTGATCACCTGGTCGACCGCCTGGCCGATCTGGTCCTCGCCGAGGTTCAGCGGCGGGCCGGTGACCCAGCCCTGCAGGTCCTCCAGCCCGGCGGTCGCGGCGTCGGCCAGCTCCCCGGCCTGGTCGGCGACCTGGGGCACGATCCAGGAGAACAGCCCCACGATGACCGCCAGGAAGGCCAGCAGCACCACGATGGCGGCCAGCGCCGGGGGCGTGCCCACCTGGCGCAGCAGCCGGGTGGGCGGCCAGAGCACGGTGGCGAAGAGCAGGCCCAGGATGACCGGCAGCAGGACCGGCCACAGCTGCCCCAGCACCCAGCCGACCACCACCAGCCCGGCCGCGATGAGCAGCAGCTGCGCCGAGGCGATGGCCAGCGCCCGGACGCCCTTCTGCAGCCGGGGCCCGCGGTCCGGGCCGGGTGCGGGGCTGGAGGTCGCCGAGGCGGTCGGGATGCTGGTGAAGCCGGGGGTCCGCGCGCTCGCCGCGGGCACGTCGCCGGGGGGTTCGGTGGACGACGCGCCCGCGCGGCCGGGCAGGCGGGGCCTCATGCGACTGGTCACAGTCGTCATGACTACCCCCTCCCCGGACCGGACGATCATGCGCCGGCCGTCGTACCGTCCCGCCATGCCGAGAACCGCGACCGCCGAGCGGGTCGACCGTGCCGCCCTCGAGCAGTTCCTCCGTCCCCGCCACAAGGCGGTGCTGGTCACCCGCCGCAGCGCCGGCGGGGTGCAGCTGTCCCCGGTCGCCTGCGGCCTGGACCAGCAGGGCCGGGTGGTGGTGTCCACCTACCCGCAGCGCGCCAAGACGGCGAACGCCCGGCGGGACCCGGCGGTCTCCCTGTGCGTGCTGTCCGACGACTTCGACGGCCCGTGGGTGCAGGTGGACGGCACCGCCGAGGTGCTCGACCTGCCCGAGGCGCTCGAGCCGCTGGTCGACTACTACCGGGCCATCAGCGGCGAGCACCCGGACTGGGGGGAGTACCGCGCGGCGATGACCCGGCAGGGCAAGTCGCTGCTGCGCGTCACCGTCGAGCGCTGGGGCCCGATCGCCACGGGCGGCTTCCCGCCGGAGCTCGCCGACAAGCCCTGAGGCTTGCCCGGCGCGGGGGAGGGGGGCACGCTCCCGGGGTGCCCTTCGTGCTCAGCGTCGGTGAGGAGCTCGAGGGGGTGCTGGCCGACCCCGCGGCCGTCGTGGAGGCCGTCCTGCGGCTGGTCCGCGAGGGCGCCCGCAGCATCGGGGTGGGAGCCGGCCCGCTGCCCGACGGCACCCGCGGCGGGCCGGCCCACCTCTACGCGCTGCGGGCCGCCGACGCCGCCGCGCAGCGCGCCGTCCGGCTCGCGGTGCGCGGCGCCGTCCCGTCCGAGGCCGCCGACGCGCAGGCGGTGCTGGGGGCGCTGGCCGTCGTCGTGCAGCGCCGCAGCGCCCCGGCGTGGGAGGCGGTCGAGCTGGTCGGCGCCGGGCACACGCAGGCCGGCGCGGCGGCCGCCCTCGGCATCTCCCGTCAGGCGGTCGGCCAGCGGCTGGCCGCCGGGTTGTGGGAGCTGGAGCGCGAGCTGCGGCCCACGGCCGCCCGGCTGCTCGCCCGCGCGGCGGGGTGATCGGGCCGGTCACGCACCCGGGCGTCGCGCGGTGATCACCCGAGGAGGGAGAATGCGTTCCGCATCCGCGCCGTCCGTCCCTGGGAGGACCCGTGTCCGAGCCGACCACCACCGGCGGCGTCCGCAACCCCGACCTGCTGGCCGTGTACTGCAACGACCACCTGGCCGCCTCGGTCGGCGGGATCGAGCTGGTCGGCCGGATGATCGGCGTGCACCGGGGCACCCCCTACGAGCCGCCCCTGCACCAGCTGCGCGCGGAGCTGCACGAGGAGAACGACGCGCTGACCGCGGTGCTGCACGCCCTCGGCCTCCCGGTGCGGCACTACAAGCAGCTGCTGCTCTGGGTGGGGGAGAAGGTCACCCGCGGCAAGCTCAACGGGCGCCTGCTCAGCCGTTCGCCGCTCAGCGACGTCGTGGAGTTCGAGTTCCTGGCCTCCGCCGTCCGCGCCAAGCGCAGCGGTTTCGAGACGCTGCGCGCGGTGGCCGAGGTCGAGGACCGCCTCGACGAGGCGCTGCTGGACCGGCTGATCGAGCAGGCGAACCGCCAGCACGCGTGGCTGACCGAGGCCCGGCGGGAGGTCGCCGCGCGCACCTTCGGCGGCCGCACGCGGCCGGCCGAGGAGGCTGCGGACTGAGCCCGGCCGCCGCACCCGGTGCCGTCCCCGCCGCCGTGCCGACCTCCTAGGCTCGCGCCGTGACCGAGCAGCAGGGCACCGGCGGGATCGACCCGGGCGTCGTCGAGCTGGCCGGGCGGGTGTTCGGCCTGGCGCGCGCCGGGGCCACCGAGCAGCTCGTGGCCTACGTCGACGCCGGGGTGCCGGCGGACCTGACCAACGACAAGGGCGACACGCTGCTCATCCTCGCCGCCTACCACGGGCACCCCGGCACCGTGGCCGCGCTGCTGGACCGCGGCGCCGACCCCGGCCGGGTCAACGACCGGGGGCAGACGGCCCTGGCCGCCGCGGTGTTCCGGCAGTCCGCGGACGCCGTCCGGGCGCTGCTGGGGGCCGGCGCGGACCCGGACGCCGGCGGCCCGACGGCCCGGGAGACGGCCGCCTTCTTCGACCTGCCCGCGATGGGCGCGCTGCTGGACGGTGCCCGTCCCTGAGCCGGCCGGCCCGGCGTGCCAGGCTGGCACCCCGGCAGTCCCGGCGTCCCGCGGAGGAGGGCCCATGCCCGGCGAGCACCCGTCCCCGGCCGGCCTGCGCCGCACCGCCCCCGAGGCCTGAGGCGCGCCGGCCGTGGCCGTCCAGCGCGAGGTCCCGCCGCCGGGGAGCGGCGTCCCGGTGACCGACAGGTCGACCAGCCTGCCGCCGGCCGTCGCCGCGGAGGTGCAGGCCGCGGCCGTCGAGGCGCGGACCGCCCCGGACGCCGGTGCCGGGACCGAGCCGCCGCCCGAGACGGCCCCGGGGCCGGCGACCGGGGGCATGCCGCGCTGGATGGTGCTGCTGATCGGCGCGGCCACCGCCACCATCGCCATCGCGGGGGTGCGCTCGATCGCGTGGCTGGTCGGCCCGGTGCTGCTCGCCCTCGTCGTCGTCGTCGCGCTCGCCCCGGTGCAGCGCTTCCTGCAGCGGCACGGCTGGCCGCGGTGGGCCAGCACCACGGTGCTGCTGCTGCTGGTGTGCACCGTCCTGCTCGGCTTCGTCGGCCTGCTCGTGGTGTCGATCGCCCAGTTCGCCGCCCTGCTGCCGGACTACGCCGTGGAGGCCGAGGCGCTCGTCGCCTCCGTCGTCGACGACCTCAACGACCGCGGCATCGTCTCCGGCCAGCTCTCCGACCTGCTCGCCCGGTTCGACTACAGCCAGCTGGTCGGCGTGGCCACCGGGGTGCTGTCCCGGGCCACCGACGCCGCCTCCACCCTGGTGCTGCTGCTCGCGGCGCTGGTGTTCCTGTCCATCGAGTCCGGCGGGTTCGGCCGGCGGCTGGCCCTGGTCGCCGCCGACCGCCCCCACCTGCCGATCGCCCTCGGGCTGTTCGCCCGCGGCACCCGCAGCTACCTGTGGGTGAGCACCGTCTTCGGCGCGGTCGTCGCGGTGGGGGACACGGTCGCGCTGGCCGTCATCGGCATCCCGCTGCCCGTGGTGTGGGGGCTGCTGGCCTTCATCACCAACTACGTGCCCAACATCGGGTTCGTCCTCGGCCTGGTGCCCCCGGCGATCCTCGCCCTGCTCGACGGCGGGTGGGCCGACTTCTGGACCGTCGTCGCCGTCTACGCGCTGCTCAACTTCGTGGTGCAGACGCTGATCCAGCCGCGCTTCGTCGGCGACTCGGTGGGCCTGTCGATGACGGTCACCTTCGTCGCGCTGCTGTTCTGGGGCTGGGTGCTCGGCGCGCTCGGTGCGCTGCTGGCCATCCCGCTCACCCTGCTGCTCAAGGCCCTGCTCGTGGACGTCGACCCGCGCGGGCAGTGGCTGGACGCGCTGCTGCGCGAGGAACCCCGCGCGCCCCGGACCAGCCGGGCCCGGCAGCGGGCGCACGCCCGCCGCGCGGCCCTCGCCTCCGTCCGCGCGCTGCACGTGCCACGGTCGCACCGGCGCCCGCCGGAGGGGTGAACGCGCAGGTCAGCACGGAATGTCGGACCCCCGGAGGACGTTGTCACCATGTCGGGCACCCCGCCCGGCGGGACGTCGGGAGGACGGCATGAAGGGCGATCGAGTCGAGGTCGTGATCGACGCGGGCGGCAGCACGCGCACCTACGAGATCGAGGCCACGCGGGCCGGCCGGCGGGTCGACGTCCGCCACGGGCGCGGCCTGGTGGAGGTCACCGAGACCACCCGCGGCGGCACCACCGTCCGCACCGCCCGGTTCATGGCCGGCCGGGTCCTCGCGCTGGTGGAGCACCCGGCCCCGCGCCCGGCGCTGGACGACGACGCCGGCGTGACCCCGCTGCGCCACAGCGCCTGAACGAGGACGCCGTCCCGCCCCCGGAGCTGGTCGTCATGGTGGGCCTGCAGGGTGCCGGCAAGTCCACCTGGGTGCGGGAGAACCTGGCCGGCACCCACACCGTGGTCAGCAAGGACCACTGGCCGAACGCCCGGCGTCGGGAGGCCCGCCAGCAGCGGGTGGTCGGGGAGCTGCTGGCCGCGGGGCGCAGCGTGGTCGTCGACAACACCGACCCGACGCCGGCCGAGCGGGCCCCGCTGGTCGCCGCGGCGCGGGCCGCCGGGGCCGGCGTCCGCGCGGTCTGGCTGGACACCCCGCTGCTGGTCTGCGCCGCGCGCAACGACGCCCGGGAGGGCCGGGCGCGGGTGCCCCCGGCCGGGCTGTACGGGACCGCGGCGCGGTTCGTGCCGCCGTCGACGGCCGAGGGCTTTGACCGGGTGGACGTGGTCGCCGGCTGACGCCGGCCGACCGGCGCGCGGCACCGGGCCGGTACGCCGGGGCCGGTCACGGGCCCCGGGTGCGGTAGACACGTGCGGCGTCCGCCCGTCCCGCATCCCCCGGAGGTCCTGCTGTGCTGGCCAGCATCGGTTACGCCGTCGCCTACACCGGGGTCGGCATCGTCCTGCTGACCCTCGGTTTCCTCGCCCTCGACCTGCTCACCCCGGGCCACCTCGGCCGGCACATCCACGAGCAGCGCTCGGTCAGCGCCGGCGTCGTCCTGGCCGCCGGGTTCCTCGCCCAGGGGCTGGTCATCTTCGCCGCCATCTGGACCAACGCGACCAGCGGGTTCGGCGAGGCGCTCCTCTACACCGTGGTGTTCGGGGTGCTCGGCGTGCTGCTCCAGGCGGTGGCGTTCGTCGTGCTCGACCTGGTCACCCCCGGCAAGCTCGGCAGCCACGTCACCGAGGTGGGGTTCCACCCGGCCAGCCTCGTGCTCGCCGCGGTGCAGCTGGCCGTGGCCGGCATCGTCGTCGCCAGCATCTGGCCGTGACCCGCCACGCCGGGGCTACCCGCCGGTAGCTCCGCGGTGGCCGGCCGTACCGTGTCCGTCGAGCGCACCGTACGGCGCAGATGTGGAGAGGACGACAGATGAGCGAGTCGAACAGCACCGGACCCCGCGTGGCGATCGTCACCGGGGCCGCGCGTGGCATCGGTGCGGCCGTCGCCCGCCGGCTGGCCCAGGACGGGTTCGCCGTGGGTGTGCTGGACCTGGACGAGGCCGCCGGCAAGGCGACCGTCGAGGCCATCGAGGCCGCCGGCGGCCGGGCCCTGGCGGTGGGCGCGGACGTCAGCGACGCCGAGCAGGTCGAGGCCGCGGTCAGCCGCGTCGCCACCGAGCTGGGCGCCCCGACGGTGCTGGTCAACAACGCCGGCGTCATCCGCGACAACATGCTGTTCAAGATGACCGAGGTCGACTGGGACGTCGTCATGAACGTGCACCTGCGCGGCGCCTTCCTCATGACCCGCGCGGTGCAGAAGCACATGATCGACGCCCGCTGGGGCCGGATCGTCAACCTCTCCAGCACCTCGGCGCTGGGCAACCGCGGCCAGGCCAACTACGCGACTGCCAAGGCCGGCCTGCAGGGCTTCACCAAGACCCTGGCCATCGAGCTCGGCAAGTTCGGCGTCACCGCCAACGCCATCGCCCCCGGCTTCATCCAGACCGAGATGACCAAGGCGACGGCGGACCGGATGGGCGTCGCGTTCGAGGACTTCATCGCCTACGCGGCCAAGGAGATCCCGGTGCAGCGCGTCGGCCAGCCCGAGGACATCGCGCACCTGGCCTCGTTCTTCGTCAGCGAGGGCGCCGGCTTCGTCTCCGGCCAGGTCGTCTACGCCGCGGGCGGCCCGCGCGCCTGACCGCGCCCGTCCGGTGTGTGCACCGAGGCCCCGTCCCCGCACCGGGGACGGGGCCTCGGCGCACCCGCTCCCGCCCGGCCGCCCGGGCATGGCCGTGCGTGCGCGGCCGTTGCACCGGGCGTGACGCACACGCCCCTCCGACTGGCCCTGCTCGGTGACTCCCTCGCCCACGGCTCCGGTGCCGCCGGCCCCCAGGACGCCCTCGGCCCGCGCCTGGCCGCGGCCCTGACCGGCGCCGGCTACGACGTCGACCTGTCCGTGCTCGCCGTCCCCGGGGCCGTCTCGCGCGACCTGGCCACCCAGGTCCGCCGGGCCGCGCCGCTGGGGCCGGACCTCGCCGTGGTGGTAGTCGGCGCGAACGACCTGGCCCGGCTGGTCCCCCCGGCGCAGGCGGCGGCCGCCCTGGGCCGGGCGCTGCAGGAGCTGCGCGCGGCCGGCACCGACGTGGTCGTCGTCCCCGCCCCGGACATGTCCACGGTGCCCTGGGTGCCGCCGGCGCTGCGGCCGCTGGTGCAGGCGGCCTCGGCGCAGCTGCAGCGCGCGCAGGCGGCCGTCGCCCACTCCGCCGGCGCGATGGTGGCCGCCGTCTCCGAGGCCGTCACCGCCGCGTTCGGCACCGACCCGGCGCTGTTCTCCGCCGACCGCTTCCACCCGTCGTCGGCCGGCTACGCGCACATCGCACAGGCCCTCGTCCCGCACGTGGTGGCCGCCGCCCACGCCCGCCGCGACGCCGCCGCGGCATGACCCGCCGCCGTCCGGGCTCACCGTCGCGGGTCCTGGCTCACCTCCGGCAGTGAGCCAGGACCCGCGATGACCAGCTCAGCTGGTCATTGGCGGGCGGGGGTCAGGAGGTGTGGTGCACCTCCTGCAGCCGGTACACCGGGGTGGGGATCCCCTCGTAGCGGGCCTTGAGCTGCAGCGCCAGGTACAGCGAGTAGTGCCGCGACTGGTGCAGGTTGCCGCCGTGGAACCACAGCCCCGGCTGCTGGGTGGGCTTCCACATGTTGCGCTGCTCGCCCTCCCACGGACCGGGGTCCTTGGTGGTGTCCGAGCCCAGGCCCCAGACCTTGCCCACCCGGTCGGCGACCTCCTGGCTGATCAGGTCCGCCGCCCAGCCGTTCATCGAGCCGTAGCCGGTGGCGTAGACGACCAGGTCGGCGGGCAGCTCCGTGCCGTCGGCGAGCACGACGGCGTCCTCGGTCAGGTGGTCGACCTGCCCGTGCGCCAGCTCCACGTCCCCGTTGGCGACCAGGTCGGCGGCGCCCACGTCGATGTAGTAGCCCGAGCCGCGGCGCAGGTACTTCATGAACAGGCCCGAGTCGTCGTCGCCCCAGTCCAGCCAGAACCCGGCGGCCTCCATCCGGCGGTAGAAGTCCGCGTCGCGCTCCTTCATCTGCTCGTACAGCGGGATCTGGAACTCGTGCATGATCCGGTAGGGGATCGAGGCGAAGACCAGGTCGGCCTTCTCCGTGGTGACTCCGTCGGCGACGGCCTGCTCGGAGTAGAGCGCGCCGAGGCCGATGTCCATGAGGCTGTCGCTGCGCACGATGTGCGTGGAGGTGCGCTGCACCATCGTCACGTCGGCGCCGGCCTCCCACAGGGCCCCGCTGATGTCGAACGCGGAGTTGTTGCTGCCGACGACGACGACCTCCTTGCCGGCGTACCCGTCCGGGCCCGGGTGCTGCGAGGAGTGCTGCTGCTCGCCGCGGAACACGTCCTGGCCGGGCAGCCGGGGGACGTTCGGCTTGCCGGACATCCCCGTGGCCAGCACCAGCTGCCGGGGCCGCAGGGTCAGTGGCCGGCCGTCGCGCTCGACCTCGACGGTCCACTCCTGCGCCTGCTCGTCGTAGGACGCCGAGCGCACCGCCGTGCTGCCCCAGTACGGGATCTCCATGACCGTGACGTAGAACTCGAGCCAGTCGCCGATCTTGTCCTTGGGGGCGAACACCGGCCAGTTGTCCGGGAACTTCAGGTAGGGCAGGTGGTCGTACCAGACCGGGTCGTGCAGGCACAGCGACTTGTACCGGCTGCGCCACTGGTCGCCGGGCCGGGCGTGCTTGTCGACGACGAGCGCCGGGACGCCGAGCTGCCGCAGCCGCGCGCCGAGCGCGATGCCGCCCTGCCCGCCGCCGACGACGAGCACCTCCGGCTGGGTGGTCACGCCCAGGCCGGCCTCCTCCTGCTCCCGGCGCTCCCGCCAGGTGAGCCGCTCCCGGTTCACGCCGTGCTCGGCGCCCATCGGCCGGCGCCCGCCGAGCGGCTCCTCGTGGCCCTTGAGCTCGTGGAGGGTGGTCAGCAGGGTGAACGCCTTCGTGCCGCCCTCGGTCAGCCGCAGGTGGCCGCGGCCGCGCCCGACGGCGGTCTCGAACTCGATCCAGGCGCTGACGACGCCGCCGTCCTCGGTGGGCTCCTCGCCGGT
Organism: Geodermatophilus pulveris; assembly: GCF_900188375.1. Lineage (GTDB taxonomy): Bacteria > Actinomycetota > Actinomycetes > Mycobacteriales > Geodermatophilaceae > Geodermatophilus > Geodermatophilus pulveris. Next base: position 504,406 of record NZ_FZOO01000002.1, on the reverse strand, counting down.
GCGGAAGCCGGTCGGGTCCGTGCCCGCGAGGGTCTCGGTCAGCAGGTCGCGCACGCCGTCGGGGCCCTCGACGGTGGTGATGTTCCAGGTGAAGGCGACCAGGTCGCGCCAGAAGCTCGTGGCGGCGAACATGCCGGCCGCCCGGTCGACGTCGCGGGCGGTGAGCGCGTCGGAGAACTCGGCGAGCCAGGCCTCGGTGCGCTCGGCGGGGGAGCCGGCGGTGTCCGGCCGGTCGATGGTCTGCGTCACGGCGAGGGTGCCTCCTGCATCGTCGCGGGCTCCGGTCGCCGCCAGCAGACCTGCCCGGCCCGTGCAGGGGGAGCGTTGCAGGGGGTTGCACCGCCTATGGTCGTGGTGCAGGTCACACGGGAGGAGCTGCCGATGACCGCCGCCCAGAGCGCGCTGCCCTCCGGAGCCGACCCGCGGGTGCACACCCGGCTGCTCGCCCGGGTGCGGGCCGCGGCCCTGGCCGGCGGCACCCCGCCCGCCCCGCCGCGGCCGGTGATCGGCGCGTCCTGGCGCCGGCTGCGCGGCAGCGGCCTGGACCCCTCGCGGACGCCGGACGTCGCGCCGCTCACCGGGCCGGAGCTGGAGCGCCGCCGGGCGGAGAGCGGCCTGGCCCCGCTGCTGCCGCTGCTGCGCGAGCGGCTGCTGCCGGTGGCCCTGGACGCCGGCCAGGTGCTGGTCGTCGGCGACGCCGGCTGCCGGGTGCTGTGGCGCGAGGGCGGCGCCGGGGTGTGCCGGCGGGCCGACCGGCTGGGCTTCGTCGAGGGCTCGGCGTGGGACGAGGACGTCGTCGGCACCAACGCCATCGGCACCAGCGTGGTGGTGCGCGCGCCGCTGCAGGTGCACGCCGCCGAGCACTACGCCGAGGGCCACCAGCCCTGGACCTGCGCCGCCGCGCCGCTGCGCGACCCGGTGACCGGCCGGGTGCTCGGGGTGGTCGACCTGTCCGGCCCGGCGTCGACGGTGCACCGGAGCACGATCGCCCTGGTCGACGCGGTCGCCGCACTGGCCGGCCAGGAGCTGTCCCGGGCCCACGTGCGGCACGTCGAGCGGCTCCGGGCGCTGGCCGCCCCGCTGCTGGCCCGGCTCAGCGGCCCGGCGCTGGTCGTCGGCGTCGACGGCTGCACCGCCGCGGCGACCGGCCTGGCCGCCCCCGACCGCGTCGTGCTGCCCGAGCACGTGCACCCCGGCCCGGCCTGGGTGCCGGCGCTGGGCCGGTGCACCGTCGAGCCGCTGCCCGGCGGCTGGCTGCTGCGCCCGCGGGGCCCGGCCGACGACGACCGGCCCACCGGGCTGGTGCTCGACCTCGCCGGCCCCCGCCCGCGGGTGCAGGTGACCGGGCCCAGCGGCAGCTGGACGGCGGCGCTGAGCCTGCGGCACGCCGAGATCCTGCTGGCCCTCACCGGGCAGCCGGCCGGGCGCTCGGCGGCCGCGCTGGCCGCCGACCTGTTCGGCGACCCGAGACGGACGGTCACCGTGCGGGCCGAGGTCTCCCGGTTACGCCGCACGCTCGGGTCGGTGCTGCTGACCCAGCCCTACCGGGTCGACGAGGACGTCGACGTGCAGGTGCGGCTGCCCACGCCGGTCGCCCGGCTGCTGCCGGCCTCGACCGCGCCGCTGGTCGAGCGCCTGCGCCGCGGTTGACGGACGGACCTCCCTGCCCCCCGGCCCCGTCCCGAGGCTCGCGCCGAGCTCGCGAGGCGTGAGGAGGACGGGGTCCTTCGACCGCAGGGGGGCCGTTCCAGCACGTCACCAGAGGGACAGGGAGCGGGTGTAGATGCCGGCCACGTCCTCCTCGGTGACGTCCCGGGGCGCGGTGGCCAGCAGCCGCTGCTGCTTCATCGTGCCCTCGACCAGGTCGGGGACGTCGCCCTCGTCGTAGCCCACCGCGCCGATGCCGCCCGGGATGCCGATGTCGCGCATCAGCGCGGCGAGCACCGCCGGCAGGAACTCCGCGGGGTCGCGGGTCTGCTCGGCCTGCGGGTCCAGCAGCCGGGCGGCGCGCAGGTGCCGCTCGGGGTCGGCGTCGAAGGTGAACCGGAAGGCCTCCGGCGCGGTCAGGGCCACCGACATCCCGTGCGGGATCATCGGCTCGTCGGCCGGGTAGCCGTCGGGGTGGAAGCCCTTGACCCGCCCGGCGATCGGGTAGGCGTTCGCGTGCGGGATGTGCACGCCGGCGTTGCCGAAACCCAGCCCGGCGAAGGTCGCCGCCATCGCCATCTCGGTGCGGGCGGCCTCGTCGGAGCCGTCGTGGACCGACCGCCGGAAGGACCCGGCGAGCAGCGACATCGCCTTCTCCGACCACATGTCGCCGATCGGGTTGGCGCCGTTGTAGGGCACCCGCTGCTCGGGCCGCTTGCGCTCGTAGCTGGTGTAGGGCCGGGCGGTGTAGCTCTCCAGCGCGTGGCAGAGGATGTCCATCCCCGCGGCCGCGGTGACGCCGGCCGGCTGGCTGCGGGTCAGCACCGGGTCGACGACGGCCAGCGTGGGCCGCAGCCGGACGTGGCTGATGCCGGTCTTCACCTTGAGCGCGAGCACGTCGAGCACGCAGATGGTGGTGCTCTCCGCGCCGGTGCCGGTGGTGGTCGGGACGGCGACCAGCGGGTGGAGCGGGTTGACCGGGGCGCGGCCCTCGCCGACCGGCTTGTTGATGTAGTCCATCAGGTCGCCGGGGTTGGTGGTGAGCAGGTTGACCGCCTTGGCGGTGTCGATGCTCGAGCCGCCGCCCACGGCGACGATCGCGTCCCAGGGGCCGTGCTCGCGGGCCCACTCGACGGCGTGCCGCATGCTCTCGTCGGTCGGCTCCACGTGGGCGCCGTCGAAGACCCGCGCCTCGATGCCGAACGCCGTCATCTGGTCGGCGACCCGCTGCGGGTGGCCGGTCGCGGCCACGCCGGGGTCGGTGACCACCAGCACCCGCTCCGCGCCCGTCTGGGCGAGGTCGTAGCCGATCTCGTCGGAGGCGCCGGGGCCGAACTTCAGCTGGGGCGCCCCGTAGGTGAACACGCTCTCGGGGTTCGCGGGGGTGTAGCTGGACGCTGCCATGGGGGTGGCCCCTCCTCGTGCGGCGCTGGACGGCCGGGTGCGGTTGCCGAGAGTCTGCCCGCTCGCCGCCCACGGGACGATCCGGCCGGCACCCGCCCGCGGAGCGGAGCGGACGGAAGTGGTCCGCCTCGCCGCGCACACCGCCTGCCGCCAGGGGTACCTCCTCGTCGTCCCGGCCGAGCCGAACCGCGAGGGAGCACGCCGCATGACGACGACCACGACCAGCCCGACCGGGACGACGGACGAGGGCCCCCTCGACGCCGGGAGCTGGCGGCCCTCGACGCCTGGTGGCGGGCGGCGAACCACCTGTCGGTCGGCCAGATCCACCTGATGGGGAACCCCTGCTGCGCGAGCCGCCGGCCCCCGAGCACGTGAAGCCGCGGTTGCTGGGGCACTGGGGCACCACGCCGGGCCTGAACTTCGGCTACGCCTGCGCCGGCGACGTGCCGACCATGGAGACCCTCGCGGCGGTGGAGATCCTGCGGGGCTGGTTCCCCGACCTGCGGGTCCGGGTGGTCAACGTGGTCGACCTGATGCGGCTGCAGGACGACCGGGAGCACCCGCACGGCCTGTCCGACCGCGAGTTCGACGCGCTGTTCTGGTTGATCCACCGGCTGACCTACCGGCGCGCCAACCACGGCCACCTGCACGTGCGCGGCCACGTGGAGGAGGGGACGACGACCACGCCGTTCGACATGTGCGTCATGAACCGCATCGACCGCTTCGACCTGGCCATCGACGTGATCGACCGGGTCCCGCGGCTGCAGCGGGCCGGCGGGCACCACCGCGAGCGGCTGCGGAACCGGATCATCGAGCACCGGCAGTACGTGCGCACCCACGGCGAGGACCTGCCCGAGATCCGGGACTGGCAGTGGTCAGGGGTCGCCGGCCCGACCACCTCCGGCGGCAGCCCGCTGCACGAGCCGGAGAACTAGCGGCACCGGGGCCGGTCCGCCGGCGACGCACGCCGGCGGACCCACCCTGGGGGCCTCACCCGGTCGGCGGCTCGTCCTCGCCGGACTCCTCGGCGGCGTCGGCCTCCTCCCTGGTCCGGTGCACCGCGCCGTCGGCGTGCTCCGGCGGGCCGTAGACGGTGTAGAGGACCAGCGGGTTCGGGCCGGTGTTGACGAAGTTGTGCTTCGCCCCGGCCGGCACGACGACCAGGTCGCCCTGCGCCACCGCCTTCGTCGACCCGTCGATCCGCGCCTCGCCGGTGCCGCTGACGAAGGTGAGGATCTGGTCGATGTCCTCGTGCACCTCCTCGCCGATCTCGCCGTCCGGCGGGATCGTCATGATGACCAGCTGGGTGTGCTTGCCGGTCCACAGCACGCGGCGGAAGTCGGCGTACTTCTCCGCCTCCGTCGCGATCGTGTAGTGGATGACGGACGCCATCGCGGGCTCCTCTCCTGCAGTCGGGCACGGGTCCGTGCGGCCGCGGCCCTGCGGGCCGGGCGGACGACGTCCCTCCTGCCCGCGGCCCGCGCCGGTCATGCCTGGTCACCGGCGCCACCGGCGGGGTGAGCGACCTCACCGGCGGATCGGGAACGGACGGCGGCGTCCGTGACGATGTCCTCCCAGTGAGCACGCCGACCACCGCCCGCCCGACGGCCCGCACCTACGCCGTGTGGCTGGTGGCGCTGGGCGCCTACACCGTCGCCGTCTTCCACCGCGCCTCCCTCGGCGTCGCCGGGGTGGAGGCCCAGGAGCGCTTCGACGCCGGCGCCTCGGCGGTCTCGCTGTTCCTGGTGCTGCAGCTGGTCGTCTACGCCGCCATGCAGGTGCCGGTGGGGGTGGCGCTGGACCGGTACGGCTCGCGGCGGCTGGTGCTGGCCGGGGCGCTGACCATGGCCGCCGGGCAGGCCACGCTGGCGCTGGCCGGCGACGTGCCGACGGCGGTCGCCGCCCGGGTGCTGGTCGGCGCCGGGGACGCGATGACGTTCGTCAGCGTGCTGCGGGTGGTCGGCTTCTGGTTCCCCGGCCCGACCGTCCCGCTGGTCACCCAGCTCACCGGCATCCTGGGCCAGTTCGGCCAGATCGCCGCCGCCTACCCCCTGGTGACGCTGCTGGAGTCGACGTCCTGGGAGAGCACCTTCCTCGGCGCCGCCGCGGTGAGCGTGCTCGTCGCCGTCCTCGTGTCCGTCGCGCTGCGCGACGCCCCACCGGGCACCGTGCTGAGACCACCGGCCGGGCTGGCGGAGGTGCGGCGCAGCCTGGCGCTGACCTGGCGGGAGCCGGGCACCCGCATCGGCCTCTACACCCACCTGGTCACCCAGTTCTCCGGCACCGTCTTCGCGCTGCTCTGGGGCTACCCGTTCCTGGTGCTCGGCCAGGGGCTGAGCCCGGCGACCGCGGCCGGCCTGCTCACCCTGCTGGTGGTCGTCGGGATCGGCGTCGGCCCGCTGCTGGGCCGGCTGTGCGGGCGCTGGCCGCTGCGCCGCTCGGACCTGGTCTTCGGCATCCTCGCCGCGACCGTCACGGCGTGGACCGTCGTGCTGCTGTGGCCGGGGCCGGCACCGCTGTGGCTGCTCGTGGTGCTGGTCGTCGTCCTGGGCACCAACGGCCCCGGCTCGATGATCGGCTTCGACTACGCCCGCACCTGGAACCCCGCCGAGCGGCAGGGCAGCGCCAGCGGCGTGGTCAACGTCGGCGGCTTCGTCGCCTCGCTGCTGACCGTCCTGGCGGTGGGCGCGGTCCTCGACCTGCTCACCCCGGGCAGCTCCACCGACTACCCGCTGGACGCCTTCCGGGCCGCGTTCGCCGTCCAGTACGTGTTCTGGGCGGTCGGCCTGGTCGGCGTGCTGCGCCACCGCCGACAGCTGCGCGCGAGGCTGGCCCGCGACGGCGTCGTCCTGGCCCCGCTGGTCGCCGCCGTCGGCGCCCGGCTGCGCGGCCGCTCCGTCTACTGAGGGAGGACCCCGTCCGCCCCAGCCCGGGACGGTGCCCGGGACGGGGCCGCCGACACGCGGCGTGGCGGATCACGCACGCAGGCGGGCGACGCCACGGGGGCCGGTGGCACCGGTGCGCGAGCCCGCCACCGGGCGCCCGCGGTCTGGGACCGTCCGGTCGGCCGCCAGGGCGCGGCGGCCGGCAGGGCGCAGCAGGGGGTGCACGGTGTTCCGACGCAACGACGTCCTCATCGGCGGCGGCAGCGGGGCGGCCGGCCCGCCGGCCCCGCCCGCGGAGCAGCCCGGGCGGCACAGCGCCGGCGACCTCGACGCGCTGCTGGGCGAGCTGCCGCTGTTCCGCACCGCGCTGCGCGGCTACGACCGCCTGCAGGTCGACAACTACGTCGCCTGGGCCGAGACCGAGCTGCACGCGGTACGCCGGGCCAACGAGGACCTGCTGACCCGCTACGGCACGTGCTCCGCGGAGCTGGAGATCTCACGGCGGCTGCTGGCCTGCTCGCCGGCCGGGCGCGAGCAGCTGCGCGCCTCCGAGCGGCTCGGGGAGATCCTGCAGCTGGCCGCCGACGAGGCCGCGCGGCTGACCGAGGCCGGCGCCGCCGACGCCGACCGGCTGCGCGCGACGGCGCGCGGGGAGGCCGACGCGCTGCTGCGCCGCGCCCGCGAGGTCCGGGACGCCGCCGTCGCCGACTGCGCCCGGATGCGGGACGAGGCCGAGCACGCCTGCGCCGAGGCGGCCGAGGAGCTGGCCGCGGCGCACGCCGAGGTCCGCCGGCTGACCGGGCGGCTGGACGAGGCGCTGCGGACCCTGGCCGCGGTGGGGGAGGAGCCGGGACCCACGCCGCCGGCCGCGTGACCGGTTAGGTTCGGGCCCCACCGCAGGTCCGAGCCGGAGGTGCACGTGGACGTCGTCGTCGGGCTCGACTCCGGGACGACGGCGACCAAGGCGGTCACGGCGGGCGTCGACGCCCGGGTGCGCGACCTGGCCAGCGTCGGCTACCCGCTGCTGGTGCCGGCACCCGGCCGGGCCGAGCTGGACGCCGCCCGGCTGCAGCGGGCCGCGGTCGAGGCGCTCACCGCCATCACCGCGCTGGCCCGCGACCGCGGCGACCGCGTCGTCGGGGTGGCCCTGTCCGCCGCCATGCACGGCCTGGTGCCGATGGACGGCGACGGGGCCCCGCTGGGCCCGCTGCTCACCTGGGCCGACGCGCGGGCCGCCGAGTGGGCCAACGCCCTGGTGGCCGACGGGCGGGCGGCGGCGCTGCACGCCCGCACCGGCACCCCGGTGCACGCCATGTCGCCGCTGGTCAAGCTGTCCTGGGAGCGCGCGCAGGACCCCGCGAGGGTGGCGTCCACCCCGCGCTGGGGTGGGGTCAAGGAGCTGGTCCTCGCCGTCCTGTGCGGCGGCCCGCCGGTGGTCGACCGGTCGGTCGCCTCGACCACGGGCCTCTACGACGTCCGCGCCGGCCGCTGGGACGACGAGGCGCTGGCCATCGCCGGCGTGCGGGCCGGCCAGCTCGGCGAGGTGCTGCCCACGACCGCCGTGCTGCCCGGCCTGCGCCCGGAGGTGGCCGCGGCCACCGGGCTGCCGGCCGGCACCCCCGTCGTCATCGGCGCCGCCGACGGCGTGCTGGCCAACCTGGGCATCGGCGCGGTGCGCCCGGAGGTCGCCGCGGTGTCGCTGGGCACCAGCGGGGCGATGCGGGTCGTCGTCCCCGCGCCCACCGTGGACCCCGGCCGCCGGCTGTTCTGCTACGCGCTCACCGACGAGCAGTGGGTGGTCGGGGGCGCGGTCAACAACGGCGGCTCGGTGGTCCGCTGGGCCTCGCACGCCCTCGCCGTCGAGCCCGGGCACCCCGAGCCGCAGGGCGAGGAGGCCGACGCGCTCGACGCCCGGCTGCTCGAGGAGGCCGCGACGGTGCCCGCGGGCAGCGCCGGGCTGCTGTGCCTGCCCTACCTGCTCGGCGAGCGGGCGCCGTGGTGGCGCTCGGGCCTGCGCGGGGCCTACATCGGGCTGCGCCGCGAGCACCGCCGGGCGCACCTGGTGCGCGCCGCCGTGGAGGGCGTGTGCCAGCAGCTGGCGCTGGTCCGCGACGCGTTCGCCGCCACCGACGTGCCGGTGTGCGAGGTGCGGGCCACCGGCGGCGCGGTCGCCTCCCCGCTGTGGGTGCGCACCCTCGCCGCCGCCCTCGACCTGCCGGTGCGGGTCGCCGACTCCCCGGAGGGCACCGGCCTGGGCGCCTGCCTGCTCGGCCTGCACGCGCTGGGGGCGCTGCCCGACCTGGACGAGGCCACGGCGCTGGTCAGGGTGCACGACCCGGTGGAGCCCGACCCCGCCGAGGCCGCGGTCTACCGGGAGCTGCGGTCCCTGGTGGAGCGCTCGACCGAGGCGCTGACCGGCGTCCTCACCGCGCTGGACGCCCTCGACGACACCCCGGTCGATCCGCTCTGACCGGCGGCCCGCCGCGGCGGAGACCCCGCGACGGCGGACCCGCCGCAACGGGGCCGGCGGTGCCACCCTGGCGCGATGGGACGCACGTCACGTCTCGCGGGCGCCGGGCTCACCGCCCTGGCCGCGGTCGCCGCCCGCGACCTGCTCCAGCGCGAGCACACCCTGCTGCGCAACTTCCCGGTCGTCGGCCACGCCCGCTACTGGCTGGAGTCCATCGGCCCCGAGCTGCGCCAGTACCTGGTCGCGGGCAACAACGAGGAGCGGCCCTTCACCCGCGACCAGCGGCGCTGGGTCTACGCCTCGGCGAAGGGGGAGAACAACTACTTCGGCTTCGGCACCGACAACGACCTCGAGTACACCGCCGGGTACCCGGTCATCAACCACCGCACCTTCGGCCGCGCCGTCCCCCCGTCGTCACCGGGCTCCGCGCACGACGTGCGGCTGCCCTCGGCCAAGGTGGTCGGCGGCCCCCGCGGCCGGGCGCGCGCCTTCCGGCCGGCCTCGGTGGTCAACGTCTCGGCGATGAGCTTCGGCTCGCTGTCCGGCGCCGCGGTCGAGGCGCTCAACCGCGGTGCGGCGCTGGCCGGCTGCCTGCAGAACACCGGCGAGGGCGGCATCGCCGTCCACCACCGGCACGGCGGGGAGCTGGTCTTCCAGCTCGGCACCGCCTACTTCGGCTGCCGCGACGGGCGCGGCCGCTTCGACCTGGCGCGGCTGAAGGACCTGGTCGCCGGCGCGCCGGTGCGGGCGCTGGAGGTCAAGCTCAGCCAGGGCGCCAAACCCGGGCTCGGCGGGGTGCTGCCGGGGGCCAAGGTGTCCGCGGAGATCGCCGCCGCCCGCGGCGTCCCGGAGGGGGTGGACTGCATCAGCCCGTCGCGGCACGCGGAGTTCTCCGACACCGACAGCATGCTCGACTGGGTCGAGCTGCTCGCCGCCGAGACCGGCCTGCCGGTCGGCATCAAGTCCGCCGTCGGCGACATGGCGTTCTGGCACGAGCTCACCGGGCTGATGGCCACCACCGGCCGCGGCGTGGACTTCGTGACCGTCGACGGCGGCGAGGGCGGCACCGGCGCCGCGCCGCTGATCTTCACCGACTCGGTGTCCCTGCCCTTCCAGCTCGGCTTCGCCCGGGTGTACGCGGCCTTCGCCCGCGCCGGGCTGGCCGAGCAGGTCACCTTCGTCGGCGCGGGCAAGCTGGGGCTGCCCGACAACGCGATCGTCGCCTTCGCGCTGGGCTGCGACCTGATCAACGTGGGCCGCGAGGCGATGCTGGCGATCGGCTGCATCCAGGCGCAGAAGTGCCACACCGACACCTGCCCGACCGGCGTCGCCACCCAGGACCCGTGGCTGGCGCACGGCCTGGACCCGCGGCGCAAGGCGGTGCGCGCGGCCAACTACGTCCGGACGCTGCGCCGCGACCTGGTCAAGGTGGCCGAGGCCTGCGGGGTCGAGCACCCGGGCCTGATCGACGTCGGCTCGGTCGAGGTGCTCACCGGGCGCACCGCGTCCACGCCGCTGGGGGAGGTCTACGGCTACGAGCCGGAGTGGGGGCTGCCCTCGGCCGCCGACCGGGCGGAGGTCGTCCGATTCATGACGGCGGGGACGACGCCGCAGGGCGGGTCGGCCGAACCCTCGGAGGACGCCGCCGGCTGACCTCCCCCGCCCACCCCGCTCGCTGCACCCGGGGCCGCGCTGCGACGTTCCTCACGGGACGGCTGGGGTTCGCGGGATTGTCACGGGCCGGTAACGCCCCTTACGGTGGCTCCCGTCCGGTCGGTCGTGTCCTCCCCGCTGGGGGAGCCCGTCCGGACGCCGCCGAGTCGCGTCCGTCCCGCGGACGCGAGCCGGGGACCCACCGCAGGACTGGGGTGAATCCAGCCCGCGCGCACTCCGCGCGGGCCGGTAGGGCTGCTTCCCGCCCGAACCCGTCAGCTAACCCGGTAGGCGGCTCACGGAAGAACGGAGCTCTCCGCATGCCCCGCCCCCGGGCCTCCGCGGCCCGCCGGTGCACCCGGCCGCACGCACCCCGCGTCCCCATCCCGGCCCGCTGACCGGCACCTGACCGCGCCCGCCGGCAGGCCCCGCCTGCCGGCGGCCCCGTAGACCGCCGCACCCGGCTGCCCTCCCCCGGGAGGACCGGCCCCCGCGCGCCCTCCCCGCCCCGGAGCACACCCCCCTGATGGACACCGAGCACCTCCCGGCCGTCCCGGCCGACCTGCCCGCCCCCCGCGCCGCCCGCCGTCGCGCGTTGCTGCCCGGCCGCGGCCGGCGCCCGGCCGTCCTGCTGGCCACCGCCGCCGCGGGCGCCGTCGTCGTCCACACCCTGCTCGGCGGCCCGCCCGCGGCCGAGGCCGAGCGCCCGGCCGAGACGGTCACCGCCTCGGTGAGCGTCGCCGAGCAGCTGGGCATCACCGCCGAGGCGGCGGACCGGCCGCTGGCCGCCCCGGCGCCCACCGAGCTGGCCCCGCTGGAGGACCTCGCCGCCTCCCGCAGCGACCGCGCCGCGGCCGAGGCGCAGGCCGCCCAGGTCCAGGCCGCCGCCGAGCAGGCCGAGCGGGACCGCCTGGCCGCCGAGCGGGCCGCCGCCGAGGCCGCCGCCCGGGAGGCCGCGGAGCGGGCCGCCGCCGAGGCCGCCGCCCGCGAGGCCGCCGCCCGCGAGCAGGCCGCGGCCGAGGCCGCCGAGCGTGCGGCCGCCGAGCGCGCGGCCGCTCCCACGCCCGCCGCGGCCGCCCCCGCAGCCCCCGCGCCCAAGAGCTCGTCCGCGCCCGCGCCGAAGGGCTCCTTCAAGGACTACGCGATGGCCGAGGTCGGCAGCGCCGAGCAGTTCTCCTGCCTGGAGAAGCTGTGGGGCAAGGAGAGCGGCTGGAACCCCAACGCGCAGAACCCCACCAGCACCGCCTACGGCATCCCGCAGTTCCTCGACTCGACCTGGAAGAGCACCGGCATCGCCAAGACGTCGGACGGCTACCGGCAGATCGACGCCGGCCTGATCTACATCGAGAACCGCTACGGCAGCCCGTGCGGCGCCTGGTCGCACTCGCAGTCCAAGGGCTGGTACTAGGGGGAGGACCCCCTCGCCCCCCGACCCTCGCTCCGCTCGGCGCGGGACCCCGCGGGGGGCCGTTCCAGCGCGTCACCGGGGGGCGTACATGATCAGGGCGACGCCGGCCAGGCAGAGCAGGGCGCCCGCGACGTCGAAGCGGTCGGGCCGGTAGCCGTCCAGCGCCATCCCCCAGGCCAGGCTGCCGGCGACGAACACCCCGCCGTAGGCGGCCAGGACCCGGCCGAAGGCCGCGTCCGGCTGCAGGGTGGCGACGAACCCGTAGGCGCCGAGCGCCAGCACGCCCAGGCCGATCCACAGCCAGCCGCGGTGCTCCCGCACGCCCTGCCAGACCAGCCAGGCGCCGCCGATCTCGAGCAGGGCGGCGGCGAGGAACAGGGCGACGGAGCGGGCGACCAGCACGGCCGCATGCTCCCAGGCGGGTCGCCGTCCGGGTGTCCGCGCGTGGTGGACTGCCCGGCGTGACCGCCCGCCCCGTCCCGTCCGGCTTCGTCCGCGCGCACACCCAGGTGCGGCGGCCCTCGGCGGTGCCCGAGGTCCGGCTGCACGTCGCCGACGACGTCGTCGCGCTGTGGGAGGCGATGGAGGCCGCCGACGGCGGGGCGGGGGAGGCCCCGCCGTTCTGGGCGGCCGCCTGGCCCGGCGGGCAGGCGCTGGCCAGGTACGTCCTCGACACCCCGGCCGCGGTGGCCGGGCGGGCCGTCCTCGACCTCGGCTCCGGCAGCGGACTGGTGGCGCTGGCCGCCCGCCTCGCCGGCGCCCGCTCGGTGCTGGCCAGCGACGTCGACCCGTTCAGCCGTACCGCGGTCGGTGTCAACGCCGGCCTCAACGGCGTCACGGGGGTGAGCGTCACCGGCGACGTGCTCGGCCGGGACCCGGCGGGCATCGACGTCGTCCTGGCTGGGGACGTCTGCTACGACCGGGAGATGACCGAGCGGGTGCTGCCCTTCCTGGACCGGGCGCGGGCCCGCGGCTGCGCGGTGTACGTCGGCGACCCGGGCCGCCCGTACCTGCCGCACGACCGGCTGGAGCAGGTCGCGGTGTACGAGGTCCCGGAGACCGAGGGCCCCGGCCGGCGGCGGACGACGGTCTGGCGGCTGCCCTGAGCGTGCACGTCGGGACGTCCGGCTGGAGCTACGACCACTGGGACGGCGTCCTCTACCCGCCGGGCACGCCGCCGCGCGACCGGCTGGCGCACTACGTGCGGCGGTTCGGCACCGTCGAGCTGAACGCCAGCTTCTACCGCTGGCCGCGGACGGCGACCTTCGCCTCGTGGCGCCGCCGGCTGCCCCCCGGCTTCCAGCTGTCGGTCAAGGCGCCGCGCGGGCTGACCCACGCCAAGCGGCTGTACGCGCCGGAGACCTGGGTCGGCCGGCTCACCGAGTGCTGGCACGAGCTCGGGGACCGGCGCGCCGTCCTGCTGGTGCAGCTGCCACCCACCCAGGCCCGCGACGACGCCCGGCTGGACTTCTTCCTCGGCCTGCTGCCGGGCTGGATGCGGGTCGCGGTGGAGTTCCGGCACCCCAGCTGGCACGACGAGGCCGTGTACGCCCTGCTGGAGCGGCACGGCGCGGCGTACTGCGTGGTGAGCGGCGCCGGCCTGCCGTGCGTGCTGCGGGCGACCGCGCCGTTCGTCTACGTCCGGCTGCACGGCCCGGACGACACCCACCTCTACGCCGGCTCCTACGCCCACGCCGACCTGCGCTGGTGGGCCGACCGGATCGGGGAGTGGGCCGGCGGCGGCCGGGACGTGTACGCCTACTTCAACAACGACGGGCACGGGCACGCCGTGCGGGACGCGGAGGCGCTGCGGGCGATGACCGGGAGCTGACCCACCGCGCGGCCAGCAGCCCGTGGCCGACCAGGTTGGGCACCAGGGCGACGGTGTAGACGCCCGCCTGGACGGCGGGGGCGGCCACGTCCAGCCCGAGCGGGGCGCACACGTAGTGGCCCAGGAAGCCACCGGTGTAGGGCACGGCGCCGGCCCGCTCGCGCAGCGCCAGCTCCAGCTCGGTGAGCGGGCAGGGCGCCCCGGCCAGGTGCACCGCGAGGATCGCCGCGGCCACCGGCGCGTGCAGCAGCAGCACCCGCGGCCGGCGCAGGGCGACCAACGAGCCGGTCACCATGACGACGACGGCCAGCCCGTGCACCACCGCGACCACGTGCGCCCACAGCACACCCCCAGGGTGGCACGCCGGGGACCCCGGGTGCCGCCCGCGCGCGGGAGGCCGCCCGCGCGCCAGGATGGGGCCATGACTGAGGACGACGTCACCGGCCGGGAGCACGGCCCGGGCCACCGGGTGGGCCGGTCGGTCGAGGAGTTCGTCGGCCAGCTGCGCGCCTTCAGCGACCGGGCGCGCGGCCTCGCCGCCGGCGCGGCCGGGGCCGTGCCCCTGTCGCTGCCGCGGCTGCCCTCGCCGCCCGGCGCGCTGTCGGCGGCCCAGCTGCGCGCCATCGACCGGGCGGTGCGCAGCCAGCGGCAGCAGATCGCGGCGATGACCGCCCAGCTGGAGGCCTTCGACGAGCAGCTGGCCGTGTTCGAGCGGATCCTCGACCCGCTGGTGGAGTGGAGCGCGACCTGGGCCCGGCTGGAGGAGTCGGTGGCCGACCTGGTGCGCCGTCCCGGCGACACCCCGCCGCCCGGACCGCCCGGGACGCCGCCGTCCGGCACCGCCTGAGCGGGGACGGTGGCTACCGCTGGTCGCGGCGCAACGGGTGGTCGGCGGGCACCTGCACCAGCACGATGCGGACGCCGTCCGGGTCGGCCACCCACGCCTCGACCAGGCCCCACGGCTCGGTCCGCGGCTCGCGCAGCACCGCCGTCCCGGCCGTGGCCAGCCGGCCGACCTCGGCGGCGACGTCGCGCACCTGCAGCCACAGCGCCATCCCGCGGGGCGGCTCGTCGCCGGGCCCGGAGACCTCCAGCAGCCCGTTGCCGAGGAAGAACACCACCCCCGGGTGCTCCGGCGGGCCGAACTCCCGGTACACGGCCAGCCCGAGCACGTCGCGGTAGAAGGCCTGCGACCGCGCGGGGTCGACCGGCCGGAGGAGGATGCGGCTGCTCAGCACGTCCACCGGGGCATCATCGCGGCAGGCCCGTGACACCGACGCGAGGAGGACGCCGTGGCGCAGCGCTACGAGTACCGGGTGGTCGAGCTCCGCGAGGGGCTGATCGGCGGGAAGATGTCGGGTGACAAGCTGGAGAAGGTGCTCAACCAGCACGCCCGGGAGGGCTGGCAGCTCACGGCGATCACCTCCGTCGAGGTCAAGGGGCGCATCGGCCCGGGCGGCGTCGAGGGCGTGCTGGTCACCCTGGAGCGCCCGACCGCCTGACCCGAGGAGCGCCGTGCCCGACGCCGCGACCGTGCTGCCGGCGGGGCTGGAGCACCCGCCGCACGGGGGCGCCCGGTGAACGACGCCGAACGGTGGGTCCAGCGGCACCGCGGCGGCGCGGTGGCGGCCGACGTCCTGGCCTTCGCCGACCGGCTGCCCGGCGTCGCGGTCGAGGAGATGGCCGGCCGCTGGCGGGGCACCGAGCTGCCCACCGGCTCCCCGCTGGACGGGCTGCTGACCGCCCACGGCTGGTGGGGCAAGGAGGTGCTCGACGCCGACACCGTGCACCCGCTGCTGGTGGACGGCCGCGCGGGCCGACCGCGCCCGGTGCAGCCGGCCGCCGCGCCGCTGTCCCTGCTGCGCCGCGCTCCTGGCCTGCTCCGCAGCCGGCCGGCCCGGCTGGCGTCCCGCGCCGTCCGCCCGCTGTTGACCACCCGCCGCCCCGGCGCCCGGCTGCGGCCGGTGGTGCACCGCGGCGTGCCCACCACCGCGCTGGTCTACGACCGGCTGCCGGTGGTCGACGTCTTCCGCGCCGTCACGCCCGACCTGCTGCTCGGGCTGATGGACGTGCGCGGCCTGCGCGACACGTTCGCGTTCCTCCTCGAGCGGGAGTCCTAGGGCGCGTCGTCCTCCGGGCGGGCGCGGCGCCTCAGCAGGCCGGCCACCGAGCCGACCCGGTCGGTGGCCTGCCGCAGCCCGTGCACCAGTGGCAGCAGGTCCTCGGTGACGGTGCGCAGCACGTCGGGCACGCTGTCGACGACCGGGTCGTCGAGCACCCGGCCCACCCGCTCCAGGCCGGGCCGCAGCGCCCGCACCGGCTCCTCCAGCTCCTCGACCAGGCCCTCCAGCCGCTCGGCGGTGCGCTGCGCAGAGGCGACGGTCTCGGTGGCCACCCGGGTGGCCGCGATCAGCTCCCGGACGGCGGTGTTCAGCTCGGCCATCGTGCGCGGCAGCTGGGCCAGCGCCTCGGTCTGCTCCCGCAGGACGTCGACCAGCTCGGACAGCCCGGGGATGCGGGGCAGGCCCAGGCCGCGGAAGGGGTCCATCTCTCGACGATAGGGTGCCGACCGCAGGGCCGCGGAGGGCGGTCAGAGTGCCTTGAGGATGTCCTCCACCCGTTCGCGGGCGTCGCCGAAGAGCATGCGGGTGTTCTCCCGGAAGAACAGCGGGTTCTGGACGCCCGCGTAGCCGGTGCTCATCGACCGCTTGAAGACGACGACGTGCTCGGCCTCCCACACCTGCAGCACGGGCATGCCGGCGATCGGGCTGCCCGGGTCGTCCAGGGCGGCCGGGTTCACGGTGTCGTTGGCGCCGATCACCAGCACGACGGAGGTCTTGGCCAGGTCGTCGTTGATCTCGTCCATCTCCAGGACGACGTCATAGGGGACCTTCGCCTCGGCCAGCAGCACGTTCATGTGCCCGGGCAGCCGGCCGGCGACCGGGTGGATGCCGAACCGCACCTCGATGCCCTTCTCCGTGAGCGTGCGGGTGAGCTCGGCAACCGGGTACTGCGCATGGGCGACCGCCATCCCGTAGCCGGGGGTGATGACGACGGACTGCGCCTCGCGCAGCAGCTCGGCGACCTCCTCGGCGGTGGTCTCGGTGTGCACGCCGTCCTCGGTGCCGGAGGCGGTGCTGCCCTCGTTGCCGAAGCCGCCGGCGATGACCGACAGGAAGGAGCGGTTCATCGCCCGGCACATGATCCAGGACAGGTAGGCACCGGAGGAACCGACCAGGGCTCCGGTGATGATCAGCAGGTCGTTGTCCAGCAGGAAGCCCGACGCGGCCGCGGCCCAGCCCGAGTAGCTGTTCAGCATCGACACGACGACCGGCATGTCGCCCCCGCCGATGGAGGCGACCAGGTGCCAGCCCAGCGCCAGGGCCAGCACCGTCACCGCGAGCAGCAGGCCGAGCGACGGCGTGGCGACGAAGGCGACGGTGAGCGCGGCGAAGGCGACCAGCGCGCCCAGATTGAGCCAGGTGCGCCCGGGCAGCACGAGCGGGTTGCTCTTGATCCGGGCGGACAGCTTGAGGAAGGCGACGACCGAGCCGGTGAGGGTGACCGCGCCGATGAAGACGCCGATCGCCACCTCGGCGGAGTGGATGCCGAGCAGCTCGGCGGGCACCTCCTCCTGCTCGGCTCCGCGGGCCTCCACCGACAGGTAGCCGTTCCACCCGACGAGGACCGCGGCCAGGCCGACGAAGCTGTGCAGCAGGGCGATCAGCTCCGGCATGCCGGTCATCTCGACGCTGCGGGCCCGCCACAGCCCGATCGCCGCACCCCCGGCCATGGCCACGACGATCAGCCCGACGGCGGCGGCCGAGATGCTCTGGGCGGCCAGCCCGACGGTGGCGGCCAGGGCGATCGCCATGCCGGCGATGCCGGCGGCGTTGCCGGACTTCGCCGTCTCGTGGCGGGACAGGCCGGCCAGGCTGAGGACGAACAGCAGCGCGGCGACGACGTAGGCGGCGGCCGCGGCGGACGTGGTGGTCATGGGTCAGCGCTCCGTGCGGGCGACGGGGGTGGCGCGGGCCGGCCCGCGGGTGAACATGCCGAGCATGCGGCGGGTCACCGCGAAGCCGCCGAACACGTTGATGCTGGCCACCAGCACCGCGACGAACGCGAGCACGGTGACCAGGGCGCTGGTGTGGCCCACCTGCAGCAGGGCGCCGACCACGATGATCCCGGAGATGGCGTTGGTGACGCTCATCAGCGGCGTGTGCAGCGCGTGGTGCACGTTGCCGATGACGTAGAACCCGACGACGACGGCCAGCGCGAACACCGTGAGGTTGCCGATCAGCTGGCTCGGCGAGGCGGCGGCGAGCAGGAACAGCGCGAGCGCCGCGGCACCGACGACGGCGGCGGTGCGGGCGGGGGAGCGCGGCGCCCTCGCGGCGGGTGCCTGCGCCGTCGGCCGGGGCGCCGGCGCGGCCGAGGCCCCGGGGGGCGGGGCCGCCGACACCTGCACCGGCGGTGGGGGCCACAGCAGCTCGCCGTCGCGCACCACGGTCATCGACCGCTGCACGACGTCGTCGAGGTCGAGCACCAGCCGGCCGTCCTTGCCGGGGGTGAGCAGGGTGACGAGGTTGACCAGGTTGGTGCCGAACAGCTGCGAGGCCTGCCCGGGCAGCCGGGCGGGCAGGTCGGTGTAGCCGATGATGGTGACCCCGTTCGCGGTGCGGACCACCTGGTCGGGCACCGACCCGGCCACGTTGCCGCCCTGCGCGGCGGCCATGTCCAGGACCACGCTGCCCGGGCTCATCGAGGCGACCATCTCCTCGGTGATCAGCCGCGGGGCGGGCCGGCCGGGGATCAGCGCGGTGGTGATGACGATGTCGACCTCCCGCACCTGCTGGGCGTACATCACCGCAGCCCGCCGGTCGTAGTCCGCGGAGGTGACGCTGGCGTAGCCGGTGCCGCCGCCGGCCTGCGGCTCGTCGGCGGGCACCCCGACGTACTCGCCGCCCATCGAGGCGATCTGCTCGGCGACCTCGGGGCGGACGTCGGTGGCCCGGACGACGGCGCCCAGGCTGCTGGCCGCCCCGATCGCGGCCAGCCCGGCCACGCCGGCGCCGACGACCAGCACGGTCGCGGGAGGCACCTTCCCCGCGGCGGTGACCTGGCCGGTGAAGGAGCGGCCGAACGCGTGCGCGGCCTCGATGACCGCCCGGTAGCCGGCGATGTTGGCCATCGAGGACAGCACGTCCAGCGACTGCGCGCGGGAGATGCGCGGCACGGCGTCCATGGCCAGCGCGGTGACCGGCCGAGCGGCCAGCGCGGCCAGCAGGTCGGGGTCGAACGCGGGCGCCAGGGTGCTGACCAGCACGCCGCCGTCGCGCAGCAGGCCGACCTCCTCCGGGATCGGTTTGGCCACGTGCAGCACGAGGTCCGCGCCCCAGGCCTCCGCGCGGGTGCCCAGCCGGGCGCCGGCCTCCAGGTAGGTGTCGTCGGGGAAGCTGGCGCCGGCCCCGGCGCCGGTCTCCACGAGCACCTCGTGGCCGAGTGCCGTCAGCCGGCGCACGGTGGCCGGGGTCGCGGCGACGCGGGTCTCGCCGGGCCGCGTCTCCCTGGGCACTCCGATGAGCACGTCCGGTCCCTCCTGCACGGGTGGGGTCGCCGCCCGTCACCGGTGACGGGGCAGGCGGTCGGGGGACGGCGGGCACGGGGGCGCAGCCGGGCCGGTCCTGCCGTCCCCGCGGAGTGTGCCGTGCGGCGGGCCGGATGGGAACGCTCACCCTCCGCAGTGCCGGCGGCGGGCGGCCGCGCGACGGGTCCCCGGTGCCTCCTGGCGGGTGAGGGACCGCGGGCGGGACCGGGTGCGCCGGCGCCCCGTCCCCGGGCGGGGAACGGGGCGCCGGCGCACACCCTCAGCCGGTGTAGGGCGCCCCGAGGGGGTCGACCGTCTCGTGGCCGTCGACGCCGGCGGCCAGCCGGGACAGCGCCCACTCGCCGTCGCCGAGCAGGTGGTCGATCGCGGTGAGCCGGCTGGTGTGGTGCCCGATGGTGTACTCGGCGGTCACCCCGATGCCGCCGTGCAGCTGGATCGCCTCCTTGCCGATGTGCCGGCCGGCGCGGCTGGTCTGCAGCCGGGCGCGGTCGGCGGCGGCGACGACGTCCCCGCCGGCGTCCTGCACCATCGAGGCCCACAGCGCGGTGCTGCGGGCCAGCTCCAGGGACACGTACATGTCCGCGGCGCGGAAGGTGAGCGCCTGGAACCGGTTGAGCGTCACGCCGAACTGCTTGCGGGTCTTGAGGTACTCCGCGGTGGTGCGCAGCGCGGTGTCCATGGAGCCGATCGCCTCGTGGGCGTAGCCGATGCGCGCCTCGGCCAGCACCCGCTCGACCACCGACGTCCGGTCGGCCAGGTCGGTGCCGAGCAGGTCGGCGGGGGTGCCGTCGAACCGGACGTGCGCCGCACGGCCGCCGTCGTGGGTGCGGTAGCCGGTGCGGGTCAGGCCCGCGGCGTCCCCGCGGACGAGGAACAGCGCCGTGCCGCCGTCGACGACCGCGGACACGACGAGGACGTCGGCCCGCGCGCCGTTCAGGACCGGCTCCTTGACGCCGGACAGCGACCAGGAGTCGCCGTCCCGCGTGGCGGTGACGGCCGAGGCCGACGGGCTCCAGCGGGTGCCCGGCTCGGCGTGCGCCACGGCGGCCAGCGTGGTGCCCTCGGCGATGCCGCCCAGGACCTCGGTCCGCTGCTCGTCGGTGCCGGCCGCGGCGACCAGGCCCCCGGCCAGCACGACCGCCTCGACGAACGGCTCGGGTGCCAGCACCCGGCCGATCTCCTCGGCGACGACGGCCACCTCGATCGGGCCGGCGCCCATGCCGCCGTGCTCCTCGGCGAAGGGCAGGCCGAGCAGGCCCATCTCCGCCATCCGCGCCCAGGTCTTCTCGTCGAAGCCGGGGTCGGTGCCGGTCACCCGGCGGCGCTGCTCGGCGTCGCCGTACGCGCGCTCGAGCAGGCCGCGCACGGCCTCGCGCAGGTCGTGCTGCTCGCTGTCGAAGGTGAAGTCCACGGTTGCCTCAGAGCCCCAGGATCGTGCCGGCTATGATGGTGCGCTGCACCTCGTTGGAGCCTCCGTAGATGGAGACCTTGCGGTAGTTCAGGTACTCCGGCGTGGCCACGCGGGCCCAGTCGGGCACCGCGGAGCCGCCGTCGGCGAACGACGACACCGACAGCGGGCCGGCGATGTCGACGACCAGCTCGGTGGCGGCCTGCTGCAGCTCCGAGCCGCGCAGCTTGAGCACCGACGACGCCGGGTGCGGCTTGCCGTCGGTGGAGTGCGCCACGACCCGGAGCGCGGTGAGCTCCAGGGCCATCAGCTCGTTCTCCAGCTCCGCGATGCGGGCGGCCATCCGCGGCTCGGCGGCCAGGGGGCGGCCGTCGACGGTGACCTCGCGGGCGTAGGACTTGGCCTGGGCCAGCAGCCGCTTGGTGGCGCCGATGCGGGCGATGCCCACGCGCTCGTTGCCGAGCAGGAACTTCGCGTAGTCCCAGCCGCGGTTCTCCTCGCCGACGAGGTTCTCGGCCGGCACGCGGACGTCCTCGAAGAAGACCTCGTTGACCTCGTGGCCGCCGTCGATGAGCTCGATCGGGCGCAGCGTGACCCCGGGGGAGTCCATCGGGAAGACCAGCATGGAGATGCCGCGCTGCTTCTTCTCCGCCGTCGGGTCGGTGCGCACCAGGCAGAAGATCCAGTCGGCGTGCTGGCCCAGCGTCGTCCACGTCTTCTGGCCGTTGACGACCCAGTCGTCGCCGTCGCGGACGGCAGTGGTGCGCAGGCTGGCCAGGTCGGACCCGGCGTCGGGCTCGGAGAAGCCCTGGCACCACCAGATGTCGATGTTCGCCGTCGCCGGCAGGAAGCGCTCCTTCTGCTCCTGGCTGCCGAAGGTGGCGATGACCGGGCCGATCATGCTGGCGTTGAACGGCAGCGGCTCGGGCACGCAGGCCAGCTGCATCTCCTCGCGCCAGATGTGCATCTGCAGCGGGGTCCAGCCGCGGCCGCCCCACTCGGCCGGCCAGTGCGGCACGGCCAGCCCGGCGGCGTTGAGCGTCCGCATGGACTCGACCAGCTGCGCCTTGGACAGGTCCCGGCGGGACGCGACGGTGTCGCGGATCTCCTGCGGCACCTGGGTGGTGAAGAACGTCCGCATCTCCTCCCGGAACGCCTCCAGCTCCGGGGACAGTTGCAACCGCATGGGACCTCTCTCCTGACGGCCGACAGTGCCGTCTCGCGGGGTGGTGCCCCGACGATCCCACACTTGCTACTCGCGGGTAGCCCCCGGGCCCGGCGGTCCCGGCGACGTGTCCCCCGTGGGGGGCAGGCCCAGGGGAACGGCCGCCCCGGGCCGCCCGTTCGTCCGGGCATGGAGCTGACCTGTCCCAAGTGTCACGGCACGATGCGCACCTACGAGCGCAACGGGGTGCACGTCGACCAGTGCACCGAGTGCCGCGGCATCTTCCTCGACCGCGGGGAGCTGGAGCGGCTGGTCGACGCGGAGCAGGCCTGGCACGGCGGCCGGCCGGCCGGGGCGCCGTCGGCCGCCTCCGGGACGGCGCCGGCCGGCTACGGCGGCTCGGGGCACGGGTCGGGGCACGGTTCGACCGGCCACGGCGCGGGCGGGCTGGGCGCCGTCGTCGGGGAGGTGCTCAGCCAGGTGTCGAAGAAGCAGGGGCACTCCTCCGGGTACGGGCACTCGGGCAAGCGCAAGCAGTCCTTCTTGGGCGAGCTGTTCGGCTAGACCGCCCACGGGGCACGCAGGGGGTCGTGTTCGAGGTCGACTGGATGGGCCGGCTGGGCCGCGAGGTGCTCCGCGAGCGGCTGCCCGCGCTCATCGCCGAGGCATGCGCGTGGAGCGTGGGCCTGTCCGACCGGCCGCACCACGAGCGGCGCCGCGGCCGGCTGACCGGGACCGGCGGGACGATCGGCGACCGGATCGCCCGCGGCCAGCCGGTGTCCGGCGAGGAGGACGGCCGGCTCGACCTCGGCGACGCCCGCCCGGGCAGCTTCCGCGACGTGCTCAACGCGGTCGACGCCGGCGGCCAGCTGTTCGCCGACCGGTTCGACCGCGAGGTGCTCGAGCCGTTCGTGCTGGCCACCTGCGTGCTGGCCGCCGAGCGGGCCCGCGCGACCCGGCCGGGGGCGTGGGCGGAGCTGCTCGACGACCTCGGGGAGGACGGCCGCGACCTGGCCCGCGTCGTCCGCGCGGGGGAGTGGGAGGCCGCGCTGCGCACCGAGGCCGAGCACCTGGTGCTCGCCGCGCTGGCCGACCAGCCGCTGCTGGAGGTCGAGGCCGAGGGGTTGCCGCTGTCGCTGGTGCGCGCGGCCGAGGCGCTGGCCCGCGACGCCGCCCCGCCGCCGTCCCCCCCGGCCGAGGACCCGGCCGCCTCCGGCGCGGTGTTCCTCGCCCGGGCCGCGGTCGCGGACCTCGACGGGCCGGTGCCGCCCGCGCACGCCGACCGGGTGCTCGCCGCGCTGCTGGCCGAGGGCATCGAGCCCGACGAGCTGCCCGCCGTCCTGCCGCACCTGCCGCTGGCGCCGGGCACCGCGGACGCCGTCCTCGGCCTGCTCGACGCCGGCCGCTAGGCGGGCGCCGGTCCCGTCCGTCACGATGGACGCCGGGGGCCCGGGCGCCGGGTCCCGGCGGACGGAGGACGCATGACCGGACAGCAGCCGATCGAGCCGGACGCGATCCTCGGGCGGGACGGGACCGCGGTCCCGCGCGGTCACGGCGGGGTGCCCCAGCCGGTGTCCCCGTCGCTGCTGCCGGCGCTCGCCCGGGTGGTCCTGGCTGGGCCGCTGCTCGCCGCGTCGGCGGTGGCGCTCACCGCGGCCGCGGCGGTCACCGCCGTCGAGCTGGCCGGCCGGATGGCCCGGCCGCGCACCGGTGCGCCCGGGCCGGGTCTCCCCGGCGGCTTCGAGCTCACCATCACCCGGGTGGAGATCCGCTGGCCCTCCTGACCCGGCGCGGGCCTCAGAGGTCCAGCGGCAGGCCGGTGTAGTTCTCGGCCAGCTCCCGGGCGGCGGGCTCCGAGGAGCAGACCCGGCGCAGCTGGGACAGCTGCAGCTCGGCGTCGAAGTCGTCGCCGGAGGTGTGCAGCATCGAGGTCATCCACCAGGAGAAGTGGGTGCACCGCCACACGCGGGCCAGCGCCCGGTCGGAGTAGGAGTCGGCCAGGTCGGTCTCCTTGTCCTGCAGCAGCCGCACCAGCGCCTGTGCGAGCAGGGTGACGTCGGCGACGGCCAGGTTGAGCCCCTTGGCACCGGTGGGCGGCACGATGTGCGCGGCGTCCCCGGCGAGGAACAGCCGGCCGCGGCGCATCGGGGAGCTGACGAACGAGCGCATCGGCAGCACCGACTTCTCCGTCACCGGCCCGCGGTTGACCGACCACCCGTCCAGGGCCATGCGGGTGTCCAGGGCGTCCCAGACCCGCTCGTCGGACCAGTCCTCGACCCGCTCGGCCGGGTCGACCTGCAGGTACAGCCGCGACACCGACGGCGAGCGCATCGAGTACAGCGCGAACCCGTCGCGGTGCCAGGCGTAGATCAGCTCGTCGGTGGCCGGGGCGGCGTCGGCCAGGATGCCCAGCCAGGCGTAGGGGTAGGTGCGCTCCCACACCCGCCCGCCGGCGGCCTGCACCAGCGCGCGCGAGGGGCCGTGGAAGCCGTCGGTGCCGGCGACCGCGTCGCACTCGAGCACCCGGGGGACGCCGTCGGCGTCGGTGAACCGGATGCGCGGGGAGTCGGTGTCGACGTCCTCGGGCGTCACGTCGGACACCCCGAACAGCAGCGGCGGGCCGCCGTCCAGCTGCGCGGCGATGAGGTCCTTGACCACCTCGGTCTGCCCGTAGACCCACACCGTGCGCCCGCACAGGGACGGGAAGTCCAGCGTGTGGCGCACCCCGGGGTACTGCAGGTGGATGCCGGTGTGCTCCAGCCCCTCGCGGTGCAGCCGCATCCCCAGGCCGGCGGCGGTCAGCGTGTCGACGGTGTGCTGCTCCAGCACGCCGGCGCGGATGCGGGCCTGCACGTAGTCCCGCGACCGGTTCTCCAGGACGACGGAGTCGATGCCCTGCAGCGTCAGCAGCCGCGACAGGAGCAGGCCGGCCGGGCCGGCGCCGATGATCCCCACCTGAGTGCGCACGCGACCGAGTGTGACCGCCGCTACGCCGGCAGGGGAACCGGTAGCTGCCGCTCAGCGGAAGGACTGCACCCGCGACAGCTCCCGCCCGATGCCCCGCGCGGCGACCTCGAGCACCGGGACCAGGCGCAGCAGGTCCCGCCGGTGGCTGGGGACGACGATGCCGAGGGCCGCGACGACGCCCGGGCCGGCGGGCCGCTCGGCGTGCACCGGGACGGCGACGGACAGGGTGCCCAGCGACATCTCCTCGGCGGTGCGCGCGTACCCGCGGCGGCGGGCCTCGGCCAGCTCCCGCCGCAGCCGCCCGGGGTCGACGATGGTGTGCCGGGTGGCCCGGGTGGGCGCGCGCAGCACGGCGTCCACCACCTCGTCGGGCGCGGCGGCCAGCAGCACCTTGCCCACCCCGGTGGCGTGCAGGGGCAGCCGGCTGCCCACCTGGCTGACCACCGGCACCGACTCGCGGCCGGAGACCCGCTCGACGTACAGCGCCGAGCGGCCCTCGCGGACGGCGAGGTGCACGGTGTCGCGGGTGGCGGTGTGCACGTCGAGCAGGAACGGCGCGGCGACCTGGCGCAGTTCGAGCTGCACGGGCGCGAGCAGGCCGAGGTCCCACAGCCGGCGGCCGATCTCGTAGCGCCCGTCGGGGCGGCGGGTCAGCGCGCCCCACGCGGTGAGCTCGGCGAGCAGCCGGTGCGCCGTGGTCAGCGGCATCCCGGCGCGCTCGGCGATCTCCGACAGCGACAGCCGCGGGGCGCCGCTGTCGAAGGCGCCGAGGACGGCCAGCGCGCGCGAGGTGACCGACCGCCCGCCCGTCCCGGCCCCGCCCGCCACCGCCCCAGCCTCCCAGCCCGCGGGCGGACCGGGGACCTCGGACTCTCCCGCCCCGCCCCGCCGGACCGGTGTGCTGGCCGCGGTGCCCGCCCTGGGCGCCGCGACCCCGGGAGGACCGGATGGCCGACACCCCGGTCCGCCTGCCGCTGGCCTACCACGACGCCGCGGTGGCGTCCTCGTACCACCCGGCGTCCGCCGCGGCGGTGGCGGCGGCGCTGCCCAGCGACCTGCTGCGGCCGCTGACGTGGGGGGACGGCCGGACGGTCGTCGCCGTGCACGCCTTCCGCTACCGGACGGTCACCTGGACCGCCGCGGACGGTGGCACCCGCACGCTGGCGCCGTACGGCGAGGTGGGGGTGACGGCGGGGGTGGTGCTGCGTGGCCGGCGCCGGCCGGGGCGCGCGGTGGGCGGCTTCGTGCTGCACCTGCCGGTGACCTCCCGGGAGGCGCGCGACGCGGGGCGGGAGCTGTGGGGCCTGCCCAAGTTCGTCGCCGACCTGGACTTCCTGGACGCGCCCGGGCGCCAGCGGGTGCGGCTGTCCGAGGGCGGGGCCGAGGTGCTCACCCACACGGTGGACGCGCGCGGCCCGGCGGTGCGCGGCAGCCGGTCGCGGACGCTGTGGTCCGCGCGGCGCGGGCAGCTGCTGGAGACGGTGGTGGAGGTGCACGCGCGCTGGCAGGCCCGGCCCGGGCGCGGCGCCGGGCACCTGGCGCTGGGGACGCACCCGCTGGCCGACGAGCTGCGCCGGCTGGACGTCTCGCCGGCGCCGCTGGCCGCGTTCCGGGCGCTGGAGTACCGCAGCACCCTGCCGGCCGGGCGGCCGGTCGGCCCCGCGGGGGAGCACCCCGGCCACGTCGGCGAGGACCGCGAGTTCGGCCGGTTCACCGTGGCCCACCCCGGCACCGCACCGCTGGACCAGTACGCGCCGGCGGCGTCACGGGTCTAGCGCCGTGCCGGCCGACGTGCCGACGGCCGCGAGCCCCTCCTCCAGCGCCGCCCACGGGCCGAGCGCCGCGCCGGCCGCCCGCTCGCGCTGCTCGGCGTCCGGCCCCAGCGTGGCCCGCAGCCCGTCGGCGAGCCGGTCGGCCAGGGGCTGGTGGGTCGGCCACCGCGCGACCCCGAGCGCGGCGCGGGCGGCGTCCGCCGCGCCGGCGAGCCGGGCGGCGGCCGCGGGCCGGCCGAGGACGGCGGCCAGCCCGGCCAGGACGTCGAGGCAGGCCGCCGCGCCCTCCTGGTCCCGGACCCGGCGGTGCAGGTCCACGGCCTCGGCCAGCCGGGAGCGGGCCGCGGCCAGGTCGCCGGCGAGCAGCGCGCCGAGGGCCAGGTGGTCCGACAGCAGCGCGGTCAGCTGGTCGTCGCCGATCGAGCGGGCCAGCTCCAGCGCCTCCCCGTGCACCCGCGCCGCCGTCACCGGGTCCCCGGCGGCGAGGGCGACCGAGCCGCGGACGGTCGCGGACAGGACCACCGACCAGGTGTCCCCGCTGCGGCGCAGGGCCGCCAGGGCCTCGTCGAGGGCGGCCACCACGGCGGGGCCGCCCGGGGGCATGGTCACCGCCAGGGCGGCCAGGCCGTGCCCCAGCAGCCACGGGTCGTCCCGCGCCCGGGCGTCGGCCACCACCCGCTCCAGCAGGGGCGTTGCCGCCGCGGGGGAGCCCGTGGTCACCCGCATGGCGCCGCGCGCCCACAGCAGCCGGCCGGCCAGGTCGGCCGGCAGCGACGCGGCCGAGGGCAGCGCCGCGGTCCGTTCGGCCAGCTCGGCCATGGGGGCGAGCAGCCCCCGCGCCCACCACCAGCGGGCCAGCGGCGCGGCCAGCCGGACGGCGAGCTCGGCGCGGTCGGTGTCCACCGCCCAGCGCAGCGCCGCCTGCAGGTCGGCGGCCTCGTCGTCCAGCCGCACCCGCCACAGCCGGGCGTCCGGGCCGGACAGCCCGGCGCCGGCCCGCGCGCTCACCCCGGCCAGGTGCCGCGCCCAGCGCTCCCGGGTGGCCTCCTCCTCGCCGCGGTCGCGCAGCCGCTCGGCGGCGAACACGCGGACCAGGTCCAGCATGCGGAAGCGCGGCTCGCCCCGCCCGGTGTCGGTGGGGGTCACCAGGCTGTGGCCGACCAGGTCCGACAGCGTCTCCACGACGTCCAGGTCCCCGTCGGCGGCACCGACCGCCTCGGCGGTGTCCAGCGTGCAGCCGTCGGCGCAGACCGACAGCCGGGCCAGCAGCGCGCGCCCCGCCCCGTCCAGCAGGTCGTGGCTCCAGGAGATCGTGGCCCGCAGCGTGCGCTGCCGGGCCGGGGCGTCGACGTCGGGGTCGGCCAGGTCGAGGGCGGCGGCCGGCACGCCGTCCAGGGCGCGGTCCAGCCGGGCGAGCAGCAGCGGCGGCGGCAGCATCCGGACCCGGGCGGCGGCCAGCTCGACGGCGAGCGGCAGGCCGTCGAGCCGGCGGACCAGCTCGGCGACCGCGCCCGCCGTGGCGGGGGTGACGGCGAAGGCGGGGTCGCGCTGCCGGGCGCGGGCCACGAACAGCTGGACGGCCGGGCTGCCGGTCACCGCCCCGGGCGTCGTCTCCCCGGGCGCGGGGGTCCCCAGCGGCCCGGTCGGCACGTCGTGCTCGCCGCGCAGCCGGAGCACGCGGCGGCTGGTCACCAGCAGCTGGGTGCCGGGGCAGCGGGAGAGCAGCCGGGCGAGGTCGGGGGCGGCGCCGGCGACCTGCTCGGCGTTGTCCACCACGAGCAGCGCCCGCCGTCCGGCCAGCCGGTCGGCGACCAGGTCCAGCAGGGGGCGGCGTCCCTCCGCGGACACCCCGACCGCGGCGGCGACGGCCGCGGGGACGTCGGCCGGGTCGCGCACCCCGGCGAGGTCCACGAACCAGGTGCCGTCCCGCCCGGGCGCCGCCTCGGCGGCCGCGGCCAGCGCCAGCCGCGTCTTGCCGATGCCCCCGGGGCCGGTGAGCGTCACCAGCCGCACGCCGGGGTCGCGCAGCAGCGCCGTGACCGCGGCCAGCTCCGCGCGGCGGTCGACCATCGGGGTGGCCGGGGTGGGCAGCCACCCGGTCGCCAGCCCCGGCGGCGCCGGCGCCGCGCGGCCGAAGCGCTCGCTCAGCAGGACGGCGAGGTCGTCGGCGACCAGCCGGCCGAGCTCGGCGGCGTCCCGGAACGGGGTGGTGGAGGCGCCGCCCTCCGCCTGCACCCGCTCCACCAGCCGGGCCAGCCGCGGGTCGCGGTCCGGGGCGGGGGTCCGGACGTAGAGCAGCCGCGGCATGCCGGCGGACAGGTCGAGCTCGTCCTCGATGCCGGACACGGCCATGCCCGGGCCCACCCACCCGTAGCGGTCGCCGTAGACGCCCACGAAGACGTCGCTCTGCGCGAGGTAGGCGCGGTAGAGGTCGCGCGGCGGGTGCGGCCGGGCACCGAGCTCGAAGAGCACCGGGGTGAGCCGCAGCCGGGTGACCGCGGCCCGTACCGCGCGCCGCTCGGCGGCCAGCTCCTCGAGCGTCGAGGAGACGAAGACCCGCAGGCGCTGGTCGGGGGTCGCGATGCCGGTGGGGACCTCACCGGCCGGTGCTGCGGCCACGCGCCACCTCCCGGCGCCGGCCGCCCCGCCCGGAGGGGCCGGTGCCGCGGAGTCTAGGAACCCCGGCCGCGCCGGGAGAAGCCGGTGACAGCGGACGGGGGCCGGTGGTTCGATGACGACAGCGCGGGGGCAGACGCACTCGGGGAGTGCCGTGGACCGTCCTCCCACCACCGTCGACACCGCGACCGGCGTCCGGCGGCTGCTGCCGGCCATGGCCGCCCTGCTGGTCGCCTTCAGCGTGCTCACCGCGCTCGCGGTGCTGACGCTGTACGTGCTGGCCGACCGGACCGACCGCTCGTTCGCCTGGACCATCCAGCCGCCGCTGACCGCCGCCTTCCTGGGCGCGGGCTACGCGGCCGGCTGCGTCCTGGTGGTGCTCTCCCTGCGGGACCCGGTCTGGGCGCACAGCCGCGTCCCGGTCCTCACCATCCTGCTGTTCACCATCGCCACGCTGGCCGCCACGCTGCTGCACCTGGACCGCTTCCACCTGCAGGCGGAGTTCCTCGACCGGCCGCTGCTGGCGCGGGCCGCGGCCTGGTTCTGGCTGGCCGTCTACGTCGTCGTCCCCGGCCTCATGCTCGTGCTCCTGGTGCCGCAGGAGCGCGCGCCCGGGAGCGACCCCCCGCCCCGCGACCCAGTGCCGCTCCCGCTGCGCTGGGCGCTGGCCGCCGAGTCGGCCGTGCTCCTGGTGGTGGGCGTCGCGCTGTACGCCGCACCGTCCACGGCCACGGCCCTGTGGCCCTGGCCGCTGACCCCGCTGACCGCGCGCGTGCTGGCCGCCTGGCTGGTCGCCTTCGGCGCGGCGACCGCGCTGGCCGCCGTCGCCGGCGACCTCCGCAGGCTGCGCACGGCGGCGGTCGCCTACACCGTCTTCGGCGTCCTCGTCGCGCTGGCCGTGCTGCGCTACCCGGGCACGGTCGCCTGGGGCGGCCCGGCGGCGTGGGCCTTCCTGGCGATGACGGCGGCGATCGTCGCCACGGGGGCGGCCGGGTGGCGCCTGGCCCCGGCGCCGGACCGGGGGACGGCGTGACCGGGGAGCACCGGGCGGCGCTGGTGGTCGTCGCCCGCGACGGCGGCGTCCGGCTGGCGACGACGCGCGAGCTGGAGCGCCGCTACGGCGCCGACTACCTGGTCGTGCCGGCCGCCGACCCCGGACGGGTGGCCGGGCTGCTGGCCGCCGGCGGCGACCCCCCGGTGGCGGTCCTGCTCGGCGGGCTGGGGGACGCCGACCCCGACGGGCTGGCCGTGCTGCGCCGGCTGCACGGCGCGCACCCCGGCGCGCTGGCGGTGGCCGTGGTCCGGTGGGGGGCCTGGGAGACCGCCCAGCCGATCTTCGAGGCGATCACGGTCGGCCAGCTGGACCGCTGGGTGTACGCCCCGCAGGGCCGGTCGGACGAGGAGTTCCACCGCTCGGTCACCGAGGCGCTCGACGAGTGGGCCTCCCAGCAGGGCGGCGGTTTCGAGGCGGTGCGGGTCGTCGGCGACCGGTGGGACCCGCACGCCCAGCACCTGCGCGACCAGCTGACCCGCAACCGGATCCCGCTGGGCTTCTACGAGGCCGGCTCCGCCGACGGCCGGGCGCTGCTGGCCGACCTCGGCATCCCGCAGCCGCGGCTGCCCGTCGTCGTGGTCCGCTTCCGGCCCCAGCAGGCGGTGCTGCAGGCCCCGACCGACCTGGAGCTGGCCGAGTCCTTCGGCCTGTTCGACCCGCTGGACCCCGGCGCCGTCCACGACGTCGCCGTCGTCGGGGCGGGACCGGCCGGGCTGGGGGCCAGCGTGTACGCCGCCTCCGAGGGGCTGGACACGCTGCAGCTGGAGCGCGAGGCGGTGGGCGGGCAGGCCGGCACCAGCTCGCTGATCCGCAACTACCTCGGCTTCCCGACCGGCGTCAGCGGCAGCCGGCTGGCCTTCGCCGCCTACCAGCAGGCGTGGGCGTTCGGCACCCGCTTCTCCTTCATGCGCACCGTGCAGGCGCTGAGCACCGAGGACGGCCTGCACCGGCTGGCCCTCAGCGACGGCTCCTCGGTGCGGGCCCGGGCCGTCGTGGTGGCGACCGGTGCGGTGTGGCGGCGGATCGGCGTGCCGGAGCTGGAGGAGTTCACCGGCCGCGGCGTCTTCCACGGCGCGGCGGTCAGCGAGGCGCCCGCCATGCGCGGCCGGCACGTGTTCGTCGTCGGCGGCGGCAACTCCGCGGGGCAGGCCGCCGTGTACCTGTCCCGGCACGCCGACCGGGTGTCCCTGCTGGTGCGCCGGGACTCGCTGGTCCAGTCGATGTCGGACTACCTGGTCCGCGAGCTGGTGGCCCTGCCGAACGTCGACGTCCGGTACCGGGTCCAGGTCGTCGGCGGCAGCGGCGCCGACGTCCTGGAGACCGTCCGGCTGCGCGACCTGGACACCGGTGCGGAGACCGAGGAGGCCGGCATGCTCTTCGTCATGATCGGCAGCCAGCCGCGCACGGACTGGGTCGACGGCGTGCTGGCCCGCGACCGGTGGGGCTTCCTGCTCACCGGCCCGGCGCTCCTGGCCGACGGGGTGGACCCGCCGTGGCCGCTGGACCGCCCGCCGGCGCTGCTGGAGACCAGCACGCCGGGCGTGTTCGCCGCCGGCGACGTCCGCGAGGGCTCGGTCAAGCGGGTGGCGTCCGCCGTCGGCGAGGGGGCGCTCGCGGTGACCCTGGTGCACGCCCACCTCGCCGCCCAGGAGGCGGCAGTCGCGGACGAGGGCCGGCCGGGTGGCCGCGCCGGCGCGCCGGCTTCCGCTGGCCGGGAGGAACGGCTTGGGTGACGTAGCCCCCGGGCCGTACGTTGCCCGCCATGACCGGCATCACATCGCACCGCGGCCTCGTGCTGCCGCGGTACCTCCGCGAACCGGCCGAGCGGCGGACGCCCGTCGGCTCACCCGACTACCGGAGCACCGGGCTGCGGGCGCCGCTGCGGACGCCGGTCGACCTCCCGCACCGGCTGACCGAGGTCACCGGCCCGGTGCTCGGGGAGGACCGGGTCCGACCGGAGGACGCCGACCTGACGCTGCGGGGCGGCGGCGAGGCCGTGGGTCAGCGGATCGTCGTGTACGGCCGGGTCCTCGACAGCGACGGCCGCCCGGTGCCCGACGCCCTGGTCGAGGTGTGGCAGGCCAACGCGGCCGGCCGCTACCGGCACGTCGGCGACAGCTTCCCCGCACCCCTGGACCCGCACTTCGACGGGCTGGGCCGGGTGGTCACCGACAGCCTGGGCCGGTACGAGTTCCTGACCGTCAAGCCCGGCGCCTACCCGTGGGGCAACCACCACAACGCCTGGCGGCCGGCGCACATCCACTTCAGCCTGTTCGGCCGGGCCTTCACCCAGCGGCTGGTCACCCAGATGTACTTCCCGGACGACCCGCTGTTCGGCCAGGACCCGATCTTCGCCGCCATCCCCGCGGCCGCGCGGCACCGGGCGATCAGCCGGTTCTCCCTGGAGCGCACGCAGGCCGACTGGGCGCTGGCCTTCGAGTGGCACATCGTGCTGCGCGGGACCGACCAGACGCCGTTCGAGGCCGACGACGACGGGGACGTCGCGTGAGTCGCCCCGTGGACCCGCTGGAGGTCCCCGGCGTCACGGAGCCGTACCAGCCCCGGACGGGGCGGCGCGGCACCGGCTTCCTCACCGAGCCGTTCCGGCTGGGGCCCACCCCGAGCGCCACGGTGGGCCCCTACCTGGCGATCGGCCTGACCTGGCCGGACGGCGCCTGGGCCGCCGCCGAGGGCACCCCGGGCGGCATCTGGGTGCGCGGCCGGGTGGTCGACGGCGCCGGCGACCTCGTTGCCGACGCGATGGTCGAGACCTGGCAGGCCGACCCGGACGGCCGCTTCCCCTCGCCCGAGGACCCGCGCGGCCCGTCGTCCACCCCCGGCTTCCGCGGCTACGCGCGCGTGCAGACGGTGTCCCCGCCGGGGGAGTTCGCCGTCCACACCCTCAAGCCGGGGCGGGTGCCCGACGGCGAGGGCGGCCTGCAGGCGCCGCACCTCGACGTGTCGGTCTTCGCCCGCGGCCTGCTCGACCGCGTCGTCACCCGGATCTACTTCGCCGACGAGGCCGACGCCAACGCCGAGGACGCCGTCCTGCGGGGGCTGACCGCCGACCAGCGGCGCACCCTGCTCGCGGAGCCGACCGGGGACGGCTACCGCTTCGACGTCCACCTGCAGGGCGACCGGGAGACGGTGTTCTTCGCGGTATGAGCCTGTTCGGCGGGACCTTCGCCCGCGGCGGCGCCGCGGCCGCCGTCTCCGACGACGCCTGGGCGCCTGCGCTCCTCGCCGTCGAGGCCGCCCTCGCCCGCGCCGCGGCCCGGGCCGGGCTGGTGCCGGCCGACGCCGCCGACGCGGTCGCCGCCGCCTGCGCGCACCCCGAGCGGCTGGACCTGGCCGCCGTGGCCGCCCGGGCCGCGGACGCCGGCAACCCGGTGCCCGCGCTGGTGCGGGTGTTGCTGGACGCGGTGGGGGAGCGCGGCGCGGCCGCCGTCCACGTCGGGGCGACCAGCCAGGACGTGCTGGACACCGCGCTGGTGCTGCTGGCGCGGGACGCCGTCGCGGCGATCGACGCCGACCTGGCCGCCGCCGCGGACCTCGCCGCAGGCCTCGCCCGCACCCACCGGGACGACGTGGTCGCCGGCCGCACGCTCATGCAGCAGGCGCTGCCCACGACGTTCGGGCTCAAGGCCGCCGGCTGGCTGTCCGGGCTGGACGGTGCCCGGCTGCGGCTGGCCGAGGCGGTCGCCACGCTGCCGGTGCAGTACGGCGGCGCGGTGGGCACGCTGGCGGCGTCCGGCGGCTCGGGGCTGGCGCTGCGGGCGGCGCTGGCCGGGGAGCTGGGGCTGGCCACCACCGCCGTCCCGTGGTCGACCGTCCGCCTGCCGGTCGCCGACCTGGCCGGCGCGCTCGGAGCCGCGGCCGGGGTGGTCGCCACCGTGGCCGTCGACGTCGTGCTGCTCGCCCAGACCGAGGTCGCCGAGGTGGCCGAGGTGGCCGAGGGGCGCGGCGGGAGCTCGGCGATGCCGCACAAGCGCAACCCGGTGGCCGCGATCTCCGCCCGGGCCTGCGCCCGGCGCGCCCCGGGGCTGGTGGCCACGCTGCTGGCGGCCATGGAGCAGGAGCACGAGCGGGCCGCCGGCGCCTGGCAGAGCGAGTGGCCCACGCTCACGGACCTGCTCGGCACGGTGGGGTCGGCGGCGTCCTGGCTGGCCGAGAGCCTGCGCGGGCTGCGGCCGGACCCCGCCCGGATGGCCGCCACCGCCGCGGCCGCCGCCGAGGGCCCGCTGGCCGGCGCGCTGGCCGAGGCGCTGGCGCCGTCCCTCGGGAAGGGCGCGGCCCACGACGCGGCCGCCGACGCCGTCCGCGAGGCCCGCGACGGCAGCCGCCCGCTGGCCGAGGTGGTCGCCGCGCGCACCGACGTCGACGTGCGCGCCGTGCTCGCCGCCGGTAGACCGGACGTCGGGGAGGCCGGCGCGCAGGTCGATGCCGCGTTGGCCGAGCACCACCGGCTGACCGAGGGAGAGGCATGACGGCTGTCGAGGTGTCGTACACCGAGGACGGGCCGGCCGGCGCGCCGGTCGTCGTCCTGTCCAACTCGCTGGGCGCGACCCGCGGCATGTGGGACCCGCAGGTGCCCGCGCTGGCCGAGCGCTACCGGGTGGTCACCTACGACACCCGCGGGCACGGGGAGTCGCCGTCCCCGGCCGGGCCGTACGGCCTCGACGACCTGGTGGACGACCTCGTCGCGCTGCTCGACCGGCTCGGCGCGCGGCGGGCGCACGTGGCGGGGCTGTCGCTGGGCGGGATGACGGCGATGCGGCTGGCCGCCCGCGAGCCGGACCGGGTGGACCGGCTGGCGCTGCTGGCCACGTCGGCGAGGCCGGACCCGCAGGGCTTCCTGGACCGGGCCGCCGCCGTGCGCGCCGACGGCACCGCGAGCATCGCGCCGGCCGTGGTCGCCCGCTGGCTGACGCCGCAGTACGCGGCCGGGCACCCCGAGCTGGTGGCCCGGCTGGAGGGGATGGTCGCCGCGGCGGACGACGAGGGCTACGCGCTGTGCGCGGAGGTGGTCGCCGCCGTCGACCTGGTGGCCGACCTCGGGCGGATCACCGCGCCGACGCTGGTGGTGTCCGGTGCGGAGGACCCGGCGCTGCCGCCGGCGCACCAGCAGGCCATCGCGGACGGCATCGCGGGCGCCTCGCTGGTCTCGGTCAGCCCGGGTGCGCACCTGCCGAACCTGGAGCAGCCGCTGGAGGTCACCGGCGCGCTGCTCGGCCACCTCGACGCCGCCGGCGGGCACGCCTGATGGACGACCGGGAGCGCCGGACTCTGCCCCCCAGCACGGACGACGAGCGCCGTGCTGCCGGCACGGCCACCCGGCGCGAGGTGCTCGGCGACGCCTGGGTGGACCGCGCGGTCGCCGGCACGACGCCGTTCACCGCCGACTTCCAGGACTTCATCACCCGGGTCGCCTGGGGGGACGTGTGGCAGCGGCCGGGCCTGTCCCGCCGCGACCGCAGCCTGATGACGCTGTCGATCACCGTCGCGCTGCGGCACTGGGACGAGTTCGCGCTGCACGTGCGGGCGGCGAGGAACAACGGGCTGACCGACGAGGAGATCGCCGAGGTGCTCCAGCACGCCGCGGTCTACGCCGGCGTCCCCGCGGCCAACCACGCGTTCAAGGTCGCCGGCCCGATCCTCGAGGAGCTGCGCGGGCAGGGCTGAGCGCCCAGCCTCACGCGGGCCGGCCGCGGCCCTCCCGCAGCAGCCGCACCAGCGCGTCGGTCGAGGAGTCGGCGTCGTACTCCGGCGCGGCCTCGCTCTGCAGCTGGGGCGCGAGCTGGCTGGCCATGACCTTGCCGAGCTCCACGCCCCACTGGTCGAAGGAGTTGATGCCCCACACGACGCCCTGGGTGAAGACCCGGTGCTCGTAGGCGGCGACCAGCTGGCCGAGGACCGACGGCGTCAGCTTCGGCGCCACGATCGCGTTGGACGGGCGGTTGCCCGGCATCACCCGGTGCGGCACGACCGCCTCCGCCGTCCCCTCGGCCGCCACCTCCTCGGCCGTGCGGCCGAAGGCCAGCGCCCGCGGCTGGGCCAGGAAGTTGGCCAGGAACAGGTCGTGCATGCCGTCCAGGTCCCTGTCCCGGGCGAGGTCGTTCGGCTGCGCGAAGCCGATGAAGTCCGCGGGCACCAGCACGGTGCCCTGGTGCAGCAGCTGGTGGAAGGCGTGCTGGCCGTTGGTGCCCGGCTCGCCCCACACGACCTCGCCGGTGGGGACGTCGACCGGCGAGCCGTCCACCCGCACGGACTTGCCGTTGGACTCCATGCACAGCTGCTGCAGGTAGGCCGGGAACCGTGCCAGGTACTGCGAGTAGGGCAGCACCGCCTGGCTCTGCGCGCCGAAGAAGTCGACGTACCAGACCGAGATCAGCCCCAGCAGGGCCGGCAGGTTCTCCTCGTACGGGGCGGTGCGGAAGTGCTCGTCGATGGTGTGGAAGCCGTCGAGCATCTCCCGGTACCGCTCCGGGCCGATCGCCACCATGAGGGACAGCCCGACCGCCGAGGTGAACGAGTACCGGCCGCCCACCCAGTCCCAGAAGCCGAACATGTTGGCGGTGTCGATGCCGAACTCCGCCACCTTCTCGGCGTTGGTGGACACGGCGACGAAGTGCCTGGCGACGGCCTCGGAGTCCCCGCCGTGCCCCTGGGCTGCCAGGCCCTCGACCAGCCAGCGGCGCGCCTCCCGGGCGTTGGTCAGCGTCTCCTGGGTGGTGAAGGTCTTGGACGCGACGACGAACAGCGTGCTCGCCGGGTCGAGGTCGCGGGTGGCCTCGGCCAGGTCGGTGGGGTCGATGTTGGAGACGAACCGGAACGTGAGCGACCGGTCGGTGGAGTCGCGCAGCGCCTGGTGGGCCATGGCCGGGCCGAGGTCGGAGCCGCCGATGCCGACGTTCACCACGGCGCGGATCCGCTCGCCGGTGTGCCCGGTCCACGCCCCGCCGCGCACCCGGTCGGCGAAGTCGGCCATCCGGCCGAGCACCTCGTGCACGTCGGCGCGGACGTCCTGCCCGTCGACGACGAGGCCACCGGTGGCCGGGTCGCGCAGCGCCACGTGCAGGACCGCGCGGTCCTCGGTCGGGTTGACGTGCTCGCCGCGGACCATCGCCTCGGTGCGCTCGCGCAGCCCGGCCCGCTCGGCCAGCGCGGCGAGCAGCCGGACGGTCTCGCGGGTGAGCCGGTTCTTGGAGTAGTCCAGGTACAGGTCGCCGGCGGTGACCACGAGGTCGGTGCCGCGCTGCGGGTCCTCGGCGAACAGGTCCCGGAGGTGGCGGTCGCCCACCTCCCGGTGGTGCTGCGCCAGTGCCTGCCACTCCGGGGTCTCGCTGATGGCCCTCGTGTCGCTGGTCATGGACCCCTCCCGCTCCGGGCCGACGGATCGGCTGCCTGCCCACCTACCCTGCCGGGAGGCGGCGCCGGGGGCGACCTCGGGGCGCGCGGACCGGCGACGAGGGGCAGCGGCATGGCCCTGCTGGACGACGGCGTCACCGCCAGCGTGGACGGCGGGGCGACGCTGCGCACCGGCGGCACCTACGAGGAGCTGTTCCACCGGCATCCCGTCGGGCCGGCCGGCCGTCACTCCCCGAGCGCGTGTGCGCCCGGGCCCCGCTCCGGGCCCGCGAGCGGGGCCTCAGCGCACCCGCTCCGGGCGGCGGGCCTCGGTGACCAGCCGGGGCCGGGCGGCGACCAGGCCCGCGGCGAACTGGCCGGCCTGCAGGACCAGCAGCAGCACCAGCCCCGGTCGCCACCCACCGACGGTGTCGTACAGCAGCCCGACGGCCAGCGGGCCGGTCGCGGCCAGCAGGTACCCGGCGCTCTGCGCGGCCGCGGACAGCCGGCCGGTCTGCGCCACGTCCCGGGTGCGCACCAGCACCAGCGTCATGGCCAGCGGGAACGCCGCCCCGGTGCCCAGCCCCCACAGCAGCGCCCACACCGCCGGCGCGGCGGCCGGGGCGAGCAGCAGGCCGGCGATCGCGACGGTCGACGGCACGCCCACGCCCACGATCCACCCGGCCTGCCCGGCCCGCCGTGCCGCCAGGGGTGGGACGAGCAGCGCGCACGGGACGCCGAGCGCGGCGGCCGCGGCCACCAGCCCGCCCGCGGTCACCGGGGCCACGCCGGCCTCGGTCTCCAGGACGTCGGCCAGCCAGCTGAGCATCGTGTAGAAGGACAGCGACTGCAGGCCGAAGAACAGCGTCACCGCCAGCGCGACCCGGTCGCGGAGGACGGCGGCCACCGGCGGCCGGGCCGCCGCGGCGCCGGGCGCGGCCGGCCGGCGCCGGGCGAGCAGCGCGATCGCGGCGACGGCGAGCAGCACCGGGGCGAGCCACAGCGTGAGCCCGGTGAGCGCGCTGCCGGTCGCCGTCGCCAGCGGCTGGGCCAGCCCCGCCCCGAGGCTGGCCGACGCCCCCATCGACGCCACCGCGGCCCCGACCGCCGCGGCGCTGCGGTCGCCGTACTCCGCCCGGGCCGCGGCGGGCACCAGCACGTTGGCCACCGCGATCCCCGCGGTCAGCAGCGCGGTGCCCGCGCACAGGCCCACGACACCGGCCGGCCGCAGCGCGATGCCCACGGCCAGGGCGAGCACCCCGGCGAGGACGGCGCGGTGCACGCCGAGCCGGGCGGCCAGCGCCGGGGCGGCGGGGGCGACCAGCCCGAAGCAGACCAGCGGCACCGAGGTGAGCGCGGCCAGCGCCGCCCGCGGCACCGACAGCTCCGCGGACAGCTCGGTCAGCACGGGGCCCACGCCGGTGAACGGGCCGCGCAGGCACAGCGCGACGAGCACGAGGACCGCGGCCGGGACGAGCGCTCCCCACCGCGGCCGGGACCGGCCGGTGCGGGGCGGGGTCACCGGGCGGCGGCGCGGAAGCGCAGCGTCTGCCCGGGGCGCAGCTGGCCGCAGCGGTCGACGTCGGCGTCCTCGACGTAGCCGACGACCGGGTAGCCGCCGGTCACCGGGGCGTCGGCCAGGAACAGCACCGGCTGGCCGGACGGCGGCACCTGCAGCGCGCCGCGGACCATGCCCTCGCTGGCCAGCTCCCCGGTGCGCGCGCGCTCCAGCGGGGTGCCGGCCAGCCGCAGCCCGATCCGGTTGCTCTCGCCGGTGACCTCCCACGCGGCGCCGGTCAGGGCGGCCGGGTCGGTGAACCAGTCGGTGCGCGGGCCGGGCAGCACCCGCACGGTCACCTCGCCGCCGGGCGGGTCGGGCACCGGCGCGACGTCCACCCCGGGCATCGGCCCGGCCGCGGACCCCACCGGCAGCACGTCACCGGCCGACAGCACCGGCGGGCCCAGCCCGGACAGCAGGTCGGTGGCGCGGCTGCCCAGCACCGGCTCGACGGCGAGGCCGCCGCGGACGGCGACGTAGGTGCGCAGCCCGGCGGCCGGCTGGCCCAGCCGCAGCTCGTCGCCCGCCCGCAGGGTCAGCGGGGCGTTGTGCGCCGCCGAGCAGCGGGCCCCGGTCGTGGTCACCACCAGGTGCACGTCGGCCCGCAGCACCAGCCCACCCAGGGTGGCCTCCAGCACCGCGGCGTCCGGGGCGTTGCCGAGGAGCCGGTTGGCCAGCGCGGCCGCGGCCCGGTCGCAGGCGCCGGAGCGGCCGATGCCCAGCGCGCCCTGCCCGGGGCGGCCGCCGTCCTGCACGGTGGTCAGCGGCCCGGGGGCCAGCACGGTCAGCGTGCGCATCAGCCGGCCTCGGTGAACCGCACCCGCACCCCTGGGCGCAGCAGCGCGGCGGGTTCGCGGTCGACGTCGAACACGGGCACGTCGGTGCGGCCGACCAGCTGCCACCCGCCCGGGGACTCCCGCGGGTAGACGCCGCTGAACTCCCCGGCCAGCGCGACCGACCCGGGGGGCACCCTCGTCCGCGGGGAGGGCCGGCGCGGCACGTCCCACGGCTCGCCGTCCGGGACCAGGTAGCCGAACCCGGGGGCGAACCCGCAGAAGGCCACCGTCCACTCCGCGCCGGTGTGCCGGCGCACGACCTCGGCGGTGTCCACGCCGAGGTGCGCGGCGACGTCGGCCAGGTCCGCGCCGTCGTAGACGACCGGCAGCTCGACGGTCTCGCCGCCGCCCCGCTCGCCGGCGCGGGGGGTGGTCCGCCGCACCGCGTCCTCGACGGCGGCCAGGCCGGTCACCGCCGGGTCGGTCACGAGCAGCACGGTGCGCGCCGCCGGGACGACGTCCACGACGCCCTCGATCGGCTCGGCGGTGAGCGCGGCGTACAGCCCGAGGACGTCGTCGAGGCCGTCGAGCTCGACCAGCAGCGCGGTCGAGCCGCTGGGCAGGACGCGCATCAGGGTGCGAACGGCGCCAGGTCGACCCCGGCCGCGGTCAGCGCCTCGCGCACCCGGCCGGCGATCGCCACCGCGCCCGGGGTGTCGCCGTGCACGCAGATCGACCCCGGCGTCAGCCGCAGCAGCCCGCCCTCGACGTCGGTGACCGGCTCGCCGGTGGCCATGGCCACGCAGCGGCGGGCGATCTCGCCGGCGTCGTGCAGCACCGCGCCGGGCAGCCGCCGGGAGACCAGCGTGCCCTGCGGGGTGTACTCGCGGTCGGCGAAGGCCTCGGCCACCGTGGTCAGGCCGGCCTCCTCGGCCAGCCGCAGCCACGCCGACCCGGGCAGGCCCAGCACCGGCAGGTCCCGGTCGTAGGCGACCACGGCTCCGACGACCGCGGCCGCCTGCTCCTCGTGGGCCACGATGGTGTTGTAGAGCGCGCCGTGCGGCTTGACGTAGCGCACCCGCGAGCCGGCCACCCGCGCGAACGCCTCCAGGGCGCCGAGCTGGTAGAGCACGTCGGCGGTCAGCTCGGCAGGCTCCACGTCGATGAACCGGCGGCCGAAGCCGGCCAGGTCGCGGTAGCCGACCTGGGCGCCGATGGCCACCCCGGTCTCGACGGCCCGCGCGCACACCCGCCGCATGATCGAGGGGTCGCCGGCGTGGAAGCCGCAGGCCACGTTGGCGCTGGTGACGATGCCCAGCAGCGCGTCGTCGTCCCCGAGCGGCCACTGCCCGAAGCCCTCGCCGAGGTCGGAGTTGAGGTCCACACGCCCCTGGGTCATGGTGTCAGCCTGCCTCACGCGAAGAGGGCGATGACCGGCTGCACCGAGCGCGCGGCCAGGTAGAGGGTGAGCAGCCACGCCGTCCAGCCGACGGCGAGCAGCCAGCGGGGGTAGCGGTAGCCGTTCAGCAGGTCGGTGCGGCGGGTGGCGACCCACAGCAGGACGGCGATGCCGATCGGCAGCAGCAGCCCGTTGAACGCCCCCGCGAACACCAGCAGCGTGGTCGGAGCCGCCCCGATGAGGAGGAAGGCCAGCGTGGTGACCGCGATGAAGCCGATGACGAGCAGGGTCCGGGTGCGGTCGCTGGTGCGGGTCCGCGAGGTGACGAAGGAGACCGAGGTGTAGGAGGCGCCGATGACGCTGGTGATGGCGGCGGCCCACAGCACGATGCCGAAGACCCGCAGCCCGACCTCGCCGGCGGCCGTCTGGAACGCGGTGGCCGCCTGGTTCTCCGTCCCCAGGTCGGCGCCGCCGGCCACCACGCCGAGGATGGCGAGGAACAGCACGACCCGCATGATCCCGGTGATCACGATGCCGGTGACCGAGCCCCGGGTGATGTCGCGGACGTGCTCGGTGCCGGTGATGCTGGAGTCGAGCAGCCGGTGGGCACCGGCGTAGACGATGTAGCCGCCGATCGTCCCACCGACCAGCGTGGTGATCGCCAGGAAGGAGACGTCCTCGGGGAGGACGACGTTGCGCAGTGCCCGCCCGACCGGCGGCCCCGACGTGATCGCGATGTAGGCGGTCAGGACGATCATCAGCAGGCCGAGGACGACGACGATCCGGTCGACGGCGACCCCGGCCCTCCTGCTGAGGAAGATGCCGATGGCGACGACGGCGGAGACGGCGCCGCCGATCCTCGGGTCCAGCCCCAGCATCGCGTCGGTGCCGAGACCCGCGCCGGCGACGTTGCCGATGTTGAACACCAGCCCGCCGGCGAGCAGGAACCCGGCCATCACCCAGCCCAGCCCGGGGAGCACCAGGTTGCCCAGCTCCTGCGCCCGCCGGCCGCTGACGCCGATCACCCGCCACACGTTCAGCTGCAGGGCGATGTCGATGACGATCGAGACGGCGATGGCGAAGGCGAACGCCGCACCCAGCTGCACGGTGAACGTCGTCGTCTGGGTGATGAAGCCCGGCCCGATGGCCGAGGTGGCCATGAGGAACATCGCGCCGAGCAGGGTCGAGCGGGTGCTCGAGGCCATCCGGCCGCCGGCCGCTCCGGGCGGTGGGGCGGCGGGGGCGGTGCCGGCGCTGCTGGGGTCCGATGCCATGGCGCGTGCTCCCGGGGAGGTGGGGTCGGGGTACCCGCTGCGGGGTGCGGACACCCGCGGCGCGGCCCGGGGTCCCTGGCCGGACAACCTAGACAGTTGTTGAACAATCCGACAAGGGGATCGGCGGACTGTTCACATCGCCGTCACGGGTGGGCAGGATGGGGGCATGGCAGCCCCCTCCGGCGCGGACGGTGTCCCCGGCCCCGACGCCGGCTGGCTGCGCGCGATGGCCGACGAGGTGCGCGCCTTCGACCGCTCCAGCACCGCCGAGCGGGTGGCCGACCTGCTGCGCCGCCGGGTCATCGAGGGCGACCTGCCCCCGGGGCGCCGGCTGTCGGAGGAGCAGCTCGTCGACGTCCTGCACGTCTCGCGGAACACGCTGCGGGAGGCGTTTCGGCTGCTCACCCACGAGGGGCTGCTGGTGCACCGGCTGCACCGCGGGGTGTTCGTGCCCGAGCTCGACGAGGAGGAGCTGGTCGACCTCTACCGGCTGCGCCGCACCATCGAGTGCGACGTCGTCCGGCGGCTGGGCCGGCTCGACCCGGTGCGGCTGCGGCCGCTGCACGACGACGTCGCCGCCGCGGAGGACGCCGCGCGGCGCGGTGACTGGGGTGCTGTCGGCACGGCCAACATGCGCTTCCACCAGCACCTCGTCGCGCTCGCCGGCAGCCGGCGCATCGACGAGACGGCCGCCCGGCTGCTCGCCGAGGTGCGGCTGGCGTTCTCGGCGGTGGGGTCGCCGCAGCGGCTGCACGAGCCCTACGTCCGCCGCAACCGGGCGCTGCTCGAGCTGCTGGTCGACGGGGAGTCCGAGCGCGCGGCCAAGGAGCTCGAGGACTACCTGCAGGACTCGGAGGCCGAGCTGCTGGCGGCCCTCCGGGACCGGGCCGGCGAACGGTCCGGCGACCGACCGAGGAGGACCCCGTGACCACCACCCTCACGCCCGCCGCCGACCCCGCGGCCGCCCGCGCGCACTACCGCGCCGGCCTGGCCGTCCCGTCCTCGGGCTGGGCGCCGGGGTACACCCAGGCCAACCTCGTCGTCCTGCCCCGGGACTGGGCCTACGACATGCTGCTGTTCGCGCAGCGCAACCCGCAGCCGGTGCCGCTGCTCGACGTCACCGACGCCGGGTCGCCGTCCACCGCGCTGGCGCCGGGCGCCGACCTGCGCACCGACCTGCCGCGCTACCGGGTGTGGCGGGACGGGGAGCTCGTCGACGAGCCCACCGACGTCGCCGACCTGTGGCGCCCGGACCTGGTCGCCTTCCTGATCGGCTGCAGCTTCAGCTTCGAGACCGCGCTGCTCGACGCGGGCGTGCCGGTGCGCAACATCGAGCAGGGCCGCAACGTGTCCATGTACCGCACCGACCGGCCCTGCCGCCCCGCCGGCCGGCTGTCCGGGCCGCTGGTGGTGTCCATGCGGCCGGTGCCCGGCGCGCTGGTGCCCACCGCGGTGCAGGTGACCGCCCGGATGCCGCAGGTGCACGGGGCGCCGGTGCACGTCGGCGCGCCCGGGGCACTGGGCATCGCCGACCTGGCCGCCCCCGACTTCGGCGACCCGGTCGTGCCCGCCGACGGCGACGTCCCGGTGTTCTGGGCCTGCGGGGTCACCCCGCAGGCGGCGCTGATGGCCTCGCGGCCGCCGTTCGCGATCACCCACGCGCCGGGGCACATGTTCGTCACCGACGTCCCCGACGTCGCCTACCGCCAGCTCTAGGGAGAGGACCACCCTGCCCCGTCGGCTCCTCTGCAGGGGCCCGCACCGAGCCTGCGAGGCGTGGGGGCAGAGGGGTCCTCCTGCTAGTCCGTGCCGGCCTCCATCGCGGCGCGGTCGAGCAGCTCCTCGACGCCGGAGACCGCCCCGCGGGAGGCGATCGCCTGCGCGCCCCCGGCGTCCATCGCCCCGATGAGCCCGGTCGAGGCCGCCTGCGCCACCCCGATCAGCCGCGGGTGCCCGCTGCCGACCATGCCCAGCGCCGCGTACTGCTCCAGCTTGGCGCGGGAGTCGGCGATGTCGAGGTTGCGCATGGTCAGCTGGCCGATCCGGTCCGACGGGCCGAAGGCGGAGTCCTCGGTGCGCTCCATCGACAGCTTGTCCGG
The DNA here is from genome assembly GCF_900188375.1 of Geodermatophilus pulveris. Classification (GTDB taxonomy): domain Bacteria; phylum Actinomycetota; class Actinomycetes; order Mycobacteriales; family Geodermatophilaceae; genus Geodermatophilus; species Geodermatophilus pulveris. The sequence goes on along the minus strand of NZ_FZOO01000002.1, from coordinate 460,062 downwards.
GTGGTAGCTGAACGCCGGGCCGGCGGTGTCGAGGACCGAGTAGTCCTCCCCCCGCCGCAGCCGCAGGGTCACCTCGCCGGTGACCGCGGTGCCCACCCAGCGCTGCAGCGCCTCCCGCAGCATGAGCGCCTGCGGGTCCAGCCAGCGGCCCTCGTACATCAGCCGGCCCAGCCGCCGGCCCTCGCTGTGGTAGGTGGCCAGGGTGTCCTCGTTGTGGATGGCGTTGACCAGCCGCTCGTAGGCCACGTGCAGCAGCGCCATGCCCGGCGCCTCGTAGATGCCGCGGCTCTTGGCCTCGATGATGCGGTTCTCGATCTGGTCGGACATGCCCAGCCCGTGCCGGCCGCCGATGGCGTTGGCCGCCAGCACCAGCTCGACGGCGCTGCCGAAGGTCTTCCCGTCGATCGACACCGGCCGGCCCTGCTCGAAGCCGACGGTCACGTCCTCGGGCTCGATCTCCACGGCCGGGTCCCAGAACCGCACCCCCATGATCGGCTGCACGACCTCGATGCCGGCGTCCAGGTGCTCCAGCGCCTTGGCCTCGTGGGTGGCGCCCCAGATGTTGGCGTCGGTGGAGTAGGCCTTCTCGGTGCTGTCCCGGTAGGGCAGGCCGTGCGCGGCCAGCCACTCCGACATCTCCCGGCGGCCGCCGAGCTCGGTGACGAAGTCGGCGTCCAGCCACGGCTTGTAGACCCGCAGCGAGGGGTTGGCCAGCAGGCCGTACCGGTAGAACCGCTCGATGTCGTTGCCCTTGAAGGTGGAGCCGTCGCCCCAGATCTGCACGTCGTCCTCGAGCATGGCGCGCACCAGCAGGGTGCCGGTGACCGCCCGGCCCAGCGGGGTGGTGTTGAAGTAGCTGCGCCCCCCGGAGCGGATGTGGAACGCCCCGCAGGTCAACGCCGCCAGGCCCTCCTCGACCAGCGCCGCGCGCCCGTCGACCAGCCGGGCGACCTCCGCCCCGTAGGCGGTCGCGCGCCCGGGCACCGAGTCGATGTCGGGCTCGTCGTACTGGCCGATGTCGGCGGTGTACGTGCAGGGCACCGCGCCCCGGTCCCGCATCCAGGCGACCGCCACCGAGGTGTCCAGCCCGCCGGAGAAGGCGATCCCGACGCGCTCGCCGACGGGCAGGGACGTGAGCACCTTGGACATGCGGAGAAGTATGCACGCTCGTGCATGGTCATGCGTCGGCGGGGTCGGTCGCGCTCCCCGGTCGGGTCCGGACGACGTCGTAGCGGACGCAGACGAACTCGCCGTTGACCGCGTGCTCGGTGCGCACCAGCTCCAGCCGCCGGGGCAGCAGCGGCGCCCCGCCGCCGAGCGTCACCGGCGCCACGGAGACGACCAGCTCGTCGAGCAGGCCGCGGTCGGCGAACTGCCCGGCCAGGTCGCCGCCGCCCACGACCCACACGTCCCGGTCCCCGGCCGCCGCCACCATCTCCGCGTGCACGTCGCCGACGTCGGCCCGCGTGAAGCGGATGTCCGCGCCCGGGTACCCGGTGAGCCTCCGGTGGGTGAACACCCAGGCCGGCACGGAGTGGGCCCAGCCGCCCGGGTCGTGCGCCTGCATCCACTCGTAGGTCGTCGCGCCCATCGCCAGCGCACCGACCCGCTGCTCGAACCCGGTCCAGCCCATCGGCCCGTCGGGGTCGGACCGCCGGGACAGCAGCCAGTCCAGCGAGTGGTCCGCCGTGGCGATGAAGCCGTCCAGGCTGGTGGCCGTGTAGTAGACGGTGCGGGTCACGTCGCTCTCCTCGTCAGCCAGTCGATGGGGTCCCCGGTGTCCACGGCGAGGCCGGCGTCCCGGAGCAGGGCGCGCACCAGCAGCCGCCGGTGCGCGGAGAACGTGAGGACGTGGGCCACCACGCTGCCGAGGACGAAGCTCTGCGGCGGCTCGCACAGCGCGTCGACCAGCCGGTCGCCCCAGGCGCCGCGCCGAGCGACGTCGCGGACGGCGGCCAGCCACCGCGGCGCCACGGCGTCGTGCCGGGCCAGCAGGGCGGCCGCGTCGTCGGCGCCGCGGGCGGGGTGCCCGGCGCCCTCGACGGCGGCCAGCCACACCTCCTTGGTCCACACCAGCGCGTCCAGCACGGCGGCCACCGACTCCTCCGCGCCCTCCCAGGGCAGCACCCTCAGCCCGGGCAGCCGGGCCCGCCGGTACTCGCCGTCCGGGAGGCCCGCGGCCGCCTCCAGCAGCGCGCGGGTGTCCTCGACGTCGTGGTGCACCAGCAGCGCGGTCACCTCGTCCGGGGCGCCGCGCCGGCCCTCATCGGCCACCCACAGCGAGGTCGGCGGGTGGAAGTGCACGCCGTTCGGCGCGGGCAGCCAGTGCGCATCGCGGGTCCGCGGGCCGTCGTCCGGCGAGCCGGGGGAGCGGCCGTAGGCGCGGGCGAAGGCGCGGGCGAAGCCCTCGACCGACTCGTAGCCGGAGGCGAAGGCGACCTCGGTGACGCCGGCTCCCTCGCGCAGCTGCCACGCCGCGCGCTCCATCAGCACCCGGCGGCGCAGCGCCACCGGCGGCTCGCCGGCGCCCCGGCTGACCTGCCGGGCGAAGTGCCAGGGGCTGGCGTACGCGTCGCCGGCCATGTCGGGCAGCGTGCGGTTGTCCTCGTCCAGGACGGCGTCGAGCAGCTCGCGCAGGCGGTCCCGTCCCGGGAGGGGGTCGTCGTCGGGCACGGGTCGATCCTGGCCGGGGACGGCGGCCCCGCGCCCGACCGTTCTTGCGCTCGCGGGTGTCACCGTTTCGTCATGCGACCCGCGTTCGGGCTGCCACGGGTCGGGGGTACGGCGTGCGCCATGCCTCGGACCGACCGCATCGCCGAACCCTGGGGGAGCCGGACCCCGTACGGGCCGGGGGAGACCTGGCCCACCCGGGTCGACCAGTACCTCGCCGACGGGCTGACCGAGGACGACGTCGACCGCTGGGTGCAGTCGGCGAGCATCCTGCACAGCAACGGCGACGGGCTGGACATCGCGGTCACGGACGGGCGGATCGTCGGCGTCCGGGGGCGGGCGGTCGACCGGGTCAACCACGGCCGGCTCGGCCCCAAGGACCTGTTCGGCTGGCAGGCGAACAACTCCCCGGACCGGCTCACCCGGCCGCTGGTCCGGCGCGACGGCGAGCTGGTGGAGACCGACTGGGACACCGCCATGGACGCCGTCGCCGGCCGGTGCAGGGAGCTGCTCCAGGAGCAGGGGCCCAGCGCGATCAGCTTCTACACGACCGGCCAGCTGTTCCTCGAGGAGTACTACACGCTCGGCCTGATCGCTCACGGCGGCATCGGCACCAACCACGTCGACGGCAACACCCGGCTGTGCACCGCCACCGCCGCCGCGGCGCTCAAGGAGACCTTCGGCTGCGACGGCCAGCCCGGCTCCTACACCGACGTCGACTCCGCCGACGTCATCGCCCTGTACGGGCACAACATGGCCGAGACGCAGACCGTGCTGTGGACGCGGGTGCTCGACCGGCTGGCGGGGCCGAACCCGCCGCAGGTGGTCTGCGTCGACCCGCGCGAGACGCCCGTCGCCCGGGCGGCGACCGTGCACCTGGCCCCGCGGCCGGGCACCAACGTGGTGCTGATGAACGCGCTGCTGCACGAGATCATCGGCAACGGCTGGATCGACCGGGACTACGTCGAGGCGCACAGCGTCGGGTTCGACGAGCTCGAGCGGCAGGTGCGGGCGTACACGCCCGAGGTCGCGGAGGAGGTCTGCGACGTCCCCGCCGGGCAGGTCCGCGAGGCCGCCCGCGTGATCGGTTCCGCGCAGCGGCTGCTCTCCACCGCGCTGCAGGGCTTCTACCAGTCCCACCAGGCCACGGCCGCCGCCGTGCAGATCAACAACATCCACGTGCTGCGGGGCATGCTCGGCCGGCCCGGCTGCGGGATCCTGCAGATGAACGGCCAGCCCACCGCGCAGAACACCCGCGAGTGCGGGGCCGACGGCGACCTCCCGGCCTTCCGCAACTGGTCCAACGACGCGCACGTCCAGGACCTGGCGCGCGTCTGGAACGTCGACCCGATGCAGATCCCGCACTACTCGCCGCCGACGCACGTCATGCAGCAGCTGCGCTACATGGAGGAGGGCTCGATCCGCTTCCTGTACGTGACGGCGACCAACCCCGCCGTCTCCCTGCCCGAGCTGGCGCGGATCCGGTCGATCCTCGCCCAGGACCGCCTGTTCCTGGTCGTCCAGGACATCTTCCTGTCCGAGACCGCGCAGCTGGCCGACGTCGTCCTGCCCGCGGCCACCTGGGGGGAGAAGACCGGCACCTTCACCAACGTCGACCGCACCGTGCACCTGTCGGAGAAGGCCGTCGACCCGCCCGGCGAGGCGCGGCCGGACCTCGACATCCTCGTCGACCTCGCGCGCCGGCTGGACCTGCGGGACAGGGACGGCGCCCCGCTGGTGAAGTGGTCGGACCCCGAGAGCGCCTTCGAGGCCTGGAAGGAGTGCTCGCGCGGGCGGCCCTGCGACTACACGGGGCTCTCCTACGACAAGCTGCGCGGCGGCAGCGGCGTCCAGTGGCCGTGCGACGACGAGCACCCGGACGGCACCGAGCGCATCTACGTCGACGGGCAGTTCTGGGCGCGACCCGACCAGTGCGAGAGCTACGGCCGCGACATGGTCACCGGCGCCCCGGTGGAGGAGACCGAGTACCGGGCGCTCAACCCCACCGGCCGGGCGGTGCTCAAGGCCGCCGAGTACGTGCCGCCGCACGAACTCCCCGGCCAGGACTTCCCGTTCCAGCTGATCACCGGGCGGACGCTCTACCACTTCCACACCCGCACCAAGACCGGCCGTGCGCCGCAGCTGCAGGACGCCGCCCCGGAGGTGTGGGTGGAGATGTCGGCGAGCGACGCCGCCGACCGCGGATTCGTCGAGGGCGACCTGCTCGACGTCTCGACGCCGCGCGGCCGGGTGCAGGCGGGGCTGCGGATCAGCGGCATCCGGCCGGGCGTGCTGTTCCTGCCGTTCCACTACGGCTACTGGGACACCGGGTCCGGGTCGGAGCCGGGGACCGGCGAGGGACGCGCGGCCAACGAGCTGACCCTCACCGACTGGGACCCGGTGTCCAAGCAGCCCATCTTCAAGACCGCGGCCGCACAGGTGCAGCGGGTCGCCCCGGCCGACGGCCCCGCCCCGGCCCCGACCACCACCGGCTCCGCGCCGGTGACCGGGCAGGTACCGCCCACGACGGGCGGGGACGACGCGCTCGCGCACGAGCTCGTGGGAGGACAGCCGTGAAGCTGGACCTGGCGATCGAGGAACTGCACCGCTCGGAGAACCACCTGGTCACCGTCCTGATGTCCATGTCGGACAAGCACAAGGCCGACCACGAGGTCTTCCACGTCTGCCGCGACATGGCCGGCTGGTCACGCCGGCACGTCGTCGAGCTCGCGCGCGCCGGCCGCGACTTCGGCGTGGACCTCGACCCCGAGGCGTCGGAGGACCCGGCCCTGCTGGCGAGCGTGCGCCAGCGCGCCTCCGAGCTCGTCGGCCGGCGCTCGACGCCGGGCCTGCTGCTGCTCGCCGACCTGCGCCACCTGTACCGGGAGGCGGCCGGGGTCTCGCTGGACTGGGAGATCCTGGCCCAGTCGGCCCAGGGCGCCAAGGAGCGGGAGCTGCTCGACCTCGCCCGGCGGTGCCACCCGCAGTCCCTGCGCCTGGCCCGGTGGGCCAACGCGCACCTCAAGGTCGCCTCGCCGCAGGTCATCGTCGGCTGGTGAAGGACCCTTCTGCCCCCCACCACTCGCAGGCTCGCGGCGGGACCCTGCAGCAGGGCCACCCGGCCACCCGGGTGGTGTTGCGGCCGCTGGCCACCCCGCTGCCCCTGGGGTTCCTCGCTCTCGCCCTGGCCACCACGGTGTTCAGCGCGGTGCAGCTGGGCTGGGTGCCGGCCGACCAGGGGCGCGTCGCCGCGCTGGTCGCCCTCGGCGCCACCGCCCCGCTGCAGTTCGCCGCCGCGGTCGTCGGCTTCCTGACCCGCGACCCGGTCGCGGCCACCGGGATGGGGGTGCTGGCGGGGACGTGGACCGTCGCGGGGCTCGCCACGCTGACCTCCCCGTCGGGCACCGCCAGCGCGGGCCTGGGCGTGCTGCTGCTCGCCGCCGCGGTGGCGCTGCTGGTGCCCGCGGCCGCGGCCGCGCCGGCCGAGCTGGTCCCGGCCGTGGTCATGGCCACCGCCGCCACCCGCTTCGCGGTCACGGGCGCCGCCGAGCTCACCGGGTCGGCCGCCTGGCAGTCCGCGGCCGGGTGGGTGGGGCTGCTGCTGGCTGCGGTCGCGGTCTACGCCGCGCTCGCCCTGGAGCTGGAGGGCACCACCGGGCGCACCGTGCTGCCGGTCGGCCGGCGTGGCCCCGGCCGGGCGGCGGTCGCCGGCGACGGCCCGCTGGACCCGCGGGAGCTCGCGCCCGAGGCCGGCGTGCGCCCCCAGCTGTGACCGGCCGGGAGGAGGGGCACTGACGTGCTGATCGACGTCCTGCTGGTCGTCGCGGGCGTCCTCGGCCTGCTCGTGGCGGCGCTGTCGGAACGGCTGCGCCGCCTGCCGGTGTCCGAGCCGGTCCTGGGCCTGGCCGTCGGGGTGCTCGTGGGCCCGGAGCTGCTCGGCGTGCTCGCCCCGCCACCGCTGACCGAGGACACCACCTGGCTGCACACCGTCACCCGGCTGCTCCTGGCCGTGTCGGTGATGGCGGTGGCGCTGCGCTACCCGGTCGGGCAGGCGCGGGCCCGGTGGCGACCGGTGCTGCTCCTGCTGGCGGTCGTGATGCCGGCGATGGCCCTGGTGACCGCCGGGCTGGCCGCCTGGACCCTCGGGGTGGGCGTCGGCGCCGCCGCCCTGCTGGGGGCGGCGCTGTGCCCCACCGACCCGGTGCTGGCCTCCAGCGTGGTCACCGGGACGCCCGCGGAGCAGGACCTGCCCGACCGGGACCGGCAACTGCTGTCCCTGGAGTCCGGGGCCAACGACGGTCTCGCCCTGCCGCTCGTGCTGCTCGCCGTCGCGATCGCCGGCGCCGCGAGCGTCCCCGGCGCGCTGGCCGAGTCGCTGTGGCAGGTGGCCGGCGCCGTCCTGCTGGGCGCGGCCGCCGGCTGGCTGGGGGCGCGGGCGCTGCGGGCCGGTGAGGAGCACGGCTCCACCGACTCCGCACCCCGGCTGCTGTTCACCGCCGTCCTGGCGTTCGCCGTGCTGGGCGCGGCCGGGCTGCTGCACGTCGACGGGATCCTCGCGGTCTTCGTCGCCGGGCTGGCCTTCAACGCCGTGGCGACCGGACCGGACCGCACCGACGACCTGCCCATCGACGAGGCGGTCAACCGGTTCCTGGTCCTCCCGCTGTTCGTCGGCCTGGGCCTCGTGCTGCCGTGGGCCGCCTGGGGCGAGCTGGGCTGGCGGGGGGTCGCCCTCGCCGCCGGCGTCCTGCTGCTCCGGCGGCTGCCGGTGCTGTGGCTGCTGCGCCGTCCCCTGCGGCTGGGCCGGCCCGACGCGGTCTACCTGGGCTGGTTCGGCCCCGTCGGGGTGTCCGCGCTGTTCTACCTGGCACTGGAGGCCGAGCGGCTCGAGGTCGACCCGGTCGTCCTGGCGGCTGGCAGCCTCGTGGTGGCCGCCAGCACCGTGGTGCACGGCACCAGCGCGGCACCCGGCCGGGTGCTGTACCGCCGAGCGACGACAGGACGGAGCTGACCGTGTGGTTCGACTCCTGGGGCGACCTGGGCCGCATCCTCGCCGTGGGCGCCGCCGCCTACCTGACGCTGGTCGTGGTGCTGCGGCTGTCCGGCAAGCGCACGCTGGCCAAGCTGAACGCCTTCGACCTCGTCGTCACCGTGGCGCTGGGCTCGACGCTGGCGACCATCCTGCTCAGCAGCGACGTCTCGTGGGCCGAGGGCGCCACGGCGCTGGGCCTGCTCGCGCTGCTGCAGTTCGTCGTCGCCTCGGTCACCGCCCGGTGGCCGGCCGCGCGGGCGGCGGCCACGGCGCGCCCGACCCTGCTGCTCCGGGACGGCGCCGCCCTGCCGGAGGCCCTGCGCCAGCAGCGGATGACGCTCGACGAGGTGCGGCAGGCCGTGCGCGCCACCGGCTCGGGCGACCTGTCGTCGATCGCCGCGGTGGTGCTGGAGACCGACGGCTCGCTGAGCGTCATCCCGCGGGAGAAGGCGGGCGACCGCTCCGCGCTCGAGGGCGTCCGGGAGGCGGAGGGCTGAGCGCCCCGGGACGGGTCAGGGGCAGCGGGGTCCGTCCTCCCCGGCTCGGGCGATCGGCTCCTGCGGCGGGGGCTCCGAGGCGATCGCCGGCAGGTCGGCGGACACCGTGCGGCCGAACTCCTGGGTGGCCCACACCGAGCCGTCCGCGGCGCACACCACGCCGACCCCGAGCCGGTCGAAACCCGGGTTGAGGACGTTGGCCCGGTGCTCGTCCGAGCGCATCCACCCGGTGTGCAGCACCCCCGCCGGGACCGGCGCCGACGTGGTGGCGATGTTCTCCCCCATGGCGCGCAGCCCCTCGACCTCCGCGCTGCCCAGCACCGCGCCGAGGTCCTGGTGCTCGAACCGGCCGGTCTCCGCCATCGTGGCGCTCCAGTCGCGGGCCACCGCGGCCAGCTGGTCGCTCCAGCCGACCGGGGGCAGTCCCCGGTTGCGGCGCTCGTCGTCGACCCGGTCGAAGACCTCCCGGGCCATGCGCTCCTCTGCCGGCGCCGCGCTGCCCGCCGCCGGGGGAGGAGCGGACGGGGGCGCGGTCGTCCGGCCCGCACCGCTGCCGACCACCACGCACCCGGACAGGACGACGCACAGCGCGGCGAGCAGGACCACCACGACCGGCGGCGATCCACGACGCTGCCCGTGCGGGCGGCCGGCGCGGACCATCGACGTGCTCAGCGGGGGAAGGGCGGGTACGCGTAGCCCGGACCCCAGAACGGCGCGGTGCCCCACCACCCGTAGACGCTCTCGTAGTAGTCGGGGCGGTCGGCGAGCTCGGGGTCGTAGACGGGGACGCCACCCATCCCAGCGCGGTCCCGGTCGATGCGGACCCGGTCCGCGTCGACCGCCACGACGGCGTCGACCGGGACCAGGTAGTGGGTCTTCCCCAGGCCGAGGAGACCGCCCTCGCCCACGCTCAGGAAGCGCACCCGGCCCTCCCGGTCGTCGACCAGCAGGTCGTCCACCCGCCCGGCCTCCTCGCCGTGGCGGTCGACGACGGCGCGGCCGCGCACGTCGGCGTCCGGGTCCGCGACGGTCCGGTCGGTCTCGCTCAGCCGGTACAGCGTGCCCGCCGCCATGTCGGGCCCCCTCCCGCGTCGGGTGTGGTCCCTCGTCCTCCTACCCGGGTGGGGCCCACCCGAGCCGAGAGGGCAGCGGACGTCACCGGATCGCAACGCACGGCCGGGGTGCGCCGTGCCCACCACGGGTCCCGCCGACGGCGGCCCGCCCCGCGCCGGCTACTGCGCGGCGGCCGGGTAGGGCTCGGGCAGCGGCGGGGCGGGCGCGGCCCCGGCGTCCACCGGTTCGGGGGCCGGCCGCGGCGCCGGCGCCATGCGCACCTCCCCGCCGAGCAGCCGGCCGGCGCCGGGCACCACCGGCTCCAGGCCCAGCTCGGTGAGGAGGGTGAAGACGGTCGCGGTGGCCGCCGACAGGACCGGCAGGCCCGCGGCGTCCTCCACCGGCTGGACGGCGGCCAGCGAGGGCATCTGCACGCACGCGGACAGCACCAGGGCGTCGGCGTCGCCGACGTCGACCCGCCGCCAGTGCTCGCGCAGGTCGTCGGGGTCCAGCGCGGCGACGGCGAGGTTGTCCGACACCTCCAGGCTCAGCGCGTCGCACACCTCGATGCCGGCGTCCTCGACGTAGCCGGCGACCAGCCGGGTCAGCGGCTTCATGTACGGGGTGACCATGGCGATCCGGCGCGCGCCCATCGCGTCCAGCGCGCGCAGCAGGGCGCCGGCGCTGGAGACGACGGGGACGTCCAGCCCCTCGCCCTGCAGCACGCCGCTGATCTGCGCCTCCGCCGAGCAGTGGTATCCCGGGCCCTGGGCCATGATCGCCACCAGGCAGGCCGAGGCGACGACGTCGGGGCGGGCGTCGGCCAGCTCCAGCGAGGCGCGCTCGGTCTGCGCGTTCATCCGCACCAGCTCCTCCGGCGTCACGTGCTTCATGCGCATCCGGCTGGAGTGGAAGGTGAACCGCTCACCGGGCACGACCTGCTCGCGGGCGTGCAGCATCCGCGGCAGCTCGGTCTCCATGGTCAGGTTGGAGCTCGGCACGATCATGCCGATGCGGTGGTCGCGCACGGGGGCCTCCCCGGGGGTGTCAGGACCCCCGGGCTACCCGCCGGGAGGGCGCCTCACCCGCGGGGCGCCCGCCCGGTGCCGGACGGTGACGCCGTCCCGCGGGGCCGCCGCGGTTCCCGCGACCCCTGCCCACCGCTCACCCGGTGGCCACCCGGGGGCGCGCCGGCGGCCCTGGCGTCCGCGCCCGTGACCTCGTCGACCCTGCGGCGCGCCGCGCTGGTGGGCACCTCGGTGCTCGTCCTGACCGGCACGTCCACCCTGCCGGCGCCCGCCGCCGGTCCCGTGCCCGCCCCGGAGGCGCTGCCGCTGGGCGCGCCCGGGCTGGCCGAGACCCGCTCCACCACGACCCTGCAGCCGGGGGTGACGCTGACCCGGATCGTCCGCGGCGCGCCCGACCCGGCGCTGCACCGGGTGGTCGAGGTGGCAGTCCCCTCCGCGCCGACCAGCCCGGACCCGGCCGCCGCGCCGCGGGCGGTGCAGGACGAGGCCGCCGCGCGGGCGCACGCGGACGTCCTCGCCGCCGCCGGGCTGCCCGCCGAGGTGCAGCCGGTGGGCCGACCCGAGATGGCCGACGTCCCCGGCGGCACGATCGGGTACCGGGTGCGGCTGACCGAGCGGTTCGCCACCCAGCAGGCCGCCGACGACGCGGTGGCCCGGCTGACCGCGGCGGGGTCCGGCGGGCGGTCCGGGTACACCGGCTGGGACGGCGGCACGGCGGCGGGCGGGCCGTGGACGGTCGACGTCGTCACCGTGGACCCGGCTCAGTTCGACGGCGAGGTGCGCGCCACCCACGGCCCGGACCTGGAACGGCGCGAGCCGACCACGGGGCTGGCCGCGGTCGCCGACGCCTCGGTCGCGGTCAACGGCGGCTTCTTCGTGCTCGACCCGCAGGCCGGCGCCGAGGGCGACCCGGCCGGGGTGGGCGTCTACGACGGGTCGCTGGAGAGCGAGCCGGGTCGGCGCCCGCCCGGCGCTCGTCGTCGACGAGGCGACCGGCGAGGCGGACGTGCGGCGCCCGGACTGGCGGGGCGAGCTGGTCTCCCGCGACCTGCTGGGACGCCGACGGCCGGCTGCTGCTGGTCGTCGCCGACGGCCGGCAGGTCGACCACCTGGGCCTGTCGGTCCCGGAGACCGTGGCGGTGGCCCGGGGCCTCGGCATGGTCGGGGCGGTCGACCTCGACGGCGGCGGCTCGACCACCCTCGCCGTCGACGGGGAGCTGGCCTCCAGCCCGTCGGACACCGCCGGCGAGCGCCCGGTGGGTGACGCGGTCGTGGTCACCGCGGGCTGACCCCGGCCGACGGTCACCCGGCGGTGGTCTGGCGCTCCGGCTCGATGTAGAGGGTGACGCGCTCGGAGGAGATGTCCTCGGCCGGGTAGGGCTGCCCCTCGTACTCCTGGGACAGCTCGTCGATCTGGGCGCGGGCGCGCGGCCCGCGCTCGCTGCGCACGACGTGTCCGCGCACCTCGGCGTACCGGTAGGGGTCCGCCTCGTCGCGGATGGCCAGGGTGACCCGCGGGTCGCGCTCGAGGTCCTCGTACTCCTGCCGGTGCACCTCGGTGTCCACGAACAGCACGCCGTCCTCGACGCCCACCCGGATGTACTGGGTCTGGATGCGGCCGCTGGGCAGCAGCGTGCTGATCGCGGCGGAGTTCCGCCCCTCGGCCAGCTCGCGGGTGACCGGGTGCAGCCCGGGACCGTCCTGGGTGTCAGCCATGGCCGGGCCCCACCCGCTGCGCCGACCGCCACGCGGGGGCCGGCTCGTCCGCACCGGAGCCCGGTGGGCGGCCGAGCCGGCCGTGTTGGGATGTGGGTGGCCCAGGCCCCGTGGGTCACGCACGCTGCCGGGGCCGCGCGCTGCCTGGCCCGGTCCATGACCGGGCGGGACGCGGCCGTCGCCGGCCTGGACGCCCTGCGCCCGGACCGCTCCGCCAGCCGGTCCGAGCGCGACCTCACCGCCGACGCGCTGCGCCCGTACAACGACATCTACGCCACCACCTGAGCGTCCGCCCCCGCCGCTGGCTTGCACGGCGCGCGCCGTTCCGGTGCGCTGACCGCATGACGTCCACCTCTCCCCGGGACCTCTACCGCCGGTGGCTGGGCGAGCTCTGGGCCGGCCGGCCCGACGCGGCCGAGGAGCTGGTCGCCGCGGACTTCGTCGGGCACTGGCCGGACCGGGACGTCCGTGGGCCCGGTGAGCTGGCGGCCCTCGTCGCCCGGACCCGGGGCATGTTCACCGAGCTCACCTTCGAGCTGCAGGTGGGACCGATCGTCGACGGCGACCTGGTCGCCGCCCGCTGGACCGGCCGCGGCGTGACGCCGGGTGGCAGCACGTCCTTCTCCGGCAACGACATCCTCCGGGTGGCCGGCGGCCGGTTCGTCGAGTACTGGGTGGCCTCGTCCGGCGGCTCGTGACCGTCACGGGGCGACCGGGGCCCCGCCCGATCGCACGACGGCCGTGCAGGCGCGCACGGAGCCGGCCGTGACCGGGCGGTCGTCGTCGCGGCGCCAGGCGACGGCCAGCCGGCTGGGGCCCAGGCCGGTGGCGGGGCGGGTGACCACGCCGGAGTGCCGGCGGGTCTCCGCGTTGCCGGCGCTGAGCAGCGCCACCCCCGCCCGCCGGCGACCGCCTCGAGCGTCTCCTCGCCGGTGGTCACGACGCCGCCGACGACCCGGGGCCGGCCGCCGCGGGAGTCGACGGCGGGCCATTGGTCGCGCAGCGCACCGGCGCTGTCGGGCAGCGCGAGGAACGACTCGTCGAGCAGGTCGGGGAAGGCGACCTCCGCGCGGCCGGCGAGGGCTCACCCCCTACCGGCAGGCGTGGATCCGCTCGGCCGACACCTTCTTCGTCGCCACCCGGTCCGCCGCCGGGGACGCCGACGCCTCCCACCGCGGCGGCAACCCGGGCTTCGTGCAGGTCCTCGGCGACACCGAGCTGCGCTGGCCGGACTACACCGGCAACGCGATGATGATGACGCTGGGCAACCTGCGGCAGGACCCGGCCGCGGGTCTGCTGTTCGTGGACCGGCGCGACGGGTCGACGCTGCAGCTGACCGGCACCGCCACCGTCGACTGGGGCGCCTCGGACGAGCGGCCCGGCGCGGAGCGGGTGGTCCGCTTCCGGCTGCGGCGGGCCGTCCAGACCGACCACGCCAGCCCGCGACACCCTCAGGACAGCCGCTGGGCGAGGCCGGGCAGCGCCGTGACGGTGTGCGTCGGCGCGGTGAGGTGGTCCGGGTAGGGCGCGCCGGTGCGGTCGATGTACGCGGTCGCCATGCCGGCGCGGGCGGCGCCGTCGAGGTCCCACGGGTGGACGGCGACCAGCAGCGTGTCCGCCAGGTCGACCCCGCAGGCCTCGGCGGCGTGGGCGTACGCGGCGCGGGCGGGCTTCCACGCCCCGGCGTCCTCCACCGACAGCAGTCGCTCGAAACGGTCCCGGATGCCGGCCCGGGTGAGCAGCCCCTCGGCCACCCGCGCCGCCCCGTTGCTCAGCGTCACCAGCCGGAACCCGGCGTCGTGCAGCGCCCATACGCCGTCCGGGACGTCGGGGTGCGTGCCCAGGCCGCCGAAGCCCTCCATCACGTGCTCGATCGCCGCGTCGGTGTCCCGCGTCAGGTCCAGGCCGCTGAACAGCGTCCGCAGCACGCCCGCCGCGATCGCCGCGAACGGCTGCTGGGCGCCCGCCGCGGTGAGCCCGAAGCCGTCCCGGAGCACCGAGGTGAACCACAGCGGCGCGAGGTGCTCCGGCGCCCCGACGTCGGCGAAGCGCCGGGCCATGGGCGTCATGTCGGACAGCGTCTCGTTGACGTCGAACACGATCACGGGGAGTCGGTCGGCCACGGGTCCTCCTGGGTCGGCACGGGCGGCGATCATCCCCCGGGCGAGCCGGCCAGCGCCTGGCGGACCTCGTCGTCGGTGGTGGCGCGGAAGTCCGCGTACCCCTGGCCGACGGAGCGGAACGGCGTCGGCGTCCACAGGCAGACCACGTCGTCGACGTCGGCGGCGAGCCGGTCGCAGGCGCTCGGCGCCCCCACCGGCGCCGCGACGGTCAGCCGGGCCGGGCCCTGCCGGCGGACCGCGGCGACGGCGGCCCGCATGGTCGAGCCCGTGGCCAGGCCGTCGTCCACCAGCACGACCGGCCGCCCGGCCGGCGACACGGCCGGGCGGCCCTGCCGGTAGGCGGACTCCCGGCGGCGCAGCTCGGCGAGCTCGCGCTCCCGGGCGCGGTCGAACGCGGACTCGTCCACGTCGACCCGGTCGAGCACGCGCTCCTCCCGCACGGTCTCGACGCCCCCGTCGACGGCCGCGATCGCGCCCATGGCCAGCTCCGGCTGCCCGGGAGCGCCGACCTTGCGGACGACGACGAGGTCCAGCGCGGCACCCAGGGCGCGGGCGACCTCCGCGGCGACCACCACCCCGCCGCGGGGCAGGCCGAGCACCAGCAGGGCCGGCGCGGCGTGGCCGGCCAGCCGGGCCGCCAGGGCGCGGCCGGCCCCGGTCCGGTCGGCGAACGGCGGGGCGCCCGGGGACATCGGGGCGGCCGCTCAGCGCAGGCCGAGCCCGCCGCCCTGCGCGCGGCTGTCCGGGTCGAGGCCGAGCCGGCGCAGCAGGTCGGCGTCGCGCACGGTGTCGACCTGGACGCCGAGCACCTCCCGGGCGCGTTCGGCCTGCTCCGGGCGGCCTCCGGAGCGCAGCGCCTGGACGACGTGCTCGCGGTCGATCAGCACGGTGCCTCCCCGGTGCTCGGACGGTCCGGCGGTCTACCCACGGGGGTCAGCCGCTGAACGCGCCGCAGGCCAGCGCCGACCCGGTCGGCTCGACGGCGGCGAGGTCCGGGACGGCCTCCTGCAGGACCAGCGCGCTCCCGTCCGCCACGACCAGCTCCTCCAGCGCGGGCGTCGACTCGACCAGGGCGGTCAGTGACCCCACCCCGTCGTCCAGGACCAGCACCGGGGGCAGGACGGCGAGGAGCTCCCCGACGGAGGGGAACGGCGCGCCGGCGGCCGCGTCCCCGGGCGTGCAGTCCCCGACGGCGTACAGGCCCATCGGGTGGAACCCGGGCGTCAGGCCGGCGACGTCGACGGTGACCTCGGTGCCCTGCTCGACGGTGCTCACCGTCGCCCCGCCGAGCACCGACCCCTCGGGGTCGACGAGCTCGGTGGTGGCCTCTGCCGGCTCCAGGACCGGGCTCTCCGGCTCCTCCTCGGCGGTGACCTCGGCCAGGTCGCTGCGCAGCTGCTCCTGCCCGTCGTCGGTCGTGCACGCGGTCAGGGCGAGCAGGACGGCGGCTGCCGGCAGCAGGGTGCGGCGCATGGCGGGGACTCCTCGGGGTCGCGGGCGGCACCCCTGGCGTGCCCCGGGCCGGCCGCGGCGCACCGCGGCCGGCCCGGATGTCACGGACCCGTCACGTCGACGGGTCGAGGACCACCTTCGTCCACCCGGACTCGCGCCGGTCGAAGGTCTCGTAGGCGTCCAGCACCGAGGGCAGGTCACCGACCTGGGTGAGCACCGTGGCGGGGTCCACCGCACCGGTGCGGACCAGGGTGAGCAGCTCGGGGACGTACCGGCGGTGGTTGCAGTTGCCCATCTCCACGGTGAGGTTCTTGTTCATCGCCGCCCCGATGGGGAA
Organism: Geodermatophilus pulveris; assembly: GCF_900188375.1. Taxonomy (GTDB): domain Bacteria; phylum Actinomycetota; class Actinomycetes; order Mycobacteriales; family Geodermatophilaceae; genus Geodermatophilus; species Geodermatophilus pulveris. Next base: position 444,157 of record NZ_FZOO01000002.1, on the reverse strand, counting down.
GCTCGTCGCCTGCGGCGGGTGGACGCCGATGACCCCGATCGTGCCGGCCTTGGCGACGGCCTCCACCGCCCACTGCAGCGCCTGGCTGGGCGCGTCGCCGGGCACCCAGGTGTCGCCCTGCGGGCGCTGCTCGGGGGCGACCTGCGTGCGCTCGGCCGCGAACTGCTCCGCCTGCTGCTCGGCGGCCGCGGCGGCCGGGCCGCTGCGCGGCCGCTGGGCGTCGATGCCGACGGCCTCGATGACCCGGTCCACGCCGGTGCCGCCGGTCAGTTCCCGGACGACGGCGACCGGGTCCTCGGCGGAGAAGTCGACCGCCTCGGCGCCACGGGCCCGGGCCTGGTCCAGCCGGGTGCGCACGCCGTCGACGACGAGGACGCGGCCGGCGCCCTGCTGGAAGGCGCTGGTGACGGCGAACTGGCCGACCGGGCCGGCGCCGAGGACGAGCACCGTGTCCCCCTGGCCGACCTCGGCCAGCCGGGCGCCGAACCAGGCGGTGGGGTAGATGTCCGAGAGCATGATCGCCGCGTCGTCGCCGACCTCCCCGGGCAGCCACACCGGGCCGACGTTGGCGAACGGGATGCGCGCGTACTGCGCCTGCAGGCCGTCGACCGGGCCGGTCGTCTGCGGACCGCCGAAGAAGCAGGTGCCGGCCGCGGGCCCGTTGGGGTTGGCGTTGTCGCACTGCGCGAAGTACCCGGCGCGGCAGTAGGAGCAGTACCCGCAGCCGATGGTGGAGGGGATGACCACCCGGTCGCCGGGACGCAGGTTGCGCACGCCGGGGCCGGTCTCGCGGACGACGCCCTGCTGTTCACCGACGACCCCGGCACCGGCGAGCTGTCGGTCACCGTGTCCGGGTACGTGCTGCCGTGAGGGTTGCCGCGCGGCAGGGCCGGGCACGGGGCCCGGCATGACGACGACGGCCGGTCCGGTCGGGGCCGGGTCCCCCGGGCACCGGCCCCTGGTCAGGGACACCGACAGCGGGACGCTGCAGCCGTGACCCGGCCGGTGCGGACCATCGGCGTGGTCGCGCCGGGGCGGCCCGCCGTCCTGGACGTCGAGGAGCCCGAGCCCGGCCCCGGCCAGGCGTGGGTGCAGACCGAGTGGAGCGGGGTCAGCGCCGGCACCGAGGTGGCCATCGTCCGCGGCACCGACCCGCACCACACGCTGCACTGGGACCCCGACCTGCGCTCCTTCGACCACGACGGCGACGGCGCCCGCCCGCCCGCCGGCTACCCGGTCACCAGGCTGGGCTACATGGAGGTCGGCCGGGTCACGGGGAGCCGCACCTCCGACCTCGCGGAGGGTGCACTGGTGGCCATGGCCTGCGGGCACCGCACCGGCACCTGCGCCGACCCGTCGGTGACGGCCGTGATCCCGGTGCCCGACGACCTCGACCCGCTGCTCGGGGTGTACCTCGCCCAGATGGGGCCGATCTGTGTCAACGGGCTGCTGCACGCCGCGGCCGACGCGGCCGGGCCGGGCGCGGGCGTCGACGCCGGGGTGCGCGACCGGCACGTGCTGGTCACCGGTGCCGGCGTCATCGGGCTGCTCACCGCGCTGCTCGCCGTGCAGCACGGCGCCGCGGACGTCGTCGTCGCCGAGCCGTCGGCCGAGCGGCGCGCCGTCGCCGAGGCGCTGGGACTGGCCACCCTGCCCGAGGACGGCGCGGCCTGGCGCGCGGTCAAGGAGCGCTGGCGGCACGGGCCGGGGGACGCCGGCGCGGACGTCGTCCTGCAGTGCCGCGGCCACGACGCCGCGCTGGCCACCGCGCTCAAGGCGCTGCGCCCGCAGGGCACCGTCGTCGACCTGGGCTTCTACCAGGCCGGCGCGGAGGCGGTGCGGCTCGGCGAGGAGTTCCACCACAACGGCCTGGCGGTGGTCTGCGCCCAGATCAGCCGGGTGCCGCGTGGCATGGCCGGCACCTGGCCGCGGACGGCGCTGGCGCGGGTGACCCTCGACCTGCTGCGCGAGCGCGGGCCGGAGATCCGCCGGCACGTGGTCACCGACGTCCTGCCGTTCGACGACGGGCCCCGGCTGCTGGCCGACCTCGCCGGCCGCCGGCTGCCCGCCCCGCCGCTGCAGGCCGTGCTGCGGTTCTGACCGGCGCGCCGACCCGGCCCGGCGCGGACCCCCCTTGCCCGTGACCGGCGGTGGCGGGACCCTGACCGCACCGCCGCGGACGCCGGGTGGGCCGGGCTGTCGCGGGGGCTCGGGGAGTGGGTCGTCATGGTCTGGGCGATCGTCAGCGTGGTCGGGTTCGTGCTGGTCACCGGGGTGGTCGTCGGTCTGGCGCGCAGCAGCACCGCCCGGTGGGAGCGCGACCACCGCGCCGCCCGGGCGCCCGTCCCGGTCCCGCAGGAGTCGTCGCGGCGGGCACGGGCGGCGGCCGTCGCGGCACGGCGCCTGGCGCCGGTGACCCGCCGGCTGGCGCCGGTGGCCCGGCGGCTGCCGCACCCGCGCGGGACGCCCCTCCCGCACCTGCACCGACCGCACCTGCACCTGCCGCACGTGCACCTGCCCGCGCGGATCGCCGACCGGGTCGCCCGCGGGGCGCTGCACCTCCGGCACCCGCACCTGCACCTGCCGCACCTCCACCTGCCGCACCCTCACCTGCGGCACCGGACGCGACGCCGCGCCGGCCCCCCGGTGCTCACCGCCGACGAGGAGCCACCGTCCGGCCCGCGGTCGTGACCATCCGCGGACGGCGGTGCTGGGGACGCCCGCGGACCCCTGCTCCGCGTGGCGCCCGGCGGCGCCCGGCGTGGCCGGTCAGCGGCCGGTGACGAGCGCGCGGAGGACCGGGACGGTCTGGGCGGGACCGGGCATCCGGGCGATCGACCGCCTGATCCGACCGGCCCGCTCGGCGTAGCCCGGGTCGGCCAGCAACGCCCGTGCGCGGTCGGCCACGGCGCCGGCGGTCACCTCATGGGGCTCGAGCAGGAGCCCGGCCCCGGCACCGGACACGTTCGCGGCGTTGAGGGCCTGGTCCGGGAGGGCCTGCGGCAGCACGAGCTGGGGCAGCCCGCGGGCCAGGCAGGCGAGCGTCGTCCCGCTGCCCCCGTGGTGCACGACGAGGTCCGCGTGCCCGAGCACCGCCGCCTGCGGGACGAACCGCTCGACGCGGACGTGCGCGGGCAGGGGTCCCACCGCGGCGGGGTCGCTGCCCGGACCGACGGCGACCAGCACGTCGGCGTCCAGCCCGGCCAGTCCCCGGGCGGCCTCGCGGAGGACCGGCAGGGCCACGAAGGGCACCGTCCCGAAGGTGAGGTACACCAGCGGACGGGTGCGCGCGGCGGTCACCCAGGCCGGGAGCGGGGGGCCGGCGTCGCCCCAGGGCACCGGCCGCAGCGGGACGGCGGGGATGGGCGCCGTCCCGGGGCTGCGGTGCAGGCCGGGGGGGGTAGACGTCGAGGTAGAGGGCGCCCAGCACGGCTGCTCCCCCCGGGAGGCCGCGTCCCGGGGACGGGCCAGTGGCCGGACAGGGTGCCGGCCAGGCGTTCCTGCACGGCGCGGGGCAGCGGGCCCAGACCGTGGCGGACGACGGGGATCCCCGCTGCGGCGCCGGCCGCGGCGGCGCCCAGGTGGGCGTCGTCGTACACCACCAGGTCCGGTCGCACCCGTGCCAGGACGTCGAGCAGCCGCGGCGCCGTGACCGCCGGCACCACCTCGGCGAACAGCGCGGCGCCCAGCTGCCACCGCTGCGCCGGTGGCAGCGTGGCCAGCCGGGGCCGGGTCCGGAGCAGCTCCGCGCGGGCCCCGGCCACGTCGCAGGGCACGTCCTCGACCTGCCAGCCCGCGTCCCGCACGGCCGGTGCCAGCGGGTCGCCCGTCGCCAGCACGACGTCGTCACCGGCGTCCCGCAGCGCGGCCGCGAGCGGCATCAGCGGATAGAGGTGACCGAACGCCGGCAGCGCGGCGACGAGGACCCGCACCCGGTGGACCGTAGCCCGCCGGGCCGGTCAGCGGGCGACGGCGCGGAACAGCTCCACGAGGCGGTCGGCGTGCGCGTCGAAGGTGTGCCGCTCGCGGGCCGCGAGCGCCGCCGCGGCACCCCGCCGCGAGGCGAGCTCCCCCGCCAGGGCGCCGGCCACGTCGTCGGCCGACCGGTAGGGCAGGCCGGTGCCGTCGCGGCGCAGCACCCGCTCCACCGCCACCAGCGACCCCGGGCTGGCCTGCTGCAGCACCGGCAGCCCGGCGGCCAGGTACACCGGCAGCCGGGCGGGGGAGTTGAGGTCGTCCCAGGTCGCCCGCCGCAGGTCGCCGCCGTTGGCGCTGTCGAAGCGGTGCAGCCACCCGGCGTCGTAGCGCGACAGCACGCTCACCCACTCCTGCGGGCCGACCGGCGGGTGCACGTGCACGAACCCCGGCGCGGCGGCGAGCGCGGCGTCCAGCCAGCCGGTCCACGACCCGGTCGGCCCCGGCGCCCGCACCTGCCCGTGCAGGTGCACGTGCACCCGGCGGCGGGCGAGCTCCAGCACGAACGGGAGGTCCAGCCCGGCCGGCCGGCCGGCGACGACGGTGTGCGCCTGCCCGTCGGCGTCGGACAGCCGCGGCGACGGCGGGGCGTCCAGCCAGTCCCGCTTGGGCAGGTCGCCGTCGAGCACGCCGAGCCGGGCGGGGTCGACCCGGCCGGCCAGCGCCAGGGCGAACCAGTCGCGCTCCTCCTCGGTGGCGAACAGGGACGCCGACGCGCCGGTCACCAGGTCGGCCAGCAGCGGCCACTCCCCGCGGAGCGTGCTGCGCTGCGGGGCCTCCTTGAACGTCCACACGAACGGCAGCCCCGGGAACGCGCGCTGCACCTCGCGCGCGAAGGGCACCGCGCGCCAGTTCAGCTGCGCCCACACCACGTCGGGCGCCAGCTCCCGCACGGCGGAGCGCCAGTCGTCGCGGCGGAGGTCCGGGACGTGCCCGAACGGCAGCGGCCCGACGGTGGAATCGCCCAGGCCGTCGGGGGTCCACAGGCCGGTGAGCCGGTGCCCGCGCTCGGCCAGCGCCAGCACCCGCTCGGGGTTGAACGCCAGCTCCCCGACCACCAGCACCCGCAGCCCGTCCGGCGACGGCGGGTACGCCCGGGACCGGAACCGGGCGTAGCGGGCCACCTCGTCGACGTCCCCGCCGTCGGAGGAGGCGAAGCGCAGCGGCCCGGGCACCCGGTAGCGGCTGCGGAAGACGTTCAGCCCGCCGTCGCGCGACTCGCGCAGCGCCGCGGAGCGCTGGCCGGGGTGCCGGGTCCAGGTGCAGGTGACCCGGCCGGTGTCCGCCGTCCGCCCGCGGGCGCGCAGCCGGTCCCACATGAGCCGGTCGAGGTCGTCGGTCTCCAGCTCGGCCCGCTCGGTCCACCGGTCGACGGTCCGCCGGTGGGCGACCTGCACCAGCTGCGCGTAGCCGGCGTCCGCCGGCCCGGCGAGCCGGGAGGACGCGAGGACGACGCCCGGGTCGGCCAGGGCGCCCAGCAGCGCGGCGAGGTGGTCCGGCGACCACGCGTCGTCGGCGGGCAGGTGGGCCACCAGCGGGGTGTCCAGCGCGTCCAGGCCGGCGTTGAGGGTGGCGCCCAGGCCGCGGTTGTCCGCCCAGCGCACCCCCCGCACCCGCGGGTCGGGCAGCGCGGCGAGCACCGCGGCGACCTCCGCCGGGTCCGGCGAGCCGTCGTCGAGGACCAGCGCCGTCCAGTCGGTGACGGTCTGGGCGAGCAGCGACTCCACCGCGCGAGGCAGGAAGGCGGCCTGGTCGTGCACCGGCAGCAAGACGCCGACGGGGGCGCTGCTGGTGCCCCGACGTGAGCTCGCGAGCTCGCTCACGCGGCGACCCCGACCGGCGCCTCCCCCCGCACCCGCGCGTAGACGGCCGCCACCCGGGCGGCCAGCGCCGGCCAGGCGTAGTCGGCGGCGCGGGCGCGGGCCCCGGCCGCCAGGCGGGCGCGCAGCGCGGGGTCGGCGGCCAGCCGGTCCAGCGCGGCGGCCAGCGCGGCGACGTCCCCGGCCGGCACGAGCAGGCCGGTCTCGCCGTCGCGCACCACCTCCGGGATGCCGCCGACGTCGCTGGCCACGACCGGCAGGCCCGAGGCCAGGGCCTCGGTGAGCACGGAGCCCATCTCCTCGTAGTCCGAGGGCAGCACCAGCACGTCGAGGGCGGCCAGCACGGCCGGGACGGCGGCGTGCTCGACGAAGCCGGTGAGGTGCACCCGCGGCAGCCCGGCGGCCAGCGCGTGCACCCGCTCGCGGTCCGGGCCGTCGCCGACCACGACCAGGGACGCCGGCTCGCGCATCCGCCCGACCGCCGCGACCAGCCGGTCCACCCGCTTCTGCGGGGCCAGCCGGCCGACGTAGCCGATCCGCGGCCGGCCGGCACCCGGGAGGACGTCGTCGTGCGGGGCGGCGAACAGGTCGGGGTCGAACCCCGACGGGATGGTGGCGACCCGCGCCGCCGGGACGCCGTCCCCGCGCAGCGCCGCCGCCGTCCGGTCGGTCAGGACGACGACCGCGTCGGCCCGGCGCAGCGCGGCGCGCTCGACGGCGCCGCCGACGGCGCGCAGCAGCCGGGTGCGCAGGCCGCGCCCGCGCAGCGTGTGCCTGACGCTGCAGTGCACGGTCACCACCAGCGGGCAGCGGTGCCGCCGGACGGCCAGCCGGGCGAGCAGCAGGGTGGCGAGGTCCTCGCCCTGGTGGGCGTGCACCACGTCGACCGGCCCGGCGGGCGGCCGCAGGACGACGCGCAGGGCGTCCAGCGCCCACAGCTGGCGCAGCGCCGGCACCGGCAGGCCGGTGCGGTGCACGGCCGCCGCGCCGCCCAGCCGCGACGTGCCCCGCCGGCCGGCCAGCCGTGAGGTGACCACCGTCTGGGCCAGGCCCAGCGCGTCCAGGCAGCGGGTCAGCGCCGCGGTGTGGTTCTGCATGCCGCCGATCGGGTCGTACCGCGCCGACCGCCCGTCGACGGCGACCGGCTCGAACACGCTGCACAGGCGCAGCACGTGGACGCGCGGCACGGGGCCTCCGGGTGGCGTGGCTCGAACGGGCTCGGGGGACCGCAGTGAAGCAGAGTGTCGGACGCCCCGCCCCCGGGAACGGGGCGCGGGTGAGCGCACCCCTCCTGGACCCCTCCGTGCGCCGGGTCGCGCTCGTCCGGCTGCGGGTGGGGCTCGGCGACCTGCTGTGCTCCGGGCCCGCGCTGCGGCTGCTGCGCGCCGCCCGCCCCGACCTGCACGTCACGCTGGTCACCTGGGCGGAGATGGCCCCGGTCGTCGAGCGGCTGGGCGGGGTCGACGAGCTGCTGGCCTTCCCCGGCGCCGAGGGGGTGCCCGAGCGCCCGCCGGACCCGGCCGGGTGGGCGCCGTTCGTCGCCGCGGCCACCGCCCGGCGCTTCGACCTGGCGCTGCAGGTCTACGGCGACCGGCCGGCGGCCAACCGGGTCACCGCGGCGCTCGGCGCGCGGCTGGTCGGCGGGTTCGCGCCCACCGGCTGGGACCCGCCGGCCGGCACCGGGCACCTGCACCTGCGCTACCCGGTGCACCTGCACGAGGCGCAGCGGCACCTGCGGCTGTTCGCCCACCTCGGCCTCTCGGAGGCCGCCGCCCCGCCGCTGCACTTCCCGATCGGCGTCGACGACGAGGCCGCCGCGGCCGCGCTGCTGGCCCGGCACGGCCTGGTGCCCGGCCACTATGCCGTCCTGCACCCGGGCGCCTCGGCGGCCACCCGGCGCTGGCCGGCCGCGCGCTACGCCGCCGTCGGCGACGCGCTGGCCGCCGACGGGCTGGCCGTCGTGGTCACCGGGGTGGCCGGCGAGCGGGACGTCGCCGCCGCGGTGGTGGCGGCCATGCGGACGCCGGCCGTCGACCTCACCGGCGCCACCGGGCTGGGCGGGCTGGCCGCGCTGCTGCGCGACGCGGCGGTGCTGGTCGGCAACGACACCGGGTCGGCGCACCTGGCCGCCGCGGTCGGCGGGCGCAGCGTCACCGTGTTCCTGCCCGGCGACCCGGTGCGCTGGGCGCACGGGGGGCCGCGGCACCGGGCGCTGGCGGCCGACGTGCCCTGCGCCCCGTGCCCGCACCTGGTCTGCCCCATCGACTTCCGCTGCGCGGACTCGGTGCGCCCGGCCGACGTGCTGGCCGCCGCCCGCGAGCTCGTCCCGTGAGGCGGGTGACCTTCGTCGCCGACTCCGACGCCTGGGGCGGCGCCGAGGTCCACCTCACCCACCTGCTGCGGCGGGCCGCGGGGCTGGGCTGGACGGCGTCCCTCGTCGCCGCCGAGCCGGTCGCCGCGCGGCTGGCCCCGTTCGTCCCCCCGGGCGGCGCCCTCGCGGTGGTCCCGGTGGCCCGGCACGCCGCGGAGGCACCGGCCGTGCGCGCCGCGCTGGCCGCCTCCCGGCCGGACGTGGTGGCGGTCAACCTGGTCGACCCGGCGTCCAACGCGGCCGCGGTGGACGCCGCCCTGGCGGTGGCGCCGGCGACCGGCACCCTGCACCTGGGCGGCGACACGCTGCAGGGGGGGCGGCGGGCGGAGCTGGCGGCCCGCTACCGGCGGCTGGCGGCGGTGCTCACCCCGTCGTCGGACATCGCTGCGCAGCTGTCCGCGGACCTGGGCCTGCCCGCCGGGCACGTGCACGTCGTCCCCAACGGCGTCGACGTGCCGCCGGACCCGGCCGGGCCGGCCGGCCACCCGGTGCCGCGGGTCGGCGCGCTGGGCCGGCTCACCGCGCAGAAGGGCTTCGACCTGCTCCTCGAGGCGGTGCGGCGGCTGGTCGCGTCCGGCACCGCGCTGGAGGTGGTGGTCGGCGGCGAGGGGCGGGACGGCGCCGCGCTGCGGGCGGCGGCGGCGGGGCTGCCGGTCACGTTCCCCGGGTTCGTCGACGACGTCCGCGGCTTCCTCGCCGGGCTGGACGTCTTCGTGGTGTCCTCGCGCGCCGAGGCCGGGCCGCTGGTGCTGATGGAGGCGATGGCCGAGGGGCTGCCCTGCGTGTCCACCGCCGTGGGCGACGTCGCGGCGCGGCTCGGCGGGGACGTCGTCGTCGTCCCGGCGGGGGACGCCGGCGGGCTGGCCGCCGCGCTGGCCGGGCTGCTCGCCGACCCGGCCCGCCGGGCGGACCTCGGCCGGCGGGCGCGCGCCCGCGCGATCGCCGACCTGGACGCGGACCTGACGGCCGGGCGGACGTCCGCCGTCCTCGCGGGTGTGCTCCGGCGGGACGCGGGGAAGGGCCCGGAGCGGGACAGTTGACGCGCGGGGCACCGGCCCCGCACCGAGAGAGGACGGCGCCCATGGCCATCGCCACGATCAACCCCGCCACCGGCGAGACGCTCCGGACCTTCGAGCCCCTGTCCGACGAGGCCGTCGAGGAGCGCCTGGCCCGCGCGGCCGCCGCCTTCGCGGGTTACCGGCTGACCACCGCCCAGCAGCGCGCCGGCTGGCTGCGCAGCGCCGCGGACGTGCTGGAGGCCGACACCAAGGCCGTCGCCGAGCTGATGACCACCGAGATGGGCAAGACGCTGGCCGCCGCCGAGGCCGAGGTCGGCAAGTGCGTCAAGGCGCTGCGGCACTACGCCGAGCACGGCGAGCAGATGCTGCAGCCCCGGCCGGCGGACGCCGACGCGGTCGGTGCGGTCGAGGCCTACGTCGTGCACCAGCCGATCGGCGCCGTCCTGGCGGTCATGCCGTGGAACTTCCCGCTGTGGCAGGCGATGCGCTTCGCCGCCCCGGCGCTGATGGCCGGCAACGTCGGCCTGCTCAAGCACGCCAGCAACGTGCCGCAGACCGCGCTGTACCTGGAGGAGCTCTTCCGGAAGGCGGGCTTCCCCGACGACGTCTTCCAGACCCTGCTCATCGGCTCCGGCCAGGTGGAGGCGGTGCTGCGCGACGAGCGGGTGGCCGCCGCCACGCTGACCGGGTCCAACGCCGCCGGCCAGGCGGTGGCCCGGACCGCCGGCGACGTCATCAAGAAGACGGTGCTGGAGCTGGGCGGCTCCGACCCGTTCATCGTCATGCCCTCGGCCGACCTGGACCGCGCCGCCGAGGTCGCGGTGACCGCGCGCTGCCAGAACAACGGGCAGAGCTGCATCGCCGCCAAGCGGTTCTTCGTGCACGCCGACGTCGCCGAGGAGTTCACCCGGCTGTTCGCCGAGAAGCTGGCCGCGTTGCCCGTCGGCGACCCGATGGACGCCGACACCAAGGTCGGCCCGCTGGCCACCGAGTCCGGCCGGGAGGACGTCGAGCGGTTCGTCTCCGACGCGGTGGAGAAGGGCGCCACCGTCGTCACCGGCGGCAAGCGGGTGGACCGGCCCGGCTGGTTCTACGAGCCGACGCTGGTGACCGACGTGACCCCGGAGATGGAGCTGTGGACCGACGAGGTGTTCGGCCCGGTGGCCGCGCTGCGCACCGTCGCGGACCTCGACGAGGCGGTCCGGCTGGCCAACGAGCACGTCTACGGCCTGGGCTCCAACCTGTGGAGCGAGGACCAGGGCGAGCGGCTGCGGTTCATCCGCGACATCCAGTCCGGGATGGCGTTCGTCAACGGGATGACCACCAGCTACCCGGAGCTGCCCTTCGGCGGGGTCAAGCAGAGCGGCTACGGCCGGGAGCTGACCGAGCTCGGCATGTACGAGTTCATGAACGCCAAGACCGTGTGGATCGGCCCGCCCAGCAGCCGGCAGGACGAGGGCGACACGGCCACCGCGTCGGAGTGAGCTGCGTCGTCCTGGCGACCGCCTACGGCGGGCCCGAGGTGTTGACCGTCGTCGAGGAGACGGTGGGCGACCCCGGCCCGGGGCAGGCGCGGGTGGCCGTGCGCGCCGCCGGGGTCAACCCCGCGGACTGGAAGGTCTACACCGGGGCGTTCGGCACCGACCCGGCGCAGCTGCCCCGGCGGCTGGGGTTCGAGGTGTCCGGTGTGGTCACGGCGGCCGGGCCGGACGCCGGCGTCTCGGTCGGTGACGAGGTGGTCGGGTTCCGGGTGTCCGGCGGGTACGCCGACGAGCTCGTCGTCCCGGCCTCGGCGCTGCTGCCCAAGCCCGTGTCGCTGGGCTGGGAGCCGGCGGCCGGGCTGCTGCTCGCCGGCGCCACCGCGGTGCACGCGCTGACCACGACCGGCGTCGGTGAGGGGGACACCGTGCTGGTGCACGGCGCGGCCGGCGGGGTGGGGCTGATGGCGGTACAGCTCGCGGCTCTGCGCGGGGCGCGCGTCGTCGGCACGGTCGGCGGCGAGGGCGCGGACCTGGTGCGCCGCCTCGGCGGCGAGCCGGTGCGCTACGGCGACGGGCTGGCCGACCGGGTGCGCGAGCTGGCCCCGGACGGCGTGACCGCGGCGCTGGACCTCGTCGGCACCGACGAGGCCGTCGACGTCTCGCTGGATCTGGTCGCCGACCGGCAGCGCATCGCCACGATCGCCGCCTTCGGCCGGGCCGCCGCCGACGGCATCAGCGCACTGGGCGGCGGCCCGGGGGCCGACCCGGGCACGGAGCTGCGGGACGCCGCCCGCGCGGAGCTGCTCGACCTGGCCGGGTCCGGACGGCTGGAGGTCGTCGTCGCCGGCGTCTTCCCGCTGGCCGACGTCGCCGCCGCCCATCGGCAGGGGATGGCCGGGCACACCCACGGCAAGCTGGTGCTCGTCCCCTAGTCGCCCGTCGAGCCGGCCACAGCTCTGGATGGTCCGGCTCCCGAGGCAGGTGAGCGGCGACGGACCAGGTGCCCGCGGACAGCACTCCTCCGTCGCTTCCGTCGGCCAGCTGCTCAGCGTCCGTCCCGGGACCTGAGGCGGAGTCGATGACCACCGGTCCACCGGCGACCACGGGCTCGAGGACGCGAGACGGCCGTTGTGACGCGGGGCGGGCGGGCTCCGGTCGTCACCGGGCCACCACTCACTGCTGGGGACGTTCCCGCGGGAACGCCGTCGTGCCTGCCTCGACCGCGTCGCCGCGGGAGCACCTCGTCCGGTCGCCGCTCAGCCCCTCGAGGCTCGGTCACGGCGGGCACGGTGGCCACCAGCGGCGCGCGTGCCCCGCCCCTCACGGGGACCGCGGCGACGGGCGGGCGTGCGCAGCCCGGTGCGGCTGTCCGTCCCGTTCGCGCACCGACGCTCCTGACCGGTCACTCCCGGCCGGGGACACCGGCCAGCGGACCCTGGCCGCCGACCGGCTCCAGGCGGCGCAGCCGGGAGTTCCGGTAGCCGTAGCCCGCGTAGACGACCAGCCCGACGGCCAGCCAGGCGAGGAAGCGCAGCCAGGTCTCGATGGCCAGGTTGGTCATCAGGTACAGGCACGCCACCGCGGAGACGACCGGCAGCACGGGCGAGAACGGCACGCGGAACGGGCGGCGCATGTCCGGCCGGGTGCGGCGCAGCACGACCACGGCCAGCGAGACGAGCAGGAAGGCGAACAGCGTGCCGATGCTGACCAGCTCCGCCAGCGCCTCCAGCGGCACGAACGTGGCGAGCACCAGCACCAGGACGGCGAACAGCAGGGTGACCCGCGCCGGGGTGCCGGTGCGCGGGCTGACCCGGGCCACCGACTGCGGCAGCAGCCCGTCGCGGCCCATCGCGAAGCCGATCCGCCCCACGGTGATCAGGTCGACCAGGATCACCGAGGTCAACCCGGCCACCGCGGCCAGCGACACCAGCGCGGACGCCCAGCCCAGACCCACCTGGTCGAAGGCGTCGGCGATCGGGGCGCCCGGGTCGATCCGGTCGTAGGGGACCATCCCGACCACCACCAGCGAGACGCCGACGTAGAGGACGGTGGCCAGCCCGAGGGTGCCGAACAGGCCCAGCGGCAGGTCCCGGCCGGGGTTGCGGGTCTCCTCCGACAGGTTCGCCACCGCCTCGAAGCCGGTGTAGGAGAAGAAGACCACCGCGGCCGCGGTGAGCACCCCGCCGACGCCGAACACCACCGGGTCGATGCCGAGGACCGCCTGGATGAGCGGCTGGGACAGCCCGCCGCCGCCGTCCTCGGCCGGCCGCCCCGGCGGGACGAACGGGGTCAGGTTCGCGCCGCGGACGAACCACGCCCCGGCCACGATGACGAAGACGCACACGGCGACCTTCACCACCACCAGCAGCGCGGTGACCCGGGCGGACTCGCGGATGCCGATGACCGCCACCGCGGTGAGCACCAGCACGATCAGCGCCGCGCCGACGTTGACCGGCGCCTCCTCGCCGAACAGCGACGGCGGCAGGTCCAGCAGGGCGCCCACGTAGCCCGACCAGCCGCGGGCCACCACCGCCGCGCCGAGGGCGAACTCCAGGAACAGGTCCCAGCCGATCACCCAGGCGACCAGCTCGCCGGCCGTGGCGTAGGCGTAGGAGTAGGCGCTGCCGGCGGTCGGGGCGGAGGAGGCCAGCTCGGCGTAGCAGAGGGCGGCCAGCAGGGCGACCACGCCGGCGAGGGCGAAGGAGACCACGACCGCCGGGCCCGCGGTGTCCCGGGCGGCGACGCCGGTGAGGGTGAAGATGCCGGTGCCGATCACCACGCCGATGCCGAAGCCCACCAGGTGCCGGGCGGTCAGCCGCCGGCGGAGGGAGCCGACCTCCCCGCTGGTGTCGTCCCCGAGGTGCTCGACCGGCTTGGTACGGAACAGGTGCACCCGCTCCATGCTGAACGCGGCCGGCCCGGCACGCCCGGCGGCTGACGCACGTCACACCTCCCGCTCAGACCTCCTCGGCGGGGAAGGTGCGGCTGGGCGCCACCACCTCGTCCTGCGCGGCGACCAGCACGATCTCCCGCGACCGGGCCCGCTCGGTCGCGGCGAGCAGCCCGTGCACCGTGGCGGCGGCCGCACCCAGTGCGGCGCCGGCGTCCCGCGAGGCCAGCCAGTGGGCCAGGAACAGCGCGGCGATCGCGTCACCGGCACCGTTGACCGCGACGTCCAGCCGCGGGGTGCGCACCCGCACGTGCCGGCCGCCCTCGGAGGCCAGCAGGTCCACGGCGTCCGCGGGGGTGTCGTCGGTGTCCAGCGAGGTGGTGAGCACCACCCGCGGGCCCATCGCCTGGACGGCCGCGACGGCGTCCTTCACCGCGTCGAGGGTCCTCGTCGCCGTCCCGGCCAAGGAGTCCAGCTCGAAGTGGTTGGGGGTGACCAGGTCGGCGGCGGGGACGGCGACCTCCCGCATGAACTCGGGGATGCCGGGGCGGACGAACACGCCGCGGCCGACGTCGCCGATGACCGGGTCGCAGCAGTAGACCGCCGCCGGGTTGGCCCGGCGCACCCGCTGCGCGGTGGCGACGACGGCGTGGCCGATGTCGGCCGAGCCCAGGTAGCCGGACAGCACGGCGTCGCAGCCGCCCAGCACGCCGCGGTCGGCGATGCCGTCGACGACCTCCTCGATCGCCTGGCCGTCGAACACCCGCCCGCGCCACTCGCCGTAGCCGGTGTGGTTGGAGAACTGCACGGTGTGCACCGGCCACACCTCGATGCCGAGGCGCTGCAGCGGGAAGACGGCCGAGGAGTTGCCGACGTGGCCGTAGGCCACGTGCGACTGGATCGAGAGGACGGCGACCATGGGGGAACGGTCGCACAGCGGCCCGGCAGGATGGGGCCATGGCCCTGCACCCCGCCCGCTCCTCCGGTGTCGTCGGCACCACTGGCCGCACTCCCGAGCCGGTCGAGGTGCGCACCGCCGACCTGCGGCTGGCCGGGCGCCCGCTGCCGGTGGGCAGCCCCGCCCGCGTGTACGTCTGCGGCATCACGCCCTACGACGTGACCCACCTGGGGCACGCGGCGACGTTCGTGTGGGCCGACGTCCTCGGGTCGGTGCTGCGGATGGCCGGGGCCGACGTGGTCACCAGCCGCAACGTCACCGACGTGGACGACGTGCTGACCCGGGCCGCCGACGCCCGCGGCCGGCACTTCGACGAGTTCGCCCTCGCCCAGGAGTTCGCCTTCGAGCAGGACATGCGGGCCCTCGGCGTCCGGCCGCCGACGCACGCGCCGCGCGCCCGCCACCACGTGCCGCACGTGCAGCAGCTGGCCGCGGCGCTGCTGCGGGCGGGCCGGGCCTACGAGCGCGAGGGGCACGTGCTGTTCCGCGGCGACGGGGTGGTCGCCGCCTCCGGCCTGCCGGGGGAGCGGGCCCGGGCGCTGGCCGCCGAGTTCGGCGACCTCGCCGGTGAGGACCCCGCCGACCCGCTGCGCGACCACCCGTTCGACGTGCCGGTGTGGCGGCCCTCCGGCGAGCGGGACCCGGCCTGGCCCTCGCCGTGGGGCTGGGGGCGGCCGGGCTGGCACGCGGAGTGCGCGGCGATGGCGACGGCCACCCTGGGCCGCGGCATCGACGTCCTCGTCGGCGGGGCCGACCTCGCCTTCCCGCACCACGCGCACCAGGCGGCGATGGCGGAGGCCGCGTCGGGCGTGGCGCCGTTCGCGCGCAGCCGGGTGCACGTGGGCGCGGTGTCCCAGGACGGCGCCAGGATGGCGAAGTCGACGGGCAACCTGACACTGGTGTCCGACCTGCTGCGGGTGACCACCGGGCCGGTGCTGCGGCTCCTGGTGCTCGACCGGCCGTGGTCGCGGCCGTGGGAGTACCGGCCCGGGCTGGTCGAGGAGGCCGGCGTCCGGCTGGACGCGCTGTACGCCGCCGCCGGCCGGCCCGGGTCGTCGCCCGCGGCCAGCGGCGCGGTGGCCGACCGGCTGCTCGACGACCTCGACGTGCCCGGTGCGCTCGACGTCGCCCTCACCGACGGCGGGGACGCCGCCCGGCAGCTGGTCCGCGTGCTGTCCCTGGGGTGACCCGCCCGCCCCGTGCCCGTCGGGGTCGTGCTCCCCCCGACGGGGGCAGTGGGATGCCGGCAGGCCCCGAGCCGGGCCGGTTTGGTCGGCGACGAGGGAGGCGCGATGGCCGAGGCGACCGGCGCTGACCACCGACCCGGACGCCGTGGACGAGGAGTTCGCGGCCGCGGCCAACCGGGCCCGGCGGGACGCCGTGGAGCTGCTGCGCCGGCTGGTGCCCGCGCACCAGTCGGCCGCGGCGATCGTGGTGCACGGCGACTGGTCCAGCGTGCGGGAGTTCCCCTCGCTGTCACCGGAGTGCGCCGCGTGGTCGCACGACCGCACCCCGGCCGCCGGTGTGGGCACCCACCGCTGGCTGCTGGAGCAGCGGCGGCCGGTGCGGCTGACCCAGCGGGAGCTGGAGGCACACCCCGCCTGGCTGGGGTCCGGCTACGAGGCCGGCCCGTGACTGAGCGCGGGGGTCAGGCGGCGCGCGGCCCGGCCGGGGCGACCGGCCGGGCCGCGGGGACGGCCTCCCCGGGGACGCTCCACCGCATCTCCAGGTGCCGGTGGCCGGCACCGTCGACGACGGGGACCCAGCGGGCCTGTGGGCACGTCTTCGTACGCATCGCAGACACCTCTCGTTAACCTTCCGTTCACCATTGTGACACCGGAGGTCTGCCTGCGCTCGTCGCGGGACCGGGACGACCCGAACGGGGGGCCACGGCCGGGAACTACAGCCAGGTGATGAGGGAGGCGCCGATGCCCACGTGCAGCACCGCGCCGGGCACGACGCCGACGAGGGTGCCCAGGACCGCCGGGAGCCAGCGGATGCTGGACAGGCCCGCGGCGTAGCTGACCACCCAGAACGGCACCGGGCTCATCCGGGCGAGCACGACGGCCAGGAACCCGCGGTCGCGGAACAGCCGGTCGGCGCGGGCCAGCCGCCGACCGGCGAAGCGGGCCACGGCGTCCCGGCCCAGGTGGCGGCCGAGCAGGAACCCGCCCATCCCGCCGAGCCAGCCGGCGGCGACGGCCACCGCCAGGCCCGCGGGGAACCCGGCCGCGGCACCGAGCAGGACCGACAGCGCGGTGCGCGGCACCGGGGTGAGCAGCGCCCCGGACACCCCGAGCACGACGGCGGTCCAGCCCAGCGGCCCGGCGCCGTCCAGCCAGCCGCGCAGCGCCGGCACCCCGGGCCGGTCCACCGTCAGCGCCACCACGGCGGCGGCGGCCAGCAGCAGGCCGAGCAGCGCGAACCGCAGCCACGCCCGGCGCCCGGCGGGCGCGTCCCGCGGCTCGGCCGGCCCGACCGGCCCGACCGGCTCGACCGGCCCGACCGGCTCTACCGGCACGGCCGGCGGTGTCCGGGACGGGGGCGCACGGCTCCCACGCTACGGCCGCGCGGCGGTCCCGCACGCCGGACGCGGGCCACCGGCGGCGAGCCGGCCGGACCGTCCGGGCGGGCGCCCACCGCCCGTGCGGGGGACACGGCTGTCATCAGGTCGGTCGATCCCGGACGCGCCGACGGCGCGCCAGCGGGTTGGATGACCGGGTGCACACCGGTCGGTTGGTCAGGGACGCTCGGCTCGAGGACGCGGCGTGCTGCGCGGAGATCTACGCCCCCTACGTGCGCGACACGGCCGTCTCCTTCGAGACCGAACCGCCCACGGCCGCCGAGATGGCCGCACGCGTCGAGGCCGCGCTGGCCACGCACGCCTGGGTGGTCGTCGAGGAGGCCGGCCGGGTCGTCGGCTACGCCTACGGCGCCACCTTCAACGCCCGCGGCGGCTACCGCTGGTCGACGTCGGTCAGCGTCTACACCGAGGCCGGCCGCCGCCGCACCGGCGCCGGCCGGGCTCTCTACACCGGCCTGCTGGACCGGCTCGCCGCCCGCGGCTACCGGACCGCGCTCGCCGGCGTGGCGCTGCCCAACGAGGCCAGCGCCGGGCTGCACGTCGCCATGGGCTTCGAGCCGGTCGGCACCTACCGCCGGGTGGCCTGGAAGCTCGGCCGCTGGCACGACGTGGCCTGGTACCAGCGCCCGCTCGGTGACCACCCGGCCGACCAGAGCGCCCCCCCGGCGCTCCCGCACTGACCCCGGAGGCGCCGTGGACAGCGGGCCCGGGCGGGGAGATACTAGGACGTCCAACTAAATCGGCGCGGGCAGCAGAGCCGGCGTCCGACCCCCGGGAGCGGCATGCCGTCCGACCTGCACGTCCCGACCCACCCGGTCCGGTTCGTCACCGCTGCCAGCCTGTTCGACGGCCACGACGCCGCGATCAACGTGATGCGCCGGCTGCTGCAGAGCCAGGGCGCGGAGGTCGTCCACCTCGGCCACGACCGCAGCGTCGACAGCGTGGTGCGGGCGGCGCTGGAGGAGGACGTGCAGGGGGTGGCGATCTCCTCCTACCAGGGCGGGCACGTCGAGTACTTCGGCTACCTGGTGGAACGGCTGGCCGAGGCCGGCGCCGGGCACGTCAAGGTGTTCGGCGGCGGCGGGGGCGTGATCGTGCCCGCGGAGATCGCGCTGCTGCGCGAGCGGGGCGTGCGCATCTTCTCCCCGGAGGACGGCCAGCGCCTCGGCCTGCCCGGGATGATCAACGAGCTGATCCGCGAGTGCGACGTCGACCTGACCGCCGCCGGGCCGGACGTGGACGCGCTGCTCACCGGCGACCCCGCCGCGCTGGCCCGCGCGATCACCGTGCTCGAGTCCGGCCGGGACGACGCGCTGGCCGCCCGCGTGCGCGAGGCCGCCGCCGGGCGCGCCGTGCCGGTGCTGGGCATCACCGGCACCGGCGGGTCGGGCAAGTCCTCGCTCACCGACGAGCTGCTGCGCCGGCTCCGGCTGGACCAGGAGGACAAGCTGCGGGTCGCCGTCCTGGCGATCGACCCGACCCGGCGCCGCGGCGGCGGCGCGCTGCTCGGCGACCGGATCCGGATGAACGCCCTGGACACCGGCGACGGGGGGCACACGTTCTTCCGCTCGATGGCCACCCGCTCGGCCGGCGCGGAGACCCCCGAGCACCTGGACGACGTGCTGTGCGCGGTGAAGGCGGCCGGCTTCGACCTGGTCGTCGTGGAGACGCCGGGCATCGGGCAGGGTGACGCCGGCATCGTGCCGTTCAGCGACGTCGCGCTGTACGTGATGACGCCGGAGTTCGGCGCCGCGTCGCAGCTGGAGAAGATCGACATGCTCGACTTCGCCGACGTCGTGGCGATCAACAAGTACGAGCGGCGCGGGGCCGAGGACGCCCGCCGGGACGTCGCCCGGCAGATGGTGCGCAACCGCGAGGCGTTCGGGCAGCGGTGGGAGGACATGCCGGTCTTCGGCACCAGCGCGGCCCGGTTCAACGACGACGGCGTGACCGCGCTCTACCAGCACCTGCTCGGCCTGCTGGTCCAGGAGGGACTGCCGGCGGGCTCCGGCGTCCTGCCGCGGGTCGACGTGCAGGCGTCCTCCGGGCTGACCAGCGTCGTCCCCGCCCAGCGGTCGCGGTACCTGGCCGAGATCGCCGAGGCGGTCCGCGGCCACCACGCGCAGACCGAGGCGCAGGCCGACGTCGTCCGCCGCCGGCAGCACCTGCGCACGACCGCCGAGCTGCTGGGGGAGGACTCGGCCGCCGCGCGCGTGCGCGAGCTGCTCGAGGCCGCCGACCGGGAGCTCCTGCCCGAGGTGCACGAGCTGCTGGAGGAGTGGCCGGCCCGCGTGGAGGCGTACTCGGGGGAGGAGTACGTCTACACCGTCCGCGGGAAGGAGGTCCGCACGCCGCTCACCCGCGAGACCCTGTCGGGCAGCCGGGTGCGCCGGGTGTCCCTGCCCCGCACGCGGGACGAGGCGGAGCTGCTGCGGTTCCTGCGCCGGGAGAACCTGCCCGGGGCCTACCCGTTCACCGCCGGCGTCTTCCCGTTCAAGCGGACCGGCGAGGCCCCGGCGCGGATGTTCGCCGGCGAGGGCGACGCCTTCCGCACCAACCGCCGCTTCACACTGCTCAGCGCCGGCAACGAGGCGACCCGGCTGTCGACGGCGTTCGACTCGGTCACCCTCTACGGCCGCGACCCCGACCCGCGCCCGGACGTCTACGGCAAGGTCGGCACCTCCGGGGTCTCCATCGCCACGCTCGACGACATGGAGGTCCTGTACTCCGGCTTCGACCTCTGCGACCCCACCACGTCGGTGTCGATGACGATCAACGGACCGGCGCCGGCGATCCTGGCGATGTTCCTGAACACCGCGATCGACCAGCGGCTGGACCGGTTCCGCGCCGAGGAGGGCCGCGAGCCGGACGCGGCGGAGGCCGAGGAGATCCGGGCCTACGTGCTCTCGACGGTGCGCGGCACGGTGCAGGCCGACATCCTCAAGGAGGACCAGGGCCAGAACACCTGCATCTTCTCCACCGAGTTCGCGCTGCGCTGCATGGCCGACATCCAGCAGTGGTTCATCGAGCACCGGGTGCGCAACTTCTACTCGGTGTCGATCTCCGGCTACCACATCGCCGAGGCCGGGGCGAACCCGATCAGCCAGCTGGCCTTCACCCTGGCCAACGGCTTCACCTACGTGGAGTCCTACCTGGCCCGCGGCATGGCCATCGACGACTTCGCGCCGAACCTGTCCTTCTTCTTCTCCAACGGCATGGACGCCGAGTACTCCGTGATCGGCCGGGTCGCCCGCCGCATCTGGGCGGTGGCCATGCGGGAGCGCTACGGCGCCGGCCCGCGCAGCCAGCAGCTGAAGTACCACGTGCAGACCTCCGGCCGGTCGCTGCACGCGCAGGAGATGGACTTCAACGACATCCGCACCACGCTGCAGGCGCTGTGCGCCGTCTACGACAACGCCAACAGCCTGCACACCAACGCCTACGACGAGGCGGTGACGACGCCGTCGGAGCACTCGGTCCGCCGGGCGCTGGCCATCCAGATGATCATCGACAGGGAGTGGGGGCTGGCTGGCAACGAGAACCCGCTGCAGGGCTCCTTCGTCGTCGAGGAGCTCACCGACCTGGTCGAGGAGGCGGTGCTCGCCGAGTTCGACCGGATCGCCGAGCGCGGCGGCGTGCTCGGTGCCATGGAGACCGGCTACCAGCGCGGCAGGATCCAGGACGAGTCGATGCTCTACGAGCACCGCAAGCACGACGGCAGCCTGCCGATCGTCGGCGTCAACACCTTCCTCGACCCGCACCGCGACGAGGCCCCGCCCAAGGCGGTGGAGCTGGCCCGGGCCACCGAGGCGGAGAAGCAGTCCCAGCTGCAGCGGCTGGCCGACTTCCACACCCGGCACGCCCACGAGGCCCCCGCCGCGCTGGCGGAGCTGCAGCGGGCCGCGACCGAGGGCGGCAACGTCTTCGCCGCCCTGATGGACGCCGTCCGGGTGTGCTCGCTGGGCCAGATCAGCGACGCCTTCTTCGAGGTGGGCGGCCAGTACCGCCGCGGCGTGTGAGGGACGACCTCGGCACGGACGTCGACCTGCCGCGACCGCCCCGGCGCGTCGTCTCACTGGTCCCGTCGCTCACCGAGGCACTGGCGGTCACCGTCCCCGACCGGCTGGTCGGCGCCACCGACTGGTGCACCCACCCCGCCGGCCTGGACGTCGTGCGCGTCCGGGGCACGAAGAACCCCGACCGGGCCGCGATCGCCGCCCTGGCGCCCGACCTGGTCGTCTGCAACCGGGAGGAGAACCGACGGCTGGACGTCGACCGGCTGCGCGCCGCCGGCGTCCCGGTGTGGGTGACCGTCATCGAGTCCGTCGACGAGGCGCTGGCCTCGCTGCGCCGGCTGTTCGGCGAGGTCCTCGACGTCGGCACGCCGGACTGGCTGGCCGAGGCCGCCGCGGTGTGGGCGCCGCCCCCGCACCCGACCGCGCTGCGGGTCGCCGTCCCGGTCTGGCGTGACCCGTGGATGGTCGTCGGCGCGCGCACCTTCACCGGCGACGTGCTGGCCCGCCTCGGCTGGGTCAACGTCTTCGACGAGGGGCCGGACCGGTACCCGCGGGTCGACGTCACCGCCATCGCAGGCAGGGCCCCGGACGTCGTCGTCCTCCCCGACGAGCCCTACCCCTTCACCGCCGACGACGGCCCCGAGACGTTCCCCGCCGGCACCCGCACCGCGCTGGTGTCCGGCCGGGACCTCACCTGGTACGGCCCCTCGCTCGGTCCGGCCCGGCGGCGACTACTGGCCGTGATCGACTCCTGACGCGGTACACGGGACGTGGACTCCCGGGTCGGCGCGTGCAGCAAACTCACAGGTTCGCCGCTAGCCTCCGGTCCCGTTGTCCCCGGCAGTCCGTGCCGGGACCGGGACGGACGGAGCCACCGTGAGGACACGCAGCGCAGTACTGCACACCCAGCCCGGCCGCTACGAGGTGACCGAGGTCGACCTCGACGGGCCCCGCGAGGGCGAGCTGCTCGTCAAGATGGCCGCCGTCGGGCTGTGCCACACCGACGACCACGACGTCCCGCCGGGCAGCGCCCCGCCCCTGCGGCTGCCTTGGGCCGGTGGCCACGAGGGCTCCGGCGTGGTCGTCGGCGTCGGCCCGCACACCCCCGGGTGGGCCGAGGGCGACCACGTGGTGCTCAGCTTCGTCGCGGTCTGCGGGCGGTGCCGGATGTGCTCCACCGGCCGGCAGAACCTCTGCGACCTCGGTGCGCGGCTGTTCAGCGGCGCGCGGATCGAGGACCCGACCAGCTTCCGGATGTCCTACCAGGGCAGGCCGGTGGGCCAGGCCTACGGCCTGTCCGCGCTCAGCGAGCACACCGTCGTCGACGCCCGGTCGGCCGTGAAGATCGACCCCGCCGTGCCGCTGGACAAGGCCGCGCTCGTCGGCTGCGGGGTGCCGACCGGGTGGGGGTCGATCACCCACATGTCCGACGCCCGCGACGGCGACGTGGTCATCGTCATGGGCGTCGGCGGGATCGGGATCAACAGCGTGCAGGCCGCCCGGGCCATCGGCGCCCGCGCCGTCATCGCCGTCGACCCGGTCGAGTTCAAGCAGAAAGCCGCCCTCGACCTCGGGGCCACGCACGCCGCCGGGACGATGGCCGAGGCCACCGAGATCGCCCGGTCCCTGACCCAGGGCCAGGGCGCCGACGCGACCGTCGTGGCCGTCGGCGTCGTCACCGGCGAGCACGTCGGCGAGGCGGTGAACTCCATCCGCAAGGCCGGCACGGTCGTCCTCACCGGCACCGGGAGCATGCGCCACGGCGGCGGACTCCCCGTCAACCACACCATGTTCACCGTGTTCCAGAAGCGGCTGCAGGGCGCGCTGTTCGGCGGCTGCAACCCCCGGTGGGACATCCCCCAGCTGCTCAGCCAGTACACGGCCGGCACGCTCAAGCTCGACGAGCTCATCACCCGCACCTACACGCTGGACCAGGTCGCCGAGGGCTTCGACGACATGAAGGCCGGCCGGAACATCCGGGGAGTCGTCCTCTTCGATTGAGCCCCGTTGACGGTCCGGGGCGGGGCGGCCACCCTGTGCCGATGACGGTGCTGCCCCTCCCGGACCGCGGACGGTGGGTGTGGGACGCCCGGGACCGGACCCGAGCGGTGCGCGTGTCCACCCACGGCGCGGCCGGCCTGCTCAACCTGAGCGTGTGGCGGGACGACGTGTGCGTGGGCACGGTCAAGCTGCGGCCGGACGAGGCCGCGGAGCTGGTGGGCGCCCTCACCGAGGGCCTGGCCCGGCTCGCCGGGCCCCCGGCGCCGGACGCCGCCCGGCTGGCCGCCGTCGAGGACCGGCTGGCCGGGCTGGAAGCCCGGCTGGCCGCCCCGCCCGGGCGGCGGGTCGCGGACGGCGCCCGGGCGGCGGCCGCCGCGGTGGCCGGGCAGGTGCTGCGGCGCCTGCGCTGAGGCCTGCGCCCGCGGGCTCAGCCGCCCGGGCGGCGGAGGACCAGGTTCATCGCGGTCATGGTGAGCACGACGGTGCCGTCCCCGCGGACCAGCTCGATGCCGGTGCGCACCAGCCCCCGGTCGGGCCGGGACCGCGACGGCCGGGCCTCGGCGACCGTGGTCCGCAGCGTCAGCTCGTCGCCCGGGCGCACCGGGGCCAGCCAGCGCAGCTCGTCGATGCCCGGCGAGCCCAGGCTGGAGGCGGGGGACAGGTACTCCTCGGCGAGCAGCCGCATCATCAGCGCGCAGGTGTGCCAGCCGCTGGCGATCAGCCCGCCGAACGGCCCGGCCGCCGCGGCCTCCGCGTCGACGTGGAAGGGCTGCGGGTCGAACCGGCGGCCGAAGTCGACGACGTCGTCCTCCGTCACCCGCAGCGGGCCGTGGACGGCGGTCGTCCCCGGCAGGTAGTCCTCGAACCAGCGGTCCTCGCTCCGTGACACGGGGCCGACGGTAGGGCGTTACGGTCGGCGGCGTGCTGCCGCCCACCGGTCCCCTCGCGGGGACCCGCGTCGTCGAGCTGGCCGGGCTCGGGCCGGCGCCCTACGCCTGCCTGCTGCTGGCCGAGCTCGGCGCCGACGTCGTCCGGGTGGACCGCCCCGGCGGCGGCACGCAGCTGCTGCCGGCCGAGCAGGACGCCCTGGGCCGCAGCCGCCCGTCGGTCGCCGTCGACCTGAAGAGCCCCGCCGGCCGGGACGTCGTCCTGCGCCTGGTGGAGTCCGCCGACGTGCTGGTCGAGGGGCTGCGCCCCGGGGTCACCGAGCGGCTCGGCGTCGGGCCGGACGCGTGCTGGGCCCGCAACCCGCGGCTGGTCTACGCGCGGATGACCGGCTGGGGGCAGGACGGCCCGCTGGCCGGCCGGGCCGGGCACGACATCAACTACCTGGGCCTCACCGGCGCGCTGCACGCCATCGGGACGGCGGAGACGCCGGTGCCGCCGTTGAACATCGGCGCGGACTTCGGCGGCGGGGCGATGTTCCTCGTCGTCGGCGTGCTCGCCGCGCTGCTGGAGCGGGGCACCAGCGGCCGCGGCCAGGTGGTCGACGCGGCCATGGTCGACGGCGCCAGTTCCCTGGTCACCATGGTCCACGGACTGCTGGCGGCCGGCCGCTGGACCGACCGCCGCGCGGCCAACCTGCTCGACGGGGCGGCCCCCTTCTACGGCACCTACGCCTGCGCCGACGGCCGGCACGTCGCCGTCGGCGCCATCGAGCCGCAGTTCCACGCGCAGCTGCTCGCCGGCCTGGACCTCGACGAGGAGGCCCACGGCGGCCAGCTGGACACCGCCCGCTGGCCGGAGCAGCGCGCGCGGATCGCCGCCCGGTTCGCCACCCGCAGCCGTGACGAGTGGGCCGAGGCGTTCGCCGGCACGGACGCCTGCGTCACCCCGGTGCTCGGGCTCACCGAGGCGCCGCACCACCCGCACCTGGCCGCCCGCGGCACCTTCACCGACCGCGGCGGGCACCCCGAGCCGGCGCCGGCGCCGCGCTTCTCCCGCACCCCGGGCGCGGTCCGCGGCGGGCCGCGCACCCCCGGGCAGGACACCCGAGCGGCGCTGACCGCGTGGGGCTTCGGCGCGGACGAGGTGGCCGGCCTGCTCGAGGCCGGCGCCGTCGTCCAGGCGGACTGAGGGAGGGGTCGGGTGGACGAGGTGCTGGTCGAGCGGCGCGACGGCGTGCTGCTCGTCACGATCAACCGGCCGCAGGCGCGCAACGCGCTGGACCGGGCCGTCGCCGAGGCGATGGCCGCGGCGGCCGACGAGCTGGACGCCGACGACGACCTGCGGGCCGGGGTGCTCACCGGCGCCGGCGGCACGTTCTCCGCCGGCATGGACCTCAAGGCGTTCCTGCGCGGCGAGTCCCCGGTCATCGAGGGCCGGGGCATCGGCGGCATCACCCGCACCCCGCCGCGCAAGCCGCTGGTCGCCGCGGTCGAGGGCTGGGCGCTGGCCGGCGGCTTCGAGCTGGTGCTCGCCTGCGACCTCGTCGTGGCCGCCGAGACCGCCCGCTTCGGGGTGCCGGAGGTCAAGCGCTCGCTGGTGGCCGCCGCCGGGGGCGCGCTGCTGCTGCCGCGCCGCGTGCCGGCCAATGTGGCGATGGAGATGCTGCTGACCGGCGACCCGATCGACGCCCGGCGGGCCGCGCAGATCGGGCTGGTCAACCGGCTCACCCCCGAGGGCGGCGCGCTGGACGGCGCGCTCGCGCTGGCCGCGACCGTCGCCGCGAACGGGCCGCTGGCCCTGGCCGCGACCAAGGAGGTGGTCCGCGGCAGCGCCGACTGGGGCACCGCCGAGGGCTGGGCCCGGCAGGCCGAGCTGGTCGCCCCCGTGTTCGCCAGCGAGGACGCCCGGGAGGGGGCGGCGGCCTTCGCGGAGAAGCGGCCGCCGGTCTGGCGGGGCCGGTAGGGACGGGCCTGCGGCCCCGGACCCTGGCGCGTCGGGTGGCCGCGCATCCGTCAGGATGGTCGGCGATCCAGGAGGAGGAGGTCCACCGTGGGCAAGCACCGGGCACCCGACGCGGACCCCACCGACTTCGACGCCGCCACCAGCGCGCTCGCCGACGTCACCGGGGACTACGAGGTCGACGCCGCGCACACCCGCATCGGGATCCGCGCCCGGCACGCCATGGTGACCACCGTGCGCGGGTCCTTCGGCGAGTTCTCCGGCACCGCGCACCTCGACGTCGCCGACCCGCCGGCCAGCTCGGTTCAGCTGCGGATCGCGGCGGCCAGCATCGACACCGGCGTCCCCGACCGGGACGCCCACCTGCGCTCGGCGGACTTCCTCGACGTCGAGGCCCACCCCGAGATCGTCTTCCGCTCCACCGACGTGGAGCAGGTCGACGCGCAGACCTACGCGGTCAACGGCGACCTCACCATCCGCGACACCACCCGCCCGGTGTCGGTCGACTTCACGCTGACCGGGTCGGCCCGGGACCCGTTCGGCGCCCTGCGGGTCGGCTTCGAGGGCGCGCTGGCCATCCGGCGCAGCGAGTGGGGCCTGACCTGGAACACCCCGCTGGACACCGGCGGCGTGCTGGTCAGCGACCGCATCCAGATCGAGTTCGACGTCTCCGCCGTCCGGGTCTCCTAGCGGCACCGGGGCGTACCCTCCCCCCGACGACGGCAGGTGCACCGGACCGGAGGCGCGGGACGACGTGACGGATGCGGCAGTGCCCGCGGCGCGCGTCCCCGGGGCGGCGGCCGTGCGCGGGCAGCAGGCCGTCGCGGTCTTCGACGGTGACTGGACGCTGGTATCGGTCGACCAGGCCACCGCCGACCTGCTCGGCCGCCGGCGCGCGGAGATGACCGGCCGCAACATCTGGATCGCCCTGCCCGAGCTGGCCGGCACGATCTTCCACAGCTTCCTGCTGCACGCGCGCACCGCGGGCGCCGGGGTGACCTGGCGGGGGTACTACCCGCCGGCGGCCACCTGGATCGACGCCACGGCGCGGCGGGACGGCGACGCGCTGCACGTCTGGCTGCGGCGCAGTGTCGGCCCGGCGCCCGACGGCGCGGTCGACCCCGCGGCCGACGCGGCCGAGTACGACCGGTTGCGCTTCCTCGCCGAGGTCAGCGAGGCCATGTCCAGCACCCTGGACCCCGTCCAGTCGGTGACCACGCTGGCCGAGCTGGTCGTCCCCCGGCTGGCCGACTGGGCGATGGTCAGCGTGCTCGGCGAGGACGGCGCGCCGGTCGCGGAGGGCCGGGCGCACCGCGACCCGGCCGGGCGGGCCGACCTGGACTCCTACCTGGACAACCGGGTCCGCGGCGCAGCCGCGGACAACCCGCTGGTGACCGCGCTGCTCACCGGCGAGCCCATCCACCTGCCCACCATCCCGCCGTCGATCGTGGAGCCCAGCCTGGGCGGCCGGCCCGACGTGCGCGCGGCCTGGGAGCGGCTGGGCGCGGGCTCCATGACCGTCGTCCCGCTGCGGGCCCGCACCGAGACCATCGGCGTCATCGCCCTGGTCAACGGCGTCGGCCGCCCGGGGCACGGCGAGATGGAGATCGCCACCGCGGTCGAGGTCGCCCGCCGCGCGGCGCCGGCCATCGACAACGCCCGCCTCTACGACCGGCAGCTGGCGGTGGCCGAGACGCTGCAGCGCAGCCTGCTGACCCCGCCGCCGCAGCCCGACGACCTGGAGATCGCCGTCCGCTACCTGCCGGCGTCGAGCACGCTGCACGTCGGCGGCGACTGGTACGACGCCTTCCAGCAGCCCGACGGCGCGACCCTGCTGGTCATCGGCGACGTCGTCGGCCACAACGTGGACGCCGCGGCCGCCATGGGCCAGGTGCGCAGCATCCTGCGCGGCATCGCCTACGACCGGCAGGAGCAGCCGGCGCAGGTGCTCACCCGGGTCGACGCCGCGCTCACCGGCCTGCGCATCGGCACCCTGGCGACCGCGCTGATCGCCCGCATCGAGCAACCCGCAGGGCTGGCGGGTACCGGGCGGCGGCTGCTGCGCTGGTCCTCGGCCGGCCACCTGCCGCCGCTGCTGCTGCACGCCGACGGCCGCGTGGAGCTGCTGGAGGCCGACCCGCAGACCCTGCTGGGAGCGGAGTCGACGCGGCCGCGCTCGGACTCCGTCGTCGAGGTCGGCGCCGGGGACACGCTGCTGTTCCACACCGACGGGCTGGTCGAGCAGGGCCGCACCGGCATCGACGAGGGCACCGAGCGGCTGGTCGCCGCGGTCCGCGAGCTCGGCCCGGTCCCGCCGGAGCGGCTGTGCGACGCGCTGATCGCGCGGATCGTCGGCACCCACCCCGAGGACGACGTGGCCGTCGTCGCCGTCCGCTGCGGCGCGCAGGACGGCTAGGCACCCCGGCACCCCGCCCCGGGCGTGCGGCATGCTCTCCGGGCCGCACCCCGCCAGCCCGTGGAGGCCCCCGCCGATGTCCGCCCTGTCCGCGTTCGCCGCCGCGCTGGCCGGCGGGGGGATCGAGGTCGTCGACCTCACCGCCCCGCTGTCGGCGCAGACCCCGGTCATCGCCCTGCCGCCGCAGTTCGCGCAGACCGCGCGCTTCGAGCTGGAGGAGCTCAGCCGGTACGACGACCGCGGCCCGGCCTGGTACTGGAACAACTTCCGCACCGGCGAGCACACCGGCACGCACTTCGACGCCCCCAACCACTGGGTCACCGGCGCGGACGGGGACGACGTCGCCTCCGTGCCGGCCGCCCGGCTGGTCGCGCCGGCCGCCGTCCTGGACTTCTCCGCCGAGGCCGCGGCCGACCCGGACTTCCTGCTCGAGGTCGACCACGTGCGCGCCTGGGAGGCCGAGCACGGCCCGCTGCCCGCCGGCGGCTGGCTGCTGTACCGCACCGGCTGGGACGCCCGCAGCGCGTCGCAGGAGGAGTTCCTCAACGCCGACGACACCGGACCGCACACCCCGGGCCTGTCCCCGGAGTGCGCCCGCTGGCTGGCCGAGGAGGCACCGGTGCTCGGCCTGGGCGTGGAGACCGTCGGCACCGACGCCGGCGCCGCGCACTCCTTCGACCCGCCGTTCCCCTGCCACGCGGCGCTCATGGGCAGCGGCAAGTACGGGCTGACCCAGCTGCAGAACCTGGACCGGCTGCCGCCCACCGGCGCGGTGCTGGTGGCCGCGCCGCTGCCGATCGTCTCCGGCTCGGGCTCCCCGGCGCGGGTGCTGGCCCTGGTCGAGCGCGGGTGAGCGGCACCGTCGCGGAGGCGGTCGGCGCGGCCCTGGCCGGCTGCGGCGTGGACACCGCGTTCGGTGTCGTCGGGTCGGGCAACTTCCTGGTGACCAACGCGATGGTCGCCGCCGGGGCGCGGTTCGTCGCCGCCCGGCACGAGGGCGGGGCCGCGACCATGGCCGACGCGCACGCGCGGGTGACCGGCCGGCCCACCGCACTGACGCTGCACCAGGGCTGCGGGCTGACCAACGCGCTGACCGGCATCACCGAGGCGGCCAAGAGCCGCACCCCGCTGGTGGTGCTGGCCGCCGAGGCGGGCTCGCCGCTGTCCAACTTCGCCGTCGACCAGAGCGCGCTGGCCGCCGCCGTGGGCGCGGTGCCCATGCGGGTCACCTCCGCCGCCGGCGCGCTCGACGCGGTCGCCGCCGCCGTGGGCACCGCCGTCTCCGGGCGGCGCACCGTGCTGCTCAACCTGCCGCTGGACGTGCAGGCCCAGGAGCTCCGCGGGCCGGCCGCCTACCCGCCGCTGCCCGCACCCGCCCCGGTCGCGCCGGACGCGGAGGCGGTCGAGCGGCTGGCGGCCGCGCTGCGCGCCGCGCGCCGCCCGGTGTTCGTGGCCGGCCGGGGTGCCCGCGGGGCGCGGGCGGAGCTGGCGGCGCTGGCCGAGCGGTGCGGCGCGCTGCTGGCCACGTCCGCGGTGGTGCGTGGCCTGTTCGCCGGCGACCCGTGGTCGCTGGGCGTCTCCGGCGGCTTCGCCTCCCCGCTGGCCGCCGAGCTGGTCACCGGCGCGGACCTGGTGGTCGGCTGGGGCTGCGCGCTGAACATGTGGACGATGCGGCACGGCCGGCTGATCGCCGACGACGCCGTCGTCGCCCAGGTCGACGACGACCCGGCGGCCGTCGGCGCGCACCGCCCGGTCGCCGTCGGGGTGGTCGGGGACGTCGGGCTGACCGCGCGGGCCGTCGCGGCCGCGCTGGGCGGCGGCGCCGTCCCCGGCTACCGCTCCGAGCGGGTGCGGACGGCGATCGCCGAGCGCGGGCGCTGGCGCGACGTGCCGTTCACCCCCGCCGCCGTCCCGGGCCGGATCGACCCGCGCACGCTGACCATCGGGCTGGACGACCTGCTGCCGGCCGAGCGGGTGGTGGCGGTCGACTCCGGCAACTTCATGGGCTACCCGAGCGCGTTCCTCGACGTGCCCGACGAGGGCGGGTCCTGCTTCACCCAGGCCTTCCAGTCCGTCGGCCTGGGGCTGGCCACGGCGATCGGCGCGGCGCTGGCCCGGCCCGACCGGCTGCCGGTCGCCGCGCTCGGCGACGGCGGCGCGCTCATGGGGGCCGCCGAGCTGGAGACCGTCGTCCGGCTGGGCCTGCCCATGGTGGTCGTGGTCTACGACGACGCCGCGTACGGCGCCGAGGTGCACCACTTCGGCCCGGACGGGCACCCGCTGGACACCGTCCGCTTCCCGGAGACCGACTTCGCGGCGATCGCCCGCGGCCACGGCTTCACGGCGGTCACCGTGCGGGCGCCCGGGGACCTGGCCGGGGTGGCCGCGTGGCTGGCCGGGCCGCGCGCGACGCCGCTGCTCGTGGACGCCAAGGTGGCCGCCGAGGAACCGTCGTGGTGGCTGGCGGAGGCCTTCCGCGGCCACTGAGGGTGCGGGGTCGGTGGCAGTCCGACACGATGGGGGCGGCACCGCGGGCTCCCGGGGTGCCCCCACCGGACGCAGGAGGCAGCCGTGATCGGACGACCGACGCCCGGGGCACGCCCCGGCCGCGACCGGGTCGGCGCCGTGCCGCCGGCCCCGACCACCGGCCGGTCGGTGGTGGTCTTCGCCGACCCCGCCGAGGACGCCGCCGCCGCGCTGCGCCGGATCGCCGGGCTGTCCGACGTCGCCGACTCCCGCGACGTGGAGCCCGGCGACGCGGACGCCGGCCGGCTGCGGCAGGCCGAGGGGGTCGTCTTCCCCGGCCTCGGGCTGGCCGTGGCCGCCGTGGACCCGCAGCGGCTGGCCGGCGACCCGTCGGTGCTCGCGGTCACCCCGGAGCTGGTGCACCACGTGCTGCCGGAGGTCCCCGAGGGCTACCTGGCCGGCTACCGGGACGCCGTCGCCGACCTCACCGGGCGGCTGCTCGGCGCGACCGCGGCCCCGGCGCCGGGCGCCCCGCTGTACGCGGACACCCCGCAGTACACCTGGGGCCTGCAGGCCACCGAGGCCGCCACCTCGCCGCGCACCGGGCGCGGGATCCGGGTGGCGGTGCTCGACACCGGGGTGGACCTCGCCCACCCCGACCTCGCCGGGCGGGCGCTCACCGCGACCTCGTTCGTCCCCGGACAGCCCGCGCAGGACGGGCACGGGCACGGCACGCACTGCGTGGGCACCGCCTGCGGGCCGCGCACGCTGGAGGGGTCCCGCGGCTACGGGGTCGCGCCGGAGACGGAGGTGTTCGTCGGCAAGGTGCTCAGCGACGAGGGTTCGGGCACCGACGCGGAGATCCTCGCCGGCATCGCCTGGGCGGTGCGCAACGGCTGCCAGGTGGTGTCCATGTCCCTGGGCGCGGACACCCCCGAGCCCAGCCCGGCCTACACCGCCGCCGGGCGGCGGGCGCTGGACCAGGGGTCGCTCATCGTCGCGGCGGCCGGCAACAACGCCGACCGCGGCAACGGCCAGGTCGGCTTCGTGGGGGCGCCGGCGAACAGCCCGGACATCCTGGCCGTCGGCGCGCTGGACGCCGCCCTCGAGGTCGCCTGGTTCTCCGCGCGCAGCACCACCGTGCCCGGCGGGCAGGTCGACCTGGCCGCGCCCGGCGTGGACGTCTACTCCTCCTGGCCGCTGCCGGACCGCTACGACACGATCAGCGGCACCAGCATGGCCACGCCGCACGTCGCCGGGCTGGCCGCGCTGTGGGCCGAGCAGACCGGCCTGCGCGGGCGGGACCTGTGGTGGGCCCTGGACCGGGCCGCCCGGCGGCTGCCGCTCCCGTCGGTGGACGTCGGCGCCGGGCTGCCGCTCGCACCGCGGTGACGCACCGCCGCCCGCGGGGGCACCACCCCCGCGGAGGGCCGCCCGCGGCTACGGTGCGCCGGTGACCACCGTGATCGTGACCGTCGACGACGCGCACCTGGCCGACCTGGGCGCGGTCGCCGCGTCGCTGCGCGAGCGCGGGATGCAGGTCGACCAGGTGCTCACCGAGATCGGGGTCATCTCCGGGCAGCTGCCCGCCGGCCGGCCGCTGGCCGAGCTGCGGGTCGCCGGGGTGGCGGCCGTGGAGGAGGCCCGCCGGGTGCAGCTGTCGCCCCCGGACTCGCCGGTCCAGTAGCCGGCGCGGGGAGAGGAGGAGGGGGACCGTGGACCGACCGCCGGCGATCGCGCTGCTCGGGCTCGGTGAGGCGGGCGGCGAGCTCGCCCGCGACCTGGTGGCCGCCGGTGCCGACGTCCGGGGCTACGACCCGCGGGTGGCCGCGCCGCCCGGCGTGCGGCCGCGGGACGGCGAGGCCGCCGCGGTCGCCGACGCGGACCTGGTGCTGAGCGTGAACAGCGCCGCCGATGCCCCCGTCGCGCTGCGCAACGCGCTGCCGGCCCTGCGCGCGGGCACCGTGTGGGCCGACCTGAACACCGCCGCACCGGGCGTCAAGCGCGGCCTGGCCGCGGCCCTGGCCGGCCGGGACGTGCCGGTGGCCGACGTCGCGCTGCTGTCGACGGTCCCCGGCAAGGGGCTGCGGACCCCGATGCTGGTCTCCGGTGACGGTGCGGCCGCCTACGCGCGGGTGCTGGCCGGCCTCGGCGTCACCGTGGACGTGCTGGACGGCCCGCCGGGTGCGGCCATCTCCCGCAAGCTGCTGCGCAGCGTCTTCTGGAAGGGCGTGGCCGCCGCGGTCGTCGAGGCGATGGAGGGTGCGGAGGCCGCCGGGGTCGCCGACTGGCTGCGCGCCGACATCGGCGCGGAGCTGGACCGGTTCGGTGCCGCCGACGTCGACGCCCTCGTCGCCGGGTCGCACCGGCACGCCCGCCGCCGGTCCGCGGAGATGGCGGCCGCCGCCGAGCAGCTGCGCGACCTGGGCGTGCCGCCGCGGGTCGCCGGGGCCGCCCGCGACCAGCTCGCCGCCCTCGCCGACCCGGGGTGCGCTGGGTAGCGTCCGGGACCTGCCCCCCGCCCGACGACGACGGGAGCCGCCCGTGCCCGCGACGACCATCCCCGGCGGTGCCAGCGCCCCGCAGCTGCGCGCCCACCTCGCCGTCCCGCCGGTGGGGGAGGCCCCGTGGCCGGGGGTGGTGGTCGTCCACGAGGCGTTCGGGCTCACCGACGACACCCGCCAGCAGGCCGACCGGCTGGCCGCCGCCGGCTACCTGGCCGTCGCCCCCGACCTGTTCAGCGCCGGCGGCGCCGCGCGCTGCCTCCGGCGCACCTTCCGCGACCTGCTCCGCCAGCAGGGGACGGCGTTCGGCGACCTGGAGGCGACCCGCGGCTGGCTGGCCGGGCGCCCGGACTGCACCGGCCGGGTCGGCGTCCTGGGCTTCTGCATGGGCGGCGGCTTCGCGCTGCTCGGCGCCACCCGCGGCTTCGACGTCTCGGCGCCCAACTACGGGTTGGTGCCGGAGAACGCCGAGGAGGTGCTGGCCGGCGCCTGCCCGGTCGTGGGCAGCTACGGCCGCCGCGACCGGGCGTTCCGCGGGGCGGCGCAGCGGCTGGAGACGGTGCTGACCGGGCACGGGGTGCCGCACGACGTGCACGAGTACCCCGACGCAGGGCACTCGTTCATGAACCGGCACAACAGCGGCCCGCTCGCCGTCCTGGAGCGGGTGGCCGGCTCCAGCTACCACCACCCCTCGGCCGAGGACGCCTGGACGCGCATCCTGCGCTTTCTCGACACCCACCTGCGCGCCGGCTAGCCCCCGCCGTCGGCCGCCTGGCGCCGGCGGCGGTGCGCGGCCATCCGCACCGGGGCATCGGCGGTGCCGTAGCCGTCGTAGCCGCCGAGGCGCTGCACCACCTCGAAGAACACCCGGTCGCCGAGCACCTCGGTGGCCAGGTGCAGGTAGCCCCCCGTCCCGTCCTCCTCGTACATGAGCCCGTGCTCCCGGACGGCCGCCAGCACGTCGGCGGGCAGGTCCAGGCGGGCCTCGAGGTCGTCGGCGTAGTTCGCCGGCAGCGGCAGCACCGGCGCGCCGCCGTCCCGCAGGGCCCGGGCGGTGGCCACGAGGTCGTCGGTGGCCAGCGCCACGTACTGCGGCTCCGGCACGCCCGGCGCCCAGCCGCCGCGGCGCAGCGTGGCCGCCGACAGGGCCAGGCGCACCGACCGGCCGGGGTCGGTGACCGCGCGGGTGCGCACCAGCCCGAACGGCGCGGCGGCCTCGGTCAGCTCCTGCGGCTCCAGGCCGAGGACGGCGCGGTAGAACAGCCCGGCCTCGTCGAAGGAGTCGAACGGCTGGGTCAGCCCCACGTGGTCCACGCCGGTCACGCCGGCCCCGGTCCCGGGCTGCTCGCCGGTGGGCAGGAAGTCCGCCGGCCACCCGCCGGGCACGGTGCGGGTGAAGAACACCTGGGTGCCGTCGGGGGCCTCGACCGCGGACAGCTCGGCCTCGGCCGCGCCCCTCGTGCGGGCCAGGACCGGGGCGCTCATCGCCTCCGCGCGCGCGGCGGAGCGCGCCGGGTCGGCGCTCTCCAGGCCGAGCGCGGCGACCGAGGCGACGCCGGCCGAGGCCGGACGGACGACGGAGGCGTTGAGCAGCACGCGGGCGCGACGGGCCGGGTCGCGGCCCTGCTCCCACAGCTGCACCGGCTTGGAGCGGTGCTGGCCGGTGTGCGCGAAGCCCAGCGCGGCGAGCACGTCGGCCGCCCGCGGCCCGGAGACGCCGTCCACGGCGAGCTCGGTGAACGACCACCCGGACAGGGCCGGCGCGGCCGGCGGCGGGGGCGGGCCGGCACCCGGGGAGCGCAGCGCCAGCGCCTCCTCCAGCCACTGCAGCGAGCGCATCGCGTCGACCGCCGTCCGGGCCGGGTCGGCCTGCCGGTAGACGTCGTTGAAGACCTCCAGCGACAGCGGCCCGGCGTAGCCGGTGGCGAGCACGGCGGCGACGAAGCCGGGCAGGTCGAAGGCGCCCTGGCCGGGGAAGAGCCGGTGGTGGCGGCTCCACTGCAGCACGTCCATGGCCAGCTGCGGGGCGTCGGCCAGCTGCAAGAAGAACAGCTTCTCCCCGGGGACGGCGGCGAAGCCGGCCGGGTCCCCGCCGCGGGAGAGCACGTGGAAGCTGTCCAGGCACAGCCCGAGGGCGGGGGAGTCCGCGCGGCGGACGGCGTCCCAGGAGCGTTCCCAGGTGGACACGTGCCGACCCCAGGCCAGCGCCTCGTAGGCGATCCGCAGCCCGCGCTCGGCGGCGCGCGCGGCGGCCGTGGCCAGCTGCCCGGCCAGCTGGTCGGGGTCGTCGACGGCGTCCGGGGCGACCGAGGAGCAGACCAGCACGGTGTCGGCGCCGAGCGCGGCCATCACGTCGAGCTTGCGGTCCAGCCGGCGCAGGGTGCGGGTAAACCGCGCGGGGTCGGTGGAGTCCAGGTCGCGGAAGGGCTGGTAGAGGTCGACCGAGAGGCCGAGGTCGGCGCACCGGGCGGCCAGCTCGGCCGGCGGCCAGGGGGAGGCGACCAGGTCGGGCTCGAAGACCTCGATGCCGTCGAACCCGGCGGCGGCGGCCGCGGCGACCTTGTCCTCGAGGGTGCCGGACAGGCAGACCGTGGCCAGGCCCCGGTGAGGGGCTGCAACGGCCTCGTCCAGGGCCCCGCCCCGAGCTCGCGAGGGGTGGGGGGGACGAGGTCCTTCACGCCACACGGGCGCCGGAGACCAGCTCGGTGAAGTGGGCCAGCATCCGTCCGGCGTCCGGCTCGACGCCGGTGAACAGCCGGAAGGAGTCGACGGCCTGGAACACCGCCATGCCGCCGCCGTCGAGCACCCGGCAGCCGCGCTCGCGGGCGGTGCGCACGAGCGCGGTCCGCAGCGGCCGGTAGACGATGTCGGCCACCCACAGCTCCGGGCGCAGCAGCGCGGCGTCCAGCGGCAGGCCGGGGTGCGCGGCCATGCCGGTGGGGGTGGCGTGCACCAGCCCGTCGGCGCCGGCCAGGGCCGCGGGCAGCCCGGCGAGGTCGCCGCCGACTGCCCGGCCGGCGCCGAACCGCTCGGCCAGCGACCCGGCCAGCGCGCCGGCCCGCTGCCCGTCCACGTCCAGGACGGTCAGCCGCGCAGCACCCAGGGTGAGCAGCGCGTGGGCGACCGCGGCGCCGGCGCCGCCGGCCCCGAGCAGCACCACGCGGTCCAGCGCGGCCTCGGGCAGGCCGCGGTCGAAGGCCCGGGCGAAGCCGGACCAGTCGGTGTTGTGCCCGACCGCCCGCCCGCCGCGCAGGACGACGGTGTTCACCGCGCCCAGGGCGGCGGCGTCGGGGGAGAGCTCGTCGAGGTGGCCGAGGACCAGCTGCTTGCACGGGTGGGTGACGTTGAGCCCGTCGTAGCCGGCCAGTCGGGCGGCGGCCAGGACCTCGCCGACCGCCGATGCCGGGCGGGCCAGGACGTCGAGGTCCAGCCGCCGGTAGAGGTAGCGCAGGCCCAGCTCGTCGGCCTCCCGCTCGTGCAGCGGCGGGCTCAGCGAGGGGCCGATGCCGCTGCCGACCAGACCGACCAGGAACCCGTGCGCGTCGTCCGTCACCCGGACCGCCCCCTATGTACCAGTTGGTGAGTTGCTGTGCAGCAGACCACACCGGCGTCCCCGGCGCCAGCCCGGCAGGTCGGTCGGGACGGGGGCTTGTGTTCCGCGCCACGCTAATGTACCAAGTAGTTCATTACGGACGTGGTGCCGGTCACCGCGCCCGTTCCCGGCACCGAGCAGCACCCCGCAGTGCAGAGCCCCGCCGTCCCCGCGCCGACCGGCGCACCCCGCCCCTGGAGGACCCGATGCGCGACGCAGTGGTCGAGCCGCCCGGCTCGCACGAGCCCGGCGAGTTCGCGAAGACGCCCAAGAAGGCCGCGGCCAGCGGCTGGATGGGCAGCGCCCTCGAGTACTACGACTTCTTCATCTACGCCCAGGCCGCCGCCCTGGTCTTCCCGACGATCTTCTTCCCCGAGTCCGACCCGCAGATCGGGATCATCGTCTCGCTGGCCACCTTCGGCGTCGGCTACGTCGCCCGCCCGATCGGCGCCTTCGTGCTGGGCCACTGGGGGGACACCCGCGGGCGCAAGAACGTCCTGGTGCTCTGCATGCTGCTGATGGGCGTGTCCACGTTCCTCGTCGCCCTGCTGCCCACCTACCAGCAGGTGGGCCTGCTGGCCCCGGCGCTGCTCGTGGTGCTGCGGCTGGTGCAGGGCTTCGCCGTGGGCGGCGAGATCTCCGGGGCCAGCGCGATGATCGTCGAGCACGCCCCCTTCGGCCGGCGCGGCTACTACGCCAGCTACACCCTGCAGGGCGTGCAGGCCGGGCAGATCCTGGCCGCCGCGGTCTTCCTGCCGCTGGCGTCCCTCCTGCCCGACGCGCAGTTCGAGTCGTGGGGCTGGCGCATCCCGTTCCTGCTGTCCGCGCTCGTGGTGCTCGCCGGCATCGTCATCCGCCGCCGGGTCGACGAGACCCCGGTCTTCCAGGAGGAGGCCGTGCACGGCGAGGTGCCCAAGGCCCCGATCGTCCAGGCGGTCCGGGAGAGCGGCCCGGACATGCTGCGGGTGATCTGCATGGCGCTGATGAACGCCGTCCCGGTGGCCACCACCGTCTTCGGCGCCACGTACGCCACCAGCGAGGCGTACGGCATCGAGTTCGACACCGCCACCTACCTGTGGATCTCCGTGGTCGGCAACGCGGTCGCCGTGCTGCTGATCCCCTTCGTCGGCAACCTGTCCGACCGCATCGGCCGGCGGCCCTGCATCATCGTCGGCGCGCTGGGGTCCACGCTGCTGTCCTTCGCGTACCTCTACGCGATCAGCCAGGGCTCGGTGCTCGGGGCCTTCGCCCTCGCGATCCTCATGTGGGGCGTGGTCTACCAGGGCTACAACGCGGTCTTCCCCGCCTTCTACCAGGAGCTGTTCCCCACCCGGACCCGCGTCACGGCCTTCGCGGTCTCCCAGAACCTGGGCACGATGATCACCGCGTTCCTCCCCACCGTCTACGCGATCGTGGCCCCGGGCGACGCCAACGTGCCGCTCATCGTCGGCAGCATCACCTTCGGCATCGGGATCATCGCGGCCACGGCCGCCTGGTCGGCCCGGGAGACCCACCGGGTGCACATGAACGACCTGGGCCGCGACGACGCCCCGGTGGTGCCGCGCGAGGAGTACGAGCGCATCCGCGCCTCCGTGTGAGGCAGGACCCCTGCTCCGGCAGGGGCCGTAGGTGGCCGGGCCGACGCCGTGTCGGCCCGGCCACCTACGCTCGCAGGCCCCACGTCCGCACCGGGAGGACCTCCGCCGTGCCGCCGTCCGCCGCCCAGCCGCTGCCCGACGACGACGGGCCGGCCGGCCGCGTCCCCGCCCCGCCGCGGTCGCGCGACGCCGAGCGCACCCGCGCCGAGATCCTCGACGTGGCCACCAGCGAGTTCGCCGACCGGGGCTACGCCGGGGCCCGCGTCGACGAGATCGCCGCCAAGACCAGCACCACCAAGCGGATGATCTACTACTACTTCGGCGGCAAGCAGCAGCTCTACGTCGCGGTCCTGGAGCGGGCCTACAGCCGGATCCGCAGCCTCGAGCGGCAGCTCGACGTCGAGCACCGCGACCCGGTGCAGGCCGTCCGCGAGCTCGCCGGGCTCACCTTCGACCACCACGAGGCGCACCCGGAGTTCATCCGGCTGGTCAGCATCGAGAACATCCACCGCGCCGAGCACATCGCCGGGTCCGAGGCGCTGTCCGGCATGGCCAACCCCGCCCTGGACGTGCTCGGCCGGATCCTGGAGCGCGGCCGGGACGCCGGGGTGTTCCGGGAGGACGTCGACGCGCTCGACGTGCACCAGGTGATCAGCTCCTACTGCGTCTTCCGGACGGCGAACCGGCACACCTGGCGGGTGCTGTTCGGCCGGGACATGCTCGACGGCGAGCGGCGCGACCACCAGCGCCGGCTGCTCGGCGACCTCGTCGTCGCCCACCTCACCGCCCGCTGAGGCCACCCCTCAGTGCAGCTGGTCCAGCCAGTCGGCGGGCACCCGGCCGCGCGGGCCGGGTGCGGCCTGGTCCCGGGGCCGGTGCTCCGGCGGGGCCAGGTCCGGGCCCTGCAGCGGCTCCTCGCGGGTGAAGTCCCAGAACCAGGTCTCGCCCGGCTCGTAGCTGCGGATGACCGGGTGCCCGGTCTCGGCCGCGTGCTGGCGCGCGTGCCGTGAGGGGGAGGAGTCGCAGCAGCCGACGTGCCCGCACCGGGCGCACCGGCGCAGGTGGAACCACCACCCGCCGGTGGCCTCGCACTCCACGCAGCCGGTCCCGCTGGGCGGGACCGTGGGGTCGATCGCGGTGCGGACGTCCACGGCGGTCTCCTCCGGTCCGGGGTGTCCACGGTAGGGGCGGGCACGCCGTCCGGGAAGCCGTCCCGGGCCGGGCGGGGGACACTCGGTGACCGGCGGACGGGAGGCGGCATGGGCACCGAGGAGCTCTCCGGACGGGACTTCGCGGCGGTGACGGCGGCCGCCGGCATCGTGCTGGTCGACTTCCGCGACGAGGCCTCCGGCTCCAGCCGCGCGTTCGCCGCGGTCTTCGACGACGCGGCCCGGCGGCACCCCGACCTGCGCTTCGCCCGCGTCGACGTCCGCGCCGAGCCGGAGCTGGCCGAGGCCGTGGGCGTGCAGCGGGCGCCGAGCCTCATGGTCTTCCGCGACGGCGTGCCGGTGTTCGCCGAGCCGGGCTGGCTGCCCGCGGACTCCGTGGAGCTGCTCATCGCCACGGTCCGGCAGCTGGACATGGCCGCGGTGCGGGCGACGTTCCCGGAGCCGGTCCGCCGCCGCTGAGCAGCCGCCGGGCCACCGTCGGGGCCGTCGACCGGGTGGCGGCCGGGGGTTACCGTGGGCGGCGGCCGGCGAGCACGCCGTGCTCCCCGCACACCGACCGGTCTGCCCGGTGGGGCCGGCCAGGAGGCCGCGATGGCCCGACCCGTGCTGCTCACCGTCGACGACGACCCGGCGGTCTCCCGAGCCGTCGCCCGTGACCTGCGCCGGGAGTACGGCGAGGAGTACCGCGTGCTGCGCGCCGGCTCCGGCCCCGAGGCGCTCGAGGCGCTGCGCGAGCTGAAGCTCCGCGGCGACCCGGTGGCGGTGCTGCTGGCGGACCACCGGATGCCGGACATGACCGGCGTGGAGTTCCTCGAGCAGGCGATGGACATCGTGCCGCGGGCCCGCCGCGCGCTGCTCACCGCCTACGCCGACACCGACGCCGCCATCGCCGCCATCAACGACGTCGACGTGGACGCCTACCTGCTCAAGCCGTGGGACCCACCGGAGGACAAGCTCTACCCGAAGATCGACGAGATGCTCAGCGCCTGGCACGCGACCCCGGACCCGGAGGTGGTGGGCGTCAAGCTCGTCGGCCACCGCTGGTCGGGGCCGTCCTTCGGGGCGCGCACCCTGCTGACCCGCAACGCCGTCCCCCACCGGTGGTACAGCGTCGAGGACCCGGAGGGGCAGCGGGTCCTCGCCGCCGCCGGCGCGGGGCCGGACGACGTGCCGGTGGTCGTCACCGCCGACGGCCAGGTGCTCAGGCACCCGGGGGAGGCGGAGCTCGCCGCGGCCGTCGGGCTCACGGTCGACCCGCAGGAGGAGTTCTACGACCTGGTCGTCGTCGGCGGCGGGCCGGCCGGGCTGGGCGCGGCGGTGTACGGCACCTCCGAGGGGCTGCGCACGGTGCTGGTGGAGCGGGAGGCCACCGGCGGGCAGGCCGGGCAGAGCAGCCGGATCGAGAACTACCTGGGCTTCCCCGGCGGCGTCTCCGGCGCGGACCTGGCCGAGCGGGCGCGCCGGCAGGCGGTCAAGTTCGGCACCGAGCTGCTGCTCACCCGCGACGTGGTCGCCCTGGAGGTGCACGGGCCCAAGCGGGTGCTGCGCCTGGACGACGGGCGCACGGTCGCCGCCGGCGCGGTCGTCCTGGCCACCGGTGTCTCCTACCGCAGCCTGGGCGTGCCCGGCTGCGACGACCTGACCGGGCGCGGCGTCTACTACGGCTCGGCGACCACCGAGGCCGCCGAGTGCGCCGGCCGGGACGTGTACGTCGTCGGCGGCGCCAACTCCGCCGGCCAGGCGGCCGTGTTCTTCTCCCGCCACGCCCGCTCGGTGTGCCTGCTGGTGCGCGGCCCGTCGCTGGAGGCGTCGATGTCGCACTACCTCATCGAGCAGATCGCGCAGATCCCGTCGATCAGCGTGCGCACCTGCACCACCCTGGCCGGCGTGCAGGGCGACGGGCACCTGGAGGCGATCACCGTGCAGGACGCGCAGACCGGGGAGCTGGAGACGCTGCCGGCCAGCCACCTGTTCGTCTTCATCGGCGGTGCCCCGCGCACCGGCTGGCTGGACGGCGCCGTCGTCCGGGACGAGCGCGGGTTCATCCCCACCGGTCCGGCGCTGGTGCGCGACGGCCGCCGCCCGCCCGGCTGGCCGCTGGACCGCGACCCGTACCTGCTGGAGACCAGCGTGCCCGGCGTCTTCGTGGCCGGCGACGTGCGCGCGGACTCCGTGAAGCGGGTCGCCTCGGCCGTCGGCGAGGGGGCCATGGCCGTCACGCTCGTGCACCGGTACCTGGAGGAGCGGTGACGACGGCGACCGAGCGGCTGACCGCGGCCGAGCTGCGTGAGCTGTTCCTCTTCGCCGACCTCGACGACGACCAGCTGGCCTGGGTCGCCGAGCACGGCGACGTGGTCTCCCACCCCGCCGGGGCGGCGGTGTCGGTCGAGGGGGAGCCGGCCCGGTGCTTCTCGGTGCTGCTCGACGGGACGCTGCGGATGACCCGGCTGGTGGGCGGCAGCGAGGTGGAGATCACCCGGTCGTCGCACCGCGGCGTGTACTCCGGCGCGGTGCAGTTCTACGTCGGCGACCGGATCGACCAGAAGTACCCGGCGTCGGTGCACGCGGTGACCGACTGCCGGTTCCTGCAGCTGCCCGCCGGCGAGTTCGCCGCGACCTTCCGCCGGTGGTACCCGATGGCGGTGCACCTGCTGGAGGGCATGTTCGTCGGGCAGCGCAACGCCGCGGAGCTGGTGGGTCAGCGGGAGCGGCTGCTGGCCCTGGGCAAGCTGACCGCCGGCCTCACCCACGAGCTGAACAACCCCGCCGCCGCCGCGACGCGGGCCGCCTCGGCGCTGCGTGAGCGGTTCGCCGGGATGCGGCACAAGCTGGCCCTGCTGTCCGAGGGCCGGCTCGACGGCGCGGTGCTGCGGGCGCTCACCGGGCTGCAGGAGGAGCTGGTCGCGCGCGTGGGCACGACCCCGGAGCCGTCGGCGCTGGAGCGCGGCGACCGCGAGGACGCCCTCGGCGACTGGCTCGACGAGCGGGACGTCGGTGGCGCGTGGGACCTGGCCGGGATCTTCGTCGCGGCGGGCCTGGCGCCCGAGGACCTGGACCGGGTCGAGGACGCCGTGGAGCCGGCCGCGCTGGAGCCCGCGCTGCGCTGGCTGGCGTACGCCGTGGAGACCGAGTCGCTGCTGGCCGAGATCGCCGACAGCACCGGCCGCATCTCCGGCCTGGTCGACGCCGCCCGGCAGTACTCCCAGCTCGACCGGGCCCCGCACCAGCCCACCGACCTGCACGCCGGCCTGGACGCCACGCTGGTCATGCTCGGCGCCAAGACCCCGCCCGGGGTGTGCGTGGTCAAGGACTACGACCGGACGCTGCCGCCGGTGCCCGGCTACCCCGGCGAGCTCAACCAGGTGTGGACCAACCTGATCGTCAACGCCCTCGACGCCATGGCCGGCACCGGCACGCTCACCCTGCGCACCGCCAGGGACGGCGACCGGGTGCTGGTGGAGGTGGCCGACACCGGCCCGGGCATCCCCCCGGAGCTGCGGCAGCGGGTCTTCGAGCCGTTCTTCACCACCAAGCCGGTCGGCCAGGGCACCGGCCTGGGGCTGGACGTCTCCTACCGCGTCGTGGTCACCCGGCACGGCGGCGACCTGCGGGTGCAGTCCGAGCCGGGGGACACCCGCTTCCAGGTGCGTCTCCCGCTGACCGAGCCGGCCCTGCCGCCGGCCTGAGGACGTCGCCGCGCGGCGCGCCGGTCGCCCTGCAGCCCCGCCCGGCACGGCGGAGGATCGCTGCGGACGGCGACGCGCACCCCGGCGCCTGGCCCGAGCACCCCGGAGGCGCCCGTGACGGCCCGGCCCGACGTCGACCGGACCGCCGGGGAGGAGGGCGACCAGCCGGACCCGCGGCGCTGGCACGCCCTGGGGGTCACCCTCGTCGCCGGCTTCATGAGCCTGCTCGACGTCAGCATCGTGTCGGTCGCCCTGCCCACGCTGCAGCGCGACCTGGGCGCCTCGCCGGCCGCGGTGCAGTGGGTGGTCTCCGGCTACGCGCTCACCTTCGCGCTCATGCTGGTCCCCGCCGGCCGGCTCGGTGACGCGCTCGGCCGGCGCCGGATGTTCCTCATCGGGATGGCCGCGTTCGTGCTGTTCAGCGCGGCCGCCGGGGCGGCGCCGTCGGTGGGCCTGCTCATCACCGCCCGGCTGGCCCAGGGGCTGGCCGCCGGCGTGCTCGCCCCGCAGAACTCCGGGCTGATCCAGCAGCTGTTCCGCGGCGGCGAGCGCGGCCGGGCCTTCGGCGCGTTCGGCGCGGTGGTCGGGATCTCCACCGCGGTGGGCCCGGTCCTCGGCGGGCTGCTGCTGCAGGTGGCCGACTGGCGGTGGATCTTCTGGGTCAACGTGCCGATCGGCGTGGTCGCGTTCGTGCTCGCCTGGCGGCTGCTGCCGCGCAGCGGCTCCGGCCGGCGCGGGGG
The DNA here is from genome assembly GCF_900188375.1 of Geodermatophilus pulveris. Classification (GTDB taxonomy): domain Bacteria; phylum Actinomycetota; class Actinomycetes; order Mycobacteriales; family Geodermatophilaceae; genus Geodermatophilus; species Geodermatophilus pulveris. Next base: position 400,024 of record NZ_FZOO01000002.1, on the reverse strand, counting down.
CATCGACGGCGGCGGGGTGCTGCTGCTGGGCGCCGGCTCGCTGGCCCTGCTGCTGCCGCTGGTGCAGGCGGAGTCCGGCGGGCTGACCCGGCTGTGGTGGCTGTTCCCGGCCGGCGCGCTGGTGCTGGCCGCCTTCGTCGCCTGGGAGTGGTGGGAGGTGCGCCGCGGCCGCGACCCGGTGTTCGACCCCCGGCTGGTGACCCGGACCCGCGGCTACGGCCTGGGCGCGGCGCTGGGCACCGTCTACTTCGTCGGCTTCAGCGGCATCTGGCTGGTCTTCGCGCTGTTCTTCCAGACCGGCCTGGGGCTCACCCCGCTGGAGAGCGGGCTGGCCGTGACCCCGTTCGCCCTCGGCTCGGCCGTCGCCGCGGTGGTGGCCGGGCGGCTGGTGGAGCGCGTCGGGCGGCTGCTCACCGTCCTGGGCCTGCTCGGCGTGCTGGCCGGCCTGGGCGCGACGGTCGCCGTCCTGCTGCTCGTACCGCAGGACGCCGTCCCGTGGGCCGTGGCGCCGGCGCTGCTGGTGGGCGGGCTGGGCGGCGGGTTCGTCATCTCGCCGAACATCACCATGACGCTGCGGGACATCCCGGTCCGGATGGCCGGGGCGGCCGGCGGCGGGCTGCAGACCGCGCAGCGCTTCGGGGCCACCATCGGCACCGCCGCGCTGCCGGGCCTGTTCTACGTCGTCCTCGCCGCGACCGGGCAGGACTACCCGCTCGCCGCGGCGGCCGGGCTGGGCGTCGCGCTGGTGGGCATCGCCGGCGCGCTCGCGCTGGCCGTCGTCGACCTGCGCCGCACCCGCCGGGAGGCGGCCGCCGAGCGGGAGGCCGACGACCACGACGACCGGCACTGGCACGCCGTCCACCACTGAGGCCCGGACGCGCCACGGCCGCACACCCCCCGTGGGGGTGTGCGGCCGTGGCCGACAGGGGGCGGGTCAGCGCAGCGCGGCCTCCGCCAGCCGGCGCTGCTCGGCCTCGGCGTCCCGCTGGCCGGGACCGGCGTTCGTCGCCGAGGACGGCGGCTCGGCGTCGGCGGGGCTGCCGTGGCCGTCGTCGAGCATCGTGGTCTCGTCGAACGGGCTGTCGCCGGACAGCGCCGCGGTCAGCTGCCCGCGGTCCAGCTCCTTGGTCCAGGTGGCGATGAGCACGGTGGCGACGGCGTTGCCCGCGAAGTTGGTCACCGCGCGCGCCTCGGACATGAACCGGTCGATGCCGACGATCAGGCCGACGCCGTCGAGCAGGTCCGGGCGGTGCGCCGACAGCCCGCCGGCCAGCGTGGCCAGGCCGGCGCCGGTGACCCCGGCCGCGCCCTTCGAGGCGATGATCATGAAGGCCAGCAGCCCGATCTGCTCGCCGACGCTCAGCGGGTCGCCCAGCGCCTCGGCGATGAACAGCGAGGCCATCGTCAGGTAGATGGCGGTGCCGTCGAGGTTGAAGGAGTACCCGGTCGGGACGACGATCCCGGCGACCGGCTGGCTGACCCCGGCGTGCTCCATCTTGGCGATCAGGCGGGGCAGCGCGGTCTCCGACGACGAGGTGGAGACGATCAGCAGGAACTCCCGGCCCAGGTACTTCAGCAGCGAGAGCACGTTGACCCCGGCGACCAGGCGCAGGAGCAGGCCGAGGACCACCAGGACGAACACCGCGCAGGTGGCGTAGAAGCCCAGCATGATCACCGCGAGGCTGGTCAGGGCGTCGACGCCGGTCTCGCCGACGACCGCGGCGATCGCCCCGAAGGCGCCGATCGGGGCGACCCACATGACCATCGCCAGGATGCGGAAGACCAGCTTCTGGAAGTGCCCGATGCCGCGCAGGATCGGCTCGCCGCCGCGGCCCATGGCCTGGATGGCGAAGCCGGTGAGCAGCGCGACCAGCAACGCCTGCAGCACCGAGCCCTCGGTCAGCGCGGAGACCAGGGTGGTCGGGATGAGGCCGAGCAGGAAGTCCGTCGTCCCCCCGGACTCCTCGGCCGTGCCGGCCAGCTCGGCGCCCTCGCCGCGCAGCTCCTCGGACAGCTGCAGCCCCTCACCCGGGCTGAGCACGTTGCCCACGACCAGGCCGATCGCCAGGGCGACGGTGGACATGAGCAGGAAGTAGCCCATCGCCAGGCCGCCGATCCGGCCGACCTTGGCCGCCTGCCGGATGGCGCCGATGCCGAGCACGATGGTGCAGAAGATGACCGGCGCGATCAGCATCTTGATCAGCGCGACGAACGCGGTGCCGAGCCACTTGAGCGAGACGGCGAACTCGGGGGCGGCGAAGCCCACCGTGATGCCGCCGAGCACCGCGGCGATGACCGCGATGTAGAGCCAGTGCGTGCGGTCCCGCCGCGTCGCGGGCGGCGGCTGTTCGGCGACCGTGCCTGAGGTCATGACTGCTCCTGGGGGAGTCCGAGGGGGAGGGGCGCCGCCCGTCCCGGGCCGGCACGTCCACGGTGCGGGTGGGGGGTGACCGCGGTCACGCATTCGTTCATTGCGTACACGGACGCGGCACACTCGCGGCGTGCCCGCGCCCGAGCTCCCCGAGCGCCGGGGCGAGGCGAGCCTGGCCCGGCGGCTGCTGCTCCTGCAGGCCCTCGTCGTGGTCGCCGTCGTGCTGACCGCGACCGCCATCGCCTACCGCGACGCCCGCGCGGCGGTCCGGGCCGCGGCGGAGGAGGAGACCACGGCGATCGTCGAGTCGATCGCCGACTCCCCGCTGGTGGTGCAGGCGGTGACCGGCCCCGACCCGACCGCGGTGCTGCAGCCCTACGTGGAAGCGGTGCGTGCCGACACCGGCACGTCGTTCATCACCGTGCTGGCGACCGACCGCACCCGCTTCACCCACCCCGACCCGGCGCAGATCGGCCGGCCCTACATCGGCACGGTGGAGCCGGCGCTGGCCGGGGACACCTTCACCGAGACCTACACCGGCACGCTGGGCCCCTCGGTGCGGGCGACCGGCCCGGTGCTGGACGGCGACGGGGACGTCGTCGCGCTGGTCTCCGCCGGGGTCACCGTCGAGGAGATCGGGGAGGACCTCGCCGCCGCCGTCCCCGGGATCGCCGGCACCGGCGCGGTGACCCTCGCCGTCGGCGCGCTGGGCAGCGTGGCGCTGTCCCGGCGGCTGCGGCGGCAGACCCACGGGCTGTCCCCGGAGCAGCTGGCGCGGATGGTCGACTACCACCACGCCGTGCTGCGCGCCGTCCGCGAGGGCGTGCTCCTGGTGGACGACGAGGGCCGGGTGCAGCTGGTCAACGACGAGGCGCGGCGGCTGCTCGGGCTCCCCGGCGACCCCACCGGCCGGCACGTCGCCGAGCTGGGCCTGCCGGCGGGGCTGACCGCGGTCCTCGGCCAGCAGCGCACCGCCGTCGACGAGGTGCACGTGACCGGCACCCGGGTGGTGGTGGTCAACCAGGCACCGCCGCGGCCGGGGGGCCGGGCGGCGGGCGCGGTGGTCACCCTGCGCGACCACACCGAGCTGCAGGCCCTGACCGGCGAGCTGGACGGCATCCGGGCGTTCGCCGAGTCGCTGCGCGCCCAGGCGCACGAGGCGGCCAACCGGCTGCACACCACGGTCTCCCTGGTGGAGCTGGGCCGCACCCGGGAGGCGGTCGACTTCGCGACCGCCCAGCTTGCCTCGGCCCAGCGGCTCACCGACCGGGTGGTGGACGCCGTCGGCGACCCGGTGCTGGCCGCGCTGCTGCTGGGCAAGGCCGCGACCGCGCACGAGCGTGGCGTGCTGCTGGAGGTGGACCCGGCGACCGCGGTGGGGGAGACCGGCATCCCCGGCGGCGACCTGGTCACCGTCGTGGGCAACCTGCTGGACAACGCGATCGACGCCGCCCTGGCGGGGGACCCGCCGCGGGAGGTGCAGGTCGCCGCGGAGGTCTGCGGCGGGCGGCTGGAGATCCGCGTCGAGGACACCGGCCCGGGCGTGCGGGAGGCGGACCTGCCGCACCTGTTCGAGCGCGGCTGGAGCACCAAGGACACCACCGGCGCGCCGTCCGGGCTCGGCCGTGGCCTGGGCCTGGCGCTGGTCGCGCAGACCGTGGCGCGGCTCGGCGGCACGCTGACCGTCCGGCCCGGCCCCGGCGCGCTGTTCACCGTCACCCTGCCCGTCCTCTCGCCGGTGGGGACGGCGCGGTGATCCGCGTGCTGGTGGTCGAGGACGAGCCGCTCGCCGCCGAGGCGCACCGCGCCTACGTCGACCGCACGCCCGGCTTCGCCACCGCGGCGGTCGCCGGCACCGGCGCGGCCGCCCTCGACGCACTGGCGCGAGTGCCGGTCGACCTGGTGCTGCTGGACATGAACCTGCCCGACGCGCACGGCATCGACCTGTGCCGCCGCATCCGCGGCGCCGGCGCGCAGGTCGACGTCCTCGCCGTCACCTCCGCCCGGGAGCTCGCCGTCGTGCGGGCGGCCGCCGCGCACGGCGTCGTCGGCTACCTGCTCAAGCCGTTCACCTACCCCGCGCTGCGCGACCGGCTGGCCGCCTACGCCGAGTACCGGTCGAGGCTGCAGGGAGGCGGTGACGCGGCCGGGCAGGACGACGTCGACCGGGTGCTCGGCGCGGTGCGCGCCGGCCGGCCGGCGCCGCTGCCCAAGGGGATGGGCCGGGAGACCCTGGACGCCGTCGTCGCCGCCGTCCGGGCCGCCGGTGCGGCGCTGTCGGCCGCGGAGACCGCCGAGCTGATCGGCGCCTCGCGGATCACCGCCCGCCGTTACCTGGAGTACCTCGCCGACACCGGCCTGGTCGACCGGGCCCCCCGCTACGGCGGCACCGGCCGCCCGGAGCTGGAGTACCGCTGGCGCTGACGCGTTCCCGTGGAGACGTGCGCGAGCGCCCGGCCGGTTGCCCACGCCGATGTCCAGTGGGGCAGGCCAATGCCAGGCCATTGCCGCCCCGTGTCGTTACATGTAACATCGTCCCATGGCGAGTACGCGGGATCGGGTACGTGAACACCGACAGCGCTTGCGCGAGCAGGGCCTCAGGCCTGTCCAGATCTGGGTGCCGGACGTGCGAGCTCCGGAGTTCGTCGCGGAAGCCCACCGTCAGTCGGCTGTCATCGCGGTCAGCGAGCACGAAGCTGACGACCAGGCCTTCGTCGACGCCATCTCCGTCGATTGGGACGACGAGGCGGAGCCCGCCGAGTGAGGCGAGGCGACATCTGCATCGCAGCTGCGCGTGGCGCCTACAGCGGCAAGCCGAGGCCCGTCGTCATCGTCCAGGACGACCGGTTCGATGCAAGCGCCTCCGTCACGGTCTGTCCGCTGACCACCGATCTGGTCGAGGCGCCATTGATCCGGCTCGCGGTAGAACCGACGGCTGCCACCGGGATCGAGCAAGCGAGCCACATCATGGTCGACAAGATCGTGACGATGCCGCGCGCCAATGTGCGCAGTCATGTCGGCCGACTCGCCGATTCGGACATCGTTCGGCTCAACCGCGCACTTCTGGTGTCTCTCGGGCTTGCCGAGTGACGAGCTCCGCCCGCACTCGGTGACGCTCGATCCCACCCGCGATGGAGGACTGCAAGTCACCGGGCGACGGCTGGCCCCGATCATGCGGTGTCGGCCCGTCGGTCGCCGAGTTCCACGGCAGCACCTCCAGATCGAGGTCACCGGGCGTTCGGCCACGGCGTCCCTGCCGCGCCGACCGGCGCTCCGCGGATCACCGCCCGCCGCTACCTGAGTACCTCGCCGACACGGGACTGGTCGACCGGGCCCCCCGCTACGGCGGCACCGGCCGCCCGGAGCTGGAGTACCGCTGGCGCTGACGAGGCTCGACACCCCCGGGGGATGGTGCCCCGCGCTGTGCGGCCTCCATGATCACCGGGTGGAGCCAGGGACGCCGGCCGTGCCCCCGTCGGCGGTGGTGGTCAGCGGCCTGGTCGCCCACGCGGCCGTCGTGTTCGTGGTCGCGGTCGTCACGCCGCTGCTGGGACCCGGCACCCCGGCGGCCGTGTTCGCCGTGGTCTCCACGGCCCGGTTGCTGCTGGGCATGCCGTGGTGGCTGGTCGTCGGCTTCCCGGTCGTCCCGTCCGGTCCGGTGGGCGAGGCGCTGGTCGTCACCGTGCCGCTGCTCGTCAACCTGGCCGTCCACGTCGCGGTGCTCCGGGCCGTGCGTGCGCGGCGGGTCGCCGCGGTCCACGGCGGAACCGTTCCCGGGCATCGTCGTCCGCGCCGCCCGGTGTTCGCGGCCGGCGTCCTCCTCGGTGCGGTGACGTGGGGTGCGTGGCTGGGGTGGGATCGCACGGCCTCGTACGACGTGGTCACCGGCACGGTCCAGACGCCGTACGTGACACTGCAGGTGCTCGGCTGCGCGCTGACCGTGGGGGCGGTGACCGCCGTGCTGGCCGCACGGTGGCACCCGGTGCCCGGTGCGGCCGGCGTCGGGTCCGGGTTCTGGCTGGTGTGGACCGTCGATGCCGCGTCCCGGGACGACAGCGGGTTGTTCGCCGTGGGCGCGGTGATGCTGGCCGTCGGGCCGGCCCTGGGCACCACGGTGGCCGCGGCCGCCGGGGTGGGCGTGCGCGCGGCGACGAACGCCGTCCGTCGCCGGCGCGGGGCGTGACGACTCGAAGGGCGCCCTCGAGAGCGGGCACGCGCGGTCAGCACGCGCTGAGGGTCGTCCCGACATGCCGCTGGGCAGTCGCCGGTGCGTGGTGGTCCCGGGCTCACCCTCGGGCCGGGCCGGGCCGGTCCGAGGGCTGACGCGCCGGTCAGTGGTGCCAGCTGAGCACCAGCAGGACCTCGCCGTCGGGTGATTCCCAGCGGCCGGCGGTGACCACCGGTCCTCGCCGGGGCGGACGGGGACCCTCGCTGCTGACCAGCCCGGCCGCATCGGTCCAGGCGACCCGTGCGTCCTCGGCGTCGTGCCAGACGAGCTCCGTCTTCGCCGGCAGGCCACCCGGCCAGTACGTGACCACGGGACACCCCGATGCCACCAGCGCGGCGGCGTCCCGGCGCTTCGTGCGCGTGCTGCGCCGGCTGTAGATGACGCCGTCCGGCCCGGTCAGGCGGCCTTCGTCGACGGACCGCCACTGCTCGCCGGACAGGTCGTGGCGCATGTCCGGGACGTCAGCCCTGACCGGTGCCGTCCCCCGGCGGCTGTCCCCGCCGGGAGGGGGAGCTGTCGCACCGAGGACGGAAGCCGGACCGCCTCGTGTCCGCAGGGCCGCTGGGCGGTGACACCACTCGGACGTCGCGCCGTCTCCGCGGGAACGCGGTCAAGGCTGCGGACTGCCGCACGGCGCCGCAGGGCTCTCTCGAAGGTCCGTGGTAGAGACCGGCGTGCGACACGGCGCGATCATGCCGGCATGACCAAGCGGCCGCACGTGGACTGGACGGCGAGGGAGGTGCAGGCCCTGTCCGAGGAGGAGCTCCGGGCCCGACTCACGCAGGCTCGGGAGTGGGAAGCGCGCGCAGATGCCCCGGGGATGGGGCGCTCGGCCAGGGGGAGGCGGCTCTGGCGGCGCAACCGCGAGCTGGTGGAGGAGGAGATGGGTCGCCGCGACCTGCTGTGAGCGGGGGCCGTCCGACGCAGCCGTCCGGCGTCCTCAGCACCCGCCCAGCCGGGCCACCCGCCGCCGACCCGGCCCGGCAACCAGGGCGACGACCGCCGCGGTGACCACCGCGCCGGTCGCGTTGAGGGCGGCATCCACCGGGGAGACCACCCGCCCCAGCGGCAGCGCCCACTGCAGCAACTCGATGCCGGCCCCGGCGGCGAGGGCGAGCGGGAGCAGGCGCCCGGGGGTGCCGAGCGCCGGCCACCGCAGGACGGCGAGGACGGACAGCGGCACGAGCAGCAGCAGGTTGCCCAGCAACTGCAGGCGCGTCGCCTCGGAGTCCAGCCCGGTGGCGTACCAGCGCAGCTCGGTCAGCGGCGCGCCCCACTCCCAGCCCGAGCCGCCCGCCGGCGTGAGGGTCAGCCACGCCACCGCGAGCGCGGCGAGCAGCAGGGCGGCGTCCAGGGGTCGGCGGGCATCGGCGTCCATGCCCCCACGATGAGGCGCGCGCCCCGACGGACCCTGCGAGACGGCTGGACGCCGGCTGGGAGCGAGGCGGCTGCCAGCCGGCGCCCCGAGCGCCGGTGCCGATCCGGTGGGACGGCGGGTGCCGGCCCACCGGATCGGCGGAAGGGTCAGCCGGACGTCGCCGCCTTGGCGTTCTGCAGCGTCTCGAGCGCCTGGAGGAGGTAGCGGCGGAAGGTGGCGTGGTTCTCGCTCATCGGGAAGTGCCCGATCTCGGGCATGGCGATGAACGTGCCGTTCTTGATCTCACCGGCGGTGCGGGCGCTGTCCTCGGGCGTGGTGAGGTAGTCGTACTCCCCGGTCAGCATCACCACCGGACACCGATCGCCGTCGATCTCCCCGAGCCGTCCCCGAAGGTCGTGGTCGACCGAGTAGAAGTACAGGTCACCCTTGAAGGCCTCTGAGCCCTGCGAGTAGTAGAACCACGTCTTCCAGCGGTCGGCCTCGGGGGACTGGGGCGCCATCAGGTCCCACACCCCGCTCGCGCACACCTGCGCGGCGTTCGCGTGCGGGTGCTGCCACCAGTCGAGGTAGAAGCCGGGGGAGTAGTCGGCGCCCTCCACCGACAGGACGCCGGCGAACCGATCGGGACGGCGCAGGGCAAGCTGCAGTGCGACGTTCCCGCCGAAGGAGGAACCCATGAAGATCGGGTCCTCGAGCTCCAGGGCATCGCAGAGGGCGACGATGAAGTTGACGTAGTGGTCGGCGGTGAGCTGGTACTCCTCCTTCCACCACTCGGTGTTCTCCGGCGGGTCGGACTTGCCGTGCCGCGGCAGGTCGTAGGCGATGACCCGGTGCTTCGCGGTGATCTCGTCGTCCTCCAGCAGGCCGCGCCACTGGTGGTTGTGGCAGCCGGCGGTGTGCTGGCACACCAGGGGCTGTCCGCTGCCGTTCTCCAGGTAGAAGACCTTGTACTCCAGGCCGTCGACCTCGAGCGTCACGTAGTGACCGGTGACCGGGGAGATCCTGCTCATGGCTGTTCGTCCTCCTCAGACGGGGGTGCCGACGACGCGCAACAGTTCGATCTGGCGGGTGATGCAGCGCAGGTTCTGCATGAGGACGAGCACCTGACCCTCCAGGCGCATGTCCCGCCGGAAGCTGGCCGCCCAGATGCCGTGGAACATCGGCGCGGGCATAGGCTCACCGAAACCGCGCCACGTCTCCACGCCGGCCCGGATGGCGAAGTCGTAGGGCACGTCGAGCGGACCGGAGTCCACCGTGACGTGGGTGACCCGTCCGGACTGCACCTGCACCACGTAACTGCGCTCGTCGGCGTCGAGCAGCCACGAGCAGGTGAAGTACTTGCCGTGGGCCTCGATCTCGGGGTCGGTGTTGCTGGCCTCGGCGAAGGCCTCGGCCCACGCCTGAGCCGATGGCGCTCGGGTCGCTGCGGTCATCGTCGTACTCCTCTCCGAGCAGGGTGTGACGACCGCCATGACAGCCGTGCGGTGCGGAGGCGTCCAATACCTGTCGGCTCCCCGTCGATAGCCGTCGACTATTGGTGTGACGGCGACCACCACTCCTAGGCTGGCCGGGTGACGGACGCGCCCGAGATCCGCGTCCTGCGCTACTTCGTCGCGGTCGCGGAGGAGCTCCACTTCGGCCGAGCGGCCACACGCCTGCACATCAGCCAGCCCTCGCTGAGCGTGCAGATCCGCAAGCTCGAGCACACTCTCGGCGCGCGGCTGCTGGCGCGCACCAGCCGCCACGTCGAGCTGACCCCGGCGGGCGTGGTGCTCCTGGAGGAGGCGCACCGACTGCTGGCCGGCGTCGAGCGCCTGACCGCCGCGACGCGCAGGGCCGCCGACGGCGGGGCGGGCAGCCTGGTCGTCGGCTTCCAGGCCAACGCGGCAGCGGAGCTGACCCCGAAGATCCTCGCGGCGTTCCAGGCCCGCTGCCCCCGGGTGCAGGTGGAGATGCGCTCGCACGACTTCGCCGACCCCTACGTCGGCCTGTCCACGGGCAGTGTCGACGTGGCGTTCGTCCGTCCGCCCGTCGTGGTGCAGGGCTGGTTGTCGATGGAGATTCTCTTCGTCGAGCCGCGCGTGCTGGTGACCTCGAGCGACTCCCCGCTCGCGGCTCGCGGCCGCGTCACCGTGGAGGACGTCGTCGACGAGCCGTTCGTCGGCCGCCGGGCCCCGGAGTACTGGCGGGACTTCTGGCTCGCCGTCGACACCCGTGGCCCGCACACGGTCCGCCTGGGCGCGGAGGTGGCGAGCGTGGACGAGTGCTTCGAGGCGATCCTGTCCCGGCGGGGCGTGGCCTTCACGCAGGCCTCCACCCAGCGCTTCTACGACCGGCCCGGTCTGGCCTTCGTGCCGGTCGACGGATTGCCGCCGTCCGCAGTGGCGATCGCCTGGCGCAACGACATGGACGCGCAGCCGGTGCGGGACTTCGTCGACACCACCCGGGCGCTCGCCGCGCTGGACCTCGTCCCGTCGTCCACCCCGGCGGCCGGTGCCTCCCTGGCGGCGACGACCATCGCGGCCGTCGCCCGCTGACCGGGGGACGCCGTGGCGTCCGGCCTCCGCGTACCGCCTCCAGGGGGCGGCGGGTCGCCTGGACGCCTCGGGGGACGCGAGGCGCCGCCGTGCCAGGCTGTCGGCCGTGACGGTGGAGCGGACGGTGCAGCTGCACTTCGGGGACACGGCGCGGGCAGCCGGGACGCACACGAACCTCTCGGCGGTCCGCAGCGACGGCCCGGTGCTCTGGGTGGCCGGCGACGAGACCGCGACGATCGAGCGCCTGGTCGCCGACGACCCCCGCGAGCCGGCCGGGTTCGGCGGCCACACCACGTTCCGGCTCGCCGACCTGGTCGACCTGCCCGGCTCCGCGGACGACGAGGAGGAGGCCGACATCGAGGGCCTGGCCCGCAACGGGCCCTTCCTCTGGGCGGTGGGCTCGCACAGCCTGCGCCGCCGCAAGGTCAAGGAGAAGCACGACGACGAGCGGGCGCTGCGCCGGCTGGCCAGGGTGAGCGGCCAGCCCAACCGGCAGGTCCTGCTCCGCATCCCGGTCCAGGACGTGCACGGGCTGCCCACGCCGGTGGCCGAGGGCGCCGCGGTCTTCGGCGCCGCCGGCCCCGACCTGCGCGACCTGCTCGCCGACGACGAGCTCCTGGCCCCGTTCCTGCCCATCCCCGGCAAGGACAACGGCCTGGACGTCGAGGGCATCGCCGTGGCCGGCCCACGGGTGTTCCTGGGGCTGCGCGGCCCGGTGCTGCGCGGCTGGGCCGTCGTCCTGCAGGTGCAGCCCGAGCCCGACGAGGACGCGCCCGGGCGGTTGCGGCTGCGGAGCTTCGCCGACGGCCGCCCGTACCGCACGTTCGTCCTGCGCATGCGCGGCCTGGGCGTCCGCGACCTGTGCCCGCACGGCGACGACCTGCTCGTGCTGGCCGGCCCCACCATGGACCTCGACGGCCCGGTGCACCTGTACCGGTGGCACGGCGCCCTCGCCGGCGACCCGCCGCGGGTGGTCCGCGGCGAGCGGCTCACCCGGGAGCTCGACCTCCCCCACGGCGAGGGCGACGACCACGCCGAGGGCATCGGCCTGGTGGGTCCGCCGGCGGACCCGCGGCTGCTGGTCGTCTACGACAGCCCCGCGCCCGGCCGGCTGTCCCCGGACGGCGCGGTCACCGCCGACGTCGTCCGGCTCCCGGAGCGGGCGCCGGCCTGAGCCGCCGGGGTGTCCGCGCCGCCGCGGGCCGCGCGGGTCAGCGGCCGGCCTTCTCCTTCTCGTACCGCTCGGTCATCGTGGCGACCGCCTGCAGCTGCGCGGCGGCGTAGTCCTCCCGCTTGCCCATCGCCAGCTCCTTGGCGTCCAGCGACCGCTGGGCGTGCGAGACCTCGCCGCCCTGGAAGTGCGGCATGACGTGCTGGGCGATGAGCTCCCAGGAGCGCCGGGTCGCCTGCGGGTTGGCCCACTCGTGGCCGAGCAGCAGCATGCAGCCGAAGCCGCCGGACTGGTCCCACAGCTTCTGCACCTGGGCGCGGGCGTCCTCGACCGTGCCGATGGCGCCGATCCCGGCCTCGTTGATGAAGTCGATCATCTCCTTGGCGTCGCCGCCCTCGACGGCCATCTGCGGGAAGGCGGCCGTCTTCTGGAAGTACCGGAACCACGCCTCGATGCCGTACTGCACGTCGGCGTAGGCCTGCTCCCGGGTCTCCGCGATGTGCATGAGCCCCACGAGCCGCCAGTCCCGGCGGGAGACCGTCTGCCCGTGGGCCTCGGCCCGCTCCTGGACCACGTTCCAGTGTTGGGCCAGGGCGTCGAAGCCCTCCTTGGACAGGGTCGCGCCGATCGAGAGCAGCCCGACCCCGTGCCGGCCGGCCATCCGCGGGCCGGTGGGGGAGGCGACGGCGGCGACCGCGACGTCGAAGCGCGGCTGGGTGTAGGGCCGCAGGTGCAGCCGGGCGTCGACCAAGGTGTGCGTCTTGGTCTGCTCGGTGACCGTCTCACCGCGCAGCAGCCGCATGATGATGTCGAGGTCCACCTCGAGCAGCTCGCGGGTGTCGGTCGGCGTCAGGCCCAGCATCATCGAGTCGGTGGGCAGCGAGCCCGGGCCGCAGCCGAGCATGACCCGGCCGCGGGTCAGGTGGTCCAGCAGCACCATGCGCTCGGCCACCCACAGCGGGTTGTGGTAGGCGATCGAGGTGACGCCGGTGCCCAGCCTGATGTGCCGGGTCCGCTCGGCGGCGGCGGCGATGAAGATCTCCGGCGAGGCGATGATCTCGGTGCCCGCGGAGTGGTGTTCGCCGATCCAGGCCTCGTCGTAGCCCAGCCGGTCCAGGTGCTCGACCAGCTCGAGGTCCCGCTGCAGGGCGAGGGTGGGGTTCTCGCCGGCGGGGTGGAACGGGGCGAGGAAGGTGCCGAAGCGGAGCCGGTCCATGGGTCCTCCTGAGCTGGGACGTCGGGCCCAGAACGTGACCCCGGTCACACCGGCGAGGGGAGTCCCTGGGGGTGGTCAGCGCACCTCGCCGGAGCCGTAGTCGCCGAACGGCTCGGTGGCGACGGCGCTCACCGGCACCTCGGCCAGCGCCGCGCCGGCCGCGTCGAGGGTGCGCACCCCGCGCGCCCCGGGCGGCAGCAGCACCGCCCCGCCGCCGTCGGGCAGCGGCACGGTGGCCAGCACGCCGCCGCGGGCGTCGAGGACGGCGGCGGCGGTGGCCGGCGCCGGCGCGGTGACGACCAGCCAGCGGCCCTCCGCGGACGGCTCGGCCTCCGGGGAGGACAGGTCGCACACCCGCGCCACGACGAGGCCGGCCACCTCCGTCGCCCCCGGCGGCGTGGACACCCCGCACCCGACCGTCCGCCCGGCGCCCCCGGAGCCGAGCTGCCCGGCGCGGGTGGTGACGACCAGTCCGCCGCCGGGGCTGCGGCCCACCACGACCGCCACGCTGCCCGGGACCTCGGGCATCGGCAGGACCCCGGACCACAGCAGCTGCGGCTCCAGCGCGGCGGGCTCCGCGCCGAGCGGGACGGCGATCGCGGTCAGCGCCTCGGTCACCAGCCGGTCCGCCGGCCGGACGGCCGCCGGCCGCAGCGGGTCCAGCGGGTCCAGCGGGGGCACCTGGGCGGGGCCGGCGGGGAGGTCGGCGGCGGCCACCGCGGCGCGGTACACGGTCGCGCCGCCGCGCAGCACCCGGACGCTGGTGCCGGTGCCGGCCGCGGTGGTCGGGACGGCGGTCACCGCGAGGCCGCCGTCGGAGGGGACCGGGTCGTAGGTGCGGCCCACCGTGCCGCGCGGGCCCACCTGCAGCCGCGGGGAGACCTGCACCTCGTCGCCGGGGGCGGTGACCACGACGAGGGACGCCGACCCGGGCCCGCCGACCAGCAGCGCCGCCGGCCGGTGGGGACCCAGGGTCTGCGGCACGTACGGGCGCAGCTGCTCGACCGGGGCGCCGGCCGGGCCGGTCAGCCACACGCCGCGCACGTCGCCCTCCACCGTGCCGGCCACCAGGACCACCCGGCCGTGCGGCGTGTCGGTGGCGAGGACGACTTGGCGCTCGGCCACCGGCGGCGGGGTCAGCGGCCCCCAGTCGGCGCTGCGGGCGGCCCCGACGACCGCCGCGTCCCCGGCCAGCGAGCCGCGGGTGGGCCCGGTGAGCACCTCCACCTCGGCCGGCCGCTCCGGCGCCGCCCGGCCGGCCGGTGCCGCAGGCGGCCCGCCGGGCGCCTCCGGCACGACCAGGACGGCGGCCACCAGGGTGGCCAGCGCGGCGCCGGCCAGGCCGCCGGTGCGCAGCCGGCGCTGCCGCCGGGCCCGGCCGAGGGCGTCGGTGGCGGCCGCGTCGGCGTCCAGCCGCCAGCCGGCCGCCGGGCCGCGGACCGGCGGCGGCCGGTCGTCGAGGGACTCCAGCAGCTGCCCGCCGCGGTCGGCGGCGGCGGGCAGCGCGTCGGCGGCGGTGGCCGCGGGGTCGGCGCCGCGCCGCCCCCAGTGCAGCCGGGTGCGGGCCAGCGCGCGCTGGACGGCGTCCTCGGCCCGGTCCGGGTCGCCGGTCAGCCGCAGCGCCTCGGCGAGCAGCGTGTCGCGCTCGGCGGCGACGAAGCGGCGGAAGGCCGCGTCGGGGCCGTCGGTCATGCCGGCCAGTGTGCGCCGCGCGCCCCGGCCGGCGCCGTGGCTACCCTCGCCGGGGTGCCGGGCAAGCCGCTGCGCGACGTCATCGCCCCGGACCTGGACGTGCTGTTCTGCGGGATCAACCCGTCGCTGACCTCGGCCGCCCGCGGCCACCACTTCGCCCGGCCGGGCAACCGGTTCTGGCCGGCCATCCACCTGGCCGGCTTCACCCCCCGGCGGCTGGCCCCCGAGGAGGACCTCGAGCTGCTGGCCCACGGCCTGGGAGTGACCAACCTGGCCGACCGCCCGACCCGCACCGCCGCCGAGCTCACCACCGAGGAGCTGCGCGAGGGCGCCGCCGCCCTCGACGCGCTGGTGGCGCGCTACCGGCCGCGGGTGCTCGCCGTCCTCGGCGTCACCGCGTACCGCACCGGCTTCGGCCGCCCCCGCGCGGTGCTCGGCCGCCAGGACGAGCGGGTCGGAGGCGCCCGGACCTGGGTGGTGCCCAACCCCAGCGGGCTCAACGCCCACTACCAGCTGCCCGACCTCGCCCGGGTCTACCGGCGGCTGCGCGAGGAGCCGTAGCGGGCGGTCAGGGCACCCCGGCGGCGCGCAGCCCCGCCGTCACCACCACCGCGGCGAGGACGGCGAGCAGCACCGGGGCGCGGCGCCACAGCAGCAGCCCGGCGACGGCCACGCCGGCGGTGTCGGCGCCGACGGCCAGCCGGTCGCCGTCGGCCAGGGCGGTGGTCACGACCAGGGCCGCCAGCAGCGCCGCGGACAGCAGCACCACCACTCGCACGACCGGCGCCGGCAGGGCCCGGTCGCCGGTGGCCGCCGGGCCCACGCCGCGGATCAGCGCGGTGCCCAGCGCGCACAGCACCACCAGCGCCCACACGGTCGCGGTGCTCACCGGCCGGCCCGCAGCCCGGCCAGTGCCGCGGCGGTCGCGGCGAGCACCGGCAGTCCCGGCGGGGACACCGGCACCAGTGCCAGGGCGATCGCCGCGCCGGCCAGCGCCACCCCGAACCGCAGCCGGTCGCGCACCTCGGCGACCAGGATGGCGAGGAAGAAGACCGGGAACACGGCGTCCAGGCCGAGGGCCCGGCTGTCCAGGCCGGGTACGAACACGCCCACGGCGGTGCCCAGCACCCAGGCCCCGTACTGGGTGCCGGAGTGGCCGAACAGGTACCGGCGGTCGAAGCGGCCGTCACCGCGGGCGGCCATCGCCCACGCGGAGTCCACGGTCGCCTGGCCCTCGACGGCCCGGCGCAGCCGGCTGCCGTGCAGCGAGGGCCCCAGCGCGAACCCCATGGGCAGGAAGCGGGAGCTGACCAGCGCCGCGGCGCCCACGGCGGCGGCGAGCCCGCCGCCGGCCGCGGCGATGCCCACCGCGGCGAACTGGGCCGAGCCGGAGTAGACCACCGCCGACATCACCACCGCGGCGACCGCCGGCACGCCGAGGTCGACGGCGACCACCCCGAAGGACACGGCGAGCACGAACGTCGCCGCGGCGTAGGGCGTGCCGTCGCGCACCCCCTCGCGCCACCCCCGGTCGGCTCCCGTCGACCCCGCCACGCCCGCCTCCGCCCGCAGTCCTCCCCGCCGCCGGCCCAGGACGCCGGGCGGCACGGGCGACCCTGCCAGGCGGCGCGGCGGGCCCGACGCGCCGGGGCGGACCCGCCGCTCGATGATCATGGGCCTGGTGCACGGGACATGCGCGGACACGCCGCCCCGACCGGCAGCAAGCCCGTGATCGACTCCGGGAACGGTGCCCCCACCAGGCGGCGCGGCGGATCAGACCGGCTGGGGGCCGGACGGCGGCGGGGCGGTCGGGTCGGCCGGGCCGGGCACCGGGTAGGGGGCCGGCTCCGGCGGCGGCACGGGGTCCACGGGGGACGGCGACGGCGACGGCGGGCCCGGGGTGGGTGGCACGGTCATGCACCGACGCTAGACCCCGGGGCGGCTCCGGACCGCGGGCGAGCGGCCGCGCCCCGGACGACCTACCGTCCCGGGACGTGGGCAGACGCGTGGTCGTGATCGGTGGGGACGCCGCGGGCGGGAGCGCCGCGTCGCAGGCGAGGAAGCGGCAGCCGGACCTCGACGTGGTGATGTTCGAGCGCGGCCGGGCGACGTCGTACTCCGCGTGCGGCATCCCGTTCTGGATCAGCGGCGCCGTCGACTCCGAGGCCGACCTGATCGCCCGGACGCCGGAGCAGCACCGCGCCAACGGCATCGACGTGCGGATGCGCACCGAGGTCACCGGCATCGACCTGGACCGCCGCGTCGTCCACTGGCGCGGCCTGACCGACGGCGGCAGCGGCACCGAGCCGTTCGACGAGCTGGTGTACGCCACCGGCAGCGTGCCCATGCGCCCGCCGGTGCCCGGCGTCGACGCGGCCGGCGTCTACGGCGTCCAGACCCTGGACGACGGCGCGGCGCTGCGGGCCGAGCTGGAGGACGGCGACGTGCAGCGGGTGGTCGTCGTCGGCGGCGGCTACATCGGCCTGGAGATCGCCGAGGCCTGCCGGGTGCGCGGGCTGGACGTGACCGTCGTCGACATGTCGGCCACCCCCGTCGGCACCTTCGACCCCGACGTCGGGGAGCACATCGCCGACGCGGTCCGCCGGGAGGGCATCGAGCTGGTCCTCTCCGACGCGGTCGCGGCGGTGGAGACCGACGCCTCCGGCCGGGCCTGCGCGGTGGTCACCGCCAGCGGCCGGGAGCTGCCCGCGGACCTGGTGGTGCTCGGCCTCGGCGTCCGGCCGGCCGTGCGGCTGGCGCAGGAGGCCGGCATCCCGCTCGGCACCTCCGGCGGCATCGCCGTCGACGTGCGGATGCGCACCGAGGCCGAGGGCGTGTGGGCGGCCGGGGACTGCGTCGAGTCGGTGCACCGGCTGTCCGGGCAGCGGGTCGTCGTCGCCCTCGGCACGCACGCCAACAAGCAGGGCCGGGTGGCCGGGATCAACATCGGCGGCGGCTACGCGACCTTCCCCGGCGTCATCGGCACCGCCATCACCCGCATCTGCGAGCTGGAGGCCGCGCGCACCGGGCTGTCCACCACCGAGGCGGAGGCGGCCGGGTTCGAGTTCGTCACCGCCGTCGTCGACTCCACCACCAAGGCCGGTTACTTCCCGGGCGCCCAGCCGATCCGGCTGAAGATGATCGCGGAGCGGCGCAGCGGCCGGCTGCTCGGCGCCCAGGTCGTCGGCAAGGAGGCCGCCGCCAAGCGGGTCGACGCGCTGGCCATCTGCATCTGGAACGAGATGGGCGTCGACGAGATCCTCTCCCTGGACCTGTCCTACGCCCCGCCGTTCGCCCCTGTCTGGGACCCGGTGCTCATCGCCGCCCGCAAGGCGTTCGAGGCCGTGGAGGCCGACGTCCGGCTGCTGTGACCCGCGCCGGCCGCCGGCACCGCGGGGTGGCGGTGCCGGCGGCCGATGCTGCTCAGGCGGGGTCGACCCGGTCGGCCTGCGGGCCCCGCTGCCCCTCGCTGGCCTCGAACTCCACCCGCTGGCCCTCGTCCAGGCTGCGGTAGCCGCCCCGGTCGGAGATCGCCGAGTAGTGCACGAACACGTCCGGCCCGCCGTCGTCGGGCTCGATGAAGCCGAAGCCCTTCTCCGCGTTGAACCACTTCACCGTGCCGTTGGCCTGACCGCCGCCCGAGGGGCGGCGACCGCCGCCGGCCCGCGGGCCGGCGTCCCGGCCGGCGTCACGGTGGCCGCCGCCGCTGCGCTCGCGGCCGGCGTCGCGGTACCCGCCGCCCCGCGGGCCCGCGTCCCGGCCGCCGCCACCGCCGCCGCGCCCGGCCGGGCGCACGTCCTCGGCCTGCGGGCCGCGCTGCCCCTGGGTGAGGTCGAACTCGACCTGCTGGCCCTCCTCCAGGCTGCGGTAGCCGCCGCGGTCGGCGATCGCGGAGAAGTGCACGAACACGTCCGCCCCGCCGTCGTCGGGCGTGATGAACCCGAAGCCCTTGCCGTCGTCGAACCAGGTCACCGTCCCGGTGCTGCGCCCGCCGCGCGACGGCGGCCGCCGGTCCCGGTCGCCGTCCCGGCCACCCTCCCGGCCACGGCCGCCGTCGCGGTCGCGGTCGCGGTCCCGGCCGTACCCGGCGTCCGGGCGCCGCGGGGCGCCCCCCAGCGGCCGCACCGAGTCCGCCTGCGGCCCGCGCTGCCCCTCGCTCGCCTCGAACTCCACCTGCTGGCCCTCGTCGAGGGAGCGGAACCCGCCCTCGTCGGCGATGGCGGAGAAGTGGACGAAGACGTCACGCCCCCCGTCGTCGGGGGCGATGAACCCGAAGCCCTTCTCGGCGTTGAACCACTTCACCGTGCCCTGCGGCATCCACGTGCTCCTGCTGCTCGTCGCCGGCGGGTCGGTCCCGCCGGCTGTCCTCCGGCCGCCCTCCCCCCTCGGGGGCGCGGCCGCGGACACCAGCGTCCCCCACCGGCCGCGCGCGTGGGCGGGCACCCGGGTGCCGCGGCCGTCCCGGCGCCGCGGCCGCCCCCCTCCGGCGTGTCCCGTTACCCGCGCGCCACCCGGGGTAGGGGCGGCCTCCCAGACGGGGACGGCCGACCGGTGGAGGACCCGATGAGCAGCGACAGCGACGACCACGTGCTGGCCCAGGCGGTGCACGACCTCGGCTCGGCCCTGTGGTTCGGCGGGGCGGTGATGGGCATCGCCGGCGTCAACAAGTCCGGCGCCGACCTGTCCCAGGGCATCGACCGCATCCGGGTGGCCGGGTCGGCGTGGCAGCGCTTCCAGCCCGCCCAGTTCGGCGGTATCGCGGCCACGCTGCTCGCCGGACTGCGGCTGACCCAGGTCGGCGGCCGCCGGCTGGCCCTGCAGCAGGGCTTCGCCCGGGTCGGCGCGGTCAAGGCCGGGCTGGCCGTGGCCGGCGCGGGCGCGACCGCCTACGCCGCCTACAGCGGCAGCCGGATCGCCCGGCTGGCCGAGGAGGCGCAGCGGCGCGGGGAGACCGTCGAGGTCCACGACGCCAGCCTGCCCACCGACCGCACCCCGGCGGAGATCCGGACGTGGCAGCGCCGCCAGCGGGTGACGCAGTTCCTCGTCCCCGCGCTGGCCGGCGCCAACATCGTCTGCAACGCCTGGCTGGTGCAGTCCTACCGCCCGGTCGCCACGGCCCGGGGCGTGCTGGGGCGGCTGCTGCCCGGCTGATCGTCGCGGCACCCCGGGCGCTACGGGACGACCACGTTCCACGGGCGCACGGTCCACGACGTCACCAGGCCGTGGACGACGTACGGGTCGGCCGCGGCGAACCGCTCGACCACCTCGCGCGGCGCCGTCCACACCATCAGCGCGCGGTCGTAGGGGTCGGGCAGGGCGCCGGCCAGCAGCACCTCGCCGCGCTCGTGTGCGGCCCGGACGAGGGCCAGGTGGTCGGCGCGGAGGGCCTCCCGGCGCTGCAGGTAGTCGTCGGCCAGCGTGTACTCCAGGAGCAGGTGCACGCCGACACCCTGGCAGAGGAGGGCTCAGCACAGCCCATGGCGCCGCGGGCGAGGTCCTGGCCGTGCCCGGGACCGTGGCCGGCGAACACATCGACCGGCCCGGCGCGGGCTCGGTGTCCGCGCAGACGACCCGCTCGGCCGACGTCCACGGCCGCAGGCCACCGGCGGCGCACCCCGGCGCGGCCGACCGCCCCGGGGGACGATGGCGGGGTGGCCGGCACCCCGGGGTACGTCGCGCTCGGTGACTCCATCTCGATCGACGACTACTCCGGCGGCCCGGGCCGCGGCGGGGCCAGCCTGCTGTTCGCCAACCGGGACGACGACTTCCCGGAGTGGCGCGGGCGCGACCTGCGCAGCACGTCGCCCGGGACGACGTTCGCGCTCCTGGCGACCGACGGCGCGACCACCCGCACCCTCCTGGACGGGCAGCTGCCCCGGCTCGCGGCGCTCCCGTCGCGGCCCGGGCTGGTCACGGTGACGATCGGCGGCAACGACCTCCTGGGCGCCTACGGGCACACCGCAGCCGCCCGTGCGGTCGTCGCGCACGTGTCGGCGGCCCTCGACCGGGCGCTGGCCGCGGTGAGCGCCGTCCTGGTCCCCGGCGGCCGGGTCGTCGTCGGCACCGTCTACGACCCCAGCGACGGCACCGGCGACGCCGTGCGGCTCGGCCTGCCGCCCTGGCCGGACGCCGTCGCCCTGATCGCGGAGCTGAACGACGCGCTGCGCCGGACCGCCGCCCGGCACGGCGCCGCGGTGGCCGAGATCGCCGAGCACTTCCACGGCCACGGGCTCACGGCCGGCGACCCCCGGCGGCCCGAGGCCCGGCCGGAGCAGCGGGACCTGTGGTTCTGCTCCCTGATCGAGCCCAACGCCTGGGGTGCCGGTGGCGTCCGGGCGGCCTTCTGGGCTGCCCTGCACGGCGGCTGACGGTGGACGTCCCGGACCGGGTCCCCGTGGTGACGCGCCGGCGCCTGCTGGCCGCCGCAGGGGCGCTCGCCGGGGCGGGTGCCCTCGCCGGCTGCGGTGTGCAGCGACCGGACGTGGCCCCTGGTGGGAGCGGCGACGGCGACGCGGCGGGACTCACTGCTCGTCCGCAGCCGGGACCGACCGCCGGGCTCCCGGCGCCCGGGACGCAACCGCTGGACCTGGGTGTCGAGCGGCCGCCGCTGCTGCACGTGCCGCCCGGACTCACCCCGGGCAGCGCGGTGCCGCTGGTGGTCGCCCTGCACGGCGCCGGCGGCGACGCCCGGGCCGGCCTCGGTGTCCTCGGCGGCCTGGCCGACGAGCGGGGGCTGCTCGTCCTCGCGCCGGCCTCCCGCGGGTCGACCTGGGACGCCGTCACCGGCCGGCACGGCGAGGACGCCGCGCTGCTGGACGAGGCCCTGACCCGCGTGTTCGCGACCGTGCCGGTGGACCCGGGGCGCGTCGCCGTGGCGGGGTTCTCCGACGGCGCCTCGTACGCGCTGGGCCTCGGTCTGGCCAACGGGGACCTGTTCGGCCGCGTGGTCGCCTTCTCGCCGGGCTCCGTCGCCGGGGAGTCGCGCGTGGGGCAGCCGGCGGTGTGGGTGTCGCACGGCGACGCCGACGAGGTCCTGCCCGTCGAGCGGACCAGCCGGCGCATCGTCCCGGCCCTCCGCGACGACGGCCACCACGTCACCTACCGCGAGTTCGCCGGGGGGCACGCCGTCCCGCCGGAGGTGGCGAGGGAGGCCGTCGACTGGCTCGAGTGGTGAGGGTGGCGACGCCTCGGGGCGCACGCGGGCCCCGACCGGCGTAGCGTCCCCGTCCACCCCGTTCCGGGGGATCGAGTTCCGGGAGAGCCGATGGCCCTGCTGCGCCGGATCGGTGCGGCCCGCGGCGTGCTCGACGCGGCCGCCGGGCTCGCCGCTGCCGGGGTCGTGGCCGGGGCCGCCGTGACCGTCGGGCTCGTCGGCGGCACGGCGGCACTGGTGGGGGAGACCGCGTCCGTCGCCCGCCGGGGCGCCCGCGCCTCGCTGTCGCTGGCCCACGCGGCCGCGGTCAGCGGCACCCGGGCCGTCGGCACCCTCGTCACCGGCGCCGACCCGCTGCCGGACGGTCGGCTGCACAGCCTGGTCGACGTCGCCCGCGGCATGGTCGAGCCCCCGCCCGCGCGGCACACCCGCCGGGTCTGGGCCGACCGCGGCCGGGTCCAGGTCGAGCTGTGCGCCCCGGCCGCGGACGAGACGCCCGAGGTCCGCCGCGCGCTGCGCCACCGCCTCGAGCGCCTCGAGGGTGTGGACTGGGCCGCGGTCAACGACGTCGTCGGCCGGGTGCTGGTGGCCTTCGACGAGCGCCGGGTCACCGCGGAGGACGTCGTCGGCACGGTCACCGCGATCGAGCGGGCCCGGGGCGGGACGACGCTCTCGCCGGACCACGCCGACCACCCCGCCGACCTCGAGCCGCTGCTGGCGGCCGCCACTGCCGCGGCCGTCGACCTCACCGCCGTCGGGGTGGCCGTCGTGGCGCGGGCGCTGCCTCTCCCGGCGCTCACCCGCCACGCCACCCTCGCCGTCGCGCTGCTGGAGTCCCAGGCCTGGCTCAAGCGGGAGCTGTACCGCAGGGTGGGCCCCCACGGCACCGAACTGGCGCTCTCCGGCGTCAGCGCCCTGCTGCACGCGCTCACCCAGAGCCCCACGGTCCCCGCGCTCAACGCCGCCGCCGCGCTCCAGGAGGTCCTGGAGATGCGCGCCCACCGGCAGGTGTGGCGGCGCCGGGAGTGGGAGCTGTGCCACCCGGACCCGGACGACGAGCGCGAGCCGCTGACGCCACCGGGGCCCCGGCCGCGCCCGCTGCCGCCCGGCCCGGTCGAGAGCTACACCGAGCGGCTGGCCCCCACCGAGCTGGCCGCCGCACTGGGCCTGCTGGCGCTCACCGGCCGCCCCGGGCGCTCGGCCGACCTCCTCAGGGCACTGAACCCGAAGGCCGCCTCCCACGGGCGGGCGGCGTTCGCCACGACGCTGGACCTGCTGCTGTGCCGCCGCGACGTGCTGCCGATGGACGGCTCGGCGTACGAGCGGCTGGACCGGGTGGACGCCGTCGTGGTCGACGGGTCCGCGCTGTGCACCGGCCGCCCGGTGGTCCTCGAGGCCACCGGGCAGGCCGAGGGGTGGGACGACGCCCGGGTGTGGTCGGCCGCCGCCCGGCTGGTCGGCGCGCTGGAGGGTGACGAGCCGGGCGGCGGCGTGCGGCTCGGGCCGTCCCGGGCCGCCGAGGACGCACCCGGCGCGGAGGTGCGCGCCGTGCACGAGGGCCGCCGCCGGGTGGGCACGGTGACCGTCGCCCGCGAGCTGGACCCGCACGCCGAGGCGCTGCTGGCGGCGGCCGCCGCGACCGGTGCCAGGCTGGTGCTCACCGCGCACGCCGGCACCCGGGAGGTGGCCGCGGCCGCCGACGAGGTGGCCCCGGCCGACGAGACCCTCGTGGAGACGGTGCGCCGGCTGCAGCGCGACGGGTGCGGTGTCCTGCTGGTCAGCGACACCGACGGCCCCGGTCTGCAGGCCGCCGACGTCTCCGTCACTCCCGTCCGGCCCGGCCGCGCGCCGGCGTGGGGCGCCGACCTGGTCACCCGCCCCGGGTTGGCCGACGCCTGCCGGGTGGTCGCGGCCACCGCGGTGGCCCGCACGGTGAGCCGGCGCTCGGTGCAGGCGGCGCTCACCGGCAACGTCCTCGGCGCGCTGCTCGCCGCCGTCGGCAGCGAGGGGTACGGGCAGCAGCGGGCCACCTCGCCGGGCAAGACGGCCACGATCGTCGCGATGGTGGGTGGCACCTGGGCCGCGGTCCGGGCCGCCGGCCGCCCGGTCCCCCCGCCGGCGGTGCACACACCCTGGCACGCGCTCGACCCCGACGAGGTGCTGCGCCGCGTGGCCGAGCTGCCGGCCGCCGACGGCGCGCGGCCGGTCCGCTCCGGCCGGGTCCGGGCGCTCCCGGTGGTGCAGGGGCCGGCCCGGTTCGCCCGCACCGTCGCCGCCGAGCTGGCCGACCCGCTGACCCCGGTCCTCGGCACCGGCGCGGCGGCGACCGCGGTCCTCGGCGAGGCCACCGACGCCGTCCTCGTCGGCAGCGTCACCGTCGCCAACGCCCTGGTGAGCGGGCTGCAGCGGCTGCGGGCGGAGACCGCGCTGGAGTCGCTGCTGCTCCAGCAGGACGTCGTCGTCCACCGCGAGGCCGACGGCGGCCGCGAGGACGTGCCCGGCAGCGCGCTGCGGCTGGGTGACGTCGTGCAGGTCGAGCCGGGTGACGTGCTCGCCTGCGACGCCCGGCTGCTGGAGGCCGTGGACCTCGAGGTCGACGAGTCGAACCTGACCGGCGAGTCGCTGTCGGTGGGCAAGTCGGTGCCGGCCACCCCCGGCGCCGAGGTGGCCGACCGCACCTGCGTGCTCTTCGACGGGACCACCGTGGTCGCCGGGCGCGGGCGGGCCGTCGTCGTCGCGGTGGGCGACGCCACCCAGGCCGGCCGCGCCGCCCGGGCGGCCGGCGGCGCGGCGCCACCGGCCGGCGTGCAGGCGCGGCTGGGCGAGCTGACCCGCGCGGTGCTCCCGCTGACCCTGGCCGGTGGCGCGGCGGTCACCGCGCTGGGCGTGCTGTGGCGCCGCCCGCTGCGCGACGCCGTCCGGGACGGCGTGGCCGTCGCCGTCGCCGCCGTGCCCGAGGGGCTGCCGCTGGTCGCCACGGTCGCGCAGCAGGCCGCGGCCCGGCGGCTCTCGCGGCGCGGCGCCGTCGTCCGCAGCGCCCGGGTGCTCGAGGCCCTCGGCCGGGTCGACACCGTCTGCTTCGACAAGACCGGCACCCTGACCGAGAACCGGCTGCGGGTGGCCCGCCTCCTGCCGCTGGACGGCGACCTGGACGACGACGGGCTGCTGCGGCTGATCGCGGCCGGCGTCGGCAACGGCGACGACCGGGCGCACGAGACCGACCGGGCGGTCGTGGAGGCCGCCCAGGAGCGCGGCGTGTGCCCCGACGGCGAGGCCGGGGAGAGCCTGCCGTTCGCCGCCGGACGCGGCTTCTCGGCGGCGGTGCGCGACGGCCGGCTGGTGGTGAAGGGGGCTCCCGAGGTGGTCGCCGGTCGCTGCCGGGGCGCCGGGGACCTCACCGCGCAGGTGCAGGAGCTCGCCGCCGCGGGGCTGCGGGTGCTCGCCGTCGCCGAGCGGGAGTGGGACGGCGGCGACCTGGAGGACGGTGCCCGGGACCTCACCCTGCGCGGCCTGGTCGGACTGGCCGACACGGTGCGCGACTCCTCGGTCGCGGCGGTCGAGCAGCTGCGGGCCGCCGGCGTCCGGGTGGTCGTGGCCACCGGCGACCACCCCGGGACCGCCCGCGCCATCGCCGCGCAGGCCGGCGTCCCCGGTGCCGACCGGGTCGTGACCGGTGCGCAGTTCGTCCGCGCCTCGGACGCCGAGCGGACCCGCATGGTGCGGGAGACGACGGTGTTCGCGCGGCTGTCGCCGGAGCACAAGGTGTCCCTGGTGGCCGCGCTGCGCCGCGCCGGGGCGACGCTCGCGATGACCGGGGACGGCGTGAACGACGCCGCGGCGATCCGGCTGGCCGACGTCGGGGTGGGGGTCTCCGGTGCCGAGTCGCCCGCCGCTCGCGCCGCGGCCGACCTGGTGCTCACCGACCTGGACCTGACCCGGCTGGTCGACGCGATCGGCGAGGGCCGCGCGATGTGGTCGCGGGTGCGGGACGCGGTCTCGGTGCTGGTCGGGGGCAACGCCGGCGAGGTGACGTTCACCGTGCTCGGCACCGCGTTCGGCGGGCGGGCGCCGGTGAACACCCGGCAGCTGCTGCTGGTCAACCTGCTCACCGACATGTTCCCGGCGCTGGCCGTCGCCGTGGCGGCGCCTCGTCGCGGTCCCGCCCGCCCCGCGCCCGGCGGGGACGACGGCCCGCTGGCCGGGCACCCGCTGGCCGCGGTGCTCGAGGGCGGGCCGCAGCGGGGCTTCACCCGGGAGGTGCGGCGGATGGTGCTCGTCCGCGGGGCGGCCACCACCGCCGGGGCGACCGCCGCCTGGGCCACCGGGCGGCTCACCGGGTTCCGCGGGCGGGCCGGGACGATGGGCCTGGCCGCGCTGATCACCACCCAGCTGGGGCAGACCGCGTGGGCCGGCCGGCGCAGCCCGCTGGTGCTGGTCACCGTCGCCGGCTCGCTGGCCGTCCTCGCCACCGTCGTCCAGACGCCGGGGCTCAGCCACTTCTTCGGCTGCACGCCGCTGGACCCCCTGGCCTGGCTGGTCGTGCTCGGCTGCGCGGCTGCCGGCACGGCGGGCGCCGAGGTGGTGCCGGTGCTGGTCGCGCGCTCCCGCTCCGGCGAGGTCGAGGCGGCACCCTGATCCAGCGTCGTCGGGGTGGCGGACAGCGCCCCCGGCGGCGCGTGGCAGGGGTGCTGCGGGTCCGGGTCGAGGGCAGCCGGCCCGTCCCGTGCCAGGCCGGCGCCGCGGCTACGGCGGTCTGGGGCGGCCGGCCCCGCCCGTGGGCGGCGCGACCGGGTCCGCCGCACCCGATCCGGCTGGCCGGGGTACGGCCGCCGGGGGGACGGCGGTCACCGGCGCAGGTGCGCCCGCAGGGCCGCGACGACCATCCGGTGGTCGTCCAGCTGCGGCAGCCCGGAGACGACGACCGCGCCGACCGGGCCCACGGAGCGGACGAGGACGGGGAACGCCCCGCCGTGGGCCGCGTAGCGCGCCGGGTCCAGGCCGAACTCCGCCTCGAACGTGGTGCCCCGCTCGATGCTGGCCTGCCGGACGTGGAGGCTGCTGTGCCCGAACCGGTCGACGACGCGGGTCTTGCGCCGCACCCAGGAGTCGTTGTCCGGGCTGGTGCCGGGCAGGGCGGCGTGGAAGAGCTGGTGGCCGTGCCGGGTGACGTCGACGGTCACCGCGGCGCCGTCGCGCCGGGCGGCCGCCACCAGCGCCGAACCGAGGTCCCAGGCGTCGTCGTTGGTGAAGCCGTCGAGGACCAGCTCCGCCTCCTCGGTGGCGAGCTGGGCCACAGTGGGCACTGCACGGGACGGTAGGGCACCGGACGACGGGGCATCGGTCATGGCGCCCTTCCTACCGGGCGGGGTACCCGGGCACCGGGCAGGGCGGGCAGGCGACAGGGGTGGCCATGAGGTGGACCGAGCGGCTGGACCGGTACCAGCGGCGGCACCCGGGAGCGGGGTTCCCGATCGCGGTGGTCTACAAGTTCCTGGACGACGACGGCCACTTCCTCGCCGCGCTGATCACCTACTACGGCTTCCTCGCGCTGTTCCCGACGCTGCTGCTGCTGGCCACCGTGCTCGGCCTGCTGCTGGCCGGGGACCCGCAGCTGCAGCAGCAGCTGCTGGACTCCGCGCTGGGCGAGTTCCCGGTGATCGGCCCGCAGCTGGCCCGCCCGGAGGGGCTCGGCGGCGGGTTCACCGGGATCGTGGTCGGCGGGCTGGTCGCCCTCTACGGGGCCACCGGCCTCGGCCAGGCGATGCAGCACGCCATGAACAACATCTGGGCGGTGCCCCGGCACAGCCGCCCCGACCCGGTCACCTCCCGCGGCCGCAGCCTGCTGCTCCTGTTCACCCTCGGCCTGCTGCTGCTCGCCAGCACCGTCCTGTCCGCGGTGGGCACGGGCGTCGCGGCCTACAGCGGGGGCTCCACCGGGTGGTTCACGGTGCTGGTCACCGCCGCCTCCGTGGTCGCCAACGCCGCGGTGTTCGTGCTCGGCTTCCGCATCACCACGGCCCGCCGGCTCACCACCCGGCAGGTGCTCCCCGGCGCGCTCACCGCCGCGGTGCTCTGGCAGCTGCTGCAGTCCTTCGGCGGCATCTACGTGGCCCGCGTGGTCGCCAACGCCAGCGCCGTGGACGCCGTCTTCGCCCTGGTGCTCGGCCTCATCGCCTTCGTCTACCTGGCCGCGGTCGGGCTGGTGCTCTGCGTCGAGATCGACGCCGTCCGCGTCGACCGGCTCCACCCGCGGTCGCTGCTCACCCCCTTCGTCGACCACACCGACCTGACCGAGGGCGACGAGCGGGTGTTCACCGACGCCGCGCGGGCCCAGCGCGCCGTGAAGCACCAGGAGATCGACGTCCGCTTCGAGACGGGGGACGACGCGGCGCCGCGCCCCTGAGCCGGAAAAGCGGTGGCGCACCGATGAGCCCGGCGCGCACAGTCCGTCGTAGGGGTGGAGGACGCTGCGCGACACCGCCGCTCGAGGGAGTCGGGATGACATCAGGGAGCACGCTCGCCATCGAGGCGACCGGCCTGGCCAAGTCGTACGGGGAGACCCGCGCCGTGGCCGGCGTCGACCTCGCCGTCCCGGCCGGGGCCATCTACGGCGTCCTGGGGCCCAACGGCGCCGGGAAGACGACGACCATCCGCATGCTGGCCACGATCGTCCCGCCCGACGCCGGCACCGCCCGGGTGCTCGGCCACGACGTCGTCGCCGAGGCCGACGCGGTCCGCGGGCTGGTCAGCCTCACCGGCCAGCTGGCCTCGGTCGACGAGGAGCTCACCGGCCGGGAGAACCTCGTGCTCATCGGCCGGCTGCTCGGCCACCGCCGGGCCGCCGCGCGCGCCCGCGCCGACGAGCTGCTGGAGGCCTTCGGCATCGCCGGCGCCGCCGGGAAGCTGGTCAAGCACTACTCCGGCGGCATGCGCCGGCGGCTGGACATCGCCGCGAGCATCGTCGTCACCCCGCGGTTGGCCTTCCTCGACGAGCCGACCACCGGGCTGGACCCGCGCTCGCGCAACCAGGTCTGGGAGATCGTCCGGGCGCTGGTGGCCGAGGGGACGACGGTGCTGCTGTGCACCCAGTACCTGGAGGAGGCCGACCAGCTCGCCGACGGCATCGTGGTCATCGACCGCGGCCGGGTGATCGCCGAGGGCACGCCGGGCCAGCTCAAGGCGTCCATCGGCACCGGGGCGCTGCACGTGCGGCTGCTCGACCCGGCCCGCCGCGCCGAGGCCGCGCGGCTCCTGGAGGCCGTCGTCGGCACGGTGACCCTGGAGCCGGACCCGGCCGCGCTGTCGGCAGCCTGCAGCGACGCCGACCGCGCGGCGACCGCGGTCGGCGAGCTGGGGCGGGCCGGCGTCGGCCTCGCCGACTTCTCCCTCGACCAGCCCAGCCTGGACGAGGTGTTCCTGTCGCTCACCGGTCACCTCGCCGAGGAGCCGGCACCCACCTCCGGGAAGGCGTCATGACCGCCACCGCACCCGCGACCGACGCCGACACCGCCGCCGTCCGCCGCGCCATCGCCTCCACGGCGCGCCCGCCACGCCCCGGCCCGCTGTCGACGGCGCTGACCTTCGGCTGGCGCGGCATGCTGAAGATCAAGCACGTGCCCGAGCAGCTGATCGACGTCACCATCACGCCGGTGCTGTTCGTGCTGATGTTCACCTACCTGTTCGGCGGTGCGCTGGCCGGGTCGACCAGCGCCTACCTGCAGTACGTGCTGCCCGGGATCCTGGTCATGTCGGTGGTGTTCACGACCGTCTACTCCGGCGTGGCGCTGAACACCGACCTCACCAAGGGCGTCGTCGACCGGTTCCGCTCGCTGCCGATCTGGCGGCCGGCGCCGCTGCTGGGGGCCCTGCTCGGCGACAGCGTCCGGTACGTGCTCGCCGGCACGGTGATCCTGGTGCTCGGCGTCGTGCTGGGCTACCGGCCCGAGGGCGGGGCGGTCGGCGCCCTGGCGGCGCTCGCCCTGGTCGTCGTCTTCTCCTTCGGGCTGTCCTGGGTGTACTCCGCGGTCGGGCTGGTGCTGCGCTCGCCCAGCGCGGTCCTCAACGGGGGCTTCATGGTGCTGTTCCCGCTGACCTTCCTGTCCAACGTCTTCGTCGACCCCGGCACGCTGCCCCGGCCGCTGCGGGCCTTCGTCGACGTCAACCCGATCTCGGTGCTGGCCACGGCGGCCCGATCGCTCATGGCCGGCACCCCCGACGGCACCGCGATCACCGTCTCCCTGGCCGTGGCGGCGGGGCTGGCCGCGGTGTTCCTGCCGGTCACCACGCGCCTGTACCGCAGCCGCTGAGCCGTCGCCGTCCGGGAGGCCGCCGGAGGCCGGCGGTGGGACCCTGCTCGTACGCCGCCGGCGGGCCGGGCACCCCGCGCCCGGGCGGGCGCGGACGGGAGGTCGGACACGGTGCACGAACCGCGCGACGAGTCCGGTGACCACGGGTACGACACGGTGCACGCGGACCTGGCCGCGGCCACCCCGCCGCCCGCGGGGGCCGCACCCCCGGCGGAGCCGGCCGGCGGGGACGGCGCCACCGGCGGGGACCTCGGCTACGACGAGGCGCACGACTTCTGACCGCGGCCGGGTGCGGCGGCCCCGGGGCGGGGTAGCGGGCGGTCATGCCGGAGCAGCCAGGTCACCCCGCGTCCGCCGGACCCCGCGACGGGGAGCTGCGGCTGCCGGACGGGCGGACCCTGGCCTGAGCCGAGTACGGGGACCCCGCCGGGCGGCCGGTGCTGGGCTGCCACGGCTCGCCGAGCTCGCGGCGGGAGCGCCACGCCGAGGACCCGGAGGACTACCGGCGCTGGGGCGTGCGCCTCGTGGTGCCCGACCGGCCCGGCTTCGGCGGCTCCGACCCGCAGCCGGGCCGGCGGGTGGCCGACTGGCCCGAGGACGTCGCCCGGCTGGTGGACCACCTGGGGATCGGCGAGTTCGCCGTCCTCAGCCTGTCCGGCGGCGCCGCCTACGCGCTGGCCTGCGCGCACGCCTTCGACACCCGGGTGGTCGGCGTCGGCGTCCTCGGCGGGGCGCCGCCGCCGGACGTCCCGTGGGCCTGGCCGGGGTGGGTGCCCCGGCGGCTGCGGGCGGTGGCGCACCGGCCCTCGCCGGTGGCCTCGCTGCTGCGGCCGGTGTTCGCCCCGGCGGTCCGGCGTCCGGAGGCGATCCCGCGCTACCTGCAGACCCGGCTCAACGCGGCCGACCGGCGGGTGCTCGGCCGGCCCGGCGTGCGAAGGGTGCTGGTCGAGATGTTCACCGAGGCGCTGCGCAACGGGACCGGCCCGGTGGCGGAGGACCGGGCACTGCTGTTCCGCCCCTGGGGGTTCCCGCTGACCGAGGTGCGCCAGCAGGTGCACCTCTGGCACGGCACGCAGGACTGGCAGGTGCCGGTGGCCCTGGGCCGGGTGCTGGCGGCGATGCTGCCGCGCTGCACGCCGCACTGGCTGCCCGGCGAGGGCCACTTCGCGGTCTTCGACCACGCCGCGGAGGTCCACGCCGCGCTGCGCCCGTGACCGGCCCGCCCGCCCGGGGTGCGCCGGTGCGGGTCACCCCGCCAGCCGGACGAGCACGGCCTCGTCCGGCCCCAGGTGGACCTCCCCGGCCGGGTCCGCCGTCCGCTCCGGGTCGGTGGACACCAGCAGCGTGGCGTCCGCGCCGACGGGGGCCACCCGCGGCTCGGCGGTGAAGTTCACCGCCGCCAGCAGCCGCTCGCCGTCCCCCTCGCGCAGCCACGCCAGCACGCCCGGCCCGGCGTCGACCATCTGCTGCCGGCCGGTCTGCAGCGTCCGCGAGGTGGCCCGCAGCGCGGTCAGCCGGCGCACCAGCGACAGCGTGGACGACGGGTCGGCGGACTGCCGCTCGACGCACAGCCGCTCCGCGTCATCGACCAGCGGCAGCCAGGGCTCCCCGGTGGTGAACCCCGCGCCCGGGCCGGCGACCGACGGCGGCCGCCAGGGGATCGGCGCCCGCTCGGGGTCGCGGCCGTCCACGTCGACCACCCGGTCCGGGGGGACGACGGCGTCCGGCAGGCCCAGCTCGTCGCCCTGGTACAGGAACGGCGTGCCGCGCAGGGCGGTCAGCAGCAGCGCGACCGCCCGCGCCCGCGCCGGTCCGTGCCCGCCCTCGCCCGCGGCGGCGTCGTACCGGGTGGCGATGCGGGGGTGGTCGTGGTTGCCGAGGAACCAGGCCGGCCAGGCCTCCGGCTCGGCCTGCGCCTCGAACTCCTCGATCGCGGTGCGGAAGGCGCCGGCGTCCCAGGGCAGGTGGACGAACACGAAGTTGTGCGCCAGGTGCAGCTGGTCGCCGCCGGCCAGGTAGGCCAGCACGCGGCGCAGGTCGAGCAGGTACACCTCGCCGACGATCATGCGGTCGGGGAATTCGTCGACCACCCGCCGGATGCCGCGCAGCCGCTCGTGGGCGGTCTCCCAGTCCTGGTCGTGGCGGCGGTCGGAGCCGGCGTTGCTGCGCAGCAGCGGGTCCTTGGCCAGCCGCTGCAGGGCGTCGATGCGCAGCCCGTCGACCCCGCGGCGCAGCCAGAACCGGACCGTGTCGTGCATCGCCGCCACGACCTCCGGGTTCTCCCAGTCCAGGTCGGGCTGCTGCGGCGTGTACGAGTGCAGGTACCACTGGCCGGTGCCCTCGTCGAAGGACCAGGCCGGGCCGACCGCGGCGAACTCCGAGCGCCAGTCGTTGGGCGGGCCGCCGTCGGGGGCGCCGTCCCGCCACACGTACCAGTCGCGCTTCGGGTCGGTCCGCGAGGACCGGGAGGCGAGGAACCACGGGTGCCGGTCGGAGGTGTGGTTGGGCACCCAGTCCAGCACCACCCGGATGCCCCGCGCGTGGCAGTCGGCGACCAGGTCGTCGAGGTCGGCCAGGGTCCCGAACAGCGGGTCGACGTCGCAGTGGTCGGCGACGTCGTAGCCGAAGTCGGCCATGGGGGAGGGGTAGATCGGGGACAGCCACACCGCGGCGACGGACAGCCCGGCGAGGTGGTCCAGGTGCGCGCGCAGGCCCCGCAGGTCGCCGATGCCGTCGCCGCCGGAGTCGGCGAACGACCGCGGGTAGACCTGGTAGACCGCGCCGCGCTGCCACCACGGCGGCGCCTCCTCGTCGGTGCGGTGGTCCACGGCGACCTCCAGGGTGGGACGGACGGACCGCGCGGCCCTACCCCGCCTCCCCGCCGGCGAGTCACCGGCGTGCCGGTCAGCGGGCCAGGAAGTGCACGCCCAGCCACACCCAGGCGAACAGCACGGCCAGCCGGCCGGGCGTCGTCCGCATCGCGGCGCCGACCGCCTCCGCGGCCGTGGCCGGCCCGGCGCCGCGGCGGGCGGCGGTCTCCAGCAGCAGCGCCGCGACCAGCAGGACGGCGAACCCCGCGGCGGCGGTCACGAGGGCCGCCGCGGACGGGTGAGCAGCCAGGCGCCGGCCGCCAGCCAGGCCAGGGTGGCCGCGCCGCGCACCAGCGGGACGGCGAGCACCGGGTCGGCCAGGTCGCTGAGCGTCGGCAGGTCGGCGTCGGCCAGGGTGACCAGCTCCCAGCCGAGGGCCGCCGCCAGCCAGACCAGCCACGGCAGCCCGCGCCGCCCGACCGGCGGCGCGCCCGCCCCGGCGCGCCGGGCCAGGCCGGTGGCGGTGACGGCGGCACCGGCGGCGGCCACGGCGACCAGCGCGCCCGCGGACAGCTGGCCGGAGACGGCGACCACGGCGGCGCAGCCGAGGGCGGCCGCGACGAGGGTGAGCCGGCGTCGTCCCCGGGCACACCCCACCCGTGCATGCTGGCGCAGCCGACCGCCGCAGGGTGCTGGTGCTCACCGGCGTCCTGCTGCCCGTGCTGCTCGCCTGGAACAACCTGCTCGTGCACCGGCTGCCCGGCCGGCCGGGGTCCTACGTCGTGGCCAACGTCGCCGCGGCGGGCGTGCTGCTCGCGGCGGCCCGGGCCGCCGGGCTGTCCTGGGCCGAGCTGGGCCTGGACCGCCGCCGGCTGGCCCCGGGCGCGCGGTGGGGCGGCGGCTGCGCCGCGGCCGTCGCCGCGGGGTACGCGGTGGCGCTCGCGCTGCCCGCCCTGCGGCCGCTGCTCGCCGACGGCCGCGTCGCCCGGCTCGACGCCGCGGAGCTGGCCGGCCAGGCGCTGGTCCGGATCCCGCTCGGCACCGTGCTGTGGGAGGAGGTCGCCTTCCGCGGGGTGCTGCTGGCCGCGCTGGCCCGGCTGCTGCCGCGGGCCGGCGCGGTGGGGGTGTCCGCCGCGGTGTTCGGGCTGTGGCACGTGCGGCCCACGCTCGGCGCGCTGGCGGCCAACGACCTCGCCGGGCCGCCCCTGGCCCGCGCCGGGGCCGTCCTGCTGGCCTGCCTGGCCACCGCGGCGGCCGGCGTGCTGTTCGCCGCACTGCGGGAGCGCAGCGGCAGCCTGCTCGCCCCGGCCCTGCTGCACCTGGCCACGAACTCGCTGGGCCTGCTGGCGGCGGCGACTGCTCACCGGCTCGGGCAGCCGGTTCCCTAGACTCGCCGCCGATGACGACGGCGAGGTGGCGGGCAGCGCTCGCCGTCCTGGCCCTGCTCGCCGGCGCGGCGGCCGTGCTGACCAACGCAGCGCTCTTCCCGCTCTACTCGCTCAACCGCGACGACTCCGTCTACGTCGCCATGGCCGAGCTGCTGCAGACCGGCGCGGTCACCCTACCCGCCGACGCCGACGCCTTCCGGCCCTGGGCGTCGGCGGTGGTCGGCGACCGGGTCGTGCTGAAGTACACCCCGCCCTGGCCGGCGGTCATCGCGGCCGCCGACCTGCTCACCGGCTCACCGCGGGCGGCGCTGGCGGTCAGTGCCGCGGCTGCCGCGGTGCTGGTCGCGCTGTTGGCCGCCGAGGTGCTGCGCGACCGGGTCGCCGCGGTCACCGCCGGCGCGCTGTTCGCGCTCTCGCCGGTCGTGGTGGTGCAGAGCGGCACCTACCTGCCCTACCTGCCCGCCCTGGCGCTGGGCCTGGCCGCGGCGCTGCTGCTGCTGTCCGGGGCGCGGCTGGGGTCGACGCCGCGGCTGGTCGCGGCCGGCGTCGTCGCCGGGGTGGCCGCCTTCGCCCGCCCCTTCGACGCGCTGCTCACCGTGGCCCCGTTCGGCATCGCCGTCCTGCTGGCCCGCGAGCGGGGCGGGCTGTCGCGGCCCGGGGTGGTCGTGCGGGTGGCGGCCGGCGCGCTGCCGGTGCTGGCGCTGACGCTGGTCTACAACGCCCTCGTGGTCGGGGGGCCGTTGCGGCTGCCGTTCACCGTCACCGGCCCCCAGGACACCTTCGGCTTCGGCGACCGGGGCGTCTTCCCGCAGCACACGTCGCCGTTCACCCCGGCCGACGCCGCCTCCGGCCTGCTGGCCAACCTGCGGGGGACGCCGGGCTGGGTGGCCGGCGGGCTGGTGCTCGTGGCGCTCGCTGCCCTCGGGCTGGGCCGGACCGCCGGTGCCGCGCGGTGGGCGGTCGCCGCGCTGGCCGTCGTCGTCCCGCTGGGCTACCTGCCGTTCTGGGGGCCGTGGGCGATGGGCACCCAGTGGGAGGGCCTGGTGCTGTTCGGGCCGTTCTACTGGCTGCCGGTCGTCGTCCCGCTGGCGGTGTTCGGCGCGGCGGGCCTGGTGCGGCTCGCGCGCCGGCGCGGGCCGGCCGCCGTCCTGGTCGCCGCCGCGATGGTCGCCCTGACCGCGCTCGCCGTGCCCGGCCCGGTCGCCGGCCACCGGGAGGTGACCGCGGAGTACCGGGCGGTGCAGCGGGTGGTGCAGGACGCCGGCCTCGACGACGCGCTGCTGTTCCTCCCGCGCCGCGGCGACCTGGGCTTCCTCAGCGACAGCCCGTTCCTGCAGAACGACCCGGCGCTGCGGCAGCCGGTGCTCTACGCCGCGGAGCGCGGGGCGGCCGACCTCGCGCTGGCCGCGCGCTTCCCCGGGCGCTCCCTGCACCGGCTGGCCGAGGACGGCGAGGCCCCGCCGGTGGTCCAGCCGCTGCGGGTGGACGCCGGTGCGCAGGTCAGCCTGCGGCTGCGGCTGACCGTCCCGGCCGGCGCGTCCTCCGCCGTCGCGTACCTGCGGGCGGGGGACCGCACGTACCGGCAGCCGCTGGACGGCTCGGGCGAGGTGACCTGGACGGTGGCCGCGCCCGGCTCGGCGGCCGGCCCCGGGGCGGTGGTGCCGGCCGCCGACGGGGTGCTCGCCGTCGGCCTGACCGTGCGCTCGCCGGGGGACGACGGGCCCGGCGACAGCTGGGAGCGGCGGGTCGTGCACCGCAGCGTGGACGGCGGGACCCGGGTGGAGCTGTTGCGGCCGGGGCAGGCCTGGGCGCGGGTGGACGGCGGCGGCTGGGCGCCCGACGCGGTGGGCAGCCCGGTCGAGGAACTCCCCTGACCGTCCCGGAGCGGCCCACTCGAGGACAGCTGCGAGGACGTTCCCGCGGGAACGTCAGGCCATGGGTCGAGGCGTTCGGAGCAGCAGGTGAGTGGACCTGGAGAGCGGCCGAACAGTGTGCGCCGAGGACCGATCTCCCCCTTGAGAACTGATCCTCAGCGCACACTCTTCCGGACAGAGGTGGCCCTGAGGCCGCCTTCGGGGGCGGGCTGGCGGTGGCGTCCCCAAGCGGCCACTCCGGGAGACACGGGAGAGACGTTCCCGCGGGAACGTCGTCCGACCGCGGCGGCGCGTGTCTCTGAGTGGCCCACTGGGGGACAGTGGCGGAGCCGTGGCGATTCCAGCCGTAGCCGACCGCGCCGATGTACCAGGTCGTCTCGCAGGACCGTCCCTGATGGGGCTGCATCCGGTCCGGAGCCGCCTTCAGGGCGGCGGGCGGTGCGTGGTCCGAGTTCCTGTGATGGCGCCGCGAGTCGGGCACCGCGAGGACCCACTCGAGGAGGACTCCTGCGAGTCCCGTCTCGACGGCGGCGAAGCACCCGGCCGCGGGGGACGTGGCCTGGTCGACGGTCTTGGCGGTGCGGTCGCTGCCGGTGGCGCTGGTGCCGGCCCACGCAGTCGTCCTCACGGTGGGGCCGGCGGGGCGTCGTCCTCAGGGCCGGGCGGCGAAGGCCAGCAGGCCGGCCAGCGCGGCCTCCGGGTCCGGCCCGCGGACGCCGACCCGCGCCAGCTCCGGGGCGGGCACGGCGCGCGCCGTCCCCTCCGGCGCGAACTCCACCACCCCGCCGGCGGGCAGCTCGGCCGCGGTCACCGTGCCGGCCCGTGCGGCGGCGGCCAGCCAGGCGGCCGCCGCCTGCGGGTCCCAGACTGCGGGCGCGGGCGCCCGGCACCACCGCCGCCCGCCGGGCGCCGGCACCGGTGGCCGGGCGGCCGCCCACAGCTCGCCGAGCGAGGCCACCGGGCGGGCGGCGCCGGTCGCGGTGGTCAACAGGTAGCCCCCGCGCCAGGGCGTGACCCGCAGCCGCCCGCCGGTCAGCAGCCGGCCGGTCGCCGCGGCCCGGGCGGCCCGCTGCGCCGGGCCGGCGCCGGCCAGCACGTCCTCCCAGGCCGCGGGACCCCGGGCGCCGCCGCAGGCGCCGCACACCGGGTCAGGCCGGGCGGGGCGAGCGGCGCAGGAAGTCCTGGGCGATCTCGTCGAAGGTCACCCACTGCACGCCGTCGTGCGCCTTGATGTGCGCGATGACCCGCTCCAGCGCCATGAGGACCTGCGGCCGGCCGGACACGTCGGGGTGGATGGTCATCGTGAAGGCCGCGTAGTCCTGCTCGCGGTACACCCAGTCGAACTGGTCGGTCCACATCTGCTCGATGTCGCGCGGGTTGACGAACCCGTGGCTGTTCGGGCTGGTCTTGACGAACATCATCGGCGGCAGGTCGTCGAGGTACCAGTTCGCCGGGATCTCCACCAGCTCGGTCTCCCGGCCGCGCACCAGCGGCTGCATCCACGTCTCGGCCGGCTGCGAGTAGTCGATCTTCGTCCAGCTGTCGCCGACGCGGACGTAGTAGGGCTCGAAGTCCCGGTGCATGAGCGAGTGGTCGTAGGTGATGCCCCGCTCGAGCAGCAGCTCGTTCGTGACGGGTGAGAACTCCCACCACGGCGCGACGTAGCCGGTGGGACGTCGGCCCGCCCGCTCGCCGATGAGGTCGATGCAGCGGTCGAGGACCGCGGACTCCTGCTCGCGGCTCATCGCGATCGGGTTCTCGTGGCTGTAGCCGTGCACGCCGATCTCGTGGCCGGCGGCCACGCACGCGTCGAACTGCTCGGGGAACGTCTCGACCGAGTGCCCCGGCCAGAAGAACGTCTGGGTCAGCCCCTCGCGGCGGAACAGCTCCAGGATCCGCGGCACCCCGACCTCGCCGGCGAACAGCCCGCGGGAGATGTCGTCGGGGGAGTCCTCACCGCCGTAGGACCCCAGCCACCCGGCGACGGCGTCGATGTCGACGCCGAAGGACACGAAGATCTCCTTGTTCCCTGACGAGCTGGCCACGCTGCGTTCCCCTCTCTCGAACGGTCGCCGGTCACAGCCGGCCGGCGAGCACCCCGGCCGGGTCGCGCGGGTCCAGCGCGAGCGCGGCGGACAGCAGCAGCCGGCCCTGCCAGGGGCTCAGGTCGCCGCCGAACAGGGCGCCGTCGCCGGCCAGGCGCGCCCCGCCGCCGGCGTAGAGCGGCGCGACTGGGCCGGCGGGCACCCGCGAGCAGACCAGCACCGGGACGCCCCCGGCGACCAGCTCGGCGGCCGCCGTGGCCACCGGCGGCGGCACGTTGCCGACGCCGAGCGCCTCCAGCACGACCCCGGCCGCGCCGGCCGCGGCCGCGGCGCGCAGCAGGGCGTCGTCCGACCCCTGGTGGCAGGCGACGACGTCGACGCGCGGCAGGGCGGCACCCAGGTCCAGCGGCAGGGCCGGCGGTCGCGGCGGGCGGGCCAGGGGGAGGACGGCGCCGGCGGCGACCCGCAGCACCGGTCCGCGCCCGGGCGCGCCGAAGGCCGCGCTGCGCAGCGTGTCCAGCTTGCGCACCCCGCGGGCGGCGAAGGCCAGCCCGTCGAAGGCGAGCAGCGCGCCGAGGTCGCGCGCCGCGGGGTCGGCGGCCACCCGCAGCGCGTCGGCGAGGTTGGCCGGGCCGTCGGGGGCCGGCGCGTCGAAGGGCCGCTGGGCGCCGGTGAACACGACCGGCCGCGGGTCGTCGTGCACCAGGTCGGCGAGGAACGCCGACTCCTCCATGGTGTCGGTGCCGTGGGTGACGACGACGCCGTCCACGCCGCCGGCCAGTTGCTCGCGCACCGCGCGGACCAGCGCGCGGGCGTCGGCCTCGGTGAGCGCGAAGCTCGGCACCGTCGTCAGGTCGCTGACGGTGACCTCGAGACCCGGCAGCGGCCCGGCCGCGGTGAGCAGCTCGGCCGCCGGCGTGGTGGCCGACAGCCCGCCGTCCGTGCGCCGGCTGGCGATGGTGCCGCCGGTCGCCAGCAGGTGGACCCGTGCCACGACACCTCCTCGCGCTCCCGTCGAGCACAGGTGACCACGGCGGTGCGGGCGGCGCACCTCGGTGTCCCGCGGGGTGGGTCAGACGGCGGCGGTCCCGATCAGGCCCTTGCGGGTCACCAGGCCGGCGAGCTCCTCCTCGGACATCCCGTCGGTGCCGTCGGGCCGCCGCGGGACGACCATGTAGCGCGACTCGGCGCTGGCGTCCCAGACGCTGATGCGCACGTCCGCCGGCAGCTCGAGGCCGAACTCCGCGAGCACCCCGCGCGGGTCCCGGACGACCCGGGACCGGTAGGCCTCGCTCTTGTACCAGGCCGGGGACGGGCCGAGCAGCGCGATCGGGTAGCAGGAGCACAGCGTGCAGACCACCACGTTGTGCTCGTCGTCGGTGTTGGCGACCACCTTCAGCCGCTGCTCCTGCAGCCCGCCGGCCATCGACAGGCCGACCCCCCTGATCGCCGCGTTGGCGTCGGCGAGCAGCCGGTCGCGGAAGCCGTCGTCCACCCAGGCGCGGGCGGCGATCCGGGCGCCGTTGGCCGGGGAGCCCCCGGCGAGGAACTCGTCGATGCGGCGGTCGATCTCGCCGGCGTCGACGAGGCCGCGCTCCTCCAGGAGCGCCTCGACGTGCCGGACCCGCTCGGAGATCGCCGAGCTGCCGTGGTGGTCCCCGCTCACGGTGTGCCTCCCTGCTGGTCTGCCGGCTCCAGGTAGTCCTCCCAGAGCTCCACGGTCACGTCGTGGTCGCCGTCGCCGAACAGGTCCGCCGCGGCGAACCGCACGTGGTAGACGGCCTGCGTCGTCCCCGCCCGGCCGCGCGCCCGGTCGTCGGCGAGGGGGTGGTGCCCGGCCAGCTCGACCACCCGCCCGACGGCGCCGCGGGCGTACCGCGGCAGCCGCGTGTGCCAGGCCGGGTCGGCGGTGCTGGTGCGCACCGCGTCGCCGGGCGCGAAGCGGTCAGGCACCGGCGAGCTCCTCCGGCGTCGCCACACCCTTCTCGGCCAGCAGCGTGGTGATCGCCGTGAACCACTTCTCGTAGTACGAGCTGGCGAGGTAGGCCTCCGGCGGCATCCGCTCGATGGCGTCGCGGAACTCGTCGAGGTTGTAGACGCCGCGCCGGATGAGGGCGGCGTTGAGGGCGAGCACGTGCGCCTCCCAGTCGGCGTGGAAGGCCGGCTCGTCCGGCTCCTCCACGATCGCGGGGAACCCCACCATGCCGCCGACGTCGTTGATGCGGCTCACCCCGCGATCCTGTCCCGTCCCGGCCGCGCGGTCCAGCGCGCCCGCTCATCGCCGGGGTCGCCGCCCGCCCAGGTGCGCCAGGACCGCCGCAGCGAGCAGCAGCGACCAGCCGGCCTGGACGGCGGCCAGCAGCAGCGTCGGTCCGCCGGTCACCAGCGCGGCCAGCAGCGGCAGGCTGCCCACGACGCCGACGTCCGGCCCTTGCAGGAGTGTGGCGCCCACCCCTGCCGGCACCACGCCCATCGGGGTGGAGACCACCGGCCCTGCCCAGTCCACCTCCGGGCGGTACGCCCCCCGCAGCACGGCGGCCGCCCACGCCGGCGCCACGGCCAGGCCGAACAGCGCCCAGGTGCCCGCCGCCCCGGTGCCCACGCCGAGCAGCAGCGCGCTCAGCGGGCACACGAGCGCGGCGGCCGCCAGCGGCAGCACGGCCCGGCTGCGCACCACGGCCGCCGCCGACAGGGCGAAGGACCGGTCCACCTCCGGGGCCGCGTACGCCTCCCGGGCCGGGCGGCCCGCCGCGGTGGCCGCCAGACCCCATCCGAGCAGGCAGCCGGCCCACACCGCCGGGCAGCGCGCCGAGTCCCTCCGTCCGGGCGACGACCACCGGGACGGCCACCGCGACCGCGAGCTGCCCGAGCTGCCACCGGCTCCGGGCCAGGACGGCGAGGTCACCGGCCACCACCGCTCGCCACGGACGCCGCACCCGGCCGAAACGCCGGCTGCGCCGCGGCGCCCGGTCCTGCTCCGACAGCGCCCGCCCCAGCTGCCGCGTGTCCAGCGACAGCAGCGAGGCGCCGGCGTGCCCGGCCGTGGTGCCGTGGGCGAGCAGCCTCCCGGCGTGCAGCCGGCCCAGGCCCCGGTCGGCCCGCACGAGCAACACCAGCGCCGCGGCCGCCGCCGCGCCGAGCACCCACGCCGGCGGCGCAGCGGTGACCGGGACGTCGAGCCGACCGCCGCCTGCGGCCGCGAGCGTGCCGGCGACCGCCGGGAGCACCGCCGCGGCGGCTGCCACCGCGCCGGCCGTCCCGGCCACCACGCCCGGGCCGCGGCGTCGACTCGGTGGCTGCGCGGTGCGGCCCACGGCGCCTCGGCGGCGTGTCTGCAGCAGCGCGGTGCCGCCGACTGCGGCGCCGGACAGCGACGTGGCCCAGCCCACTCCCTGCAGGACCAGCCCCAGGGTGGGGCTCGACGCACCACCGAGCGTCAGCGGGAGGGTCAGCAGCGCGGCGCCAGCGGCGACCACGGCGGTCAGCCGCAGCAGCTCCGCACGCAGCAGTCGGCGCCGGTCGGCCGGCAGCGGCAGCCACCACGCGGCGACCGCCGGGGTGG
Source organism: Geodermatophilus pulveris (assembly GCF_900188375.1). Lineage (GTDB taxonomy): Bacteria > Actinomycetota > Actinomycetes > Mycobacteriales > Geodermatophilaceae > Geodermatophilus > Geodermatophilus pulveris. The sequence goes on along the minus strand of NZ_FZOO01000002.1, from coordinate 358,293 downwards.
CGCTCACCGGACCGAGGCGGGCCAGGACGACGACGGTGCCCGCCACCGCGACCACGGCCAGCGCGGCCGAGGCGAGCGCCGGCGACAGCGCCGGCTCGGTCACCGGCGCCCCTGCCAGCGCGATCTCCTCGCGCAGCGACACCAGGCCGCTCCCGGCGACCGCGACACCGGTCGCCACCGAGACCAGCACGCCCCAGGCGTCGCCGATGCGGGCGGCCAGCGTGGTCCGCGCCCGGGCCGCGGTCGCCCGGCGGGTCAGCCGGCGCACCGCGGCGCCGTCCAGTGGCGTCACCGCGGGAGACGCCACCGTTCAGAGCTCCGGGATCCGGCCGGCGGCCTCGGCGGGGGCCAGCAGCCGGCATGCGTCGTCGTCCACGACGAGCACCTGGTCGGCGACCGACCCGACCACCTCGGCGTCGTGGCTGGCGAACAGCACCGCCGTGCCGGCGTCGCGCAGCGCGGCCAGCCGGGTGGCCAGCCGGACGCGCATGCCGGCGTCGAGGCGGCGCTCGGGTTCGTCGAGGACCAGGAGCCGCGCGGGTCGGACGAAGGCGGCGGCCAGCGCCAGCCGGCGCCGCTGACCGGACGACAACGCCGAGGGCAGGGCGTCGGCCCGGTCACCGAGCCCGAACGCCGCCACCTCGGCGTCCACGACGTCCGCGGCCGCGGGTACACCGTGCCCGAGCGCGGCCAGCAGCAGGTGCTCGCGGCCGGTGAGCGAGGCGAAGAAGGCGTCGTCGTCCAGGACGGCTGCGACGTCGCGGCGGAACCCGGCCGACCGCTCGTCGACCGGCAGGCCGTCGAACGTCACGGCACCGGCCAGTGGCTCCAGCAGCCCGACCAGCGTGCGCAGCAGCGTGGACTTGCCCGATCCGTTCGGGCCGACGACGGCCAGGGCGCGGCCCGCGGCCAGGCGCACGTCGACAGGGGCGCACACCGGTGCGTCGCCGTATCCGACGGCGAGGTCCTCGGCGACGAGCAGGGCGAGCGAGCCGGTGGGGTTCCGCATGGCCGGTCCACCGTAGTGCCGCCCCCGACCAGTGACCCGGCAGCTTCCGGAACGGGTGCGGCGCTCCTCGACGGCGGCCCGCGCGGCCGGTGACGCAGCGCCCGTGGCGGGGGAGCCGTGGATCGTCCCGGCGCAGTGCGCGACCAGGACCTGACAGCGACGGCTCGGCCGGGGGACCGGTCAGGGAGTGACCGTGACCGTGCCGCTCACGGTCGGCTCCGCGGTGAGGGTCGGCTCGGTGGTCACGGTGGGTTCGGCGGTGAGGGTCGGTTCGGCGGTGAGGGTCGGTTCGGCGGTCACGGTGGGTTCGGCGGTCACCGTCGGCTCCGCGGTGGCGGTCGCGGTCGCACTCGGGGTGGGGGTGGGCGTCGGGGTGGGCGTCGGGGTGGGCGTCGGGGTGGGCGTCGGGGTGGGCGTGGGCGTCGGGCTCGGCGTCGGGCTCGGCGTCGGCGTCGGGGTCGGCGTCGGGGTCGGGCTGGGCGTCGGCGTCGGGGTGGGCGTCGGCGAGGGGCTCGACGCCGCGCCGGCCGTCGCGGCCGGCGTGGAGGGAGCCGTGGTGCCCGGCGGGGTGGCAGAGGGGCTCGTGGTCCCCGTGGCGGTGGTCGTGGTGGGCACGGCGGCGGTGGTCGTGGTGGGCACGGCGGCGGTGGTCGTGGTGGGCACGGCGGCGGTGGTCGTGGTGGGCACGGTGGCGGTGGTCCCGGTGCCCGAGGGGGTGGGGCCGGTCGTCGCCGGGACCTCGCTCTCGTCCGCGGACGGTGCCGCCCCCGACGGAGGCGCCGGCAGCCCGGCCACCTCGCCGGCCGGCTCGGCGTCGGACCGCTCCGCCGCGGGCTGCACGGCCCCCGCGGGCTCCGGCTCGCCGGGCGCCGGGAGGCCCGTGTCGCCCTGGGGCGCGGGGCCGGGCAGGGCCGCGCCCGGCAGCGCCCCCGCGCCGGGACCGGCCGCCAGCGCAGCCGCCTCGTGGGGGGCCGGGGCGACCGGGTCGAGCACGATCCCGCCGAGCCCCAGCAGGACCCCGAGGACGGCGACCCCGGCCACCAGGCGTGCCCGGAGCGGCAGCGCGGGCCGCGGCGCGAGCACCGGCGTCCGGACGGCGGGCGCGGGTGCAGCGGCGACGGCGGCGCCGGCCGCCTGGGCGGCGTTCCGGCGGGCCTGGATCCCGGACTCGGCGGACAGCGTCAGCTGCGGCAGGAACAGGAACACGGCCGCCCCGACCGCCGTCGCCGCGGCCACGGCGAGCAGCACCAGGTCGACGGAGCCGGCGAAGCCGGTCCGGAACGGCTGGGCGACCGCGTCGGGCAGCTGCTGCACGAACGAGGTGTCGGAGAGGTCGGAGCCGATGCCGTCGAGCGGCGCCAGGCGGGGGGCGAGCGCGGGGTCGGCACGGACGGCGTCGCGCACCGCGCCGTCGACCTCGCCGGGCAGCCGGCTGAACAGCAGCGCGAGGAAGGCGGCCGCGCCCGCGGTGGCGCCCATCTGGCGGGCGAAGGCCACCGAGGAGGTGGCCACGCCCATCTCGGTGGGGGAGACCGCGTTCTGCACCGCCACGACGACCGGCTGGAACGTGCAGCCGACACCCACGCCGAACAGCACCAGGAACGGCACGAGCAGGGCGTAGGGGGTGGCCGGGCCGAGGACGGCGGACAGGCCCAGCAGCGCGACGGTCATGCACCCCGTGCCGACCAGCGGGAACACCGCGTACCGGCCGGTCTTGGCGATGGTGGCGCCCGAGCCGCCGGCCCCGGCCATGATGCCGGCGACCAGCGGGAGCATCTGCAGGCCGGCGACCGTGGCGCTGGAGTCCTGCACGATCTGCAGGTACTGCGGGATGAGCAGCAGCCCGCCGAACATGCCCGCGCCCAGGACGACGCTGCCCAGCGCGGTGACGGTGAAGCTGCGGGTGCCGAACAGCCGCAGCGGCAGCAGCGCGTCGTCGCCGTGGGCGCGCTCGGCCAGCACGAACAGGACCAGGCCGGCGGCGGCGACCGCGAGGCAGGCCAGCGCGGCCGGCGACGTCCAGCCCCACCCGCGGCCCTGCTCGGCGACGACCAGCAGCGGCACCACGCAGGTGGCCAGCGCCAGGGCGCCCGGCCAGTCGATGCGGTGCTCGCGCCGCTCGTGCGGCAGGTGCAGCACGCGGTGGACGACGGCGAAGGCCAGCGCGCCCAGCGGGACGTTGACCAGGAAGATCCAGCGCCACCCGTCGATGCCCAGCAGCGAGGTCTGGCCGGCGAGGAACCCGCCGAGGACCGGGCCCAGCACGCTGGAGCTGCCCCAGACCGCCATCGTGTAGCCCTGGTAGCGCGCGCGTTCCCGCGGCGGCACCATGTCGGCGATGATCGCCAGCGCCAGCGACATGAGCCCGCCGGCGCCCACGCCCTGCACCGCCCGGTAGGCGGCCAGCTGGTACATCGAGTCCGCGGTGCCGCAGAGCACCGAGCCGACGACGAACACGGTGATCGCGAACAGGTAGAACGGCCGGCGCCCGTGGACGTCGGAGAGCTTGCCGTACAGCGGGGTGGAGATCGTGGAGGTGACCAGGAAGGCCGTCGTCGCCCAGGCCTGCAGGGAGAAGCCGTCGAGGTCGTCGGCGATCGTCCGGGTGGCGGTGGTGACCACCGTCTGGTCGAGGGCGGCCAGGAACATGGCGACCATCAGCCCGGCCATCACGGTCATCACCTGGCGGTGCGTGAACACGCCGTCCTCGGCGGTCGGGACGCCGGCAGCACCGGCGGTCCGGTCGGGCCGGTGGGGGTGCGGCATGCGGCCTCCAGGTCCGGGGTCGGGGGTCGGGGGCCGATCGTGCCGGGGACCCGTGACGGCGCGAGGTCCCGCGGACCGACCGGGTGACCGACCGTGCGTGCCGTGACGCAGGGGTCGGCGACCCGCCCCGGGGCGTGAGCGGGGTGGCGGGGTGGTTCACTGGTGGTTGAACGCGCAACCGGATCGAGGAGGACAGCCGTGCACGTCGGTGTGGACAGCTTCGTCGCGGCGGTGACCGACCCCACGACCGGACGCCGGATCGGCCCCGAGGAGCGGATGGCGCACCTGCTGGAGGAGATCGCCCTGGCCGACCGGGTCGGGCTGTACTCCTTCGGCATCGGGGAGCACCACCGCCCGGAGTACTACGACTCGGCCCCGCCGGTGATCCTCGGCGCCGCGGCCGCGCGCACCGAGCGCATCCGGCTGGGCAGTGCGGTCACCGTGCTGTCCGCCGCCGACCCGGTCCGGGTCTTCCAGCAGTTCGCCACCCTGGACCTGATCTCGCGGGGCCGGGTCGACCTGGTGGTCGGCCGCGGCTCGTTCGTCGAGGCGTTCCCGCTGTTCGGCCTGGACCTCGCCGACTACGACGAGTTGTTCGAGGAGAAGTTGGACCTGCTGCTGCGGCTGCGCGAGTCCGAGCGCGTCACCTGGTCCGGCCGGCACCGCTCGGCGCTGCGCGGGCAGGGCGTGTACCCGCGGCCGCTGCAGGACCCGCTGCCGGTGTGGGTGGGTGTCGGCGGGACGCCGCAGTCCTTCGTCCGCGCCGGGCTGCTGGGCCTGCCGCTCATGGTGGCGATCATCGGTGGCGAGCCGCGCCGCTTCGGGCCGCTGGTCGACCTCTACCGGCAGGCCGGGGCGCAGGCCGGCCACGCCCCCGAACGGCTGCAGGTGGGGCTGCACGTCTTCGGGTTCGTCGCGGAGAGCACGGAGGCCGCGGCGGACACCATCTACCCCGGCTGGCACGAGATGTTCGCGTCGATCTCCCGGGAGCGCGGCTTCGCCCCACCCACCCGGGCGCAGTTCGACGCCACCAGCGGCCCGGACGGCGCCTTCTTCATGGGCGACCCGGACACCGTCGCCGAGAAGCTGGTGCGGGTGTCCGGGCAGCTCGGCGGGGTCGACCGGATCTCGCTGCAGATGACCAACCCGCGGCTGGCGCACGAGGACCTGCTGCGCGGCATCGAGCTGCTGGGCACCGAGGTGGCCCCCCGCGTCGCGGACGCCTAGAGCCGGCGCGCGGCCGCCAGCGGGACCGACCGGTCCTGCCCGGCCCAGGTGCCGGTGAGCGTCGCGCCGTCCACCGTCGCCGCCGGGTCCAGCACCCGGTGCACGACCAGCTCCAGGTCCCCGGCGCGGACGGTCGTGGCCTCGGCGGAGTCGGTGACGGTGAGCCCGCCGAGCGGCCCGGCGTCCCCGGTGACCCCCTGGCCGGTCACCCGGGCGGTCGGCTCGCGCCGCTCCTGCCCGCCGCCGGTGACGACGAGCTCCTCGGCCTGCGCCGCGCCGGCGAGCACCGCGGCCACGTACACCGGGTCGCCGCAGGCGTCGTAGACCCACCGCCGGCCGAGCACCGAGTGCTCGAGCGTGCCGACCAGGTGCGCCTCCTGCGCCGGCGCCGGGGCGCCGCGGTAGGTCAGGGGCACGTGCAGCAGCGCCTCCCCGGCCCGCAGCACGATCGTCTCGACGCCGACCTCGCCGGCCGGGTCGTCGAACCGGTAGGCGCCGGCCTGCGCCAGCCCGGCCGGGGTGCCCCACGGGCGGCCGGGCACCCACCCGGCCAGCAGCTCCAGCTTGGACGGTCGCAGGTCGGCCCGGTGGATGATCGCCATGCGTCGACGCTAGGGCAGTGGTGCACGTCTGTCCGTCTGATGGCGGTGCCCCGGCCGGGACGCCGCCCGTCGACAGGAGACGCGGATGCCCACCCCCGCCGACGACCGCCGGGACCTGCTGACGGTCATCCCCACATGCGGGCCGGGCCCGGCCAGGAGGACGGGCTGCGGGACGCCCTGACCGCGCTGGTCGAGCCGACCAGCCGGGAGGAGGACTACGTCGACCGGAGACCTGCCCCCTCGACGTGCGGGTCGTCGGCCCCGACGAGCGCGGCCCGGGGACGGCGCAGACGCCTGGGCTGCAGCGGTTCGCGGCGGTCTCCGCCGGCATCACCGGCTCGCAGCGGATGTGGAGGGGCTACGCCGTCCTCGAGCCGGGCGGCACGACCGGCGTCCACCACCACGGCGAGTCCGAGACGGCGATCCACGTCATCAGCGGGGTGACCCGGTGGTGGGTGGGCGACCGGCTGGACGACGTCCGTGCGCAGCACCCAGGAGGCGATCGTCGTCCCGGTGACCGGGCACCCGCACGCCCCGGAGCACGCGGACTAGAGCCGGGCGTACTGGCCGGGGCCGAAGGGCAGGTCGAGGAAGAACCACACGGCCAGCACGCCGGCCCAGGCCAGCCAGAAGCAGACGGTGAACGGCAGGAACCGGGAGATCAGCGTGCCGAACCCGGCGGACGGCTCGTAGCGGCGCAGCATCGCCAGGACGATCACCAGGTAGGGGTTGAGCGGGGTCAGGATCTGGGTGGCCGAGTCGCCGATGCGGAACGCCGCCTGGGTGAACCCGGGCTCGTAGCCGACCAGGGCGAACAGCGGCACGAACACCGCGCCCATGATCGTCCACATCGACGACCCGGAGACGATGAACAGGTTCAGCAGCGAGCACAGCAGGACGAAGGCCAGGATGGCGCCGAAGCCGGTGAAGTCCAGCGCGGTCAGCCCCGCGGCGCCGGTGACCGCCAGCCAGGTGCCCACGCCGGACCAGTTGAAGAGTGCGATGAACTGGCCCAGCACGAAGGCCAGCACGATGAACGAGCTCATGTCCTTGACCGCGTCGGCCATCGCCCGCGGCACGTCCCGCACCCGGCGGAAGGTGCCGGTCACCCGGCCGTAGACCAGGCCGGGCACGGCCAGCATCGCCACGACGATGAAGACCACGGAGTCCAGCAGCGGGGACTCCGGCAGGTAGCCGCCGTCCTCGTTGCGCAGCGGCGCGCCCGGCGGCAGCGTCAGCAGCAGCAGCGCGACGGCGGTCAGCAGGGCCGCGATGCCGGCCAGGCGCAGGCCGCGGCGGGCCGTGTCGTCCACGGTGAGGTCGTCGACGTCCTCCACCGCGCCGAGGGTGTCGCCGTCGTCGCTCTCGCTCTGGTGCCGGGGCACGCCCAGCCGCTGCAGCCGGGGCTCCAGCACCCGGGTGATCAGCAGCCCGCAGACCACGGTGAGGACCAGGGAGCTGGCGATGTTGAAGTACCAGTTGGACACCGGGGTGACCGGCGTCCCCGGGTCGGGCAGCGAGCCGGTCACCGCCGAGGTGATGCCGGCGAACAGCGCGTCCAGGCTGGTCACGACCATCGAGGTCGAGTAGCCGGCGCCCGCGGCGGCGAAGGCGCCGAGCAGCCCGGCGACGGGGTGCCGCCCGGCGGCGGCGAAGACCATCGCGGCCAGCGGCGGCAGCACGATCATCACCGAGTCGGCCATGACGCTGCCGATCGTGCCGACCAGCGCGACGGCGTAGGGCAGCGCCCAGGACGGCCAGCCGGAGAACGACCGCTTGATCAGCGTCGACAGCAGGCCGCTGCTCTGCGCGATGCCGACCGCCAGCAGGATGACCACGACGGTGCCCAGCGGCGGGAAGCCGACGAAGTTGTCGACCAGCGTGGTGGTCAGCCAGCGCAGCCCCTCGACGGTGAACAGGCCGCGGACGACGGTGGGCTCGTCGGCCCCCTCCACCTGCGCCTGCACCCCGGCCAGCGCCATCCCGGTGGAGATGACCGCCAGCACCGCGAACAGCCCCACGAACAGCACGAACGGCTCGGGGATCTTGTTGCCCACCCGCTCGATGCCGCCGAGCACCCGGTCGGTGCGGGTGCGGCTGCCCGTGTCGGTCACCGCAGGACCCCCGCGAGGTCCAGCACGCCGCCGGCCGCCTCGAACTCCGCCCTGACCGCCTGCAGCACGGCCTCGTCGCACAGGACGTCCAGCGCGGTGAGGGCGAGGCCGACCGCCCCGTCCAGCACCGCCGCGTCGCCGGCCGCCGACGCGGCCGCGGCGGCGAACTCCGTGGTGTGCAGGGAGGTGTCCGGGCCGGCGATGGCGATCATCGGGTGGATGGCCGGCACCCGGACGCTCACGTTGCCCAGGTCGGTGGACCCGGCCAGCGACGCCGGTGTCACCCCGGGCGGGAGCGCGGTGCGCCCGCGGCGGGCCTGGTGGCGGGTCCACCGGGCCGCGAGCTCCAGGTTGGCCCGCACCGGCAGGTAGGCCGGCTGCTCGTCCCAGCGCAGCTCGTAGCCGCAGCCGGTCATCGCCGCGGCGGCCACGGCGATCGCCTCCACCCGCGAGCAGAGGTCGGCGAGGGTCTCCGGCGTCGCCGAGCGCACGTAGTACAGCGCCGAGGCCGTCTCCGGGACGACGTTCGGGCGCTGCCCGCCGTCGGTGATCACCCCGTGCACGCGGTCGGTGTCGGGGACGTGCTGGCGCAGCATCGCCACCCCCTGGTAGCCGGCCACCACCGCGTCCAGGGCGTTGCGCCCCATGAACGGCTGCGCCGAGGCGTGCGCGGCGATGCCGGTGTAGGTCACCTGCAGCTGGCGGCGGCCCAGGAAGGGCTGCACCGCGGCGTCGTAGGTGAACGGGTGCAGCATCACCACGGCGTCGACCCCGTCGAGGGCGCCGTCGCGGGCCATCAGCTCCTTGCCGCCGCCGCCCTCCTCGGCCGGGGTGCCGAGCAGCAGCACCGTGCCGGGCACCCCGCCGGCGGACAGGACGGCGTGCAGCCCGAGGAAGGCCCCGACGGCGGAGGCGCAGATGACGTTGTGCCCGCAGCCGTGCCCGATGCCGGGCAGCGCGTCGTACTCGGCCAGCACCGCCACCGTCGGCCCGCCGCTGCCGGTGCCGGCCCGCAGCGCGGTGTCCAGGCCGTGCACCCCGACCTCGGCCGGCACCCCGTGCCGGGCGAGCAGGTCGGCGACGGCGCGCACCGAGCGGTGCTCCTCGTAGCCCACCTCGGGGTGGGCGTGCAGGTCGCGGCTGAGCGCCAGCAGGTCCTGCCCGACCGCCTCGACCGCCTGCTCGGCCCGGGCCAGCAGCTCCTCGGGCGCACCGTCGTGCGGGGAGGACAGCGGCTCGGCGGTCGCGGCCGCGCGGTCCGTCGCCGCCCGCAGTCCGTCGAGGTGGTGCGGGTCGGCGGGGCGGGGGGTGCGGTGGTCGGCGCCGGCAGCCTGGTCCGTCATGCGACGTGTCTACTCCCGCCGGGGTGCCCGCGCACCGGCTGCGCGAGGTCGCGCCGCGCGCCGCCGCGGGGGTCAGGAGCCGGCGAGCAGCGCGCGGACGGCGTCCAGGATGTCCGCGTCGGCCGGCGAGCGGTCCGGCCGGTAGCGCAGCACCCGGGCGAAGCGCAGCGCCAGGCCGCCGGGGTAGCGGGGGCTGCGCTGGGCGCCGTCCAGGGCCACCTCCACGACCAGCTCCGGCCGCAGCTCGACGCCCCAGTCGGGCCGCTCCCGGGCCAGCGCCGGGAAGGTGCGCGTCTGCCAGTCCAGCAGCTCGTCGGTCATGCCCTTGAAGGTCTTGCCGACCATCACCGGCTCCCCGCCGTCGGGGTCCCGCGCGCCGAGGTGGATGGTGGAGAGCTTCCCGGCCCGGCGCCCGTACCCCCACTCCGCGCCGAGCACCACCAGGTCCAGGGTGTGCACCGGCTTGACCTTCTGCCACGCCCGCCCGCGCCGGCCGGCGGCGTAGGGCGAGCCGAGCGCCTTGACCACGACGCCCTCGTGGCCGGCGGTGAGCGCGTCGGCCAGCACGCCGGCCGCCTGCTCCGGCGTCGGCCGGCGCACGCCGGGCATCCGCAGCGCGGCGTGCTCCCCGTCGGCGAGCAGGCCCGCCAGCGCGTCGAGACGGGCCGCCAGCGGCTCGTCGAGCAGGTCCCGGCCGTCCAGGTGCAGCAGGTCGAAGAAGAACGGGCTGAGCAGCACGGTCTCGTCGGCCCGGCCCTCGATCAGCTGGCTGCCGAAGCGGCTCATGGTGTCCTGGAAGGCGCGCGGGCGGCCGTCGTCGTCCAGGGCGAGGGTCTCCCCGTCGAGGACGGCGGTGCGGCACGGCAGCGACCGCACCCGCGCGACCACCTCGGGCACCCCGTCGGTGACCTCGCGCAGCGTGCGGGTCCAGACGCGGACGGCGTCGCCGTCGCGGTGCACCTGGATGCGGGCGCCGTCGAACTTGTGCTCGACGGTGACCTCCGCGCCCAGGTCGGCCAGCGCGGCGTCCAGCGAGGAGCCGGGAGCGGCGAGCATCGGCCGCACCGGCCGGCCGACCCGCAGCCGCACGGCCTGCAGGGCCGGGACGCCCCCGGTCAGCGCGGTGGCGGCCGTGGCCGGCAGGCTGCCGGCCAGCATGAAGGCCCGCCGCACGGCGGCGGCCGGGACCTCGGCGGCGGCGGCGATCGCGTCGAGGACGACGCCCTCCAGCGCCCCCTGCCGCAGCTCCCCGGTCAGCAGCCGGCCGAGGAACCGCTGCTCGTCGGCGGTGGCCGCGCCGAGCAGCCCGGCGAGCAGCGCCTCCCGCCGGCCCGCCGACCCGGTGCCCGTGGTGCCCGCCAGCTCGCCGAGCGCCCGGTCGACGTCGCCGACGGCCAGCCGCGGCTCCCCGGCGGGGTCGGGCGCCGGCCGGGTGAGGGTCCGCCAGCCCACGCCGACCCGGCCCTGCAGGGTGTCGCCGGCCAGCCAGGCGGTCACCGCGGGCACCTCGTCGTCCCGGGCCCGGCGCAGCAGTCCGGCGATCGCCGCGGCCTTGGCCGTGCGCGAGCGGGTGGCCGCCACCCCGGCGGAGGCGGCGACGACGTCGGCGAGCAGCACGGCGCCATGATCGCAGCCGGGTCCGACGGTCAGCGGCCGAACGGGGGACCCGGCGGCGACCCCGGCGTCCAGGCGGTGGCCGGTCCGGCCCCGACGTCCCCCTGGTGGCCCGGCTGCCGTCCGTCGGGAGAGGATGCCGACCGGTCCTCGGTGACGAGCAGTTGACGTCCTCGACGTCCGGACGCCGTCCGCCGACCGCCCGCCACTCCATCCGCCCGTGCCGCACGACCTGCCCTGGAGTTCCTTCATGAGTGAACCAGCGGCCTCCCCGGAGGCCACCACCGAGCCCGAGCCGCCGACCCGGATCAAGGGCCCGGTCTTCTACGGTGCGGCGACCGGTGTGGTGGCGATCGCACTCTGGGCGGTGGTGTCCCCGGCCGCGGCGGGGGACACCATCGGCACGCTGGTGGGCTGGACCTCGGAGTGGTTCGGCTGGTTCTACATCCTGTTCGCGACCGCCGTCCTGGTGTTCGTGCTGTTCCTGGGCGTCTCCCGCTACGGCACGACCAAGCTGGGGCCGGAGCACTCCACCCCGGAGTACAGCACCTTCGCCTGGGCCGCCATGCTCTTCGCCGCCGGCATCGGCACCGACCTGATGTTCTTCGCGGTCGCCGAGCCGGTGACGCAGTACCTCGCTCCGCCGGTCGGCGAGGGGGAGACCGTGGCAGCGGCGCGCGAGGCGACCGTCTGGACGCTCTTCCACTACGGCATCACCGGGTGGGGGATGTACGCCCTGATGGGGATGGCGCTGGCCTACGCCGCCTACCGCCGGAACCTGCCGTTGGCGATCCGGTCCGCGCTCTACCCCGTCTTCGGCAAACGGATCCACGGCGCCCTCGGGCACGGCGTCGACCTCGCCGCGATCCTGGGCACGATCTTCGGGGTGGCCACGTCGCTGGGCATCGGCGTCGTCCAGCTCAACTTCGGCCTGAGTGTGCTCTTCGGCATCCCCGAGGGGCGTGCGGCACAGATCGGGCTCATCGTCCTGGCCGTCGGGGCGGCCACGGTGTCGGCGGTGAGCGGCATCGACAGGGGGATCAAGCGGCTGTCGCAGCTGAACGTCCTGCTGGCCATCGGCCTGGCCCTCTTCGTCCTCGTGGCCGGGAGGACGACCTTCCTGCTCGACGCGCTCGTCCTCAACATCGGGGACTTCGTCAGCACCTTCCCGAGCCTGACGATGCAGACCTTCGCCTTCGACCGCCCCGTCGAGTGGCTGAACGGCTGGACGTTGTTCTTCTGGGCCTGGTGGACCGCGTGGGCGGCCTTCGTCGGCCTGTTCCTCGCCCGCATCTCCCGGGGGCGGACGATCCGACAGTTCGTGGCCGGGACGATGCTCATCCCCTTCAGCTACATCGTCATGTGGATCTCGATCTTCGGGAACAGCGCCATCGACCGGGTGCGCAGCGGGGACGCGGCCTTCGGTCAGCTGGCCGCGAACACCCCTGAGCAGGGCTTCTACACCCTCCTCATGGACTACCCGGCCTTCCCGTTCATCGGCGCGGTCGCCACCTTCATCGGCCTGCTCTTCTACGTCACCTCTGCCGACTCCGGCGCCCTGGTGATGGCCAACCTCTCGTCCCACCTGGCCAGGCCGAAGGACGACGCCGGCCCGGGCCTGCGCATCTTCTGGGCAGTGGCGACCGGACTGCTCACCGCCGCGATGCTCGTCGTGGGCGGTGTCCCCGCCCTGCAGAACGCCACGATCATCATGGGGCTGCCGTTCGCGTTCGTGATGGTGCTGGTCATGGTCGGCCTCCACCGGGCCCTGCGGCTGGAGTCCCTCCTGGGGCCCGGTCGCCTGCAGGCCCTCCCCGGACTGTCGAACCGGGTGCTGGGCGCGCCTGCGGCAGGGCGCCGACCGTCGGGGCGGCGGGTGCGGCGGGGGCGGGCCATGGCGTTCGCCGGTGAGAACTCCGCCGAGGAGTACCTCGAGGAGGTGGCGGTGCCGGCGCTCCGCGAGGTCGCCGGCGAGTTGCGCGGCCAGGGCATCGGCGCCCAGGTGCGGCGGTCGGACGGCGCCCCGGACGAGTCGAGTGTCGAGCTCACGGCGGACCTCGGTGGCGAGCACCCGTTCCACTACCGGCTGCGCCTGCGGGCCCTGCCGGTCCTCGGCCACGGGAGTCGGGCGCGGGCGCACGGCGACACGTACCCGCGCCTGCAGGTCCAGGTCGGGGAGGGAGCGCTGAGCCACGACGTCCTGGGCTACACCCACTCACAGCTGATCGACGACGTCCTGCACCAGTACGGGCGGCACCTCGAGCTCCTCGGGCTCCAGGAGTCGATCCCCGCGTCCCGCCGGCCGAGCGCCGAGCGGCGGACCCGCGACTGAGGAAGGACCCCGTCCTCCCCACCCCTCGCAGGCTCGGGGGCGGTGCCCTGGACGGGGCCGCCCGCTGCCTGCAGGAGGGCCGGTCAGCCGCCGAGGTGCGCCTGCTTGGGCGCCAGCCCGCGCAGCGCCTCGGCGGCGACCCGGTCGCGGTCCGCGCCCGCCGCCGCGGTGACCGCCGCGCCGACCAGCCCCTCGACCAGCGGCGCGGGGGACAGCACCACCCGCTCGCGGACGTCGTCGTCCAGCAGCTCCAGGGCGGTCTCGGCGGACAGCACGGCGCTGCCGAGGTCCATGAGCACGACGACGCCGTCCCCGCTGTCGGCCGCGGTGACCGCATCGGCGATCGCGGTGGCGTCGGTGCCCAGGCCGCCGTCCACGTCGCCGGCCGCCACCTCGATCACCTGCTCCCGGCCGGGCAGCATGCCGCGGGCCAGCTCGACCGCGGCGTCGGCGAGGGCGCGGCTGTGCGACACGACCACCAGCCCGACGGGCACGCCGTCAGCCCCTGCCGGCCAGCGCGGTCGCGGCGGCCTGCACGAGCAGCGTCGCCGAGGCCGCGCCCGGGTCGACGTGGCCGGCGCTGCGCTCGCCCAGGTAGCTGGCCCGGCCCTTGCGGGCGACCAGCGGCTCGGTGGCGTCCCGCCCGTCCGCGGCCGCCTGCGCCGCCGCGCCCAGGGCCTCGTCCAGCGGCTTGCCGGCGGCGAGGGCCTCGTCGAGGGCGTCGCACGCCGGGCCGAGCGCGTCGAGCATCGTCTTGTCCCCGCGCTCGGCCTTGCCGCGGGCGACCACGCCGTCCAGCCCGGCGCGCACCGCCCGGGCCAGCGCGGCAGGGTCGGTCGGGTCGGGGACACCGTCGAGGGCGCCGGCCGCGCGCAGGAAGAAGGTGCCGTACAGCGGGCCGCTGGCCCCGCCGACCGTCTTGATCAGCGTCGTCGCGGTGGTCTTCAGGACCGCCGCCGGCCCGGCGGCCGACTGGGCGTCCAGCGCGGCGACGGCGGCGGTCATGCCGCGGTCGAGGTTGGCACCGTGGTCTGCGTCCCCGATGGCGGAGTCGAGCCGGGTGAGCTCGTCGCGCTGCTCGTGGACGAGGCGGGCGAACTCGCGCACCCAGGCGGTGAGCGCCTCGGCGTCGACCACCGTCAGACGCCCCAGCGCAGCGAGGGGGTGCGGACGGGTGCGTCCCACAGCCGCAGCAGCTCGTCGTCGGCCTTGAGCAGGGTGACCGAGCAGCCGGCCATGTCCAGGCTGGTCATGTAGGACCCGACGAGGTTGCGGGCCACGCCGATGCCGGCCTTCTCCAGGACGGCGACCACCTCGGCGTACATCAGGTAGAGCTCGATCAGCGGCGTGCCGCCCATGCCGTTGACGAAGGCGATGACACCGTCGCCGCCGGTCATGTCCAGGTCGGACAGCACGGGCTCGAGGAGCATCTCGGCGACCTCCCGGGCCGGCGCCAGCGGCACCCGGCGGCGCCCGGGCTCGCCGTGGATGCCGATGCCGATCTCCATCTCGTCGTCCGGCAGGTCGAACGTGGGGCGGCCCGCCGCGGGGACGGTGCAGGAGGTCAGCGCCATGCCCATGCTGCGGCCGGCGGCGTTGACCCGCCGGGCGACGTCGGCGACCTCGGCCAGCGGGCGGCCCTCCTCGGCGGCGGCGCCGGCCAGCTTCTCGACCAGCACGGTGACGCCGACGCCCCGCCGTCCCGCCGTGTAGAGGCTGTCCTTCACGGCGACGTCGTCGTCGGTGACCACCGCGACGACCTCGGTGTCGGTCTCGGCGGCCGCCAGCTCGGCGGCCATCTCGAAGTTCATGACGTCGCCGGTGTAGTTCTTCACGATGTGCAGCACCCCGGCGCCGCCGTCGACGCCGCGGGTCGCGGCCGCCACCTGGTCGGGCACCGGCGAGGTGAACACCTCCCCGGCGCACGCGGCGTCGAGCATGCCGAGGCCGACGAACCCGGCGTGCATCGGCTCGTGCCCGGACCCGCCGCCGGAGACCAGACCGACCTTGCCCTGCCGCGGCGCGTCGCCGCGGAAGACGACCCGGTTCTCGTGGTCCACCCGCAGGTCGGGGTGGGCGGCGGCCATGCCGCGGAGTGCGTCCGCGACGACGTCCGCGGGGTCGTTGATCAGCTTCTTCACACTGGCTCCTGACCTCGGCGTACCTGGTGACGGGGGTCACTGGTCTGGAGGCTAGGAGGGGCCCACCGGCGCACACAAGCGTGCGGCGGGCGTTCTCCCGTCCGGCTGTCCCCGCCGGCCGCCGCAGGCACCCGGCCGCCGACACCCCGGGTCCCGTGCCGCACCGCCGGCTCAGCCGGTCGCCGGGGCGCCCTCGGTGGCTCCCTGCTCCTCGGGCCGCACCTCGGGGTCCTCGTTCGGGAAGTCGAACGGCGTGCCCGGGTCCTCCTCCGCGGAGACCATCGCGTCGACCGTCACCTCGTCGGTCCCGGCGAAGGTGAAGGTCACCGGGATGGACTGCGACGAGCGCAGGTCCCGGCCCAGGTCCTGCAGCGTCACGACCGGCGGACCCTCCGCGCCCAGGTAGAGGTTGCCGTCCGGGTCGACGACCAGCGGCAGCCCCCCGCCGCCCTCGGTCTCGACGTCCACCCCGCCGAAGTCGGGACCGGAGATGTCGGTCAGCGTGACCGGGTCGGTGCCGGTGTTGGTGATCGCCATGTACAGCCGGGCGTCCTCGCCGACCGCATAGACGCCGTCCGGCGGGTAGGCCAGCTGCACCTGCTGGAGCTCGACGTCGTCGTTGATCCGCACGCTCGGGCCGACCGCGCCGCCGTCGACCTCGGGACCGGGGTCCTCCAGGGGCGCGGCCTCCTGCAGGTCGGTGTCGCTGCAGGCGGTGAGCAGCAGCACCGCGCCGACGGCGGCCAGGGCCCGGCGGGCAGGGGAGCGGGTCGTCGTGCGGTCGGTCATCGGGGACTCCTGGGGGTGCGGTCGGGTGGGGGAGGAGCGCCGGCGTCAGGGCGCGGGTGCGAGCACCTCGGCGACGAGGAAGGTCTGCCCGTCCCACTCCGCGAGCTGCTCGGGCCCCACGTCGAGGGCGAGCTCCTCGGCCACCACCCCGGCGTCGAAGGAGGCGACGGGCGTGGCGGCGACGACCAGGGGTGTGCCGGGCTGCGGGTCGACGTCCCCGGCCTCCTCGGTGGCGACCACGAGCACCGGGCCCACCTCCCCGCCGTCGGGGGAGGTGATGGTGAAGACCCGCGGCGAGACCACCTCGGCGACCTCGGCCCGCAGGGTGACCTCGGTCCCCGTGTAGGCGGGCAGGTCGTCGGCGAAGTCCGCGTCGAACACGCCGCTGTACGGGTCGGCGAGGTCGGACTCCCCGCGGATGTCGGGGACCTCCACGGGGGTGGTGGGCTCCCGCGCCTCCTCCGCCGTCACGAAGCAGCCGGACAGGCCGACGCCGGCCAGCGCCAGGACGGCAGCCAGTGTGGTCCCGGCCAGCGGCCGGCGGCGGTACGCGCGCACGACGGGATCCCCTCTCCTCCGGGCGGGCCGGGCGCGGCCCCGCTCAGCGTCTCCTGCCCGCGACGCCGGGACCGACCCGCCGCCGGACGGTTCGTCACGGGACCGTCATCTCGCCGCCCGCGCGGCGTCGGCACACTGGCGGGAATGACGATCGAGGTCCTCGGCCAGGAGATCCGCCTGCTGTTCCTCTCCGAGGAGAACGGGCTCAAGCTCCTGCTCACGGCGGGGCTGGTGCTCGCCCTCCTCCTGCTGCGGTGGCTGGCCCGCGGGTTGTCCCGGCTGGTGCTGCGCGGCCTGCACAACGAGCGCACCCGGTTCTGGACCCGGCAGGGGATCAACCTGGTCGTCGCCGTCGTGCTGCTGCTCGGCGTCCTGTCCATCTGGTTCGACGACCCGGCGCGGCTGGCGACCGGCATCGGCCTGGTCACCGCCGGTCTGGCGTTCGCCCTGCAGAAGGTGATCACCGCGCTCGCCGGCTACGTGGTGATCCTGCGCGGGGACACGTTCAACGTGGGGGACCGGATCACCATGGGCGGCGTCCGCGGGGACGTGATCGCGCTCGGCTTCGTGCGCACCACCATCATGGAGATGGGCCAGCCGCCGGCCGTCCTGCCCGCCGACCCGGCGCAGTGGGTGCGCAGCCGGCAGTACACCGGCCGGGTCGTGACCGTGACCAACGACAAGGTGTTCGACGAGCCGGTCTACAACTACACCCGGGACTTCCCGTACCTCTGGGAGGAGATGACGCTGCCGGTCAAGTACACCGACGACCGGGCCCGCGCCGAGCAGGTCCTGCTGGCCGCCGCGCGGCGGCACAGCGTCGCCGCCGACGAGATGCCGGCCGCCGCGCTGGAGCGGATGAAGCAGCGCTACTTCGTCCGCGGCGCCGACCTGGAGCCGCGGGTGTACTGGCGGCTGACCGACAACTGGCTGGAGCTGACCGTGCGGTTCCTCACCGGCGTGTACGGCGTCCGGGACGTCAAGGACGCCATGTCCCGCGAGGTCCTCGCCGGGCTCGACGCCGCCGGCATCGGGCTGGCCTCGGCCACCTTCGAGGTGGTCGGGCTGCCACCGCTGCTGGTCACCTCGCCCGACGGGGTCAGCCGCCCGGGATGAGCTCGAAGAAGGCGACCTGCGGCGGCGCGTTGACCCGGATCGGGGCGACGCTGAAGCCGATCCCGCAGGTGACGAACATCCGGTTGCCCTCGGCCCCGTAACCCTCGGGCGCCCACCCGTCGGCGACGATCCGCTCCTCCGCGGTGAGCGCGAGGTAGGCCCAGTCCGGGGTCCCCGGCAGGGCCACCTGCCCGCAGTGGGTGTGCCCGGCCACGGTGAGCGGGGCGGTCCCGGCCGGGAACCGGTCGAACACCGTCGGGTTGTGCATGAGCACCACCCGGGGCGCCTCGTCCGGGACGTCGGCCAGCGCTTCGTCGACGTCGGCCAGGCCGGGGGTCTCCGGCCCGACGCCGATGACGTACAGCTCGCCGCCCAGCCCCGGGACGGTCACCGCCTCGTTGCGCAGCACCGGGACCCCGGCGTCCTCGAGCGCGGTGCGGAGCTCCTCGGCCGCGTCGACGGCGTGGTCGTGGTTGCCCAGGACGGCGTAGGTGGGGATGCCGGAGTCGAGCACCGGCTGCAGCAGCTCCAGCAGCGTGTCCACCTGGGTCTCGACGTCCGGGTCGGTGCTGTACACGAAGTCCCCGCCCAGCAGCACCACGTCCGGCTCGGCGGCCACGATGGTCTCCACCGCGGTGCGCACCATGCCCTCGTTGGCGAACCACATGCCGATCTGCAGGTCGCTGACCACGGCGACCTCGGTGCCGGCCAGCTCCTCGCCGAGCCGGGGCATCGCCACCTCGGCGCGCTCCTCGTCCAGGACGAACCGCGGCTCGACGAACACGCCGTAGACCACCAGGAGCACCTACAGGACGCCGAGCGCGATGCCGGTGCGGGCGAGCCAGTGCCTCACGAGACCCTCCCTCCGTCGCCCCCGGCCCGGGACCGGGCCAGCAGGTCCAGCAGCGCTGACGTGACGGTCCCGGCGTGGGTCAGCGGCACCACGTGCCCGGCCCCCGGCACCAGGTGGAGCCGTGCCCGCGGGCCGATCCGCCGGGCCAGGCGCTCGGCGGCGGTGGGCGGGACGGTGGCGTCGTCGGTGCCGACGAGCACCAGCACCGGCACGCCGCGCAGCGGGTCGAGCGTGCCGCGCCGGTCGTAGCGCGCCAGCCCCGGCAGGTGCGCCGTCATGACCGCGGCCGGTGTGCCGATCCAGGCATCGGTCATCCGGCGGACGGCGTCGGGCGGCGGGTCGTCGGCGAACAGCCGGCGGCGCAGCAGCCGTTGCACCGGGCCGGTGCGGAAGGGATGCACGGCGTGCGCCAGCGGCGCCGCCAGCCACACGGCCCAGGCCGCGGCGCGCGTCAGCGCCCGCCGCAGGGGAGCGCGACCGCCGGTGCCGGCGACGGCCAGCGGGCCGGCCAGCGTGGACAGCAGCCCGACGCCGGTCGCCCGGCTGCCGAACAGGTCCGGCCGTGCACCGGCGAGCGCGAGCACGGCCATGCCGCCCATCGAGTGGCCGACCAGCACGACCGGCCCCGGCCCGGCGCACCGGTCCACGACCAGCGCGAGGTCCCGGGCGTGCTCGCGCAGCGCCGCCCACTGGCGGTCCCACATCGCCGACCGGGCCGCGAACCCGTGCACCAGGACGACGGTCACCCGCGCGTCCGTGGGGCCGGTGACCTCGACGTGCAGGGACACGCCGTCGTCGGTGCGCAGCCCGGCGGGGTCGCCGGGGCGCGCCCGTGCGGCGCGCCGGGCCGCCCACAGCCGGAGCGCGAGCGCCCCGCCGAGGACGGCGGCCCCCGCCCGCAGCGCGCTCACCGGCCGGCCGCCGTCCCGGCGCGCACGCCCTGCCCCGGCGGGGGGAGCAGCCACCGGGCGCAGGCCCACACCCACAGGCCGCCCAGCGCCAGGCCCGCCAGCACGTCGGTCGGGTGGTGCGCCGCGACGTAGACCCGCGAGGCGCCGGTCGCCGCCGCCAGCAGCAGCGCGACGGCGAGGACCAGCCAGCGCCGCGGCACGCGGGCGTACACCACCACCAGCGCGGCCAGCGCGCCGTACAGGGCGGCCGCGGCCGCCGCGTGCCCCGACGGCCAGCTCGCCGCGACCGGCAGCCCGGAGGTCAGGTCGGCCACCGCCGGCCGGGCCCGTGACACCACCTGGGAGGTCAGGTAGTAGAGGGCGACCTCGCCGAGCAGGGTGACCACCACGAAGGCCACCGGTCGCCAGCTCGCCGCGACCGCCAGCCCCAGCACGGCCAGCGACACGCCGACCGCGATGACCGTCCGGGTGCCGCCCAGCAGGCCCACCGTCTCCATGACCGTGGTGAGCCACCGGGTGCGCAGCTCGGCGGCCCACCCGACGACGGACCGGTCGAGGCGGCCCAGCAGGGTGTCGGGGAGCACCGCGGTGACGACCAGCCCCAGCGCGGCGAGCACGGCGAACAGGCCGGCGGCGACGGCCACCAGCCGCAGCGCCGTGGCCCGGCCGCGGGGCAGGGCCGGGTCGGCGGACGGCGCCAGGGGCACCACCTCCGCGGGCGGCACGTCCAGCGGGTCCAGCGGCTCCTCGACCGGCCCGGCGCGGTCGTGCTGCCAGCCCCGGAACGCCGCCGCGGTCACCGCCAGCCAGCCGGCGCCCAGCGCCCACCCGGCGAGCACGTCGGAGACGAAGTGCACGCCCAGCGCCAGCCGGGTGGCCCCGACGACGACCACCAGCAGCGCCGTCGCCGCCACCAGCCACGGCCGGGCGCGGCGGCGCACCGACGGCAGCGCGACCAGCAGCAGCGCGCCGTACACGACGACCGCCGTCATCGCGTGCCCGCTGGGGAAGCTGGCGTTCGACGGCGTCTCGACGACGGGGGAGGCGACCACCGGGCGGGCCCGGTCGACGACGGCCTTGGCCAGCGGACCGAGGACGGCCAGCCCGATCCCGGTCGTGGCCACGAACGCCGCCAGCCGCCGCTGTCCCCGGACCAGCAGGAACGCCGTGGCCAGGACCATCGCGAGCACGGCGGCGCCGGCACCCCCCAGGTCGGTCACCCAGCGCAGCACCGACACCAGCACGGGGGAGCCGCTGACCTCCGCGTTGAGCGCCGCGGCCACCTCCCCGTCCAGCGAGCCGAGCGGCGACCAGGAGCGCTGCACGAGCAGCCAGAGCAGCAGGAAGGGCACCGCGCCGGCGAGCAGCGCGACCCAGCCGAGCAGGGCCCGCAGGCCGAAGCGGCCCACCCCGGTGGTGTCCGTGCCCACCCCGCCGGGGGCCGGCGTGCGCACTGCGCTGTCCCGTGTCATCGGGATCGGGTTACCCGCGGCGGGCGGCGGGGCGACGCGCGGACGCCTTGCGGTCCCGTGACATCACCGGCGCGCGGGCCGCCGGCCGGGGGTGGACGGCGCGGTGCTGCCCGGCGTCGGTGCCGCCGGGGGGCCGGCCGGAGGCGGGGGCGGGTCGGGCGCCACCGACGCGTAGTCGTCCCGGTCGACGGGCCCGGCGGTCAGCCCCGCGTCGGTGGGCACCTCCACCGGCGCGCCCTCGCTGGTGATCCGCACCGCCTGCACGCCGGGGTACCCGGTCACCGTGAAGACCACCTGCGCGGTGGCCAGCAGCTGGTCGCCGCCGGCCACCTCGGTGAACCCGCGGGCGACCTCGACGGTGACCACCGGCCCGGCCGGGGTGGGCGGGCCGGGCAGCACGCTCTGCGGGGCCAGCGCGGTGCGCAGCCCGCCCAGCACCTCGGCCCGGGTCGGCCCGCCCAGCAGGGCCTCCAGCGCGGCGTCGACGCCGGGGCGGGCGGTGACCCGCTCGGCCGCCTCCAGCCCGGTGCCGCGGACGAACCAGACGGTCACCCTCGGCCCGCCCGGCGCGGCGCTGGGGTCCGGCGCCGGCGCCGGCGGCGGCGGGATGCTGACCGGCTCCGGGGCGTCCTGCGGGTCCACCCCGCAGCCGGTCAGCGCCAGGACGGCGGCCAGGGCGAGCACGACCCGCCTCACGCGCCGCCGTCCGTCCCGCCGGCCACCGGCAGCCGGACGACGAACCGGGCGCCGCCGCCGGAGGCGTCGGTCACGACGACGCTGCCGCCCATCAGCTGCACGTGCCGGCTGACCAGTGCCAGGCCCAGCCCGCTGCCCGGGGTCCTGCTCCGGGTGCTGCCGCTGCCCCGGGCGAAGCGCTCGAAGACCGTGCCGCGCTCGGCCTCCGGGACGCCCGGGCCGGAGTCGTCGACGACGATGCAGGCGTGGTCCGGTGAGCGCTCCACGGTGACGGCGGTCAGCCCGCCGCCGTGGGTGTCGGCGTTGTCGATCAGGTTGCGCAGCACCCGCTCCAGCCGCCGCTTGTCGGCCCGCACGACGACGTCGGAGGCGTCCGCGCGCACGGTGACCTCGACGGTGCCCCCGCCCGCCGCCGTCCGCCGGGCGAGCGCCTCGCGGACCAGCGCGGCCGGCCGCACGTCCTCCAGCGCCAGGTCGGTGCTGCCCGCGTCGGCGCGGGAGATCTCCAGGAGGTCGTCGACCAGCTGCTCGAAGTCCCGCACCTCCGAGCGCAGCAGCTCCAGCGCCTCGCGGCCGTCCGGGGGGAGCGCGTCGGCGCAGGACCCCACCAGGCTCATCGCCGTGGTCATGGTGGTCAGCGGGCTGCGCAGCTCGTGGCTGACGTCGGAGGCGAACCGTGCGTCGGCGCGCACCCGCTGCTCCAGCGCGGCCGCGGTGGCGTTGAACGACGCGGCGATCGGCACCAGCGACGGGTCGCCGCGCGGGTCGATGCGCGCGCCGAGGTCCCCGCCGGCGATGGCGGCCGCCGCGGCCGAGATGCGCTCCAGCGGTCGCAGCGCCGGCCGGGTGACCCACCACCCCACGGCGGCCGACAGCGGCGCGACGGCCAGCACCGACGACGTGAGCACCACGCCGAGCACCCGGAACGTGTCGTCGAGCTCGTGCAGGGGGAACACCTCGAAGTAGGCGTCCTGCAGCCCGGCCAGCGGCACGCCGACGGCCAGGTAGGGCTCGCCGTCGACGGCGATGCGCTGCCGGGACGGCTGGCCGCCGGCCACGGCGCCGCGCAGCGCCTCGGGCAGCTCCTCCCGGCCGATCCGCAGCGAGGTGGTGCTCCACTCGCCGTCGTCGGCCAGCAGGGACACCGACCCGGTCTCCCGCGGCAGCTGCGACAGCAGCTCCGCGGGCGGGAGCCCCTCGGCCGACAGCCCCCGCTGCACCTGCGCCGCGTTGGCGACCGCCTGCGCGAGCGTGACGTTCTGCCGGGTGTACAGGAGGTACTGGGTGGCGGCGACCCAGACGCCGACCGCGAGCGCGACGGTCAGCGCGACCGCGACGGCGGTCAGCGCCAGGGTGGCCCGCCCCCGCAGCGAGGGGGTCCGGGGAGCCCGCCGCCGACGGGGACCCTCGACGGCCGGGCCGTCGGCGGAGGGCGCGGCCGGGACGGCCGTCAGGCTCACCCGGGCAGACGGTAGCCCATGCCGCGCACCGTCGTCACGATCGTCGGGTTGGCCGGGTCGGCCTCCACCTTCACCCGCAGCCGGCGCACGTGCACGTCCACCAGCCGGGAGTCGCCGAAGTAGTCGTAGCCCCACACCCGCTCCAGCAGCTCCTCGCGGCTGAGCACCCGGCCGCGCTCGGCGGCCAGCTCGGCGAGCAGCTTGAACTCCGTCCGGGTCAGCGGCACGACCTCCCCGCCGCGGGTGACCACGCCGTCGGCCGGGGCGATCTCCAGGTCGCCGACGACGACGCGCGGGCGGGCACCGGGGGACCGCGTGCGGCGGGCCAGGGCGCGGATGCGGGCGGAGAGCTCCTCGGCGACGAACGGCTTGGTGACGTAGTCGTCGGCCCCGGCCTCCAGCCCGGCGACCACGTCGCGGCTGTCGGCGCGGGCGGTCACCATGATCACCGGGGTGGTGGAGACCCGGCGGATCTCCCGGCAGACCTCGAACCCGTCGCGGCCGGGCAGCACCAGGTCCAGCAGCACCACGTCGTAGGGCCGCTCGGCGAGCCGGGCCAGGCCCTCCTCGCCCGAGCCGGCCTCGGCCACCTCGAGGCCCTCCCGGCGCAGGGCCAGCGAGACGACACGCCGGATGCGCTCGTCGTCCTCGATGAACAGCACCGAGCGCCGCATGCCGGACGGCGCCGGGTCAGAACCAGCCGCGGCGGGCGCCGAGCTGCCGGACGGCGGCGTCCAGCTGCGCCGCGACCGCGCGGACGTCGGTGTCGGTGTGCGCCAGCCGCAGCCGGCCGCCGACGTCGCGGCCCTCGCTGAGCAGCCCGCCGCGCCGGTCCACCTCGAGGACGACGTCCACCCCCTGCGGGTCGGCGAGGAAGGTGACCTCCAGCTCGCGGACCCGGCCACGCAGGCCGGGCGGCGGGGCGAACTCGACCTCCTGGTAGAAGGGCAGCTCGCTGCCGCGGATGCGGCCCTTCTCCACGTCCGCGCCGCGGAAGGCGAAGCCCAGACCGTCCAGCGCCTGCAGCACGGTGCGCTGCACCGGCAGCGGCAGCACCGTCACCGGGTCCAGGTCCCCGGGGTCGACCGAGCCGGGGATGACCACCCGGGTGCGCAGCCCCACCCGCATGCCCCGCAGGTGCCAGCCGTCGATCGCGGTGACCGGGCACTGCCAGGGCACCGGCAGGCGGAAGGGCAGCGCGTGCCGGGCGCGGGGATCGACCCGCGCGGCCCCGGCGACGGCGACCGTGCCGAAGGTGACCTCCTCGCGCCACGAGGAGTCGCCGCTCTCCACCTCGACGGTGGCCTGCAGCGCGACCCGCACCTCGGCGACGTCCTGGGCGACCGTCCCGCCGGTGACGTGCACGGTGCCGGTGACCGTGCCGCCGGGGGTCGTGTCCGGCCGGTCCAGCACGGTCTCGACGGCGGCGCCGCCGGGGCCCAGGCGCGCCATGATGCCGCGGAAGGCCATCGCTCCTCCTGTTCGCGGGTGGGGTCGGTGCAGGCAGCCTGGCACGGCCGCCGAGCACGTGTCACCGGCCCGCCGGCCGGGCACCCCGACGGTGGAGACCCCCGCTGCTGAGGACGCCGGCCGCGGGGCCCGTCCTCGAGGAGGACCGTGAGCGAGACCTTCAGCCTGGGCCGGATCGCCGGCATCCGCGTCGGCGTCAACGCCAGCGTGCTGGTGATCGTGGCGATCATCGCCGGGGGGCTGGCGTTCGGCCGGTTCCCGCTCGTGCTGCCCGGCCGGGGCGCGGCGGCGTACCTGACCGCCGCCGTGGCGGCCGCGGTGGCCTTCCTCGCCTCGCTGCTGGCCCACGAGCTGGCGCACGCGCTGGTGGCCCGGCGCAACGGCGTCGAGGTGGAGGGCATCACCCTGTGGCTGCTCGGCGGCGTGGCTCGGCTCCGCGGCGGGGCCCGCACCCCGGGCGCGGAGTTCCGCATCGCCGGCGTGGGCCCGCTGACCAGCCTGGTCCTCGGCGTCCTGTTCGGCGCCGCCGCGCTCGCCGCGCGGCTGGCCGGGGCCGACGGGCTGCCGGTCGCCGTGCTGGACTACCTCGCCGGCATCAACGTGGCGCTGGCCGTGTTCAACCTCGTCCCGGCCGCGCCGCTGGACGGCGGGCGGCTGCTGCGCGCGCTGCTCTGGCGGCTCCGCGGCGACGCGTGGTCCTCGGCGGTGACCGCGGCCCGCGCCGGGCGGCTGTTCGGCTTCGCGCTGATCGCGCTGGGGTTCCTGCAGCTGGTCACCGGCTCCGGGTTCGGCGGGCTGTGGCTGGCGCTGGTCGGGCTGTTCGTGGTCAACGCCGCGACCGCCGAGGAGCAGCACGCGCGGGTGTCCGGCCGGCTGGGCGGGCTGCCCGTCGGGGCGGTCATGAGCAGCCCGGCGCTGGTCGCCGACCCGGAGGCGACCGTCGAGACCTTCCTGCACGAGGTGGCCCTGGTGCGGCGGTTCAGCACCTACCCGCTCGTCGACCGCTCCGGGGCGCTCGTGGGCCTGGTGACGCTCAACCGGCTGCGCACCGTGCCCCCGGCGGCGCGGGCGACCACGCGGCTGCGGGAGGTCGCCTGCCCGCTGCCGGAGGTGCCGGTCGCCGCGCCCGGCGAGCCGCTGACCGAGCTGCTGCCGCGCCTGCAGGGCTGCAGCGACGGGCGCGCGGTCGTGCTCGACGGCGGCCGGGTCGTCGGCGTGGTGTCGCCGAGCGACGTGGCCCGCACCCTGCAGCTGGCCGACCTGGCCGCCTTCGACCGGTACCCGTCGGCCGGCGGCGGGGCCGACGTGTCCCGGCTGCCGGACGGCGGCCGGCCCTGACCGGTCAGCCGCCGCCGGTGAACCGGCGCTCGGCGCGCGCGGCCAGCACCGGGTAGAGCCGGGGCGCGAGCCGCACCAGCAGGTCCACGACCCGGGCGTCGGTGCCGACGAGGATGCGCGGGCGGCCGGCCTCCACGCCGTCGACGACGGTCCGGGCGGCCCGCTCGGGCGGCATCCGCAGCAGCTTCTCGGTGTAGGTCCGGGTGCGGGCCTCCTCGTCCGCGGTGACCTCCCGGCCGGACGCCCGCGCGTGCTCCAGCGCCGCCGTCGCGATGTTCGTGCGCACCCCGCCGGGGTGCACGACGGTCACCCGCACCGGGTGCCCGGCGGCCAGCAGCTCCGCGCGCAGGCTCTCGGTGAAGCCGCGGACGGCGAACTTGCTGGTGCAGTAGGCCGTCATCCGGCCCTGGCCCATGATCCCGTTGAGGCTGGAGACGTTGACGACGTGCCCGTCGCCGGAGGCGACCAGGTGCGGCAGGAACGCCTTGGTGCCGTGGATGACGCCGAACAGGTTGACCGACAGGACGCGGTCGTACTCGGCCCAGTCGGTCTCCAGCACGGTGCCGCCGCCGGCGACCCCGGCGTTGTTGTAGACCTGGTGGACGACGCCGGAGTGCTCGGCCACCGCGGCCGCGTACGCCTCGACGGCGGCGCGGTCGCTGACGTCGAGTCGGGCGGTGTGCACCTGGGCGCCCAGCGACCGGGCCCGGCCGGCGGTCTCGCCGAGGCCGGGCTCGTCGACGTCGGACAGCGCCAGGCGCGCGCCGCGGCGGGCCAGCTCGAGGGCCAGGGCCCGGCCGATGCCGGAGGCGGCGCCGGTGACCACGGCGACCTTGCCGCGCACGCCGCTCACCGGGCCGCGCCCGCCGGGACCGCCGCGGGGCTGGCCGCGCGGGACAGGTGCAGCTCGGGGTCGGTGACGCTGCCGGCGCGCAGCAGCCGGACGTCGGCGGGGTAGCTCGTCGAGGTCAGCCACGGCGCCCGGTCGCCCTGGCGGGGCAGCCGGTCGGCGGCGCGCCGGACGTAGCCGGCGGCGAGGTCGAGCAGCGGCCGGGTCGGCATGTCCGGGTCGGCGGGCTCCGGCCGGGCGACGTCGTACCCGTGCGCGTCCAGGTGCGCCAGCAGCCGGCAGAAGTGCTCGCAGACCAGGCCGGTCTTGAGCGTCCAGGACGAGTTCGTGTACCCGATGGCCAGCACGAGGTTGGGGACGCCGGACAGCATCATCCCCTTGTAGACGACGGTGTCGGGCAGGTGCACCGGCTCGCCGTCGACGGTCAGCGCGATGCCGCCGATCGCCTGCACGTCCAGGCCGGTGGCGGTGACGACGACGTCGGCGGCCAGCTCCCGGCCGGACTCCAGCAGCACCCCGTCCTCGGTGAAGGTGGCGACCCGGTCGGTGACGACCTCGGCCCGGCCCTCCCGGATGGCGCGGAACAGGTCGCCGTCGGGGACGGCGCACAGCCGCTGGTCCCACGGGTCGTACGGCGGGTTGAAGTGCTCGTCGACCGGATAGCCCGCGGGCAGCTGCCGGGCGGTGACCCAGCGGATCAGCCGCCGTGCCGCGCGGGGGTACCGCCGGCAGAACCGCCAGGTCGCCGTGCCCACGGCGATGTTCTTGCGCCGGGCGAGCGCGTACCCGCGCTCCTCGCCGAACAGGGCGCACAGCCGCGCCGCGAGGGCGTCGGAGCGCGGCACCGGCACGACGTAGGACGGCGTCCGCTGCAGCATCGTCACGGAGCCGGCGGTCCCGGCCATCGCGGGCACCAGCGTGACGGCGGTGGCGCCGCTGCCGATCACCAGCACCCGCCGGCCGGCGTACTCCAGGTCCTCCGGCCAGTGCTGCGGGTGCACCACCGGGCCGCGGAAGCGGTCACGGCCGGGGAAGGCCGGGGTGAAGCCCTCGTCGTAGCGGTAGTAGCCGCCGGCGCAGAACAGCCAGCCCGCGGACAGCTGCAGCCGCTCGCCGGTGTCGGTGCGCTCCACGTCGACCAGCCAGCGGGCCTCCGCGGTGGACCAGGCGGCGGACAGCACCCGGTGGGAGTAGCGGATCCGGTCGTCGAGGCCGTTCTCGGTGATCGTCTCGCGCAGGTAGGCGAGGATCCGCGGCGCGTCGGCGATGGACTGCTCGTCGCGCCACGGCTTGAACGCGTAGCCGAAGGTGTGCAGGTCTGAGTCCGACCGGATGCCGGGGTAGCGGAACAGGTCCCAGGTGCCGCCGGACGTCGCCCGCGCCTCCAGGATGGCGGAGGTCTTCCCGGGCAGCTCCGTGGCCAGGTACCGCCCGGCGCCGATGCCGGAGATCCCGGCCCCGACGACGATGACGTCGAGGTGCTCCACGGGTGGCTGCTCGGTGGTCACCCGACCCACTCTCCGTGACCACGGCCGGGTGGCGCCACCGTGGGGGGAGGGTGGTCCTCTCTCAGCCCAGGGAGGCCGTCATGGTGACGGAGTCCTCGGTGACGGTCGTGCACTCGACGGTGAGCGGGCCGGCCGAGACGCTCTCGCCCTGGCTGCAGGCGAGCTCCTGGTCGCCGACCTGGATGCTCGCCCGGCCGTCCGCGACGGTGCCCAGGGTGATCGGCGTCCCCAGGATGTCCGCCTCCGCGCCGTCCCCGGTCAGGGTCACCTCGCAGGAGGTGCCCGAGCAGTTGACTCCGGCGTCCGTGCCGCCGTCGGTCCCCGCGGCCCCGGTCTCCGTCGCGGTGGTGTCCTCCGCCCCGGCGGTCGCGGTGGGGTCGGCCGTGCCGTCCGCGGGGGAGGACTCGGTCGCGGTGGCCTCGGGGGCGGCGTCGATCTCGTCGGCGGTGCCCCCGCAGCCGGCCAGCAGCAGCCCGGCGGCGAACACGCCGGCGGCGACCCGGCGGGTGGGGGTGGTCTGTGTTCCCATGTCCTGTCGGTAGGCAGGCCGGCCGCCGCCCATGCCGCGGGCGCGGGATCGTCATCGTCTCGTCATGCGGCGGCCGGGTCAGGAGCCCAGGACGACGCCCTCCCCGGAGGCCCCGACCGCCAGGCCGTCCGGCCGCGTGGCGACGTCGACGCCGCGGCCCTCGAACAGCAGGGGGTCCAGGGGCACCGGGACGGTGAACCGCTGGCGGACCAGCAGCTCCTCGACCCCCTCCAGCGGGTCGGGGGTGTCCAGCCGGGTGGGTTCGAGCAGCAGCGCGCCGTCCTCGGCGGCGACGCCGACCAGGGCGGACACCGGCCGGACCGCACCGCCCACGTCGACGCTCCCGGTGAGGCGCAGCTGCCCGTCGCCGGCCGGCTCGGCGTCGAGGGGCCGGCCGGTGAAGCGCAGGTAGCGGTCCAGGTCGTCGTGGGTGAGCAGGGCCTGCTCGGCGGACCGCTCCACGTACACGCCGCTGGTGGTGCCGTCGAGCAGGTCGGGGAAGGCGAGGTACACGCCGCCGAGGTCGGCCGAGAGGTCCCGCAGCCGCACCGGTCCGGACGACACGACCTCCAGGTCGACCGTGACGTCGTCGTAGCGGCCCCGCAGGGCCTGCAGCAGGACCGGCCCGTCGCCCACGTCCACCGGGGGGGCCTCCAGGACGCCGGTCCGCTCCTGCACGGTGCGGGCCAGTACCGACTCCGCGCCGGTGCGGGCCAGCCACTCCGCCCCCCACAGCAGCAGCGCGGTCCCCGCGACGACGACCACCGCGAGCACGGCGGTGGGCCGCCGGTCCGGACCGGCGGCGGGCGCGCCGGTGCTCACGGCGGCCCGCCGGTCCCCACGGCGGCGGGTGGCGTCGCGTCGCTGCGCTGCCGCCGGGACTCCTCCGCCAGCAGGCCGCGCTGCTCCTCGGCGCCGGGGCGGTCCTCGGTGGTCCGGATCCGCCGGCCGGGCCAGCCCCCGGCCCGGCCGAGGAGGGTGAGCGCGGCGGGGGTGAGCACCGGCCGGACGAGGAAGGTGTCGACGAGCAGACCGACCGCCATGGTGAAGGCGATCTGCCGGAAGGTGGACAGCGGGATGATCGCCACCATGGCGAAGGTGGCGGCCAGGATCACGCCGGCGGCGCTGATCGCCCGCGCCGTCGCGGGCATGGCGACCGCGATGGCCCGGGCCAGCGGGTGGCGGGCGGCCTGGTCCCAGATCGCGCCGACCGCGAAGACGTTGTAGTCGGCGCCGAGCGCCAGCAGCAGGACGGCGGTGGCGAAGGGCACGTAGAAGGTCAGGCCCGGCTCCCCGAGCAGGCCCTGGAAGACGAACACCGTCAGGCCCAGGGTGGCCGCCACCGAGAGCGCGCTGAGCGCGAGCAGCGCCACCGGGGCGAGCAGCGCGCGGAGGAACAGCACCAGGATGAGCAGCTCGACCAGCAGCACCGCGAGCAGCGTGCGCGTCAGCTCCTCCCGCGTGATCCGGTCCAGCTCGCCGGCGATCGCGGTCTGGCCGGTCACCCCGACGGTCACGTCCTCGACGCCGGCCTCGGCGACCAGCCCGGCCAGCCGCTCCTGCAGCGACCGGAGGTCCGCGACGGCGGTGGCCGCCAGCGGGTCGCTGTCGAGGACGACGACGAACCGGGCGGCGTCCCCGTCCTGGGAGAAGACGATGCCGTACCCCTCGGGGAGCGGGTTCTGGGCCGGCCCGAGCACCTCCGCGACCCCGGGCTGCGCGGCCAGCAGCCCCTGGAGCCGGATCAGCGCGTCCCGTTGCGCGGCGACGCCCTCGCCCTCCAGCACCACCTCGGTCGGCGCGGTGATGCCGCGCACGCCGGTGTCCTCGAGGACCTGCGCGCCGCGCTGCACCGGGTCGTCGCCCGGCAGCGCGCCGGCGAAGGACACGCCCAGCCGCATGTCGGAGAGGGGGACCACCGCCGGCAGCAGGACGGCGACGCCCAGCACCAGCCCGGCGAGGGCCCCCCGCCGGCCGGCGAGCACCCGCGCCAGCCAGCGCGTGCCCCGCCCCGCGCTCTCCTCCAGTGCCCGCCCGCCGCTGACCCGGGACGGCGCGAACAGCCACGCGCCGAGGACGGCCAGCAGGGCCGGGACGAGGGTGAGCGACACCAGCAGGCCCACCACCACGGTCAGGGCCAGGGCCGGCCCGAACGCGCGGAACAGGGCGAAGTCGGCGACCAGCAGGGCTGCCGTGCCCGCCGCGACGGTCACCCCGGCGACCGCCACGATCGGGCCCTCGGTGAGCACGACCCGGCGGGCCGCCTCGTGCCGGTGCAGGCCCCGGTCCAGCTGCCGCCGGAACCCGGAGAAGAACAGCACGCAGTAGTCGGTGACCACCCCGATGAGCAGCGCGGCGGTCAGCGGCCGCAGCTGCTCGGGCAGTGCGAAGCCCAGCGCACCGGCGGCGACGGCCAGGACGTACACCGCCACCAGATAGCCCAGTCCGGCGACGAACAGGACGGCGACGGGCGCGACGACCGACCGGAAGGTGAAGCCCACCACGACCGCGATCAGGACGAGGGTCGCCAGCTCGAACACCAGCAGCCGGGACTCCAGGTACTCCGCCTGGGCCACGCGGGCCGGCGTGAGCCCGGTGACGTGGGTCTGCACCGAGGCCTGGTTGTCGAAGTGGCTGGCGTACTGGCGGCCCAGCGCGGTGGCCTCCGCCAGCGACGTCCCCCGGGTGACGTACAGGTAGGTGACCGCGGTGTCGGGCGTCGAGGTGGGGATGGGGACCGCCGCCACCACCTGCTCGCCGGTCGGCGACACGCCGCCCTCCAGGGTGGCCTGGGTGTGCGCCAGCGCCCACAGGGCGACGTCGGCCCTGGTGAGCGGGTCCAGCCCCGCGGGGTCGTGCACGACGACCGTCGTCTCGGAGAGCACCGGCACCCGGAACAGCTCCAGGCTGCGCGCCTGGACGGCCACCGCCTCGCTGCCCGGCGGCAGCAGCCCGCCGACGTCGTCCCCGCCGCCCCCGCCGCTCGGGGCCGGCACCAGGAGCGCCGCCACGGCGAGGGCGAGCCACCCGGCCACGACCACCCACCGCCCGGCCACCACGGCGCTCCGGGCGAGCCTGCCCGCCGCACGGAGAGCGGCGGCCGGCGCGCGGACCAGCGGACCGACCCGGCGCCGTGGGGACAAGGCGGCCTCCTGCCCTGCCTGGTCTCGTGCGTACCGCGATCTGCGCAGGGTACGTCCGCACCCGCCGGACCGCCGGGTGGGAGGACGACCGATGACACGACCCCGTCCCCGGGAGCAGGGGGGCCGGCGGGACCGCGGCTGGGAGCGCTGGCTGGCCACCGGGACCTTCGTCGTCGGCCTGCTCTGCGGCGTGCTGCTGCTGGGGCTGCTGGGTCAGGACCCGCCCGCGCCGACCGCGCGGGAGGCGACGGCGCCCGGGACGGCCGCACCGGCGGGTCCGGACGCGACGACCGGCGGCGTCGAGCTGAACACCGCGTGCCTGCGGGCGATCAACGCCGCGCAGGACATCGCGGCGACCGCCGACGACCTGGGTGCCGCGGCGGCGGCCCTGGACGCGGCCCGGCTCGACGAGGTGGTCCGCCGGCTGCAGCCGCTGCAGCAGCGTCTCCAGGACGGCACGGCCCAGTGCGAGGCGACCGGTGCGCTGCCCACCGGGAGCGTCGCCCCGACCGGGGAGGCCGTGCCCACCGAGGAGGCCCGGCCCGCCCCGCCCACCGACTGACCCGCGGCCACCCCGGTGGCCCCGCTGCAGGGTCCCGCCGCGAGTGTGCGAGCGGCGGGGGCAGCGGGGTCCTCCGTCAGCGGACGCGGATCAGCACCTTGCCGGTGGCGCGGCGCTCGTCGAGCTCGGTGACCGCCGCGGCGGCGTCGGCGAGGTCGTGCACCGAGCCGAGCACCGGCTGCAGCGCGCCCCGCTCCAGCAGCGGCGCCAGGTCCCGCCACTGCTCCTGCACGTACCCGGGCTCGCCGGACCAGAAGGCGCCCCAGCCGACGCCGACCACCGAGACGTTGTTCAGCAGCAGCCGGTTCACCCGGACCGTGGGGATCTCCCCCCCGGTGAAGCCGAGCACCAGCAGCCGCCCCTCGCGGGCCAGGCTGCGCAGCGAGTCGGTGAACCGGTCCCCACCCACCGGGTCGGCCACCACGTCCACGCCGCGGCCCCCGGTGAGCTCCCGGACCCGCTGCAGGAAGCCGTCGGCGAGCACGACCTCGTCGGCGCCGGCGGCCCGCGCCGCCTCGCCCTTGGCCTCGCCGGACACCACCGCGAGCACCCGGGCGCCGTACGCCTTGGCCAGCTGGACGCCCGCCGTCCCCAGGCCGCCGGCGGCGCCGTGCACCAGCACGGTCTCGCCCGGCTGCAGCCGGCCGCGGCGGGCCAGCGCGAAGTGCATGGTCAGGTAGTTCATCGGCAGCGCCGCGCCCTGCTCGAGGGAGAGGCCGTCGGGGAGCGGGAAGACGAGGCCGGGGTCGACGGCCACCGCCTCGGCGAACCCGCCGAAGCCGGGGAAGGCCGCCACCCGCTGGCCGGGGCGCAGGCCGCTGCCCTCCGGGGCGCTGCGCACCGTCCCGGCGACCTCGCTGCCCGGTACGAACGGCAGCTGCGGCTTGAGCTGGTACTGGCCGCGGCTGAGCAGCACCTCGGGGAAGGTCACGCCGGCGACGTGCACGTCGACCAGCACCTCGCCGTCGGCGCCGGTGGGCTCGGGGACGTCGACGACGGAGATGGCCGAGGGGCCGTCGAGGCTGGCGATCTGGGCGGCGCGCACGGGTCCTCCTGCAGCGGTGGGGGCGGGGGTCAGGGCCGGGTGAGCAGCTGCCGCAGCCGGCGCGCCGGTGCCCGCACGACGTGCAGCGTCAGCCGCAGCGGCAGGGTCGCGACGGCCGACCCCACCCGGACGCCGAGGCGCCACAGGTCCGCGTAGTCCGGGGGACGGGGCGCCGCGGGCCGGGGTGCGTCGGGCCAGGGTGCGTCGGGCCGGGGTGCCTGGGACGGGGGGTCCTGCGGGGGCGGCGTGGCCGGGACGATCAGGTCGACCGCCGTCCGGCGGCGGGGGGAGCGCAGCGACGCGAAGGACGGGATGGCCGGCGCCGCCGGGGACTCCCGCTCCTCCTCCGGCAGCGGCGGTGCCGCGGGCAGGCGGCCGGGCGGCTCGGGGACGACGCGCCGGATCGCGGCCACGCTGCCCGGCCCCAGCCCGTCCACCGCGGCCAGCTCCGCCCGGGTCAGGGCGGCCAGCTGCGCGGTCGTGGTGATCCCGGCCCGGGTCAGCGCGGTCACCGCGCGCGTGGGCAGGCCCAGCTCGCTGATGGTCCCCCCGGGCCCGGTGCCCGGCGACGTGGTCGGCATGGCGTCCAACCTAGGACGCGCCGCCGGAGGGCACCGGCCCAGGCCCCTGCTGCAGGATGCGCAGGGCACCGCACCCGACCCGGAGGCCCGCCGATGACCGCCGCCCGTCCCCAGCCCGCGCACGCCGAGGGCACGCTGGCCTCCGGCCAGTACCGCCAGGCCTGGACGGTCGCGGACCCGGTGGGCGCCGTCGTCCTGGTGCACGGCGCGCACGAGCACGGCGGCCGGTACGCCCACGTCGCCGGGCGGCTGGCCGGCGCCGGGTACGCGGTGCACGCCGCCGACCACCCCGGGCACGGCCGCTCCCCGGGCCGCCGCGGCGACATCGGCAGCATGGCCGCCACCGTCGCGGGGGCCGCCGAGCTGGTGCGGCACGCGGGGGAGCAGCACCCCGGCGTCCCGCTGTTCGTCTACGGGCACAGCCTGGGCGGGCTGATCGCGCTGCAGTACCTGACCGGGACGCCGGACGCCCGGGTCGCCGGCGCGGTGCTGTCCGCGGCGGCGCTGGACACCAGTGCCGCGAGCCCGGTCCAGCGCGCCGTGGT
This sequence comes from Geodermatophilus pulveris, assembly GCF_900188375.1. Classification (GTDB taxonomy): domain Bacteria; phylum Actinomycetota; class Actinomycetes; order Mycobacteriales; family Geodermatophilaceae; genus Geodermatophilus; species Geodermatophilus pulveris. The sequence continues at coordinate 323,719 of NZ_FZOO01000002.1, read as the reverse complement.
GCCGCTGCTGTCCCGCCTGCTCCCCGGCCTGGGCGTGCTGCAGCTGGACGCCGACGCGATCAGCCGGGACCCGGAGGTGGTGCGCGCCTACCGCACCGACCCGCTCAACCACGCCGGGAAGATGGTCGCCCGCACCGGCGCGGAGCTCATGGCCACCGCGCTGGCCATGCCGCGCCGGCTGCCCGCGCTGACCCTGCCGCTGCTCGTGCTGCACGGCACCGCCGACCGGCTGGTGCCGCCGGCGGCCAGCGAGGTGGTGCGCGCGCACGCCGGCTCGCCGGATCTCACGGTGCGCACCTACCCCGGCCTCTTCCACGAGCCGCACAACGAGCCCGAGCGCGACCAGGTCCTGGGCGAGGTCGTCGCCTGGCTGGAGGCGCACCGCACGACCGACTGACCGGTGGGACGGGTGTGACGGGTGGGGCGCCCGCCGCCCCCGGACACGCCGTGCCGACCTGCGACCCGCCGTCCCGGCGACGAGATGTGACGGCCGTCACGGCGACAGTTCACATCACTGGCAGTAGCGTTTCGTGTGCGTTCAGCTAAACGAGAGGACGCGGCGCCGGACCGCCAAACCCTGCCCACCGGCCGCCTACCCACTTCCCGAGGGCAGGGGTGGGGGACCCACGACCACGGCGCGCTCCGCACCCGGGCAGCACCCGGGCGCGCAGGCCGCCTCGGGGTGGAGCCGCGGACCGCGGCCGGGCACCGATCGCCCGAACCCGACAGCTCACCTCGCCGGCGGTGATCGGAGAACCCATGCCCAAGCACCGCGCACCCCGCTACGTCCGCACCCGCCAGGTCCTCGCCAAGGCGCCCGTGGCCGCCGGCGCCACCGTCGTCGGCATCGGCGTCCTCGGCTCCCCGGCCCAGGCCGCCGCCACCCACGACTGGACCGGCGTGGCCCAGTGCGAGTCCGGCGGCGACTGGAGCATCAACACCGGCAACGGCTACTACGGCGGGCTGCAGTTCAGCCAGTCCACCTGGGCCGCCTTCGGGGGCACCGCGCTGGCGCCCCGCGCGGACCTGGCGACCCCCGCGCAGCAGATCGAGATCGCGGAGAAGGTCCTGGTCGGCCAGGGCATCGGGGCCTGGCCGACCTGCGGTGCGCAGCTGGCCGACGGCACCACCCCGGCCGCCGCCGGGGCGCCGGCGGCCGCCGCCGCGGCCCCGGCCGCCCCCGACGCCGCCACCGACGCCGCCACCGACGCCGCCACCACGGCCGCCGCCGACGAGGCCGACTACACCGTCGCGCGCGGTGACACGGTGGCGCGCATCGCGGCCGCCCACGGCCAGTCGTGGCGGGAGCTCTACCAGCGCAACGCAGCCGTCATCGGCGCCGACCCCGACCGCATCCGGCCGGGCCAGGTGCTGCGCACCGCCGGGTCCGACGACGCGGCGGACACCCGGGGCCGGCACGCCTCCGGCGGCTGGCGGGACGCCGGCACGGGCACCGGTGGCTGGCGGAGCACCGGGACGTCCACCCCGGCCGCCCAGCAGGCCGCCGCCCCGGCCGGTGCCACCGCGGCCGTCGTCGCGGCGCCCGCCGCGGCCCCGGCTGTCGCCCCTGCTGTGGCCCCGGCCGCTGCGCCCGCCGCGGCGCCCACGGCCACCGCGATCATCACCAACTCCGCCGGCCCGGTCCGGCCGCAGGTGCAGGCCGCCGCGGACCGCGTGGTCAGCGAGGTGCGCGGCGCCAGCCTCATCCCCATCGGCGGTACCCGGGCCAGCGCCACCGACCCGAACGGCCACCCGGCCGGCCTGGCGCTGGACTACATGGTCGGCTCCGACGCCGCCCTCGGTGACGCGATCGTCGCCTTCCACGTCGAGCACTGGGAGGAGCTCGGCGTGGACTACGTCATCTGGGAGCAGCAGATCCTGTCCTCGCCGACCGGCGCGTGGAAGGCGATGGCCGACCGCGGCAGCCCGACGGCCAACCACATGGACCACCCGCACGTGAACTACCTGGGCTGAGCCCGACGCTCAGAGCAGCCGGTCGAGGTCGTCCGGTCCCGGGCCGGTGCCCCCGGAGTCCCGCAGCGGCGAGGTCTCGGGCACGTCGTCGGCGGGTGGCTCCGGCTCGACCGGCCCCTCGGCGTACAGGGTGTCCGGGTCGCGCGGGTCGGTCTCGGTCATGGGTGCCCAGTGCCCGGCCCGGGCCCGGGGAACCGCCCGGGGGCGCACGTCCACCGGTTGCGGGACCGGCCGGTCCGCCGCATGCTCCCTGCGGGCGGGGCCCTGGGAGTCGACCCGGGCGCAGCCCCGCCCGCCAGCTCCCGTCGCCCGCACCCCCGCCGTCCCCGGCGGGGTGCGGCGACGTGTCCCTGGTCACGGCGGGTCGGCGGCGGATTGTCACGGTCGGGTGACGCCCTTATGGTGGCCCGGTCCGGTCGGTCGTCACCTCCACCAGGAGGCCCGAGCGGACGCCGCCGAGTCGCCCTCCGGGCGAGCCGGGGACCCACCGCAGCACTGGGGTGAATCCGCTCCTGGACCCGTGTCCGGGAGGGGTAGGGCCGCTTCCCGCCCGAACCCGTCAGCTAACCCGGTAGGCGGCCATCGGGAGAAACGGAGAGCCGCCGGATGGCGTGCCGCTGCCCTGCACCACCCCACCGGCTGCGCACCCGGGTGCCCGACCGCACCTGACCTCGCGCACCCGACCGCCCGCGCCCGACCGCCCGCCGCCGCCCGCGGCCGGCGCGCCGCGCCCCGGGTCCGAGCACCCCGGCTCGACCGGCACCCCGCCGCTGCCCCCCGGCGCGCCCCGGCGTCCCCGCCCGGCCGCGGTCCCCGCTGCCCGCAGCTCCCGTGCGCCCGCACGGCGCCGCGGCGCCCGACCCCCGGAGAACCCGCACCCCCATGGACCGACGCACCCCGCCCCCCGGCCGCGCCGCCCGCCGCCCGCCCGCACCCGTCCGCCGCCCCGCCGTCTACCTGGGGATGGCCACCGCGGGCGCCGTCCTGGTCGGCGTCGTCCTCGGCGCCGAGCCGGCGGCACAGGCCGAGGCCGCCCGCCCCGCCCCCGCGGAGACGGTCAGCGTCGCCCGGGCGCTGGGGCTGACCGGCGCGCCGGCCCCCGTCGACGCGGTGCAGGAGCTGCAGCCGCTGCAGGACCTCGCGGCCAGCCGCAGCAGCCGCGAGGCCGCCGAGACCGCCGCCCAGCAGGTCCAGGCCGCCGCCGACCGGGCCGAGCTGGACCGCCGCGAGGCCGAGGCGCGCGCGGCCGCCGAGGCCGCGGCCGCCGCGGAGGCCGCCGCCCGCGCCGCCGCCGAGGCCCAGGCCGCGCAGGCGGCGCAGGCCGCGCAGGCCGCCCAGGCCGCCGCCGAGCAGAGCCGGGCGGCGGCCCCGTCCGCGGCCGCACCCGCGCCGGCCGCCGCGCGGGCCGCGGCACCGGCGGCGTCCGGCGCGGTCGCGGAGATCACCAACAACGCCGGGCCGGTCAAGCCGGTCGTGCAGGCCGCCGCGAACGCGGTGGTGAGCAACGTGCCCGGCGCGGCCGGGATCACCCTCGGCGGCACCCGCGCCAGCGCGGCCGACCCGGGCGGTCACCCCTCGGGCCTGGCGCTGGACTACATGGTCGGCTCGAACTCCGCGCTCGGGGACGCGATCGTCGCCTACCACGTCGAGCACTGGGACGAGCTCGGCGTGGACTACGTCATCTGGGAGCAGCGGATGCTGTCCTCGCCGACCGGCGCGTGGAAGGCGATGGCCGACCGCGGCAGCGCCACGGCCAACCACATGGACCACCCGCACGTGAACTACCTCGGCTGATCCGCCCGGTCCCCGGCCAGCCCGGTTACGGCGGGTCCGGCCGGGGCAGGAGGGCAGGGTGCCGAGCAGCCGCCCCGTCCCGCCGACCCTCGTCGACGCCAACCGGCTCTGGGTCGACTCCCGCGTCCGGGCGCTGGTGCAGCGCCGTGTCGAGGCGCCCGTCCTGCTGCGGCTGGGCGGGCCGGTGACCGGCGGGCGGGTGCTGGAGCTGGGCACCGGGCGCCGCGGCACCGGCCTGCGCCTGGCGCTGGAGGTCTTCGGCGCCGGGCGCGCCGACGGCGTGGAGCGGTTCCCGGCGAGCGTGGCGGCCTGCCGGGCCGCGCTGCGCGACCTGGGCGACCGGGTCGACGTGCAGGAGGGCGACGCGACCGCGCTGGCCGCGGCGTCGGCGTCCTACGACGCGGTGTTCGCCCACCACGTGCTGCACCACAGCCCGGCGTGGCGGGCCGCCGTCCGGGAGGCCGCTCGCGTGCTGCGCCCGGGCGGGCGGTTCTACTCCTGCGAGATGACGGCTCGCATCGTGGACAGCCGCCCGCTGCGCGCGGTCTCCCACCACCCCGCCGACGGCGACCGGCCGACGCCGGACGGCCTGGCGGAGGCCTGCCGGGCGGCCGGGCTCACCGTGACCGACCAGGAGACCCGGCTGGCCGGCTGCTGGACGGCGCTGGTCGCGACCCGGCCGTGAGCGCCGGGCACCCCCCGGGCGCCACCGTCCGCGCGGCCCTGGCGCTGCTGGCCCGGCACCGGCGCCCGGCCTACCTGGCCGCGCTGGCCGCCACGTTGGTCAACAGCGTGCCCGACGTCGCCCGGCAGCTGCTGGTCCTCGACGACCCGCGGGTGGGCGCCGCGCTCGCCGTCGACGCCGTGGGGTTCGCGACCGGCCTGCTCGCCCAGCTGTGGGTGACCGGCGCGGTGGCCGGCCTGGCCGCGCGCGGGGCGCCGTCCTGGTCCGGGGCGCTGCGCCGCGGGACCGCGCTGGCCGGGGGGGCGCTGCGGCGGGCGCCGGCCGCGGTCGCCGCGGGCGTGGTGCTCGGGGGGGTGGTGTCCGCGCTGCTCACCGTGCCGGCGTCGGTGGCCGCCCTCGGCGCGGACGGCGTGCTGGGGCCGCTGGGCTCCCCGGGCGCCGGGGCCTTCGCCGTCGCCACCGCCAGCGACGTGGTGGCCAGCGTGGTCACCCTGCCCTTCCTGGCGTTCGTGCTGGTCGTCGCGGCGGGCGACCGGTTCGCCGCGCGCCCGGGCGGGCAGTGACCGGCCATGGCCAGGGACTGGGACGTCACCCGCAAGACCGTCGGGACGCTGTCGATCTGGGTCGGGACCGCGGCGCTGTTCGCCCCGCGGGCGCTGCCCCGGCTGCTCGGGGCCGCGGAGCGGGCGACGCGGACCGACGTCCTCCTCCCGCTGCTGGTGCGCCTGGCCGCCGCGCGCAACATCGCGATGGGGGCGGCGCTGCTCGTGACCCCCGCCCCGCAGGCCCGCCGCACCACCGAGGTGACGCTGCTGCTGACCGCCCTGGACGCCGCGGCCGTGCTCGCCGCCCGCCGCGGCGGCGAGGTGGCGCCGCGCAGCGCCGTCACCTCGCTCGTGGTGCTGGGCACCGCCGCGGCCGGGGCGGTCCGCTGGCACCGCCGCTGACCCCCGGGCCGGTCAGCCGGCCAGGTGCGCGAAGGTGGTGCGCAGCTCGCGCTTGAGGATCTTGCCGCTGGCGTTCTTCGGCAGCCCGTCGACGACGGCGACGTACCGCGGCGTCTTGTAGCCGGCCAGCCGCTCCCGGCAGAAGCCGACCAGCTCGTCGGGGTCCACCCGCTGCCCGTCCCGGGGGACGACGACGGCGGCGACCGCCTCGATCCACCGGGGGTGCGGGATGCCGAAGACGGCGGTCTCCGCGACCGCCGGGTGCTGGTAGAGCACCTCCTCCACCTCCCGGCTGGCCACGTTCTCCCCGCCGGTCTTGATCACGTCCTTCTTGCGGTCGACGACGGTGATGTAGCCGTCCTCGTCCATCACGCCCAGGTCGCCGCTGTGGAACCAGCCGCCGCGGAAGGCCTCCGCGGTCTTCGCCGGGTCGTTCCAGTAGCCGACGGTGGCGTGCGGGCTGCGGTGCACGATCTCGCCCTCGACGCCGGGGCCGACCGGGCGGTCGAGGTCGTCGACCAGGCGGGTCTGGCTGTTCAGCGCCGGGGTGCCGGCCGAGCCGAGCTTGCGCAGCTGGTCCTCCGGGGAGAGCACCAGCGCCAGCGCGGACATCTCGGTCTGCCCGTAGCAGTTGAACAGCGCCATCCCGGGCAGCCGGCGGCTCAGCTCCTCCACGGTGGCCACCGGCATGATGGACGCGCCGTAGTAGCCCTTGGCCAGCGAGGACAGGTCCCGGCGGTCGAAGTCGGGGTGCCGCAGCAGGCCGATCCACACCGTCGGCGGGCAGAACAGGCTGGTGATCCGCTCCCGCTCCACGGTCGCCAGCACGGTGGCCGGGTCCGGCCCGTCCAGCACCACGTTCGTGCCGCCCAGGTAGAGGTTGGGCACGAGGAACACGTGCTGGGCGGCGACGTGGAACAGCGGCAGCGCGTGCAGGGCGACGTCGTCGGCGGCGTACCGGCCGTCGACGATGCAGCTGACGTACTGGGTGACCAGGCTGCGGCTGGTCATCATCACGCCCTTGGGCCGGGACTCGGTGCCGCTGGTGTACATCAGCTGCAGCACGTCGTCGTCGGCCACGTCCACCTCCGGCGGTGCGCCGTCCGGGTGCGCCGCCCAGGTCTCGTACGCCTCCCAGCCCGCGGGCCCGCCGTCCGGCCCGCCGCCGAGGACCCCTCGGACGGCGACGGCCTCCTCCCGCCCGGCCAGCCGCAGCGCCTCCTGCGCCACCGGCACCAGCGCCGCCTCCGCGACGACGCCGGTCGCCCCGCAGTGCTCGAGGATGTAGGCCACCTCGCCGGCGGTCAGCATGAAGTTCACCGGGACGGCGACGGCGCCCAGTCGGGCCAGGGCGAAGGTGAGCACCACGTACCCGTCGTCGTTGTGCGACAGCAGGGCCACCCGGTCGCCGCGCGCCACCCCGCGCGCGGTGAGCGCGTTGGCGGTCCGGTCCACGGCGGCGTCCAGCTCGGCGTAGGTGTGCGACCGGTCGCGGAAGCGCAGCGCCGTCCGGTCCGGGACACGGGCCGCCGAGCGCCGCAGCAGGTCGCCGAGGGCGTGCCCGCGGGCCCGGGCGACGGTCTGGGTCAGTGCCTCGTCGAACACGGGGTGCTCCTGGTGCGGCGGTGGGTGAGCCGGCGCACAAAGGTAGTGCGCCCCGCCCCGCCGGGGGCCGCCGGCTACGTCCCGCGCCGGACGCCCTCGGCCCGGCGCGGCCCGCGCGCGCCGGCCAGCTCGTCCTCCTGCCGCCGCAGGAACTGCTCGACCAGGGCGCAGCCGGCCTCCGGGTCCTCGAAGAGGAACAGGTGCCCGCCGTCGACCATCCGCAGCTGGGCGTGCGGCAGCGCGGTCGCCATGATCCGCGCGTTGCGCGGCGGCGCCAGCGGGTCCCGCCGTGCGCCGATGACCAGGGTCGGGTGCTGCACCCGGTCCAGCCACCAGCGGCTGGACCAGCCGGAGATGGCGTACAGCTGCTGGGTGTAGCCGAGCAGGCTCGGCGGACGGCGCAGCCGCGCCTCGCCGTGGGCGGAGTCGGCGGCGGCCCGCGGGTCGCTGCCGAACAGCAGCGGCGCGGTCAGCCGCAGGTAGCGGCGCGAGTAGTACCGCGTCGGGGAGGCCATCATCGCCAGCACCCACGGCGCCGGCGGCTGCCCGCCCAGGCCGGGGGTGGTCGCGGCCAGCACCAGGTTGCGCACCCGCGCCGGCGCCTGGTGGGCCACCTGCTGGGCCAGCGCGCCGCCCCACGAGTAGCCGAGCACGTCCACCCGGACGTGCCCCAGCGCGTCGAGCACCCCGGTCACCAGCCGCCCGTAGCCCGACATCCGCAGCCCACTGCGCAGGGCCGGGGACCCGCCGGTGCCCGGGACGTCGAGCATCACCAGCTGCCGGCCGGGCAGCCGGCGCACCGCCGGCTCCCACATCTCGATGTTGGCGCCGATGCCGTTGAGCAGCAGCAGCGGCGGCCCCTCGCCGGCCACCGCCACCCGCACGCTGGCCGGGCCGACCCGGACCCGGGAGTACTCCGGCGGCCACGGGACGGCGGGCGGGGCCGCGGCGGACAGCCCCGGCCCGGCCGCGTCGACGCCGTCCCCGGTCACCTGGCGGACGATACGTCGGCACCCCGGCCGGCGCCCACCGCCGTGACCTGCAGCGGAGGGTCGCTGGCGCCCGGTCGGCCCCGCGGGGCACAGTGGCGGGGGTCACGCGACGGCGCCGCCGCGCCGGTGCCGGGCCGCCGAGGAGGGAGACCACCGGATGGACGTCACCGAGGCCTACCGGGCCGCCCGGGACCAGCTGCTGGCGCTGCGCGGCGACCACCCCCGGGCGGTGGCGGAGTTCCGCTGGCCGGAGCTGGGGGAGCGGTTCAACTGGGCGGTCGACTGGTTCGACGCGGTGGCCCGGGACAGCGACCGCCCGGCCCTGGTGGTGGTGGGGGAGGACGGGACGGCGACCCGGCGCAGCTACGCGGAGCTGTCCCGGGCCTCCGACCGGCTGGCCGCCTGGCTGGCCGGCCGCGGCGTGCGCCGCGGCGACCCGGTGCTGCTCATGCTGGGCAACCAGGTCGAGCTGTGGGAGTCGATGCTGGCGGTGATGAAGCTCGGCGCGGTGATCATGCCGGCCACCACCGCCCTCGGGCCGGCCGACCTGGCCGACCGGATCGCCCGGACCGGGGCCCGGCACGTCGTCTGCAACGCCTCCGACGTCGGCCGCTTCGACGGCGTCGCCGGCGACTACGCGCGGATCAGCGTCGGCGAGGCGCCGGGGTGGGCCGACCTGCGCGCGGCCGCCGACCTCGAGCACGCGCCCGTGCCGCACCCGGGCACCGCGCCCGGCGACCCGCTGCTGCTGTACTTCACCTCCGGGACGACGTCGCGGCCCAAGCTCGTGGAGCACACCCAGGTCTCCTACCCGGTCGGGCACCTGTCCACGGTGTACTGGCTGGGCCTGCAGCCCGGGGACGTGCACCTCAACATCTCCTCGCCCGGCTGGGCCAAGCACGCCTGGTCCTGCTTCTTCGCCCCGTGGACCGCCGAGGCGACCGCCGTCGTCCACGACTACCGGCGCTTCGACCCCGCCGTGCTGCTCGGCCTGCTCCGCACCCACGGCGTCACCTCCTTCTGCGCCCCGCCCACGGTGTGGCGGATGCTGGTCAACGCCGACCTGTCCGCCGGGCCGGGCACGCTGCGCGAGGTCCTCGCGGCCGGCGAGCCGCTCAACCCGGAGGTCATCGAGCAGGTCCGCCGCGCCTGGGGGCTGACCGTCCGCGACGGCTACGGGCAGACCGAGACCACCGCCCAGGTCGGCAACACCCCGGGGTCGCGCGTCGTGCCGGGGTCGATGGGCCGCCCGCTGCCCGGGGTGCCCGTGGTGCTGGTCGACCCGGTCGGCGGCCGGCCGGTCGAGGGGCCCGGCGAGGGGGAGATCTGCCTGGACCTCGCGGAGCGCCCGCTCCCGCTGATGACCGGCTACCGGGGCGACCCCGAGCGGGACACCGAGGCCAAGGCCGGCGGCTACTACCACACCGGGGACGTCGCCAGCGTGGACGCCGACGGCTACATCACCTACATCGGCCGCACCGACGACGTCTTCAAGGCCAGCGACTACAAGATCAGCCCGTTCGAACTGGAGTCGGTGCTCATCGAGCACCCGGCGGTCGCCGAGGCCGCCGTCGTCCCGGCGCCGGACCCGCTGCGGCTGGCGGTGCCCAAGGCCTATGTCACGCTGGTGGCCGGGCACGAGGCGACGGAGGAGACGGCGCTGTCCATCCTGCGGCACGCCCGCGCGCACCTGAACCCCTACCAGCGCGTGCGTCGGATCGAGTTCGCCGAGCTGCCCAAGACCGTCTCGGGGAAGATCCGGCGGGTCGAGCTGCGGGCCCGCGAGGAGCAGCTGGCCGCCGGCGGCACCCGCCCCGGCGTGGAGTGGCGCGACGACCAGTTCCCCGAGCTCAAGAGCTGACCTGCGACCCCCGGAGGACCCGCCGTGACCGTCGACCGCCTGCTGCCCAGCGAGGAGGCGCACGACCTGCTCGCCCTCGCCCGCGACGTCGCGGACAAGGAGCTGGCCCCGCGGGTGGACGAGCACGAGCGCGCCGAGACCTACCCCGAGGGCCTGTTCGCGACCCTCGGCGAGCTCGGCCTGCTCGGCCTGCCCTACCCCGAGGAGCTCGGCGGCGGCGGGCAGCCCTACGAGGTGTACCTGCAGGTGCTGGAGGAGTTCGGCGCCCGCTGGGCGGCGGTGGCGGTCGCGGTGTCGGTGCACGGGCTGGCCTGCCACCCGCTGGCCGCGTTCGGCACGGACGCCCAGCGGGAGCGCTGGCTGCCCGCGATGCTGGCCGGGGAGGTGGTCGGCGGGTACTCGCTGTCCGAGCCGCAGGCCGGGTCCGACGCCGCCGCGCTGGCCTGCCGGGCCGAGCGCACCGAGGGCGGCTACCGGGTGACCGGCACCAAGTCCTGGATCACCCACGCGGGCAGGGCGGACTTCTACGCGCTGTTCGCCCGCACCGGCGAGGGCTCCCGCGGCATCTCCTGCTTCCTGGCACCCGGCCACGTCGACGGGCTGTCCTTCGGCCGGCCCGAGGACAAGATGGGCCTGTCCGCGATCCCCACCGCGATGGCCAACTGGGACGGCGCGCTGCTGGAGGCCGACCGGCTGCTCGGCGCGGAGGGCCAGGGGCTGTCCATCGCGTTCTCCGCGCTGGACTCCGGCCGGCTCGGCATCGCCGCGGTGGCCACCGGGCTGGCCCAGGCCGCGCTGGACACCGCCGTCGACTACGCCCACGAGCGCAGCACCTTCGGCCGCCGGATCATCGACCACCAGGGGCTGGGCTTCCTGCTCGCCGACATGGCCGCCGCCGTCGACACCTCCCGGGCCACCTACCTCGACGCCGCCCGCCGCCGGGACGCCGGGCGCCCCTACGGCCGGCAGGCCAGCGTGGCCAAGCTGGTCGCCACCGACGCCGCGATGCGGGTGACCACCGACGCCGTCCAGGTGCTCGGCGGCTACGGCTACACCCGCGACTTCCCGGTGGAGCGGTACATGCGCGAGGCCAAGGTCATGCAGATCTTCGAGGGCACCAACCAGATCCAGCGGCTGGTGATCAGCCGCTCCCTCGCCCGCTGAGTCCGCCTGCCGGGCGTGCGGCGATCGACGACACGCGGGACACGGCAACGCTGGGGAACTGAACAGGCACTGTCGGTGTAGGAAGTCACCCTCACCACAGGAGGCCGCATGAACCCCAGGAAGCCCTCCGGGGCCGTCCGCACCCTGGTGCTCGCCGTCCTGGCCGGGTCAGTGGTGGCCGTCCCCTCGGCTGCCGCCGCCGCTCCTCGGACCGCCCCCTGCGGGCCGACGTACGACCACGTCCTGACCGGCACGCCGGCCACCGCCCCGCGGACGGTGGCGCTCACCTTCGACGACGGCCCCAGCCCCCGGTGGACGCCGCAGGTGCTGGACGTCCTGCGCCGGAACCGGGTCAAGGCCACGTTCTACCTGGTCGGGGCCCAGGTCGAGAGGTTCCCGGAGCTCGCCCGGCGGATCGCCGCGGAGGGGCACACCATCGGCAACCACTCCTGGGACCACCCCCACTTCGCGGGGTCGTCCCGGCAGGACCAGGCCTGGCAGATGGACCGCACCACGGAGGTCATCCGCCGGACCACGGGCGTCACGCCGTGCTCGTTCCGCGCGCCCTACGGCCAGGCCTCCGACGTCACGCTGTCCGTGGCCCGCGAGCGGGGGATGAACGTGGCCAACTGGACGCACGACACCGCGGACTACGACACGCCGGGGCACCGCTCGGCGGGGTTCCGGCAGCAGCTCGTCGCGCGGGCCACCGTGCCGTGGCACGACCACGCCGACGTCCTGATGCACGACGGCTCCGACGGCGGCTTCCGGCAGAACACCGTCGACGCCGTCCAGCCGATCATCGACCACTACCGGCGGCACGGGTACTACTTCACCGACGTGACCGGACGGTGGTCGGGGACGTGGATCTCCGACCACTACGAGCGCACCAACGGCGAGTGGACCCTGGGGGCCCCGGTCTCCGGGGAGGTCCGGCTGCCGGGCGGCCGGGGCTGGGTCACGACGTACCAGCGCGGCAGCATCCACCACGGCCGAGCCACCGGCGTCCGCACCGTCCGGGGCGCCATCTGGGAGCGCCACCAGCAGCTCGGGCACGCCACCGGTCCCCTGGGCATGCCGGTCGCCGACGAGGCCCTCACCGCCGACCGGCGGGGCGTGTACCAGCACTTCCAGGGCGGCTCGATCTACTGGACGGCGAGGACGGGCGCCTGGGAGGTGTTCGGCGGCATCCGGCGCCGCTGGGCCGAACTAGGCCGGGAGCGCGGTCTGGGCTACCCGGTGTCCGGGGAGACCGCCACCGCGGACGGGGTCGGACGCTTCACCGTGTTCGAGCGGGGGACGGTCTACTGGAGCCCCGCGACGGGCGCCCACGAGGTGCGCGGCGCGATCCGGACCCGCTGGGGCCGGCTCGGTGCCGAGCGCGGCCTGGGCTACCCGACGGGCAGCGAGCGGCGCACCGCCGACGGCAGGGGCGTGTACCAGCAGTTCCAGCGCGGCGCGGTCTACTGGAGCCCCGCGACCGGTGCCCGGGAGCTGCGCGGCGCGATCCGGGACAGGTGGGTCCGCGCCGGACGGGAGACCGGCTCGCTCGGCTACCCGACGGGCGCCGAGCGCCTCCTCCCCGGTGGCGGCGTCGCGCAGACCTTCCAGCGGGGCCTCGTCTACTGGTCGCCGGGCTCCGGGGCGCACGTCGTGCGCCCCGGGACGATCCACGACCGGTGGGTGTCGCTGGGCGCGGCGGGCGGTGTGCTGGGCTACCCGGTCGGGGAGCAGCGCGCGCTCCCCGGGAGCGGGGGGGCCGTGCAGTCCTTCCAGGGCGGCCACGTCCACTGGAGCCCGGCCACCGGGTCCCAGGCCGTCCTGAACGGTCCGATCCGCGACCGGTGGGTGTCCCTCGGCGCGGAGGACGGCGTGCTGGGCCACCCGCGGGCGGGCGTCGTCACGACGGGTGCCGGCTCCGTGCAGGACTTCGTGGGGGGCAGCGTCGCCTGGACCGCGTCCGCGGGCGCGCAGGTGCTGCGCGGCGGCGCGCGCGACGCGTGGATCCGGCTGGGCCGCGAGAGCGGTGCCCTCGGCCTGCCCACCAGCGGGCAGCACACCGGCGCGGCAGCCGGCACCACGTGGACGTCGTTCACCGGCGGCGTGCTCTACACGACGCCGGAGGGCCCGGTCCCCGTCCTCGGCGGGTTCGCGGCCGCGTGGCGGGCCGAGGGGGGCGACGCCGGCATCGGCCGGCCGCTGTCGGCGGCTGCCGCGGGCAGCGACGGCGTCCTCCGGCAGGAGTTCGCCGGCGGGGTCCTGGAGCAGGGCCCGGACGGCACGGTCGCCCCCCAGGCGACCACCGCCGCCGCGGTCGGGTCCGCCGCGGTGGCCGTCGACCCCGCGGAGGGGGTCGCGCCGCAGCCGCAGGCCGCGGACGCCGCGGTGGACGAGCCGGCCACGTCGGCTCCGGCCCAGGTGCGGGGCGCCCCGGTCGAGGAGACGCCGGGTGAGGGCACCCCCCCGGCCCCGGCCGGCACCCTCGTCGGGTCGGGGGTCCCCGCGGGGACGGACGGCGCCGCGGGGACGGAGCAGCAGCCCACCGGCGCCGCCGCCACGGACTGACCGCGGCCACCGGCGACCCGGTCGATCGGTGCCCGGGGCGCATGGCTGCCGCCCGCGCGGGCATGATGCGGACGGACGTCACCCGGTGCCCAGCACCGGGCGGGAGGTCATCGAGGAGCGACACCGTTCCCGGAGGGAGCTGGCCATGACATCGGTCGACGACTCGCGCGAGGTGCCCGGGGCCACCGCGCCGCTGGACCTGCTGCTGACCCAGGCGGCCAGCAGCACGGTGCGTCGCTTCTCCCCGGGCAAGCCCGGGCTGCGGTTCCTGAGCGGGCTGGCCCGCCGACCGGACCGGGTGGCCGCGCGGGCCCGGTCGCTGGCCGGGCAGCTGGCGCAGATCGCCGCCGGCACCTCCGAGCTGGCCCCCTCCAGCCGGGACAAGCGCTTCGCCGACCCGGCGTGGAAGGAGAACCCCGTGCTGCGCCGGCTGGTGCAGGCCTACCTGGCCACCGGGGAGACCGCGCTGGGGCTGCTGCACGACGTCCCCCTGGAGTGGGCCGACGCCGAGCGGGTCCGCTTCGCGGGCACCAACCTCGTCGACGCGCTGTCGCCGAGCAACAACCCCCTGGTCAGCCCGGTCGCGTGGAAGGCGTTCATCGACACCGCCGGCGCCAACGTCGTCCGCGGCCCGCGCAACCTGGTGCGCGACCTGGCCAGCACCCCGCGGGTGCCGACCATGGTCGACCCGGACGCCTACGAGGTCGGCCGGGACCTGGCCGTCACCCCCGGGTCGGTGGTGCTGCGGACGCCGGTGTTCGAGCTCATCCAGTACCGGCCGACGACGAAGACGGTGCGCAGCGTGCCGGTGGTCATCGCGCCGCCGACGATCAACAAGTTCTACGTGCTCGACCTCGCGCCGGGGCGCAGCATGGTCGAGCACCTGGTCGGCCAGGGCCAGCAGGTGTTCATGATCTCCTGGCGCAACCCCGACGCCCGGCACCGCGACTGGGGCTTCGACACCTACGCCACCGCCATCATCGAGGCGATCGACGCGGTGTCGGAGATCACCGGCGAGGACTCCGTCCACCTCATGGGCGTGTGCTCCGGCGGCATCCTGTCGGCCATCACCGCCGCCGTGCTGGCCGCCACCGGCCGGCAGGAGCGGCTGGCCAGCCTGAGCCTGCTGGTCACCGTGCTGGACCAGACCCGGGCCGGCCTGCTCGGCGCGACGATCGACGAGGACGCCGCCGCGGAGGCCGTGGCCGCCTCGCAGCGCCAGGGCTACCTCGACGGGCGCAAGCTGGCCGAGGTGTTCGCCTGGCTGCGGCCCAACGACCTGATCTGGAACTACTGGATCAACAACTACCTGCAGGGCAAGCAGCCGCCGAAGTTCGACATCCTGTTCTGGAACTCCGACACCACCCGGATGACCGCCCGGCTGCACGCGGACTTCGTGACCATGACCTCGCGGAACCTGCTGACCCACCCGGGGGCGGTCACCGTGCTGGGCACCGAGGTCGACCTCGGCCAGGTCACCCTGGACTCCTACGTGCTGGCCGGCTCCGCGGACCACATCTGCCCGTGGCAGTCCTGCTACCGCAGCAGCCAGCTGCTCGGCGGCAAGGTGCGCTTCGTGCAGTCGACCAACGGGCACATCGCCGCGCTGGTCAACCCGCCGGGCAACCCCAAGTCCAGCTTCCGGGTCACCGACGACAACGCCGTCCCGGCCGAGGACTGGACCGACACCGCCCGCACCGAGAAGGGCTCCTGGTGGCCGGACCACGCCGCCTGGCTGGGCGAGCGCTCCGGGCCGGACAAGCCGGCGCCCGAGGAGCTCGGCAGCCCCCGGTTCCGTGTCCGCGAGGCCGCGCCGGGCAGCTACGTGCGGGACTCGTGAGCCGGCACCGGACGCAGGAGGGGCGGACGTGACACTCACCGAGGGCAGCAGGGACACGCGCGCCGAGGGCGCAGGCGACACGCTCGGGCCGAGCACGGGGGACCCGCTCGCCGAGGGCATCGGCCACGCCCTGTCGACGGACTACTTCCTGCTGCGCGAGGACCTCTCGCACGAGCAGATGGACCACCTGCTGCGCACCCGCGCCTTCGTCGAGGACGAGGTGCTGCCGGTCATCAACGGCTACTGGGAGCGCGCGGAGTTCCCCCGGGAGCTGGCCGAGAAGCTGGGCGCGGCGGGGCTCGTCGGCGACGGCATCGAGGGCTACGGCTGCCCGCCGATGGACGCGCTGTCCGCCGGGCTGGTGCACATGGAGCTCAACCGCGGCGACGGCAGCCTGGGCACCTTCCTCGGCGTCCAGGCGGGGCTGGCGATGAAGTCGATCGCCATGCTCGGCTCCGAGGAGCAGAAGCAGCGCTGGCTGCCCCCCATGGCCCGCTGCGAGGCGCTCGGCGCGTTCGCGCTCACCGAGCCCGACCACGGGTCGGACTCCATCGCCCTGGAGACCTCCGCCCGGCGCGACGGCGACTCCTGGGTGCTCGACGGGTCCAAGAAGTGGATCGGTAACGGCAGCATCGCCGACGTCGTCGTCGTCTGGGCCCGGGACACCGAGGACGGCCAGGTCAAGGGCTTCCTCGTGGAGAAGGGGACGCCGGGCTACCGGGCGCGGCGGATGGAGGGCAAGGGCTCGCTGCGCGCGGTGTGGCAGGCCGAGATCGAGCTCGAGGGCGTGCGCGTCCCGGCGGAGGACCGGCTGCCCGGCGGGCGCAGCTTCAAGGACACCGGGGCGGTGCTGGCCACCACCCGCGGCTCGTGCGCCTGGATGGCCCTGGGGCACGCCGTCGCCGGGTACGAGGCCGCGCTGACCTACGCCGGGCGGCGCAAGCAGTTCGGCCGGCCGCTGGTGGAGTTCCAGCTGATCCAGCAGCGACTGGTGCACATGCTGGCCAAGGTGACCGCCATGCAGCTGTACTGCCGCCGGCTGGCCGACCTGGCCCTGGGCGACCGGATCGCGCCGACGCTGGCCGGGCTGGCCAAGGCGCACAACACCGGCACCGCCCGCGAGGTGCTGGCCGAGGCCCGCGACCTGCTCGGCGGCAACGGCATCCTGCTGGAGTTCCACGTCATCCGGCACATGGCCGACATCGAGTCCATCCACACCTTCGAGGGCACCGAGACCATCCAGTCGCTGATCGTCGGCCGGGACATCACCGGCGCCTCGGCGTTCACGTGACGGCGTCCGCGTGACCCGCTCCGCCCCGGCGGAGGTCTCCACGGTCGACCTGGGCGAGGTGCGGCTGCGGACGTCGGTCCGCGGCACGGGCCGCCCGCTGCTGCTGGTCACCGGCCTGGGCGCCAGCCTGGAGCTGGCCGAGCCGTTCGAGCGGGAGCTGGCCGCCCGCGGGCGGCGGGTGGTCAGCTTCGACGCCCCCGGCATCGGGGGCTCCACGCCCTACCGCCGGCCGCGCCGGATGCCCGGCCTGGCGCGGACGGTGACCGCCCTGCTCGACGCCCTGGGGCTGGACGAGGTCGACGTCTTCGGCGTCTCCCTCGGCGGCGTCGTGGCCCAGCAGCTGGCCCACCAGGCGCCCGGCCGCGTCCGGCGCCTGGTGCTGGCGGCCACCGCGCCGGGGATGGGCGGCATGCCCGGCGCCCCGTCGGCGCTGCTGGCGCTGGCCACCCCGCGCCGGTACCGCGACCCCGAGCACTACCTGCAGATCGCCGGGCGGATCTACGGCGGGATGGCCCGCACCGACCCGCGGCGGCTGCTGCGCTCGACCCTCGGCCGGGTGCGGCCGCCGTCGGCGATCGGCTACGCCGGGCAGCTCTACGCGGTCACCGGGTGGAGCAGCATGCCGTGGCTGCACACCGTCCGGCAGCCCGCGCTGGTCCTGGCCGGCGACGACGACCCGATCGTGCCGCTGGTCAACGGGCGGATCCTCGCCTGGCGCATCCCGGACGCCCGGCTGCACGTCGTCCGTGGCGGGGGGCACCTGTTCATCCTCGAGCGCCCGGCCGAGATCGCCGACCTGGTCACCGCGTTCCTCGACCGGGACGCCGCCCGGTCCGGCGCGAGCAGGTGGCGCGGCGTGCGGCGCGACGAGACCCCCGCCCCCCGCTGAGCGGCGGGTCAGCCGACCGCCGCGGGGGCCGGTCCGCCGGAGACCGCGAAGCAGTCGTCCACCACGAAGGTGCCGGTCATGCCGTCGAGGGCGGCCCGCAGGTGCGCCACGCTCGGCGCGCGCCACAGGCAGATGACGCGGTCGGAGCCGGCCGCCCGCCCGGTGGCGAGCAGCTCCAGGCCCTCCGGCAGGGCCGGCGTGCCGGTGCCGTGCGCCAGCCGGTCCCAGGCCTCGGCGTCCTTGATGGTGTGGACGACACCCACGTACACGGCGACCTCCCTGCCCCGGCTCCGGACCGGCGCGGCCAGTCTCCGCCGGACCCGCGGTGCCGGGTCAGGGGCGCAGGTCCCTGTCCGGCGCGCTCAGGGCTTGACGGCGAGCACCGGGCGGTCGGCGTCGAGCAGGATCCGCTGGGCGGTGCTGCCCAGGAGCAGCTTCCCGACCGGGGAGCGGCGGCGCAGGCCGATGACGATCACCGAGGCGCCCAGCTCGCCGGCCACCCGCACGACGGCGTCGGCGGTGTCGCCCGTGTGCGTCTCCTGGTGCACCTCGAGCTCGACACCGGACGTCGCGGCCCGCTCGGTGAGGGCCCGGACGGCGTCCTCCCCGGCCAGGGCCGCGCTCACCGGTGCCCCCTCGCGCGGGGTGTTGAGCAGCACCAGCCGCTCGCGGCGGCGGGCCGCCTCGTCGACGGCCGCGGAGAAGGCCGCGTCCCCCTCGGGCGTCGGGACGTAGGCGACGAGGACGGTCACACGGGGCTCCTCGGTGTCGGTGCGGTGGTGGACGGGGCGCTGGCCGCGCCGGCGGTGCCGAGGGCGGTGGTGCCGAGCGGCCAGGCGACCAGTCTCCCGGTGAGCGGGCCGGTCAGGAAACCGGAGGACGCCGGCCGACCGGCGACCCTGCGCCCAGGGCGTCCGGTGGCTACCGTGACCCGGCGGGCGGCCCCCGCCGCCCGTCCGGCGGCACCGGGTCGTCGGTGGTCCCGCGCGGCGCGGGCGACACGGTCGGTCGGAGGAGCGCGGCGGTGGGCGGGACGTCAGGAGCAGGTGGCCCCGGAGACGACCGGCGGCGGCTGTCGATGACGATCCTCATGACGCCGGACATGTCGAACTTCGCGGGCAACGTGCACGGCGGCACGCTGCTCAAGTACCTCGACCAGGTGGCCTACACCTGCGCGACCCGCTGGGCCCGGGCCTACGCGGTGACGCTGTCGGTCGACCAGGTCGTCTTCCGCGAGCCCATCCACGTCGGGGAGCTGGTCACCTTCGACGCCAGTGTGAACCGGACCGGTCGCACCTCGATGGAGGTCGGCGTACGGGTCACCACGCAGGACCTGGTCGCCCAGACGGTCCGGCACACCAACAGCTGCTACTTCACGATGGTCGCCGTCGGCCCCGACGGCAGACCCGTCCCGGTTCCCCGCTGGGAGCCGCGGAGCGCGGAGGAGCGCCGCCGGCACCTCGCCGCCGAGCGGCGCAGCCAGCTGCGGCGCGACGTGGACCGGGCCACCCGGGAGATCCGGAGGGCGGTGCCCGACGACGGCGGGGGCGTCGGCGGGTCCTGACCGCAGGGGCGGTCGGGTCAGGCGCTGATGCGGCTGCCGCGCTGCTCCAGGCGCAGCCGGCGCCGCTCGCGCTCGGAGAGGCCGCCCCAGATGCCGAAGCGCTCGTCGTTGGCGAGGGCGAACTGGAGGCACTCCGCGCGGACGGCGCAGCCGTTGCACACGCGCTTGGCGTCGCGGGTCGAGCCGCCCTTCTCGGGGAAGAACGCCTCCGGGTCGGTCTCCGCGCACAGCGCGTCCAGGCGCCACGAGGCGTCGCCGACGGGGGACAGGTCCGTCCACGGCGAGCCGTCGCGGCCGGCGGCCGGCGAGTGGTCGCTGACCAGGGAGAGGTGGGGGCGGGAGAAGGCGGACACCGGGGGGCTCCTCGGGGAGGGGGCGCACCGGCCGTGACGGACCGGTACGAACTGGTTGCTGCAGGTGACGTTACGGAGACGAGTCCCCGAGCGCACTGGCACAAGGTGGAAGGAAACCGGGCCGGGTCTTGGCGTCATCTGTCCCTCCCCCGTGCCGGCCGGCGCGTCCGGGCACGGCAGCCGGCCCGACCGGGCCACTCGCGTCGCAGCCGTCCCACGGGGCCCGTCCCGCGGCCGGACCGGGGGACCGGCCGGCGTCCCCGGGGAGACGTCCCCGCGGGGACGCGCCGGCGGAGCGGGTGTCCGCCGACCGTCTGCGGGCGGGCCGTGGGTCGCCCCGTCCCACGAGGCGGGACGCGGGCGGAACGGCCGCCGGGCCGCTGCCGGAGGCCGGTCCCGGCAGCGGACCGGCCGTCCGGCGGCACGGGGGGGCGCACCGGCGCGGACGGTCCCGTTCTCTTGTTGCCGTGCTGCCCCCGGCCCACCATGCTGCCCCTACCCGATGCCGGGACGGGGTGGCCTGGTCGTCGCCCGCCCGGCCCAGGAACGAGGCGCACTCCCCAGTGCCGAGGAGGACTCCGGTGACAGCGACCCAGACCCGCACCAGCAGGACCGGTGACAAGCTCGTCGGCCGGGTGGCCTTCGTGACCGGAGGCACCCGCGGGATCGGCGCGGCGATCTGCCGCAGCTTCGCCGCCCAGGGGGCGACCGTCGCGGCCGGCTACAGCGGCAACACCGAGCGCGCCGAGGCGTTCGCCACCGAGTACGCCGAGACCTACCCGGACAGCAGCGTGAGCGTGCACCGCGGCGACATCGCCAACCCCGACGACTGCCGGCGCACCGTCGCCGAGGTCATCGAGCAGCACGGCCGGCTGGACATCCTGGTCAACAACGCCGGCATCACCGTCGACCGCACGGTGCTGAAGATGACCGACGACGACTGGCGCCGGGTCATCGACGTCAACCTCTCCGGCGCCTTCTACCTGTCCCAGGCCGCGCTCAAGCACATGCTGGAGCGGGGCAGCGGCCGGATCGTGATGATCTCCTCGGTCATCGGCGAGATGGGCGGCATCGGGCAGTCCAACTACTCGTCGGCCAAGGCCGGCCTGCTGGGCCTGACCAAGACCCTGGCCCGGGAGTCGGCGATGCAGGTGCAGCGCGCCGGCAAGGCCGACGGGCTGGGCATCACCGTCAACGCCGTGACGCCCGGCTACACCGCCACCGACATGCTCGGCACGGTGCCCGAGAAGGTGCTCGAGGGCCTCAAGGCCAAGACCCCCATCGGCCGGCTCGGCGAGCCCGAGGAGGTCGCCCGCGTCGTGCACTTCCTGGCTGCCGACGCCTCCGGCTACATCACCGGCCAGGTGTGGGGGGTCAACGGCGGCCTGGACATGTAGCCGCGCCGCCAGCACCGATCCACCGGACGTGAGGAGAGCTCGGGTGTTCCACCGCATCGCCGTCGTGAACCGTGGGGAGCCGGCCCTCCGGCTGATCCGTGCGGTGCGGGAGCTCGACGCCGAGCACGGCACGCACACCCGCGTCGTGGCGCTGCACACCGAGGAGGAGCGCCGGGCCACGTTCGTCCGCGCCGCCGACGAGGCCGTCGTCCTGCGCGGCGGCGGTGCCGTGAGCCCCTACCTCGACCACGCCGAGCTGGCCCGCGCCCTGCGTGCCAGCGGCGCCGACGCGGCCTGGGTCGGCTGGGGGTTCGTCGCCGAGGACCCCGCCTTCGCCGAGCTGTGCGCCGACCTCGGCGTGACCTTCATCGGGCCGCCGCCGGAGGCGATGCGGCTGCTCGGCGCCAAGATCGAGGCCAAGGTGCTGGCCGAGAAGACCGGCGTCCCGGTCGCCCCGTGGAGCAGCGGCCCGGTCGAGGACGCCGAGGACGGCCGCCGGCACGCGGCGGCCATCGGCTACCCACTCATCGTCAAGTCCCGCAGCGGCGGCGGCGGGCGCGGCATCCGGGTGGTGCGCTCGGAGGCCGAGCTCGACGAGGCCCTGACCCGCACCCGTGCGGAGGCCGAGCGCACCTTCGGCGACCCGGTCGTGTTCATGGAGCGGCTGGTCGAGGGCGGCCGGCACGTCGAGGTCCAGGTCATCGCCGACCAGCACGGCACCGTGTGGGCACCGGGGGTGCGGGACTGCTCGGTGCAGCGGCGCAACCAGAAGGTGCTGGAGGAGTCCGCCTCCACCGCCCTGACCGCCGAGCAGGACGCCGCCCTGCGCGCCTCGGCCACCGCGCTGGTCGCCGCCGCCGGGTACGTCGGCGCGGGCACCGTGGAGTTCCTGTACCAGCCCGCCGAGCAGCTGTTCACCTTCCTGGAGGTCAACACCCGGCTGCAGGTGGAGCACCCGGTCACCGAGGAGACCACCGGGCTGGACCTGGTCAAGCTGCAGCTGCACGTGGCCGCCGGCGGCCGGCTGGAGGGCGACCCGCCCCCGGCCGTCGGGCACGCCGTCGAGGCCCGGCTCACCGCCGAGGACGCCGAGGCCGGCTTCGCCCCCGCCCCCGGGCGGGTCGAGCTGATGCGCCTGCCCACCGGGCCCGGCGTGCGCGTCGACACCGGCATCGGCGTCGGCGACGTCATCCCGCCGCAGTACGACTCGATGGTCGCCAAGGTCATCGCCTGGGGCCGGGACCGCCCGGAGGCTCTCGCCCGGCTGCGCTGCGCGCTGCGGGAGACCACCGTGGTGCTCTCCGGCGGCACCACCACCAAGTCCTTCCTGCTGGACCTGCTCGACCGCCCGGAGGTGGTCGACGGCACCGCCGACACCGCCTGGCTGGACCGCGCGGGCACCGCGGGCCCCCGGCCGGCCGAGAACGCGTGGGTGGCCCTCGTGCAGGTGGCCGTCGACCTGGCCGAGGCCGAGGTCGAGCAGGAACGGCTGGCCTTCCTGGCCTCCGCCCGCGGCGGGCGCCCCCGCGCGCCGCACGAGGTGGGCCGCACCGTGGAGCTCGGCATGCGCGGGCAGGTGTACCGGCTGACCGTCGCCACCGTGGACCGCGACCAGTACCGGGTCGGGCTCGACGGGCGGGACGTCGACGTCGAGGTCGACCGGCTCAACCGGCTGGAGAGCCGCCTGACCACCGGCGGACGGCGGTACTCCGTGGTCGCCGCCGAGGCCCCCGGCTCCTCCCTGGTCGAGGTGGACGGCGAGACCCACCGGGTGTCCCGGGACGTCGGCGGCGTGGTGCGCGCGCCCGCGCCGGCCGTGGTCGTCGCCGTCCGCGTCGCGCCGGGCGACGAGGTGGAGGCCGGCCAGCCGGTCGCGGTGCTGGAGAGCATGAAGATGGAGACGGCCGTGCGGGCGCCGTTCGCCGGCCGGGTGCGCGAGGTGCGGGCCGTGGTGAACAGCCAGGTCGACGCCGGCGCCCCGCTGCTGGCCCTGGACCGGGCCGGCGGCGACGTCGAGGAGGCCGAGGGCGAGCGGGTGGCGCTGCCCGGCGTGGACCGGGCACCCGACGACGACCCGCGGGCGCGGGCGCTGGCGCGGCTGGCGGCGCTGCGGGCGCTGGTCACCGGCTACGACGTCAGCGGCCGGCACGCCCGGCAGCTGGTGGCCGAGTACGCCGCGGCCCGCGAGGAGCTGCCCGTCGACGACGCCGACCTGCTGGCCGCCGAGCTCGACGTGCTGATCACCTTCGCCGACGTCTCCGAGCTGTCCCGCAACCGGCCGGCCAGCGAGGAGGAGGAGGCCGACACCCAGGTCCACAGCCCGCGGGAGTACTTCCACGCCTACCTGCACTCCCTCGACGCCGAGCGGGAGGGCCTGCCGGAGGCCTTCCGCGCCCGGCTGCAGCGGGTGCTCGCCCACTACGGCGTCCACGACCTGGAGCCGAGCGCCGCGCTCACCGAGGCGGTGCACCGGGTGTTCCTCGCCCAGCAGCGCGTCGGCGAGCAGCTGCCCGCCGTCTCCGCGCTGCTGGACCGCTGGCTGTCCGCCGACCGCCCGCCCGAGGGCCCGGCCGCCGCCGAGGTCGCCGAGGTGCTCGACCGGCTCGTCGTCGCCACCCAGCTGCGCCACCCCACCCTCGGGGACCTGGCCCGCGCCGTCCGGTACCGCTGGTTCGAGGAGCCGCTGCTGCTCGAGGCCCGCCGGCAGGTGCTCGAGGACGCGCGGCGGCTGCTCGGGGAGCTCGACGAGGCCGCCGCCCGCGGGGACACCGCGGAGTCCATCCGGCGCACGGAGGCGCTGGTCGCCAGCCCCGAGCCGCTGGTGCGGCTGCTGGCCGAGCGCTTCGGCCGGTCCACCGCCGTCCCGGACCCGGTGCTGGAGGTGCTCACCCGCCGCTACTACCGCAGCCGCGACCTGGAGGGCGTGCGCGCCACCCTGCTCGACGGGGACACCTGCGTCACCGCGGAGTACGACCTGGCCGGCGCCCGGCTGCACCTGGTCGCGCTGATGACCGAGCAGCCGCGGCTGTCCCGGGCCCTCAGCGCCCTGGCCGGCGTGCTGGCCGAGGTCGCCGACCCCAGCCAGGTGGTCGTCGACCTCTACGTCGACTGGCCCGACCGCCCGGCCGACGCCGACGCGCTGTCCGACCGGCTGCGCGCCGTGCTGGCCGGCGTCCCGGCACTGCGCACCGGCCGCCGGGTGACGGTCACCGTGTGCACCCGGGACGGCGGCGTGGAGACGCTCACCTACCGGCCGTCGGAGGAGGAGGGACTGGCCGAGGAGCGGGTGATCCGCGGCCTGCACCCGCTCACCGCGCAGCGCTTCCAGATCTGGCGGCTCAAGGAGTTCGACGGCGAGCGGCTGCCCTCGGCGGAGGACACCTACCTGCTGCACGTCCGGGCCAAGGAGAACCCGAACGACGAGCGGTTCGTCGCCATGGCCGAGGTCCGCGACCTGACCCCGGTGCGCGACGAGCACGGCGAGGTCACCGGCTTCCCGACCATCGAGCGCCAGCTCACCGCCTGCCTGGACAGCCTGCGGCGGGCCCAGACCCAGCGCCGGTCGCAGGGCCGGTCCGCCCGGCCGCTGGAGCACAACCGGGTGCACCTGTACGCCTGGCCGTCGATCGAGGTGCCGCTGCAGCAGGTGGCCCAGTTCGCGCGCACGTCGGCGCCGCTGACCGTGGGCGCCGGCCTGGACCAGATCGTGCTGCTGGCCCGGCTGCAGGAGGCCGACGGCCACCCGCCGCGCGACGTCGCGCTGCGGTTCTCCTACCGGCCCGGCGCCGGGGTGCGCATGGAGGTCACCGACCGGCCCACCGCGCCCATGCGCCCGCTGGACGACTACACCGCCAAGGTGCTCAGCTCGCGGGCCCGCGGCGCCCCCTACCCCTACGAGCTGGCCCCGCTGCTGGCCGGCCCGGACGGCTCCTTCGTCGAGCACGACCTGGACGCCGAGGGCCGGCTGGTCCCGGTGCAGCGCCCGCCGGGGCAGAACAAGGCGGGCATCGTCGCCGGCCTGGTCACCACGCCGACCGAGCGCTACCCCGAGGGCATGACCCGGGTGGCGCTGTTCGGCGACCCAACCCGGGCGCTGGGCACCGTCGCCGAGCCCGAGTGCGCCCGGGTGGTCGCCGCGCTGGACCTCGCCGAGGAGCGCGGCATCCCGGTGGAGTGGTTCGCGCTGTCCTCCGGCGCGCGGATCTCCATGGACAGCGGCACCGAGAACATGGACTGGGTGTCCCGGGCGCTGCGCCGGATCATCGAGTACACCCAGGCCGGCGGGGAGGTCAACGTCGTCGTCACCGGCATCAACGTCGGCGCCCAGCCGTACTGGAACGCCGAGGCCACGATGCTCATGCACACCAGGGGCATCCTGGTGATGACGCCGGACAGCGCGATGGTGCTCACCGGCAAGCACTCCCTGGACTACTCCGGCGGGGTGTCCGCGGAGGACAACTTCGGCATCGGCGGCTACGACCGCGTCATGGGGCCCAACGGCCAGGCGCAGTACTGGGCGCCGGACCTCACCGGCGCCCTCGACGTGCTGTTCCGCCACTACGACCACGCCTACCGGGCCCCCGGGGAGCGCTTCCCCCGGCCGGCGGTGACCACCGACCCCCGCGACCGGGACGTCCGCGACCACCCGCACACCCACCCGGACAGCGAGTTCACCCGCGTCGGCGACGTGTTCTCCGCCGAGAGGAACCCCGAGCGCAAGAAGGCGTTCGACATCCGCACCGTCATGCGGGCGGTGACCGACCAGGACCACCCGGTGCTCGAGCGGTGGGCCGGGATGGCCGACGCGGACACGGCCGTCGTCCTCGACGCCCACCTCGGTGGGCACCCGGTCACCGTGCTGGGTGTGGAGTCCCGGCCGATCCCGCGGCGGGGCAGCCACCCTGCCGACGGGCCGGACCAGTTCACCGCGGGCACGCTGTTCCCCCGCTCGTCGTGGAAGACCGCGCGGGCGATCAACGCCGCCAGCGGCAACCGGCCGCTGGTCGTGCTGGCCAACCTGTCCGGCTTCGACGGGTCCCCGGAGTCGCTGCGCAAGTGGCAGCTGGAGTACGGCGCGGAGATCGGCCGGGCCATCACCAACTTCGACGGCCCGATCGTCTTCTGCGTGGTGTCCCGCTACCACGGCGGCGCCTTCGTCGTGTTCTCCGGCGTCCTCAACGACAACATGGAGGTCCTCGCCGTCGAGGGCTCCTACGCGTCGGTCATCGGCGGGGCCCCGGCCGCCGCGGTCGTGTTCGCCCGCGAGGTCGACAAGCGCACCGGCGCCGACCCGCGGGTGCGCGACCTCGAGGCGCAGATCGCCGCGGCCGACAGCGCCGGCCAGGCGCACCTGCGCGCCCAGCTGGCCGGCGTGCGCAGTGCCGTCCGGTCGGAGAAGCTCGGCGAGGTCGCCGCCGAGTTCGAGGCGGTCCACGACATCGAGCGGGCCCGTCGGACGGGCTCCGTGCACGCCATCATCCCCGCCGCCGAACTGCGCCCCCGGCTCATCGCCGCCGTCGAGCGCGGCATGGACCGCGCCGTCCCCGAAGCACCGTCAGCCAGGAAGGACCCGTCGTGAACGCCTTCGTCCTGAACCGGCACGGCCGCATGGTGTTCCCCTCGAACATCATCCCGGAGCTGGACTTCTCCACCATGGAGACCCTCGAGCAGCTCGACAGCGTCATCCGTCGGGACTTCGAGACCAAGGCCCCCAGCGGCACCGAGATCCTCGAGCGCGTCCGCACCGGCGGCTACGCCACCCGGTACGACCTGATGCGCGACATGGCGCTCAACCTGTTCTGGGCCAACCGCTTCTCGATCACCATGTACGAGAAGCGGCCGACCCGCTGGCGCGACCTGCCGCGCAGCCGCTCCGACGTGTTCCTGCCCGTGCTGGAGCCGTGGGAGGACGGCGAGGCCAAGGTCTCCGGCGTGCAGCAGGCCTACCCGCAGCTGCCGTCGCGGTGGGACAGCCCGTGCGAGGACCGGGTCTTCGAGGTCCTCTTCGACGTCTTCGCCAACCGCCGGCACCACGCCTCCACGCTGCCGGCCGTCAAGCCCACGGTCGCGGAGTTCCTCGAGCAGCCCGGCAACCTGACCTTCCGGCTGCCCGACTACGACCCGGACTACCCGGTCTACGACTACGACGACATCCTCGACGTCGACGAGGACGTGCCCGAGCTGACCGCGCTGCACCGCTGGGCGATGGTGCTGCACAACCAGTACCCGTGGGAGCGGTCCAAGGTGGAGCTGGCCGCGGCCGGTGACCTCAGGGACGACGACTGGGTGGTCGCCTTCCACCCGCGGGACAAGGAGGTGCGGGCGTTCCTGCGCCGGCTGCGCGCGCAGGCCGCGCCGCGGCACGCGCCCACCGCCCGGGAGTCCCGCCCGCCGGTGCGGCCCTACCCGGCGGTCGACGTGCGGCAGCGGTTCGACGTGCTGCCGCGGCTGGAGGCGCTGGCGGCGGTGCACGGCGACCAGGCCTGCAGCAACGAGGACCTGATCCGCAACACCGCCTACAACTGGTCGCCGATGAGCGCCGAGGAGATCAGCAGCAAGACCGGCATCGAGCAGCGCCGCTACAGCTCGCTGCCGCTGGAGGAGCTGGCCCTGCAGGCCGCGGAGGCGGCGCTGGCCAAGGCCGGCCGGGAGCCCGAGGAGATCGGCGCGGTGCTGGTCGCCACCTGCACCAGCTCCCGGCTCATCCCGTCGCTGGCCACCTACCTGTGCGGCCAGCTCGGCATGCACCAGGTCTACGCCGCCTACGACATCATCGCCGCCTGCGCGGGCATGCCCTACGGCGTCGCCGAGGCCACCCGGCTGCTGCAGGAGGTGGAGCGGCCGGTGCTGGTCGTCTGCGTGGAGAAGTTCTCCGACAAGATCGGCAACGTCCGGACGTCGCGGATGATCTTCGGGGACGGCGCCGCGGGCCTGGTGGTCGGCCCGGCCCCGGAGGGCGCCGGCACCGACTTCGACGTGATGAAGACCTACGCCAGCGGCCCGGCCAGCGAGGTCAACTCGATCCTGTGGCCCAACCCGGAGTTCGACAACAACATCACCGTGTTCGGGCCGCAGGTGAAGGCGCTGGCCGGCCGCTACCTGACCCAGATGATCGAGGAGATCTCCGCGCTGCCGCACCCCGACGGCGGGGAGGGCTCGCTGCTGGACAGCGTCGAGCTGATCGTGCCGCACCAGGCGAACAAGACGATGGTGATCGGCCTGGCCGAGCGGGCCGGGCTGACCGCCGACCAGCTCTACTTCAACATCGAGCGGGTCGGCAACACCTCCTCGGCGAGCATCCCGCTGGCCATCCACGACGCGGTGCGCGACGGCGTCATCACCGCGCCGCTGCGGGTGTTCGCGCCCGGCTTCGGCGCGGGCGCCGTGGCCGGCTACGCGGTGATGCGCGTGGACCCGGCCGTCGTCGCGGTGCAGTCCGCCCCGGTGCCGCAGGACGGCGCGTCGGCGCCGGCCGTGCGGGAGCCGAACGGGTCCGCGCAGGGCTCCGACGGCGTGCAGGAGGCCTTCGGCTGAGCAGCC
Source organism: Geodermatophilus pulveris (assembly GCF_900188375.1). Classification (GTDB taxonomy): domain Bacteria; phylum Actinomycetota; class Actinomycetes; order Mycobacteriales; family Geodermatophilaceae; genus Geodermatophilus; species Geodermatophilus pulveris. The sequence goes on along the minus strand of NZ_FZOO01000002.1, from coordinate 295,259 downwards.
GGACGGTCCGGAGCGCGGACGGGACGCGGCTGCGCGCCTGGTGCAACGGGGGCAGCGGCCCGGCGGTGCTGCTGTGCAACGGGCTGGGCGCGCCGCCCGCGGCCTGGCCGCAGGTCACCGCGCCGGACGGCGGGTTCCGGGTGGTCAGCTGGTCGCACCGCGGCCTGGGCGGCTCCGAGCGGCCGGCCGACCCCACCCGGGTGCGGGTGGAGGACCACGCCGACGACGCCCGCGCGGTGCTCGACGCCTTCGACCTGCCGTCGGCCGCGGTCGTCGGCTGGTCGCTGGGCGTCAACGTGGCCTTCGAGCTGGCCCTCGAGCAACCCGACCGGGTGCGCGCCGTGCTGGCCGTCGCCGGCGTCCCGGGCGGCAGCTCGGCGTCGGTCTTCGCCCCCTACGGGGTGCCGCGGCGGTGGCGGCCGTCCGCCGGGCGGCTGGGCAGCCGGCTGCTGCCGGTGGTCGGCCCGCTGGTGCCGGTGCTCGTCGCCGGCCTGCCGCCCTGGCAGCAGCTGGCCTCGCTGTCCGGGCTGCTCGGCCCGGCCCGCGAGGCCGCCCACCCGGCCGCGCTCTACCAGGTGCTGCAGGAGTTCTCCCGGCACGACTGGCACTGGTACCGGCACCTGGCGCTGGCCGTCGCCGAGCACCCCCCGCTCGACATCGCGCCGGTGCGCTGCCCGGTGACCTTCGTGGCGGGCAGCCACGACACCCTCATCGACGTCGCCGACGTGCGCGCGGCGGCGCGCGCGGTCCCCGGCTCCCGGCTGCGGGTGCTGGCCGGCACCCACTTCGTGCCGCTGCAGTACCCGCAGGCGATGGCCGCCGAGCTGCGCGCGCTGCTCGCCCGGGCGCCCGGCGTCCCCTGACCGGCGGCGCGGGTCAGCGGCGCTCGAAGTAGCGGGCCCGCTCCCACTCCGACACCGACCCCGTGTACCCGGCCCACTCCGCGCGCGCCGCCGCGACCAGCGCGTCGACGAGCGCGTCGCCCAGCCCCTCGCGGGCGACGGCGCTGCCGTCGAGCAGGTCGGCGGCCTCGGCCACGGAGGCCGGCAGCGTCGCCGCGTCCGGCCCGGGCGCCCCGCGCACCGGGTCGGGCAGCGGCAGGTCGTGCTCGATGCCGTGCCGCGCGGCGAGCAGCACCGCGGCCAGCGCCAGGTGCGGGTCGGCGTCGCCGCCGGGGACCCGGTGCTCCAGGCGCAGCGACGCACCGGAGCCGACCAGGCGCAGCGCGGCCAGCCGGTCGTCCGGCCCCCAGGCGACCGAGATGGGGGCGGAGGCGCCCGGGCGCAGCCGCTTGTAGGCGTTGACCGTCGGCGCGAACAGCAGCGTCAGCTCGCGCAGGCAGGCCAGCTGGCCGGCCAGCACCCGGCGCAGCAGGGCCGACTCGCCGTGCGCGCCGTCCCCGGCGAGCACCGGGGTGCCGTCGGGGCTGCGGAGGCTGACGTGCAGCTGGCAGGAGTTGCCCTCCGCGCCGTCGTACTCAGGCATGGAGGTCAGCGCCATGCCCTCCTGCGGGCGATCTGCCTGGCAGGGTCCGGTAGAACGCCGCCGCGTCGGCCGCGGCCAGCGCCTCGTCGTAGCGGAACACGATCTCGTACTGGCCGGGGGCGCACTCGCCGCGGGCGGACTCCAGCCGCAGCCCGGCCGCGACGGTCTCCCGGCGCAGCCGGCGGGTCAGCGCCGCCATCCCCTCCAGGCCCACCAGCGCGTAGTCCACCCCGGTGCGGGTGGCCGGGGTGAGCCGGGACCAGCCGGCCGCCGCTGCGTCGGCGTAGGACCCGGTGAACACCCGGGACTCCGGCTCCACCCCGGCGAACGGCACCAGGCCGTGCCCGGCCAGCGCGTCCACCTGGCCCCGCAGCACCTGCCGCGGCGCGACCGCCACCGGGCCGCCGCCGGGGTGCCGCGGGTCGGCGAGCACCAGCACGGTGCCCGGGTCCCACGGCAGCGGCCGCACCGTGGCCAGGTCCGGCACGAGCACCATGTCCCCGAAGCCGGTGCCCTCCGGGTCCGGCCCGGGCGACGGCGCGGTGACGGCCGTGTCGACGTCGGTGGTCAGCAGGTAGGTGCAGGCGCCGAACCCCTCGGTCACCGTGCTGTCCAGGAAGTGCCGGGCCGACAGCCGGGTGCCCTGCAGCCGGCCGGCGAGGTCCGGCATGGCCAGGACGACCTCCTCGACGTGGCCCGCGTCGACCTCGGCGCGCAGCTCCGCGAGGGTGGTCACGCCGGCACCCCCGCGGGGACGGCGGCCACCGGGTTGGGCACCGAGCCGTGCACGACGTCCGGCGCGGCGTCGCGCTCGGCGCGGTCGTGGAACCCGCCGCCGGTCCGGTGCTCCCGGTTCAGCGCCACCCGCCCGACCTCCGGCGCCAGCAGGCCCAGCGCGTCGAACTCCGCGGCGCGGTCGGGGTGGCCGGCCCGCCAGCCGAGCAGCGCGTCGCGCACCAGCGCCCAGAAGTCGTCCTCCGGGACGCCCAGGTGCTCCTCGGCGACGCCGGCGAGGAACCGGGAGTGCCCGGCGAGGACGGCGCTGGTGATGCTGTGCGCCATCTGGGCCGCCGGCCAGCGGACCAGCACCGCGTCGGCGCGCTCCGGCAGCCGAGGCGTGCGCCGGGGTCCTGGGTCCAGGGGGTGGCCGCGCCCGGACCGGGGCGCTCAGAGGCAGGTGCCGTCGGCCAGCAGCGTCTCGACGTCGGACAGGACGTTCTCCGCGCCGATCAGGCCGATGCCGAGCATCCACTCGTCGTCGTCCACCGCGAAGGCGCAGTCCGGGACGGCCTCGAGGAAGTCCCAGACGGCGGTCACGCTGGCCTGGGTGGTGGCGGCGGGGTCGCCGTAGGCGGTGGAGAAGACCACGTCGGCGTCGGCCTGGTCGATCTGCTCGGCGCTGACGTAGGCCATCGAGTACTCGTCGTAGGCCAGCTCCGGCAGGCCGAACCCGACGTCGGTGAGCACGCTGCCGGAGAAGGTCTCCGGCCCGTAGATCCGCGTCTCGTCGGGCAGGAAGCGCACGATCGACGCGGTCGCGCCCGCGGCGCCCACGGCCGCGCCGACCTCCTCGGCGCGCGCGTCGTAGCCGGCCAGCGCCTCCTCGCCGTCGGCGGCCCGGCCGAGGGTGTCCGCGGTGGTGGTGAACATCGCCCGCCAGCCGTCGGTGTAGTCGGTGAAGACGGTGGGTGCGATCGCGCTGAGCTGGTCGTAGATCTGCTCGTGCCGCACGCTCGAGGACAGGATCAGGTCCGGCTCCAGCGCGGCGACGGCCTCCAGCTCGGGCTCCTCGATGGTCCCGACGAGCTCGATGCCCTGCGCGCGGTCGCCCAGGTAGGCCGGCAGGCCGGTGGCGACGTCGGACTGCACCGAGCCGACCGGGGTGAGGCCGAGGGAGAGCGCGGTGTCCAGGTGCGGGGTGTCCAGGGTGACCACCCGCTGGGGGTCGGCCGGGACCTCGGTGGTCCCGAGGACGTGGGTGACCGACCGGGTCTCCGGGGCGGTGGTCGCCTGGGCGGCCTCCGAGGTGTCGTCGGCGGTGTCCTCGGCGGCGGTGCCGCAGGCGGAGAGGGCCGTCGCGGCGATGAGGGCGGTGGTGAGCGAGCGCAGGCGCACGGTGTCTCCTCCGGGCAGGGGCGGACCGGCCGGCCCGCGTGGCTTAGGGCAGCCTCACCTAAGCAGACGTCCCGGCCCGCCCGCCGACCGGTGCACCCCGGCCGCCGGCACCCGCCGGCCGGGTCAGCCCGGGACGCGGTCCCGGACGTAGGAGCCGGGGGCCGGCTCCAGCGGCGGGTGGGCCGCGCTGCCCAGGGCCGCGGGCGCGGGCACCTCCGCGCCGGAGTGCCCGATCGCCCACTCCGACCACGGCTCCCACCAGCTGCCGGTGTGCTCCTGCGCCGCCGCCCGCCAGGCGTGCGGGTCCGGGCCGGGCTCCCCGCCGGTCCAGTAGCGCGAGCGGGGGTTGCCCGGGGGGTTGACCAGGCTCTGGATGTGCCCGCTGCTGCTGAGCACGAAGGTGCTCGGGCCGGACAGCAGCTGGGTGGTGCGGTAGCAGCCGTCCCACGGGGTGAGGTGGTCGGTGAGCGCGCCGGTGACGAAGGTGGGGACGGTGATCCGGCTCAGGTGCACCGGCGTGCCGAGCACCCGCATCGCTCCTGGCCGGACCAGCGCGTTGCCGGCGAAGATCTCCAGGAACTGCTCGTGCAGCCGGGCGGGCAGGTTGGTGCCGTCGGCGTTCCAGGCGAGGATGTCGAACGCCGGCGGGTCCTCGCCCATCAGCCACTGGCGCACCAGGTAGGGGAAGACCAGGTCGTCGGGGCGCATCCAGGTGAACACCGAGCCCATCTGCCGGGCGGTGATGACCCCGCGGCGGCGGGAGTTGCGCCCGGCGAGGTCCAGCAGCCGCGGGCCGGAGAAGGCGCCCAGCGGCGCCCGCCCGGAGAAGTCCAGCAGGGTCACCGCGTAGCCGGCGGCGCGGACCCGGTCGTCGCCGGTCGCCGCGAGGTGGTTGAGCGCCGTCGTCATCACCTGGCCGCCGGCGCACAGGCCGAGGGTGGTGACGTCCTCGGAGCCGGTGACCTCCCGGGCGACGTCGACGGCGGTGACGACGGCACCGGCGTAGGTGTCCAAACCCCACTCGGCCTGCTCGGGGGTCGGGTTGCGCCAGCTGACCATGAACACCTGCAGCCCGCGGCTGACCAGGTACTCGACCAGGCTGCGCCCCGGCCGCAGGTCCAGGAAGTAGAAGCGGCCGATGGGCGGCGGCACGATGACCAGCGGCCGCTGCCGCACCGTGTCCGTCGCCGGCGTGTACTGGACGAGCTCGATGACCTCGTCGCGGTGCACGACCGCGCCCGGGGTGACCCCGAGGTCCGTGCCCACGGTGAAGGCGCTGCGGTCGACCTGAGCGGGCATGCCACCGTTGCGCACCAGGTCGCGCAGCGCGTTGCGGGTGCCGCGGGCCAGGCTGAGCCCGGCGGTGTCGAACGCCCGCTTGAGCGCGGCCGGGTTGCCGAGCAGCGTGTTCGTGGGCGCCATCGCGCTGGTCAGCGCGGTGAGCACGAACCGCACCTGCTCGACCTCGCGCCAGTCCGCGCCGCCGGCCTCGAAGTCGGCGACCAGGCGGTCCAGCGACGCCGTCGTGGCCAGGTAGGACTGCAGCAGCCGGCGGTACCCGGGGTGGGTGGACCAGGCGGGGTCAGCGAACCGCGCGTCCTTCGGCGAGGGGGCGATCTCGCCGGTGCCGCGCAGGATGCGGGCGGCGTCCCGGGTCAGCCGCAGGGCCTCGCGGGCCACCGGCCGGGGCTGGGTCAGCGTGGCCAGCAGGCCCCGCGCCATGCCGCGCGGGGAGGGCAGGCCGGGGGCCTCGGCCCCCTCGACGGAGGCCAGCGCCTCGGGCTCGTCCTGCGGTCGCGGCTCCTGCCGGTCCGGCGTCCGTGCTGTCGTGGTGGTCACCGCGGTCTCCCTCTGTGACGTGCGTCACTGCACGGGGGTGACGGTAGCCGTTCGCGGGCCCGGTGTACCCCCGTCAGCCGCCCGCGCGGGGCCGCAGCTCCCGCCACAGCCAGGCGGCCAGCGCGGCCGGCACGGCGACGAACGCGGACAGCGCCGGGACGGCGCCGAGGAGCGACCCGAGCCAGGCCAGCAGCAGGGGGGTGCCGAAGCCGGTGTAGGCGAACGCGTAGAAGGCGCTGTTCATCGCACCCCGCGCCTGCGGCGGCGCCAGCCGGGCGGTGAGGGTGAGCCCGGCGGTGAGGCACAGCCCGCCACCCGCGCCGAGCACCAGCGTCGCCGGGAGCAGCAGCGGCCCCGAGCCGGCCACCACCGCGGCCACCCCGGTCGCCAGGCCCAGCGCCCCGAGCACCATGCCCAGCGGCGCGGCCCCGCGCGGCGCCCGGCGTCCGAGGCGGGCGGTCACCGCGCTGGCCGCCAGGGCCAGCCCGGCGATCAGGCCGGCGTAGGCGACGCCGACGCCGTCGCGGACCACGAGCAGCGGCAGCAGGGTCGCCGCCACGGCGGGGAAGGCGAACACGCCGACGGCGGTGGGCGCCAGCACCGCCCAGAACGGCCGCCGCGCGTCCGCCGGCAGGCCGAGCGTCATGAGCCGGCCCCGGCTCCGGACGTGCACGGTCTCCGGGACGGTCAGCAGCGCGCCGAGCCCGACGACCAGGACGGCGACGTGCACCAGGTAGGGCAGCGTCGTCGGCGCCGGGCCGTACTGGGCGAGCACCCCGCTCATCGCCGGGGCGACGGCGAACCCCAGGGACGTCGACACCGCACCGCGGGTGGCCGCCGACTGCTGGCCGTCGGGCCCGGCGAGCTCCTGCAGCCAGGCGTTGGCCACGGAGAACACCACACCGGACACGACCCCCTGCAGCAGCCGGCCGGTGAACAGCAGGGACAGGTCGCCCGCGGCGGGCAGGAACAGCAGCGACACCAGGCCCGCGAGCACCGCGAACGGCAGCACCAGCGCCCGCCGGCCGAACCGGTCGGACAGCGCGCCGGACACGCTCAGCGCGGCGATCAGGCCGAGGGCGTAGCAGCCGAAGACGGCGGTGAGGTCGGCGTCGGACAGGCCGAGCGTGCGCCGGTAGACCAGCAGCAGCGGGGTGGGGATGTTGGTGCCCAGGGCCACGGTGAACAGCCCGAGGGTGAGCGCGTCCAGCCGCCGCCGCGTGCCCTCGCGCGGCAGCGTGGCGTCCGGCACCCGCCGGACGCTACCGGCTCCCCGCCGCGCCCGAGCCGGGGTGCTGCGGCGCCCGGCCGGGCGCGGGGTCAGCCCAGGCCGGTCAGGGAGAGCCGCACCGGCCCGGCGCTGAGGACCACGCCGCCGCGCAGCCGCCGCACGTCGGGCGCGGACCACTGCCACAGCGTCACGCGCAGCTCCAGCGTCGGCCGCGGCATCGCCGTGCGCACCCACGCCGTGCCGCGGCGCTCCTCCGGCGGCGCGGCCGCCGGGCGCACCGGGTGCGCCGCCGGGACCGGCGCGGCCTGGCGCAGGTCGTCGAGCAGGTCGTCCCGCAGGGCGCTGGAGCGGGTCGCTCGGGGGCGCGGTCGGTCGGGAGTCGTCATCGCGGGACCCTCTCGGAGGCGGTGAGGACCTCGTCGGCGAGCGCGCAGTACGCGACCGCCACGGGGCTCGTGGGGTGGGACAGGACGACCGGGCGCTTGGCCAGCGTGCTGGTCGGCACGCGGCGGGACAGCGGCACGCGGGTCAGGAGCAGGGGGAGGTCCGTGCCGTCGAGCGCGCCGGCGACCTCGCGCGCCGCGCGGCCGTGCTGGTCCCAGACCGCGCAGGCGACCCCGACCAGCACCGCCGAGGTGTTCTCGTAGGTGCGCTGCTGCTCCAGGAACGCCGCGACGCGCGCGACGCCGAGGGCCGAGCCCGGGTCGCTGGTGTAGACGGTGAGCACCGCGTCGACCGCGCAGACGGCGGCGAGGGTGAGCCCGCCGAGGTCCCCGCGGGTGTCCAGGACGACGTGGTCGTAGGCACCCACCAGCGGCCGCAGCACCCGCCGGACGCTGGTCACCAGCCCGCCGGTCGTGGCCAGGTGGGTGGCCGCCGTCTCCAGCGACGGGTGCGACGGCAGCAGGTCCAGCCCGGGCGCGACGTCGTGCCGCACCACGGCCCGCGCGTCGCGGGAGGGGTCCTCGAGGAGGGCGGCCAGGCTGTCGTCGCCGGACGTGGCGACCACCCCGAAGGCCCGGCCCAGGCTGTCCTGCGGGTCGACGTCCACGGCGAGCACCCGGCCGTGGCGGCCGAGGGCGACGGCCAGGTTGGCGGCCACCGCCGTCTTGCCCACACCCCCCTTGGAGGAACTGACAGCCAGGCGCATGGGCACAGTGTGCGGACGACCCGCCGCATCCTGCCGCCGCCGGGCCGCCGCGGCCGTGTCGGGCGCCACAGCCGACGCACCGGGCTCGGTGTCACCACCCACGGTGTCCTGCACCGGGGCCGGCCGCCCGGACACCGCCCCTGCGCGATCACGCCGCCCGCCCCGCCCGCCGATGAGGCAGCCGAGGCGACGGCCGACCCCGGTCGCCAGGGAGGAGTGCCGCGATGACTGCCCCGTGCCGGCGCACCGGCGACGCGCTGGCCGCGCTCGCCGGCGCCCACCCCGACGTCCTCGCGGCCGCGCCCCGTGCCCGCGCGCGGTTCGTCGCCCTGGGCGGCGTGCTGCTGAGCACCGGCGCGCTGGCCGTGCTGTCGGCGTCGTTCGCGGTGCACATGGCGCTGGGCGCCTCGTGGCCGGTGGCGCTGCTCGTCGGGCTGGGCTGGGGCGCGGTGATCGTCAACCTCGACCGGATGCTGCTGGTCGGGATGGCGCACGACGCCTCCGTCCGCCGCACCGTCGTCCTGGCCGTGCCGCGGGTCGGGCTGGCGCTGGTGCTGGGCGCGGTCATCGCCACGCCGCTCACCCTGCGGGTGTTCGCCCCGGAGATCGACACGGAGGTCGCGTCGATCCAGGCCGAGGCGGCGGACGCCTACCGGGCCGGCCTGGACGCCGACGCCCGCTTCCGGCAGCTCCCGGCGCTGCGCGAGCGGATCGCCGCGCAGCAGGCGGTCGTCGCCAGCGGCGGGCAGGCCGACCCGGCACTGGAGCCGGTCACCCGCCGGCTGGCGGCCGAGCAGGACGCGTACGACGAGGCGGTCGGCACCCACCAGCAGCTGGTGGCGAAGGCGCAGTGCGAGATGGACGGCACCTGCGGCACGGGGGACGCCGGGGACGGCGGGGCCTACCGGAGTGCGCGGGCGGCGGCCGACACGCAGGCCGCCGTCGTGACCGCCGCCCGGGCCCGGCTGGACGCCGCGGTGGCGGCCGCCGAGGGTGCCGGGGCGCGCAGCGCCGCGCAGGCGCAGGCCGACCTCGTCGCCGACGAGGCCACGCTCGCCGCCCTCACCGCGGAGCAGGACCGCCTGCAGGCCGCGTTCGAGGCCACCAACGACGACGCCGACGGCATCCTCATCCGGCTGCAGGCGCTGAGCCGGCTGGGCGACCGCGACACCACGCTGCAGCTGGCCCACCTGGTGCTGTCGCTGCTCTTCGTCTGCGTCGAGCTGATGCCGGTGCTGGTGAAGGTGCTGCTCAACCTGGCCCCGCCGAGCGCCTACGACGAGGTCACCGCGCTGCGCGACCACGACGACGTGGAGACCATGCGGCTGCAGCAGCGGGTGCGGCTGGGGGTGGAGCGGGCGCAGGTCGAGCTGCTGCTCATGGCGGAGTCCGAACGGGTGGAGACCCGGAGGCAGGAGCTGCTGGCGCGCCAGCACGCCGTCGAGGCGGCGAGGGCGGCCGAGGAGCGCGCGGCGGCGGAGGCCGCCGAGGTGCGGCGGGTCGAGCGCCAGAAGCAGCTGATCCTCGCCCGCCAGCAGGCGACCGAGGCACGCCGGGCGGCCGAGGCCCGGGAGGCCGCGGAGGCACGCCGGGCGGCCGAGGCCCGGCGCGAGGCCGGCGCGCGGCGGGCGGCCGAGGCCCGGCAGGCGACCGCCGCGGCCGAGGCGCGGAAGGCGGCCGACGCCCGGCGGGCGGCCGAGGCGACCGAGGCGGCCGAGGGGCGGCGGGTGGAGCGCCAGAAGCAGGTGATCCTCGCCCGTCAGGAGGCCGCCGAGGCGCGGCGGGCGGCCGAGGCGCAGGAGGCGGCCGCGGCGCGGGCGGCCGCGGAGGCGCGGCGGGCGGCCGAGGCGCGGCGGGCGGCCGCGGCGCGGCGGGCCGCCGAGGCCCGGGAGGCGGCCGAGGCACACCGGGCGGCCGAGGCGCTGGAGGCGGCGCGGGCAGAGCTGGAGGCCGCGCGGGTGGAGCTGGAGCAGCAGGCGGCGCGGGACGCCGCGGCCGCGGCGGGCCCGCGCTGGCCGTGGGACCTGAACCCGCTGGGGCTGGCCCGCGACGCCGCGGTGCGGACCGTCCGGACGGTCACCGGCCGCGGCGGGCGCGTCCCGACGTCGGTCTGACGCCCGGGCGGCGGCCGCCCGCGGTCACCAGCGCAGCGGGTCCACGCGACGGGACTGCGCGGTGCGGCAGGCCCGGCAGTTCCCCCAGGTGACGAGGGACAGCGGCGAGGTGGGGGAGCCGCACTCGGGGCAGTCGACGGACTCGCCGGCCCGGGTGCGGGCCTCGGCGACCACGCGGGCGCGTTCCTCGTGGACGGCCACGTCGCCCCGGCAGGGGCAGCCGAGGTGGGCCTCGGCGCAGCGGCCGCGGTGGGTGGTCATGGGGCTCCTCTCGGCGGGGTGCCGGTCAGCGGCCGCGGCGGCTGACCCGCAGGACGGTGCCGTCGGCGGCGGTCAGCACCACGAGGGTGCCGCGGCGGACGTGCGTGCGAGAGGGGGTGTCCGCGTCGGGGGACACCTCGTCGGGGGAGTCCAGGCAGCGCCGCACGTCGGCGTCGCTGATGCGGGCACCGGCGGCGGCCTCCCGGGCGCCGCGGGTCATCCGCAGCGCCGGAGCCGGTCCGCGCCGGAGGGCCGGCCGGACGGCGGCGGCACCCTCCGCCGGGTCGTCCGCCGGGTCGTCGGCCAGGTCGTCGGCCGGGTCGTAGCCGGTGGGCGGCGGTGCGAGGAAGGTGAGAGCGGGTGCGCTCATGCAGGGGTTCCCAACGGGGACGGGCGGGGGCCGGGGGCCGCTCCGCGGTGGTGGGCGCCGGATCGGCGCCGCGGACCCGGGCGGGCGGCGCTGCCGTCGGCGCCGGGTCGGTGGTGCGGGCACCGGACGGTCCCGCACCGGCCACGCTACGCGCCCGCGGCCCCCGGCACGGGGTCCGCCACCCGTCCGGGTCGGTCCGCCGGGCCCGCGACCGCGGCGGCGCCGGCCGCCGGCCGGGTGTGCGATGGGCCGGCAGGTCGACTCCGCCGGAGGGGACGTCATGACCCGTCGACGCACCACGCTGCTCGCCCTGGCCGGTCTGTCGACCGGGCTGCTCGCCGCCGCCGGGCCCGGCGGGGCCGCCGCCGGCGAGCCGGTGCCGGTCCCGGTGCCGGTCGAGGCGCCGCTCGCCGTGGGCACCGGGGGAGCGGTCGCCACCGTCGACCCGGAGGCCACCCGGGTGGGCCTGCAGGTGCTGCGCCCCCGACCTGGGCTCCGGTGGGCAGCGCCGGCCCGTCAGCCGAGCCGGGTGGTGATGTCGATCGACCCCCGGATGCTGCGAGCCACCGGGCACCCGTCCGCGTGGACGGCGAGCACCCGCTGCACCTTCTCCGCGTCCTCGTCGGCGACGTCCAGCCCCGTGTAGGTGACCGCGATCCGCTTGACCACCAGGACCCGGCCCTCGAGCACCACCTCACCGCGCGCGTGCCCCACCAGACCGGTGGGGTCGATCCGCCGGGCCGCGAGGGCCCCGGCGAACGTCCCGGTGAGCTAACCGAGGGCGGCGCCGACGAGGTGGTCGATCGTGCTGGCGTGGCTGGGGGCCGAACCCGGCTCCATGCCGTAGTGCTCGGCGACGGCCCCGTGCATGCCGTACACGGTCGGCTGCTCCTCGCCCGGCAGGTGGGCCGCGCGCAGCGGCCCGCCCAGGCGCTCGACGCGGACCTCGGACACGTACGCGATATCGGACACTCGCCCTCCCTCTCCTCGTCGGTCCTGACCGCCATGCCCAGTGCCCGCCCCGGGGAACCGCACACCGGCCGGTGCGCCCGTGCGTGGGCTAGGGTCCGGCTCGTGCAGCTGCCGGACGGGCTGGTCGCCGTCGTCAAGCGGGACTGCCCCACCTGCCTGCTGGTCGAGCCGGTGCTGCGGGAGCTCGGCGCCGCGGTGTGGTGCCAGGACGACCCCGACTGGTTCGACGGCGACGACACCTCCCTGGAGCTGTCCCACCGGCTGGGCGTGGAGACGGTGCCGACGCTGCTCCGGGTGGACGGCGGCCGGGAGACCGCGCGCACGGTCGGCTGGAGCCGGGAGCAGTGGGCCGAGCTGACCGGCGTCCCCGGACTGGGCGAGGGCCTGCCCGACCACCGGCCCGGCTGCGGGTCGCTGTCGGTGGACCCGTCCCGCGCCGACGCGCTGGAGGCCCGCCACGGCGGCCGGCTGGCCAGCCGGCGGGTGCAGCTGGCCGACCTGGAGGACGAGCACGAGGCGCTGTTCGACCGCGGCTGGACCGACGGGCTGCCCGTCGTCCCCCCGACCCCGGAACGGGTGGTGCGGATGCTGCGCGGCACCACCTGCGACCCCGGCGAGGTGGTCGCCGTCGTCCCGCCGGACCTGGTGCCGTGCACGGTGGAGAAGGTCGCGGTCAACGCGGTCATGGCCGGCTGCCGGCCCGAGCACCTGCCGGTCGTCCTCGCGGCGGTGGAGGCGGCGTGCGCCGAGGAGTTCGCGCTGCACGGGCTGCTGGCCACCACCTACTTCTCCGGACCCGTCGTCGTCGTCAACGGCCCGGTGGCCGCCCGGGTCGGCATGAACAGCGGCGTCAACGCCCTGGGTCAGGGCAACCGGGCGAACGCCACCATCGGCCGGGCGCTGCAACTGGTGGTGCGCAACGTCGGCGGCGGCCGCCCCGGCGAGGTGGACCGGGCCACCCTGGGCAACCCGGGCAAGCTCACCTTCTGCTTCGCCGAGCGCGAGGAGGGTAGCCCGTTCGCGCCGCTGGCCGCCGACCGCGGGGTGCCCGGCGACGCGGTCACCGTCTTCGCCGGGGCCGGGGTGCAGCCGGTGGTCGACCAGCTCAGCCGGGACGCGGAGTCCCTGGCCCGGACGTTCGCCGCCTGCCTGCGGGTGAACGCCCACCCCAAGCTGCCGCTGGCCTTCGACGCGATGCTGGTCGTCTCCCCGGAGCACGGCCGGGTGCTGCGGGAGGCCGGCTGGGACCGCACCCGGCTGCTGGCCGAGCTGGACGGGCTGCTGCGGCTGCCGGCCGGCGAGCTGGTGCGGGGGGCCGGGGGGATGGCCGAGGGCCTGCCGCCCGGGGCCGGCGACGGTGACGTGCCCAAGTTCCGGCCCGGCGGCCTGCTGGTGGCGCACGCCGGTGGCGACGCCGGGCTGTTCAGTGCGATCGTCGGCGGGTGGGTCGCCGGTGAGACCGGCAGCGCCCCGGTGACGCGGGAGGTGCGGGTGTGACGACGGTCCTCGACCCCACCGGCGAGCGGCGGCCGGCGGAGCGCGCGCCGCTGCCCCGGCCGGCGTCGCTGCGCGGGCGCACGGTGGGGCTGCTCGACATCGGCAAGGCCCGCGGCGACGTCGTCCTCGACCGGCTGGCCGAGCTGCTCGCCGCGGACGGCGCGACCGTGCGCCGCTACCGCAAGCCGACCTTCGCCCGGGTCGCCCCGCTGGACCTGCGACAGCGGATCACCGAGCAGTGCGAGGTAGTCGTCGAGGCGCTGGCCGACTAGGGCTCCTGCACGTCGTGCAGTGTGCACGACATCGCCGACCTGGAACGCCGCGGCGTGGTGGGGGTCTTCCTCGCCAGCGAGGTGTTCGCCGAGGCCGCCCGCGCCCAGGGCGCTGCCCTGGGGTTCCCGGCCCCGCACGTGCTGGTGCCGCACCCGGTGCAGGACCGCACGGACGCGGAGCTGCGGGAGGTCGCCGAGCGGGTGCACCCCGCGGTGGTGGCCGCAGTGACCGCCGCGCCGCCCGGTGCGGCGGGGGACGACCGGACGAGGAGGTCGGGGGGATGACGCGCGCGCTCGTCATCGGCGGCGGGGTCGCCGGACCCGTGGCGGCCATGGCCCTGCAGCGGGCGGGGATCGAGGCGACCGTGCACGAGATGCGGCCGGCCGCGGCCGACGACGTCGGCGCGTGGCTCGGCGTGCAGGTCAACGGACTGGACGCGCTGCGGGCGATCGACGCCGAGCAGGCCGTCCTCGACGTGGGCTTCCCGACACCGGTGATCGAGTTCCGCAGCGGGACCGGCCGGGTGCTCGGTGAGGTGCCGACGGGCACGGGGGGCGCGGCGGGCGTGTCCCTGCGGCGCGCCGACCTGTACCGGGCGCTGCACGAGGAGGCCCTCCGCCGCGGCGTCGACATCCGCTACGGCGCCCGGCTGGTCGACGCGCACGACACCGGCGACGGCGTGACCGCCGTGTTCGCCGACGGCAGCACCGACTCCGCCGACGTGCTCATCGGCGCCGACGGCGTGCGCTCCGCCCTCCGCACGCTGGTCGACCCGGGCGCCCCGCCGCCCCGGTTCGTCCCGGTGCTCAACACCGCCGGGGTCTCCGAGCACGTGCCGCCCGGCGCCGAGGTCGGCCGGCTGACCATGGTCTTCGGCCGGCGGGCCTTCTTCGGCTACCTGCGCATGCCGTCCGGCGACACCTGGTGGTTCGCCAACCCGCCGGTGTCGCGGGAGCCGGCGCAGGCCGAGGTCGCCGGGACGTCGGACGCCGAGTGGCGCCGCCGGCTGCACGAGCTCTACCGCGACGACCGGTCCCCGGCGCTGGCCCTGGTCGAGGCCACCCGCGCCCCGCTGCGCGGCTGGGCGACCCACGACGTGCCCCGCGTGGCGCGGTGGCACCGCGGGCACACGGTGCTCATCGGGGACGCGGTGCACGCCACCTCCCCGGCCTCCGGGCAGGGCTCCTCGCTGGCCATCGAGGACGCCGTCGTCCTCGCCCGCTGCCTGCGCGACCTGCCGGTGCCGCAGGCCTTCACGGTGTTCGAGGGGCTGCGCCGGGAGCGGGTCGAGCGGGTCGTCGCCCAGGGCTTCGGGGTGAGCAGCGCCAAGTCGCCCCCGCCGGTCGGCCGGGTGGTCCGCGACCTGGTGATGCCGGTGCTGCTGCGCCGCGCCGTCGCCCGCGGCCGCGACCCGCAGTCCTGGGTGCGCGCGCACCACGTCGACTGGGACGCCCCCGTGACCGGGGCGGCCTGAGGTGCGCCGCCCGCCCGCGGCGCGCGCCGGGGTGAGCGCGAGGACCGCGACGTCCGAGGGCCCGGCGTCGATGCCCGTCCTGGCCCGGGGCCGCCACCGGCGCCCCGAGCGCGGCGCCTGCTTCCTGGAGTACACGGCGCTGCTGGCGGGCGAGCCGTTCGGCGACGCGCCGGCCTGCGTGGACGCGGAGCTGGCCGCCGTCCTCCGGCACGCCAACGACGTGCTGTCCGCGGCCGACCGGCCCCGGCTGGTGCCCCTGCTCGGCCGGGCGATCGGCCTGGCCGTCCCCGCGGGAGAGGGCGGCCAGGCCGCGGCCGTCGCCCGGCTGCGGCGGGCGGCCGCCCGGCACCTCACCGACGCCCTGGGCGTCCGCCCGGCCCCGGCGCTGTGGCGGGCCTGCCGGTCCGGCCGGGACGTCGACCGGCTGTTCTGGTCGCTGATGTCCGAGCCGGAGCCGGTGCGCACCTCGGCGGCCTGGGTGGACCGGCTGCTGGACCGGCTGGTCCTGCTGCACGGCTGCTACGAGCAGGCGATGGTCGAGCCGGCGGTGGCGGGGGCCGTCCGCCCGGCCGGCTGACCGGGGCCGGCCCGCTGCGGCAGGATTGCCGGTGCGGCCGCCGGTCGGTGCCCGCGACGCCGAGGCGGGAGGCGGGGACGGCGATGGAGACCAGGGAGACCGGGCTGCGGCGGCGCTGGGCGGGGGGCACGGCCTGCCACGGCCTGTGGAGCCAGCTGCCCGGGGCGGTCACCGGCGAGGTCGTGGCGGGGACCGGCGCGGACTTCGTCGTCGTCGACCTGCAGCACGGGGCGGCCGCCGAGGCCGACCTGCCGGGCATCGCGGCGGCGGTCACCGCGGCGGGATCGGTGCCGCTGGTGCGCACCCGCAGCCCGCTGTTCCCCGACGTCGGCCGGCCCCTGGACCTCGGCGCCCGCGGCGTCGTCGTGCCCAACGTGCGGGACGCCGCGCACGCCCGCGAGGTCGTCGCCGCCGCCCGGTACGCCCCGGCGGGGGGCCGGTCCATCGGGCGGCTGTCCGGCGGGGCCGACGAGCCGCTGGTGGTGGTGATGGTGGAGACCGCGAGCGCGCTCGACGACCTGGACGCCGTGCTCGCCGTCGACGGACTGGACGGCGTGTACGTCGGCCCCGGCGACCTGTCGCTGGCCCTGCAGCTCACCGGCCCCGAGCGCCGGGCGGAGCTGCGCGGCGTGCTGTCGTCGGTCATCGCCCGCGCCGTGGCCGCCGGGGTGCCGGTCGGGGTGCACGCCTACAGCGGCGAGGAGGCCGCCGGCTACGTCGCCGAGGGGGCCACCATCGCCACGGTCGCCGTCGACACGGTCTGCCTGCGCGAGGCGCTGGCCCACCACCTCGGCGTCGCCCGGGGCTGACCCCGGGGTCAGGCCGGACCGGTGCCGGCCGGCTCCCGGCCGGGGGCCGCCCGGGCCCGCCGCGCCGGGGCGCCGAGGACGACGGGCAGGGACTCGTGGCCGCGCAGGATCACCGTGCGGCGGCGGCGCCCGGGACCCGCCGGGGCGAGGCCGGGGAAGCGCTCGAACAGCGCCTGCAGCGCGACCTCGCCCTCCATCCGGGCCAGCGCGGCGCCCAGGCAGAAGTGGATGCCGCTGGCGAAGGCGAGGTGGTCGCGCGCGTTCGGCCGGGTCACGTCGAAGACGTGCGGGTCGGGGAACACCCGCGGGTCCCGGTTGGCCGCGGCGAGCAGCAGGATCAGCCACTCGCCCTCGGCGACGGGCACCCCGTGCACGGTCGTGTCCCGCCGGGCCCGGCGCCCGGTCCGCTGCACCGGCGGGTCGACGCGGAGCACCTCGTCGACCGCGTTGGGCCACAGCGACGGGTCCTCGGCCAGCAGCCGGCGCTGGTCGGGGTGGGCGAACAGCAGCGCCACCGCGTTGCCGATGAGGTTGACGGTGGTCTCGAACCCGGCGCCGACGACCAGAGCCGCGGTCGCGCGCAGCTCGGTCTCGGTCAGGCCGCCGCCGTCCTCGTCGACCATGGTGACCAGGCGGGACAGCAGGTCCGGACCCGGGTCCCGGCGCAGCCGCTGCAGGTGCCCGCGCCACCAGTCGTCCAGCTCGACCAGGCTGCGCTCGACGTCGCGGTGGGTGGACCAGTCCAGGCCCAGGTCCAGGACCGGCGCGGCCCGGTCCCCCCAGGCGAGGAACTGCTCGCGCATCGCGACCGGGACGCCGAGCACCTCGGAGACCACCGTGACCGGCAGCAGGCTGGCGTAGCGGGCGACCAGGTCGACCTGGCCGCCGTTCGCCGCGGCCTCGCGCTCCAGCCCGTCGAGCAGCTCGTCGGCGATCTCCCGGGTGCGCTCGCGCAGGCCGGTGACGGCCCGGGCGCTGAACGCCCGGCTGACGAGCCGGCGGTAGCGGGTGTGGTCCGGCGGGTCGACGGCCACCATCGACGGCGGGTCGATCGGGCTCACCCCCGGCCGGGGGCCGGCCACCCGCAGCACCAGCCGCAGGACCCGGGGCAGCCGCTCGGTGGTGAACCCGCCGATCTGCCCGAGGTCCTCGCTGCGCAGGACGTCGGTGCACACGTCGTGGTGGACGCTGATCCGCGCCAGGGCGCCGTCGGCGAACGGGGCCGGCGTCCGCAGCCGCTCGTAGCGCGGGTACGGGTCCTCGCGCAGCGCCGGGTCGGCCAGGAGCTGGGCGTCCGCGTTGCCCGCGTGGGCGCGGACCCGGATGGCCGCGCGCATCGCCGCCTGTGTCGTGGCCCAGCGCAGCGCGCTGCGCGCCCACTCCTCCATCGCCCTCACCGGTCCCCTCCGCGGTGGTGTGCCCCCATCCTCCGCGACGCGGTCCGCCGGGGCCAGGGGCGGGCGTCAGCGGTCCGCGGTCCCCGGCCGGGTGGGACCGGCGGAGCCGGCCGGGTACTCCAGCAGCGGCACCTCGCCGGCCGCCCACGCGGCGAGCACCGGCTCGACGATCCGCCAGCTCTCCTCCGCCTCGGCGTCGCTGATCGACAGGGTGCTGTCCCCGGCCAGCAGCTCGCGCAGCAGGATGCCGTAGGCGGGCAGCGGCCGCGGCGGCAGCGGCGCCTCCAGCACGTGGCGTTCCAGGTCGTAGGGGTCCCCGGCGCCGTTGAGGTTGAGCTCGAGCGCGATGCCGTCCGGGTCGAACCGCAGCCGCAGCACGTCCGGCTCCGGCGGCCGGCCGGCGAAGGGCAGCCCGGGCGCCGGCCGGAAGTGGACGGCGATCTCCCGGCGGTCGGTGCCCAGGGCCTTGCCGGTGCGCAGCCGGAACGGCACGCCCGCCCAGCGCGGGTCGTCGACGGTGACGGTGAACTCCGCGTAGGTCTCGGTGGCCCGGGACGGGTCGACGCCCGCCTCCTCGGCGTAGCCCGGCAGCCGGCGTCCGTGGACGGTGCCGGCGGTGTAGCGGCCGCGCAGCGTGTCGCGGGCGACGTCGGCGGGCGGGCGGACGGCGCGCAGCACGTCGGCCTTCCGTGCCGGCAGGGTGGTGTCGTCCAGCGCGTGCGGCGGTTCCATGGCGACCAGGGCGAGCAGCTGCAGCAGGTGGTTCTGCAGCATGTCGCGCAGGGCGCCCGCGGTGTCGTAGTAGCCGGCCCGGCCCTCCAGCGCGAGCGCCTCGTCGAAGACGATGTCCACCCGCTCGACGTGCCCGGCGTGCCAGACCGGTTCCACCATCCGGTTGGCGAAGCGCAGCCCCAGGACGTCGAGCGCCGTCTGCAGGGCCAGGAAGTGGTCGATGCGGAACACCGACCGCTCCGGGACGAGGCGGTGCAGCACCTCGTTGAGGGCGCGCGCGTCGGCCCGGTCGCGGCCGAAGGGCTTCTCGACGACGACCTGCGCGCCCGCGGGCAGCCCGATGACCGCCAGCGCCTCCAGCGTCGGCAGGAACGCGGTGTTGGGCAGCGCCAGGTACACGACCGGGGTCCCGGCGGCCCGCCCGAGCGCGACGCCCAGCTGGGCGGGGGAGGTGACGTCGGCGCGGACGTGCCCCAGCCGGGCGAGCAGCCGCTCCCGGGCGCCGTCGTCGACCTCCGGCGCGTGGGCGGCCAGCCGGTCGCGGGCCCAGCCGCGGTAGGCGTCGTCGTCCCAGTCCTGCCGGCTGACCGCCAGCACCGCGACGTCCCCGCCCGGCCCGCCGAGGGCGGTCAGCTGGGCCAGCGAGGGCAGCAGCAGCCGGCCGGTCAGGTCCCCGGAGCCGCCGAGCACCACCAGCGTGCGGCTCACCGGCGCACCCCCTCCCGGGCGTCCGCTTCGGCGCGGGCCAGTGCCCAGCCGCTGGACACCACCCCGACGTGGCTGAAGGCCTGCGGGAAGTTGCCGAGGAACGCGCCGGTGCCGGGGTCGACCTCCTCGGCGAGCAGCCCCAGCTCGGTGGCCCGGCCGCACAGCGAGTCGTACAGGTCGTGGGCCTCCTGCAGCCGGCCCTGCCCGGTGAGGTTGTCCACCAGCCAGAAGCTGCACAGCAGGAAGGCCCCCTCCTGCCCGGGCAGGCCGTCGGGGGACTCGGCGTGCAGGTAGCGGTACAGCAGCCCGTCCCCGGCGCCGAGCTCCCGGCGGACCGCCTCGACGGTGGCGACCATCCGCGGGTCGTCCGCGGCGACCACCCGGCGCAGCGGGAGGGCCAGCAGGGACCCGTCCAGGCCGCCGCGGCCCCGTCCCTGCGCGTCGGCGAGGTGCTCGGTGAAGGTGCGCCGCCCGGGGTCCCAGGCCCGGTCGAGCAGCGCGGCGCGCATCCGGTCCAGCTCGGCGCGCCAGCGGTCCCGCGGGTGCGGCAGGCCACGGGCCTGCGCGATCCGCAGCGCCCGGTCGACGGCCACCGAGCACAGCGCGACCGAGTAGGTGAACGGCCGGCCGGTGTCGCGGATCTCCCACGGCCCGGCGTCCGGGGTGTCCCACCGCTCGGTGGCCTCGTCGGTGAGCCGGCACAGCAGCCGCCACAGGTGCGCGGTGACCTCGCCGCCGGAGCCGACCCACTGCCAGGCCACGTCGAGCAGCTCGCCGTAGACGTCGTGCTGCCGCTGCCCGGCCGCGCCGTTGCCCCAGCGCACCGGTGCCGAGCCGCGGTAGCCGGCCAGGGCGATGTCCTCCCACTCGGTGGCCGGCTGCCCGCCCGCGAGGGTGTACATGACGCTGATCCGGCCGTCCCGCTCGGCGTTGGCGAGCGTCCAGGCCAGGAAGGACGACGACTCGCTGGTCATGCCGATGCGGCGCAGCGCGTAGGTGGAGAACGCCGCGTCGCGGACCCAGGTGTAGCGGTAGTCCCAGTTGCGCACGCCGCCGACGTGCTCCGGCAGCGACGAGGTCGCCGCCGCCACCAGCGCGCCGGTCGGGTGGTGGTCGAGCAGCTTCAGCGTCAGCGCCGAGCGGCGGACCAGCGCCCGCTGCGGCCCCTCGTAGCGCAGCCGGGCGGCCCAGCGGCGCCAGGCGGCGACGGTGCGGTCCACCAGCTGGGCCGGGTCGGTGCGGTACAGCACGCGGGTGTGGCCCGACCAGTGCAGCACGACGCTCAGCTGCTCGCCGGCGTGCAGCGTCACCCGGCCGCCGATCGAGCCGTCACGGGCGGGCTCGAGCGGGGAGGAGCACCACAGCAGCAGGTCCAGGTCCGGCCGGGCGGCCCACCGGATCCGCCAGGCCCCGCCCTCCTGGCTGACCTGCACGGGGTCCATCGGGGCCAGCCGCACGTCGACGTCGACCGTGCCGCTCACCACCCGGGCCAGCCGCAGCAGCTCGCCGCGCCCGTGGGGCACCAGCTCGTCGAGGTCCGCACCGGCGCGCAGGGTCAGGCAGTCGGTCACCTCCAGCACGCCGTCCGGGCCGTGCAGCTCGGTGACCAGCACGCCGGTGTCCTCGACGTAGCGCTGGGCGGCCGCCCGGAGCCCCGTGGGTGTGAGGACCAGGCTGCCGCCACGTCGGGGGTCCAGCAGCCCGGCGAGGAACGGCCGGCTGTCGAAGTCGGGGAGGCACAGCCACGGGATGGAGCCGTCGCGCGCGACCAGCGCGCACGTGCTGCCGTCCCCGATCAGGCCGTGGTCCTCGATCGGCAGGTACCCGTCGGTGCGGGTCAGGGGTCGGGTCGGCACGGTCCACCGCTCCTCCGGACGTCGGTCGGTCGGGACGTGCCTGCCCTCCGTCCGCCGTGGTGAACCCTGCGTTGCCGGCCCGGCGGCGCACGGCGCGCACCGGCCGGGAATCATGCGCGCACGGATGCGTTGGGCTGAGGGAGGGGCCGGCCGGTCGCGCGGCGGTGCCCTCGTGTCACGGTCACCGGCCCGTCCACCGGCGGCCCGCCCGGCCCTGTGAGAACCTGCCGGGGCCCGGTGGCGTCGTCGCCCCGGGGACCGCCGGCCGGCTCGGCGTCCCGAGCGCCGGGCCCCCCGCCCGGGACGTGCCCGCGCGACCGTGCGACCTGCTGCCACGGCCACCCCGGCCGGCAGCCCAGAGGAGGAGTCCGTGGCTCGACCCGGCCGGCGCCAGACGGGCGCTCGCCGCACCACCCCCCGGGAGCAGCGACGGACCCGTCGCCGCGACCTGGTCTCGGTGCTCACCGCCGCCGCCCGCGAGGTGGAGGCGGCCGCCCGCCGCGGCCGGGTGACGCCCGGCGTGCGCGCCACGTTCCAGGCCGTCGCCCTGATGCTGCGCGAGGAGCGCGCCCGCGTCCTGGCGGGCGCCGGCGGCGCCGACGGCCACCGCGCGGAGCAGCTCAAGCGCCTGGACGGCATCGCGACCGTGCTGGCGACGACCGCCGTCCGCGACGCCGGGCTGCTGGCGCTGCTCGCCGACGACGCCGTCGTCTCCGACGCCGCCCGGTCGCGCCGGCGGGAGCTGCTGCGCGAGCTCGGCGTCGAGCCCGAGCCCGAGCAGGCCGCGCCGGCGCAGGTCGCGACCGCGCCGGCCGGCACCGGCCGGCAGGTCGTGCCGCAGTCGGTGGTGTCCCGGCAGCTGGCCAACCCCTTCCTCGCCCCCGACTTCTCCGCCGCCCCGCAGCGCGCGGCCCGCCCCCAGCGGCTGGCCGGCTGGGAGCTGCTCGGCCCGCTGCTGGCCTCCTTCGAGCGCGCCGGCGGGGGAGCGCCGGCCTGCATGGCGCTGCCGGTGCCGACGGCCCGGTTCACCCCGGCGGGCCACGAGCTGATGCCGCACCAGGGGCAGCTGGTCGCCGCGGCCGCTGCCGGCCACCGCACCTTCCTGCTCGCCGACGAGCCGGGCCTGGGCAAGACCGCCCAGGCACTGCTGGCCGCCGAGGCCGCGGACGCCTACCCGCTGCTCGTCGTCGTGCCCAACGTGGTCAAGACCAACTGGGCGCGCGAGGCGGCCCGGTGGACGCCGCACCGCGCGGCCACCGTGGTGCAGGGCGACGGCGAGACCGTCGACGGCTTCGCCGACGTCGTCGTCGTCAACTACGACGTGCTCGACCGGCACGCCCGGTGGCTCGGTGACCTGGGGTTCCGCGGCATGGTCGTGGACGAGGCGCACTTCATCAAGAACCCGACCTCCCAGCGCTCGCAGCACGTCCTCGCGCTCGCCGACCGCATCCGGACGCGCACCGCGCGGCCGCTGCTGATGGCGCTGACCGGCACCCCGCTCATCAACGACGTCGACGACTTCCGGGCGATCTGGCAGTTCCTCGGCTGGACCGACGGCGGCACGCCCCGCGGCGAGCTCATGGAGACCCTCGAGGCGACCGGGCTGACGCCCGCGGACCCCGGCTTCTCCGCCGCCGCCCGCCGGTGCGTGATCGACCTCGGCATCGTGCGCCGCCGCAAGGTCGACGTGGCCGCCGACATCCCCGCCCGCCGCATCGCCGACCTCCCCGTCGAGCTGGACGGACCGGCGGGCCGGTCGATCCGCGCGGCCGAGCGCGACCTCGCCCGCCGGATGGTGGCGCGCTACGAGACCGCGCTGGCCAACCGGTCCGCGGGGGTCCCCGACGGCGGCATCGACACCGAGCTGGTGCGCCGGGTGGCCCGCGCGGAGCTCAAGGAGGCGAGCACCGCGCAGTCCGGCGAGAACGTGTTCAGCATGATGCGGCGCATCGGCCTGGCCAAGGCCGGGCTGGCCGCGGACTACGCCGCCCAGCTGGCCCGCAGCGCCGGCAAGGTGGTGTTCTTCGCCAAGCACGTCGACGTGATGGACGCCGCCGAGGAGGCGTTCGCCCGGCAGGGGGTGCGGTACTCGTCGATCCGCGGGGACCAGACGCCCACCGTGCGGCAGGCCAACGTCGACGCCTTCGTCGAGGACCCGGACGTCGCCGTGGCCGTGTGCTCGCTGACCGCGGCCGGGGTGGGCCTGAACCTGCAGGTCGCCTCCAACGTGGTGCTGGCCGAGCTGTCCTGGACCGACGCGGAGCAGACGCAGGCCATCGACCGCAGCCACCGCATCGGGCAGACCGAGCCGGTCACCGCGTGGCGCATCATCGCCGCCCAGACCATCGACGCCCGGATCGCCGAGCTGGTCGAGGGCAAGGCCGGGCTCGCCGCGCGGGCGCTGGACGGCTCCGACGAGGAGGCGTCCGCGACGGCCGACGTGCGGCTCGGGGCGCTGGTCGCGCTGCTGACCGATGCGCTCGGGGCGCCCGCCGGCCAGGGGGCCGCCGCCGCCTCCTGACCGGGGCCCGGGGTGCGCGCGGGCACCGCCGCCGGGGACGATCCGCGGCATGACGCAGTGGCCCGCGTGGGCGACCGAGCGGGTGGAGGTGCGCCCCGCGGACCCGGCGTGGCAGCAGCGCGGGGAGCGGCTGTGCCGGGAGCTGGACGGGACGCTCGCCCGGTGGCTCGTCGCCCCGGTGGAGCACGTCGGGTCCACGGCGGTCCCCGGCCTGGACGCCAAGCCGGTCCTGGACCTGCAGGCCGCCGTCGCCGACCTCGAGAGCGCGCCGGCGGTCGCCGCGGCCCTCGGCGACGGGTGGCACCTGGTGCCCCCGGTGCTCGACGCCCGGCCGTGGCGGCGGCTGCTGGTCCGGGTCGTCGACGGTGCGCGGGCGGTCCACCTGCACCTGCTGCTCGCCGGCGACCCCCGGTGGGCCGAGCAGCTGGCCTTCCGGGACGCGCTGCGCCGCGACCCCGCGCTGGCGCGGCGGTACGCCGCCCTCAAGCGGGAGCTGGCCGCCGAGCACGCGGACGACCGGGAGGCCTACACCAGGGGCAAGGCGGAGTTCGTCGACGCCGTCCTCGGCCGGCCGCCGGCGTAGCGCCGCCCCGCGACCCGCGGCATGGACGCCGGGCGCCCGCCGGCGGGGCGGCGCTCGAGGGGCGGCCGGTCTGGCTGCCGCTCGTCCCGCTCCCGGCCTGCGCCGTCGGCTGCACCTGGGTGTTCCTGCACACCGGCGGCTCGGTCCTGCCGGCCGTCGTCCCGCACGCCACACTGGACCTCTCCGGCGTGCCGCTGCCGGCGGCCGGCGGCGACTGGCGCCCCGCCCTGCTCTCCGTCGGGCCGCAGGTCGCCGTCGCGGCCGTGCTGGTCGCGGCCGGCGGGCTGCGTCGGCCGCCGCCCGGCTGACCGGCGGCCGTGCCCGGACCGCCACCGACCGACGGGAGCCGGACCGTGACCCTGGACCCCCCGCCCGGCCCCGCCGGGCTGGTCGGCGCGCTGGACCTGCCGGCCAAGGTGTCGCTGCTGACCGGCGCCGGCATGTTCACCCTCGCGGCCGAGGAGTCCATCGGGCTGGCCGCGCTGCGCCTGTCCGACGGGCCGACCGGCGTCCGCGGGCTGCGGTTCTCCGGCGGCCGGACGGCCGCCCTGCTCCCGAACGCCACGCTGCTCGCCTCGTCCTGGAGCGAGGAGGTGGCCGCAGAGGCCGGCGGCCTGCTCGCCGAGGAGGCCCGGGCCCGGTCGGTGCACGTCGTCCTCGGCCCGACGGTCAACCTGCACCGCAGCGTCCTGGGCGGGCGGCTGTTCGAGGCGTACTCCGAGGACCCGTACCTCACCGGCCGGCTGGCCGCCGCCTACGTCCGCGGGCTGCAGGAGCAGGGCGTCGGCGCCTGCCTCAAGCACCTGGTCGCCAACGAGTCCGAGACCGACCGGCACACCGTCGACAGCGTGGTCGACGAGGCCACCCTGCGGGAGGTCTACCTGCTGCCGTTCGAGATCGCGGTCGCCGACGCCGACCCGTGGACGGTCATGGCCGCCTACAACCGCGTCAACGGCGTCGCGTGCACCGAGCACGACGCCCTGCTCAACGGCGTCGTCAAGGGCGAGTGGGGCTGGGCCGGCCTGGTGGTGTCCGACTGGTGGGCCACGCGGACCACCGCTCCGTCCGCGAACGGCGGCCTGGACCTGGTGATGCCCGGGCCGGTCGGCCCCTGGGGCGACGCGCTCGTCGCGGCGGTCACCGCCGGCGAGGTCGCCGAGGACGTCGTCGACGACCACCTGCGCCGTCTGCTGCGGCTGGCCAGGCGGGTCGGCGCCCTCGGGCCGCCCCGGGAGGGATCGCGGGAGGACCCGCCCGCCCCGGACAGCGCCGTGCGCCGCGGGCAGCTCACCCGCCTGGCGGCGCAGGGGATGACCGTGCTGCGCAACGAGCGCGGGACCCTGCCGCTGTCCCGGGGGGCGACCGTGGCCCTCGTCGGCCGGCACGCCGCCGAGACGGTCGACATGGGCGGCGGGTCGGCGCAGGTCACCCCGCCGTACCAGGTCAGCGTGGCCGAGGGGCTCACCGCGCTGCTCGGGCCGGCGGTCACCGTCGTGGACGGCGTCGAGGTGCGCAGCCGCCCGGTGCCGGCCCGGTTCGGCTCGGTGCTGCACCCGGGGACAGGTGGGCCTGGTGTGCAGGCCACGCTGCTCCGCGCGGACGGCGCGGTGGTCGAGGAGCGGCACGCGGCCGCGGCGAGCACGGTGGTCGGGGTCGACGACGACCTCCCGGAGCCGGCCGAGCTGGTCCGGCTGCGGGCGCGGGTGCCGCAGGGCGGGCGGCTGCAGCTCGGTGCCCTCGGCGTGGGCCGCTGGGAGCTCCGGGTCGCCGGCCGGGAGGTGGCGCGGTTCGAGCTGCGGCTCACCGGGTCCGACGTCGGCGAGGCGGTGCTCCGGCCGCCGGCCCGCACGGTGGACGCCGACGTCGCGGACGGGGACCTCGTCGCGGCCACGGTGGACCTGCGGGGCGCCCCCGGGCCGGGCCGCGACGGCCGGACGACCGGGGCCGGCCTGTTCGGGCTGGTGGCCCGGCCGGCCACCCGGGACCCGGCGGAGGTCCTGCGCGAGGCGGCCGGCGCGGCGCGGGCGGCCGACGTCGCCGTGGTCGTCGTCGGCCTCACCGAGGAGCAGGAGACCGAGTCGGCCGACAAGACGACGATCGCCCTGCCCGGCGGCCAGGACGATCTCGTCCGCGCCGTCGCCGCGGCCGCCCGGCGGACGGTGGTGGTCGTCAACGCGGCGACGCCGGTGCTCATGCCGTGGCGGGACGAGGTCGACGCCGTCCTCTGGGCCGGGCTGCCCGGTCAGGAGGGCGGGCACGCGGTCGCCGCCGCGCTGCTCGGCGACATCGAGCCGGCGGGGCGCCTGGTGACCACGTTCCCCGCCGCGGACGGCGCCGCGCCGGCCTGGTCGGTGACCCCCGTGGAGGGGCGGCTGGTCTACGGCGAGGGCCCGTTCCTCGGCCACCGCGGCCACCACGCCGGCCGGGCCCCCGCGCCCGCCTTCTGGTTCGGCGCCGGCCTCGGTTACGCCACGTGGGACTACGCCGACGCCCGGGTGGTCCCGGGCCCGGACGTGCCCGGCGTCGCGGTGACCGTGACCAACACCGGTGACCGGCCGAGCCGGGAGGTCGTGCAGGTCTACCTGCACCCGGCGGACCCGCGGCAGCCGGTGCGCCTGGCCGGGTGGTCCGCGGTGACCGCCGGGCCGGGGGAGAGCGTCCCGGTCGAGGTGGCCACCGACGCCCGGATGTGGCGCCGGTGGGACGCCGACGCGGGCGGCTGGGCCAGGCTGCCGGTCAGCGGCCGGCTGCTGGTCGCCCGCGGGCTGGGCGACGTCCGCGCCACCCTGGCCCTGGACGACGGCGGGTGAGCCGCCGGCCGCCGTCCGGCCGGGTCACCCCGTCGGGCCGGCGTCCTCCCCGGCGAACTCCCGGAACGCCGCGAAGGCGCGCGGGCCGTACACGGTGCCCGGTCCGCCGGTCATCGCGATGGCCACGCCGAGCGCCTCGGCGACCTCCGCCTCGGTGGCGCCGGTGCGGGCGGCACCCCGGGCGTGCGACGCGATGCAGCCGTCGCACTCCTCGCTGACCGCGATGGCCAGCGCGATCAGCTCCTTGGTCCTCTGGTCCAGCGCACCCGCGGCGTAGGCGGCGGCGTGCAGCGCGCGGTAGCCGTCGTAGACCTCCGGGATCGCGCGGCGCAGCGCGCGGGCCGGCTCGCGGAGTTCCTCCTGGACGTCGTGGGCGTGACCCATGACGTGATGGTGGCAGCTGCCGGGACGCGGGGCGCGCCGGCGGCGGCAGTGTCCGCGTAACCCGGAACCCGGAGCGCCGGCCCCGGGTCGGAGTCCGACCGGTGGACCGTCGCCCCGACCAGCGTGGACACCGGCGTGCCCAGCGGCGGGCCGGGGACGTCCGGGCCGAGCGCCTCGACGGTCCCGGCGACCTCGCTGCCAGCGGTGGACGGCAGCGCGGTCGGGGACGGGTGGAGGCTGCGCGCCGGCGCACGACGTCGGCGGAGTCGACGGCTGCGGACGCCCGGGCACCGGGACGACGCGTGTGCCGGGCCGCCGAGGACGCCTCCGTCGATCCGGCCCGGGTCCCCCGGCGGAGGCCGCGGCCGTGCGGTCACCGGGCGCGGCGCAGCGTCCGCACCCCGGCCACGACCGCGCCCACGACGAGCAGGACCCCCAGGCCCTGGAGACCGGGGGAGTCGTCGGCCTCCCCGAGCACGACGGCGGCGACGCCGAGGCCGATGACGAGGAGGACCGCGACGACGGCGAGGAGCGGCTTCACCCCGCCATCCTCCGGCAGCAGGGGCTCAGCCGGCGCGTGCCGCCCGCACCGACCACACCCCGGCCACCAGGGTGGCCGCGGCGGGCAGCGCGGCCAGCACGACGAGCGCGACGGCCGTGCCGGTGAGCGCGCCCACCCCGGCCACGGCCGCGGTGCCGACACCGCCGCCCAGCAGGAACAGCAGCGTCGCCGCACCCAGCGCCACCCCGCGGTCGGCGACCGGGACCGCCGCGCCGACGATCTCGACGAGGGCGGGCTGCCCCACGCTGAACGCGGCCGACACCACCGCGACCGCCAGGCACAGCAGCGCGGGTATCCCGGCGGCGGCCGCCACGGCGGCGTCGAGCAGCGCGAACACCGTCAGGGCGGTGGCCAGCGCGAGCGTGCGGACGGCACCGGCACGGGCGAGCAGCCGCCCGGCGTAGCGGGAGGCGAACAGGCCCACGGCCGCGGCCGGCACCAGGCTGGCCCCGGTGAGCAGCGGCGACCAGCCGCGTGCGGTGAGCACGTCGGGCACGGCCAGGAGCAGCCCGAACCACCCCGCCGGCACGACGGCCGCGCAGCCGGCGGCCGTCACCGCGGCACCCGACGTGAGCACCCGGCGGGGCAGGAAGCCCAGCGGGGTCCTGGCCAGGTGCACCGCCGCGGCCGAGCCGCCGACCGCGAGCAGCGCGGCCCCGGCGAGCGCGACGGTCACGCCGGCCGCGGGGGACTGCACGAGCAGCACCAGGCCGGCGGCGCAGGCGGTGACCAGCACGGCCCCCGGCACGTCGAACGGCCCGCCGCGGCCCCGCCGGGCGGCGGCGGGTGCGATGAGGGGGAGCAGGAGCAGCCCGACGGCGGGCAGCGCGAGGACGACACGCCATCCCACCCAGGTCTGCAGCAGGCCGCCGGCGAAGGGGCCCAGCGCGCCGCCGGCGGCGGCCACCCCGGCCACCCGGGTGAGCGCCGCGGCCCGCACCTCGCCGGAGTACCGGGCGCTGAGCAGCGCGGTCGCCAGGACCGGCACCGCGCCCGCACCGGCGCCCTGCAGCACCCGGCCGACCAGGAGGACCGGCAGGGTGGGCGCCACCGCGCCCAGCAGTGCGCCACCGGCCATGAGGACGACCCCGGCCACCAGCGGCCACCGGACCCCGGCCAGGTCGGCCAGCCGGCCGTAGACCGCCGTGGTGACCGCCAGCGCCAGCACGTAGACGCTGAGGACCCACGCCGTCGCGCTCGCCGGCACGTCGAGTGCGGTACCGAGCCCCGGCAGCGCCACCGCCGCGGCGGAGGAGCCGCTGCCGGCCAGGGCGAACAGGACACCCAGCGCCAGGGCCAGCCGTGGCGCCGACCCCGCCGGTGCCTCGCCCGGAGCACTGCCCGGGGCACCGGCCGCCGGCAGGGCCGGACGGCACGGTGCGCCGGCCGCGGGCCCGGCCAGCCGGGCGGCGTCCTCGCTGCACTCCCCGGGGTCGGGCTCGGGGGACGGCGGGCTGGCGGGGCGCTCGGCGGGGGAGCGGGAGCCGGGCACCCGCGCAGCATGACAGTGCCCGGGCCCGCCCCGGTCCCCGGCCTCGGACACCCGCGCCACGCTGACGAGTCCGCCACCGCGGCGGTGTGCCCGGGGCCACGGACCCGTCGAGGCCTCACACGTGGACGTCGAACCCCAGGTCGACGTCGCACGCGGCCCGTCCACCCCTGGTGCCCCTGTCCTCGGTCGCGCTCTCCCGCAGCACGGTCGTGACGTGGTCCCCCGGGCTCCCGACGCGGGCGAGCCCGTCGACGATGCCGCGGTGGAGGCTGCGCTTCGTGTCGGGTGCGGTGGCGCAGCGGTGGGGGTCGTGCACGACCAGGCGCACGTGCTCGTCGCCCGGTGGGATCGCGAACGCCGCGACCAGGGAGTCGTGGACCGCGTCGATGACGGCCACCTCGTCGGCCCGGCTGTACGGGCGACGGACCTCGATCTGCGTACTCGGCACCGACGCAGTGTCCCAGTGCCCCCGGCACCGCCGGACAGGCTCAGCCCCTGCGGTCGGGGGCCCTCCTCGACCGCGGGGCGGGGCGGACGACGAGGACCGGGCACGGCGCGTAGTGCTGCACCCGCTGGGCGGTGCTGCCGAGCAGGATCACGTCGCTGATCCCGCGACCTCCGGCCGCCACCACGAGCAGGCCGGCGTCGCGTTCCTGCGCCGCCTCGATGATCTCGGCGGCCGGCGACCCGCTGCGGACCTGCCTGTCGACCGGCGGTCCCCAGCCGTCGAAGACGGCCGCGACCGCGTCGACGGCACGCTGCGCCGCCTCGGTGAAGCTGCCGGTCCACTCGCCGGCCCCGCCCTGCTCGGCGTCGGAGATCTCGTCGGCGAAGGCGACCGAGGCCAGCGGGCGGAGCACCGCGACCACCGAGATCCCGGTGATCTTGCCGGGATCGGCGAAGGACGTCAGGTGGCGGGCCGCGGCCAGGGACTGCGGTGACCCGTCGGTGGCGACGACGACGTGCATCTCAGGCGTCCCTCCGTGCGGCGGCCTCCGGATCGCCGCGCTCGACACCCGCCGGACGGCTCCGCGAGCCGACCGCGTACTCGATGAGGAACAGCACCACGCCGATGGCGATCAGCCCGGCGCACCAGAGCAGCGACGACGGGTCGTCGTAGATCGAGAAGCCGAGGATGGCCAGGTTCCCGATCAGGCCGACGACGAGCAGGGGGGTGTTGGCCCGGAAGGTGCGCGCGTCCTCGTCCTGCCCGCGCAACTTGAGGCAGGCGACGATCACGAGGGCGTAGATGGCCAACAGGAGGACGACGGTGACCAGGGCGAGCGTGTTGACCAGGTCGATGCCGCCGGCGTTGACCACGAGGCTGCCGGTGATCAGCAGGGCCGCGACCACCGCTCCGCTGAAGAGCAGGCCGACCCACGGGCTGCGGCGGGTGGCGTGGATCCGGGCGAAGACGGCCGGGACGACGTCCTCCTTGGCCATGCCGTAGAGGATCCGCGGCTGGGTGACGATCGTGACCAGCGTGGTGTTGGTGATCGCGATCAGCGCGATGACCGAGAACAGCGTGGTCATGACGTCGGTGGAGAAGGGCAGGATGCCCTGCCGGACGACCTCGAGCAGCGCCGCGTCGGAGTCCGCGAGCACGTCCGTGGGCACGGTGAGCGCGGCGGCCATCGAAACCAGCACGTAGACCGTGCCCGCGACGACCATGCCGCCGACCAGGGACCGCGGGAAGGCGCGGTGGGGCTCGATCGTCTCCTCCGCGACGTTCGCGGTGTTCTCGAAGCCGGTCATCGCGAAGAAGGAGAACGCGATGCCGGCGAGGACCGCGAGCGCCGGGTTGCCCGAGACGCTGATGTCGGTCAGGACGCCGAAGTCGGCGTTCCCCTGCGCGACGTACCAGACGCCGATGACCATCACGATGAGCAGGCCGGCGACCTCGACGAAGGTCATCAGCATGTTCATCACCACCGACTCGGTGATGCCGATGAAGTTGACGACCACCAGGAAGAGCAGGAAGACCAGCGACACCAGCAGCGCCGGCGCGCCGTCCCAGAGGGTGGCGAAGTAGGAGGCGAAGCCGGTCGCCAGCGAGCCGGTCGCCGCGAAGCTCGCCGACAGGAACGACACGGTGACCAGGAAGGTCAGGGCGGTGCTGCCGAAGGCCTTCTTGACGTAGAGCGCGGCGCCGGCCGCCTGCGGGTACTTGGTCACCAGCTCGGCGTAGGCCGACCCGGTGATGGCCGCGACGGTGACGCCGAGGGCGAAGGCGATCCAGAAGGCCCCGCCGACGGCGGCGGCGACCAGGCCGATCAGGACGTAGATCCCGGACCCGAGGACGTCACCGAGGGTGTAGAAGAACAGCTGCCTGCCGGTGATGGACCTCCGCAGACCGCTGGCCTCCTCGCCGAGGGTGCTGGTGCTGGTGCCGGCCACGAGGTCCCCTCTTCGTCGAGCGCTGGTCTCTGGTCCGTTCACCGAAGCGCCACCGGGCACCCCCGTCAATTCGGGCCGGACGCACCACCCTCGGGAGACCCGGGCGGCCGGTAGGCGACCTGTCGCGCCCGGCGCATCGCCTCCATGGTCTCGTCGACCGTGAGCAGCACCGTCGTCTCCAGGGGGCTGAGCGCACCCCCGGCGCCGAGCGCCAGGGCCACCGCGGCCATGGACACGTTGTCGGGCGCCTCCCACAGCGTGTAGCCGTCACGGGGCCCGAACGCGTACCAGAACCCGTGCAGCTGTCCGCCGACCGACTCGATGTAGGCCCGGGCGGCCTCCCGGCGGTCCTCCGGGTCGTGGATCAGCCGGGCCCAGGTCTCCGGCGTGTAGCTGAACCTGGTCAGGTAGAGCGGCATGTCTGGCCACCTCCGCGGCGTCGGCCCCCGCGCCGTGACGGTAGCCGCGGGGGACGGCCGGCAGGGACGTGCGCGCCACGAATCGGTCCCTGCCGCCGTGCCGGGGTGCCTGGTCTCGCGGAGGGGCGTCGGGCACGCTGTCCGCGTCACACGGGGGCGTGCCACCGGAGGAGGCCGGCCGTGAAGGAACTGAGGTGCCGCGACGCCGGGTTCGACTGCGACGCCGTCGTCCAGGGGCAGTCCGTCGACGAGGTCATGGCCCAGGCCGGGCCGCACGCGGAGGACGCGCACGGCGTCGACGTGACCCCGGAGATGGCCGGGCAGCTCAGGACGCTGATCAGGGACCGGTGACGGGCCGGGTCCCCGGGTCCTCGGCAGGGGGCGCCGTCGTGCGCTCGCTGGCAGGGTGGACGGCGTGGCCGACTCCTCTCCCGTGGTCGTGGTGACCGGTGCGAACGGACTCGTGGGCACCGCCGTGTGCCGGGCGCTCGTCGAGCGGTCGGCGCGGGTGCGCGCCGTCGTCCGCCGCGCCGGCAGCGGGCCGGTGCTCGAGGGGGTCACCGAGCACGTCGGCGACTTCGCCGACGCGGGCCACGCCCGCGTGGTGACCCGGGGCGCCGACGCCGTCGTCACGACGGTCCACCCGATGGGCTCGTCCCGGGAGGTGCAGCACCGGGTGGCCGTCGAGGGCACGCCGGTCCTCGCGCGGGCCGCCCGGGACGCCGGCGTCGCCCGGCTCGTGCACGTGTCCACGGCGGGGGTCTACGACCGCTCGGCCGGCGTCGGCGACGTCGCCGAGGACGGCGCCCTGCTGCCCGAGGGGAGCGGCGACTACCCCGACACCAAGAACGCCACCGACGCCGCGCTGGCGCAGGTCGGCGGTCTCACGACCGTGCTGGTGCGCCCGCCGGCGGTCATGGGTGCCGGCGGGACGTCGGTCTGGAACACGCTGCGGCCGCAGGCGGTCCGCGACGGTGCGCGCCGGGCGAACCCGGCCGAGACGTGGGGCTGGGTGCACGTCGAGGACCTGGCGGCCCTGATCGCGGACGTCGCGACGGGCGCCGTCGCGACCGCCGACGACGCGGAGCGAGGACCCGTCGCCGGTGGCACGACCCCGGTCATCGTCGCGGGCGAGCCGGCGACGTGGCGGGACTACCTCGGCACGGTGACCGACGCGCTGGGCGTCGCGCCGGAGTGGACCGACGAGCCGGTGTGGACGGGGCGGCTGCGCACCGGCCGCGCGCGCCGGTGGGGCTGGGCGCCGCGGGTGGACCTCGCGCGGGCCCTGGACGAGCTGCGGCAGGGCCTCACGACGGGGTCGTGACGGCGACCAGGCCGCCCGCCACCTCCGGCGCGGCCGGTGCCTCCACCGGACACCGGCGTACGGGTCCGTTGCTGCGGGGTGGTCTCCGGCGTACGTTGCGCCGCACCCCGCCGCTGCTCCGCCGCGGCCGGACCCGGGGACCCGGGGACCGGGCCCGGTCACCGGTCACCGGGGCGAGCGGAGGCCGGCAGGGGATCGACTGCTGTCGGGGTGGCGAGGGACGTCACCACGAGGGAGGCGCCCGATGGACGCAGGCGCGCAGCCACCCACCGGAGCCCCTGTCGAGCGGGCGGCGCCGACCGCCGACGGCGCGGGCGTCCACGTGGTGGTGGGAGCCGGGGGAGCGACCGGTCGGCGGCTCGTCGCACACCTGCACGCCGCCGGGTGTCGTGTGCGGGCGGTCACCCGCGACGGGCGGGACGTCGGCACGCCGGGGGTGGAGACGGCGGCGGCCGACGCCACCGACGGCGTCGGGCTGGCGGCTGCCTGCCGCGGCGCGGCCGCCGTCCACCACTGCGTCATGCCGGTGCTGGCCCGCTGGACGAGTGACTTCCCGGTGGTCACCGACGCCCTGGTCGACGCCGCGTCGCGCGCCGGTGCCCGGCTGGTGTACGCCGACGACACGTGGATGTACGGGCGGGTCGACGGCCCGATGACCGAGGACAGCCCGTGGCGGCCGGTGAGTGCCAAGGGCGTGCTGAGGGCATGGGTCGCCGAGCGGGTGCTCCACGCCGCCGCTGCCGGCCGGCTGCAGGTCAGTGTCGTGCGTGCGGGGGAGCTCTACGGGCCCGGCGTCCGGTCGCTCGTCGCCGGCAACGTGTTCCGTCCAGCACTCCGGGGATGGCCCGTGCAGTGGGTCGGGGACCCGGACCTGCCCCTGACGCCCACCTTCATCGGCGACTTCGCCGCGACCCTGGCCGCCGTCGGGACGAGGGACAGCTCCGACGCGAGCGTGTGGCACGTGCCCCACCCCCCGGCGACCACCGGCCGGGCACTGGCCGCCGAGGCGTGCCGGCAGGCGGGCACCCGGTTGCGGCTCGTGTCGCACGGGAGCGCCCGGGTGCGCCTGCTGGGCCACGTCCTGCCGCTGGCACGGGAGGGAGCCGAGATGGTCTACCAGTTCGAGCAGCCGTTCGTGGTCGACGGCGCTCCGGCGGCCCGGGCGTTCGCGATCACGCCCACCCCGTACGAACAGGGCGTGCGCCAGACCCTGGCTGCTCTGCGTGGCAGCGGACGAGAGGCCCCGACGGTCGGGTCCGACGGCGGGCCCTCGGCGGCAGGAGGCCTCGGTCCTGACCGTCGGTCCGGGCACCGTCCGTCGCCCGGCACGGCTCCGGGCTGACCTCGGTGTCGGTACCGGACGGGTTTGGGCGGCACGGGGCAGCGGAGCCCCGTGCGGCCACGGCCAGGCCCCCGGCCACGTGCACCCGCGGGCCTGGCTAGGGTCTGCGGTCCTGACTACCCCTGCGAGGAGGCGCCGTGCGCACGTTGCTGGTCAGCTTCAAGAACTTCGCCTTCTCCGGCAGCCTGGTCGACCTCGCGGTCGGTGTGGCGATCGGAGCCGCCTTCGCGACGGTCGTGGAGTCCCTGGTCGGGGACGTGATCCTGCCGTTGGTCGCCGCCATCTTCGGTGCACCGAACTTCGACGCCCTGGTCCTGACCGTGAACGGTGC
Organism: Geodermatophilus pulveris; assembly: GCF_900188375.1. Taxonomy (GTDB): domain Bacteria; phylum Actinomycetota; class Actinomycetes; order Mycobacteriales; family Geodermatophilaceae; genus Geodermatophilus; species Geodermatophilus pulveris. The sequence continues at coordinate 260,234 of NZ_FZOO01000002.1, read as the reverse complement.
CCAGATCCGCTACGGGGCGTTCCTCACGGCCTTCGTGTCCTTCCTCCTGCTGGCGTTCACCATCATGCTGCTGGTCCAGGCGATCCGTCGCGCGACCGGACGCGAGGCGGCCGGCGCGCAGGGCAGTCGCGAGTGCGATCACTGCAAGAGCTTCATCCCGGTCGACGCCTCGGTGTGCATGTTCTGCACGCGCGACGTCGAACCGATCGTGTCCTGACACCGGCCGGCTCCCCGGCACACCGCGGGATCGACGTCCACGCGATTGGTCCGGGTCAGCGCCACGGTGCGGCGGTTCCCGCGTCGGCCGATCGCGGTCGTCCACCGGCGCATCGGGTGTGCTGGCTCTCGGGCGTCGGCGCACCGCTGGGTGGTGCCCGCTCAGGGCGACGGGTGCAGCGTCCGGATGTCGTCGCGGTGTCCCGTCCGATCGGCGCGGCGGGCGTGGCGAGGAGGCCGGCGTCCCGGGCTCGCTGCACCGCCATCAGCCGGTCGCGCACCCCCAGCTTGCGGTAGAGGTGCTCGAGGTGCTTGTGCACCGTCCGGGGGGACGTGTCCAGGCGGCGGGCGATCGCCTGGGCGGTGTGGCCCGCCCCGAGGAGCGTGAGCACGGCGAACTCCCGCTCGGTCAGGTGGCGGTCCCGGACGCGGTCGTACCGGCGCTCCGGCACGTCGTGCAGCACCCGGTGCTGGCCGACCAGCGCGGCCAGTGCCGGCCGGACCAGGGCGGCCAGGTCGGCATCGGCGTCGTCGTAGTCGTCGTCGGGACGGCTGACCACGTAGGCCTCCACCCCGCGGCCCACGCGCACCGGCAGCGCCAGCTGGTGGGTGATGCCGAAGGGACGGGCGAACGCCGACCACGCCGCGCGCATCCTCGGCCCGGCCACCGCGCGCGGCACCCGGCCCAGGACCTGCGGTGCCGAGTCGCCCGTGACGGCGTACCAGCGGATGAGCGGGTGCGTGGAGGCATCGATGAGGGCACCGGACGGTGGCGTCGTCGGCAGGAATCCGACCGGCCAGCCCCCGACGACGTGGTCCACCCACGCGTCGTCCACCACGTTGAGCGAGCAGCAGGCCGCGTCGAAGGACTCGAGGAGCAGGTCCGCCACCTGCGCATGGGGGAACTGCCGCGCCGTGGGTTGACCCTGCAGGATGTCGCCGACGAGCTCCAGCCACGCTGCATGACGCCTGGTGGTGCGCGGCACGGCGCTGAGGGTAGTCGGACGGCGTCGCACCGTGGGGGCGTTCAGGCGCGTACGGGAACGTCCGGTGAGCCCGCTGTGACCCTCCCGTCCGCCCCGTACGCACAACTGCGTAGAGCCTCCACGCCCGGACGTGATTAGCTTCGCGCTGCCGCATCCGTGCGCGTGCGTCCTGGGGGGACCATGACGGACACAGCCCTAGACCTGGATCCGTGTCCCACCCGCGCCATCGGCCGTGGTCAACCTGGCTCGGTGCCACCGAGCGGCACCACCTGAGGAGTTGACCGCCGGCCGGGACCGCGGTGGCGCGGCCCCGACCGGCACCCGGCGTCCCGGGACGGTGACGCCCCTCCCGCAGCGGCCCGGCATCGTCGGCTGGCTGCCCACCTCTGGAGCCGGATCACGGGTGCCTCCGGCGCCCCGGTCCGGTCGCTCGTCCTCTCAGGAAGGACCGTCTCGTGGACCGTCCACCCCTTCCCCGGGTCTCGCTGCTCGACGGCTTCGGCCTGGCGCTCCCCGGTCGCGGACGGCGGCCGGCCGCCGGGGACCTGCCCCACGCGGTCCAGCGGCTGGTGGCCCACCTGTGCCTGTCCCCCCGGTCGACCCGGACCGGGACGGCCGGCCGGCTGTGGCCCGACGTCCCCGAGGACCGCGCGCACGGGAGTCTGCGGTCGGCGCTGTGGCGGCTGAACAAGGCCGCGCCCGGCCTGGTCGAGGCGTCCGGCAGCGCGATCGGTCTCGCGACGGACGTCCGGGTCGACGTCCGGGACCTCGACGACTGGGCGCGCCGGGTGATCGCGGCGCACGCAGGTCCCGAGGACCTCGCCGTCCCGGATGCTGCGCTGCTCGGTGACCTGCTGCCCGGCTGGTACGACGACTGGGTCCTCCTCGAGCGGGAACAGCTGCGCCAGCTCCGCACGCAGGCGCTGGAGGTGGTGGCGGACAGGCTCGCCTCCTCCGGGCGTCCGTGGGAGGCACTGGAGGCCGCACATGCGGCGATCCGCGCGGAACCGCTGCGGGAGAGCGCGCACCGGACGGTGGTCCGCGTCCACCTGGCCGAGGGCAACGTGGCCGAGGCGGTCCGCGCCTACGAGCTCTTCCGGACCATGCTGCGGGACGAACTGGGCGTGCTCCCGACCGAGCAGATGACCCGGCTCGTCGAGCACGTCCCGCGGGTCCGTCGGGCGTGCTCCGCCGACCACGCGACCGGGCCGGAGGGGCGCGAGCGGGTCCGCGACGTGCTCGTCCGGGGAGGCATGGCGACGTCCGAGCTCGTCCGCAGCACCTGACGGCGGCTGTGCCGTCCGCGCCGGTGGTCATCCGTACGGGGGACTGTGTCACGCACCGTGATCTCGGAGGATGGGTCGTCCCACGCCGGCCGCGTCGCGGAGCTCCGGGAGTGTGCGGCTCCGGGACGCTGCGCGACACCCCGTAGGAGAGACGACGTGGTCGAGGACCCGAGTGCCGCGCTCCTCGTCCGCGTCTGGCTGGAGGGCGGCAGCGACTTCCGGGCGCGGCTGCTGTCCCTGCGGGACGCCACCGCCGACACGCCGGCGGAGGAGGTGACCGTCGCCGTGGCGTCGACGCCCGAGGACGTGCTCGCTGCCGTCCGGGACTGGCTCGACGGCTTCGCCGGGGGGGCCACCGACCCGACCGACGGTCACCGCTGAGGAGCGACCCGGCCGGTCGCGTCCCAGGGTCCTTCGTCCATTGACGCCCCCGGTGCGTGTCGGGACGATCACCTCCAGTCAGCCCTGCCCGCCCGGCCCGACGCATGCCTCGGTCACGCCCGAGAGGGGGCCCATGGACATCAGGACCGCACACGTCTGCCTGCTCGACGGGTTCCGGGTGTCGGTGGACGACGTCCCCGCGGCGGAGCTGCCGCACTGCGCCCAGCGACTGATCGCCCACCTGAGCCTGTCCGGACGTCCGGCCCGCGGAGCGGTCGCCGGCCGGCTCTGGCCGGAGGTCTCGGAGTCGCACGCGCAGGGCAGCCTGCGCTCGGCACTGTGGCGCGTCCAGCGGGCGGTGCCCGGGCTGGTCGAGGTGTCCGGGGGTGCGTTGACCCTGGCCGAGGGGGTGCGCGTCGACGCCCGGGAGTTCACCCACTGGGCCCGCGCCGTCCTCGCCCCGGAAGCCCCGGCGGGCGTCGTGGATCCGCCGGCGGCGGCGCTCGCGGGTGAGCTGCTCCCGGGGTGGTACGACGACTGGGTGGTGCTGGAGCGCGAGCGGCTTCGCCAGTTGCGCATGCACGCCCTGGAGGTGCTGGCCGACCGGCTGCTGCTGGGCGGCCGGTACGCCGAGGCGCTGCAGGTCGCCGACGCGGCGGCCCGCCACGAGCCGCTGCGGGAGAGCGCGCACCGGGCGGTCATACGGGTGTGCCTGGCCCAGGGCGACCCGGCCAGGGCCGTGCGCGTCTACGAGACCTTCCGGGACGCCCTGGCCCGGGAGCTCGGCGTCGCGCCGACCGGTCGGATGGAGGATCTCGCCGCCCGGGGCCGGGTGCCCGCCACCGCCGGTGACAGGGGTCCGGGCGGAGTCCCGCGACCCCGTCCGGCGGCCGACCCGGTGCCCGGCGGACGGGACCGGAGGTCTGACGGGGCCGGGGAGCGTGGACCCGCCGGTGATGGCCCGGTGACGACCGGGGCGTGAGATGGGGCCATGACCGACGCGCGTCCGCAGACGGTGCCCGAGGACGCGGTCCGGCGGATGGCCGGCGGGGCTGAGGGGCACGGCCGGGAGCGGGTCCGACCCGGGCTCCCCGGACGCACGGCGGGCGGCCGACAGCCTGCTGGTGCCGGAGGTCCGGACGCGGCGTGGACCGCGGGACAGCCGCGCGAGCAGGCCGGGTGGTGACCGGCTCCGTCACGAGCACGGACCGGACGGAACGAGGAGGTCTGCAGTGGTCGCAGGCAGCCGGACGACGAGACGCCACAGGGAGGAGCCGTCCGCGGAGGACCTGCTGCTGCCGGCGGTACCCGGCCTGTTGAGCTCCCTGGTGCTGGAGGCGGTGAAGGCCCTCACCGGTCTGCAGCGGCTGACCGTCGGGACCTGCCTGGGCCTGCTCCTCTGGTGGCTCCTGGTGCGACGGCAGCGGTCGCGGCGCGGCCGGAGAGCCACGCGGCGGTGGCAGTGGCAGTGGCGCTGGGTGACCCTGGCGCTGGCCGGCGTGACCCTGTTGGCGCTGGTCGTCACCGTGGCCGTCTTCGACCGGCCGACCGTGCGCACGGCGACCGTCGCACTGGTCGCCCTGGGTGTGCTGAACGCACTCGCCCTGGCCGGGCGGCGCGGGCCCGGGGCGGGGGCGGCCGCGCTGTCCGGAGCACTCGTCGGGCTCTGCGCCGGGATCGCCCTGCGGTGACGCGCCGACCGTGGGTCCGTGCCCGGGCTGCCAGCCGGACCTCGACACCTGGTGACCCGGCGCGTGCGGACGTCACGCGCGTGCCGGGCGCGGTGTCAGCCGGCGCCTGCCCGGTGCACCACGTTCGCGACCAGCGTGCTGAGCGCGGCGTCGACGACGAGGCTGCCGCCGAACGTCAGCGAGCCGGCGGAGAAGACGAAACCGCCGCCGGGGTGGTCGTAGTACGTCATGTCCGCTCCGGGGCCGGTCCCGTCCGGTATGCCCTGGGCGAGGACGACAAGGCCGCCCGGCAGGGCCGACGGCGGCACTCCGCCCGGTTGCAGCACCGCCGGCCTCAGCTCGCAGCTCGACGGGACGCCGGTCGCGCCGGGGCCGCGGCTGGTGTCGACCTCCCACCCGCTCGCCGCGCCGTTGCCCCTGCCGCCGCTGTGTCCCCGGTTGAGGCCCACCGCGCCGACGGAGTCGCCGTCCGACAGCCCGGTCCCCTCGAACAGCGGGTGACCGGCGGACCGCACCACGTAGGCCGACCCCGGCACCTCGCAGCGCTCGGTGGCGACGCCGAGGAGCGAGCGTTCCGGCCTGTCCCGCACCCGGAAGAGGGCGAGCTCCCGGTCCCCGCCCTCTTCGCCCAGTCGGAAGACCATCGCCGTCCCGTCGTCGTCGTACTCCCCAGCCTCGAAGACGCCGTTGCCACCGAGGTAGGCGAGGCTCCCACCGGCACCCAGGTAGGACGCCAGCCGGTCGTACATCCGCGGCGTCCAGTACTCGGGGTGGGTGCTCACGACCAGGAGGGGGTACTGCCCCGGATCGCAGCCGTCCTCGTGGAAGTCGACGTCGGTGAAGACGTCCGGGGAGTGCCCCTGGCTCTCCAGCCAGCCGAGGACCCACAGCTCGCCACGGGTGAGGTGGGTGTCCCCGCCAGGCGCCGATTGCGGCATGGGGCGCAGGAAGCTCGTGCGGGCCGCCCCGGAGTACTTCGACCGGCCGCCCCACCCGTTGTAGGCCAGCCAGGTGTTCACGTTCGCCAGCACCGCGATGCGCGAGCGCCGGTCGTGTCCCGGCTTCACCACGAACGTCACATCGCAGCGGCCACCCGTGGAGTCGGTGCAGGCGGCCGAGTAGATGCCCGAGGTCCACTCCGGCCGCACGGTCAGACGGAGGGTCTCGTCCCAGCCGCACCCCTGACGCCACGCCGTCGTCGGGGTCACCTGGTGTTCCGCCGTGAGCGCCACCGACTGGACCTCGGAGGAGTCGACCGTGTCCGACGTGGAGCTGTGCCGCTGGATCGAGGCGAGCACCTCGCCCTCGTGGGAGAGGTGGAACGAGATGGACTCGCCCGGGCCTGCCGAGAGCGGCCAGCAGTACCCCTCGACCGGGCGGGTGGGCGAGACCCCGACCCAGACCGACCCGTTGCCCGGGTGGTACGCGACGACGTCGTGCCACAGGTCGCCGTTCACGCTGCCGGCGACGACCTGCCAACCCTCGGCCGGGCGCAGGCGCGGCGACAGCTCCGTGAGGGCGAAGCGGTCGCCGGCGTTCTCCCCGACCCACAACGTGCCGTTGCCGGGGTGGTGGCCGAGCAGGTCGGCCTTGCCCCGTCCCGTGAACAGGCCGGTGCGGATGGACCAGTCCCGCGCCGGCGTCAGGGACGCCCACCGGGTCATGCTGAAGGAGGAGCCACGGTTCTCCCCGACCCACACCGATCCGTCGTCCGGCCGGTACCCCACCACGTCGGTCGTCCCGTTGCCGATGACGTCCGCAGCCGTGAACCGCCAGTCCTCGTCCGGCGCGACCGTGGCCCAGGTGCCCCGAAAGGCGAACCCGGAGCCGGTGTTCTCCCCGACCCACAGCGAGCCGCTGTCGCGGTGGTGGGCGAGCAGGTCGGCTCGCGGCCGGCCCGTGAACAGGCCGCAGTGGATGCTCCACCCGGCCGCCGGCGCCAGGTCCGCCCACCGCGTGAAGGCGAAGCCGTCCCCGCGGTTCTCGCCGACCCAGACGGCGCCGTTTCCCGGGTGGTATCCGACGACGTCGGCCGGGCCGCTCCCGGTGACGTCGGCGACGACGAACTGCCATCCGTCCGCGGGGTCCACGGTGGCCCACGGACGCGAGAACACGAACCGGTCACCGCGGTTCTCGGCGACCCACAGGGTCCCGTTGCCCGGGTGGTAGCCGAAGAGGTCGTCCCCGACCCCGTCGGTGAAGCGTCCCACGTCGACCACCCACCCGGCGGGCGGTGTGAGCGACGCCCACTGGTCCCACGTCAGCTCGGACACCCGGCTCTCCTCTCGGGGGAAGGCAGGCGCCGTCCGGTGGCGTGCGACGGTCACCCATGCGCAGCACAGCCGTCCGGTCGACTGCGTGCCGAAGCGGTGCTGGTCCCACGTGCGTGGTCCGGGGCTCCAGCGCAGCCCTGACCCGTGTCTCGTGGCTGACGGGACGCCGGTGCCGCAGTCTCCCGGGTGGTGCCGCGCGCCGGGTCCGGGCGTGTCGCCGATGACGGGAGCAGGCTCCACGGGTGACCTCCCGGGGGAGGCTCGAGCAGAGGAGGCAGCCGTGTCCGACGTGGTGTTCTACGTCACCGCCCACACCGACGACGCCCTCCTGTTCCGCGGCGAGGGCCTGTTCACCGACCTGCACATCCAGGACGTGCGGACGGTGCAGATCGTGGTCACGGCCGACGATGCGGGCCGGACCGACGGCTGGTGGGAGGCGCACGAGGTGGCCTGCATCGAGTCGATGGCCGGCACGCTCACCCCCGGTACGCCGACGTCGGACCGGGTCACCGTCGACGGGCACCCGATCCAGCGCCACACCGGGCCGACGTGGGCGCTCTACGCACTCCGGCTCCCCGACGGCAACACCAGCGGAGAGGGTTACGAGTCCACCGGCTTCCGCACCCTCGGCAAGCTGCAGCGCGGGGACACCCCCACGCTGCCGGCCGTCGACGGGTCGACCACCTACGACGGCTGGGAGGACCTGGTGACCACCGTCCGCGCGATCGTCGCCTCGGAGCGGGGGTCGGTGCGCCCGTGGGTCAACACCGCCGACCACGACCGCGGTCTCAACCCCGGAGACCACCCCGACCACCACGCGGTTGCGGACGCCGTTCTCTCGTTCGCCGCCGCCGACGACCTCGACCGACTGTGGTGGGTCTCCTACGACGTCAGTGGCCGGCCGGCCAACCTCGCCGGCTACCCCCTCGACATCAAGTGGTTCCTGTTCCGCCTCTACGGCTGGAGGATGCACGAGCTGATGGACACGCCGCCCAACCAGCAGGAGTGGGACTGGTGGGGGGCGCGGAGCTACTCGCGCACCGAGCACGCCGGCTGACGGGCACCGACGAGCTGCTGTCTCCTGCGTCGCCCGGTGCGTCACACCCCTGGGCGCCGAGGACCGTCGACGTCGTGGTGACGGACCCGCTTCCAGCGTCGGGCGCGCTCCGGGGAGCGGCCGCCGGGCCTGGACACCCAGACCGCGCCCGTCATCGTCATCGTCATCGTCATCGTCATCGTTATCGTCAGTGCCATCGCCGGGATGCGGGGACACCTGGCCCACCAGGTCGTCCGCGGGGACACCCTCCGTGCCGTCGCCCGGGAGTACGGCACCGACGTGCGCCGGCTGACCGCGGCGGACGAGCTGCCGGACCCGGACCGGATCCTGGTGGGCCGGGTCCTCCGCGTCCCCCAGGAGTGAGCCGGGTGGGGCGCACCACGCCCGGCCGCCGGGGCTGCTCGGGGTCCCCCTGTCGGGCGCCGCGCCCCACCGGGTCACCGTGCCCCACCGGTTCACCGCGCCCCACCGAGCTGCCGCGCGACGTCCGCCGGTGCCCAGCGGGTCCGCGACCAGATGCGGACCACCCGTCCGCCGTCCAGCAGGAACAGCTCGATGCCGTGCCGGTTGACCACCGAAGCGGTGTACCCGACCCGTAGCCCGAAGTGGGCTCGCAGGAGGTCCCACCCGGCCACGGTCCGGAACATCCGGACGGCCGGTCCGAACGGCAGGCCGCGGTCGCTCCCGTAACGCCGCAGCCGGGCCGGGATGTCGAAGCCGGGGTCGTACGTGACGGCGGCGACCTGCACGGACCCCAGCCGGTCGGCGAGGTCCCGGCAGAGCTCGGCCAGCGAGGTGATCGTCAGGGAGCACTTCCGCGGGTTGTCGCAGCGGGTGTAGAAGAACGCGACGACCGTCGGCGCATGCCCGAAGAAGTCGGCGAGCGCCAGCCGCCGGCCGTCCTGGTCCTCGACCTCCACCTCCCGGGGTACCGGCCCCACGGCGGCCTGCCGGCCGTCGTCGAGGGCGGGCGTGGCCGGCATCCCGCCGCCGCAGCAGTGCCCGGCCGGCCCGGCGACGTCCTCGAGTGCCGTCCGGACCGCCCCGGCGAACAGCGGGCCCTCCCGGCGGGCGAGGTCCCGGAGCTCGTCCCGCGCCGCGCTGGACAGCTCCAGCTCCCGCAGAGTGGCCAGGATCTCCGACAGCGGGGTCGTCCCGCTCGTGCCCGGCGCCGGCCGGGGGCTGCCGAAGGACACTGTGTCGTCGCGCTCGGCCAGGTTGCGCAGGGCCTGCAGCAGCGGCCGGGTCAGCCGGGGGTCCACCGGCCGGCGGCCACGCGCGGCCCGCGCCGCGGCGGCGACCAGGAGGGGTTCGCTGCCGCTCTCCAGCTCCTCCACCACGAACGGGAGGGCGGCGTCGGGCAGGCCGGAGGCGCCCAGGGAGAGCAGCGCCTCGGCTCGGAGCCGGGCGGTCTCGGCCGCGCTGCGGCCGGCGTGCGCGGGTGAGGCCTCGTCGAGGAGTCCCAGCAGCCCGGTCGGTTCGCGGTCCTCACCCACCGGAGCCCCGCACCTCCCGGTACTGCTCGGCGGCGCGGACCAGGTCCGCCGACGGTTCGGGGCCGGCGGCGACGACCTGGTCGGCGAGCTCCGGGCCGGCCTCCCCGGGGCCCACGGCCAGCGCGGTCAGGCTCGTGGCGCGCAGCTCGTCGTCCTCGTCCGGGTCGAGCGCGAGGCCGCGTGCGATGGGCGCGAACTCGTCCGGCGCCAGCGCGTTGAGCGCCGTCGCGCCCATGGCCCGCACGCCGACGTCCTCCCCGCGGTCGAGCACGACCCGGCGCAGCAGGTCGGCGGACCCGCTGTCACCGCCGAGCAGCCGGATCGCGGCGCTGCGCACGGCCGGGTCTGTCGACGAGGTGACGATCCCGCGCAGCAGGTCGTAGTGGCCGGCGTGCAGGTCGTAGCCCAGCAGCTCGATCGCGACCACCGGGTCGACCAGGGCGGCGGCGGGGTCCCGCAGGCCCGCCACCAGCCGTTCCTGGGCGAGCTCGTCGTGGGTGAGCGCGAGGACCTCCAGCGCGTCCTCGCGGAGCGCGGGGTCGCCGGCCGTCACCGCGGTCCGCAGCGCCTCGCGGTAGGCGGCGCTGTGCGGCGCGAACGCGGCGACGGCGAAGCTGAGCTCCCCGAGAGCCCCCAGCGCGGCTCGCCGGACGGCCGGGTCGTCGTCGCGGTCCCCGAGGACGGCGATCAGCGCGTCGACGACGTCCGGCCGGCCGACCGCGTCGCGACGCGCCACGTCGACGGCGGCGACCCGCTCGGCCGTGCCGGCGCCCCGGTCCGCGGCCGACGCGACGGCGGTGGGCGGCCGGTCGCCCCCGGCCTCGGCCCCCGGTGCGTCCCCGGTCCCCGGTGCCGCCCGGGCGGCCCGTCCCGCCTCCCTGACCAGGGGGTCGTCGGCCACCTCGGCGAGGGCCGCGGCCACCTCGGCCGCGTAGCGCGCGCGGTGGCCGCCGCCCCCGGGCTCGTCGACGCTCATCTCGTTCCTCCCGGTGTACCGGTGCTCACGGCTCGTAGGGCACGTCGTCGTAGTCGAACCCCAGCCAGGCGCCGGCGTCGTGCACCCCCTGGTAGTCGATCATCGAGCGCACCGTCGGCGCGTCTCCCGGCGTCCCGGTCACGGGGGACGGCGGGAAGGGCATCCGGGGCGCCGTCGGCGGCCGCGGGGCGGTGCGCACCCCGTTCCAGGGCCACATCGAGTCGGCCAGGTTGTGACCCACCCGGGTGCTGCCCGGATCGCCCGCCTCCCCGGCGAACCGGTAGGTGTCGGCCTCGTCCGGGTCGAACCGCCGGTGCAGCCACTGCCACTTCGCCCACAGCCGGTCGACGTTGCAGTGCAGCAGGAAGAACAGCGGGTCGCGGGCCGCGGTGTCGATGACGCGGACGTGGCCGGTGAAGCTGACGTGCGCGCTGCCGTGGGGGTCGACCTCCGTGGGACCTCGCCACCGGGTGAAGCCCTCGGGGAAGCCGGTCACCACCGCCTCCCGCCGGACCGCCTGCCCGTTGCGGTCGTGCGCGCCGCTGCGCCGTGGGTCGAAGAACGGGGCGCGCACGATGCCGGGCTGACCGTCGGTGGACCAGACGCGCAGCGGGTTGGACGCGGCGAAGCGGGGCAGCCGGGACGGCGGGTCGGGTGCGCCCAGGTACGTCTCGTCGAACAGCCGCGGAGCCGGCACGTCGAAGCGCCAGTAGGGGAGCGTGACGCCGGGGTCGATCTGCTGGAGGGCCCGTTCCAGGTCGAGGACGAACGCCCGGTGCCACGGCGGGAAGCCGTCACGGCCGTGCGCCTCCGCCCGGGTGCTCTCCCGGTGCGTGTCGCGGAAGGCCCGGAAGGCGCCCCGGCCCTGGTCGTTGAGTCGGGCCAGGGCCAGCAGCAACCGGCTGCGCTCCCCGTCGGTGAGCGTGTCGGCGTCCTTCCGGATCCGCACCATCAGCGGGAAGGACGCGAGCGCCCGCGGGTCGGTTCCCCGGGCCCGCACCTCGAGCGGCGCGTCGCCGTCCTCCCGGCTGGGGAAGCCGAACCGGCCGCTCAGCCAGAACGGCACCGGGGTGCCGTCCGGGTCCAGGGCCAGGTCCAGGTGGCCCGAGGGGGGGTCGGAGCCTCCGGGCCGCAGGTCGAGCCGGCCCCCGTCGCCCGCCGTCGGACCGGTCAGCCGCACCTCGACGGGGCCGCGGGCGCCGTCGGCGTCGACGACCGCGAGCGAGGCCGGCCGAGGGGACCACGTCAGGTAGCGCCCGGCGCCGTCCTCGGCCCCGTTGACGCTCAGCCGCAGGGAGATCGCCATGGTGCCGCCTCGCGCCGGTGCACGCCCTCCCGCCGAGCAGAGCACGCGCCCGTCACGGGCGCGTCACCGCGGGCGCCCGGCTTCCGCTCCGCTGCACGGGGGGCCGGCCGCGGTGACCGCGTGGTGACGGCGGCATGACGGCGCCCTCCCAGCGTCCCGGTGCGCGGGCCCGGCCTGCGGCTCGCGGAGCGCGCAGGGCCGTCCGGAGGGGGGCGGTGCCCGAGTGCGCCGGCACGACCGTCGACGCGGAGGTCACCCGCGCGGGCGGCCCAGGCCGCGCACGTGGGTGTGTGGGACCAGGTCGCCGTGAACGGGTCGGAGATGCGCAACGACGCCCGGCGGACCACCTGGTGGGCGCTGCGCGTGGCGCCGGTCGACGACCCCCGACGGCGACGCGCCGACGATCCGGACCTCCTCGACGGCCGGCTGGACCACGAGCGTCCGGTCCGGCTGGCCGGTCAGGGCGCGCAGGCCACGGTCTCCACCGAGCTGGCCGGGTACACCCGGGTCGGGCGGCACCGGGCCGCCCGCCTCAGCGGCCCGGCGCGCGGTGCTCCCGGTACACGCGCAGTGCGTGGTCCCCGGAGACTCGCGCGCGGGTGCGCGCGACGACGTCCCGCAGTGCGGGTGGGGTCAGCTCGAGGGGCGGGACCGCCCCGCCGTACTGCTCGGGCCACACGGCGGGGGCCGCCGCCACCGCGAAGACGACGTCCGAGAGGGTCAGGACGTCGCCCAGCAGGTGGGGCCGGCCGTCGGCGAGCCGGTCGTCGACGGCCGCCATCACCTCGTCGAGGGCGGCCCGGGCGGCCCGCACCCGCTGCGGGGTCAGCAGCAGCAGCAGCCGGAGGGCGGCGGCGAACGCCGGGTAGCCGCGCTCGACGGCCGCTCTCTCCAGCCGCGGCACGCCGTCGCTCAGCGGGCCGGTCATGACCTCACGGAGCGGGAGGAGGTGGGCGTAGGCCAGCCGGGTGGTCGCCGTCCCCAGCGTGACGTGGAACAGCGGCCAGTCCGCGCGGGCCCGCTGCAGGTCGGTGCCCGGCGGGAGCAGCCGCCGTCCGGGGGCAGCGGTCCGCTCCAGGTGCGCGGCCAGGTCGACGACGCTGGTGATGCGCAGCCCCTGGCCGAGGACGACCGGGAAGCGGACCGTGCCGGCACGGGCCAGCGTGACCAGCGAGGAGAAGCCCAGCGCGTGCCGGTCCTCCCGGTACGGCACGCGGTGGTGGTCCAGGAGGAAGCGGGCCAGCTCGCCGTCGAGGCTGGGTGGGAAGGTCACCACCGTCAGCGGGGACACCGGCGCCACCTCCGGGGGCACGACCCGCCGTCCGCCCGGCGGTTCAGTCGAGCGCTGCCAGGGCGCGCAGCGCGCGGACACCGGGCAGGAAGAAGTAGGCGCCCCCGCGCACGGTGACGAAGTTGGGCAGCTCGTGCACCCGGGTGGCGTACGGGGAGCGCTGCACCGTGAACACCCCGCCCTCCTCGGGCGGAGTGCCCATGATCGGGTCCTGGTCGTCGTAGAGCTCGGCGAACTTGCGGTTGTTCAGCCACGTCTGCTGGACGAACTCGAACTGCCGCTCGATGCTGGCGTTGACGCACAGGAAGAACAGCCCGCGCTCGACCCCGTCGTCCTCCGTGGCGTGCTCCGGGAGCCCCCTGCCGTAGACCCGGCCGCGCCGGAGGATCCGGTGCAGGTTCGTGATCTCCAGCGCCCGCGCCGGTTCCGGCGAGATGGCGTCGCGGGGGTTGGCCCGCCGGATGTGGGCCCCGAGCGGGCACCGCTCGCCGTGCGGGTCGACCGCTGCGTAACCGAAGGCGTTGTCGGTCGTCAGGTCGGTGTCGTCGCGGTGGGGGCTGCGGACGAGCGGCGCGCCGCTGCGCCAGCGGCCCACCAGCTTGGCCGCGAGCCGCTCCTCGGCGTCGGGGTCCGCGTCGCCGTCGAGGGCCGAGGCGGCACGGTGCAGGAAGCGGCGGAAGCCGAGCACGTCCTGCGCGAGCTGCCGGGCGACGAGGTAGCTGCCGTTGCGGCCGATCTCGACGGGTGCGCCGCCGGCCGGCGTGATCCGGGGCACGGGGGTGAGCTTGCCGTAGCCGTTCGGGTAGCCGAGGACGAACTCCCCCGGCGCGACCACGTGCCGGCGGGCCTCCTCGCCGCCGAGCCGCTCGTCCTGCCCGCTGCCGCGGATCACCGGCTGGGACATCCCGTCGGCGAAGCCGAAGTGCTCGACGCCGAACTTGCCGTTCGCCACCTGGCCGGGCAGCGGCTCGGGCTCCACCACGTGCAGCACCCGGAGGGCGCCCCGCTCGGTCGCCTGCGCCGTCTCCGTCCCCAGCAGCTCGTCCATGACGTCGGCGTCCCGGCCGTACAGCAGCAGGAGCGCGTGCAGACGGTCCTCCGGGACCGACGACCGGTACCCCCCGTCGGCGCCGCCGGAGCCGGAGGGCGAGCCCCACGCCCACCGCTGCGGCGCGCTCGGCCCGACGTCACCGAGGACCCGCTGCCGGTAGGGCGTCGTCATGCCCTCCCGGAAGGGCGGCGGGAAGGTCTCCAGGTCCCCGTCGCCGACGCCGAGTGCGGTCAGCCCCCGGCTGGTCAGGGCCACCTGGACGCAGTGCGCGGTCCCGGGAGCCCGTGCGGTCGTCACCCGGTCGGCCACGCGGCCCAGCCAGCGGCGGGCGCCGGGCGGGTCGGCGACCTCGAGGAGGACGTAGCGCGCCTCGTGCATCCGCGCGTAGCCGCTGAGCACCAGACCCTGCACGTCGTCGCGCTCCAGCTCCGGCATGCCGTTCCCCCTCGTCACAGCCGGCGCAGCCAGGCCTGGGGGCCGTCGCCGTCCCCGGGGCGCAGGAGCCCGGTGCGGATGGCCCGGTTGTTGGCGATGTTGGCCACGCTGAGGTCCGGGTAGGCGCTGTACCAGAGGAGGGTCGGCACCATCCCGTAGCGGGCGAAGGCCTTGAACCGTGCCTCGTCACGCGCGCCCAGGCGGACCAGCCACTCGGTCCGGGGGAAGCCGACCGCGTTGTCGGTGTTGGTCCAGACCGCGGTCAGCCCGACGGCGGCGAGGTCGATGAAGTCGCCCAGGTAGCTCTCCCAGCTCCCGTCGAAGTTGCTCAGGAACAGCAGGTGCCGTCGATCCCGGGTGATCGCCCACCGGGCGAAGTGGATCGACCGGATGCCGCCGAGCTGGCCGCGGGCGGGGCTCAGGGCGGCGACCAGCCGGACCGCCGTGAGGACGGCGCGCAGCGTCAGCTGCCGGAGGAGCCCTGGCTTGATGGTGGCGACGCTGGACAGGTGGTTCTGGCCCTTGGTGTCCTCGCGGTGCTGGAACTGGTCGAGGTTGCGGCTCCACGCCGCGTAGACGGTCTGCCAGTCCGTGGGGCGGTCGCGTTCCCGCCGGTCGTCGGCGCGTTCGGCCCGGCGCAGCTCGACCGCCGCGCCGGCGGTCACGGTGCCCAGGGCGGCCAGGGCGAGCCGGGCGGCGCGCCGGTGGGGACCCGTCCCGGCCGCGGCCGCCGCCACGGTGACGGCGCCGGCCACGAGCGGGGCCGCGAGGAGGGTGATCACCGTCCACGGCCGCCGGACGCCGAACGGCAGCGGCTCCTCCCGGAGCGCCCAGCCCAGCGCCGGCTCGCCGCGGACGGCCTCGACCACGGCCCGGTGGACGGTCGCGGCGTCGGCCTCGCGGAGGTGCCGCTGGTCGGGTCGGTCGAGCAGGTCCTGGATGAAGCGCCGCAGCCGGTCCTCGCGCCGGACCAGGTCCACGGTGTGCCCCGGCCAGGCGACGTGGAAGGCGCTCGCGCCGACGTCGTGCCCGCGCAGGTAGCGCAGGGCCGCGCCCGCGCCGCCGCCGTCCACGGGCGGGTAGCCCGCGCAGTGCCGGTAGACCTCGTCCACCCCCGGAGCCGAGGTGGCGAGCAGTCGCTCCAGGAAGGCGGCCGGCGTCCCGTCGACGTTGCCCTCGAACACCAGGGAGTGCCCGTCGTCGGCGGCCGGGACGACCGAGAAGCTGGCGTAGTGCAGCCGGTCGAACCCGGCCAGCCCCAGCCGGGTGTCCCGGACGACGTCGTCGCCGATGCGGCGCAGCAGGCCGGACAGCGCGGCGTCGGCGCCCGGCAGCACCGGGGTCACCACGGTGAACGCAGACTGGCGCATCTCAGGCCCGCCCGCCGTCCGGGGTCCCCGCCGGGTCGAGGTCGACCAGCAGCCGGTCGGGGAACGGGCCCTCGTAGCGCATCCGGCCCGCCGGGCCGGGTGCGCGACGCACCCCACCGCAGCGCAGCAGCGCGGTCACCAGCTCGGGGATGGACACCAGGTTGACGTACCGGCCGAAGCAGGCGTGCATCCCGTACCCGAACAGCAGGTCGGCGGCGGGCTGCCGGTCGTGGCGGAAGGTGTGCGGGTCGTCGAAGGTCCGCGGGTCGAACATCGCCGGCAGCGCGGCCGCGTACACCGTCCGGCCGGCGGGCACGTGCCGCTCGTGCGGGGTGCCGGCCGCGACGACGGCGGGCCGGGCGGCGTGCCGCACGAGGACCGGGGTGAGCGGGTTGAACCGCAGGGCCTCGACGACGTACTGCGCGACCACGGCGACGTCGCCCTCCCGGGCCGCCCGCGCAGCCCCCTGGAGTGCCTCCGGGCGGCGGAGCAGCTGGTCGACGGCGTGGGCCGTGGCCTTCGTGGTGGTCTCGACGGCGCCCACGACCACGCCGGAGACGCAGCGGCGCACGGCCTCGTCGCTGAGCCGGGCGCCGTCGGTCCGTAGGTGCGCCAGCCGCCGCAGCAGGTCGTCGTGGGGGGTGCCCGCGGGCTCCGCGCGGCGGTCGACGACCAGCCCGTCGACGTGGGCGTGGAACTCGGCGGCGGCCCGTTCACCGGCCCGCCGCACCTCCCGGTCGCCGCCGGTGTTGAGGAACGCCTCCCAGAACAGCAGCCGCATCCACCGCATCATCGTGGCCTCGTCGGGCCCGGGGACGCCGAGGTAGGAGGCGGCCAGCCGGGTCGCCGCCGGGCGGGCCAGCTCCTGCACCACGTCGATGCGGCCCCGGGGCGCCGCGGCCGCCAGCAGGTCGGCCGCGGTGGACGCCACGTCCCGACGGATCCGGGCCGGGTCGTCGGGGTGCACGCACCGGTCCAGGATCGACCGCTCCCGGGTGTAGAGCTCCGAGCGGTCCATGCCCAGGACGAACGGCCCGTTGATGCGGTCCATGGTGGCCGCGTTGACCTCGGCGATGGTGAAGTCCTCGTCCCGCTCCAGGACGTCGAGCACGTCGGCGTGCCGGCTGACGACGACGACCCGCCCGACCGACAGCACCGGGAGGAAGCGCAGCAGCGGCCGGCCGAGGAGGCGCAGCAGCGCCGCGTCGTTGGCGAGCTGCCCGAGGCGGGTCGCAGACCCCGACAGCGCCCGGCGCGGCTCAGCGGGGGAGGGGGACCCGCCCGGTCGAGCGATCGGTCCGTCGTCGGCCGCGGCCGACCGGCTGGGCGCCGTCGTGCGTCCCCTTGACCCAGGCATCCGCCCTCCCTGCGCGCGCCGTCCGGTGCGCGGTGCGCGGTGTTCCAGCGGCCGCGTCACGGCGGCGCCGCCGATGCTCCGGGGTCCCCGTCACGGCGGCGTCACCGAGTCGGCCGGCGACGCCACGTCCACGGTCCGGTGGCGCCGGCTGTGCACCATCCGGTGGGTGTCCCACTGCCCGCCACCGGTCGCGCTCCGCGTCCTGCGCGCGAGCGCGCGGGGACCCCCGGCTGCTCGTCTCGTTGCTCTTCACCCGGGACATCTGGCGCGACGCCACCGACGGGGAGCAGCACGTCGCCGGTCCAGCGATGCCTCTCGACGCGATGCAGCGGTTCATCGAGGCGTTCCGTGCCGACACGGGGACACGCCGGGACGACCGCCCGGTGACCCCGCCAGGTCCGGTTCCTCCTCCCACGGCCACTGCCGTCGATCCGACCAGTGGAGCCCGCCGGTCCGCCCGCAACCCGTGGAGCGCCCGATCCGCCGTCCCTGGGAGGACCGGTGGGGCCACACCCGCGCACGTGACGGGACGGTGACGCTCCAGTGACAGCAGAGCCCCAGCATGTGTGCTCCCGGCTACCCGCGGGGTCACCGGCCCGGTTCGCACGAGGCCACCGACCCCGACGGGCAACGGCACGTGCGATGAGGAGCGGCGATGAGCACCCAGGCGGATGGCCACGAGCACGGAGCGGCCGGCGCGGGAGCTCCCGAGCAGGAGGGGTACGGGAGCACCACGGAGGAGCAGACCCTCCAGGACCTCCTCGCCGAGCTCCAGGACCGGAACACCGCGCTGGCCACCAGCATCAAGCAGGGCAAGGCGACGTTGGCCGATCAGGAGGGTCAGCAGCAGAAGGTGAAGAAGCAGCTGAGCGAGGTGGACCGAACGGCGACCGACCTCGGCCAGCAGCGGACCGAAGGGCAGGCGCTCCTGGCCCAGGTCGACACGTCGCTGTCAGCAGCCGAGCCCCTCATCCAGAAGCTGGACGAGCAGGCCAGGGCCGAGATCGACCGGAGGCTGGGGGAGATCGATCAGACGATCCGCGACGCTGCCGATGCGGTGGAGACCGAGCAGGCGACGGCCGACCGGCTGCAGCAGGACCACGACCGACTGCAGGCCGATGCCGCGGCGCGGCAGACGGCGTACGACCAGGGCCTGTCCTGGCTCACCGGCCTGCCCACGGCCCTGAAGCAGCAGATGTCGACCGTGAAGGGCCTACGTGCCGAACTCGACGCCGCGTGCACCGCGAGGCAACCGCTCAAGGCGTGCGTGCTGGCCGCCGAGGTCTCCGCGCAGCGGGCACGGCTGGAGGAGGTGCTCAGCGCCGACTACGAGGCCCAGCTCGTCTCGCACGTCCGGTCGGCCGCGAAGGACCTGGCCGATGCGCTCGACGCTCTCGCGACGGGGAAGGCGGCCCTGGAGCGACAGCGCGAGGTGCTCGCCACCCGCTCGGCAGAGCTCAAGGCGAAGCAGGACGCCCGCTCCGGCGAGGTCCAGAAGCTGTACACCACCGCATCCCCGTACGCGGCCCAGGCCGCTCCCGCAGCCTGAGGAGCTCGGACCCATGCCCTCCCAACTGACGTACCCCGGCGTCTACGTCGAGGAGATCCCGAGCGGCGTCCGGGCCATCACCGGCGTGGCGACGTCGATCGCCGCGTTCGTCGGCTGGGCCCCCCGCGGCCCGGTCGACCAGGCGGGTCATGTGTTGAGCTGGGGCGACTACGACCGGCTGTTCGGCGGGCTGCACCGCGACAGCCTGATGAGCTACGCCGTCTCGCACTTCTTCGCCGGAGGCGGGCACGAGGCCTACGTCATCCGGGTGGCCGACCCCGCGGCCACGCCGGCGACGCTCACCGTGGGCGACCTCACCCTGGTGGCCACCGGCCCGGGGACGTGGGCGAGGGACTACGGGGTGGACATCACGACCCGCGACGTCGACGGTGGGCAGCGGTTCGGGCTCACGGTCTTCCGCCGCCCACCGGGGACCACGGGCAGGCAGGTGGCCGAGGTCTTCGAGAACCTCTCCCTGGACCCCGTGGACGCGCGGTTCGTCGAGAGCGTGGTCAACGAGCAGTCCGAGGTCCTCAACGCCACCGTCGCCGACGGCGGTACCTCCATCAGCGCCACCGACGAGGACGGCGCGATGCTCGACGGCGGCGACGACGGGGCCGTCCTGGACCCCGCCCTCCCCGAGTTCTTCGCCCAGGCGTGGCCGACCGAGCCCGACGACGACGGCCACCTGGGCGGCGTGCGGCACCTCGACCGGGTCGACCTGTTCAACCTGCTGGTCGTGCCCGGGCTCACCGACCGGACCCAGCTGGCGACGCTGGCGGGCTTCTGCCGGGAGCACCGCGCCTTCCTGATCGCCGACGGGGAGAAGACCCTGAACGAGGGCGCCGTCGAGCCGATCACCGACGACTCCGGCATCAACGCCGCCCTCTACTACCCGTGGGTGCGCCTCGCCGACCCGCTGCAGGAGGGACGCCTGCGCGACTTCCCGCCGAGCGGCATCGTCGCGGGCGTCTACGCCCGGACGGACACCACCCGAGGCGTCTGGAAGGCGCCGGCCGGGATCGACGCGAGCCTCGCGCCCGTCCGGGACCTGCTCAACAAGCTGACCGACACGGAGTTGGGACTGCTGAACAAGAAGGGCGTCAACGCCCTGCGGACCTTCCCGGTCTACGGCCCTGTCGTCTGGGGCGCGCGCACCTGCCGCGGCAACGACGAGATCGGCTCCGAGTGGAAGTACGTCCCGGTGCGGCGGACGGCCCTGTTCATCGAGGAGACGCTTCGCCGCAGCCTGAAGTGGGTCGTCTTCGAACCCAACGACGCGCCGCTGTGGGCACAGATCCGGCTCAACGTCGGCGCCTTCATGCACGACCAGTTCCGCAAGGGCGCCTTCCAGGGGGCCAGCCCCCGGGAGGCCTACTTCGTCAAGTGCGACGGGGAGACGACGACCCAGAACGACCGGAACCTGGGCATCGTCAACGTCGTCGTCGGCTTCGCCCCGCTGAAGCCAGCCGAGTTCGTCGTGCTCAAGCTCCAGCAGATGGCCGGCCAGGTCCAGGCCTGAGGAGGCGGCGGTGGCCCAGTTCAACGTCAACGTGACCCGCTTCGACCCGTACAAGAACTTCAAGTTCCGGGTCCGGTGGGAGGGCCGGGACGTCGCCGGCATCAGCAAGGTCGGGGCCCTCAAGCGCACGACAGAGGTGGTCGAGCACCGGGAGGGCGGGGACCCGAGCACGAGCCGCCGGTCGCCCGGGCGCTCGAAGTACGAGGCCATCACCCTGGAACGCGGCATCACCCACGACGAGGAGTTCGAGGCGTGGGCCAACAAGGTCTGGCACTACGGCAACGGGCTCGGCCAGGAGATGTCGCTGCAGGACTTCCGCCGGGACATCCTCATCGACCTCTACAACGAGGCGGGACAGGTGGTGAAGACCTTCAAGGTCTACCGCTGCTGGGTGTCCGAGTTCCAGACGCTGCCCGACCTGGACGCCAACGCCAATGCGGTGGCGATCGAGACCATCAAGCTCGAGAACGAGGGCTGGGAACGCGACCTCGACGTCACCGAGCCCACCGAGCCGACCCTGAACTCGTGACGACGTGCACGCCGCCGACCTCGTCGCCGCCTGGGAACAGGGTTCCGACCGCACGCCCGCCGGTCGCGGCGAGTGCCTTCTCGACACGGTCGGCATCGACCCGGTCCGCGGGTGTGGTCTGAGCGTCGGCCAGCGCGACGCGCTGCTGATGGACCTGCACGGGCGGCTGTTCGGCACGGAGGTCACCGCGCTGGCCACGTGCCCGGCCTGCAGCGAGAGGCTCGAGGTCTCCTTCCACCTCGACGACGTGCGTGCTCGCCCGCCCGGCGATCCCACCGACCCGGTCGAGGTCGAGGTCGAGGGCTACACCGTGCGCGCCCGGCCGCCCACCGCCGGGGACCTCGCGGCGCTGGACACCACGGCGCCCTGGCCCGACGCCACCCGGTGGCTGCTCGAGCGCTGCGTCCTGGGCGCCCGGCGCGACGGCCGCGAGGTCGCGGTCGGCGAGCTGCCGGAGGTCGTGCGGGTCCGGGTGGAGGCCCGGCTCGCGGAGGCCGACCCCCAGGCCGACGTCCAGGTCGTCCTCGGCTGTCCGGGCTGCGGCGGGACCTGGGGCGCGCTGTTCGACATCGTGTCCTTCCTCTGGCAGGAACTCGACGCCCGGGCGCGGGGCCTCCTCGTCGCGGTGCACGACCTCGCCTCGGTGTACGGGTGGTCCGAGGCCGACATCCTCGCCATGAGCCCGCACCGACGGTCCCTCTACCTCGAGCTGGTCCGGCGGTGAGCGGCTTCCTGGGACACCTGGTCGCGCGCAGCACGGGCGCGGCCGGACAGCTGACGCCCCGGCCCCGCTCGCCGTTCGAGTCGGCCCCGGGGCCGATCGAGCACTCCCCGTTCCTCGAGGTCTCGGCCGAGGACAGCGCGGGAGTGGAGTCGGCGTCCGGCGCTGCCCGCGCCGGTGACCCGGGCTCGCCCCCGGTGGTCGGCGTGGCCCCGACCTCCGCATCACCCGGTCCGCCGGCCCCCGCTGCCCCCGTGCGCCCGACGCCCGCATCACCGGTCTCCCTGGCCCCCGGAGCGCCGGACACCCTCCTCTCCTCGGGCTCGCTGCCACCGCCGGCAACGGGCCGGTCCACCGAGCCCGGAGCGCCACCGTCCGGGCCGTCGACCACGGCCGGGCACGCCCCCGCCCGGTCACCCGGAACCGGCCGTCGCCCGGGGGCGCGCCGAGGGGCCGCGTCGACGGACGCCCCGCCCACCGGACCGGAACCAGTCCCGGTCACAGCCGAGGAGCGGAGGCACGGGAACAGGGACCGGACCTGGGACGGGGACGCACAGGACGGCCGACCGGTGCCGGCCGGCCGCCAGCTCCGGCCCACGCCCCCGGTCGCCGTCCCCGCCGACCCGGGGGACCCGGCTCCCGCGCCCGCCGGCTCGATGCCGTCCGGGCCTCCGGCACCACGCCTCGTGGGACCGCCCCCGGTGCCGGGGCGGGGTGAGCCCACCCGCTCGACCGACGGCGGCTCCACCCGGTCCCTCACGGGGCCGCGCCCTGCCGGTGCCGGACACCCGCGGCCGGCGCCCTCCCGCGAGGAGACACCCTCGTCGGGCGGGGGCGACGCTCCGGCCCCCGCGGCCCGCCCCAGCACGGCGCCGGTGGACCGGGCACGGCAGCTCCACCTCCGGGACGACCCGATGCCGTGGCCCCTGCCGGTCCCCACGCCGGACGTGCTCCGCCCGCCCGGGGCACCGGGGACCGCCGACGCCCGCGCGGCCGCAGGACCCCCCCGGGCGCGCCCCCGCCCGGAGGAGTTCCCGCTGCTCGGGCTGCTGCGCCCGTTGGTGACCGCGGACGTCCCCGTCCGCGCCCCGGGCCGTGGCGCGCCGGACGCCGGGCCGACGATCGAGGTGACCATCGGCCGGGTGGACGTGCGGGTCGATCCTCCTCCGGCATCCGCGCGCCGACCGCCCGCTCCACGGCCAGGGGTGCTGCCGCTCGCGGAGTACCTCGTGCGTCGCAAGGGCGGCCGCTGATGGCCAACCACCTCGCCATCGCCACCGTGACGGCGGCTCTCCGGCTGCGCCTCACCAGGGACATCAGCCCCGTGGTCCCCGACGTCCAGGTCGTGGCGCGGCGGCCCGACGCAGCGGACGACAAGGCCACGAGCCAGGTCACCGTCTTCCTGTACCGCGTCCTGCCCAACGGGGCGCTGCGCAACTCCGACCTGCCCACCCGCGGCACGGACGGCGTGGCACGCCGGCGCCCGCGGATCGCCCTCGACCTGCACTACCTGCTCAGCTTCTCCGGCGACGAGGGGGGGTTCGTCCCCCAACGCATGCTCGGTTCCTCTATGGCGTCGCTGCACAGCGAACCCGGCCTGAGCAGGGCCGAACTGGCCACCGCCACCGAGGGCGACCCCTCGCTGGCCGGCTCCGACATCGACTCCGAACTGGAGTCGGTGGTCTTCACCCTGGGCGACCTGTCCCTCGACGACATGTCGAAGGTCTGGTCGGTGTTCTTCCAGACCCCCTATCGCCTCTCGGTCGGCTACGAGGCGAGCGTCGTGCTCATCGAGGCCGACATCCCGACCAGCGAGCCACTCCCCGTCCGGCAGGAGGCCGTCGACGCCCTCCCCGTGCGGCAGCCGGTGATCCACCTGGTCCGTGTCGCGGCGGCCGACCAGGCTCCCGACGACGGGCCGTACCTGGAGATCCTCGGCCGCGACCTGCGCGCTGCCGTCACCACCGTCCGCTTCGACGACGACGAGCCGCGGGGGGCGACCACGGCCACGGCCACCCGGGTCCTCGTCCCGCTCGGCGACGTCCCGGCCGGGGTCCACCGCGTCCAGGTGGTCCACGAGGTGCCGATCGGCGACCCGCCCGTCCCGCACCGGGTGGTCGAGTCCGCTGCCGTCCCCTTCGTCCTGCGCCCCGTGGTCGACCCCCGCTTCGTCGCCGGCGGCGGCGTGCCGCCGGACCCTCCGGGCAACGCGGTGGACGTCGGCTTCACCCCGCCGCTGGCCGCGGGGCAGCGAGTCCGTCTGCTGCTCAACGAGCGCACCGACCCGGCGCCGACCGACCGGCCGCTGCGCTTCCACCGGCTGGAGCCCGCGGCCGAGCCCGCCGCAGGCGCGACGACGTCGCGCTTCCCCGCCGACGCCGTGGAGCCCGGGACCTACCTGGTCCGCGCCCAGGTGGACGGCGCCGAGAGCCTCCTGGACCTGCAGGGCGGCGAGGGCCCGCCCGGCCCGCGGGTGACCGTGCCATGACCGCCACCGCCGTCCAGGAGCGCGCCGACGACCGCCTCATGGAGACCACCATGACCTGGCTCCGGGCGGTCCTCGTCCCGCCCGCCGGCACGGCGGAGCCGGCGTCCCGCCCGCCCTCCAGCGACCACGAGTCGGCGCGGCAGGCCCGGCGCCGCCTGGAGGAGGCCCTGGCCGCGGACCCCGCCCCTCGCTTCACGCGGCTCTGCGACTCCCTCGGGATGGGCGCCTTCGAGAGGGACGTGGCGCTGCTCTGCCTCGCGCACGCGCTCAGCACCGAGGTCGCCCGACTCTGTGCGGCGATGCCGGAGAGCCGGGGCGGCGCCCCGACGTTCGCCCTGGCCATGGCACTGGCAGTGGACGAGGAGTTCGACGCCGCGGCGCCCGACCGGCAGGCCGGCATGACCCGGGTCTGTGCCGCCGCCGAGTGGAACGCCCTGTCGCCGGACCGTCCCCTGCGCCACTGGCGCCTCCTCGAGGTCTGCCAGCCGCCGGGTTCCGCGCTCATCAGCGGCGCGCTGCGGATGGACGAGCGCGTCGTGAACCACCTCCGGGGTCTGGACCACCTGGACGACCGGCTGCTGCCACTCGTCGTGCCGGTCCCGCCCGACCACCTCGACACGCTCGCGAGCGCCACGCAGCGGGCCCGGCTGGTGGGGGCGCTCGAGCGCCTGGACCACGTGTCGCGCCGCCGTCAGCGACTGCTCGTCCAGCTGCCCGGCGGTGACCCGACCACGAAACGCCTGATGGCCCAGTGCATCTCGGGAGCTGTCGGCCGGCGGCTGCACCGGGTGTCCCTGCCCCAGCTACCGCCCGGCGCCGACCTGTCCGCCGTCGTCGATCTGTGGAACCGGGAGGTCCACCTGCAGGACGTCGCCCTGCTGGTGGACGCCGGCTCGACGGCCCCCGACGCCACGCAGACGCTGGCGCGGCTGCTCGACGGGCTCACCGGGCTGGTGTTCCTCGACGTGCAGGACGCGGTGCCCCGCGTGGACACGGCCCTCGTCCTCGACGTCGCCCGTCCCGAGGCCGCCGAGCAGCGGTCGATGTGGGGTCAGGTCCTCCCTGACGGAGCGGGGGAGTGGCCGGCCCGCCTCGCCGGCCAGTTCGACCTCAACCTGGGCGAGATCGTCGAGACGGCCGCCTCGGTGGGCGGCGACGAGCTGTCCCCGGGGGAGGTGGCGGCGCGGACCTGGGACGCCCAGCGGGCGCGGGCACGCCCCCGGCTCGAGGGGCTCGCCCAACGGGTCACCGCCGACACGCGCCTGGACGACGTCCAGCTGCCCGACCGTGAGCGGGGCCTGCTCCGGCAGATCGCGGACCAGACCCGGTACCGCGTGCGGGTCTACGACGAGTACGGCTTCCGCGGCAAGCTCCCCCGAGGCCTCGGCATCACCGCCCTGTTCTCGGGGGAGAGTGGCACGGGCAAGACGATGGCCGCCGAGGGCCTGGCCGACGAGCTGCGTCTCGACCTCTACCGGGTCGACCTCGCCAGCGTGGTGAGCAAGTACATCGGTGAGACCGAGAAGAACCTGCGGCAGGTCTTCGACGCCGCCGAGCAGAGTGGCGCCGTCCTCCTCTTCGACGAGGCCGATGCGCTGTTCGGTCGGCGCAGCGAGGTCCAGGACAGCCACGACCGCTACGCGAACATCGAGGTCAGCTACCTCCTGCAGCGGATGGAGGCCTACCGGGGCCTGGCCATCCTGACCACGAACATGAGGAGCGCACTGGACCCGGCCTTCCTGCGGCGGCTGCGCTTCGTCGTCCCGTTCCCGTTCCCCGGCCCGGATGAGCGGGAGCGGATCTGGCGGGGCGTCTTCCCCACCGAGCCCGGCGGCGCTGGGGAGCCGCGCAGGTACCGCATCGCCGGGGTGCACCGGATCGACACGGCCGCGCTGGCCCGGCCCGGCCTCACCGGCGGGCAGATCCGCAACATCGCGCTCGACGCCGCGTTCCTGGCCGCGGCCGGGGACGGCGTCCTCACGATGGAGCTGCTCAGGGCGGCCGCGCGCGAGGAGCTGCGCAAGGGCGGCCGGCCCTTCGTCGGCGCGGACTTCGCGGCCTGGGTCACGCCGGACGGGGCGGCCCCGGCGGAGGTGCCGTCGTGAACATCCGCGTCCACGTCGAGCAGCTGGTCCTCGACAGCCGATGGCGGGGGATCGACCGCCGCCTGCTGGCCCGGGCGGTGGAGGAGGAGCTCACCCGCTTGCTGCTGCACCGGGGCGTCGGTCCCGGGCTCGTCGCGGCGGGGGGAGCGGCCGAGCTGCGCGGTGCCGACGTGAGGTCGCCGGACGAGCAGCCGTCGATTCTCGGGGCCCAGATCGCGACCGCTCTGCACGCGGGCCTCAGCGCCCCGGGCGGGGGGACGGCATGACCGAGCGCCATCGCCGCACGGCTCGTCGCGTGCGCGCGAGCACGGACCGGCCGAAGGACCGACCCCGTCGGCACAGCCCAGCTGGAGGCGGATCGCGATGGGACCGACCACGTCCTCGGCTCGTCCTGCACGCAGGGCCCGGGCTCACCGGGGCGGGAGGTGTCGCCGGCCCGCTCGCCGTGACCGGCGCTCGCCGCAGCTGTCCGATCTCTGGTCGGCGGCGGTGGTCGTGCTGCCCGCTGCAGGCGTCGTGTGGTGGCTCGCCATGACCGCCTTCCCGCACGTCTCACCGCGCATCCTCAAGGGCGGGGTCGCCCTGATCGACCCGGAGACCGGGCGGGTCGTCCGCATCATCGCGCTGCAGTACAACCCGGAGACGCTCAGCCGCACCCTCCAGGCCCAGGCGGTGGGCGCCGACGGGGGAGCCGACCGCTCGCAGGCCCTCCGGCTCAAGGGCCCTCCGATCGAGTCCTACAAGCTCGACGCCGAGATCGACGCTGCCGACCAGCTCGACGACGGTGACGAGCTCGTCGGGCGGTACGGGATCCAGCCGCACCTGGCC
Organism: Geodermatophilus pulveris; assembly: GCF_900188375.1. Taxonomy (GTDB): domain Bacteria; phylum Actinomycetota; class Actinomycetes; order Mycobacteriales; family Geodermatophilaceae; genus Geodermatophilus; species Geodermatophilus pulveris. The sequence goes on along the minus strand of NZ_FZOO01000002.1, from coordinate 233,320 downwards.
GCGCTGGAGCTGCTCGTCTACCCGACCAGTGCCCAGCTGCAGGAGCACCACGCCGCCGCCGGCCGCGGTGAGCTCCAGATCGCTCCCGTCGAGGCCCCCCTGGCCCTCTTCATCTGGAGCACCAGCCGCGTCGCCCCCGTCCGGATCACGGACTTCGGCGTCAACGAGGAGTTCTTCGACACCCGGCTCAACCCCATCCGGGCCAAGGTCAGCCTCGGGATGCGTGTGCTCAGCGTCAGCGACCTCGGCTACGACCACCGCGGGGGCGCGCTCTACCTGCGCTACCAGCAGGAGAAGGAACGCCTCGCGGCCACCGTCCCCGGCGCCTCGCCGTCGGCGCTCGGACTGCGGGAGGTGCCCTCATGAGCATCGAGGACCAGGCACGGCGCCTGCAGGCGCTCCTCCAGCCGCTGCCCTTCGGCACCACCCTCTTCCCCCCCAGCAGCCGGTACGCGGGAATCGGGACCGCGGTGTACGACTCCGAGGGGGACAGGCCGATCCGCTACCTCCAGCGTCGCTTCGTCCCCCACCCCGAGCGGCTGACCACGGTCGGCGAGCACGTGGTCGTCCCCGGCGAACGCACCGACCACGTCGCCGCTGCCAAGCTGGGCGACCCCGAGCTGTTCTGGCGGCTGTGCGACGGCAACCGCGCCGTGTTCGCCGAGGACCTGGTCCGGGACCCCGGCCGGCGGCTGCGGATCACGGCCCCGGAGGCCGGAACGGGGAGCGTGTCGTGAACAGCGCGGTCACCCTCTCCCTCCACGTGGGCCCGCTCCTGCCGCTGCCCGCGCCCCGGGCCGTCGTCGAGGCCCTGACCGAGGTCACCGTCACCGCGGGCAGCGGCCAGGACGACGGGTTCGAGCTGAAGCTCTCCCTCAGCGACGACGCCACGCTGCTCCAGACGGTCTTCCTCCTCTCCGGCGGCGCAGTGCCGCCCCTCATCCGCGTGGTCGTCGCCGTCACCGTCCGCGGCACGACCGACGTCCTCATGGACGGCGTGGTCACGCAGACCCAGGTGGCTCCCGACACCGGTTCGGGTCCTCCCCAGCTGGTCGTCAAGGGTCGCGACCTGAGCCAGGCGATGGACTACGTCGACCTCAGCGGTCTCTTCCCCTACCCCGCGATGCCCCTCGAGGCCCGCGTCGCCCTCGTCCTCGCCAAGTACGTCGTGCTGGGCGTCGTCCCGCTCGTCGTCCCGACCCCGACGGTCGACGTGAACAACCCGCTCGAGCGGATCGAGCAGCACTGGGGCACCGACCTGGCCTACCTCCGGGAGCTGGCCGCCATGGCCGGCTACACCTTCTACGTCGAGCCCGGCCCGGCCGTCGGCGCCAGCATCGGCTACTGGGGGCCCACCCTCCGGATCGGGCCGGTGCAGAAGGCCCTCAACGTCGACATGGACGCCGAGACCAACGTCGAGTCGGTCAGCTGCACCTTCGACCACGACTCCGCCACCACGCCGGTCATCAGCATCGAGAACCCCCTGTCCCGGGTGCCCGCGATCCCCGTCCCGGTGGGCCTGGTCAACCCCCTCGACCCGCCCCTGGGGCTCGTCCCGCCGCTCCCGAAGCGGGTCGACATCGACCCCGACGCCGCGATCGAGAGCTTCCCGCGCGCGCTGATGCAGGCGTGGGCCGACCAGGCGGCGAGCAACCGCGCCGTCACGGCCCAGGGCACCGTCGACGCCCTGCGGTACGGCCAGGCGCTCAAGCCCCGCCGCCTCGTGGGGCTGCGCGGGGTCGGCACGGCCTTCGACGGGCTCTACTACACCCAACAGGTGACGAGCACGCTCAAGGCAGGGGAGTTCACCCAGGCCTTCACGCTGGTCCGGAACGGCCTGATCTCGACCGTGGGGAGGATCCCGGTGTGAGCGCCACGACGGCCGCGGGCGCTCCAGCCCGGCGTACCAGGCAGTACCTCGGCAAGTACCGGGGCGTCGTCGTCCAGAACGTCGACCCCCAGGGGATCGGACGGATCCAGGTCCAGGTCATCGGCGTGTTCACGCTCGCGTCGAGCTGGGCGATGCCGTCCTTCCCCGTGGCCGGCGCCCAGACCGGTGCCGTCGCCGTGCCCCCGCTGGGTGCGGGCGTGTGGGTCGAGTTCGAGCGCGGCGACCCCGACCAGCCCATCTGGACGGGGTGCTACTACAGCACCCGGGCGGAAGTCCCCCCGATGGTCCAGCTCGTCCCCCCGCCGGTCCCGGCCGTGACCCTGCAGACGCCCCTGCAGAACGCCATCCAGGTCAGCGACGCCCCCCCGACCCCGGCGACCGGCGGGGTGGTGCTCCGCAGCGGCACCGGCGCCTCGGTCGTCGTCAACGACTCGGGGGTCTACCTGTCCGACGGCAAGGGCGGCTCGATCACCATCACCGGGGGGGTCGTCACGGTCAACACCGGCGCCCTCGTCGTGAAGTGAGGGAGGACGACGTGCCCGGCTTCCTGCTCACCGCCGGTTCGACCGTCCAGTGCACCCACGCCGCCCCCGCGACGGCCCAGACCGGCAACACGCGGGTCCTCAGCACGACCGGCCCCGCCCTCACCGCCGCCGACCTGCACACCGTGACCGGGTGCCCGTTCACCATCCCCGGCCCCAAACCGCAGCCGTGCGTGACGGTCCGGTGGTCGCCCGCCACCCGCGTGTTCATCAACGGGCAGCCGGCCGTGGTGCAGGTGCCCGGCCCGGGGCAGGGACTGTGCCAGAGCGTCGAGCAGGTCCCCCAGGGGCCGCCGGTCGTCGCTGCCGTCCAGACGCGGGTCTTCGGGATGTGAGGCCGGTGCACGTCGACTTCCCCTGGCGCTACGACGGCCGCGGGGCGACCGCGCAGACCACCGAGGACGACCACGTCCGCGACATGCTGCTCCAGTTGGTCCTCACCGACCCCGGCGAGCGGGTGAACCGGCCCGGCTTCGGGTGCGGGGTGCGCCAGCTGGTGTTCGGGCCCAACAGCCCCGAGCTCGCGGCCGCCCTGCAGTTCACGATGCAGGCCGCCGTCCAACGGGAGCTCGGCGACGTCCTCGTCCTCGAGAGATCCGAGGCCACCAGCGAGGACGCGGCCCTGCCCGTCAGCGTGACCTACGTCGTCCTCGCCACCGGGCACGCGGGGTCGGTCCCCGTCGAGAGGGAGGGCCTGCCGTGAGCGAGCCCGGGCTGCGCTGCCACGAGGACCACCGGCGGCGCGACGTCCGCAGGTCCGAGCGGACCAACGGCATCGACTTCGTGGAGGTCGAGCAGAACGGCGAGGAGTGCGAGCTGCACCTGCACCTGCTGCGGTCCCTGCCACCGGCGGGAGAGCCGCCGCTGTTCTCGGAGGAGAACGTCCGGATCGAGGGAGGGACGCGGATCCGGGACGTGCGGGCCGCGGGCTTCCGTCCCGTCCCCGCGCCCGACCCCGCCCGCGACGACGTCGTCGTCGTGCGCCTGACCAAGCCCGGCGACCAGTCCCGGTACACGGTGCGGCTGGTCGACGCCGAGGGGCACCCGCTCCGGGACGTCGATCCCCGCTACCGGTCGGCCGGCTTCCACTTCGTGGCCGGGACGCCGACGGACGTCGACTGCCTCCCCACCGCGGGGAGCGCCCGACCCCCGGCGGCGACCCCGGAGCTGAGCTACCTCGCGAAGGACTACGGCAGCTTCCGCCAGCTGCTGCTCGACCGCCTCGCCACCACGCTGCCGGGGTGGCGGGAACGGCACAGCCCCGACCTGTACCTCGCCCTCGTCGAGGTCCTCGCCTACGAGGCCGACCGGCTCAGCTACGCCCAGGACGCGGTGTCCACGGAGGCCTACCTCGACACCGCCCGGCTGCGGACCTCCGTCCGGCGCCACGTCCGGCTCGTCGACCACGCGATGCACGAGGGGTGCAACGCCCGGACCTGGGTGTGCCTCACCGCGCAGGGCGATCCCGTGGTGAGCACCGACGCCCTGTCCTTCGTCACCCGGCCGAAGGGGGTCGCGCCCGGTCAGGTCGTGCTGCTCCCACGCGACCTCGACCGCGTCGCGCGGGGGAGCTACGAGGTCTTCGAGCCGCTGCTCCCCGCCGGCCCCGCCGCCGTGACCCCGGGAGACGTCGTCGACCCGGACCGGCTCCGGTACAGGCTGCTGCACGACGACGACCCCCGCACGGACTACATCCGCTCGACGCTGACCGAGGCGGACCGGCGGCTGCTCGACCGTGAGGACCTCGACGACGAGGACCTCCCCGGGCTCGTCGGCACCCTGGCCGACCGGCTGGGTCAGCTCCTGCGGGCGCCCGGCTTCCTCGTCCGGACGCAGGAGGCGGCCCGGGAGGCCCTCGAGCGGTACGGCGCCCTGACCGCGCTGACCGGTGCGCGGCTGGCCGCGGGCAACCGGGAACAGCTGGAGCACCTGTTCCCCGAGGAACTCGGTGGGCCGATGCGCCTGCGACTGCACGAGGCGCACAACGCCATCTCCTGCTACACGTGGGGGCTGCTCGACTGCTGCCTGCCCGCCGGCGCGACCACCGCCACCCTCCAGGACGGGTGGGACGCCGAGTCGTCCCGGCGCGACCTGCGCCACCTCCGTCCCGGGGACGTCCTCGTGTTCGAGGAGGTGCTCGGGCCCCGGACCGGCGTGGCCGCCGACGCCGACCCGGCACACCGGCACGCCGTGCGCCTCACCGACGTGCAGCCGGGATGGGACCGGCTCCGGGAGGTGCCCGTCGTGGAGGTGAGGTGGGATCCGGCTGACGCCCTGCCGTTCCCCCTGGTCCTCTCGGCCCCCGGCCCGCCCCCGGAGTGCGCGCCGCTGACCGACGTCACGGTGGTGCGTGGCAACGTCGTCCTCGCCGACCACGGACGCACCATCCGCCAGCCCGGGCCGGTCGAGCTGCGGCACGGCGGGCGCTCGACCGTCGCAGTGCCCTTCCCCGCCCGGTACGCGGTGGTCCCGGCCGACGACGTGGAGCTGTGCTGCACCAGGGAGGGGACGGTGGCCGAGCGGCCGGTCCGCGGCCCGGCGTACGAACCGGTGCTGGACCGCGGTCCGGTCGTCTTCCGGGAGCCGCTGAGCGACGGTGTCCCGGCCGGCGCCGCGCTCCGCCAGGACCCCCGGCGGGCCGTCCCGGCCCTCGCGGTCTACGGCCCGGTGTCCTGGCCACGGCCGGGTCAGGACCTCGTCGAGCGACCGCCCGACCCGACGATGACGTGGCCGGTCACCCTGCGCTACGAGCGGTGGGAGGCTCGTCGTGACCTGCTCGGCAGCGGGCCGGCCGACCGCCACGTCGTCGTCGAGCCGGACGACGACGGCGCGGCGCACCTGCGCTTCGGCGACGGGCAGTTCGGCGCCCGGCCCGAGCCGGGCGCGCGGATGCTGCTGTCCTACCGCAGCGGCGGCGGCCTGGCCGGCAACGTGGGGCACGGCGCCATCGCGCACGTCGTCCTCCGCGGGGAGATCAGCGGCGGCGCTATCACCGGCGTGTCCAACCCGCTGCCGGCCCACGGCGGTACGGACCCCGAGCCGGTGGACGAGGTGCGGCTGCTGGCGCCGCACGCCTTCCGGACCCGGCTGGAGCGGGCCGTCGTGGCCGAGGACTACGCGGCCATCGTCCTCCGCGACTTCGCCGACTCGGTGCAGCGGGCGGTCGCCACCGTGGCGGTCGAGGCCGCACCGGCCGAGAGAGCAGGGGGGCGGAGGGGTGCCGCGCGGAAGGCGACGGCGGGGGCGATGCCGACGGTCGTCACCGTCCGTGTCGACCCGTTGGGCACGTCGGCGGACGCGCCGGCCCTGTGCAGTCGCGTCGCGGAGCACCTCGAGCGCTACCGGCGGATCGGCCACACCGTCCGGGTGGAGCCTCCCCGCTACGTGCCACTCGACCTCACCGTCGAGGTGGGTCCGCTCCCCGGTCACCAGCCCGGTGCGCTGCGCACCGCACTGCTGGACCGGTTGAGCAACCGGGTGCTGCCCGACGGGACCCGCGGCTTCTTCCACCCCGATGCCCTGACGTTCGGCCAGCCGGTGGCGATCAGCGCGCTCCTCGGGGTCGTGCACGCCGTTCCCGGGATCGCCTGGGGACGGATCACGCACCTGGCCCGCCGCACCGCCGACGAGCCGGACGGGGCAGCCCCCCAACCGGAGCTCCCCGAGGGCGACGTCCTGGCCATGGCCGAGACGGAGATCGCCCGGCTGGACGACGACCCCGACCTCCCCGAGAACGGCTCCCTGACGATCCACGTGGAGGTGGCCCCGTGAACACCTCCGGCGGAGTTGGCGGCACCGGGTGCGGCTGCGGCGGAGCGAGCGGGCCGGTGACCCACTGCGGCCGCTGCCCGGCCGCCGCGACGCAGAGCGTGCCGCCACCCGGTCGGACGGCGCTGACGGTCGCCCGGTCGGCGCATCCGGTCGCGCTCGATCGGATGCGCCTGCGGCTCTCGGCCGCGGACCTGCCGGCGCTGAGCTCCCTCACCGCCCGGCACACCGACGTGCCTCTCGACCCGGCGCTCGCTCTGCTCGACGGGTGGGCCTGCGTGGGCCACGTCCTGGGCTTCTACACCGACCGCCTGGTCAACGAGCACTACCTGCGCACCTGCCGGCAGCACCGCTCGGCCGTCGAGCTGAGCCGACTCGTGGGCTACACCCCCCGGCCGGGGGTGGCCGCCGACGTCCACCTGGCCTTCACCCTCGCCGACGTCGACCCGGAGGCGGTGCTCGAGGTGCCGGCCGGTACCCGTGCCTACAGCCAGCCGGGGCCCGGGGAGACGATGCAGGCGTTCGAGACCGGCGAGGCGCTGACCGGGCGTCCGCGCTGGAACGTGCTGCGACCCCGGCTGACCGCGCCGCAGCGCGTCACCCCGGACGTCGCCGAGCTCCACCTCCGGGGAACCGCGACCGGCCTGGTGAAGGGCAGCCCCCTCGTCGTCAGGATCGACGACACCTGCCACCTCCGGACCGTGGCCGCTGTCGAGGCAGTGCGGGCCGCATCCCCGGCCACCGAGGACCGCACCCGGGTGGTCCTGGAGGAGTCGGCGACGGTCACCCAGCGCCGCGTGCCGACCACCCTCAGCGCCGCCGTCCTGCAGGCACTGCTCAAGGAGCCCGCCGTCTTCGCGGCCGCGCGGGAGGAGCTGGAGCTCGACCCCTCGGCCATCCTCGGGAAGGACTCCTACGCGGGCTACGGCATGCTGGAGAGCGCCTATCCGGCGCTGCGCGGGAGTCTCGCCGCCGCTCTCGGCGGGACCGTCGGTGACGACCCGCCCGCAGCCGTCAGCGTCCACGCCATGCGGGTGAGGACGGCCCTGCACGGGCACAGCGCGTCGCTGCTCCCGTGGGTCTTCGACCCCGAGCGGCAGGTGGTGTCCCAGTACAGGGAGTGGGACGTCGACGGCACCGGTGTGGCCGACGCCGAGCCCGCGGTCGGCGGTGATGGCGGAGTGGCGGCTGATGGAGCGCCGGTTCCCCTGCTCAGCGGCGCCGTCGTCCCGCTGGACCCGGAGGAGATCGCCCTCGACGCCGTCTACGACACCGTCCTGCCCGGCAGTTTCGTCGTCATCCTGCCGCCACCGGGGGAGGCCGCGTCCGGGGACGGCAACGGTGACACCAGCCTCCCCGGGGTGCAGACCTACGAGGTGCGAGAGGTCCGGACGGAGTCGCGGGTGGCCTTCAACCTGCCGGTGCGGGTCACCGTGCTCACCCTCGACCGGGCGTGGCGTGAGTCGGTGTCCACGCACGGGCCGGCGCGCCGGACGGTGGTCCTCGCCCACAGCGAGCCACTCGACCTCGCCGACGTCCCCGAGGAGGCTGCGGTCTCGGGTGCGCAGATGGAGCTCGACGGGTACCACCCGGGCCTGCTGCCGGGCCGACGGCTCGTCGTCACCGGAGAGCGCACCGACCTGGGGCCGGAGGACGGTGATCCCGGGGCCGGGGTCACCGGCGTGTCCGGCACCGAGGTGGTCATGGTGTCCGCCGTCGAGCACCGGGTCGCCGAGGACGTCGCCGGTCAGGCGACGCAGGACACGGTGCACACGGTGCTCACCTTCGCCGGGACGGGGCTGGCCTACCGGTACCGGCGGCAGAGCGTGCAGGTCCTCGGCAACGTCGTGCCGGCCACCCACGGGGAGAGCCGCGCGGAGGCGCTCGGCGGCGGGGACGCCAGCCGACGTCTGCAGACCTTCCCGCTCGCGCACGCGCCGCTCACCCACGTCTCCGCCCCCTCGTCGAGCGGCGTGCGCTCCACCCTCGAGGTCCGCGTCCAGGACCTGCGCTGGCAGGAGGCCCCGAACGCCGCGGCGGTCCTGCCGGGTGAGCGCCGCTACGTGACGCGGACCGACGAGGGCGGTACGGCGGTCACGTTCGGCCTGGGCGCGCGGCTGCCCACGGGTCAGAACGACGTCCGTGCTCTCTACCGGACCGGGCTCGGGGCGGCCGGGAACGTCCGGGCGGGGCAGATCAGCGTGCTGGCCTCCCGCCCCACCGGTGTCACGGGCGTGACCAACCCGGCCCCCGCAGCCGGCGGAGCGGACCCGGACGAGCTCGAGGCGATCCGGCAGCGCGCTGCCACCGGTCTGATCGCCCTCGACCGGCTGGTCTCCGCGGTCGACCTCGAGGACTTCGCTCGCGCCTTCGCCGGCATCGGCAAGGCACGCATCGATCCCTCGCACGGACCGGCCAGCGCCTACACGCTCACCGTCGCCGGGGTGGACGACGCACCGTTGACCGGATCGTCGGTGCTCGCGGACCTGCGCCGGGCGCTGGCGCGCCTCGGCGGCCTGGAGGACCCGCCGGAGGGCGGGCCACTCCGCACGCGCGGTGCTCCCGAGGCCACGGTCACCATCGCGGTCCGCACGGCGCTCCTCCTGGCGATGCGGGCCCGCATCCGGCTGGCACCCGACCACCTCTGGGAGACCGTGCAGCCCCGGCTCCGGGAGGCGCTGTTCGCGGTGTTCGGGTTCGCCGCGCGCGAGATCGGGCAGGTGCCCTACCCAGGGGAGGCGGTGGCCGTCCTCCAGGGCGTCCGCGGGGTGGCCTGGGTGGACCTCCTCGCCTTCGGCACCATCGACCCGGGGACCCCGGATGCACCGAACCTGCCGGCCGACGTGGCCGCCGAGGCGCTCGCGCTGCTCGACGTCGGCCCTGCCGGGGCCGTCGGGCTGCCGGCCCCTCCGTCGGTCGATGCCTCGCAGATCGCGTACCTGTCCGACGCCCCCGCCACCCTCCTGCTCGAGCAGGTCCCGGAGGAGGTACGACCGTGACGGCCGACCGCTTCGTCGAGCTCCTCCCCGCCGTGATCCGCACGCACGACGCCGATCAGGGGTACCCGCTGCGCGACCTCCTGCGGGTCCTGGGTGAGGAGGCGGACCTGGTCGAGGACGACGTCCGGCGCATGTACGCCGATCTGTTCATCGAGACCTGCCGACCCTGGGTCGTCCCGTACCTCGGCGACCTCGTCGGCTACCGGTGGCTGCCCGTCCCCGAGGGGCGCCCGGACCGGGACGGCGCCGAGCCCGCCCCGCTGGTGCCCCGCCGGGCCGTGGCCGACGCGCTCCGGCTGCGCCGTCGCAAGGGCACCCGCGGGGTCCTGGACGACCTGGTGGCGACCGTCAGCGGCTGGTCCGCGGTCGTCTGCGACGGACCCGACGCCGGGGAGTGCGCCGGGGCCACGGAGCACTCCGTGACGGTCCGCGCGTGGCGACTGCCGTCGTGGCCCCTGACCTACGTCCGTCCCGACCGTGTGCGGCGGGGGCGGCCCGCCAACGCCTACCGGCTCAGCGTGCTCGGCAACGACGCACCGCTGTTCACCTGCGCCGACCCTCCGGTCGACGAGGACGGCTCGACCCGGCCGGCCGTGGTGCGCCCGCTGGCGACCACCGCCTTCCAAGGGGAGGTGACGCGCTACTACGGGGAGGGCAGGAGCCTGCACCTGTACGAGGACGGCGTCCCCGTCGCCGCGGAGCGGATCGTCGTCAGGGACCTCGACACCTGGGAGGAGGTGTTCGGCGACGAGGTCGCGGTCGACCCCGGGCGGGGGCGCGTGATGTTCCCCGAGCAGTACGACGTCGGACAGCTGACCGCCTCGTACTGCCACGGCTTCCCCATGGCCATCGGCGGCGGCGAGTACCCCCGTCCCGCTCCCGGGGTCCCTGTCGCCGCCTCCCTGTTCCGGTCACACCACGTCAGCGCGGGGTTCCCCCGCCTCCTGCTGACCGACGTCGGCGACTTCAGCGAGTTCCTCCGCGGGCTCCTGGGGCCGGACGTGGTCGCGGCGCTCGCCGAGCCCGAGAGCCCCAGGGCCCGCCTGTGCGCAGCGCTCAACCGGGTCATCCAGGCACACGACCTGTGGGAGGGACCGGTGGACCTCGGCGCCCTGGACGACGAGGCCCTCCAGCTGCTCGACACGGCGGCTGCCGGGGCCGGACGCATCCGACTCAACCGTCTCGTCCTCGAGGCGCAGTACCCCGACGACATCGGCCGCTCCCACGCGGTCGTCCGGATCCACGCCGGTGGTGGCGGGACCGTCGTCACGGACGCCGTCCGCGCCCTGCAGCGGTCCGACCGGCCGCCGCTGCACGCCGTCGTCGAGCTCGGCGACAGCGGGTTGTACGTCGAGCCGGTCGACGTCGACGTCGCCGCCGACCACACCCTGGAGATCCGCGCCGCCGTCGGCTGCCGGCCGACCATCCTCCTGCCGGCCCGCAGCGAGGACATCGACGACATGCAGGTGCGCTGCGGCACCCGGAGTCGGGTGGTCCTCGACGGGCTGATGGTCGCCGGGCACGCCGTCCGGGTGTCGGGTGACCCGGCCGAGGTCGTGGTCCGGCACTGCACGTTCGTCCCCGGCTGGGAGATCGACGCGGCCTGCGAGCCGTCCAACGGTGAGGAGGCGAGCCTCGTCCTCACCCACCGCCCGAGGAACCGGCACGGGCGCCGCGGGTACCCGGCGCCCGAGGAGCCCCCGGTGCAGCTCCAGACGACCTGTGTGGACGTGGACCACAGCATCGTCGGGACCATCGTCGTCCAGCGCGACGAGGTCAACGCCGACCCGGTACGGCTGCACGTCAGCACGAGCATCGTCGACTCCACGACCTCGGAGGGGGACGCCATCGCGGCGCCCAATGGACGCCGCGCGCATGCCATGCTCACCGTCGTCGACTCCACGGTCATCGGCCGCACGTGCGCGCACGCCGTCGAACTGGGCGAGAACTCGATCTTCACGGCGAGGATGGACGTCCAGCGACGTCAGGTGGGCTGCCTGCGGTACTGCTCCGTGCCGGCCGACTCGCGCACGCCCAGGCGGTACGCCTGCCAGCCCGACCTGGCCCTCGCCGCACCGGGTGACGGGACCGCCGAGGACAGGACCGCTGCGGTGGAGCCGAGGTTCGCGAGCCTGCGGTACGGCCGGCCGGACTACTGCCGGCTCGCCGACGACTGCGCCGAGGAGATCCGCGAGGGGGCGGACGACGACTCCGAGATGGGCGTGTACCACGACCTCCACGAGGCGCTGCGCCGGCGCAACCTCGAGGCCGCGCTCTCCGAGCACCTCCCGCTCGGGTGGGGCCTCGAGGTGGAGTTCGAACCCTCGCCGGCATCGGCCGCGCAGTCGCGCAAGCGGCGGCGGTCCTGACTCTTGTCCTGTGGTCAGCGAAATACGTGCGGGCCTAACTGTCGTCACCAACTGCGCGTTGGGGGGCAAGCCGTTAGAACGGCTCTCGGCAGCGGCCTCTCGTAGGCCGCAAAGTATGAGCATACCGCTGATGTGTATCAGCCTGTGCCCTGCAAGATTCTGTGGGAATGCTCATTCCACCCTCGCCCGGGGTGGCATGTGCAGACGACTCGATGACGCGCATCGCCAGCACGGTCGGGATGGCACCGTGTGACTCGCGTCGGATATTCAGCGGGCTCGTCCAATTCCCGCAAGTACCTCTAACTGGCGAGCCAGGCTACGCCACCACCAAACGTACTGATCTCTACTGAGAACCACTTCATGTTCGACCCGGTTAGCAGCATTCAGCTGTGGGAACAGCGCGAACTTCACGGCCACCTGGCCAGCGTCAGACGATGCCGCGATCGTCAGCTGACCATCGCCGAGCGTCACCTCGTGGTGGTAGGGGCCGCCTGCTTGATGAAGTAGTTCCACGTCGGAGGCAGCGGCGGCAAGGAACTCGGCGTCGTCTTCCACGAAGAGCACCGCATCCATCCGTGCGTCGTCGAGCAGGGCGCCCCTGAGGTCTAATTGCGCGTAACCCATCTGTAGCAGCGTGGTCTTCACTTGACGCGGGCTCGTACCACCGGAGGACGCGGCGTCTCCGGGTTGGAGGGTGGCGCGTAGGACTGCAATTCGTTCCTTCATCCTCTATTGCCTATCGCGTCGGGGCGGGGTTGTCGTAGGCCGCGTGTTCTGGACCGATGGGAAACGTGTGAATCCCGTCTTCCTTGCGAATTACAACGGCCCGATCCGCCGGCTCCAGCATTATCCGCTCGGTCGGTGATGTTCCAGTGATCGGGTACTCGTTGTAGGGACGGACGACCTGCCCGGCACCTTCGGGGATGGGGACCGAATAGGCCCGACCTGGAACCATCTGGTCAACCGCCAAGTCAGCGATGGCTCGCTCGGCCTCGGCACGGGAGAGCCAACGGCCCTGAGCTCCTGCGATCCTACCCGTCCGGGGATTGCGACTAAGAGCACGCGAGATCACGTCCTCCAGCGGCCGCTCGGGACCGTGTGGGCCAGTAGTCACGTCTTCTTCACGGATTTTCGGTGCTGGGCCTCGCTTCGGTCCGCCAGGCGGCTCGGGGTGCCGTGTCGGGATGTCCTCGGCGGACACGGGGGTGGCCTCGGATGCCGTCGTCTTCGTGGTAGGAGGCCCTTGCGTCGAGGGGGCGACCTCCGGACCGGAGGGGTGCACCCTGGGTGGGCTCAGGTCGGCGACGGTCGCCGGCGATCTCCTCGGCGGCAACCCTCGGGCCTCGAGGACGTTGCTCAGACCTCTGCTCTCCGGCACGGGCAGTCTGACGCCGAGCCCCGTGTCGGCCAGTGCACCCTCGCCGGCCACGTCGTCCACCAGCTCGCCCAGCCGGGACAGGAGCTCACCGAGCGCGTCGAGGAGTTCGCCCAGTTCACCGACCAGCTTGCGCGCGAGCCCGCGGATCCACTCCACGGCCTGGCCGATCAACCGGCCGGCGCCGCGGAGCAACTCCACCGCCTCGGTGATCACCCGGGCGGCGAGTCGTCCGGCGATCCTCGCCGCGCCCTTCACGAGGTTGCCGATGGCGCCGGATGCCAGCGCCAGGGCGACCTCGAAGGTGATCCGGCCGACGACCTTGCCGATGCTCCGGCCGAACTCGAACCACGGTTGCTCGACGAACGCCAGGATCTCGCCGGCGGCACCCCGACCGAGAGCGCGGACCTGGGCCAGAGCGAGGCTCTCCAGCGACTCCAGCAGCGCGGTGAGCTGGTCGAGGCTCTCCCTCGGGTGCTCGATGACGTAGCTCAGTGCCGCGCCCAGCTGCTCGTCGAGACCTCGGAGGTCGGTCAGCAGCTCGGCGAGCCGGGGGCCGTACCGAGCCCACAGCTCCGGCGCCTGTTCCTGCAGGAAGTCGCTGATGGTGGAGGGCAGCTGGACGAGGGTGGTGACCGCGTCGACGATGTCCATGATCGAGGCCCACAGGCCCTCACCGACGCCGAGCGCGTAACCCCCGATGTACTTCCCGGCATCGACGACGTCGAAGTCCGAGAACTTCGCCTCGATGCGGGCCTGCTGCTCGGGTGGAGCGTCCTGCATGCCGCCCCACAGGCCACGCAGAAACTCACGCAGAACGGCCCACTGGGTCTCGCCCATGAGTTCTCCGGCCACCGCGTTGGCCACCCGGGAGTCCAGCGGGCCGAGCGAGACGTCGGCGTCCGGATCGTTCTCCGGCTGGCGGGCCAACACCTCGTGTCCGGTTGCGGCCTGCTGCGCCACGTGCGTCAGCTCGTGCGCCAGCAGCCGGCTACCGGCCCGGGTTGCGGGCGCATACCGTCCGGCCCCGAACACGACGTGCGGCCCGACGGTGAAGGCAGCGGCACCGACGGCCCGCGCCGAGGCCACCGCTGCCGCGTCGGTGTGCAGGCGGACCCGGCCGAGGTCGGCGCCGACCGCCACCTCCGCCCAACCGCGGACGGATGCGGGCAGCGGCGTCCCGACGTCCCGGGTCACCCGCTCGACGGCCGTGGACACGGACGGTGGGAGCACGTCACCGCTGCTGCCGGCTCCCCGGAGCGCAGGTACGCGACCGGCCGGGAGACAGGGGGAGGAGTCGGCGGGTCCGCCGGCTGTCTGTCGGGCGGCTCGGTCGGTGGCCTGTCGCTCCGCGGCACCCGCGACCGGGGCCAGGCGCAGTGGAGGGAGCGGGTGGGCGGGCCGATCGGCGAGGACCCGGTCCGCGAGGTCCGCTGCCGGGGTGGAGACCGGGACGAGACTGAAGTCGGAGCCGGGCCAGTCGTGTGCCAGGGCGTGCCCGGAGGGCTCCGTCGACCACTCCGAGCCTGCCGTCGCAGCCGGTCCCGAGCTCTGCCGGTCGAGGACGGTCGACGGGGTCACCCCCCGGTGACGGGCGCCAAGGGGAGCGGGGGTCCCCGCGGTCCCCGGAGCCGGTGTCGCCCGAGTCCGCACGACGCTGGCGTACATGGCGGCACTCCCCGGCGGACGAGCTCACGCGGACACTCGCGCGTGTGTCCGACGTCGATTCGTGACTGCGAGACTGGCGGCCCCGCGTCACCGCGACGTCACCTGCGGGTCCTGTCGCCGCCGCGAGCGTGCCCGACCGACGCGCAGCAGCCTCCACGACGGGCGCGGAGGGGAGCGTGGAGATGCGCGAGGGGACCTGTCCGGAGATGACGGGGCAGGCGCCGCTGCCTTGTCAACGCGGTAGTCGCCACCGCGGTTCTCGAGCCGGCGCACCCTCCGCGCGCACACCGCGGCGGAGTGGCCGACCTACTGCTCGTAGCGTTTCGAGACGATGTCCCCCGAATCACCGGAGATGACATAGTGCGGACCGCCGCCGCGGGCGCGCTGGTCCTTCGGTGTGTAGTCGATCTTCCAACCCTCGCCCTGCATCTCGCAGGTCACGTCGTATGCATCGAGGTCACGATAGGCAGTGAGTGCGTCTTCTCGGGCGATGCGCAATGCATGATCGCGGCCCACTTGCATACCCGCTCCTCGGTCCCTCTCCTGCGGGGCGCTCCGTGCCGCACGTGACCGCCCACATTGCCTCTGCGGACACTGGCGCCACATCAGCGTTCATCGTATGTGCCATCCGCCTTCGCCTGCGGTGCGACCGGTGCCGAGGGCAGACCCTGACTGCCGGCCAGGTGGGCGCGTCGGTTGGGGCCGCTGGCGAAGAACGTGACCGGGTCTGCGGCCGTCAAGCCGGTCGAACCCACCACGATCCCGGGCACCGCGTCCGCGGCATCCGCGACGCCGTCCGGCCCGCTGGGACCGGCAGTCCAGGCAGGGCCGAGGTTCGGGTGCGTGTGGTAGGTACCCACGACGATGCTGTCCGCCACGACCGGAGGTCCGGTCAGATCGATGATCGCGCCTTGGCCGGCAGGTGCTCTGCGGACCGTGATCTCGTTCGTGATGATGTTCATGTACACCCATCCGCCCTCCTCGTGCTGTGTTCCGCCGGGAGGATTCAGCGTCGGACTCGACGCCGCCCACACGGCGCGGAGTTCGGCGATGACGATCGGATCCGCGATCAGCTCTCCGTGCGTCGGTGCTCGCCGGCCCAGCAATTCGATGCACCTGGCGAGATCGTTGAAGGTGGAGAGGTGGTTCCGCATGCGGATGAGGAAGGCAGGCTCCGCCAGGACGACGTCTCGCTGCAGGACGGTGGCGGCCCGGATGCGCGTCCTCCAATCTGCGTAGGTCCTGTTGCCGGCACCGATCAGCGTCTCGATCTGACTCCGCAGCTCGAGACCGACGTGCAGACCTCCCAGCCCGGTGGAGCCGAGGGATCGGGCCTCCGCGAGGATCTCCAGGCTGAGCCGGCGCCGGGTGGAGGGTCCGATCTTCCCGTCTGCCGTGAGGCCGTGTTGAGCCTGGAAGTCGGCCACGGCCTGCACGAACGCGCCGTCGACGACGGCCGGCGCCGGGTCCAGTCCGACGATGTCGCGGAGGAGCTGGATCTCGGCGGCCTGCGTGATGGTCGCTCCGTTGAACGTGATCGCCGAGGCGATCTGCGTGGGCGTCAGCGCAGCTGCGACACCGGCCGGCGTCCGCGGTGCGACCGCGAAGTCGCGATGGACCACGCCCGTCAGCCCCAGCCGGTCCTGCTGCGCGACGTGGGTCAGTTCGTGCGCGAGGAGCCGTTGCGTGTCCGCGTTCCCGGGCCGGTAGCGCCCGGCGCCGAAGACGATGTGGCTCCCGAACGTGAAGGCACTCGCCTGGAGAGCGGCCGCGCTCGAGGCTGCCTCGGCGTCCGCGTGGACCCTGACAGTGGAGAAGTCGTGCCCGAAGCGCGGCTCGAAGTGCTCGCGCGTGGAACGCGGGAGGACCTCCCCGCCACCCGCGAGGCCGTGCGCGACCGTCGGCCCGATCTCCGGGCGGAAGGCCTTCCCGCCGGCGCTGTCCGTCCTCCGCTGGCCCCTTCCTGAGCCCATCACCTCGTCGGCCACCCGATCGGCTTCCCGCTCGAGCGAGTCGGTAGGAGCGCTCACCGCCATCGCTGATGCCGGTGCCGGTGCCGGTGCCGGTGCCGCCCCGCCCGGCTCCGTCCGTCCGATCGGCGGCAGTGATCGCTCCGGAGACTCGACGGGTCCAGCGCTTCCGGTGTGCCGGTGTCGTCGCTCACGGACCGATCCCCCGGATGCGTCTCCGGGCGAGTCGACCGCCCGTCCTCCCGGGACATGCGCCGGTGAGCCGACGTCAACGGGGATCTGGCTCCACTCACCGGTAGCGGGAGCGGATGTCACCGTACGACCGTTCGTCTCGGTGCCACGGTGACCGACGTCGGTCAACGGCCGCCCGCGCATGGGCACGCTGACACGGCGAGCATCCTGCCTGGCCCCGAGGGTCGGCTTCTCCGCCAGGGTCCGCATGTGTGTCGCCTCCGATGGGGGATCGAGGAGGACGAGCGGAGGCCCGCGTCGATGCGGACTCCGTTCCAGAGACAGCGAGGGTCCGTCCTCCCCACGGATCGTTGCCGGGCTGGAGGTCCCCGTCACTGCATGATCGTCCACCCGTCGTCACGGAGGCATCACGAGGACGTCGCCGCGTCGTGGCACTCGGCTACGCCCGGAGCTGAGGAGCGGACGTGGCGGGCTGGTCGGAGCTGGGACCGGTGCGCCTTCCGTGGTCGACCGGGTCGTCATGGGAGTCGACGGCCGGGGCGGTGCTCGGCACGGCCGCGGGCGGCTCAGAAGGGCGGCTCCTCAGCGGCGACCCCGACCGGAGTCGCCCAGGGATCCGGGGAGCCGCCCCGCCCGTTCGCGGCCCGCACGGTGCCGGGGCCGGGCGCGCCGCCCGTTCCCCGGCCGGAACCCTGCGACCCCGAACGGGCGCCCCTGGAGACGGTCGCCGTCGCGTAGCGGAGCGACGGGCCGATCTCGTCGACCTCCAACTCGACGACGGTGCGCTTCTCGCCCTCCTTGGTCTCGAAGGAGCGCTGCTTGAGGCGGCCCTGCGCCATCACCCGTGCCCCCCGGGCAAGTGACTCGGCGACGTTCTCCGCGGCCTCGCGCCACACGCTGCAGCGCAGGAAGAGCGCCTCGCCGTCCTTCCACTCCTGGGTCTCGCGGTCCAGGCTGCGCGGGGTCGAGGCGATGGTGAAGTTCGCGACCGCCGCGCCGGACGGCGTCCAGCGCAGCTCGGGGTCGCTGGTCAGGTTCCCGATGACGGTGATGACAGTGTCGCCGGCCATGATCCGGTCCTCCGTGTTGTCGGTGCATCGCTCAGTTGAGCACCCGGAGGCTAGGCGGACCCGCTGACAGTTCCGGCCTCACCAGGCTGTCCCCGGGCCATGTGACCATCGGGGGGACGGACCGGGGGAGCGAGGGGACGGCGGTGGCGGAGGCGCGGACGGCGGCGGTGCTCGAGGCGACGCTCGAGCGGGTCACGTTCGCCAACCCGCAGACCGGCTACACCGTGGCCCGGGTCGACACCGGGCGCGGCGGGGACCTGGTCACCGTCGTCGGCTCCCTGCTGGGCGCGCATCCGGGGGAGACCCTGCGGCTGCGGGGACGGTGGGGAGCGCACCCCCAGTTCGGCCGGCAGTTCCTGGTCGAGGACTACACCACGGTGCTGCCGGCCACGGCGCAGGGCATCCGCCGCTACCTGGGCTCCGGTCTGGTGAAGGGCATCGGGCCCAAGCTGGCCGAGCGGATCGTCGAGCACTTCGGCGCCGACGCGCTGCGGGTCATCGACGAGGAGCCACGGCGGCTGGCGGAGGTGCCCAGCCTCGGGCCCAAGCGCACGCGCCTCATCACCGCGGCCTGGGAGGAGCAGCGGGCGGTCAAGGAGGTCATGGTCGTCCTGCAGGGGATGGGCGTGTCCACCTCCTTGGCCGTGCGCATCTTCAAGCAGTACGGCGACGCCTCGGTCCGCGTGGTCCGGGAGGAGCCCTACCGGCTGGCCGCCGAGGTCTGGGGCATCGGGTTCAGGACGGCGGACACGATCGCGGCCGCGGTCGGCATCCCGCACGACAGCACGGAGCGCGTCGAGGCCGGACTGCAGCACGTGCTCTCCGAGGCCACCGGGCAGGGTCACTGCTTCCTGCCCGAGAGCGACCTGGTGGCGCGGGCGGTCCAGATGCTGCAGGTCCCCGCCGTCCTGGTCGGTCACTGCCTCGCCCTGCTGGTCGCCGACGCCAACGTCGTCCGCGAGGAGTTCCCTGGTACCGACGGCGAGCCGCCCACGGTGGCCTACTACCTCGTGCCCTTCCACCGGGCCGAGGTCGCTCTGGCCGCGGCCCTGCGGAGGCTGGCGACCGCCGACGACGACCGGATGCCCGCCTTCGCCGACGAGGACTGGGACGCCGCGCTGTCCTCGCTGCACCGGCGCACCGGGGTGGAGCTGGCACCCGGTCAGCGCGAGGCGGTGCGCCTGGCCCTGACCGAGAAGGTCGCCGTCCTCACCGGTGGCCCCGGGTGCGGGAAGAGCTTCACGATCCGCTCGATCGTCACGCTGGCGGCGGCCACGGGCGCCCGGGTGGTCCTCGCCGCCCCAACGGGCCGGGCGGCGAAGCGGCTCACCGAGCTGACCGGGGTCGAGGCGGTGACCGTCCACCGGCTGCTGCAGCTGCGACCGGGCGGCGACGCCGGGTTCGACCGGGAACGGCCGTTGCCGGCCGACCTGGTCGTCGTCGACGAGTCGTCGATGCTGGACCTGCTGCTGGCCAACAAGCTGGTGCGGGCCGTCCCTCCCGGAGCGCACCTGCTGCTGGTCGGTGACGTCGACCAGCTGCCCTCGGTCGGCGCGGGCGAGGTGCTCCGCGACGTGCTGGCCGACGGCAGCCCGGTCCCGCACGTACGCCTGACACAGGTGTTCCGGCAGGCCAGCCGGTCGGGGGTGGTGACCAACGCCCACCGGATCAACGCCGGCAGCCCGCCCCAGGTCCGCGGCCTGGAGGACTTCTTCCTGTTCGGCACCGAGGACGCCGAGGAGGCCGCGCGGCTCACCGTCGACGTGGTCGTCCGCCGGATCCCGGCCCGGTTCGGCCTGGACCCGCGGCGCGACGTCCAGGTGCTGACGCCCGTGCACCGCGGGCCGGCCGGGGCCGCCGCCCTGAACGAGCTGCTGCAGGAGGCGCTCACCCCCGCCCGGCCCGACCGTGCGGAGAAGCGCTTCGGCGGACGGGTGTTCCGCGTCGGGGACAAGGTCAGCCAGGTCCGCAACGACTACGACAAGGGGACGAACGGGGTCTTCAACGGCACTCAAGGTGTCGTCACCGCCATCGACGCGGTCCAGCAGACCGTCACCGTCGTCACCGATGAGGACGAGACCATCGAGTACGACTTCGGCGAGCTCGACGAGCTGGTGCACGCCTACGCCGTCACCGTGCACCGCTCGCAGGGCAGCGAGTACCCGTGCGTCGTCGTCCCGCTGACCACCAGCGCCTGGATGATGCTGCAGCGCAACCTGCTCTACACCGCCGTCACCCGCGCCAAGCAGCTCGTCGTCCTCGTCGGCTCGTCGAGGGCGCTGACCCAGGCCGTGCGCGCCACCGGGTCCGGTCGCCGGCACACCGGTCTCGCCCGGCGGCTCCGCGGCGGGCCACGGATCCCGGTCGATTGCGCCCAGAGCGAACGCCGACACGCGGAGCCTGCCGCCTGACCTGCGACGTCGACGTCGCCCGCGGATGTGCTTGTGGCGAGCGTCGGTTTGTGTCAGAGCCCGCTCGTAGCTTTCGGGTCGACATCTTCCCCATGTCGGCAAGGAGCACATCATGGCCATGGATGGCCTCAAGACCCGCAAGCCCACCGGCCGCGTCCCGTGGCCCTGCATCCTCCTCGAGGGTGAGGAGAAGGCCGGGAAGAGCTGGGCTCTCGCCCAGTTCAGCACCAGCGACCGGATCGGCGCCCTGTACTGGATCGACCTGAACGAGGGCGCCGGCGACGAGTACGGCGCCATCCCCGGCGCCACCTACGAGCTGGTCGAGCACGACGGCTCCTACGGTCAGGTGCTGGCCGCCGTCCAGGCGGTCAAGGCCGAGGCGCGCCGCGCGGCCGACGCCGGCGAGCCGCCGGTGGTCCTCGCCATCGACACCGGCTCGGCGATCTGGGACGGGCTCAAGGACTGGGCGAGCGCCCGCGCCGCCCAGTCCACGCGCAACCGCGAGCTGCTCAAGCGCGACCCGAACGCCGAGATCACCATCAGCCAGAACCTCTGGAACGACGCCGGCACCCGCTGGCGCAAGCTGCAGACCGAGCTGCTCACCTTCCCGGGCATCGTCGTGGTGACCGCCCGTGGCAAGGAGGTCACCGAGGTCGACACCAACGGCCGCCCGATCGAGGGGCAGAAGACCTGGTCGGTGCAAACGCACCGGGAGTTCCCCTACGCGGCCAGCCTGTGGGTGCGGCTGCGTCGCGGCCGGCGGCCGCTGATCGTCGGCGCGCGCAGCGTCCACGTCGGCATCAAGCCGAACACCGACCCCGCCCAGGAGGTCACCGACCAGAGGGCGGACGGCCGGCTGCTCGAGTGGCTGGTCTTCGACGCCCTGAAGTGCGATCCGGGCACTGCGCACGTCCGCGACCTCGTCCCCTTCCACGGCGGAGGGCTGCTCGAGCACGAGCGGGAGCAGGAGGCCCGGATCCGTACGGCGAGCGAGCCCGATGCCGCCGACCTGGTCGCCCGGATCCAGGACGCCGCGGACGACGACGACCTCCGCGAGGTCTGGGGCCAGGCCAACCGTGCCGGGCTGCTGCAGGTCGACGTCCCGGCCCCCGGCGGTACGTACACCGTCGCCGAGCTGATCCAGGCGCGGCACCAGGAGTTCCTCGAGGCGGCGGTGGACGCTCACCCGGCCGGACGCCGCCGGGCGCCGGCGGCGCCGCCGGCGCCTACGACGCCCGCCGCGGTGGTCGAGGCCGCCCGGGCCGCCGCGGCCGCGGCGCGCCCCCAGGAGGACCTGCCGACGGGCAACCCGCTGCTGGCGGCCTCGCCGACCCCGGACGACGCGCACGAGCGCCGGCTCACCGCCGCGCGCAAGGGCGTGCTGGCCAGCCTGGAGAGCCTCGGCGTGACCGACGAGCAGATCGCCGAGCGGTTCGGCCGGCCGACCGAGCACGTGGCGACCAAGCGGCTGACCGCGCTGGTCCGCGAGGTGATCGCCATCCAGCGGTCCGGGCGGTCGGTCGGGCAGCAGGACATCTCGGCATGACCGCGGTCCTGCCTGCCCGCCCCAGCGCGGCCGAGCGGCGCGCCGCGCCCAGCCTCGCGGCGGCGGTCCGCGAGCTCGACCGCCGGCGGGCACGCTCCCGGCAGCGGATGATCGGCGCCTCGGAGCTCGGGGAGTGCCGGCGTCGGGCGGCCTACCGGGTCGCCCGGCGCCGGCCCACCAACACCCGGACCGGGCTGCAGGCGTTCCTCGGGACGGAGCTGCACCGCGGGGTGTTGCGCACCCTCCGCCGTCAGTACGGCGGACTGACCGAGGTCGGGCTCAGAGGCGACCAGGTCAAGGGTCGGTGCGACTGGTGGCACGCCCCGGTGGTCGAGGACCTCAAGACCGCGTCCCGGTTCGGCTTCGAGCGGGTGCTCACGCGGGGGGTGCCGACCAAGCACTGGTTCCAGGTCGCCGTCTACGCCTGGCTGCTGCGCACCGGGCAGACGTCCGACCGGCGGCTCCCGCCCGGGGTCGGCCAGGACGTCGAGGGGCTGCGGATCCGGTACCTGTCCCGCGACTCGGGCGAGGACGTCGTGTTCGAGGCCGACCACGACCCGGCCCTGGCCGCGGAGGCCATCATGTGGCTCTCGGACGTCTACGCGACCGTCGACGCAAACGGGCCCGAGGCTGTTCCGCGCGACGGTTTCGGGCCCGGCGTGGACGGCATGTGCGACTGGTGCCCGTTCCTCGACCTGTGCTGGGGGCCACCGGTCGAAGCGGAGACGGAGGGCGACGTCTCCCGCCAGTCCCGCCTGACGGTCACCGACCAGGACTATGTCCAGGCCGTGCACGACTACGACACCTGGCGGGCGGCCGAGAGCGAGGCCCGGCGGAACAAGGAGTACGCGCGGGAACGGCTGCGTGGCCGGTCCGGGCCGGCGGACGATCTGCACTGCGAGTGGTCGGGGGGCAGCCTGCGCACCCAGGTGGACAAGGACGCCGCGGTCGAGCGGCTGGTCGACCTGGGCGAGGAGGTGCCGACGAGGCGGGCGCGCAGCCCGCAGACGATCCGGGTCACCCGGACCGGTGCGCGAGCGGAGGGGCGCTCGGACGCGGCGGCCTGACACGACGCGGGCCGGTCACTGCGCTTCCCGCAGCCCGTCCAGCGTCACCTGGGCCTCCACCTCCAGGCCCCCGAAGGTCTCCTCCACCAGCGCCAACCGGTCCCACCAGGACTGCACCGCGCCCGGGTCGGTCAGGTCGGACGGCTGCAGGGTCAACAGCCCACGGATCGACGCGTCGGTCGCCTCGAGCACACCGGGCCCATCGTCCTCCGACCGTGCCCGCGCCGCCCAGAACACCTCCGCCCACAGTGCGGCGACGCCTACGCCGCCGGCCACCGGGGCCGACTGCGGAAAGGCGCGGCGCCGATCCCGGACCACCGCCACGAGTCGCAGCGCCAGCAGGTGGCGCACCCGCCGCAAGAAGTCCGGGGCCACGGCGGCCCGGGCCCGCGCGGGTGCGGCCTCGACCAGGTGCTCGTACGCCGCGGTCAGTTCGTGCTGGGCCCGGCGGGTGCGCTCCCACAGCTGGTACCCGGTGAGCTCGGCGAGGGCGCCGGGCACGTCGTCGGCGTCGAGCTGGTCGGTCACGCCGAGGAACGTTAGACCCTCTGCCGACAGGTGCCGGGCGGCCACGGAGCGGGACACCAGCGCGCGGGCCGGGAGCGACAGGAGCCCCGCCGGCCGCAGCCTCGGGGGTTCCACTCGGTGTCCGGGGGGCGACACGCCACACGCACACGGCTGCCCCGGCTTCGCGATGACCGCAGGCCGAGCGCGAGCGAGGCCTCCACGCCGCATGCGGTACGGCGCGGAGCGATGCGCTCGTCCTGGGCCTCCGGTCAGACAGCAAGCCCGCCGCACGGCCGTCCCGGGGACAGGCGTGAGGCTGCACGTCGCGGGATCAGCCGACCGGCGTTCCCACAGCGGTGTGCACGTGCTCCGGCCGGACACCCATGCCGATGAACCGTCCGGTCAGGTGTCTCAGTGCGGGCAGCCGGCGGATGAGGCGGATCGGGAGCGGATCCGGCCGGTCGGCATCCGTCCCTCCTGATCGCGGATAGAGATTGCCGACCACCCGGATCTGGAACGCCTGGGTGATGCGGGTGGGCAGTTCCCTCCGCCGCTGGACGGCCCGCAGGGCGCCGGTCGTCACACCACCGGCGCGGAGGGCAGGTGCCAGGACGTTGGCGGCGGCGACGGCGTCCTGGATGGCGAGGTTGATGCCGACGCCGCCCGCAGGTGACATGGCGTGCGCTGCGTCCCCGATGCACAGCAGGCCCGGGCGCCACCACGTGCGCAACCGGTCGACCCGCACGCTGAGCAGTTTGACCTGCTCCCAGGTCGTGACGCCCTCGAGCCGGTCGGCGAACGTCGGCACCAGGGCGGCGATGGCCGAACGGAAGGTCGGCAGCCCGCGCTCCTGGACCCGGTCGAAGCCCTGGTGCGGGATGACGTAGGCGAGCTGCCAGTACGTGCCCCGGTTGATCGAGACGAGAACGCCGTCGCCCTCGCTCCGGAAGAACGGGACCTCTTCGTCAGCCGCTCGGGACAGCCGGAACCAGAGGACGTCGATCGGTGGTGACTTCGGGATCACCGCGAGACCCGCGCGCTCGCGGACGACGGAATCGCGCCCGTCTGCGGCGAGGACGAGGTCAGCGCGGACCTCGAGCGGCCCCTCCACCGTCTCGGCTCGCACGCCGGCGATCCGCCCGCCATCGAGGACCAGTTCCGTGACCTCAGCCTGCCGGATGAGGCGGAACGTCGGGTGGGCCCGCGCCCGGTCGTAGAGGAAGTCGAGGAAGTCCCACTGCGGCAGGAAGGCGATGAACCCGTACGGCCGCAACCGGCTGAACTCCGCGATGGTCAACGGTCCGGAGGCCGTCTCCATGGAGACTCGCGGCATCCGGGTGTGTGGCAGGTCGAGGAACTCCTCGGCGATGCCCAGCTCCGCGAGGATCCGGAGCGTTGCCGGGTGGATCGTGTCGCCACGGAAGTCACGGAAGAAGTCCTCGTGCTTCTCCAGCACGGTGACGTCCACGCCCGAGCGCGCCAGCAGCAGGCCGGCCATCATCCCCGCCGGCCCTCCGCCGACCACGCAGCACGTCGTCCGCTCCACGCGCATGGGGCCACCTTGGCGCTGCCGGGCTGCCAGGTCCACCGGTCCCGGCCTGGCGGACCACCAGGCTCCAGCGGGTACGCGCGGTTCGATCACGCCGGCACCACGCTCGCGCTCGAGGGCCGTCACGCTGCCCGACGTCTTCTGCGTCAGAGCGACCGGGGTCGTGCACCACAGGGGTGCAGGGAGCCTCGCCGTCGACGTGCCGGCGCAGAGCACCGACAGCGTGAGTTCAGCGGTGCGGTGATCGGCAGACGACTGCTGCGGCGGATCTCGCCAGCGACCCTGCGGTGGCTGTTCGTTCTCCTCGTCGTCGCGGTCGCGGCGCGACTGCCTCACGCAGCGGCCGATCATCGCCGACGCGCTGGAGGCGAGGAGGCCGTACGGGCGGCGGGCGGCTGAGGGCCGCGGGTGGCGGTGGCGGATCTCAGCGTCGCCGGGTGCGCTGCAACCAGCCGCCGCCGAACAGCGCCAGGAGCACGAGCACGGGCTGGAGGAACAGCCGGACGAGTCGCTCCCCGTCGGTGTCGAGCCCGAAGGCGTCGGTGCCCTCCACGTACTGGGCGACGTTGCCCGGGAAGACCACCACGAAGAACGCCGCCAGCAGCGCCCCGACGAGCCGTCTCCTCCGCGGCAGCGCGACGAAGGCCACGCCCAGGGCGATCTCGACGACGCCTGACACGAGCACCGTCAGGTCCTCGTCGACGGGGAACCACCCGGGCACCTGGGCCCGGAACTGCTCCCGCTGGGTGGTGAGGTGGAGGACGCCGGCGCCCACCATCGCCGCGCCGAGCAGGAGGCGGACGGCGGTGCGGGCGACGGGGGCCATGACCGCACGGTAGGCGGCCGTGCTGCCGTCGAGCCGGTGGTCGTGCGGAGGCGCGACCGGCCCGTGACCCCACCGGTGTCCGGGGAGTCGGCCGGCTGAGCACTCACCCGCAGGTCAGCCGAGGGCGCGGTCGGCACACCTGGCATAGGCGTCGTGCCAGGGGCGGAGTCGTTCGTATGCCGCGCTCGCGGCGAGCACGTCGGCGTCGCCGTAGCGCCGGCCGATCAGCTGCATGCCGACCGGCAGCCCGTCGACGTCGCCGGCCGGGACGGAGGCAGCCGGATGTCCGGAGAAGTTGACGACGTAGGTGAGGCACCAGCCGATGAGCGGGTCGACCTCCACGCCCTCGATGCTCCGCGGCCCGACCGTGTTGCCGTCCTCGGCGTTGTCCACGGGCAACGCGGCCAGCGTCGGCGTCACGAGCACGTCGTGGCTGCGCATCACCTGCTGGATCCGGTCGTGGACGTGGGTGCGCATGCGCTGGTCGCTCAGCACGTCGAGGGCGCTGAGCCGGTAGCCCTCGTCGATCCAGCGCAGGTACTCCGGCGGGAAGTCCTCGCGGTGTCCGCCGAGCAGGTCGACACCCTGTGACTTGAGCCCCTCGAGCCCCTCGATGTTGAGGGGCATGATCAACCGGCACCACAGGTCGCTCAGCTCGCGCTGGTCGTAGTCGAACGTCAGGTCGACCTCCTCCACGGTGGCACCGGCTTCCTCGAAGGCACGCACGGCCTGCCGCACGACGGCGGCGACCCGGCGGTCGACGGGGTAGACGCCGAAGTCGGGGCTGTAGGCGATCCGCCAGCCGCTGATCGAGCGGCGCGTGGCTCCCGCGAAGGTGGTCGGGTCGTCCAGGGCGAACGGGTCGCGGTCGTCGTAACCGGCGAGCACGTCGAGCGCGAGCGCAGCGTCGTCCACCGTGCGCGTCAGCGGGCCCTCGAACAGGAAGGGGTTGAGGGACCCGAAGGCGTTCGGCCGCCCGGTGTACGGCACGCGGCCGAACGAGGCCTTGTAGCCGTACACACCGCACCACGCGGCCGGGATGCGGATGGAGCCGCCGCCGTCCGTGCCCTCGGCGAGGGGAAGCAGCCCGTCCGCGACCGCGGCGGCGCTGCCGCCGGAGGAGCCGCCGGTGTTCTTCGTGGTGTCGAAGGGATTGCGGGACGGCCCGAACAGGTAGTTGTCGCACGTGCCGCGGAAACCCATGACCGGGCTGTTGGTCTTGCCGACGAGGATGGCGCCCGCCGCCTCCATCCGCTCCCCGTACGTGCAGTACGCGGGTACGCTGAAGTCCTTCATCGCGCGGATCCCGCCGAACGTGGCCGGCCATCCCGGCTTGAAGTCGAATAGGTCCTTGATCGCGGTCGGCACCCCGTGCAGCGGACCCAGCGCGGCGCCGGACACCAGGGCGTCCTCGGCCTGCCGCGCTCGGTCGCGGGCCTCGTCGAAGGCGGTGTAGACGACCGCGTTGAGGCTGGGGTCACGCGTCTCGATCCGGTCGATGACCGCGTCGAGGAGCTCGACGGGGGACAGGTCGCGACGCCGGATGCGGGCGGCCAGTTCGGTGGCGGTCGCGTAGGCGAGGTCGTCGGACACGGTCACCATCCGTCCCTCGTCCGGTGTCCCCGTGAGACTCGGAGTGTGCCGGGGGAGACATGGCCCCGGCAAGCGGGACGGGACGGTGCGTTCACCAGTCATGGGTCAGGACGCCGGCCGCATCGGCCGCTGCAGCAGCGATCGCGGCACAGAGCGGCCGGGCCGGGGGGTCGACGTCGGCCGCGGCTCGACCGTCGACGGGCCCGCGCTCGTCGCGGCCCCGGCGGAGGGGCGCCTCGCCGGCGCCGAGCTCGAGCGCGCACCGCACGCGGTCGGGTGGGCGCCGACGACCTCCTCTCCGCCAAGCTGGCGGTGCCGGAAGGCCGGGAGCCGCACGACGTCGTGCACCGCCGCAGACCAGGAGGGAACCGTCATGGACATCGCGTCAGCCCTGCGCAGCGCCCGACTCGTCCCCGTCGTCGTGCTCGACGACGCCCGCGACGCCGATGCCCTGGCCGGCGCACTCGTCGCCGGGGGCCTGCCGGTCGCCGAGGTCACCTTCCGCACCCCGGCCGCTCCGGACGCGATCCGCGCCATGTCCGATCGCGGGGACATCCTCCTCGGCGCGGGGACCGTCCTGACTCCTGCCCAGGTGGACCAGGCGGTCGCCGCCGGCGCCGGCTACGTCGTCTCGCCCGGCCTGAGCCGCGCCGTCGTCGAGCGCTGTGCCGAGCACGGCGTCCTCGCGCTGCCCGGTGCCGTCACGGCGACCGAGGTCCAGGCGGCTCTGGAGCTCGGCCTCACGACCGTCAAGTTCTTCCCCGCCGGCACGTCCGGCGGGGCACCGGCGATCGCCGCCCTCGCCGCGCCCTTCGGCGACGTTCGCTTCATCCCCACCGGCGGCGTCGGCCCCGCGAACCTCGAGGGGTACCTGCGCATCGATGCCGTCGTGGCGGTCGGCGGCTCGTGGATGGTCCCTCGCGACCGCGTGGCCGCCCGTGACTTCGAGGCCGTCCGCCGACTCACCACCGACGCGGTGGCGCTGGTGCGACGGGCCTCGCCGACGACCTCGCCCGGCCACTGACCAGGAGGAGCGCCGCGACGGGCCTCAGTGGTTGTCGCGCGGGACGCCCGTGGTCTGCGCGACGCGCTGGTAGCCCACCGCCGGGCGGAGGACCATGCCGTCGCACAACTGGGTGACCAGCGAGCGTTGGATCTCCTGCCACGGCGTCTGCGAGGCCGGCACGGGATACCCGCCGGACTCCTCCAGCCGGCGCCGGCGCTCGATCAGCTGCTCGTCGGGGAGCAGGACGTCGGCCCGGCCGGCGACGAGGTCGATCCGGACGACGTCGCCCGTCTGCAGCAGCGCCAGTCCGCCGCCGGCCGCGGCCTCGGGCGAGGCGTTGAGGATCGACGGCGACCCCGACGTCCCGGACTGGCGGCCGTCCCCGATGCAGGGCAGCGCGTGCACACCTCGCCTGATCAGCGCCGCCGGTGGCTGCATGTTGACGACCTCGGCGGCGCCCGGGTATCCCAGCGGGCCGACCCCGCGGATGAACAGCAGGCACGTCTCGTCGATGTCGAGCGCCGGGTCGTCGATGCGGGCGTGGTAGTCCTCCGGGCCGTCGAAGACCACGGCGCGGCCCTCGAGCACGCCCGGGTGCTCGGGGTCGGACAGGTAGCGCTCCCGGAACTCCGGGGAGATGACGCTGGTCTTCATGATCGCGCTGTCGAACAGGTTGCCGCGCAGGACGAGGAAGCCGGCGTCGGGCAGCAGCGCCTGGTCGAAGCTGCGGATGACGTCGCGGTCGGTCGCCGCGCTGGCCCGGCAGTTCTCCCCGATCGTCCGGCCGTTGACGGTGCGGGCGTCCTCGTGGATCAGCCCGTGCGCCATCAGCTCGTGCACGACGGCGGGCACGCCACCGGCCCGGTGGAACTCCTCACCGAGGTACCTGCCGGCCGGCTGGAGGTCCACGATGAGTGGGACGGTCAGCCCCAGGTCCTGCCAGTCCGCCACGTCCAGCGGGACGCCGACGTGCTGCGCGATGGCATTCACGTGGATCGGCGCGTTGGTGGAGCCCCCGATGGCGGAGGTCACGACGATCGCGTTCTCGAACGCCTCCCGGGTCAGGACGTCCGACGGCCTGAGGTCCTCGCGCACCATCTCCACGATCCGCCGGCCGGTCAGGTACGCCACCCGGCCGCGGTCTCGGTGCGGAGCGGGGATGGCGGCGGAGCCGGGCAGGCTCATGCCGAGGACCTCGGCGACGGCGTTCATGGTCGACGCCGTCCCCATCGTGTTGCAGTGGCCGGGGGAGGGGGCCGACGATGCGACGAGGTCGACGAAACCCGCCTCGTCGATCTCGCCCGCGGCCAGCATCTCGCGGGCCTTCCAGACGATGGTCCCCGAGCCGGTCCGCTCACCGTTGAACCAGCCGTTGAGCATCGGCCCCCCGGACAGCACGATCGCCGGGATGTCCACGGTGGCCGCGGCCATCAGGCAGGCGGGGGTCGTCTTGTCGCAGCCGGTCGTCAGCACGACGCCGTCCAGCGGGTAGCCGTGCAGCACCTCGACCAGCCCGAGGTAGGCGAGGTTCCGGTCGAGGGCCGCCGTCGGGCGCCGCCCGGTCTCCTGGATCGGGTGCACCGGGAACTCGAGGGCCAGTCCGCCCGAGTCCCTGATGCCCTCACGCACCCGCTCGGCCAGTACCAGGTGGTGCCGGTTGCACGGGGCGAGGTCCGAGCCGGTCTGCGCGATGCCGATGACCGGTCGGCTCGACTGCAGTTCCTCCCGGGTCAGCCCCCAGTTCAGGTACCGCTCGACGTAGAGCGCCGTCATCCCGGGGTTCTGCGGGTTGTCGAACCACGCCTGGCTGCGCAGCCGTCGCCCGGGCGCCACGTCGTCCACCGGACCCTCCCATCGCCGGTCGGAGCCGGGCCGTCCACCGTGACGGCTCAGCCTCCGGCGCGATTGTGGGTCCGGCGGGCGACGAGCGCGCCCCCGTGGACCCTGCGACCCTGGACGACGCCGCGATCCGGCGGCTGGTCGCGGGCGTCCGGTACGCAGGGAGGCGAGAAGATGGCGAGCAAGGCGCCGCTCGGACCCGTCCCGACCGCTCGGCAGGTGCCCAGGTGGTCCGAGCTCCGCGAGGTCGTGCAGTTCCGGAGGCCGCGGCTCGGCCGGACGGCTCGACGCCTGGAGCACGCGCTCACCGTCCGCGACCTCCGTGCGGCGGCCAGGCGCACGACCCCCCGCGCGGTCTTCGACTACGTGGACGGCGCCGCCGAGGAGGAGATCACCGCGGCGCGCAACGTCGCCGCCTACCGGCGGGTCACGTTCCTCCCGGATGCGCTGCGCCCGGTCGCCGACCCCGACACGAGCGTCGAGCTGTTCGGGTCGCGCGTCGCGATGCCGCTGGTCTTCGCCCCCACCGGCTACACCCGGATGATGCACCACCACGGGGAGGCGGCCGTGGCCGGCGTGGCCGAGCACGTCGGCGTCCCCTACGCCCTGTCCACGGTGGGCTCCACCTCGATCGAGGACGTGCGGGCCGCGGCGCCGGGCGGTGACCTGTGGTTCCAGTTGTACTTCACCGCCGACCCCGCGGTGAACGAGGACCTCCTGTCACGAGCAGAGGCGGCGGGCTACTCGACGCTCGTGCTGACCGTGGACACCACGGTCTCCGGGATGCGCTACCGGGACGTCGTCAACGGCCTCACCATCCCGCCGACGCTGACGGCCAGGACCGTGCTCGACATGTCGCGCTTCCCGGTGTGGTGGTTCAACAAGCTGACCACCGGCGGGCTGACGTTCGCCTCGCTCGCCGACGTGCCGGGCAACCCGACGCCGGGCGAGGTGGCGAGCATGGTGTTCGACCCGGGCCTGGGCCTGACCGCCCTGGACTGGCTGCGCCGGCGGTGGCGGGGCAACCTCCTGGTCAAGGGCGTGACGACGCCCGCCTCGGCCGCCGAGATCGTGGAGCGCGGGGCCGACGGCGTGGTCGTGTCCAACCACGGCGGGCGCCAGCTCGACCGCTCGGCCGCGACCCTGGACGTGCTCCCTGCCATCCGCGCGGCCGTGGGCCGGCAGGCCACCGTGCTCATCGACGGTGGCGTCCTGCACGGTCAGGACGTCGTGGCCGCGCGAGCCCTCGGCGCGGACGCCGTGATGATCGGCCGGGCCTACCTCTACGGGCTCATGGCCGGCGGTCGGGACGGCGTCCTGCGCGCCTACGAGATCCTCGCCCAGGAGTACCAGCGCTCCATGCAGCTGCTCGGCGTGCGGCGCAGCGAGGACCTCGCCGAGCGGCACGTCGCCTTCGCACCGCACGGCGCGGGCGAGTACCCGAACGTCTCGGTCTGATCGCGGTCGCGCGACCCGGGGTTGCCCCTGCCCCGGGACGTGCAGCAGGGTACGGAGCCTGCAGTGACGCAGCTCACACAGGGGGCGTGATGGTCTCGACCCGTCCGGGAGGTCGGCCCACCTCGGTGGTGGACCTGTTCCCGACCAAGCACCTGGCCGCACCGTCGGTCCGGGACATGCCGGAGCCGCCGTCCCACTTCCGGCACGTCATCGGGCCGGGGATCATCGCCGCCGGCGTCGGCATGGCCAGCGGCGAGTTCATCCTCTACCCCTACATCGCCTCGCAGGTGGGGCTGGTGTTCGTCTGGGCGGCCTTCGTGGGCCTGGCCACCCAGTACTTCCTCAACATGGAGATCGAGCGCTACACGCTCGCCACGGGGGAGACCGCGCTCACCGGCTTCAGCCGGTACTGGCGACACTGGGGCCTGGTATTCGCGATCATGGCCTACTTCGCCAACATCTGGCCGGGCTGGGCGACGAGCTCGGCGACCCTGATCACCTACCTCGTCGGCGGCAGCGTGGCGCCGATCGCGATCGGCATCCTGCTCCTGATCGGCGTCATCCTGACCATGGCCCCGGTGGTCTACCAGGCGCTCGAGAAGATCGAGATGGTCAAGGTGGCGGCCGTCCTGCTGCTCATCATCGTCGCCGCGGTGGCCGCGATCGGCGCCTCGGCCTGGGCGGACGTGCCGCAGATCGTCACCGACGCGGGGCTGCCCCACCAGGAGCTCGGCTTCGCCCTGCTGCTCGGCGCGCTGGCGTTCGCCGGCGCCGGTGGCGGGCAGAACCTGTGCCAGAGCAACTGGATCCGGGACAAGCGGTTCGGCATGGGCGCGTACGTCCCGCGGATCGTCAGCCCGGTGACCGGGCACCCGGAGGCCGCGCCCTCGACCGGCTTCGCGTTCGAGCCGACCCCGGAGAACCTGGGCCGGTGGCGGCGCTGGTGGCGCTTGGCCAACATCGAGCAGCTGACCACGTTCGTGCTGATCAGCTTCCTGACCATCCTGTTCACCTCGCTGCTCGCCTACGCCACCGTGTTCGGCCGGGAGGGCCTGGCCAGCGACATCTCGTTCCTCCAGGTCGAGGGCGAGGTGCTCAACGAGACCGTCGGCGGCTGGTTCGGCACCTTCTTCTGGATCATCGGGGCGTTCTCGTTGTTCGCCGCCGCCCTGGGCATCGTCGACTACACGAGCCGGCTCGGCGCCGACGTCCTCAAGACCGCCTACCTGAAGGACGCGAACGAGAGCAAGATCTACTTCGCGCTGGTGTGGGGCCTGGTCGTGATCGGCGTCGTGGTGATCCTGTCCGGGCTGAGCCAGCCGCTGGTGCTGCTGGTCATCTCGGCGGTCACCGGCGGGCTGATGATGTTCATCTACTCGGCGCTGCTGCTGCTGGTGAACCGGCGGACGCTGCCGGAGGAGATCCGCCCGGGCGTCGGCCGGGCCGCCGCCCTGGTCTGGGCCTTCCTGCTCTTCGGGATCCTGTCCGTGATCGTCTTCAGCCAGCAGTTCCAGAACCTCCTCGGGGGGTGAGCCGGGGGAGATGGCGGCACCGGGGGCGGACGCGGTCCCGCGGGTGGTCACCGCGGGGGAGACGATGGTGCTCATCGTTCCCACGGCCCCCCGGCCGGTTGCGGCACGCCGGCGCGGTGACCCTCTCGATCGGCGGTGCGGAGAGCAACGTCGCCATCGGGTTGTCGCGCCTCGGCGTCCCGGCCGGCTGGGTGAGCGCCCTCGGCGAGGACGAGCTCGGCGAACTCGTGCTGCACCGGGTGCGCGCCGAGGGCGTGGACACCAGCGCCGTGCGTCGGGTCCCGGACCGGCCGACCGGGCTCTACCTGCGTGAGGAGGTCGCCGGCGCACTGCGGGTGTACTACTACCGCCGCGGGTCGGCGGCCTCCACCCTGGCGCCGGGCGCCTTCGACCCGGCGGTCCTCGAGGGCGCCGCCTTCCTGCACCTCACCGGCATCACCGGGGCGCTGTCCCCGGAGTCCCGGGAGTTCCTGACCTGGGCGGCGCGGACGGCCCGCGAGGCGGGCGTGCGGGTGAGCTTCGACGTCAACTACCGCAGCCGGCTGTGGGAGCCCGCGGCCGCCCGTGCCGCCACCGAGGCCCTGCTGCCGCACGTCGACGTCCTGCTCGTCGGGGACGAGGAGGCCCGCGCCCTGTGGGGCTGGGACGACGAGGCCTGCCTGGAGCGCCTCGCCGACGCGGGGACCGGTGACGTCGTCGTGAAGCTCGGCGCGCGGGGCTGTGCAGCGGTGGTGGACGGCGAGCGGCTGACCTCCCCCGGCTTCCCGGCCCGCCAGCTCGATCCCATCGGGGCGGGGGACGCGTTCGCCGCGGGCTACCTCGCCGCCACCCTGTGGGGGCTCGACCCGGCGGACCGCCTGCGGACGGCCAACGCCATGGGGGCCTTCTGCGTGCAGAACCTGGGCGACTACGAGGGCCTGCCGAGTCGCCGTGAACTGACCGCGTTCCTGGACCGGACCGTCGACCTCGGGAGATGACGGTGCAGTCGAACCACCCCGCCGGTGTCCTCGAGGGCGTCTACGTGGCCAACGTGACGCCCTTCCGCGACGACGAGCGCTTCAGCATCGACGTCGACTCCTATCTCGCCCACGTCGGGTGGCTCGCCGAGCACGGGGTCACCGGCGTCATCCCGTTCGGCACGAACGGCGAGGGCCCCTCCGTCTCGACGCGGGAGAAGCGGGCCGTGCTCGAGGCCCTCCTCCCGGTGGCGGGGGCGTTGCACGTCGTCCCGACGGTCGTCGAGGGGAACCTGCCCGACACCCTCGACCTGCTGGCCGAGCTGGAGGACCTGCCCGTGCGGGCGGTCATGGTGCTGCCGCCCTACTACTTCCGGCCGGTGCCGACCGACGGCCTGCGGGTCTTCTACGAGCGCGTGCTGGCCGCCACCCGGCACCCCGTCGTCGTCTACCACATCCCCAAGTACGCGGTGCCCGTCCCCGCGGAGCTCGTGACGAGCCTGCCCGTGTGGGGCGTGAAGGACTCCGGCGGCGAGGCCGGCTACGCCGAGACCGTGCACGCGGCGGGGAAGGGCGTGCTCGTCGGCACCGAGGACGACCTGCCGGCCCGCCTGCTCACCGCCCACGGCTCGATCTCGGCGCTGGCCAACATCGTCCCCGACCAGGTCGTCGCCCTCTACGAGCACGTCCGCAGCGGCCGGTCGGAGGAGGCCGCGTCGTTGTCCGCCCACCTCCAGCAGGTTCGGGCGATGACCAAGGAGTTCGTCGCCCCCGGGATGCTCAAGCGCATCGCCGAGCAGCGCCACGGGCACCCGATGGGGGTCGTGCGGCCGCCGCTGGTCCCCGTCCCGCCGTCGTTCGACGCCGCGGCCGCGGCCGAGCGCGCCGTGGCGGTCCCCGTCGGCTGAGGAGGCCGTGATGCGGGTGCTCGTCACCGACGCCGAGTACGGGGCCCTCGACATCGAGGCCGACGTCCTCGCCGCCGCCGGCCACGACCTGCTCACCGCCCGGTGCCGGACCGCCGCGGACGTCATCGCGGCCGCTCAGGACGTCGACGCCCTCATCGTCCAGTACGTCCCCACCCCGACGCTGCGCCCGCCCTCGATCGTGCGATCGACGTCAGCGGAGGTGGATCTCGGCGACCAGCTGCGCGTGATCGGAGGCGATCCGGTCGCGGCGGTCGTTGCTGAGCTGGCTGTCGACCAGGTGGTCGTTGAGGTGGCGCAGGTAGCGGACCTCTGCGATGCGTCGCGGATTGCGCTCGTAGAACTCCTGGCTCACCAGGATGTGGTCGAGGTTGTCGTAGTGCCCGTTGAAGATGTGCGTGTAGCTGACGTCGCGTCCGGTCCGGCGGACGGTGAGCTCGTGTGCCGAGTAGAGCAGCCGGTCCCAGTAGGCCTGCCGGTCCTCGGGGTCACGGGGCCAGAACCGTGAGGGGGAGTCGCCCGTGATGACGTCGGTGGTGACCGCGCGGGCGGCGTCGTTGAGGTCGCCGAGCACGATCGCCGGTTGCGCGTTGCCGACGATCTCCTCGAGCACGAGGAAGCGTAGGGCCGCCGCCTCGGCGGCCCGACGGATCAGCGCCCGGGCCTTGCCCAGGGCCTCCTCGCGCGGGTCGTGCTCGGGTGACTGCGGATCGCGGATCGGGCGCTTGGACTTCAGGTGGGCCACGAAGACCGTCGCGGTCGTGCCCGCTGCCGGGTCGAGGACGACCCGGGCCCGCAGGACAGGACGACTGAAGGTCCCGACCGGCAGGCCGACCCCGTCGACCGCGACGTCCGTGCCGGGCGGGAAGTCGGTGATGGCCGTGACCGGACCGTCGAGAGGCAGCCGGCTGGCCAGGCCGAGTCGTGGACCGCTGGCGCCGTCGGCGCCGGGCGCCACGACGGTGCCCTCGGCGGACTGCACGGACCGGTCGCAGACGTCGCGCAGGGCCTGCTCGTGGAAGACCTCCTGGAAGCCGACCAGGTCCGCGTCCATGAGGCGCAGCTGGCCGGCGATCCAGGTGGCCTTCTGCTCGTACTCGGCGGCCGAGTACGGCCTCTCGTCGGGGTAGAAGCGCTCCCCCGGACGGGCCAGGTTGAGCAGGTTGAACGTTGCGACCTTGACGTCCATGTCCGACCACCCCTCACCCGGCGCGCCCGGATCCTCGGTGGTGAGCCGTCACCGCCCCGTCACCGGGCGGATCGACACCGTCCGGGCCCAGCCGACCACGACCCGTGGGACCGTCGACCGCGGTCGGCACTGCGGCACGGGGTCCGGGCGGTGGGTCCGGCGGAGGTGTGCGACCGGTGACGCGACCGTGACGCGGTCCCCGCGATCATCCGTGGCACACCGCGTCCTGCGGTGACCACGCAGATCGCTCAGGTGGCCATGGACCAGCTCCTCGTCGTACTCGAGTCGTCGGAACAGGACCTGACGCGCGCCGTCACGGGTCTCGCCGTTGCGTTGGAGGGCCGGGCGACGGTGTTCGTGCCGGTACCCGCCGTCCGGCCGGAGGCCCGGATGGCACCGACATCCCCTCCGGTCGTCATCGTCGCGCTCGACGACCGGGGCGCCGGCGTCGACCTCGGCGAGTGGGTCGGCAGGTACCTCGACCAGACACCCGCGGCGACCTTGACGTGCTCGGCGGGCGGGAGGTCGGTGCGGCTGGACGCCGCCACCCGGTCCTCGGCGCGCGATGCCGTCACCCACCTGCTCGACACCTGACCCCAGCGGGGGAGGCCATGGAGTACCAGGTCAGTGCCGCAGCGGTGGATCCAGCACCTGCGGGGCGCTCCGGAGTGCACCGGACGACGTTCGGCGACCGCGTGCTGTCATGGGGACCCGACGGGGCGCTCGGCGAGGGCGGGGCGCAGCAGGCGTCCGGTGAGCTGCGACTCGTCACCCAGGTCGGCAGCTCGTTCGTCGACGACCACCCGGACGTGCCGGTGGTGCTCGACGCCGGCCGGTACCTG
Organism: Geodermatophilus pulveris; assembly: GCF_900188375.1. Classification (GTDB taxonomy): domain Bacteria; phylum Actinomycetota; class Actinomycetes; order Mycobacteriales; family Geodermatophilaceae; genus Geodermatophilus; species Geodermatophilus pulveris. The sequence goes on along the minus strand of NZ_FZOO01000002.1, from coordinate 196,229 downwards.
GTCGTAGACGTGGCCGCGGACCTGCGTGACGGATTCGACCGTACCTGCGGCTACCGCGTGCAGCCCCTGCCGGTCGACGCCGCGGTCGTCACCCCGCCCGCGGTACCGGCCGCGCGGTCTGCTCCGCTGCCATGGGTCTCCGACCTCGTGCAACGCGTCCAGCCGGCCGCCCTCGCCGCCGACATCCGGACCCTCTCGGCCCTCCCCACCCGGCACTCGACGAGCCCACACCTCGCTGAGGCGGTCCGCTGGGTGCGGGCCCGCCTCGACGCCCTGGGCTACCGCTCGGCCGTGGTCCCCGTGCCGCTGCCGGGCGGCGGCGGGACCGTCTCGGTCCTCGCGGAGCGCGACGGGACGGGCCCGGCGCCGCGGCGGGCCGTGTTGGCCACCGCGCACCTCGACTCGGTCAACACCCGTGGAGGCCCCGCCGCGCCGGCGCCCGGAGCCGACGACAACGCGAGCGGCAGCGCCGGGGTCCTGGAGATCGCGCGCGTCCTGCGGGACCACCCGGCGACCCACGACCTGCGGCTGATCCTGTTCGGCGGCGAGGAGCAGGGCCTGCACGGCAGCACCGCCTACGTCGACTCGCTCGACGCGGCTGAGCGCTCCCGCATCGCCGCGGTCGTGAACATGGACATGATCGGCTGCCGCAACACCGCGGAGCCGGGAGTGCTGCTCGAGGGCTCCGCGCCGGCGCGATCCCTGATCGACCGGCTGGCCGAGGCGGCCGCCACCTACACCGGGCTGACGGTACGGACGTCGCTGCACCCGTTCGCCAGCGACCACGTGCCCTTCCTCGAGGCGGGCATGCCCGCCGTCCTCACCATCGAGGCCTCCGACCGGGCCAACGCGGCCGTGCACACGGCCACCGACACCGACGACCGCATCGACGTCGCACTCGCCACCGAGATCCTGCGCATGAACGTCGCCACGATCGCCACCGAGCTGGGCAACCAGGGAGGACCAGCCATGACCGCATCCACCGAGCTCGAGGACCTCGGGCTGCTCGAGTCGTCACCGGCCGGGCCACCGTTGCGTCAGTTGTCGGGCCGCTACGTGTTCAACGGCGGCGTCCCGGGTCGCGTTGGACACGAGGACGACACCGAGCCGGTGCTCACCGACCTCGCGCTCGACGGCGAGAGCCGGCAGCAGCTGCGCCGGCCGCGGTTCACGCTGCACGTCGACGTCGACGGCACCGACCCGCTGGGGGTCGTCAGTGGGGACGTGCTCGTCAGCGCCGCGGCGCCGTGGCCAGCCGCCCACTTCATCGGCCGGGTCACCGCGGAGACCCCGGGCCTGCACCGCCACGACCTCGTGGTGACCGACCTCGTCCTGCCCTGGGGTTCCCTGACCGTCAACCGCCTCGAGATCGGTCTGCTCCGGCACTGGCCGGCGGCAGCACCCGTGGCGGAGGTGGTCTTCGTGGCCGCCACCGGAACGAGGCTCGGCCCCTACCGCGCCCGTCACGTGTCCCGGTGGTTCCGCGACGTCGAGGTGGAGGTCGACGTCGAGGACGGCGCGGTCGGCGCGGAGCCCTACGACACCCACCTGCACCCCGACCGCCCCGCCGACCTGCCGCGGGAGAGCCTCACCCTCGAAGGTGCCTTCGCCCGCGCCGGCATCCGGATCACCCGGTCGAGCGGATCGAACACCATCGACACGTCGTCCGCAGGCGGCAACGGGCGGTGGAACTACCAGGAGCTCCACGACGCGATGGCCTCGCACTGGAGCGCCTACGCCAACGTGCCCCAGTGGAAGATGTGGGTCTTCCACGCCGAGCTCGCCGACAGTGACACCCTCGGTGGCGTCATGTTCGACGGTGACATCAACGAGCCGGGCGGCGTCGACCGGCAGGGCACCGCTCTGTTCACCCGCAGCCCGCACTTCCACACCGAGGCCGGTGCCTACCCGCAGGCCAACCCGCCCGCGGCGCAGGCGGCGCGGCGCGAGCTGTTCTTCGACCTGGTGCACGAGACCGGGCACGCGTTCAACCTCGCGCACTCGTTCCAGAAGCAGGCCGTGCTGACGGAGCCGGGCAGCGGCCCGTGGCCCGCGCCCTCCTGGATGCCGCTCGTCGACGCGCCCCAGTCGCTGTCCTGGATGAACTACCCCGACGAGGCCAGTCCGGGCGCGGGGTCGAACGCCACCTGGTTCTACGACCGGTTCCGCTTCCGCTTCGACGACGGAGAGAACCTCTTCCTCCGCCACGCCCCGGCGCGGTTCGTGCAGATGGGCAACGAGGCGTGGTTCCACAACCACGGGCGAGCCGGCCGGGGGACGCTCGACACGCGGCTGCAGCTGGCGCTCCGCCTGCCGACCGGCGCGGTCGAGTACGGCGAGTCCGTGTTCTGCGAGCTGCGGCTGCGCAACGTCGCGGACGAGCCGGTGCTGGCGCGCACCAACCTCGACCCGGCCGAGGGCACGGTGGAGCTGGCGGTCACCGGCCCGTCCGGCGAACGGCGTCCCTTCCTGCCGTTCCACCGCGCCTGCGCGCGGCCGCGGATGGAGGTCCTGGCCCCGCAGGAGTCCCGCTACGAGTCGGTGAACCTGACGATGGGGCAGTTCGGGTTCCCGTTCAAGGAGCCGGGCCGCTACCGGATCGAGGCCTGCTGGGTCAACCGGGACGGCTCGACGGCGCCGGCGATCACCACCCTCAGCGTGCGGCCACCGCGCTCCGACCGGGACCGTCGGGCGGCCGAGAGGCTGTTCACCGCCCCGGTGGGGCGGGTCCTCGCCATCGGTGGCACCCGCACGATCGACGAGGTCAACGAGCTGCTCGGCGAGGTCGCCGGCGACCTCGGCGTCCAGCACCCGGCGTCGCTCTACCTCAGGACGGCGCGGACCGTCCCGCTGGCCCAGCCCTTCAAGGCGCTGACCGCCGACTCGGCCGAGGTCCGGGTGCTCGCCCCCGAGCCCGACGTCGTGGAGCGGGAGCTGGCACCTGTCGTGGAGCAGTTCGAGGCGGCGGCCGACGCCCTGGGCCACATCCAGTACGAGCGCGTGGCCGACGTCTACAGCACCTGCGCCGTCGAGGTGGGCAAGCGGGCCGATGCGCGTTCGGCGCAGGACGACATGCTCAAGCTGTTCCAGGCTCGCCGGGTGGTCGAACCGGTCATCGCCAAGGTGGAGGCTCGGCTGCACGAGCTGACGTGAGCGACTCCGCGGCGCCCGCGGTCGACGGGGGCCGGGGCCATCCGCCGGGACGGTCGCCTCGGCGGATGAGCTCCCCAGGTCTCGGCCCACCTCCCCGCGCTGGGCGGGGTCCGGCGTCGACTGCCGTCCGCGGCAGCCCGCCACACCGCGGGGAGCTCTCCCGGTGACCGGCAGTGCCCGGGTCGGAGCCCGGCGCCGATGCCCGGTCATGCCCCCGTCGTCGCAGGGCGCCCGCCACCCGGGACAGCCGTCCCGCCTTCACCCGGGGTCGGGATCGGCCGCCTCGAAGAACCTCGACCTCGTCTCGTCAGCAGACCCGCCTCCGTGATCGGGCGGGACGAGGATCCATGCGGGGACCGCTGACAAGGGCAGCTCCAGCGAACGCCAACCGGGCCCGATGAGCTCGACGGCGCCGACGTCGGGTACCAGCGGCCACCACCTGCCGCTGGGGACCCACACGTCCACGTGTCCGCCGGGCACGAGGATCGGGGCGACGAGCAGCCGGTCCCCGAGGAGGTACTGCAGGTCGGCCTGCCGTGCGTCCCGCTCGTCAGGGAAGGCCAGCACCATGGGCCGCATCACGGGAGGGCCACCGACGGCCGCCTGCCGGGCAGAGCGGACCAGGTGTGGCACGAGTCGTCGGCGGAGGCGGCATGCGTCGACGGCGATGTCACCGTAGGGCTGCGGGTAGGCCCAGGGTTCCCTCCTCCCCGTGCCGTGGAAGCGCATGAGCGGGGACAGCGCGCCCCACTGTGCCCAGCGGACGTAGAGCTCGGGATCGACGTCGGCCTCGAGGAGGGTCGGATCGAACGACGCGAACGCTCGCGCGCATCGTCCCATGCTGCCAGGAGCCCAGAACCCCCCCACATCGGAGCCGACGAACGCACAACCGGACAACGACATCGAGAGGCATGCGCGCAGAGCCGTCGTCATGCCCATCCAGGACGACGGTGTGTCGCCGACCCAGTGGAAGGCGAAGCGCTGCGACCCGGCCGTTCCCGACCGACAGAACACCGCCGCCGGATGGTCGACCGCCCGTGCCCTCAGCGCGGCATGGGTGGCGGCCTGGTAGTCCCTGGAGTAGCTGTTGCGCACCTGCCATCCCGCCGCGCCATCGTGGAGACGGGCGTCCAGGGGCACGTCCTCGCCGAAGTCCGCCTTCACCACCTCGGCACCCTCGGTGAGCAGCAGGGCGATCTTGTCCTCCCACCATGCCGCTGCACCTGGAGCGCTGAAGTCCAGGACGAGGCGGGAGGACCCGTCCGGCAACTGCGCGGGCCGGCCGTCGACCGCTCGGAGGACGATGTTCCGTCGGACAGCGTCCACACCGGCCGGGGTGTCGGGCCGCAGCAACGGATTGGTCCAGAGACTGAGGTGCACGTCGGACCGCTCCAGCCTCCGGTGCCAACCGGAGGGCCAACGGGCACGGTCCGGCTGCCAGTTGCTGCTCTGCTCGAGGAAGAGATTGCCCTCCTGCCACGCGTCGACGTGCACCACGTCGACCGGGCAGTCCTCCGCCTCGTATCGATCGAGCACCGCGGCCACCTCGCTGGCCGAGAAGTACGAGTCGCGGCTCGTCCAGACACCCAGGGCCCAGCCGGGGGGCTGGACCGGCAGGCCGGTCAGTCGGGCGTACTGGGCCAGCATCTCCGCAGGGGACCCCGAGAGGACGAACAGGTCGAGCTCGGTGTCATACGTGGTGAGCGCTGCGATCTCACTGTGGCGGTCACCGAGATCCGCGATGACCGGGCTCCCGGTGTCGATGTAGAGCCCCCAGCCCGTCGTCGACCAGAACAGGGGCACGTTGAGGTACGCGGCGTCGACCCCAGCGACCCCGCTGGTGTTCGTGTTGACGCACTCTCTCGTCCGGCCGCGGAGGCCAGGTCCCTGGGCGCTGGCGCCCCCTCCGAAGACAGACGCGCCCGGTGGCAGGTGAGCGTGCGTCGTCCATCGCGGGATGAGTTCACCCCAACCGCGGGGCGCGGGGGCGAGGCCGGGGGCGTGGTGCCGCCACGGCAACACAGAGGCGGACAGGGAGCCCCATGCGAACTGCGCGCCGTCTGCACTCCAGAAGCCCTCGTAGCCCCACGACGCGAAGGTGAGGCCGTCCGGCGCCGCGCGGAACTCGATCGGAGGCTCGTCGATCCCGTCGGTGACAGCGGCGGTGTGGCGGACAGCACCGCCGTGCCCGTCGACCCTGAGGTGCAGCACGCCGGCCGTGGGCACGGTCAGCGACAGGTGGTGCTCCCGGCCGTCGTCTCTGCTGAGCACCGCGCAGCCCGCCCGTCCGGGGACGGGGGTCACCCGCACGCCGGTGGCCGCGGCCTCCTCCTCCGAGACCCTGAAGGACGGTGAACCGAGGAGCCGGTGGATCGGCACGAGTCCTCACGACCCTCGGGGGGAACTGGTCGAGTGTGGAGCGTCGGCCGCCGCCCGGTGAGCGGAGACGTCGGACGTGCCGCCGCCTGGGCGCTCCCGGCTCTCGGCGATTGCCTCGTTGATGTACTTGACGGTCCAGCGGAAGGACCTGTAACGGCTCATCGCGAGCAGCCAGAACCCCAGACTCGCGAAGAGGACCCCACCCCGTACCGCCTGCTCCCCGAGTGATCCGGACAACCCCGACGACGCCGCGTAGGCGGCGAGGAGCACGGGCGGCGACCCGCCGAACAGAGCAGCGAGGAAGGGGCTCGGGCCTCCGGACTTGATCCACCCGACGGGCTGAGGAGCGTCCTGCCGTCCGAACAGGGCGTGGGCGGTCTTTGCACCACCCTGGTCGACCTGGCGCAGGAACTCCTCCCAGCGCAGCGAACCTGGCGCGGCTGTCCTGATCTCCGGTGCCAGCCACAGCGCGATGTACGCCGCCAGCTTGTACACCTGCGCGGCGTGGTCGATGAAGATGAGCCACAGGAAACTCGACGCGACCGCGAGTCCGGCGACGACGTCGGGCAACGTGTCGAACACCGTCAGTCCGGCGCCCAGGACGGTCAGGTCGAGGGCGATGAGGGCGTACGCCAGGTTGATGCGAGCAAGGATCTCTTGACGTAGTTGCTCGTACTCCTTGACGTGGGCCTCCAACGGGGACGCCATGTCAGACCGACCTCTCGTGCTCCGCTCGGCAGGTCGGACGGGACGGGGGAGTCGCCACCGTCACGATCGTCGGACCCCGGTGGTGCGGCAGCTTCTCCACTGCGCCCCACCGGAGTCCGAGCTCGTCGAGCACTGCCAGCGTCTCGCCGGGGAAGTTGTGGTGCGCCAGTTCGTCGAACGCGAGGATGCTCCCGGGCACCAGGCGCGATCGGATCGCGCTCATGCAGGCGCGTGTCGGCTCGTACAGGTCCAGGTCGAAGTACGCCAGGCTGACGAGCGTCTCCGGGTAGTCCCGCAGGTAATCCGGAACCGTGTCGACCACGTCCCCGGCCCTGACCTCCACGCGACGGATGTGGGGCAACGCCGTCTGCTCCTCATGGGCCTCGAGCACTCGGGACAGGTGTTCCGCGTAGCCCGTAGCGGTCGACATGGAGCCGGCGTGGATCTCGGGGTGACCTCCGTCGTTGACGTGGACCCGCGGGAAACCCGAGAACGTGTCGAATCCGACGATCCTGCGGGTGTAGTCGTAGGGCTCGTACAACTCTCTGAGGGCCACGAACAACGGGAGGCGGCGACCCCACCGCGTGCCGAACTCCATGACCGTTCCCGGGACGCAGAGGATCCGCCGGTAGAGGTCTCCCATGGCGATCGCATCCACGATGGCGGTCCGAGGCATGTACAGAGCCAGGTTGTCGAGGAGGACCTCCGGCGGTATCGGGCTCCGGGCGAGCAGGACCTGCAGGTGGGATCGCGACACGATGGTGGAGCAGTCGGTGCTCGGACTGACGTCGCGGACGACGACGGTCGGACGACTGCGAGGGTCTGCCATCACGGCACTCCCGTCCGGGTGTCGACGGCGTTCAGCCGCAGGCCAGCCCAGGGTCGTCCACCCGCGTCACAGCGACGTCACCATGCCGTCATCCCGCCGCATGGACGTCCTCGGCGCGACGTGCAGCACGGGAGCCCGTGCAGTCACACGTGCTCACCAGGCAGGTGGGGCCGTCAGGCGGCTGGCCGCTCGCGGCGCTGCTGGACGGTGTGCATGCGGGGTCACGGTGGTCCCCCCGGGCTGCAACCACGCTCCCGCCCACCGCGCAGCAGCCTCGGTCGCACGAGCCAAGATCTCAAGGACGGGATCGTCGCGCTGCGCGAGGACCTCGATCGGGCCGGCCACGAGGCCGGCGCAGCAACGATCGCTGCGCACGTGACCCGCCGGCACGGCACCAGCCCGGCGGTGTCCACGATCTGGCGGATCCTCGCCACCCGCGGCTTCGTCACCCCGCAGCCACACCGAGCGGCCCACGAGTTCCCACACCCGGTTCGAGGCGGTCCAGCCCGACGAATGCCGGCGGACCGACGTCACCCACTGGCCGCTGGCCGACGGCACCGACACCGACACCGAGATTTGCGACTGGCTCGACGCCCACTCCCGCTACTGCTGGCCAGCACCGCTGCGCCGGTGTACTGCCCTCGCCATCGACGGGCTCCACACCGCCCTCGCCGCCGCCCACGGCGACCCGGCCGGCGTGCTCACCGACAACGGGGCGGTCTTCACCGGCCGCTGGCGCGGCCATGGCCGCGTCGCCCTGGAGGTCACCCTGCACGCCCGCGGCGTGCTGCTGGCCCACTCCCGGCCCCACCACCCGCAGACCTGCGGCAAGGTCGAACGCTTCCACCAGACCCTCGAGAGGTGGCTGCCCGCCAGCCTGCCGCGGCCACCCTCGCTGGGCTCCAAGCCCGACTGATCGACTCCCGCGACTACTACAACACCGTCCGGCCCCACCGCGCCCTGGGCCGCCGCACCCCGGCCGAGGCCTACACCGCCCGCCCGAGGCCACTGCTTCGGGCATTCCGCTGACCGACGGCCACTTCCGGATCCGCCACGACGAGATCGACACCAACGGCAAGCTGACGCTGCGCTACAACAGCCGCCTGCACCACATCGGTCTGGGCCGCCGATACGCCGGCACCACCGTGCTCGTCCTCGTCCACGACCTGCACATCCGCGTGTTCAGCACCAGCGGGGGACTACTCCGGGACCTGACCCTCGACCCGAGCCGCAACCAACCACAGGCCCCAACGTGAACGATGTCCCGAGACACCTGTGAACGGTGTCTCGGGACATCGCAGTGGTGTCCGAGGGGCGACACGCTACATACGCACACGCCTGGCGTCGCAACCTCCGGCCCCGGTCCTCGATGGCGGCCGCAGCCGGTAGACGCAAGCGGTCGGTTGCGCACGGGCGCGCCGTCTCGGGTGGGCACCCAACCGAGGGGGCATACCGGCGCCAGGCGCTGACGCCGGCTGTCGGCCTCTCCGGGGCTAATCGCCGATCCAGTTGCCGTGGAAGCCCAGGGGGACCCGCACCGGCAGGTGCACCCGGGTCACCGGTTCGCCGGTGAAGTCCTGGCCGGCGAGCAGCACCAGGTCGGTGGCTCCGCGGTCGGGGTCGTGCACGAAGGCCATGACGTAGCCGTCGTCCTCGGCTGCATCGGGGGACGAGGGGGCGAACACCGCCTCCCCGGCGGTGGCATCCCTGCCGAACGCGTGGACCTGCGTCGTCCCGGCCATCAGGTCGTGCTTGATGAGCGTGTTGGCGAACGCGGCGTCGGTGAGGTCGCCGTTCCCGTCGACCATCGCACGGCTGACCTCTGCGATCTGCGCGCTGTAGCCGTAGCGGTAGGGGCGGGAGATCACCCGTTCGTCGGCTCGCGGGAACTCCTGGGTGCGGTCGTCGAGTCGCTGCTGGACGACTTTCCCGGCGGCGGGGTCGACGATCCACCGGTCGAGGGTGAGCGGCCCTCGGCCGGAGAGGATGGAGACGTCGTAGGAGCCCTGGTACCGGCACATGTCCACCACGACCCGGTCGCCGTCGTCGTAGGCGTTGAGGGTGTGGAAGACCCAGCACGGCTCCACCTCGATCCACTGCACCTCGCGCGCGGTCCCGGCGCGGGGCAGGAGGCCGATCCGGGCCTGGTGCGTCGGGTTCCACGTGTAGGGCAGCCGGCTTCCCGCGGCGACCGCGTCCATGCTGAAGGTGACCGGCAGATCGAACAGGACGACGTAGCGCTCGGTCAGGGCGAAGTCATGGATCATCGGGCCGTCGCTGACCGGGATGTCGGTGGTTGATCCGACTGTGCCGTCGGGGCCGACGACGATGTGCTGGATGTGGGGCCAGGCCCAGTAGTAGGCGATCGCGTGCAGGTCGCCGGTCCGCCGGTCGAGTTTGGTGTGCGCGGCGTAGCCGCCCGGCAGGGTGCCGCCGAAGTCGCACGGCCCGACCGTGTCCAGCTCGTCGGTCAGCTCGTAGGGCAGCGGACCGGACTCCACGGTGGCGAGGGTCCGTCCACCGTGCGAGAGGACGTGTGTGTTGGCCGGGAAATCCATCCCGTCGTGCTCCGGGCCGCCCGCCCAGGTCTCGCCCAGTGCCGCGGCCACGTCCCGCGACCGCACCCAGCGATTGCGGTACCACTCGGCCCGGCCATCACGCAGCCGGACGCCGTGCACCATGCCTGCGCCCAGGAACCAGTGTGCTTCGGCGTCGTCGAGACCGATCGGGTTGGGGCCGTTGCGCAGATAGCGGCCGCTGAGCTCCACCGGCAGGCTGCCCGTGACGGGGAGGTCGAACGCTGTGATCTCCTCGGTGACCGGAGCGAACGGGCCGTCATGGAACGCGCTGTGGGTCATGGCCGTCTCCTCCGGCGCTCCCGAGGCCGAGGGCGCGGCCCCAGCGTGCCCTCCGGCGGAGCACGCCACCAGGGTCGGACTGCTCGGGCGGACGCGACTCGAGGGCACCCGGCGCCCGAGGGCATCGCGCTCCCGGTCGGCGCGGTCGGAAGGTGCCTGCTGGGACCCGCAGAGCGGCACGGGATCCGGGTGCGCCGGGGTCCGATCCCCAGGGTCGCCCGGCCCCCGGAACGGGGTCCGACGCAGCTGCGCTCAAGCGAAGGCGTCACCGCTCCGATCACCCCACGGATGACGAAACCCACACGGCTCGAGAGCCGTGGGGGTTCAACTCGGTGTCCGAGGGGCGACTTGGCACATAGCCCAACGAATCGGGTTGTCGCGGCGGTAGCTCCGCCGAACCGCCGTAGCGCGCACCGCGAGCCGCCGATCGCTGCGCCGGTATGCGTGTCCTCAGGCAGGGAGACGGTGGAGGATCGCTGACGCCGTCAGGGCACACGGCCATCAGGCCGAGAGGACCTGCACATGTGGGGGTCCGGTGCAGGCGGGTTGGAGGAGAGGGTTCATGCGCACGTCATTCGTGGGCCGCGACCGGGAGCTCGCCGTCCTCGAGGAGTCGCTCGGGTCGGCGCTCGCCGCGCACCCGCGTCTGGTGCTGTGCCGTGGGCAACCCGGTATCGGGAAGACCCGGCTGGCAGAGGAGCTGTCCGCCGTGGCCGCCGCGGCAGGCGCCGTGGTCGTGTGGGGACGGTCGCCAGAGACCGCCGGGGCCCCTCCTTACTGGCCGTGGCGGCAGGTCCTGCGCGCAGTAGGAGAGGGCATCGATCTGAGAGCCCGCGCTCGAGACCACGGGCTGACCGCCGAGCTCGCGCGGCTCGCGCCCGACTTGTTCCCGGGTGAGCCGGAGGGCGCACAGGGCCCCGGCACGGTGGAGGACCGCTTCCGGCTCTTCGACGCGGTCGACCGGCTGCTGCATCTGCTGTCGCAGGATCAGCCCCTGCTGATCGTGCTCGACGACGTGCACTGGGCCGATGACTCGTCGCTGCTCCTCCTGCAGCATCTCGCGGACTCCATGAGTGCTGCGCGACTTCTGCTCGTCGTGAATCACCGAGACACCGAACCGCTGAGCTCCGTGCTGCTGGCCGGATTGACCCGCAGCCCGGCGACGCGAGTGGTGGAGATCGGCGGGCTCTCGCTTCCCGAGGTCGGTACGCAGCTGAGGGCAGTCCTCGACGGGCAGCTGTCCGACCAGGATGTCGAGCAGATCCACGCACGCACCGGGGGCAATCCCTTCTACGTCGCGGAGGTTGGCCGGGCGCTCGTGGACCGACCCGGCGCGCTCGTCGGGTGGCCGGTGCCCGCCGGTGTTCGGGAGGCCATCCGAACGCGGCTGGCGAGGCTCTCCCCTGAGACGGTCCGGCTGCTCCACGCCGCCTCCGTCGTCGGCCGCGAGTTCGCGTCGACGGCGGTCGCCGACATGCTGGAGGCGTCGGAACTGACGTGCCTGCCTCTCATCGAGGAGGCCACCGCCGCGGGGCTGATCACGACTCGTGCACCTGGTCACCACCGCTTCGTGCACGACCTGATCCGGGAGGCGATCGAGGCCGGCCTGGCTGCGGACGAGCGCGTGCGGTTGCACCGCAGCGCCGCTGACGCCGTCGAACGGCTGCACATCGGACGGCTCGAACCGCATCTGTCCGACCTGGCCCGCCACTGGGCCGCGGCGGCCGTCCTCGGGGAGAGGGAACAGGCAGCTGACTGGATCACGCGTGCCGCGGACGAGGCGATGCGTCGTCTCGGCTACGAGGAGGCCGCCCGCCTCTACCGGCTCGCACTGGCAGTCGGTGCCGTCGACATCGACGACGGTCGTCGTTGCCGGCTCCTGCTGGGTATCGCCGGTGCGCTGAAAGCGGCGGGTGAGCTCTCGGGACGCCTACCGGCCTGTCGCGAAGCAGCGGCCCTGGCTCGCGGGCTGCGACGCCCGGACCTGCTCGCCGAGGCGGCGCTGGCCATGGAGGGTGGCGAATCGGACCTCGAGGCCGAGGCGTCGGTGCGAGCGTCCTGCGAAGAGGCCCTGGCAGCCTTGCCTTCGTCGGCCTGCGCTCTGAGGGCCCGGGTGGCCGCGAACCTCTCGGACGCGTGCATGTACCTCGGCGATCTCGAGGCGGCAGGCCGTGCGAGCGCGCACGCGCTGGAGATGGCCGACCGCTCCGCCGACCCCGCCTCCCTGGCCGCGGCGTTGCGGGCCCGTCAGCTGGTCGCGGCGGGTCCCGAGGAGACGGAGGATCGCGCGGCGCTCGCCGATCGGATGCTCGCCCTCGGTCGGGAGGGCCGGGACCCGGCCCTGCGGATGTGGGGGCACCTGTGGCGGATCGATGTGGCGTTCGAGCGTGGCGAGCTCGCTGCCGTCAGCCGGGAACTGGAACCGCTCGCGCAATGCGTGGCCGAACTGCGCACCCCGGTGACGCGCTGGCACCTGCTGCAGGCGCGGGCGGTCCTCGCGCAGGCATCGGGCAGATTCGCCGACGCACGGCTGCTGGCTGATCGTGCGGTGGGCGCGATCCCACCGTCCGCGGCCGGTCGGGAGTCGGCGCAGATCAACCGGACGGCGCTGCTGTCCCTGATCGGGCTGCACACCGGTGATGCATCCGACCTCACCGGCCTGCTGGACTACGGACCCGGCCACGAGGACGGCGACGGGCTGGACTTCCCCATCGAAGGGGTCATCTTCTCGATCGCAGCGGCCTTCTTCCTCGCGCACAGCGGTCTGCTGACCCAGGCGGCGACCGTGTACCGCCGTCTCGGGCCCCCAGGAAGCTGGCGGCCGACCCCCCATGCGACGACGTCCTGCTTCGCGCTCGGGATCGGCGCCGCTATAGCGCTGGACGCGTCCGACGACGTGGCCGTACTGCACGGGCGACTCGCCCGCTTCCGCGGACGCCACGTCGCAGACGGGGCTGGGGCAGTCGCCTACAACGGCCCGGTCGAGCTCTACCTGGGGTCCGCCGAGGCACATCTGGGCCTGCTCGACGACGCCGTGGCCGATCTGGAGACGGCGTCACGAGCCTGCGCGGCGAACGGGGCGGCCGGCTTCGACGTCCAGTGCCGATTCGAGCTGGCCACCGTCCTGATCCGGCGCGCTCGTCCAGGGGACCTGGTGTGGGCGCGGCGCCTGGGCGTCTGGGTCATCGAGCAGGCGTCGGCACTTGGGATGGTTCCGTGGGCCGGCCGTGCCCGACGCCTCGTGGACCGGCTCGACGACGAGCGCGGCAACCCGCTCACGCCGCGCGAGCGGGAGGTCGCCGTCCTGGTGGGGGAGGGGCTCACCAACCGCCAGATCGCCGCTCGGCTGTATCTCTCCGAGCGCACCGCGCAGAACCACGTGCAGCACATCCTCACCAAGCTGGACCTGCCGAACCGCGGCCAGATCGCCGTGTGGGTGGCCACATCGAAGGTGAGTAGGTCGGCTGGGTAGTTCAGCGGACGACGCCCCGATGACGGCTTCCTACGGTCGATGCGCACGGTCGGTACGGCATCGGAGGACCTGTGCTCGTCGCATTGTGGATCGTCCAGGGGCTGCTGGCTCTCGTCTTCGGTGGGAGCGGCATCGTGAAGGCGACCCGGGATCGGAAACGTCTCTTCGACGACGGCATCACGTGGGTCGAGGACTTCCCAGAAGCGGCTGTGAAGGCGATCGGCGTCCTCGAGATAGTGGCCGCCGTCGGGCTGGTCCTTCCTGCGCTCACGGGCATCGCGCCGGTGCTGACACCACTGGCCGCGGCCGGCATCGGGGTGCTGATGGCCGGCGCCGGCGTCGTCCACTTCCGACGGGGCGAGTTCGCCTTCATCGGTGTCGTCGGGGTCCTGTTCGGAGCCGCCGTGTTCGTCGCCTGGGGCCGATTCGGCCCCTACGCGTTCTGATCCATCCATAGGAGAGAAGGACGTCATGAGAATGCTGCTGCGGTTCGAGATGGGGCTGGCCGCGGCCAACGAGTTGAACCGCACAGGGGAGTCGGACGAGCTCAACCGGCAGCTCATGGACAGCACCAAGCCGGAGGCCGCCTACTTCGCGACGGACCACGGCCGGCGTACCGGCTACCTGGTGTTCGACATGGTTGACTCGGCGCAGATCCCGGTCATCGCGGAACCCCTCTTCCAACGGATGGGCGCCACGGTCGAATTCATCCCGGTGATGAACGCCGACGATCTGCAGCGCGGTCTCGCTGCGGCAGCCGGCGGCTAACGGGACGGCGAGGCCGGGAGCGACGGAACCCCCACGGCCACCGGCCGTGGGGGTTCTGCTGTGTGTCCGAGGGAGGACTTGGGCACCGCGAAGTGGGAGCCGTCCCACCAGCGACCGTCCCGGTGGGGGAGGAGCGCGGTACGCGCGGCTTCGTGGACATGGTCGGAACGTAGCGGGCCTGTCGGACAAGATCGTTCGCAGCTGCGGCTGCAGCGTCTGCTCACGAAGAGGCTGACGTCACCGCCCCGATTGCGGGGGAGCCGGCCGACATCGACGCGACCTGAGCCGCCTTGCGCATGGGGTTCCGTAAGGTGCGACTGCTCAGCAGCGCCGGAGAAGTGGAGCGCGCGGTCATCAACTACGAGCACGATCACGGCGGCTGGTGGGCGGACGCCGGCCCGTTTGACGTCATCGGCGACGTGCATGGCTGCCGGGCTGAGCTCGAGGAGTTGCTGGGCGAACTCGGCTACGACCTAGCCCGGGATGAGCAAGGCCGCGCCGTGGACGCCGAGCACCCGGCCGGCCGCCGGGCGCTCTTCGTCGGGGACCTCGTCGACCGCGGTCCAGACTCACCCGGCGTCCTGCGTTTGGTCATGGGCATGGTCGCCGCCGACCACGCACTCTGCGTCTCCGGCAATCACGAGAACAAGCTGGCGCGCGCCCTGGGCGGCCGCAACGTGCAGATCACCCACGGCCTCGGGCGCACGCTGGCCCAACTCGAGGCGGAGGACGATGCGTTTCGCCGGCGGGTTCAGGACTTCTGCTCGGGCCTGGTCAGCCACTACGTTCTCGACGGCGGAGCGCTGGTCGTCGCCCATGCCGGGCTCAAGGAGTCGCTGCAGGGCCGTTCCAGCGCTCGGGTGCGGGCCTTTGCGCTCTACGGGGAGACGACGGGCGAGACCGACGAGTTCGGACTGCCAGTGCGCTACCCGTGAGCGAAGGAGTACCGCGGCCGCGCGATGGTTCTTTACGGGCATACCCCGGTGCCGGCGCCAGAGTGGGTCAACAACACCCTGTGCCTGGACACCGGCTGCGTGTTCGGTGGTCGGCTCACCGCGTTGCGCTATCCGGAACGCGAGCTCGTCAGCGTCGTGGCCAAGCGGGCCTACTACCAGGCGGCCGAAGCCTTCCTGCCCGGCGGAGCTGATGCGCCGTAGATTGAGGTGCGCCGGCCGCATGACGCAGGCGGCGCCACGATTTCGGCAACGAGGAGCTGGCCGAGCACGTGGCGCTTGAGGAACCGTCGCAGTCGTCGGGGTGCCTGTCTGCGTCGGGACGATGGCGAGGCGGCACTGTCGGGCTAACGTGGCCGGGCACGGCTGCGCCTGAACGACGGGGGAGAACTGACTGTCTGTGCAGGCTAAGAGGATCAGCAACCACCTACTCGACCTCGAGGAGCGAGCGCAGTGCTGGGCAATGACTCTGCTGCCGAAGCGACTTCCGGTTTGGCCGCCGAGGTTGGTCTCGTGAGCCAGCAGGTGCACTCTTCGCTTCCTCGGCTGGTTGCTCTACCGACGACGATCCCCGAGCTGCTGGAGTGGCCTGAGCTTGAGCATGCGGCAGGGCGCGCCCTCAAGGAGCTGCCTGCGAGAGAACGTCAGTGGCTGACTATCGCCACGCTTCATAGTTCCGCGCTGTACGAGAACAAGAACTCGTATCCCAACATCAGCCCGGTGTGTCTCACGCTGCTGGAGCGCGTGGGCGCCGCGACGATCGAGGTCGAACTGCGGCGCGCCATAGCGAAGGCGGCCCCCAACTTCGATCTGAAGCGAACGCATGAACAGGTGCGTCGTATCAACCCTACGGTCCGTGAACTGGCCACGCTCGCACTCGGCATCAGGGGCCGTGCTGGCCTGGGCCGGGGAGAAGCCGCCCAGGCTGCTGGCATGGTCGCCAGAGGTTTAAAGGTGCGGGCATTCGAGAATGTCGCGTTACAAGTCGTGGGTTGGTGGTCCTTAGCGCTGTCAGGCGCTGGGCTGAGGACCTTCGTGGAGGCGCTATACGCGCAGGCTGCGTCGTCACTCGGCGCTGCTATCGAGGACGTGCGACTCAGGTTTCAACAGCACACCGCAGGGCTGGCTCCGGCGTTCGACATAACATCGTCAGGACCGGACCATGATCTCGTATTCGTTGTGACGGTCACAACAAGGGACGGCCGGACGGGGAAGGCTGAAGCCCGGTCCAAGAAGGAAGCGCAACGCCTGGCATGTCACGATTATTTGTCGCGACATGCCCCCCACATCCTTGCCGATACAGGCGTCCCGGTGAAGGGTCCGCGCCAGATAGCTCGTCGACCCGAGTATCCCGTCACAGACGAGCGCTATGTCACTCTGGCGGACCGGTTCCACTGTCGGAACTCGGAACCATTTACCCGCGCCCTGACGCACCGATCCTGGACGTACGAGAACGTCGTCGGGGGCGACGTGGAGCGTCACAGCAATGCGCTGCTGGCCAGCCTCGGGAGCTCGGTCTTGACAGCCACGGCGATGCGCCATCGAGCTGCGATCCTGCTGAGTCAGACGACCGATCCAGACCCAGAGGTCGCGGTGGCGCTCACCATTCCCGACGCGGCCCTCCGTTCCCTCTTCGAGGATCTCGGTTTACGGAGACTTGCCCGGGTCGGCGCCGGCCTCAGAGGGCAACCTCTTACAGACGAGATAGTCGCGAGCATGGTGCGGGCGACTCTCGCAGCATCACACCTCCAGTGGCCGGACCACGCGACTTTCGAGACTAAACTGCCGGATGAGGTGTCGCGGTTCCTGGTCCGGAAGGCCAGCATCAGTCTCCTCAGTCCCATCACTCGCCTTGAGCAACTCGCCGCCGAGTTGCACTTTGAGCTTGATGAGAAGGACAAGCGGGAAGGTCCCGACCACAACACCACGTTCCGTGTGCGAATGAACGTCCGAGGGCTAGCGCAGCCAATCGCTGTGGAGGGCGCGGGCGCGTCCCGAACCGCGGCCCGTCAGGCCGCTGCGGCTGACTTCCTGGCGTCGGCGGATGTCTTGACCGATCGGTCGGCGGACGTGCCGGATGCGTCGATCGCACGACTGCTCCTCGTGCGGCAGTTGGAGGTCCTCCCGGCGTCGCGGGCTCGTTGGCCGCGGTGGCAGCGTCTCGGGCGACTCGGTGCCCACATGCTGGCGCGGGAGGACTTCGAGTCGTTCGGCCGATGGGCTGCCCGGGTGCTCGAGGTCACGGGTTCGCGCTGGCGGCCGGACCCGGCTGTTGAGGCCTCACTGACCGACTACTTCGGGCAAGTGCTGCAAGCCCCTCACGCGCGCGCCCTGTTCACGGCCACCCTCACCGAGGTGACGGACTGGATAGCCGAAGCGGGACGGAGCGATGAGCTACCCACATCGTTCGACGAGCCCATGCGGAGGCTCGTCCCGCTATCGGCCGCGCAGAGTGTGTGGTTGTCCTCGGGGGAGGATCAAGCGGTGCGGCAGATCATCGACGACTGGATTCTCCTCAACCGGCGCAGACTGAACGCCGAGTGCGATGTCGCACTGGACGGTGCTGTCGTGGACGCCCGGACCACGTCCGCGCTGCTCAAGGCTCTGCAGGATTGCGCGGATCACGTCTCCCGGCTAGATCAGCCTCACGTTTCGGTGCGCGGTCGTACAACAGCGGACGGAGCGACCGTTGTTGTCGGTTGCGTGGGGAGTGTTCTGAGTGCGTTGAGGTCATCCCTCATGATGCGGCTTCTTGGTGAGTCGTCTCGGCGACTGGTCGTGGATGCGCCCGATGCGCATTCGATTGAGCTCAGGGTGAAGAACTCACTCCGCTCGTCGAACGCCGACTGGCTGACTGCGGCCGCATACGGTGAGCCCGCGGCTGACGACTACGACGCTGAGTTGGCGCGCCTCATTCACGACCTGAAGAACGAGGTGACTGGGGCGAAGGTGGCGTCCGAGCGGAACGCCGGTACGCGGACAGAGAGACTGGAAGCGCAGCTGGCGTCCAGTCGGCACGTGGACGCCGCAGCCGCGTTAGCGTCGCGCCTGCGGGACGCTGACATGCTGTACGCGGCCGCAGACCTCGTCGGCAGCACGGATGTCGCCGCCTTCATGCAGGGGTACGTCAGTGACCTCATGCGGCAACTGCCCACGCACATCCGCGTCGTGCCGCCGACACTGGTCCCAGCCGTGGCGGCCGTTGACCAGCGCGCGTTGCGCGCAGTTCTCGATAACCTGGTCAAGAATGCGGAGCAGGCGATGAGCGCTGGTGGCGAGATCACATTCGAGTATACGGCATCACCGGCTGACGATGTCCTGCTCATAGACATCGCTGATACCGGCGACGGTATCCCGGTGGCGGTCATCGAGGCTCTCGCGGCGGGCAAGCCGGTCTCCAGCAGCAAGCGAGAGGGCAGCGGTCTCGGCCTTCTTGGTGTGCGTCGCATTCTCCGTCGCGCCGGGGGAGACCTCGAGTCCGTGCCTCGAGCGCGTGGAACCGGCTGGCTGATCACCTTGCCGCTGGCTACGGCCACCGAGCTCACTGAGGCTGCATGATGGATGGAAACGTGCCAGGAAATGGTCCTCGACGTCGCCGGCCTCGCGTCCTCTTCGTTGACGACCAGAGGGAAGTGGCCACGACGCTATCCGGGTTGCTGGCAAGCGAGGGCGTGGAATGCCGTTTCGCCGATAACGGGGAGGCGGGCCTGGAGCGGCTCCTCGCCGAGGTCTTCGACCTGGCGATTCTGGATCTTCGGATGCCTCCGGGCGACTGGGGAGGGCTTTGGGTGCTTCGCGAACTGTCTCAGCGCGGTCTTCTCGTTGACACCCTTGTCCTGTCCGGAGAGGCGGGACAGTCCGAGACCATCGAAGCCATCCGCCTCGGAGCGCACGATTTCGTCGTCAAGGACAAAGCATCGGTAGAGCTCGCGGCTCGCGTTCGCGAGACGTTGGTTGCGGCCGCGAAGGCTCGGTCCGATTTCGCGGCCAGCCGACTCCCAGCACCTGTCGCCTTGCCGTACCAGCGTATGCAGGTGCCCCAGGACGGCGAGGCCCGGTTTCGTGCTGGTCTAGCGGCCGCGGAGGCCGCCGTTCGGTTCTCTGCGCTCGCCGCGATCGCAGTCGCTCGTGCCCGTGGACGACTGGACGAGTCGTTGTTGAGCCAGATGGCGCGGCCGAGCTTCGGGACCTGGCGGGGGATCTGCCGTCATCTCCTCCCGACAGTTCGTGAGCATGGGCTTGGCAGGTGGATCGAGGCCGTGTGCGTTCCGGAGATGGACGTCATCGTCCGCCACCGGAACGATTCGGTGCACGGGGGCGGCGTCCCGGCGGGGGGCGTGGATCAGGCCCTTACGGATGTACTCGGGTGGCTCGACTTCTTCGTTCTGACTGTCCGATCCGGCATCCCGGTCGACCTTGTGGTCGCCGGAGCCATGACGTTTACGGGGACTGCCTACAACACGGAGTTGTCACCTCTGTCCGGCGCGGCCCGCTCCGTGGGAGTGGCTCGGACGGAGGTGGCGACGCCGCTCGTCTCGGGCCGAGTTTATCTGGCATCCGCCAACGACTATGTGGACATATGGCCGTTGATCTTGGCGGGCGCGGGACCGGCCGGGGACTGGAATGTCCGGGTCTTGGATGGCTTTCATGAGACCCGCCGTGGCAAGACGAGTTCTACGGATCGGTTGAAGTACGTGGACTGTCAGACGGGGGAGCGTCTGACGTCGCAGGAACGTGTAGTTGATGAGCTGCATGGTGCGGAAGCGCCTTGATGGCCCGAGCCCTCCGACGTCGGCCGGCACTCCCGCGAAAGCGGCGGTGACGGCGCGGTCGGCCGATGGTCGCCGGCCGCGGACAGGCAGGCGTACGCGCATGCCCAGGAGTTGGACGCCGCAGTGGCGCTCCGGCGTCATGACACGTTCGCCCGCATCCCACAACAGCGGCTCCCACTCAGGAGACTGGCTCTGGTGAAGTCCGTCACACCGTCGGCCGCGCCCGCTCCGAGCGTCGAGGAGCTGAAGGCCCACCATGTCTTCGTGCCCGGGGAGACAGGGGAGTGGCAGCAGCGGGCGCGGCTTATGCAGGCGCGGTGGCGGGAGCGCCGGACGCTCCCGATCGGCCCGTGGCCGGCCCGCGACGGTGACGGCCGCGTGCTCGGGTCGAGGCTCCCGCTGCCGGACGCGCGCGGTCACCAGTGGAACTTTCTGACGACGACGATCGCGGCGCAGGTCGACCGGGCGCTCGTAGAGCGTCAGCGCGGCGCCCTGATACAGGAGGACCGGCTGTACGGCGATCTGCTGTCCAGCCAGCCGCTGGCGTTCAACGCATTCGGCGAACTCGCCGCCGACCACGCTCTCGCCACCGCCGTCTGGCGTCGCCTCGTCCATCCGGGCGTGACGGTCGTCGATGTGCGTTTCGAGTTCTCCCCGGGCCGTGGTGATCCCCGGTACACCGGCACGCGGTCGGCGTTCGACGTCTTCGTCGATTACCGGCTGCCCGACGGCACCCGCGGGTTCACCGGCATCGAGGTCAAGTATCACGAAGATCTCAAGCAGCCACCGAAGCGGGGTTCACGCCCGGACGCGCGCTGCGTCGAGCTGACTGGTGAGGTGCTCGCCGGCGCCGACGTCGACGCGCTGTGGCGGGCGCCGGTCTGGCAGTTGTGGCTCGACGACCTCCTCGCGCGCTCGATGGTCACCAGCCGCCAGTACCGGCACGGCGACTTCGTGGTGCTGGCCCCGGGAGGCAACACGCCGTGCGCCTCGGCGGTCGCCGCGTACAACGCGCTGATCGCCCCGGCGCGGGTGCGGCTTGTGGCGCTGGAGGAGTACCTGGCCGTGGTAGCCGCCGTCACCGATGCCGACTGGGTTGGCGCCCTGGGGGAGCGCTACCTGGGCGTTCACCCCGGCTGAGCCGCACGCGGGCCGCGCACCGCTGCGGCGAGGGGGTGATGTCTGTCGGCGCGGACGACATCGGCCGGTCGGTACCGTGCTCGCATGCCGACGGGGCAGCAGCTGCTGCACGGGGTCGGAGTGTGGCCGCGGCTCGCGGCGACGCTGACCGGCGCGGGCCGGACCGGGTCCTCGCCGGCGTATGTCGCCGTCGCCTACATCGGCTCGACTGCCGACACCTGGCTGCCGCTGCGGAAGGACGACGTGCTGGTCTGCGACGCGTCCGAGGAGGCGGTCCGGCTCGGCCTGACGAGCGTGGATCAGCTGCGCCGATGGCATACGACCGGGGTGCGCCTGTTCAGCCGGGACGGGCTCCACGCGAAGGCCGGCGTCGTCGGCCGGCGTGCGTTCATCGGCTCCGCCAACGTCAGCCAACGCTCGGCCGGAGACCGCGATGAGGAAACCCTCGTCACTTCCGACTCTGGCGTCGTCACCGCGCTGCGGCGCTACGTGCAGTCCCTGATGACCTTACCGAGCCTCGTGCTAGACGACGCGGCGCTGCAGCGGCTGGCGAAGCTCCCGGTGCGCGAGCCACGCTGGCCCGGCGCCGCCCGGGTAGCGCCTGCAATCCCGGACGGGGGACGCCTGTGGGTGATCCAGTGGGAGGAGGACAACCGTCGAACAAGGCGCGAGCTCACTCAGCTGACCGCCGTGCAGCAGCAGCACGCCGACGAGCTGCACCGCGCCGACTACCTGCAGGACTTGCGCTTCGCAAACCCTGATGAACTGCGACCGTTGCGGATGGGGGACATCCTGCTGTTCTCGAACCCGGATGATGACTGGACGGACCCGCCGGCAGTCATCGTCGAGGTGCTGCGCCCGGCCCATCACCAGCGCGCCGGAATCGTCTACCGGATGCGCGGAGACCTCAAGCAGCTCCGGAGAAACAGGGTCGACGCCGCGATCATGGCGGCGCAGCCCGGGTGGCGGCGCCGTGGCTTTCGGACGTCGGTGACGCCGCAGGCACGTGCTTCGATTGCCGCACTCGACTGGAAGCGCAAGTAGGTCACCGCACGCACGCGCGCGTGCGGCCGCCGGCGAAGGCGCTGGTGCCGCGCGCCGCCTGGTCGGCCGAAGATCAGGCAGCCGTCCCCGAGCAGCCCCAATCCTGCCGACCAAGCGTGCGACGACTGCTCAGGCCGCACAGTGCCGGAGGCGGTCCAGCCACGCGTGGGGGGCCTAGCGCTTTCACGACGCGGCGCACGAGTAGCCCAAGCCCCCATTCGCGCCACCGGGTGTGACCCGGGCGGTGTAGTGCAGCCAGCGGAGCTCCCGGGTCCGCGTTTGCCTTCACGGACCCCACACCACTCCATGCCGGTTCGGGCCAGCGGCCGGGTATGGATGAACTGCCCGGGACTGAGGTTCTCAGCGGTGACGAGCTCACCGAGGCGCGCTGACGCCCGGAGCGGGATGCCAGCGGTCATTCCAGGACTGGTGCCGCGCCAGCCCGTTGCTAATCAGCTGCTGTGTCAATCGTCGATCGCGGCGAGTGAAGTGACCCCCGTCGGCTGAACACCTCCAGACTTGGCGCAAGCCGAGGAGGGAGGGCCCGTTGGGCCGACGGAGCAAGTACCCCGAGGAGTTTCGGCAGCGAGCCGCGCAGCTGGTCCTGGACAGCCGGCGCAGCGTCCGTGACGTGGCCGGCGAGCTGGGGGTCAACCACGAGACGCTGCGGAACTGGGTCGCGGCCGAGCGCCGTCAGCGGGCCGAAGGGCCGGCCGCGCTCAGTGCCGATGAGCGGTTCGAGCTGGCCCGGCTGCGGCGCAAGGTCGCCGAGCTGGAGCTCGAGCGGGAGATCCTGAAAAAAGCCGCGGTGAAGTCAACCGGTCAGCGCAACACCTTCACGATCTTGGAGGTGTGCGGTGGCGAAGCTGGGCCGGCCGGGCATGAGCGACCAGTCCCGCGCGCAGTTATGGGCGATGTGGTCTGCAGGGGAGTCGTTCAGCGAGATCTCGAGGGCGATCGGTTATCCGCCGGGCTCGATCTTCACGGTGATCAAACAAATTGGAGGCTACGTTCCGGCGCCGCGTAAGCGCCGGTCGGGTGCGTTGACGTTGGTGGAGCGTGAGGAGATCTCCCGCGGGCTGGCCCGGAAGGAGTCGGTGCGTCAGATCGCCCGCACGCTGGGGCGGGCTGCCTCGACGGTCAGCCGGGAGATCGCCGGTAACCGCGGCCGGCGCAAGTACCGGGCGGTGGATGCCGATGACCGGGCCTGGCGGCGGGCCCGCCGGCCGAAGGCCTGCCTGCTGGCGCGCGACCCGGTGCTGCGGGCCTACGTCGCTGCCAGACTCGGCGAGGACTGGTCGCCCGAGCAGATCGCCGGCGTGCTCGCCAGGGACGCCCCCGATCGGGACCGGAGTCCGGGTGTCGCACGAGACGATCTACAAGTCGCTGTTCGTGCAGTCCCGCGGCGTGCTGGCCAAGGAGCTGCAGAAACACCTGCGCAGCGGGCGTCCGACCCGCCGCAACATCCACAACACCGTGACCGGCCAGTGGCGCTCACAGATCAAGGACGCGGTGTCGATTAGTGAGCGCCCCGCCGAGGTCGAGGACCGGGCCATTCCCGGGCACTGGGAAGGCGACCTGCTGCTGGGCCGGCACTGGAGCCAGGTGGCGACCGTGGTCGAGCGGGCGACCCGCTTCACCGTGCTGGTTGCCCTCGACGGCCGGGACATGACCACCGTGACCGCCGGCCTGTCCCGGGAGATGACCCGGCTGCCCGAACAGCTCCGCAAGTCCCTGACCTGGGACCGCGGCATGGAGCTGGCCGACCACAAGACCGTCACGGTCACTACCGGCTTGGACGTCTACTTCGCCGACCCACGAAGCCCCTGGCAGCGCGGCACGAACGAGAACACCAATCGGCTGCTGCGCCAATACCTGCCCAAAGGTCAGAGCATGGCTCACCTGACCCAGGACGACCTGGACGCGATCGCCGCGAAGCTGAACGCCCGGCCCCGCAAGACCCTTAGCTTCGACACTCCCGCCGATAGGCTCGCCGCACTGTTGCGCTGACCGGTTGACTTCACCGCGGTCTTCTTCGCTCGGGAGACGGGCCGGTGAACCGCGGAGTGCTCTGCGAGTTCATCGCCGCGGAGAAGACCAGCTACGGCGTGCGCCGTCTCTGCCGGGTGTTCGGCATCAGCCCCACCAGCTTCTACGCCTGGGCCGCCCGCGCCGGCGGCCCGACCGCCGCTGAACTCGACGACGCCTACGCCATCGAGGCCGCCCGGACAGCCTGGGCCGAGCACCGCCGGATCTACGGCGTCCGCCGGCTGACCGCCGAGGTCCGCGACCGCGGCCACGCCTGGAACCGCAAGCGGGTCGCCCGACTCATGCGCGCCGGCGGTATCGAAGGAATCCACCGCCGCAGGCGCGGCAAGTACGGCCGCCGCAGTTCCTCCACCGCGACCGCGCCGGACCGGGTCGAACGGAACTTCACCGCCACCGCGCCCAATCAGCTGTGGGTCGCCGACATCACCTACCTGCGGACCTGGGAGGGCTTCGTCTACCTGGCGGTCGTCGTCGACGCCTTCTCCCGCAAGGTCGTGGGCTGGGCGATGGCCGACCACCTGCGCACCGAGCTGGTCCTCGACGCCGTCGGGATGGCCATCACCACCCGCAAGCCCGCGGCGGGCACGGTGCATCACACCGACCGCGGCAGCCAGTACACCTCCTACGAATTCGGCAAGGCGCTGCGCGCGTCGGGCCTGCTGGCCTCGATGGGCCGGGTCGGCTCGGCGTTCGACAACGCAATGGCCGAATCGGTGTTCGCCACCCTGAAGACCGAACTGATCTACCGCCGCTCCTGGCCTACCCGACACGAGCTGGAGATGGAGGTCTTCTCCTACCTCGAAGGCTTCTACAACACCCGCCGCCGGCACTCCCGGCTCGGCAACCTCAGCCCCACCGACTACGAGAACATCCAGCTGACACAGAACGAGGTGTCCGCCTGACGGGGGTCACTTCAGGGGGGCGGGCGGAAGCGCTGTTGTTGTATGAGCGCACTCTGGGCGACCGCGAGAGGGTGCTCGGAGCCGACGATCCCGACACTCTTCTCACCCGTAACAACCTGGCACTCGCGTACCGGGAGGCCGGGCGGCTGGACGAGGCGGTGTCCTTGTCCGAGAAGGCGCTCGCTGATTGCGAGCGGGTCCTCGGTCCCGACCATGTGGGCACCTTGATCAGCGAGAGCAACCTCGCGCTCGCCTATCGGGCCGCGGGCCGTTTGGAGGAGGCCGTGGTCTTGCTCCAACGGAACGTTTCGACCGCTGAGAGGGTGCTCGGGTCGTCGCATCCGCGGCTGGCGGAGTCGCTGCGCCGGCTCGGTCAGGGAAAGGGCGAGTCGGGTGATCTAGCCGCGGCGGCGGCCGCGCTGGGCCGTGCGGTCGACGTAGACACCGCCATCTACGGGCCCGCCCATGCACAGATCGTCGCCGACCTCGAACTCCTCGCGGTCGTGCAGGAGCAGCAGGGCAACGCCGACGACGCGGCTGCTAGCCGCGCGCATGCCCAGCGCATTCGCGAGCAGAAATCGCCGCCCGGCTCTGCCGGAGAGTGAGCACGAATCCTGGAGTTGCACATCTTTCGCTACGTCACTGCGTAGCGGCGTCGGTGAAGTCGTGCATTCGAGTCCTCGCTGCACCTGATCATCCTCGCTGGTCGAAGGCCAGTCGGGGCTGGTCCGGTGGTTCTGCGATGGCCGTGGCCGATGGTGATGCGTGGGTGACGGGAGACCTGCCAGGCTGACCCGCATCTGTGCCGTGGCGTGGGGGAGGTCGGCCGTGGTGGATCCGTTGTCGCTTGCGGCGCTGGGTGGGGCGGCGCTTACCGGGGGGATCACGTTCCTCTACGGGCAGGTCACCGAGCTGCTCAAGCGCCGGCGGGACCGGGCCGAGCAGGCCGCCGCGGCGGCGCCGGTGGTGCCGGCGGGCCCGGTGGAGGTGCTGGACGGGTCGTTGGTGGCGCGGCCGGTGGACCTGGAGGTGGTGGCCGGTAACGAGGCGCGGCTGTTGGAGCTGCGCCGGGAGCTGGCGGACTACGCCGACGGGCTGGTCCGGCCGGATCCGGCCGATGAGCGGCTGTTGGAGCGGGTGGCGGCGCTGCGGGGGCTGCTGGAGCTGGCCTACGGGCAGCATGTGACCTTCCGCGGTGAGCAGCGCCCGGCAACCGGGAGCCCGCTGCAGGCGGGGACGCCGGCGCAGGTGTCCAGCTACGTGGCGAACGTGACCGCCAACGGGCCGGGCGCGGTGGCGGTCGGCCGGGACAACACCGGCAACATCACCACCACCTCCTACGCCCCGCCGCCGTCGCCCGCACCGGGTGCTTCGCCGGGCGGCTGAGCCGCCGGTGACCGGGCCAGTGCAGATCACCGCCGTCGGAGCGGGCGCGGTTGCTATCGGTGGCAGTAACTACGCCCCCATCACGACCCACGTCAGCTACGCGGGGCGGCCGGCGGTGTCGTGGCCGCATCGGGTGGGGGTGGTGCCGCCGGTGGCGGCCGGCTACCAGGCGCGCACGGACCCGGCCGCGGAGCTGGACCGGGTGTTCGGGGCGGCGTCGGGGGCGGCGGTGCTGACCGGCGTGGTGTCGGGGATGGGCGGGGTCGGCAAGACCCAGCTGGCCGCCGCCTACGCCCACCGGTTGTGGGACGCCGGTGGAGTGGATCTGCTGGTGTGGCTGACCGCCAGCGGCCGGGACGCGGTGCTGACCGGCTACGCCCAGGCCGGCGCCGACGTTGCATCGCCGGTCGAGGGGGAGGACACCGACCAGGTGGCGCAGCGGTTCCTGGCCTGGCTGGCGGCCACCGACAGGCGGTGGCTGGTGGTGCTTGACGACCTGGCCGACCCGGCGGACCTCCGGGGGCTGTGGCCGCAGGGCCGCAGCGGGCGGGCGCTGGTGACGACGCGGCGCCGGGACGCCGCGCTGGCCGATCGCGGCACCGTCATTGACGTCGGGCTGTTCACACCCGGCGAGGCGGTGGCGTACCTGACCGGCCGGCTGGACCCCGGGGGGCGGTGCCCCGAGCGGCTGGTCGAGGCCGGCGAGCTGGCCGAGGACCTGGGCCGGTTGCCGCTGGCCCTGGCCCAGGCCGCCGCCTACATGCAGGACCGCGACCTGACCTGCGCCGCCTACCGGCAACGCTTGGCCCGGCGCCGCCTGGAGCTGGCTCTCCGCCGGACGCGGCCGCCGACGACTACGCCGCCACGGTGGCCACCACCTGGTCGCTATCAATCGAGGCGGCCGACCGAATGAACCCGGTGGGGCTGAGTAGCCCGTTGCTGAACCTGGCCGCCCAGCTTGACTCCAACGGCATCCCCACCGCCGTGTTCATCACCGATCCTGTCCGCGCGCATCTCACCGAAGCGGCGTCCGAACCGGGCTCAAGCACGGCCGACTCGCCTCTCGATCAGGTGCTTGCTGAGGACGTGGAGGATGCGCTACGCAACCTGCACCGGCTCAGCTTGATCACCTTGACCCCCGATCAAGACGGCGGCGGGAGTGGCTCGGTGGGGGTGCATGCGCTGGTGCAGCGGGCCACCCGCGAGCAGGCCGCCCCGGCCGTGACAGAGACTGCGGCCCGGGTCGCTGCGGATGCGCTGCTACAGGCATGGCCGCAGCAGGACTACCAGCCGGAGCAGGCGCTGCTCGCCCAGAGCCTGCGGAACAACACCGATGCCCTGGCCGCCACCGCCCCCGGTCCACTGTGGACCCCGGACGCCCACCTGGTGCTGTTCCGCGCTGGCCGCAGTCGAACGGATGGTGGACTGCTCGCCCTGGCCGTCCCCTACTGGGCCATCTTGAGCTCCACCGCTGAACAGCGCCTCGGCCCGGACCACCCCAGTACCCTGGGGCGGCCGGGGCAACCTCGCACTTGCCTATCGGGCCGCCGGGCGGCTGGCCGAGGCGCTGCCGCTGTTCGAGCGCACCCTTGCCGACGCCGAGCGGCTGCTGGGCCCCGACCACACTGACACCCTGACCAGTCGGGGCAACCTCGCCGACGCCTACCGGGCGGCAGGGCGGCTGGCCGAGGCGCTGCCGCTGTTCGAGCGCGCCCTTACCGACGCCGAGCGGCTGCTCGGCTCCAACCATCCCACCACACTGGGCAGTCGGAATAACCTCGCCCTCGCCTATTCGGCCGCAGGGCGGCTGGCCGAGGCTGTGACGTTGTTCGAGCGGACGCTGGTCGACGCCGAGCGGCTCCTGGGCCCTGACCATCCGGACACCCTGACCAGCCGGAACAACCTCGCCTCGACCTACGAGGACGCCGGGCGGCCGGCGGAGGCAGTGCCGCTGCTCGAGCGGATCCTCGCCGACCGCGAGCGGATCCTCGGCCCCGACCACCCCGCCACGCTGACCAGCCGGAACAACCTCGCCTCCGCCTACCGGGCGGCCGGTCGGCTAGCCGAGGCGCTGCCGCTTTTCGAGTGCACGCTGGCCGACCGGGAGCGGATCCTCGGCCCCGAGCATCCGGACACGCTGGGCAGCCGGGGCAACCTCGCCTCCGCCTATCGGGCCGCCGGGCGGCTGACCGACGCGCTGCCGCTGTTCGAGCGCACTCTCGCCGACGCCGAGCAGATTCTCGGACCCGACCATCCGGTCACGCTGATCGGCCGGGGCAACCTCGCCCTCGCCTATCGGGCCGCCGGCCGGCCGGCCGAGGCTGTACCGCTACTCGAGCAGACCCTCGCCGACCGCGAGCGGATCCTCGGACCTGACCATCGGGACACGCTGATCGGCCGGAATAACCTCGCCCTTGCCTATCGGGACGCCGGGCGGCTAGCGGCGGCGGTGCCGCAGTTCGAGCGGACGCTGGTCGACGCTGAGCGGCTCCTGGGCCCAGACCATCCGGACACGTTGATTGGCCGGGATAACCTTGCCGTCGCCTACCGGGCCGCCGGGCGGCTGACCGACGCGGTGTCCCTATTCGAGCGCATCCTCGCCGACCGCGAGCGGATCCTCGGACCCGACCATCCGGTCACGCTGATCGGCCGGAATAACCTCGCCCTCGCCTATCGGGACGCCGGGCGGCTAGCGGCGACGGTGCCGCAGTTCGAGCGGACGCTGACCGACGCCGAGCGGGTCCTCGGCTCGGACCACCCGAACACCCTGACCAGCCGGAGCAACCTCGCCGCCGCCTACCAGGCCGTCGGGCGGCTCGAGCAGGCACTGCCGCTGTTGGAACGCACCCTGGCCGAGCGGGAGCGGCTGCTGGGGCCGGACCATCCCGACACGCTGGCCAGCCGGAACAATCTCGCCGGCGTCTACTACGACGCCGGGCGGCTGGAGCAGGCGCTGCCGCTGCTCGAGCGCACCCTCGCCGACACTGAGCGGCTGCTGGGTGCCGACCACCCCGCCACGCTGGCCAGCCGGAACAACCTCGCCTCCGCCTATCAGGCGGCCGGGCGGCTGGCAGAGGCGGTGGCGCTGTTGGAGCGCACCGCCACCGACGCTCAGCGAATCCTCGGTACTGATCACCCCGACACCCTGACCAGCCGGGACAACCTCGCCTTCGCGTACCAGGCCACTGGGCGGCTGGCCGAGGCGAGAGCGTTGTACGAGCGGTTGGTCGCGGACACCGAGCGGGTGCTGGGACCGGTGCATCCGCACATTTCGGGGCGGCTGCTTCGGCTCGGACGGGCGAAGGTCGCGATCGGGGATCTAACTTCTGCAGCCGCCGCGTTCGGCCGGGTGGTCGAGGTCGACACCGCCGCCTACGGGCCGAACCACCCGGAGGTCGCCACCGACCTCGACGCCCTCGCGAGCGTGCAGGAGCAGCAGGGCAACGCCGAAGCCGCGGCTGCTACCCGGGCGCGGGCCCAGCGCATCCGCGACCTGCACCAGTCGTCCCCGCCCGCTGCGGGGTGAGCCAGCAGCCCATACACCGGCGGGCTTCAGCGATCGCGCAGGAGCGACGAGCGCAGCCTCGAGCGACCTGAGTCGCACGGCCGCCGCTATGTCACCGCGTCCAGTAGGCAGGACACGTTCAAGGAGATCGTGGGCTTCCCACAGGCTCGGGCCGAGCTGGTGGTGACCGGACCTGTCCGCAGTTCCGATCGATCTGTCCCAGGCAGGTGCCAAGATCACTTGCGTATCCCGGCGGGCCAGTAAGCCGGGTCAGAAAACGGACCAGAACGGGGGTGTACAGATGCCTATGCAACGGCTAGTGACCTGCGGAAACGGACGAGGTCCAACAGCGAGAGCGGTGGTCCGGCCGGTTCCCCCGCTACTACGCGGACTTGCGATTCCGCTGTTGTAGGACAGGCAGTCGGTTCCTCTGGGGCCGTCCGGGGGTGGGCGTCGGGGGAGCACGACCGCTTCCTGCCTGCGGCCGGAGGATTCGGCATCGGGATGGACGACCGCGATGGTTCAGCGGTCGGCCGGGCTGTAGCCGTCCCTGCTCCCGGCACCCGGCACCCGGCTCCCCAGCCCCGGGCTTAGGAAGAGTTGGGGCGCAACACCGCAGGCCCACCGGGGCATCCGGTGGGCCTGCGGAATGGCCTGCGGGACTACGATTGCTCGTCGTCCCGCCGGGGCTCGAAGAGCTGCTCCTTGAGCTTGGCGAGCTCGTCGAGCCGCTCCTTGAGGTAGTGGTCGGTGGTGCTACCGCCGTCGTGGGCCAGGTGCAGCTTGGCCATCTGCTGGTCGGCGGCCTTGTAGATCAGGCGGCCGCTGGTGTGGCGGATGTCGTGGCAGCGCAGCTCGACGTTCTCGGTCCAGGGGAGGTTGCGGCGGATCCGGGCGAAGATCAGCTCGATGCGCTTGCGGGTGATCGGCCGCACGGTGCGGGAGACGAAGTAGCCGTGCTCGTCGAAGGTGTCGACCGGCCGACCGTAGAAGACCGGCGAGGTGGCGGTCAGCGCCGCGATGCCGTGCCGCCGCTCGGCCTCCGAGGCGTCCGGCGGGGCGGCCACCCGCGGGCCCCGGACGATCGCGTGGGTGATCAGATCGGCCAGGTGCGTGCGGGTGGTGGGCCGCCACCGCCAGGTCTTCTTCTGGTCCCAGTAGCGGATCCGGCAGTTGGCGACGTCGAGACCCTCGCAGGTGCTGTCCAGCAGCGCGCCTCGGCGCACGCCCTGGATGAGCAGGTGGCGCAGGATCAGCCCGTCCAGCGTCGGGTCCTGGCCGGTGCTGACCGCGACGCCGTAGACCTCACCGAACTCCTCGGGGGTCAGCGAGCGGGCCGTGGCCTCCTGCCGCGGGGGCAGCTTGACCTCCAGGGCCGGGTTGCCGTCGATCTTTTTCTTCCGTTCCAGCCAGGCGAACATCCAGCGGCTGGCCTGGATCAGCTGCTCGCGGGCCCCGCGGCCGTCGCTGTGCAGTGGGTTGCGGCCCTTCGCCTCACGCTTGACGTTGCGGGCGACGGTGCGCTTGAGGCCGTGCCGCTCGGCCCACCAGGCCGCCTCGGCGACCTCGCTGAAGGTGGCCTCGGCGGCCGGCAGGTCCGCGATGCCGGTGTAGCGCTCGGCGCAGTCGGTGTGCCGGTCGTCGTCAGGCATCGCACAGGTTCCGTGGTGACCGGCGGTCCCGCCGGGGCACGGGCACGGGCCGGTGGCGCAGGCGACGCACGGGCACGGGCACATACCGGGGAACCCGTCGAGGTAGACCTGCAGGTACGGCTCCCAGGTCTTGACGCTGCGCGGCAGGTCCCGGCGCATCTCCTTCAGGGCGTCGGCGACGCCCTGGCGCATCCGGTACACCGACACCGGCGGCGGCGGGAGGAACGCCGCGTCGATGTCCGCCTGATTCCAGCCCTGCGCGAGCAGCGCGGCGCGCATCGCCTCACGCTTGGCGTCGTCGCCGAGGGACGGGACGGTGGTCATGGTCGTTTCCCCGTTCGGTGGGCGGCACCGGTCATGCCGCGGGACGCAGGCGACGGTGCGGGTCAGCCGACGCTGCGCAGTCGCCGGTCGGGACGGGGCTCATCGGCCCGCGCACCCGTGGCGGGCAGCGTCTCGGCGGGCATGCCGTCGGCGGGGTCGGTGTCGGAGCGGTCGGCCGCGGGGGAGGGGGCGCGCAACCCGTCGAGGGCGTCGGCGAGGGCGGCGTCGAGGCGGCTGGCGGCGGTGAAGATGACCGTCTTCCGGTCGGGATCAATCCGGGCGTAGACGTCGGCACCGTCGGGGATGCCGGCCGCCCGCCGCACCCCGGCGGTGAGCGTGAGCCGGCCACGGGCGTCCAGCGGCAGTGGGGCGACGGCGAAGTTCGGCCGCGGCCTGTCGGCAGAGCCCGGCAGGAACACGGTGAGCACCGCGCCGTCGCGTTCGGCCGGCACGCGGGCCGCGGCGGCGACCTCGAGCGGCAGCATCAGCCGGCCCTTGACGTCGAGAGCGCGCAGCACAGTGTGGCTGCGCGCGGCCGCCATCTCGGCCGGCAGCGACCAGATGCCCGACAGGTCCACCTCGGCGCCTTTTCCAGCCGCGGAGGCGACCGCGGTGAGGGTCAGCGCGTCGACGGGCACCCGCTCGCCCGCGTCGTCCAGCAGCGCGCCGAACCCGGCCCAGGAGGACGGCAGCCCGGCCGGTGCGCGGGAAGGCGCTGCGGACGAGGCATGCGGCGGCGCGTCCGGCGCGGAGGCCGTCGGGACCGTCGGCGGCGCCGCGGCCCGGCGGCGCGCGGCCGCCGGCTTCGGGGGAGCAGCGTTCGGCATTGCCCGGACCGTCCGTGCCGCCGCCTGCACGGCAGTCGCGCCCAGGACGCGCTGCAGCGCCGTCAGATCGGTGTCGGCCGTGGCCGGCGGAACGCGGGGGATGGTTGCCGACCGCGGGTCGGCGGGGACCGTGTCGGTCGTGGGCGCCGAGCGTGGCTCCGGCTCTAGCAGGTGGGAAGATTCCCACTTCCTGGTGTCCGAGGGGGGACTTGAACCCCCACGCCCGATAAAGGGCACTAGCACCTCAAGCTAGCGCGTCTGCCATTCCGCCACCCGGACGAGTGCGCGCCCAGACTACCCGACCGCCCCTCCCGGCCCGGGCACCCCCGGGCCGGGGAGGTCAGGCCGGCGCGACCGCCACGCGGCCCCGCCCCGCCCGCTTGGCGTCGTAGAGGGCGGCGTCCGCGGCGGTGTACAGGCTGTGCCCCCCACCGGCCCGCGCGGGCAGGTGCGCCACCCCGACGCTGATCGACACCGGCAGCCGGGTGCCGTCGGGCAGGGTCAGCGGAGCCGACCGGACGGCGTCGAGCAGCGCGCCCGCCCGCCGTGCGGCGACCTCGGCGCTGCACCGGCGCAGCAGCACGGCCAGCTCGTCACCGCCGAGCCGGGACAGCACCGCGTCCTCGCAGCGCACCTGCTCGCGCAGCACCGCGGTCAGGTGCACCAGCACCTCGTCGCCCACCGGGTGCCCGTGCACGTCGTTGATGGCCTTGAACGCGTCGACGTCGATGAGCACCAGCGCCGTCCCCGGGCCGGCCGGCGCGCTGCACAGCGCCTCGGTGAACACCCGCCGGTTGACCAGGCCGGTCAGCGCGTCCACGCCCGCCTGCTCCCGCAGCGCGGCGACCAGGCGGGCCTGCCGGTCGGCCGCCCGGTGCAGCACCACCGCCAACACGACCAGCACCGCGCCGGAGAACACCGCGTCGGTGAGCGCCTGCTCCACCGGCACCAGCAGCAGCACCGTGCCGGCGTCGACCGCCAGCGCCACCCCGGTCACCAGCACCACCCCGCCGCCGCACAGGTGGGACGCCGCCCAGAGCACCGGGAAGGTGAGGAAGGCGTGCGCGGCCGCCGACGTGTCGTCGGTGAGCACCCGCAGCAGGCAGACCAGCAGCACCCCGCCCAGCGCGGTGACCGCCCCCGCGCCCAGCCGGTCCAGCCGGCCCGGCGGCACCAGGTGGTGCACCGCGGCCGCGGTGGCCAGCAGCAGCACGACGATCCAGGACACCGCCTCGGTCGCGGGGCCCAGCCCGGGGGCCTCGACCACCGTCCACGCGGCGACCGCCACCGAGCAGAACAGCAGGATCAGCACCGCGCTGCGGGCAGCCGCCAACGGGTCCCGGGACCTGACGGTCATGGGCAGCGGACCTCCGGTGTCGCCCCGGGGCCGCCACGCCGCGCCCCGGTCCGCCGGGCAGGATGGCACACCGCCGGCCCGCCCGCCCAGGTGCAGGACGGACCTGCCGCCTACGCTCCCCGGGTGGAGACCACCCCGCTGCGCCAGGCCCAGGACGAGGTCGCCGAGCTGCTGAGCGACCTCATCCGCATCGACACGACCAACACCGGCGACACCGCCACCGGCAGGGGCGAGCGGGCGGCGGCGGAGTGGGTCGCCGGCAGGCTGGACGAGGTCGGCATCGACAGCGTCATCCACGAGTCCGAGCCCGGCCGGGCCAGCCTGGTCGCCCGCATCGAGGGCAGCGACCGCACCCGACCGGCCCTGCTGGTGCACGGCCACCTCGACGTCGTCCCCGCCGACCCGGCCGAGTGGAGCGTGCACCCGTTCTCCGGCGAGGAGCGCGACGGCTACGTCTGGGGCCGCGGCGCGGTGGACATGAAGGACATGGACGCCATGACCCTCGCCCTCGTCCGCGACTGGGCGCGCACCGGCGTGCAGCCCCCGCGGGACGTCGTCCTGGCCTTCGTCGCCGACGAGGAGGCCGGCGGGAAGCTCGGCGCCCGCTACCTCGTCGACGAGCACCCCGACCTGTTCGAGGGCTGCACCGAGGCCATCAGCGAGGTCGGCGGGTTCAGCATCACCGTCCGCGACGACCTGCGTCTCTACCTGGTGCAGACCGCCGAGAAGGGCCTGGCCTGGATGCGGCTGACCGCCGGCGGCCGGCCCGGCCACGGCTCGATGGTGCACGACGACAACGCCGTCACCCGGCTGTGCCAGGCCGTCGCCCGGCTGGGCGAGGCCCGGCTGCCGACGGCGCTCACCCCGCCCATGCGCGAGTTCCTCGCCGCGGTCGAGGACGCCTACGGCATCGAGATCGACCCCGACGAGCCCGAGCAGGCCCTGGCCCGCCTGGGCAGCATCAGCCGGATGGTCGGCGCGGCCCTGCGCAACACGGTCAACCCGACGATGCTCGAGGCCGGCTACAAGGCCAACGTCATCCCCGGCACCGCCAGCGCCACCGTCGACGGCCGCTTCCTGTACGGCCAGGAGGAGGAGTTCGAGCGCCAGCTCGCCGGCCTGATCGGCGAGGGCGTGCGGCGCGAGTGGCTGGTGCACGACCAGGCCGTGCAGACGACGTTCGACGGCCCGCTCGTCGACGCCATGGTCGCCGCGCTGAAGGCCGAGGACGACGGCGCCCGCCCGGTCCCGTTCACCATGCCCGGCGGCACCGACGCCAAGAGCTTCGAGCGGCTGGGCATGCGCTGCTTCGGGTTCTCCCCGCTGCGGCTGCCGCCGGACCTGGACTTCGCCTCGCTGTTCCACGGCATCGACGAGCGGGTGCCGGTGGAGGCCCTGCGCTTCGGCATCCGCGTGCTGGACCGGTTCCTCCGCGCCTGCTGAGGCCGGCTCAGGCCGCGGCGCGCAGCGCGGCCAGCAGGGCCGCGACGCCGGGCACCCCGCGGGCGTCCGGGCGGGCCAGCGTCTCGACCACCCGGCCGTCGACGTCGGGCAGGTCGACCGCCACCACCCCGGGCTGGCTGCTGGCCGCCAGCGCCCAGCCGGGCAGCAGCGCCACGCCGAGCCCCCGGCCCACCAGCCGCTGGACGACGACGTGGTCGTCGGTGGCGTACCGGACGTCGGGGGTGAACCCGGCCCGCCGCGCGCAGCGCAGCAGGTGACCGCGGCAGCGCGCGCAGCCGGCAATCCACGGCTCGTCGCGCAGGTCGGCCAGCGCCGCCGGCCGGGCACGCCCCGCCGGGACGACGGCGTGCACCGGGTGGCGGGTGAGCGGCTCGCGCAGCAGGTCGCCGGGCACGGCGTCCTCGTCGTCCTCGTGGCGGAACACCAGCGCGAGGTCGGCCGCGCCGCTGCGCACCGCCTCCTCGGCCTCCGGCGGCTCCTGCTCGGTGAAGTGCACCCGCAGCGCCGGCGCCCGCTCCCGCAGCGCGACCAGCGCCGGCGGCAGCAGCACCGCCGCGGCCGTCGGGAAGGCGGCCAGCCGCACCGTGCCCGCCGCCAGGCCGGTGAGCGCCGCGATGTCCTGCTCGGCCGCGGCCAGCCGGTCGGCAACCCCCTCGGCGTGCCGCAGCAGCACCCGGCCGGCCTCGGTCAGCGCCACCCCGCGGCCCTGGCGCAGCACCAGCGCCGTGCCGGCCTCCCGCTCCAGGGCCCGCACCTGCTGGCTGACCGCCGGCTGCGTCCAGCCCAGCGCGCGGGCCGCGCCGGCCAGCGACCCGGCGCGGGCCACCTCGCGGAAGACCAGCAGCCGGCGGGGGTCCACGGTGCGACATCCAAGCAGCGCTTGGGTCAGCACGTCGACCCCGCGGTCTCGACGGCACCCTTCCGGGGCGCCAGCCTGGACCCATGAGGACGATCGGCCTGCTGGGCGGGATGAGCTGGGAGTCGACGGCGCTGTACTACCGCACCGCCAACGAGCTGGTGCGCGAGCGGCTCGGCGGGCTGGCCAGCGCGTCGGTGCTGGTGCGCAGCCTGGACTTCCGCGCCGTCCGCGAGCTCCAGGTCCAGGACCGCTGGGACGACGCCGCCGCGCTGCTGGCCACCGAGGCCCGCACCCTGCAGGACGCCGGTGCCGACCTGGTGCTGCTGTGCACCAACTACATGCACCGCGTCGCGCCGGCCGTCGAGGCCGCCCTGACCGTGCCCTTCCTGCACATCGCCGACCCGGTGGCCGCCGCCGCGCCCGGGCTTACGGTCGGCCTGCTGGGCACGGCCGGCACCGTGCGCGGCCCCTTCCTCCGCGAGCGGCTGGCCGGCGCCGGGCTCACCGTGCTGGTGCCGCCGGACGACGACGTCGACCGCGTGGACGCCGCGATCTTCGGCGAGCTGTGCCGCGGGGTGCTCTCCGACGCCACCCGCGCCGACCTGCGCGCCGTCGTCCGCCGGCTGGCCGACCGGGGGGCCGACGCCGTGGCGCTGTGCTGCACCGAGCTGGAGCTGCTGCTCGGCCCCGGCGACAGCCCGGTGCCGCTGCTGCCCTCGGCCCGGCTGCACGTCACCGCGGCCGTCGACGCCGCGCTCGCCCCGCGGCCGGCCGTGGTCTGATGGGCCGGTGACCGCGCCTGCACCCCGTCCCGGTTCCGTCGCCCTGATCACCGGGGGCACCGGCGGCTTCGGCCGCGCCCTCGCCGCCACGCTGCTCGCCGGCGACGTCCGGGTCGTGCTGGCCGACCTGGACGGCGAGCGGGCGCGCGCGACGGCCGCCGAGCTCGGCGCGGACTTCGAGGCCCTCGACGTCACCGACCGCGCGGCCAACGCCGCCGTCGTCGAGCGGGTCGAGGCCCGGCACGGCCGGCTGGACGCCGCCTTCCTCAACGCGGGCATCTCCGCGGCCAAGAGCGAGGACGAGCTCGACCTCGACGAGTTCCTGCACGTCGTCGACGTCGACCTGTTCGGCGTGGTCTACGGCACGGTCGCCGCCCGCCCGGCGATCCGGCGGGCCGGCGGCGGGGCCATCGTCGTCACGGCGTCCCTGGCCGGCCTGTCCCCGATGGCCACCGACCCCGGCTACAGCGTCGCCAAGGGCGGCGCGGTCGCCTTCGTGCGGTCGATGGCCCCGCGGCTGGCCCGCGAGGGGACGACGATCACCGCAATCTGCCCCGGCTTCGCCGACACCGCGATCATAGACCGCATCCGCGACCAGTTCACGCAGGCCGGTTTCCCGGTGCTCACCGCCGCGGAGGTCGCCGACGCGATGGTCGCGGCCTGGACGTCGGGGGAGCCCGGCGCGGCCTACGTCGTCCAGCCGGGGGTGGGCACGGTGCCCTACCGGTTCAAGGGCGTGCCCAGCGCGAGGACCGCCGCCGGGGAGACCGCCGTCGTCCCCGAGGCGCTGCGGCCCCCGTCGATGAGGTGAGCGTCAGGCGGGGTCGGCGCGGCAGGCGTACACGAACGCCGGGGGCACGTTCCACGGGGTGATCGTCTGCTGCACCGACGCGAAGCGGCGGCGCAGCTCGCCCCGGATGAACGGCGAGTACTGCAGCACCAGGAGCACCCCGCCGGGCGCGAGGGCGGCCGGCAGCAGGTCCAGCACCCGGCGGCGCAGCCCGGCGTCGAACGAGGTGAACGGCAGCACGCAGACCAGCACGTCGGCGCGCTCGCCGCCCAGGTGGGCGGCGAGCTTCTCCGCGGAGTCGCAGACGACGGTCAGCCGCGGGTCGTCGTAGCGGCCCTCGAGCAGCGCGGCCAGGCCGGGGTCGATCTCCAGGGACACCAGCCGCGCCCCCGGGCCCAGCCGGGCGAGGACCTCCCCGGTCTGCACCCCGGTGCCGGCGCCCAGCTCCACCACCAGCCCGGCGCGGCCGAGGTCGGCCAGGTCCAGCATGTCCCGCACCGCCCACCGGGAGGTGGGCAGCACCGCGCCCACCTGCCGCGGGTGCGCCACGAAGGCGCGCAGGAAGCGGAACCGGTCGCTCAGGGTGTCGCGCATGCCGTCCTCCCCGGCCGTCCGGGAGCGGCTGGCCGCGTCGACCCTGGCACGCCCGGGCCGGGGCGTCGAGCGGGGCGGGCCTCAGATGTGCGGCTTGGGCAGGTAGGACAGCCGCGCCCGCCGGCGCAGGACCGCCTTGCGCGTGCCGTCGGCGTGCAGCTGCAGCCGGGCCAGCTCCCAGCCACCGGTGTCCGCCTGCAGGCTCAGCATGGTCGCCGCCGCGGACCGGGACGTGCCCGGCGGGATCCGCAGCGGCGCGAACTCGTACTCCCCGGCGACCGCCTCCATCCGCCCGATTGTGCACGCCAGGGGCCCGCCGGTCACGCCCGCCGCGGACCCCCGCCCCGCAGGCGACGTCCCGGGCGGCAGGATGGGGACGCCGCACCACCGCACCGGACCACTGGCCCCGACGACACGGAGGACGACGTGACCGCCCCCGGCAACGACGTGCCCGACGCCGACCGCGCCGAGCAGCAGGCACCGCTGGACCCGCCGGCCGTCGCCTCCGCCGGTGACGCCGCCCCCCTACCGGCCGACGTCCCGGAGGCCGACGCGCTGGAGCAGCAGCTGGCCGCCCGGCCCGGGGAGGCCGGCGGGCCGCGGGGGTCGGTCGGCGACCGGGAGGCCGACCCCGCCGACGTGCTCGAGCAGGAGGCCGACGTGCCCGTCGACGAGGACGACGCCCCGCTGTAGGGCGGCGCCGGGTCGGCCGGCGAGCAGCGCCGCCGCCACCGCGGCCGTCCGGGCCGGCCGCTCGGTCGCCGCGGCGGCATCGGCGGTGGCCTCGGTCGGGCCGGAGCTGTGACCAGCGCAGACCCGCCCGGACCGGACCCCTCCGTCCCACCCCGGCCGCTACCGTCCGCGCCCCGGTCAGGTTAGGCTCGCCTAAGTCGATACCGCGTCGACCGACGACCCGAGGGAGCCCCGTGACGACGAGCCCCGCCGCGCCGGCCCTCCGCGCCGAGCCGGCCGAGCGCGCCCGCACCGTCGGCAGCCGCCCGTCGGCCGCGCTGTGCGTGCGCGGGCTGGACGCCGTCCGGCCGCTGGCCGCCGCGACCACCGCGACGGGTGCCACCCACGTGCTGGTGCCCACCGGCGGCGAGGTGGACGCCGCGTTGGCCGGCCGCGAGGACGTCACCGCCGTCCTCATGGTCAGCGACCGGGCGCCGGTTCCGCTGCGCGACCCGGTGCGGGCCCAGCTGTGGCTGTCCGGCTGGCTCACCCCGCTGCGCCCGGCCGACCGGCGCGCCGCGGCCCTCGAGGTCGCCGCCGTCCGCCCGGTGGGCGCGCTGCTCGACGTCGGCCGCGGCGCCACCCTGCTGCGGCTGGACGTGGCCGAGGTGGTGCTGCGGGAGGGGTCGCGGTGCACCGAGGTGGGCCCGCAGGCGTACGCGCAGGCGCGGCCCGACCCGCTGGCCGCCGTCGAGGCGCGGGTGCTGCAGCACCTGGACCGCACCCACCCCGAGGTGCTCGACCTGCTGGGTGCCCGTCTACCGGCCGGCGAGCTCGGCCCGCGGGACGTCGTCCGCCCCCTGGGCGTGGACCGGCTGGGCTACCGGCTGCGGATCGAGCGGCCCACCGGCCACCGCGACGTCCGGGTGCCCTTCCCGCGGCCGCTCACCTGCCCCGGGCAGCTGGCGGCCGCGACCCGCCGGCTGGTCTGCGCCGCCCGCGGCTGACGCAGGCACAGGAGGCCGTGCTCCCGTCCTCGGCCCTCCGGACGGGGGCAGAGCCTCCTATGCCCCGAGGGACTCGGCGAGCAGCCGGGCCAGCCGGGTGCGCCGCGGCCGGACGTCGACCTGGCTGACCGCCCGGGCCAGCGCCGCCCCGCTGGCGTGCACGACCGACAGGTGCCGCTGCGCGCGGGTCAGCGCGGTGTAGACCAGCGGCCGCGACAGCATCCCGCCGGCCTCCGGCGGCAGCACGACGACCACGCCGGGCCACTCCGAGCCCTGCGCCCGGTGCACGGTGATCGCCCAGCCGTGGCGCAGGTCGCCCATCGCCGACCCGCTGACCGTCACCGGCCCGGAGGCGAAGTCGACGTCCAGGCTGCCGTCGCCGGTGCCGGTGACCACGCCGGTCTCCCCGTTGGCGAAGCCGACGGGCTCCAGGTCCAGGTGGTTGGCGGTGGCCACCACCCGGTCGCCGACGTCGAAGCCCCACACCGTGCCGTCGCCGGGGTTCAGCCGCGCCTTGAGCGCCCGGTTCAGCTCGATCGTCCCGGCCGGGCCGCGGTGCACCGGCGTCACGACCTGCACGGTGGCCGGGTCGATGCCCAGCGCCCGCGGGATCGAGTCGGTGACCAGCTGCACCACCCGCTTGGCGGCCTCCGCGCTGCCGGCGGCCGGGACGACGACGACCTCGCGGTCGGGGGAGTCCACCGGGGGCAGCTGCCCGGCCCGGACGGCGTTGGCCAGCCGGGCGATCGCCCCGCCCTCGGCCTGCCGGTAGAGGGTGGTCAGCTCGGTGACCGGCACGACCCCGGAGTCGATGAGGTCGCCGAGCACGTGGCCCGGGCCGATCGAGGGCAGCTGCGCCGGGTCGCCGACCAGCAGCAGGTGGGTGCCGTCCGGGCAGGCCTCCAGCAGCGCCGCGGCGAGCTCGACGTCGAGCATCGAGGCCTCGTCGACCACGACGACGTCGGCGTCGAGGGGCCACTCCTCGTTGCGGGCGAACCCGCCGGAGGTGCCCTGGGCGCCGAGCAGCCGGTGCACGGTGACCGCCGGGTGGTCGGTCAGCTCCTCCAGCCGCTTGGCCGCCCGGCCGGTGGGGGCGGCCAGCGCCACGTCGGTGCCGCGGCTGCGCAGCAGCGCGACGACGGCGGCGACGGTGCGGCTCTTGCCGGTGCCCGGGCCGCCGGTGAGCAGCGAGACGCCGGCGCCGAGCACCTGGGCCACCGCCTGCCTCTGCGCGTCGTCGAGGCCCGTGGCCACGCTGCGGACGGCGGCGGGGTCGGCGATCCGCCCGGCGGTGGCGGCCAGCCGGGCCACGTTCTCCGCGAGCGCCTCCTCGGCCATCCCGTAGCGGGCCAGCGACAGCGTGCGCAGCGCCGGGTCCGGTTCGGCGTCGGGGTCCTCCGGCTCGGGCGGCTCGTGGTCGAGGACCTCGCCGGACTCCACGGCCGCGACGATCGCCGCCACCGGGTCGGCCACCCCCTCGGCGCGCAGCGCGGCGACGACCAGGTCGGCCGGCAGCACGGTGTGCCCGTCGCGGGTCGCCGTCCGCAGGGTGTGCGCGACGACGGCCCGCCCGCGCCGGGCGTCCTGCTTGTCCGCGCCGGGCAGGACGGAGACCGCCAGCCGGTCGGCGTCGGCGAGGGTGACCCCGGTCAGGCCGAGCAGCGCCCACGGGTCGTCGCGCAGCCGGCGGGCGGCGTCGCTGCCCAGGGCGTCGGCGGCGGTCGCGGCCAGCCTCGCCTCCAGGCCGGCCCCGACCAGCAGCCCCACGACCTCGTAGGTGGGCGCGGCGGACAGGAAACCGGAGAACAGCCGCTCGGCGCGCTGCCGGCCCACCCGCGGCAGCTTCAGGAGCCGGTCGGCGGTGACGTCGTCGGGGGAGGTGATGCCGGCGGCGGGCAGCTCGGCGGCCGCCCGCCTGCCCAGGCCGGGCCACAGGCCGGCCGCGCAGAAGGCGGCGAAGACCGGGTCGGGGGCGCTCACCGGTCGTACCGCCGCTCGGGGTAACCGAAGTGGGGCGCGGAGACGTCCTCGAGCGCGGTGCGGATCGCCGCCGGCAGCCGCACCGCCTCGGCGTCCAGCGAGGCCTGCAGCTGCTGCGCGGTGCGCGCCCCGACCACGGGCGCGGTGACCCCGGGGCGGTCCCGCACCCAGGCCAGCGCCACCGCCAGCGGGGTGGTGCCCAGCCCGTCGGCGGCGGTGACCACGGCCTGCACGATCCGGTCGGCGGTGGCCGAGCGCAGCCCGTCGAGGAACGCCTGCCACTGCGGGGACGCGCCCCGGGAGTCCGCCGGCGGGCCCTGCCGGTACTTGCCGGTGAGCAGCCCGCGGCCCAGCGGGGACCAGGCCAGCACGCCGGCGCCCAGCGCCTCCGCGGCCGGCAGCACCTCGCGCTCCACGCCGCGCTGCAGCAGCGAGTACTCCACCTGGGTGCTCACCACCGGCACCCGCCCCGGCCAGGCCCGCTGCCAGGTGACGGCCTGGGCGGTCTGCCAGCCGGTGTAGTTGCTGACCCCCACGTAGCGCACCCGGCCGGAGGAGACGGCCGCGTCGCAGGCGGCGAGGGTCTCCTCCAGCGGCGTGGTGTCGTCCCAGCTGTGCAGCTGCCAGAGGTCCACGTGGTCGGTGCCCAGCCGGTCCAGGGAGGCGTCCAGCGCGGCGAGCAGGTGCCCGCGGGAGGCGCCGCGGCCCATCGGCCCGGGCCCGGTGCGCCCGACGGCCTTGGTGGCCACCAGCACGTCCGAGCGGGGGACGACGTCGGCCAGCAGCCGGCCCAGGGTGCGCTCGCTCTCCCCGTCGCAGTAGACGTCGGCGGTGTCGACCAGCGTGCCGCCGGCGTCGACGAACGCGGCCAGCTGCACCGCGGCGTCGTCCTCGTCGGTGTCCCGCCCCCAGGTCATGGTGCCCAGGGCCAGCCGCGAGACGACCAGCCCGCTGCGCCCGAGTGCGCGTTGTTCCACGGGGGGCCAACC
The DNA here is from genome assembly GCF_900188375.1 of Geodermatophilus pulveris. Lineage (GTDB taxonomy): Bacteria > Actinomycetota > Actinomycetes > Mycobacteriales > Geodermatophilaceae > Geodermatophilus > Geodermatophilus pulveris. The sequence goes on along the minus strand of NZ_FZOO01000002.1, from coordinate 153,014 downwards.
TACCGGCGGGTCGGGGTGCCGGCCGGGGACCGCGGCCGGTCCCTGCGTGCCGCGCCGGGGGCCCGGACGGGCGCGCCTAGGGTGGCCTCCCGTGCTCCTGCTGCCCGCCCGCGCCCCCCGCCCGACGCCCGCCGCCCGACGGGGGCGCAGCGGCCGATGAGCTGGCTCGAGGCCGTCGTCCTGGGGCTGGTGCAGGGGCTGACGGAGTTCCTGCCGATCTCCTCCAGCGCGCACCTGCGGGTGGTGGGGGAGGCCTTCGGCTGGGGCGACCCCGGCGCGGCGTTCACCGCGATCACCCAGATCGGCACCGAGGCCGCGGTGCTGCTGTACTTCCGCCGCGACATCGGCCGGATCCTCACCGCCTGGGTCCGGTCGCTGGCCGACCGCTCGCGGTGGAGCGACCCGGACGCCCGGATGGGCTGGCTGATCATCGTGGGCACCCTGCCGATCGGCGTCCTCGGGCTGCTGTTCCAGGACAGCATCGAGACCACCTTCCGCGACCTGCGGATCGTGGCGGTCGCGCTGGTCGCCTTCTCCGTCGTCCTCTACTGGGCCGACCGGGTGGGGGCCAAGGTGCGCGAGCTGGACCAGCTCACCGTCGGGCACGGCGTCGCCTTCGGGTTCGCCCAGGCCATGGCGCTGGTGCCCGGGGTCTCCCGCTCCGGCGGCACGATCACCATGGGCCTGTTCCTCGGCTACTCGCGGGCGGCCGCGGCCCGCTACTCCTTCCTGCTCGCCGTCCCCGCCGTCCTGGCCTCGGGGTTCTTCCAGGTCTACGAGGCGCTCACCGGCGGGGTGGCGGGGGAGGCGGTGTCCTGGCCGCAGACGGTGCTGGCCACCGTGCTGGCCTTCGGCGTCGGGCTGGCCGTCATCGCCTGGCTGCTGCGCTACCTGGACCGCGGCAGCTTCACGCCGTTCGTCGTCTACCGGGTGGTGCTGGGCCTGCTGCTGCTCGCCCTCGTCGGCGCCGGGGTGCTCGCGCCCCAGTGACTCGGCCCGGGTGACCTGGCCCGACGCCGCATACGCTCGGACGTCGTGACCACCGTTCTCCTCCTGCGGCACGGCCGGACGACGGCCAACGCCGGCGGCGTCCTGGCCGGCTGGACCCCGGGCGTGCAGCTCGACGAGACCGGCGAGCAGCAGGTGCGGGCGGTGGGGGAGCGGCTGGCGCCGGTGCCGCTGGCGGCCGTCGTCAGCAGCCCGCTGGAGCGCTGCCGGCAGACCGCCGCCGCCGTGCTGGCCGGCCGGGACCTCGAGCTCGGCACCGACGACCGGCTCGGCGAGGCCCGCTACGGCGACTGGACCGGCCGCCCGCTCAAGGAGCTGGTCAAGGACCCGCTGTGGAAGGTCGTGCAGCAGCACCCCTCCGCCGCGGTCTTCCCCGGCCCGGAGGGGGAGGGGCTGGCGCAGACCCAGGCCCGCGCGGTCGCCGCCGTCCGGGAGTGGAACACCCGGCTCGGCCCGGACGCCGTCTGGCTGGCCTGCAGCCACGGCGACGTGATCAAGGCGATCCTCGCCGACGCCCTCGGCCTGCACCTCGACCAGTTCCAGCGGATCGTCGTCGACCCCGCCTCGGTGTCGGTGGTCACCTACACCGACACCCGGCCGTTCGTGGTGCGGATGAACGACACCGGCGGGGACGTCGCGCCGCTCGTCCCCCCGAGGAAGCGGCCCCGGCGCCGGCGGGGACGGGACTCCGACGCGGTCGTCGGCGGCGGCGCGGGCGCGCCCGCCTGACCTCCGCGTCGCCGGGGCGAAGGCCCGGGCCGCCCGCGTAACCTGGGCCCGTGCCCCGCCAGGTCTTCCTCTTCGACCGCCCGTCCCGGTTCGTCGCCGGCACGGTGGGCCAGCCCGGCGACCGCACCTTCTACCTGCAGGCCGCCGACGCCGCGGGCCGCGTGGTCAGCGTCGCGCTGGAGAAGGCCCAGGTGCAGGTGCTCGCCGACCGGATGAACGAGCTGCTCGACGAGATCGCCAGCCGGCCGAACACCGTCGTCCCGCCGGACGCCGAGGTCGACGACCTCGAGCCGCTCACCGCGCCGGTCGACGAGGAGTTCCGGGTCGCGGCGATGGGCCTGGCCTGGGACGGCGACGCGCAGGCCGTCGTGGTCGAGGCCGTGGCCGCCGGCGACGAGCCGGTGGAGGAGGACGTGATCCTCTCCGACAGCGACGAGGGCCCCGACGCGCTGCGGGTGACCATCACCCCCGCCGCAGCCCGCGCCTTCGTCGTCCGCGCCCGCCGCGTGGTGGCCGCCGGCCGCCCGGCCTGCCCGCTGTGCTCCCTCCCGCTGGACCCGGCCGGGCACGTGTGCCCGCGGCAGAACGGCTACCGCCGCTGAGCGGCACCGGCCCGGCGAGCGGGCGGCCCGTGCAGCCGGACCTGCGCCCGCCGGCCGACGACGCGGAGGCGCTGCTGCTCCTGCGCGAGGGGGAGATCGACCTCGAGGGCCGGATGCTCGACGCGTCCAACGTCACCCTGGTCGGCGCGGTGCAGTGCGGCGAGCTGGTCGCCGAGTGCGTCTACAAGCCGGTCGCCGGCGAGCGGCCGCTGTGGGACTTCCCCGACGGCACCCTCGCCGGCCGTGAGGTGGCCGCGGCGCTGGTCAGCGAGGCGACCGGCTGGCGGGTCGTGCCCCCCACCGTGCTGCGCGAGGGGCCCTTCGGCCCGGGCATGGTGCAGCTGTGGGTCGACGGCGACCCCGACGTCGACCTCGCCGCGTTCGTGCGGTCGGACCACCCCGGCCTGCGCCGCATGGCCGTCTTCGACGCGGTCGTCAACAACGCCGACCGCAAGGGCGGGCACATCATCCCGACCTCGGCCGGCCACGTGTACGGCGTCGACCACGGCATCTGCTTCTCCGTGGACCCCAAGCTGCGCACCCTGCTGTGGCGCTGGGCCGGGCAGCCGCTCACCGCCGAGGCCGTCGAGGTGCTGGAGGAGCTCACCGGCGACCTGCTCGGCGACCTCGGCGAGCAGCTGCACGAGCACCTCACCCGCCGCGAGGTGCGCCGCACCCAGCAGCGGGTGGCCGACCTGCTGCGCAGCGGCCGGCACCCGCAGCCCAGCGGCGAGTGGCCCGCACTGCCCTGGCCGCCGTTCTGAGTCACCCGTCGGCCTACCGATGGGCACCGTCCCCGGCTAGGTTGCCGCCGTGCCGCACCGCAGCCGCCTGGCCGTCCTGATGCTCGACCTGCCGCCGGAGGTGCACGGCGCCGGGCAGGCCTTCTGGGCGGCCGCGACCGGCCACCGGGTGGCACCGGACCGGATGGACGACAACTGGTCCTCGCTGGGCTCCTTCGCCGGCGGCTTCCACCTGGAGGTGCAGCGCACCGGGCACGGGACGCCGCCGAGGTGGCACGTCGACGTCGAGACCGACGACGTCGACGCGGAGGTCGCCCGGCTGGTGGAGCTCGGCGCCACCCCGCTGCAGGACATGGGCGGCTTCTGGCAGATGCGCGACCCCGCCGGGCTGGTGTTCGACGTCGTCGGCGTGCAGACCGGCGAGGACTTCGACCGGCACGCCACCACCTGGCCCTGAGCCAGCGAGGTGCCTCCCGCGCGCGGGAGGCACCGGGGCTACTCCACGCGGACCAGGCCGATCACCGCCGCGGCCTGCGGGCCGTCGCCGTGCACGGTGAGCACCTCCAGCGGCACGCGGCGCCAGACGGCGAGCAGCAGGTCCCCGGCGGTGCCGGTCAGCCGGGCGACCGGCACCGGCCGCGTCCCGGGGAACAGCGTGCGCTCGACACCGGCGTCCACGGCGTGCAGGACGACGGGGTGCGCGCCGTCCGGCGGCCCGTGCGGCAGCACGCCGGGGACCACCACCTCCAGCCACTCGTCCAGCCCGTCCAGGCCGACGTCGGGCGGGATGGGCCGCGGGTCGCCGAGCACCTGCTCGACGTCGGCGGTGTGCACCACCGCCTCGGCCAGCTGGCGGCGCAGCACGAACCCGACGTCGCGCCGCGGCGCCCAGGTCCACACCCGTTCGGCGGGGTCGGCGCCGGCGAGGACCGTCTCCAGCTCCGCGGACTGCGCCAGGCCGAAGCCGAGCAGCTCGTCGTCGGGGTGCCGGGGCGGCGCGGTGTAGGCGCCCGGGTCGGGGGCGCGGGTGCGCACCACCCACGCCCAGAAGTGCTGCACCTCGGCCAGGTGCCAGACCAGGTCGGCCAGCGTCCACCCGGGGCAGCCGGCCACCGGGGCCCGCCACCCGGAGGCCAGCACCGCCGCCGCGGCGGCGTCGGCGAACCGCGCGTCGGTCCGCCGCAGGGCCGGCAGGTACTCGTCGGGCTGCATCCCGTCCCCCCTCCCCGCGGCCGGTGCCGCGGTCTCCCCGCAGGACGAGGGCCGTCCGGGTGCGGGGGCACCCGCCTCTAGGCTCGCAGGCGTGCTCGCCTGGCCCGCCCCGCTCCTGCCGACCCTCCCGGGCCCCGGCCCGGTCCTGCGGCTGTACGACACCGCACGAGGCGAGGTCGCCGCCACCCATCCGGGCACGGTGGCGCGGATGTACGTCTGCGGGATCACCCCCTACGACGCCACGCACCTCGGCCACGCGGCCACCTACCTGGCCTTCGACCTGGTCAACCGGGTGTGGCGGGACGCCGGGCACGCCGTCCACTACGTGCAGAACGTCACCGACGTCGACGACCCGCTGCTGGAGCGGGCGCAGCGGGACGGCGAGGACTGGGTGGTGCTCGGCATGCGGGAGACGGCGCTGTTCCGGGAGGACATGACCGCGCTGCGGGTGCTGCCGCCGGACGACTACGTGGGCGCGGTGGAGTCGGTGCCGCGGATCGTCGCGCACGTGGAGACCCTGCTCGACGAGGGCCTGGCCTACGTCCTCGACGACGGCACCGGCGACGTCTACCACGACGTCGCGCAGGCCCCCGGGTTCGGCAGCGAGTCCGGCTACGACGAGGCGACCATGCTGCGGCTGTCCGCCGAGCGCGGCGGCGACCCCGACCGCCCCGGCAAGCGCAACCGGCTGGACCCGGTGCTGTGGCGCGCCCGCCGGCCGGGGGAGCCGTCCTGGCCCGGGCCGCGCGGCATCGACGGGCGCCCCGGCTGGCACATCGAGTGCGCCACCATCGCCCTGGAGACCATCGGGACCGGCTTCGACGTCCAGGGCGGCGGCAGCGACCTGGTCTTCCCGCACCACGAGTTCTCCGCCGTGCACGCCGAGGCGCTGACCGCGGTGGCGACCGGGGTCAAGCAGCCCTTCGCCAGGGCCTACGTGCACGCGGCGATGATCGGCCTGGACGGCGAGAAGATGAGCAAGAGCCGCGGCAACCTGGTCTTCGTGTCCAAGCTGCGCGGCGAGGGCGTCGACCCGATGGCCATCCGGCTGGCCCTGCTGGCCGGGCACTACCGCACCGACCGGGCGTGGACCCCCGCGCTGCTCGCCGACGCCGAGCGGCGGCTGGACACCTGGCGCCGCGCCGTGGCCCGGGACGCCGGCGCGCCGGCCGCCCCGGTGCTGCAGGGCCTGCGCGAGCGGCTGGCCGACGACCTGGACACCCCGGCGGCGATCGCGCTGGTCGACGCCTGGGCCGCCCGCACCCTGGCCGCCGGCTCCGGCCGCGACACCGGCGACGAGCAGGAGGACTGCGCCCCGACGGTGGTCGCCGACGCGGTGGACGCGCTGCTCGGCGTGACCGTGGACGCGGGCACCCGGCGCTGATGCGCGCCGAGGGCTTCTCCCTGGTCGACCGGGCCGCCCGGGAGCGCGCCGAGGCCGCGGCCCTCGCCCCCGCGGCGACCCGCTCCACGGCGTCTCGCGGCCGCGCCGTCCCGGAGCCCGAGGACCGCCTGCGCACCGCCTTCGAGCGCGACCGCGACCGCATCCTGCACGCCAAGGCCTTCCGCCGGCTCAAGCACAAGACGCAGGTCTTCCTCAACCCCGACGGCGACCACTTCGTCACCCGGCTGACCCACACGCTGCAGGTCACCCAGGTGGCCCGGTCGCTGGCCCGCGCGCTCGGCCTCAACGAGACCCTCGCCGAGGCCGTCGCGCTCGGCCACGACCTGGGCCACTCGCCGTTCGGCCACATCGGCGAGGACGCGCTGGGCCCCTACGTCCGCGGCGGGTGGCACCACGCGGCGCAGGGCGTGCGCATCGTCGAGGTGCTCGAGCACCTCAACCTCACCTGGGAGGTGCGCGACGGCATCCGCGCGCACAGCTGGAAGATCACCCCGCCGCCGACCACCCGCGAGGCGGAGTGCGTGCGCTACGCCGACCGGATCGGCTACCTGTCCCACGACGCGCTGGACGCCGTCCGCGCCGGCGTGCTGCAGGTGCGCGACCTGCCCGCCCGGGCGCGGGCGGTGTTCGGCGACCCGGGCAGCCGGATGGTCGGCGCGATGATCGACGCCGTCGTCGCCGGCTCGCTCGCCGACGGGGGAGCGGTGGTCATGGCGGCCGAGCCGCTGGCGGCCATGCAGGAGCTGCGGGCCTTCATGTTCGAGCGGGTGTACCTGTCGCAGACCGCGGCGGGGCAGAAGCAACTGGCCATCGACGTCACCCGCCGGCTGGTCGACCACCACCTGGCCCACCCCGGGCTCATCCCGGCGACCTACCGGGACACCTCCGCCGACCCGGTCACCCAGGTCGTCGACTACGTGTCGGGCATGACCGACCGGTACGCGCTGGCCACGCACGACCGGCTGTTCGACGACGACGCGACCGCCCGCATGCTCCCGCTGCTGCGCAGCCGCTGACCCCCGCCGTCCCGCCGCGGACCCGCCACGGTCCCAGCGCGACCGTTATCCCCAACTCTCGGCGCGACGCCGCAACCGCCTTCCGCGCGCGAAAGGCTGCAGGGTCCTCCTTCAGTTGGGGGAGGAGCCCCGGCGGCGGAGGTAGCGCTCGAACTCGCGGGCGATCTGGTCGCCGTCGGCCTCGGACAGGTCGGTCTCGGTGGCCCGCTCCTCCAGCGACCGCACGTACTCCACGACCTCGGCGTCCTCCTGGGCCATCTCGTCGACGGTCTTCACCCACTCGTCGGCCTGCCGGGGCAGCTCGCCCAGCGGCACGGTGAGTTCCAGGACCTCCTCGACCCGCTGCAGCAGCGCGACGGTCGCCCGCGGCGACGGCGGCTGGGAGACGTAGTGCGGGACGGCGGCCCAGAAGCTGATCGCCGGGAGCCCGGCCTGCACGCAGGCGTCCTGGAAGACGCCGAGGATGCCGGTGGGCCCCTCGTAGCTGGAGGTCTGCAACCCCCAGTGCTCGGCGGACTCCGGGTCGTACGCCGAGCCGCTCACCGGCGTGGGCCGGGTGTGCGGGGTGTCGGCGAGCAGCGCGCCCAGGCCGACGACGGTGCCCACCTCGAGCTCGTGGCACAGGTCGATGAGCTCCTGGCAGAACCCGCGCCAGCGCATGTTCGGCTCGATGCCCCGGATCAGCACGACGTCGCGCTCGGAGCCGGGCGGGCGGGCCACGGAGATGCGCGTGGTGGGCCACTCGATGCGCCGGCTCAGCCCGCCGACGAGGGAGACGGTGGGGCGGTTGACCTGGAAGTCGTAGTAGTCCTCGGGGTCCAGCGCGGCGAGCGGGGTGGCGTCCCACGTCAGCTCGAGGTGCTCCAGCGCCCCGGTGGCCGCGTCCCCGGCGTCGTTCCAGCCCTCGAAGGCGACGACCACCACCGGGTCGTTCAGCCGGGGCAGGTCCTCAGGGGTGGACTTCGGGTCGATCACCCCTGCGAGCCTACGTCGGTCGGCCGCCGCGCCCCTGCCGGTCGGCCCGACGGTGCGGGCCGCATCCCCCCGGGAGCGACCGGGGCGCCCCGACCGGCGGCTACCCTGACCGGGTGCCGTCCCCCATCCCGTCGCCCGACCTCCGACCGGACGCGACCGCGGACCTGACGGCGGCGCTGCGGCAGCGGATCCTGGTCCTCGACGGCGCCATGGGGACGGCGATCCAGCGCGACCGGCCCGACGAGGCCGGCTACCGCGGCGAGCGGTTCGCCGACTGGCCCAGCGACGTCCAGGGCAACAACGACCTGCTCGTCCTGACCCGGCCCGAGCTGGTGGCCGGCATCCACCGCGAGTACCTCGACGCCGGCGCGGACGTCATCGAGACCAACACGTTCAACGCCACCGCCATCTCGCTGCGCGACTACGGCATGTCCGACCTCGCCTACGAGATCAACGTGGCCGCCGCGCGGCTGGCCCGCCGGGAGGCCGACGCGGCGACCGCCCGGACGCCGGACCGGCCGCGGTACGTCGCCGGGGCGCTGGGGCCGACCAGCCGGACGGCGTCCATCTCCCCGGACGTCAACGACCCCGGCGCCCGCAACGTCACGTTCGACGAGCTCGCCGAGGCCTACCTGGAGCAGGCCGACGGGCTGGTCGACGGCGGGGTCGACCTGCTGCTGGTCGAGACGGTCTTCGACACGCTCAACGCCAAGGCGGCGGTGTTCGCGCTGGAGACGCTGTTCGAGCAGCGCGGCCGGCGGTGGCCGGTGATGGTCTCCGGCACGATCACCGACGCCTCCGGCCGCACCCTGTCCGGGCAGACCACCGAGGCGTTCTGGAACTCGGTGCGGCACGCGCGCCCGCTGATGGTGGGGCTGAACTGCGCGCTGGGCGCGGCGGAGATGCGGCCCTACCTGGCCGAGCTGTCGCGGGTCGCCGACACGTTCATCTCCTGCTACCCGAACGCCGGGCTGCCCAACGCCTTCGGGGAGTACGACGAGTCACCGGAGGAGACCGCGGCGGTCCTCGCCGAGTTCGCCGAGGCCGGCTTCGTCAACCTGGTGGGCGGCTGCTGCGGGACGACGCCGGCGCACGTCGCGGCGATCGCCGCGGGCGTCGAGGGACGGGCACCGCGGACCCCGCCGCAGGTGCGCCCGGCGCTGCGGCTGTCGGGCCTGGAGCCGCTGACCGTCGACGCGGACTCGCTGTTCGTCAACGTCGGCGAGCGCACCAACATCACCGGCTCGGCCCGCTTCCGCCGGCTGATCCGCGAGGGCGACCACACCACCGCGCTCGCCGTGGCCCGCCAGCAGGTGGAGGCCGGCGCTCAGGTCATCGACGTCAACATGGACGAGGGGATGATCGACGGCGTCGCGGCCATGGACCGCTTCCTCAAGCTGGTCGCCGCCGAGCCCGACATCTGCCGCGTGCCGGTGATGGTCGACTCCTCGAAGTGGGAGGTCATCGAGGCCGGCCTGAAGTGCGTGCAGGGCAAGTCGATCGTCAACTCCATCTCGCTCAAGGCCGGCGAGGAGGAGTTCGTCCGGCACGCGCGGCTGTGCCGGAAGCACGGCGCCGCCGTCGTCGTCATGGCCTTCGACGAGCAGGGCCAGGCCGACACCCTGCAGCGCCGCCAGGAGATCTGCCGCCGGGCCTACGACATCCTGGTCGAGCAGGTCGGCCTCCCGGCCGAGGACGTCATCTTCGACCCCAACGTCTTCGCCGTCGCCACCGGCATCGAGGAGCACGCCCGCTACGGGCTGGACTTCATCGAGGCCACCCGCTGGATCAAGCAGGCCCTGCCGCACGCGCTGGTGTCCGGCGGGGTCTCCAACGTGTCGTTCTCCTTCCGCGGCAACAACCGCGTCCGCGAGTCGATCCACGCGGTGTTCCTCTACCACGCCGTCGCCGCCGGCATGGACATGGGCATCGTCAACGCCGGGGCGCTGGAGGTCTACGACGAGGTCCCGGCGGAGCTGCGCGAGCGCATCGAGGACGTCGTCCTGGCCCGCCGGCCGGACGCCACCGAGCGCCTCCTGGAGGTCGCCGGCGAGTACGCGGCGAGCGGCGCGGTCGCCGAGGCCGCTGACGAGGAGTGGCGGTCGCTGCCGGTGGGCGAGCGGATCACCCACGCGCTGGTGAAGGGCCTCGACGAGTTCGTCGAGGCCGACACCGAGGAGCTGCGCCTGGAGATCGCCGGGCGCGGCGGCCGGCCGATCGAGGTCATCGAGGGCCCGCTCATGGGCGGGATGAACGTCGTCGGCGACCTGTTCGGCGCCGGGAAGATGTTCCTGCCGCAGGTGGTCAAGTCCGCCCGCGTGATGAAGAAGGCCGTCGCCCACCTCATCCCGTACATCGAGGCGGAGAAGCAGCCCGGGGACGCCGACCGCAGCAACGGGCGGGTCGTGATGGCCACCGTGAAGGGCGACGTCCACGACATCGGCAAGAACATCGTCGGCGTCGTCCTGCAGTGCAACAACTACGACGTCGTCGACCTCGGCGTCATGGTGCCGGCGCAGAAGGTGCTGGACGCCGCCAAGGCCGAGGGTGCCGACGTCATCGGCCTGTCCGGGCTGATCACCCCGTCGCTGGACGAGATGAGCAACCTGGCCGCGGAGATGGAGCGGCAGGGCTTCGACATCCCGCTGCTCATCGGCGGGGCGACCACGTCGCGCGCGCACACCGCGGTCAAGGTGGCCCCGCGCTACCACGGGCCGGTCATCTGGGTGAAGGACGCCTCCCGGTCGGTGCCGGTCGTGGCCGCGCTGCTGTCCAACGAGCAGCGGCCGAAGCTGCTCGCCGACGTGGGGACCGAGTACGCCGGGCTGCGGGAGCGGCACGCCGCCCGCCAGGACACCCGCCCGCTGCTGTCCCTGGCCGACGCCCGGGCCGCGGCGCCGCCGATCGACTGGTCGGGCTACACGCCGCCGCGGCCCCGGATGCTGCTGCAGCAGGCGCGGGACCTGTGCACCGGGCCGGGCTGCGACCACCGGCACGGCACGGCCACCCGGTTCACCCGGGTGCTCGACGACTACCCGCTGGAGGAGCTGCGCGGCTACATCGACTGGCAGCCGTTCTTCAACGCCTGGGAGATGCGCGGCCGGTTCCCCGACATCCTGCACAACCCGGCGACCGGCGAGGCCGCCCGCCGGCTGTACGCCGACGCGCAGGAGATGCTCGACCGGATCGTCGCCGAGCGCTGGCTGCGGGCCTCCGGCGTGCTCGGCCTGTTCCCGGCCGCCCGCGTCGACGGCGAGGACATCCGCGTCTACACCGACGAGTCGCGCACCGCCGTCCGCGCCACGCTGCACCAGCTGCGCCAGCAGACCCGGGGCCGCGACGGGTCGCCGCGGAAGTCCCTGGCCGACTTCGTGGCACCGGAGGGGACCGGGCTGCGCGACCACGTCGGCGCGTTCGCCGTCACCGCGGGGCTGGGCTCGGCCGAGCGGGTGGCGGCCTTCAAGGCGGCCCACGACGACTACGCCGCGATCATGCTGGAGGCGCTGGCCGACCGGCTCGCCGAGGCGTTCGCCGAGCGGCTGCACCAGCGGGTGCGCACCGAGTTCTGGGGCTACGCGCCCGACGAGCACCTCGACAGCGAGGCGCTGATCGCCGAGCGGTACGTCGGCATCCGCCCGGCCCCGGGCTACCCGGCCTGCCCGGAGCACACGGAGAAGCGCACCATCTGGGAGCTGCTCGACGTGGAGGCGACCACCGGCATCTCGCTCACCGAGAGCATGGCCATGTGGCCCGGCGCCGCGGTCAGCGGGCTGTACTTCTCCCACCCGCAGTCGCGCTACTTCGTGCTGGGCCGGCTGGGCCGCGACCAGGTCGAGGACTACGCGCGGCGCAAGGGCTGGACGCTCGCCGAGGCGGAGCGGTGGCTGTCGCCGAACCTGGGGTACCGCACCGACGACGAATGAGGGGACCCCCTCGCCCCCCGCCCCTCGCCCCTCGCCCCTCGCCCCTCGCTGACGCTCGCGGCGGGACCCTGCGAGGGGACCGTTCCGGCACGTCACCCGGCGTCCGTTCGTTCACCGCGGGTTCAGCACCTGGCACGCTGGGGGCGTGCTCCCGCGGACCCACGTCGTGCTCGGCGGCGGTGCCGCGATGGGGGCCTTCCAGGCCGGCGGCCTGCTGGCCCTGCTGGAGGCCGGCGTGCCCGTCGACGCGCTGCACGGCAGCTCGGTCGGCGCGGTCAACGCCGCGTTCCTCGCCGTCCGCCCGGACCGGGAGCGCGCCGCCGAGCTGGCCCGGCTGTGGGGCGACCCGCTGATGGCCCGGGTGCTGCGGCCGGGCTGGCCGGCGCGGGCCCGCGGGCTCGCCCGCTCGCTGCGGCCCGGCGGCGCCCTGCTCGACGACCGGCCGCTGCGCCGGGTGGTCACCCGGCACGTGCCCGTCCCCGACCTGGCCGGCCTCGCCGTCCCGGTCACGGTCACCACCACCTGCCTGGACTGCGGCAGCGCGCACCGGCACGACTCCGGGGACGTCGCCGACACCCTCGCCGCCAGCTGCGCGCTGCCCGGGCTGTTCCGCACCGTCGTCCTGCCCGACGGCCACCGGCACGTGGACGGCGGCATCGTCGACGGCGTGCCGATCGCCTCGGCGCTGGAGGCGGCGGGCCCGGGGGACCGGGTGCTGGTGCTGGACTGCGGCCTGGCGCCGGTGACCGGGCCCATCGACGTCTGCGCGGCCGCCTCCGACGTGCTGCCCGCCCAGGCCTGCGGCGTGCCGGTCGCCGTGGGGCGGACCCGCTACGTCCCGCCGGTCGAGGGCGGCGTCGGGGCGCTGGACGCGGTCCTGCAGGCCTTCACCGTGGCGCGGGCCGTGGCCAACCGGGCGGCCGTCCGCGACGCCCTGGCCGACCCGCGGGTGCACGTCGTCCCGCACGTCGCGGACGCCTGGGCCGCCGGGCTGCTCGACGCCCTGCCGCTGGGCCCGCGCGACGTCAGCCGCACCGCCGACCTGGTGCGGGCCGGCCGCGAGGTCACCCGGCAGTGGCTGGACGCCCGGCCCGAGCTGGTGCCGGCCGCCGTCAGCCGGGGCTGAGCACCCGCGGGCCGCCTCCGGGTGACGGCGGCCACCGGGGCACCATGGTGGTGGTGAGCGTCGACGTGCGACCCCGCTGCCTGCTGCAGGCCGTCCTGTTCGACATGGACGGCACGCTGGTGGAGACCGAGCAGCACTGGGGGGAGGCGTTGTTCGCCCTCGCCCGCCGGCTCGGCGGGGAGATGTCCGCCGCGGCCCGCGAGCGCACGGTCGGCACGAGCATGCGGACGTCGATGGGCGTGCTGTACGCCGACCTGGGGATCAGCCGCACCGAGGCCGAGCTCGCCGCGGACTCCCGGTGGGTCGTGGACGCCGTCGCCGAGATGCTGGCCGGTCCGCTGCACTGGCGGCCCGGCGCCCGGGAGCTGCTCGCCGAGGCCCGCGACGCCGCGCTGCCGACCGCGCTGGTCACGACGACCCCGCGGCGGCTGACCGACGTGGTGCTGGCCAAGGTCGGACGCGACCTGGGCGGCCCGCCGTTCGACGTCACCGTCTGCGGCGACGAGGTGCCCGCCCGCAAGCCGGACCCGGCGCCCTACCGGCAGGCCGTGGCGGCCCTCGGGGTGGACGCCGGCGGCTGCGTGGCCCTCGAGGACTCCCTGGTCGGTGCGACGGCCGGGCTGGCCGCCGGGCTGGCGGTGCTCGGCATCCCCTCCCTGCAGCCGCTGCCGGAGCTGCCCGGCCTGGTCCGCCGGGACACCCTGGCCGGCGTGCGGCTGGCCGACCTGGACGGGCTGCTCGCCGCCCGCGCCGCGGCGGACGCCCGGGCCTAGAGCGGTACCTCCCGGCCGCGGGAGAGGACGACCCGCGGGCGCTGCAGGGCGCTGACGTCGGCCCTGACGTCACCGTCGACCACCAGCAGGTCGGCGTCGTACCCGGCCGCCAGCCGCCCGGCGGTGCCGCCCAGCCCACAGGCCCGGGCTGCCCGGGCGGTCGCCGCGGTCAGCGCCTGGTCCAGCGGCACACCACAGGGGCCGGCCAGGTCGGCCACCGCGTACGCCACCTGCCCGTGCCGCTTGGTCGGGCCGATGCCGGCGTCGGTGCCGGCCAGCAGGGTCACCCCCGCCTCGTGCAGCCGGGCGACGTGCGGCAGGTGCTGCTCGATCGTCGCGCCCACCGCGGCCAGCCGGGCGCGCACGTGCGGCGGCGGGTCGACGCCGGGCAGGGAACCCACGGTCGGGCACACCAGTGTGCCGGCCGCGGCCAGTGCCGCACCGAGCCGGGCCGGCAGGTGCGGGCCGTCGGCGGTGGAGCAGCTGCAGTGCTCGATGGCGTCGACGCCTGCGGCCAGCGCGCGCTCGACCGCAGCCAGGCCGTGTGCGTGCGCGGCGACCGGGAGGCCCAGCCGGTGCGCCTCGTCGACCACCGCCCGCAGCTCGCCGAGGCCGAACTGGCAGGCGGTCAGGTCGGTGCCGGGCGTGAGGACGCCGCCGCTGGCCATCACCTTCACGACGCCCGCGCCCCGCTCGGCCCGCTCGCGGACGGCACGGCGCAACGCGTCCACCCCGCTGGTCTCGCCGCCCATCGACCAGCAGTGCCCGCCCGGCGAGGTGATCGGCGGCCCAGCGGCGACGACGGTCGGACGCTCGCCGTCCCGCCTCGCGCGGTCGAGGACCGTCCAGTGGTGGTCGCCGAGGTCCCGGACGGTGGTGACCCCTGCGCGCAGCGTCTCCTGCTCGGCGGCGGTGACGACCGCGTCCAGGGCGGCCGCGTCCAGCTCCGGGATCTGCTCCAGCGCCCGTGGGCCACCGTCGCCGCACAGGTGGACGTGGGTGTCGATCAGCCCGGGCAGCAGCGTCCCGCCCGGGACGTCGGTGACCGGGCACCCGTCCGGGACGGCGGCCGAGGCGGGCTCGACGCCGACCACCGTGCGGCCCTCGACCAGCACGAGAGCCCCGCCGGGGACGAAGCGCTCACCGTCGAAGGCCCGCGGGGCCCGGTAGGCGCGCATGGGCGATGCTCCCGCGGGCGGACCGGGCCGGTCCAGGGGGTCACGACCGGCGCGGCCCCGTCAGTCCCGATCGACGACCGGGAGCGTCGCCCAGCCGGCGGCGGCCGCGGCCTCCGCGGGGAACGGCGGGGGCGTGCCGCCGAACGAGGGGCACAGCGCCTGGTGGTCGCACCAGCCGCACAGCCGGGTGCGGTTGGGCCGGAAGTCGCCGGTGGCCACCGCCCGCTCGATGGCCGCCCAGATCGCCTGCAGCGTGCGCTCGAAGCGGACCAGCTCCGCCTCGTCGGGGGAGTAGGTGAGCGCGTCGCCGTTGCCGAGGTAGAGCAGCTTGAGCTGGCTGGCCACCACGCCGCGGGTGCGCCACAGCACCAGCGCGTAGAACTTCATCTGGAACAGGGCCTTGCCCTCGAACGCCTCGCGCGGCACCGACCCGGTCTTGTAGTCGACCACCCGCAGCGCGCCGTTGGGCGCCACGTCCAGCCGGTCGACGTAGCCGCGCAGCAGCAGCCCGTCGGGCAGGGTGACCTCGACCAGCTCCTCGCGGCCGTGCGGCTCGATGCGGGACGGGTCCTCGAGGGAGAAGTAGGTCTGCACCAGCTCCCCGGCCGAGGCCAGCCACTCCTCCAGGGACGTGACCTCCGCGGCGGGGACCTCGGGGGAGGGGCCGTCCGGTGCCGCGGCGCCGGGTGCGCCCCCGGCCGCGCCGTCGGAGGTGAAGAGGGCGGCGACCTCCGGGTCGGCCCGCAGCTCCTCCCACGCCGGGGCGACCAGCTCGCGGGCGGCCTCGGCGGTGCGCTCGCAGGCGGGCAGGTCGTAGAGCCGCTCGAGCACCGCGTGCACCAGCGTGCCGCGCACCGCCGCCGGGCTCCGGCGCTCGGGCAGCCGGTCGATCGTGCGGAACCGGTAGAGCAGGGGGCAGGTCTTGAAGTCGGCCGCCCGGCTCGGCGACAGCGACGGGCGGCGCGGGCCCCGCTCCTCGCCGCCGCTGGCGGTCCGGCCGCTGACCGGGCCCGACCGCGCCGGGTCCTGCGCGGTGCCCAGCCGCGCCGGGTCCTGCGCGGTGCTCAGCCGCGCCGGGTCCTGCGCCGAGCTCGATTGCGCCGAGTCCTGCGCCGTCGCCGTCATGCCCACGAGGCTAGGCGGGGGCACCGACAGTCCCGGGAGCCCGCGCCGGGCGTCCGTAGGCTGGCCGCCCGTGGACGACCACCAGCACACCCCCGGGACGACCGACCCCGCCGCCGAGGCGCCGTCCGGGGGACCGGTGCCCGGGGCCTTCGTCGCCGGGGACCGGGTGCAGCTCACCGATCCCAAGGGCCGGTTGCACACCGTCGTCCTCACCCCCGGCAAGCAGTTCCACACCCACCGCGGCGCGATCGCGCACGACGACCTCATCGGCGCCCCGGAGGGCTCCGTCGTCCACTCCACGGCCAACACCGGCTACCTGGCGTTCCGCCCGCTGCTGGCCGACTTCGTGCTGTCCATGCCGCGCGGCGCCCAGGTCATCTACCCCAAGGACGCCGCGCAGATCGTCGGCGCCGGCGACATCGGCCCCGGCATGCGGGTGCTCGAGGCCGGCGCCGGGTCCGGGGCGCTGACCTGCTCGCTGCTGCGGGCGGTGGGGGAGCGCGGCAGCGTGACCAGCTACGAGCGGCGGGAGGACTTCGCCGACGTGGCCCGCGCCAACGTGGCCGCCTTCTTCGGCGAGGTCCCCGGGACCTGGTCGCTGCGGCTGGGCGACCTCGACCAGCACCCGGCCACCGAGGTGGTGGACCGGGTGACGCTGGACATGCTGGAGCCGTGGGCGGTGCTGCCCACCGTGGCCGCCGCGCTGCGCCCCGGGGGCGTGCTCGTCGGCTACGTGGCCACCACCACCCAGCTGTCCACCTACGTCGAGGCGCTGCGGGCGCAGGGCGTGTGGACCGAGCCGTACGCATGGGAGACTCTGGTGCGGCCCTGGCACGCCGTCGGCCTCGCCGTCCGCCCCGAGCACCGGATGGTGGCGCACACCGCCTTCCTGGTCACCGCGCGGCGGCTGGCGCAGGGCGTGGTGGCGCCGGTGCGGCAGCGCCGCGCCCACAAGGCGTAGCCGCCGCGCTGCCCCGCGAGCCCCCGGCAGGGCGTCGCCGGGCGTGTATAGATTTGCCTCCTGGCTCTCCCGATGTGTCGGAGGTGCGCGATGGGCCCCGGTCTTGGCAATGGTCCCGACGAGTTCAGGGCACGGCGCGAGCGTGACGCGACCGCGCTGCTCAGCCAGATCTCCTACCTGGAGGAGGAGATCGGCCTGCTGCGCCGCAAGGTGGCCGACAGCCCCCGCCAGCTGCGGCTGCTCGAGGAGCGGGTCGCGGAGGCGGAGGGCCGGGCGGCCTTCCTGTCCGAGCGCAACGACAAGCTCGCCACCACCCTGCGCGACGCGCGTGACCAGCTGGTCACGCTCAAGGAGGAGGTGGACCGGCTCGGCCAGCCCCCGTCGGGCTACGGCGTCTTCCTGACCCGGCACGACGACGGCACGGTCGACGTCTTCACCGGCGGCCGCAAGCTGCGCGTCTCGGTGTCCCCGGCGGTGGAGCTCGACGAGCTCCGGCGCGGCCAGGAGGTCATGCTCAACGAGGCGATGAACGTCGTGGAGGCGTGCGGCTTCGAGCGCGCCGGCGACGTCGTCATGCTCAAGGAGCTCCTCGAGCCGGTCGAGGGCGAGGCGCCGCGGGCGCTGGTCATCGGGCACACCGACGAGGAGCGGGTGGTGCACCTCGCCGAGTCCCTCGCCGACTCGCCGCTGCGCAGCGGGGACTCGCTGCTGCTGGAGACCCGCTCGGGCTACGCCTACGAGCGGATCCCCAAGAGCGAGGTCGAGGAGCTGGTGCTCGAGGAGGTCCCCGACATCGACTACACCGACATCGGCGGGCTGGCCCGGCAGATCGAGCAGATCCGCGACGCCGTCGAGCTGCCGTTCCTGCACGCCGACCTGTTCCGCGAGTACGAGCTGCGCCCGCCCAAGGGCATCCTGCTCTACGGCCCGCCCGGCTGCGGCAAGACGCTGATCGCCAAGGCGGTGGCCAACTCGCTGGCCAAGAAGGTGTCCGCGGTGAAGGGGGAGGGGCAGGCGAAGTCCTACTTCCTCAACATCAAGGGCCCCGAGCTGCTCAACAAGTACGTCGGGGAGACCGAGCGGCACATCCGGCTGGTGTTCCAGCGGGCCCGGGAGAAGGCCAGCGAGGGCACGCCGGTCATCGTCTTCTTCGACGAGATGGACTCGATCTTCCGCACCCGCGGGTCCGGGGTGTCCTCCGACGTCGAGAGCACGATCGTCCCCCAGCTGCTCAGCGAGATCGACGGCGTGGAGGGGCTGGAGAACGTCATCGTCATCGGCGCCTCCAACCGGGAGGACATGATCGACCCGGCGATCCTGCGGCCCGGCCGGCTGGACGTGAAGATCAAGATCGAACGGCCGGACGCGGAGGCCGCCCGCGACATCTTCAGCAAGTACCTGACCACCACGCTGCCGCTGCACCCCGACGACCTGGCCGAGCACGGCGGCAGCCGGGAGGCCACCGTCGCCGGGATGATCCAGCGCACCGTCGAGCGGATGTACACCGAGAGCGAGGAGAACCGCTTCCTCGAGGTGACCTACGCCAACGGTGACAAGGAGGTCCTGTACTTCAAGGACTTCAACTCCGGCGCGATGCTGCAGAACATCGTCGACCGCGCCAAGAAGATGGCCATCAAGGAGCGGCTGGAGACCGGCGCCGCCGGCCTGCGGGTCGGCCACCTGATGCAGGCCTGCGTCGACGAGTTCAAGGAGAACGAGGACCTGCCCAACACCACCAACCCCGACGACTGGGCACGCATCTCGGGGAAGAAGGGCGAGCGGATCGTCTACATCCGCACGCTCATCAGCGGCAAGGGCACCGAGAGCGGCCGGGCGATCGACACCGCGACCAACACCGGCCAGTACCTGTAACAGGCGGACGCCGTCCGGCGGCCCGGCCCCGTCGCGGGGCCGGGCCGCCGGCGTCCGGCCGTCCCCGGACGGCCCCGCGGCCCGTCCCCGGCCGGGTCGCGCCGGACGCCTAGGGTTGGCCGCATGAGCGTCAGGCGGGTCATGGGCACCGAGGTCGAGTACGGCATCTCGGTGCCCGGGCAGCCGACGGCGAACCCGACGACGCTGTCCAGCCAGGTGGTGAACGCCTGGTCGGTGGCCGAGGCGCCCTCGCCGCGCCGCCCGCGCTGGGACTTCGAGGAGGAGTCGCCGCTGCGCGACGCCCGCGGGTTCGACCTCTCCCCGGCCCAGGCGCTGGACCACAACGACCTCGACGAGGACTCGGGGATGGCCAACGTCATCCTCACCAACGGGGCCCGCCTCTACGTCGACCACGCGCACCCGGAGTACTCGACGCCGGAGGTCACCAACCCGCGCGACGTCGTCCTGTGGGACAAGGCCGGTGAGCAGGTGATGGCCGAGGCCGCCCGGCGGGCCGCGCGCGTCCCCGGCACGAGTGCGATCCAGCTGTACAAGAACAACACCGACGGCAAGGGCGCGTCCTACGGCGCCCACGAGAACTACCTCATGGACCGGCGGACGCCGTTCCTGGACATCATCCGCGGGCTCATCCCGTTCTTCGCCACCCGACAGGTGTTCGCCGGCTCCGGCCGGGTGGGCATCGGCACCGAGAGCCGCACGCAGGGCTTCCAGCTGTCCCAGCGCGCGGACTTCTTCGAGGTCGAGGTGGGGCTGGAGACCACGCTCAAGCGGCCGATCATCAACACCCGCGACGAGCCGCACGCCGATGCCGACAAGTACCGCCGGCTGCACGTGATCATCGGGGACGCGAACCTCGCCGAGCTGTCGACCTACCTCAAGGTCGGGACGACGGCGCTGGTGCTGGACATGATCGAGGCCCGCACCCTCACCCGCGACCTGTCGCTGGAGGAACCGGTGGCCGAGTTGCAGGCGGTCAGCCACGACCCGTCGCTCACCCACCGGGTGCGGCTGCGCGACGGGCGCCGGATGACCGCCCTGGAGGTGCAGCAGTCCTACCTGGAGATGGCGCAGCGGCACGTCGACCGGCGGGGGGACGGCGACGCGCAGACCGCCGACGTGCTCCGCCGGTGGGCCGAGGTGCTCGAGGACCTCGCCGCGGACCCGATGCGCTGCGCGGACCGGCTGGACTGGCCGGCCAAGCTGCGGCTGCTGGAGGGCTACCGCTCCCGCGACGACCTGGCCTGGGGCGACTCCCGGCTGCGCCTGGTGGACCTGCAGTACTCCGACGTCCGGCCGGAGAAGGGGCTGTACCACCGGCTGGTGTCCCGCGGCTCGATGCAGCGGCTGCTCACCGACGAGGAGGTGGCGCGCGCGGTGCTGAGCCCGCCGTCGGACACCCGGGCGTTCTTCCGCGGGGAGTGCCTGCGCCGGTACCCGGCCCAGGTGGCGGCCGCCTCCTGGGACTCGGTGGTCTTCGACCTCGGCCGGGAGAACCTGGTGCGCATCCCCACCATGGAGCCGCTGCGCGGCACCCGCGACCACGTGGGCGAGCTGTTCGAGTCGACGTCCTCGGCGCAGGAGCTGGTGGACACCATCACGGGTGGCTGACCCGGTCGGTCGGGTCCCCCGCGTCGCACCCCGCGGGTAGCTTCAGCAGCAGGCACCAGCCACGACCTGCACCGGGAGGACCCATGGCCACGAGGGACAGCGGCGGTCAGCAGCGCTCCACGCGCAACCGCGAGGAGACCGAGGAGGTCGAGGCGTCGGTCGACGCCGAGGTCGCCGAGCGCCACAAGGAGGTCACCGAGGACCTCGACTCGATCCTGGACGAGATCGACGAGGTCCTCGAGGAGAACAGTGAAGAGTTCGTTCGGAGCTACGTACAGAAGGGCGGAGAGTGACCATCTGACTCCGAAGAGTGATCATAGAGCGGTGCCCCTCGTGCGAGGAGTCGAAGCCGGCGTCGGAGTTCGGCCAGAACCGCACGCTGAAGGACGGGCTCTCGTTCTACTGCCTCGCGTGCAACCGGTCCCGCAACAACGCCTGGTATCGCGAGGAGCGATGGGCGAGAAGATCCGCGATCACTCGTGGGTACCCGAGGTTTCCGCTGGTGCCCGTCGTGCCGGCAGCCGGTCGCGCACGACGCCTACATGCGGAGCAGCCGCACGGCGTCCGGCTTCGGGAGCCGCTGCACGTCGTGTCACAACGCCGCCAACAGCGAGTACTACTTCCGCCGTGGACACCAGCTGATCAAGAAGCAGGTCCTTGACATGCACGTGGCCCAGGGCGGCCGCTGTGCCATCTGCGGGGACCCGGCGCAGCACCTGGACCACGACCACGCGACCGGGGCGACGCGCCAGTTGCTGTGCCAGCGGTGCAACCAGGGCCTGGGGCTGTTCCGCGACGAGCCGGGCCTGCTGTACGCGGCCGCGCTCCACGTCGACGCCCACCGGGACCGCCAGCTCCTGGCCCGGATCCGGCAGACGTGCGTCGGTCCGGCTCCCGAGCGCCCGGACGGGCACCCGCCGGTAGGGTCGTGACGACGTCCTGACCGGCCCCGTGCGGGCCTCGGCGCGGTGTCGGAACGAGCGGAGGCCGCCGGTCTCCGGCGGCGAGAGAGGCGGATGGGTGAGCGAGACGTCAGCTGGCCGGAGCGGGTTCCCGCCCGCCTACCTGGACCGGGTGGGGTCCTCCTTCACCGACTTCCTGGCGGCGACCAGCCCCGACCTGCTGCCCAGCCGGCGTCCGGTGCCGCAGCTGCCGGTCGGTGAGCTGGCCCCGCACGGCACCACGATCGTCGCGGTCACCTACGACGGCGGCGTCCTCATGGGCGGCGACCGGCGGGCCACCATGGGCAACCTGATCTCCAGCCGGGACATCGAGAAGGTCTACCCGGCCGACGCCTGGTCGGTCATCGGCATCGCCGGCGCCGCGGGCATCGCCATCGAGATGGTCCGGCTCTACCAGGTCGAGCTCGAGCACTACGAGAAGATCGAGGGCCTCACCCTCTCCCTGGACGGCAAGGCCAACCGGCTGGCCCAGATGATCCGCGGCAACCTCGGCGCCGCGCTGCAGGGCCTGGCCGTCGTCCCGCTGTTCGCCGGCTTCGACCTCGACGCCGCACCGGGCACCAGCCCGGGCCGCATCTTCAGCTACGACGTCACCGGCGGGAACTACGAGGAGCGCGGCTACGCCTCGGTGGGCTCCGGCTCGCTGTTCGCCCGCAACTCCCTCAAGAAGACCTGGCGGCCCGGCCTGGGCGGCGACGCGGCCACGCGCAGCCTGGTCGAGGCCCTGTACGACGCGGCCGACGACGACTCCGCCACCGGCGGTCCGGACCCGGTGCGCCGGCTGTACCCGATCGTCTACCGGGTGGACGCCGAGGGGGCGGTCCGGCTGGCCGACGACGAGGTCGCCGCGGTCGCCTCCGGCATCACCGACGAGCGGGCCGCCGCGGACGGGCAGGGCTGACGACGTGACCATGCCGTACTACGCCTCGCCCGAGCAGGTCATGCGCGACCGCTCGGAGTACGCCCGCAAGGGCATCTCCCGCGGCCGCAGCGTCGCCGTCGTCACCTACGCCGACGGCGTGCTGTTCATCGCCGAGAACCCCAGCTCCACGCTGCACAAGGTCGGCGAGCTCTACGACCGCATCGGCTTCGCCGCCGTCGGCCGGTACAGCGAGTTCGAGAGCCTGCGGGTGGCCGGCGTCCGGCTGGCCGACGTCCGCGGCTACAGCTACAACCGCCGCGACGTCACCGGCCGGGTCATCGCCAACGCCTACGCGCAGACCCTCGGCGAGATCTTCACCCAGCAGACCAAGCCCTTCGAGGTCGAGCTGTGCGTCGCCGAGGTCGGGGAGACCCCGGAGTCCGACCAGCTCTACCGGCTGACCTTCGACGGCTCGGTCGTCGACGAGCCGGACTTCATCGTCATGGGCGGCCAGGCCGACGCGGTCAGCGCCAACCTGCGCGAGCACTTCCTCCCCGGCATGGGCCTGGCCGAGGCGTTGCGGGTCGGCGTCCAGGCGCTGTCCGCGGTCAGCCCGGCCACCGCCGGCAACGGCGGCCCCGGACTGCTGTCCGGCGAGCTGCTGGAGGTCGCCGTCCTCGACCGGCGCCGCCCCAAGCGGGCCTTCCGGCGGATCACCGGCGCCGCGCTGCGCACCCTGCTGGACCGGTCCGACGAGGGCGGGACCGTCGCCGCCGAGGAGCCGCACACCGCCGCCCACGCCCCGAGCGTGCCCCAGCCCGGCACCCCGGCCGGGCTCGGTGACCCGGACGTGCCGGACACCGCGGGCGGCACCGGCGAGGCCACCGCACCGGACGCCGGCTGACCGCACCGCCGGGGGGACCGCCCGGCCCCGCGCGCGTCAGCGGGGCACGGCGCGGCCGGCGTCCCGCCGCCAGGCGCTGAACGAATTCACCGACGTCGTGCCCGGCCGCACCAGCCACGGCCACGGGTGCACCTCGGCGACGTCCAGTCCCGCGGCCCGCCGGCCCCAGCCGGGCACCGGCGCCCACGTGGCGGCCAGCCGCCGGCCGGCCAGCTCACCGGTCACCGGGCCGCGCCGCACCTCCACCGGCCGGTGCGCGGCCAGCTCGCCCAGCGTCTCGGCGAGGAACACCAGCCGCTTGCCCGACAGCCGCAGCCGCGCCAGGAGCGGCTCGTCGAACACGAACACCGCCGGGCGCGTCGCGTCGGCGGCCAGCGCCGGGTCCTCGTCGCCGAGGGACTCCGCGGTCAGCCACACCCACTCGCCCGCCCCGGCGCCCTCGGCCGCCGGCGGCCCGCCGGGCACCGGGCCCCGGCCGAGCTCGGGCCCGTCCACCCGCCGGCCGGGGGAGGCCTCCGGCCACTGCTCGATCGGGCACGCCCGGCGCAGCGCGCACCCGGCGCACAGCTCCGGCGCCCGCTTCTCCACCTGCCACCGGCTGAACCCGTAGGGCTTGCCGCTGCCGGTGCCCACCGTCCACTGCCAGCCCAGCCCGTTGGCCGCCCGCGACCCGTCCAGCAGGTGCCGATAGGTCTCCGCCTCGCCGTCGCGCCAGTCCGCCCCGGCCCGCACCGCCCACTGCGAGGCCAGCCACATGCGCGTCTGGTTGACCAGCCACCCGTCGCGGTGCAGCTCCTCCACCACGGTCGCCATGCAGTTCATCCGCTCCGGCCACGGCTCGTCGTCCCAGCGCGCCGCGGGTGGCTGGTCGAAGCGCAGGTGGTCGCGCAGGCCACGCCCGACCCGCGCGTACAGGTGCCGCGCGTACTCCTGCCAGAGCAGCTCGTCGCGGTACTTGGCGCGGTCGCGCGGCGGGGCGCCGGCCACGGCGTCCCACACCCGCGGCAGCGGCAGCAGGCCGTGCCGCACGTACGGCGACACCCGGCTCGCACCGCGCCGCCGCACGGGCAGCACCGTGCTGCGGTCGCGGGCGTAGCCGGTGACGTCCAGCGCGGCCAGCGCCGCGTCGGCCGCCGACTGCCCGCCGCGGAACGCACCGGGCGCGACGCCGTCCGGGCCCTCCAGGGTGAGGTCCCCGAGGTGGGCGGACACCCACGCGGCGGTGTCGGCGGGCGTCGCGCCGTCGGCGGGGGAGGGGGGCGCGGGCAGGAGGGGCACCCGGCCCACTGTGCCGGTGGGGTGTGACGGGACGTCGCGGCACGCTGATGTCGGTCGCGGCGCCTAGGCTCGGGACGTGGAGCGACGCATCTTCGGCATCGAGACCGAGTACGGGGTGACGTGCACCTTCCGCGGCCAGCGCCGGCTGTCCCCGGACGAGGTGGCGCGCTACCTGTTCCGCCGCGTGGTGTCGTGGGGGCGCAGCTCCAACGTCTTCCTGCGCAACGGCTCGCGGCTGTACCTCGACGTGGGCAGCCACCCGGAGTACGCCACCGCGGAGTGCGACGACCTCACCGAGCTCGTGGTCCACGACAAGGCCGGCGAGCGGATCCTGGAGGGGCTGCTGGTCGACGCCGAGCAGCGGCTGGCCGAGGAGGGCGTCACCGGCGACATCTACCTGTTCAAGAACAACACCGACTCCGCCGGCAACAGCTACGGCTGCCACGAGAACTACCTGGTGGGCCGGCACGGGGAGTTCAGCCGGCTGGCCGACGTGCTCATCCCCTTCCTGGTCAGCCGTCAGATCGTCGTCGGCGCGGGCAAGGTGCTGCAGACCCCGCGCGGGGCGATCTACTGCATCAGCCAGCGCGCCGAGCACATCTGGGAGGGCGTCTCCTCCGCCACCACCCGCTCCCGGCCGATCATCAACACCCGCGACGAGCCGCACGCCGACGCCGAGCGCTACCGGCGGCTGCACGTCATCGTCGGCGACTCGAACATGAACGAGACGACGACGCTGCTCAAGGTCGCCGTCACCGACCTGGTGCTGCGCATGATCGAGGCCGGGGTCCCCATCCGGGACATGACGCTGGAGAACCCGATCCGCGCCATCCGCGAGATCAGCCACGACATGACCGGACGGCGCCGGGTGCGGCTGGCCAACGGCAAGGAGATGTCGGCGCTGGAGATCCAGTCGGAGTACCACTCCCGGGCGGCGGAGTTCGTCGACCGCGAGGGTTTCGGCCCGGTGCACCGGCAGATGCTCGAGCTGTGGGGGCGGGTGCTCAAGGCCGTCGACACCGGCGACCTGTCGCTCATCGAGCGGGAGATCGACTGGGCCACCAAGTACCAGCTCATCGAGCGCTACCGGGCCAAGCGGGACCTGCCGATGAGCCACCCGCGGATCGCCCAGATGGACCTCGCCTACCACGACATCAGCCGCACCCGCGGGCTGTACTACCTGCTCGAGCGCAACGACCAGGTCGACCGGGTGGCCCACGAGCCGCGGGTGTTCGAGGCCAAGAACGTGCCCCCGCAGACCACCCGCGCCCGGCTGCGCGGGGAGTTCATCCGCAAGGCGCAGGAGAAGCGCCGCGACTTCACCGTCGACTGGGTGCACCTCAAGCTCAACGACCAGGCCCAGCGCACCGTGCTGTGCAAGGACCCGTTCAAGGCCGTCGACGAGCGCGTGGACAAGCTCATCGCCAGCATGTGAGCCGTGGGCGAGATCGGCGATCTCGCACGCTCAGGACGTCTACGGCGTGCGAGATCGCCGATGTCGCCGTGGCACCGCGCGGTGTCGGCCGGTGGGCCGACGATCAGTCCAGCGGCACCTGGAGGGCGGCGTAGCGGCCGGCGGCGGCCGCGGCCAGGAAGTAGGCGCGCTCCTCGGGGAAGCTGCGGCCCATCGTCGACAGCGGCACCGGGGACAGCCCGAGGGCGTCCTCGAGGCCGTCGACGTCCATCCACACCACCCGGTTGCGCTGCGGCTGGCCGGCGAGGTCCTCCTCGACCTGGCTGCCCAGCTCCGAGCCCAGCCCGCGCGGCGCCACCAACGTCACCCCGCCGAGGGCCACCCGGCCGAACGCGGTCAGCGAGTGGTGGGACACCCCGCGGTGCCGCGGCCGCGGGTCGCCGTCGGAGATGCGCAGCGCCCCCACCGGCTCCCCGCCGAGCACGGTCACCGCGTTGCACGCCTCGCCGGCGGCCACCCCGGAGAACCCCCACGACGTCCCGGTGCCCAGGTTGCCCGGGCCCTGGCTGACGATCGCCACGTCCGCGCCGAGCACGTGCCGGGCGGCCAGCAGCCCGGTGTGCAGGGTGACCGCCTCCAGGTCGCCGCCGAACGCCTGGCCCACGGTCACCACGCCGGCCAGCGAGGGCGCCAGCGCCGACAACGTCCGCGAGAAGCCGGCCACCAGCGCGCCGCCGTCGGTCATGACGTAGGCCACCCGCAGGTCCGGGTCGGTGGCCAGGACGCCGATCAGCGCGGCCGGCAGCGCGGAGTGCAGGTCGGCGACCACGACCGGCATCCCGGCGACGTCCTCGGCGTCGGCGATCGTGCGGTGGTGCTCGGTGCCCTGCTCGTCGACGCCCTGCACGCTCACCTGCAGCGGCGTGTACCGGGCCTTGACCAGGTGGCCGGGGCCGGTGGGGTCCGGCGGCAGCCGGTCGGGGACGGCGACCACCAGCGCGTACCCGCCGGTGCCCAGGCCCTGCGCCCACGCGGTGGTGTTGAGCAGCACCGTGTCGCCGACCTCCGGGACGCCGACCAGCGAGGGGTGCGCCAGCGCCCGCACCTCGCCGTCGCCCTCGACCCGGGCCGTGAGCTCCTGCGCGTCGCGCCAGGCCCGGCCCAGCGCCGTCACCGTGCCCCGGCGCCACCGGATCCGCTGCCGTGCCGCCTCTGCATCCCCCACCCGGGCAGGCTAGCCAGCACCCTCACGCGCTGCCGCTCCTGACTAGCCTGGGCCTGTGGCGGCGAAGCGGGCGGAGCGGCTGGTGAACCTGGTCTTCGCGCTGCTCGGCACCCGGCAGTACGTCACGGCGGCGAAGATCCGCGCCACCGTGCCCGGCTACGAGCCCGACGACGGCACCGCCCGCGCCGACGAGGCCTTCAAGCGGATGTTCGAGCGGGACAAGGCCGAGCTGCGCGAGATGGGCGTGCCGCTGGAGACCGGCCGCACCAGCGTCTTCGACACCGAGGACGGCTACCGCATCGCCCGCGCGGACTACGAGCTGCCCGAGATCACCCTGACCGGCGAGGAGGCCGCCGCGGTCGGCCTGGCGCTGCGGCTGTGGGAGTCCGCGCAGCTGGCCGGCGCCGCGCAGAGCGCGCTGGTCAAGCTCAAGGCCGCCGGGGTGGACGTCGACACCTCCCGCGCGATCCCGCTGCGGCCCCGGCTGGACTCCGACGAACCGGCCTTCGAGCCCAGCTACGCCGCGGCCCGCGACCGCCGGGAGCTGCACTTCGACTACCGCCGCCCCGACGAGGACGCCCCCGCCCGCCGCCGCGTGCAGCCCTGGGGGGTCGTCGCCTGGCACGGCCGCTGGTACCTCGGCGGGCTGGACCTCGACCGCCGGGCGCCGCGGGTGTTCCGGCTGTCCCGCGTCGTCGGGACGCCGCGGGCGTCCGGACCCGCCGGCGCCTTCGAGCCGCCGACCGACGTGGACCTCGCGGCCATGGTCGCGGGGCAGGTCCGCGGGGAGGAGCAGCTCGTGGTGGTGCGCGCCCGGCCCGGCACCGCGGTCGGCCTGCGCCGGCACGCCGTCCCGCTGGGGGCGGCCGACGACGGGGACGACCGGCTGCAGCTGCGCACCACCGAGCCGATGCGGCTGGCCGGCGAGATCGCCTCCTACGGGGCGGACGTCGTCGTCGAGGCCCCGGCCGCGGTCCGCGAGGCGGTCGTCGAGCGGCTCACCCGGCTGGCCGCCATGTCCCCGGAGGGTGTCGCGTGAGCGCGCCCACCACCACCGAGCGGATGACCCGGCTGCTCTCCCTGGTGCCCTACCTCACCGCGCGCCCCGAGGGGGTGCCGCTGGCCGAGGTGGCCCGCGACTTCGGCGTCCCCGAGCGGCAGCTGCGCCGCGACCTGGAGCTGCTGTGGATGTGCGGGCTGCCCGGCTACGGGCCCGGCGACCTCATCGACCTCGCCTTCGAGGGCGACCGGGTGCGGGTCACCTCCACCGCGGGCCTGGTGCGCCCGCTGCGGCTGACCACCGACGAGGCGGTGGCCCTCGTCGTCGCGCTGCGCGCCCTGCTCGAGCTGCCGGGACTGGCCGAGCGGGAGGCGGTCGGCCGGGCGCTGGCCAAGGTGTCCGCCGCCGCCGGGCACGCCGCGGACCGCGGGACGCCGGTGACGCTGTCGGTCGACGCCAAGGAGCAGGCGCTGGCCGTCGTCCGCGAGGGCCTGGAGCGCGGCCGCGCGCTGCACCTGCACTACTACGTGCCCACCCGCGACGAGCGCACCGAGCGCACCGTCGACCCGCTGCGCCTGCACCTGGTCGACGGCCGCTGGTACCTGGAGGCGTGGTCGCGCGAGGTCGCCGCCGTCCGGATGTTCCGGCTGGACCGCATCGACGACGTCCGCGTCCTCGACGAGCCCTCCGCCCCGCCGCCCGGGGTGCCCCTGCGCGACGTCGACGCCGGGCTCTACCAGCCCGAGCCGGGCGCGCCCGTGGTGCGCCTGCGGCTGTCCCGCACCGCGCGCTGGGTGGCCGAGTACTACCCGGTGGAGGAGGTGCGCGAGGTCGACGACCCGCCCGGCGGGCTGGCCGTCGCGGTCCGCACCGCCGACGTGGCGTGGGCCCGCCGGCTGGTCGCCTCCCTGGGCGGGGCCGTCACCGTCGACGAGCCGGCCGCGCTGGCCGCGGCCGTGGCCGCCGACGCCCGGGCCGCCCTCACCCGCTATCCGGCTGCCGGACAGCTCCCGGCCACCTCCGGGCACTAGGGTCGCGGCCGTGCTGCTGACCGTCGTGTTCACCGCCGTCGCCGTGCTGGCCGTGGTCGTGCTCGGCTCGCTGGTGTACGGGGTCCTCGGCGCCGCCGGCCGGCTGCGCCGGGAGGTCGCGGCGCTGGAGCGGGAGCTGCGGCCGCTGCTCACCGAGGCGCAGGCCACCGCCGCCCGGGCCGCGCAGGTGCAGCAACCCTCCTGACCCGCCCGTTCCGGGGGACGGCGCGGCCGCGCCCGGGACGTAGCATCGTCGTCGTCACCCACCTACGGAGGACCAGCCATGCCCAGTCTCGGACCGCTGGAGATCGGCCTGATCATCCTGGCCATCCTGCTGCTCTTCGGCTACAAGAAGCTCCCGGACGCCTCGCGCTCGCTGGGCCGCTCGCTGCGCATCTTCAAGGGCGAGATGAAGGGCATGAAGGACGACGACGTCCGCACCAAGGACGCCGCGACGACCTCCCCGGTGCGCGGCGAGGTGCTCCCGCCGGTGACCGCCGCCGACCGCGAGCGGGAGGCCCTCGAGGCCGAGGCGCGCGCCGCGGAGGCCCGGGCCGCCGAGCTGCGCGCCCGCGCCACCCAGGGCGGCCCGGCCGACAGCACCCGCTGACGCCGCTGGCGGCAGCACCATGAGCGACAGCACCCCGGGGGGCGGTGCCCGCCGGGCGGGCCGGCGGCGGCGCCGCGCCCCCCGGGACGAGGCCGCGACGATGACCCTGATCGCGCACCTCACCGAGCTGCGCAACCGCATCGCCAAGGCGCTGCTGGCGCTGCTGCTCGCCACCGCCGTCGCGTTCTGGTGGTACGAGCACGGCCTGGGCGACTTCATCCGCGCGCCGTACTGCGGCCTGCCGCCCGACCTGCGCTACGGCGGGACGGCCGACGGCGGGTGCGGGCTGCTGATCACCGACGTGTTCGGCGGCGTGTTCATCCGGCTCAAGGTCAGCTTCCTGGCCGGGGCGGTGCTGTCCGCGCCGGTCTGGCTCTACCAGCTCTGGGCCTTCATCACCCCCGGCCTCAAGCGCAACGAGAAGCGCTACGGGGTCGCCTTCGCCGCCGTGTCCACGACGCTGTTCGCGCTGGGCGCGGTGCTGGCCTACGTCTCGCTGTCGGCCGGCCTGGAGCTGCTGCTGGGCCTCGCCGGCGAAGGCACGGTGATCGCGCTCACCGCCCCCGACTACATCGGGTTCATGCTCTCCCTGCTGGTGGCCTTCGGGGTCAGCTTCGAGGTGCCGCTGGTGGCGGTGGCCCTCAACCTCGTCGGCGTCCTGAGCTACGAGGCGCTGCGCGCCGCCCGGCGGTGGATCTTCTTCCTCACGGTCGTGTTCGCCGCCTTCGTCACCCCGACGCAGGACCCGTTCACCATGATCCTCATGGCCTGCCCGATGATCGTGCTCTTCGAGCTGGCCATCCAGCTGGCGCGGTTCGTCGACCGCCGGCGGGCCCGGCGGGACGCCGCGGAGCACTTCCACGAGCTGGACGACGACGCCGCCTCGCCGCTGGACGCCGCGCCGTCGGAGCTGGACGTGGCGCCGACGGCGTACGGCGACCGGGAGCGGGCCGACGACGTGCCGCGGCTGGGGTCCGGCGGCCGCTGAGCCCGGGCGCCCGGCGGTCAGCCGGCGGCCCCTACTGCCGCCACGACCGTTATCCCCAACTAGGGCGCGGGATGCACCGGACGCGCCGTGCGGCGGCGACACGCCTAACGTGGAGGGCATGTCCAGCCCCGCTGAGCGCTACGCGGCTGCCCGGCGGCGGAGCGCCCATCCCGCGCTGGCCGACTTCACCGCGGAGCTCGGCTTCTCCCTCGACCCGTTCCAGGTGCAGGCCTGCGAGGCCCTCGACGGGGGCGCCGGCGTCCTGGTCTGCGCCCCGACCGGCGCCGGCAAGACGGTGGTGGGGGAGTTCGCCGTCCACAAGGCCCTCGCCGAGGGGCGCAAGGCGTTCTACACGACCCCGATCAAGGCGCTGTCCAACCAGAAGTACAACGACCTCGTCGGCCGCTACGGCGAGGCCCGGGTCGGCCTGCTGACCGGCGACAACGCGATCAACGGCGACGCGCCCGTGGTGGTGATGACCACCGAGGTGCTGCGCAACATGCTCTACGCGGAGTCCCCGGCGATCGACGGGCTGGGCTACGTCGTCATGGACGAGGTGCACTACCTGGCCGACCGCTTCCGCGGCGCGGTGTGGGAGGAGGTGATCATCCACCTCCCGGCCTCGGTGACCCTGGTGTCGCTGTCGGCGACGGTGAGCAACGCCGAGGAGTTCGCCGACTGGCTGGTCACCGTCCGCGGCCACACCGAGGTGGTGGTCAGCGAGATCCGGCCGATCCCGCTGTGGCAGCACATGCTGGTCGGCAACCGGGTGTTCGACCTGTTCAGCCTCCGCCCGGCCGCGCACGCCGCCGAGCAGGGCGACACCCCGCGCGGGCAGTCCACCCGGGAGCGCGGCGCCAGCGTCGTGGACCCCGAGCTGGTGCGCTACGTGCGCGAGTACGAGCGGCGGATCGACTCCTGGGGCGGCGGGAACGGCGGGGCCCGCCGCGACCGGGGCGACTGGCACAAGCCGCGGTACCGGCCGCCGGCGCGCCCCGACGTCATCGAGCGGCTGGACCGCGACGGCCTGCTGCCGGCGATCACCTTCGTGTTCAGCCGCAACGGCTGCGACGCCGCGGTCGACCAGTGCCTGCGGGCCGGGCTGCGGCTCACCGACGAGCACGAGCGCGCGGAGATCGCCGCGATCGTCGACGAGCGCACCGGCTCGCTGCCCGAGGAGGACCTGCACGTCCTCGGCTTCTGGGAGTGGCGCGAGGGCCTGCTGGCCGGGATCGCCGCGCACCACGCCGGCCTGGTGCCCGCGTTCAAGGAGACCGTCGAGGAGTGCTTCGTCCGCGGCCTGGTCAAGGCGGTCTTCGCCACCGAGACCCTGGCGCTGGGGATCAACATGCCGGCGCGCACCGTCGTCCTGGAGCGGCTGGTCAAGTGGAACGGCGAGGCGCACGTCGACGTGACGCCGGGGGAGTACACCCAGCTCACCGGCCGGGCCGGCCGGCGGGGCATCGACGTGGAGGGGCACGCCGTCGTCGTCTGGGCGCCGGGCACGGACCCGGCGGTGGTCGCCGGGCTGGCCAGCACCCGCACCTATCCGCTGCGGTCGAGCTTCCGGCCGAGCTACAACATGGCGGTCAACCTGGTCAGCTCGTTCGGCCGGGCCCGCGCGCGCGAGCTGCTGGCCTCCTCCTTCGCCCAGTTCCAGGCCGACCGGTCGGTCGTCGGGCTGGCCCGCGCCGCGGCGCGGCACGAGCAGGACGCCGGGCGCTGGGCCGCCGAGATGCAGTCCGCGGGCGGTGACGTCGCCGGGTACGCGCGGCTGCGCCAGGAGATCGCCGACCGGGAGAAGGAGCTGTCCCGCGACTCGGCCGCCAAGCGCCGGCTGGAGGCCTCCGACGCGCTGGCCGCGCTGCGCCCCGGGGACGTCATCCGGGTGCCGTCGGGACGGCGGCAGGGGTTGGCCGTCGTCCTGGACCCCGGCGTCACCGACCTCGGCGAGCCGCGCCCGCTGGTGCTCACCGAGGACAAGTGGGCCGGCCGGCTGGGCACCGTCGACTTCCCGACGCCGGTGTCCGCGCTGGCCCGGGTGCGCGTGCCGAGGAACTTCAACCACCGCAGCCCGCACGCCCGCCGCGACCTGGCCGCGACGCTGCGCAACGCCCGGGTGGAGAACGACCTGGGCGCCCGGCGGGTCCGGCAGCGGTCGGCGGCCGCAGACGACCCGGTGCTGCACGACCTGCGCCGGGCGCTGCGGGCGCACCCCGTGCACGCCCTGCCCGACCGGGAGGAGCGGGTACGCGCCGCCGAGCGCTGGCTGCGCGCGACGCGGGAGGCCGAGGCGACCCACCGCCGGATGGCCGAGCGCACCGGCTCGCTGACCCGCCAGTTCGACCGCACCTGCGACGTCCTCGAGGAGCTGGGCTACCTGGTGCCCGACCCCGCGGCGCCGTCGCTGGTGGAGGGCGCCGACCCGGTGGACCACGAGGTCGCCGACGAGTCCCCGGTGGCCACCGAGGACGGCCGGCGGCTGGCGCGGATCTGGTCGGAGGCGGACCTGCTGGTCGCGGAGTGCCTGCGCTCGGGGGTGTGGCGCGGGCTGACCCCCGCCGAGCTGGCCGCGGCGGTGTCCACGGTCGTCTTCGAGGCCCGGCGGGAGACCCCGGGCCAACCCGCCGTCCCCAGCGGCCGCGCCGGTGCGGCGATCGGGGAGATGCGGCGGATCCGCTCCCGGCTGCAGGACGTCGAGCTCGACCACGGCGTCCCGCCCACCCGCGACCTGGACCTGGGCTTCGCCTGGGCGGCCTACCGCTGGACCGACGGGCAGAGCCTGGACCGGGTGCTGGCCGGCGCCGAGCAGGCCGGCACGGAGCTGTCCGGCGGGGACTTCGTGCGCTGGGCCCGGCAGCTGCTGGACCTGCTGGACCAGCTGGCGAAGGTCGCCGACAGGCCGCTGGCCGCCACCGCCCGGACGGCGGTGGAGCGGGTCCGGCGCGGCGTGGTCGCCGTCGCGGTGGGCGGCTGAGGCCGGCGTGGCACCATCGGCCCGGCTCCGGTGCCCTGCGGACCCCCGACGGGAGCGACGATGACCCACCCGCCGCACGGCGGCCCCCCGCCGGGCGAGCCCGGCCCAGCGGGGGCGCAGCCGCCGCCGTGGCCGGCCCCGCCGTGGGGTCAGCAGCCGGCGGCCCCCCAGCCGGGCTGGGGCCCGCCGGCACCGGGTCCGTACGGCCCGCCGGGTCCCGGCCCCGGCCACCCCCAGCAGCCGTACCCCTGGCAGCCGGACGGGCCGCCACGGGGAACGGCGCCGCCGGCCGGCCCGCGCCCGCCGCGCCGCGGCCTGGTCACCGGCATCGTCGTGCCGGCGGTGCTGCTGCTGGTCGCCGTCGTGGCCGCCCGGCTGCTCGGCGACACCGTGCTGGACACCGGCGCGGTCGAGGAGGCCGTCGCCGAGCAGTTCGAACGGCGCGAGGGCGTGGCGGTGGAGCTCAGCTGCGACGACGAGATGCAGGTCGAGCAGGGCGCGGCCTACGAGTGCACCGGCACCACCGCCGACGACGAGCCGGTCACCCTGCGCATCGTCATCACCGACGAGGACACCGCGGCCTACACCTGGGAGGAGGTCTGAGCGCCTAGCCGAGCGCGTCGGCCGGCCAGCCCAGGGCGGCCCCCAGCCGGCGCAGCGAGGACCCGATGCCGTGCGCGGCGGCCAGGCCGGCGAGCGCGCCGGGGTCGGCCGGACGGCGGGGGAGCGCACCGTCCACCGCCGGCAGGTCGACGTCCCGGGCCACGGCCACGACCACGGGGGCGGCGTCGAGGTAGTCCGCGCCCGCGTGCAGCCGCTTGAGCACCGCGGCCGTCAGGGGCGGCTTCGGGACGACGGTGCGCGCGGCGGCCGCCCGCACGCCGGCCAGGTCGCCGAACTCCGTGACCAGCGCGGCGGCGGTCTTGGCGCCGATGCCGGCCACGCCGGGCAGGCCGTCGCTTGGGTCCCCGCGGAGCACCGCGAAGTCCGCGTAGGACCGCCCGGGGATGCCGTACCTCGCGGTCACCGCAGCCTCGTCGACCAGCTCGATGTCGCCGATCCCGCGGGCGGTGTAGAGCACCCGCACGCCGCGCTCGTCGTCCACCAGCTGGAACAGGTCCCGGTCGCCGGTGACCACGTCCACCGGGCCCCGGGCGCGGGTGGCCAGCGTGCCGATCACGTCGTCGGCCTCGTAGCCGGGGGCGCCGACCCGCGCGATGCCGGCCGCGGCGAGCACCTCGACCAGCACCGGCACCTGCGGGGCGAGCTCGTCGGGCGCCTCCTCGCCGCCGTCGGGGGACAGCCGGTGCGCCTTGTAGGACGGCAGCGCCGCGACCCGGAACGCCGGCCGCCAGTCGTCGTCCCAGCAGGCCACCAGCCGGCCGGGGGCGTGCGCGCCGACCAGCCGGGCGGTCATGTCCAGGAAGCCGCGGACGGCGTTGACCGGGCGCCCGTCGGGGGAGGTGACGCTGGTGGGGACGCCGTGGAAGGCCCGGAAGTAGAGGCTCGCGGCGTCCAGCAGCATCGTGGTCACGACCCGGGACGGTAACGACCCGGCGCCCGCGGTCCCAGCCCCTGGTTACGCTGCGCAGTGTGCCCACGCCGATCGCCGCCGCGCCGCTGGTGACCCCCGACCGCGTGTCCGCCGCGCGCGACCTGGCCGCCGCGGCAGGCGTCGACCTGCTCGTCACGACCCCGGGCTCGGACCTGCGCTACCTGTGCGGCTACGACGCCCACGCGATGGAGCGGCTCACCGCGCTGGCGGTCCCGCGGCAGGGCGAGCCGTTCCTCGTCGTCCCCCGGCTCGAGGCGCCGATGGTGCGGGCCAGCCCGGCCGGCGGGCTCGGCCTGGAGGTGCTGGCCTGGGACGAGACCGACGACCCGTTCGCCCTGCTGGCGCACGTGGCCACGGCCCGCCTGGGGTCCGCACCGGCGCGGGTCGCCGTCGGGGACCGCACCTGGGCGCTGCACGCCCTCGGGGTGGCCGGCGCGCTGCCCGGCGCGCGGCTGGAGCTGGCGAGCCCGGTGCTCGACCGGCTGCGGAGGGTGAAGACGCCGGCGGAGGTGGCCGAGCTCGCCGCGGCCGGCGCGGCCATCGACCGGGTGCACGCCCGGATGGGCGAGTGGCTGCGGGTGGGCCGCACCGAGGCGGAGGTGGGCGCGGACATCGCCGCGGCGATCCTCGCCGAGGGCCACGTGGCGGTGGACTTCACGATCGTCGGGTCCGGGCCCAACGGGGCCAGCCCGCACCACGAGCTCTCCGGGCGGCAGGTGGCCGAGGGCGACGTCGTGGTCGTCGACATCGGCGGGCAGACCGCCACCGGCTACCGGTCGGACTGCACCCGCACCTACGCCGTCGGCCGGGCGCCCGGGGCCGAGGTCGCGGAGTGGTACGCCGTCCTGCAGCAGGCCCAGGCCGCCTCGACCGCCGCCGTCCGCCCCGGCGTGACCGCCGAGCAGGTGGACGCCGCGGCGCGCGACGTGATCGCCGCCGCCGGGTGGGGGCAGTACTTCATCCACCGCACCGGGCACGGCATCGGGCTGGACACCCACGAGGCGCCCTACATCGTCGCGGGCAACGACCTGCCGCTGGAGCCCGGGATGGCCTTCTCCGTGGAGCCGGGCATCTACCTGCCCGGCCGCTGCGGGGCCCGCATCGAGGACATCGTCGTCTGCACGGACGACGGCGTCACCGCACTCAACGTGGGGCCCCGCGAGCTCGCCGTCCTCCCCGGCTGACCCCGGGGAGCCCGCGCGGGCCCGGCTGGACACCTGGTCGAACATGTGTTCGGATGGCCGGCATGCGGTGGGACGCGCAGCGGCTGGACGCCGACGAGCCGGGGACGCTGCCCGGCATGCCGTCGGTGCGCGGGCTGCTGCGCAGCGTCCAGGTGCCGGAGTTCCCCGGGCTGACCTTCCACGAGGTGCGCAGCCGCAGCGCGCTCAACGAGGTGCCCGGCGACTCGCCCATGCCGTTCCGCTGGACGATCAACCCCTACCGCGGATGCAGTCACTCGTGTGTGTACTGCTTCTCCCGCAGCACCCACCAGTGGCTGGAGCTGGACACCGGCCGGGACTTCGACACCCAGGTCGTCGTCAAGACCAACCTGGCCGACGTGCTGCGCCGCGAGCTGGCCCGGCCCTCCTGGCGGCGTGAGCACGTGGCGCTGGGCACCAACACCGACCCCTACCAGCGCGCCGAGGGCCGCTACCGGCTGATGCCCGGCATCGTCTCCGCGCTGGCCGGCTCGGGCACGCCGTTCTCGATCCTGACGAAGGGCACCCTGCTGCGGCGCGACCTGCCGCTGCTGGCCGCCGCGGCCCGCGACGTCCCGGTCGGGCTCGGCGTCTCGCTGGCGGTCCGGGACGACGCGCTGCACGCCTCGCTCGAGCCCGGGGTGCCCAGCCCGCGGGCCCGCCTGGAGCTGGTGCGGGCGATCACCGACGCCGGCCTGCCCTGCGGGGTCTTCCTCGCCCCGGTGCTGCCCGGGCTCACCGACGGGCCGGCCGACCTGGACGCCACCCTGCGGGACATCGCCGAGGCCGGCGCGACCGGTGTCACCGTCGTCCCGCTGCACCTGCGCCCCGGCGCCCGGGAGTGGTTCTCCGCCTGGCTGGCCCGCGAGCACCCGCAGCTCGTCCCGCGCTACCGGCAGCTCTACCGCCGCGGGGCGCTCGCGGCGCCGGAGTACCGCAGCCGGCTGACCGAGCGGGTCGCCCCGCTGCTGGCCCGGCACGGCCTGGACCGGCAGGCCGGGGGAGCGGCCCGCGGCGCCGGCGGCACACCGGCGGGCATCCCCGGCGACGGGGACAGCGACTTCCCGGCCGGCAGCCTGCCGGCGACCCGCCCGGCGGCCCCGCGGTCGCGGCCGGCGCCGCCGCCCGCCGTCGAGCAGCTGACGCTGCTCTGAGGCCGGTGGTGGCAGCACGGGCGGGCCCCGCGCGGCGTACTGCCGTTATCCCCAACTGACGCGTCACCATCACCGGGAAGACGGCACACGCAACGACGGGGAGAACGGCCGCAGGTCAGGCCCGGCGGCCGATGGCCTCCCGGGCGGCCCGCGCGATGCTGCGCCGGGCGCGGACGGCCCCGCGGGGGGCGACCGGCTCGGCTCCCGCCGCGAGGGCCAGGCGCCGGTAGGAGTCGTAGGAGAGCGTCAGGTACTGCACGGCGAGCGCGTCGACCTCCTCGCGCCGGGACGGGGGGGCGGTGAGCCGGAGGTGGTGGGCGGTCCGGACGGCGTGCTTGGCGAAGGTGACCTGCAGCGCCTGGCTGGACAGCCGGGCGCCGACCGCCGAGGCCGGGCCGGGTCCGCGGCGCAGTGCGGGCAGCACCCACGGGCTGTCGGCGAGGGCGGGGAAGCGGGCCCGGCAGTCCTCCCAGGCGTGCCAGGCGGTGAGCGCGCCGGGCACCGACCACTCGCCGTCGTCGGTGCGGACGACGACCCGCCGGGCGGTGGGGGACACCTGGTCGCGGCGCAGCGTGCGGAACTGGCCCACGGTCGCCGGCCAGCCCAGGGCCAGCGCGCACCACGCGACGGTGCGCAGGTGCTCGGGGTCCTCACTGCGCACCTGGGACAGCGGCCGCAGCTCCAGGGTGAGCGGGTCGGGCTCCGGCGTCCGGACCGTCGGCAGCGCGATGCCGCCGTACCGGGCCACCTTGCTGTAGAGGGCCACGGTGGCCGGCTTCCAGCCGCGCGCCGCCGCGACCGGGTCCATGCCCTCCTCGGCGAGGGCGTCGGGGCCCATGCCCACCTCGAGGGCGGCGTCCACCAGCCGGCGCCACTGCACCTCGTAGCCCGGCGGGACGGGGAGGCGCTGCCAGGCCCGCTCCGGTGGCGGGGCCGGCATCGCGGGCAGGGGCGGCGTCCAACGGGCGACCATGCCGTGCACACTACCGTTATGCCGAACAAGTGAGCAAAATACACACAGGAGGAAGACCAACACCGACAGGGAAAGCCACCGCGACGACCGACCCGGTGGTGGGCGCCGGCGCGCGGCGATCCCGCCCGGTGACGATGCTGGTCGCCGTGCGGACGGTGGGCGTCGAGGAGGAGCTGCTGGTCGTCGACCCCGCGGGGCGGCCGGTACCGCTGGGTCCGGCCGCGCTCGAGGTGGCGGCCGGCCGGGGGGAGGGCGAGACCGTGTCCGAGCACGACCGCGCCGAGGAGCAGGACGACGCGGCGGCGGACCCGGTCGGCAGGCTGGTGCCCGAGCTGAAGGCCCAGCAGCTGGAGTTCGGCACCCGCGTCTGCACCGCCCTGGACGACGTCGCCGGCGACCTGCGGCACTGGCGGGACCGGGCGGACGCAGCGGCCCGCGGCGCGGGCGCCCGGGTGGCGGCGCTGGCCAGCTCCCCGGTGCGCGTGGAACCCCTGGACACCCCCGGGCGGCGGTACGCGCGGATGGCCGACACCTTCGGCCTCACCGCCGCCGACCAGCTGACCTGCGGCTGCCACGTGCACGTCTCGGTCGAGGACGACGAGGAGGGCGTGGCGGTGCTCGACCGGGTCCGCGTCTGGCTGCCGGTGCTGACCGCGCTCACCGCCAACTCGCCGTTCTGGCTGGGCGAGGACAGCGGCCACGCCAGCTACCGGGCCCAGGCGTGGGGCCGCTGGCCGTCCTCGGGCCCCAACGAGCTGTTCGGCGACGCGGCCGGCTACCACCGGCTGGTCGCGGACCTGCTCGCGACGGAGACGATCGTGGACGCCGGGATGGTCTACTTCGACGCCCGGCTGTCCGAGCGGTGGCCCACGGTGGAGGTGCGGGTCGCCGACGTCGCGCTGCACGCCGAGGACGCGGTCACCCTCGCCGGCCTGGTGCGCGGGCTGGTGGAGACCGCGGCGGGGGAGTGGCGGGCCGGGCTTCCGGCGCCCGCCGTCCGCAGCGAGGTGGTGCGCATGGCCGCCTGGCGGGCCAGCCGCTCCGGCCTGGGCGGGGACCTCGTGCACCCGGCCACCGGCCGGCCCGCACCGGCGGTGGAGGTGGTGACCGCGCTGCTGGGGCACGTGCGGCCCGCGCTGGCGACCGCCGGCGACGAGCGGCGGGTGGCCGACGGGGTCGCCGCCGTCCTCGACCGGGGCACCGGCGCGGACCTGCAGCGGCGGGTGTTCGCGCAGACCGGGGACCTGACCGCGGTCGTGCGCGCCGCGGTGGAGGCGACCCACTCCTGAGGGCGGCGCCGGGGGACGGCGGCTACTGTCCCGCCATGCACACCGCCCGCTGGCGCGACGCCGTCCGCCGGGACCTCTTCGGCCGCCGCCCGGACCCCCGCGACCGCGCCTACCGGACGGTCATCCGGCTGGTGCTCGTCGCGTTCCGGCTGCTCGGCTTCCGCTTCGACGTCCGCGGCGCCGAGCACGTGCCGGCGACCGGCGGCGCGGTGGTCTGCAGCAACCACGTCAGCTACCTGGACTTCACCTTCCTCGGGCTGGCCGCGCTGCCGCGGCAGCGGCTGGTGCGGTTCATGGCCAAGGAGTCGGTGTTCCGTCACGGCGTCTCCGGGCCGCTCATGCGGTCGATGCACCACATCCCGGTCGACCGCCGGGCCGGGGCGGCGGCCTTCGACCTCGCCGTCCGCGCGCTCAAGGACGGCGAGGTGGTCGGCGTCTTCCCGGAGGCGACGATCAGCAGCAGCTTCCGCGTGAAGGACCTCAAGGCGGGGGCGGCGCGCATGGCGATCGACGCGGGCGTCCCGGTGCTCCCCGCGGCGGTGTGGGGCGGCCAGCGGGTGTTCACCAAGCACCACCCGATCGAGCTGCGGCGCGGCGTCGCGGTCACGGTGGTCCTGGGCGAGCCGATCCACCCCGAGCCGGGGGAGGAGCCGCGCCGGCTGCTGCAGCGCATCCGCGCGGCGATGGAGGAGCTCGTGGACCACGCGCAGCGGACCTACCCACAGCAGCCGGCCGGCCCGGAGGACCGGTGGTGGCAGCCGGCGCACCTGGGCGGCACGGCGCCGACGATGGAGGAGGCCGCGCGGCTGGACCACGGCGACGTGCGCGGCACCCGCCCCCGGACGAGCCCGCTGGGCCGGATCAGGGCCCTGGTGCGCCGCCGCCCGACCCGCTGAGCTACTCCACCACCGCCGGGGCCACCAGCCGGAAGGCGTCGAGCTCGACGTCGTACCACCGGCGCACCCGGCCCAACGGGGTCATGTCCAGCCGCGCGCAGACGGCCGCCGAGGCGGTGTTGCCGGGCCGGACGACGGCGTAGACCTCCGGCAGTCCCGCGGCGAAGGCCCGGTCGACCACCGCCCGCGCGGCCTCGGTGGCGTAGCCGCGGCCCCAGCTGTCCGGGTGCAGGTGCCAGCCGACCTCCACCTCGCCCACCCCGCGGGGCAGCGGCTTGAGCAGCACCGTGCCGGCCACCGTCCCGTGCCCCGCGACCTCCAGCGCCCACACGCCGGAGCGGCCGTCGGCCCGGCCGACCGCACGCCAGCGGGCGACCAGCTCCAGCGGCGGCACCGACGGCGGGCCGCCCAGCCAGCGGGTGACCTCGTCGCGGCCGTAGAGGTCCAGCAGGCGCGCCAGGTCCGCCCGGCCGGTCGTCCAGGCGCGCAGCCGCAGCCGGGCGGTGCGCAGCTCCGGACCGTCGGCCCCCACGCCGTCCTGCCTACCGCCGGGACCCCGCGGCGGCCACCGGACGCCGGACCCCGCCCACCGGCCGCGGACGGGGCCGTGGTGTCCTTCCTCCCCGGGCGCGGACGGCGCCCGCGACGGAGGGGCGGCCTGTGACCGAGAGCCTGCTGGTCACCGACGTGACGGTGGGCGATCGCGCCGGCCGGGCGCTGCTGGTGCGGGACGGCCGGGTCGCCTGGCTGGGCGACGCCGCCGGTGCACCGGCCGCCGACCGGCGGGTCGCGGGGGAGGGGGCGCTGCTCACCCCGGCGTTCGTCGACGCCCACGTGCACGCCACTGCGACCGGCCTGGCCCTCACCGGCCTCGACCTCCACTCGAGCCTGAGCCTCCGGGACGCCGTGGCGGCGCTCCGGGCGCACGCCGCTGCCACGCCGTCCGGGATCCTGCTGGGCACCGGCTGGGACGAGACCGGCTGGCCGGAGGGCCGCGGCCTCACCCGGCACGACGTGGACGCCGCCGTCGGCGACCGGCCGGCCTACCTGGCGCGGGTCGACGTCCACTCCGCGGCGGTCTCCACGGCGCTGCTGGACCGGGTGCCGGGCATCGCCGGGATGCCCGGCTCCGACCCCGGCGGGCAGCTGCGCCTGGACGCCCACCACGCCGCCCGCCGGGCCGCCTACGGCGCGGTGGACCCCGGGCAGCGCCGCGCCGCCCAGCGGGCGGCCCGCGCGGCGGCCGCGGCCCTGGGCGTCGGCAGCCTGCACGAGATGGCCGGCCCGGAGGTGTCCGGCGCCGACGACCTCGCCGGGCTGCTGGCCCTCGCCGCCGCCGAGCCCGGGCCCCGGGTGCTCGGCTACTGGGGCGAGCTCGCCGAGCGCGGCGGGCTGGACGTGGTGCGCGAGCTGGGCCTGGCCGGCGCCGGGGGCGACCTGTTCTGCGACGGCGCGCTGGGCTCGCACACCGCGGCGCTGCACCGGCCCTACAGCGACCGGCCCGACACCGCCGGGCACCTGAGGTTCGACGCGTCGTCGCTGGTCGACCACGTCCGCGCCTGCACCCGCGCCGGCGTGCAGGCCGGCTTCCACGTCATCGGGGACGCCGCGGTCGACCAGGTGCTCGCCGCCGTCGGCGCCGTCGTCGAGGAGCTCGGCGCGGCCGCGGTGCGCGCCTGCCGGCACCGCCTGGAGCACGTCGAGCTGACCGGTCCCGACGCCGTCGGGCGGATGCGGGAGTGGGGGATGGTCGCCAGCGTGCAGCCGGCCTTCGACGCCGCCTGGGGCGGGGACGCCGGCATGTACGCCGAGCGGCTCGGCGTCGACCGCGCGCTGGCCGCCAACCCCTTCGCCGACCTCGCCGACGCCGGTGTGCCGCTCGCCCTGGGCAGCGACGCCCCGGTCACCCCGCTGGACCCGTGGGGCGGGGTGCACGCCGCGGTCGACCACCGCACGCCGGCGTCGGGGCTGCGGCCCTTCGACGCGTTCGACGCCGCGACCCACGGCGGCTGGTACGCCGCCCGCGCCGAGCACCCGCAGGGGCCGCTCGCCGTGGGCGCGCCGGCCGACCTGGCGCTGTGGGCGACGGGGGAGACGCTGTCGGCCGTCCTCGCCGGCCGCAGCCGCCCCGCCTGCCGACTGCTGGTCGTCGGTGGTCACTCGCTACAGCCGCTGTAGCGGCGCGGACGGTGTTCCCGCGTGCCCTCCCGCGCGCGGGAGCCACGCGCGGTGATCGGGATGGGATGCTGGGTCAGGTCAGTGGCCGGGGGTCCCCGGCCGCACGGGTGCAGGGAGGCGCGGGTGCCGTCAGCGACACCGACCGGCACCCTGCCGCGGCCTGCCGGGGCCGCCGGGCCGGCCCGGGCGCGGACCCCCCGGCGGCTGCCCTGGCGCACCGCGCTGGCCGCCGCCGCCGGGCTGCTGCTCCTGCTGGCCTTCCCCGGGTGGTCGCTGTGGTGGCTGGCGCCGCTGGGGCCGGCAGCGCTGACGCTGGCCGTCTCCGGGCAGCGTGCCCGCGCCGGCGCCTGGCTGGGCCTGGTCTGCGGGCTGTGCTGGTTCGTGCCGCTGCTGTCGTGGAGCGGCATCTTCGTCGGCGCCGTCCCGTGGCTGGCGCTGGCCGGCGCGCAGGCGGTCTTCCTGGCGCTGCTCGGCGCGGCGACGGCGGCCACGTCCCGGCTGCCGCTGTGGCCGCTGTGGGCGGCCGCGCTGTGGGTGGCCCAGGAGGCATTGCGCGGGCGGGTGCCGTTCGGCGGGTTCCCCTGGGGCCGGCTGGGGCTGAGTCAGACCGAGGGCCCGTTCCTCGCGTTCGCCGCCTACGGCGGGGTGCCCCTCGTCGGCTTCGCGATCGCCCTCACCGGCACGCTGCTGGCCGCCGCCGCCCGGTCGTCGGCCCGCGGCGCGCGCAGGGGTGCCGCGCTGGCGCTGGCCGGCGCGCTGGCCGTCCCGGCGCTCGGCGGGCTGGCCTGGCTGCCGCTGCCCGGGTCCTCGCTCACCGAGGGCGGGCCGGTGCGGACGGTCGCGGTGGTCCAGGGCGACGTCCCCCAGCCGGGCCTGGAGTTCAACGCCCGCCGCCGGGCGGTGCTGGACAACCACGTCGGGCAGACGGTCGCGCTCGCCGAGGCCGTCGCCGCCGGCGAGCAGCCCCGGCCGGACCTCGTCGTCTGGCCGGAGAACAGTTCCGACATCGACCCCTACCGCAACGCCGACGCGGCCGCCCAGATCACCACCGCCGCGCGGGCGATCGGCGCACCGATCCTGGTCGGGGCGGTCGTCGGCGGGCCGGGGGAGTATGTCAGCAACACCGCGGTCGTCTGGGACCCAGAGACCGGGCCGGGGGACACCTACGTCAAGCGGCACCCCGTCCCGTTCGCCGAGTACATCCCGCACCGGGACTTCTTCCGGCTGTTCAGCGACAAGGTCGACCTGGTCCGCCGGGACTTCGCCGCCGGCGACGAGGTGGGCCTGCTCGAGCTCGGCGGGGCGCGGGTCGCCGACGTCATCTGCTTCGAGGTCGTCTACGACGGCCTGGTGCGCGACGGCGTCCGGGCCGGCGCCGGGATGATCGTCGTCCAGACCAACAACGCCACCTTCGGCTACACCGCCGAGAGCGAGCAGCAGGTCGCCGCCGCCCGGGTGCGGGCGGTCGAGTTCGGCCGCCCGGTCGCTCTGGCCTCCACCAG
This sequence comes from Geodermatophilus pulveris, assembly GCF_900188375.1. Classification (GTDB taxonomy): domain Bacteria; phylum Actinomycetota; class Actinomycetes; order Mycobacteriales; family Geodermatophilaceae; genus Geodermatophilus; species Geodermatophilus pulveris. The sequence goes on along the minus strand of NZ_FZOO01000002.1, from coordinate 108,737 downwards.
CGGCATCTCCGCGGTCATCGCCCCCGACGGCTCGCTGGCCGCCTCCTCGAGGTTGTTCGAGTCCGCGGTGTTCGTCGAGGAGATCGCGCAGCGGGACACCGCCACCCCCGCCGAGTGGCTGGGGGCCGGTCCCGAGTGGCTGCTGGCGGCTCTGGGCGCCGGCGCGCTGCTCGCGGTGGCCGGGCCGGGGCTGCGCCGCCGGCGGGCCGGGCGGGCGGCGGCATGAGCGGCATGCGGGTACTCGTCGTCGTCCCCACCTACGACGAGGTGGAGAACCTCGAGCCCACTCTGGAGCGGCTGCACGCCAGCGTCCCGGACGCGCACGCGCTCGTGGTGGACGACGGCTCGCCGGACGGCACCGGGGAGCTCGCCGAGAAGCTGGCCGCCCGCGACCCCCGGGTGCACGCGCTGCGGCGGGCCGCGAAGACCGGCCTGGGCCCGGCGTACGTGGCCGGCTTCCGCTGGGGCCGGGAGCGCGGCTACGACGTCCTGGTGGAGATGGACGCCGACGGCTCGCACCACCCCGAGCAGCTCCCCGGCCTGCTGGCCGCCCTCGCCGACGCCGACCTGGTGCTGGGCTCCCGGTACGTCCCCGGCGGCGCGGTGGAGGACTGGCCGCTGCACCGGCTGCTGCTCTCCCGGGCCGGCAACACCTGGACGCGCTGGTCACTGCGGCTGCCGCTGGCCGACGCGACCGGCGGCTTCCGCGCGGTCCGCGGCGAGCTGGTCGACCGGCTGCCGTTCGACGACGTGGCCAGCCAGGGCTACTGCTTCCAGGTGGACTGGGCCTGGCGGGCGGTCCGGGCCGGCGCCCGAGTGGTCGAGGTGCCCATCACCTTCACCGAGCGGGCGTACGGCAGGAGCAAGATGAGCCGTTCGATCGTTCAAGAGGCGTTGGTACGGGTCACCTGGTGGGGCCTGCAGGACCGGCTGGCCGACCGGCTGCCGGGCCGGGTCCGCCGTCCCGTGCCCGGACGCGTCCGCGACGGCGGGCGGTCGACCGGGGTCCGGTGAGCGGACCCGGCGGCCGCGGGCCGGTGCGGGGGAGAGGGAGAGCCGTGGGACACCGCGTGCGCGTGCTGGCCGCCCTGTGGGTCGTGGCCGAGGTCGTCGTCCTCGTCCTGGTGTCCTCCTGGATCGGCGTGGGCTGGACCCTGCTGGCCGCCCTGGGCACGACCGCCCTGGGCTGGGCGCTGCTGGCCCGGCAGGGCACCCGGGCACTGGCCGAGCTGCGCGAACGGGCCCGCGAGCGGCGCCCGCCGGGGCGCGCCCTGGGCGACGCCGGGCTGATCGCCGCCGGCGGCCTGCTCATGGTGCTGCCGGGCTTCATCGGGGACGTCGTCGGGCTGCTGTGCCTGCTGCCGCCGACGCGGTTCCTCGTGCGCGGGCTGCTGGCGCGGGCCGTCGTGTCCCGGTTGCCGGTCGAGCTGCGCGGCCCGGTCCGGGTGCGCAGCGCCCGCGCCGAGTGGGCCCGGTACCCGGGCGGCCCGCCCGGCGCCGGGCCGCGGGCCTCGGGGTCGCACGCCTCGGGGCTCGGGCGGCCGCTGGTCATCGAGGGCGAGGTCGTGCGGGACGAACCGGTCCGCGACGACCGCGCCTGACCGGGCCGGGGGGTCGCCCCCGCCCGTCTCGCTGAGTTGGTCATGGGGTGGGTGCCCGACCGGACGGCGTGTCACCGCGCGTGTCTCCCGCAACAACTCCATGACCAACGGGCGAGGACCGCTCGGCCGGGCGAGGGGACGGGCTCCGGACCCGAGACGCGGAACGGCCCCGGTGGGGATCCCACCGGGGCCGTCCTGCGTCGTGCGGGTCGCTCAGCTGGCGCGGGTGCGCCGGCCGCGGAGCACCTCGAGGCGCTCGGCCAGGACCTCCTCGAGGTCCTCCACCGAGCGGCGCTCCAGGAGCATGTCCCAGTGCGTCCGCGGGGGCTTGACCTTCTTGGGGGCCGGCTCGGTGCCCCCGACGAGCTTGGCGGCCGACCCGTCGAACTTGCACTCCCAGGTGTCGGGGAGCTCGGCGTCGTCCGCGAAGGGCACGGTGAACAGGTGGCCCGAGGGGCACCGGTACTCCGCGTACTGCCGCTCGATCGGCGCGGTGTTCCGCTCGGTCTCGTAGCTCACGCTGCCCAGTCGGCTGCCCCGCAGGGAACGCTCGCCCATGGCACACCGTCCTCTCGTGCTGATGGTGGTGGTCCGTACGCACCGTCGCAGCAGGTCACTACCCACTGAGCGGCGGGATCACGAGGACCAACGACAGAGTTCGCGAAGAGATTCCGCGCAATCGGTCCCGAATCATCGCATGGGGTGGTATTGCGACCGCCGACGCCCCCCCTGACGGGGGAGTCCCGGGCCTCCCGGCGCCGCTCAGGGGAGGGGCAGCTGCCGCGGACCGGCCACCACGACGGTCCGGTCCTCCCGCGGCGGGGACGACGGACAGCAGGGTGGCGCCGGGTCCAGGGGCAGGGCCGTCACAGGCGCTCCGGCGGGGTGTTGCCGGCGGCGAGCACGGCGCGGCGGACCGGCAGCGCGGCCAGCGCGGCGAAGCCGGCCACGAAGAACACCACCAGGCTGACGATGGCCAGCCGGTAGGAGCCGGTCAGCTGGTAGGTCAGCCCGAACGCCAGCGGGCCCAGCCAGCTTGTGCCGCGGTCGCTGATCTCGTAGAAGCCGTAGTACTCGGCCTCCTTGCCGGCCGGGATGAGGTGGCTGAACAGCGACCGGGACAGCGCCTGGGTGCCGCCCTGCACCAGGCCGATGACGGCGGCCAGCGCGTAGAACTGCCCGACCGCGCCGGCCTGCAGGGAGAAGGCGGCGACCAGCACGCCGATCCAGGCCAGCAGCGCGCCGAGCACGACCCGCTTGGCGCCGTAGCGGGCGGCCAGCCGGCCCAGCCCCAGCGCACCGGCGATCGCCACCACCTGGACCATGAGGAGCGCGCCGGTCAGCACCGACTGCTCCAGGTCCAGCTCCTCGACGGCGTAGGTGGCCGACAGCGAGATCACCGTCTGGACGCCGTCGTTGTAGAGCAGGTAGGCGCCGAGGAACCACAGGGTCAGCGGGAAGGCCCGCATCTCGCGCATCGTCGTCGCCAGCTGGTGGAACCCGCTGCGCGGGCGCCCGGCGGCGCCGCGCACCGGCCGGTTGCGCAGCCGGGAGACGGTGAAGACGGTGAACGCCCCCCACCACAGGCCGGCGGTGGCCAGGCAGATCCGCACCGCCTCCCCGGTGCTCAGGCCCAGGGACGGCGCCCCGAGGACCAGGCCCAGGTGGACGGCGAGCAGCAGCGCGCCGCCGACGTAGCCGAACGCCCACCCGCGGCTGGACACCACGTCGCGCTCCTCGGGGCCGGCCAGGTCGGGCAGCCACGAGTAGTAGACGACGGTGGCCGCGCCGAAGCTGATGTTGGCCACGACGAACAGCACCGCGCCGAGCACGTAGCGGCCGTCGGCGACGAAGAACAGCCCGGTCGTGGCCAGCGCCCCCAGGGTGGCGAAGCCGGCCAGCAGCTGGCGCTTGCGCCCGGTGCGGTCGGCGACCGCCCCGGTCAGCGGCAGCACCAGCACCTGCAGCAGCACCGACGCCGACAGCACGTAGGAGAACCAGCTCCCCGGGGGGATGCCCAGCCCGAGGAACCCCAGCCTCCCGTCGGGGCCGGCCGCGTCCTCGGCCACCGCGGTGAGGTACGGGCCCAGGAAGACCGTGGTGACGCTGGTGTTGAACACCGACATCGCCCAGTCGTAGGAGTACCAGCCGAAGCGCTCGCGGCGGAGGGCCTGGTCGGCCGGGGGCGGCGGGTGCCCGGTGGTGGCGGCGGTCGTCACGGCCGCAGGGTGTCAGCCGGGGTGGGGGCCGTCCAGCAGGGGCTGGTCACGCCGGGATGTCGCCGCCGGTCACGCGGCCGGCCGCCCGGTCCACTGCCCGCGGCGCAGCAGCAGGTCGCGCAGCATCGCGGGCCGGTCGGTCATGACGCCGTCCACCCCGAGGTCCAGCATCCGCGTCGCCTCCTCCTCGGTGTCGACGGTCCACACGTGCACCTGCAGGCCCTGCGCGTGCGCCGCGGCGATGAACCGCTCGTCCACCAGCGCCCGGCCACCGAGCTGCAGCGGCACCTGCGCGCAGCCGGCCGGGATGCGCACCAGGCCCGCGGCCCGGGGGGAGTAGGAGGACAGCCGCAGGGCCGCGACCCCCCGCGGGCCCAGCGAGGTGCACACCTCCGGGCCGAACACCCGCCGTGCCGCGGCCACCCGGGCGTCGGAGAAGGACCCCACGCAGATGCGGTCGGCGACGCCCAGCCGGCGGACCGTCCGGGCGAGGGGCGCCACCACGCCGGGTGCCTTGACGTCGAGGTTGAAGCGGACGTCGGACCAGGCGCCGAGCAGGTCCTCCAGGCGCAGCACCGGCTCGCGCCCGCCGATGCGGGCCGCGCAGAGCTCCGCCCAGGTCAGCTGGTCGACCCGGCCGGTGCGGTCGGTGACCCGGTCGAGGACGGCGTCGTGGAAGACCACCGGCACGCCGTCGGCGGTCACCCGGACGTCGGTCTCCAGGTACCGGTACCCCATCGCCACGCAGGCCTCGAAGGCCGGCAGGGTGTTCTCCAGGTGTTCGATGGCCCCGCCGCGGTGGGCCATCGCCAGGGGCGTCGGCCCGTCCAGGAAGGCGTACCGGGCCGGGACCACCCCGACACGCTAACGCCGCAGGTCCGGGCGCCGGCCGCGGCCTCGACCCATCGCGCGCTGGTGCGGAGGTGTGCCGGGAGCACCGACCCGGCGTGTCCTGCGGTCCTGTCGGTACCGGCGTCTACCGTGCGCAGCGTGGCACAGCGAGACGGGGTCCGGGCGATCCACGAGGCGTCCCCCGGAGCGGTCCCGCCCGCCGCGGACCGGGGGGCCGGCGGCGAGCGCCGCTGCGGCTGGTGCCGCCGGGTGCTGCCCCAGCAGGGGTCGGTGGGGCGGCCGCGCCAGTACTGCGGCCAGGCCTGCCGCCAGCGGGCCTACGAGCAGCGCGCCGCGACCACCCGCGCCGGGCTGTCCGGTGACGTCGTCCTGGTCACCCGTGCCGAGCTCGACGGCCTGCAGGACAGGCTCTACCAGCTGCGCTGTGCCATCGAGGACGTGCAGACCCTGCTCGGGGAGCGGCACACCAAGGCGGAGCTGGAGCGGTCCCTGCACGACCTGGTGCGCGCCACCGGCCGGCTCGACCGGCTCTGGGTCAGCGAGCGCGCCGCCGGCTGAGCGGGCCCGCAGCCGGGCTCAGCCGTCGTCGGAGTCGTCGTTGCCGTTGCCCTGCTCGACGCCGTCCTCCTGGTCGTTGTTGTCGGGCAGGTTGTCCCGCGACGGGTCGTTCTCGTCGTTGTTCTCGGTGTTGGGAGCGGTCCCGTCAGTGGTGCCGTCGCTCTGCTCGCCGCTGCCAGCAGCCGAGCAGGCCGTCATCGTCGTGCCACCTCCGAACAACGCCAGGGCGGTCAGGAGCGCGGCGGTCGGGCGTCGGAGTTGCATGGCATCGACCCTATGCAGCAGCCGTGCCGCGTGCCCGTCGAAGGACACCGATCCTCCCGGTATAACGTCACAGTGACGTAAGTGGCCTGGTGTGAGCGGGTCCGGGGGAGGACGACCCCGGTGCCGTCCGCGTCATCCACACGTGCCGCCGGACCGTCCCCGGGGTGGGATGGTGGCTGACCGACGTGTCGGCCGGGTCGGCGACGACGGCCGGAGGTGCCGGAGGTGCCGGCGCCGGACGGCGCCGGCACCTCCGGCCGGCGCCGGCCGCGCCGGGACGACGTGCGGCGGCGGCGGCGGTTCCAGGGTCACCGTCGCCGGGTCGCCGTCGGTGCACGGCGGCCGACGCGGCTCCGACGTCGACCGATCGGCGCACCGGATCAGCGCACGAACAGGTCGACGTGTCGGCGAGTCGGCATGACACCAGGACGACCGTCCGGTAGGCCTCGAGCCCCGCTCGGCACCTCCGGACCTCCAACGCCGATAATGCACATTATGTCAGGTAGTGGAGGGCAAAACCACTCCTCCGTCAGCCGAGCGTGCGCACGCCGTAGGCCGCGAAGCGCCGGTCGGCCGTGACGATCACCAGCCTCGGCGCACCGCCTGGGACGTGCGTGTCCAGCAGCAGGGTCACGTGTCCGCGTCACCGCTGAAGGCGGCGATCAGCTCCTCGGGCGTCTCGTCGAAGTCGTCCGCCATCCAGCCCTGACCCCGCCATGCCCCCGGGCGGCTGCGTGCGGATGCCGACCGGGACGAGCCGAGCGACCGGTCTGCCGGCACGGGCGATGACGACGTCCTCCCCTGCCGCGACCGCCTCGAACAGCCGGGAGAGGTGGGTCTTCGCCTCGTGGACGTCGACGGTCGTGGACACGTGACCAGCCTATGACCAAGTCGGACCAGGTCAGCACGTCGAGCGGCGGACCACCCCCCTCACCTCTTCTTCGTCACGTGACGAGATGCCCTGCACCGAGACGGACGGGCCGGGACCTGGTCCCGCACCTGACGCGCGTCCGCGCCTCCGACTCAGCGGCTGGAGACGGCCACGCGCAACCCGAGCGCGACGAGCACCGTCCCGCTGACCGCCTCCAGCCGGCGGCGGGTCCGCGGCCGGCGGAACCAGTCCCCTGCCCGCGCGACGCCGGCGGCCAGGGTCAGGTAGAGCCCGGTCTCCAGGGTGACCTGCAGCAGGCCCAGCAGCGCGGTCGTCGCGAACACCGACCCGTCGGCCGGCACGAACTGCGGGTGGAAGGCCATCATGGAGACGGCGGCCTTCGGGTTCGCCAGTTGCACCAGCCGGCCCTCGCCGAAGGCCCTCCACCAGCCGCGTCGCGCCACCGGCTCGGGCGCGACGACGACCTCGCCGCGGTCCCGCCAGGCGGCGCACCAGGCGCGGACGCCGAGGACCAGCAGCACCGCCGCGCCCACACGTACAGCCCGGCCTCCAGGCCCAGGACGGTCGGGACGGCGGCCGGCAACTCGCGCAGCGCCGCCCGCCGGATGACGAGCGCCATCGCCGGCCCGGGTGAGACCGAGATGAGCAGCACCGCCAGCACGAACGCGGGCAGCGAGGTGACGACGTCGATGACGGGGATGGTGGCCCCCCCTCCCCCGTGTGGCCGACGGGTTTCGCCGGCCGGCCTCCGGTGGTCGTCGTCTTGTGCTTTCCCGCCGAATTCGTTAGTTGATGTGTTCGGGATAACGGATAAGCACGGCAGGGGACCACGGTGTCCTCCCGACATCGGCAGCCCGTACGACCGGGTGGACCGGCGTTCACAGCCGGCTGGGGTTGACTCCGCTCGTGGACCTCGTCGCGCAGCTCTGGGCCCGGGTCAGCACTCCCCTGCCCCCGTTGCCGACGGCCGTCCTGCTCGGCGCCCTGGTCGCGGCCGTCGCCGTCGTCCTCTCCCCCGCCCTGTGGCGGCCGGCGCGCACCGTGGTGACCATCGCCCACGAGGGCGCGCACGGGCTGGTGGCCCTGGCCGCCGGACGCCGGCTGGCCGGCATCCGGTTGCACTCGGACACCTCCGGGCTGACCGTCTCCGCCGGGCGCCCCACCGGCATCGGGATGGTGCTGACCTGCGCCGCGGGCTACACCGGCCCGGCGCTGTTCGGGCTCGGCGCCGCGGCGCTGCTGGCCGCCGGGCACGCCGCACTCCTGCTGTGGGCGCTGCTGGCCCTGCTCGCGCTGCTGCTGGTGCAGATCCGCAACTGGTACGGGCTGTGGACGGTGCTGGCCACCGGCGCCGTCGTCCTCGCCGTGACCGGGTGGCTGCCGCCGGCCGGGCAGGCCGCCTTCGCCGCCGCGGGCACCTGGTTCCTGCTCCTGGCCGCCCCGAAGACCGTGCTCGAGCTGCACCGCACCCGCCGCCGTCGGGCCGCGCCGGACTCCGACGCCGACCAGCTGGCCCGCCTCACCCGACTGCCCGCCCTGCTGTGGGTGGCGGTCTTCCTGCTGGTCGACGTGGGCGCGCTGCTGCTCGGCGGCTGGTGGATCCTCGGCTGAGGCCCTCCCTCAACCGCGGCCGCGCCGCCGGGGGGCCACGCCGTGCGGCTGGTGCACCGGCGTCACCTCGGGCGCCGGCGGGATGTCCGCGCCGACCTCCTGCTCCCCCACGGTTAGCCGCCGGCCGTGGTGGTGGACGTCGAGCGGCTCGCCGTCGGCCAGCCGGTAGGTGGCGCGGGTCGGCGTCACGGTGACCACGAGCAGCCGGCCCAGGTAGTTGAGCCGGAAGCGCAGCCGGCTGATGCGCTCGGGCAGCCGCGGGGCGAACGTCAGCTGCCCGTCGTGGTCCCGCATCCCGCCGAACCCGGCGACGGCGACGGTCCAGCCGCCGGCCAGCGAGGCCAGGTGCAGGCCGTGCCCGGAGTTGCCGTGCAGGTTCTGCAGGTCGGTGAGGGTGGCCTCCCCCCAGTAGTCGTAGGCCAGCGCCAGGTGGCCGGTCTCGGCCGCCACCACCGCCTGCTGGGTCGCCGACAGCGAGGAGTCTCGCACCGTCCGGGCCTCGTAGTAGGCGAAGTCGGCGGCCTTCTCCTCGGGGGTGAAGGCGTCCCCGCGCAGGTGCAGCGCCATCACCAGGTCGGCCTGCTTGACCACCTGCTTGCGGTAGATGTCGAAGTACGGGTAGTGCAGCAGCAGCGGGTAGCAGTCCGGCGGCGTGCTCGCGAAGTCCCACTCCTCGTGGTGGGTGAAGGCGTCGGACTGCATGTGCACCCCGCGCCGGGTGTCGTAGGGCACCGCCATCAGCGCCGCCGCCCGCTCCCACAGCGCGGTCTCGTCCTCGGCGACGTCCAGCCGGCCGGCGACGTCGGGCTGCCGGTGCACCGCGGCGATCGCCTCGCGCAGGTTCCGCTGCGCCATGAGGTTGGTGTACACGTTGTTGTCCACCACCGCGGTGTACTCGTCCGGGCCGGTGACGCCGTCGATGCGGAAGCCGTGCTCGTCGTCGAAGTGGCCCAGCGACGCCCACAGCCGGGCGGTCTCGATCAGCAGCTCGGCGCCGTGGTCGCGGTCGAACTCCTCGTCGCCGGTGGCGTGCCAGTACCGCACGACGGCGTCGGCGATGTCGGCGTTGATGTGGAAGGCCGCCGTCCCGGCCGGCCAGTACCCCGACGTCTCCTCGCCCCGGATCGTCCGCCAGGGGAAGGCCGCGCCGGCCAGCCCCAGCACCCGGGCCCGCTCCCGGGCCAGCTCCAGGGTCGAGTGCCGCCAGCGCAGCGCGTCGCGGGCCGCCACCGGGGCGATGTAGGTGAGCACCGGGAGCACGTAGGTCTCGGTGTCCCAGAAGGTGTGCCCGTCGTAGCCGGGACCGGTCAGCCCCTTGGCCGGGATCGGCTGGCGCTCGGCCCGCAGCCCGGCCTGCAGCAGGTGGAACATGCCCACCCGCACCGCCTGCTGCAGCTCCTCGTCGCCCTCGATCTCCACGTCGGCGTGCTGCCAGTGCTGGTCGAGCACCTCGCGCTGCTCGCGCAGCAGCCGCTCGAACCCGGCCAGCTTCGCGGTGGCCAGCGCCCCCTCGACCTGGTCGCGCAGCGCCGCCGCCGAGCGCCGCGACGACCAGCCGTAGGACAGGTACTTGACCAGCCTGACCGACGAGCCCTGCGGCAGCCGGGCGGCGAGGGTGAAGCGGGCGAGGTCGCCGGTGGCCTCGATGTCGGCGGTGGAGGTGTCGGGCACCTCCACCGCGTGGTCCATCCCGGCGGCCATGCGCAGCCGCGACCGCCGGGTGCGGTGCACCAGCACCGCCCGCTGGCCGCGGGCCACGGCCATCTCCCCGGTCAGCGGGCGGTCCAGCGCGGCCGACACCCGCGGGTCGTCGGTACCGGTGCTGTCCACCGGCTCGTTGGCCAGCAGGTCCGACTGCAGCGCGATGTAGAGGTCGCCCTGCCCGTCGCTGCACTCGACGGTGTACTCGATCGCGGCGATCGACCGGCGGCGCAGCGAGACCAGGCGGGTGCTCGTCACGTTCACCACCCGGCCGTTGGGCGAGCGCCACTCGGTGTGCCGGCGCAGCACGCCGCGGCGCAGGTCCAGGGTGCGCCGGTGTTCGACGATCTCGCCGTAGTCCAGGTCCAGCGGGGTGTCGCCGACCAGCAGCCGGACCAGCTTGCCGTCGGTCACGTTGACCACGGTCTGCCCCTGCTCCGGGAACCCGTACCCGGCCTCGGCGTAGGGCAGCGGCCGCTCCTCGAAGAAGCCGTTGAGGTACGTGCCCGCGACGACCACCGGCTCGCCCTCCTCGAACGAGCCACGCATCCCGATGTGCCCGTTGGACAGCGCGAACACCGACTCGTGGACGGCCAGCGAGGCGTGGTCCAGTCCGGTCTCGGTCAGCGCCCACGGCTCGACCGGGAAGGTCGGCCGCCCCTCGGTCACGGCCCTTCCCCCATCAGCTCGGCGAGGTCCTGCACGACGACGTCCGCGCCGGACTCCGCCAGCGCCGCGGCCTGCCCGACCCGGTCCACCCCGACGACGTGGCCGAACCCGCCGGCCCGGCCCGCGGCCACCCCGGCCAGGGCGTCCTCGAAGACCACCGCCTCCTCCGGGCTCACCCCCAGCGCGCGGGCGCCGGCCAGGAAGGTGTCGGGCGCCGGCTTGCCCCGCAGCCCCTCGGCCGCGGCGACCTCGCCGTCCACCCGGGCGTCGATCAGGTCCGCGAAGCCGCCGGCCGCGATCACCTGTCCGCCGTTGCGGGACGCGGTGACCACCGCCGTCGCCAGCCCGGCCTCCTTCACCGCCCGCAGGTAGCGCACCGAGCCGGGGTAGACCTCGACGCCGTGCTCGGCGAGCTGGGCGTGCACCAGGTCGTTCTTGCGGGTGCCGACGCCGTGCACCGTGGCGGCGTCCGGCGGGTCGTCCGGCGTCCCCTCCGGCAGGGTGATGCCCCGGCCGGCCAGGAAGTCGCGGACGCCGTCGAGCCGCGGCTTGCCGTCGACGTACCGGTTGTAGTCCTCCTGCGTGAACTCCCCGGCGGCCGGGTCGACCTGGCGCAGCACCTCGTCGAAGGTGCGCTTCCAGGCGGCCATGTGGACCGTCGCCGTCCGGGTGAGGACGCCGTCGAGGTCGAACAGGCACGCGCAAATCTTGCCGGGGAGTCCGAGCACGGCTGCGACGCTACCGGCGCCGGCCCGCCCACGCCGGGCCGGGAATCCGCAGTTCACCGGGCCGGGGCACCCGGCGGGCGACCGGGCGCCGCGCTGCCTACTGTCGGCCACGCAGACCCCACCCGCGAGGAGAGCACATCCATGGCCGAGCGCCCGACGCCCCCGAGCCCCTACGACTTCCTGCCGCGCGTGCCGGACTTCCAGGTCACGAGCACCGACGTCACCGACGGGGCGCCGCTGCAGACACCGCAGGTGAGCGGCGTCATGGGGGCGGGCGGGGAGGACCGCTCGCCGCAGCTGTCCTGGTCGGGCTTCCCGGAGGGCACCCGCAGCTTCGCGGTCACCGTCTACGACCCCGACGCCCCCACCCACAGCGGTTTCTGGCACTGGGCGGTCGCCAACGTCCCGGTCTCGGTGACCGAGCTGCCCGGCGGCGCCTCCGACGGCGCTCTGCCCGAGGGCGCGGTGCAGCTGCGCAACGACGCCGGGTTCGCCGGGTACGTCGGCGCGGCACCCCCGGCCGGCCACGGGCCGCACCGCTACTTCGTCACGGTGCACGCCGTCGACGTCGACCGGCTCGAGGTCACGCCCGACACCACCCCGGCCGTCCTCGGCTTCACCCTGTTCAGCCACACCCTGGCCCGCGCGGTGCTGGTGGGCACCCACGAGCAGCACTGACCCGTCCCGTCCCGTCACGGACCGGTGACGGCCCGGACGCGGTCGGCGCACGACACACGGTGTCACCCGGAGGGGGCAGGTCCCCGTCACCGGCCCGGCGGACGATGACGGCATGTCGACGGGGCGGGCTCTGCTGCGCACGCCCCGGGTCCTGGTGCCCGTCGTGCTGCTCGCCCTGGTCCTCTCCGGCCTGGTCACGCCGCGGGTCGCCGCCGCCCAGGACGCCCTGCCGCCGTCGGCCGTCGTCCCGTCGGTGACCGCCGCCTACGGCAACGTGGGCGCGCTCGCGGTGGTGGTCGCCCGGCAGCAGGAGCGCCTCGGGGACCTGTCCATCCGCGCCGCCGAGGCGGCCAGCGCCCGGGTGCTGGCCGCCCGGGCGGGCAGCGAGCTGGCCGACCGGCCGTTCCCGACCGCCTCCATGGTCAAGCTCTACCTCGCCGAGGACGCGCTGCACCGGGCCCGCACCGGTGCGGTCACCCTCACCCCCGGGGACCGCGCGCAGCTCGAGGTGATGATCCGCAGCTCCGACGACCCCGCCGCCTCGGACCTCTGGGTGCGGTTCGACGGAGCCCGGGCCGTGCGGGACGTCGCCGCCCGCTACGGGCTCACCGGCACCGACCCGCCCCGCCGGTGGGGGCAGTGGGGCGAGACGACGACGACCGCGAACGACCTCGCCTGGTTCCTCGTCCGCCTGCCGGTGGTCGCCCACCCGGACGACGCCGCCGCGCTGCTGGGCTGGATGGGCACGGCCACCCCGATCGCCTCCGACGGCTTCGACCAGGAGTTCGGCGTCTTCGGCACACTGCCCGGGGCCGCGGTCAAGCAGGGCTGGATGTGCTGCCTCGCCGGGCAGCGGCACCTGCACTCGGTGGGCGTCGTCGACGGCCGGGTGGTGGTCCTGCTCAGCGAGGTGCGCTCGTCGGTCGGCTGGGCCGCTGCGGCCGCCGCCCTGGACACCGCCGCTGCCGCGGTGCCCGCCGGGCCCTGACCCGGCTCAGCCGCCGCGGGACAGGTCGGCCAGGCCCACCGTCGCCAGCCGGGCGAACCCGGTGCGTTCGTAGACCCGCGCCACGTCGTCGTCCCCGGCCACCAGGAAGACCAGCCCGGCGGTCTCGCGGGCGTGCGCGGTCAGCGCCGAGGCCAGCCCCGCGCCCAGCCCCCGCCCGCGCAGCCGCGGCAGGGTGGCGACGCCGGCGATCTCGGTGACCTCGACGCCGTCGACGTCCACCGGGTGGTGCGTGCCGACCGCGACCGGCTCGCCGCCCTCCACCGCGACCATCATGACCGTGCGGCCGGTGGCGATCCGCTCGCGCAGCACGGCGGTCCGCGGCGAGCCGAGGGGCGTGCCGACGGCGGGGACCACCGTCGACCCGCCGGCCTCCTGGTGCGGGCCGGGGTGGGCGAACGCGATCGACGCCAGCCGCTCGTAGCGTGGCAGCTGCGGGTCGTCGGCGCCGACCAGGTACAGCCGGACGCCGGTCGGCATCAGCAGCTCCACCGGGTCCGCGGCCACGAGCAGCGGTGCGGAGTCCACCACCAGCCCGGCGGCCCGGACGGCGGCCTCGGTCGTGGGCGAGTCCTCGCACACCCACTCCACCGCCGCCGGCAGGCCCGCGGCCTGCTGCAGCGCCACGGCCGCGCGGACGTCGTCGGCGGTGACCCGCTCCCCCGGCCGCGGCCGGGCCGGGTAGGGCCACGTCGGGCTGCCCACCGGCACGTCCAGGCCGCCGGCGCTCTCGATCCGCGCGTCGGGCAGCGGCGCCGCGGCGAGGTACCGCTCGACGCGGTCGAGCAGCCCGGGGGGCAGGGACACACGGGCACCCTAGACGCCGGTGCCCGGGGCGGCCGTCGCTCGGTGTCCGCCGCCCGCCCGGCCCACCCGGTCGGATGTGGCCCCGGGACCGGACGGCACGATGTGCCCCGTGACGGCACTGGGATGGGCGGCGTGACGGCAGCGGCGCGGCCCCAGGTGACGCCCTACGCGGTCTTCGACCGCGACTCGTGGCGGGCGCTGGCGGCGGGCACCTCCCTCCCCCTGGACGCCGCGGACCTGGCGTCGCTGGCCAGCCTCGGCGACCGCATCGACCTCGACGAGGTGGCCACGGTGTACCTGCCGCTGGCCGGGCTGCTGCGGCTGCACGTGGAGGCCAGCCGGCGGCTGTGGGCAGCCCGCAGCGAGTTCCTCGGCGACTCCACCGCCAAGGTGCCCTACGTCATCGCGGTCGCCGGCAGCGTCGCCGTCGGCAAGAGCACCACCTCCCGGCTGCTGCAGACCCTGCTGGCCGCCGGCCCCGGCCACCCGCGGGTCGACCTGGTCACCACCGACGGGTTCCTGCTGCCCAACGCCGAGCTCGAGGCCCGCGGGCTGCTCAGCCGCAAGGGCTTCCCCGAGAGCTACGACCGGCGGGCGCTGCTGCGCTTCCTCGCGGAGGTGAAGTCCGGCCGCGGCGAGGTCAGCGCCCCGCTCTACGACCACCAGGCCTACGACGTCGTCCGCGGCGCGCGGCAGGTCGTCGACCGCCCGGACATCCTCGTGCTCGAGGGGCTCAACGTGCTGCAGGCCGGGCGCTCGGCCGACGGCCGCGCCCCGGAGGTCTTCCTGTCGGACTTCTTCGACTACTCCGTGTACGTCGACGCCCCCGAGTCCGACATCCGGCGGTGGTACGTCGAGCGGTTCCTCGCGCTGCGCCGCACCGCCTTCGCCGACAGCAGCGCCTACTTCCACCGGTTCGCCGGCCTCACCGACGAGCAGGCGCGCGAGACGGCGCTGGGCATCTGGTCCACGGTCAACGGCCCCAACCTGCGCGACAACATCGCCCCCACCCGCTCCCGCGCCCGCCTGGTGCTGCAGAAGGCCGCCGACCACGAGGTCCGCCGCGTGCTGTTGCGCAAGATCTGACCGGTCCCTCCCCCGGTCGGCGCCGGTGCCGTCGCCGTGGAGTGGTGCGCGCCTTGTTGGGGATAACGGCGGTATGGCACCGACGGGTCGACGATGACGAGGGGTCACCCGGCCGACGGTCGGCCGGGTGGCCCCTCGGGACGCCGCGCCCGCGGCGTCGTCGGGTCAGGCCCGGGCGCCCGCGGGGACGGCGTCGGCCGTCGTCCCCAGGTCGTCCGGCGCCCCCTCGGAGCGGTCCGGCACGTGCGCCACCGCGCCCGGCGCGGGCTCCGGCTCGGCGAACGCCTCCAGCGGCGGGCAGGAGCAGACCAGGTTGCGGTCGCCGTAGGCCTGGTCGATCCGGCGCACCGGCGCGAGGTAGCCGCGGCCGCGCAGCGCCGGCACCGGGTACACCGCGGTCTCCCGCGGGTAGGGCCGGTCCCACTCCCCCGCCACCATGGCCAGCGTGTGCGGGGCGTTGCGCAGCGGGTTGTCGGTGCGGTCGTACTCGCCGGTGGCGACCTTCTCGATCTCCCCGCGGATGGCGATCATGGCGTCGACGAAGCGGTCGATCTCCGCCTGGTCCTCGCTCTCGGTGGGCTCGACCATCAGCGTGCCGGCGACCGGGAAGCTCATGGTCGGCGCGTGGAAGCCGTAGTCGACCAGCCGCTTGGCGATGTCGTCGTTGGTGATCCCGGTGGCCCTGGTCAGCGGCCGGATGTCCAGGATGCACTCGTGGGCGACGAGCCCGTCGGCGCCGGTGTAGAGCACCGGGTAGTGCCCGCGCAGCCGGGCGGCCACGTAGTTGGCGGCCAGGATCGCGTGCTCGGTGGCCCGGGTGAGCCCGTCGGGGCCCATCAGCCGCACGTACGCCCAGGAGATCGGCAGGATGCCCGCCGACCCCCAGGGTGCCGCCGACACCGTCGGGCCCTGCGCGCCGGTGTCCACCAGCGGGTGGCCGGGCAGGAACGGCACGAGGTGCTCGCGGACGCCGATCGGCCCGACGCCGGGGCCGCCGCCGCCGTGCGGGATGCAGAAGGTCTTGTGCAGGTTCAGGTGGCTGACGTCGGAGCCGAACCGGCCGGGGCGGGCCAGCCCGACGAGCGCGTTGAGGTTGGCGCCGTCGACGTAGACCTGCCCGCCGGCGTCGTGCACCGCGGCGCAGATGTCGCGCACCTGGGCCTCGAACACCCCGTGCGTGGACGGGTAGGTGATCATGATCGCGGCCAGCCGGTCGGCGTGCTGCGCGACCTTGGCGTGCAGGTCGGCGACGTCGACGTTGCCCGCCTCGTCGCAGGCCACGACGACCACCCGCATGCCGGCCATGACCGCGCTCGCGGCGTTGGTGCCGTGCGCCGAGGACGGGATGAGGCACACGTCGCGGTGCGCCTCTCCCCGGCTGTGGTGGTAGCCGCGGATCGCCATCAGCCCCGCGAACTCCCCCTGCGAGCCGGCGTTGGGCTGCACGCTGACCGCCGCGTAGCCGGTGACCTCGGCCAGCGCGGTGCACAGCTCGTCGATCAGCTGCCGGTACCCGCGGGCCTGCTCCACGGGGGCGAAGGGGTGCAGGTGGGCGAACTCCGGCCAGCTGACAGCGGCCATCTCCACCGCGGAGTTCAGCTTCATCGTGCACGAGCCCAGCGGGATCATCGTGCGGTCCAGCGCCAGGTCCTTGTCCGACAGGGAGCGCAGGTAGCGCAGCAGCGCGGTCTCCGAGCGGTGCGCGGAGAACACCGGGTGGGTGAGGAAGGGCGTGCGGCGGCGCAGCCCGGCCGGCAGCGCGTCCGGCCCGGCGTCGTCGAGCAGCGCCCTGCCCTCGTCGGTGCTGTCCGCCGGGACGCCGAACGCCCCGGCGACGGCCCGCAGGACCTCGACCGTCGTCGTCTCGTCGCAGGCCACGGCCACGGTGTCGGCGTCCACCAGCCGCAGGTTGATCCGCCGCTGCACCGCGGCGGCGACCACCTCGGCGGCCCGTCCGGGGACGCGGGCCTGCACGGTGTCGAAGAACCGGTCGTGGACGACGTCCACGCCCCCGGCGCGCAGCCAGCCGGCCAGGGTCTGCGCGCTGCGGTGGACGCGGGCGGCGATCGCGGTGAGCCCCTCCGCGCCGTGGTGGACGGCGTAGGCGCCGGCCATGACGGCGAGCAGCACCTGCGCGGTGCAGATGTTGCTGGTCGCCTTCTCCCGGCGGATGTGCTGCTCGCGGGTCTGCAGCGCCAGCCGGTAGGCGACGTCGCCGTCGGCGTCCACCGAGACGCCGACCAGCCGGCCGGGCAGCTGCCGGGCCAGGCCCTCGCGGACCGACAGGTAGCCGGCGTGCGGCCCGCCGTAGCCCAGGGGGACGCCGAAGCGCTGCGAGCTGCCGCAGGCGACGTCGGCGCCCCACTCCCCCGGCGCCTCGAGCAGGGTGAGCGCGAGCAGGTCGGCGGCGACGACGACCGCCGCGCCGGCCTCGTGCGCGGCCGCGGCGAGCGCGCGGTGGTCGCGGACGGCGCCGCTCGCGCCGGGGTAGGACAGCAGCACGCCGAACGCGCCGGCCGCGGGCAGGTCGGCGGGCCAGCCGGCGGACAGGTCGGCCACGTGCAGCCCGATGCCCAGCGGCTCCGCGCGGGTGCGCAGCACGGCGAGGGTCTGGGGCAGGGTGTCGGCGTCGACGACGAACACCGCGTCCGCCTTCGCCCGGCCGGCCCGGCGGAGCAGGGTCATCGCCTCGGCGGCGGCGGTGGCCTCGTCGAGCATGGAGGCGCCGGCGACGGGCAGGCCGGTCAGGTCGGCGACCACCGTCTGGAAGTTGATCAGCGCCTCGAGCCGGCCCTGGCTGATCTCGGGCTGGTAGGGCGTGTAGGCGGTGTACCAGGAGGGGTTCTCCAGGATGGTGCGCTGGACGACCGCCGGGGTGACCGTGCCGGAGTAGCCCAGGCCGATCATCGAGGTGAGGACCTCGTTGGCGGCGGCGCGCTCGCGCAGCAGGCGCAGCACGGTGGCCTCGTCGGCGGCCGGCGGCAGGTCCAGCGGCGCCCGGTCGCGGACCGCCTCGGGCACGCAGGCGTCGACCAGGGACTCCAGCGTCGGGTGCCCGACGGCGGCCAGCATCGCCTGCGTCTGGTCCGGTCGGGGGCCGATGTGCCGGGCGGCGAAGGACCCGGCGGGGTCCAGCGCGGCGAGTGCGGGCAGGGGCTCAGGGGCACGGTCCGCCATTACGCGGACGGTACCAGCGTGCCGTCCCGACGAGCGGAGGCCCGGAGGGTCCCCCGAGGAGGGACGGGACGGGAGACGAAGACGCTGGGACGGGAGCCGCCCCGCGAGGGCGACCCGACGAGGCGGGGCCCGCAGGGCTCCCCGAGGAGGGCCGGGGAGGGCTCAGCTCAGGCCGGGGACGGCACCTGGCCGCGGGTGTCGGCCGGAGGCCGACCGATCACACCGCGGCGCGGCGGCGGCGGCGCAGGGACAGCTCGTCGTCCGAGGCGTGCAGGGGGGCGCCGTCGACGCGCTCGGCGGGCAGCTCGGCGAGCTCGCCGGTCAGCTCCCGCAGCGCGCCGGACACGGCGATGCCGAAGACGCCCTGGCCGCCGGCCAGCAGGTCGACGACCTCCTCGGCGGAGGTGCACTCGTACACGGTGGCGCCGTCGGACAGGAGGGTGACGTTGGCGAGGTCCCTGGTGCCGCGGTTGCGGAGGTGGTCGACGGCCTTGCGGATGTTCTGCAGGGAGACGCCGGTGTCCAGCAGCCGCTTGACGACCTTGAGCACCAGGATGTCGCGGAAGGAGTAGAGCCGCTGGGTGCCCGAGCCGGTGGCGCTGCGCACGGAGGGGGCGACCAGGCCGGTACGGGCCCAGTAGTCCAGTTGCCTGTAGGTGATGCCGGCAGCGGCACACGCCGTCGGGCCGCGGTACCCGACGAGGTCGCTGTCGACCTCGTCGTAGGACTGCGCACCCACGGCAGCGTCGCTGAAGAGCTGACCCTGGGAGCCCTTGCTCTGGTCGCTCACGTCAGCGTCCTCCTCTGCTCCCGCAGCTGTCGCCGCGGTCCCCCGCGGTGGGGCACCGGGCTCGTGTCACTGCAGGCGGGCTGCCGTGTCGCGTGCCGGGACTTCCACCGCTGTTGTTCGCCGACCGTAAGCCGGGCCCTGGGGTGGGTCAACTGAGGCGGGCGGCGTGTCGCGGCACTCACCCATCGGGAGGGTATCGGCGCGCCGCGGCCCGGACTTGACCCGACGGGCTGCCCGACGGGGCCCTGCTCACCCCTCGTGCACCTGCCGTCACAGCGGCCCCACCGGCCACGCGCACCGGCGGGGGCCTGCGCTTCAGGAGGGGTTGCCGCCGGAGCCCGAGCCGGCGCCGAAGTCCTCCGGGGAGATCTGGTCGAGGAACTCGCGGAACTTCTCGACCTCGTCCTCCTGCTCGTCGGGGATCTCGATGCCGACCTCGTCGAGCAGCGCCTCGGCGCCGTAGATGGGCGCGCCGGTGCGGACGGCGAGGGCGACGGCGTCCGACGGGCGGGCGCTGACCACCCGCTCGTCGCCGAACACCAGCTCGGCGATGTAGATGCCGTCGCGCATCTCGGTGATGTTGACCGCTTCGAGCGTCGCCCCCAGCGCCTTGACCACCTCGCGCAGCAGGTCGTGGGTCATCGGCCGGGCCGGGCGCACGCCCTGCTGCTCGAAGGCGATGGCCGCCGCCTCGACGGCGCCGATCCAGATGGGCAGGTACCGCTCCCCCTGCGTCTCCTTGAGCAGCAGGATCGGCTGGTTCCCGGGCAGCTCGACCCGGACGCCGACGACTCTGAGTTCCTGCACGGTGGGACTCCCTCAGCTGCGGCCCGGGGGCGGGCGGTGGATCGGTAGGGGCGGCTGGTGGACGGCGTCGGCGGGGGGCCCGGACCCGGGACTGGACCCGGGGCCCGACCGGGACCACGGTACGCCGGAGTCAGGGGCGCAGGAGATCGCGCAGGCGCGCCTCCAGCAGCGCACCGTGCAGCTGCGCGGACAGCGCGGCGAGCTCCCGCAGCTTCTCGGTCGCCCGGCTGCGGGCCTCCTCGGAGCGGGCCCGCAGCACCGGGGCGACCAGCTGCTCGACCAGTCCGGCCTCGCGCTCGGCGCCGTTCTGGTAGACGCGCAGGTGCCGCGGCTCGATGCCGTGCCGGGCCAGCCCGGCGGCCGCCCGGGCGATCGGCAGGTCGGCCGCGGGGTGCCGGCCGTCGGCGTCGGTGGCCAGCAGCCCGAACTGCACGCAGTCGGCGAGCTGGCCGAGTTCCAGCCCGGACGCCCGCGCGAACTCCGCAGCGGTCAGGGCCCCGACCTCGCCCTCGCCCGGCGGCGGCGCGGCCGGCGGGGTGCCGCCGGGCAGCGGCTCGCCCCGGTCGAGCGCCGCGAGGTGCTCCTTGATGACCCGCAGCGGCAGGTACTGGTCGCGCTGGGCGGCCAGCACGTACCGCAGCCGGGCCACGTCGGCGGAGGAGAACTTGCGGTACCCCGACGGCGTGCGCTGGGGGTGGACGAGGTCCTCGGCCTCCAGGTAGCGGATCTTGCTGATCGACACGTCAGGGAAGTCCTCGCGCAGCACGGTGAGCACCTCGCCGATGGTCAGGCGGGGCGCGTGCCGGCCGTCGGGCCCCCCGGACGTGTCGCTGCGCTCGCCGGACGCGTCGGCGCGCGAGGGCACCGCGTTCACGCCGCCGTCCGTGCTGCCGGCACCGGCCCCGACCCCCGTGCCCGCCGGCTCACGCGCCGGCGGGCTCGCCCGTGCGCGGGCCGGTCAGGTAGACGAGGCGGAACTTGCCGATCTGCACCTCGTCGCCGCCGGCCAGCGTGGCGACGTCGACCGGCTCGCGGTTGACGTAGGTGCCGTTGAGGCTGCCGACGTCATGCACCGAGTAGCCGCCGCCCTCGCGGTGGAACTCCACGTGCCGGCGGCTGACGGTGACGTCGTCGAGGAAGATGTCGCTGTCGGGGTGCCGGCCGGCGGTGGTGACGTCCTGGTCGAGCAGGAAGCGGCTGCCCGCGTTGGGGCCGCGCTTGACGACCAGCAGGGCCGAGCCCGCGGGCAGCGACTCCACCGCGCCGGCGTGCGCGTCGGCCTCGGTGACCTCGGGGGTCTCCGCGGAGTCCTCGCCGCCCACCTTGGGGATGACGCTGGTCGACTCGCCGATCCGCTCCTGGGACAGCGCCGCGCCGCACTGCGCGCAGAAGCGACTGCCCTCGGGGTTGTTGTGGCCACAACGAGTGCAGTGCACGTCTGTCTCCTCCGGTGCAGGGGTGGCACCGCCGCGGACGGGGGTCCGGCTGCGGGCGGCCGCCGGACGGCGGGCCGGACGGCCCGTCGCGGGTCGGTCGCCGCAGGGTGCACGGCGGGCCGTGGGTCATGGAACCAGTCGGCCGACCCGAGGGTCAACCGAACGTACAGGGTGAGGCTCCGCGGTCGCCCGGGAGGCTCGGCGGTGCCTCGGCGGGCAGCATAGTGACCCCCGGGGCGCCGGTCGTGGCCCCTGCCGGGCGCCGCGCCGCCGGTCAGCCGGCGTCGACCAGGGCCTGGTAGGCGGCGGCGTCCAGCAGGTCCTGCGTGGGGTCCGCGCCGTCGCCGGGGACGGTGATCTCGACCAGCCAGCCGGCGCCGTAGGGGTCGCCGTTGATGGTCTCCGGCGCGTCGGTGAGGGCCTCGTTGACCGCGGCCACGACACCGGCGACCGGGGCGTAGACGTCGGACACCGACTTGGTCGACTCCACCTCGCCGATGGGGTTGCCCGGCGAGACCTCCGTGCCGACCTCGGGCAGCTGCACGAAGACGATGTCACCCAGCGCGTCCTGGGCGTGGTCGGTGATGCCGACCCGCACGACGGCGCCCTCGCCCCCACCCGGCTGCAGCTGTGCCCACTCGTGCTGCTCGGTGTAGCGGCGGTCGTCGGGCGTGCTCATGCGGCG
This sequence comes from Geodermatophilus pulveris, assembly GCF_900188375.1. Taxonomy (GTDB): domain Bacteria; phylum Actinomycetota; class Actinomycetes; order Mycobacteriales; family Geodermatophilaceae; genus Geodermatophilus; species Geodermatophilus pulveris. Next base: position 87,170 of record NZ_FZOO01000002.1, on the reverse strand, counting down.
TCGTCTCCTGGGGTGGGGTGGGTGGGTGGGTGCGGCGGTGCGGCGTCAGTCGCCGTCACCGGGCGCAGCGTATTGAGGCCGGTCCAGCTGCCGCAACGCGTCCACGACGACGGCCGGGGACTGCACGATGTCCACGCTGCCGCCCTGCCGGCCGATCCGGTCGACCACGCCGCCCGGGATGGCCATCGCCGTCGCCAGGTCCTGGGGGGAGCCGATCACCCGGTACTCGTAGGGGCTCTCCACCTCGACGCCGTCGACGCGCAGCTGCCCGGGCTCGCCGGTGATCGCCGTGGACACCCCGACCCGGACGTCGTCGATCTGCATCGTCTCCGCGCCGGCGCCGCGCAGCTCCTGCACGGCGTCCAGCAGGTCGGCCACCCGCACCCGGCCCTCGGGGTCGCGGACGGTCATCACCAGCCCCGGGCCCTGGGCGGCGACGGTGCCGTTGAGGATGCCCAGCGCCTCGGCGCGCTCCCGGGTCTCGGCCAGCGCCGCCTCCGAGCGGCCGTCGTCGCTGGCCAGGTCGCGCAGCCGGGAGCGCTGGTCGGCGATCTCCTCGCGCAGCCGGTCCTCGCGGGCGTCGAGGGTGTCCAGGATGCGGACGAGGTCCTCCTCGCGGAGGGTCGAGTAGTCCTCGCCGGTGCCCGTGGTGCGCACCTGCACGGCGAAGGCGAAGCCGAGCAGCAGGGTGAGGACACCGATCAGGGCGGCGGCCAGCGGGTCGCGGCCGCGGCGCCGCCGCGCCCGGGGCCCCTCCGCGGCGGGGGGGTCCGCGGCCGCGGGCGTGCCGGGGTCCGCGGCAGGGGCGTCGGCGGCCGGCAGGTCGGGGGCGTCGTCCCCCGGGTGGACGTCGCCGGCCACCGGCTCACCGGGTCCCGCTCCCGGCCGCTGCCCGGTCACGCCCGGAACACGTGCCGGCGGATGGCCGCGGCGTTGCCGAAGATGCGGATGCCGAGGACGACGACGACCGCGGTGGACAGCTGGGCGCCCACGCCGAGCTGGTCGCCGAGGAACACCACCAGGGCGGCGACGACCACGTTGGACACGAACGAGATGACGAACACCTTGGCGTCGAAGATCCCGTCCAGCCGGGCGCGGAAGCCGCCGAAGACCGCGTCGAGGGCGGCGACGACGGCGATCGGCAGGTAGGGCTGCAGCCACAGCGGCACGGTCGGCTCGAGGACCAGGCCCAGCACGATGCCCAGGGCCAGGCCGAGGATCGGGATCACGGCTCAGCCCCCCGGTGCCGGCTCGGGGACGGCGCCGGGCGTGGCGCCGGACGGCGGGGCGGCGGAGCGGAGCTCGGGCGGGCTGGCGGCGGGCAGGGACAGCTCGTCCTCCTGGGCGAACTCGAAGCGCAGTCCGAAGGACTCCGAGATGGCGGCGAGGGCGCCGACCTCCGGGCTGGTCAGGAACCGCTCGCGCAGCGTCGCGGGGTCGCCGACCGCGCTGACCAGGTAGGGGTTGGTCACCGGCCGGAAGTCCACGAGGACCGCCTCGCCGGCGAACCGGATCGCCGAGGTGGGGCCCAGCCGCTGGCCGTCGATGGCGACCGCCTCGGCGCCGGCGGCCCACAGGGCGTTGACCACCAGCTGCAGGTCGCCGTCGCGCACCAGGCCGCGCGGGTCGGGCTCCGCCGTCCCCCCGACCGGGTCGGCGTCGGCGTCGGGCTCGGCGTCGGCGAGGGTGACCAGCAGCCCGGGGCCGGTCACCGGCCGCACGCCGGCGGCCTCCTCGGCGGCGTCGAGCCGGTCCAGCGCCCGCGTGCCGACGGCGCTGGCGGCCAGCGCGTCGTCCCGGGCGGCGGTCAGCTCGGCGCGGGCGGCCGCCAGCTCGGCGGCGAGGGCGTCGGTGGCCTCGGACTCCCGCTGGATGTCCCCGACCAGCGCCGCGCGCACCTGCTCGCGGCCCTGGGCGCCGGCGGCGGCCTGGGTGTAGGTGACCGCGGCGAGCAGGCCGGCGACGACCATCACCGCCGCGACGGCGACCTGGCCGCCGCGCCGCGGCGATGGGCCGGGACCGGTCCCCGCGGCGCGCGCCGCCCGGTCGCGGGCGGCCGCGGCGTAGGCCGGGTCGAGGGTCTCGGCCAGCACCTGGTCCAGCAGCGAGGCGCCCAGCGAGCGGGGTCCTCCCCCGAGCGGCACGGCCGTCACCGGGCGGCCCGCTCCGCGCTCACGATGGCGGCGGCCTGCACGACGTAGAGGACCCCGGCCAGGACGTAGAGGACCCCGCCCCAGATGGCGAAGGCGTAGCCGATCGGCGTGACCACGGCGGCCACCGGGCCCTCGCCGTCGGCCAGCAGCAGCAGCGGGAAGGCGTAGAGCAGGCCGAAGGTGGCCGCCTTGCCCAGGTAGTGGACCTGCAGCGGCGGCCAGCCGTGCACGCGCAGCACCAGCAGGGCCAGGCCGAGCACCAGCTCGCGGCCGAGCAGGACGGCGACCACCCACAGCGGGACGACGTCGCGCAGCACGAAGGCGACCAGCGTGGCGACGATGTAGAGGCGGTCGGCGGCCGGGTCGAGCAGCGCCCCGAGCCGGCTGGACTGGCCGAAGGCGCGGGCCAGCACGCCGTCGAGCCAGTCGGTGGCGCCGGCGACCATGAGCACCAGGACGGCCCAGCCGTCGGCCTCCGGCCCGAGCAGCAGCCACAGGAACAGCGGGACGCCGAGCAGCCGCAGCACCGACAGGGCGTTGGGCACCGTCCAGACCCGGTCGGGCAGGTCGTTGCGGTCCGCGGTGACCGACCGGCGGGACCCGCCCGCCCCTGGCCGGGCCGAGGCCGCGGCCGACGGCCCGTTGGACGACGTCACGACACCTCCGCACCCGCTGGACACCGCCTCCGAGGCTAGTCGACGGACCCCCGTCGCCCTCCCGGTCGCGGCCCGCGGCGAGCCCGGCGCGAGCCGCTAGGCGGGGACGGCGGCCAGCGACGCCGGCGCCGGCTCGTGGCCCAGCGGGCGGCGGGTGAAGGACCCGGTGCCGTGGGAGACCGAGCGCAGCGCCCCGGCGTAGGCGAGCAGCTCCACCTCGGGCACCTCGGCGTGCACCGTCGTCCGGTCGCGCTCGGGGTCGGCGTCGCTGCCGGTGACCCGCGCCCGCCGCCCGGACAGGTCGCTCATCACCGCCCCGACGTACTCCCCCGGCACCACCACGGCCACCGCGCACCACGGCTCGAGCACCCGGGTGCCGGCCGCGGCGGCGGCCTCGCGGACGGCGAGCGCGCCCGCGGCCTGGAACGCCGCGTCCGAGGAGTCCACCGAGTGCGCCTTGCCGTCGACCAGGGTGAACCGGGCGTCGACCAGCGGCCGGTCGCCGGAGACGCCCTTGGCCGCCTGCGCGCGGATGCCCTTCTCCACGCTGCCGTGGTACTGGCTGGGCACGGTGCCCCCGACGATGCGCTGGGCGAAGACGATGCCCGAGCCCGGCTCCCCCGGCTCGGCCTCGACCACCACGACGGCGTACTGGCCGTGCCCGCCGGACTGCTTGACCAGCCGGCCGGTGACCCGCGCCGGCCCGGCGAGGGTCTCCACCATGGGCACCCGCACCGGCACGGTGGTGACCGCGACCCCGTGCCGGGTGCGCAGCCGCTCGAGCAGCACCTCGGCGTGCGCGTCGCCGACGCACCACAGCAGCAGCTGCCCGGTGTCGGGCCGGCGCTCCAGCCGGACGGTGGGGTCCTCGGCGACCAGCCGGGACAGCGCGGTGGCCAGCCGGTCCTCGTCGGCCCGGGACACCGCCTCGAGCGCCACCGGCAGCTGCGGGGTGGGGAGGTCCCAGGGCGGCACCAGCCGCGGGTCCGACGGCGGGGAGAGGGTGTCCCCGGTCTCGGCGGTGGTCAGCCGGGCGACGGCGCAGACGTCCCCCGCCGGGCAGGCGGCGACCGGGCGCAGCACCGGGCCCAGCGGGGAGGACACCGCGCCGATCCGCTCGTCGGTGTCGTGGTCGGGGTGCCCCCGGTCGGCCAGGCCGTGCCCGGAGACGTGCACGGGGGTGTCCGGGCGCAGCGTGCCGGAGAAGACGCGCACCAGCGAGACCCGGCCCACGTAGGGGTCGGTGGTGGTCTTGACCACCTCGGCGACCAGCGGCCCGTCGGGGTCGCAGGACAGCGGGGGCGCGGGCGACCCGTCGGGGCGGGTGACCGGCGGGCAGCCGTGCTCCATCGGGCACGGGAAGGCCGCGACCAGCAGGTCGAGCAGCTCGGGCACCCCGACGCCGGTCAGCGGGGCCACGCACAGCACGGGGTGGAAGTGGCCGCGCGCCACCGCGGTCTCCAGGTCCGCGACCAGGTCGGCGACGGAGAGCTCCTCACCGCCCAGGTAGCGGTCCATGAGGGTCTCGTCCTCGCTCTCGCCGATGATCCCCTCGATGAGCTCGGCGCGGAGCCGGTCGGCTTCCTGCTCCCCCGCCTCCCACCCGGTGCCCGGGTGCGGCTCCAGCAGGGAGACCAGGCCGGTGACCGCGCCGTCCGGGCCGCGCCGGACCAGGTGCAGCGGCGCCACGCCGTCGCCGAGCGCGGTGCGGCAGGAGCGGACGGCGTCCTCGACGTCGGCGCGCGGGCGGTCCAGCTGGGTGACCACGACCGCGCGCGGCATGCCGACCGCGGCGCACTCCTCCCACAGCTGCACGGTGGTGGCGTCCACCCCGCCGGCCGCGGAGACGACGAACAGGGCGGCGTCCGCGGCGCGCAGGCCGGCCCGCAGCTCGCCGACGAAGTCCGGCGAGCCCGGGGTGTCCAGCAGGGTGATGCGGTGGCCGGCGTGCTCCACGGTGGCCACGCCGAGGGACACCGAGCGCTGCTGGCGGACCTCCACCTCCTCGCTGTCCAGGCAGGTGGTGCCGTCCTCGACCCGGCCGGCGCGGGCCAGGGCGCCGGTGGCGACCAGCAGCGCCTCGGCGAGGGTGGTCTTCCCCGCGGCCGCGTGGCCCACCAGGGCCACGTTGCGCACCTGCGCGGCCGGCCGCGGGGCGGGTGCGGCGGGGGTCTCCCTGCCCACGCCGCTCAGCCGTTCGCCGGCTCGGGGACGACGGCGCAGGTGCCCGCCGCCGGGTGGAAGACCCCGGTGTGCCCGTCGGGGTCCCACCGGACCACGTAGGGCGGCCCGCCGTCCGCTCCCCTGACCTCGAGCACCCTGCCGGTGCGCTCGGCTTCCCCCTGGTGGGTGGACCGGACGACGATCCGATCCCCGACGCGTGCCTGCACGACGACCTCCTGGGCCTGTCCGTTCGTGTGTCGTGGGTCACAGCCTGCTCCCGGGGAGGGGCACCGATCAAGGGACCGCGGGCCGCCGCCATGCTGGGCGCGTGAGCTCCGCCCAGCACGCCGCCGGCCGCGACCAGGACGGCGGGGCGGCCCACGCCGTCCCCCGGGAGGCCGCCGACGGGCCGCCGCCCTGGGTGGCCGTCTGCGGCACCCCGGTGGGCGTGGTCCAGGGCAGCTGGGCCGGGCGGCGCGGCCTGGGCTCGGCGGCGCCCTGCCCGGAGTGCGCCGCCCGCGCGCCCGGCTGAGGCGGCCGGGTCCCCCGGTCGTGGCCGTCCGGCGGTGGTGACCGGTCGGTTGCCGAGTTGGTGATAACGGTCGATGACCACTCATGACCGGCGGTCATGGCAGCGGTCATCGGCGCCGCCGGCGCCGGGGGGTCACGGTGGGTGCCGCAGGTCGCAGGGGCAGGAGGAGGTGGGCCGGGTGCGGTGCACGACGTCCGGCACGCGGCGGTGAGCGCCCCGGGCGAGGGCAGCGTCGCCGTCGTGACCGGCGGCGACCGGGGCATCGGCCGGGAGCTGGTGCGCGTCCTGGCCGCGCGCGGGGTGCGCACGGTGCTGGGCTCCCGGGACGTGGAGCGGGGGCGGGCGGCCGCCCGCGGCCTGGCCGGCGACGTGCTGGTGCGCCGGCTGGACGTCACCCTCCAGGACGACGTCGACGCCCTCGCCGCGGAGCTGCGGGCCGGGCCCGGCCGGCTCGACGTCCTGGTGGACAACGCCGGCGTGCACTACGACACCGGGCAGTCCGCCGTGACGGCGGACCTGCGCGTGGTGCGCGAGGCCCTGGAGACCGACCTGGTCGGGGCGTGGCGGACGGCGATCGCGCTGGCCCCGCTGGTGCCCCGCGGCGGGCGGATCGTCAAGGTCTCCAGCGGCGCGGGCTCCTTCGGGGAGACCGGCGGGGCCGGCGGCGTCCCGGCGTACTCGGTGTCCAAGGCGGCGCTGGACATGCTCACCGTCGAGCTGGCCGCCGACCTGGCCGGCCGGGGCGTGCTGGTCAACGCCGTCTGCCCGGGCTGGGTGGCCACCGACATGGGCGGCCCGGGCGGGCGGGCGGCCGGTGGCCGAGGGCGTGGCCGGCGTGCTGTACGCCGTCGACCTGCCCGACGACGGGCCCACCGGCACCCTGACCCGCGACGGGCGGCCCATCCCCTGGTGAGCGCCCCCGGCGTGCACCTGTCGGCCCGGTCGCGGCGGTGGTACCCAGGCGCGCATGGACGTCCACGTGCGCGACCTCCGCTACTTCCTCGCCGTGGCCGACGAACTGCACGTCACCCGGGCGGCCGCGCGGATGTTCGTCTCCCAGCCGGCGCTGAGCAAGCAGATCCGCGCCCTGGAGGCGGCCGTGCGGGCGCCGCCGTTCGCCCGGGGCCCCGGCGGGGTGTCCCTCACCGCCGCCGGCCGGGCGCTGCTGCCGCACGCCCGCGCGGTCGTCGCCGAGTGGGACGCCGGCCGGTCCGCCCTGGCCGAGGTGGTGGCCGCCGACGCCCGGGTGCTGGTCCTCGGGCTGTCGGTCAGCGTCGGGCGCGGCCTGCTGGCCGCGGTCGGCGAGGCCTTCGGCGAGCGTCACCTGGACTGGCGCCTGGAGCTGCGGCAGGCCCGCTTCGGCGACCCCACCGTGGGCCTGGCCGCCGGCGACAGCGACGTGGGATTCTGCTGGCTGCCGCTGCCCGAGGACCCTCGGCTGCAGGCCCGGGTGCTGTTCACTGAGCCCCGGATGGTCGCCCTGCCCACCCAGCACCGGCTGGCCGCGCGGTCGGAGGTGACGATGGAGGACCTGCGCGACGAGCCGTTCCTCGCCCTGCCGGAGTCCGCGGGCCCGCTGCGCGCCTTCTGGCTGGGCGAGGACGCGCGGGGCGGGCGGCCGGCCCGGGTCGCCGCCGTCGTCCACGGGCCGGAGGAGGTCGTCGAGGCGCTGGGCCGGGGCACCGGGGTGGCCCTCATCGCGGCGGGCAACGCGGAGATCTACCGGCGCCCGGAGTACGTGGTGCGCCCGGTGCCGGGCCTGGCCCCCGCGCAGCTCGCGGTGGCGTGGCGGGCCGGGGACCCCCGGCCGGCCGTGCACGACCTCGTGGCCGCCTGCGTCGACCACGCCCGCCGGGCCCGGCCCACGTACCGCCGCGACTGACGCGGCCGCCGGGAGGGAGACGGCGCGCCGCCGCCGGTCAGGCCCGCCGGGTGTCGACCAGCGAGGCGAAGGCGACCACGTTGTCCTCGTAGCTGCCCGCCCCGCCGTCGAAGTCCCCGCCGCAGGTGATCAGCCGCAGCTGGGCGTCGTCGGTGTTGCCGTAGACCGCGATGGTCGGGAAGTCGTCCTTGGGGTGCCGCTCGACGCGGTCGACGGCGAACACCGCGACCGAGCCGTCCTCGCCGGTGACCGTGACCTCGTCCCCGGGCCGCAGCGCGCCGAGGTCGAAGAACACCCCGGGGCCCCACTCGGCGGAGTCGACGTGGCCGAGGACCACCGCCGGGCCCACCGCGCCGGGCGCCGGGCCGCGCTCGTACCACCCGGCCCGGTCGTCGGCGGTCAGCGGCGGCACCTGCACGGTGCCGTCGCCGTCCACGCCCAGGCGCAGCAGGTCGCTGCGGACGTCGATGGCCGGGATCTCCAGCGACACGGGGGCGGCGACCGGCCCGGCGGGAGCGGCCCCGGTCGGGGCGGCGGGCGCGGGGGCCGGCGCGGGGACCGCGTCCCGGGACGCGGCGTCCGGGGCGGCGGGAGCGCTCGTCGCCGCGGCGGCCGGGGGCTGCGGGGCCCGCTGCTGCCCGGTGACCGCGACCACGAGGGCCACGACGGCCACGGCGGCGAGGGCGAGGGCCAGCGCTGCCCAGGCGCGCGGGCCCGGTCGGCGGGGTGGGCGGTCGGTCACTGGGGGGCCTCCGGCTTCGGGCACGGCGGGATCAGGGCCGTGGGGTGCGGCGGGGTCACGGCCGCGGGGTGCGGGGCCCGCGCCGCGCGGGGGTCCGGGGACCCCCGCGCGGCGCGGGTCGCCGGTCAGGCCCGGTCGGCGGCCTGGCGACGGCGGTAGGCCAGCGCACCGGCCGCAGCGGCACCGGTCAGCGCCAGGGCGCCGATGCCGATCGCGGCCTGCTGCTCGGTGCCGGTGGTGCTGCCACCACCGGTCTCGGCACCGCCGACGGGCGTGGTGCCCATCTGCGCCATCTCCAGCGCGCCGCACGCGGCCGGAGCGGTGGCCTCCATCGGGAGCGACGGGTCGAGGTCGCTCTTGACGTCGCCGTCGTAGGTGCCGCTGCCGTCCTCGTCGACACCGTGCAGGACCAGCACCGCCGTGCCGCCGGCGAACGCCTCCTGCACGTCCTCGGTGATGTCGAAGGTCCGCTCGTAGGTGACCGTGCCGTCGTCGGCCGTCGGGAACCGGTCGACGGCCAGGCCGCTGTCCGGGCTGGTGTCGCCCCCGGTGGTCAGGGAGGTCCCGATCGCCCCGTAGAAGGGCGCACCCTCGGTGGTGCTCAGGAAGCCGTCGCCGTCCCCGTCCTCGGCGTCGGTCGGGCAGGTGCCCTCGGCGCCGATGTGGAAGTGCTGGGCGTGGGGAGCGCCGGCCAGCAGGCCGGAGGCCTCGATCACGACCGTGGCCGAGTCCTCGTTCAGCGTGACCATCCCGGTCCCGGTGACGCCGGACTGGTTCAGCGCGCTCAGGTCGGCCTGGTAGCTGCCGTTGTGGTCGGCGAGGGCCGGGGACATGGTGAGCAGCGGGAACGCTGCCGCGGCCAGGGCGACGGCGGGCAGTGCGAGTGCCTTGCGCATGGGGACTCCTCGAGTCGGGTGCGACACCGCCGCCGGCCGGCGGGGTGCCCGGCCGCGGTTCGGTACCGCGACCGGTGGGACGGGTGGGCCGGGGAGCACCCACCGTGGATCCGGGCCGGGGAAGTGCCCTGGGACGGCGGGTCCCGGCTGGTCCGCCGGGAGCCCGTTGCCGTCCGTGACCGACCTTCGCGGCGCGGGTCCCGAACGGTTCACTGACGGCCGGTCGCCGCACCCCGGAGAACCGGGCGGGCCGCCGCGGACGAACGCCGGGCATGCCACGACACCCCGTCCCCACCGCCGGCCCGGCCGCCCGCGTGGCCGTGGTGCTCACCGCCGCCGTCCTCGCCCTGCTGGGCGCCGGTGCGCCGGCCGCCCGGGCGCACGACGAGCTGGTCGCCACGGTGCCGGCAGCGGACGCCACGGTGCCCGTGCCGCCGGCACAGGTGGAGCTGGAGCTCGGCGCGCCGGCGCAGGCGCTGGGCACCCGGGTGGTGGTGACCGGGCCGGACGGCGCGGTGGTGTCGCAGGGCGCGGTGGTGGTGCGCGGCCGCACGGTGGTCCAGCCGCTGGCGACCGGCCCGGCCGGCGGGGTGCACACCGTCGCGTGGCGGGTGACCTCCGCCGACGGGCACCCGGTGTCGGGCGCCTTCTCGTTCACCGTGGCCGGGGCGCCGGCAGCCGCCGGCGGGCCGCCGGACGCCGGCCGGGCGGTCGCCGCGCCGGTCCCGCCGCCGCCCGCGCCGTCGCCGGGGACCGGCCCGCTGGTGGCCGGCGCGGCCGGGGTCGTCGTCGCGGCGGCTGGGCTGCTCCTGCTGCGGTCCCGGCGGCGGGCGTGAGCACCGGGCCCGGGACGCTGACCGCCGGGCCGGCCTCCCCTCCCGCCGCGCCGCCCTCCCCGCTGCCGGCCCTCGTGGCGGCCGCCGCCGGGCTCCTCGGGGTGCTCGTGCTGGCCCTCGTGCTCGGCGGGGGCCGCCCGGCCACGCCGCCGCCCGCGCTGGCGCAGGCCGGGCCGCTGGTCGCCTGGGGGCTGCCGGTGGCCACGCTGGCCGGGCGGGTCGCCGCCGTCGGCACGGTCGGGTCGCTGCTGTTCGCCGCCGTGCTGCTCCCCGGCGCCGGCGGCCGGCTGCCCGCGGCGTCGCGCCGCGCGGTGCGGGCGGCCTCGCCGTGGGCGCTGGCCTGGGCCGCCTGCGCCGCGGCCGCCGCCCTGCTCACCGTGGCCGACGTGCTCGGCACCGCGCCCACCGCGGTCCCGGCGGCGGCCGTGGGCGTCTTCCTCACCGACCTGCCCGCGGGGCGCGCGGCGGCGGTGGTCCTGGGCGCGGCCGGCCTGGTGGCCGTGCTCGCCCGGCGGTGCACCGGTGCGCTGCCGGCCGGCCTGCTGCTGGCGGTCGCGGTGTGCGGGCTGGTCGTCCCCGCCGTCCTGACCGGCCACTCCGCGGCGGCCGCGGACCACGTGCCGGCGGTGGCCACCCTGGCGGTGCACGTGGTGGCCGCGGCCGCCTGGGTGGGCGGGCTGCTCGCCCTGCTGCTGCACGGCCGGTCCGTGCCGGACCAGGTGGCCGCCGCGGGCCGGTTCAGCACCGTGGCGCTGGCCTGCTCCCTGGCCACGGGGGCCTCCGGCCTGCTGGCCGCCTGGCTCGTGCTGGGCCGCAGTGCCGCGCCGGGGGCCGTCCTGGGCAGCGGCTACGGGGTCCTGCTGCTGGCCAAGACGGCGGCGCTGGTGGCCCTCGGCGTCCTGGGCCGGGCGCACCGGCGGCACACGCTGCCCCGGCTGCGCAGCGGGCGGCCGGGGGCCTTCCGGCGGTTCGCCGCCGTCGAGGTCGCCGTCATGCTGGCCACCGTCGCCGTGGCCGTGGCGCTGGCGGCCTCCCCTCCCCCGGCCGCGGGTGCCGCGCCGGTCCCGGCCGCCGGCCCGCCGCCGGCGGCATCGGCCCCGGCGGCGGGCATGGCCGGCCACGACCACGGGGAGCTGTCGGTGACCGTGCTGGTCGACCCGGCGCGGTTCCACGTCGGGGCACCCGTCGCCGCGGGCGCGCAGGTGTCGGTGCACAACCCGACCGACACCGGGGTCACGCTCACCGCGGACGACGGCTCCTTCGACGTCGTGGTCCCGGCCGGGAGCCTGCTGACCTTCCCGGCGCCCGACCGCCCCGGGAGCTACCCCTTCACCAGCCGGCACGCGGCCGGCTTCGGGGACGTGCTGGTCGTCCGCTGACCGGCACCCGCGGCGCCGACCGACGGGTGCGGAACGCGGCCGTCACACCGCAGTGGGACGCTCGGGCACCAGGAACACCGATCCGCAGCCCGTCGTTGCCCCGGCGACGTGCACCGGACCGGTGGCCCGCCCCTGGCGGACCGCCACCGCGGCGCGCCGGGTACCGGGGCCGCGGGCGGGGTACCCGCCACCGGCGGCCCATCGCACCCGACGCCCGACCCGAGCCCCACCCGACGACGCGCCACCGGCACGACAGACGACTCCCTCCGAGGACTGATACGAGCAGATGAGCGGTAACGCCACGCACCGGTTCACCAACACGGCGGTCCTGGCCGTGCAGACGGCCGACGCCTCCCGGGTGGTGACCTCCGACGCGTTCGACGAGGCCCTCGCCGGCACCTACCGGCGGGTGGGGCTGCGGCCCGGCCTGCTCGAGCGGCTGGCCGGCATCCGGGAGCGGCGCTGGTGGGCCGACGGCGTCACCTTCGTCGACGGCGCGGCCACCGCCGGCGCCAAGGCCATCAGCGAGAGCGGCGTGGACCCCGCGGCCATCGGCCTGATGGTGAACACCTCGGTGAGCCGCCGGCACCTGGAGCCCTCGACCGCGGTCGAGGTGCACCACGCGCTGGGCCTGCCCCGCTCCTGCCAGAACTTCGACGTCACGAACGCCTGCCTGGGGTTCGTCAACGGCATGGAGCTGGCCGCCGCGATGATCGACTCGGGGATGGTCGAGTACGCCCTCATCGTCAACGGGGAGGACTCCCGGCCGGTGCAGGAGCGCACCCTCGAGCGCCTCGACGGCCCGGACACCACCTCCAAGGACGTGCTCGCGCAGTTCGCCACCCTGACCCTGGGCTCCGGTGCCGCGGCGATGGTGCTGGGCCGCGCCGACGAGCACCCGGGCGGGCACCGGCTGGTCGGCTCGGCCAGCCGGTCGGGCAGCGAGCACCACGGGCTGTGCATCGGCGACAACGACCTCATGCGCACCGACCTCAAGGGGCTGCTGGACGCCGGGCTGAACCTGTCCGCGGACCTCTGGGAGGAGGCCGCCGCGGAGTTCGACTGGTCCCGCGGCATGGAGCGCTACATCGTCCACCAGGTCTCCAAGGTGCACACCCAGGCCATGTGCGACCGGTTCGGCATCGACCCGGCACGGGTGCCCACGACCTTCCCCACCCGCGGCAACCTGGGCCCGGCGTCGGTGCCCTTCACGCTGGCCGACCGGCAGGACTCCCTGGTCGACGGCGACCGGGTGCTGCTCATGGGCATCGGCTCGGGCCTGAACGCCTCCTGCCTCGAGATCGCCTGGTGAGGGCCGCCGGCACCCCCACCGCCGTCCCGCCGGCGCTCCCGGGCCTGGACCCCGCCTGGTCGCGCACCGTCCGCGTCACCGACGCCGGGGGCGCCGAGCACTGCTGGCACGTCCTCGACAACGGGGTGGCCGACCCGGTGGGCACCCTGCTGTGCGTCCACGGCAACCCCACCTGGTCCTACCTGTGGCGCCGGCTGGTGGCCGCCGCACCGCCGGGCTGGCGGGTGGTCGCCCCCGACCACCTCGGCATGGGCTTCTCCGACCGCCTCCCCGCCCCGCGGTCGCTGGCGCAGCGGGTGGCCGACCTCGGCGACCTCACCGCGGCCCTGGGCGTCACCGGCCCGGTGGTCACCGTCGGCCACGACTGGGGCGGGGTCATCTCCCTGGGCTGGGCGCTGGCGCACCGCCCGCAGCTGCGCGGCGTCGTGCTGGCCAACACCGCCGTCGCCATGCCCGAGGGCGACCTCGGGCCGGCGCTGATCCGGCTGGCCTCCGCCCCCGGGGTGCGGGCGGCGGTCACCGTCGGCACCCCGGTGTTCGTCCGGGCCACCACCGCGCTGTCCCGGCCGGCGCTGCCCGCCGACGTGCGCGACGCCTTCGCGGCCCCCTACCGGTCGGCGGCGCGGCGGCACGCCGTCGGGGACTTCGTCGCCGACATCCCCTTCGCCGCCGACCACCCCTCCCGGCCGGTGCAGGAGGCGATCGCCGAGGGCGTGCGCACCCTGGACGTCCCGGCGCTGCTGCTGTGGGGCCCGCGCGACCCGGTCTTCGGCGAGCGCTACCTCACCGACCTGCGCGGCCGGCTGCCGCACGCCCGGCTGCACCGCTACGAGGGCGCCTCGCACCTGCTGCCCGAGGACGCCCCGGAGTACGCCGGCGCGGTCGCCCGGTGGGTCGCGGACCTGCAGGCCGGGCGCGACGCCGGGCACGACGCGGTGGCCGCCCGCCCGGCCGGGGACGCCGGGCGCCGGCTGTGGTCGGCCCTGGACCGGCGGGCGGACGACGACACGCCGGCCGTGGTCGAGGTCGGCGGGACGACGGTCAGCTGGTCGGCGCTGTCCCGCCGGGTGGCCGACCTGGCCGCCGGGCTGGCCGCGTCCGGGGTGCGCCCGGGGCAGCGGGTGGCGCTGCTGGTGGAGCCCTCGGCCGACCTCACCGCCACCGTGTACGCGGTGTGGCGGGCCGGCGCGGTGGTCGTCGTCGCGGACAAGGGCCTGGGCCTGGCCGGCATGCGCCGGGCCCTGCACAGCGCGGCCGTCGACCACGTCGTCGGCAGCGCGCGAGGGCTGGCCGCCGCGCGCCTCATGCGCCTGCCCGGGACGTGGATCGCCGCCGGCGACGTGCCACCGGCCGCGCGGCGGGCGCTGCGGGCCGGGCACACCCTGGCCGGGCTGGCGGCGCTCGGCCGCACCTCCCCCGCGCCGGCCGAGCCACCGGTGGACGCCGACTGCGCCGTGCTGTTCACCTCCGGGGCCACGGGCCCGGCCAAGGGCGTCGTCTACACCCACCGCCAGGCCGCCGCCCAGCTGGAGCTGGTGGCGGCCACCTACGGCCTGGGCGACGGCGACCGGCTGGTCGCCGCCTTCGCGCCGTTCGCCATCCTCGGCCCCGCCCTCGGCATCGGCTCCGCGGTGCCCGACGTCGACGTCACCGCACCTGGCTCGCTGACCGCCGCCGCGCTGGCCGACGCCGCGGCCGCCGTCGACGCCACGGTGGTGTTCGCCTCGCCGGCCGCGCTGCGGCGGGTCGCGGCCACCGCCGCGGACCTCCCCGGCGACCGGCGGGCCGCCCTCGGGCGGGTCCGGCTGCTCATGTCGGCCGGGGCGCCGGTCCCCGCCGCGCTGCTGCGCGGGCTGCGGCAGGTGCTGCCGGCCGCCGAGCCGCACACCCCCTACGGGATGACCGAGGTGCTGCCGGTCACCGACGTGTCCCTGGCCGGCATCGAGGCCGCCGGCGACGGGGACGGGGTCTGCGTGGGCCGGCCGCTGCCCGGCGTCGACGTCCGGGTCAGCCCGCTGTCGGCGGCCGGCGCGGCCGACGGCCCGCTCACCGGCACCCCCGGCACCACCGGCGAGGTGTGCGTGCGGGCCGCCCACGTCAAGGACCGCTACGACGCCGTGTGGGTGGTCGAGCGCGCCTCGTCCCGGGACCCGGGCTGGCACCGCACCGGCGACGTCGGGCACCTGGACGCCGAGGGCCGGCTGTGGGTCGAGGGCCGCCTGCCGCACGTCGTCACCACCGCGTCCGGCCCGGTCACCCCCGTCGGTGTCGAGCAGCGGGTGGAGCGGGTGGCCGGCGTCGCGTCCGCCGCGGCCGTCGGCGTGGGCCCCGCGGGCACGCAGGTCGTGGTCGTGGTCGTGGTCCCCGCCGGCGGCACGGGCCGGTCGGGCCGGCTGCGGCCGGCCGGCACCGACCTCGCCGACGCGGTGCGCGCCGCCGCCGGCGTCGACGTCGCCGCCGTGCTGGTCACCGGCCGGCTGCCGGTGGACGTCCGCCACCAGTCGAAGGTGGACCGCGCCGAGGTCGCCCGCCGCGCCGCGCGGCTGCTGGCCGGAGCCCGCCGGCCGTGAGCGCGCCGGCGTGAGGGTGCTGGTCACCGGGGCGAGCGGGATGCTCGGCCGGGCCACCGCCAGCGCGCTGCTCGACCGGGGCGACGAGGTGACCGTGCTGCAGCGCCGGCCGGCCGGCCTGCCGTGCCGGGAGGTGCTCGGCGACGTCGCCGACCCGGCCGCCGTGCGGCGCGCCGCCCGGGGGCAGGACGCCGTGCTGCACCTGGCCGCGAAGGTCGACGTGACCGGGCCGTGGGCGGAGTACGCGGCGGCCAACGTCGGCGGCACCCGCGCCGTCGTCGGCGCCTGCCGGGCCGAGGGGGTGGGCCGGCTGGTGCACGTCTCCTCCCCGTCCGTGGCGCACGCCGGGACCGCGCTGGTCGGGGTCGGCGCGGGGCCGGCCGACCCGGCGCGCGCCCGCGGGCGCTACGCCCGCTCCAAGGCCGTCGCCGAGCAGGACGCGCTGGCCGCGGACTCCCCCGCCCTGGCGGTGCTCGCCGTCCGCCCGCACCTGGTGTGGGGCCCGGGCGACACCCAGCTGGTCGGGCGCATCGTCGCGCGGGCCCGGGCCGGGCGGCTGCCGGTCATCGGCTCGGGCGCCGCGCTGATCGACACCACCTACGTCGACAACGCCGCGGCCGCCCTGGTGGCCGCCGTCGACGCCTGCGGGCCGGTGCACGGGGAGGCCCTGGTCGTGTCCAACGGCGAACCCCGCCCGGTCGCCGAGGTGCTGCACCGGCTGTGCCGGGCCGCCGGGGTGCCCGGGCCGCGCGGCCGGGTCCCCTTCGCCGCGGCGTACGCGGCCGGTGCCGTGGTGGAGGCGGTGTGGGCGGTGTCCCGGCGCCGGGCGACGCCGCCGATGACCCGCTTCCTGGCCGAGCAGCTGGCCACCGCGCACTGGTTCGACCAGCGGCGCACGCGGGCGGCCCTCGGCTGGGTGCCGCGGGTGGGCCTGGACGAGGGGTTCGCCCGGCTGCGCGCCTGGGCCGGCGGCGCCCCGGCCTGAGCGCGCGGGCGAGGGCGGCGCCGGTCGTCACCGGGGAGGGTGAACCCGGGACCTGCGACCCTTCCCGGCCGGCGCGGCCGGTCGCACGCTGCAGCGGTCCGGCGACGGGGGAGGCGAGGCGATGGCACCCCGCGGTCCGCTCGCCCGCCGGGTCCGCCGGCTCGCCCTCGGCTGCGTCCCGGCCGGCCGCGGGGTCGACACGGTGGAGCGGGTGTCCCGGCTGCTCGTGCTGCTCGTCGTGCTGCTGTCCGTGCCGGTCGCGCTCACCGTGGGCACCGTCGTCCGGTCCGACCTCGCCGCCATGGCCGCGGCGCAGGCGGAGGAGCGCACCCGGGTCACCGCCGTCGCGACCGCCGACGCCGTGGCCCCCCGGGACGCCCCGCCCCGGCTGCGCGTCCCCGTCCCGGCGCGGTGGACCTCCCCCGCCGGGACCCCGGCGACCGGCGCCGTCCCCGCCTCGCCGCACACCCGCGCCGGCGACACCCTGACGCTGTGGACGACCGCCGACGGCCGCCGCGCCGACGAGCCGATCAGCCCGGCGGAGGTGCGCCGCAGCACCCTGGTGCTGGTCGTCGTCGGGTGGGCCGGCGGCCTCGGCACCGTCGTCCTCCTGCACGCCGCGCTGTGCCGGCTGCTGGAGCGGCAGCGCGACCGGTACTGGACCCGCGAGTGGGCCCGGGTCGAGCCCACCTGGAGCCGGCGGGTCCCCTGAGCCGCCGGGGCCAGCCGCACCGGTGCTGTCCTGCAGTGAGGCATAACGGTCGAGACGCCGGACCGGGCCGGTGGGCAGGCGGGCACCGCCCGCGGCTGGCAGACTGCCCGGCGCCCCGCGCACAGCCGCCGCCGACCCCCGTGAGGTGCCCCGTGACCGACGCCGCCGACGAGCAGGTCCCCGTGCGCGTCCTCGGCGGGCCGACCGTGCTCATCGGGTACGGCGGGCTGCGCGTGCTCACCGACCCCACCTTCGACGGCCCGGGCGAGTACCCGCTGGGCGGGGGCCGGGTGCTCACCAAGACCGCCCCGCCGGCCGCCGACCCGGCCGACCTGGGCGCGCTGGACGTGGTGCTGCTGTCCCACGACCAGCACCCGGACAACCTCGACGCCTCCGGCCGGGCCCTGCTGGCCGACGTCCCCGTCGTGCTGACCACCCGCAGCGCGGCCGGGCGGCTGGGCGGCGGCGTCCGCGGGCTGGCGCCCTGGGAGTCGGTGCAGTTGGAGCGCCCCGGCGGCGGCCCGGTGACCGTGACGGCGACGCCGGCCCGGCACGGGCCCGAGGGCTGCGAGCCGGTCACCGGCGAGGTGGTCGGCTTCCTGCTCACCGCCGACGGCCTGCCGACCGTGCACGTCAGCGGGGACAACGCCTCGCTGGACGTGGTCCGGGAGATCGCCGGGCGGGTCGGTCCGGTGGACACCGCGGTGCTGTTCGCCGGCGCCGCCCGCACCGCCCTGTTCGACGGCGCGCTGCTCACCGTCGACGGCGGCGGGGCGGCCGAGGCCGCGGCGCTGCTCGGCGCCCGCCGGGTCGTGGCCGCGCACTGCGACAGCTGGGCGCACTTCAGCGAGGGCCGCGACGACGTCGTGGCCGCCTTCACCGCCGCCGGGCTCGCCGACCGCCTGCAGCCCGCCTGAGCCGCGGTCCCGCCGCCCCCGGGACCATGCCGTCGACCATGCCGTCGACCATGCCGTCGACCATGCCGTCGACCATGCCGTCGACCATGCCGTCGACCATGCCGTCGACCATGCCGTCGACCATGCCGTCGACCATGCCGTCGACCATGCCGTCGACCATGCCGTCGACCATGCCGTCGACCACGCCGTCGACCACGCCGTCGACCATGCCGTCGACCACGCCGTCGACCACGCCGTCGACCACGCCGTCGACCACGCCGTCGACCACGCCGTCGACCACGCCGTCGACCACGCCGTCGACCACGCCGTCGACCACGCCGTCGACCACGCCGTCGACCACGCCGTCGACCACGCCGCCGACCACGCCGCCGACCACGCCGCCGGGGGGCCACGACCACCGAGGGGACACCATGAGCGATCGGGCACGGCACTCCGTCTGGCGGCGCATGCCGATCGAGCAGGTGAGCGAGGACGACGGGGGCGGCGGGGCGGGCACGCTGGCCAAGAGCCTGGGCCTGTGGCAGCTGACCGCCATAGGCGTCGGCGGCATCATCGGCGTCGGCATCTTCTCCCTCGCCGGGCTGGTGGCCGCCGGGGACGACGAGAACCCCGGCGTGGGGCCGGCCGTGCTGATCGCCTTCCTCGTCGCCGGCCTGGCGTCGGCGGCCGCCGCGCTGTCCTACGCGGAGTTCGCCGGGATGGTGCCGCGCGCCGGCTCGGCCTACACCTACGGCTACGTGGCCCTCGGCGAGGTGGTCGGGTGGTTCATCGGCTGGGACCTGCTGCTGGAGTACATCGCCATCGTCGCCGTGGTGGCGATCGGCATCTCCGGCTACCTGGAGGCGTTCCTCGACGGCTTCGGCGTGGCCCTGCCCGCCGCGCTCACCGCGTCGGCCGAGGAGGGCGGGGTGGTCAACGTGCCCGCCGTCGTCATCTGCCTGCTGGTGACCTTCATCCTCAGCCGCGGGACCCGGACCTTCGGCCGGTTCGAGCTGGTGGCCGTGGCGGTCAAGATCGCGCTGATCCTGTTCATCGTCGGCCTGGGCGTCTTCTACGTCGACGCGGGGAACTACGACCCGTTCCTCCCGGCCGGCTTCGGCCCGGTGCTCACCGGCGCGGCCACCGTCTTCTTCGCGGTGTTCGGCTACGACGCCATGAGCACCGCGGCCGAGGAGGCCGAGGACGGCCGCCGGCACATGCCCCGGGCGATCATCCTGTCCCTGGTCGTCGCGATGGTCCTCTACGTGGCGGCCACCCTGGTGCTCACCGGCATGCAGGACTACCGGGAGATCGACCCCACCGCCGGCTTCGCCTCGGCCTTCACCAGCGTCGGGTTGCCGGTGGTCGCGGGCATCATCTCGGTGTTCGCCGTGCTCTCCATCCTCACCGTCATGCTGACCTTCCTGCTCGGGGTCACCCGGGTGTGGTTCTCCATGAGCCGCGACGGGCTGCTGCCCCGGTGGTTCGCCGGGGTCGACCGCAACGGCACCCCGCAGCGGGTGACCTGGATCGCCGGGATCGGCTCGGCGCTGCTCGCCGGCGTCTTCCCGATCCGCGCCGTCGCGGACCTCACGAACATCGGCATCCTGTCGGCGTTCGTCGTCGTGTGCCTCGCGGTGATCCTGTTCCGCCACACCCGGCCCGACGCCCCCCGGTCCTTCCGGCTGCCGCTCATGCCGGTGGTCCCCGCGTTCGGGGTCCTCTCCTCGCTGTTCCTGATGGCGCAGCTGTCACCGGAGACCTGGGCGCGCTTCGGCGCGTGGCTGGTCATCGGGTTCGTCATCTACGTCGCCTACGGCCGCCGGCACTCGCTGCTCAACCCGGACAGCCCGCACCACCGGCGGCCGACCGCCACCCCCTGAGCGCGGAGGTGGACGGCGGGCCCACCGGCGGGGCAGCCTGGCGGTACCGGCCGCGTGCGCACGGCGGCCGGCACCCACGCCGTGGAGGACCCCTCGATGCGACAGGCCGTCGTCGCCGTGCTCGGCGGGCTGCTGACCCTGGCCGGGATCGCGCTGCTGGTGCTCCCCGGGCCCGGCTTCGTGCTGGTGGCCGCCGGCCTGGCGGTGCTGTCCACCCGGTTCGCCTGGGCGCGCCGGCCGCTGGACTACGCCAAGGACAAGGCGCGCGAGGGCATCGAGGAGGTGGCCCGCAGCCCCTGGCGGGCCGTCGGCGCCGTGCTGTGCGCCGCGGTGCTCGTCGGCCTGGGTGTCGCCGCGCTCGCCGGGGTGGACCTGCCCCTGGTCAACGCCTTCAGCGCGGTGCTGCTGGTGGTCAGCGGCGTCTTCCTGCTCGGCACCGTCGGCTACGCCCGCCTCCGGGGCGCCGGCGGCGTGCGCTGACCGGCGGCCGGCGGGTCACGCCGGGTCGAACCAGGTGACCTCGTCCGGCGCGGCGGTGAACGGGTTGGCCCACTCCGAGGCCGCGCCGGTGATCGGCTGGGCGTCGGTCACCACGGTGAACGGCGTGCCCGGGTACACGGCGAGCACCCGGGTGCACGACGACAGCTCCTCGGTGTGCTCGACCAGCTCCCCGCGGCGCAGCCGCTGCGTCGTCCGCCGGCCGGAGAGCTCCTCCCCCACTGCGGCCACCCAGCGGACCCCGTCGGCGCTGAACCCGATCGCCTGCACGCGGCGCGCCGGCGGCGCCGGCTCGCACCCGGCGAACTCCGCCAGGGCGTCGTAGAGCCGCTCGGCCTGCTCGGCGTCGCCGGCGCGCGGGAGGAAGAAGGCAGCCACGCCGGCCATCCTCGCCGCCGCGTCCGACGGTCCGCCGCCCTGCCCCCCGCCTGTCCGCGACCGCCCAGCGCGACCACGGGGAGCCCGGGTGGCCGGTGCCCCTCCGGGCGGGCGGCGTGCCACGCTCCGGGCATGGCCTTCGACCTGCACCGCGCCGGCGGCGAGATCACCCGCTACGGCGAGGGCGCCCGGTTCAGCTTCACCGCGACCGGCCACCTCGTCGTCTACGACGCCACCGGCCACAAGACGCTGTTCAGCCACCACAGCTGGGACCGGATCGAGGAGCCGGTGCCCCCGCGGGCGGAGTGACCGCGCCGGCGGCTCACTCGAAGCGCACCGGCTGCCCGGTGGCCTCCAGCACCGACAGCCACAGGTCGCCCATCGGGTCGACGTGGTTGCGGCGGCTGACCGCCAGCGGCATCGGCATGTGCACGAACCGGCGCCGCCGCCGCGCGACGATCACCTCGGTGCGCCCGGCCATCGCCGCGTGCACCGCGGCGTGCGCCAGGCGCAGGCAGTAGGCGCTGTCGAACGGGTTGGCCGGGACGCTGCGGATGGCGTAGCTGGGGTCGAAGTAGCGGACGTTCGTCTCGGTGCCGTGGGCGTCGAAGTGGTCGACGACGAGCCGGCGCAGCAGCCGGCCGATGTCGCCGAACCGGATGTTCCCCGAGGCGTCCCGGCCCGGCTCCTCGCCCTGGATGTGCTCCTGCCCGGCGCCCTCGGCCACGACCACGACGGCGTGCCCGCGGTCCTCGACACGGCGGCGCAGGTGCTCCAGGAACCCGCGCTCCCCGTCGAGGGCGAAGGGCACCTCGGGGATGAGCACGTAGTCGGCGTCGTCCTTGGCCAGGGTGGAGTAGCAGGCGATGAACCCGGAGTGCCGGCCCATCAGCTTGACCAGCCCGATCCCGCCGGGGGCCGAGCGGGCCTCGACGCTGGCCGCGTGGATGCTCTTGGTGGCCTCGGCCATCGCGGTCTGGAAGCCGAAGCTCTGGTCGATGTAGGGGATGTCGTTGTCGATCGTCTTGGGGATGCCGACGACGGCGACCTTCAGGCCGCGCTCGCCGATGACGCGGACGACGTCCATCGCCCCGCGGATCGTGCCGTCGCCGCCGATGACGAACAGGATGTTGATGCCCAGGCGCTCCAGCGCGTCGACCACCTCCTCGGCGTCCTGCTCGCCGCGGGAGGTGCCGAGGATCGTGCCGCCCTCGTCGTCGATGTCCATCACGACCTCCGGGGTGAGGTCGAGGACGTCCTCCCCGTAGCGCGGGATGAAGCCGCGGTAGCCGTTGCGGAACCCGACGATGCGGCGCACCCCGTAGTGCCGGGACAGCTCGAGCACCAGCCCGCGGATGACGTCGTTGAGGCCGGGGCACAGCCCCCCGCAGGTGACGATGCCGACCCGGGTCTTGGCCGGGTCGAAGTAGATCTGCTTGCGGGGGCCGCCGGGCTCCAGGCTGGGCAGCTGGTCGATCGGCAGGCCCCGGCCGCCCACCATGGAGATCGTGTCGTCGAAGAGGATCCGGTCCTCCTCGACCACGGAGTGCTGGGTCGTCTGCCGCTCGCCCAGCCGGGCGGCCAGCGGCGAGTCGATCCGGCAGGGTCCGAGCGTCCGGACGGCGAGGTCCTCCTGGCTGACCATGCCCGGAACGCTGCCACACCGCGCCCGGCCTCGGACCGGCCCCCCGGGGCGATGCCGGTCACGGCCGGGCGATGCCGGTCACGGCCGGGCGATGCCGGTCACGGCCGGGCGGCGCCGGCCTCCTCGGAGGCGGTCGCCCGGGGGGACCGGCCGGGCGCGGGGAAGGACCGGTCGCCGAACAGCACGCGGCGGGCCGCGGCCCGGCCGGGCGGCGTGCGCAGGACGGCGAACGCCGCCCGCGCCGCCGCCGGCGTGCGCACCTGCGCCAGCCCGTGGCGCAGCGCCAGCCGGCCGCGGAAGCGGGCGCGCAGCGCGGCGCCGTCGTAGTGGGCCAGCGGGTCGGGCCGCCCGGCGCGCAGCGCGTCGTCCAGCACGTCGGCGGCGAGCTCGGACAGCCGCAGGCACGGGTCCAGGCCGCCGGCGGTGAGCGGGGAGACCGCGCCCGCCGCGTCGCCGACCAGCAGCCCGTCGCTGCCGCCGATCCGGCGCAGCAGGCCGCCGACCGGGATCGGGCCGCCGCGCCGCTCCACCTCCGCCGGGGCCCCGCCCGGCGGCAGGCCCGGGGCGCCGGCGCGGAACCGGGCCAGGGCCCGGCGCAGCCCGTCGGGGAACCGGTCGGCGTAGCCGGCGACGCCCACGTGGGCGTGCCGCCCGTCGTCCACCACCCAGGCCAGGTAGCCCGGCGCCAGCGAGGGGTCCAGGACGCAGTGGAACGTCGGCGTCCGGTCCCCGGCGGGGACCCCGAACACCTCCTCGGCGCCCACGAGCAGGTGCCGGTTGCGGTCCAGGCCGAGGTCGCGGGCCACCCGCGAGCGCGCCCCGTCCGCGCCGACGACGTACCGCGCCCGGACCCGCACCGGCCCCTCCGGGCCGGCCAGCAGCCAGCCGCCGTCGCACCGGCCCGCGCAGCGGGTGCCCAGCGCGAGGCGCACACCGGCACCGGCGGCGGTGCGGGCGGCCGCGGCGTACAGCGGCGCCATGTCGCCCACCCGGTACTCGTCGCGGGCGCTGTCCAGGGTGACCGGGCGGCGCAGCCCGGGCGGGTAGAGCACCACCCGCCGGATCGGCGGCCCGAGCAGGTCCTCGGGCAGCGGGAAGTCGTCGAGCGTCTTGCGCACGAAGATCCCCGTGGTGCGGATCGCGCCGGTGAGCGCGGGGCGCCGCTCGGCCAGCAGCACGTCGTGGCCGCGGCGGGCCAGCAGCGTGGCGGTGTGCAGCCCGGCCAGCCCGGCGCCGACCACCAGGACGTCGGCGGTCACCGGACGTCGTCCCGGACCAGCCGCAGCCAGCCCAGCAGGAGCGCGCCGCCGGCCCCCGAGGAAGCCGGTGACCTCGCCCGGGGGGACGTCGGAGCTCAGGTCGTCGACGGCCAGGACTCGGCCGTGGCGCTTGGTCAGCCCGCGGACCTCGATCACTGCTGGGCCCCGCGCAGGGCCTGCGTCGCGTCGCGGTCGTCGGGGACCCACTCGAGCAGGTCGCCGGGCTGGCAGTCCAGCACCCGGCACATCGCCTCCAGGGTGCTGAAGCGGACCGCCTTGGCGCGGCCGTTCTTCAGCACCGCCACGTTCGCCGGCGTGAGGCCGACCCGGTCGGCGAACTCGCCCACGCTCATCTTGCGCCGGGCCAGCTCGACGTCGATGCGAACCACGATCGGCATCAGATGACCGCCTCCAGGTCGGTCTGCAGGCTGGTGGCCTGCCGCAGCAGCGCCCGCATCACGACCATGAGCAGCCCCACCACGGCGCCGACCAGCAGCAGCACCAGCAGCAGCACGGGCAGCGCCGGGCCATCGCTGACCTCGTCGATGACGAAGTAGTAGGCGCAGACGAAGGTGCCCAGGAGCATCGCCCAGCCGGCGGCCATCGCCCACACGATGGCGTCCACCCAGGGCAGCGCGTCCGCGCTGAAGATGCGGTCCCGCGTGACCAGGGCGAGCAGCTGCCAGGTGCACACGACCACGACCTGGACGCACACCAGCCCCAGGGCCGAGACGGTGAGCATCGTCCCCCGCACGACCGTCTGCTCCAGGGACGGGGCGGTCAGGTCCGGCACCATCCCCGGCACCGCCCACAGCTGGGCGGCCACCAGGGCCAGGAAGACCACCACGAGGAGGACCCGGAGCGGGCCGACGGCCCGGCGCACTGTCTGCATGCACCGACCGTCGCGCGATACCTATCGAGAGTCAACAGGTATCCATCACAGATCGACGCATCCCACCCTGGCAGGTGATGCCCGCCCGGTCAGAGGGGGAACTCCACCCCCTGGGCCAGCGGCAGCTCGCCGGAGTAGTTGACGGTGTTCGTGGCCCGGCGCATGTAGCCCCGCCAGGCGTCCGAACCGGACTCCCGGCCCCCGCCGGTCTGCTTCTCCCCGCCGAACGCCCCGCCTATCTCGGCCCCCGAGGTGCCGATGTTGACGTTGGCGATGCCGCAGTCGGAGCCGTCTGCGGCCAGGAACCGCTCGGCGTCGGCCTGGTCGGAGGTGAAGATGCTCGACGACAGCCCCTGCGGGACGTCGTTGTTCAGCGCGATCGCCTCCTCCAGCGTCCGGTAGGGCAGCACGTACAGCACCGGCGCGAAGGTCTCCTGCCGCACGACGTCGGTCTGCCCGGGCATCCGGACGATCGCCGGCTCGACGTACCAGGCGTCCGGCGCCTCCTCGGCCAGCCGGCGCCCGCCGCCGACGACGACGGTCCCGCCCTGCTCCCGGGCGGCGGTGAGGGCCTCCTGCATGGCGGTGTGCGCCCCGGCGTGGATCAGCGGGCCGACGAGCGTGCCCTCGTCGGTCGGCGGGCCGACGGGCAGCCGCCGGTAGGCCTCGACCAGCCGGTCGGTCAGCGCGTCGACCACGTCGACGTGAGCGATGACCCGGCGCATCGTGGTGCACCGCTGCCCGGCCGTCCCCGCGGCGGAGAAGACGACGCCGCGGGTGGTGAGGTCCAGGTCGGCCGACGGCGTCACGATCGCGGCGTTGTTGCCGCCCAGCTCCAGCAGCGCGCGGCCGAACCGGTCGGCGACCCGCGGGCCGACCGTCCGCCCCATCCGGGTCGACCCGGTGGCACTCAGCAGCGCCACCCCCGGGGAGGCGACCAGGGCCTCCCCGACGTCGGCCCCGCCGAGCAGCACCTGGCCCAGTGCGGCGGGCGCGCCGGTGTCGGCGACCGCCCGGTCGAGCAGGGCGGTGCAGGCCACCGCGGTCAGCGGGGTGAGCTCGGAGGGCTTCCACACCACCGGGTCGCCGCAGACCAGCGCGATGGCGGCGTTCCACGACCAGACCGCCACCGGGAAGTTGAAGGCGCTGATCACCCCGACCACGCCGAGGGGGTGCCAGGTCTCCATGAGCCGGTGGCCGGGCCGCTCGGAGCTGATCGTCCGCCCGTAGAGCTGCCGGGACAGGCCGACGGCGAACTCGCAGACGTCGACCATCTCCTGGACCTCACCGCGCGCCTCCGAGGCGGTCTTGCCGACCTCCAGGGTGACCAGGGTGGCGAGGTCGTCGGCGTGCGCGCGCAGCAGCTCGCCGAGGCGGCGCACCAGCCCGCCGCGGAGCGGGGCGGGCACGGTGCGCCACGCGGCGAAGGCCTCGCCGGCGCGGGCGACGGCGGGCTCGACGTCGGCCGCGGTGTGCCGGCGGACCGACAGCAGCGGGCGGCCGTTGACCGGCGAGGTCACCGGGGAGTCCCCGGCGAGCGCGTCCAGGTCGACGCCGCAGCGGGCGGCGGCGTCCCGGGCCCGGCGGCTCAGCTCCTCGGCGGTGGGGATGGGCACGGGCGCTCCTCGGGTCGGGGGACGGCGGGTCCCCGGGGCTGCGGGACGGCGTCGGCGGCTCCCGTGCAGGGTGCCGCACCGGCCTCGGGCTGCCGGCTGCGGTGCCGCCGCGCCGCGGCGGCGCCCCCGGCGCTCAGCGCCACCAGGACCAGGACGGCCAGCACGAACGGCCAGGACCCCGGCGTCGTGCCGTAGGCGCCCAGGGCGACGAAGGCGACCGTGCCGGGGACGACGCCGAGGGTGGTGCCGGCCAGGTAGTCGCGGAACCGGACGGCGGTCAGCCCGGCCAGGTAGTTGACCGCGGTGAAGGGCAGCACCGGCACCAGGCGCACCGCCAGGACCGCCACCAGGCCGCGGCGGCCCAGCAGGGCGTCCAGCCGCGCCACCCGGGTGCCGGTGACCCGCTCGACGACCTCGCGGCCCAGCGCGCGCGCCAGCGCGAACGCGGCGACGGCCCCGAGCACCGCGCCCACGAGCACGACCGCGACCCCCGTCGCCAGCCCGAACAGCGCGCCGGCGGCCGCGCTCAGCACCGTCTTCGGCAGCGGGGTGAGGGTGACCACGGCGTACAGCAGGGCGACGACCGCCGGGGCCGCCGACCCCAGCCGGTCGACGTCGGCGCGCAGCTGCGCGACGTCGGGCAGCCCCACCACGGCGGCGACCACCGCCGCCAGCGCGACGGCGAGGACCAGCAGGGCGAGCCGCGCCCACGCGAGGCGGGGCGGCGCGGTGCTGCACATGGGCCGATGATGGCCCACCCGGTGCCGGGGGCCGGGCTGCGACCCAGGGCCGGGAGGTCCCGTGGGTGCCGACCGGGGCAGCGGCCGCCGCCCAGCCGGCCAGGAACCGCAGCGCGTCCTCCGACGGCGTCCCCGGCTGGCTGCTGGAGCGCGCGGACCGCCGTCCCGGCGCCCGTGCGGCGTCGCCGGCCGCAGGGGCGCCTCCGCTCAGGCCGGGCGGCGCACCGTGGCCAGGTGCAGCCAGGTGTCCACGACGGTGTCGGGGTTCAGCGACATCGACTCGATCCCCTGCTCGACCAGCCACTCGGCCAGGTCGGGGTGGTCGCTGGGACCCTGGCCGCAGATGCCGACGTACTTGCCGCGCTCCCGGCACGCCCGGATGGCCATCCCGAGCAGCGCGAGCACCGCGGGGTCGCGCTCGTCGAAGCCTGCGGCGACCAGGGCGGAGTCGCGGTCGAGCCCCAGCGCCAGCTGGGTCATGTCGTTGGAGCCGATGGAGAACCCGTCGACGTGGTCGAGGAAGGCGTCGGCCAGCAGCGCGTTGGACGGCAGCTCGCACATCATCACCACGGACAGGTCGTTGTCCCCGCGGCGCAGGCCGTGCTCGCCCAGCAGGCGCACGACCCCCTCGATCTCCGCGACCGTCCGGACGAACGGGATCATGATCTTGACGTTGGTCAGACCCATCTCGTCGCGGACGTACCGCAGCGCCTCGCACTCCATCGCGAAGCAGTCGGCGAAGTCGGCCGACAGGTACCGGGACGCCCCGCGGTAGCCGATCATCGGGTTCTCCTCGTGCGGCTCGTAGAGCTCCCCGCCGAGGAGGTTGGCGTACTCGTTGGACTTGAAGTCGCTCATCCGCACGATGACCGGCTCGGGGGCGAACGCCGCCGCGATCATCGAGACCCCCTCGGCGACC
This sequence comes from Geodermatophilus pulveris, assembly GCF_900188375.1. Taxonomy (GTDB): domain Bacteria; phylum Actinomycetota; class Actinomycetes; order Mycobacteriales; family Geodermatophilaceae; genus Geodermatophilus; species Geodermatophilus pulveris. Next base: position 59,626 of record NZ_FZOO01000002.1, on the reverse strand, counting down.
CGCTGCACGAAGAAGTCCCGCGCCGAGGGGTAGGCCGCGATCCGCTCCTCGACCTGCGCCCGCAGCGGCGCGTCGAGCTCCGGCAAGTCCAGCAGCGCGCGCGGGTGGATGCCGATCTGCCGGTTGATGACGAACTCCAGCCGGGCCAGCCCGACACCGGCGTGCGGCAGCCGGGAGAAGGCGAAGGCCTGCTCGGGGGTGCCCACGTTCATCATGATCTTGGTGGGGATGTCCGGCATGGCGTCCAGCCGGGTCTCCTCCACCTCGAAGCCCACCTCGCCGGCGTACACGACGCCGGTGTCGCCCTCCGCGCAGGAGACCGTGACGGGGTCGCCGTCGGTGAGCACCCGGGTGGCGGTCCCCGTACCGACGACGGCCGGGATGCCCAGCTCGCGGGCGATGATCGCCGCGTGGCAGGTGCGCCCGCCGCGGTCGGTGACGATGGCCGAGGCGCGCTTCATGATCGGTTCCCAGTCGGGGTCGGTCATGTCGGCGACGAGCACCTCGCCGGGGGTGAAGGCGTCCATCCGGTCGATGTCGGTGAGCACCCGCACGGGCCCGGCGCCGATCTTCTGCCCGATGGCGCGCCCCTCGACCAGGGTGGGACCGGTGCCGGTGAGCCGGTAGCGCTCGCTGCTGGTGCCGGAGCGGGACTGCACGGTCTCCGGGCGGGCCTGCAGGACGTACAGCTGCCCGGTGAGCCCGTCCTTGCCCCACTCGATGTCCATGGGCCGGCCGTAGTGGTCCTCGATCCGGCAGGCCTGCCGCGCCAGCTCGGTCACCTCGTCGTCGGTGAGCGACAGCCGCCGGCGCTCGGCGGGGTCGACGTCGACGAACGCGGTCGTGCGGCCGACCTCGGCGGAGTCGGTGTAGACCATCTTGGTGGCCTTCTCCCCCACGCCCCGCTTGAGGATCGCCGGGCGGCCGGCCTGCAGGGCGGGCTTGTAGACGTAGAACTCGTCGGGGTTCACCGCCCCCTGCACGACGCCCTCGCCCAAGCCGTAGGCCGACGTCACGAACACCGCGTCCCGGAACCCGGACTCGGTGTCCATGGTGAACAGCACCCCGGAGGCCCCGACGTCCGAGCGGACCATCCGCTGCACCCCGGCCGACAGCGACACCGCCTCGTGGTCGAAGCCGTGGTGCACCCGGTAGGCGATGGCCCGGTCGTTGTACAGCGAGGCGTAGACCTCCCGGACCGCCTGCAGCACCGCGTCGACGCCCCGCACGTTGAGGAACGTCTCCTGCTGCCCGGCGAAGGAGGCGTCGGGCAGGTCCTCGGCGGTGGCGCTGGAGCGCACCGCGAAGGAGACCTCGGCGTCGTCCCCGGCCAGCCGCTGGTAGGCCGCCCGGATGTCGGCCTCCAGGTCCGCCGGGAAGGGCTGCTCGACGACGGCCCGGCGGATCTCCCGGCCGGCCGCGGCCAGCGCGCGGACGTCGTCGGTGTCCAGCGCGCGCAGCTGCTCGGCGATCCGGGCGGCCAGCCCGGTCTCGCCCAGGAAGCGCTGGTAGGCGGCCGCGGTGGTGGCGAAGCCGTCGGGGACGCTGACGCCGGCGTCGGCCAGGTGGGAGATCATCTCGCCCAGCGAGGCGTTCTTGCCGCCGACCACCTCCAGGTCGGCCAGCCCCAGCTCGGCGAACCACCGGACGGTGTCGCCGGTGCCCTGCGCGCCGCCGGCCGGTGCCTCGGGTGCGGTGTCGGTGCTCATCGGGGGGTCCTTCCTCGCCGTGGGTCGCGGCCGGACTGCGGGCGCGCGCCGGGGCGGCGCCGTTGCCGGGCCAGGGTCTGGATCACCACGGCGGCGATCTCCTCCACGGACGCCGCGGAGGTGTCCACCGTGGGCAGGTGGTGCCGGTCGTACATGGCGATCGCCCGCCGCAGCTCGAACCGGCACTGGTCCTCCGAGGCGTACCGCGAGTCCGGGCGCCGCTCCTGCCGCACCCGGCTGAGCCGGGCCACGGTGGTGGTCAGCCCGAAGCAGCGGTCCGCGAGGTCCCGGACCGGGCGGGGCAGGTCGGTGGTCTCCAGGTCCTCGTCGACCAGGGGGTAGTTCGCCACGAACAGGCCGTGCTGCAGGGCCAGGTACATCGCCGTCGGCGTCTTGCCGCACCGCGACGGCGCCAGCAGGACGACGTCGGCCCGGTCCAGCCCCCGCGGGCTCAGGCCGTCGTCGTGCTCGATGGCGAACTCGATGGCGGCCATCCGGTCGTTGTAGCGCCGGACGTCGCCGACCCCGTGCAGCCGCCGGGCCTCGCGCAGCCCGCGGGCGCCGAGCTGCTCCTCCACCCGGGCCATGTGGATGCCGAAGAAGTCGATGATCGGGGCCTTGGTCTTCAGCAGCTCCTCCCGCACCTCGTCGACCGCCGCCGTGGTGAACACCAGCGGCGGCACCGGTCCGTCCATCGCGGCGTCGAGCTGGGCGACCACCTCGCGCGCCTGCTCGACCGTGGAGATGAACGGGATCAGGGTGCGCTCGAAGTGCAGGTCGGGGAACTGGATGAGCAGCGCGTTGCCCATCGTCTCCGCGCTGATGCCCGTGCTGTCGGACAGGAAGAAGACCGGCACCGTGGCGTCGTCCTCGCCGCCGTCCTGCGTCATCTCCCCCGCCTCCCCGCCGACCCCGGGCACCTGCCGTCCCGGCCCGCGGCGCCTGCAGCCGGGCCCGGGGCACCCGGGGAGACGGACGTCACTGTGCCCCCCGTGGGGCCACCCTGCCAGACCGCCCCGGGACGGCGGGCCGGTCGGCGCCGGCCGGCCCGCCGGGGGTCACGTCGCGTCGGCGGCCAGCACTCCCTGCCCCGCGGTGCCGCCGGGCACGACCGGGCCGGACGGCGGCCGGGCGGGCAGCGCGAGGACCGCGACCACCGCGCCCGCGAGGGCGACGCCGGAGGCGACCAGGCACCCCGCGGCCAGCCCGTCGAAGAAGCCCCGCTCGGCGGCGGCGCGCACCAGCTCGGCCGGCCCGGCGGGCACCTGGGCGGCGGCGGTGAACGCCGCCCCGACCGAGTCCCCGGCCGCCCGCACCACCTCCGCGGGGACACCGGCGGGGAGGGACTCGACCTGGACGGCGTACAGCGAGGCGAACACGCTGCCGATGACGGCGACGCCGAGGGTGCCGCCGACCTCGCGGGTCGCGTCGTTGACCGCCGAACCGATGCCCGCCTTGTCCGTCTGCACCGCACCCATGATCGACTCGGTGGCCGGGGCGCTGGTCAGGCCCATGCCCAGCCCGAGGAACACCATCTGCCCGGCGATCTCCGCGTAGCCGGTCACGTCGCTCGCGGTGGAGACCCAGGCGTAGGCGACGGCCAGCGACAGCAGGCCGGTGGTGACGACGAGCTTGTTGCCGAGCCGGACCACCAGCAGCGAGCCGAGGACGGAGCCGATGGCCACGCACACCGCGACGGGCAGGATCCGCACCCCGGTCTCCAGCGGGCCGTAGCCGCGCAGGAACTGGAAGTACTGCGTGACGAGGAAGATGAACCCGAACAGTGCGAAGAACGCCACCGTGATCGCCAGCGCGGCGGCGGTGAACCGGCGGTCGGCGAACAGCCGCAGGTCCAGCATCGGCTGGGAGGTGCGCCGCTCGTGGCGGACGAACGCCGCGAACAGCCCGGCCGCCACGGCGGCGCCGAGCAGCGTGCGGACCGAGCCCCAGCCGTGGCCGGGCGCCTCGATGATCGTGTACACGAGCGCGCCCAGGCCGAGCGCGGACAGCACCAGGCCGGCCGTGTCGATCCGCGGCGCCGCCGGGTCGCGGCTCTCCGGGACCAGCGCGAGCACCAGCGCGAGCGCGAGCAGCGCGATCGGCAGCTTGACCAGGAAGGTGCTGCCCCACCAGAACTGCTCGAGGAGGGCGCCGCCGGTGATCGGCCCGAACGCGACGGCGAGGCCGGTGCTGGCCCCCCACAGCCCGATCGCCCGGGCCCGGGCCGCCCGCTCGCGGAAGACCTGGGTGAGGATCGACAGCGTCGTCGGGAAGACCGCCGCGGCGCCGATGCCGGTGAACGCACGGGCGGCGATCAGCTCGCCGGGGGTGCCCGCGACGGCGGCGAGGGCGTTGCCCAGGCCGAACACGGCCAGCCCGGCGACCAGCAGCGCGCGCCGGCCGAGCCGGTCGGACAGGCTCCCGCCGGCCAAGACGAGCGCGGCGAAGACCAGCAGGTAGCTGTCGACGATCCACTGCAGGTCGCGCGTGGTGGCGCCGAGCTCGGCGACCAGCGTCGGCAGCGTGACGTTCACGATCGTGGTGTCGACGTTGACGGTGAAGACCGCCAGGCACATGACGGCCAGGACGGCGCCCGGGCGGGTGCGGGTGGCTGGGGACATGCCGACTCCCATGTGGACGGTGTCCACCAATGTGGACGGTGTGCACAGTGCCCGCCGCCGGGGACACTGTCAACATGTCGAAGCCCACCCGGACGGCCTACCGCCACGGCGACCTGCCCGCCGCCCTGCTCGCCGCCGGCACCGAGCTGGCCCGGCGAGGCGGCCCGGAGGCGGTGGTGCTGCGCGAGGCGACCCGGCGCGTCGGGGTGTCGCCCAACGCCGCCTACCGGCACTTCGCCGACCACCGCGCCCTGCTCCGGGCGGTGTGCGCGGTGGCGATGTCCCAGCTCGCCCGGTCGATGGAGGCCGAGCAGGCCGCGGTCGCGCCGGCCGACCCGCAGCGGACCGCGCTGCTGCGCCTGCGCGCGGTGGGCGCCGGCTACCTGCGCTACGCCCGCGAGCAACCGGGCCTCTTCCGGACCGCCTTCGCCGCCGCCGACGAGCTGACCGACGAGCACGACGCCTGCGGCGACTCCGGGCTGACGCCCCTGGAGCTGCTCAACGCCGCACTCGACGAGTTGGTCCGCGTCGGCCTGGTGACGGCCGAGCGCCGCCGGGACGCCGAGATGGTGGCGTGGTCGGCGGTGCACGGCCTGTCGATGCTGCTCCTCGAGGGGCCGCTGCGGGGTCTGGACGACGCGCACGCCGACCGGGTGGGCAGGCAGCTGCTCGACCACGTCGAGGCCGGGCTGCTGGCGTCGGTCCCGGCCGGCGGCCCGGGCTGACCGCGGGTCGCCGTCGGGATCAGGACTCCTCGGGACCGGGCCCGCGGGCGGCCCGGCCGCCGTCGACGGGGACGGTCGCGCCGGTGAGGGAGGCGGCCGCGTCGGGGAGCAGCCAGGCGACGGTGCCGGCGACCTCCTCGGCACGGCCGACGCGGCCCAGCGGGTGCAGCCGCGCCATCTGCTGCTCGGTGCGCGCCGCCCGCGCGGGCCCCAGCGCGGCCAGGTGGGCGTCGTACCGCTCGGTGCGGATCGACCCCGGTGCCACCGCGTTGACCCGGATGCCCGCCGGCCGGTGGTCGACCGCCGCCGCGCGGGTCAGCCCCTCGGTGGCGGCCTTGGCGGTGGCGTGGGGCAGCGCGCCGCGCACCGCCCGCTGCGCCTGGTGGCTGGAGACGTTGACGATCGCCCCGCCGCCACCGGCGGGCCAGGAAGCGGCGGACCGCCGTCGAGCACCCGACGACCGCCGGGGCCAGGTCGGCCACGACGAGCTCCAGGACCCTCGGCCGCGGAGGCGGTGTCCAGCCCACCCACGCCACCGTGGCCGGGTCGAGCTCGACGAGGACGACGGCACCGCCGTCGGCGAGCAGGCGCTCGACGACCGCCCGGCCACGCCGCGTCCCCCGCCGGTGACCACGTACGACCGGCCCGCCACCCCCCGCTCCCGGACGACCGTCACGCGGCCAGGTCACCGCACCGGCGCCGACCGGGCAGGCCGGACGGCGACGGCACCCGGACCGGGGCGCCGACGCGGGGTCGCCGGCGGGGTGCCAGGCTGGGCCGTCGCGGTGCCACACCGCGGCGTGCGGAGGCCCCCCGGGGACCGGCCGAGGTGGCCGGGCGGGCGGAGAGCCGAGAGGGTGCTCCCCGTGACGGGACGGTCGTCCCGAGGAGAAGGAGGAAGACGAGCGTGGAGACTGGAAGCGACGACACCTCGACCGGTGGACTGCAGGTCGACCCCGTACTGCGCGACTTCGTGGCCGAGGAGCTGGTGGCCGGGCTGGACCTGGGGCCCGCGAGGTTCTGGTCGACCGTCGCCGAGCTCAACGAGCGGTTCGCCGGGCGGGTCGAGCAGCTGCTGCGCCGCCGCGACGAGCTGCAGCAGCAGATCGACGACTGGCACCGGGAGCACGGCGCCGGCGACGTCGAGGCCCTCGAGGCCTTCCTCACCGAGATCGGCTACCTGCTGCCGCTGGAGGAGCCCACGGTCCGGGTGACCCGCGTGGACCGGGAGATCGCCGAGGTGCCCGGCCCGCAGCTGGTGGTGCCGGCGACCGTGCCCCGGTACGCGCTGAACGCCGCGAACGCCCGCTGGGGCTCCCTCTACGACGCGCTGTACGGCACCGACGCGCTCCCGCTGGACCACGAGCTGGAGCCCGGCTACGACGAGCGCCGGGGCGCGCAGGTCATCGCCGAGGCCGACCGCCTGCTGGACCGCTTCTTCCCCCTCGCCGAGGGCAGCCACGCCGACGTCGTCGCCTACCGGGTGCCCTCACCCGGGGAGCTGGCCGTCGACACGGGGTCGGGGACGACCGGCCTGGCCGACCCGGCCCAGTTCGCCGGGCACCGGGCCGGGGAGGGCGACCGCCCCGCCGCCGTGCTGCTGCGCCGGCACGGGCTGCACCTGGAGCTGACCGTCGACCCGTCGACCCGGGTGGGCACCCAGCACCACGCCGGGGTGTCCGACGCCCTGATGGAGTCCGCGGTGAGCACGATCGTCGACCTGGAGGACTCGGTCGCCACGGTCGACGGGCCGGACAAGGTCGGCGCCTACCGGTCGTGGCTCGGGCTGCGCACCGGGGAGCTGACCGCCTCCTTCGGCAAGGGCGGGCGCACCGTCACGCGCGAGGTGCACGGCGACCGCACCTACGTCGGCACCGACGGCGGCGAGCTGACCCTGCCGGGCCGCTCGCTGCTCCTGGTGCGCAACGTGGGCCACCACATGCGCCTGGACGCCGTCCGGACCGCCGCCGGCGAGCCGATCCTGGAGGAGGTCCTCGACGCGCTCGTCTCCGCGACCGCGGCGCTGCACGAGCTGCGCGGCCGCGCCCGGTACTCCAACACCCGCACCGGCAGCGTCTACATCGTCAAGCCCAAGATGCACGGCCCCGACGAGGTGTCGCTGTCGGTGGAGCTGCTCGCCGCGGTGGAGGAGGCGCTGGGCATGGAGCCCACGACGCTCAAGATCGGGATCATGGACGAGGAGAAGCGGACGTCGACCAACCTGGAGGCCTGCATCGCCCGCGCCGCCGACCGGGTCATCTTCGTCAACACCGGCTTTCTCGACCGCACCGGCGACGAGATCCACACCGACTTCGAGGCCGGGCCGGTGGTCCGCAAGGACGACCAGCGGTCGCAGACCTGGCTGACGACCTACGAGGACCGCAACGTCGACGTGGCCCTGCGCGCGGGGTTCGCCGGGCAGGCCCAGATCGGCAAGGGCATGTGGGCCAAGCCCGCGGCGATGCGGGAGATGCTCGACACCAAGGGCGCCCACCCGCGGGCCGGGGCGAACACCGCCTGGGTGCCCTCGCCGACCGCGGCCACGCTGCACGCGCTGCACTACCTGGAGACCGACGTGCTCGCCGTCCAGGAGGAGCTGAAGAAGCGCCCCCTCGCCGACCGCCGCGGCCTGCTCGTCCCGCCGGTGCTGCCCGACGCGGGCGCCGGGCTGTCCGACGAGGCCAAGGTGCACGAGCTGGAGACCAACGCGCAGTCCATCCTGGGCTACGTCGTGCGCTGGGTCGGGCTGGGGATCGGCTGCTCCACCGTCCCGACGCTGGAGGGTGTCGGCCTGATGGAGGACCGCGCGACGCTGCGGATCTCCAGCCAGCAGATCGCCAACTGGCTGCACCACGGGCTGGTCGAGGAGGCCCAGGTGCGCGAGACCTTCGCCCGGATGGCCCAGGTGGTCGACGAGCAGAACGCGGCCGAGCCCGGGTACCAGCCGATGTGCGCCGACCTCGACGGCAGCCCGTCGTTCCAGGCCGCGCTGGACCTGGTGTTCTCCGGCCGGCGGGAGCCGAACGGCTACACCGAGCGGGCGCTGACCCAGTGGCGGCAGCAGGCGAAGGCGGTCGACGGCGGCGACGAGCAGTCGCCGACCCGCGAGGCCGTCCTGGAGGACCGGTCGCCGAGCCCGGCGACCTGACGCGGGAGCCCGCGGCCGACCACGGCCGCGGGGTGGACGGCAGGGGGCGCCGCCGGACCGACCGGCGGCGCCCCGCTGCCCGGGTGCCCGCGGCCGGTGACCCGACGACGATCCGGAGGCGACCGTCGTCCCAGCCCGCCTCGACGCGGCCGAGGGGACGACCGGGACGACTCCGCGTCCTGCGCCTCGACGGCATCGCCGCGCGCACGACGGAGGCCTGGACCCGCCCGCCGCCGGCGGCGTCCTGTGGCTGCGGTACCGCCTGACGGACAGCGCCCCGACGTCGGCTGAGCGCAGCTCGACCGGGCGGTGGCCGGGGGCAGCCCCGCTGCCCGTGTGTCTCGAGCAGCGGGGCCTGACCGCGGTCGTCCCCCGGGAGACGACAGCGGCTGTTCGGGGGGAGCCCACGGACGGCCGGCTCAGCGGCTCTGCGGACCCCGGAGCTCGCCGGTGTGGACGAGGTGGTCGGCGACGTCGCGGACCTTGGTGTTGGTGGTCATCGACGCGTGGGCCAGCAGCTGGAACGCCTGGTCTGCGGTGATCCTGTGGCGCTCCATGAGGATGCCCTTCGCCTGGTCGATGACCGCGCGGGACTCCAGCGCGGCCCGCAGGTTGCCCACCATGCCCCGGGCGCTCTGGTAGTCCTGCATGTTGCCGATGGCGACGGCGGCGTAGGGGCCGAAGGCGGTCGCCACGCCGCGGCTGTCGTCGTCGAAGGCGCGCGCCTGCCGGGCGTAGATGTTCAGCGCCCCGGAGGTCTCCTCGTCGATGCGCAGCGGCACGGACAGCGAGCTGAGGTTCCCGCGCTCGGCCGCGCGCCGCACGTAGTCCGGCCACCGGGTCTCGGCCCGGGTGTCGGGGATCTCGGTCAGCTCCTGGGTGGCGGCCGCGGACAGGCACGGCCCCTGCTCCTGGCTGTACTGCACCTCGTCGAGGTCGGTGGCGAGAGGCCCGGTGGAGGTGATGGTGACCCGGCGATCCGAGGCCCGGACGAAGATGGACACCTCGGGGCTGCCCGGCATCACCGCCTTCGCCGAGTCGGCCACTGCCTCGAGCAGCTCCTCCATGGACAGGTCGCGCAGCGCCAGGCGGCCCAGCCGCTCCAGCGCCACCCCGGCCTGGCCCGGTGGGGGTTGGTGATCGCCGACGGCCACGGGGGCACACTCCGGTCTCGGTCTAACCGGGGTGACGAGCCTCGGCCACAGGGCCTCGTGATCGAGGTCTCCGTGCTTGGCCACGCCGCTGCTGGACGCGCCCGTTGCGCGGCATCACCGCGCTGAGGCACCTGACCCTACGCCCTTCCGGGCGCGTCGGGCGACCTGTCGAGGGCGGAGCCGCGCTGGGCGGCGGGAGCCCTGGGCGCACGCCGGACTGCGCAGCGGGACGAAGGCCTCTCCATCGGCGGAGGACCCGCTGCCAGGGTGCTCGGAGGGACTGACGAGCCGTCTCGCGCAGGAGGAGCCGTGACCACTCCAGCCCGACCAGCCGAGCAGGTCGACCGGGCACGGCAGCGGTGGAACGCCGGGGACCTGCCCGGCTACCTGCAGCTGTACGCCGAGGACCTGCAGTTCCACGGCGTACGACCGGACCCGATGGACAAGCCGTCCGTGACCGGCTTCTACCAGCAGTTCTGGTCGGCCATGGGCGCACCGGGTCGCGCCAACCCGCAGCTGGACTTCCACGAGCACCTCGTCGACGGCGACCGCTACGGCTGCCGGTTCGCCGTGTCCGGCGAGCACCGCGGCGACTTCATGGGCGTGGCCGCCACGGGCCGGCCCTACGTGCTGGAGGGCATCACGATCATGCGGTTCCGCCGCGACCAGGTGGTCGAGCGCTGGACGACCGCCGACTTCCTGGGCCTGCTGGTGCAGTTGGGCGCCGTCCCGGCCCCCGCCTGAGCCGGTCAGGTCACCTGCGCGGCTGCCCCGGCGGCAGCCCGTCGGCCCACCGGCCGTGCCGGCCGCGCCGGCCGAGCGCTCGGGCCGCTGCCCGAGGACCGGCGCACGGGGGGCGGGCGCCGGTCTGCGCACCGCCCACGCACCCCCGCTGCCGAGGGTGGCTCTGCGCCGGCGAACCGCCGACACCCCTCACCCGGTCCCCGCACGAGGACGTCCGGACGGCGGGGGTGCGGAAGGCCGCATCCGGCACAGGGGGGACGTCGCCCGGAGGACCTGGGAGCAGGCCGTCTGGCTCGACGAGGCCGCCTCGACGAGGTCCGGGCGACCCGTCTCCGGGCAGCCGGACGTCGTCGCCGCCCCGCCGGCGGACGCCGGCCCCGGGCCGGCGCGGGGTACCGGTGGGCGCGACCACCGTGGCCACCGGCTGACGCCCCTCCGACACCGGGGGCGCTGCGTCTGCGGGGCGTGGTCAGCGCGGGAGCCGGTGACCTCCGCCGCCCAGGACCACGGTCAGCCCGGCGGTGCCGTGCACCGCGTGTGCCGTCGGGGGATCCGCCGGACGCCGCGACATCGGCGTCGTGCGCCGCGATGAGTCCGGCCGGGCGGAACAGTCACGACACTGACCGGGGGCACCTGACGAGGAGGAGAGGTCGACGTGGCGCAGATGGTGCGAGTGCACAACCTCATGGTCTCCAGCGACGGCTACGCCGCCGGTGAGGGACAGAGCCGGGAACGCCCGTTCGGCCACGCCGACCCTGCTCGGCTGGGCGCCTGGGCGTTCGCGACGGCGAGCTGGCCCGACCGGAGCGACCCGGGAGGGAGCCGCGGTCTGGACGACTACATGGTCCGGGACTTCCACCGCAACATCGGTGCCGAGATCATGGGCCGCAACAAGTTCGGCCCGCAGCGCGGGCCCTGGGCCGACCACGAGTGGCAGGGCTGGTGGGGCCAGCAGCCGCCGTTCCACACGCCGGTCTTCGTCATGACCCACCACGAGCGGCCTTCCTTCCGCTTGTCGGACACCACCTTCCACTTCACCGGCGGCGAGCCGGCCGGCGTGCTGCGGCGAGCCCTCGCGGCCGCCGAGGGCAAGGACGTCCGGCTGGGCGGAGGCGCGACCACCATCCGCCAGTTCCTCGACGCGGACCTCGTCGACACCCTGCACATCGCCGTCGCCCCGGTGCAGCTCGGCGCCGGCTCCCGGCTGTGGAGGTCCCCCGAGGAGCTCCGCGACCGGTACCACCACGACGTCGTGCCCAGCCCCAGCGGCGTCGTCCACCACCTGTTCTGGCGGCGCTGACGGCCCAGGGATCCTCGATGAGGCTCGGGCGCGGACCGGTGCCCGGCCGTCAACTCGGGAGCCCGGCCAGGAACCCCGCCGCCTGCTCCCGTCCGGCGTCGACCAGTCGACGGATGAATGCCGGCCGGCGGTCCAGCTTGCTGGCCAGGTCCAGGTCGGCGCCGAGATCGAGCGTCAACTCCCGGATCTCGATGCGCCGATAGGGGTCCCCGAGACGATCGGCCCACTCGTTGACCTTGCCGATGAGGTACAGCTCCTGCTCCAGCGAGAGGTTCCCGGCCAGCTCGTTGCGCCGGTCGGCGATGTCGCTCACCGTCGTCGGCACGGTGGCCCGGCTGCGCGGGTTGATCCGGATGACCCAGAGCTCCTCGGGGCGGGCATCGGCCAGCTCGCGCACCGGCGGGTTCTGGCTGAACAGCCCGTCCCAGTAGTAGCGGCCCTCCTCCTCGACGGCCCGGAAGAGCAGCGGGACGGCGGCCGAGGCGAGCACGGAGTTCACGGTGATCTCCCCGCGCCGGCTGGAGAAGGCCTTGAAGTCGCCGGTGAGGACGTCCGCGGCGCCGACGAGCAGCAGCGGCTGGTCCTGCGGTGGGGACTCCTGCAACCGGGCCAGCCGATCGACGTCCACGTGACGGGTCAGCAGGTCGGTGAGGGCACCCCCGGCGATGTCCGGATAGGCGTAGGGGCTGACCGTGGGGAGCGACACCCGCCCCTCGAGCCGGGCCAGACCGACCAGCCAGGCATTCGCGAGCTTCCCGCTCAGCGTGGTGGTCGCATTGGCCTCCCAGAAGCGCTCGAGCAGCCGGCCGGCCTCGGCCGCGCCTCCCGTCAGCAGCCCGTACCAGGCCAGCAGGGCGCAGACCGCACCCCCTGAGGTGCCGGAGAGCGCCACGACCCGGTGGCCGGGATCGCCCAGCAGCCGCTGCAGTGCTCCACCGGTGAACGCCGTGTGGCTCCCGCCGCCCTGGCAGGCGATCGCGACTGTTCTCATCCGTGCCCCCTACCCGGGAGCGACGTCCCCACCGTCTTCCGCTCGGCCGTTTCCCGGGGGCACCGGTGGCCGCCGAGGGGGCCACTCCCGCCAGCGGCTCGGGTGGTCGTGTCAGACGCAGGGGCGTCGTCCGCGGCCGTCACGCCGCGGGAGTCATGTCCCGGGCCAGGTCCCGGAGGGAGGCGTACCAGTCGCTGTGGAGCCGCTCGCTCGGGTCGTATCGGCGCTTGAGTGCGAGGAATCGTGGGAACTGCGGATAGCACGCCAGGAGCTGTTCGCGTCCTGCCCACCGGTGGTAGGTCAGGTAGTAGCTGCCGTCGCGTGCGACGGCGAGGTCGATCAGCCGCCGGAACGCCGTGGCCGACCGCTGGATGCCCGCGGGTGTGTGCGGTGTGTGCAGGTTGAAGACCACGCAGGCGTAGGCCTGACGTGCCCACGGCAGGTAGGTGTCCCGATCTGCCTCGGTGAAGCGCACGGTGCCGTAGACGAGGTCTGCTCGGACCCGACGGAGCTCCTCCCCCGCAGCCGCCATGAAGTCCGCGAGCCGGTGCCGGGGGACGTACACCTCGGTGATCATCTCCGTGCCGGGTCGCACCGCGCCCAGTCGGCGGTCCAGCGTCTGGTGGTAGTCGTCCAGGTACACCGCGAGCTGGTGGGTGTCCGACCAGTAGAGCTGGCCCGAGGTGGCGAGGTAGTGCCGCGCGTAGCGGTCGAACGCCCTGGACTTGTCCTCGTGGGCCAGCACCAGCAGGTCCTGCCAGTCGTCCGGACGGAGCACGAGCTGCCCGTCCGGGACCGACCGGTCGGCCCCGACCGGTCGATAGCAGGAGAACACCCCCCGGCGGAGGAAGTCCGGCGAGTCCGGGTCGATGGCGAACTGGAAGTCGCCGTAGCGGAACCCGGCCCGCACCCGCCCGTGGACGGCATCGACCAGGTCGTCCACGCTGGTGATCTCGACGATCCGTTGCAGCACCTGCCGGCGGGCCAGCCGGAGCGTCACCGAGTAGACCGCGCCGAAGAGCCCGTAGCCGCCGACCACGAGGGAGAACAGCTCGCGGTTGCACGTCCGGCTGCAGGTGAGGACCGAGCCGTCCGCGGTCACGACACGCAGCTCCTCGACGTCGGACACGATCGGGCCCATCGTCAGTCCGCGCCCGTGACAGTTGGCCGACACCGACCCGCCGACCGTGAACCGGTTGGCGCCGGTCTGCTTCTGCGCGATGGTCCACTGCCGGCTCTCCCCCCGCTGCACGGCGTGGAGGCGGTCGACGAGCTCGGGCCACTGGATCCCCGCCTCCACCTCCACCAGGCCACGTCCCCGGTCCAGGTGCAGCACCCGGGACATGCCGCGGGTGTCCAGCACGGTGCCGCCGGTCGCGAACTGCTGGCCGCCCATCGCGTGCCGCCCGCCGGCCACGCTGACCCGGCCCGGTGCCCCGGACACCGCGGCGCGCAGGGCGGGCAGTGAACCCACCGGGAGCAGCGCCGCAGGGCGGGTGGGGTTGAGTCGGGAGTGGACGTCGTTGATGATCACTGCTGCTGTCCTCCGGACGGCTCCGCCACGGCGGGAGAGGGGTCCCGAGCGATGCGCTGGTCGGTCATGCCCACGAATCTGGCGGACGGCGGAGCCCGCTCCATCCGTGTGGCGACCCGACCTGACCCGGGTACGAGTACTCAGTCGCGTGCGTCGCGGCGCGGAGACGAGGGCGGCGTGAGCGCCTCCCCCCGGCCCGAGGACACCGGCATCCTGTGGCCGGCCCTGGGCGTGGCCCGGGTGGTGCTGCTCGGCTACGCGGTGGTCGTCAACGCGCTGCACGTGCAGGAGTACCGGCATCCCCTGGCGGCCGGCGCGGTGCTGGGGACCCTCGCGACGTGGACACTGGTCGCGCCCCGGCTGTACCGAGTGGCCGCCCGCCGTCCCCGGCTGGTCGTGGCGGAGTCGGCGCTCGCTGTCGCGGCGCTGCTGATGACACCGTGGGTGCAGGGCGCCGCGGCTGCCGATCGCGGCGCCCCGACCCTGGCCAGCTTCTGGATCGCGGCCCCGGTGCTGGCATGTGCGGTGCAGTGGGCGTGGCGGGGCGGCCTGGCGTCGGCCCTGGTCGTCGGCGGGGTCGACCTCGCCGTCCACGCGGCCCCCAGCGGATCCGGCGCCGGGTACGTGTTCCTGCTCGTGCTCACCGGCCTGGTTGCCGGCTACGCCGCCGCCCTCGTACGTACCGGTACCCGCGAGCGGACCGAGGCCGCAGCCGCGCAGGCCGCCACCGAGGAGCGGGAGCGGCTCGCCCGTGCCGTCCACGACGGGGTGTTGCAGACCCTGGCCTACGTGCAGCGGCGGGGAGCGGAGATCGGCGGCCCGGCCGCTGAGCTGGCCGACCTGGCCCGCGACCAGGAGGAGGCGCTGCGCGGGCTGGTGCAGGGCCACGTCGACGGCTCCGCGGCCCGGGCCGCACCGGGAGCGCCGCCGGCGGCCGGCACCCGCGACGTCGCGGTGCTGCTGCACCGCCACACGGGCCGTGCGGTGTCGGTGGCCACCCCGGCGAGCCCGGTGCCGCTGCCGGGTCCGGACGCCGAGGAGTTGGTCGCTGCCGTGGCTGCCGCGTTGGGCAACACCGCGCGACACGCCGGCGGGGCGTCGGCGTACGTGCTGCTCGAGGACACCGGTGACGCCGTCGTGGTCAGCGTCGGCGACGACGGGCCGGGGATCCCGGCCGGTCGGCTGGACGAGGCGGCCGCCGCGGGCCGGATGGGCGTCACCGGCTCCATCGTCGGGAGGTTGGCCGCCCTCGGTGGCACGGCCGAGCTGATCACCTCCGCGAGCACGGGGACCGAGTGGGAGCTGCGGGTGCCGCGCCGGACGGTCACTGGTCGCGGGACTGCGCCGTGACCCGGGTGATGGTGGTCGACGACCATCCCATGTGGCGCGACGCCGTCGCCCGAGACCTCGCGGAAGCGGGCTTCGAGGTGGTTGCCACGGCCAGCACCGGCGAGGAGGCGCTGCGCCGAGCCCCGGCGACCCGTCCCGAGGTGGCGGTGGTGGACCTGCGCCTGCCGACCATGACCGGGGTCGAGGTGACCCGGGAACTGGTCCGGGCCGACCCGTCGCTGCGGGTCCTGGTGCTCTCCGCCAGCGGGGAGCGCGACGACGTGCTCGCTGCGGTGAAGGCCGGGGCCACCGGCTACCTCGTCAAGTCCGCCTCCCGGGAGGAGTTCCTGGCCGCGGTCCTGTCGGTGCGCGCCGGTGACGCCGTGTTCACCCCCGGCCTGGCCGGCCTCGTGCTCGGCGAGTTCCGGCGCCTGGCCGAGGACCGCGTCGGCGGAGACGACCCCGACGTGCCGCGCCTGACGCCGCGGGAGTACGAGGTCCTCCGCATGGTCGCCACGTGCCGCAGCTATCGGCAGATCGCCGAGGAGCTGACCCTGTCCCACCGCACCGTGCAGAACCACGTGCAGAACACCCTGCGCAAGTTGCAGCTGCACACTCGCGTCGAGCTGGTCCGCTACGCCATCGAGCAGGGACTCGACGGGGGTGGGGCCGGCCGGCGCTGAGTTCCGGTGAGCACCTCCCGCTGGGCGATCCAGGAAGAGATGACGGCGTGGGCCGTGGCCTCCTGAGCCGGCGTGCCGAGCGGGAGGTGGTCGACCAGCTGCTCGCCCGGGCGCGCGCCGGGCACAGTGGCGTCCTCGTCGTCCGCGGGGAGGCGGGCATCGGCGGGCGTTCTCCGCCGCGCCCCGGGACTCGGCGTCCAGGGGTTCGCCGGCGAGTCCGCGGAGCCGGCCCACATCGCCTCGGTCATCGCGGCACTGCACGGGGGCCGGAGACGGATCGACCAGGACGTGTCAGCCGCCGCGATCGTCGACGACTGCCCCCTGACCGAACGCGAGATCGACGTGCTGCGGGTGACCCGCGACGGCTACTCGGTCGCCGGGATCGCAGCCAGGCTGTACCTGGCGCAGGGAACGGTGCGGAACCACCTCTCCAGCGCCCTGCAGAAGACCCAGACCCACACCCGCCACGAGGCGGCTCGCTACGCGCGTGCGCACGACTGGCTGTAGATGCCTCTGGTGGGGTCGACCGTGGGCAGTGACCGGGATCGACGGACACGCGATCGGGTGACGGCGGCCGGGGCACCGCGTCGAGGCCTACGAGACCAGGCGGTCACCCACGTCGCGACCGGCCCCGGCCGGTACGACCTCGCCTGCTGACCGGTTCACCTCCGCCCACAGTGCATCGAGGGAGAGCCCGAGGACGTCGGCGATCGCAGCGACGGTCGAGAAGGCAGGGGTCCTCGGCGACCGCGTACCCGGTGCCGGGCTCGTCGGTCAGTCCGGGAGGTCGCGCGATCTGCACGAGGCGGGCCGACCCTCACGGCCGACCCGTCTCTGACGTGCGCTTCCCCACTGTCGGGCTGACGCACGCCCCGCGATACCAACTCCACCGCCTTCTCAGTGCCGGTTGAGGCGGTCCCAGGGCGCCGGCGTGGCTGGCCATCGCATTGTGCCTACCGACGGCCAACGAGGGCAGTGATCGGCACGTCTTCACGCATCGGCATCTCTTGAATGGGGCTGAGAGCCTGACGCATGATCGCCCCTCGAAGTCCGGCCTGCGTTCCGGCCGGGGGGACGTCTTCGTCCAGAGGGGTGTATCGCGGCCGATGCCCCACCACGTCGTTGCGGCCGTATTGCCCGGATCTTGCCACGTCACTCTTCGCCACGATCTTCGTGCATTGGCGTCACCGGTACCGAGGGTGTTCGTCCGGCTCGACATAGAGATCAACGTCCTGGGCGGGCTCTAGCTTTGTTGAACCGAGCAACGGGAGATGCGATGCAGGGCCAAGCCGCCGCGCTGTCCGTCCACGGACTCGTCAAGCAGTACGGCCGCCAGCGGGTCCTCGAGGGCGTGTCGTTCTCGCTCCGCCACGGTGAGGTCGCCGCCCTCCTCGGGGAGAACGGTGCCGGCAAGTCCACCCTGGCCAAGGTGCTCGCCGGGGCGATCACCCCAGACGCGGGCACTGTCGCCGTCGAGGGACGGGAGGTCGCGCTGACCAACCCGCGCGCGGCCATCCGGCATGGCATCTCCTTCATGCCCCAGGAGCTCATCTACGTCCCGCGGCTGACGGTCGCAGAGAACATCTGCCTGGGGCGGGTGCCCGGTCGCCTCCGGACGACGAGCCCCGGGGCGATCCGCCGGCGGGCGCAGGAGGAGGCCCGCACCTTCGACCTGGACCTCCCGCTGGACCGGAGCATGGACTCCCTTCCCCTCGCGCAGCAGCAGCAGGTCGGAATCCTCAAGGCGCTGGCACGGCGTTCCCGCATCCTGTTGCTGGACGAGCCGACAGCTGCGCTGTCCTCGCACGACAGCGACCAGCTCCTCCGGCTCACCGGTATCCTTGCGGCCCGCGGCGTCGCCGTCCTCTACATCACGCTGCTCGTCGGCGGCCTCGGTGGGGACGAGACCGGCATCACCGCGCTGCGGGACGTCCCGCGGTGGGTGGCCGAGGGCGACATCTTCGTCGCGTGGCGGGGCGCCTACGCCGCCGCGATGGCCAAGGCCGTCGCCGAGGGCGCCGAGCCGCCGGCCGACGTGACGCCGCTGCCGCAGATCATCCTGGACGAGGAGACGGTGGACCAGCACCACGAGCCGGGCAGCGTCGAGGTCTCCCAGCTGCCCCCGCTGGTCGAGGACAACCAGTACCTGGAGGAGAGCGGCGTTCTGCAGTACGTGCGGGAGGTGGCGGGGCTGTGACCGGCACCGACGACGTCGCGGCCCGCATCGCCGACCTCGCGACGGACTTCACCGGCCAGCTGGCGGTCTCGGCGGTGGACCTCACCACGGGCGAGCGGGTCGAGTGGCAGCCCGACCTGCTGCTGCCCACCGCGAGCGTGATCAAGGAATCGATCCTGATCGCCCTGCTGCGGGCGGCCGAGGCCGGCACGGTCGACCTGGCCGACCGCGTCACCCTCGAGGCCTCGGAGCGGGTCGGCGGCTCCGGCGTCCTCAAGCTGTTCGAGGGCGGGTTACAGCCGACCGTCCGCGACGTCGCCACCCTGATGATCGCGGTCAGCGACAACACCGCGACCAACATGGTGCTCGACCTGATCGGCGGTCCCGAGCCGGTGAACCGGGCGATGGCCGAGCTCGGGTTGGACAGCATCCGGCTGCACAACGCCGTCGACTTCGAGCTCATCGGGAACGACGTGCGCCGGCTGGGCGAGGCGACCGTGCGCGACCTCTGCGAGCTGGGCCGGCTCATCGCAACCCGGAAGGCATTCGGCGAGATGGTGAGCGCCACTGCCGAGGAGGTGCTCGCCACCCAGCAGTACCTCGACCAGGCCATGCGGTACACGCTGGCCAACCCCTACGCCCGCGAGCTGGGCCTGATGGCGCCGCTCTCGGTGGCCAGCAAGACCGGCTCCTTCACCGGCACCCGGGTGGACGCCGGCATCGTCCGGTTCGCCGCCGGCGGCGGGTTCTGCTACGCCGTGGCCAACCACGAGGCCTCCGACATCTCCTTCCTCCCCGAGGCGGAGGGCGCCGTCCTCAACGGTCTCGTCGGGCGGGCGCTGGTCGAACACTGGTGGCCGGCCGACGCCGGACCGGCGCCGGTCGTGCCGACCGCGTACGAGGCCTAGGTGGCGTCGCGGTGAGCGAGCGGACGCTGCTGCGCGGGGGCCGGCTCGTCGACGGCACCGGGAGTCCCGCCACCCCGGCCGACCTCCTCCTCGAGGGCGGGCTCGTCGTCGCGGTGGAGGCTCCCGGGCGGCTGGGGGCGGCCACGGCCCAGGTCCGCGAGCTCAGCGGCGCCGTCGTCTGCCCGGGGTTCATCGACGTGCACTCGCACGCGGACAACGCGCCGCTGCTGGCCGAGGACGACCGGTCCAAGATCACTCAAGGCGTGACGACCGAGGTCGTCGGCAACTGCGGGTTCAGCCTGGCACCGGTTTCCGACGCCCACCGGGATGCCCTCCGCGGGCTGATGAGCCGGGTCTTCCCGCCCCTGGCGGCCGACTGGAGTACGCTGCCCGAGCTGTTCGCCGTGACCGACGCCGCCGGCTACGTCACCAACTACGCACCCCTGGTGGGACACCACTCCCTGCGGGTGGCTGCGATGGGCATGGCCGACGGCGCACCGGACGCTGACCACCTGGCGGCGATGCGCCGGGCCACGCAGGAGGCCTTCGAGGCCGGGGCGTTCGGCCTCTCGACCGGGCTGATCTACCCGCCCGGACTCTTCGCCCGGGACGCGGAGATCCAGGCCCTCGCTGAGGTCATGCCCGCCGGCCGGCCCTACGTCACCCACATGCGCGGCGAGGGGCGGATGCTGCTGGACAGCATCGCCGAGGCGATCCGGATCGGCGAGGCGGCCGGCCGGCCGGTACACGTCTCCCACCTCAAGGCGGCCGGGCGCAAGGTGTGGGGCCGCATGGGCGAGGCGCTCGCCCTGCTCGACGCCGCCCGAGAGCGTGGCGTCGACGTCACCCATGACGTCTACCCCTACCTGGCGGGCAGCACCATGCTCACCGCCACTCTGCCGCCGTGGTTCCAGGAGGGTGGCAACCCCTCGGTGCTCCGCCGGCTGGCGGACCCGGCCAGCGTGGACCGGTTGCGCCGCGACATCGAGTCCGACGACGGCGCGTGGGAGAACCACGTCGACGCCTGCGGGTGGAGCGGCATCGTGGTGGCCTCCACCCGCAGCCACACCCACGACGGCAAGAGCCTCCAGCAGATCGCCGACGACACCGGCGTCGAGCCCCTCCAGGCGCTGATCGACGTACTCCGCGCCGAGGAGCTCGAGGCCAGCATGATCATCTTCTCGATGCGGGAGGACGACCTGGTCGAGGCGCTCCGCCACCCCCTGACGATGGTGGGGTCCGACGGGCTGCCCCCGGGCGGCGGCGGCAGACCGCACCCCCGCATGTGGGGCACCTTCCCCCGCGTGCTGAGCAGGTACGTCCGCGAGACGGGGGTGCTGTCGCTGGAGGAGGCGATCCGCAAGATGACCTCCCTGCCCGCGCGGCGGTTCGGCCTGCAGGGACGCGGCGAGGTCCGTCCCGGCGCGGTCGCCGACCTCGTCGTCCTCGACCCCGCCGTCGTGCACGACGAGGCCGACTACGCCGACCCGGTCCGCCCGGCTTGCGGCATCGCCGACGTCTTCGTCGGCGGGCACCCGGCCGTCGACGGCGGGACTTACATGGGACGGCGGCACGGCACCCGACTGGCGCCGGCGGGACCGTGAACGGCGCCGCAACCGGGGTCACCGGGTCGCTGGTGTACGCCGCGCGGCGGGACGCGGAGGAGGCCGCCCGCACGGCAGGCGTCGACATCCGCACCGCCGCACGGGGCGGCGTCCAGGAGATCGTTTCCACCGTCTGGGGTCCGGGCCAGCGGCTGCAGGCCAACCTGCTCATGGCGATGGCCCACGCCGGAGGCACCGTCGCGGCCGCCGTCCGCGGCGACGGGCCGGTGGGTGCCTGCGTCGGGTTCCTCGGCTGGAACGGCGGGGTGCACCTGCACTCCCACATGGCCGCGGTGCGTCCCGGGGCCCGGACCACCGGGGTGGGCTGCGCCCTGAAACTGTGGCAGCGCGCCGTCTGCTTGGAGCACGGCATCGCGGAGATCCGCTGGACCTTCGACTCCCTGGTCCGGCGCAACGCCTACTTCAACCTGGCCAAGCTGGGTGCCCGCGTCATCGACTACCGGCCGGACCGCTACGGCGAGATGGACGAGATCGTGAACGCGGGTGACCGCAGCGACCGCTTCGAGGTCTGCACCAGCCCCCGGGCCGGGTTTGCGAGCGATCAAGGCCATCCCGACGACGTCCAGCACGAGCTCCGTGCGCAGGTCGTCGGCGTCTGCCCCGACCGCGACGCCGTCCCCGTCTGGTCGGCGCGGTCTTGGCCGAACAGCACGACGAATGGACCGAAGGCCGCCGCCACCTCGGCCTCGACGTCCTCGCCCGCTGCCGCATCCAGCGGCTGTCAGCCGATTCTCGGGACACACTGTCCTGTCTGCCCATACCTGTGACGCGTCGGTCGCCGAGGAGCGCGCTGGCAGTGCGTCAGGCGCCTGGGACGAGGCCTGCGGCTCGAAGCCCAGGGTGACCACATGTCAGGGGCTTCGATTGCCGCTACGCTCACCCGGGCATGAGCGAGTGCATCGGCGAGGAGGCGTCCACACTTGCCTCAGCGTAGTAGCGGCGCGTCCCTGTAGCGGCCGAGCCAAGCTGCTCCTGTCCAGAACTCGTATACACCTGGCCGGCTCGGGGATGGGTACCACCCAGGAGGGTCGACGGCGAAGTCCGGCTCCACAAGGACCGAGCCTGTGGACTCAAGAATCCAGATGCCCCGGTAATCCCACGGCACTCCCAAGTCCGACCAGCGCTTAGCGCCAGCCTCCGACGCAAAGTTCCCCGCCGTGAGCCGCAGCGTTGTGTAGCCGCGCTGCAACTCATCACGCTGGCGAGCTCCGACCTTCGACCACCAGCGAAGCGGAAACACCATCGCGAGCAGCGCGACCAACGAGCCGAGCAGGCTGGACCAGAGCATTGGGAGAAAGCGGTCAGCACCGGTCACCGCAGCAGAAGCGATGGTCCACAAGACGACTGTCCGGTACAGGCAGGCCTTGGCCAGCTCGACCGCGGTCAATCCGGGCAACAGGTGTGGCGCTGTGGCGGGCGCGTGTGGGACCTTTTCGTCAGCGACTGCCTGAGCGAATCCCGGGACAGTCCGCGGGTTTGCACTGCGCTGCCGCTGGGCTCGTCTTCCCACGCCTCCTCCTAATCGATCAGTCCGCCCAGATACCGCCATCGAGCAACGCGACTGCGCTGTCATAGGACGAGTCAGAACTGTCGGCAACCGCGATACGCACAGTAACAGGCTGACCCGGGACCACTGGGACCGAGCAGGTCAACGGAACTGTGAGGCCGTCCATGGTCGTCCCGTAGCCGGCGGCACCTGTCGAGTTGTCGACGTAATAGTTGCTGTTCGTGTGGTCATTCACCGTATTGATCGACACAGGAGTTGACGTGCCAGGCACGACGGCGCAGTTTGTGCCATTGACGAAGACTGCCATAACGTCATTGAAGCTGCTGCCCACATACTCGGGATACTCCTCGCTCGCGAAGACGTATCGAACGTGCAAGGTCGACCCTGTTGGCGTGATGGTCACCTGATATGAGGCAGCATCATTGGTCGAATGACCCGCGAGCGCAGAGAGTTGTGCATCTCCGGGTTGGCCCATGCCCGTGCTGGCGAACTGGGAGGGCGCTCCGATGGCATCACTGATCTGACCAGTACTGAGGACCCAAGTCTTCTGGCCGGGGGCGAAACCGTCTACATGCCCCCATTGAGCCCCCGATCCCGAGGTCACGTCGTCCACCTTGGTGACGCCGCCACCGAGCAGCGTGTCGGGAGTGCCAGCGGACGGCGCCTGGAGATCCTGACACCCAGAGGGGTAGTGCTGCGTGGGGAACCAAGGAGTGGTGTTGCTCATCAACGGCACCGAGGCACTCAAGGACAGCTTGCCCAAGAAGGCCTTCACCGCAAGAGTCAGAGCCCACGACTTTCCAGCAGCCAATTGCAGGCACTGGTTAAATCTCGGGTCCGGGTGTGGGAACTTGGGGCCGAAAGATGCGTCGAAGGGGTGGACGGCGCCATTGATGCCAGCGATGATCCCCAAACCGCTCGTCCCGGCGCCTGGGCCGAATGTGAGCTCGCCACCGGTTCGCAGATTGAGACTGCCATTGGACGTTACGACTTGAGGAGTAAGCGGCGTAGCGTTCATGATCGGCTGGACCGAGACGTTCGGATTGCCGGACACACCCATGGTTGCGGTTACGTTGAAACCGCTGGTGACCGTCAAGCCCACGTTTCGGATATCCCAGGCCCCTTGGATATTGAACTCCGCAGTAGGCCGGAACGAGATGGCCATCGGCACAGGTCCGGCCTGAAAGGTCCTGAAAACATGGGGAAGCGTCACATTGCATCGGACGTTCAGCGTGGTTTGAACTTCCGCCGCCCCTGTGAGGCGGATAGTCAGGCCAGCGTTCACGGTGGCCTTCACGGGCACCGACGCAAACTTGTCGACTTTGGTAGCAAAGTGCCCGTCAGCCTTCAGTGTGGGAGTGAAGTTGACGAAGTTTCCGGACCCACGCGTGCGGCCACACTGAGCGCTCGCCGCCGGCAGTTGCGCCGGGAGTCCTGCAATGCCGTGAGTCAAGTTCTGCGGACCGGCGGCCGGCTGACTCTCGTCAGGCGGTGCGCCAGTAACGGAGAAGGAGGGCACGGAGAGTTCGTAGTAGTCAAAGGCGTCGGCCAGACCCGCCGGGTCGAGTTCGACGGTGCGCCCGTCGGTCGAAATGGCTCGAACGACACCGACAAGGCCGCCGGCCAGTGTATCTGACGCCGGCAGCACAACGCCCGATCCCAACAGTGGCGTCGAGATCTGCGCCTGTAGTCGAACACGGACACCGACATCAAGGGTCGTGATCGCCGCGATATCCGTCGGCTCCAAGATAAGGGTGGAAGGTGGCGCAATGTATGACGCCATCGAACCGTCTGGAGTCGAATTGGGCGTCGTAGCTGTGATTGCGAGGGGGCCGTACCAGCGACTGCGGTCCTGCGTGAAGAGGGAATAAGTGTACGTTGCGCCGGGCGTGAGATTCCCGTCCACGGAACCCAATGCCGCGACTGGGACGGTGGTGCCCTGCTGCACATTAGCGGCAGGGGTGGTGCCGGGCGTACGACGAAGGGCGAACCGCGCCGTCGGACTTGCTGTCCAAGCCAAGGAGACGGAGTTCGGGGTCACGCTCGTTGCGTGTATCTGCTGAGCCCCGGCCTCGGGCGAGTACGTGACCTGAAGTTCGGAGCTTTGACCGGGACTGATGACAAGAGTCGGTCTCGATGATATCCCGAGATACCGAGTACCCGCGAATGTGACCGGGGGAGCGTCGACGCGATAGGAGACGGGCGTAACAGGTAACGACAGGGATACTCGCGTGGAGGTTCCAGAAGGCGGCTTGCTAGCCAATTGCTTTGTCGCGCCATTGAGGAACACGTTGGCAGGCACACCGTCGGGCGCATTGATGATGACGGTGACGTTTCCGACTGTAGGAGCAACAGCCTTTGCGCCCTCCGGCATGGCGCCCAGCATCAAGGTCAGGAGAAGTGTCGCGGCCAATAGGGTCGCTCTTCCGCGCACTGATACACCCATCCCCGTCGATTCGCTGAACCGGAGCCCGCATCGTGTGGCTCCGCGGCGGTGAATACGAGCGAACGAAGGTGTCCGTCGTGGCGGCCGGGGCGAGGCTACGGCCCGCTCCCAGGAGCGGGCAAGGATCCGCCTGATAGGCGCGGCACATTCGTCACACCGTGCTCATTCGCCACTGGCGACTCAAGGTTGGGCCCATAAGGCACGGACCAGTCCGCCTCAAATACCAGGACCCCTGCACGTGTATTGTTGACACCCGGGTGTCGAGGTTGATGAATCCCCTGAGGGCTGTACTGCCGCGACGACCAGCGAATGACCAGGGCCGCTGGCCCCGGCGATCGGAGCAGCCCCATGGCGAAGCGAGGGAACGGCGAGGGTTCGATCTTCGAGCGGGCCAACGGACGGTGGTACTCGGCGCTGACCTACCGAGACGACGTCGGCGAGGTGAAGCGGCGGGAGGTCAGCGGCAGAACGCAGGCGGAGTGCGGGCGAAGCTCCGGGAGCTGCGGGAGCGCGTCGAGGCTGGCGCCCCCGTCAAGGGGGCGTCGATCACGATGGCCGCCTGGCTGGAGGACTGGACGACGAAGGCGCTGCCGGCGAGCGACCGCAAGCAGGCGACGATCGACCTGTAGTGACAATTGCTCGCAGCCATCTGGTGCCCAAGCTGGGCAGCCTGCGCCTCGACCGGCTCGCCCCTCAGACCTGGAGACCCTGGTGCTCGCCAAGCGCCGCGCGGGTCTTTCTGCGTCATCCGTCCGAACGATCTACGCCGTGCTCCTGGCCGCCCTTGACGTCGCGGTCCGGGACGGGGTGATCCAGCGCGACCCGGCCGCCCTGGTCAGACGCCCGGCCGTCGAGCGCACAGACGCGGGTTACCTCTCCGCCCAGCAGGCGGAGGCGCTGCTCGAGGCAGTCCGCGGTGACCGCCTCGAGGCCTTGTACCGGGTGATGCTGGCGACCGGCCTGCGCCGCGGTGAGGCTCTGGCCCTGCAGTGGCGAGACGTCGACCTCGATGCGGCCGTCGTCCGGGTGCGCTGGACGCTGTCGCGGACGTCTGCCGGGCTCGAGCTCGGCGAGCCGAAGACCGAGAAGTCGCGGCGCACCGTGCCGCTCCCCGTCCCCGCCGTCGAGACGTTGCGGGCGCACCGCAAGCGCCAGGCCGCCGAACAGCTCGCCGCAGGCAGCCTGTGGCAGTCCAGCGGGCTCGTGTTCACCTCGGAGATCGGCACGCCGCTGGAGCCGCGCAACGTCCTGCGCCGGTTAGAGGCACTGGCCGATCGAGCCGGCCTGCGTGGCGTCCACCTGCACACGCTGCGTCACTCGGCTGCGAGCTTCCTGCTCGCCGCCGGCACGCACACGAAGGTGGTGCAGGAGCACCTTGGCCACAGCTCCTACGCCATCACGGCCGACATCTACAGCCACGTGGCGCCGGTGCAGCAGCGCGAGGCGGCAGACAAGCTCGGGCAGGCGATCCACTGGTGACGTTGCGGTGCAAACCGCGTTGCGGTTCCGGTTGCGGTGCGGTTGCTGTACTCACGCGAGAGGCGGGTCGGTCCGAAGGACCGACCCGCCTCTGCCCTGCGCTTTCGCTGTCGGGCTGACAGGATTTGAACCTGCGACCCCTCGACCCCCAGACAACTTCTTCCCGTCCATGGACGTTCGCCCGCGTGCCATCTACCCAGGTGGCAAGGGGTACGGCGTCCGGTGACATACGCGACCGTCCGTAAGAGTCCAAGTCGCGTTGCGGTTCCGGTTGCGGTCCGCGGCTTCGGCTAGCGAGCCTCCGCGACCTGCGCTCGGTGCGGGCGCCCCCACCGAGCGCAGGAGCACTCCAGGTGGAGCTGAGGGGACTCGAACCCTGACTCCTACACTGCCAGGGCGGCTGATGGGGGTCGGCGCAGGTTCGTCGGAGTCCATTCTCGCAGGTCAGCGGCATGTGCGGTTCTCAGCGAACCGTCACGAATGACCCTGAACGCCGACCTTAGGCCACCATCGCGGCACCACGCGTTTGCGGCCTCATCGCCATCAACTATCGCCATGTCGGGGGGGCCGTTCATGATCGGTTGGCCTACTGGGGAGCCGTCTCAAACCATGCAACTGACAGTTCCTGGTGCGGGGTTCGTGGACGTGCGCCGTCGTACGGACGCGCAGGTCAGACGGCTGATGCGGTCATCCGCGGATGGCTGCGGACAACCGTGAACGCCCCGTGGTGGCACACCGCCTGGCACACAGCATCACCCCGCGAGTGAGGGAACACCCGGTCGGCGGGTCGAAGCCGAGCCCAGCATGGGTGACGACGATCTCCACCCCACTTGGCCACGCGGGTTCGATTCCCTCACCCGCTCCACGTGTTCTCGCAGGTCTACGGTCTGTCAGCCTTCCTGGAACCTTAGGAGGAGCCCGGGAAGGCCCGTTTCAGGCCCCTGGAGACCTGTTCTCCGCTCCATTGGTCATGGATTGGTCACCCCCCGTGCCCCAGCCACACGGTGCCTTCACCGCCGCAGCCGCCGCTGGTCGACGGGGGCGGCCGCCTCCTCGGTCGGCCCTCTTCTACCAGCGGCCAGCCAGAAGCCCAAGACCCCGAAGTCCCGGGCCACCTGAGCGACCGACGCCTCGCCCTTGCGGGCCACGGTGATCGCCTCACGTCGGGACTCCGCCGGAAACGGCTCGGGGCGGGATGCTGATCCTCCAAGCGAGGCCGAAGCCTCACCGCCAAGGAACCAACTGAACCGGGGGCGGTCCCCCTTGACAGGGTCTGCCCTTCGCCGAGGCGTTGCCATGAACCCATCCCTCCTGGGCACGCTGCCCAGGCACCCACCGCTCCCCCTCCGCGGTCGTTCACCGAACCCGGGCCCGACCCCGCTCCTCGTGTGGCCGGCGCCGACCTCGCTCCAGCGACCGACCGAGCAGGTCGCCGCGGACCGGGTGAACGACGACGGCAGACCGCGGCAGGAGCACACCTCGGCAGGCCTCACCTTCCCGATCAGCAGGTGACCGACTGACGCAGGGCGGGGCTCCGATGGCTCGTCCGCGTTCCCGCGCGCTCCACCTCGGCGAGGACCCTGCCCACGATGACCTGCAGGTCCCGGCAGAACCGCCCGGGTGCGAAGCTCTCGGCGTGCCGTCGCAGCTGCGCGGGGTCGTAGGCACTGGGGTCGAACCTGCCCATCTCGTACGCCAGCGAGCCGATCGCCGTGTCGTCGTACACCGGCTGCCACAACCGCCCGGTGACGCCGTCCACGACGGTGTCCAGGCTGCCGCCCGCGCTGAGTGCCAGGACGGGTGTCCCGCAGGCCTGGGCCTCCACCGAGACCCTGCCGAAGTCCTCCTCGCCGGGCACCACCACCGCCGCGCACCTGCGGTAGAGCTCCCTCAGTTCGGTGGCGCCGACCTGTCCGACGAACTGGACGCGCCGGCCGGCCATCTGCTCGAGCGCCGGACGGCTGGGACCGGCGCCTGCCACGACCAGCTGCACTCCTGCCGCCCGCGCAGCGGCGACCGCGACGTCCGTGCGTTTGCGCGGCAGCAACCGTCCGGCGTAGAGGAAGAAGTCATCCTTCGTCCGCTGAGGCGCCGGCCGGTACCAGTCCACGTCCACCGGTGGGGGCACCACCTCCGCGTGTCGGTCCCACCACGCACGGATCCGCCCGGCCACCGCACGGGAGGCGGCGACGAGCACGTCGGGGCGCGTCGCGGCCGCCCGGTCGGTGGTCTGGTACCTCGCGGCACGGGCGTCCCACGCCCGCCGGGCCACCCGGCCGGTGTCCCCGTACGTCCGCATCCGCGGGTCCCACATCGACCGGGCCGGACCGTGCACATAGGAGACCATCGGGATCCCACTCGGGGCGGGCACCCACTGGGCGAAGAGACGGTGCACGGTCAGCACGACGTCGAAGCCGGAGAGGTCCGCTGTGGACACGGCCGCCGGTGACGTCCCGAACAGGGGCAGCTGTCGGCCGTCGCTCCGGTGCAGCAGGCGCAGGGCGGCCTCTCGCACCCTGGCAGCCCGCAGCCCCTCCGGTGTCCGCTCGTCGATCAGGGCCGTCACGACCTCGGCCCGCGGCCAGAGTCGGCACAGCTGTTCGACGACCTCCTCCTGGCCGCGCTGGTCGGTGCGCACCTCGTGGACGATGGCGGGACGGATCATGCGCGCACGTCCGTGGCCGCGCGGCGGGCACTGGTCGTCCGGCCGGGTCCGGACACGGTGGTGTGAAGCAACACGGGAGCTCCCCCTTCGGAGGTCAGCACAGCTCGCCGACGGGCGTCGACGGTGACCTCCCTGTGAGAGACGGCCCAGACACCGGGTTACAACGCGACCACGCAGACCGATCGAGGCGGCTGGCTCCTCTGGAGCAACCGACCTCGCGCCACCGCGGACCACGTCCGGATGCCCCCGGCTGCCCATCGCGAGAAAGGTCGGCGAACCCGCGTGGTAACCCTTTCCTCTCCGTGTCTCTTCATGGACGGACCACCCGGGGGCCGGAGGAGCGGCCGATTGACACGGGTCAGGGGGGTGTCCAAGCTCCCTGCGATCGAGTACCTGCCGAGCGGGCAGATCGCGCGCCTTGCAGGGAGCACGTCGGGGGAACCAGGGGGAAGACAATTGCGTCTGAGCGCGCCACGGCGAACGGGGCCCCGGCTCCTCCTGCTCCTCGCGACCGCCGCGCTCTGCGCCACGCTGGCGGCGCTCATCTCGTCCTTCATCCCGCCGCGGTACTCCGCCACCGCCCAGCTCGTGGCATCGGCCGGTGCTCCGGACGAGCCGGCCGGTGATCGAGCCGCAGCCGACCAGGTGTACGCCCGCACCTTCGCCGAGCTGCTCGACGGTCCCGAACTCGCTGAGCGTGTCGCTGCGCGCCTCCCGAGTCCCCTCCCCCCATCCGAGGCGGCGCAGCGGACGACGGTCGTCGCCGTCGAGGGCACCGCGGTGGTCGAGGTCGTCGCAGTGGGACCCACCGCCGAGCGTGCTGCTGACCTGGCCACCACGTGGGGGGAGGTCTCCGCCGAGGAGGGCGCCGACCTCGTCAGCGTGCGCAACGCATCGCTCGGCCTCGCCGCACCGGCCGCGGTCCCGGTGGCACCCGAGCGTCCCCGACCGGTGCTCTACAGCAGCACGGCCGCTGTCGGCGGCGGCCTGCTGGCCGCACTCGTCCTGGTGGCGTCCGGTCGGCGTCGCGCGTCGGACGAGGACACCCTCACGGCCCGAGCCGCACCGGCCGCCGACTTGCCGCCGCGGGACGGCCGGCTCGCCACCCTGCTGAGCAGCCACCGCTCGTGGCTGGCTGCCGGCGCGGCGCTGGCTGGGACCGCGGCGGCCGTCGTCCTCACCGGGCTCGTGGTGTCGTCGGCACCTCCGGCTGCCCGCGCCGCCGTGGGGCTGCTGCTGGGTGCCCTGGCCGGCGCCGTCCTCGCCGTGGCAGCGCTGGTCGTCTACGACCGGAGCCGCGGGCTGGTCCTGCTGAGCGCGGACGCCGTCCAGGCCACCGGCGCCGACATCGTCGTCCAGACCACCGAGCCACGTCGACTGCACGCGGCCACCGGCCTGGACATGCGCTTCCGTGACCTGGAGCCGTACCGAGGGCTGCACCGGGCGCTGGCCGGACAGCCGCAGGTCCGAGTCGTCCTCGTGGTCGGCGACTCCCCCGGCGCCCAGCCTGCCCTGCGCAGCATCGACGTGGCCGTGGCCGGGGCCAATGCGGGTGAGCGGACGGTCCTGGTCGGCGCCCGCACTCAGGCGCACCGCCGCTCGGTCGGCGAGGTCCTCCGGAAGACGCTCGAGGACGACGCGGCCGTGAGTGCTGAGCTCGTGCCCACCGATCGGCCTCATCTGCGGGTGCTGCCTCTCGACTGGCCGGACGCGTCCGACGTGCGTGGCCGGGAGGCCCTCGAGTCACGGCGACTCCCGCTGCTCGTCGACCGGCTCCTCGACACCGCCGACCTCGTCGTCCTGTCGGGCCCGCCGCTCACCGAGGTGTCACTGCGCCTGGCCGCGGTCGCGGACGCGGCCGTCCTGGTCGTGGTGGCCGGCAGCTCGACCGTCGCCGACTGCCGTCGGGCCGCCGACCGCCTCGCCCGTGCCGGCAGCCGGGTCATCGGCGTGGTCCTGGTCCA
The DNA here is from genome assembly GCF_900188375.1 of Geodermatophilus pulveris. Classification (GTDB taxonomy): domain Bacteria; phylum Actinomycetota; class Actinomycetes; order Mycobacteriales; family Geodermatophilaceae; genus Geodermatophilus; species Geodermatophilus pulveris. Next base: position 28,918 of record NZ_FZOO01000002.1, on the reverse strand, counting down.
TCGCGGTCACGGGACGCGCACACCGGTGATCTGGAACCGGCCCCGGCAAGCCGTGCCGGACCCGGAGGAATCGGGTGACGACCCGTCGGTCGAGGACGCGCCGACAGCGGCCGACGAGCTGGCCGGTGCCCTCCGGGACGCCGGCGCCGGTAGCGGGCGTGCCGGCGCCAGGCGGGCCGAAGGTCAGGCGACACGGTCGGCCACCAGCGGCTGCCCGGCTCCCAGGTCGGGGGCGGAAGCACGAGGAACCACCGAGGGGGAGAGATGACGAGCGGGTCAGAGGACCGTCCCGGCGGGAAGCAGATCGAGGTCGACGCCCTGTTCGCCGCGCAGCAGGCCGAGCGCCGGCGGCAGCGCCTGCGGATCGGAGCGGTCACGGTGGCGACGCTCGCTGCCGGTGGACTGATCGGAGGCCTGGCGGTCGGAGCGATCGATGGCGGTGACGGCGGCCAGCCGACCGCTGACGACGCCGGTACGGCCGAGGGGAGCGCGCGCGGACCGAGCCCCGAGCCCTCCGGGTCGCCCGGGGAATCCGAGTCCGAGGAGGCGGAGGACGCCCTGCCTGGAGCAGACGCGACCGGTCCACCCGTCGAAGTCCCGTCGAGCGCTCTATCGGACAACTCCGGCACGGGAGGCTCCGGCACGGGAGGCTCCGGCACGGGGAGCTCCGGCACCGGGAGCTCCGGCACGAGGAGCTCCACCCCGGGGGGCTCGGGAGGAACCGGGGGCCCGCAGTCCAGCCCGCCGCCGGGCCAGCCGGGCGACACGTCGGAGTCCGCGCCGTCCGACCCGGCGGCGCAGCCGACCCACCACGTGGTCCGGCCGGGCGACAGCCTGTGGACGATCACCGCTCAGCTGCTCGGGGAGCAGGCGACGGCTGAGCAGGTCCTCGACGCGTGGCCCCGGCTCTACGCGGCCAACCGGGACGTCATCGGCGCAGACCCCGACCTCATCCACCCCGGGCAGGAACTCGTGCTGCCCGGCTTGCCCTGACCGTCACCCGAGCGACTTCCCTGGCCGGACACGGCCGCAGGACGAGGTTCGCCTCCCCTGTCGCCACCGGGGTGCCAATCAACTCCACCGATCGGCCTCACCGATCCGGGGACTGTCGGCCATCTGCTGCGGGGTGGGCCCGGACGAGCGGGGCCGGCGCACCCTCGAGGACCTCGAACCAGGCGCCCGGCTTCGTCACGGCACCGACCACGGTCAGGCGAGCCGCCGTGGCGTACCGGGGGCTGAGTCCGTCCCCGTGATCCGGAGGGGGATCACCCTGCAGCGCCGCCTGCTGCCTGACCGTCTCGTCGTTCGACAGGGGCACGGCGGCCGAGCCCGCGATCGCCGCGACGACCACCGCGGCCACCACTGCTCGACGTCGCCCGGTCGGAGCTCCGCGGAACCGGTACTACCGGTCGGTCGCCGTCCCTCTAGGAGGTGCCTTCGTGCGCGAGGACCGTTCGCCGTCCGGTGCCGACGTACTGCTGTCGCGCGGTGCCGCTCCGCCGGGTGGGGCGCCACCCTCTCGGGCCACCACCTCCGCCGCCTGGAGCTCGCGGGCGGCCTCGCTGTCCGCCGGAGGCCCCACGCCACCTGCTCGCCTCAGTGCACGAGCGAGACCTGCGGCGAGGACCGAGGCGTCCAGGCCCTGCTTCGGCGTCCGGTCGAGCAGGGCGAGGAACGTGGTGGCTGCGGCTCGGACGTCGTCCGACCGGGTGGCCGTGGCTCCGCCTCCGTCGCCGGGAGGGACGGCGGGGAGCGGCAGGAGGGTCACCTCCAGCTCAGTCGTCGGACCCGTCCGGTGAGACAGCAGCAGGCAGCGTTCGCTCACCGCTCCGTGGACGACGCCGGATCGGTGGAGAGCAGCCAGGGCCTCAAGCACGTCGCCGGCCAGCCGTTGGACGTCCTGCACCGTCGTGACGGGGCTGTGCTCGCCGGAGGACAGGACACGTCCCCGCAGCGGCTCACACACGACGTCCAGCGAGCCGGGGTGCGCCTCGACCTCGCGGACCTCGGCCAGGTGTGGGTGGCGCACTCGGGCGTAGCGCCGCAGCCGGTCGGCCTCCGCGGCCACTCCCCCGGCGTCGGCCGGCGCCGGCACGTGCAGGACGCTCACCACAGCACCCGACAACCTGTCCCGTGCCGGGTTCAGGATGCCGTCGGGTGAGCGGCCGGCCGGTTCCCGCCGGTAGCGGTCGGCGATCCACTCCACCTGACTCCCCGGACCACCAGCGTTGGACGTCAACAGGCACACCCACCGTCCGGTGGCGCGAGGGCGGGCGCAAGGGCACCGCGTGACCGGAGGTGTCCAGCCCGTGCCCTCGATTCCCTCCGGATCCGACAAGTGACTGGCAGTATCTGACTGAGAGATGACGCGGAGGTGCCCCTCCGCCCCACAGCCGACCGGACGTCGACAACTTCCCCGAGGTCGGGACCATGGACGTGAATGACGACGCGCAGCTCCTGTCTCGCTCCCGCGCCGGAGACGCAGCTGCCTACGCCCAGCTCTACGAACGGCACGTCGGAACAGCGCTGCACGTGGCTCGGCAGATGACCGACGAGGCGGAGGACGTCGTCTCGGACGCCTTCGCACGCACGTACACGGTGCTCCGCGAAGGTCGCGGTCCCGACGTCGCCTTCCGGCCGTACCTGCTGCGCGCCGTGCGCAACGCCGCGATCGACCGCCACCGGCGCGTGCGGCGAATCACCCCCCGGGAGAGCCTCGAGGAGGCGGAGACCCCCTTGCACCATGCGCAGCCGACCGCCGATCCTGCGATCGACCGGTTGGAGCAGCAGTTGGTGGCGCAGGCGTTCCAGTCCCTGCCCGAGCGGTGGCAGATGGTGCTGTGGCACACCGAGGTGCAGGGCGAGGCACCCGCGCAGGTGGCTCCGCTGCTCGGCATCAGCCCCCGCGCGGTGGCGCAGCTGGCGGTCCGGGCTCGTGAGGGCCTGCGCACGGCCTGGCTGCAGGAGCACATCGTCACCGCACCTCCGGGGCACGAGGAGATGGTCCACTTGCTCGCCGCCCACGTGCGCGGCTCCCTCGGCGTGCGAGACCGACGAGCACTCGAGACCCACCTGACGGAGTGTGTTGACTGTCGCCGGCTCCGCGACGAGCTCAAGGACGTCAACAACCGGCTACGCGTCATCCTGGTACCCGCATTGCTGGGGCTCAGCATCGCCAAGCTGGCCTGGGGCGCCCCGCCCGCTGCGGCAGCCGCCGCCGTCCCGGTCGCAGGAGCGGCCGCCGTCGGGACGGCGAGGGACGGCGTGAGCGGACTGGCGGGCGGCGCGGCAGCCGGCGGCGCCCACGGGTCCGGCACCGCTGGAGCGGCCAGCGCAGCCGCGGCGGGCGGTACCGTCAGCGCACCGTCGGCTGCCGGGTCCACGGCCGGCGCCGGCGGACTGCTCGCAGCGACCGTGGCGGCGGTGTCCCAGCCGGTCACCGCCGGTCTGGTGGCGGCGGCCGTCGCGACGACGGGGTTCGGGGCCTACGTCGCCATCGGCAGCCGCCCCGCCGATCCCGCGCCCCCGGGTGAGTCGCGTCCCGCGCAGGTCACCCCACCGTCGCCCGGGAACTCCGGACCGCCATCCCCCTCCACCGGGCCGACCTCCGGCTCGCCCGGTCCCGGCGCCACTGACAGCGCATCCCCCACGGGGGGCGGCTCGCCCAGCCCCACCACGGCTCCCGGGAGCGGGACGCCTGACTCCACGGGTCCGACACCGCCCCCGTCGACCAGCGGCTCCGTTACTGCCACCGACCCGTCCACGTCCGGCTCGTCGTCCGCCAGCACGGGGGCGACCAGCAGCGGGCCCACCACCGGGTCCTCGGCACCAGCCACGCCGGGCTCATCTGCACCGAGCTCGACGCCGGGTTCCCCCGGATCCTCGTCGGGTCCGTCCCCGTCGAGCACGTCGTCCCCGACGTCCTCGTCCGCCACCCCGTCGGCAACCGGCCCGAACACGAAGACGCCCCCGCCCTGACGTGCACGCGACCCTCGAGCGACCCGGGCGGTGACCGCGCGGCAGCCGGGAGACGGCGTGAAGTGACGTGGTACCGGACGGATCGGTCCGTCTCCTCCGTGTGACCACGCACGATGCAGTCCCGCCATGGAACCGAGCACGGTGATCCTGGCGCCCACGAACAGCTCCGGACCGCCGGCCACGCCAAGGCACCGGTGCGGCCGCGGGCCCGCGTCCTCGACGTTGGACTGGCGGCAGTCGGCTGCATGCCGGGGACGCGATCCGGAACTCTGGTTCTCGGCCCTGCCGGCCGACCGCGACCTGGCCACCGGCATCTGCGCGTCCTGCCCGGTCCAGGTGCGCTGTCTGGCGACCGCGCTGACCTTCGAGGCGGCAACCGGCGGGGGCAGCCACGGCCTCTGGGGCGGCTACTCGGAACGGGACCGCCGACAGACGCTGGACACCGTGCGGTCGTCCTCGCGGCGGGGCCGCAGCCGGTGGGGCTCCCCTCGGTGAGCGAAGTGCAGTCCGTCCAGCCCCGGGACGCCGCGGCCGCTGCGGTCCGCGCCCTCTCGGTCGCCGCCGCGGTCGACGCTGCGCTGACCGACCGGGTGCTGGTCATCGGCTCGCTCCCGCCCTTCGGCCGGGACCTGGACCTGCTGGTCCGGCTCCCCCAGCGCCGTCAGGTCGTCGAGTGGTGTGTCGCCTCCGGATTCGTGCCGTCTCAGGACAGGTGGGCGACCTTCGACGCGGACGGCCCGTACGTCATCGACGTGGAGCACGCCGAGCGGGATCGGTGGGGCGGGCGGGACCCCTCGGTCCTGTTCGCCGACGCCGAGCCGTTGACGTGCTTCCGCCACCTCGCGCGGCCCTCACCGGCGGCTGTTCTCGTCCTGGCCGGCCGTAGCGTCGTCGCGCGCCGGGGCCGGCTCAGCGCGGGCACCCGGGCCCGCGTCGACCGAGTCCTCGATCGGGACCCGGATGCCTGGACGACCGCCGAGGAGGTCGCACGGCAGCTCGGTCTCCGAGGCGCCTTGCGGGCCCTGCGGGCTGCCCACCGGTCCCGCGTGGACTCTCCGCCCGCCCGTGCCGGCCGGGTGCTCCGCTACCTGCTGGGCCCGGACCCGGTACGGGTCAAGGCCGCCCTGGTGCGTGAGTCCCTCCCCCGGCGCCTACGGCCCACCGTGGTGTCGCTCTCGGGCCTGGACGGGTCGGGCAAGAGCACCCAGGTGCGGCGGCTGCGGGAGGCCCTGACCCAACTCGGCGTGCCCAGCACCGATCAGTGGGCGGGCTTCGCGACCAGCCGGAAGCTGTACGGCATCTGCTCGTTGCTGGACCGGCGCGCCTGGACGCCGGCCGGCCGACGGGAACTGCGGGCGCAGCCGCTCGACCCCTTCGTCCCCCCTGGGTGCCGCACCGGCACGATGGCACCGCACCTGTGGGTCGGCCTCGCCGCCGCCTTCAACGCCCTGCAGCTGTGGTGGCTGACCCTGCGGCCGCGGTCCCGGACGCAGGTGCTGCTGTTCGACCGGTTCAGCCCCGACACCGCGGTCAAGCTGGACTACTTCTTCGGCCACGAGCGCCGGCTCGACGTCCGGTTCGAGCGGGCGCTGTTCCGCCTGCTGGCGCCCAGACCCGCCGTCGGGTTCCTGCTGGCCGTGCCCGGCGAGGTCTCCCATGCCCGGCGGCAGGAGCACTGGGGTCCGCGGGAGCTGGAGTGCATGGCCCAGCTGTACGAGGGTCACGTGCCGCGGTTCGGCCTCCGGCGCCTCGACGGTCGGCGCCCAGCCGACGACCTGCACCGCCGGATCCTGCGAGACGTGTGGCGCGCGCTGTGAGGAGCCTGCCCTCCTGGGCGCCGCGGCTGGTCGAGCGCTGGCCGCCCGTGACGCCGTCGGTCGATGTGGCCGCGGTCCTCGCGGACCGACTCGGCCTGCCGGCGGGCTCGTGCGTCCCCGTCTGGTCGGCTCGCGCGCAGGCACGCTCCACCGTCCACTTCCTCGGCACGGCCGACCGGCCGGGACTGTGCCGCTGGGTGGTCAAGCAACCGCGCACGAACTGGACGCAGGACGACGTCGCCAGTCCGCTGGCCGCCGCACGGGAGTTCGCCGGGCTGCTGCGGCTGGCGGGACACTTCACAGCACGCGGCGGGCCGGCCCGCGTCCCGACGCCCGTGGCCCTGCTCCCCGAACTCGAGGGGTTCGCCACCGCCTACGTCCCCGGGCCCGCGGTGTCGGACCTGCTGCACACCCGCTCGGTGCTCTCGCCCGCGGCGCTGCTGGACGGTGTCGGCCGGGCGGCCGTCTTCCTCCGCGGCCTGCACGAGCTCGAAGCGCTGCCCGCCCGAACGCTCGACCTGGCGCAGGAGGCCGGACGGGTGCGGGTCCGCCTGCAGCAGCGGCTCGCCCCGGCCGGGCTGCCGGTGCCACCCGCCGTGGCCCGGACCCTGGCCGCCGTGCCCTCCAGGACCGTGACGACGTGCCAGGTGTGGCTGCACGGCGACTGCACGCCGGCCAACGTCCTGCTCCCCGAGGGCCGGACCGTCGTCGGGATCGACATCGACCTGCAGGGGACGGGAGCGCCGGAGGAGGATCTGGCGCGTTTCGTCGCCTTCACCACCGGGTCGGTGCCCTTCCTGGTCGACGCGGTCCTGCCCGAGCGCCTGCGACTGCACCGCCCGCTGGTCGGCCGCTTCCTGGAGTGCTACGGCTCCGGGGTGTGCGCACCGGTGTTCGAGCTGCGCCTCCTGCAGCAGCTGGCCGGGCGCTGGCTGCGGCTGCGCCAGCTGGCGCGGCTGCACGGGCGACCCGCGCTGCTCCCCTTACGGCTGCAGACGGTGGACGCCCAGCTGCAGTCCCTGCTGCTCGCCAGCGCTCGCCGGCTGGCCCGTGCCACCTGGACCTGACCTCCTGTGCTCACCTCACACCCGCGCCCGCCGGCGCAGCAGCAGAGGGACGGCGAGGGCACCGGCGGTCTGCGCCACCAGCCACGCCACACCGGCGCCAGGGATGCCGAGCAGCCCCAGCAGCGGGAACGCCGACAGCAGGGTCAGCGCGGACATGCTCGCGTTGAGGGTCGCGGCCGCGGCCAGCCGCCGCCGGATGCGCAGCGCCGCCACGGCGATGTTGGTGACCGCGTCGGGCAGGGCCGAGACGGCCAGCACCCACAGCAGCACCCGGCCCCTGTCGGCGTATCCGGGACCGAGAGCGCCCAGGACGAGGTCGGGCGCCACGGCCACGACGAGCAGCGGCAGGGACAGCAGGGCGCCTATCAGCACGACGGCCTGCCGGACCTGGGCGTGCAACGGCTCTCCCGGCGCGGCGCTCCGGGCCAGGTAGGCGTTGGCCACCGCCGGGCTGATGGTGAAGAACAGACCGCCCAGCAGCCAGGTTGGGTAGAAGTAGCCCGCTTGCACCGGGCCCAGCTGCGTGAGGACCACGACCGGGAGCAGGTACACCGCTCCCGCTCCGCCAAGGGCGGTCAGGTGGTACCCCAGGAAGTAGCGACGCCTGTCCCACACCTCGGGCAGGGCCCGAGGCACGTGCCGCAGGCTCTCCCGGGGGCGCAGCAGCGCCAGGGCGAGCAGGTCTGCCGCCACCGTCGCGAGGGCGTAGGACCAGATCAGGTCGTGCAGCGACGTCTGCCCCGGCAGCAGGAAGACCAGCAACCGGCCCGTGCTCATGACGGCGCCGCGGACGAGCATGATCGGCGTCCGGCCCACGGCCAGGGCCACGGCGTCCAGCGCCAACCCGGTGCTCGTGGCGACCACCGAGACGACGAGGGCGATGGCCAGGGACGGTTCGGCGGCCGGCGCCAGGGACTGCACCAGCCGGGGGACGACGGTGGTGAGGAGCAGCCCCCCGACCACCGAGAGCAGAGCGGTGGCGACGCCGGCGCGCACGGCCTCCGCGCGACGAACCCGCGCGTCGGTCGCCTCGGCCAGCAGCCGGAGGGTGCCCACGACGATCCCCGTGCTGGTCACCAGGTGAGTTGCGCTGACGGCGCTCAGCAGGCTGCCGCCGAGGCCGGTCGCCGCCGGTCCGGCATCCCGGGCCGACAGCGCCCAGAACAGGTAGCCGACTGCGGACGTGACCGCCTGCGTGGCCAGGATCAGGACGCTGTTGCGGTAGAAGCCCACCGCCCAGACCCGCGCCGCCGAGCTCCTGAGCCGGCCCGGGGTCACGATCGGTCCTCGTGTCGGCCGAGGCCGGGCGGACCACTCCCGCCGGGGACCGGTGCGAGCCGTCCCCGGCCGCCGACGGATGGGATGCGATGCCGGAACCCCTGATCCCCGCCTCCGACGTCCGTGGCGACGCCACGGCCCACGACGCCACAGACCACGACGCCACAGACCACGACGCCACAGACCACGACGCCACAGACCACGACGCCACAGACCACGACGCCACAGACCACGACGCCACAGACCACGACGCCACAGACCACGACGCCACAGACCACGACGCCACAGACCACGACGCCACGGACCACGACGTGCACGGCCTCGTCCGGATCCGATTGCACGGCGCTCCCACACGAGTGCGGGAGGCCGTGGTGCACGAGCTCGGGGCACCGGCTCGCCCGCCGGAGGGCAAGCCGGACGTCACCGTCCGGTTCACCGACGAGCTGTCGGTCACCGGGTCGCTGCGCCTGCTCGGCCTGCAGAGAGTCGGCTTCGACGACGAGCACTTCTACCTGCTCGACGCTCGGGGCCGACGGGCGCGGGTGGATGTCGACCGGCTCGGTGACAGCGACGAGATCGTGTGCGAACGCGGCATCGACCGCGTTCCGCTGCTCATCCCGATCCTCGGCCTCCACCTCCTGCGTCGGGACCACGTGCTCCTGCACGCGGCGTCGTTCGTGTTCCGCGGCCGGGGCGTCCTGGTCACGGGGTGGCAGAAGGGCGGAAAGACCGAGACCCTCCTGCCCCTCATGGCGGCGGAAGCCGACTACGTCTCCGACGAGTGGACGGTCGTCCGCCGCGACCCGCCGGGCATGTACGGCTGCTCGGGCATCGCCCGCATCTGGGACTGGCACCTCCGCCAGCTGCCGCAGTACAGGGCCCGGATCGAGCCGCAGCAGCGGGCCCGGCTGCGGGCCTGGCGGCTGTACCAGCGGCTGTACCGCGCCGTCCCGGGACTGGACGGCCTGCGTACGCGGCCGGTGCCCGCGCTGCACAGGCTCGCAACGGACGGTGCATGGCGCTGGCAGGGTGTGGGCCCCGTCGACCCGACGCTGCTGTTCGGCTCCCGCGTGCGGCGGGGTCGGGCTCCGCTCGACCGGGTCATCCTGCCCGTCGTGGGCCGGGAGGGCGGCACCCAGGTCGTGCCGCCGGGCGCGGGAGAGGTCGCGCGGCGCATGGTGAGCTCGCAGGCCTTCGAGCGAGCGGCACTGACCACCGCCTACCAGGAGTTCCGCTACGCCTTTCCCGACCGCGTCAACCCGCTGCTGGAGACGGCGCGCGAACGGGAGCTGCTCCTGCTCACCCGCGCCCTCGCCGACGTGCCCGCTCACGAGGTCCGCCACCCCTACCCGGTGCGACTGCACGACCTGTACGCAGCCGTCGCACCGCACTGCTGACGGCAGGCCGGCACCGACCGCCTCGTCGGGCCGGCCCGGGGAGTGCCGTGGTAACCGGCGGTGGCGCACGTCTCCTGGGTGTGCCGAGCCAGACCCCGGACTCCCGGTTGCCGACTGCGTGGGGGCCCCTCCGCCCATCAGCTGTCCCCGATCGGGGGCAGCCGGGATCTCCCCCCGGGTCCCGGCGCCCCTGGTCGCGGCGTCCCTGATCCCGATGCCGCGGCCGCCTGTGACGGTCCCGGGTGCCCGCAGATGTGCACCCGGGACCGCCACTGGGTCCGACACCGTGCGCTCAGGCGCCGGCCTCGGCCCGGGCCACGACGTCGACCCGCGGGTCGGCCCCGGCGAGCCGCGCGACCAGGCGGGCGGCGATGCGCGCCTCCTCCATGGCGATCAGCCGCTCAACGGCTTGCCCTCGCTGGAACCGGGCGACGTCCCGGCTGACCTGCATCCAGGTGGGCCGGCGGCGGGCGGCGGCTCGCTCCCGGCGCAGGATGGCGATCGACTCGACCCCGTGCTTCCAGCCGATCTTCTTGCCCTCCTCACGGGTGCGGCTGTTGTAGCTGATGGGCACCTCGTACGGGCGGACGCCGCTCATCAGCATCCGCGCGGTGATCTGGGTGTCCAGGCCGAAGCCCTGCTCGTCGAGGTCCAGGCTGCGCAGCAGCGGCAGGGGCAGCAGCTTCAGGCACGTGTGCAGGTCGCTGATCGCCGCGTCGTAGAGGACGTTGGCGGCCAGCGTCGTCGCCCGGTTGCCCAAGGCGAACCAGAAGGACTGGTAGACGGTGTCCCGGCCGAAGAGCCGCGTGCCGTAGACGGTGGCGGCCCGCCCCTCGATCACCGGCTGCAGCATGCGGCGGATGTCCTCGGGGTCGTACTCGAGGTCGGCGTCGAAGACCAGCGCGTGCGTGCCGGTGGCGACGTCCAGCCCGGTGAGGACGGCGGCACCCTTGCCGCGGTTGCGCTCGTGCCGGCAGAGGACGACCTCCCCGTGCGCGCACCGGAACGCGGTCAGCAGGTCCCAGGTGCCGTCGGTGCTGCCGTCGTCGACGACGATCACCTCCAGCGGACACGGGAGATCGGTGTGCACGAGCCGGTTGAGCGCGAGCCGCAAGGTGCGCTCCTCGTTCAGCACGGGCATGACGACGGAGAGGCGGATCGCCTCGCCGGGGGTCGGGGCGGACGGTGCACGGGAGGTCGGCAGGGTCATGGCGGAGCTCCGGGGGGTGCAGGACTTCGGCTGGGCCGGGCGTCGTCGTGTCCACCCGTCCCCCGCCCACCCCGGCGGTCGGGGTTCCGGGCGGGGCGACGGACGCCCTGGTGGGCCGTCCCCGACGAGGGGGACCTGCAGGACCGTAGGAGCGTCCGACTCCTTTGGGAAGCGACCCCACACGACCCGGCAGCGCACGGTCGTATGGCGGACTCCCCGGCTCCTCGGACGCCGCGGTGAGCGCCGCGACGGCCGCCCTCCCGGGGGCGCCGCCTCCTGCGCGAGGTCTTGTTCCTCACCCGCCGATGGCGGCCCTGCTGGCCTTGCTGACCGTGCTGACCACCCTGTTCGCCCTGCTCCCTGGAGACCTCATGGGGGCCCGGGGCACCTCGAGGGTCGAGCGGCACGTCGCTGAACAAGGCCGGGCGCCGACCCTCCCCCTCGGTCCGGCCGGGGTGCCACCGATCGCTGCGGTGCGACAGGAGAACGCGGCGCACGTGGCCGCCTCGCTGCGGCTGGTGAACTACTACCCCTCGGGCTCCCCGTGGGAGCGCATGTGGACCGAGTGGTCCGAGGAGGTCCTCGACCGGGACCTGCACCGAATCGCCGACACCGGCGCGGAGATGGTCCGCCTCATCGTCTTCCCCTCGGCCTTCGGTTTCCCGGCGGTCGAGCCGGGCATGCGCGACCGGCTGGAGACGGCGCTGCACCTCGCCTCACGACACGGCCTGCACGTGCAGCTGACCCTGTTCGACTACTGGAGCGACTACGCCGACCTCGAGGGCAGCCGCACGTGGACGGCGTCCCTGCTGTCCGCATCGGGCGAGGACCCGCGGATCGCCGTGGTGGAGGTCCAGAACGAGATCGATCCGTCCAACCCGCAGGCCATGGCCTGGGCCCGCGACCAGATCGGGCTGTTGCACGACCTGCTGCCGACCACGCCGGTCACCGTCTCCACCAGCGGCCGGCTCGGTGTCGACGGCCTGGCGACCCTGCGAGAGGCCCTCACCGGCGCGCCGCCCGACCTGTTCAGCCTGCACTACTACGGCGACCCGGGCCTGGCGTACAGCACCTTCCGCCGGGCTGCGGCGGCCGTCGCCCCCGCGCCGTTGATCGTCGGTGAGGCAGGGCTGTCCAGCCGGCCGGAGGGGCCGGGCTCCCCCGGCCGGGCGCTCGACGAGGCCGACCAGGCCGCCTGGTACCGCGTCGTGCAGACCGCTGCCCGGGAGGCCGGCCTGCCGCCCGCGGCCCCGTGGACCCTCTACGACTTCCGTCGGGGTGGGGTACCGGAGGACCTGCCCGGCGCCGAGGTCGGTTTCGGCCTGCTCCGCACCGACGGCAGCCCCAAGCCGGCGCTGGCCGTCGTCTCCGCCGCCTTCGCCGGCACGTTGAGCGCGCAGCCCTTCAACGGCCGGTTCAGCCTGCTGGTGGGCGACGGCCAGCACGCCGCCGGCTGGACGCCGTGGAAGCCCACCGGTTCGGCGCGGATCAAGCGCGGACAGGGCGTCTCGGGGGACAACGCGCTGGTGTTCACGGGGACCCGAGCCCAGCGCGACGGCGTCACCTCCTGGTACACGGTGCCCGCGCAGCCGGTCCGCCCGGGGCAGCGGTGGACGGTGAGCGTGCAGGCGCGCGGTGCCGACGTCACCGGAGTCAATGACGTGACGCTCAGCTGGTTTGACGGCGACGGGGAGTGGCTGGCCAACACCAGCAGTTACCCGTTGCCGTCGGGTGCCGACGAGTGGCACTGGCTGATCGTCGGAGGGGCGCCGCCTGCGGAAGCCGAGGCGGTGCAAGTGCACCTGCGCAGCAGCGGCAACAGCGGCTCGGTCGCCTTCTCACGCGTCTCGTGGAAGGTCTCCGGCGGGTGACCCAGCACGCACGAGAACACCGACGGGTCGACGAATCGACGAGGCGGAGTTGCACCATGAGGACGATCGAGCAGGCGACGGCACACCTGCGACACCCACGGGTGGTCACGTTCGGGACCTTCGACGTCTTCCACGTCGGTCACCTGTCCATCCTGGAACGAGCACGGGCCTGCGGGGCGAACCTGACAGTGGGGGTCTCGACCGACCGGCTCAACCTGGCGAAGAAGGGCCGGGCCTCGGTCTACCCGGAGCACGAGCGGCGCCGGATCATCAACGCCCTGCAGTGCGTCGACGCGACCTTCTTCGAGGAGTCGCTCGAGGACAAGCGCGCCTACCTGGAGACGGCGGGGGCCGACGTCCTGGTGATGGGCGACGACTGGCGCGACCGTTTCGACCACCTGAACGACATCTGCCAGGTGGTCTACCTGCCTCGGACGCCGTCCATCTCCACCACCGCGACCATCGAGCGGATCCGCGCCGTCCCCCGCTGACGCTCACCCCCCCCCCCCCCCCCCCCCCCCCCCCCCCCCCCCCCCCCCCCCCCCCCCCCCCCCCCCCCCCCCCCCCCCCCCCCCCCCCCCGGACCACATCAGGAAGCGGACGGGGGGCGGCGGACCCCGGCGAAGGCGAGGACCCGCGTGGCCAGGCCCCCGCTCCTCGCGCTCATGAGGAGCTCCCGCACCTGCCGCCGCCGCAGCCGGAAGGGGTCCTCGCCGGTCGCGACGGCGTCCAGGGCGGCCAGCAGGTCGTCCTCGTCGGCCAGCGGCGGCCCCGGCGTCCACGTCTCGTACGGATCGAGCAGCAGCGGGCGGTCGGCGGTGTACGCGTCGAGGTCCGGGAACCAGATGACGATCGGCCGGTCCAGCAGCAGGAAGTCCAGCCACACCGACGAGACGTCGGTGACCAGGGCGTCGGCCTCGGCGAGGACCTCGTAGATGCCGACGCCCGCGGCCTCGAGGACCGTGTCGGTGAGCTCCAGGACGCCGGGGACCGACAGCGGGACAGCACGAGCCTCGTAGGGATGCCGCCGCAGCACCAGCAGGCACCGGCGCCGGGCGAGCAGCTCCCCGAGCCGGGCGGCGCCATCCGGGGACAGCAGGGGGGCGCTGGACACTCCTCCTCCGCCGCGTTCGGGTTCCCGCCCGCGGAACGTCGGCATCCACACGAACACCCGGTCGTACGCCGAGCGGTCGACAGCCACCCGCTCCCACACGTCCGCGTGCCCCTGGCACAGGTGCTCGATGCGAGGTGAGTGCAGGACCACCACGCTCTCCGGCGGGACGCCGAGCGCCTCGGCCAGGAGCGGGCGGTAGAAACCCGAACTGGCCAGCGTCCAGTCGGCGAGGACCACGTCCTGGCGCCCGTCCAGGCGGCCGATCGCCTTGATCGGCATCCCGTGCCAGACGTTCACCACGGTCTGCCGGCGGGCCAGCCGGGCGCTGTCGTAGACCGGATGGGTGAGGACGACAGACCTCGACCGCAGGTACTGCCAGACCGCCCCGAACGACCCGCGGCGGTACACCCGCACCCGCGCGCCCAGCACCTCCCGCACCCGGGTGGCGACCGCGTTCGCGGGGTGGGTGAGCAGCACGACGACCCTCCCCTCGACGTCCCGGCAGGCCTCCAGCAGAGGCGGTAGCGATGCGTCGGTGTCGGGATAGAGGTTCAGCAGGAGCTGCTCCCGCTTCGGGACAGCGGCGTTGAGCCGGTCCAGGGCCCGTCGGCCCACGACCCGGGCGACGTGCTGCAGCCGGTGGTGCACGGTTCTGTTCCCCCTCCCCGGGGCGGGCCCCGGTCTCGTCGTCCACCCCCGGCTCCGTCCGCCTGGGGGTCGCTTCAGTCGCCCGCGCGCAGCACCTGCTCGTAACAGGCCTGCGTCGCCCCGGTGACGTCGTCCCAGTCGGGCAGCGCGATCCGTGGTGGCCGTCGGGCCGCGGCGATCGCCGCGGCGACCTGGGACGGCGGCGCGTCGACGGGGACCAGGCTCGAGGACGGGGCCCCGGCCAGCGCCACGACGTCCCGGTGCGGCCCGATGTCGCTGGCGACGACGGCGGCACCAGCGGCCAGTCCCTCGGCGACGGTGAGCCCGAAGCACTCCCGGCGGCTCAGCGACACCACGACGTCCGCCACCCGGTACCAGCGGTACAGCTCGGCCGTGGACAGCCGGCCGCAGAACAGCACCCGGTCGGTCACGCCCAGCTCGTCGGCCCGTCGGCGCAGCGTCGGCTCGATCGGGCCGGCGCCCGCGACGGCCAGCCGGTACCCGGGCAGGAGGGGCAGGGCCTCGAGCACCCGCTGCGGCTGCTTGTACTCCTCGAGGCGGCCGGCGGCGACGACCAGCCGGCCACCGTCCGTCGGCACGGGCTGTGCGGCCCGGATCGCCGCGGCGTCGACCCCGTTGGGGACGACGACGCACCGCTCGCCGGCGCCCACGTACCGGGCGAACAACGCGGCCTCTGACGGGGTGGTGCAGACGACCCGCCTCACCTTCGACAGCACCCGGCGCACGGCGGCGGCGTAGCCGCGGTGCACCAGCTCCTCGATCACCCCCTCCCCCGGCCCCAGATAGTGCGGGGTGAACACCACCGGCGAACGGGCCGCCGCCAGCGCCGGCAGCGTGGTGAGGGCGTGGAAGTTGTGCAGGTGCACGACCTCCGCGCGGTCGGCCCCGCGACGCACCCAGGCCCACAGCGCTGGGGAGAGCCCCTGCCCCCGGCACCGCCCGACCGAGGGGAAGCGGCGGACGACCACCCCGTGCGGGTCCACCTCCCGGCGGGACAGCGAGACGTCGGCCTCCACCTGGGTGGCCACGGTGACCGCGTGCCCGCGGTCGGCCAGCCGCACCGCCAGCGCCGCGACGTGGTTCTCGATCCCGCCCAGGTGCGGCAGGTAGCGCGGGACGACGAGGCTGACACGCAGCGGCCGGTGCTCAGCCACGGATCTCCTCCGCACGGGAGGCCAGGGCCCGGTCGTAGGTGCGCCGGATCGCCGGCAGCACCCGGCCCAGCTCGTACCTGCGCGCGCGGGCCGGCGCGGCGGCGGCGAGCCGAGCCCGCAGCGCGTCGTCGCCGAGCACCCGGTCCAGGGCAGCGGCCAGCGCGCGGGGGTCGGCGGGCGGGACGAGCAGCCCCTCGACGCCGTCCCGCACGATCTCCCCGAGACCGCCGGTCGCCGACACCACGGCCGGGGTGCCGGCGGCCAGGCACTCGACGGCGACCTGCCCGAACGGCTCGGGCCACACCGACGGCACGACGCCGACGGCCGCGGCCGCCCACGCCGCCATGACCTGGTCGTGGGGCACGTCGGTGTGCAGCACGACGCCGGGCCGGTCCAGGTCGGGGGCGTCGGCCCGCGGCGTGCCGAGGACGACCAGCGGCGCGGGACGGCGCATGAGCTCGCGTGCCTCGAGCAGCACGTCGAGCCCCTTGTGCGGGCCCATCGCACCGACGAAGAGCAGGAACGGCTCGTCCGGGACGTCGAGGGTGAGCGGGATGCGGGCCAGGGCGGCGACGTCGTCCTGCACGAAGGTGGGAACGACGTCGACGCGGTCGGCGCCTCCGCCCATGCCCGGCCGGTTGTCGCGGGCCACCTGCCCGCTGATGGCGATCCACCGGTCCACGCGGGCGTGCAGTGGCCACATCGCCCGCAGCCCGGTGCTCAGCAGCGCCGCCTTGGGCAACCCGTACACCTCCCGGGAGCAGGCGGTGCAGCGCAGCAGCCGGGGCCCGGTCGGGCACCCGGTCCGCGTCTGGGTGTAGGTCTTGCGCACGCAGGCCGCCCCGTACTCGTGCAGCGTGGCCACCAGGGCGGTGGGCGGCGGTCGGCGCAGCGCGACGACCGACTCCAGGATCCAGCCATGGGCGTGCACGACGTCGGGGCGCAGCTCGTCGACGACCCGCTGCAGGCGGCGGACCAGCGCGGGGTCGGGCACGGTGGGGTGGAAGTGGTGCCCGGGGTCGCTGGAGAAGCGGCGCAGGTGCCGGGTCAGCCCGCGCAGCCGCAGCACCCGGTAGCCGTCCACCACCTCCTCGGCCGGCGCCCCGGGTAAGTCGAGGGTGGCGACGACGACCTCGTCGCCGTCCGCGGCCTGCTGCCGGCTGAGCAAGGCGACGTAGCGCTCCAGCCCACCCAGCGCTGGGGGGAAGGCGTCACTGACCTGCAGGATGCGCACCGCCTCACCCCTCCGCCGGGACGCGCGGGCGGCGCAGCAGGAAGGGGACGGCGAGGGCGCCGGCGGTCTGGGCCAGCAGCCACGCCACCCCGCCGCCGGCGATGCCGAGCCAGGCGAGCAGCGGGACGGCCGCGACGAGGGCCAGCACGGACATGCCCGTGTTGAGCACCGCGGCGGTGCGCAGCCGACCTCGGACGCGCAGTGCCGCCACGGCGATGTTGGTGACGGCGTCCGGTACGGCCGAGAGGGCCAGCACCCACAGCAGCACCCGACCCCGCTCGGCGTAGCCGGGCCCGAGCAGCGACAGCACCGCCCCGGGGGCGACGGCCACCACCAGCAGCGGCACGGCCAGCAGCACCAGGACCAGGACGACGGCCGACCGGACCGACGAGTGCAGCGCCGATCCGTCCGCGCCCGACCGTGCCATGTAGGCGTTGGCCACCGCGGGGCTGACGGTGAAGAACAGCGCACCGAGCAGCCAGGTCGGGTAGAAGTAGCCCGCCGCCTCCGGTCCGAGCCGGGACAGCACGACCACGGGCAGCAGGTACACAGCACCGGCCGCCCCCAGGCTCGTCACGTGGTGGCCGGTGTAGAAGCGCCGCCGTCCCCAGACCGACGGGATCGCCCGGCGCAGGTGCTCGAGCGCGCCGCGCGGGCGCAGCACCAGCAGCGCGACCACGTCGGCAGCGACGGTGGCCAGGGCGTGCGCCCAGATCAGCAGCTCGAGGGTCGCCGCACCCGGCAGCAGGAACACCGGCAACCGGGCGACCCCGGCGAGCCCGCCGCGCCACAGCATGACCGGTGTTCGGTGCACGGCCAGGGCGAAGACGTCGATGAACTGCCCGACGCCGGTGCTGACCACCAGGACGACCAGCGCGAGCGCCAGCCCCGACTCCGCGGCCGGCTCCAGGGAACCGACCAGCCGGGGGACGACGGTCACCAGGACCACGCCGCCGGCCAGGGACAGCAGTGCGACGGCGACGCAGGCAGCGACGGCGTTGGCACGCCGGGTGCGCACGTCGGCGGCCTGGGCGAGCAGCGGGATGCTGCCCACGACCACCCCGGTGCTGGCGACCAGCGCCGTCGCGTGCACAGCGCTGACCAGGCTGCCCGACAGGCCGGTGACCGCGGGACCGCTGTCCCGCGCGGTGAGCGCCCAGAACAGGTAACCGACGACGGAGGTGACCGCCTGGGTGGCCAAGATCAGCAGGCTGTTGCGGTAGAAGGTCTTCGACATCGTGCGAGTGACCACGCCGCGCACGCCCCCGCGGACGGCGGACCGGACCGGGGTGGTGCTCACGGCTCCCCCACCTGCAGGCGCAGCGTCAAGCTGAGCTCCTCACCGGTCTCATCGCTGACGGCGTTGACCGTCGCATCGTGCTGGCCCGGCTCCGGAGGTGCCGTGGCCTGCAGCGAGACGACGTCGTCGGCCGCGACGCGCACGGTCTGCGCGTCCTGGGCCCGACCGTCGACGGCGACGGTCACCAGGCCCGACCACGGCTGCCCGTCGCTGCGCGCCAGCTGCAGCGGTAGGGTGATCGGCTCCTCCGGCCGGACGTCGACCGGGCCGGTGAGGTCGGCCAGCTCGCCCGCATAGGCCAACTGTGCGTAGGGGCCGCTGTCGGGTCGCTCCTGCCAGGAGGCCGACCAGGCCACCACGGCCGCGAACACCCCGACGGACAGCACCGTCGGGGTCAGGCGCCGGGCAGTCTGCCGCCACGACGGGAACGGTGGGACGGCGACCCTCGCCCCAGGGTGCGCGGGCCGGACCAGCAGCACCCAGGCGGTCGGCGGCAGGGTGAGCACCAGGAGCCCGATGCCGACGTTGACCGGCGACACCGGGGCCCCCACGGCGCCGACGGAGACGCCCACGAGCGGCAGGAGGGCCAGGCTCAGCACGAGCGCCAAGACCAGTGCCGGGGGCGTGCGGGCCGGCTGCCCGGTGCGCCAACGGGCCAGCGACAGCCACGCGTACCCGGGGGCCAGGAGCACACCGGGCAGCGCGAGCGGCGTCCGGACCACGGCCGGCAGGCCCAGCGCGGTGGCGGCCACGGCGAGCAGCAGACAAGCCGTGAGGGCCAGCGACAGGTCACCGGGCGCGGAGCCGACCTGCTGGCGGGTCTGCAGGTCGACGGTCACGGGCCGGCCACCTCGCAGCCGGGCTGGTCGCACTGAGGAGTGCCGACCGAGGTGAAGTCGAGCCGGTACACCGAGTAGTTCGTCGTCGCGAGCACCTTGGTCGCCCAGGGCGCGGCCTCGAACCGGTCGAGCGCCTCCTGCGGCACCTGCGACTGCCGGGCGTCGGGGTCGTAGGGCTCGTCGCCCCGGATGGTCGGCTCGCCCTCACGGGAGAAGTACGTGCCCTCGGCCGGTACGTAGCGGGACAGCCGCTCGTCGACGACCAGGTAGGCGAAGTCGCTGGTGTCCAGCTCGTGCACCAGGTAGGGGTCCGGGGGGCCGGCCTCGAAGAACAGGTCCCACACCCGGAAGCCCGGCCCCGGCTGGGCGCTGACCGCGTCGCCGTAGGCCACCAGGGCCTGGTTGGTGTAGCGGTCGGAGACCGTGCGTGCGTCCGGATGGCGACGGCCGAACTCCTCCGCCAGCGCGATGACCTCGGGCGTCAGGGACCGAGGGGCCGACCCGAGCTGGTAGGGGCCGGGAAACCGGTAGGCGTCGTTGGGCCCGGCGCCGGTGTTGCCCACCATGACGGCGGCCAGGACGACCGCGACGGCCCCGGTCGCCCAGCGTCGCCGCGGGTCCCGCCACAGCAGGAGGGCCAGCGCCGCGGCCACGACCACGGCGACACCGACATAGGTGAAGGCCCAGCTGCGCCGCGTCCCCTCGTAACCCTCGGGTGTGAACAGCAGCGGCAGCGACGCGAAGTAGAGGCCCCCGACCGCGGTCAGGCCGAGCGCCGTCCGGCGGTGGGACCAGCCCGCGAGCAGCCGGGTGCGCCAGAGGACGGCGAGGAAGGCGGCCACCAGGAACAGCGGGGCGGCCATGCCGAGCAGCCGCTCGTACAGCGGCTGCACGCTGCCGGCGAACAGGGTGCGCTGGCTCTCCTCGCCGGTTGCGTGCTGGGAGAGGCTGCCGAACGCCTTCTCCGCGTAGGGGACCAGATAGGACCACGTGGTGTCGGCGACGGTGAGCACCCACAGGGTGAAGCCGACCGTTGCGGCGCCCAGGACGAGGGCCCAGGGTCGCCACTGGCCGCGGGCCGCCGGGTCCAGCCGTCGGACGACGGTGTGCGTGGCGAGGACGACCCCGGTCAGGACGATGAGCACCAGGGTGGTCAGGTGGTGGGTGGTGATGCAGGCGAGGACGAGGACGACGGCGCCGGCCAGCCGCAGCGCCCTGGGGGACTCCGTCGTCCGGACGGCGCCGACGGTGAGGGTGAGCACCCAGAGGAAGAAGCAGACCGCCAGTGACTCGTAGGAGAACTGGGTGTCGAAGTACAGGTAGCTCGGGTTGAGCCCGTAGACCACCGCCCCGAGGCCCGCGGCCCGGGGGTCGGGCAGCAGCATCCGGCCGAGCACGAGGACCGCGACGACGGCGGCGACGTGTGCCATCAGCAGGACCACGCTGGCCGCCCCCCACACCGGCAGGCCCGTCAGCCCCGTCACGGTGGCCGTGACGATGTGCAGCCCGGGGAAGTCGCCGATGATCTGGATCAGCGGGTTCTGCTCGTAGAGCTCCCGCGAGGCGAGCAGGTCCTCGACGGCCCGGTAGTGGGGCGGTTCGTCGTGGTACGTCGGCCCGTAGGGATTGCGCAGGAACTTGGGCACGTAGGTGACGACGCCGAAGGACACGACCGCGACGGTCCGCGCCCGGGCGGAGGCGCCCGCGGAGAGCAGGACGGCCGCGAACGGCGCGACCATGACCAGCATCCCCATCCAGAAGACGCCGTAGTAGAGCGTCGGTGAGCCGCCGTCGCGCGCCACCCGGTAGCTGGCGGCGACGACGAGCACCTCGGCCGCGGCGATCAGCCAGGCGACCACGGGCAGGACGACCGGGCCGGTCGGCGCGGCGGTGGGAGCAGGGGCCGGTGCCGGGTCCGCCGCCCGCGGCGACCGGGACTGCAGCAACGTCATGCGAGCAGCTCCCGGTAGGCCTCGACCGTGCGTCGCCAGTCCCCCGCCGGCTCGAACCGCCGGCGTGGCTGCCCGGCCACCCGTTCCAGAGCGGCGCGCAGCGCCGCCACGTCGCCGCCCGGGACGACCCGGACACCGTCGTACCCGGAGGTGACCGCCCGCAGGGCGGGCAGGTCGTACACCACGACCTCGAGGCCCTGGGCGAGGGCGATGTGCAGGGGGCCGCTCGAGGACGCCCTCCGGTAGGGCAGCACCAGGACGTCGGCCTCGGCGAAGACGAACGCGGCCTCCGCGTCGCTGACGTAGCGGTTGACCACACGCACCCGGTCGCGGTGTGGAGAGTCCGCCAGCAGCCGCAGCGGCTCGTCCCACCCCTCCCACGTCTCGCCGACGACGGTGAGCACCAGGCGCTCGGCCACCGGTCGCGGCAGCCCGCTGAACGCCTCGACCAGGTCCTCCAGCCCCTTGTAGGGACGGATCAGGCCGAAGGAGAGGACGTCGCGGCACTCGCCCTCGGCGACCTGGACGGTCAGGGGGTCCTCGGCGAACTCGGGAGGCGCTGTCGCGGCAACGGCTGCCAGGTGGTCGTAGGGTCCGTGCGGCGCCACGGCCGTGCGCGTGCCGGCGAGTCTGAAGCCGGCGGTCTCGAGGGCCTCCCGGTCCGCCTCGTGGTGCAGCAGCACGCCGGAGGTCAGGCGGAGCAGGGCACGGAGGACCAGCCGTCCGTAGCGGCTGAGCAGCCCGGCCTTCCCGGCCTCGCCCGGGTCCTGCACCTCGTGCACCTCGAGCAGCACGGGCACCCGGCGGAGCCGGGCCAGCAGGGCCAGCAGCAGGTAGGTGTGTCCCACCGCGGCGGTCCACCACTGCAGGACGAGCACCTCGGGGCGCTGTCGGCGGAGGAAGCCCAGGGCCTGCACGAGGCTGCGGCCCCACCACCAGTCGACCCCCTCGAAGTGCGGAACTCCCTCGTAGTCCAGGCTGGTCAACCGGTCCCCGACCCGGGCGGCGCCCGGGTAGAGCCGGCGGGGCAGCAGCCGGCGGATGAGCAGCGCTGAGGTGACGTAGTCCTCGCGCAGGGCCCGGACCAGCGTGCACGTGTACACCGAGACCCCACCGAGGAAGTGGAACCCGGGACCCACGACGCAGATCCGCGTCCTCATGCGCTGCCGCTCCGGGAATGCCGGACCGTGGACCGGCCCTCCAGCCTCCTCACGTAGCGGAGACTGCGCACCAGCCAGTAGGCGTGGAACCACGTCCTCGACCGGCGCCTCGGGTTGACCAGCACGAACACGTGACTGACCCGCACGTCCCCGCCCCAGCGCAGCTTGGCGGTGTCCACGCCGGTCGGGAAGCAGACCGTCCGTCGTCCGGCCCGGGCGGCCTCTTGGACGGCCTCCCACTGCAGGAGGGTCACCGCACCGAGCCCCCAGTGCTCCGCGGCCACACCCGAGACGGACAACCACGTGCGGTCGCCGCAGTCGAAGGTGAGCAGGGCTGCCACCGCCGTCCTGTCCCGCAGGAGACGGAAGACCCGAGGCCGGGCACGGGCACTGCTCCGGGCCACGGCGTGCACCAGCGCCACCTGGGACGTGCCAGCGAAGACGTCGTCGTGGGCCACCACGCCGTCCATCCCCGCGCGGGCACGGTGCAGGCTGCGGAGGTCGTCGACGGCGTGGTCCCAGCGCGCGTCGTCCGGGCCGACGCAGTCGACCGTCCAGTCCCCGGAGAGCCGCTTGACCCGGTTGCGGCTGCGCCGCAGGCTCTCGCGGAGGTTCCGCTTGAGGACAGGCGACTCACCCGACGAGGGCAGTTCGAGCACGACGGTGGGCACCACCTCCTTGTGCACCACGACGGCTGGGGCCAGGCCCGCGTCGGTTGCCCAGCGCGCCTCGAACCACGCCTGGTCCTGTCCCAGGGGGAGTTCCACCCAGTCCCAGTCCCGGCGAGCGGCCAGCCAGGCGACCGTCGCCGCGAGGACGCGGCGGGCGCAGGCGGGGTCCACCAGCAGCTCGGGCAGCTCGTGCAGCAACGGCTCGTGCAGCGTCCCGAAGGGCTGCAGCGCTCGGACGCCCAGGCGACCCGCGCCCAGCCGCGCCTGGAACAGCGGGAGGACGGCCACCAGCTCACGGGTCGTCGTGCGTCTCACGGTGAGGATGCACTCGTGCCCGCTCGGCACGAACAGCTCGCACCAGGCGAGCTGGGCGTCCGGGTCGCTGAACGGCGACCAGGTGCCCACCCGGCGGTGCAGGTCCCGCCACTCGGGCAGCACGCCGACGACGTCCCGGCGGGAGACGGCTTCGACGACGAGACCAGCGGACGGCCCCCCGATCTCCGCTGCGCGGTCACCGGGCTGCTGGCACTGCACCGGCTCGACGAGCCCTCCCTGGTCGAGCATCAGCCGCGTCCGGCCGGCTCGAGCAGGAGAGCGCGCCGCGCGACGGTGAACAGGGCCCAGTCCCGGCCGCCCGCCGTGCGCACGAAGGCCGGACGCGCCTCGACGACCTCGGCGTGCACCGGGTTGTGATAGGCGAGCTGCACCAGCCGCGGGTCGTGCCGGACCGACTCCTCGATCCGTTCGAGGACCCGGCGCAGCGTCCAGGGTCCGAAGGAGTTGTAGAGGAAGACCAGGACCGGCCCGGAAGGCAGGACCACGTCGACGGCGTCGTGGCACAGCACCGAGGACGTCGGGACCGACCCGGCTCCCGCCGAACGCCGCTGGGCGTGACGGGCGAGGTTGCGCCGAGCGTCCGCAGCCAGACCGGGGTCCAGTTCGATGCCGACGACACGCCGGAAGCCCGCGTCGGCGGCCAGCAGCAGGGCACGTCCGCGCCCCGCACCCAGGTCGAGGAACGTGGTGTCACCCGGCCGCAGGGTGGTGGCCGCGAGGATCCTGCGGAACTTGCGCACCGGCACCGGCTGGTAGACGTGACCGTCCG
This sequence comes from Geodermatophilus pulveris, assembly GCF_900188375.1. Taxonomy (GTDB): domain Bacteria; phylum Actinomycetota; class Actinomycetes; order Mycobacteriales; family Geodermatophilaceae; genus Geodermatophilus; species Geodermatophilus pulveris. The sequence continues at coordinate 5,102 of NZ_FZOO01000002.1, read as the reverse complement.
CACCGGCCGAGGCCGTGAGCACGCGCTCGTTCTTGACCATGCCGCGCGTGGTGGTTCCCAGCTTGAGGTCGACCGCCGTCTCGAGGAGGTAGGCGCCGGCTCGTCGTGCGCTGCCCACGGAGAGGGTGGCCGCGGTCCCGAGCGCAGCCGCCAGACCACGCCGAGCAGCGACCTCGGACACGTCCGTCCGGAAGCGGTGGGCCTTGTCCAGGGCCGTGCGCAGGAACGGCACCGATCCCCCGAGGGTGGTCATCCCTTTCCCCCACGTACCGCCAAGCGCTGCAGGCGGAACCAACCGGGAACGCTGCGCTGCAGCACCGGGTAGGTCCGCCGCACGCCGCCGAACTGGCTCTTGAACCGCTCGATGCCCTCGTCCGGCAGTCCGACGAGGTCCAGCGTGTGCAGTCCGTTCTCGCTGGCCCACCGGATGCTGTCCCAGTGGAGCAGCGTGTTCGCATGGGTGGAGCGGTGCTGCGGGAGGACGCCTCCCTGCCAGACCTGACCCGCTGTGCCCAGACCGAGTGTCACCAGCGCGCCGACGTCGTCGTCGCCCCGGCGCGCGACGGCCCAGCGCACCCTCAGTCCGCACCGCGCCAGGTCAGAGGCCCGGGGCGGGAAGTCACCCGTGTAGCCGGGAGACATCCCCCGGGCGGAGAAGGCCTCCCGGACGACGCGCGCCAGGACCTCCTCCGGATCGTCCGCTGCGGCCAGGACCACACCGGCGCGTTCGGCCCTGCGCACCTTGGTGCGGGCACGTCCCTCGAGCCCGGCCCACAGCCGGGAGACGTCCTGGGAGGTGTCCACGACGTAGGTGCCGTCCTGCGTGACGGCGAAGCCGTGCCCCTCGAGGTCATCGCGGCCCACCGCTGCGAGCGGCGAGAAGCCGAACTGCGAGACCACCGCTCGGCGACGCCTGGCCAGCCTGCGCAGCGCCCGGAGCACTCCGGACAGGTGCTCCAATGGGATCAGCGGGCCCACGTAGGGGAAAGGCAGCCAGTTCACCGTCGTGACCGGGCCCCGTGTGCGGGAGAGCCAGGGCACCACCCCGACGTCAACCCCGTCGACGCACGCGATCAACGCCGTGAACCTCGTCCGGGTCATGCGTGCCGCCAGGTCGAGCCAGCCGTACGAGTGGAACGGCGTCACCGTCGAACCGGATGCGTGCGCGGCGACCGCCCAGCGCTCCGGGTCGCGGGTCTCCGCCAGCTCGATGCCCGGGCCGCCGGACACGCCACGCCTCGACGAAACGAACGGCGGGGAGGTTGCGCCGTGGACCACCTGCATCCTCTCGGTCGGTGAACAGGGGCGGAGTCGCGAGCCGGGGACGGCGCGCACCCATCGGGAGAGGTGACGCACGGGGTCGCCGGTTACCACGCCGATGTCCCGAGGCCATCGCGCGACGGCCGGCGTCCGGCGGTTCGCGGCACCCAGGCAGGATCGACGGCGTGACCATGCCGCGTGCCCGCTGGACCAAGCGGGCCGTAACGCCGACCCTGGCGCTGCTGGCAATCGGCCTCCTGGACTCGGCCGCGGCGATCCGGCCCTGGCCGCTGCCGGTGGTCGGTCTGCTCGACGAGCCCGCTCACCTGCTCACGGCCTGGCTCTTCCTCGCCGCGTCCCCTTGGGCGCGACGCCGGCTGGACCTGCGCTGGGTCCTGCTCGGCGCGGTCGCGATCGACGTCGACCACCTGCCGCTGTACCTGTGGGGCGCGCTGGCCAGCTCGCCGGGTGGGCGCCCGGTCACCCACTCGCTGATCACGGTGCTGGTGCTGCTTGTCGTCGCCGCCCTCTCCCGGCGGCTGCGCACCGCGGCGACCGGCGTCGCCGTCGGCGTCCTGCTGCACTTCGTGCGGGACGTCGCCACGGGACCCGGCCTGCCGCTGGCCTGGCCACTCTGCTCGGGCGGTGCGCTGCTGCCGTACGGGCTCTACATCGGGGTCGTGGCCGCTGTGACCGCCCTCGCCGTCGCCCGCCGGGTACACGCCTTCGAGAGCCGCTCACCCCGGTCCGGTGGGGTACGCGGGCAGAGCCGGCGGCCACCGACCGGTGATACCAGCCGGACGTGAGACCGCTCGTTCCCCGTGTCCGGTCACCCGCAGCGACCGGTGCCGCACTCATCCCCGCCACCGCCGGCAACGCCAACTCGGCCGACTGACCCTGGTCGAGTACAAGACACTCACTCTCGCTGAAGTGACCCCCGTCGGCTGAACACCTCCAGACTTGGCGCAAGCCGAGGAGGGAGGGCCCGTTGGGCCGACGGAGCAAGTACCCCGAGGAGTTTCGGCAGCGAGCCGCGCAGCTGGTCCTGGACAGCCGGCGCAGCGTCCGTGACGTGGCCGGCGAGCTGGGGGTCAACCACGAGACGCTGCGGAACTGGGTCGCGGCCGAGCGCCGTCAGCGGGCCGAAGGGCCGGCCGCGCTCAGTGAGCCTTTCCCAGTAGCGGGCGGCTGGCAGGTCGGACCGGACACGCCGACGAGCGCGAGGTGACGAAAGGAAGCGCAGGACCTCGGTAGGAGGGACGTCTTCTCACGGATCGTCTGCCCCACCCGAGGTCCTGCTGTGTCCGATCCTGTCACCTACACCGCCGTGCTCCCGGTCGCCGAGGAGACCGTGCAGTTCGTGTCGGGCCTGTTGGCCGCCGAGCGGCGCCGACGCCGCACGCGGCCCAAGCGTCGAGCGCTGGGCTGCTACCGGCAGGCGGTGTTGGTCCTGCGCTGGTTCATCGACGGCGCCCGGCTGGCCCAGTTGGCCGCCGACAACGACATCGGCGCCTCGACCGCCTACCGCTATCTGCATGAAGGCATCGACGTCCTCGCCGACCGCGCGCCCGGACTACGCGGCGCGCTGCTGGCGGCCCGCGCCGCCGGCCACTCGCATGTCACCGTGGACGGCACGCTGATCCGCACCGACCGCTGCTCGGCGCCGGGTCCGACCGCCCGGACCGACCGGTCCGGCCGCCAGGTCGACCTGTGGTGGTCGGGCAAGCACGTCGCCCACGGCGGCAACGTCCAGGTCATTGCCACGCCCGACGGCTGGCCGATCTGGACCTCGGACGTCCGGCCGGGGCGCGAGCACGACACCACCGCCCTGCGCACCCATTCCGAGGCGCTGCCGCTGCTGACCGAGTGGACCGACGCCGAGCACGCCGTACTGGCCGATCTCGGCTACGAGGGCGAGCGCGCGGCGCTGACCACGCCGATCAAGAAGACCTCCGACGCGCCGTTGACCGACGACGAGGCACCGTCAACCTGCTGCACGCGGCCACCCGAGCTCCGGCCGAACGCGGCAACTCGCTGCTCAAGACCACCTTCAAGGCACTGCGCCGGGTCAGTCTCTGCCCCTGGCGCATCGGCGCCATCACCGCCGCCGCTCTCGTCCTGCTGCACCATCAGCACGACCGCACCACATGATCAGCGGGCCGGCCGAGCCGTTACTGGGAATGGCTCACTGTCACCAACCGGCCGGAAATGGCGCCTTCTCCAGGTGGGCGTGCGGCGCCGGACGCCGGCCCACGGGGCCACACGACGAGGAGGGCGAGATGAGCAACGCGCAGCGACCTCAGGAGCCGGTCTCCGGCGACCCGCTGCTGCTCACACCGGAGGAGGCCGCCGCGGTGCTCCGCCTCGGGCGCACGACGGTCTACGCGCTGATGAAGGCCGGCGAGCTGCACGCGGTGCACATCGGCCGGAGCTGCCGCCTCTCCCGCGCCGAGCTCGAGCGCTACGTGCAGCACCTGCAGGCTGCCCCACCGCCTCAGCCGGCCCGGACGCGCTCTCGACGCAGAAGAACCAGCACGGATCAGGACAGGCTCTTCGACGTTGTCCACAGTCGGCCGGACCGGCCCTGACCTGTGGATCCACGACGGCCCACGTCGGCCCGACCGCAGACACTCGTCGCCTGGTGACGGCGAGAGGGGTCAGTGGTGAGTCCACGGACGCCGCCGAGCGGGTCCTCGGCGAAGCGTCGCGGCAACAGGGAGGGATCCACGCCGCGACGCCGACCGGACGGGCGCTGGCAGATCAACGTCCGGGTCACCGACGACCTCGGAGTGGCCACCCGTCACACCGTCTACGGCGACACCTCCCAAGAGGCGCGTGACAAGGCGGCCGGCGATCCGGCGGAGGGGACTGCTGCAGGTTCGGTTGACGGCGGTTGGGACTGATCACGCCGCGACGGCGGCCTGACTGGTGAAGGCGAGTTCGTACTCGACCGGGGTGAGCTCGCCGAGGGCGCGCTGGCGCCGTCGGCGGTTGTAGGTGTGCTCGATCCAGAACACGATCGCGCCGTGCAGCTCGTCGCGGGTGCGCCAGCGGCGGCGGTCCAGGACGTTCTTCTGCAGCAGCGCGTGCCAGGACTCCATCGCGGCGTTGTCGCCGGCGGAGGCGACGCGGCCCATCGAGCCCTGCAGCCCGGCGGCGGTCAGAACGGCGCGGAAGGATCTTGCTCGGAACTGCGATCCGCGATCGCTGTGCACGACCACCACGCCGGCCGGCTGGCGTCGGGCCACTGCCGTGCGCAGGGCGGTGACGGCCAGCTGCGCGGTCATCCGCTCGTCGAGGGCGTAGCCAACGATGCGGTTGCTGAACAGGTCCTTGATCGCGCAGCAGTAGAGCTTGCCTTCGGCGGTGGAGTGCTCGGTGATGTCGGTGACCCAGGTCTGATCAGGGTGCTGGGCGGTGAAGTTCCGCTGCACGTGGTCGTCGTGCACCGCCGGACCAGGGCTCTTGCCCGCGCGCCGACCCTGGCGCACCCTGGTCGACCACAGCTTCTGCTCCGAACACAGCCGCCAGATGCGCCGCTCACCGGCGACCAGACCGACGCCGGCGACTTCGTCGGCGAGAAACCGGTAGCCGAACTCCGGGTCGTCGCCGTGGGCGTCGATGAGGGCGTTGGTGAGGTAGGCGTCCTCGAGGTCGCGCTGGCTGATGGGAGCGCCAGTCCAGGCGTAGTAGGCCTGAGTCGAGTGGCCCAGCACCCCGCAGGTCAGCCGCACCGGGATGCCCTCAGCGGCCAGGTCGCGGACCAGCGGGTAGCTCTGTAAGCCTCGGTGGCGGCGGCCCGGTGAGGACTGCCAGGGTCGGTGCCGGTGATCGCGAGTGGC
>NZ_FZOO01000011.1 GCF_900188375.1 Geodermatophilus pulveris | reverse complement strand
GTCATGGTCGACACCTTCCGCCCCCTCGACCTCGGCGAGGCCGGCCTCGCCGCCGACGACGGCAGGTACGCCTGGACCTGGTCCGGCCGGGGACCCTCCGCGTGACCCGGGCCGGGAGCGGCGCGCCACGGGGAGGGACGGCGACGGCCGGGGACGACGACGGGGGCCAGGGCGGGGGCACCCCCCAGTCCCAGACGCTGGACCGCGGCCTGCGGGTCCTCGAGCACCTGGCCGCCGTGGGCCGGCCGCAGCCGATCGCGGAGATCGGCCAGGCGCTGGGGCTGCACCGGTCGATCACCTACCGGCTGCTGCGGACCCTCGAGGACCACCGGCTCGTCGAGCGCGACCCCGCCGGGCACTACTGGCTGGGCCTCGGGATCGCCGGCCTGGCGCGGGGCGTGCGGGCCGACCTGCAGAGCGCCGCGCTCCCCTGGCTCACCGCCCTCGTCGCCGACCTGGGGATGACCGCGTTCCTCGTCGTCCGGGCCGGCGACGACGCGGTCACCGTGACCAGCGTCGAGCCGCAGGACTCCGCCGCGCACGTCGTCTACCGGCCGGGCACCCGGCACCCGGTCGGCCGGGGCGCCCCGGGCCTGGCGCTGCTCGTCCCCGAGCCGCCCGCCCCCGGTGACCGCCCGGAGCTGGTGCGCGCCCGGGAGGTCGGCTGGGCCGCCTCGCACGGCGAGGTGGTCCCCGGCCTGCGGTCCATCGCCGCGCCGGTCCTGGGCCCCGACGGCGGGGCCCGCGCCGCGGTCGCCGTCGTCTTCGTGGACGAGGCGGCGGACACCGGCCGGATCGGCCGCGCGGTGGCCGACGCCGCCCGGGGGGTCGGCGCCGGGCTGCGGTGACGTGCCGGCTCCCGGCGCGTGCGTGGAGCGGTCACACCGCGGGTACCCCGCCGCCCATGAGCGGGAAGTCGGCGGAGGACTACGCGGCGGACTACACGGACCCGGAGCTGCGGGAGCGGCTCAAGGAGGAGATCAAGGCCGGCGACCGCGGCGGCCGGCCGGGCCAGTGGAGCGCGCGCAAGAGCCAGCTGCTCACCCGGGAGTACGAGGCGCAGGGCGGCGGCTATCGGCACGAGGGCGAGCGCACCGAGTCCCAGCGCCACCTCCAGGAGTGGGGCGACCAGGACTGGCACACCGCGGACGGCGGCGACCGGGCGCGCGGCTCCGGCGGCACGAGCCGCTACCTGCCCGACGCCGCGTGGGAGCTCCTGTCGGACGACGAGAAGCGGGCCACCGACGCGAAGAAGAAGGGCTCCGACCAGCAGCACGTGGCCAACACCGACGCGGCCAAGGAGGCCCGCAAGGCCGCCGAGCTGGTCGACGTCGGCGCGCCCGAGGCGCGCGAGCGGGTCGGCTCGATGTCCGGGGACGCCCAGCTCGACCGCGCCGAGCGGGCCGAGCGCGAGCTGGGCAAGGGCCGCAAGACGGTGCTGGAGGCGATCGAGCGGCAGCGCGACCGGGACTGACCCGGGGGGCCGGCCTGGCCGCGGCCTGGCGTCAGGCCTGCTGCTGCGGGTCCCCGACCTGCTGCGCGGCGGCCTGCGTCTCCGGCTGTGGGCCGCCCGTGCCCGGGTGGTGGTCGCCCATCTCCGGCTGCGGGTCCTCGACCTGCGGGTGCGGGTCCCCGCCCCGGTCGCGGGCCCGCACCGCACCGGGGACACCGGACGCCACCCGGTGCAGGTCGTCGATCAGCTCGAGCATCGCGTGCAGGTCCGTCGGCACCCGGCCCAGGTCTGCGGTGCTCGGCAGGTGCCCGGAGTCCAGTCCGCGGAGCAGTCGCGGCACCTGGTCGGCGAGCGCCGCGAGGGCCGCGGTCCGCTCCTCGGTCAGCAGCGCAGGCACGCGGTCGAGCAGCCTGCCCAGGGCGCGGGACGTGTCGTCGGTGAGCTCGCGGTCGAGCCGGGCGAGCAGGTCCAGGGCAGCAGCCGCCTGCCCGCGGCCGAGCAGCTCCTCGGTGCTGTCGAGGTGATCGTCGGACAACAGCCGGTCGAGCCGTCCGCCGATCCGGGCGAGGCGCTCGTCGTGCAGCACCTCGTCGGCGCGGCCGACCACGCGGGGGACGCGGTCGCCGGCGAGCAGCCCGTCCAGCCGGCCGAGCAGCCGGACCGCCCGCTCGTCGGCCGCCAGGTCGAGCAGCGCACGGACCCGCTGGTCGGCGGCCAGGTCGAGCGCCTGCCGCACCCGCTCGTCGGTGAGGATGCGCAGGGTGGTGTCGACCCGGTCGTCGGTCACGACGTCGAGCGCCTGCCCGATCCGCTCGTCCGTGACCAGGTCGAGCGCCCGCCGGACCCGGTCGTCCGCGACGAGGTCGAGCAGCCGGTGGACCCGCTCGTCGGCGGCCAGGTGGAGGGCCACCCCGACCCGGTCGTCGGCGGCCAGGTCGAGCGCCCGCTGCGCGCGCCCGTCGGCCAGGAGGTCCAGCGCCCGGTCCAGGCGCTCGTCGGCCACCAGGTCCAGCGCCCGGTCCAGCCGTGCCACGCGGTCATCGGCCAGCAGCCGGTCCAGACCTCCGGCGAGCCGGTCGAGCCGGCCCGAGGACAGCAGGCCGTCGACGGCGTCCAGGGCCCGCGGCACGACGTCGGCCCGCGAGCGCAGCGAGTCCGCGGTGCGGCTCAGCGCCTCGACGCGGTCGGCCGACAGGGCGGCACCGAGCCGGTCGGCGACCGCACCGAGGGTCGCGAGCCGCTCGGGCGTCGCGATCGCGGCGACCCGCTGGACCACCCCCGCCGCCACCTCGACCGCCTCGGGACCGACTGCCGCCGCCCGGGCCACGGCGGGACCGGCGCCGTCGAGCAGGGCGCGGGTGCGGCGGAGGACGTCGTCGGCCAGCGGCAGCAGGGTCTGCACGCGCGGCAGCGCGGCGCTGAGGCTGCGGACGGAGTCGGCGAGCGTCCAGGGGAGGTCGAGGAGGTCCGAGGGACCGGGCAGGCGCACCGGCGTCGTCTACCCGTGTGCCGGCACCTGACCCACTCCCGGCCGCGATCGCAGTGCAGGGCGCAACCCCGCAGCCGTCTTCGCCTCCGCACCGCCTCCGGCTCGTGGCGCACCGGTCGGCGCGGGATGCGGTCGACGACCGCCGGGCCGGCCCCTGGACGCAGCCGGTGGCCGCAGGACGGGAGGCCGGGCTGCGCATCGTCGGGGTGCCCAGCGGTGCGGCCGACGGCGGCCGTGTGCGCCGGACGGCGGCGGTGCCGCTGACCTCGGTGTGCGAGCCACGGCCGGAACTCGCCAGGCGCGGGGCGCGGCCGTTGCTGGCAGAGTCACACGCGGGCGATCAGCACCAGCAGCTCGCCTCCGAGCCCACACTGGGGGTCTGGGAGTCGAGCTCGGTCCGCCGGTCGGCCGGCCGGGAGGGAGCCGCATGAGAGTCGCACTCTTCGCCACCTGTCTGGTCGACACGGTGGTGCCGCAGGTCGCGATGGCGACGGCCAGGCTGCTGGAGCGGCTGGGCCACGAGGTCGTCGTCCCGCCGGGCCAGGCGTGCTGCGGGCAGATGCACGTCAACACCGGCTACCGGCGCGAGGCGGTGCCGATCGTGGCCAACCACGTGCGCGCCTTCGCCGGCGCGGAGGCCGTCGTGTCGCCGTCCGGGTCCTGCGTGGCCTCGATCCACCACCAGCAGGCGCTGGTGCTGCGCCGCGCCGGCGAGGACGGGCTGGCCGCCGAGGCCGAGGCGCTGGCGGGGCGCACCTACGAGCTGTCCCAGTTCCTGGTCGACGTGCTCGGCGTGACCGATGTCGGCGCCTACTACCCGCACCGGGTCACCTACCACCCGACCTGCCACTCGCTGCGGCTGCTGCGGGTGGGCGACCGGCCGCTGCAGCTGCTGCGCGCCGTCCGCGGCCTCACGCTGGTCGAGCTGCCGGCCGCCGAGCAGTGCTGCGGCTTCGGCGGCACCTTCTCGGTGAAGAACGCCGACACCTCGACGGCGATGCTGACCGACAAGATGGCCAACGTGCTGTCCACGCACGCGGAGGTGTGCACCGCCGGTGACGCCTCCTGCCTCATGCACATCGGCGGTGGGCTGTCCCGGCTGCGGTCGGGGACGCGCACCGTGCACCTGGCCGAGATCCTGGCCTCGACGGAGGACGCCGTGACCCCCCGACAGACGACCGAACCGGCGGTGCCCGCGTGACCACCACCCCCGTCCGCCCCGGCGAGACCCCGCTGGCCCCCGGCGCGCCGCGCTCCGGCACGACGTTCCTCGGGCTGCCCACCGCACCCCGCGGCGTCGGCCACCTGCGCGGCGACCGGCCCTTCCCCGAGGCCGCCCGCGACGCGCTCCGGGACGGCCAGCTGCGCGCCAACCTCGGCCACGCCACCTCCACCATCCGCGCCAAGCGGGCGAAGGTGGTGGGCGAGGTGCCCGACTGGGAGCAGCTGCGCCAGGCCGGCAAGGCGCTCAAGGCCTCGACCATGGCCCGCCTCGACGAGCACCTCGTCGAGCTGGAACGGCAGGTGGCCGCCCGCGGCGGCACGGTGCACTGGGCCCGTGACGCCGACGAGGCCAACGCGATCGTCACCCGGCTGGTGCAGGCCACCGGCGCCGACGAGGTGGTCAAGGTGAAGTCGATGGCCACCCAGGAGATCGGCCTCAACGAGGCCCTGGAGTCCGCCGGCATCACCGCGCACGAGACCGACCTGGCCGAGCTGATCGTGCAGCTCGGCGACGACGCGCCCAGCCACATCCTGGTGCCGGCGATCCACAAGAACCGCGCGGAGATCCGGGAGATCTTCCTGCGCACCATGCCGGGGGTCGACCCCGAGCTCACCGACGAGCCGCGCCGGCTGGCGATGGCCGCGCGCAAGCACCTGCGCGAGCGGTTCCTGCGCGCCCGGGTGGCCATCAGCGGCGCCAACTTCGCCGTCGCCGAGACCGGCACGCTGGCCGTCGTCGAGAGCGAGGGCAACGGCCGGATGTGCCTGACCCTGCCGCAGACGCTGATCACCGTCATGGGCATCGAGAAGCTGGTGCCCACCTGGCGCGACCTCGAGGTGTTCCTGCAGCTGCTGCCCCGCTCCTCCACCGGGGAGCGGATGAACCCGTACACCTCGATGTGGAGCGGGGTCACCCCGGGCGACGGCCCGCAGGAGTTCCACCTGGTCCTGCTGGACAACGGGCGGACGGCGGTCCTCGCCGACGAGGTGGGCCGCGAGGCGCTGCACTGCATCCGGTGCTCGGCCTGCCTCAACGTCTGCCCGGTCTACGAGCGCACCGGCGGGCACTCCTACGGCTCGGTGTACCCCGGCCCGATCGGCGCGGTGCTCTCCCCGCAGCTGACCGGGGTGGAGGACAACGCCTCGCTGCCCTACGCCAGCTCGCTGTGCGGCGCCTGCTACGACGCCTGCCCGGTCGCCATCGACATCCCGTCGATCCTGGTGCACCTGCGCGCGGAGCACGTCGAGGCGCAGCAGAGGACCACCCCCGAGGCGGCGGCGTTCCGGCTGCTGTCCCGGGCGATGTCGAACCCGCGGCTGTGGCACCTCACGCAGCGGGCGGCGTCGCTGGGCCGGTTCCTCGCCAGGGGGAAGCCGACGATGCCGGCCGCGCTGCCCCCGCCGGCCTCGGCCTGGACCCGCAGCCGCGACCTGCCGGCCCCGCCGCGCGAGACGTTCGTGCAGCAGTGGACCCGCGAGCGCGGGGGGCGGTCGTGATGCCACTCCTGCGGTCCTCCTCGCGCTCCTGCGGTACTGCACGACCGCAAGAGCACGGGCGGCACCGCAAGACCCGCGCGGAGGTGGCCCGGTGAGCGCCCGCGAGGACGTGCTCGGCCGAATCCGCACCGCGCTGGGCGAGCGGCGTCCCGACGTGGTGGTGCCACGCGACTACCGGGCCACCGACGACCGCCCGGCCGCGCAGCGGCTCGACGTCCTCGTCGACCGGCTGGAGGACTACAAGGCCTCCGTGCTGCGCTGCGGCCCGGACGAGGTCGCCGCCACCGTCGCCGCCGCCCTCGACACCGGCCTGGGCGCCGGCTGGCAGCCCGCGTCGGTCGTCGTCGCCCCCGGGGTGCCGGCCGGCTGGCGGCCGGAGGGCACGAGCGAGGACGACGGCCGGCCCGCCGTCGACCTGGCCGCGTTCGCCGCCACGCTGACCGGTGTCGCGGTGGCGATCGCCGAGACCGGCACGCTGGTGCTCGACGGCGGCCCGCTGTCCGGCCGGCGGGCGGTCTCGCTGCTGCCGGACTGCCTGGTCTGCGTGGTCGAGACCGGGCAGGTCGTCGGCAGCGTGCCCGAGGCGCTGCCGCGGCTGGACCCGAACGCCCCGCTCACCATGGTCAGCGGCCCCTCGGCGACCAGCGACATCGAGCTGCAGCGGGTGGAGGGCGTGCACGGCCCCCGCACGCTGGTGGTGGTCCTGGTCGGCTGACGCCGTCGGGAGCATCGCAGCGAGCGCCAGCGAGCGAGGAGCGGACCGGCGGCGGAAGACGACCCGGACACCTGGTCGGCCGACCGGTCAGCCGGTGGGCTCGGCCGTCCCCGGCGCCGTGGGGTCGGCGCTCCCGGTCTCCGACGGGGTGCTGCCGGCCGTCGCGGACTCCTCAGCGGCCGACTCCCCCGCCGACGACCCCACCGACGACCCCACCGACGACCCCGCCGACGAGTCTGCCGAGGACTCCGCCGACGAGGACTCGGCCTCGCCCGCCGAGGTGGTGGGCGCGGACGACCCGGACGGCTCGGTGGTCGGCTCGGTCGTCGCCTCGGTGGTCGCCTCGGCGGACGGGGACGTGGGCGCCGACGGCGGCTCCCCGGCCGAGCCCTCCGTCGGGGTGGCGTCCTCGGTGGCCGCCGACTCCTCGGCGGGGGCGGAGGTCCCGGCGGCGGACTCCTCGGCGGGCGCCGGCTCCGCGGTCGGGGCGGCGTCCTCGGCGGGAGCCGGCTCCCGCGCCGGCGCCGGGTCGGCCGGGCGCGAGTCGGCCGAACCGGGGTCGGCAGGGTCCGCCGGGCCGGGGTCGGCCGCGGGGGCCTCCTCGGGGGCGGGCTCCCCGGTGGCGGCCGGCGCCGTCGCGACGGAGACCTCCACGCGGTCGCCCGGCCGCACCTCGGTGCCCGCCGGGTCGAGCGCGGTGACGGTGCCGGGCGCCGCGTCCGGCGCGACCTCCGGCTGCCGGCCCACGGTCAGCCCGAGGCCGGTGAGCTCGGCGGCGACCTCCTCGACCGGGCGGCCCACGTAGTCGTCGGCGCTGAGCACCAGCCCCGGCTCGGGCGCGGCCTCCGCCGACGGCGGGGCGGCGGCCGTGCTGCCGCCGTCGTCCCCCTGCCCGCCGAGGAGCACGACGGCGCCGGCGCCGAGCAGCACGACCGCGAGCACGGCCAGCGCCACGAGCAGCGACCGGCGGCGGCCGCCCTCCCCGGCGGCCTGCTGCCGCGTCGGCGCGGCGGGCGGCGCCTCCTGGGCGGCGGAGGGCACCGCCGCGGCGACGGCGGCGGCGGGGGCGATCGGCCGGGTGTGCGGACCGGTGCCCGGGGTGCGGTGGACGGTCTCCTCGATCGCGTGCAGGAACGCGTCGCCGTCGGGCAGGCGCTCCTGGGGGTCCTTGGTGAGCGCGGCATCGATGAGGTGGCGGACGTCGGGCGGGACGTCGGCGGGCAGCGGGTCGGGGTCCTCCTGCACCCGCTTGAGCGCGACGGTCACCGGGTTGGTGCCGGCGAAGGCGGGGTGGCCGGTCAGGGTCTCGTAGCCGACCAGGCCCAGGGCGTAGACGTCGCTGGCCGGGCTGACCCGCTCGCCGGCGGCCTGCTCGGGCGACATGTACTGCGCGGTGCCGATGACCTGGCCGGTGCCGGTCAGGGGCACGCTCTCGGCGGAGCAGGCGATGCCGAAGTCGGTGAGCTTCACGCTGCCGTCGGTGCGCACCAGGATGTTGCCGGGCTTGACGTCGCGGTGCACCACGCCGGCGCGGTGCGCCTCGGCCAGCCCGGCGGCGGCCTGCGACAGCACGGACAGCGCCGCGTCGGGCGCCAGCGGCCCCTCCTCGGCCAGCAGCGCGGACAGCGGTGCGCCGTCCACGAGTTCCATCACCAGGTAGGCGAGGTTCTCGCCGGTGTCCTGCGCCGTGCCCTCGCCGTAGTCGAGGACGGTGGCGATGTTCGGGTGGCTCAGGCCCGCGGCGTGCCGCGCCTCGGCGCGGAAGCGGGCCAGGAAGGTCGGGTCGTCGGCGAACTCGCTGCGCAGCACCTTCACGGCGACCGGCCGGTCCAGCATGGTGTCCCGGCCGCGCCAGACCTGCCCCATGCCGCCGGTGGCGATCAGCTCCTCGAGGTCGTAGCGGTCACCCAGGGTCTGCCGACCCCTCTCGACCGTGGTCACACCGCGCTCCGTCCCGTGTCGCCTGCCGGGCGCCGTCCGTCCCGCGCTGCCCCGTGCGACCGCTGTGCCCGCTCCGGCCCCGGCTGATACGGCCGGGTGCGGGCCGATGCCGACACCCCGGGCCATCGGTCACGCAACGTCCCCGGACCGACACGGCGGCGTCCCTCAGCGGAGGACGACGAGCAGGTCACCGCCCTCCACCTGCTGCACGGAGTCGATCGCCAGCCGCTCGACCGTGCCCGCGACCGGGGCGGTGATCGAGGCCTCCATCTTCATCGCCTCGATGGTGGCGATCGCCTGCCCGGCGGTCACGCTGTCGCCCTCGCCCACCTGCAGGCTCACCACGCCGGCGAAGGGGGCCGCGACCTGGCGCTGGTCGCTGCGGTCGGCCTTCTCGGCGGCCTTCACCTGGGCCTCCACCGAGCGGTCGCGCACCGACACCGGCCGCAGCTGCCCGTTGAGCGTGCACATGACGGTGCGCATGCCGCGCTCGTCGGGGTCGGAGACCGCCTCGATGCCCATGAGCAGGGTGACCCCGGGCTCGATGTCCACGGCGTGCTCGTCCCCGGGGCGCAGGCCGTAGAGGAACTCCTTGGTGGGCAGCACGGAGACGTCGCCGTACTGCTCGACGTGGGTGTCGAACTCGCGGGTCGGCCCGGGGAACAGCAGCCGGTTGAGCGTCGCGCGCGGCGTCTCGGCCAGCCCGCGCTCGTCGTCGGCGGACAGCTCCGCCGGCGGCTCGGCGGGGCGGCGGCCCTCCAGCGCCCGGGTGCGGAACGGCTCGGGCCACCCGCCGGGGGGGTCGCCGAGCTCGCCGCGCAGGAAGCCGATGACGGAGTCGGGCAGGTCGTACTTCCCGGGCTCGGCGGCGAAGTCCTCGACGCTGACGCCGGAGCCGACCAGCTGCAGCGCCAGGTCACCGACCACCTTGGAGCTCGGGGTCACCTTGACCAGCCGGCCGAGCAGCCGGTCGGCGGCCGCGTAGGCGTCCTCGACCTCCTCGAAGCGCTGCCCGAGGCCCAGGGCGATCGCCTGCTGGCGCAGGTTGGACAGCTGCCCGCCGGGGATCTCGTGGGTGTAGACCCGCCCGGTCGGCGACGGCAGCCCGGACTCGAAGGGCGCGTAGACCCGGCGGACCGCCTCCCAGTAGGGCTCCAGGTCGTTGACCGCACGTAGGTCCAGGCCGGTGGCCCGGTCGGTCTGGTCGGTGGCGGCGACGATCGCCGACAGCGGCGGCTGGCTGGTCGTGCCGGCCATGGAGGCCACCGCGCCGTCGACGGCGTCCACCCCCGCCTGCCACGCGGCCAGCAGGGTGGCCAGCTGGCCGCCGGCGGTGTCGTGGGTGTGCAGGTGCACCGGCAGGTCGAACCGCTCCCGCAGCGCGGTCACCAGGGTCGCCGCCGCCGGGGGCCGCAGCAGGCCGGCCATGTCCTTGATCGCCAGCACGTGCGCGCCGGCCTGGACGATCTGCTCGGCCAGCCGCAGGTAGTAGTCCAGCGTGTACAGCCGCTCGCCCGGGTCGGACAGGTCGGCGGTGTAGCACAGCGCGACCTCCGCGACCGCCGCCCCCGTCTCGCGGACGGCGTCGATCGCCGGGCGCATCTGCGCGACGTCGTTGAGCGCGTCGAAGACCCTGAAGACGTCCAGGCCGCAGGACGCCGCCTCGCGGACGAACGCGTCGGTCACGGCCTCCGGGTACGGGGTGTAGCCGACGGTGTTGCGGCCGCGGAGCAGCATCTGCAGGCAGACGTTGGGGACCGCCTCGCGCAGCGCCGCCAGCCGCTCCCACGGGTCCTCGTGCAGGAAGCGCAGCGCCACGTCGTAGGTCGCCCCGCCCCAGCACTCCAGGCTGAGCAGCTGCGGGGCGGTGCGGGCGACGTGCCCGGCGACGGCGAGCAGGTCCCTGGTGCGCACCCGCGTGGCCAGCAGCGACTGGTGCGCGTCGCGGAAGGTGGTGTCGGTGACCGCGAGCGCGGTCTGCGCCCGCAGCTCCGCGGCGAAGCGCTCCGGTCCGAGGGCCAGCAGCCGCTGGCGGGAGCCGTCGGGCGGCGGCGCCCCCAGGTCGACGGCGGGCAGCTTGTCCGCCGGGTCCACCAGGCGGGGGCGCTCCCCGTGCGGCCGGTTGACCGTGACGTCGGCCAGGTAGGTGAGCAGCTTGGTGCCCCGGTCGGCGGAGCTGCGGGCGGTGAGCAGGTGGGGGCGCTGCTCGATGAACGACGTCGTGACCCGCCCGGCGGCGAAGTCGGGGTCGTCGAGCAGCGCCTGCAGGAACGGGATGTTGGTCGCCACGCCGCGGATGCGGAACTCGGCCACCGCGCGGCGGGCCCGGGCCACCGCGATGCCGAACTCCCGCCCGCGGCAGGTCAGCTTCACCAGCATCGAGTCGAAGTGCGCGCCGACCTCCGCGCCCAGCGACGAGCCGCCGTCCAGCCGCACCCCGGCGCCGCCCGGTGAGCGGTAGGCGGTGATCCGGCCGGTGTCCGGGCGGAAGCCGTTGGCGGGGTCCTCGGTGGTGATCCGGCACTGCAGCGCCGCGCCGCGCAGCACGATCGAGTCCTGCGCCAGGCCCAGGTCGGCCAGCGTCTCCCCGGAGGCGATCCGCAGCTGGGACTGCACCAGGTCGACGTCGGTGACCTCCTCGGTGACCGTGTGCTCGACCTGGATGCGCGGGTTCATCTCGATGAACACGTGCCGGCCCTCGCGGTCGAGCAGGAACTCCACGGTGCCGGCGTTGACGTAGCCGATGGCCCGGGCGAAGGCCACCGCGTCGGCGCAGATCCGCTCCCGCAGCGCGGGGTCCAGGTTCGGCGCGGGCGCCAGCTCGACGACCTTCTGGTGCCGGCGCTGCACCGAGCAGTCCCGCTCGAACAGGTGCACCACGTCGCCGGCGGCGTCGGCCAGGACCTGCACCTCGATGTGCCGGGGCTCGACGACGGCCTGCTCGAGGAACACCGTCGCGTCACCGAAGGCCGACTCCGCCTCCCGCATCGCCGCCTGCACCGCACCGGCCAGCTCGCCGGCGTCCTCGACGCGGCGCATGCCGCGCCCGCCGCCGCCGGCGACCGCCTTGACGAACACCGGGAACGGCAGCTGGTCGGCAGCGGCCAGCAGGGTGTCCAGGTCGTCGCTGGGCTCGGTGGAGGCCAGCACCGGCAGGCCGGCGTCCCGGGCCGCGGCGATCGCCCGCGCCTTGTTGCCGGTGAGCTCCAGCACCGCGGCGGGCGGGCCGACGAAGGAGATCCCCTCCCGCTCGCAGGCCGCGGCGAGCTCCGGGTTCTCCGACAGGAACCCGTAGCCGGGGTAGACGGCGTCCGCCCCGGCCCGGCGGGCGGCGCCGACGACCTCCTCGACCGACAGGTAGGCGCGGACCGGGTGGCCCTCCTCGCCGATCTGGTAGCTCTCGTCGGCCTTGAGCCGGTGCACCGAGTTGCGGTCCTCCCACGGGAAGACGGCGACGGTCTCGGCTCCGAGCTCGTAGGCCGCGCGGAAGGCCCGCACCGCGATCTCGCCGCGGTTGGCGACCAGCACCTTGGTGAACACGCTGCTCCTCGGGGTCGGGCTGCTCGGCGGTCGGGACGGTGCCCCGAGCCTGTCAGAACCGCCCCGCCGCGGTGCAGCCGAGCCGCCTCTCGCGCACGGGAGGCGGTCAGCGGGGCGGGCCGATGCGGTCGAGCACCGCGCGGGTGTAGCCGGCGGTGTCCGCGGTGCCGCCCAGGTCGGCGGTGCTGACCCCGTCGGCCAGCGCGCCGGTGGCCGCGGCGAGCAGCTCGGCGCCGGCCTCGGGGTGCCCGAGGTGGTCGAGCATCAGGACGGCCGACCAGATCGCGCCCAGCGGGTTGGCCCGCCCCTGCCCGGCGATGTCCGGGGCCGAGCCGTGCACCGGCTCGAACATGGACGGGAACTCCCGCTCGGGGTTGAGGTTGCCCGCCGGCGCGACGCCGATGCTGCCGGCCACCGCGGCGGCCAGGTCGCTGAGGATGTCGCCGAACAGGTTGGAGCCGACGATCACGTCGAAGCGCCCCGGGGCGAGCACCAGCTTGGCGGCCAGGGCGTCGATGTGCTCCTTGTCGCTGCGCACCCCCGGGTGCCGGGCGGCGACCTCGGCGACCACCTCGTCCCAGAACGGCATGGTGTGCACGATCCCGTTGCTCTTGGTCGCCGAGGTGACGTGCCGGCCGCGGTCCTCGGCCAGCGCGTAGGCGTACTCCGCGACCCGGGTGATGCCCCGGCGGGTGAACACCGACTCCTGCACGGCGAGCTCCTCGGCGGTGCCGCGGCCCATCCGGCCGCCGATCTCGGAGTACTCGCCCTCGACGTTCTCCCGGACGACGACGAGGTCGACGTCCCCGGCGCCCGCGCCGCGCAGCGGGCTGGGCACCCCCTCCAGGACGCGGACCGGGCGCAGGTTGACGTACTGCTGGAACTCGCGGCGGATGGGGATGAGCAGCCCCCACAGCGACACGTGGTCGGGCACGCCGGGCCAGCCGACCGCACCGAGCAGGACGGCGTCGTGGCCGCGGATCCGGTCCAGCCCGTCGGCCGGCATCATCGCGCCCTCGGCCAGGTACCGCTGGCAGGACCAGTCGAAGGCGTCGAAGGCGAACTCGATGCCGTGCCGGCGCCCCACGGCCTCCAGCGCCGCCTCCGCGGGTGGGAGCACCTCGGTGCCGATGCCGTCGCCGGGGACGAGCGCGATGCGGTAGCGGGTCATGGGCCCAGTCCACCGCCCGGCGCGTCCCCCGGCCACCGCGGGCCCGGCGACACCGACCGCAACGGTCCGTTATCCGACCGATCCGGTCGGGAGGCGGGTACCGTCCCCCGACGTGGCCCGTCCGTTCCGCCAGCAGGCCGACGAGGGCATCCTCGAGTCCGCCGCCGCCCTGTTCGCCCGGCGCGGGTTCGCGAAGACCTCCGTGCAGGACGTCGCCGACGCCGTGGGCCTGTCCAAGGCCGGCCTGCTGCACCACTTCCCGAGCAAGGGCGCGCTGCACGCGGCGGTGCTCGCGCAGGCCGCCTCCCTGGCCCGGCGGGTGCTCGACCAGGTCGGCGACGCCGACCCCGGCCCGGCCCGCGACCTGCGCGCGCTGGAGGTCCTCGTCGACGTCGCCCTGGCCCACCCCGGGCTCGTCGCGCTGATGCTCGCGCCGGTCACCGACCTGGGCGCCGAGCCCGAGCGCGCGGTCACCGACGTGGTGCTGCGGGTCTTCGGCGTCGACCCCGACACCACCGAGCCGCCCCGCTCGGTGCGGGTCGTCGGCGCGCTGGCCGCGCTCGCCGTCCTGACCCTGGCCGCGCACGCCGGGGACCGGACCACCGACTGGCGGCCGCACATCGTCGCCACCTGCTTCGACGCGCTCGGCCACGGCCGGGCCGGCGCCCCCTCCCGTCCCGACCCGCTGGAGACCTGACCCATGGCTGTCCTGCTGTCCCGGCTGGGTGCGTCCTCGCACCGGCACCGCGTGGCCGTCGTCCTCGTCTGGCTGGCCGTCCTCGCCGGCGGCGGCGCGGCGGCGGTGACCCTCGCCGGCGAGACGTCGGACAGCTTCGCCATCCCCGGCCAGGAGTCGACCACCGCCCTGGAGCGCATCGGCGCGCAGTTCGGGGCCGCCGGCGGCGCCACGGCGCAGGTGGCGCTGGCCGCGCCGGAGGGCGGGACCCTGGCCGAGCCGGCGACCGCCGCGGCCGTCGGCGAGCTGGTGGCCACCCTCGGCGGCCTGCCCGGCGTGGTGTCGGCGAGCAACCCGCTGGACCCGGCCGCGCCGACGGTGAACCGGGAGCTGACCACCGGCTACAGCACGGTCACCTTCGCCGCACCGGTCGGCGAGGTGCCGGCGGAGCAACGGGAGGCGCTGCTCGCCGCGGTCGCGGACGCCGGGGACGGGCCGCTCACCGTCGAGGTCACCGGCCAGGCGGTGCAGGCGCCGCCGCACGTGGGCGGCCCCGCCGAGGTGGTCGGCGTCGTCGTCGCGCTGGTGGTCCTCGCCGTCACCTACGGCTCGCTGGCCGTCGCCGGGATGAACCTGCTGACCGCGCTCGTCGGGGTGGGCATCGGCGTCCTCGGCATCACGATCGCCACCGGCTCCACCGACCTGTCCTCGACCACGCCGGTGCTGGCCGCGATGCTCGGCCTGGCCGTCGGCATCGACTACGCCCTGTTCATCGTCAGCCGGTTCCGCCAGGAGCTGCGGTCCGGCGCCGACGTCGGGACCGCGGTCGCCACGGCCGTGGGCACCGCCGGGTCCGCGGTGGTCACCGCCGGGCTGACCGTCGTCATCGCGCTGACCGGCCTGTCCGTCGCCGGCATCCCGTTCCTGACCCAGATGGGCCTGGCCGCGGCCGCGACCATCGTGGTCGCCGTCCTGGTCGCGCTCACCCTGGTCCCGGCGGTGCTGGGCTCCCTCGGGTTGCGCGCGCTGCCGAAGCGGCAGCGGGGCGCGGCGCCGACCTCCCCCGCGGCCGGCCGCGGCTTCCTCGCCGGCTGGGTCACCACCGTCACCCGCCACCGCGTGCCCGCGCTGCTGCTGAGCGTCGTGGCGCTCGGCGTGGTCGCCGTCCCGCTCGCGTCGATGCAGACCACGCTGGTGCAGGTCCCGCCGGAGGACAGCACCCAGGCCCGCGCCGAGCGGCTGCTCGCCGAGGGCTTCGGCGAGGGCGTCAACGGCCCGCTCACCGTGCTGTTCGAGGGCGAGGGGGCGGTGCCGGCCGCGACGGCGGCCGCCGGCGAGGTGACCGCCCTGGACGGCGTCGCCCTCGTGTCGCCGCCGGTGCCGAACGCCGACGGCTCGGCCGCGCTGCTGCCGGTCGTCCCGGCCTCCGGGCCGACCGACCCGGCGACCGAGCAGCTGGTGGTCGACCTGCGCGACCTGCTGGCCGGCGTGGACGGCGCGCAGGCCTCGGTCACCGGCGCCACCGCGGTCAGCGTCGACGTGGCCGCCAGCCTGGACGCCGCGCTGCCGGTGTACCTGGCGCTGGTCGTGGGCCTGGCGCTGGTACTGCTCGTGCTGGTCTTCCGCTCGCTGCTGGTGCCGCTGGTCGGCGTCCTCGGCTTCGTGCTCACCGTGGGCGCCGCCCTGGGCGCCACCGTCGCGGTGTTCCAGTGGGGCTGGCTGGGCGGCCTGGTCAACCTGCAGGGCACCGGACCGCTGATCAGCCTCACGCCGATCCTGGTCATCGGCATCCTGTTCGGCCTGGCGATGGACTACCAGGTCTTCCTGGTGTCCCGGATGCACGAGGCGCACGCCCACGGCACGGCCCCGCTGGAGGCGGTCCGCGCCGGCTTCCGGCAGGCCGCCCCGGTCGTCGTCGCGGCCGCGCTGATCATGTTCTCGGTGTTCGCCGGGTTCGTGCCCGCCGGCGACGCGACCATCAAGTCGATCGCCTTCGCGCTGGCCGCGGGCATCGCGGTCGACGCCTTCGTCGTCCGCATGGTGCTGGTGCCCGCGGCGCTGGCCCTGCTCGGCGGCCGGGCGTGGTGGCTGCCCCACTGGCTGCGGTGGCTGCCGGTCCTCGACGTGGAGGGCGTCGCGCTGCAGCGGCCCGCGGCGCCGGCGGCCCGCGAGCCGCAGACGGTGGGCGCCGGGGAGCGCTGAGCCCCGGCGTCAGCGCAGGTCGCCGGCGACCTGGACGGGGTCGCCGGCCGTCCCGGGCCGCTCCTGCCAGAAGCGGGCGTCCCGCGCCCGCCACACGACCATGAGCACCAGGCCGACGGCGAAGACGCCGACCCCGATGACCAGCGGCGGGCCCACCCCCAGCCAGGCCTGCCCGGTGTAGGAGTTGGCCGGGTCGGCGAGGTCGCGGACGGAGAGCACCAGCAGCCAGACCAGCAGCCCCGCGCCGGTCAGCGGGCCGACCCCGATGAGCAGGAACGCCGACACGCTGCGGGTCAGCAGCCGGCGGTGGTAGACCGCGCAGGCGACGCCGGTCAGCGCGTAGTAGAACGCGATGAGCAGCGACAACGCGCTGATCGAGTCGAACAGCGCGTCCTCGCTGACCAGGCTCACCGCGACGAACCAGACGCTGGCGATGCCGCCGACCCACCAGGTGGAGACGTCGGGGGTGCGGTACCGGGGCGAGACGTGGCCGAAGCGGCGGGGCAGGGCGTGCCGCCGGGCCATGGACAGGCCGGTCCGCGACGCCGGGAGGATCGTCGTCTGGGTCGAGGCGACGGCGGCCGTGGCCACCGCCAGGAGCACCACCCAGTCCCAGCCGCCGAGCACCTCGGTGGACAGCAGCGCGAACACCGCCTCCTCCTCGCCGGCGTTGGTGGCCAGGTAGTCGGTGCCGGCGAAGGCCAGCACGGCGACCGCGACGCCGACGTAGGTCACCAGCAGCACCACGGTGGAGGCGACCGCCGCCCGGCCGGACGCCGACGTGGAGTCGCGGGTCTCCTCGGTCAGGTTCACCGCCGACTCCCAGCCCCAGTAGGCGAACACCCCGAGCAGCAGGCCGCCGGTCAGCGCCGCACTGCCGGCGCCGAACGGGTCCAGCCAGCTCCAGGCGGGGGCCAGCCCGCCCAGCGGGCTGTTCCCCGTCACCCCGCGGGCCACGGCGACGACGGCGAAGACCAGCAGGGCCGCGGTCTGGGCGAGGATGAGCACGTTCTGCACCCGGGCGGACAGCTCGGTGCCGAGCACGCACAGCCCGGTCATCAGCAGCACCAGCCCGACGGTGAGCACCAGCACGGCCACGGTGCTGTCGGCCAGGGCGTCCAGGCCGAGGGTGCGCAGGGTGAAGACCACCCCGACGTTGGCCAGCGACCCGGTGATGAGGACGCCGGTCATCGCGATCGCCCAGCCGCCGATCCACCCCGCCCACGGCCCCATCGCCCGGGTCACCCAGGAGAACGTCGTGCCGCAGTCGGGGTCGACCCGGTTGAGCGCGGCGAACGCGGCGGCGATGAGCAGCATCGGCACGAAGGAGGCCAGCAGCACGCCGGGGGCGTGCACGCCGGTGAGCGCGACCAGGGCGCCGATGATCGCGGCCAGCGAGTACGCCGGCGAGGTCGAGGCCAGGCCGATGACGAGCGCGTCGAGGAACCCGATGGCGTCCGGGCGGAGGGTGGTCCCCTCCGGTCGGGCGGCGGAGTCCACGGGGTCCGGGTGCATGCGACGGTTCTCGCAGCCGCCGGGGCATCCGACAACTCGGCGGGCCGCTCGGCGCGGCGGGTCAGTCGGTGAAGACCGCGGCCAGTGCGCCGCCGCGGTCTGCAGGGCGGAGGTGACGTTGGTCAGCCCCTGCGCGGGCACGGGTGCCATGACGTGTGGTCCGGGTCACACGGACGCGTGACCGGAGGCGAGGAGGTCACCATGGGCACGCTCGAGGGCAGGGTCGCGCTGATCACCGGGCGCTGGACCGGCGGGCGCTCGCCGTCACGGCCGACGTCCGGTCCCAGGAGCAGCTCGACGAGGCGGTCCGCCGCGGGCCGGCGGAGTTCGGCCAGATCGACATCCTGACCGCCAACGCCGGCATCTGGACCATGGGCGCGTTCTGGGAGCTGTCCGAGCAGAGCTGGGACGAGATGATCGGCGTCGACCTGACCGGCGTCTGGGAGTCGGCCAAGGAGACGGGGTCGATCGTCATCACCTCGTCGATCAACGGCCTGCAGCCGGGGAAGGACTACGCGCACTACGTGGCCGCGAAGCACGCCGTCGTCGGGCTGATGCGCACCATCGCCCTGGAGCTGGCGCCGCACGGCATCCGCGGCAACTCCGTCCACCCGGACGCGATCCGGACGCCGATGACCGACCACCAGGGCGCCTACGACCTGTTCGCCGGGCACGAGGGCGGCACCGAGGCCGACCTCGTCGAGGGTGGCTACTCCTTCCACGCCCTCGAGGGCACCTCGTCCATGTCGCCGCAGGTCGTCGCCGACACCGTGCTGTACCTGAACTCGGACCCGGCAGCCGAGGTCACCGGGGTCACCATCCCGGTCGACGCCGGCCACATGATCCTGCCCGGGATGAACACCGCGCCGGTGCGGTGAGCACGCGGCGCGGCCCGCCTCCCCCGTGGCGAGGCGGGCCGCGCCGTTGCCGCTCAGTGGATGTGCGAGCCGCCGTTCACGTCGTAGGTGACCCCGGTGACGTAGCCGGTCTCCTCCCGGCACAGGTAGGCGATGAGGTCGGCGACGTCGGCGACCCGGCCGGTGCGGCCGACCGGGATGCCGGCGACCAGCTGCTGCTTGCGCTCGCCCTCCAGGGCGCCGCCGGTGATGTCGGTGTCGATGAGCCCCGGCGCCACGGCGTTGACCGTCACGCCGTGCGGGCCGAGCTCGCGGGCCAGGGCCCGGGTGAAGCCGAGCTCGGCGGCCTTGGCCGCGGAGTAGGCGACCCCGCCGAAGACGCCGCCGCCGCGCTCGGCCGAGACCGAGGAGAGGAAGACGACGCGGCCGAAGCCCCGCTCGGCCATGCCGGGCGCGACGCGGCGGGTCACGTTGAACGCGCCGCGCACGTTGACGGCGAAGATGCGGTCCCACTCCTCGCCGGTGACCTCGAGGAAGGGCGTCGGTGAGGTGATGCCGGCGTTGTTGACCAGCGCGCCGACCGGGGGCAGGGCGCCGTCGAGGACGGCCAGGGCGGCGTCGACGGAGGCCTCGTCGGTGATGTCGCACCCCACGCCGACGGCGTGGACACCGGCGCGCTCGGCGACCTCGTGGGCGGCCTCCTTCGCGCTGGCCTCGTCGAGGTCGAGGATCGCGACGTTCCAGCCGGCGGCGGCGAGGGTGTGGGCGGTGGCGCGGCCGATGCCGCGCCTGGAGCCGGCGCCGGTGACGACGGCGGTCTTGGCGGTGACGGACACGGTGTTCCTCCAGGGGGTCAGGCGGTGGCGGGGGCGGGGTCGGCGGGCATCACGGCGGGCGGGGCCGCGGGCCTGCGGCGGCCGGCGTCCCCGTCGCCGAGCTCGGCCTTGACGCGGGCGACGACGGCGTCGGTCGACAGCCCGTAGCGGTCGTGCAGGGTGGGCAGCGCGCCGGCGGCGAGGAACTCGTCGGGCAGCGCGATCGGCACCACGCGGGTGCCCACGCCGTTGAAGGCCAGCGTGGCGGCGACCGACTCGGCGAGGCCCCCGATGACGGTGTGGTTCTCACACGTGACCAGCAGCCGGTCGGTGCGCGCGGCGGCCAGGATCGCCTCGGTGTCCAGCGGCTTGATGGTCGGCACGTGCAGGACGGCGACGTCGACGTGGTCGGCTTCCAGCCGGGCCGCGGCCTGCAGTGCCCGCATGGTCATCAGCCCGGTGGAGACGAGGACGACGTCCCGGCCGGTGCGCAGCTCGGCGGCCTTCCCGAGCTCGAACCGGTAGTCGTACTCGTCGAGCACGGTCGGCACCGCGCCCCGCAGGAGGCGGAGGTAGGTGGGGCCGGGTGCGTCGGCGAGCGCCGGCACGGCCTGCTCGATGTCGACGGAGTCGCAGGGGTCGACGATCGTGAGGTTGGGGCAGCCGCGGAGGATGGCGAGGTCCTCGGTGGCCTGGTGGCTGGGCCCGTACCCGGTGGTGAGACCCGGCAGCGCGCCCACCACGTTGACGTTCAGGTTCGGCTCGGCGATGTCCAGGCAGAGGAAGTCGTAGGCCCGCCGGGTGGCGAACACCGAGTAGGTGGAGGCGAAGGGCACCAGCCCGACCTCCGCCAGCCCGGCCGCCGTCCCGAGCAGCGACTGCTCGGCCATGCCCATCTGGAAGAACCGGTCCGGGTGGGCGTCGCGGAACACGTGCATGTCGGTGTACTTGGCCAGGTCCGCCGACAGCCCGACGATCTCGGGCCGCTGCTCGGCCAGCCGGTTGAGCGCGTGCCCGAACGGCGCGCTGGTGGTGCGCTGACCGGGGTCGGCGAACGAGGCGATCATCGCCGAGGTGGTCAGCTTCTTGCGTGGCGTGGTGCTGGTCATCGGGCCAGTCCTTCCTCGAGCTGGGTGCGGGCGGTCTGCCACTCGTGGGCCTCGACCCGCATGAAGTGGGCCTTCTCCCGGCCCTCGAGCAGCGGCACGCCGCAGCCGATGCGGGTGTCGCAGATCAGCACCGACGGCGAGCCGCGGTGCGCGCGGAGCTCGTCGAAGGCGTCGACGAGCGCGGCGACGTCGTTGCCGTCGACGCGCAGCGCGTGCCAGCCGAAGGCCCGCCACTTGTCGGTCACCGGCTCGGTGCGCAGCACGCCGGCCGTGGGGCCGTCGGCCTGCAGCGCGTTGACGTCGACGATCGCGGTGACGTTGTCCAGACCGTGGTGGGCGCAGGCCAGGGCGGCCTCCCAGGTCGAGCCCTCGTCGAGCTCCCCGTCGGAGAGCAGGTTGAACACCCGCGCCCCGTTGCCCTGGTGGCGCAGCCCGAGGGCCATCCCGGTGGCCACGGGCAGCCCGTGGCCCAGCGACCCGCCGGAGATCTCCACGCCCGGGGTGTAGGAGGCCATCGCCGACATGGGGAGCCTGGAGTCGTCGGAGCCGTAGGTCTCCAGCTCCTCCAGCGGGATCGTCCCGGCCTCGGCCAGCGCCGCGTAGAGGGCGATGGCGTAGTGGCCGATGGAGAGCAGGAACCGGTCCCGGTCGGGCCAGTGCGGGTCCTCCGGGCGGTACCGGAGCTGGTCGGTGTAGACGGTGGCCAGGACGTCGGCCACGCCCAGCGCCTGCCCGATGTAGCCCTGCCCCTGCACCTCCCCCATGTCCAGGGCGTTGCGGCGGACCCGGTAGGCGGCCTGGCGGATCCGCTCGATCCGCTCCGCCCGGTCGCCGGCGGCGGGTGCCGCCTGTGGTGTGGTCAGCGAGGTCATGACGTGTTCCTCCTTGTTCGATTCCGTCAGGCGAAGATGCCGAGCACGAGGACCGCGCCCAGGCCGACGAACGACAGCACCGCCTGGGCGACCGTGTAGACCTGGAAGGCGCCGCGCACGGACAGGCCCAGCAGCGTCTTGAAGATCCAGAACGTGTTGTCGGTGACGTGTCCGCCGAAGGCGGCCCCGGACGCGGCGGCCAGCCAGATGAGCACCGGGTTGAGCCCCAGGCTCCCGACGACCGGCGCCAGCAGGAGCGCCGCGGTGATGGCAGCCACGGACCCGGAGCCCTGCGCGAGGCGCAGCAGCGCCGCGACCAGCCAGGCCAGCACGAGCGGGTAGGCCGCGTTGGCGCTGAAGAGGCCGGCCACGAGGTTCCCGACGTCGGTCTCCGCGATGACCTGCCCGAGCGATCCCGCGACGCCGGTGAAGAGCAGGATGACGCCGCTGGTTCCGGCGGCCCGCACCACCACCTCTTCGACGCCCTCCCGGCCCAGGGCCGGCACGCCGAGAGCGGTGCCCACGAGCAATCCGATGAGGAGGGCCACCACGGGGTTGCCGAGGAACCCGAGCAGGCCCACCTCCGCGCCGAACGCGCTCGTGGTGGTGTCCAGCACGATGAGCACCAGCGGCACCAGCAGCGGCAGCAGGGCCACGGGCAGCGGCAGTTGCCTGCCCGGCGTCCCGGTGCCGACGGGCTGCGGGTCGTGTGCGACGGCCGTCGCGCTGCCGCCACGGCCCGGCTCCCCGGCCGGCTGGCCACCCGGGGCGGTCGGCTGTCCGCCGGTGGGCTCGGCGGCGGACGGGCCGCCGTAGCCGGCGATCTCCCCGGTGTGCTCCGGGTCGGTCAGCGGGTCGTCGTCCTTCTCGTCGTTCCAGGTGAAGCGCATGAGCAGGCTGTGCAGCAGGATGGAGACGACGATGACCACGACGCCGAAGGGGATCCCCCAGAGCAGCATGGTGCCGAGCGGGATGTCGAGGGCGGCGGCGATGGCGAGCGCGGCGGCACCGGGCGGGACCATCAGGAGCGCCACCTCGAGGCCGATGGCCAGCGCGCCGGCCAGCGGGGCGATGCTGAGCCCGGTCCGCAGGGCGATCGACCGGGCCATGGGCCCCAGGATCACGAGCGCGACGTCGAAGTAGATCGCGGGGAAGATGATCCCCGAGGTCAGGCCGATGACGTACGGGGAGCGCTCGGCCCCGATGAGGCGCAGCATCCCGTCCACGACGCGGTGGAGCGTCCCCATGGCCGACAACAGGGTCCCGAGCATCACGCCGAACCCGATGATCAGCCCCACCTCGGCCATCAGGTTGCCGAAGCCCGTGACGACGGCGGTCGTCGTCCCCTCGTAGCCCAGCCCCGCGGCGATGCCGAGATAGAGGGCCCCGATCACCAGCGAGATGACCGGGTTGATCTTCGCGAAGACGATGAGCCCGACGACGATGGCGACCGTGATCGCAATGTTCAGCAGGAGCAACGTGGTGTCGGCCACGTCAGTCCACCTCCGGGCGGACGGCGCCGGGCGCCGCGGCGTGCGGGCCGCCGCGGTGGAGGCGCGCGGCCGGCGGGCGTGCGCCGGGGTGGTGCCGGTGGTGGGCGTCGGGCCGGGGATCCCGCAGTCCAGGGTGCCGCTCGGTCATGGTGGTCTCCGTACGCGGTGGGGACGGGCGTCGAGGTTGACTGTTGACAGTCAACTGCCAACTAGGGTGAGTGGTGCGCGTCACGGTGTCAAGGGTCACGTCCAGGGTGGTGCATCCGCCCAGCTCAGGGACGTGGGGTCACCGCGACGCCCGTCCGGCGGTCACGCCTGCAGCGACCCCGCAGCGGTGCGGGGCAGGGCCCTCAGGAGGCCGCGGTGGCCTCGGCGAAGTGCTCGGCGGCCGCGGTCATGTGCTCGTCGACGACCCGCACCGCCGCGTCGGCGTCCCCGCGCTCGATGGCGTCGACGATGGGGGCGTGCCGGTCGCGGGCCATCATCGGCGCCTGCGCGGCCGACCCGTCGAGGATGGCGACGCGCATCCGCCCCTCGAGTCGCTGCCACGCCTCGACCAGCATCGAGTTGCCCGACAGCCGGCACAGCAGCAGGTGGAAGCCGAGGTCGGCCTCGATCCGCGCGGCCGGCTCGTCCTCGTCGGAGAGCCGCTCGAGCGCCGCGCGCAGGGTGGCCGCGGTGGCCGCACGCCGCGGCGAGGCGACGATCTCGCGGACGGCGAGCCCCTCCAGGGCGGCGCGGACGCGGAAGAGCTCGCGCACCTCGATGGCGGTGAGGCTGTTGACCCGCAGCATCCCGCGGGTGCCGGCGGTGACCAGGCCCTCCTGCTGCAGGTGCCGCAGGGCCTCCCGCACGGTGCCCCGGCTGACCCCGAGCGAGCCGGCCAGCTCGACCTCGCCGAGGTGGTCGCCGGGCCGGTACCTCCCGGAGAGGATGGCCGACCGGAGGGCCTCCAGGGACCGCTCCCGCAACGTGCTGCGGTCCAGCGCCGACAGCGACTCGATGCTCACCGACCAGCCTCCTCGTCGGCCGCCATCGTAGCGGCGCGACTGCGGGGCGACGTGGCGACTGTCGACAGTGCCCCTCGTCCGGGGGTCAGCGCGGCACCACGTTGCGCAGCTCGCGGCCGGCCAGCAGGGCGGCCAGGTTGGCGCCCACCAGCTCGTCGGCGCCGACCGGGCGGCCCCCCGCGGCGTGCGGGGTGAGCAGCAGGCCCGGGGCGTCCCACAGCGGGGAGTCCGCCGGCAGCGGCTCCACCGCGGTGACGTCGAGGGCGGCGCCACCGAGGCGGCCCTCGGTCAGCGCCGCGACCAGCGCGGGCTCGTCGACGGTGGAGCCGCGGCCCACGTTGACCACGAGCGCGTGCCGCGGCAGGGCGGCCAGCCGGCCGGCGTCCAGGGCGCGCTCGGTGTCCGGCGTGGCGGGCAGCACCATGACCAGGACGTCGGTGCGCGCCAGCTCCTCGTCCAGCCGGTCCTCGGCGACGACCGGGAACCCGGCCCGCTCCCCGGCGCTGCGCGCGGCGCCCCGCACGTGCGCGCCGAGGCCGCGCAGCAGCGGGGCGAGGGTCTGCCCGATGCTGCCGAAGCCCCAGACCAGCACCCGGGCGCCGAGCAGGGTGGTCACCGCCCCCTCGGGGTGCAGCGGCTGCAGCCCACCGATCTCGCGGGCCCAGCGGTGCTCGGCCTGCGCGGCGACCGCGGCCGGCAGCCGGCGCAGCAGCGCCAGGACCAGGGCGAGGGCGTGCTCGGTGACCGGCCCGTCGTGCAGGCCCTGGCCGGAGGTGACCAGGACGTCGTCCGGGAAGCCGGCGCCCAGGACGGCGTCCGGGCCGGCCGCGAGGGCCTGCACCCAGCGCAGCCGAGGCATCCGGCCGGCCACGGCCCGCAGGTCGGCCGGCCGGTTGCCCCAGACGACGAGCGCCTCGGCGTCCAGGTGCTCGTCGGGCACCGGGCCCGTGACGGCGTAGCGGACCGCCTCGACCCCCTCGGGCAGGTCGGGGTCCAGCGGCAGCGAGTCCGGCAGCAGCAGCTTCACGCCGCCCAGACTGCGGTGCGGGCGGGTCCCTGTCACCCCGGCCACCGGCCCCGGCACACAACTCCTGACATCCGGCTCCGACGTCAGGCGCCCACCGGCTCCTTCGACCGGGGGGCCGGCGCCTCCGTCCCGACGGGGCGTGCACTCCGGCGCGTGCGTGCACGCAGTAGCCGGGACAGGGCCGTGGGTTGGCCGAAGCCCGCAGTCAGCCGGTCGAGGAAGATCGCGAGCAGGACGACCGCGAGACCGCCCTCGAACCCGGAGGCGACGTCGAGCTGCGTCACCGCCCGCACCACCACCGCGCCCAGTCCGGCGGCGCCGAGGAGTCCGGCCGTGACCACCATCGACAACGCCAGCATGATCACCTGATTGACGCCGGCCATGATCGAGGGCAGCGCGAGCGGTAGCTGGACCTCGCGCAGGATCTGTCCGGGCCGGGCGCCGAAGGCGTGTGCCGCCTCCACGACCTCCCGGTCGACCTGCCGGATGCCGAGTTCGGTCAGCCGCACGCCGGGCGGGATGGCGAACAGGATCGTCGCCACGACCCCGGGCACGACGCCCACGCCGAAGAAGAACACGGCCGGGATGAGGTACACGAACACCGGCGTCGTCTGCATGGAGTCCAGCACCGGCCGAGCGACGACGCTGACCGCGTGGTTCCGGGCCGCCAGGATGCCGATGGGCACTCCGATGGCCGTGGCGATCACCGCCGCCACCAGGACCAGCGCGAGGGTCTGCATCGTCTCGACCCACAGCTCCAGTGAGACCACGAGCAGGAACGCCAGCACCGTGTAGAGGGCCAGCCCCGGCCCGCGGACCACGAGGGCGACCAGCGTGAAGACGGCGATCCACACCACCGGCGGCGCCGTCGCCAGCACCTCGGTCAGGCCGTCGACGAGGACCTGCATGACCGCCGAGACGGCGTCGAACAGCCACGGCACCGTGGCCAGCAGCCAGTCGATGAGGTCCGCGACCCACCGCCCGAGCGGGATGTCCGGCATCGTCACGCCCCCCGTCG
Organism: Geodermatophilus pulveris; assembly: GCF_900188375.1. Taxonomy (GTDB): domain Bacteria; phylum Actinomycetota; class Actinomycetes; order Mycobacteriales; family Geodermatophilaceae; genus Geodermatophilus; species Geodermatophilus pulveris. Next base: position 137,683 of record NZ_FZOO01000011.1, on the reverse strand, counting down.
CGCGGGGACGGCGGCCAGCGCGTCGAGCACCGCCGCACGGGGCACCACGCCCATCAGCCGGCCATGGTCGTCCACGACCCCCAACGGCACCGGGTGGTGCCCGACCAGGTGGACGAACTCGACCAGCGGACGGTCGGGTGCGGTCGTGGCGTAGTCGCCGACGAGCTCGCGCGGGCCGACGGCCGTCCGGCCCTCCTGCAGCGCGCGGGCGAGCAGGTCGTCGCGCGCCACCCCCGCGATGCGCTGGTCCGCGTCGAGCACGTACACGCCGTTGGCCTCCGCGGCACCGAGGGCCCGCAGCACGTCGCCGGTGGACTGTCCGAGCCGCGCGGTCATCCGCGGCTCGCGCAGCAGGTCACCAGCGGTGAGCACTCGGGTGCGGTCCACGTCGGAGGTGAAGTCGGCGACGTAGTCGTCGGCCGGCGCGGAGATGATCTCCGGTCCGGTGCCCAGCTGGACCGTCCGCCCGTCCTTGAGCATCAGGATGCGGTCGCCCAGCCGCATGGCCTCGTTGAGGTCGTGCGTGATGAAGACGATCGTCTTGTGCAACTCGGTCTGCAGCCGCACCAGCAGGTCCTGCATGTCGCGCCGGATGAGCGGGTCCAGGGCAGAGAACGGCTCGTCCATGAGCAGCACCTCGGAGTCCGCGGCCAGCGCGCGGGCCAGGCCCACCCGCTGCTGCATCCCGCCGGAGAGCTGGTCGGGCCGCGCGTCGGCCCGCTCCAGCAGCCCCACCGTGCGCAGCGCCCAGTCGGCGCGCTCGCGTTGCTCCGCCGCGCCGATCCCCCGGATCTTGAGCGCGTAGGCCGCGTTCTCCCGCACGGTGCGGTGCGGGAGCAGCGCGAAGTGCTGGAACACCATGCTGACCTTCTCGTTGCGCAGCGTCCGCAGGTCCGCGTCGCTGAGCGCCCGCAGGTCCTCGCCGTCGACCTCGACCGTGCCGGCGCTGGGCTCGATGAGCCGGTTGAGCAGCCGGACCAGCGTCGACTTCCCCGACCCCGACAACCCCATGATGACGAACAGCTCCCCGCGCTCGACGGTGAAGCCCACGTCGTGGACGGCGAGCGTGCCCCCCGTGCGCCGATGGATCTCCTCGCGCCCCACACCGTCGGAGGCCAGCCGCAGCGCCTCCTGCTCCCGCGTCCCGAAGACCTTGGTCAGCCCGGTCGCGCGCAGCACCGGCGTCACGGTCAGCCCACCCACTCGTCGATCCGGTCGGCGTTCTCGTCGACCCACTGCCGCGCGACGGCCGCGACCTCCTCGCCGTCGACGTCGACCTGCTTCTGCATCTGCTCCATCTCGTCGACGGAGATGCGCAGGTCGACCAGCAGGTCGGCGAACGCGGGCACCTGCTCCTGCAGTTCGGTGCTGGCGGCGATGTTCGCGCTGTACGAGGGCATGGCGCAGGCGCCGTCCCCGGTGGTCAGGCACCCCTCGGTGTAGGGCGTGGGCTCCTCGAGCTGGACCATCTCGTACTGCGCGAAGACCGCGTGCGGGTGGTACAGGTACAGCACGATCGGCTCCTCGCGGCTGTAGCTGTTCTCCAGCTGGGCCAGTTCGGCCGCCTCGCTGGAGACGACGTGCTCCAGCGTGATCCCGTAGCCCGCGAGCCGTTTGGCGTTCTGCTCGGTGGTGATGTAGCCGGGGTCGGCGTCGTAGAACTTGTTGCCCAGCTCGTCGGCGTAGTCGTTGAGCTGGGTGACGCTGGTCAGACCTTCGAGGGGGCCGCCGGGCGCGACGGCGTAGGCGGGCACGAACCAGCCCTGCGCGGCGTCCCCATAGGTCTGCGACACGATCTCGACCCGCTCGCTGGCGCTGTCGGCGAGCTCCTGCTGGTTGGGGAGGGCGACCTCGGTCAGCAGGTCGATGTCCCCGCGCTGCGCACCGGCCCACGCCGCGGCCGGGTCCAACTGCGTCGTCTGCAGCATCGCCACGCCCAGCTCGGGACGGTCGGCGGCGATCTCGCCGAGGATGGAGTTGGTCAGGCCGGCGGCCGTCCAGCTGAACTGGGCGGCCTGGACGGTGATGCCCTCCCCACCGCCGGCCGCACTGTCGGCGCCCTCCTCGGCGCTGCACCCGGTGGCGGTCGCGGCGAGGAGGGCGGCCAGCGCCACAGCGGACGCGCGGAGACGGATCGAGGTGCGCAGCATGGGGGCCTTCTCTCGTGGCGGCGCCGGCTGGTCACGCCGACGCGGAACGGTGCGACGGGGCACGGTCCCCCGGGAGTCCACGCCTCGCCGTGCGGTCGGTTCTCGGAGCTCAGCGTCGTGCACGTGCCCGTTCCGGCGCCAGTTGAGCCGACCGGCTGGTCCCCCTGGGAGGGTGCTGCGGTGCACCCCCCCACCGCTGGTCACCGTAGCCGCGGTCGGCGTCGCGCCCCGCCGGCGCTCGTCATGGACGTCGACGTCCCCCGTCGACCAGCGGAGCCGGACGACGCGCCCCCGCTCGGTGAGGTGGGGGTGGCAGAGGTCGGCGGGTACCGGCTCGCCGCGCCGCAGGGGTTCACGATGGGCGACAGGTGCAACCACACCCACACTGCAGGAGGACCTCTGATGCTCGACCCCGCACCCGTGCACGGCGCGCCGGCGTCCGACCTGGACGCGCTCCGGGCGCGCACCCGTGCGCTGTGCGCGCGGTTCCCCGACGCCTACTGGCGCGAGACCGACCGCGACCGCCGCTACCCGCAGGAGTTCGTCGACACCCTCACCGCGGTCGGGCTGCTGGCCGTCCTCATCCCCGCGGAGTACGGCGGCGGGGGGCTGGGCGTGACCGCGGGGTCGGTGGTCATGGAGGAGATCAACCGCTCCGGCGGGCACTCGGCCGCCTGCCACGCGCAGATGTACACGATGGGCGCGCTGCTCCGGCACGGCAGCGACCGGCTCAAGGACGCCTACCTCCCGCGGATCGCCGCGGGCGAGCTGCGGCTGCAGGCCTTCTCGATCACCGAGACCACGGCCGGCTCGGACACCACGGCGATCGACACGACCGCCACCCGCGACGGCGACGGGTACGTGCTCACCGGGCACAAGAACTGGACCAGCCGGATCGCGGAGTCCGACCTGGCCCTGGTGCTCGCCCGCACCAGCGAGAAGGGGGCCGACCGGACGCGCGGGCTGACCCTCTTCCTGCTCGACCTGCGCCGGGTCCGCGCCGACCAGCCGGAGGCCCTCGAGGTCGTGCCGGTGCGCACGATGTTCAACTACGCGACCAACCAGGTCTTCTACCGGGGCGTGCGGGTGCCGGCCGACCACGTGGTCGGCGAGGTGGACGCCGGCTTCCGCTACGTCATCGACGGGTGGAACGCCGAGCGCATCCTGCTCGCCGCCGAGGCCATCGGCGACGGCTACTGGTTCGTCGACCGCGCCGTCGCCTACGCCAACCAGCGGGAGGTGTTCGGCCGCCCGATCGGCGCCAACCAGGGCGTGCAGTTCCCCCTGGCCGACGCCTACATGCGGGTGCGCGCCGCCGACCTGATGCGCTGGGAGGCCGCCCGGCTGTTCGACGCGGGGGCTCCGTGCGGGGCCGAGGCGAACATGGCCAAGCACCTGGCCTCGGAGGCCAGCTGGGCCGCGGCCAACGCCGCCCTGGACACCCACGGCGGCAACGGGTTCGTCGACGAGTACGACGTCGAGCGCAAGTTCCGCGAGACGCGGATGTACCAGGTCGCCCCGGTCAGCAACAACATGGTCAAGTCGTTCGTGGCCACCAAGGTGCTGGGCCTGCCGCGGTCCTACTGAGCTCCCGGCCCGGCGTCAGCCGGTCCCGTAGGTGCTGATCTCCACCAGGTTGCCGTCGGGGTCGCGCACGTAGACGCTCCGGATCGGCCCGGCCGCCCCCGTGCGGTCCACCGGCCCGACCTCGACGGGCACCCCGCGCGCGCCCAGCTCGGCCACGACGTCGTCGAGCGGGTCCTCGGTGACCAGGCAGAAGTCCGCGGTACCGGGCCCCGGCCGGGCCGCCTTGGGCTCGAACTCCCGCCCGGCCCGGTGCAGGTTGATCTTGGCGCGGCCGAAGGACAGCGCGGTGCGGCCGCCGGCGAAGACGACCGGCTGCATGCCGAGGACGTCGCGGTAGAAGGCGACCGTCGCGTCGATGTCCGCGACGGTGAGCACCAGGTGGTCGAACCGGTCGATCTGCACGTGCCGCCTCCGTCGCCCCGACGTCCGTCCGTCCCCCGCGCCCCGGCCGCCGGCCGACGACAGAGTGCGCGGATGCGCAGTTCCGCCGGGTCGATCGGCGCATCCGCGCACCCTGTCGGGCGCGGGTGGTGCCGGGCTACGGGACGAGGATCGCCCGGCCCCGGACCTTCCCGGCGTCGAGGTCGCGCAGCGCGTCCACGGCCCGGTCGAGCGGGTACTGCTGGGTGTGCAGGGTGACCTTGCCGGCCTGGGCGAGCACCATCAGCTCGGCCAGGTCGGTGTAGGTGCCGACGATGTTGCCGACGATGTTCTTCTCGCCGGCCACGAAGTCCAGCGTCGGGATCCGCAGCTCCCCGCCGTACCCGATGACGTAGTACGAGCCGGCCGGGCCGGTCATGTGCCAGCCGTCCATCTCCGCGCCCTGCTCGGCGACGAAGTCGAAGACCACGGTCGCGCCCCCGCCGGTGAGGTCCTGGACGGCCTGCACCTGGGTGCCGTCGGCGACCACGGTCTCGTCCGCGCCGATCCGCCGGGCGAGCTCCAGGGCGTCGGGGTTGCGGTCGACGACGATGACCCGCGCGCCCGACAGCGCGGCCAGGCACTGGACGCCGATGTGGCCCAGACCGCCGGCGCCCTGCACGACCGCCGTCGTGCCGGGGTGCAGCAGCGGCAGGGCCTTGCGCACCGCGTGGTAGGCGGTGATGCCAGCATCGGCGAGCGCGGCGACGTCGGCCGGGTTGGTCGACGGGTCGAGCTTCACGCAGGCGCGGGCGGTGGTGCGCAGGTACTCGGCCATGCCGCCGTCGTCGTCGGACAGCCCGGGGAAGAACGCGTTCTCGCACTGCATGTCCCGGCCGGCGCGGCAGGGCATGCACAGCCCGCAGCTGGGGTGCGGGTGCAGGATCACGGTGTCGCCGACGGCGACGTTGGTGACCCCCTCCCCCACCGCGTGCACCCACCCGGCGTTCTCGTGCCCGATCACGTAGGGCAGGTCCGGGTTCTGCAGCTCGGCCCACTGGCCCTCGAGGATGTGCAGGTCGGTGCGGCAGACCCCGGCGCCGCCGATCTTGACGATGACGTCGAGCGGGCCCTGCAGCTGCGGCTCGGGGATGTCGTCGATCCTGGGGTCGGCGTGGTACTCGTGCACGCGGACGGCCTTCACGGGTGCGTTCCCTTCGTGACGGTGAGCGGGAGGAGGACCCGGTCCTCGGGGCGGGGCGCCTGGTCGGCCTCCGAGCCCGGGTAGCGGGTGGTGAGCAGGCCCCGGCAGAAGTGCGCGTTGCCGTCGACGGAGATGCGCACCGAGCGCGCCCGGCGCAGCACCGTCTCCGCCTGGTCCCGCTCGGGACGGCTGCCGTCGTCGCGCACCAGCACCGGCGCCCGGGCGTCGACCGGCAGGCCGAGGGTGGCCCGCCGGCGCAGCAGCGCGTCGGTGGTGTGCTCGCCGGCCGGCAGGTCGCCGAGGGTGAGCGCCCAGACGTCCACCGCCGGGTCGGTGCGCAGCAGCGCGGTGACCGCCCGCTCCATCGCCGCGGTGTGCGCCTTCCGCTGGAAGGTCGCCCGCAGCTCGTCGAGGGAGTCCTCCGCCTCGTGCCCGAAGGTGCCCCGGTACCCCAGGCCGGCGGCCATCCCGCGGTTGATCAGGTCCGAGTCGTGGTGGTCGTCCAGCTCGACGACCACCCGGCCCACCCCGGGGACGGCGGACACCGCGTCGTGCGCGTCGGACACCATCAGGAAGGCGAAGTTCGGCGCGCAGAACGACGTCGGCAGCCGCAGGTGGACCTCCACGGTGACGGTGCCGTCCGGGGCGCGGTCCACGGCCACCGAGCGGACGAAGCCGACGTCGGTGATCGGCTCGTCCAGCTCGGGGTCGACGACGGTGCCCAGGGCGTCGCGGACCGCACGCTCGGAGACGGCGGCCCGGTCGGTGAGCAGCGCGGTCATCGGCGTCCTCCTCCGGCCCTCGGGTCAGACCGACGCGAGGTCGGCCGCGGCCGGCTCGCGCGGGCCGGTCTGCGTCTCGTCGGCGTCGGGCAGCTGCAGCTCGGCGGGCACCGGCAGGTCGTAGAGCTTGGCGGCGTTGAGGCCGAGCACCTTCTTCTTCTGCGCGGTGGTGATCGGGGCGTACTCGGTCAGGTCCTCGGGGATCTGGAAGTCGACGAACTCCTCGACCAGCCACTTGGGCGTCCACAGCGCGTAGTCGCTGGAGAAGAGGATGCGGTCCTCGCCCACCCAGTAGAGGAGCTCGCCCATGATCTGGGCGAAGTACCGCGGCCGGGTGTGGATGAACGGGATCGCCACGGCCAGGCCCGCGTAGACGTTGGGCTCCTGGGTGGCGATCCAGCAGAAGTCCTCCAGGCGCGGCAGCCCGCAGTGCTCCACGACGAAGTTCAGGTCGGTGAAGTCGGTGGCGGCGTGGTCGACGTCGGCCACGTCGAAGGCGTCGCGGTCCAGCGGGCGGATGGTCGGGCCCTTGTGCACGTGGATGTTCCTGATGCCCAGCTCGCGGCAGACCTCGAGGTACTTGTAGGTCCACGGGTCGCTGAGCTTGTAGCCGCGCGAGTCGCCCTGCCACTCGGCGGTGTAGAGCTTCACGCCCTTGAGGCCGAACCGCTCGGCGTCGGCGCGCAGCTGGTCCAGGCCGGCCTCGCCGAAGCGCGGGTCGAAGCAGTGGTTGTAGGTGAGCTTGTCCGGGTGGGCCTGGGTCAACGCCCACGCCTCCTCGGTCTGCCCGAAGCCGCGGTGGTAGAACTCGCCGAGCAGCGCCGGCTGGAAGACCGCGTGGTCGACGATCCCGTCGACGAACACGTCGCGCATCAGCCGCTCGCCGCCCTGGTAGAGGTACTCCTCGTAGCTCCACACCTCGGACTCGGGGCTGAGGTTGCGGTGGTAGTCGTAGAAGCAGTCGATGAACTGCTTGCCGTGGATGTTGCGCTGGTTCTCCGGGCGTCCGTCCCACAGCGCGATGTGGGCGTCCACCACGTAGTAGCTCTCGCCGTCCTTGCGGTACACGTCTGCCTCCGGGTGTCGCGGGGTGAGGACCGTCACGTCCTGGCGCATGACGCTAGGGGCGGCCGGGCGGCCGGCGAACCCGCCGGGTGTCTCACTTTGGGACGCAGGTCACCCGCGCGCGTACATTCCTGTGGCACGGACCACAACGCTCGGCCCCGCCCCGGAGCAGACGGAGGTGACCCGTGGCCGTGCCCCACCCTGCGTCGGCGCCCGTCCCCCTGGCCGACCCCGCCCTGGCCGCCCGGGCGGCCGCGCCCCGGCTGCGGGCCTCGTGGCGGCGCAGCCAGGACTACGGCCTCACCCCCGACGAGGTCATCCCGGTCTTCACCGGCACCGTCGACACCGGCTCACTGCTCTACGAGTGCGCGCACCGGGTGCTCACCGACCTGCAGGCGACGATCGCCGACGAGCCGGTCAGCCTGATGGTGGCCGACCCCGGCGGGCTGGTCCTCGCCCGGCTCGGCGACGACCCCGGCATGCGCCGCTCGCTGGACCGCGTGCACCTGGCGCCCGGCTTCTCCTACAACGAGCGCAACGCCGGCACCAACGGGCTGGGCCTGTCCCTCGCCGACCGCGCGCCGTCGCTGGTCCGCGCGCAGGACCACTACTGCGCCGAGCTGCGCGGCTACACCTGCGCGGCCGCCCCGGTCGTCGAGCCGGTGACCGGCGAGCTGGCCGGCAGCATCAACCTGACCACCTGGTCGGCCACCGGCTCGGAGCTGCTGCTCGGGCTGGCGCAGGCCGCGGCCAGCGCGACGAGCGCGCTCATGCTGGTCCGCTCCGGGGGCCGCGTGCTGCCGCCCGCGCCGCGCGGCGAGGTGTTCCACGTCGTCGGCGGCCCGTGGGCCGGTGGGGACGGCGACGCGTGCGTGTCGGCCGGCTGGCGGGCCGCCGTCGAGGAGGCGGCCACCGCGCTGACCGCCGGCCGGGTGGTCGCCGTCGTCGGCGAGGCCGGGGCCGGCAAGGCCACGCTGGCCGCCACGGCGCGCCGCCGGCTGCCCGGCCGCCCGCGGCTGCTGCACGCCCGGGCGCCCGAGCGCGGCGACGTGGCCGCCTGGCTGGAGCTGTGGACGCCGGAGCTGCACGACGCCGGCACCTGCGTCATCGTCTCCGGGCTGGCCGGCCTGCCCGCCTGGGCCGCCGACGAGCTCGGCCAGACGCTCGGCTCGGTGCGCCGGGCGGCCGGCCCGCAGCCGTTCGTCCTCAGCGCCCCGGGGTACGCCGCGCTGCCCGCCCCGCTGGCCGCGCTCGTCGACACGGTCGTGCAGACCCCGCCGCTGCGGCACCGGACCGACGACGTCCTGACGCTGGTGCAGGCCTTCGCCCGCGCCGAGCGGCACCGCGCGGTCACCGTCACCGCGCGGGCGGCCCGGGCGCTGACCGCCTACTCCTGGCCGGGCAACGTGCGCCAGCTGCGCCGCGTCGTCCGGGAGGCGGTGTCCCGCGCCGACGTCGTCGACGTCCAGCACCTGGCCGCCGAGGTGCTCGACAGCGGCAGCCGCGCGCTGAGCCGGCTCGAGCGGCTCGAGCGCGACGAGATCGTCCGCTGCCTGACCGCGCCGGGCACCACGGTGACCCGGGCGGCCGAGGAGCTCGGCATCGGCCGCGCCACCCTCTACCGGAAGATCGCCCAGTACAAGATCACCGTGCCGCCGCGCTCGGCGGGCTGACCGGGGTCCCCTCCCCCGCCGGGGTCGAGCGGACGGGTGTCGCGCCCCCCTGTCCGTCACCCCGGTCCGGTAGACAGCGGTGCGTCGGCGGCCCCGCCGACGGAGGGAGACCCCGATGAGCACGGCCACCGCCCCGGACACCCGGACGCCCGCGTCGCACCCCGCCGACCGCCACGACCTGATCCGCGTGCTCGGCGCGCGGGTGAACAACCTCAGGGACGTCAGCCTCGAGATCCCCAAGCGGCGGCTGACCGTCTTCACCGGCGTCTCCGGGTCGGGCAAGAGCTCGCTGGTGTTCGACACCGTCGCCGCGGAGTCCCGGCGGCTGATCAACGAGACCTACAGCGCCTTCCTGCAGGGCTTCATGCCCACGCTGGCGCGTCCCGACGTCGACCTGCTCGACGGGCTGACCACCGCCATCCTCGTCGACCAGGAGCGGATGGGCGCCAACCCGCGGTCCACGGTCGGCACCGCCACCGACGCCAACGCGATGCTGCGCATCCTGTTCAGCCGGCTCGGCACGCCGCACATCGGCCCGCCCACGGCGTTCTCGTTCAACGTCCCGACGCGGAAGGCCAGCGGGGTGATGAGCACGGAGAAGGGCGGCCGGGTGGAGAAGGCGGTCGTCCGCGACGCGGTCTACCTCGGCGGCATGTGCCCGCGCTGCGAGGGCATGGGCTCGATCTCCGACATCGACCGCAGCGCGCTCTACGACGACGCGAGGTCGTTGAACGAGGGCGCCCTGACGGTGCCCGGCTACAGCATGGACGGCTGGTACGGCCGGCTCTTCTCCGGCGTCGGGCTGGACATGGACAAGCCGATCCGCGACTACTCGGCCGACGAGCTGCACACCCTCCTGCACGGCGAGCCGACCAAGATCAAGGTCGAGGGCGTCAACCTCACCTACGAGGGCCTGGTCCCGCGGATCCAGAAGTCGATGCTGTCCAAGGACGTCGACGCCCTGCAGCCGCACGTGCGCCGCTTCGTCCAGCGGGCGGTCACCTTCACGCCCTGCCCCGACTGCGGCGGGACCCGGCTGACCCGGGAGGCCCTGGGGTCCCGGATCCGGGGGGCGAACATCGCCGACCTGTGCGCGATGCAGATCAGCGACCTCGCCGGCTGGGCCCGGGAGCTCGACGAGCCCTCGGTGGCACCGCTGCTCGCCGGGCTGCAGCACCTGCTCGACTCCTTCACCGGGATCGGGCTGGGCTACCTCTCCCTCGACCGGCCCGCGGGCACCCTGTCCGGCGGCGAGGCGCAGCGGACGAAGATGATCCGCCACCTCGGCTCCTCGCTCACCGACGTCACCTACGTCTTCGACGAGCCGTCCATCGGGCTGCACCCGCACGACATCGAGCGGATGAACGGCCTGCTGCTCCAGCTGCGGGACAAGGGCAACACCGTGCTCGTCGTGGAGCACAAGCCCGAGATGATCGCGATCGCCGACCACGTCGTCGACCTCGGCCCGGGCGCCGGCAGCGGCGGCGGCGAGGTGGTCTTCGAGGGCACCGTCGCCGGGCTGCGGGCCAGCGGCACGCTGACCGGCCGCCACCTGGACGACCGCACCGCACTCAGGCCGTCGGTGCGCACCCCCACCGGCGTGCTGGAGGTGCGCGGCGCGCGCACGCACAACCTGCGCGACGTCGACGTCGACATCCCGCTCGGCGTGCTGGTCGTGGTCACCGGGGTCGCCGGCTCGGGCAAGAGCTCCCTCGTCCACGGCTCGGTCGCCCCCCGCGACGGCGTGGTGGTGGTCGACCAGGGGGCCATCCGCGGGTCGCGGCGCAGCAACCCGGCGACCTACACCGGGCTGCTCGAGCCGGTCCGCAAGGCGTTCGCCAAGGCCAACGGCGTCAAGCCGGCGCTGTTCAGCGCCAACTCCGAGGGCGCCTGCCCCACCTGCAACGGCGCCGGGGTGGTCTTCACCGACCTGGGCGTCATGGCGACCGTGGAGTCCCCGTGCGAGGAGTGCGAGGGCCGGCGGTTCCAGGCCGCGGTGCTGGAGTACACCCTCGGCGGCAAGGACATCGCCGAGGTGCTCGCCATGCCGGTGACCGAGGCCCGGGCGTTCTTCGCCGCCGGGGAGGCGCGCACGCCGGCCGCCCACGCGATCCTGGACCGGCTGGCCGACGTCGGCCTGGGTTACCTCACCCTCGGCCAGCCGCTGACCACGCTGTCCGGCGGGGAGCGGCAGCGCCTCAAGCTGGCCACCCAGATGGCCGAGGGCGGCGACGTCTACGTCCTCGACGAGCCGACCACCGGCCTGCACCTGGCCGACGTCGAGCAGCTGCTCGGCCTGCTCGACCGGCTCGTCGACGCCGGCCGCTCGGTGGTCGTCATCGAGCACCACCAGGCGGTCATGGCGCACGCCGACTGGCTGATCGACCTCGGTCCCGGGGCCGGCCACGACGGCGGCCGGGTGGTCTTCGAGGGCACGCCCGCCGACCTCGTCGCCGCCCGCGCCGGCCTCACCGGCGAGCACCTCGCGGCCTACGTCCGGGCCTGACGGGGCGCCACCGGGAACCGCAGGCTGCCGAGCCGGCCACCGCGGGGCGGACCGGCCAGCGCGGGTCAGCGGGTGCGGGACAGCCAGCGGCGGGCGTGCCGGCGGAGGATGTCGGCGGCCGGGCTGTCGCTGGTGTTGCGGCCCTCGAAGAGGGCGGCGAGGTCGTCCCGGTCGGCCGAGCTGACGCGCTCGACGAGCCGGACGTCCCGCCTGCTGCGGGCCCGTCGGGTGGCCGCGCCCGGGGTGGAGTGGGTGTCGAGGTCGATGGTGCGGGGCATGGTTCCTCCGAACTGGGTGGTGGTGGCGCCTGCACCCATCGTCCTCCCGCACCGTTGGCAGATGTCGCCGTCGTGCTGTGAACGCCCCCACTGCGGGTGGGCAGATGTGGCCGGGCACACAGCGGTCCGGCGTGGGGGCGGACCCGGATCATGCCAAGGGCGCGACCAGGCCGCCCAGGCGTCGCGCAGCAGGGACTGCACGCCGTCACGGGTGACCAGGCGCGGATCGGCGTAGGCCGAGCCCCCGGCGACGGCGAGGTCGGCGATCCGCGGGAGGTCGGCCTCCTGCACGCCCAGCTCCGCGAGCGACCAGGGGGCGCGGAGCCGGCCGGCGAGCTCCCACAGTGCCGGGCCGGGTCGGGCGCGTCTGGTCCATCGAGCGCAGGAGCAGTTCCAGCAGGCGGTCGCTCGTGCCCGGTTCCTCAGCCGGCTACACGCGCCGGTCGCCGTCCCCGGCGTCTTGCAGCGCGTCGCCGCGCAGGTGGAGGTGCACCGTGTGCAGGGGGCCGCCGAGCTCGACGGTCAGGTCGCGCCCCGCAGGGTGGACGAACAGGCCCCCGGCCGGCACCTCACGGGTGCGGCTGGCCGCACCTCGCCCGCGCCGGACGACGACGGGCCCGTCGAGGCGCAGGACACCAGGTGCGTGCCGGCGGCGGCGAACGAGTCCCGGTAGGGCCGCTCCTGCTGCACCGACGGGTGCTGCTCGTCCACCCCAGCCCGCCGCTCGTCCGATCGGGCGTGATCCAGGGCTGACGCAGGATGCCGTTGGTCCGCGAGAGCCCCAGTTCACCCGACACGGACCGTCCTCTGCTCGACGGAGATGCGCCCACCGTGGTCTGCGCCACAGGGTGGTCGTCGCGCGGTCGGCTCACGGCGGCGATGACCGACGGGTACCACGGCCGTCCCCGGACCCGCCCGGTGGTGCACGGCTGTCATGAGACGCGGCGAGGACCACCGGGTCCTCCGGCCCACGGGGCCGCCGGCGCCCGGTGGTCGACGTCGAGGAGGCGGCCGGGGTCCGTCCCGGTGGCCCGCTGGACTCCCGGCGTGCCCCGGGGCACCCTCCCCCCATGACCGCGGGCCCGCCAACTCCCGCCGGGCCGGCGGAGGTCGCTGCGGCGCCGGACCGCACCGGGCGGCGCGTCGTCGCGCTGTTCGGGCCCTACCGGCGGCGGGTCGCCGTGGTGGCGGTGACCATCCTGCTGTCCTCGCTGCTGGGCATCGCGCTGCCGTTCCTGACCCAGGCCATCTTCGACCGGGCCCTGTTCCCCCGGACGGCCGAGGGCTCCGTCGGCCAGCCGCGGATCGGGCTCCTGCTGGTCCTGGTGGCCGCGAGCATCGGCGTCACGCTGCTGACCGCGCTGCTGGGGGTGGCCCAGACCTGGCTGGCCACCCGGCTGGGCAACGCGGTCATGCGCGACCTGCGCGACCGGCTGTTCGCGCACCTGCAGCGGATGGAGCTGGCCTTCTTCACCAGCACCCGGACCGGCGAGATCCAGAGCCGGCTGGGCAACGACGTCGCCGGGGTGCAGTCGGTGGTCACCGACACCGCCAGCTCCATCCTGGGCAACACGGTGACCGTGGTCAGCGCGCTGGTGGCGATGCTGGTGCTGTCCTGGCGGCTGACGCTGGTCGCGGTGGTGCTGCTGCCGGCCTTCGTGCTGCTGCAGATCCGGGTCGGCCGGGTGCGGCGCCGGGTCGCCGGCGCCACCCAGCGCTCGGTCGCCGACATGACCGCCATCACGCAGGAGACGCTGTCGGTGAGCGGGGTGCTGCTCGCGAAGGTCTTCGACCGGCAGCAGACCGAGGTGGAGCGGTACTCCGCCGAGAACGCGCGGCAGGCCGAGCTGCAGGTGCGGCAGACCATGACCGGGCAGTCCTTCTTCGCCACCGTGCAGGCGTTCTTCGGGCTCACCCCGGCCCTGGTGTACCTGGTGGCCGGGCTGTCGATCGGCGGGGTCTTCCTCGCCGGCGGGGCCGACACGCTCACGGCGGGGACGATCGTGGCGTTCACGACGCTGCAGACCCGGCTGCTGTTCCCGGTCGTGCAGCTGCTCCGCGTCGGGGTGGACGTGCAGACCTCGCTGGCGCTGTTCGAGCGCATCTTCGAGTACCTGGACCTGCAGCCGGCCATCGTCGAGCGGCCCGGCGCGCTGGACCTCGCCGAGCGGGACGTGGCCGGGCACGTGCGGTTCGAGGACGTGCGCTTCCGCTACGACAGCGGCGACCGCGCCGGCGCCGACGGCACCCAGCCGTGGACCCTCGACGGCGTCAGCCTCGACGTCCCGGCCGGGTCGCTGGTGGCCTTCGTGGGCCCCAGCGGTGCCGGGAAGACCACCGCGGCCTACCTGGTGCCCCGGCTGTACGACGTCGACGCCGGCCGGGTCACCCTCGACGGCCACGACGTCCGCGACCTCACCCGGGCGTCGCTGGCGCGGGCGATCGGCGTCGTGACCCAGGAGTCCTACCTCTTCCACGCCTCGGTGCGGGACAACCTGCGGTACGGCCGTCCCGACGCCACCGACGCGCAGATCGAGGCGGCGGCGCGCGCCGCCAACATCCACGACCGGATCGAGCGGCTGGCCGACGGCTACGGCACGACGGTGGGCGAGCGCGGGTACCGGCTGTCGGGCGGGGAGAAGCAGCGGCTGGCCATCGCGCGGGTGCTGCTGGCCGACCCCCGGGTGCTGATCCTCGACGAGGCCACCTCGGCCCTCGACACCGCCAGCGAGCGGCTGGTGCAGCAGGCGCTGGAGCAGGCGATGCGCGGCCGGACGACGATCGCCATCGCCCACCGGCTGTCCACCGTGCTCGCCGCCGACGCGATCTTCGTGTTCGACCGCGGCCGGGTGGTGGAGCGCGGCGCGCACGCCGAGCTCATGGCGCAGGGCGGCCTGTACGCCCGGCTCTACGCCGAGCAGTTCGGCGGGGGCACCGTCGAGGCGCGCTGCGAGGACGGCGTGGTCTTCGCCGACGGCGACGTCGTCCGGCACGCCCCGACGCGCGAGGACGCCCCTCCCCGCGACCGGGGCGGCCCGCACCGGCCGCTGCGGCCGGTGATCCCCGCCTAGCGACACCCGGACGGGCCGCGCGGGGGCCGGCGTCGTCGGAACACCGGCCCGGCCGAGGCGGTTGCGGGGGCATGCGGATCGGGTTCATCGGAGCGGGCAACATCGGCAGCACGCTGGCCCGGCTGTCCGTCGGCGCCGGACACCACGTCGTGCTGAGCAACTCACGCGGACCGGACACCCTGGCCGACCTCGTCGCCCGGCTGGGGCCCGCGGCGTCGGCGGCCACCCCGGCCGAGGCCGCCGCGGGCAGCGACCTGGTCGTGGTGACCATCCCCCTGGGCGCCTACCGGGACGTGCCCGCCGCCGAGCTCGCCGGCGCGGTCGTCGCCGACACGACCAACCACTACCCGGACCGCGACGGCCGGATCGCCGGGCTGGACGACGGCACGACGACCTCCAGCGAGCTGCTCGCCCGGCACCTGCCGGGGGCCCGCCTGGTCAAGGCCTTCAACACCATCTGGTCCGAGCACCTGGCCACCCACGGGCAGCCGGCCGGCAGCCCCGGTCGCCGGGCCCTGCCCGTCGCCGGGGACGACGCGGCCGCCAAGGCCGTGGTCGCCGGCCTGATCGACGAGGTCGGCTTCGACGTCGTGGACGCCGGCCCGCTGACCGAGGGACGCCGCTTCGAGCCGGGGACGCCCGCGTACGACGTGCGCCTGGACGCCGGCCAGCTGCGCCGGGCACTGGCCGACGCGGACCGATGAGATCGTCCGCGGCCACCGGTCACAGCTGCTGGACCGGGCCGTGGGATCGGGAGGACGCATGCGGGCGATCGTCGTGCACATGATGCTGTCGCTGGACGGCTACTTCGAGGGGCCGGACCACGACCTGAGCTGGCACCTCGTCGACGAGGAGCTGCACGCGCACTTCAACGAGCAGCTCGCGGCCAACAGCGCCTTCCTGGAGGGCCGGGTCACCTACGAGCTCATGGAGGCGTTCTGGCCGACCGCCGACCAGGACCCCGACGCCCCGCCGACCATGCGCGAGTTCGCCGGCATCTGGCGGGCGGTGCCCAAGGTCGTGTTCTCCCGCACGCTGCGGGCGGTCGGCCCCAACGCCTCGCTGCGTGCGGAGGTGGACCCCGACGAGGTCCGCGCGTGGCAGCAGCAGCCCGGCGGGGACATGACGCTCGGCGGGGCCGACCTGGCCGGGACGTTCCGCCGGCTGGACCTGGTCGACGAGTACCGGCTCTACGTCAACCCGGTCGTCGTCGGCCGCGGTCGGCGGCTGTTCGAGACCGCCGACCAGCCGACCCACCTGGAGCTGGTGGAGAACCGGCGGTTCGGCAACGGTGTGGTCCTGCTGCGCTACGCCGTCCGACGGCCCCGGCCGCCTTCCTCTCCGGTCCGCGTCACCACTGGTGACGTCCACGGAGGGGCGCCCGGCAGCCGGAGGGCGCCGTGACCGCGGCGGACACCGGGTCCGCCGGCCGCCGCCGGCCCGGGGACGGACGCGCCATGGCTCCGTGACACCCGGTCCTGACCGTCACCCTGGTCGACGGGCTCGCCCGTGGCCGGGGGGACGGACGTGACGATCGGCGGTGACACCGACCGATGCGCACGCCCGGTCCCGGTCTGGTGCACCGGTTCCGGGGGATCGCGAGCGTCGACGTCCTCGTGCCGGTCACGGGCTACCGGGTGCGGCCGGCAGTGGCCGGGCGGGAGCGACTCAGTCCACCGGGGGCGGCGCGTCCAGCAGCGCCACCCGTCCCCCTTCGGCCGCGATCCACGTCTCGAGGGAACGGACGGCGCGCAGGCCGGCGGCGTCGGCGGCCTGCACCCCGCCCAGGTCGAGGACGATCCATCCGCTCCCGCTGCGACGCAGGGCCTCGACGGTGCTGCTGAGCACGTCGGCGGCCCGGCGGTCGAGGTGGCCGCTGGCGCGGATGGCGCCGGTCCGCCGGTCGATGGCCTCGGTGAACGCCGCCCGTCCGGGCGTCGGCTCCCGACCGCTCGGCGCCTCGGTGGGTCGCTCCTCGATGGGTCGTCGGCCCTCCCGGCCGGGGTGTCCGCCATGTCGAGCCCTCCGTCGCCAGCTCAGGTCCGGCCGCGTCTCGGCCAGGTGCCCCGCTCCCGCCGTGGCCCCGATCCTCCCCGGTTCCGAGGAGCCGACGGTCCTCGTCACCGGACCGTCACAGGGCTCCGGCACCGCGCAACGGACACGCTCGGCCCGTCCCGGAGTTCGAGGGCTCGGCGCTGCGCGACTGCCCGACAAGGGTGACCGGCGGTCGACATCGCCGGGCGTGCGTCCGGGACAGCCGGTGCGACCGGCGAGCAGGTGGGGGTCAGGCCGACAGCAGCGTGGTCAACGTCGCAGCGCTCCGTCGGCGGCAACCGCTGCGACCGCGTTCGGGACCCCGCCGAGGTCCGCGGTGCCCTGCCACGTGCGGGCGGCGTCGGTGTCATGGACGTCACCGGGTCCGTCACTCCGGTCACCGCCGCCGCCGGAGCGGCGCCTGGCCGCAGCCTGGTCAGCCACCTGCCGTGGCATGCCCGCGCGGGGGTCGGCAGGCTGCAGGCATGACGCCCGGAACCGACCTGACCGATCCGCAGACCGCCGCCGCGGGAAGCGAGGTGGACGGCAGCGAGTACGACGTGGTCGTGGTGGGGGCCGGCCCCGCCGGGGTGGCGGCTGCCCTGCGCGCCGCCGAGCTGGGCGCCTCGGTCGCCGTCGTGGAGGCCGAGCGCGTCGGCGGCACCTGCGTCAACACCGGGTGCGTGCCTGTCCGCGTGCTGGCCCGCACCGCCCGACTGCTGCGCGACATCCGCTCAGCGGGTGACTACGGGGTGCAGGTGGGCGACCCGGAGCTGGTGTGGGCGCGCACCGTGGCGCGGGTGCGCGGGGTGGTCGAGGACGTGCACGCGGCCAAGGACCTCACCGGGCAGCTGGCCGCCGCCGGGGTGGTGCTGCACGTGGAGGGCCGCGCCTCGTTCACCGGCCGGCACGAGATCCGCCTGGCCGGCAGCGGGCGGAGGGTGCGGGGACGCTCGTTCGTGCTCGCGGTGGGCGGGCACTCCCGCGTCCTCGGGGTGCCCGGCACCGAGCTGACCACGGTGCCCGAGCACGTCGTCGACCTGCCGGACCTGCCGGCCTCGGTCGCCATCGTGGGCAGCGGCTACACCGGCGCCCAGCTGGTGACGGTCTTCTCCGCGTTCGGGTCGCGGGTCACCGTGCTCGAGGTCGCGCCGCGCGTGCTGCCCTCGGCCGACGAGGACGTCTCCGCGGCCGTTGCCGCCGCGTTCACCCACGACGGGGTCGACGTGCGGGTGGGCATCGGCGGGCTGCAGTCGGTCGAGGAGCTCGTCGGCGGGCGCCGGCGGGTCGTGTTCACCGGCGCCGATGGCGGCGCTGAGCACGTCGACGTCGACGCAGTCGTCGTCTGCGCCGGGTGGCCCGCGGCACTGGAGGGCCTGGGGCTCGAGACGGTGGGTGTCAGCGCCACCCGGGCCGCGATCGGGACCGACCAGCACCAGCGCACCGACCTCGAGCACGTCTGGGTGGCCGGGGACGCCGACGGCCGGGCGGGGCTGGTGCAGGCCGGCGTCGTCGACGGGGTGGTGGCCGGGACCAACGCCGTCCTCGGGCCGACGACGACCGCTCGGCACGAGGTGCTGCCCTCCGGCGGCTTCACCGACCCCGACTACGGCCAGGTCGGGCTCACCGAGCGCGCCGCGCGTGAGCGCCACCCCGACTGCCTCGTGGCGACGGTGCCCTACGCGCAGTTGGAGCGCGCCGTCATAGACCGGCGCACGACCGGCTTCCTCAAGCTGGTCACCACCGCGGACGCCGGTCGGCTGCTCGGCGCGCACGCCGTGGGCGAGGAGGCACTGGAGGTGGTGCAGGTGGTGGCCGCGGCGATGCGCGCCGATGCCGGCGCTGAGGTGCTCGCGACGACCGAGTTCGCCTACCCCACCTACACCGCGGTGGTCGGCCTGGCGGCCCAGGCACTGCTGGCCGCCGTCGGCCGCGCCGCACCGGACGGCGCCCCGGCCATCGGGACGGCGTCCTGAGCGGTCGGCCGTCCAGCGCCGACCGGGTCTGGCCGGCCGAGCTGTCCGCGTCGGATCGCTCCGTCCACACCCGCCAGGTCCACACGTCCACCTGCGATCTGCACGTGATCGGCACGCAGACCCGCCCGTCTCCACTGGCGGATCTGACCGTCCGTGAGATGACCGTCGGCGGTGTCGAACGGTCCCTGACCGCCGTTGCTCGGAGCAGCGGAAAGGGTGCGGCGATGACCCGGATCGTCGTGCGTGGGGTGCTGGACCTGGCGACCGAGCATGACGCCATCCCGGCCGACCCGGTGCGCTCGGCTGGGCCGATCAGCGTCCGCACCACGAGGAGCGGCACCCGCGACACCGAACGTGCCTTCACGCCCAGGCAGCGGGACGCCGTGGTGGCCTTCGCCGACGCGGACATGAAGGCTCGGCGACGCGACCTGCCCGACCTCGTGGCCACGCTGGCGGGGACGGGGTCTCGGATCGCGGGGGCCTGCGCGCTGCGCGGGTCCTCGGTGCACCTGGCCGGCCCGTCGGCTCGGGAGATCGCCAACTACCCGGGGCACGCCCGAGCGAGCACGACCCAGGACGTCTCCATGTGCCGTCACACCGTGTCCGAGCGGGCCGCCGAGATGCTGACCCTGGGGCGGCAACAGGAAGGAGACCGGGGGTCACCGGGGGATGGAGTCCCTGGTCACTGAACGGCGAAGGCCCTTGACCGGCGAACACGCTGATCGAGGACCTCGTCTCGCTCCCCCGATCGGACTCGAACCAACAACCCTGCGATTGACCGGTTCCGCCCGACCGCTGATGACCCCTGGCAGCCGCTACAGGCTCCTCAGCAGGCACGTCGGTGCCGGATGGGGGACGGCGAACCCATCCACGACCACAGTCCTGATCAGGTCGTGAGTCATCTGGTGGAGCCGTGATCGGTCGGCCGTGGCATGGGGGTCTCGGGGACGGGTCAGGCAGGCTGGTCGGCGGTCTGGTCGAGGAGCTCGACCCGATCGCCGAGGGAGACCTCGCCCGGCTGCTCGACAGTGGCGTACATGCCGAGGATGACCGCGCCGTTGTCGGGGAGGTGCGCGACCGGGGTGGTCAGGTCGGCGGCCAGCTCGCCGCGGTACCGCACGATCGCCTTCAGCGTGTTGAAGTCCACCTCCCCGGTGTCGGGGCTCTCGTTGGTGACCACGCAGCGCGGCACCGGACCGACCACCCGCACGACGGCCCCGCCGATCCGCACCTGCCGGCCGGCCCAGGTGTCCTCCTCGTGCACGGCGCAGCCGTCCACCTCGACCAGCATCCGGAACCGGCGGTGGTCCAGCCGCCCGCCGTCCGGGGTGACGCTGCGCAGGTGGTCGAGGGTGGCGGTGGAGATCAGCGTGACCGGGTGCACGTCGACGGCGTCACCGGGGCGGTCCACCGCGACCAGCCGGACCTCCTCCCCGAGGTATCCGGTGAGCGCGGCCGACCACGGCCCCTCCACCACGTGGCCGTCGACGTCGCGCCCGTAGAAGTCGGTGCGCACCGCCTCCCCGAGGTCGGTGGCCCGGCCCTCGACGGGTGGGCGGTCCGGGAACCGCAGCCGCAGGTGCGCGCCGTCCGGGTCGAACTCGGCGGTGAGCCGCACGAGCGGGCCGAGCTGCTTGCCGTTGCGCAGCCGGCCCTGCGCGTCGACGAGGTGGAACCGCCGGTTGTCCAGCACTCCGTTGTCGGTGACCGTCACGGTCGGCGGATGGTGCAGGGCGGTGCCCTTGACCGGGGTGGTGGACAGGCGGGAGACGAGCGGCATGGCACTCCGTCCGGCAGGCACTGGGTGTCTGGACCGTAGCCGGGGTCCGGCGCCCGTGCCTGCCGCTCAGTGCCGGTGGGCGCCGGCGCCGGGCAGTCGCCGTCCCGACGGCGGACCGGTGACCACCGGCTCACCGGTGCGCGCCCGGTCCACCCGCGCCCGGTCCGCTCGGTTCGCGTCGCGCAGCACCCCCTTCGGCCGGGAGCCGACCCCCACGCCGTAGTGGCGCTGGGCAGCCTGGTCACAGGTCGGGCACGGCGCCGTCGACGGGGCGTCGCGCATGTCGCGGCGCAGGTCGAAGGGGCCGCACCCGGGGCAGCGGAACTCGTACAGCGGCAACGCGGTGCTCCTCTCGGGGGTGGGGCAGCAGGGACGGTGGTGCGGGGCGGGCCGGGCCCACCCCGCACCACCGTCCTCAGTCGGCCGTCAGGTCCCGGCCGCCGCCGGCGCCGCCGGGCAGGATGTTCCGGTCGAAGATCGACAGCGGGATGCTGATCGAGACCGCGCTGTTGGGGATGTCCACCACGCCGCCGATCCGGCCGTCGACCGGCGCCGCCCCCAGGAACAGGTAGGCCTGCTCGAAGGTCCAGCCCATCGCCGGCATCAGGAAGTTGATGGCGTTGAGGCAGGCCTGGCGGTAGGCGACGGTCGCGTTCATGTAGTAGTTGCGGCCGTCCTCCACGCTGATCCCCTCGAAGGTGAGGAACTCCGAGTAGTTCGGGCCGACCCGGCCGGGCTTGAAGAACGGCATCGACTGCTTGTAGCGGTCCATGCCGCCCTTGATCAGGTCGAAGTGCAGGTCGATGAACCCGGGCATCTCGATGGCCCCGCAGAAGGTGATCTCGCCGTCGCCCTGGGCGAAGTGCAGGTCGCCGATCGAGAACAGGCCACCGGTCACGAAGACCGGCATGTAGACCCGGCTGCCGACTCCGAGGTCCTTGATGTCGACGTTGCCGCCGTGCTCCCGCGGCGGGATGGTGCGGCAGGCCTCGGCCGCCGCCCGCTCGAGGTCGGCGCCGCTCAAGGTCCCGAGCAGCGCGTCCTTCGGCAGCGGGGGCAGGGCCAGCGCCGGGACCTGCGGGGCGCCGGGTGTCTCGCCGCCGTGCGCGGGGATGTCACCGGTGACCCGGTCCGGGTTCTGGTCGATCAGCGCCTGTTCCCGGCGGTTCCACTCGGCGAGCAGGTCCGGCGACGGCGCACAGCCGAACAGGCCCGGGTGGGAGTTGCCGATGAACCGCACGCCGGGGACGTGCCGGCTGCTGGTCCAGATGCCGTCGAGGTCCCAGATCGCCTTGGACGCCTGCGGGGAGTGGTCGGTGAGGAAGCCGCCGCCGTTCTCCTTGGCGAAGATCCCGGTGTAGCCCCACTCCTGTTCCTGGAAGGGGCCGATGTCGACGATGTCGACCACCAGCAGGTCACCCGGTTCCGCGCCCTCGATCGCGAACGGCCCGCTCAGCACGTGGCAGGGGTCGATGTTCATGTCGCGGATGTCGTCGGCGTCGTCGGTGTTGCGGACCTGGTCGTCGGTCCAGTCCTTGCACTCGATCCGGTAGGTCGAGCCGGGGGCGACGGTGTTGGCCGGCGGGATGTCGGGGTGCCAGCGGTTGTGGCCGGGCACCGTCTGGTCGCGCATCGGCACGCTCAGGTCACGGTTGATCTCGAAGATGACGTCGGGCACGGGAACTCCTCAGGTCGGTGCGAACGGGATGGACGGACGGTCCTGCTCAGAAGCTCGACGTGGGAACGCCCATGCCGGGGTCGACCCGGGCCGGCCCGGACGCCGAGGGGGTGACGTCGACGTCGAAGATCCCGGTCGGGATGTAGACGGTGGAGCAGGAGTTCGGGATGTCGACCACCCCGGACAGCCGGCCCTCGATCGGCGCGGCGCCGAGGATCATGTACGCCTGCTCGGGGGACCAGCCGAACTTCGTCAGGTAGTCGATCGCGTGCAGGCAGGCCCGCTGGTAGGACAGGTGCGAGTCCAGGTAGCGCTGCTCGTCGTCCAGCGTCACCGAGGTGCCGGAGAAGGCCAGCCACCGCTCGTAGCGGGGGTCCACGTTGCCGGGCATGAAGATGGCGTTCTCGCTCACGCCGTAGGTCTCCATGCCGCCCTTGATCAGGTCGACGTGCAGGTCGATGAAGCCGCCCATCTCGATGGCCCCGCAGAAGGTGATCTCCCCGTCGCCCTGGGAGAAGTGCAGGTCGCCCATCGACAGCTTCGCGCCGGGCACGAACACCGGGTAGAAGACCCGGCTGCCCTTGGTCAGGTTCTTGATGTCCTGGTTGCCGCCGTTCTCCCGCGGGGGAGCGGTGCGCGCTGCCTCGCCGGCGACGCGGTCGTACTCGGCGCCCTCCAGCCCGCCCAGGATGGCGTCCTGCGGCAGCGGCGGCAGGGCCAGCGGTGGCACCCGGTCGGGGTCGGTGGCGATCAGGGCGCCCTCGCGGCGGTTCCAGCGGGCCAGCAGCTCCGCGGAGGGCGCGGTGCCCATCAGGCCCGGGTGCACGATGCCGGTGAAGGAGACGCCCGGGACGTGCCGGGACGTCGCCGTCTGCCCGGCGAAGTCCCAGATCACCTTGTACGCGTCCGGGAACTGCTCGGTGAGGAAACCACCACCGTTCTGCGTGGCGAAGATCCCCGTGTACCCCCAGCCCTGCCCGGCGAGCGGGCCGGAGTCCTCCTGGGGGATCGGCCCCACGTCGAGGATGTCGACGATCAGCAGGTCGCCGGGCTCGGCGCCCTCCACGGCGAAGGGCCCGCTGAGCACGTGCACCGTGGACAGCGGCGCGTCCCGGACGTCGTCGGCGGAGTCGTCGTTGTGGATGGCCCCGTCGAACCACTCGCGGCAGTGCACCCGGAAGCTGTCCCCGGGACGGACGGTGACCTGGGCCGGGATGTCGGGGTGCCACCGGTTGTGGCCGAGGTACTGCTGCTCGGTGAACTTCTTGCTGGAGTCGAGGGGGAACACGAGTTCGGGCACGGGCTGGCCTCCTGGTCCTGGGAGCGGAACGGTGGGACGGCTGCTCGGTCGGCGGGTCACCTCCTCCGGTCGGCCGGCTGGGACGGGCCAGCGGCGTGCGCGGCGGTCCCGCCCTCGCGTAGTTCGGGCGCCGGGGCGTCGGGTGCCGGGGCTCGCCGGTCGCGGAACCTCGGGAAGAGGGCCAGGGACAGCAGCAGGACGACGGCGAGCACGATCGCCGACGTCATCACGTTGTCCTGCCACACGCCGGTCAGCAGCAGGAACGCGGGGACGGCGCAGGTCACCACCCCGGCCACGACGGCCACTAGACCGGTGAACCGGGTGAGCTCCTCCCGCTTGAGCCCGAGCACGAGGAAGAACAGCGCCCACAGCACCGCCCAGTACAGCCAGATGACACCGAAGGCCGGGTCGTCGAGCCGGCCGAAGTTCAGCCCCGCGAAGACCACCGCGCAGCCCGCCACGAAGGCGGAGAACCAGCCGAGCCCGGTGCCGTCCAGGCCGTAGATGAGGTTCAGGCCGACGTACAGGTAGGTGAAGCCGAACAGGTAGAGGCCGGAGGCGCCGAGGACCACATCTGGGTCGCCTCCCGAGGTGACGATCAAGTAGGTCGGCGTGAACACCTGCAGCGCGCCGACGAAGAAGTTCAGCGGCGCGGCCGCCCGGGCGTCCACCCGGCCAAGCAGCATCAGGCCGTTGACGATCAGGACCGCTCCGACGTACAGCAGACCGACGCTGGCCATGTCGGTCACTCCCCTCTGTGAGTGGGTCGGGTTCCCCGTGGACCTGCGGAGCGCCCCGCCGTCAGGGGCGGGGAAGCCGGCTCAGGGCCGGATTGCGCAGCACGTCGGCTCGCCGGCCGGGGCCCCGCCCCGGCGGCGGCGGCGGCGGCGAGGAGACGACGTCGGGTTCGTCCCGGGTGCGCTCCGTGCGCTCGACGAGAGCGCGCCGCACCGGGGAGCCGAAGGACAGGCGGGGTGCGGTGAACACCCGCGCGGCGGACGTCCCACAGGCCGGGCACTCGACCGCGGCCGGGGCGGCGCCCATCGCGCAGCGGGTCTCGGTCGTGCCGTGGTCGGGGCAGCGGTACAGGTAGACGGCGATGTCGGACCTCCGGGTGCACCGGCGGAGGGCCACTCGGCCCCTCGGGCCAGGCGGACATTCGTCCCGTCCAACGGAGGCGATCAAGGCGCTGGAGCCCGCACAGGCCGCGGTCCCGGCGCGGCGCGGCGCGCCGTGACGCACCGGATGGAGCCTCCCGAGTATCTCGCGGCGATGTCGAACGTGTGTCCCGCGTGTTTCGCGACACGCCGATCGCAGCGCCCGCTCGCCCGGACACGGCCTGGCAGCGACGGTGAGCGGAGTCCACCACTGTCGAGTTCGTCTGCGCGTCGACATGGCGTGTCAGCCATCGCCGAGGAACTGACCCCCTGACGGCTGGTGGGGGCGGGTCGCTGCGCTGCTTCACGCCGTCCGAGCCGCACCGCTACTGCTGTCCGGGTCGCCGGCCGATCGACGACCGCGCTGCGCTGGCCGGGATCGTGTTCGTCCTGAAAGCCGGCATCGCCTGGAACCAGCTGCCCAGCTCCCTGGTCGGCTGCTCGGAGGTGACCTGCTGGCGGCGGCTGCGGGACTGGAGCGAAGCCGGCGTCTGGCCAGTCCTGCACGAGCTGCTGCTCGCCGAGCTGCGCGGCGCCGGGGCGCTGGACCCGGACTGTTGCGCGGTCGACGGTTCCCACGTGCGCGCGCTCAAAGGGGGCCACGTCGTCCCGTCCCCGGTCGACCGCGGCCGGCCGCGTTCCGAGCACCACCTGATCTGCGACGCCGGCGGCATCCCGGCGCCAGCTGCGCGCCCGTCTCATCACCGCGCGGATCGCCCGCCGCGGTGTTGCCCACGGCTCCGGCCTGGGCCGCCAGCGCTGGGTGGTCGAGCGCGGCTTCACCTGGCTGCACGCCCTCAAGCGACTAGGGCCTGTCCTGGCGATCTTCCGTCCGCGTAATTCAGGCTTGAGTGATGGTTGGCCGACACGAGCTCACCGACGCGTCCTGGGCCCGCATCCAGCCGTTGCTGCCGGTGACCGGTGGTCAGGGCGGGCGGTGGCGGGATCACCGGCAGGTGATCAACGGCATCCTGTGGCATGCCCACACCGGTGTGCCCTGGCGGGACCTGCCCCAGCGCTACGGGCCCTGGAAGACCGTGCATGAACGGCTGCGGAAGTGGACCGCCGATGGCACCTGGGAACGCATCCTGGAGCACGTGGTCGTCAAGGACGACGCCGTCGGCGCGGTCGAGTGGACGATCAGCGTGGACTCCTCCAACGTCCGGGCCCACCAGCACGCCGCTGGCGCCCGGAAAAAGGGGGCTGCAGCGCTGCGGTCGAGGCCCTCGCCGTCGACGGGGAGGCGCTGGGGCGCTCCCGCGGCGGGCTGACTTTCAAGGTGCACCTGGCCGTCGACGGCCGCGGTCGGCCGCTGTTGGTGCGGTTGACTCCCGGGCAGGCCGGAGACAACCCCCAGCTGCTGCCCCTGCTGGATGACATCCGAGTGCCTCGGGTCGGAGCGGGCCGACCCCGCAAGCGCCCCGATCAGCTGATCGCGGACAAGGTCTACTCCCACCCCTCGACCCGTCGGGCGCTGCGCCGCCGCGGCATCGGGCACACCATTCCGGAGAAGCGCGACCAGCAGGCGCGCCGGCGAGGCCTCGGCTCGGCCGGTGGACGACCACCGAACTTCGACCGTGACCGCTACAAGCAGCGCAACGTCGTGGAACGCTGCTTCAACCGGCTCAAGCAGTTCCGCGCCCTGGCCACCCGCTACGCCAAGCGCGCTGCCTTCTACCGCGCGATCCTGCTGCTGGTCAGCGCCGTGCTCTGGCTCAGCACATGATCCGCGGGACAGGCCCTAGTTGCCCGATCCGCTCCGCCGGGTCAGCCATACGGTGTCCAGGCATTAGTTACCGAAGCCTCTAGGTACTTCCTGTCACCAGGGAGTACCTATGGGGGATGGCGGGGAGGCAAGACACGCAACGTGTGAGGATCCGCCCCACGACAGTGGGACATACCAGATGGCGCACCTCGAAGAGGGGAGCAGGACAGGCGCCCTCCCTTGCAGAGAACGGAGAAGCGGTTTCGGAGGCAGCCGAGGTCATCCAGGAGCCCATCTCAGTTCGAGCAGCGGTTGGATTCTTCGCAGGACAAGTGGGTGGCTTGACAGCTTTGGCGTACTACGTCGGGTACGTCCAGACGGGCGCGACATTGCGATACTTTGGCGTACCGTCGTCACTAGTTGAGTTCTCGACAGCCCAGTACGTTGTTCGGGCCGCCGGGTCCGCGCTCTCCCCTATCATGCTGGCGGGCTTCCTGACGGCCATCTTCGCCCTCATTCATCCTCAACTCGTCGGTGCGCTACAGAAGAAGAGCCCTCTCATCCGGCGACGGATCCTGGGGACTATTACGTGGATTGGGCTCTGCCAAGCAGGGACTGCTGCTGCGCTAGCCTTCGGCGTTGCGGGTTACGTGCCAAACCCTGCCGTATTTTGGCTACTCTTGGCCGCCGGTCTTGCGGTGAGCTTCTACGGCTTGGCTCTGCGTGCCCGAACCTACACCGGGCGGCACGATAGCTTCGGACCTGTCGCCCAATTGGCTGTGGTCGCACTCATCTTGGGGGCCCTATTCGGGGGCCTTTCAATCTACCTTCAGGAGCGCGGTACTAAGGTCGCGCGGGCCGTGTCCCTCAGCCTGGAGTCCCAACCCTACGTTCGCGTCCTCAGTGCAAGCCCACTCAGCGTCAGCGGGCCGGGAATCACTGAGATCCAGCTATCGGGGGAAGAGGGGGCCTATCAATACGGGTACGAAGGACTGGTTTTCTTGATCAGGTCGGAGGATCGCCACTTCCTGCTTCCGCGTGAATGGGCGCCCGGAGCGCCCGTTATCGTACTGGTGGAACAGGAGGGTATCCGATTCGAGTACTACCGGGCCCCTGGCTGGTAGTTGCAAATGGCTTCCGCGCGGGTGTTTAGCCTACGTCATCTGCGCCTGCTTGCGCCGCACCAACCCGCCGCAGCCGGACGGTCTCCTGCAACAGCTCGACCCGGTTTAGTCGGCGGACGACCGCCCAACCTCCACCGGCCAAGCGCCAGTCGTACGGGAACTCCACCACGCCGTCCTTGTGCCGGGCGCCTGCTCCGCAGAGCCTCCAGCATGGCCCGGCAACCGTGCACGGCAGTCAGGCCGCGCAAGAGTCGCAGTCCTGCCACGAGCCTGGTTGCCACAACGCCATCGTGCGCAGGGCCGGCCTCGTCCGCGGACAGGGCTAGGCCCCGTGGCGGGCCGTGGCCAGCGTCCGGCGCAGCCGGGACGGGTGAAAGTCCCATACAGGCTCGCCGTCACGGTGGAGCGCCGAGCGCAAGATGCCCGGCACAACTACCACGAGGTCTTGAGTTCGCCCCTCAACCGACATACGGCTCATCGTGGATTCGGCTACGTCACCATGCGGGGCCACCCTTACCAAGCTGGCTCTGCCGACACCTGGTCCCTGCTGACGATCGTCGCCCGCAAGTGAGCGGCTGCGCATGTTCCCGACCGTGGCCGACCTGCCGCCTGCCGCGTTGACCAAGGCCGCAGCCCGCTCGACCGGCTTACCGGCGGCCGGGCCGGGCTTGGGCGCCGAGGCATTCTGGGACGCCGTCGCGGCGTTGGGCGGTGCCAGGCATCAGCGGGTCTCGTGCGGCACTGGCCAACGCATTCAACCCCGCTCTAATCACGGTGGCCGCGGCCGCCTTCCCGGGTCAGCGGCTCGTTGCCGCCCGGATCGATGGCGTCCTCATCGCGTCGGTCGTCGTCTTGGTCGTCCCCAGGGGTGGGCTGCGCCCCCATCCAAACACCGGCTTCGCCACCGGCCACCCCAGGGGCGGCGCAACCCGTGGACCATGGACGAGTCGCGTTGGACGCGTCACTGGTGCCAGGGAAGATGGGAGGCATGGCCCTGGACGAAGGGACGGCGACCCGGCTGCGAAGCGCCCTGGCCCGCGTTGATCTTGATGCGATCTACTACGCGTTGACTCTGACCGCGACAGACGATGGCCACATCCGCTGGGCAAGCCAAACGATATATGTGGGCCCAGGCGCAAAGCCCTATTGGGAGTTGAGGGTCTCCGCTCCGGTCAACGCGCTTAGCATGCGCAGAGCATGGGGAGACGTCGGCCAGACGTCGATTGTAGTCGCTGACCTCGGAACACTTTCGTTCTTCCTGCGCGCCGGAGGCAATGCTCATGTTGAGGAGTCCATCGCTCGAGGACGATTTCCGAGACTCTTCGAGCCCGTCGAGTGTGCGCCAAGCTGGTGGGGTGTCCGCTCGATGGCAGATGTGCAACCGAAAGCTCTACGGCATGCGCCTACTCCAAAACTTCGCATGGATGTGTTGAGGCGAGACGACTACCGCTGCAGAGCCTGTGGCCGGCGGTCTGCCGATTACGTCGGCCTTGAGCTGCACGTGCACCATATCTGGCCGCACGGCAAAGGGGGCTGACTGAGCCGGGCAACCTGATAACCCCATGCCACACTTGTCACAGAGGACTAGATCCACATCTGGAGCTCGGGCTATTCGAGATGATCCCAGGAGGCATCCCCAAGCCGGAGGTGGATGTCGAGGGGGAGGCTGTCGAGTACAGGCGAGGAGTCGCGAACTACAGGGCTTGGGTGAAGAGTCACGTGGATCGAATCGCTTTGCGCATCGGCTGAGAGGTGCGCAATCCGCAGGAAGCCGGTGTGTGCTGAACGGTCTCGTGACGATGAGTCCCGGGGCCTTCTCACAACCAGAGGAAACCTGCCATCCGAGGTGTCGTCATACGGCGAATGGAATAGGGCGTATCTGGCGCTGACCCCAAACGTGGGCCAGTCTGGAACGGCGTACCGGACGGCCGATCCTCCGCTGCGGCTAGCGAGGACTTCGTCCCATGCGCGCGAGGCATCGCGCTGCTCGGGGAACTACGCGACAGGAGTGTGCACTCATCCAGCAACGGGGAGGTGCGACAGCTGGTCATCCGCCGCCGGTCCGAGCTCCTCCAACACGAGCGTGCTCACACAGCATTTAAGGATCCGCGCGGCGCGTCCACGCATCAGAAGTCCGGCTATGCGACCCAGGACTCCGTCGCTCTGTACTGCGAGCGTCGTGGCGGACAGGAGTTTGCTGGTCCGTCATGCCGGTCAGGAGCCGAGCGTCTCGAGGACAGCGGCGGCGCCGGTGGTGGCGACCTTGCCGACCCGCCAAGCTGAGCCTGATCCTCCCCCGGCACCTCGGCTGCCTGGCGTCCGGCATCGACTGGCCCATCGAGCTCCGCGACTGCGCTGATCCGACCGCAGCTCGCTGAGGCGCCAGGATCCGCACCTAGATCATGGGTTTTCCATGGCCCGCTCGGACGTTCAAGGAGCTGGCTGCCGTCTGACCTGCGGTTTTGCTCCCCCGATTGGACTCGAACCAATAACCCTGCGATTAACAGTCGCATGCTCTGCCAATTGAGCTACGGGGGAACGGCGGGGGTCGCCCGCGCGCAGCGACGAGGCTACCGCACGCCGCGCGGCCGGCCGCGGACGACCCTCCGCGTCGCGCACCACTCCCGGCGCGGCTAGGTTGATCGTCCACCGTCCCGCGTCCCACCTGGGGGTTCTCCATGGCGAAGCTGTCCTTCCTCGTCGGCTTCGGCGCCGGCTACGTGCTCGGCGCGAAGGCGGGCACGGAGCGGTACGAGCAGATCCGCCGCGCCTGGGAGCAGGCCAAGGACAACCCGCAGCTGCAGGGGCTGGCGGGCATGGCCCAGGCCCGCGCCGACGGCGTGGTCAACTCGGCCAAGGCCCGGATCGGCCTGGGCGGCAACGCGACGCCCGGCGGGCCGGAGTCGGCCCCCCGCGCCCGCGCGGCGTCCGGCCCGACCCGGCCGTCGAGCGCGCCGGTGCCGCCGCCGGACACCACCGGCGGGGTCTGACCCTCAGTCGGGCTGGTCGGCCGCGACCACCTCGGCGAGCCTCTGCCGCGCGACCTCACGCGCGGCCGGGTCGCTGCGGTCGGCGTCGTCGTCGAAGACCACGGTCCACTCCCGCGCCGCCTGGCCGGGCAGCCGCCGGGCGACCAGCACCACCCCGCCCCGGTCGGGCAGCGGGACGCGCCGGCTGGCGACCACGGTCTCGTCCACCCGCCGGCGGACGACGGGCGGCAGGCCCCCCGCGTCGGACAGCGCGTGCCGCTCGACCGGCAGCCGCGCCTGCACCCCGGGCTCCACCTCGGTGAGCGGCGTCACCTCGACGTGGCCCCCACCGTCGGCGGTCGCCGTCCACCGTGCCGTGCCCACCTGGTGCCACGGCAGGACGCCGACCTCGCCGGCCTCCGTCAGCGGCAGGTCGGCCGGCACCAGGCGCAGCCCCCGGGACGTCGCGACCAGCCACCCGCCGTCGCGCACGAGGACGCCCCAGGCCAGCACCCGCTCGTGGGGATCCGGCGAGGCGAGGACCACCGCCCGCACGGGCTCCGGCGGCCGCGCGAACCGCTGCCGCACCCGGTCGAAGACCCTCATCCCAGCCCGCCCATTGCCCGCTTGCGCAGCGAGATCGCCTGCTGCTCCAGCGCCATCAGCCGGCCGAACGCCCGCATGTACTCGTCGCCGGCCTCGACCGGGTTCATCCGCTGCAGCCTGCCCTTGAGCGCGGCCACCTGCCGCACGGTGTGCATCTCCTCCAGCCGGGCCAGCACCGCGCCGACGTAGACGGCGTCCGCCTCGCCGGCCGCGCGCATCGGCTCGACGGCCAGCGCGGTCAGCAGCGCCGACGCGCTGTCCCGGGTGCAGTGCGCGGCCAGGACATCGAGCCACTCCGCACCGGAGACCCGGGTCGCGGCCGCTCCCCCGGCGGCCGCCACCGCGGCGGCCACCGCGGCCAGGTCGGGGTCGGTGAAGGCCTCGACCGGGACGGCGTCGAAGGACGGCCCGGCGAGCTCCGGGCTCTGCAGGGCCGCCTTGACCGCCTCCCGCTCGACCTCCACGGCGACGTCGTCGGCACTCTTCTGCGGCGTCCGCGCTCGCCCGCGCTGCGGTGGCCCGCCGGTGTCGCCGGTGATCCGGCGGATGCGGTCGAGCACCTCGGCCTCGTCGGTGTTGCCGATCATCCCGGCCAGCTGCCGGGCGTAGGCGGGGCGCAGCGCGTGGTCCTTGATCTGGGCGACCAGCGGCACGGTCTTGTCCAGGGCGGCCACCCGGCCCTCGACGGTGTCCAGGTCGTAGCCGGCCAGCGTGGTCTTGAGGACGAACGCGATCAGCGGCGTCCGCCGCCCCACCAGGTCGCGGACGGCGGCGTCGCCGTGCGCCTGCCGCAGCTCGCACGGGTCGCGGCCGTCGGGCTCGACGGCGACGAAGGTCTGTCCGACGAAGCGCTGGTCCTCGGCGAAGGTCTTCATCGCGGCGGCCTGCCCGGCGGCGTCGCCGTCGAAGGTGTAGATGACCTCGCCGCGGAACTCGTCCTGGTCCATGAGCAGCCGGCGCAGCACCCCGATGTGCTCCGGGCCGAACGCGGTGCCGCAGGAGGCGACGGCGGTGGTGACCCCGGCCAGGTGGCAGGCCATGACGTCGGTGTAGCCCTCGACGACGACGGCCTGGTGCCGGCGGGCGATGTCGCGCTTGGCCCGCTCGATGCCGTAGAGCACACCGCTCTTCTTGTACAGCGGCGTCTCCGGGGTGTTGAGGTACTTCGGGCCCGGGTCGTCGTCCATGAGCTTGCGGGCACCGAAGCCGATGACGTCGCCGGTGATGTCCCGGATCGGCCAGACCAGCCGGCGGTGGAACCGGTCGATGAGCGTGCCGCGGCTGGACTCCTTGGCCAGGCCCGCGGTCACCAGCTCCTGCTGGGACCAGCCCTGCGCGCGCAGGTGGCGGGTCAGCCCGTCCCACCCGCCGGGGGCGAAGCCGCAGCCGAAGTCGAGGGCCACCTGGCGGTCGAAGCCGCGGTCGGCGAGGAACTGCCGGGCCGGCGCGGCCTCCGGGCTGCCCAGCTGCGCGGCGTAGAAGGCCGCCGCCGCGGTGTTCGCCGCGACCAGCCGGGCCCGCTGGCCGGCCTGCGCGCGGTCCGGGGCGCCGGTGGGCCGGCCGCCGTCGTCCTCGTAGTGCAGGTCCACCCCGGCCCGTCCGGCCAGCAGCTCGACGGCCTCGGTGAAGGTCAGGTGGTCGATCTGCTGGATGAAGGAGATGACGTCTCCACCCACTCCGCAACCGAAGCAGTGGAACAGGTTTCTCGACGGAGTGACGTGGAAGGACGGCGACTTCTCGTCGTGGAACGGGCACAGCCCCTTGAGGCTGCCGCCGCCAGCCCGCTTGAGCTGCAGGTGCTCGCCGACGACCTCGTCGATCCTGGACCGCTCGCGCACCAGCGCGATGTCCGCGGCCCGGATGCGTCCCCGCCCGGCCATCAGTCCCCGCCCCCGCCCCCGCCGCCGTCGGCGCCACCGTCGGCGCCCCCGTCGGCTCCGGCGACGAGCACGCCGGCGCCGTCGCCGACCCGGTGGCTGGCGGCCAGCTCCACCCACAGCAGGAACACCGCGTGCTCCAGCGGCAGCGCGGGATCAGGGTCCAGGGTGGGCCGCGGCGTCCACCCGCCGGTGCTGCCGCTGTCGGCCAGCCGCCGACCGACCGCGGAGTAGCGGCGGGTGCCCCGCCACACCGACGTGTTGGCCACGTCGACCGCCAGGCCCTCCAGCTCCACCGCCCAGGTGCCCTTCCACACCGACGTCCGGCGGGCCCGCAGCCGCACCGCGTCCTCCGGGTCGCCGACCCGGCGGGCGGTCAGCTCGGCGCCGCGCCGGGTGTAGACCCAGCGCTGCCCGCCCACCTCGGCGGCCGCGGTGACCTCGCCCTCCCCGGCGCGCAGCGTGGCCACCGGGGCGCCGTCGCGCAGCACCGGCAGCACGCCGCCGGCGTCGGCCCCGCCCAGCTCGAGCACCGCCGTCCCCCTCAGCCGATCCCGGGTGCGCCGGCGACGCTCTCGCCGGTCGCCCGGTAGAGCAGGTAGGCGGCGGTCTCGCGGAGGATGTACCGGAACTGGGTGGTGCGGGTCTGCACCGCGGGGCCCTGCCGGGTCGGGGAGCTGTCCGCGGTGATGCCGGCGTCCTCGGCCATCCGCTCGGCACGCAGCGCGTGCCACGGGTCGGTGACCAGCACGGCCGAGGACCAGCCGCGCTCGTCGAACGCCGTGCCGACGGCCCGCATGCTCTCCAGGGTGTCCACCCCCTCCTCGACCGCCAGCAGCGACTCCCCCGGGATGCCGGCGTCGGCCAGGTAGGCGCGCCCGGACGCCGCCTCGGTGTACTGGTCGCCGTCGGCGCGGCCGCCCACCGTCACGATCACCGGCGCTACGCCCTCGGCGTAGAGCCTGAGCGCGTGCTCGAGCCGGGCGGCGAAGATGGACGACGGGACGCCGTTGTACTGCGCCGAGCCGAGCACCACGATCGCGTCGGACGCCGGCCGCGCGTCCTGCCGCGCCGTCCACCAGATCGCCGTCGCGGTGGAGACGACGAGCAGGACGGCGGTGAGCAGCAGTGCGCCGACGGCCCGGCCCACCAGGTCTGCCACGCGCACGCCCACCCGTCATGGGTACCACGCGGGTCCGTCGCTCCGTGGACCCCCGGAGCGGTGTGCCGCACCGCCCGGGGACGTGGCGGGACGGCGCCGTGGGGAGGTCCTCGATCAGCCCGGGACGGTCCCGCAGACGCGGGCGCCCTGCTCGCTGACCACGGTGAGGGTGGAGGTGGTGCCGTCGTC
Source organism: Geodermatophilus pulveris (assembly GCF_900188375.1). Taxonomy (GTDB): domain Bacteria; phylum Actinomycetota; class Actinomycetes; order Mycobacteriales; family Geodermatophilaceae; genus Geodermatophilus; species Geodermatophilus pulveris. The sequence goes on along the minus strand of NZ_FZOO01000011.1, from coordinate 103,450 downwards.
CCAGGTCACCTCGACCCGCTGCGCCGGTGCGCCGTCCACCTCGCCGTCGGTCGTGCCGGTGACCTCGCCGGCGCCGTCGGGGGCGTACTCGGCCGGCACCGCCTCCGGGGGCAGCCGGAACCGCTCCGCCGCGCAGAGCAGGCCGTGGGCGGTCTCCACGTCGTCCGCGGCCAGCGCGGCGAGGAAGACGCCGGTCACCTCGCGGGCCTGCTCCTCCGGGCTGCCTTTGATCAGGGGCAGGCCGACGGCCATGCCGACGGCGACGGCGACGGTCCCGCCGATGACCGAGAGGATCAGCGCCCGGGCCGGCCGCGGGGTGCCGGTGTGCAGGGGCGCGGGGTCGTCGTCGTAGAGGTAGGGGCCCTGTGCCATGGCGCTCACCCGCCGCTCACGAGCAGTTCGGCCCCGGCCGGCGGCCGCGGGTCGTCGCGGTCGGCCAGCCAGCCCTCCGGCAGCGCCACCGGGCGCGGCGGGCTGGTGCGGCCGCGGGGCGCGCCGAGCACCGCCGTCGGGTAGGGCTGGTCCGGGATGCCGGCCAGCAGCCCGGCCAGCTCGTCCAGCGCGCCCACCATGGCCAGCGCCCGGCGGACGTCGGAGCCGACGGAGAAGCCCTTCAGGTACCAGGCGACGTGCTTGCGGAAGTCGGTGCAGCCGTGCAGCTCGCCCTGCTCCTCCGACAGCAGCGTGGCGTGCCGGAGCATGACCGCCGCGACCTCGCGCAGCGTCGGCAGCGCGCGCTCCGCGCGGCCGGCGAAGGCGGCGGCGAGGTCGCCGAACAGCCACGGCCGGCCCAGGCAGCCCCGGCCGACGACCACGCCCGCGCAGCCGGTCGCGGCGACCATCCGCAGCGCGTCGTCGGCCTCCCACAGGTCGCCGTTGCCCAGCACCGGGATGTCCACGGCCTCGACCAGCCGGGCGATGGGGGCCCAGTCGGCGGTGCCGCTGTAGAGCTGGTCGGCGGTGCGGCCGTGCAGGGTGACCGCGGCGGCGCCCTCGTCCTGGGCGATCCGGCCGGCGTCCAGGTAGGTGACGTGGTCGGCGTCGATGCCGATGCGGGTCTTGACGGTGACCGGGACGTCGCCGGCGGCGCGGACGGCGGCGCGCACGATGTCGCGGAACAGCACCCGGCGCCACGGCAGCGCCGAGCCACCGCCCTTGCGGGTCACCTTGGGCACCGGGCAGCCGAAGTTGAGGTCGACGTGCGCCGGGCGGGTGCCGGCCACCCGCTCGTCGACGAGCATCTCCACCGCGCGGCCGACGGTGGCCGGGTCGACGCCGTAGAGCTGGACGGAGAACGCGTCCTCCTCGTCAGGGGTGGCGCGCACCATCTGCAGCGTCTTCTCGTTGCGCTCGACCAGCGCCCGCGTGGTGATCATCTCGCAGACGTAGAGGCCGGCGCCGAACTCCCGGCACAGCGTGCGGAAGGCCGGGTTGGTGATGCCGGCCATCGGGGCGAGCACCACCGCGGGGTCGACCGCGAGCGCGCCGAGCTTCAACGGCGGCAGCGCGGCCGTCGTTGGCTCGGGCGTGCTCATCACGACACCAAGGGTAGGCGGCGACCTGCGCCGTCCTCGACGTCCGGCCGTCCGCACGTTCGGCGTGCCGTTGCCACTGGATCCGGGCTGACGGGTCTGCTGGACTTCCCTCAGCTCCGAGGGGGCCACCGTGAACGAGCTGATCGACTGGCTGAGGGACTACTCCCCGATCGTCGTCGCGCTCCTGGCCGTCGGCGCAGCCTTCCTCTTCCTGGCGAAGACGGTCGTCGAGCAGGCGGTCTCCGCCCGGCTCGACGTCTACGCGGAGGACCTGCGCCTGCGGCTCGGCCGGCGGTCCGGGTTCGAGGAGAAGATCCTCACCGATCGCTACCTGGCCTTCCTCGATCTCTTCACCCGGCTGCAGCGCATCACGACGGAGGTGAACCGCGGGCGGCACGGACAGACGCTCCCTGAGGGATTCCTCGTCGGCGGCGACCTCGTTCCCCTGACGGCGGTCTACGAAGACCTGAACGTCCGGCAGCTGCTGCTCGGCCCCCGCCTGCATCCAGCACTGGTCGACGCCGCGGCCGCGACCCTGCAGCTAGCCAACGGTGCTGCCGAGGACGGCTGGCTCCCCGCCGTCAGCCGGCTGAAGGCGGCTGCGGATGAGGAGTTCGGGCTGAGCTCGATCCGCTGGGGATCGCCCGACGACGTGCGCCCAGGCCCGCTCCGGGCGTCGCCACGCCGGCCGCGGCCCACCGCCTCAGATCAGCAGCCCGGGAGGCGGGCCGCCAGATAAGCCTCGACGGCGTCCAGGCCGACCCGCTCCTGGCTCATCGAGTCGCGCTCGCGCACGGTCACCGCGTCGTCGGTCAGGGTGTCGAAGTCCACGGTGAGGCAGAACGGCGTCCCGATCTCGTCCTGCCGGCGGTACCGGCGGCCGATCGCGCCGGCGTCGTCGAAGTCGACGTTCCAGTTCCGCCGCAGCGCCGCCGCCAGGTCCCGCGCCTTGGGCGAGAGGTCGGCGTTGCGCGACAGCGGCAGGACGGCGGCCTTGACCGGGGCCAGCCGCGGGTCCAGCCGCAGCACGGTGCGGGTGTCGACGCCGCCCTTGGCGTTGGGGGCCTCGTCCTCGGTGTAGGCCTCGACGAGGAAGGCCATCAGCGAGCGGGTCAGCCCGGCCGCGGGCTCGATGACGTACGGCGTCCAGCGCGTGTTGGTGCCCTGGTCGAAGTAGGTGAGGTCGGCGCCGGAGTGCTCCGAGTGCGTCTTCAGGTCGAAGTCGGTGCGGTTGGCGATGCCCTCGAGCTCACCCCACTCCGAGCCCTGGAAGCCGAAGCGGTACTCGATGTCGACGGTGCGCGTCGAGTAGTGGGAGAGCTTCTCCTTCGGGTGCTCGTAGTGGCGCAGGTTGTCCGGCGAGATGCCCAGGTCGGTGTACCAGCGGGTGCGCTCGTCGATCCAGTACTGGTGCCACTGCTCGTCGGTGCCGGGCTCGACGAAGAACTCCATCTCCATCTGCTCGAACTCGCGGGTCCGGAAGATGAAGTTGCCCGGGGTGATCTCGTTGCGGAAGGACTTGCCGATCTGGCCGATGCCGAACGGCGGCTTCTTGCGGGCCGCGCCCATCACGTTGGCGAAGTTGACGAAGATGCCCTGCGCGGTCTCCGGGCGCAGGTAGTGCAGCCCGGACTCGTCCTCGACCGGGCCGAGGTACGTCTTGAGCATCATGTTGAAGTCGCGCGGCTCGGTCCAGGCGCCCTTCGTGCCGCAGTTGGGGCAGGAGATGTCGGCCAGCCCGCTCTCCGGCGACCGGCCCTTCCGCGCCTCGAACTCCTCCTCCAGGTGGTCGGCCCGGAACCGCTTGTGGCAGTTCTGGCACTCGGTCAGCGGGTCGGTGAACACGCCGACGTGACCGGAGGCCACCCAGGTCATCCGCGGCAGGATCACCGAGGAGTCCAGGCCGACGATGTCGTCCCGGCTCTGGACGACGGTGCGCCACCACTGCCGCTTGATGTTCTCCTTGAGCTCCACGCCCAGGGGCCCGTAGTCCCAGGCGGAGCGGGTGCCGCCGTAGATCTCGCCCGAGGGGAAGACGAACCCCCGGCGCTTGCAGAGGTTCACCACCTTGTCCAGGCGTGCGGGGTCGTGCTTGGCGGTGCTCTCGCTCACGGCGCGGGGCTCCATCCGGCTGGCGGTCGGCGGGGTGACCCGTCCACGGTAGTTGCCGCGGCGGCGCGGCCCGCCGCTCACCCGCCGTCAGGCGACGAGGACCGCCCACGCCCCGCCGACGGCCAGCGCGAGGACGAGCAGGAACAGCAGCAGGTTGCGGACGGGGTGGCGGCGCGGGACGACCCGCGGGTACGGCCGCGGGCCCGGCCCCGGGCCGGCCAGCCAGGTGACCGTGGCCGCGTCCTCCGGGCGGCCGGTGCCGCCGGGCAGGTTGATGGTGGGCTGGTCCGTGGTGCGCGCGGCCGGCGGCTCGGCGGGCGCCTGGTCCGCCGCTCCGGGCCGGGGGCCGGCGACCGGGGGCAGCGCCGGCTGCACCGTCGTCGGGGGCCCGGCCACGGCGGCCGGCTCGGTCGCCGGCTCGGCCGGTGACGGGGCCTCGGCGGGCGGGACCGCGAAGTTGCCCGACATCCGCGTCGGGGGCGCCGGCGGGAGCGCGACCGGGCGGGTGCGGTCCTCGACCGGCTCGGGGCGACCGGGGCGGCGTGGCCCGGCGGTGGACTGCTGGCTCACGGGTGCTCCACACGTCGTCCTGGCGGCGCCGCTCGGCTGCGGCGGGGGTTGCAGGTGCGCCTTGGATAGCCAGCCGGGTGGCCGGCCACACGTCGTCCCCCCGTGAGTGTGGTCTCCCCGCGGCGGCCGGGAGCCGCGGGACCGGGGGCTCGCGTCGCCGTCCCCGTCCGGGCAGAGTGGGCGCACCCGGCGACCGGGTGGCGCGACCGGTCGGCGAGCCGGTGGGAACGCGCCCGGGGAGGTCCGAATGGCGAGGCCAGACCGGGGACCAGCCGGCGGTGCGCCGGTGGCGGACGTCGCCGACGCGTTCCCCACCCGGCACCACCCGCGGCCGCAGGTGCGGGACATGCCCGACGAGCCACGGCGGTACGCGCGGCTGATCGGCCCGGGCATCATCGCCGCCGGCGTCGGGCTGGCCTCCGGGGAGTTCATCCTCTACCCCTACATCGCCTCGCAGGTGGGGCTGGTCTTCGTGTGGGCGGCGCTGGTCGGGCTGGCCACCCAGTACTTCCTCAACATGGAGATCGAGCGGTACACGCTGGCCACCGGCGAGACCGCGCTGACCGGGTTCAGCCGCTACTGGCGGCACTGGGGGCTGGTCTTCGCGCTGCTCACCTACTTCGCGAACCTGTGGCCCGGGTGGGCGACCAGCTCGGCGACCCTGGTCACCTACCTGGTCGGCGGGGAACCGCGCTGGATCGCGATCGGCATGCTGATCACCATCGGACTGATCCTCACCCTGGCGCCGGTCGTCTACGTCGCCCTCGAGCGGGCGCAGATGCTCAAGGTCGCCGCGGTGCTGGTCCTGTTCGTCGTGGCCGCGGTCGTCGCGATCGGCGCCTCGGCGTGGGCGGACGTGCCGCAGGTCGTCACCCGCCCGCGCATCCCCGTCGAGGAACTCGGCTTCGCCCTGCTGCTCGGCGCGCTGGCCTTCGCCGGCGGGGGTGGCGGGCAGAACCTGGTGCAGTCCAACTGGATCCGGGACAAGGGCTTCGGCATGGGGGCCTACGTGCCGCGGCTGGTCAGCCCGATCACCGGTGAGCCGGAGGCCGTGCCGAGCACCGGCTACGTGTTCGAGCCGACCCAGGACAACCTGCGCCGGTGGCGCGGCTGGTGGCGGTTCGCCAACCTCGAGCAGCTGACCACCTTCGTCCTGATCACCTTCGTCACCATCCTGTTCACCTCGCTGCTGGCGTACTCGACGGTGTTCGGCCGGGACGACGTGGCCAACAGCATCGACTTCATCCAGACCGAGGGCGAGGTGCTCGGCGAGCGGGTCGGGACGTGGTTCCAGTACCTGTTCTGGGGCATCGGCGGGTTCTCGCTCTTCGCCGCCGCCCTGGGCATCGTCGACTACACCAGCCGGCTGGCCGCCGACGTCGTCAAGACCTCCTACGCCCGGGAGGCCAACGAGAGCAAGGTCTACGCCGCGTTGGTGTGGGGGCTGATCGCCATCGGCATCGTCGTGCTGCTGGCCGGCTTCAGCCAGCCGCTGGTGCTCCTGGTCATCTCCGCGGTCGTCGGCGGGTTCATGATGTTCCTCTACGCGGGCCTGCTCATCCTGGTCAACCGCCGGATCCTGCCCGCGCCGATCCGGGTGCGCGGGGTCCGGCTGGGCGCGCTGGTCTGGGCGATCCTGCTGTTCGGCACGCTGTCCGCGCTCACCTTCCGCGCCCAGCTGCAGAACCTCTTCGGCGGCTGACCGGCACCCGGCCTACCGCGGGGCGACACCGCCGTCCTGCGGCAGGTAGGCCCCGGGCTCGTCGAGGGCGTGCAGCCACACCGGGGCGCCGGCGATCTTCACCTCGGCGGCCGACAGCGCCCGGCGGTAGGCGCCGACGCCCTCCCAGCGGGTGACCAGCGCCCACAGCGCCGGGTCGTCGGTGCACCGGCCGACCTCGCCGTCCCGGTAGCCGGGGCGCGCGGCGAGGGCGGCCAGCAGGGCGTCGACGTCGGCGGCCAGGCCGGCGGCGTCGGACTCGGCCACCCGCAACCGGGTCACCACGAACACGGGGGTCCTCCCTCGGGTCAGGCGCTGCCGAAGCGGCGCTGCCGGGACGCATACTCCTCGCACGCGGCCCACAGGTGGCGGCGGTCGAAGTCCGGCCAGAGCGTGTCGAGGAAGACGAGCTCGGCGTAGGCCGACTGCCACAGCAGGAAGTTGCTGGTGCGGTTCTCCCCGGAGCTGCGGACGAACAGGTCGACGTCGGGCATGTCCGGCTCGTCGAGGTACCGGGCGACGGTGCGCTCGTCCACCGTGCCCGGGTCCAGCCGGCCGGCGGCGACCTCGCGGGCGATCGCGGCGGCGGCGTCGGCGATCTCCGCCCGGCCGCCGTAGTTGACGCACATGGTCAGCGTGAGGACGTCGTTGTCGCGGGTGAGCTCCTCGGCGACCTCGAGCTCCCGGATCACGCTGCGCCACAGCCGCGGACGGCGGCCGGCCCAGCGCACCCGCACGCCCAGCTCGTGCATCTCGTCGCGGCGGCGGCGGATGACGTCGCGGTTGAAGCCCATGAGGAAGCGCACCTCGTCCGGGCTGCGCCGCCAGTTCTCCGTGGAGAAGGCGTAGGCGCTGATCGCCCGCACGCCCAGCTCGATCGCGCCCTCGACGCAGTCGAACAGCGAGGACTCCCCCGCCTCGTGCCCGGCCGTGCGCGGCAGCCCGCGCTGCTTGGCCCAGCGGCCGTTGCCGTCCATGACGATCGCCACGTGGCCGGGCACCCGGTCGGCCCGCAGCTGCGGCGGCCGGGCGCCGGAGGGGTGCGGGTTCGGCGCCTTCACCTCACGCCTCACGGGCCGTACCCACCTCCTGGCGCGGCGCCGGCGGATCGGAGCGGTCGACCAGCGGCAGGGAGCGCAGCCCGCGCTCCAGGTGCCACTGCAGCAGCGCGGCGACCAGCCCGCTGCCCTCCCGGCGGTTGGTGGTCTGGCTGGCCTCGGCGGTGGTCCAGTCGCCGGACAGCAGCGCGTCGAGCAGCTCGATGGTGGCCGGGTTGGGCATCGCCGAGCCGGTGGGCCGGCAGGGCGGGCAGACCATGCCGCCGGCGGGCACCGAGAAGTGCCGGTGCGGGCCCTCCTCGCCGCAGCGGGCGCAGCCACCGAGCGCCGGCTCCCACCCGGCCACCGACATGGCGCGCAGCAGGAAGGCGTCGAGCACCAGCGGCGCGGGGTGGGTGCGCTCGGACAGCGCCCGCAGCGCGCCGACGACCAGGAGGAACAGCCGCAGGTTCGGCTCCTTCTCCTCCTCGGCCATGAGCCGGTCGGCGGTCTCCAGCACCGCGGTGCCGGCGGTGTAGGCCGGGTAGTCGGCGGCGATCGTCTGGCCGTAGGACCGGATGGACTCCGCCTGGTTGACGATGTCGAGGGTGCGGCCCGTGTAGAACTGCAGGTCGACGTGGCTGAACGGCTCCAGCCGGGCGCCGAACTTGCTCTTGGTGCGGCGCACGCCCTTGGCCACCGCCCGCACCTTGCCGTGCCGGCGGGTGAGCACCGTGACGATCCGGTCGGCCTCGCCCAGCTTCTGGGTGCGCAGGACGATCCCCTCGTCCCGGTACAGGGACTTCGGCGTGGTGCTCACGTCAGTAACCCAGCCGGTTGAGCTTCTTCGGGTCGTCCTGCCACTCACCGAGCACCGTGACGTGCAGGTCCAGGTGCACCCGGGCGCCGAGCAGCGCCTCCATCCCCTGCCGGGCCTCGGTGCCGATCGCCTTCACGATCGAGCCGCCCCTGCCCAGCAGCATCGGCTTCTGGCTGGGCCGCTCGACGTGCAGCAGCGCGTGCACCTCGACCAGCTCGCCGCCGTCCCGCTTGGGGTCGGGCCGGCGGATCAGCTCCTCGATGGTGACCGCCAGGGAGTGCGGCACCTCCTGGAACACCTTCTCCAGTGCCGCCTCGCGGACCAGCTCGGCCAGCTGCCGCTCGACGTCCTCGTCGGTGGTCTGCGCCGGCGGGTACAGCGGCGGGCCCTCGGGCAGCAGGCCGACCAGCAGGTCCTCCAGCAGCTCCACCTGGTCGCCGCGCACCGCGCTCACCGGCACCACCTCGGCGGCCTCCACCAGCGAGCTGGCGGCGAGCAGCTGCTCGGCGACCTGCTTCCTCGACGCGGCGTCGGTCTTGGTGACCACGACGACGACCGGCGCCCGCACCTCGGCGAGCTGGCGGGCGATGTACCGGTCGCCGGTGCCGACCGGCTGGTCGGCCGGCACGCAGAACACGACCACGTCGACGTCGGACAGCGTGTCGCGGACGACGTCGTTGAGCCGGCGGCCCAGCAGGCTCCTCGGCCTGTGCAGGCCGGGCGTGTCGACCAGCACCAACTGGCCGCCGGGTCGGTGGACGACACCGCGGATGGCGTGCCGGGTCGTCTGCGGGCGGTTGCTGACGATGCCGACCTTCTCGCCGACCAGGGCGTTGGTCAGCGTGGTCTTGCCGGCGTTGGGGCGGCCCACCAGGCACGCGAAGCCGCTGCGGTACGGCGGCTCGTCTGGCGGGTTCACGCCGTCCATCCTCCCACCCGGCGCCGACACCACCGCGTCGGCGTCGAGCGGATGACGGGGTGTGCACATCCCGCTGTTCGGAGGTCGCCCCACCCGCGATGTGTGCACAAAACGCCGGCGAGCGTCCCGATCGGGCGCGGCGTACCGAGGACCTCCGCCCTCAGACGGTGGTGCGGACGGCGCCGTCCGGGCCGGCGAGGAGCACCGGCGCCGACGGGGCGAGGTCGCGGATGGCGGCCAGCCCGGCGTCCTCCAGGGCCTCGGCGGCCGTCACGACCGCCGCAGCCTCCAGCCCCTGCACCCCGCTGGACACCGCGGCGGCGACCGCGGCCTGCAGCGCCGTCAGCTGCAGCGAGGGCAGCGCGACGGTCGCGGCGAGGTAGGTGCGGCCGTCGGTGTCGCGGACGGCGGCACCCTCCGGGGCGCCGGTGCGGCCGCGCGCGGAGCGGGCCAGGGTGACGAGCTTGGCGTCCTCGGGGTCGAGATCGGTCACGGGCGCCTAGCGTTCCAGGGCGCCGGCCGGCTGCTCGACGCGGGTGGCGCCGGACGCGGTGGCCCCGGACGCGGTGGCCCCGGACCCATCGGCCCCGGTGTCCTCCGCGGCGGGCGGCTCGGCCGGCGGCTCGTCGCCGTCCGCGCCCTCCTCGGGCTCGGGGACCCGGCAGACCAGGAGGGTGTCGATGCGGTTGCGCCGCCCGCCGGTGCTCTCGGCGACCAGCCGCAGCCCCGCGACCTCGGCCTGCGAGCCCTCGATGGGCACCACGCCCAGCTCGCGGGCCAGCAGCCCGCCGACGGTCTCGACGTCGTCGTCGCGGGGCAGCTCCACCTCGAAGAGGGTGGCGAGGTCCTCGACCGGCAGCCGGGCGGTGATGCGCACCGACCCGTTCTCCAGGTGCTCGACCGGCGGGCGCTGGAAGCGGTCGTGCTCGTCGGCGATTTCGCCGACGATCTCCTCGAGGATGTCCTCGATGGTCACCAGCCCGGCGAAGCCGCCGTACTCGTCGACGACGATCGCGATGTGGATGCGCTGGGCCTGCATGTCCCGCAGCAGCTCGTCGACCGGCTTGGACTCCGGGACGAACGTCGGCGCGCGCATGAGGTCCTCGACGCGCACGTCGCTGCGGACGTCCTGCCCGCCGGCGGTCCGGCGGATGAGGTCCTTGAGGTAGATGACGCCGACGACGTCGTCGACGTTCTCGCCGATCACCGGGATGCGGCTGAACCCGCTGCGCAGGGCCAGCGCCAGGGTCTGGCGGAGGGTCTTGGTGCGCTCGATCCACACCACGTCGGTGCGCGGCACCATGACCTCGCGGGCGATGGTGTCGCCGAGCTCGAACACCGAGTGGATCATGTTGCGCTCGCCGGACTCGACGACGCCGCGCTCCTCGGCCATGTCGACCAGCTCGCGCAGCTCGACCTCGGAGGAGAACGGCCCGTCACGGAAGCCGCGCCCGGGGGTGATCGCGTTGCCGACCAGGATGAGCAGGGTGGCCACCGGGCCGAGCACCCGGCCCAGCGCGCCGATCACGCCGGCGGTGCGCAGCGCGAAGCCGTAGGCGTGCTGGCGGCCCAGCGTGCGCGGGCCGACGCCGACCAGCACGTAGCTGACCACGGTCATCACCCCGGCGGCGACGAGCACCGGCTGCCAGCCGCCGCCCCAGATCCGGTACAGGATGACCGCGACCAGGGTGGCGGCCACCATCTCGCAGGTGATCCGCAGCAGGAGCAGCAGCGCCACGTGCCGGGCCCGCTCGGCGACGACGCCGGACAGCACGCCGGCGCGCTTGACGCCGTCCCGGCGCAGCTCGTCCACGCGCGCCTTGGACACCCGCTGCAGGGCGGCGTCCATGGCGCCGAACAGCCCGGCCAGCGGGATGAGCAGCACGGCGACCACCAGCAGGGTGATCTCGCCGGAGGTCATCGGGGGACCGGCCCCCGCTCGACCGGCTCCCCGGTCATCGGGGCGCGCGGGGCGGCCCGCCAGCCGTCGAGCAGGGTGGTCTGCAGGCCGAACATCTCCTTCTCGTCCCCGGGCTCCATGTGGTCGTAGCCGAGGAGGTGCAGCACGCCGTGGGTGGCCAGCAGGATCAGCTCGTCGTCCATGGTGTGGCCGGCGGCGCGGGCCTGGCGGATGGCGACCGAGGGGCACAGCACGACGTCCCCGAGCAGCGCCGGGCCCGGGTCGGGCTCGTCGGGACGGCCGGTGTCCAGCTCGTCCATCGGGAAGGCGAGGACGTCGGTCGGCCCCTTCTCCCCCATCCAGCGCTCGTGCAGCGTGCTCATGTAGTCCGGGTCCACGCACAGCACCGACAGCTCGGCCATCGGATTGACGCCCAGCTCGGCCAGCACGTACGTGCAGATGGCCGCGAGGGAGGACTCGTCGACGGCGATCTCGGACTCGTTGGCGACCTCGACGGGCACGGCGGTCAGCTCCCCTGCCGGCGCGGCCGCGTGGGGCGGACCGGCTGCTGGGCCGAGGCCGGGCGCTGGTCGTTCGCGGCGTCCCAGCGCTCGTAGGCGTCGACGATGTCGCCGACCAGCCGGTGGCGGACGACGTCGGAGCTGGTCAGGTGGGAGAAGTGCACGTCCTCGATGCCGTCGAGGATCTCCCGGACGATCCGCAGCCCGCTCTGCGCGCCGCCGGGCAGGTCGACCTGGGTGACGTCACCGGTGACCACGATCTTCGAGCCGAACCCGAGCCGGGTGAGGAACATCTTCATCTGCTCGGCGGTCGTGTTCTGCGCCTCGTCGAGGATGACGAACGCGTCGTTCAGGGTCCTCCCACGCATGTACGCCAGTGGTGCAACCTCGATGGTCCCGGACTGCATCAGCCGGGGGATCGACTCGGGGTCGACCATGTCGTGCAGCGCGTCGTACAGCGGCCGCAGGTAGGGGTCGATCTTCTCGCTCAGCGTGCCGGGCAGGTAGCCCAGCCGCTCGCCGGCCTCGACGGCCGGGCGGGTCAGGATGATCCGGTTGACCTGCTTGGTCTGCAGCGCCTGCACGGCCTTGGCCATGGCCAGGTAGGTCTTGCCGGTGCCCGCCGGGCCGATGCCGAAGACGACGGTGTGCGTGTCGATCGCGTCGACGTAGCGCTTCTGGTTCAGCGTCTTCGGCCGGATGGTGCGCCCGCGGCGGCTGATGATGTCCAGCGAGAGGACGTCGGCCGGCCGCTCGGAGCCACCGGCTCGCAGCATGCCGATGACCCGGCGCACCGAGTCCGGGCGCAGCGCCTGGCCGGTCCCCAGCAGCGCGATCAGCTCGTCGAACACCGCGACGGCGAAGGCGTTGTCGGCCGGGCGGCCGGTCACCGCGATCTCGTTGCCGCGCACGTGGACGTCGGTGTCGACCGCCTCCTCGACCAGGCGCAGCAGCTCGTCGCCGGAGCCCAGCAGGGCGACCATCGACACGGAGTCGGGGACGGTGATGGTGGTCCGGACGGCGGTGGGGGCGTCCCCCGGGCCTGCAGCGGGGGCACCGAGGTGGCCGTCGGCCGCCGCAGCCTGCGCCGAGGCCTCACGCGAGGTGGGCGCTCCGGGCACGGGGACGTTCGAGGAGGAGTCGGGCAAGAACCCTCGACCCTGCCTTCCTGCGAGAGGAGGTGCGGACCCGCCGGAGTCTACCCGCGCGCCCGACCCGGGAACCGCCGTCCGGGCGACCGCTCACCTCCCGGAGTAGGTGGCCTTCCCCGGTCCCTCGGAGAGGAAGGAGGCCACGGCGCCGCGCAGGTCCTCGGTGGCGAACAGCGCGCCGGAGACGTCGGGCACCAGGTCGTCGGCGGCGCGCGCCCCCTGGCGGACCGCGGTCGTGACCAGCCGCTTGGTGGCCGCGTGCGCCACCGTCGGCCCGGCGGCGACCCGGTGGGCGTAGCCGCGGGCGGCCTCGGCGAAGCCCTCGTCGGGCAGCACGCGGTTGACCACGTCCCAGCGCTCGAGGACGGCGGCCGGGTAGCGCTCGCCGGTGAACACGAACTCCTTGGCGCGGGCGGACCCGGCGCGCTCGGCCAGCCGCTGCGGCCCGCCCATCGACGGGGTCAGCCCGACGACGATCTCCACCAGCCCGAACGACGCCCGCTCCGCGGCCAGCAGCACGTCGCAGGCCAGCGCCAGCTCGAAGGCGGCGGTGAGGGTGAGCCCGTGCGCGGCGAACACGGTCGGCACCGGGAGGTCCTCGACGGTCTGGGTCACCCGCAGCAGCCGCCGCCACAGGTCCGCACCCCGGCCGGCCGCCTCCGGGCCCTCGGCGATGTCGCGGAACACGGTCACGTCCACGCCCCCGGACACGACCCTGCCGCGGGCCTCGACCAGCACCGCCCGCGCCCGGGACGGGTCGGTGGGGTCGGTGAGCCGGACCAGCTCGTCGGTGACCCGGTCGAGCGCGTCGAAGACGGCGGCGTCGAAGAGGTTCAGCGGCGGGTTGTCCAGGACGACGACGGCGACGTCGCCGTCCCGCTCGATGCGCACGGGCGCGGTCTCGGTCATGTCCGGCAGCCTGGCAGGCAGGAGCACCACACGTCGGGTGCGGGTGCGGAGGACGGGCCGCGTGGACGTCGTTCGTGGCCGCGCTGCCCGCGGCGACCGCTCGCCGCGACCCACGCCGGTGCCTGGTGACGCCCGTGACCCGGCAGGCCTGCCGGCAACGCCGTGCCGCCGGAGCCCCTCGGAGCGTGCCACGCCCGTCCGAGATCCCCGGCGGGGACGTCCGCTCGGTCAGGCGGTGAGGTGACGTAGCAGCGCGGTGAGCATGGCCTGGAGCTGCTCGCGCTGGCCGCGGTCGAGGGGGGCGAACACCTCGTCCTGGACGCGCTCGACGACCCGGACGGCCTCCTGGAGGGCGGCGTGCCCGGCTGCGGTGAGTTGCAGCTGATAGGCGCGCCGGTCCTGGGAGTCGCGTCGGCGGACGACCCGGCCTGTGCCGGCCCCTCGTCAGCCGGTCCGGACGGCGTAGCTGAGCAGCACGTTGTCCGACCCTGCGCGGCGACGGACGTCGAGCAGGTGCAGCGGTGGCACGGGACCGGGGCCGTAGGCGGGGAGACCGCTGCCGAGCACGACGGGGCCGACGAGCAGGTGGAGCTCGTCGACCAGGCCGGCGTGCAGCAGGTCCGCCCACAGGGTGCTGCTGCCGAAGACGAGCAGGTCGTCGCCGGGCTCCTCCTTGAGCCGGCGGACGGCGTCGTGCGCATCGGCCCGGCGGACGATGGTCGTCGTGCCGGTCCAGGGATCGGTGTCGGCCTGGGTGAGGGTGTCGGAGACCACGACCTTGCGCAGGCTGTTGTTGCGCTGTGCGGTCTCCCGGTGCAGTTCCGCCGTGGTCGGGTCCAGCTGCACCGCCGGTGACCGGGTCGGGTCCTCCGCGATCGCAGGCCAGTAGGCCTTGAGGCCCAGGTAGGTGGTCCGTCCGAGCAGCAGCGTGTCGGCGTGCCGCTGGCGTTCGAGGTTGTGCTCGTCGAAGAAGGCGTCCATCGGCAGGGCCATGACGTTCCCGCCGGGGCCGGCGACGTGGCCGTCGAGGGAGACGATGGACGAGACGACGACCTTGCGCACGGGGTCCTCCTGCTGGCTGTGGGTGAGGGTCACCGGTACTGACCCGGCGAGGGCACGGACTCATCGGGAGTCTGGTGCCAGCAACCCACTCGGTGGGGGACGGGCACGTGCTCGCGGCGGGAGGACCACGCCGGCAGCGGCGGCATGGTGGACACGCGTCCGGTGCGTCCGGAGGCGCCGCCACGAGCGGGTCGGCGGTGCCACTCGACCAGCGTCCCGCCGGGGAGTACGAGATCGAGGACGCTGTGGAGCCGCAGGTCGTCCACCGCCCGCAACGACGGGACGAGCAGCGTCGTGATCCCGACCTCGGCCGTCGCGCCGTCCCAGCAACCGCGGTCACCGACCTTCAGGACCTCCTCCGCGCCCAGGTCCAGCCGCTGCAGCGCGACGGTGACGACGGCCGGGTCGGGCTTGGCGACCCCGAGCTCGGAGGACAGCGCCCACGCATCCACCAGGTCCGCCCAGGTGCTGCCGTCGGGGTTCTGCTGCCCGGCGAACACCGGGTCGCAGGTCGACGTGGATGTCGCTGACCACACCGATCCGCACCCCGGCCGCGTGCAGCGATCGCAACAGCGGCCCCACGTCGTGCGCGAAGGGGTCCAGCGACGCGTCGGACTCCACCGTGTGGAGCTCCACCGCCAACTCGTCGTCGAGACCGGCACGGCGGAACCACGAGGAGTACGCCGAGCGGTGCAGCGCCGCATCGGTGTCGACGGCCGAGGACGCCACCTCGCTGTCGTCGACACCGCGCAACCGGCTGAGCACCACCTCCACGGCAGCCGGGGAGACGTCCCGCCCCATGCGCTGCAGTGCCGTGCGCACCAGCCGGGGGTGCGCAGGAGCGACCACCAACGTCCCGCGCCAGTCCAGCAGGACACCCTTGAGCCTGCTACCGGGGCGTGACCGTCCAGGGGCGGGGGCCACAGCGGGAGCCGCTGTCGCTGGGACGGTGATCCACACTGTCCCTCGCACACGGGCCGGAGCGGGCTCCCGGAGTGCGGCGTCAGGTGTGCAGTCGCCACATCCCCAGCTCCCGGTCGTGGTCCCGGAGTCGCTGCACCGCCTCGGCCAGGGTGCGCTGCTCGGTCAGCTCGTAGAAGAGGAAGACCGGCGCGAAGAAGCTGGCGTAGCCGAACGGAGCGCCGTCGGGTGCCAGGTAGGCGCTGGCGCCGCAGTCCAGTACCGCCTCGACCAGGGCGGGGTGACCGGTGTCGCAGCCGGTCGCGATCACGGTGGCGCCGTCGAAGCAGGCGAAGGAGCGCAGCTCCTCAGGGGTGATCCTGCAGGAGAAGGGCTGGTAGCGCTCCAGCTGCGGCGCCAGCTCGGGCAGCACGATGTTGCCCTCATCGCCGTGGCAGGCGAGGACGACGAAGGGTGCACGCAGTTCCCCCGACAGCGCTCGGAGCAGGTGGCGGCCCTGCCCGACCGGGAGGCGGTTGACCTGGATGCCGAACGTCTCCAGCGCCGCGCGCAGGACCGCCCCGTGCCCGGAGTCGATGTCGATGAGGTCGACCGCGGTCCAACTGGTCGCACCAGCCTGGACCTCCCTGATCCGGGACGGACGCAGGCTCGCCAGCCACTCCGCTTCACCGCTCACGTCGTGATCCTGACGTGGACCGGCGGTCTCAGCCACGACCCGACGTCCAGGAGGTGGGTGCAGGCCTCATCGGCGGTGTCCGCCGCGGGCGGGATCCCCGGCGGGACGGACTTGACCAGGACAGGACGACTCGGTGCACTCGGGGTGTGGACGACGGGACGCCTGACCTCGACCAGCGCACCCCGCTGCCGGTGGCCTGCACGCTCGGACCCGCGGACGGCCCAGCTCGACTGCTCCGGTGGCAGCGGCTCCATGACACCGCAGCCCCCGTCGCTCGCCTCCACGATGGCCAGCTCGAGGTCCGCTACCAGCCGGGCCCGGGCGTGCAGGAGGAGCTGGCGGACCTGGCGGCCGCCGAGCAGACGTGCTGCTCCTTCGTCGCTTGGAGCGTGACGGAGGTCCAGGGCCACCCGATCCTGCGCGTCACGGCGCCCGCGGGTGCCACCGAGGCGGTCACGCCCATCGCTGCGCTGTTCGGCGCCGGCCCACAGACCGTGTCGCAGTAGACGGTCCCCGGCCGCGACTGGCCGGGCTCGAGACCAGGGCCGGCTGCAGCTGCGCGCGGTGCACTGTGATCAGCGGCGCGCCGTCGCGAGTGGGGAAGGTCGTCGGCCGGGCGCGCGAGAGTCAGACACGACCACGGCCGACGATGCTCGGAGGTGCTGGCTCCACCCCGGACGAGCCCGCGCACCAGGCCGGCTCAGCCGGGCGGCCAGCGCAGGTCGCGGCCGCCGAGCACGTGCAGGTGCACGTGGTGGACGGTCTGCCCGGCCGCCGGGCCGGTGTTGGTCACCACCCGGTAGCCGGGCTCGGCGCCGTCCTCGGTGGCCAGCCCCTCCTGGACGGCGACGGCGGACACGGCGCGGACGACGGCACCGAGCAGGTCGGGGTCGGCCTGCGCCAGCGCGGCCACCGTCGGGTGGTGGTCCCGGGGGATCACCAGGACGTGCGTGGGCGCCTGCGGGTTGATGTCCCGGAAGGCGAGCGTCCGGTCGGTCTCGTGCACGACGTCGGCCGGGACCTCCCCGGCGACCATGCGGCAGAACAGGCAGTCGGTCACGCGCCGACCGTAGTCACGAGGACCGTCGTCCTCGTCGCGGGCCGAGTCCGGCAGCGAGGTGCCGAGCTGCAGCCACTGCTCCTGCGGTGTCCTCCCGGCTCCTGCGGCCCTGCAGTACCGCGGGAGCGGGGGAGACAGCGCAAGAGCTCTCTGGCGACCAGGTGGCAGAGCAGGCAGTCGGTCACCCCGGTGCCGGACTCAGTGCTGGCCGGGCGTGGTCTCCACCCCGAGATAGGCCTGCACGATGCGCTCGTCGGCGAGCAGGCCGGCCGCGGGGCCGGAGTGCACGATCTCGCCGCTCTGCAGCACGTAGCCGTGGTCGGCGGCGCGCAGCGCCCGGCGGGCGTTCTGCTCGACCAGCACCACGGTGGTGCCGGACGCCCGGATCTCCGCGATCACCCGGAACACCTCGTCGACGATCTTGGGGGCGAGCCCCATGGACGGCTCGTCCATCAGCATGACCGTCGGCGCGGCCACCAGCGCGCGGGCGATGGCCAGCATCTGCTGCTCCCCGCCGGAGAGCGACCCGGCGGGCAGGGCGCGGCGCTCGGCCAGCACCGGGAAGCGGTCGTACACGGCGTCGATCGACCGCTGGGCGCCCGCCCCGGTGTGCCACGCGCCCATCCGGAGGTTCTCCTCGATGGTGAGCGTGGCCAGGATCTGCCGGCCCTCGGGCACCTGCACCAGCCCGCGGCCGACCAGCTTGTGCGCCGGCGTCCGGGTGATGTCGCGGCCCTCGAAGGTGATCCGCCCCCCGGCCGGGCGCAGCAGCCCGGACACGGCGTTGATGACCGAGGACTTGCCTGCGCCGTTGGCCCCCACCAGTGTCACCAGCGAGCCCTGCTCGGCGGTGAAGGAGACCCCGCGGACGGCCTCGACCCGCCCGTAGGTGACCCGCAGGTCCTCCACGCTCAGGATCGGCGTGCTCATGTCGCGTTCCTCGGGGTGGTGTCCGGTGGGTCGAGCGTGCCGGCGACGCTCGGCCGGGCGTTGGTGACCGCGCCGGTCGCGCCGCCGTCGCCACCACCCCCGGTGGGGTCGGCGAGGGTGCCGTCGGCGACCGACCCCCGGGCCGGCTCGCCGTCGTCCGGGTCCGCCGTGCCGAGGTAGGCCTCGATGACGGCGGGGTCGGCGGCGATCTGCGCCGGCGTCCCGCTGGCGATGACCTGGCCGAAGTCGAGGACGACGACCCGCGTGCAGGTCTCCAGGACCATGCCGACGTTGTGCTCGATGAACAGGATGGTCAGCCCGTCGCGGGCCAGCGACCGGATCAGCTCGGACAGCTGCCCGGCCTCGACGTGGTTCATGCCGGCGGCCGGCTCGTCGAGGACCAGCAGCGAGGGCTCGGCGGCCAGCGCGCGGGCGATCTCCAGCCGGCGCTGGTCGCCGTAGGACAGCGCGGACGCCCGGGTGCCGGCCAGGTGGCCGAGCCCGACCCGGTGCAGGCAGCGGGTCGCGTGCTCCAGGGCCGCCCGCTCGTCGCGCCGGGACGAGGGCAGCCACAGCAGCCGGCGCAGGAAGGTGGGCCGGCTGACCAGGTGGGCGCCGACCAGCACGTTCTCCAGCGCGGACAGCCGGTTGAACAGCTTGGAGTGCTGGAAGGTGCGGCTCACCCCGGCCGCGGCCACCCGGTGCACGGGGGTCCGGCCGACCGCCGTCCCCAGGACGGTGGCGGTGCCCGAGCTGGGCGGCACCAGCCCGCTGACCATGTTCACCAGCGTGGTCTTGCCCGCGCCGTTGGGGCCGATCAGGCCCACGACCTCGCCGCCGCGGACCTCCAGGTCGACGCCGCGGACGGCGTGCACGCCGCCGTACTCCTTGGACAGGCCGGCCAGGCTGACCACGGTCTCCCCCGGGGCCGGGTGCCGGCGGGCGGCCAGCCCCGGCGCGGCGTCGCCGTCCGGGTCGCCGTCCCCGGCGGCCGGCACGCGGGTGCGCCGCGGGATCAGGCTGGTCAGCCCGCCGGGCAGGAAGAGGATGACCACGAGCAGCAGCAGGCCGGCGAGGAAGGGCCGGATCCAGCCCGCCTCCACCCCGACCGCCCGCTGGATCTCGGGGACCATCGTCTGGAAGCCGCTGCCCAGGACCGGGCCGAGGAACATGGTGGAGCCGCCGAGCACGGCGGTGACCAGGCCGTCGACGGCGGCGGCGAAGTCGAAGTCGCTGGGCGCGATGAGCCGCACGTAGTAGGCGAACAGCACCCCGTACAGGCCGGCCACCGCGCCGGAGGTGACGAACGCGGCGAGCCGGTGGCGGCCCACGTCGATGCCCATGGAGCGGGCCGCGAGCTCGTCCTCGCGGATGGCCTCCAGCGCCCGGCCGTACCGGGAGGGGCCCATCCGCCAGAACCAGTAGGCGACGACGGCCAGCGCCGTCCAGGCCATCCCGACGGTGAGGACCCGCGGCACGGCCAGCCCCTGCGCGCCGCCGGTCCACTCCAGGTTGAGCAGCACGACGCGCACCGCCTCGGCGAAGCCGAGGGTGGCGATGGCGAGGAAGACGCCGCGCAGGTGCATCGTCGGCAGGCCCAGCACGACCGCGGCCGTGGCGCCGACCGCCATGCCGATGACGACGGCGGTCAGCAGCGCGGGGACGTCGCCGACGTCGTCACCGCTGGGCGCCAGGCTGGCGGCGGTGAAGGCGGCCAGCGAGGCGAACCCGGCCTGGCCGAGGCTCAGCTGACCGGCGATGAGGACGGCGTAGAAGGAGTAGGCGAAGACCGCGCCGAGGGCGATGAAGGTCAGCGGGGTGGCGTACTGGGCCAGCATCAGACCTCCCGCACCTTCCGGGCGCCGAGCAGGCCCTGCGGGCGCACCAGCAGGATGAGGAACAGCAGCCCGAAGGCGATCACGTCCCGCCAGGACGACCCGATGTACTGGACGGCGAACACCTCGGCCAGCCCGAGCACCAGGCCGCCGATGAGCGCGCCGGGCAGGGAGCCCATGCCGCCGACGATGATGACCGCCAGCCCCTTGAGCTCGATGGCGTAGCCCATGCCCAGCTGGGCGGTGTTGACGTTGATGGCGAACAGCACGCCGGCGACCGCCCCCAGCGCCGAGGAGATGGCGAAGGTGACCGCGGTGATCCGGTCGACGTCCACGCCGAGCACGCGGGCCGCGGTGGGGTTCTCCGCGACGGCGCGCATGCCGCGGCCCAGCCGGGTCCGGGTGACCATGTACGTCAGCCCGACCATGAGGGTGAGGGAGACGGCGAGGATGACCAGCTGGGCCAGCGTCACCTGCGCGCCGGCGACCTCGTAGCGGGTCTCCGGGAAGGCGCCGGCCGGGAACCGGCGGGTGTCCGGGCCGTAGCGCCACTGCAGCAGGGCGATGAGCATGCCGGCCAGCGCGATCGAGGAGATCAGCCCGGCGAAGTGGGCGTCCGGCCGGTTCTTCAGCGGGCGGAACGCCAGCCGCTCGATCACCAGCCCGAGCACCGCGCCGAAGACGAACACCACCGGCAGCGCCGCCCACAGCGACAGCCCGCCCCGCTCGACCAGCTCGATGCCGACGAAGGCCGACGTGGCGAACACGGCGGGGTGGGCGAGGTTCAGCCGGTCCAGGATGCCGAAGACCAGGGTGAACCCGATGGCGAACAGCGCGTAGATCGAGCCGATGAAGATGCCGTTGAGGAGCTGCTGCACAGCCGTTCCCGTCGTGGTCGGGTGCGCGGGGACCCGGTGGACCCGGGTCCCCGCGCGGAACGTACCGGTGGGACCCCCGTGCGCGGAGGGGTCCCACCGGGGTCACTCCAGGACGGCGAACGACCCGTCGCGGACGACCTGCACGACCGCCGGGTGCTCGGCGTCCCGGTTCTCGTCGATGGAGAACTGGCCGAGCACGGTCGGGACGTCCTGCAGCTCCCCCAGCGCGGCCTTGATGCTCTCCCGGTCGGCGGCGCAGTTGGCCCGCACCGCCTGGTCGACCAGCATCAGGCCGGTGTAGGCCTGCGCGGCGAACTGGTCGGGCTGGGCGCCGTACTCGGCCTCGTAGTCGGCCAGGAACGCGGTGTTCTCCGGGTTGTCCGACGCGGAGTTCCACGCCGCGCCGACGACGACGCCCTCGGCCGCCTGGCCGGCGTCGGCCATCAGCCGCGGGTTGTTGAACCCGTTGCCGCCGATGATCGGCACCTCGATGCCGAGCTCGCGGGCCTGGGTGACCAGCGGGATCGCGGCCTCGATCAGCGCGGAGACGACGATGGCGTCGGGGTCGCTCTGCTGGGCCTGGGTGAGCAGGGCTCGGAAGTCGGTGTCGGCCTTGGAGAAGGTGATCGTCTCGCTCACCGTGACGCCCTCGGCCTCCAGCGCGGCGGAGAACGCCTCGTAGCCGGACTCGGTGAACGCGTCGTCGTTGCTGTACATGACGACCACGTCCTGCAGCCCGAACTCCTCGGTGGCCTTGGCGATGGTCTGCGGGATGACCGCCTGCTCGGTGAGCGAGTTGCGGAAGATGTAGTCGCCGATCTCGGTCACGCCGGCGGCGGTGTTGGAGATGCCCAGCACCGGGACCCCCGCCTCCTGCGCGATCGGGTCGGCCTGCACCGCGGCGTTGGACAGCGTGGGACCGATGATCAGGCTGACACCGTCGGTGACGAACTGGTCGAACAGGGTGATGCCCTGCCGGGGGTCGGTCTGGTCGTCCTCGATCCGCAGGTCGTAGGTGACGCCGCCCTTCTCGGCCAGCTGCGCGGCGGCGAGCTCCAGCCCGCGCTGCTGGGACTCCCCGTAGCTGGCCGCCGCACCGGTCAGGCTGAGCACCGCCCCGACGGGCACCTCGGCCTCGATGGTGCAGGAGTCCCCGGTGCCCTCACCGGAGAGCTCTCCGGAGGCGGCGGAACCGCCCCCACCGGTGTCGCCGGAGCCGCAGGCGGTGAGGACGAGGGCCGCCGCGGCGGCGACGGCGGTGTGCAGGTGAACGCGCATGTCTCTCCCCTGTTCGTGCACGACGACCGCACCCGGGCCGGCGCGTGGCAGCCGACACCGTAAGCACGCGGCCGCGGCGGCCCGGCGCGGGTGGTGGCACCGTGCCCAGAACGTGACCTGCGGCCGGGGTCGCGGGCCAGCGGCGCGGGCGCCCCCGGGCCGGTACAGGATGGGGGCCCGCCCGCCCACCCCGGAGGTCCCCGTGCCCGTCCCCCGCCGCAGCCCCCGACCGGGGACCCCGTGCTCGAGGACGTAGTGGGCCCTCGACGCGCCGCCCGGTCGGGTGGCCCCGGAGTCCCGTCCCTCTCCCGCCGCTCCCTGCTCGCCGCCGGTGCCGCCGTCGCGCTCGCCGGCTGCGGCCGCCCCGCCGCCGGCGGGTCGGCCCCGCTGCGCATCGGCGCGATCCCCGACCAGGACCCCGAGGTCCTGCAGCGCCTGTTCGGCACCGTCTCCGCCGCGGTGGCCGGCGCGCTGGGCCGCGAGGTGGCCTACACCCCGGTCACCGACTACGCCGCCGCCGTCTCCCTCTTCCGCACCGGCGACCTCGACCTCGTCTGGTTCGGCGGCCTCACCGGCGTCCAGGCCCGGCTGCAGACCCCCGGCGCCCGGCCGGTCGCCCAGCGCGACGTCGACCGGGCCTTCACCTCGGTGTTCGTGGTCAACACCGCGACCGGGCTCGCGCCGTCCGGCGACCTCACCGCGCTGGCCCCGCTGCGGTTCACCTACGGCAGCCCCACCTCGACGTCCGGCCGGCTGATGCCCGCCTGGTTCCTGCGCGAGGCCGGCGTCGACCCGGAGGGCTTTCCCGGCGGCCCGGGGTTCGCCGGCTCGCACGACGCGACGCTGGCGCTGGTGGCCTCCGGCACGTACGAGGCCGGGGTGCTCAACGCGCAGGTCTGGCGGGCCCGCACCGCGGAGGGCGCGGTCGACCCGGCCGTCGTCCGCCACGCCGAGACCCCGCCCTACGCCGACTACCACTGGCTGCTGCACCCCGCGGCGGCCGGGCGCACCGGCGTCCCCGACCTGCACGACCGGCTGGTCGCGTTCCTCACCGGGCTGCGCCCCGGTGACCCGGTGCTCGACCTCTTCGGGGCCGGCGCGTTCGTCGCGGTGCAGGCCTCCGACCACGACCGGATCGAGCAGGTCGGCCGCGAGCTGGGGCTGCTCCGCTGACCGCCGTGCTGCGGCTGGCGGGGGTCACGGTGCGGTACGGCGGGACGGCGGCGCTGGACGGGGTCGACCTGACGGTGGCTCCCGGCGAGCGGGTGGCCCTGCTCGGGGCCTCGGGGGCCGGGAAGTCCACGCTGCTGGCGGTGGCCAACGGGTCGGTCGCGCCCACCGCCGGGGCGGTGCGGGTGCTCGGCGGCTCGCCCGCCGACCGGCGGGTGCGGGCCCGGGTGGGCACCGTGCACCAGTCGCTGGAGCTGGTCGGCCGGCTGCGGGTGGTGCACAACGTGAACGCCGGCCTGCTGGCCGACTGGTCGGCGGCGCGGGCGGCCTGGTCGCTGGTGCGCCCGCAGGGCCTGCCCGAGGTGCTGGCCGCGCTGGAGCGCGTGGGCCTGGCCGACCGCGCCTTCGAGCGCACCGAGCGGCTCTCCGGCGGCCAGCGGCAGCGGGTGGCGCTCGCCCGCCTGCTGGTGCAGCGGCCGGACCTGGTGCTGGCCGACGAGCCGGCGTCCGCCCTGGACCCGGTGCTCGCCGACCGGGCGCTGACCCTGCTCGGCGAGACGGCGGCGGCCCGCGGCGGCGCGCTGGTCGCCGCGCTGCACGACCCCGCCCTGGTGCGGCGGCACTGCGACCGGGTGGTCGGCCTGGCCGGCGGCCGCGTCGTGCTCGACCGGCCGGTGGCCGGGGTGTCCGCCGCCGACCTGGGCGGCCTCTACGGGGCGGTGCCGTGACGGCGACGCTGCCGCGGCCGGTGCACCGGGCCGCGCCGCGGCTGCGGCGGGACCGGCGCCGCTGGGCCTGGGGCCTGGGCGCGGCGGCGCTGCTGGTCTGGTCGCTGGCCGGCGCCGGGTCGTCCGGCGGCGGGGTGGTCAACCCCGGGGGGACGGCGCAGCTCGCCCGGTTCGCCGCGGCGGCGTGGGACCCCGCCCTGGACGCGCCGTACCTCGGCGTGCTCGCCCGGTCGGTGCTGGTCACCGTCGCCCACGCCGCGGCCGGCACCGCCCTGGCGCTGGTGGTCGGCGCCGCCGGGGCGGTGCTGGTCTCCCGCGCCGCCGGGGGTCGCCGGTGGGCCGCCCGCGGGCTGCTCGCCGTCCCCCGCGGGCTGCACGAGGCGGTGTGGGGGCTGCTGCTGGTCAACGTGCTGGGCCTGGACCCGTGGGTCGCGGTGCTGGCGATCGGGTTGCCCGCCGGCGCGGCCACCGCCCAGGTGTTCGCGGCCCTGGTCGACGAGGTGCCGCGGGAGGCGTACCGGGCGCTGCTGGCCGCCGGCGCCGGGCGCCCGGCCGCGGCGCTGTACGGGCTGCTGCCCCCGGCCGCGGGCGGGCTGCTGTCCTACGCCGCCTACCGGTTGGAGTGCGCGGTGCGCTCGGCGGTCGTGCTGGGCATGGTCGGCGCGGGCGGGCTGGGCTACCAGCTGGCGCTGTCGTTCGCCTCGCTGCGCTGGGCGCAGGTGTGGACCGCGGTCTACGCCCTCGCCGCGCTGAGCCTGCTCGCCGAGCTCGGCGGGCGGGCGGCGCGCCGCCGGCTGGCCGCGCCGCCGCCGTCGCCGTCGGAGCGGCGGGACCCGGTGCTCACCGCGGCCGCCGCCGGCACCGTGGTGCTGGTCGGGTGGTCCGCCTGGTACCTGGCGCTGTCCCCGGCGTCGCTGGTGTCGGCGGGCACGGCCGAGCAGCTGGCGTACCTGTCCGCGGCGGCCTGGCCGCCGGCCACCGACGGCGGGCTGCTGCGGACGGTCGCCGGGCTGGCGGTGGACACCGTGCAGGTGTCGGTGCTCGCGGTCGCCGTCGCGCTGCCCGGTGCGCTGCTGCTGGCCGGCCCCGCGGCCCGCGCGGAGCGGCCGACGCCGGCCCGCCGGGTGACCGGGGCGCTGGTGCGCGGCGGGCTGCTCCTGCTGCGCACCGTGCCGGCGCCGGTGTGGGCGCTGGTGGCGCTGTTCGTGCTGCGGCCCGGGGTGCTGCCCGGGGCGCTGGCGCTGGCCGCCGGCACGCTGGGCGTGCTGGGCCGGCTGGCGGCCGAGGTCACCGAGGAGCTCGACCCGCGGCCACGGGCGGCGCTCGCCGCGCTGGGCGCCCGGCCGGTCGGGGCGTGGTTGTACGGCGTCGCGCCGCGGGCGGCCGGGCCGGTGCTGGCGCACGCGCTGCACCGCTGGGAGGTCGCCGTCCGCGACACGGTGCTGGTGGGGCTGCTCGGCGCCGGTGGCCTCGGCGCGCTGCTGGCCACGGAGCTGGCCACGTTCGACTGGGCGGCGGTGACGACGGTGCTCGCCGCGGTCGTCGTCCTGACCTGGGCCGTCGACGTGGTGAGCGACCGCGCCCGCGCCGCCCTGCGCTGATGCGGTGGCCCCGGTGACACCGTCGGCCTACCGGCCGACACCGCGGCCACGTACCCGTCCCCGGCTCACGCTGAGCCCTGCCGCGCACCGCGCCGGGAGCCCTCCGGGCCCCGCGTCGCGGCACACCGGGAGCTCTACGCCCAGCGGGTGCGCACGGACAGGGCGGCGAGCGCGGCGGCGCCGGCGGTCGAGGTGCGCAGCACCTCCGGGCCCAGCCGCACCGGGCGGGCGCCGGCGGCGTTCAGCGCGACCACCTCGCCGTCGCTGAGCCCGCCCTCCGGGCCCACCACCACCGCGACCGAACCGGACGACGGCAGGTCGACGCGGGCCAGCGGGTGGCGGGCCTGCTCGTGCAGCACCAGCGCCACGTCGAGCTCGGCCAGCTCGCCGCAGACCTGCCGGGTGGTCATGACGTCGGTGACCTCCGGCACGCGGGGACGGCGGGACTGCTTGCTGGCCGCCCGGGCCGCCGCCCGCCACTTCGCCACGCCCTTGGCCGCGCGGTCCTCCCGCCAGCGGGTGACGCAGCGGGACGCCGCCCACGGCACGATCCGGTCGACGCCGAGCTCGGTGGCCAGCTCCACGGCCAGCGGGCCGCGCTCGCCCTTGGGCAGGGCCTGCACCAGCACCAGCTCCAGCGCCCGCGGGGGCACCTCGTGGCGGGCGGTGACCCGCACCCGCAGCCCCTCCGGCCCGGCGGCGGCGACCTCGCCCTCGGCGACGGTGCCGCGGCCGTCGCCGACCCGCACCCGCTCGCCGGGGGTCAGCCGCAGCACGTCGACGGCGTGCCGCCCCTCGGACCCGCCGACCAGCAGCTCGGCGGTGTCGGGCAGCTGGTCGAGCAGGAACAGCGGCGCGCCGTCCAGCTCGGGGACCCGGTCGTCGGTGGGCACGGTGCTCATGCCGCCGCCGGCGTCACTTGAACAGCCGGGAGAACAGCCCGCCGTGGTTGTTCTCCGACCCGGCGGCCGCGGGCCGGTCCTCGCCGCGCAGCGCGGCCAGCTCGCGGAGCAGCTTCTCCTGCTCGGCGTCCAGCCGGGTGGGCGTCTCCACCTCGACGTGCACCAGCAGGTTGCCGCGGCCGGTGGCGCGCAGCCGCGGGGCGCCCTTGGCGCGCAGGGTGAGCACGCTGCCGGACTGGGTGCCCGGGCGGATGTCGACCTCCTCCGGCCCGTCGAGGGTCTCCAGGGTGAGCGTCGTGCCCAGGGCGGCGGCGGTCATCGGCAGGGTGACCCGGCAGTGCAGGTCCTCGCCGTCCCGGGTGAACACGTCGTGCGGGCGCTCGGCGATCTCCACGTACAGGTCGCCGGCCGGCCCGCCGCCGGGGCCGACCTCGCCGTGGCCGGTGAGCCGGATCCGCATGCCGTCCTCCACGCCGGCGGGCACCTTGACCGGGATGGTGCGGCGGGCGCGCACCCGCCCGTCGCCGCCGCACTTCGGGCACGGCTCCGGGATGACCTGCCCGGTGCCGGCGCAGGTCGGGCAGGGGCGGGTGGCGACGACCTGGCCGAGGAAGGAGCGCTGCACGCTCTGCACCTCGCCGCGCCCGGCGCAGGTGGTGCAGGTGGTCGGGTGGGTGCCCGGCGCGGTGCCGGCACCGGTGCAGGCGTCGCACAGGACGGCGGTGTCGACGGTGATGTCCCGGGTGGTGCCGAACACCGTCTCGTCCAGGTCGAGGTCCAGGCGGATGAGCGCGTCCCCGCCGGCCTGCACCCGGCTGCGCGGGCCGCGCGCGGCCCCGCCGCCGAAGAAGGCGTCCATGATGTCGCCCAGGCCGCCGAAGCCGGGGCCGCCGAAGCCGCCGGCGCCGGCCCCCGCGCCCGGTCCCGTGTCGAACGGGTCGCCGCCCAGGTCGACGATGCGCCGCTTGTCCGGGTCGGTCAGCGCCTGGTAGGCGCGGCTGACCTCCTGGAAGCGCTCCTTGGCCTCCGGCTCGGGGTTGACGTCCGGGTGCAGGTCCCGGGCCAGCCGCCGGTAGGCCTTCTTGATGTCCGTGTCACTGGCACCACGGGGGAGGCCCAGCACGGCGAAGTAGTCGGTTGCCATCAGGGGGGTCTGTCCTCAGCTCTCGGCCAGGATCTGGCCGACGTAGCGGGCCACGGCGCGCACCGCGGCCATGTTGGTCGGGTAGTCCATGCGGGTGGGGCCGACGATGCCCAGCCCGCCGAGGGCGCGGTCACCGGACCCGTACCCCACGGAGACGACCGACGCACCGGAGAGCGCCTCGTGCGCGTTCTCCTCGCCGATCCGGACCAGGACGGCCCCGCCGGCGTCCACCTCGCTGATCAGCCGCAGGACGACGACCTGCTCCTCCAGCGCCTCCAGCAGCGGGCGCAGGCTGCCGGGGAAGTCGACGGCGACCCGGGCGAGGTTCGCCGTGCCGCCGACGACCAGGCGGTCCTCCCCCGGCTCCACCAGCGTCTCGACCAGGGCCGCGCTGACCGCGGCGACCAGCCGGCGCAGGTGCGGCGGCGCGGTGTCCAGCAGGTCGGGCACCCGCCCGGCGGCGTCGGTGAGCCGGGTGCCCGCGAAGGTCTGGTTGAGCAGCGCGCGCAGCTCGGCGACGTCGTCGCCGTCGCAGTCGACCGGGCAGTCGACCAGCCGCTGCTCCACCCGGCCGGTGTCGGTGATCAGCACCAGCAGCAGCCGGGCCGCGGCCACCTGCACCACCTCGAGGTGGCGGACGGCGCTGCGCGACAGCGTCGGGTACTGCACGACGGCGACGTGGTGGGTGAGCTGGGCGAGCAGCCGCACCGTGCGGCTGAGGATGTCGTGCAGGTCCAGCGCGCCGTCCAGGAAGCGCTCGATCGCCCGCCGCTCGGCGACCGACAGCGGCTTGACCGCCGACAGCCGGTCGACGAACAGCCGGTAGCCCTTGTCGGTGGGCACCCGGCCGGCGCTGGTGTGCGGCTGGGTGATGTAGCCCTGCTCCTCGAGCACGGCCATGTCGTTGCGGATCGTGGCCGGCGAGACCCCGAGGTCGTGCCGCTCGGCCAGGGCCTTGCTGCCCACCGGGTCGTTGGTCGAGACGTAGTCCTGCACGATGGCCCGCAGGACCTGCAGGCGGCGCTCGTCGTGCGCCACGGTGACACCTCCCCGTACCGGTCGACGCGTCGGGCGGACCCCGGCCGGAGCCCCGGCACCCCGGGCGGCGGAGCCCCGGGCACTGGCACTCGCACGGACAGAGTGCCAGCCCAGCATACGCGACGGACTCCGTCCCCTCCCCGTAGAAGGACCCCGTCCTGCTCACCGCTCGCAGGCTCGCGGCGAGCCTCGGGACGGGGCCGGGTGGGCCTCTGGACGGGGCCGGACAGGCAGCAGGGGGGTCGATAGGGTGGGCCGCGGTCCAGCGCCCGCACGGGCGGTGCAGAGCGGAGGCTCCACCCTGATCTTCAAGGCGGTCCGGAACGGCCGGCCGTACCCCGACCACGGGCTGTCGGCGCGGGACTGGGCGATGATCCCCCCGCGGCAGGTCCGGCTGGACACGATGACCACCACCAAGCGCGAGCTGGCCCTGGACACCCTGCTCGCCGAGGACTCCACCTTCTACGGCGACCTGTTCCCGCACGCCGTCCAGTGGCAGGGCGAGCTGTACCTGGAGGACGGCCTGCACCGGGCGCTGCGGGCGGCGCTGCAGCAGCGCAACGTCATCCACGTGCGGGTGCTGGACCTCGACGCGATCGTCCCCGCCATCCAGGGCTGAAGGCCCTCCGCAGGGGCCCGCCGCGAGCGGAGCCAGTGGTGGAGGGCGAGGGGGTCCCTCAGAGCCAGCCCTTGTCGGCGGCCACCCGCGCGGCCTCGACCCGGGTCCGCGCGCCGGTCTTGCCGATCGCCGACGACAGGTAGTTGCGCACCGTCCCCTCGGACAGGAACAGCCCCCGGGCGATGTCGGCGACCGTCGCGCCGTCGGCGGCGGCGCGCAGCACGTCGGCCTCCCGGGTGGACAGCGGCGTCGCGCCGAGCGCCAGCGCCGCGGCGGCCAGGTCCCGGTCGATCACCCGCTCGCCGGCGACGACGGCGCGGATGGCGCGGGCCAGCTCGGCGACCGGCGCGTCCTTGACCAGGAACCCGGCGGCACCCACCTCCATCGCGCGGCGCAGGAAGCCCGGGCGGCCGAACGTGGTGAGGACGACGGCCCGGCAGCCGGGGACCGCCGCGGCCAGCGCCCGGGCGGCCTCCAGCCCGTCGCAGCCGGGCATCTCGATGTCCAGCAGCGCGACGTCGGGCCGGTGCTCCCGGGCGGCGTCGACGACCAGGTCCCCGCGGCCGACCTCGGCGACGACGGCGATGTCCTCCTCCAGCTCCAGCAGCGCCCGCAGCGCGCCGCGGACCATCGCCTGGTCCTCGGCGACCAGCACCCGGATCACCGGGCACCCACCCGGTCGGCCGCGGGCAGCCGGGCGGCCAGCCGGAACCCGCCGCCTGGCGCCGGGCCGTGCTCCAGCCGGCCGCCGAACCCGCGCAGCCGCTCGGCCAACCCGGTCAGCCCCGCGCCCGGCGGGCCGCCGGGGCCGCGGCCGTCGTCCGTGACGGTCAGGACGAGGTCCTCCCCGGAGCGGGACAGGCCGACGGTGAGCGTGCGGGCGCCGCTGTGCCGCAGCGTGTTCGTCGTCGCCTCGCGCACCACCCAGCCGAGCACGGCGTCGACCGGACCGGGCAGGTCGGGCACGGCCGACGGCGCCCACAGGCCGACGCCGGCGGCGGACAGGGCGGCGCGGGCCTCGGCGAGCGCCAGGGCGAGGCCGACCTGCCGGTAGCCGCTGACCGCCTCCCGGACCTCGGCCAGCGCGCGGCGGGCGGCAGCCTCGACGTCGGCCATCTCGGCTCGGGCGCGGGCGGGATCGCGCTCGGCCAGCCGGCCGGCCAGCTCGGACTTCAGCGCGATGAGCGACAGGCTGTGCCCGAGCAGGTCGTGCAGGTCGCGGGCGAAGCGCAGCCGCTCCTCGGCGACGGCGGAGCGGGCCAGTTCGTCGCGGGCCTCCACCAGCTCGGCGTTGACCGAGACCAGGTGGCGGGTGCCGCGCAGCGCGAAGGCGGTGAGCAGGCACATCACCGGCAGGATGAGCGGCCCGCCGTCCCCGCCGAGGGTGACCACCGCGGCGCACACGGCGGCCGCGGCCAGCACGGCCGGCCACACCCAGCGCTGGGGCAGCGCCGCCGCCGCGGCTGCGGACACGTAGATGAGCAGCCCGGCCCACGGCGGCCCCATCGTCGCGGCAAGCACGAGGCCGAGGCCGGCGACGACCGCCAGCCGGCCCAGCACCGGGCCGCGGTCCCCGCTGCCGCCGCCGCCGCCGCCGAAGGCCCGGCGGAAGACGTCGAGGTAGACGGCGGTGAAGACCACCAGCCCGGCGCCGGCGGCGAGCCGGACGGCGGGCGGCCGGTCGGTGGTCACCAGGTCGGCGACGGGGAAGAACTGGAACAGGAGCCAGGGCAGCGCCCAGCTCAGGCGGTACCAGCGCGGCCGGGGGTCCGCGGGGCCGGGCCGGGACCGCACCGGCGCGGGACCGCTCTCGACGTGCACGGGGGCAGTGTGCTGCCCGGCGCCGACGCCCGGCAGTGCCGGACGTCGGCGCGGCGGCCTGACATCCGTCAGGCCCGGGTCACCCGCGGCGGTCGAGGGCCCAGACGACGGCGGCGTGGGGGAAGGTCAGCGCCAGCAGCACGCTGACCTGGGCCTGCAGGCCCGCGACGTCGCCCAGCTGCCAGAGCGCCGCCACCGCGGCCAGCGCGACGGCGCTCGGCAGCGCGCCGGCCCGGGCGAGCCGGCGGACCGCCGGGCCCCACCCCGGTCCTCCCCCGGCGGGGCGGGCGAGGTCGAGCAGTCGGCCGGTGTGCCGGACGGCGTGCCAGAGGCCGAAGTAGGCGCCGAAGGCCGCCAGCGGCGGGGCGACCGCGAAGACGGCGGCGACCAGCAGGAGCTCGCCGGCGTCGCGCACCCGCCCCCGGGCGAGCAGCCACGCCGTCGCGGCGGCGACCGTCACCGCGACCAGCAGGAGCCCCGGCGTGCGGCTGGCCAGCGCGGCGTCGGCGATGCCGGGCGACAGCGCCCTCACCCAGGGGTCGGTGGTGGCCGGGTCGACCCACAGCAGCAGGCCGACGACGGCCAGCCCGTGCGCGGCGCACGGCAGCAGGTCCGTGGCCGGGCCGGGCACCGGCCGGCCGGCCCGCTCGGCCCAGGCGACCACCTCGCCGCGGCCGAAGTGGACCGCGGAGAGCACCAGGGCCGCGGCCAGCGCCGGGGTGGGGAGCAGCAGCAGCGCCGCGGCGGCCGCGGCGGCGACGGCCGCGTAGCCGGCGGTGACCAGGGCGAGGGTGCGCCGCGGGGCCTGCCGGCCACCGGACCACCACCAGGGGACCAGGTGGTCCGCGGCGCCGTGCGGGATGCCGACGACGGCCCCGACCACGGCCACCGGCAGCGCGACGGCGGCCGCCGTCCCCGGGGCGAGCACGCTCAGGGCGAGCACCGCGGCCAGGACGGCCACCGGCAGCCGGGTGAGCACCGGCAGTTCCTGCAGCGCGCGGGGCCGCGGGACGGGCGCAGTTCCGGCGGGCGGGCGGACCGCCGCCGCGGAAGCGGCGGCGGTCCGCGGTGCGACGGTCACGACGACCGCTCTGGGTCAGGCCGCGACGGTGTCACGGCCGGGGGTGGGCCGGGCCGCCGTGCCGTCCCCGGGCCCGGGCACGGCGTGGTCGTCGTCGTACGCCGGGTCCTCCAGCGAGCTCTTCACCCGCGCGATCTTGTAGATGGCCAGACCGTAGGCCGCCTTCGCGAGGATGTCGGCGATGCTGTAGCCGGCCTGCCGCAGGACGAAGCCGTCCGATCCGCCGAAGAAGTCACCGCCGATGACCGGGAACAGGTAGGCGATCGGGTAGACGCCCCACAGCCCGACCAGCGCCAGCCGCAGCATCTTGATGGTGTGCTGCACCTGCGGCGGCTGGCGGTCGATGGACCTGGTCAGCTCGACGAAGAGCACCCACAGCAGGTAGATGAACGGGATCGTCGACAGCGTCCCCCACAGCAGCCGGGGGCCGACCTCGCTGGTGATCTCGCCCGGGTACCCGAGCGCGATCATCGCCGCCGACGCCGGGACCAGCTTCCACAGCAGCTTGCGTGCCTCGCTCTTGGCCAGCGCCATGACCGCCACCGTCTCGATGAGCAGCAGCGGGACGGTGAGCAGCCAGTCGACGTACCGGTAGCCCTCGTTGAACTCCACGTTGGAGAGCAGGTGGGGGTCGGCGATGGTCGCCCCCGCCGGGTAGCTCGCCTGGAAGTTGTCGAAGATCCGGATGTAGTGGTACGCGGCGATGCCACAGACGATCGCCGACACCACGAGCGCGTTGCGGTAGCGCGGCGCTACTCGGCCGCGCGAGAAGAGCAGGTACAGCGCCGTGAAGATCATCGACGCGATGACCAGGCTGAACAGGTTGTACACGGTCGAGTACTGGACTGCGGAGAGCTCCGGGACCGAGATCCCAGTGTCAGTGCCCATGACGGCGGCTCCAGGTTTTCGGCGTCGTTGCCGGTTGTCGGGACGGCCGGCAGTACCGACCGCGACCCGAGCATGCACCCGATCAGCGAAGTTGTGCAAGATTGTGCGGCGTGCCGTCCACCGTCGGGCTACGTGCCGCGCCAGGCCTGCCGGAGCGCCTCGACGGCCGCGCCGAGGTCTGCGGGCACCGCGGCCGGCCCGGTGTCGACGCCGTCCCAGCCCGGGCCGCCGACCAGCACGCGCACCCGCCGGTGCGCGGCGGCGAGCTCGGGCAGCCCCTGCACGGCGTCGTCGTCGGGCCGGCTCAGCCACACCAGGACGGCGGCGGCCCGGGTGCGTCGGGCCGCGGTGGCCAGCGCCGCCACGGGCGTGCGCGGGCCCAGCAGGCGGGAGGGGACACCGGCCTCGGTGAGCGCCGCCCGGGCCGCGTACAGCGGGATGACGTGCTCCTCCCGTGGGCCGCCGGCCAGCAGCACCGGCCGCTCCGACGGCGGCTCGGGCAGCGTCGCGGCGTGCCGGACCAGCGCCGTGGTCACCGCCTGGGTGAGCAGGTGCTCGATCTCGATCCCGGCCCCGGTGCTGGCCCAGTGCGCGCCGGCGGCGATGAGCACCGGCCGGACGACCTCGTCCCAGGCGGTCAGGGTGCCGCTGGCACGCAGCGCGGTCAGCACGGCGTCCTCGGCGCGCATCTCGTCCAGCCGGGCGGCGGCCCGGGCCAGGCCCCGAGCCGCCCTGCCGGCACCGGGCACGGCCAGCCCGGTGCCGCCCGCGCCGGCGCGGCGCCGCGGGCCGTCGGAGGCGCCCTCGACGTCCTCGATGCCGCGCACGGCGGCGGCCGCCGCCGCCGGGTCGGTGCCGGAGAGCACGGCCTCGTGCACGGCCTGGAGCAGGGCGACGTCCTCCGCCGTGTACCGGCGGTGGCCCCCCGTGGACCGGGCCGAGGCGACCAGCCCGTAGCGGGTCCCCCACATGCGCACCGCCGACGGCGACACGCCGAGCCGGGCGGCCACCTCGCCGACCGAGAGCTGCTCCATCGGCAGATGGTCACACGCGCCCGCGCGGGCAGCCCCCCGGGCCTGCCTCAACCCGGTGAGGGCGCCTCAGCGCCGTCCCGTGCCCTGTCAGCGCGCCGCCCCGGACACCGGAGGCGAGGCTCCGGTCCCGGCGCCGACCCCTGGGCAGGCCGCCAGGTCGACGACGACGTCCGCCGCTCCGACGGTGGTGTCGCGGTGGGAGGTGAGCACCACGGTGCACCGCTGCTTCAGGCGGACCAGCTCCGCCACCACCAGGACCTCGGCCTCCCCGTCGATCTGGGAGGTCGGCTCGTCGAGCACCAGCAGACGCGGCCGGCGGAGCACCGCCCGGGCGAGCGCTATCCGCTGACGTTCACCGCCGGACAACCGGACCCCGCGGTCCCCGACCTCGCTGTCGAGCCCCTCCGGCAGCCCCCGCACGAGGTAGCCGAGGCCGAGCCGATCGACCACGTCGGAGACGTCGGCCTCGGTCCAGTCACGGGCGCCGTAGGTGAGGTTGTCGCGCAGCGTCCCCCAGAACAGCGGGGCGTCCTGCTGGACGTAGGCCACGGCGCGGCGGAGGTCGACCTCGCCGATCTCGTCGAGGGGCACCCCGTTCAGCCGGATCGTCCCTCCGTCGACGTCGTCGAGGCGGAGCAGGAGGGACAGCAACGTCGTCTTGCCCTGCCCCGACGGCCCGGTCACCGCCGTGACCGTGGCGGGCGGGACGTGCAGGCCGAGACCCGCGAACAGCGGGCTGCGGTCTCCGGCGTGGGCGAAGGTGACGTCGTCGAACTCGACCGAGATCGGACGGCCGAGGGGCGCTGCACCGTCGGACCCGGAGTCCCGCACGCCATGGGCGACCCGCGAGCGGGGGGCTCCGACGGTGTCCTCGTCGCTCGGCTCGTCGAGGACCTCCTGGATCCGCTGCAGGGACCCCAGACCGCGCTGGATCGTGGTGATCGCCTGGAACGACACGATCAGCGGCGTGACGAGGATGGCGAAGTAGAGCAGGAAGGAGATGAAGGCGGCGAGGTCGGTCGTGCCGTTCGCGACCCGGACGCCTCCCACCCCGAAGAGGACCAGGAAGGCGGCGTTGGCGCCGGTCAGCAGCACGGGTGCGACGAGGGCCTCCCACGCCGCGGCCCGTCGCCCGGCGGTGCAGGCGGCGACGGCGCGACCGGTGATGCGGTCGTACTCGAAGGCGCGCATGTCCGCGGTGATCACGGTGGGCATCCCCGAGAGCGCCCGGTCGAGGTCGGCCGACATCGCACCCACCTCGCGCTGTGAGGTCTCGGTCGCGTCCTTGATGCGGACGAGGAACGCCACCACGACGACCGCGGCCATGGCCATGACGGCGGTGCTGACCAGGAAGAGCACCGGGTCGATGTACAGCATCAGGACGACGGCGCCGGCGAAGGAGAGGACGGCGCCGAAGAGGTCGACCGCCCCCTCGCTCACGATGGCCCGCAGGCTGGCCACGTCGTTGCCGGCGCGCGCGATCAGGTCGCCGGAGCGGAACCTCTCGTGGGACCTCAACCGCCAGAACACGATCCTCCGGATCATCCGTTCACGGATCGAGAGCGCCAGCGACTCACCACCGCGGAGCAGCACGAACGACTGGAGACCCGTGAGGACCCCGTCGAGCAGGAACACGGCAGCGAGAGCGGCGAGCGGCACGGCGAGGGAGCGCTGGGTCGTCGCGGCGTCGATGAGCCGGGTCATCAGCAGTGGCTGGAGCAACGACGCCACGGCACCGAGCAGGGCGAGCAGGGCTCCTGCGACGAGGACGCCCCGGACCGGCCGCAGGATCCCCCACAGCTCGGCGAGGCCCGCGCGCGGTTCGTCCGCGAAGGGGAGGACGCCTCCGTCTGCCGCCGTCTCCCCGGGGCAGCCCGGCCCGGCGGGGATCACGCCGCCACGCCCTGGACGACCCTGTCGGGGAGTGGCCGGTCCGCCACCACCTGGGAGTGGGATCTGAGGACGACCGCGTCGAAGAGCACGTGGGCCGCGATCACGGCGACCAGCCCGACGTGCAGGAGGACGAACGCGAGCGCGAGACCACCACCGCCCGGGCGTGTCGTTCTGGAGGGATCATCGCGACATTCTGCGCGCACCCGTCGCGCCACCCGTGCCGTCAGCCGGAGCAGCCGTTCACGCGAGGTCCTGACCGCTCATGGTCCCCTGGCCGGAACCGTCAGCAGCCGGGAGAGGGGACGTCGGGCGAGGCCGGACGGACCGCCGGGTGACGTGCTGGAACGGCCTCCCTGCAGGGGCCCGCCGCGAGCCTGCGAGCGGTGAAGGGGCAGGGAGGTCCTTCGTCAGTCGGTCAGGTCGCGGACCAGGGCGTCGGCGAGCAGCCGGCCGCGGTCGGTGAGCACGGCCCGGCCGGCCGCGTGCGCGCGCGGCTCGAGCAGGCCGCGCGCGACGGCGCCGGCGGCGCGCAGCCGGCCGGCGTCGGACAGCGCGGTCAGCGGCAGGCCCTCGCGCCGCCGCAGCCCCAGCATCACCGTCTCCAGGGCGCGGTCGTGGTCGTCGAGCAGCTCGGTGTCCTGGACGGGGCTCTCCCCGCGCAGCAGCCGCCCGGCGTACGCGGCGGGGTGCTTGACGTTCCACCACCGCAGCCCGCCGACGTGGCTGTGCGCGCCGGGCCCGACCCCCCACCAGTTGGCGCCGGTCCAGTACAGCTCGTTGTGCCGGCAGCGCGCGGCCGGCCCGCGCGCCCAGTTGGACACCTCGTACCAGTCCAGGCCGGCGGCGCGCAGGGTCGCGTCGGCCTGCTCGTACCGGTCGGCCAGCACGTCGTCGTCGGTCATGGGCAGCTCGCCGCGGGCGATGCGGCGGGCCAGCCGGGTGCCCTCCTCGACGATGAGGGCGTAGGCGCTCACGTGGTCGACCGGCGCGGCCAGGACGGCGTCCAGCGAGGCGGCCCAGTCGGCGCGGGTCTCCCCCGGCGTCCCGTAGATGAGGTCCAGGTTGACGTGTTCGAAGCCGGCCGCGCGGGCCTCGTGGGCGGCGGCGACGGCGCGGCCGGGCGTGTGCCGGCGGTCGAGGACGGCGAGCACGTGCTCGGCGGCGGACTGCATGCCCAGGCTGACCCGGGTGAAGCCGGCCGCGCGCAGGGTGGCCAGCGAGTCCGGGGTCACCGTCTCCGGGTTGGCCTCGGTGGTGACCTCGACGTCGTCGGCGACGGGGAACAGCCGCCGGACCTCGGCGAGGACGGCGGCCAGGTCGTCGGCGGGCAGCAGCGTCGGGGTGCCCCCGCCGACGAAGACCGTGGCGACGGTCGGCAGGTCCGGGCCGAGGGTCTCGGCGGCCTGGCGCAGCTCGGCGATCGCGGTGCCGGCGTACTCGCTGCGGGCGGCGCCCGGGCCCAGCTCCTCGGCGGTGTAGGTGTTGAAGTCGCAGTAGCCGCAGCGGGTGGCGCAGAACGGCACGTGCACGTACAGCCCGAAGGGCGCGCGGGACAGCCCCGCGCGGGCGCCGTCGGGGAGCGGCAGGGTCCGCGGCGGCGCGTCCGGCGGCAGGAGGGTGCTCATCTGCCCCCAGTCTGCCGCGCCGGGCAGGATGCGCGGTCGTGAGCGACGACACCGTGCTGCAGGTCTCGACGTCCCGGGGGGTCGCCACCCTCACGCTGGACTCCCCCGCCAACCGCAACGCGCTGTCCCGGGCGATGCGCGCGCAGCTGCGCGACGCGCTGGCCGGCGCGCTGGCCGACGACGCGGTGCGGGTGGTCGTGCTGGACCACACCGGCCGGGTGTTCTGCTCCGGCATGGACCTCGGCGAGGCCACCGGCGGTGCCGCCGGCGACCAGGGGGTGCGCGAGCTGCCGGCGCTGCTGGAGACGGTGTGGCGCTCGCCCAAGCCGGTGCTGGCCGTCCTGCGCGGACCGGCGCGGGCCGGCGGGGTGGGGCTGGCGGCGGCCTGCGACGTCGTCGTCGCCGCCCGCTCGGCGACGTTCGCCTTCTCCGAGGTGCGGCTGGGCATCGTGCCGGCGGTGATCTCGGCGGTGGTGCTGCCGCGGATGGTGCCGCACGTGGCGCACCGGCTGATGCTCACCGGCGAGGTGTTCGACGCGGCCGCGGCGGCCGCCGGCGGGCTGGTGGACCTGGCGGTGCCGGACGCCGAGGTGGACGCCGCGGTGGCCGCCCAGGTCACCGCGCTCGCCGCCGGGGCACCGGCCGCGCTGGCCGAGACCAAGCGGCTGCTGCGCGCCGGAGGGCTGCGCGGGTCGGCCGACGAGCTGCTGGAGCTGTCCGCGCGCTTCTTCGCCAGCGCGGAGGGCCAGGAGGGCATCGCGGCGTTCCGCGAGAAGCGCCCGGCCCGCTGGGTGCCCGCCGCGGATTGAGCCGGTCGTCGGCAGGTCGCCCGGGACACGCGGGCGAGGACGAGCCGGCGGCTTGACACGCCGCCGCCCAGGGGGTGACGGTCCTCCCGGTTCCTCCACCCGGCCCCGGCGCGGCGTCGTCTGCACGACCGGCCTCCTCCGTCGCGGTCACCGTCTCGCCCGAGAGAAGGTCCGCCATGAGGAAGCCCGTCCTCCTGTTGGTGTTGCTGCTCCTCGCGTCGGTGCTGGGCGTCGCCCCCGCCGCGGCGCAGGAACGCGAGTCCGCCGTCGACCTGGACCTGTCCCGCTCGGAGGTCGTGGCCGACGGCCACTCGTTCGGCGACGCCGGCGCCTACGAGAAGCTGGTTGGCACCATCGCGCTCCGGGTCGATCCGGACGACCCGCGCAACGCGGTGATCACCGACCTGGACAAGGCCCCCCGCGACTCCGACGGCATGGTGGCCTACGACACCGACTTCTACCTGCTCGTGCCGCAGGACCGGTCCCGGTGGAACGGCAAGGTGTTCTTCGAGGTGAACAACCGCGGCAACAAGCGGACGCTCGCCTACGTCAACAGCTCGGTCGTGTCCCAGGACCGGCTCAGCGACCCGTCCACCGTGGAGGACTTCGGGACCGGCTTCCTCCTCGAGCAGGGCTACGCCATCGCCTGGGCCGGCTGGGAGGGCGACGTCCTGCCCGGCAACAACCGCATGACGATCCGGCTGCCCGTCCCCACCGAAGCCGACGGCAGCGCGATCACCGGCGAGACGGTCGTGGAGTTCCACGAGACGGACTTCGCCGCCGACGGCAGCACCGGGTGCCTGCCGCTGTCCGGGTCGGCGGACTTCGCCAGCTACCCGGCGGTGACCGACGAGGCCGCGGAGCTGCGCGTCCGGCCCAGCGACTCCCCCCGCCCGTCCGGACCGGAGATCCCGCGCGGCGAGACGGTCCCGGCCGACGCCTGGCGCTTCGACGGCGACGAGGCGATCTGCGTGGACGGCGGCTTCCGGCCGGGCAACGTCTACGAGCTCGGCTACACCGCCCGCGACCCGCGCGTGATGGGACTGGGCTACGCCGCCACCCGCGACGTGGTGTCCTTCCTCCGGCACGGGACCGTCGACGCCGACGGTGACGCCAACCCCCTGGCCGCCGGCGGGGGCGTCACCCACGTGCTGGGCCAGGGGATCTCCTCGAGCGGGATGTACCTGCGGGACTTCGTGTACCAGGGCTTCAACGAGGACACCGAGGGCCGCGCGGTCTTCGACGGGGTGAACATCCACATCCCCGGGGCGCAGAAGCTGTTCCTGAACTACCGCTTCGCCCAGCCCAACCCGTTCTCCACGCAGCACCGCGACCGCTACATGCCCTACGTCGGCTTCCCGTTCAACTACGGGGTCCGGCAGGACCCGGTCTCGGGGCGGACGGACGGCATCCTCACGCGGCCGGCCACCGACCCCCTCGTGGTGCACACCGACAGCTCGACGGAGTACTGGCAGTTCCAGGCGTCCCTGGTGAGCACCGACGGGTTCGGCCACGACGTCGCGCTCCCGGACACGGTGCGCCAGTACCTGCTCTCCGGCTCCCAGCACTTCGCGGCCGCGAACGCGGAGCCCACGCCCGGCACCTGCCAGCAGGCGAGCAACCCCACGCACGTCGGGCCGGCGCTGCGCGCCCTGCTCGTCTCGCTGGACGAGTGGGTGGTCGACGGCACGGAACCGCCCGCGAGCCGTGCGCCGTCCATCGCGGGCGGGACGCTGGTCGCGAGCGACCGGGACGCCACCGGGTTCCCGGCGATCCCGGGCGTCGGGTACACCGGGCTGTACAACGCCGCGGCCGAGCGTGACTTCGGCCCCCGGGTGGTGGGCAACGCGGGCATCATCGACGACTGGCGGCACGCCGACGTCGTGCAGCCCTACGACGTGCGCGTCCCGAGCGTCGACGCGGTCGGCATCGACGAAGGCGGCCTGGAGCTGCCCGAGGTGGCCGCCCCGACCGCGACGCTGACCGGGTGGAACCTGCAGGCCGAGCCCTACACCGTCGGCGACGTGTGCGGCCTGACCGGCATGCAGGTCCCGCTGGCGGGCACCGCCGCGGACGCCGTCGACGGCGACGAGCGGCCCACCCTGCAGGACCTGTACGGCACCCACGAGGGGTACGTGCAGGCCGTGCGCGCCGCGGCCGACGCGCTGGTCGCCGACCGGCTGCTCCTGCCCGCCGACGCCCGCAGTGCGGTGCAGGCCGCCTACCTGAGCGACGTCCTGCCCGGTACCAGCCGCAGCGGGGCGCTGTGGGTGGTGCACGCCGCCCCGGACGCCGGTCCGGTGGACGTGTGGGTCGACGGCGAGCGGGTCGTCGAGTCGGCGGAGTTCGGGACCCTCGGTGACCTGGTACCCGTGGCCCCCGGCCGGCACCGCGTCGAGGTGCGGGCCGCACCGTCGACCACCGCCGACCACGCCCTGCTCGCGGGGACCGTCTCCGCCGGGGCGGAACCGGTGACGGTGGGCGTCGTGGGCTCGGCGACCGGCGACGGCGTGCCGCTGGCGCTGTCGGTGCTGGACGCTCCCGCCGACCCCGGGGCACCGTCCGCGGGACTGCGCGTCGCGCACGCCGGCCCCGACCTGGGTGCCGTGGACGTCCAGGTCCGCGCCACGCCGGACGGGGAGTGGGCCACGGTCGCCACCGGGATCGCCACCGGTGAGGACAGCGGTCTCCTGCGCCTGGACGCTGGGACCCACGACGTGCGCCTGCTGGCCGCCGGCAGTGACGAGGTGCTCGCCGTGGTCGGCGACGTGGTCGCGGGAGCCGGCTCGCACCAGACCGCCCACGTCGTCGGGTTCGCCACCCCCGGCCGGGACCGGCCGGGGCTGCGCGTCCTCGTGGTGCCGGACGGCCCGGGCGTGGACCCCGGGTCGGCGCTGGCCGACCAGACGCCGGTGGTCGACGCCGACGAACGCCGGGCCGACCCGGTCGGTCACCGCTACGTCCACGGCAGCATCGGTGACGCCGCCTACCAGCTCGCCCTGCCCGAGGACTGGAACGGCGGCCTGCTGACCTCCAGCCGGGGGTTCTCCGGCGACGAGTTCAGCAACGACGCGGTCTACAAGGACATCGCGCTGCGCCAGGGTTACGCCTACGCCGCCAGCGACGAGGGCTGGAACCGGTACACCATCGCGGACGAGCCGGAGGACTCCTACCACGAGTCCCGCCGTCGCCTCGCGGAGCTGACCCAGCACGCCACCGGCGTGGTGACCGCCCACTACGGGCAGCAGCCCGACCGCAGCCTGCTGGCCGGCGGTTCCAACGGCGGGCACCACACCAAGTGGCTGGTCGAGTCGTTCCCCGAGCTCTACGACGGCGGGGTGAGCATGTACGGCTACAACTCCGGCCTGGAGATGTGGGGCGCCTTCCCGGTCTTCCTGCGCAACTACGACGTCATCGAGCCGCGCATCGGCGACGTCATCGCCGCCGGCGGGGGCGACGTGGACCCGCCGCTGACCCCGGAGCAGTCCGACGCGCTGGCGGCCATCTACTCGATCCCGGCCGAGCTGCGCGGGGGCTCCACCTACGACGTCGGCCGTGCACCGGGCTCCGAGCGCGAGTGGCCGGAGGCGTACGTGTCCGCCGTCGGCTACCTCGGCGACTCGATCGGCGAGTGGGACCCCACCTACGACCCGGACGGCGACGGCACGGTCTCCCTCGACGAGCTGAAGGCCTGGGACGCCCACGCGGCGCCGGCCGCAGCGCAGGCCGAGATGCGCCTGCTCGACCTCACCGGCGACCTCCGCCGGCCGGTCGTCGTCGGCCACGGCACGGCCGACACCATCGTCACGCCGAAGGAGGCCGGCGCCTACGAGGAACTGGTCGCCCGGTCGGGCGACGACGCCCTGCTGCGCACCTACCTGATCCCCGAGATGGGCCACGGCGGTGCCGCCGTCCACCCGTTCGTCGAGCAGGCGCTGGCCGCGGTGGAGGACTGGATCACCCACCGGGCGACCGACGGCGCGGAGGGCAGCGAGCCCGACCGCATCA
Organism: Geodermatophilus pulveris; assembly: GCF_900188375.1. Classification (GTDB taxonomy): domain Bacteria; phylum Actinomycetota; class Actinomycetes; order Mycobacteriales; family Geodermatophilaceae; genus Geodermatophilus; species Geodermatophilus pulveris. Next base: position 61,255 of record NZ_FZOO01000011.1, on the reverse strand, counting down.
TCGGGTTGACGCCACTCGGCGAGGGCTGACCGGAGAGCTGGTCAGCCGGGCGACGACCGCAGCCGGCGGGTGCTGTCCGGCAGCCGCTCGGTGACGCCGCGGGCGTCCAGCCACTCCATCAGCGGGACGGCGACCCGCCGGCTGGTCCCCCACGCCGAGCGGGCCTGGCTCAGCGTGAACGGCGCGGGGACGGCGGCCAGCCGGGCCCGCGCCTGCTCGGCGACCCCGGGCGCGAGGTACACGCCGTCGGCGATCCGCACCAGCTGCCCGTCGCGCACGGCGGCGGCCAGCTCCCGCGGTCCGAGCCCGGCGGCGCGCAGCTCCTCGGCGTCCGGCGCGGCGAAGGGGTCGGCGGCCAGCCGGGCGCGGACGGCGTCGACGACCCGCTGCACCGGTCCGGGCAGGCCGGCGGTCGCCGCGACGACCCGGCCCTCCCGCAGGGCGAGCGGGGGGCGGACGGCGGCGGGCACCAGCTCGTCGTCGGGCAGCTCCAGCGCCCGGCGGGCGACGGCGACCGGCGGCCCGGGCTCCAGCGGGCGCAGCTGCCGGTAGCGGGCGACGATCCCGGGCAGCGCGGCGGCCAGCTCGTCCACGAGCCCGGGGGCGAGCAGCCAGGGGCCCACGGTCGCCGCGTCCGGTGGCACCGACCAGCCCATCGCGGCGAAGTCCTGGGCGCGGACGAACCGCCGCCGGGCGAGCTCGGCGGCCGCCCCCGCCGCGCCGTCCGGCCGGGCGGCCAGCTCCTCGGCGCGCCGGCGGGCCGCGCCGCGGCGGCGCAGCTCCGGCGGGTCGACGTCCCGGACGTCGGCGCCGTGCACCCGGCGGGCACCCGGATCCCGGAGCAGCAACCGGTCGCCGACCCGCAGCGGCAGCGGCGCGGCCAGCCGCAGCCGGACCGCCGACCCCTCCAGCGGGCGCAGCCGCGCGGCGACCGCCGCGGAGCCCACGTGCACGACGACCTCGGCGGGCAGCCGGTCGTCGACCTCGCGGGCCAGCGTGACGTCCAGCTCGCCGGTGTCGCGGAACGCGCCGGGGGTGAGCAGCGCGTCGCCGCGGGCGACCTCCTCGACGGAGGTGCCGCGCAGGTTCAGAGCCACCCGCGCGGTCGCCTCGGCCCGCTCGACCGGCCGGCCGAGGGAGTGCACGCCGCGCACGCCGACCTCCCGGCCGCCCAGGGTCAGCCGGTCCCCGGCGGCGACCCGGCCCGCGGCGAGGGTGCCGGTGACCACCGTGCCGGCGCCCTTCACCGGGAAGGCGCGGTCCACCCACAGCCGCACCGGCGCGTCCCGGTCCGGCGCGGGCAGCCCGGCCAGCAGCGCCTCCAGGGAGGCGGCCAGCTCGGGCACGCCGCGCCCGGTGGGCGCGCTCACGGCCACCCCAGGCACCGCACCCATCGACGTGCCCGCCAGCCGCTCCCGGACGTCGGCGAGCACCGGCCCCGGGTCGGCGAGGTCGGCCTTGGTGACCGCGAGCAGCGCGTGCCGCACGCCGAGGGCGTCCAGGACGGCGACGTGCTCGGCCGTCTGCGCCGACCAGCCGTCGTCGGCCGCGACCACCACCAGGGCGGCCGGCACCGAGCCCACGCCGGCGAGCATGTTGCCGACGAAGCGCTCGTGCCCGGGCACGTCGACGACGGCGAGCCGGCGGCCCGAGGGCAGCGTCGTCCAGGCGAAGCCGAGGTCGATGGTCAGCCCGCGGCGGCGCTCCTCCTCCCACCGGTCGGGCTCCATGCCGGTGAGCGCGCGGACCAGCGTGGACTTGCCGTGGTCGACGTGCCCGGCGGTGGCGATGACCTGCATCCCCGTCACGTCCACCGGCGGGCCACCTCCAGCACCGCGGCCGCGAGCGCGTCGTCGTCCGCCGGCGCCAGGCTGCGCAGGTCGAGCAGGGTGCGGCCGTCCGCGACGTACCCGACCACCGGCGGGGTGCCCGCGCGCAGCGGGGCGGCGAACTCCGCGGGCAGGGAGACGGCGGCGCTGGGCAGCGGGTGCTCCGGCGCCCCTCCCCCGCCGACGCGGGCCTGCGCGTCGACCGCGACCGCGTCCAGGCCGGCCGCGGCCAGCCGGGCGGCGAGCGCGGCGGCCCGGGTGCGCAGCCCGGCGGGGTCGGCGGCGAGCATCCGCTGCACCGGCGGCCGCGGGCCGCGCAGCGTGGCCTCCAGCGCGGCGAGGGTCGTCTTGTCGACCCGGAACGCCCGGTGGAGCGGGTGCCGACGCAGCCGCTGCACCAGGTCGGCGCGGCCGAGCACCAGCCCGGCCTGCGGCCCGCCGAGCAGCTTGTCGCCGCTGGACAGCACCAGGTCCGCGCCGTCGGCCAGCGCGGTCTGCAGGTCCGGCTCCCCGGGCAGCACCGGGTGCGGGCGCAGCAGGCCGGACCCGACGTCGGCGACCAGGGGGACTCCGGTGCCGGCCAGGCCGGCGGCCAGCTCGGCCACCTCGACCGCCCGGGTGAAGCCGCGGACGACGAAGTTCGACGGGTGCACCTTGAGCACCGCGCCGGTGCCCGGGCCGAGGGCGCGGGTGTAGTCCCCGAGCGCCACCCGGTTGGTGGTGCCGACCTCGCGCAGCCGGGCCCCGGTGGCCTCCAGCAGCTCGGGGATGCGGAAGCCGTCGCCGATCTCGACCAGCTCGCCCCGGGCGATGACCAGCTCCCCGCCCAGGGCGGTGGCCACCAGGGCCAGGGCCGCGGCGCAGTTGTTGACCACCAGCGCGGCCTCCGCGGCCGGGACGGCCTCGCGCAGCGCGGCCAGCGCCGCCTCCCCGCGCGGGCCGCGGCGGCCGGTGGCCAGGTCCAGCTCCACGTCGGTGGTGCCGCTGGCGGCGACGACCGCCTGGACCGCGGCCTCCGACAGCGGTGCCCGGCCGAGGTTGGTGTGCACCAGCACGCCGGTCGCGTTGAGCACCGGCCGCAGGCTGCTCGGCGTCGCCGGCAGGCCGGCCAGCACGGCGCCCACGGCGTCGTCCGGGGCGACGGCGCCGTCCCGGACGCGCTGCTGGACCTCCTGGACGGCGGCCTTGACCAGGTCGCGGCCCAGCCGGCCGGCGGCGGCGGCCAGCTGGGGGTCGGCCAGCAGCGTGTCGGTGCGCGGCACCCGCCGGCGGGGGTCGGTGCTCATCGCCGCCGAGGGTAGGTGGGTCCGTCGCGGAGCCGGGCGGGCCGGCTCCGCGACGGACGTCGCCGTCCCGGACGACGACGAGCTGGCGGAGGCGGACGGGAATCGAACCCGCCTGACCGAGGTGCTCGGCCACGTCGGCTTTAGAGGCCGCGGGGGCCACCAGGCGCCCTGACGCCTCCACCGCCGAGCCTACGGTGGAGCCGTGACCACCGCGCCCGCACGCACCCGGCTCACCCAGTACGCCCACGGGGGCGGCTGCGCCTGCAAGATCCCGCCCGGGGAGCTGGAGGCGGTGGTGGCCGGCCTGACCGCGACCGGCCCCACCGACCCGGCCGCCGAGCTGGTCGTCGGCCTGGACGACGGCGACGACGCGGCCGTCGTCCGGATCGCCGGGGGGCAGGGCATCGTGCTCACCACCGACTTCTTCACCCCCGTCGTCGACGACGCCCACACCTTCGGCCGGATCGCGGCGGCCAACGCGCTGTCCGACGTCTACGCCATGGGCGGCACCCCGGTGGTCGCGGTCAACCTGCTCGGCTGGCCGCGCGACGTGCTGCCCGCCGAGCTCGCCGCCGAGGTGCTGCGCGGCGGGCTGGCGGCCGCCCAGGAGGCCGGCTGCCACGTCGGCGGCGGGCACTCCATCGACGACCCCGAGCCCAAGTACGGCATGGCGGTCACCGGCGTCGTCGACGTCGACCGCGTGATCACCAACTCCGCCGCCGTCGCCGGGACGGCCCTGTCGCTGACCAAGCCGCTGGGCATCGGCGTGCTCAACAACCGGATGAAGGCCACCGGCGAGGTGTCGGAGGAGGCGGTGGCCGCCATGACGGCGCTGAACCGGGAGGCCGGCCGCGCCGCGGTGGCCGCCGGGATCCGCGCGGGCACCGACGTGACCGGGTTCGGCCTGCTCGGCCACCTGTACAAGATGGCCCGGGCCAGCGGGGTGACCGCGGTGGTCGACGCCGCCGCCGTCCCCTACCTGGCCGGGGCGCGGGCGGCGCTGGCCGAGGGCTTCGTCTCCGGCGGCACCCGGCGCAACCTGGACTGGGTGCGGCCGCACGCCGACCTGTCCGCCGTCGGCGAGGACGAGGCGCTGCTGCTGGCCGACGCGCAGACCTCCGGGGGGCTGCTGCTCGGCGGCGAGGTCCCCGGTGCCCCGGTGATCGGCGAGTTCGTCCCGCGCGGGGAGCACGTGGTCGTCGTCCGCTGAGTCGATCCGCCCACACCGGGGGGATCGGCGGCAGGGTGTCCTCCGGAGCTCCCGCGGCGCGTCGTCAGGGCAGGACGCACCGACCGGGGCGTCCCCCGACCGAGGAGGACGACGATGCAGTACCTGATGGTCCTGGCGCACGACCCCGCCGCCTGGGACGACCCGCAGGCCGCGCAGCCCGCCGACTGGGCCGCCTACACCCTCGCGCTGCACGAGGCCGCCATCCTGGTCGGCGGCGCCGGCCTGCAGGACAGCGGGACGGCGACCACCGTGCGGGTGCGCGACGGGCAGCGGCTGCTCACCGACGGCCCGTTCGCCGACGGGGACGCCGAGACGACCGGGCTGCTCGCGCTGATGCTGCTGCAGCACTCGCGCGCGGCGGCCCGCGAGGACGGCGAGGGACGCCCCGTCCCGTTCGCCGAGCAGGACCGCAGCCGGTGGGACGCCGCCGCCGTCGCCGAGGCCCGGGCGCTGCTGGCCACCACCGGCCGGTCCCCGGTCGGCCCGTACCAGGTGCAGGCCGTCATCGCCGCCCTGCACGCGGCCGCGCCGGACGCCGCGGGGGTCGACTGGGCGCGCATCGCCGACCTCTACCGGCTGCTGGACCGGCTGGCGCCCTCCCCGGTCGTCACGGTCAACCGCGCGGTCGCCGTCGGGCGGGCCGAGGGCCCGGAGGCGGGGCTGGCGCTGCTGGCGCCGGTGCTCGCCGACGGCCGGCTGGCCGGGTACGTGCCGCTGCACGCCGCGCACGCCGACCTGCTGGAGCGGGCCGGGGACGCCGCCGGCGCGGCCGCGGCCTGGCGGCGGGCCGCCGAGCTCAGCGGCAACCCGGCCGAGCGGGCCGTCCTCGACCGGCGGGCGGCCGCCGGCCCCGCCGCCGCTGTCGCCGTGCGACCCCCCAGGCCGCGGTGACATGCTCGCGACCATGCTCGCCGCCTTCGTCTCGACGCCCGCCCCCGAGGACCCGCTCTCCGTCCTGGAGGTCGGCGACCGGCCCGAGCCGGAGGTGCCCGACGGCTGGACGACGGTGCAGGTGCGGGCCGCCTCGCTCAACCACCACGACCTGTTCAGCCTGCGCGGGGTGGGCCTGCCGGCCGAGCGGATGCCGATGGTGCTGGGCACCGACGCGGCCGGGCTGGACGAGGACGGCAACGAGGTGATCGTGCACGGCGTCGTGGCCAGCCCCGGCTGGCGCGGCGACGAGACGCTGGACCCCAAGCGGACGCTGTTCTCCGAGCTGCACCAGGGCACGATGGCCGAGCGGGTCACCGTCCCGCGGGGCAACCTGGTGCCCAAGCCGGCCGAGCTGTCCTTCGCCGAGGCCGCCTGCCTGCCCACCGCGTGGCTCACCGCCTACCGGATGCTGTTCGTGAAGTCCGGCCTGCGGCCGGGCGCGACGGTGCTCGTGCAGGGCGCCAGCGGTGGCGTGGCCACCGCGCTGGTCGTGCTGGGGCGGGCGGCCGGCTTCCGGATGTGGGTGACCGGGCGCAGTCAGGAGAAGCGGCAGGCCGCGCTGGCCCTCGGCGCGGACCAGGCGTTCGAGACCGGCGCGCGGGTGCCCGAGCGGGTGGACGGCGTCATGGAGACCGTCGGCGAGGCGACCTGGAGCCACAGCGTGAAGTCGCTGCGGCCCGGCGGCGTCATCGTCACCTCGGGCGCGACCACCGGCTTCAACCCCGGCGCCGAGCTCAACCGGGTCTTCTTCACCCAGCTGTCGGTGATCGGGTCGACGATGGGCACCCGCGAGGAGCTCGAGTCGCTGGTGCGGATGTGCGCGGTGACCGGCGTCCGCCCGGTCATCGACGTCGAGCTGCCACTGGCGCAGGCCCGCGAGGGCTTCGCGCGGATGCACGAGGGACGTACCGCGGGGAAGATCGTCTTCACGCTCTGACCCGTCGGTCACCGGGTGCTGCCATCCTCGCCCGGTGACGGTCCTGGCCCTGGACGGCGTCCACCCGCGGCTGGTGCTCGGCCCCCTGGCCGCGCTGCCGGGCGACCCGACGGTGCGCCTGGGGACCGGCGCCGTCACCCGCGCGACGCCGACCCGCAGGGGCCCGGCGTGCCGCGCGTGGCCTGGGACGCCGGCTGCACGCAGGTGGACGTCACCGCCCCCGGTGACGGGGCGGGCTGGCTGCTCGAGCGGGCCCCCCGGCTGCTCGGCCTGGCCGACGACCCGGCCGGCTCCGCACCGGCGTCCGGCCCGTTGCGCGGCTTGTGGCGGCGGCACCGCGGCGCGCGGGTCGGGGCGACCGGCACGGTCTGGCACGACCTGGCGTGGACGGTCGTCCAGCAGCGGGTGACCCGGCAGGACGCCGCGGGGCGGCGGCCGCCGCGGCGCTCCCCGCGGGGCGGCCGGCACGACATCCGCCGCCGCTGACCGCGCGTCAAAGCAGGTTGACAGATGTCCCGCACGTCAACCACAGTTGACGGCATGGCAGACACGGCACAGGTGGCCTCCGCGGCCAGCAGCCGGGACCCGGCGGTCGGGCTGCGGGCGGTCCGGGCGCTGCGCGACCTGGTCGAGCGGCTGGAGGCCCTGCAGGTGGACAACGCCCGCGGCCAGGGCTGGACGTGGGAGCAGGTCGCCCAGCACCTGGGCGTCACCCGGCAGGCGGTGCACAAGAAGCACGCGGGCGGCCGGCGGCTGCTCCGACGGGAGGGATGACCGGTGTTCGACAGGTTCACGGCCGAGGCCCGGCAGGTCGTCGTCTCGGCGCAGGAGGAGGCCCGCACGCTGCGGCACGACTCCGTCGGCACCGAGCACCTGCTGCTGGCGCTGCTCGGCCAGGACACGCCGGCGGCCGTCGTCCTGGGCCGGTACGGGCTGACCCGCGACGGGGTGGCGGCCGCCGTCCGGCAGCGGGCGGGCGGGGGCGACCTGGACGCCGACGCGCTGCGCACGCTGGGCATCGACCTGGACGCCGTCCGGGACGTCGTGGAGGCGGCCTTCGGGCCGGGCGCGCTGGAGGCCCGGCGCGGCGGGCAGCGGGCGGGCCGCGCCCACCTGCGGTTCACCCCGGGGGCGAAGAAGGCCCTCGAGCTGTCGCTGCGCGAGGCGCTGGCGCTGCGGCACGACCGCATCACCGACACGCACGTCCTGCTCGGACTGCTCCGCGAGGACCGGGGCCCGGCGGCGGAGGTGCTGCGCGCCCGCGGCGTGGACCTCACCGCGCTGCGCCGCGACCTCGTCGCGGCGCTGGCCGCGTGACGGAGGACGTCCTGCGCGGTGGCCCCCCGCCGCGCGGGGCTACGGCGTGGTGCGGGCCGCGATCGCCTCGGCGACGGCCGGCTGGTCCTTGTGCGGCAGGGCGGACAGCGCCGGGAGCAGCTCGGGCAGCCGGTCGCGCTCGGTCAGCAGCGCCCGGAACGCCAGGCCGATGGTCACCCCGTGGTCCGGGCGGGAGACGACGGTGAGCGGGTCGCCGGCGCCGACGTCACCGGGGCGCAGCACGCGCAGGTAGGCCCCGGGCGCGCCGCGCCCGGTGAACCGCCGCACCAGCCGGGGCACCCCCCAGTACGCTTGGAACTTGGCGCACGGGGTGCGCGGGGCGGTCACCTCGACCAGCGCGGTGCCGACCTCCCAGCACTCCCCCAGCAGCGCGGCGGTCAGGTCGATGCCCGCCGTCCGGAGGTTCTCCCCGAACCGGCCGGCCGGCAGGTCGCGGCCCAGCTCCCGCTCCCACCAGGCGGCGTCCTCACCGGCGTAGGCGTAGACCGCCTGCCCCTCGCCGCCGTGGTGCTTGCGGTTGACCTGGGTGTCGCCGTCCAGGCCGAGCGGACCGACGGCGACCCGCCCGGGCACCGGCCGCTTGTCGATGGCGCTGCGCGTCGGGCCGCGGCCGGGGATCTCCAGCACCCCGGCGGCGGCCACGCAGACGGCCTCGACGCGGGCAGTCACTTGCCCTTGGTGGGCTCGGCGGTGGACAGCGCGGCCACGAACGCCTCCTGCGGGACCTCGACCCGGCCGACCATCTTCATCCGCTTCTTGCCCTCCTTCTGCTTCTCCAGCAGCTTGCGCTTGCGGGTGATGTCACCGCCGTAGCACTTGGCCAGCACGTCCTTGCGGATGGCGCGGACGGTCTCGCGGGCGATCACCCGGGAGCCGACGGCGGCCTGGATGGGCACCTCGAACTGCTGGCGCGGGATGAGCTCGCGCAGCTTGCCGGCCATCATCACGCCGTAGCCGTACGCCTTGTCCTTGTGCACGATCGCGCTGAACGCGTCGACGGCCTCGCCCTGCAGCAGGATGTCCACCTTGACCAGCGAGGACTCCTGCTCGCCGGCCTCGGAGTAGTCCAGGCTGGCGTAGCCGCGGGTGCGCGACTTCAGCGCGTCGAAGAAGTCGAAGATGATCTCGCCGAGGGGCAGCGTGTAGCGCAGCTCGACCCGGGACTCGCTCAGGTAGTCCATGCCGCCGAGCTGGCCGCGCCGGCTCTGGCACAGCTCCATGATCGCGCCGGTGTAGTCGGTCGGCGCGATGATCGTGGCGTTGACGATCGGCTCGTAGACCCGGTCGATCTTGCCGCTGGGCCAGTCGCTGGGGTTGGTCACGGTGATCTCCGTGCCGTCCTCCATGACCACCCGGTAGACGACGTTGGGCGCGGTGGAGATCAGGCTGATGCCCGCCTCGCGCTCCAGCCGCTCGCGGACGATCTCCAGGTGCAGCAGGCCGAGGAAGCCGACCCGGAAGCCGAAGCCGAGCGCGGCGGAGGTCTCCGGCTCGTAGGTCAGCGCGGCGTCGTTGAGCAGCAGCTTGTCCAGCGACTCGCGCAGCAGCGGGTACTCGCTGCCGTCGATCGGGTACAGGCCGGAGTAGACCATCGGCCTGGGGTCGCTGTACCCGCCGATCGGCTCGGCGGCCGGCCGGTGCTGCAGCGTCACGGTGTCGCCGACGCGGGACTGGCGGACGTCCTTCACCCCGGTGATGAAGTAGCCGACCTCGCCGACCCCGAGGCTGGCGACCGGCTTGGGCTCCGGGGAGATGACGCCGATCTCCAGCAGCTCGTGCGTGGCGCCGGTGGACATCATCTTGATCCGCTCGCGGGCGGAGATCCGGCCGTCGACCACGCGGACGTAGGTGATGACGCCGCGGTAGATGTCGTAGACCGAGTCGAAGATCATCGCCCGGGCGGGGGCCTCGGCCTCGCCCTCCGGCGCCGGGACCTGCGCGACGATCTGGTCGAGCAGCTCGGGCACGCCCTCGCCGGTCTTGCCGCTGACCCGCAGCACCTCGTCGGGGTCGCAGCCGATGATGTGCGCGATCTCCGCGGCGTACCGCTCCGGCTGGGCCGCCGGCAGGTCGATCTTGTTGAGCACCGGGATGATGGTGAGGTCGTTCTCCAGCGCCAGGTACAGGTTGGCCAGCGTCTGCGCCTCGATGCCCTGGGCGGCGTCGACCAGCAGCACCGCGCCCTCGCAGGCCGCCAGTGACCGGGACACCTCGTAGGTGAAGTCCACGTGGCCCGGGGTGTCGATCATGTGCAGCACGTGGTCGGTCTCCCCGACCGTCCACGGCAGGCGAACGTTCTGCGCCTTGATGGTGATGCCGCGCTCGCGCTCGATGTCCATCCGGTCGAGGTACTGGGCCCGCATCTGCCGTCCCTCGACGATCCCGGTCACCTCGAGCATCCGGTCGGCCAGCGTCGACTTGCCGTGGTCGATGTGGGCGATGATGCAGAAGTTCCGGATCCGGGCGGGATCGGTGGAGGCGGGAGTCGTCACAGTGCGCCCATCGTCCCACGGCCCGTCGCGTCGTCGCGCCACCGATGCCGGGCGGGCGCGTACCCGCCGGGTGGGTCGGCGCGGAGGGCGCTGGTAGCCTGGCAGGCCGGTCCGCTGACGCACGCCGTCCGGACGCACGTCAGACCCCACTCCCTGCGAGACACCCGAGGCTCACGCGTGGCGAACATCAAGTCCCAGATCAAGCGGAACAAGACCAACGAGAAGGCGCGCCAGCGCAACGTCGCGGTCAAGTCCGCGCTGAAGACGGCCGTCCGCCGCTTCCGCACCGCCGCCGACGCCGGTGACGCCGCCGCCGCCACGACCGCGCTGCAGACGGCCAGCAAGGCGCTGGACAAGGCCGCCAGCAAGGGCGTCATCCACAAGAACCAGGCCGCGAACCGCAAGTCCGGCATGGCCAGGCGGCTGACCGACCTCGCCAGCTGACCTGTCGGCCGCGCCCGCGCGGTCTCCGACGAGCCCCTCCCCCCGCGGGACGGGGCTCGTCGCGTCTCGCGGAGACCCTCAGCGGCGGCCGGTCTCCCGGCGGATGGCGACGATCCGGCGGATCGCCCGCTCCAGGGCGTAGTCGGCGCTGGCGGCGGCGCCCTTGACGTCGGCGTTGAGCTCCGCGGCCACGCCGATCGCCTGCTGCAGGCCCTCGATGCTCCAGCCCCGGGCCTGCGCCTGGGCCTTCCTCACCTTCCAGGGCGGCATCTTCAGCGTGCGGGCGAGGTCGCCGGGGTTGCTGCTGCGCACCGAGGACACCCGCGCCGCGGTGCGCACCCCGTCGGCGATGGCGTCGGCGATCAGCACGTGGGCGACGCCGCGCTGCAGCGCCCAGCGCAGCAGCTCCAGGGAACCCTGCCGGTCGCCGACCAGCACCCGCTCGGCGACGCTGAAGCCGGTGACCTCGGCCTGGCCGCGGTGGAACCGGGCGACCGCGTCGGCGTCGACGGTGCCGCCGAAGTCCGAGACCAGCTGGGTGGCGGCCGAGGACAGCTGCCGCAGGTCCGCGCCGACCGCCTCGACGAGCGCGGCGGCGGCGTCGGCGGTGACCCGGCCGCCGGCCGAGCGGACCTCGTTGCGCACGAAGGCGATCCGGTCGCTCACGGAGGTGACCTTCGGGCAGTCGTCGACCGCCGCTCCCGCGGCGGTGAACGCCTTGACCAGGGCCTCGTTGCGCTTGCCGCCGTGGTGGACGACGACGAGCGTGAGGTCCGGGTCGGGGTCCCGGGCGTAGCCGGTGAGCGCGTCGACGAGCGCGCCGGCGGCCTCGTGCACCCCGGTCACCACCACCACCCGGTGCGCGCCGAACAGCGAGGGGGCCAGCACGTCGGCGAGCTCGCCGACCGGGAGCCCCTGCGCGGCCAGCTCGTGCAGCTCGGCGTCGGGGTGGCGCTCGAGCACCGCGGCCCGCACGGCCGAGACGGCGCGGGCGCGCAGCAGCTCCTCCTCCCCCACCACGGCGCGCAGGCGGGAGGTCGGCGCGGGGGGTGCTGCAGCCACCCGGGCATGGTGGCACGCGGGACCGACGTCCCCGACGGCCCGCGCAGGGGCACGGCCGGCTCGGCGGTCGCACCGGCGCCGCCGGCCGCGGACCCACCCTCGCCAGGGCCGCGGACGGCGACACCCCACGCGGCGGCGTCCCCGGCGACGGCCACGTCGCCGTCGGTGTCGGTTCGGTGCACCCGCACGCCGTCCTGGGCCAGCCAGGACAGCACCCGAGGCGCGGGGTGGCCGTAGGAGTTGCCCGCGCCGACCGACACCAGCGCGACCCGGGCACCCGTGGCGGCGAAGAAGCCGCGGTCGGCGTCGGCGCTGCCGTGGTGCGGCACCTTGAGCACGTCGGCCCGCAGGTCCACCCCGCGGGCCACGATCCGTGCCTCCGCCGCGCCGCTGAGGTCGCCGGTGAGCAGCACGCGGACGCCGCGCTGGGTCACGCGGACCACCAGGGACAGGTCGTTGGCCGGCTGGGCCGCGGTGGCGGTCTCCGGAGGCGGGGCGAGCACCTCGACCGTCGCGCTGCCCACCGTCCGCCGGTCCCCCGGCACGAGGACGGCCCGCTGCGCCCCGGCCCGGCGCACCGCGTCGTCCAGCCGGGCCACCCGGTCCTCGGCCGGCGAGAGGGTGCCGGTCGCCACGACGCCGACCGCCCGGCCGGACAGCGCCCCGGCCAGGCCGCCGGCGTGGTCGGCGTCGAGGTGGGTGAGCAGCACCAGCGGCAGCGTGTCGATGCCGAGCCGGTCCAGGCAGCGGTCCACCGGGCCGACGTCCGGGCCGGCGTCCACGAGCAGCCCCTCCCCCGGCGCGGTCGGCAGCACCAGGGCGTCGCCCTGCCCGACGTCGCAGGCGACCACGACGGTGTCCTCCGGCGGCCAACCCCGCGCGGCCTGGCGCAGCGGCCAGCCCAGCACCACGGCGCCGACCAGTGCCGCGACGGCCGGCGCCCTGGCCCGGGGGAAGCGCCAGAGCAGCCAGCCGGCCGCCACCAGCAGCACCGTCAGGAGCACCGCCCCGCGGACGCCGGCCGGCCAGCCGGTGGCCGCGTCGGGCAGAGCCGCCGCGCCCTGCGCCACGGCGACCAGCCAGCGCACCGGCCAGCCTGCGGCCCAGACCAGCGCCTCGCCCAGCGGGGGCAGCACCGGCACGGCGAGCGCGGCCAGCAGACCGAGCACGGTCGCCGGTGCCACGGCCGGCGCGGCGAGCAGGTTCACCGGCAGCGACACCGGGCTCACCAGGCCGGAGAGCCCGGCCACCAGCGGGGCGGTGGCCAGGCCGGCCGCCGCGGCGACCGCGACCGCGTCGGCCGGCAGCTGGGGCCAGCCGCGGCCGCGCAGCCGGCGGGACCAGCCCGGCGCCAGGAGCACGATGGCCGCGGTGGCGGCGACGGACAGCGCGAAGCCGGCGTCCCGCGCCAGGCGGGGGTCGGCCAGCAGCAGCACGACCACGGCACCACCCAGGGCCGGCACCGCCGCGCGGGAGCGGCCGGTGGCCAGCGCCAGCAGCGTGACCGCCCCCATGGCCGCCGCCCGCACGACGCTGGCGCTGGGCCGGGCCAGCACCACGAAGCCGGCGAGGGCGGCCAGCGCGACCAGCGCCTGCACCCGCCGGTCCACGGCCCGGCGCCGCAGCGGCGCCAGCACCCCGGCCAGCACGATGGCCACGTTGGCGCCGGAGACGGCCGTCAGGTGGGCCAGACCGGCACGGCGGAAGTCCTCGACCAGCACCGGGTCCATGGCGGTGGTGTCCCCGACGGCCAGGCCCGGCAGCAGGCCACCGGCCTGCGGCCCGAGCACCCGGACGGCGGTGTCGCGCAGCCCCTCCCGCAGGCCCCCGGCGGCCCGCTGCACCCGGGACGGCTCCCCCAGCAGCACCGGGGGCGCCCGCGCCGACAGCCGGGCGACCAGGCCCTCGTCGGCGGACGCCGGGGAGACCGCAGCCCGGACGCGCACCACCTGGCCCGGCAGCAGCCCCCGCCACTCGTCGGCGGGGCCGAACAGCACGACGGCGTCGTCCAGCCGGGTGCGCGTCGCGCCGTCCTCCAGGACGGCGGCCGTGGCCTCCACCACCACCCGCGGCGGGCCCGCCCCGCGCACCGCGGCCGGGTCGCCGTCCAGCTCCAGGACCAGCTCGACCGTCCGGCGTCCCTCGGCGGCACCGGCCAGGGGGGAGGCCGCCCGCGCGGCCTCCCGCACCGCCGCGGAGGCCGCGGTGACCGCCAGCGCCGCCAGGACGACCAGCAGCACGACCGACCCGGCCGACCGGCGCCGCCGGGCGACGAGCAGCGCGGTGCCCACCGCGGCCGGCACGGCGGCGGCGAGCACCGGGACTCCCACCAGCGGGGCCAGCAGGGTGCCGGCCCACACCGTGGCGGCGGCCGGGACGAGCCGCAGGTCCAACCAGCTCCACCGCGCCGGGGCACCGCTCACACGGTCACCAGCTCGGCCAGCTCGGCGTAGGTGGTCGGGCCGATCCCGGGCACGTCGTCCAGCTGCTCGACGCTCCGGAACGGCCCGCTGCGATCGCGGTGCTCGACGATCCGCTGCGCGAGCACCGGGCCGATGCCGGGCAGCGCGTCGAGGTCGGCCGCCGCGGCCGCGTTGAGGTCCAGCAGGCCCGGCCCCCCGGGTGCCCCGCCGGCGGCCGGGCCGGCTGCCGCCGCGCCGGGCAGGCCGACCGCGACCTGCTGGCCGTCGGAGACGACCGCCGCGAGGTTGACCGACGCCGGGTCCGCGTCGGGCAGCAGGCCACCGGCGGCGTCGACGGCATCGGCCACGCGGGCGCCCTCCGGGAGGGTGACCAGGCCCGGCCGGGCCACCTGCCCGACCACCGACACGACGACCGTGGTGGCGGTCCCGGCCGCGACGCCGACCTCCGGCGCCGGCGCCGGCGGCTCCTCGGCCGGGGACGTCAGGGGGACCGGGACGGGCTGGACCTGCGGGCGGCCCAGCCAGGTGCCCCCGGCGACCAGGAGCGCGGCGAGCACGCCGGCGACCCACAGCGACCACGCGGCGCGGCGCGTGGGGGCCACCCGGACGGCGGTGCCGGGGGCGCGGTGCCGGCCGAGGCCGGCGGGCAGGTCCCCGCCGTCGGCGTCCGGCAGGTCGACCGGGGCGTCCTCGTCGCCGCCGGGGACCCAGCCCGGGGGGTGGCTCTCGTGCAGCAGGGCCCGCAGCCGGTCCCGGATGAGGTCGGCGTCGTCGCTGCGGCGGGGAGGGAGGCGCACCGGCGGGACGCTAGGCAGCGGCGGCCCCCGGCCGGCGGCCTCGGGCGGTTCTGTGGACGGCGCCGCGGCCTGTGGACGGCGGGCGACCGGACGTCGGTCCGGCGGGGCACCCTGCGCCGGTGCCTCCCTCCTGCCGGCTACTGCTCCGGCGCCTCCTCCGGCTGCGCGCCGTCCGGCGGCCCGGCCGGCGCCACGACCAGGCCCACGGCGCCGGGGCCGACGTGCGCGCCGATGGCCGCACCGAGCTCGCTGACGTGCAGCTCGCGCAGCCCGGGCAGCGCCTGCTCGAGCTGAGCGGCCAGCCGCTGGGCGCGCTCGGGCGCGGCCAGGTGGTGCACGGCCACCCGCACCGGCCCGCCGGCGGCGGCCTCGACCCCGCGCTGCACCAGCCGGACGAGGGCCCGGCCGGTGGTGCGGACCTTCTCCAGCGGCACCACCCGGCCGTCGGCGACGTGCAGCAGCGGCTTGACCGACAGGGCGGTGCCGATCATCGAGGCGGCGTGCCCGATCCGTCCGCCGCGGCGCAGGTGCTCGAGGGTGTCGACGACGAACAGCGTGCGGGTCGCGGCGGCGGTGTCCCGGGCGGCCGTGGCCACGGCGGCCGCGTCCTGACCCCGCGCGGCCGCCCGCGCGGCGGCGAGCACGGCGAACCCGTTGCCCATCGCCGCCGAGCGGGAGTCGACCACCGTCACGACGTGCTCGCCGACCTGGGCGGCGGCCAGCCGGGCGGCGTCCACGGTGCCGGAGAGCTCCGCGGACAGGTGCACCGACACGATCCGGTCGGCCCCGGCGGCCAGCCGCCGGCGGTAGGCGGCGACGAAGTCACCCGGGGTCGGCCGGGACGTGGACACCCGCTGCCCGCGGGCCCCGAGCGCGCGGGCGACGTCGGCCGGTCCGATGTCATCGCCCTCGCGGCCGGAGCGCCCGGCCAGCACCACGTACAGCGGGACGACCTCGACCGCGTACTGCTCGACCAGCCGGGCGGGGAGGTAGGCCGACGAGTCGGTGACCACCGCCACGGGCTGCGGCCGGGGCGGGTCCACGACCGGGGTCACAGAGCGTCGGCGTCCTGCGCCGGCGCGCCCTCCTCGGGGCTGGCCCCGGCGTCCGGGCGGCGGGCGCCGGCCCGCGGCGCCGCACCCTCGGGGAGCTCCGGTGCCGCGGTGTTGTGCCGCAGCAGCCGCCACCGCCCGCTCTGCTCGGCGAGCTCGCTCCAGGCGCAGTTGGCCAGCGGGCCGAACACCCGGCGGTGCTCGGGCCCCAGCCCCAACATCGCCTCGATCACCCGGGCGGACGTGCCGCCGTGGGTGACGACCACCGCGGCCGGCGCCTCGGGGAGGTCGCGCAGCGCGGCCAGGGCCCGCTCCGGCACGTCGGCGGAGTCCTCGCCGCCCCGCCCGGTGACCGGCCGCCCGGCCATCCAGTCGGCGTACTGCCCGGGGTGGCGCTCGGCGACCTCCTCGCGGGTGAGCCCCTCCCAGGAGCCCATGGCCACCTCGCGCAGCCGGGCGTCCAGCCGCAGCGGGACGCCGAGGACGTCGGTGAGCGCGGCCGCGGTCTCCGCCGCGCGCACCAGGTCGCTGGAGACCACGAGCGTGCCCGGCGGGAGCGGCCGGGCCAGGTGCGGGGCGGCCTGCACCGCCTGCCGGCGGCCGACCTCGTCCAGCGGCGGGTCCAGCTGGCCCTGGAAGCGGCCCGCGGCGTTCCAGGCGGTGCGCCCGTGCCGCCAGAGGACCACCCGGGGCACCGGCAGCGCCGGGGTGCTCACGGGCCGGTCGCCCCCGGCTCGTCCCCGTCGGCCGGCTCCGCGCGCAGCGGCGTGGGGTCGGCGCTCGCCGGGTCGACGTCGTCGGCCGATGGCGTCGCGGTGCCGGGGGCCGCCCCGCCGGGCGGGGTGCCCGGGGCGGCGCGGTCGACGAAGGGGATCGTCGGGCAGTCCTTCCACAGCCGCTCCAGGGCGTAGTAGGCGCGCTCCTCGGCGTGCTGCACGTGCACCACGACGTCGACGAAGTCCAGCAGCACCCAGCGCGCCTCGGCCACGCCCTCGCGGCGCACCGGCTTGACGCCGTGCTCCCGCAGGCGCTCCTCCACCTCGTCGACGATCGCCTGCACCTGGCGCTCGTTGGGCGCCGAGGCCAGCACGAAGGCGTCGGTGATGGCGAGGCGCTCGCTGACGTCGACGATGGCGACGTTGGTCGCCAGCTTGTCCGCTGCGGCCTGGGCGGCCAGCAGTGCGGTCTCCCGCGCCTCGGTCGAGGCGGTCATCGGGGTACCTCCTGGAGATCGGTGGTCGGTGGTTCGGGAGGCCGGTCGCCGGACGGCGCCGCGTCGCGGCCGGGCACGCCCTCGCGGGCGGTGGTCCGCGCGCCGACGGGCGTCCGGTAGAGCCCGCGCTTCTCGATGTACTGCACGACGCCGTCGGGCACCAGGTACCAGACCGGCATCCCCCGGCCGACCCGGGCGCGGCAGTCGCTGGAGCTGATCGCCAGCGCCGGCACCTCGACCAGGCTGACGGCGCCCTCCGGCAGGTGCGCGGCGCCCAGGTCGAACCCCGGGCGGGTGACGCCGACGAAGTGCGCCAGGGCGAAGCAGGCCGCGCTGTCCCGCCAGGTGAGGATCTGGGACAGCGCGTCGGCGCCGGTGATGAAGAACAGCTCGTCGTCGGGTCGCTGCCGCGCGAGGTCGGTGAGCGTGTCGATCGTGTAGGTCGGCCCGCCGCGGTCGACGTCCACCCGGCTGACGGAGAACCGCGGGTTGGAGGCGGTGGCGATGACGGTCATGAGGTAGCGGTCCTCGGCGGGGGCGACGTCGCGGTCGGTCTTCTGCCACGGCTGGCCGGTGGGCACGAACACCACCTCGTCCAGGCCGAACAGGCTGGCCGCCTCGCTGGCCGCCACCAGGTGCCCGTGGTGGACGGGGTCGAACGTCCCGCCCATCACCCCGACCCGCCGACCCGCCACCGGCCGAGGGTATCCGGGCGGCGCCGGGCCGCGTGGCGCCGCTGCGGGGACGGGGTCCTCCTTCAGAGCGTGGTCACGAAGTCGGCGAGCTGGGCGGCGTTGCGGCACTCGACCATGTCGACCACCTCGCCGTAGCGGTCGGCGGCGGAGTCCCCGCTGCCCCACGTCCGGCGCGGCTCGGGGTTGAGCCAGTGCGCGGAGCGGGCCCGCCGGACCAGGTCGGCCAGCACCGGCACCCCCGGCGGGCGGTAGTTGGTGCGCCCGTCCCCCAGCACCAGCAGCGACGTCTTCGGCCCGACCGCGGAGGGCCAGCGGTCGGCGAACACCTCCAGGGCGGTGCCGTAGTCGCTGTGCCCGTCGAAGCCCACGACGGCGGCCTCCCGGCCGATCCGGGCGACGGCGTCGGCGACGTCGACGCCGGAGCGGAAGAACCGGGTGACCTCGTCGGTGGAGTCGACGAAGGCGAACGCCCGCACGCCCGAGAAGTGCTCGCGCAGCGCCTGGGTGAGCATCAGCGTGAAGTGGCTGAACCCGGCGACCGAGCCGCTGACGTCGCACAGCACCACCAGCTCGGGCTTGTGCACCCGCCGCGGCCGGTGGTGGGTGACCACGGGGACCCCGCCGGTGCCCAGCGAGGCGCGCACGGTCCGGCGGAAGTCCAGCCGGCCCTGCCGGCCCATCCGGCGCCGGGCGGACAGCCGCACCGCCAGCCGCCGGGCCAGCGGGGCGACGGTGCGCCGCAGCTCGGCGAGGTCGGCGGCCTGGGCGCGCAGGAAGTCGACCTGGTCGGCCAGCGGGCGGACGGCGTTGGCCGCCACCTTGTCCCGGCCGCGCTCGGCCGCCGTCCGCCGCCGGACCTCCGCCTCCACCGCGGCCCGGAAGGCGGCCATCCGCTCCCGCACGGTCTGGCGGGCCACCTGCTCGGCCAGCCCGCCGCGGTCGGCGCCGTCCATCAGCCCGGCCAGCAGCCGGGCGACCAGGGTGTCCGGGGACAGCGCCCGCATCACCCGGTAGCTGAAGAAGGACTGGCCGGACGGGATCTGGGGCGCCGCGCGGCCCAGCCGGTCGACGGCGTCGCGGGCGAGGCGGCGCAGGGCCTCCTCGTCGCCGGACAGCAGCAGCCGAGCCAGCTCCTCGCGCATCAGCTCGGCGAGGTCCGCGCCGCCGGGCAGGTCGAGGGTGGACCCGGGCGGGGCGCTCTCCCCGTCGCCGGCCGGCCCGGCCTCCGGCTCGGGCCGGTCGCCCAGCGGCCACCACAGGTCGAACAGCACGTCGTAGGCCGCGCGCTGGGCGCCCCGCTGCAGGAGCACCGCGGCCAGGCCGTGCCGCAGCTGCTCGCGGTCGAGCAGGTCGACCACGGTGAGCACCTCCGCGGCGTCCACGGCCTGGCTGATGCCGACCGGGATGCCGGCGTCGCGCACCGCGCGGACGAACCCGTCGAGGTGGCCCGCCAGCCCGCCCGCCGCGCTCATCAGTTCAGCCGCAGCTCGGCCGCGGCCCGCTGCTGGTCGCTGGCGTGCTTGAGCACCACGCCCAGGGTGGACCGCACGGCGTCCTCGTCCAGGGTGTCCAGGCCGAGCTCCAGCAGGGTCTGCGCCCAGTCGAGGGTCTCGGAGATCGACGGCGACTTCTTCAGCTCCAGCGCGCGCAGCGCCCGGACGGTGCGCACCAGCTGCTCGGCCAGGCCCGGGGCGAGGTCGGGCACCCGGGACAGCACGATCTCCCGCTCGCGCTCGGCCGACGGGTAGTCCAGCGCCAGGTACAGGCAGCGCCGCTTGAGCGCCTCGGACAGCTCCCGGGTGGCGTTGGAGGTGAGCACCACCATCGGCCGGCGCACCGCGGTCACCGTGCCGAGCTCGGGGATGGTCACCTGGAAGTCGCTGAGCACCTCCAGCAGCAGCCCCTCCACCTCGACGTCGGCCTTGTCGGTCTCGTCGACGAGCAGCACGGTCGGGTCGCTGCGCCGGATGGCGGTGAGCAGCGGCCGGGCGAGCAGGAACTCCTCGCCGAAGACGTCGTCGGAGAGGGACTCCCAGTCCGCCCCCCGCCCGGCCTGGATGCGCAGCAGCTGCTTCTTGTAGTTCCACTCGTACAGCGCCCGCGCCTCGTCCAGGCCCTCGTAGCACTGCAGCCGGATCAGCTCCGACCCGGTGGCCGCGGCCAGCGCCTTGGCCAGCTCGGTCTTGCCGGTGCCGGCCGGCCCCTCGACCAGCAGCGGCTTGCCCAGCCGGTCGGCGAGGAAGACCGTCGTGGAGATCTGCGCGTCGGGCAGGTAGCCGGCGCTCGCCAGCCGCTTGCCGACGTCGGAGACCGAGGAGAACTGCGGGGACTGCGACGGCGGGCGGGGCATCGGGCTCCTGGCTGGGGCGGCGGGGTGGGTGGGAGCTCAGCGGGTGTGGCCGCGGCCGGTGACGACGTAGGTGGTGCTGGTCAGCTCCGGCAGGCCCAGCGGGCCGCGGGCGTGCAGCTTCTGCGTGGAGATGCCGATCTCGGCGCCGAAGCCGAACTCCCCGCCGTCGGTGAACCGGGTGGAGGCGTTGACCAGCACCGCGGCGGCGTCCACGCCGGCGGTGAAGTCGGCGACGGCGCGCGCGGAGTCGGCGACGATCGCCTCGGAGTGCCCGGTCCCCCACCGCTCGATGTGGTCCAGCGCCGCCGGGAGGTCGTCGACCACGCGCACCGCCAGGTCCATCGACAGGTACTCGGTCGCCCAGTCCTCGTCGGTCGCGGGGACGACGGCGTCGTGGGCGGCCTGCACGGCGGCGTCCCCGTGCAGCGTCACGCCGGCGTCCGCGAGCGCGGACAGCAGCCGCGGCAGGAACGGCACGTCCCGGTGCACCAGCAGGGTCTCCGCGGAGTTGCAGACGCTCACCCGGTGCGTCTTGGCGTTGAGCACGACGGCCTCGGCGGTCGCCGGGTCGGCCGAGGCGTCCACGTAGACGTGGCAGTTGCCCTCGCCGGTCTCGATCACCGGCACCCGCGCCTCGCGCACCACCCGCTGGATCAGCGACGCCCCGCCGCGCGGGATCACCACGTCGACCAGGCCGCGGGCGTTCAGCAGCTCGCCCACCGAGGCGCGGTCGGCGGGCAGCAGCTCGACCGAGCCCTCGGGCAGCCCGGCCTTCTGCGCGGCCTCGGTGAGGACGGCGACCAGCGCGGTGTTGGTGCGGTGCGCCGACGCCGAGCCGCGCAGCAGCGCCGCGTTGCCGCTCTTGAGGCACAGGCCGGCCGCGTCCACGGTCACGTTGGGCCGGGCCTCGTAGACGATGCCGACGACGCCGAGGGGCACCCGCACCTGGCGCAGCTGCAGGCCGTTGGCCAGCGTCGACCCGCGGACCACGTCGCCCACCGGGTCGGGCAGCGCGACCAGATGGCGCAGCGCGTCGGCGACGCCGGCGATGCGGCCGGCGTCCAGGCGCAGCCGGTCCAGGATGGCGGCCGAGGTGCCGTCGGCCGCGGCCGCCTCGACGTCGGCGGCGTTGGCGGCGAGCACCTCGTCGGCGCGCTCGACCAGCGCGTCGGCCATGGTGCGCAGCGCGGCGTCCTTGGTGTCGGTGGGCAGGGTGCGCAGCACCCGGGCGGCGGCGCGGGCGCGCAGCGCCGCGGCCCCGATCAGCGGCAGGCCGGAGACGTCGGACACGCCCGCGAGCCTACGCGGGAGCCCCGGCCCAGCGGCTCGACCGCGGGTCCACCCGGGGACCGTTCTCACGGGACGGTCCGCAGCGACCGGGCACCACCACGGCCTACGCCGTGGAGTCCGGGCTGGTCGTTGTGGGAGAATGATTCTCATGACTTCCCCCACGACACGTTGGCGGGTGCTCGCCGCCGGGTCCGCCGCCACCCTGCTGGTGGCCGGCTGCGGCCAGGGCGGCGGCAGCGGGACGGAGACGGCGGCCGGCGGCGACGGCCTGACCGTCCTCGCCGGCTTCTACCCGCTGGAGTGGGCGGCCGCCCGGGTCGCCGGCGACCTCGCCTCGGTCACGTCGCTCACCCCGCCCGGGGCGGAGGCCCACGACGCCGAGCTGACCCCGCAGGACGTCGCGGCGGTCGGCGAGGCCGACCTGGTGGTCCACCTCGAGGGCTTCCAGCCGGCCGTCGACGAGGCCGTGACGTCCGAGGCCGGCGACGCGGCCTGGGACGCGGGGCAGGCCGCCCGGCTGACGCTGACCGCGGCGGACGACGGCCACGGGCACGGCGCGGAGGAGGAGGCCCACGCGGACGAGGGTGCGCACGCCGAGGAGGCGCATGCCGAGGAGGAGGCGCACGCCGAGGACGAGGCCCACGCCGGCGAGGGCGTCGAGGCCGTCGACCCGCACTTCTGGCTCGACCCCACCCGGCTGGCCGACGTCGGTGACGCGCTCGCCGACCGGATGGCCGAGCTCGCCCCCGAGGAGGCCGACACCCTCCGCGCCAACGCCGAGGCGCTGCGCGCGGACCTCGAGCAGTTGGACACCGAGATGCAGGAGACGCTGGCCGGCTGCGCGGTGGACACCCTGGTCACCTCGCACGACGCCTTCGGCTACCTCGGTGACCGGTACGGTCTCGAGGTCGTCGGCATCGCCGGGCTGGAGCCCTCCGAGGAGCCCTCGGCCGCGGACCTGGCCGAGATCACCGAGCTGGTGGAGGAGCGCGGGGTGACCACCGTCTACACCGAGACCCTCGTCGACCCGGCCGTGGCCGAGACGGTCGCCACCGAGGCCGGCGTGCAGACCGCCGTCCTCGACCCGGTGGAGGGCCTCACCGACGAGTCGGCCGGCAGCGACTACCTCGAGGTGATGCAGGCCAACCTGGAGACGCTGCGCCAGGGCCAGTCCTGCGGATGACCCCCGGCGACGCGGACGGGCCGGCGATCCGGCTCGTCCGCGCCAGCATCGGCTACGGCGACGTGCCGGTCGTCCAGGGCGTCGACCTGCACGTCGCGCGCGGCGAGGCCGTCGCCGTGCTGGGCTCCAACGGGTCGGGCAAGACGACGCTGGTCCGCGGCGTCCTCGGCCTGGCCGCCGTGCTCGGCGGGCACGTCGAGGTGCTGGGCCGCCCGGTCGGCGACCGCCGAGTGCGCGGCCGGGTCGGATACGTGCCGCAGCGGCACACGGTCAGCGGGGCGGTCCCGGCGACGGTCCGCGAGGTGGTGTCGGTGGGCCGGCTGGCCCGCCTCGGCGTGCTGCGGCGGCCCGGGGCGGCCGACCGGGCGGCGGTCACCGAGGCGGTCGCCGCGGTCGGGCTCGCCGACCGGCTGACCGAGCCGGTCGCCGCGCTGTCCGGCGGGCAGCAGCGCCGCGTGCTGGTGGCGCGCGCGCTGGCCGCCGAGCCCGAGCTGCTCGTCATGGACGAGCCGACGGCGGGGGTCGACGCGGCCAGCCAGGACGCGCTGGCCGAGGTGCTCGCCGCTGTCGCGGCGACGGGGACCACACTGGTCGTCGTGACCCACGAGCTCGGCGCGCTGGCCGGCGTCCTCACCCGCGGGGTGGTCGCCGACCACGGCTGCATCGCCTACGACGGCCCGCTCGCGGGCGCGGGGGCGGTCGTCACCGGGCTCGGCGGCGGGCACCACCACGCCGACCGGCACGGCCCCACCGGCGGGCTCGCGCCCCCCGCGCCGGGCCTGCGCGGAGGAGGCCGCTGAGGTGGAGGTGCTCGAGTACGCCTTCATGCAGCGGGCCCTGCTGGCCTCGCTCATGGTCGGGGCGGTCGCGCCCGCCGTGGGCGTCTTCCTGGTGCAGCGGCGGCTGTCGCTGCTCGGTGACGGCCTGGGGCACGTCGCGCTGACCGGCGTGGCGGTCGGGGTGCTCACCTCCACCGCCCCGGTCGGGGCGGCGCTGGTCGCGGCCGTCCTCGGCGCCGTGCTCATCGAGCTGGTCCGCGCGCGCGGCCGCACCAGCGGCGACGTCGCCCTCGCCGTCCTGTTCTACGGCGGCATCGCCGGCGGGGTGGTGCTGCTCAGCCTCGCCCCGCGCGGGCAGGCGACCAACCTCGAGTCCTACCTGTTCGGCGCGATCACCACCACCAGCCCCGGGGACGTCGCCGCCTTCGCGGTGATCACCGTCGTCGTGCTGGGCCTGGTGGCGCTGCTCGGCCAGCGGCTGTACGCCGTCAGCGACGACGAGGAGTACGCCCGCGCGGTCGGGCTGCCCGTCCTCGCGCTCAACCTGGTGCTCGCCGGCCTGGTCGCGGCCACCGTCGTGCTGTCGATGCGCGTGGTGGGGCTGCTGCTGGTCAGCGCGCTGATGATCGTGCCGAGCGCGGTGGCCCAGCTGCTGGCGCGCAGCTTCCGCCAGGCGCTGCTGCTGGCCTGCTCGCTGGGGCTGGTGGTGAGCGTGAGCGGCACCACGGCCTCCTACTACACCGGCACCCCGTCGGGTGGGACGATCGTGCTGCTGGCCATCGCCCTGTTCCTCGTCGTCTCCGCCGCCGTGGCGGTGCGCGAGGCGACCGGGCACCGGCGGCACCGGCGCCGCGCGGCGATCCACGCGGCGCACCCGCACGACCACGGCACCGGCTGCGGCCACCGGGAGGTGCCGCACGGGGACCACGTGGACTACGACCACGACGGCCACCTGCACGCGGCGCACCCGACCGGGTCCGGCGTCCACTACGACGAGCACGGCGAGCACGGCACCGTGCGAGCGCAGAGGGGGAACCGCCCGTGACCGAGCAGGAGACCACGGCACCCCGCCGCGTCACCCGGCAGCGCAGCGCCCTGGTCGCGCTGCTCGCCGAGCTGGACGAGTTCCGCAGCGCCCAGGACCTGCACGCCCTGCTGCGCCAGCGCGGGGACGGCGTGGGCCTGGCCACGGTGTACCGCACGCTGCAGTCGCTGGTCGACGAGGGGCAGGTCGACGTGCTCCGCGGGGACGACGGCGAGGCCTCCTACCGGCACTGCTCCCCCGCGCACCACCACCACCTGACCTGCCGCTCCTGCCGGCGCACCGTCGAGGTCGCCGCCCCGCCGGTCGAGCGGTGGGCGGCGCGGGTGGCCGCCGAGCACGGCTTCGCCGACGTCGGGCACCAGCTCGAGGTGTTCGGCACGTGCTCGACCTGCGTCGCGACGAACTAGCGCACCCCCACCCGCCGGCGGGGCAGGCCGCCGTGCTCAGGACCCGCGCGGCTCCAGCCGCGGCGGGCGGCCGAGCCCGGCCACCGCGTCGGCCAGCGGCCCGGGCACCTCGAGGTGCGGGTCGCGGACCGGGCCGGGACCGCCGGCCCGGACCCAGTCGGCCAGGGCCGCGGCACGCTCGGCGTCCTGCACCCCGGTGAGCCACACGGCGTCCCTCGTGCGCAGCGTGGGGCCGTCCCGGTGGGCCACGGCGGCGACGGTGCCCAGCGCACACACGCCCGTGCAGTCGGCGGTCACCAGCACCGCCCCGGCGGTCTCCCGGACGGCCCGGCGCAGCCGCGGCACCAGGTCCTCGGTGCCGGCGAGGGTGCAGAGGGCCGCGCACCGGTGCCCGACGCAGACGGCCACGAGGGGGCCGCCGGGATCGGTGCGGTCGGGGACGGCCACCGGTCAGCCCCTCGACCGTCGGCCGTACCGCTGGTTGAACCGCTCGACGCGGCCCGCCGTGTCCAGCACCCGCTGGTTCCCGGTCCAGAAGGGGTGCGAGGCGGCGGAGATGTCGACCACGACCAGCGGCAGCGTCTCGCCGTCCAGCTCGATGGTCTGGCCGGTCGCCACGGTCGACCGGGTGCGGTAGAGCGCACCGCTGGCCGCGTCGCGGAAGACGACGGTGCGGTACTCGGGGTGGATGCCCTGGCGCATCAGGAGCGCTCCTCTCGGGGAGTGACGTGCGGGGTGGTCGGGTCGGCGGGGGTCGGGTCTACGGGCGTCGTGGCCTCGCAGGGGTCCTCGTGCCGGCTGCCGAACGGGTCGGGCAGGGTGGACCAGGCCGCGGGGCCGCCCGCCAGCTCGGCGTCGGTGAGCAGCGCGGCGGTCAGCGCCGTGGTGACCGCCCCGGCCGGCCGCCGGTGGGCCAGGACGACCAGCTCGCTGTGCCGGTCGCCGTGGACCGGGTCCCAGCGCAGCGTGGCGGCGACCCGCCGCTGGGGTCCCACGGCCGCCCACTCCCCGGCGTCGTCGGGCAGCGTGGCCAGCCACGGCCCGCTGTCGCCGATGCGCAGGCCGGAGCCGGCCGACTCCAGCCAGAGCACCCGGTCGTGCTGGGTGGCCAGCCACAGCCGCCCGCGGCTGCACACCACCCCGTCGAGGACGGTGTCCAGGGCGTCGTGCAGCCGTGCGGGGTGGAACGGGCGGTCGGCGACGACGTGCACCAGCTGCACGCCGCAGTCCTCGCCCAGCGGCGGCTGCCCGGTCAGGAGCGGGTCGTGTGGCGAGACACCGCGGCCGCGGCGGGCGTCCGGGCCGAGCTCCGCGAGGACGCGCTCCACCGGGACGCCCGGGTCGGCCCGCAGGGCGACCGGGACCAGGCGGTCGAGGACGGCGTCGAGCCGGGCGCGCTCCCACGCCCCGGCGGGCGGTCCCGCGAGCAGCACCGCGTCGGCGCAGGCCACCTGGCCGACGGCGACCTGGGCGAGGGTGCGCTCGTCGTCCGGCGTGGCGGCCAGGCCGCGGTCGGCGAGGTCGTCGTCCCCGCTCGCGTCGGCCAGCCAGCTCGCTGCCGCCACGACGGCCAGGACGGCCTCCACCTGCACCCAGTCCCCCGCCGTCTCGGGCTCCGCGGCGGGCTCCGGGTCGAGCACCACCTCGGCGATCGCCCAGCACAGGTGCTCGGGCTCCAGGGCGGGGTCCAGGTGCAGCACGATGCGCTGCACGTCGTCGCGGCGGGCCAGCGCGCGCAGCAGCGGCAGCAGGTCGCACCGCAGCGTGCAGGACAGGCACCCGTGCGCCAGCTCGACGGCCGTGGTCGCCTCGGTCACCCCGGTGGCGGTGCGTCCCCGCTCGGTGCGGACGACGACGCCCTGCCCCAGCGCGCTCACGTCGTGGTGCACGACCACGGTGCCGGTCCGGTCCAGGAGGGCCTCGGCCGCGTGGGCGGTGAGGTCGCGGTGCAGGCCGGTCACGAGGACCAGCGGGGTCCGGGGGTGGTCCATGGGCGACACCCTATCGCGCGACTGGGAATCGTTCTCAAGCTATGGTCGGTGCTCCCCGTCCCCGACCCGGAGGTCACGAGCCGCATGGCCACCTACTGCGAGGTGACCGGCCGCCGTCCCGCGTTCGGCAGGTCCGTCAGCCACTCCCAACGGCGCACCAGCCGCCGCTTCGACCCGAACCTGCAGCGCCGGCGCTTCTTCCTGGCCAGCGAGAACCGGTGGATCCGGCTCACCGTCTCGACCAAGGGCATCAAGACCATCGACGGGCAGGGCATCGAGTCGGTGGTCGCGCGGCTGCGGGCCACCGACCCCGACGTCCGCCGCCGCCTGGGCCCGGGGCGGTCGCGCTGATGGCCCGCGCCACCGACGCCCGGCCGCTCGTGGAGCTGAGGTCCACCGCCGGGACCGGCTACACCCACGTCACCCGCAGGAACCGGCGCGACGACCCCGACCGCCTGGTGCTGCGCACGTACGACCCGGTCGTGCGCCGGCACGTCGACTCCCGCGAGGAGCGCTGAGGTGGCCAAGACCTCGAAGATCGTCCGCGACCGGCAGCGCCGGGAGGTCGTCGCCCGGTACGCCGAGCGCCGCGCGGGGCTCAAGGAGGCCGCGCGCACCGCGGCCACCCCCGAGGCGCGGGCGGAGGCGCAGGCGGCCCTGCAGCGGCTGCCCCGCGACGCCAGCCCGACCCGGCTGCGCAACCGCGACGCCGCCGACGGCCGGCCGCGGGGGCACCTGCGGGAGTTCGGCCTGTCCCGGGTCCGCTTCCGGCAGATGGCCCACGACGGCGAGCTGCCCGGCATCCGCACGTCCAGCTGGTGACCGAGCGGGCTCGCGGTCGCGCCTCATGACAACAGGGGCTGATCCCACACGCAGCTCGAGTACCCGTGCCAGCCGGCTGGTCGTGAACCGGGCGGCGGGCCGCCGGTGGGTCAGGGGCCGGCGCGGCTGAGGACCTCGGCGCCGTCGGGCCGCCGGGTGTGCCAGCGGCTGGTGCCCCGGTCCCGGGTGATCGTGAAGCCGCCCTCGTGGACGGCGGTGTGGTGGCGTTCGCACAGCAGCGCGCCGTTGTCGCAGGACGTCGGCCCGCCGTGGGCCCAGTGCACGACGTGGTGCACGTCGCACCACTCGGGCGGGGCGTCGCAGCCGGCGAACACGCAGTGCCCGTCGCGCAGCTCCACGGCCCGGCGGATCGCGGCGGTGGCGGTGCGCTGGGCTCGGCCCACGTCAAGCGGCAGCCCGTCCGGGCCGGTGATCACCCGCGCGACGGCGGCGTCGCAGGCCAGCCGCCGCGCGGTCTCCGGGCCGATCGGCCCGGCCCAGCCCAGTGCACCGCCGGCCACGCCGGGGGCGCCGCGCTCTGCGCACAGCGCCTGCCAGTCGATGGTGACCCGCACGTGCGGGCGCTCCCCGCGCACGTCGGGCAGCGCACCGGCGTCCAGCGCGCCGCGGGCCAGGGCCACCAGCGCGTCCCCCTACCGCTCGGCGTGCCCGCGCGGGTCCCCGGCGGGGCGGTCGCCGTTCACCAGCGCCCCGAGCGCGGCGTGCAGGTACTCCCCGCCCACGGCGTCCAGCTCACCGCGCAGGTGCACCCGGCCGTCCAGGCCGGCGGCCATCGTGAAGCGGCGGCGGGTGTCGGCGGCGTCGGCCAGCGTGCCGTCGGGGTCGACGCCGGCCACCCAGCGGGCCACCCCGCGGGCGGTCTCCTTCGGCCCGGTCGCGCGGGCCAGGCCGGCCAGGATGGCGTCGGTCTCGGCCAGGTCGATCCCGGCCGCGGCGGCCCTGGCCACCCGCTTCGGCGTCATGGACCCGGTGATCACCCGGGCGTGGGTGGCGGTGATCTCCCCGGCGGCGAACGCGGCGGCGACGGCGGGCAACTGCTCCAGCCGCCGCCCGGTCGACACGATCACGGTGGCCTCCGCCGGCGCCAGCCGGCAGCTGCCCACCAGCCAGCCCTTCACCGACACCGCGCCGTCCCGGCGGTGGGCCTCCCGGCACTCGACCGCCCGCACCGCCGAGGTCAACACCGCGGCCACCCGGTTCGCCGCCACCGACAGCTCCCCCACCAGATCCAGCAGCGCATCATCGGACATCGCGGCCGGGTCGACCCCGGCCAGGCCGTCCAGGGCGGAACGCAGCTCGGACACCCCGCCCTCCCCTCCCACCGGCACCGGATCGACGGGTGGAACATACGGCCGGGGTACGACAGAAACCGCAGGTCAGAGCCAGAGTCGGGAGGGCGCGGTCCCTGTGACTCCCCCGTCCGGGCGGTAGCCCTCAGGGGCACGGTGGGGTCCTCGGCTCTGCCTGCGCAGCACGCCGCTCACGACACCTGGCAGCGCCAGGCCGACCGCCGGCGCGCCTTCGTGACGGCGGCTGCTCCGGGACGGCGCCGACGCCCAGGGAGCGAACGGGTCGTCCACGGCGGGCAGCGGGCCCGCGGGCACCGGGCTCAGCCCGCGCGGGAGCCGACGGCGACCAGCGTGGTCGCGTCCACCGGCGGCCCGCCGGCCAGCTGCCCGAGGTAGTCGGCCCGCACCCGGCCGACCGCGTCGTCGTCCAGGCCGGCCAGCATGCCGCGGAACGCCGAGCCCAGGACCAGCAGCCACAGCGCGTCGTCGGTCGCCGGCAGGGTGTGCGGCACGGTGGTGACCTCGACGCCGGCCGCGCCGCGGCCGGCGAACCAGCCGGCCAGCGCGTCCGGCGCGCCGAGCTCCTGCAGCCGCCCGCGGGGCGGGTCGCCGGGCACCGGCTCGCCGCGCTCGCGGGCCACCGCGCGGGCCAGCGCCATCCCGGGCGCGACCATGGCGCCGGGCCGCCAGGAGGTGACCGAGACCAGGCCGCCGGGCCGCGGGCGCCGCACCAGGTGCGCGGTGCCGGCGTCCATGTCGGGGAGGGAGAACGCGCCGAGCACGCACAGCACGGCGTCGTAGCCCTCCCCCGCCCACGTGGTGACGTCGGCGGCGGTGCCGGTCAGCTGCGGCAGGTCGCCGGCGCGGCGGCGCAGCAGGCCGACCATCACCGGGGACAGGTCGACGGCGTCCACGTGCCCGGGAGACCCGACGGCGTGCGCCGCGGGCACCGCCGATGCGCCGTCCCCGCAGCAGGCGTCGAGCACCCGCTGCCCGGGCCGCAGGTCGACCGCGGCCACGGTGGCCCGCCCGACCGGGTCCCACAGCAGCGGGCCGAGCCGGGCGAAGTCGGCCGCCGCGTCGTCGGAGGCCCCGGCCCAGCGGGCGGGCGACGGCTCGGCCGCGGTCACGACGGCCCGACCCCGTCGGGCTCGATCCGGGGGTCGGCCCGCCGGACGCCGCGGTAGCGGACCAGCCGCGAGGAGTTGAGCGCCACCGCCACCGACGAGGCGTTGTGCAGGACGGCGGCCAGCACCGGGGACAGCGCCCCGCCGGCGCCGGCGAGCAGCCCGGCGCCGTTGACCGCGATCGACATGCCGTAGTTCTGCCGGACCACGTCCAGGGTGCGCCCGCCGAGCTGGCGCAGGTCCAGCAGGTGCCGCAGGTCGTCGCCGACCAGCGCCACGTCGGCGGTCTCGACGGCGACGTCGGTGCCGGACAGCCCCATCGCGATGCCGATGTCGGCGGCGGCCAGCGCCGGGGCGTCGTTGGTGCCGTCGCCGACCACGGCCACGGTGTGCCCCTCGGCGCGCAGCCGGTCGACGACGTCCTGCTTGTGCTCGGGCAGCGTCTCGGCCCGCCACTCGTCGATGTCGAGCGCCGCGGCGACGGCGGCGGCCGCCGTCCGGTGGTCGCCGGTGAGCATGACCACCCGGCGCACCCCGTCGGCGCGCAGCGCGTCGACCACCGCGCGGGCCTCCGGCCGCAGCTCGTCGCGCAGGCTGACCAGCCCGACCAGCTCGCCGTCCACGGCCAGCAGGAGCGGGGTCTCGGTGGCCTCGCGGAGCCGGGTCAGCCAGTCCAGCGCCTCGTCGCCGACGGCGACGCCCTCGCTGGCCATGAGCGCCTCGCTGCCGAGCAGCAGCACCCGCCCGTCGGCCTGGGTGCGCATGCCCAGGCCGAGCAGCACCTCGCACTCCTCGTGCGGCGGGATGTGGATGTGCCGCTCCTCGGTGGAGCGGATGACCGCCTGCGCCAGCGGGTGCCGGGAGTGCACCTCGGAGCTGGCCGCGTAGCCGAGCACCTGCTCCGGCGACCAGCGGTCGCTGAAGGAGACGACGTTGGTGACCACCGGGCGGCCCACGGTGAGCGTGCCGGTCTTGTCGAAGACGACGGCGTCGACCCGCCCGGCCGCCTCCAGGTGGGCGCCGCCCTTGATGAGCACGCCGCGGGAGGCGCCGTTGCCGATGGCCGCGCTGACCGCGGTGGGCGTGGACAGCCCGACCGCGCAGGGGCAGGCGATGAGCAGCATGGTCATCGCGCGGCGGACGTCGCCGGTGACCAGCCAGGTCAGGGTGGCCAGCGCGAAGGAGGCGGGCACGAAGCGGCGGGAGAAGGTCTCCCCCACCGTCTGGATCGGCGCGCGGTCGTCCTGCGCCCGCTCCACCCGGGCGATGATCCGGCCGATGGCGGTGTCCTCGCCGGTGGCCGAGGCGCGCACCACCAGCCGGCCGCGCAGGTTCACCGACCCGGCGTGCACCCGGTCGCCCACGGCCTTCGCCGCCGGCAGCGGCTCGCCGGTGATCGCCGCCTGGTCGACGACGCCGGCGCCCTCCACCACCTCGCCGTCGACCGGCACGGTGACCTGGTCGTGCAGCACCACGAGGTCGCCGACCTGCAGGCGGGCCAGGTCGACCTGCACCTCGGTGCCGTCGGGCAGCCGCACCCAGGCGGTGGTCTCCGCGCCGGCCAGCAGCGCGGAGATGGCCCGCCGGGTGCGGCGCAGGGTGAGCGTCTGCAGCCACTCGCCGATGTTGAGCAGCCACAGCACGGTGAGGGCGACGACGTTCTCGCGCAGCAGCAGGCTGGCCACGGTGGCGGCGGTGACCAGGGCGTCGGTGCCCGCGGTGCGCCGGCCGGCCAGGGCGCCCAGCGCCCCCTTGGCGAACGGGAAGCCGGTGAAGACGGTGACCGCGGACACGGCGAACCGGCTGCGCGGCGACAGCGCCGGGGGGCGGCCCAGCCCGTAGCGGCGGACGCCGAGCAGCAGCAGGGCCGCGCCGCCCACGGCGATGCGCACCAGCTCCCGGTTGGCGACGTCGGCCGAGCGGGGGGCGCGGGCGACCGGCGCGTCGGCCGGGGCCGCGGCCACCGCGGCCACCTCCTCCAGCAGGCGGGCGCGGTCGGTGCCGGCGCCGGCCCACACCACGACGTGCCCGGTGACCGGGAAGGCCTGCACGGCCAGCACGCCGGGGACGTCGTCCAGCCGGTCCTCGGCGAGCACCGCCCGCGACGGCGAGCCGGTCAGCCAGGGCACGGCCAGGCGCACCCGCCCCCCGGCGTCCGTGACGACGACCGGGGCGACGACGACCGGCTGCATCAGTGCGGGTGGTCGTGGCCGCCGGCGCCGCGGCTGGCCGGGGGCGGGGCCTGCTCGCCGAGGTCGGCGTAGGCCTGCGCGCGGACGTCGCCGGCGGCCAGCCGGGCCCGCTCGACGGCGGCCTCGGCCCGCCGGGTGCCCACGATGCCCCAGCGGGTGACCCGGACGGCGACCTTGCGGGGCAGGCTGCCCGGCTCCCGCCCCTCGACCAGGCGGACGACGAGCACGCCGGTCACCCCGGTCGCGACCACGCCCGCCGCCTTGCGGACCAGGCGCCCCGCGCCCGCGCCCCGCCGCCCGGTGTGTTCAGACTCCGCCACTGTGCCCCTCCACTGACCTCGCCGGACCTCGTCCCGACGCTACTGGGAACGATGCTCATCAGTGCAGGCGGGGGCCGAGGCCGCTCCTGCCCAGTGGCCCGCTTCAGCGGTACGGGTCGGTGACCTCCCGGAGCCGTTCGAGGGCCGCGCGCAGCTGCGCGGTGGCCTCCTCCCCGAGGTGCGCCGTCCACTCTGCCTCGACCTCGGCCTCGACCCGGCGGGCGAGCGCCACGGCGGCCCGGCCACGCTCGGCCATCTGCACCAGCCGCGCCCGCCCGTCGGTCGGATCGGGGACCCGGTGCACGTAGCCGGCCCGCTGCAGCTGGTCGACCAGGTGGTTCGCGGTCTGCTTGGTCACCAGGGCCTGCGCGGCCAGGTCGGTGAGCCGGGTGCCGTGCGGGCCGATCCGGGCGGCGATGCGCCCCTGCGCCGTGGTGATGTCGTCGAATCCGGCGGCGACCAGCTCCTGCATGAGCCGGGCCTCCATCGCCCGGGACGGGTAGAAGCAGAGCAGCCCGAGGTTCTGGCGGTCGGTCACGGCACCCCTTGACGATGGTCAGTCTCTCTGACTTACTAGTACGAGCATCGTACCAACCTCGGTGGAGGGGTCATGGACGTCGGCGACGTGTGGCGGAGCACCGACACCCAGCGGGCGAGCCTGGCCGACCTGCTCGACGACCTCTCCCCCGCCGAGTGGGAGGCGCCGTCCCTGTGCGCCGGTTGGCGGGTGCGGGACGTGGCGGCCCACCTGACCCAGGCGCACATGGGGTACCGGGAGGCCCTCGTCGCCGCCGTTCGAGCCGGCGGCAGCTTCGACCGGATGGTCCGCGACGCGGCGCTGCGCGCCGGTCCGCTGCCGCCGGAGGAGTGCAGCCGGCGGCTGCGGGCGATGGTCGGCTCGCGGCGGCGGGCACCGATGGTCGGTCCGGTCGAGCCGCTCACCGACGTCCTCGTGCACGGTCAGGACATCGCCGTACCGCTGGGCCGGGCGCGACCGGTGCCGCCCGCCCCGGCCGCCATGGCGGCGCGGCGGGTCTGGGCGACGGGTTTCCCGTTCCGGGCCCGGAGGCGGCTGGTCGGCCTGCAGCTGCGAGCCACGGACGGCGACCTGGTGCTGGGCGAGGGGGCGCCGGTGGAGGGCACGACCGGCGACCTGCTGCTCCTGCTCACCGGCCGCACCGCCACGGTGCACCGGCTCGCCGGTGAGGGGGTGCGACGGCTGCCGGCGACACCGGGTCGCCGGGAGGAGAGGAGGGGGACGTCGTGACCCTGGGTGTGGTGTTCGACGTCGCAGCACCGGTCGAGCTCTACGACGGGGTCCAGGTGGTCGAGGTGTGGGAGTCGCGCGCGCAGCTCGAGCGCGGGACCCGCGAGGTGGTCGGGCCGGTGCTCGCCGAGGTCTGGACGGTCGGCCAGCTCCGCCCTCGGTGGTCACCGAGTTCGAGGTCCGCGGCCTGGTGCTGCCGCGGACCGGCGTGACCGTCCGAGGGAGGGCACGGCCCCCTCGCCCGACGCCCTCGCAGGGGCCGCCGCGAGCGGTGGGGGCGAGGGGGCCTCCGTTCAGTTGAGGGCGCGGGTCCCGGCCGGCAGGGTCCCGCCGGCGACCATGCCGGCCGCGGCGTCCTGCAGGGCGGTCAGCGCCACCCGCTGGGTGAACGGGCCGGTGGACACGCGGGCCACGCCGAGCTCCTGCATCTCCCGGGCGGGCAGCGAGGTGCCGGGGACGCTGATCAGGGTCAGCCGGTTGCGCCCGAGGCCCTCGACCACGGCGGCGATCTCCTCGCGGTCGACCAGCCGGGGCACGAAGACCACCGGGGCCCCCGCCTCCAGGAAGGCCCGTCCCCGGCGGACGGTCTCGGCGACCAGCTCGCCGCGGTCGGCGTCGGCGGCGGCGCGCACGAAGGTGTCGGTGCGGGCGTTGAGCACGAAGTCGACGCCGGCGTCCCGGCCGGCGCGCAGCACCGCCTCGACCGCGGCCACCGCCTCGTCCAGGGGCCGCAGCTGGTCCTCGAGGTTGCCGCCCACGACGCCGGCCGCGAGCGCGCGGCGGGTGGTCTCGCCGGGGTCCCCGTAGCCGGCCTCCATGTCCATGCTCACCGGCAGGTCCACGGCGGCGGCGATGCGGGCCACCATGTCCAGGTGCAGGTCCAGCGGGATGTGCTCGCCGTCCGGGTAGCCGAAGGTGGACGCGATGCCGTGGCTGGCCGTGGCCAGCGCCCGGACGCCGTCGGTGGCGGCCACCACCCGGGCGGAGACGACGTCCCACACGTTGGCGAGGACGAGGATCTCCGGGGCCGTGTGCAGGTCGAGCAGGGTGCGGGCGCGGGTGGCGAGGTCGGTCACGGCCGCGACCGTAGCGGGGTGGCCTAACGCTCGCGCAGTGCCCGGAGCGCGGCCTTGCGCGCCTCGCCGGTGAGCCGGTCGAGGTACAGCTTCCCGTCGAGGTGGTCCACCTCGTGCTGCAGCGCCCGCGCCATGAGCCCGGTGCCCTCCAGCCGCAGCGGCTCGCCGCGCACGTCCACGCCCTCGACGACGGCGCGCACCGCCCGCACGGTGGGCGCCCAGATGCCGGGGATGGACAGGCACCCCTCGTCGCCGTCCTGGGTCTCCTCGGACAGCTCGACGATGCGCGGGTTCACCACGTGCCCGATGACGCCGTCCACGTTGTAGGAGAACACCCGCAGGCCGACGCCGATCTGCGGCGCGGCCACCCCCGCGCGGCCGGGGTCGGCGACGGTGTCCTCCAGGTCGCGGACGAGCGCGGCCAGCTCCCGGTCGAAGCTGCGCACCTCGTCGGCGGGCGTGCGCAGGACCGGGTCGCCGAGCTCGCGGATCGGGCGGGTCGTCACGGTCCGGCAGTCTCTCAAGCCCCTCCCCCGCCCCGACCGGCCCGGTCCCGCCGGGCGGTCAGCCGAGCGCGGGGCGGCGGAGGAGCACCATCTCGTCGCGGTGCACGATCTCGCGGCGGTACTCCGGGTCCAGGTCGCCGGTCTTGCGGCCCAGCAGCGGGGGCAGCTCGCGGGCGTCGTAGGCGACCAGCCCGCGGGCGACCACGACGCCGTCCGGGCCGACCAGCTCGACCGGGTCGTCGGCGAGGAACTCCCCCACCACGCCGGTGACGCCGGCGGGCAGCAGCGAGGCGTGCCGCTCGCGCACCGCCTGCACCGCGCCCGCGTCGAGCACCAGCCGGCCGCGCGGCCGGGTGGCGAAGCGCAGCCAGAACTGCCGGGCGCGCGGCCGCGGCCCCATGACGGCGAACCGGGTGCCCACCGGTCCCCCGGCCAGCGCGGCGGCGGCCTGGGCGGTGGAGGTGACGACGACGGGCACCCCGGA
Source organism: Geodermatophilus pulveris (assembly GCF_900188375.1). Lineage (GTDB taxonomy): Bacteria > Actinomycetota > Actinomycetes > Mycobacteriales > Geodermatophilaceae > Geodermatophilus > Geodermatophilus pulveris. The sequence continues at coordinate 25,374 of NZ_FZOO01000011.1, read as the reverse complement.
GCGCGCGGCGATCAGCGCGGCCTCCACCTTGGTGGCCATCCCGCCGGTGCCCACGCCGTTGCGGCTGGCCGTGCCGAGGACCACCTCGCCCAGGTCGGCGGGGTCCCGCACGGTGTCCAGCAGCCGAGCGGGGCCGCGGCGCGGGTCGCCGTCGTAGACGCCGTCGACGTCGGAGAGCAGCAGCAGCGCGTCGGCCCGGGCCACGTGCGCGACCAGGGCGGCCAGCCGGTCGTTGTCGCCGAACCGGATCTCCTCGGTGGCCACCGTGTCGTTCTCGTTGACGATCGGCAAGACCCCGAGGGTGAGCAGCCGGTCCAGGGTGCGCTGGGCGTTGCGGTAGTGGCTGCGCCGGGTGAGGTCGTCGGCGGTGAGCAGCACCTGCCCGACGGTGACGTCGTGCCGCGCGAAGGCGTCGGCGTAGGTCTGCACCAGCCGCAGCTGGCCGACGCTGGCCGCGGCCTGGGCGGTGGCGAGGTCCCGGGGGCGGCCGGTGACGCCGAGGGGGGCCAGGCCGGCGGCGATCGCGCCGGAGGAGACCAGCACGACCTCCCGGCCCCCGGCGTGCACCGCCCCGAGGACGTCGACCAGCGCGGTGAGCCGGGCCTCGTCCAGGCCGCCGGGCACGGTGGTGAGCGAGGAGGAGCCGACCTTGACCACGACCCGCCGCGCGCCGCCGATCTCCGCGCGCACGGTCAGTCGTCCTGCGGCAGGTCGTCGTCGGTCCACGTCCCTGGAAGCGCCGCCTCGCTGAGCTCGTAGGGCACCCGGCGGGCCTTCTTGGCGGCCAGCCGCTCCTCGGCACGCACCCGGTGCGGGGCGTCGATGCGCGCGTCGGTGCCGCGCCCGCCGAGTCCCGCGGTCTCCTCGACGCTGAGCGTGCCGGCCAGCAGCGTCGGGACGAAGTCGAAGGCGACGTCGCCGATGACGATGGTGTCGCCCTCCTCCGCGCCGGCCTCGGCCAGCGCGTCCTCGACGCCGAGCCGGTTGAGCCGGTCGGCGAGGAAGCCGACGGCCTCGTCGTTGGTGAAGTCGGTCTGGCGCACCCAGCGCTCGGGCTTGACGCCGCGGACGACGAACACCCCGTCGTCCTCGGGGTCGCGCGCGACGGTGAAGCCGCTGTCGTCGACGGCGCGCGGGGTGAGGGTGACCCGCACCGGCTCGGGCTCGGGCAGCGCGGCCCGGTGCTCCTCGACGGCGGCGGCCAGCGCGAAGCCGAGCTCGCGCAGCCCCTCGCCGGTCGCCGCGCTCAGCGGGAACACCTGCAGGCCGCGCTGCTCCAGCGGCTCGCGCACCAGGTCGACCAGCTCCCGGCCGTCGGGCACGTCCACCTTGTTGAGGACGGCGACCCGCAGCCGGTCGACGAGGTCGGCGCGGTACTGGGCCAGCTCGTGCTGCAGGGCCTCGATGTCGCTCTCCGGGTCGCGGCCGGGCTCCATCGTCGCCATGTCGACGACGTGCACCAGGACCGCGCAGCGCTCGATGTGGCGGAGGAACTCCAGGCCCAGCCCGCGGCCCTCCGAGGCGCCGGGGATCAGGCCGGGGACGTCGGCCATCGTGAAGACGGTGTCGCCGGCGCGGACCACGCCGAGGTTGGGCACCAGCGTGGTGAACGGGTAGTCGGCGATCTTGGGCCGGGCCGCGGACATGGCGGCGATCAGCGAGGACTTGCCGGCCGACGGGAACCCGACGAGGCCGACGTCGGCGATGCTCTTGAGCTCGATGACCGCGTCGAGAGCCTCGCCGGGTTCGCCGAGCAGCGCGAACCCGGGCGCCTTGCGGCGGGCGTTGGCCAGCGCGGCGTTGCCCAGGCCGCCCTTGCCGCCGTGCGCGAGGACGACGCGGGTGCCGGCGCCGATGAGGTCGGCGACCACCCGGCCGTCGGGGGTGCTGACCACGGTGCCGGCGGGGACCCGCAGCACGCGGTCCTCCCCGCGGGCGCCGTGCCGGTTGCTGCCCTCGCCGGGGCGGCCGTTGCCGGCCTTCTGGTGCGGCCGGTGGTGGAAGTCCAGCAGCGTGTGCACGCTGGGGTCGACCTCGAGGACGACGTCCCCGCCGTTGCCGCCGTTGCCCCCGTCGGGGCCGCCGAGGGGCTTGAACTTCTCCCGGTGGACCGACGCGACCCCGTGCCCGCCGTTGCCGGCGGCCACGTGCACGACCACGCGGTCGACGAAAGCGGCCATGTCCGCGCCGCCTCTTTCCTCGTTGTCACGTGCCACGAGCGCACGGGCCGGGGGCCCGTGCGCTCGTGGGCGTCAGCTGCGGGTGCCTAGGCGCCGACGGCGGTGATGGAGACGGTCTTGCGCCCCCGCTTGGTGCCGAAGGTGACCGAGCCGGGCTGCAGCGCGAACAGGGTGTCGTCGTTGCCGCGGCCGACGCCCAGGCCCGGGTGGAAGTGGGTGCCGCGCTGGCGGACGATGATCTCGCCGGCCTTCACGACCTGGCCGCCGAAGCGCTTGACGCCCAGGCGCTGGGCGTTGGAGTCGCGGCCGTTCCGGGACGACGAGGCGCCCTTCTTGTGTGCCATGTCGGCGTCAGCCCTTCGTGATGTCGCGGACGACCACGTCGGTCAGCGGCTGACGGTGCCCCTGGCGCTTGTGGTAGCCGGTCTTGTTCTTGAACTTGTGGATGCGGATCTTCGGGCCCTTGCCGTGGCCGACGATCTCGCCGGTCACGGTCACGCCGGCCAGGGTCTCCGCGTCGCTGGTGACGGTCTCGCCGTCGACCAGGAGCAGGGCCGGGAGGGTGACGGAGTCGCCCGCCTCACCCACGAGACGGTTGACCGTGAACCGGTCGCCCACGGCGACCTTGTGCTGCCGGCCACCGGCCTTGACGACTGCGTACACCACTAGACTCCTCGATCGCCTCTGTCGTGTCCTGCGTGCGCCCGGACGCTGCGCGCCGGGTGCTGGACGGGCTGCCCGCCTCCCAGGTGCGCACCCGCGGGTGCGCCGTACCGGGGCGGTGCAACCCGACCAGCGTACCCGAGCGGCCGGAAGGGGGTCGAACACGGTCCCGGCTCCTCCGCCCGACCGGCAGCGTGTGCGCCGGGGCCCCGCTCCCGGGCGGGGAAGGGAGCCCCGGCGCACCCGCTCGGCGCGGGGTGCAGGTGTCAGGACGCCGGCGGGCCCGCCGGTCGGCTGGCGGCCCGGCGCCGGCGCGGGCGGGTGACCGGCGCCTCGGCGGCCGGCTCCTCGGCCACCGCCTGCCCGGCCTCCGGCTCCTCGTCGGCGTCCACCGGGCCGGGGTCGTCGGGACCGGCGCCGGCCGGGACGGCCTCGTCGTCGGCCGGCGGCGCGGGCTGCCCGGCGGCCGGCTCGGCGGCGAACGGGGTGCCGATCTGCTCGGCCACCGGCTCCACCGGCTCCACCGCCTCCTCCGGCGCGGCGTCGGGCTCGGCGACCCCGTCGGTGTCCTCGTCGAGGGTCGCGGTGAGGACGGCGGCGTCCTCGGCGGCACGGTCCTCGCCGGACTGGCCGCGGTTGCGCCGTCCCCGGTTGCGTCGGCCGCCGCCGGAGCGCTGGCCGTCGCCGTCGGAGCCGTCGACCGCGGGGGCCCCCTCCGCGGGGGCCGTGGGGGCCGCGGCCACCGGGTCGGGGGTCTCCTCGGCGGGCCGGGCGCCGGTGTCGCGGCCACGGTCGCCGCGCGGCTGCTCGCGCCGGCCGTTGCCGCTGCCGTTGGCCGCCGGCGTCCCGCCGCCCCCGCGGCGCTTGTCGTCCACCGGGTCGACGTGCACGACGACGCCCCGGCCGCGGCAGTGCTCGCACGGCTCGGAGAAGACCTCCAGCAGGCCCTGGCCGACCCGCTTGCGGGTCATCTGCACCAGGCCCAGCGAGGTGACCTCGGCGACCTGGTGCTTGGTGCGGTCGCGGCCCAGGCACTCGGTGAGCCGGCGCAGCACCAGGTCGCGGTTGCTCTCCAGCACCATGTCGATGAAGTCGATGACGATCATGCCGCCGATGTCGCGCAGCCGGAGCTGGCGGACGATCTCCTCGGCCGCCTCCATGTTGTTGCGCGTGACGGTCTGCTCGAGGTTGCCGCCGGAGCCGGTGAACTTGCCGGTGTTGACGTCGACGACGGTCATCGCCTCGGTGCGGTCGATGACCAGCGAGCCGCCCGACGGCAGCCACACCTTGCGGTCCAGCGCCTTGGCCAGCTGCTCGTCGATGCGCAGGTCGCGGAAGACGTCGCCCTCGCCGGTGTGCCGGGTCAGCCGCCCCGACAGCTCGGGGGAGACGTGCGCGACGTAGGCCTCGACGGTGTCCCAGGCGTCGTCGCCCTGGACGACGAGCTCCTTGAAGTCCTCGTTGAAGACGTCGCGGATGACCCGGATGGCCAGGTCCGGCTCGCCGTAGAGCAGCGCCGGGGCGCTGGAGGAGGACTCGGCCTTCGTCCGGATGACCTCCCACTGCGCCTGCAGCCGGGCCACGTCGCGGGTGAGCTCGTCGGCCGAGGCGCCCTCGGCGGCGGTGCGGATGATGACGCCGGCGTCCTCGGGGACGATCTTCTTGAGGATGTCCTTGAGCCGGGTGCGCTCGGTGTCGGGCAGCTTGCGGCTGATGCCGGTCATCGACCCGCCGGGCACGTAGACCAGGAACCGGCCGGGCAGGTTGACCTGCTGGGTCAGCCGCGCGCCCTTGTGGCCGATCGGGTCCTTGGTGACCTGGACGAGCACCTTGTCGCCGGACTTCATCGCCTGCTCGATGGAGCGCTGCTTGCCGGACAGGCCGGCGGCGTCCCAGTTGACCTCGCCGGCGTAGAGCACCGCGTTGCGGCCCTTGCCGATGTCGACGAACGCCGCCTCCATGCTGGGCAGCACGTTCTGCACCCGGCCGAGGTAGACGTTGCCGGCGAAGGACGTCGCCTGCGCCTGGGTCACGTAGTGCTCGACGAGCACGTCGTCCTCGAGGACGGCGATCTGGGTGCGCTCGCCCCGCTGGCGGATGACCATCCGGCGGTCGACGGCCTCGCGGCGGGCCAGGAACTCCGACTCGGTGAGGATCGGCGCGCGGCGGCGGCCGCTGTCCCGGCCGTCGCGCCGGCGCTGCCGCTTGGCCTCCAGCCGGGTGGAGCCGGCGACGCCCCGGACGTCGTCGTCGCTGGTGGTGCGGCCGTTGCGGCCGGCCCGCTCGGGGCGGTCGTCGTCGCCGTCGGCGGCGGCCTCCACGGGCTCGCTGCTGCCGCCCCGGCGGCGGCGACGGCGGCGGCGGCGGGTGCTCGACCCGCCCTCGTCGTCCTCGGCGGTGTCCTCGCCGGTGTCGGCGTCCTCGTCGGCGTCGTCGGCACCGCGCTCGTCGCCGGTGTCCTCGTCGGTGTCGTCGTCGCCGTCCGTGGCGTCCTCGCCGGTGCGGGCCCGGCCGCGGCCGCGGCGGCCCCGGCGGCGCCGCCGGCTGCTGCCGGCACCGGTGTCGTCGGTGTCCTCGCCGGCGGTGGCGTCCTCGTCGGCCGTGTCCTCCTCGGCCACGTCCTCGTCGGCCCGGGTGTCCTCGGCCGGTGCGGGGGCGTCCTCGGCACCGGAGCGGCGGCGGGAGCGGCCGCGCCGGGAGCGGGGCGCCGGGGTCTCCTCGTCGAGGTCCTCGGCCGGCTCGGCGTCGGTGTCCTCCACCGTCGGCGACTCGGCCACCGGGCGGCGGCTGCGCCGGCGCGGCGGGGCCGGCACGTCGGTCCCGGTGGGCGCGACGAAGCTGACGAACGCCGGGATGGCGGGGGCGGGCGGCGCGGCGGCGCCGACGTCCGGGTCGGCCGCGGCGGCCGGCCGGGTGGCCCGCCGGCGGGGGCGGGCGATGACCGCGGTCGGCTCCGGCGAGCTGAACTGGGCGCCGAAGCGGGAGACCGGGGGCTCCTCGGACTCGGCGGCCGGGGGCTCGGCGGTCACGGGCCCCGCCGCCGCGGGCTCCTGCGCGGGCGCCTCCCCCTCGGCGGCGGCCTGCTCGCCCGCGTCGTCGTCCTCGCCGGCCTCGGCGGCCAGGAGCTCCTCCTCGGCCGCCGGGGTCTCACCGCCCTGGGGCGGGGCCGCGGGCTCGAGGCCCTCGTCGGTGGTGGTGGTGCTGTCGGGTGTCTGGTCGGCCACGCGTGGCTCGCCTCCTGTGTGGTGCTCCCGGGCGCCCGATCGCGAGGACGGGCGGCCGCGCAGGAGCACGGGTGGGGCGGGTCGGTCCCGCGCCGGGTGCGGCGGCAGGTCCGTCCCGCGAAGTCTGGGGCCGGTGCCCGGGCGAGGTGTCGCCGCGGCCGGGCTCCGGTGGTGCGGGTGGTGCGAGATCTCGGGGTGCGTCACGTCTGGCAGCCGTGCCGCTCGACGGCGTGCGGACCCGGGGTCCACGGGTCAGACCGTGGCGGGCTCCCCCTGGCAGCGGGCGCCCGCGTCGCGGTCCGGGCCCAACGGGTCGGCCACGGTCCCACTGTCGTCGAGCCGGCCTTGCGCCTCACGCACGGCCCGTGGGGGCGACGGCGGGCGCAGACCGGCGACGGCAGCCAGGGCGGCCAACACGTCGTCGGGTCGAACGGCGGGCGTCACCTGCCGGACGACCATGTGCAGTATGGCACAACCTGCCTCCCCGCCCGCCGAGGCGCCGGCCACGGCGGGCCGCGCGTCGACGTCCCGGAGGCCGTTCTTGGTGCGCTTGGCGACGGTGACCTGCTCGGCGGCGAGGAGCGCCTCGACCGCTGCGGCCAGCTCCGCGGGCGCCACGCCGGGCAGCTCCACCCGCCAGACGGCGGCGTCGATCCGGTCGGCCAGCGACCCCGGTGCCAGGGCCTCCACGCACTCGAGGACGTCGACGCCCGGGGGCAGCGAGGCGTCCAGCGCGGCCCGCACCGCCTCGGGGTCGCACCGCTCGGTGAGGCCGATCTCCACGTACTCGGCCTCGCTGGCCGCCCCCGTGGGCGCGGCCCCCACGTAGGAGATCTTCGGGTGCGGGCTGAACCCGGCGGAGAACGCCATGGGCACCCGCGCCCGGCGCAGCGCCCGCTCCAGGGCCCGGGCCAGGTCGCGGTGCGAGGCGAAGCGCAGCGGCCCGCGCTTGGCGTAGCGCAGCCGCAGCTTCTGCACCGCCGGGGGCGGCGGCGGGCCCTCGGGCTGGCGGGCCACTACCGGACGACCGTGAGCGGCAGCAGGCTGCGCCCGGTCGGCCCCGTCTGGATCTCGGTGCCGTTGGTCGGGCAGACGCCGCAGTCGTAGCAGGGGGTCCACCGGCAGTCGGCGACCTCCTCCTCGCGCAGGGCGTCCTGCCAGTCGTCCCAGAGCCACTCCTTGTCCAGCCCGGAGTCCAGGTGGTCCCAGGGCAGCACCTCGTCCTGGCCGCGCTCGCGGGTGGTGTACCAGTCCAGGTCGACGCCGAGCGGCGCCAGCTCCGCGGCCGCGGCGGCGGTCCAGCGCTCGTAGGAGAAGTGCTCGCTCCAGCCGTCGAACCGGCCGCCCTCGCGCCACACCCGCTCGATCACCCGGCCGACGCGGCGGTCGCCGCGGGACAGCAGGCCCTCGACCACCCCGGGCTTGCCGTCGTGGTAGCGCAGGCCGATGGAGCGGCCGATGCGCCGGTCGGCGTTGATGGCCTGCCGCAGCACCCGCAGCCGGTGGTCGATGGTGTCCGCGCCGGCCTGCCCGGCCCACTGGAACGGCGTGTGCGGCTTGGGCACGAAGCCGCCGATGGAGACGGTGCAGCGGATGTCCCTGCGCCCGCTGGCCTCCCGGCCGGCGCGGATGACCTCGACGGCGAGCTCGGCGATCTCCAGCACGTCCTCGTCGGTCTCGGTCGGCAGGCCGCACATGAAGTAGAGCTTCACCTGCTGCCAGCCGTTGGCGTAGGCGGTGGTGACCGTGCGGACCAGGTCCTCCTTGGACACGGTCTTGTTGATCACCCGGCGGATCCGCTCGCTGCCGCCCTCGGGGGCGAAGGTCAGCCCGGAGCGGCGGCCGTTGCGGGACAGCTCGTTGGCCAGGGTGACGTTGAAGGCGTCCACCCGGGTCGACGGCAGCGACAGCCCGGTGTTGGTGCCCTCGTAGCGGTCGGCGAGCTCCTTGGCGACCTGCCCGATCTCGGAGTGGTCGGCGCTGGACAGCGACAGCAGCCCGACCTCCTCGTAGCCGGTGGCGCGCAGCCCCTGGTCGACCATCGAGCCGATGCCGGTGATGGTCCGCTCGCGCACCGGGCGGGTGATCATCCCGGCCTGGCAGAACCGGCAGCCGCGGGTGCAGCCGCGGAAGATCTCCACGCTCATCCGCTCGTGCACGGACTCGGCCAGCGGCACCAGCGGGGTCTTCGGGTAGGGCCACTCGTCGAGGTCCATGACGGTGCGCTTGCCGACCCGCGCGGGGACGTCGTCCCGGGTGCGCGTGACGGCCGCGATGGCGCCGTCGGGTGCGTAGGAGACCGCGTAGAAGCGCGGCACGTAGACGCCGTCCACCCGGGCCAGCCGGGCCAGCAGCTCGACCCGCCCGCCGGGGCGGCCCTGCTCCTTCCACGCCGCGACCACGTCGGTGACGTCGCCGACGACCTGCTCGCCGTCGCCGAGGACGGCGCAGTCGACGAAGTCGGCCACCGGCTCGGGGTTGAACGCGGCGTGCCCGCCGGCGACGACGACCGGGTGCGTCTCGTCGCGGTCGACCGCGTGCAGCGGGACACCGGCGAGGTCGAGGGCCTCGAGCAGGTTGGTGTAGCCGAGCTCGGTGGCGAAGCTGACGCCGAGGACGTCGAAGTCGCGGACGGCGCGGTGGAGGTCGACGGTGAACTGGCCGACGCCGGCCTCGCGCATGAGGGCGGCGAGGTCGGGCCAGACGGCGTAGGTGCGCTCGGCCAGGGCGTCGGGCCGCTCGTTGAGCACCTCGTAGAGGATCATGAGGCCCTGGTTGGGCAGCCCCACCTCGTAGGCGTCCGGGTACATCAGCGCCCAGCGGACGGCGACGTCGTCCCACGCCTTGACCTGCGCGTTGAGCTCACCGCCGACGTACTGGATCGGCTTCTGCACCTGGGCGAGCAGCGGTTCGAGACGGGGGTACAGCGATTCACCGTTCATGACCCGACCAGGGTAGTCGGCCGGCTCCCGCCGGGCGTCACCTCAGCAGCAGGCCGCCCAGGCGCCGGGCGCCGATCGCCAGCGCGACCAGGCCCATCCCGGCGAGGTAGCCGACGTGGCCGAGCAGCGACCAGCCGACGTCGCCGGTGACCAGGCCGCGGACCAGCTCGATGCCGTGGTAGAGCGGCGTGCACTGGACGACGACCTGCAGCGGCCCCGGATAGGTCGACAGCGGGTAGAAGGTGGTCGAGAACAGGAACAGCGGCAGCAGCACCAGCTGCACGAACTCGAAGTCCTGCCAGCCGCGCAGGAACGTGGCCGCGGTCAGGCCGACCGCGGCGAAGGCGAAGCCGATGAGGACCGCCGCGGGCAGGGCCAGCAGCGCCCACCACGACCCGACCAGCCCCAGCAGGGTCATCACCACCAGGAACGCCGCCGAGTAGGTGGCCCCGCGGATCAGCGACCAGGCCGTCTCCCCCACCGCCGCGTCGGCCGCGGACAGCGGCGTGGCGAGGACGGCGTCGTAGAGCCTGCTGTACTTCAGCTTGAAGAAGAGGTTGAAGACCGAGTCGTAGATCGCGCCGTTCATCGCCGCCGCGGCCATCAGGCCCGGCGCCACGAACGCCTGGTAGCTGATCGCCGCGCCGTCGTCGGTCACGACGGTGCCCACCAGGCCGCCGATGCCGACGCCGATCGAGAGCAGGTAGAAGAACGGCTCGAACAGCCCGGAGACGAACAGCACCCAGGTGCGGCGGGCGACCAGCAGGTTGCGGGACACCAGGTGCCCGGCGCGACGGGCGGAGAACGGGTACAGCGGGAAGACCCGCCAGAGCAGCGCCTGCGGCCGGGGGCCGGGGGCGACCTCGACGGCGGTCACGTGACGAGCCTCCGGGTGAAGGTGCGCACGGCCAGCGCGGCCCCGACCACGGACCACAGGAGCAGGTAGCCGACGTGCAGCAGCGCCGGCCCCGCCTCGATCGTGCCCAGCGCCAGGCCCCGGGCGAGGGAGACCCCGTGCCACAGCGGCGTGGCGTACGCGACCGCCTCGAAGAAGGCCGGCAGCTGGGCGACCGGGAAGAACGTGCCGGAGAACAGGAACATCGGCAGGATGCCGAACCGCTGCAGCGCGGCGAAGCCGGGGTCGTTCTCCAGCGTCGCGGAGAACGCCGTGACGGGGGCGGCGAACGCCATGCCGGTGAGCAGCGCCGCGGGCAGCGCGAGCAGCACCAACAGGCTGTCGGCGGCCCCGAAGAGCACCAGCACGCCGAGGAACAGCGCGGCCGACGTCCCCACCCGGAACGCGACGTACAGCAGGTGCCCGACCAGCAGGTCCCGGACGCCGGCCGGCGTCGCCAGCACCGCCTCGTAGGTCTTCTGCCACTTGATCGCCCCGAGCACCGGGTAGGTCGACTCGAAGCTGCCCAGCTGCATCGCCGCCGCGGCGAGCAGGCCCGGCGCCAGGAAGGACAGGTAGGCCACCCCGTCCGGCAGCCCGGTGCCCCGGTCGACCAGCACGCCCAGGGTCAGCCCCATGGCGGCGAGGAACAGCGCGGGCTCCAGCACGCTGCTGACCAGGCTGCTGCGCCAGAAGTGCCGGTAGGCGGTGAGCCGCTGCTCGGCGACGGCGAGGGCGCCGGGGCTGATGATCGCGTCGCGGGCCGCCACGTCAGTCGACCAGGGTCCGGCCGGTCAGCCGGAGGAAGACGTCCTCCAGCGAGCTGCGGCGCACGAGGCTGGACAGCGGGTGCAGGCCGCTGCCGGTCACCGCCGACAGCGCGGCGTCGCCGTCCGGGGTGTACAGCAGCAGCCGGTCGGGCAGCACCTCGACCCGCTCGACGGCGCCCTGCCGCACGACCGGGTCGAGGTCGGGCACGTACCGCTCCGGGCCGGGCTGGCCCTCCAGCACCGGGAAACGCAGCTCCAGCACCTCCCGCGTGGCGTACCGCCGGATCAGCTCCGCCGGCGACCCCTCCGCGGCGATCCGCCCCTTGTCCATGACCACCAGCCGGTCGCACAGCTGCTCGGCCTCGTCCATGTAGTGCGTGGTCAGCACGAGGGTGACCCCCCGCTGCTTGAGCCGGTAGAGCCGCTCCCACAGCACGTGCCGGGCCTGCGGGTCCAGGCCGGTGGTCGGCTCGTCGAGCAGGACGACGTCCGGCTCGTTGACCAGCGCGCGGGCGATGGTGAGCCGCCGCTTCATGCCGCCGGACAGTGGCTCCACCCGGTCGCCGGCCCGGTCGGACAGCTGCACGAACTCCAGCAGCTCCCGGGCGCGCTCGCGCAGCAGCGGCCGGGGCAACCCGAAGTAGCGGCCGTAGACGAGCAGGTTCTCCTCGACGGTGATCTCCACGTCGAGGTTGTCGGTCTGCGGGACGACGCCGAGCCGGGCGCGGATCGCCGGGCCGTCGGCCGACGGGTCGAGGCCCAGGACACGCAGCTCCCCCGATGTCGGCGGCGACACCGCACCGATCATGCGCATGGTGGAGCTCTTGCCGGCGCCGTTGGGCCCGAGGAAGCCGAAGGCCTCCCCCGGTGCGACGTCCACGTCGATGCCGTCGACCGCGGTGAAGCCGCCGAAGCGCTTCACCAGGCCCCGGGCGCGGATCAACGCCCCGTCCTGCTGCACCCCCGCACCGTAGCGACGGCCGGGGACGGGAACGACCGGGTTCCGGACCGCGGTGGCCCGGTCAGCCGAGGCCGGGGAAGAACAGGCCGATCTCGCGGGCCGCGGACTCCGGGGAGTCCGAGCCGTGGACGATGTTCTCCTGCACCTCGAGGCCGAGGTCGCCGCGGATGGTGCCGGGCGCAGCCGTGACCGGGTCGGTGGCGCCGGCCAGCGCGCGGAAGGCCTCGACCGCCCGCGGGCCCTCGACGACGAGCGCGAGCAGCGGGCCGCCGGTGATGAAGTCGACCAGCGAGCCGAAGAACGGCCGCTCGCGGTGCTCGCCGTAGTGCTCCTCGGCCACGTCGCGGGTCAGCGTGCGCAGCTCGGCGGCGACCAGGCGCAGGCCCTTGGCCTCCAGGCGCGAGATCACCTCGCCGACCAGGCCGCGGGCGACGCCGTCGGGCTTGACGAGGACCAGGGTGCGCTCGGGCGCGGGGGCGGACACGAGCGGGCAGCCTACGCGGTGGCCCGGGGACGCCCCGGCTCCCTCGTCCGGGGGATGGAGGTCGGGGGTCCCCGTGCCGAAGACCACCGGGTGAGCACCCGAGCGCGGTCCCTCGTCGTCGGCACGGCCCTGGTCCTGACCGTGGTCTCCCCGGTCGCACCCGCCCTGGCCGAGACGCCGGCCGGCGCCGGCGTGGACGTCCCCGCGGTGCTCGACGCCGAGCTCTCCGCGAGCGAGGAGCAGGCGCTGTCCACGCTCACCACCGGGACCGGCGTCCCGCTCGAGGCCTTCGTGGTGACGCCCGACGGCCCGGAGATCGTCACGCTGGACGCCGACTCGCGCACCGACGCCGCCGCGGCCGCCGAGCTGCTCGAGGACCAGCCGGCCGTCGAGTCCGCCGCCGTCTCGGTCGTCGTCCGCGCGCTGGGGGGCGCCCACCGCCAGTACGGCAACGAGATGGTGCGCTCCGAGGCCGCCCGCGCCGGGGTCGACGGCCCGCTGTCGGGCGTCGTCGTCGCCGTCCTGGACACCGGTGTCGCGCCGCACCCGGAGCTGGCCGGCGTCCTCGTGCCGGGGCGCAACTTCACCACCTCGCCGGGCGGGGAGCTGGACACCACCGACCGGCAGGGGCACGGCACGCACGTGGCCGGCACCGTCGCCGCGGACGCCGCGTCCGACGTCGAGGGCGTGGCGCACGGGGTGCGGGTCATGCCGGTCAAGGTCCTCGGGGACGACGGGTCCGGCTCCTCCAGCGCGGTGAACAGCGGGATCATCTGGGCCGCCGAGAACGGCGCCGACGTCATCAACATGTCGCTGGGCGGGCCGGGCGGCGCCGGGCTGTTCGCCTCCGCCGTGGACTACGCGCGTTCCAGGGGCGTGACGGTCGTCGCCGCGGCCGGCAACGACAACACCTCGACCCCGTCCTACCCGGCCGCGGAGCCGGGGGTCATCAGCGTGGCAGCCGTGGACGCGCAGCAGGCCCGGGCCTCGTTCTCCAACTCCGGCAGCACCGTCGACCTCGCCGCGCCGGGCGTCGGGATCCTGTCCACCCACCTGGACGGCAGCCTGGCCTCCCTGAACGGCACGTCGATGGCGTCCCCGCACGTGGCCGGCGTGGCCGCGCTGGTCGAGGCGGCCGCCCCCGGCCTCACGCCCGACCAGGTGGAGCGGGCGCTGGTCGCGAGCACGACCGACCTGGGCACCGCCGGCCGCGACGACTGGTTCGGCCACGGCCTGGTCGATGCCGTCCGCGCCGTGCAGGCCGGCAACAGCCTGGAGTCCACCGGCACGGTGGCCTCGGCGCCCGGTGCGCCCGCGATCTGGAAGCCGTTCGCCGGCGTGGGCTCGGTCGTCGTGCGCTGGGCCGCCCCCACCGTCACCGGCGGCGCCCCGGTCACCGGGTACACCGTGCGCGCCCACCGCGGCAGCACCCTGGTCAAGACCGTCACCGCCGGCGGCAGCGCCACCCGGGTCACCGTGACGGGCCTGACGAACGGCACCGGCTACCGGTTCACCGTCACCGCGGTCAACGTCGCCGGTGCCGGCCGTCCCTCCGCGCTGAGCGCCACGGCCACCCCGCGCACCGTGCCCGGGGCCCCGGCCATCTGGCGGCCGTTCGCCGGCGACGGTTCCGTCGTCGTCCGCTGGGCCGCCCCCACCGTCACCGGCGGCGCCCCGGTCACCGGGTACACCGTGCGCGCCTACCGCGGCAGCACCCTGGTCAAGACCGTCACCGCCCGCGGCAGCGCCACCCGGGTCACCGTGACCGGGCTGCGCAACGGCACCGGCTACTGGTTCAAGGTCGCCGCGGTCAACGAGGCGGGTGCCGGCCCCCGGTCGAAGGGCAGCGCCACGGTCACGCCCCGCCGCTGACCGGCGGGCCGGGCTCCCCGAACGGGGAGCCCAGCAGCTCCTTGCGGATCTGCAGCAGGTACAGCCAGATGAGCACGAAGACGCCGCCGACGAACCACATGGCGCCGTTGATCAGACCGGTGAGCAGCAGCGGCACCTGCAGCGCGGTGCCCACCACCAGGCCCTGCGGACGGCGCTGCACCCCGCTGGCCAGCACGAGGACGGCAGCCAGCGCCAGCAGCAGGGTCAGCTCCAGGCCGCCGAGACCGTCGCCGGTCTGGGCGATGCCCCGTGGCACGAACAGCACGGCGATGCCCTCGAGCACGAGCACCGCGGCCGCGGCACCGCGCAGCGCACGGGCCGCCCGCACCGGGTCCGGCGCGGTCACGGCGTCTCCTCGCTGGCGCTCGTCGACGCCGTGCCGCGCGGTGCTCCACCCATGCGTGACCTCGCGAGCTCGGTCACGCCTGGCTCCGGCCGAGGATCGTGCGGGCCTCGCCGGCGGTGACGACGCTGCCGGTGACCAGCACGCCGGAGCCGCCGAGGGCGTCGTCCGGGCCGGCCTCGGCCAGCTCGATCGCCTCGCTGAGGGCCTCGGGCAGCCGCGGGGAGACGCTGACCCGGCCGGCGCCGAAGACGTCGACGGCCAGCGCGCCCAGCTCGTCGGCCGGCATCGCCCGCGGCGAGGCGTTCTGGGTGACCACCAGCTCGGCGCAGACGCCCTCCAGCTCGCGCAGCATCCCCTCGACGTCCTTGCCGTGGACCACGCCGACCACCCCGACCAGCCGGGTGAAGTCGAAGGACTCGCGGACCGCCTCGACCGTCGCGGCCATGCCGGCGGGGTTGTGCGCGGCGTCCACCAGCACCGTCGGGCTGGTGCGCACCCGCTCCAGGCGGCCCGGCGACCGGACGGCGGCGAACGCGGCGCGCACGGTCTCCTGGTCGATCGGCCCGGTGCCCGCGCCCGCGCCGAGGAACGCCTCGACGGCGGCCAGCGCGGTCGCGGCGTTCTGCGCCTGGTGGGCGCCGAACAGCGGCAGGAACACCTCCGCGTACTCCCCGCCCAGGCCCTGCAGCCGCACCTGCTGCCCGCCCACGGCGACCCGCCGCTCCAGCACCCCGAACTCGGTGCCCTCCCGGGCGACCACCGCCTCCACCTCGACGGCCCGGCGGACCAGCGCGTCCAGCGCCGCGGGCTGCTGGCGGGCCAGCACCGCGACGGCGTCGCGCTTGATCACCCCGGCCTTCTCCCCGGCGATGGTGCCGACGTCCGGGCCGAGGTACTCGGCGTGGTCCAGCGCCACGGGGGTGACGACGGCGACGCGGGCGTCGACGACGGTGGTGGCGTCCCAGGTGCCGCCCATGCCCACCTCGACGACGGCGACGTCGACCGGGGCCTCGGCGAAGGTGGCGTAGGCCATGCCCACCATGACCTCGAAGAAGCTCATCGGGTGCCCGCCAGCGGCGTCGACCATCCGCACGTAGGGCGCGACGTCGTCGTGGGTCTCCACGAAGCGCTCGGGGCTGACCGGCTCGCCGTCGAGCACGATCCGCTCGCGCACCGACTGCAGGTGCGGGCTGGTGAAGCGGCCCACCCGCAGGCCGAAGCCGCGCAGCAGCTCGTCGACCATCCGCGCCGTCGTCGTCTTGCCGTTGGTGCCGGCCACCTGGACGACGGGGTAGGCCCGGTGCGGGGAGCCGAGCAGGTCCACCAGGGCGGCGATCCGGCCGAGCGAGGGCTCCAGGCGGGTCTCCGGCCAGCGGGCCAGCAGCTCGCCCTCGACGCGGGCGAGGTCGGCGGTCCCGGTGCTCCTCATCCTGCCCAGGATGCCAGCCGCCGACTTCCTAGACTGACCCCCATGGCTGCCGACACCACGACCCCGGACACCGCTGCGCCGGGAGCGTCGGCCGGCGTACCGGACAAGCCGTCGCTGGACGGGCTCGAGGAGCGGTGGACCGCCCGCTGGGCGGCCGACGGCACCTACGCCTTCGACCGCGCGGCCGCGCTGGCCGCCCCGCGCGAGCAGACCTGGTCGATCGACACCCCGCCGCCGACGGCCAGCGGCTCGCTGCACGTCGGGCACGTGTTCAGCTACACGCACACCGACATCGTCGCCCGCTACCAGCGGATGCGCGGCCGGCACGTCTTCTACCCGATGGGCTGGGACGACAACGGCCTGCCCACCGAGCGGCGGGTGCAGAACTACTACGGCGTGCGCTGCGATCCCTCGCTCCCCTACGACGACGGCTTCGCCCCGCCCGCGAAGCCGGGCAAGGAGCAGGTGCCGGTGTCCCGGCGCAACTTCGTCGAGCTGTGCGAGCAGCTGACGGCGGAGGACGAGGAGGCCTTCGCCGAGCTGTGGCGCCGCGTCGGGCTGTCGGTGGACTGGACCAACGTGTACCGGACGATCTCCGAGACCTCCCGCGCGACCGCGCAGCGCGCCTTCCTGCACAACCTGGCCCGCGGCGAGGCCTACGCACAGGAGGCGCCGACGCTGTGGGACGTCACCTTCCGGACGGCGGTCGCGCAGGCCGAGCTGGAGGACCGCGAGCGCCCCGGCGCCTACCACCGGATCGCCTTCTCCTCCCCCGACGGCCCGGTGTTCATCGAGACCACCCGCCCGGAGCTGCTGCCCGCCTGCGTCGCGCTGGTCGCGCACCCCGACGACGAGCGGTACCGGCCACTGTTCGGCTCCACGGTGCGGACGCCGGTGTTCGGCGTCGAGGTGCCCGTGGTGGCCCACCGCCTCGCCGAGCCGGACAAGGGCTCGGGCATCGCGATGATCTGCACCTTCGGCGACCTCAACGACGTCACCTGGTGGCGGGAGCTGCAGCTGCCCACCCGCGCGGTCGTCGGCTGGGACGGCCGGCTGCTGCCCGAGCCGCCGCCGGGCGTCCCGGCGGCGCCCTACGCCGAGCTGGCCGGCAAGACCGTGTTCAGCGCGCAGGCCCGCATGGTGGAGCTGCTGCGCGAGTCCGGTGACCTCGACGGCGAGCCGCGGCCGATCACGCACCCGGTGAAGTTCTTCGAGAAGGGCGAGCGGCCGCTGGAGATCGTCACCACCCGGCAGTGGTACATCCGCAACGGCGGCCGGGACGCCGACCTGCGGGAGGCGCTGCTCGCCCGGGGCCGGGAGATCCGCTGGGTGCCCGAGCACATGCGGCACCGCTACGAGAACTGGGTCGAGGGCCTCAACGGCGACTGGCTGATCAGCCGGCAGCGGTTCTTCGGCGTCCCGTTCCCGGTCTGGTACGCCCTCGACGACGCCGGCGAGCCGGTGTTCGACGAGCCCCTGCTGGCGCCGGAGTCGGCGCTGCCGGTCGACCCGTCGTCCGACGTGCCGGAGGGCTACACCGAGGACCAGCGCGGCAAGCCGGGTGGGTTCGCCGCCGACCCCGACGTCATGGACACCTGGGCCACGTCGTCGCTGTCGCCGCAGGTGGCCTGCGGCTGGGACACCGACCCGGAGCTGTTCGCGCACGTCTTCCCGATGGACCAGCGCCCGCAGGCGCACGACATCATCCGCACCTGGCTGTTCTCCACCGTCGTCCGCTCGCACTTCGAGCACGGCACGGTGCCCTGGACGCACGCCACCATCTCCGGCTTCGTCGTCGACCCCGACCGCAAGAAGATGTCGAAGTCCAAGGGCAACGTGGTCACCCCGATCGACGTGCTGGAGCGCTACGGCACCGACGCGGTGCGCTGGCGGGCCGCTGGCGCCCGGCCGGGCGCGGACTCCCCCTTCGACGAGGCGCAGATGAAGGTCGGCCGCCGGCTGGCCATCAAGATCCTCAACGTGGGCAAGTTCGTGCTGGGGCTGGGGGCGTCGGCCTCGGCGTCGGCGGACGCGGTGACCGAGCCGGTGGACCTCTCGCTGCTGGCCGGGCTGGCCGGCGTCGTCGACGAGGCGACCGCGGCGATGGAGGCCCACAACTACACCCGCGCGCTGGAGGTCACCGAGGCGTTCTTCTGGTCGTTCTGCGACGACCACGTGGAGCTGGTGAAGTCCCGCGCCTACGGGACCGGGTCGGCCGCGGAGTCCGCCCGGGCTGCGCTGGCGCTGGCGCTGTCGGTGCAGCTGCGGCTGTTCGCCCCGGTGCTGCCGTTCGTCACCGAGGAGGTCTGGTCCTGGTGGCAGGCCGGCTCGGTGCACCGTGCCCCGTGGCCGGCCGCCGGCGAGCTGCCCGCGGGTGGGGACCCGGCGGTGCTGCCGCTGGTGGCCGCCGCGCTGGGCGGGGTGCGCAAGGCGAAGTCCGACGCCAAGGTGTCGATGCGCGCGGATGTGGAGTCCGCGACGGTGACCGCGCCGGCCGGTCAGGTGCCGCTGCTGGAGGCCGCCCGCGGCGACCTGGTGGACGCCGGCCGGATCGCGTCGCTGACCGTGGCCGCCGGGGACGGCCCGCTGACGGTGGACGTGGTGCTGGCGCCCGCGGGGGCCTGACCCGCCTCAGGCCGCGGTTCCGGTGGCCGCCCAGGCCGGCGCCGGTCCGAGCCCCAGCCGCCAGCGCGCCGCCTCCTCGGAGGGGCTGTGGCCGCCGAGGGCCAGCTGCAGGGTGCGCAGCTGCAGCCGGGCCGCGGTGATCCGGCCGGTCCCGCCGCTGCCGCGGCCGGGGACGCCGGCGCACGGCGCGACCGCCGGGGAGACCAGGTGCGCCGCGGCACCGGACAGGCCCCGGTAGAACACCCGCTCGGGCGGGCTCAGGCCCGGCGGTGCGGCGAGGAAGTCCCGCAGCGACTCCGGCACGGGGGCCAGCTCGGGGCGGTGCGCGGCCAGGGCCTCGGCCAGCTCGGCCGCGCTGCCCGGGAGGTCGGTTGCGCCGAGGGCGTGCGCGCTGCGGGCCCACTCGGCGACGTAGACGTCCGGCCAGCCGCGGCCGAAGCGGGCGGTGAGGTCGCGGCCGACGGCCTGCTGGGCGGCGAGGAACGCGTCGGTGAAGGCCAGGTGCACCCAGCGCAGCAGCACCGGGTCCGACGCGGAGTAGGGGCGGCCGGCGACCCGGCCGCGGACGCTGTCGTGCATGTCGCGCACCCGGGCGGCCTCCCGCTCGGCCAGCTCGGCGGAGCCGAAGGTGCTCACCACCAGCCAGCGGGCGGTGCCGGCCAGCCGCTTCCACGGGTCCTCGCGGTAGGCCGAGTGCCGCTGCACCCCGGCCAGGGCCAGCGGGTGCGCGGCCTGGCCGAGCAGCGCGGCCACTCCCCCGACCAGCGTGGACAGGTCGCCGTGCACCCGCCACACCACGCCGTCCGGCTCGAACCAGCCCGGCCCGGTGCCGACGCGGGCGATGTCCCGGACCCAGTCGGGCGCGCCGGTCGGGTCACCGGAGACGCGGCTGCGGAAGGCGGCGCGCGCGGCGTCGGGCAGGGCGGTGAGGGCGCGCACCCCGCCGAGGGTGCCAGCGGATCGCCGGCCGCGCCGCGCACGACACCGGCTCTGGGCGGGCCTCCCCGCGCGAGGGTGTGCGCCGTCGCCCCGTCCGGTGGTGGGAACGGGGGCGTCAGCGCCCACGCTCGGCGGCGGCGAACAGGCGCCGGCGGGCGGTGTGGACGGCGAGGACCTCCGCGCGGCAGCGCTGCGGTTCGGTGGTCATCCGGCGGAAGCCGAACCGCAGGGTCTGCCACCCGACCGTCGCCACCAGCGCGTCCCGCCGGATGTCCTGCTCGCGCTGCGCCCGGGAGCCGTGCCAGGCCGCGCCGTCCATCTCGACCGCGAGCTGCACCTCGTCGTAGGCGGCGTCCAGGAGGAACGTCTCCCCCGCCACCTCGATCCGGCGCTGCTGGGTGAACCGTGGCATGCCCGGCCCGCGCAGCACCCTCAGGCAGCCCCAGATCTCCAGCTCGCTGCGGCACCCCTCCGCCAGCAGCCGGACCAGGTCCACCAGCTCGGCCCGCCCGGGCAGGCACGGCCGGCGCTCGACCTCCCGGCACAGCTCGCGCGGCCCGCACAGCCTCCGTCGGACGGCGTCGATGGCGGCCGCCCGCACGTCGGCGCGGCTCAGGCCCGCCGGGGAGCCCCAGGCGTCGACGATGGCCCGCTCCGGGCAGGACACCGGCAGACCGTCGACCCGCCGGGTGCTGTCGTCGAGGTGCCGCGTGCGGTGCAGGACGACGCCCGCGGTGCCCCGGCCGCTCCGCGTGCACGCCACCGTCAGGTGCACCGAACCACCGGGCGGGGCGAGCCCCCACAGCGCCAGGGCGGACCGGTGGCTGACCACGCCGTCGCAGGCGTGCACCGCGGCCTCCATCCGGAGCCGCCAGTCGCGGGCCGGGCCCGGCAGCGCGTAGACGCCGGGCTGGAGGCGGACCACCCGCCCCGAGCGGACGAGGCGGGTGACGGTCCCGCGCCCGACGCGGGCGGTGAGCGCCTCCCAGGTGGCCCACCCGTCCGGGCCGAGGAGGGCAGCAGGGTCGTGGGTCATGCGCCGAGCCTCGGCACGGCCGGGGCCGCGGGAGTCGCCGTCGGCGGGTCTGTGGACGGCGGCCGGCGCGGTGGACAGCGACGGAGTGCGCCCGGGCCCCACTCGCGACGGTGGAACGGGGCCCCGGCGCACACGCTCCCGCCCCGGACGACAGCGAGCCCGCCCCCGGTGGTCGGGGACGGGCTCGCTCAGCGCGGGGTCGGCCTGCTAGGCCGACTTCTCGCGGGGGGCGCGGCTGGGCTTGCGGGGCACGATCGTCGGGTTGACGTGCTCCAGCACGACCTCCCGGGTGATCACCACGGAGGCGACGTCGTCGCGGCTGGGGACGTCGTACATCACCGACTGCAGCACCTCCTCCATGATCGCGCGGAGGCCGCGGGCGCCGGTGCCGCGGAGGATGGCCTGGTCGGCGATCGACTCCAGCGCGTCGTCGGTGAACTCCAGCTCCACCCCGTCGAGCTCGAACAGCCGCCGGTACTGGCGCACCAGGGCGTTCTTCGGCTCGGTGAGGATGTTCATCAGCGCGTCGCGGTCGAGCTTCTCGACGCTGGTGATGACCGGCAGCCGGCCGATGAACTCCGGGATCATGCCGAACTTCAGCAGGTCCTCGGGCATGACCTCGGCGAAGGTGTTGGCCTCGTCCATCTCCTTCTTGGAGCGGACCTCCGAGCCGAAGCCGATGCCCTGCTTGCCGGCCCGCTGCTCGATGATCTTCTCCAGCCCGGCGAAGGCGCCGCCCACGATGAACAGCACGTTCGTCGTGTCGATCTGGATGAACTCCTGGTGCGGGTGCTTGCGGCCGCCCTGCGGGGGCACCGAGGCCGTCGTCCCCTCGAGGATCTTCAGCAGCGCCTGCTGCACGCCCTCGCCGGAGACGTCGCGGGTGATCGACGGGTTCTCGCTCTTGCGGGCGATCTTGTCGACCTCGTCGATGTAGATGATCCCGGTCTCGGCCCGCTTGACGTCGTAGTCGGCGGCCTGGATCAGCTTGAGCAGGATGTTCTCGACGTCCTCACCGACGTAGCCGGCCTCGGTGAGCGCGGTCGCGTCGGCGATGGCGAAGGGGACGTTGAGCATCCGGGCCAGGGTCTGCGCGAGGTGGGTCTTGCCGCAGCCGGTCGGGCCCATCAGCAGGATGTTGGACTTGGCCAGCTCGACGGAGTCGTCGCGGCCGCCCGCGCCGCCGGCCTGCACCCGCTTGTAGTGGTTGTAGACCGCGACCGACAGGGCCCGCTTGGCCTTGTCCTGCCCGATGACGTACTGCTCGAGGAAGTCGTGGATCTCCTTGGGCTTCGGCAGCTCGTCGAACTTGAGGTCCGACGACTCCGAGAGCTCCTCCTCGATGATCTCGTTGCAGAGGTCGATGCACTCGTCGCAGATGTAGACCCCGGGGCCAGCGATGAGCTTCTTGACCTGCTTCTGGCTCTTCCCGCAGAACGAGCACTTGAGCAGGTCACCGCTCTCACCGATTCGTGCCACCTGCTGACCTCCACCTCGGGGGGATTCCAGGCTCCCGGATCAGGTGCCTGCCTGTGAACTGGTGCTGGTGTCCCGTGCTCGGCCCCGCTCTCGGCGAGGCCCTCCTCCCGGCGACGGGGCCGGGGTCGAACGCTCGCCGACCGTACCTCCCGGTACCGACCCCGCCGGGTGATGACTCGCCCGGCGGGTGCGGCGCCGACAGTGGTGCACCCCGCGTCCTCCGACGGTACGGGTCGAGCGCCCGACACGCGCGCACTCGACCCGTCCCGATGCGGAGGGTCAGCCCGGGAGCGCGTTCAGCTTCCGGCTCTGGATGACCTGGTCGACGATCCCGTAGGCCTTGGCCTCCTCGGCGGTCAGGATCTTGTCCCGGTCGATGTCGGCGCGGACCTGCTCGGCGGTCCGGCCGGTGTGCCGGGCCAGGATGTCCTCCATCTGCGAGCGCACCCGCTGGATCTCCGCTGCGTGGATCTCCAGGTCCGAGACCTGCCCGCCGGCCTCACCGGAGGGCTGGTGGATGAGCACGCGGGAGTACGGCAGCGCCAGCCGCTTGCCGGGGGTGCCGGCGGCCAGCAGGACGGCGGCGGCCGAGGCGGCCTGGCCCATGCAGACGGTCTGGATGTCGGGCCGGACGAACATCATCGTGTCGTAGATGGCCATCAGCGAGGTGAAGGAGCCACCCGGGGAGTTGATGTAGATGGTGATGTCGCGGTCCGGGTCGGCGGACTCCAGCGTGATGAGCTGGGCCATCACGTCGTTGGCCGACGCGTCGTCGATCTGCACCCCGAGGAAGATGATGCGCTCCTCGAAGAGCTTGTTGTAGGGGTTGGACTCCTTCATGCCGTAGCTCGTGCGCTCCACGAAGGAGGGCAGGATGTAACGGCTGGAGGGCATCTCGAAGCTCACGTCAGTTCCTCCGAACCGTCAGTTGTCGGTGACCGGGTTGGTGCTGTCGGTCATGGCCGCCTTGCTCACCACGTGGTCGACGAACCCGTACTCGAGGGCCTCCTGCGCGGTGAACCAGCGGTCGCGGTCGGAGTCCTTCTCGATCTGCTCGATGCTCTGCCCGGTGTGGAAGGACTGCAGCTCGTTGAGCTCGCGCTTCGTGCGCCGGAACAGGTCGGCCTGGATGGCGATGTCGGCCGCGGTGCCGCCGACGCCGGCCGAGGGCTGGTGCATCATGATCCGCGCGTGCGGCAGGGCGTAGCGCTTGCCGCTGGTGCCGGCGGTGAGCAGGAACTGGCCCATCGAGGCGGCCAGGCCCATGCCGTAGGTGGCCACGTCGCAGTCGATGAACTGCATCGTGTCGTAGATGGCCATGCCGGCGCTGACCGAGCCGCCGGGCGAGTTGATGTACAGGTGGATGTCGCGCTTGGGGTCCTCGGCGGACAGCAGCAGCATCTGGGCGGCGAGCTGGTTGGCGATGACGTCGTCGACCTGGGTGCCCAGGAAGATGATGCGCTCGCGCAGCAGGCGCTCGTAGACCGAGTCGCCGAGGTTCATCCCCCCGGCAGCGCCACGCATGAGCGGCGCGCTCACCTGGTTCGGGTTGGTGCTCACGGGTGCGGTGACCTCCGTTGGACTGTCGGGCAGTCGGTCTCGCTGGGCGGGCGGTGGTGCCGGACCGGGGGCGTCGCTGGGACGCGGTGTCCCGGGGCCGACCTGGGTCTGCGTCGACCCTAACGCGCGGGCAGGAGGGGGCAGTCCCGGCGCGGGGGGTGTTCGCCGACGGCGCAGCGGGGCCCCCCGGGACGGGCGACGCCGCCCCTCCCCGGGGGTCCGGGGCGGGACGGCGTCGGTGCCGGCGGGCGGCTGCTCAGGCGCGGGCGGTGTCCCCGCCGGCGGGCCCGGCGACCTCGGGTGCCTGGTCGCCGGCGTCCCCGCCGAGGGCGTCCTCGGTCGCGTCCTCGGGCTCGGCGTCGCCGAGGTCGGGCTCCCCGGTGGCGTCGTCGCCCGGGGTGCCGGCGTCCTCGGCGGCCGGGGCCTGGACCGTGCGCGGGCGCAGCGCCTCCAGGTCGACGGCGTTGCCGGAGGCGTCGGTGATGGTGGTCTGCTCGAGCAGCTGGGCGAGGGTCTTGGTGCGGCGGACGTCGGCGACGAACTCGGCGATGTTGCCGCCCTGCTGCAGCTGCTGGGCGTACTGCTCCGGGCTCATCCGGTTGCGCTGGGCCTGGGCCATGACCTGCGCGGAGAGGTCCTCGTTGTCGACGGTGACCTCACGGGCGTCGGCGATCGCGTCCAGGATGAACTGGGTGCGCACCGCCTGCTCGATGTTCGTGCGCTGGTCAGCCTCGTAGGCCTCGCGGCTCTCCACGCCGGACATCTGCAGGAACCCGTCCCAGTCCATGCCGGCCTGCTGCAGCTCGTTCTGCATGGCCTGGTTGCGCCACTCGATCTCGCGCTCGACCAGCTTCTCCGGGATGGGCACCTCGACGGTGGCGATCAGGTGCTCGACCAGCTTGTCGCGTGCCTGCGCGCCCTGCTGCAGCACCTTGGTGCGGGCCAGCCGGGTGCGGACGTCGTCCCGCAGCTCGTCCAAGGTGTCGAACTCGCTGGCGGTGGAGGCGAACTCGTCGTCCAGCTCCGGCAGCTCCTTGGTCTTCACCGAGCGGACCGTGACGGTGACGTCGGCGGACTCCCCGGCGTTCGGGCCCTGCAGGAGCGCGGTCCGGAAGGTGGCGGACCCGTCGGCGGACAGCCCGCGGACGGCGTCGTCCAGGCCGGCCATGAGGTTGCCGGAGCCGACCTCGTAGGACATCCCGGTGGTCGAGCCGTCCTCGAGCACCTCGCCGTCGAGCTTGGCCTCGAGGTCGATGGAGACGAAGTCGCCGTCCTGGGCGGCGCGCTCGACGGCGGTGAGCATGCCGAAGCGCTCGCGCATGACCGAGATCTGCTGGTCGATCTCCTCGTCGGTGACCTCGACGTCGTCGACGGTGACCGCGAGGTCCTCCAGCGGGGGCAGCTCGACCTTGGGCGCGACCTCGACCTCCGCGGTGAAGGCGAGGGTGTCGTTGTCGTCGAGGCGGGTCACCTCGATGTCGGGCTGGCCGAGCACACGCACCTGGTTCTCGCGCACGACCTCGGAGTAGACCTCCGGGATGGCGTGCTGGACGACCTGCTCGAGCACCACGGGGCGGCCGATGCGGGTGTCGATGACCCGGTTGGGCACCTTGCCGGGGCGGAAGCCGGGGATGCGCACCTGGTTGCGCAGCTCCTTGTAGACCTCGGCGAAGGCGTGGTCCAGGTCCCCCCACGGCACCTCGATCGCCATCCGGACCCGCGTGGGGCCCAGTTCCTCGATGGTGCTCTTCACAGCGGCAGTGCTCCTCGATCGATCGACGGACGGGGACGGGCGCCGGGCGGCGCCGGGTCGACCCACGAGTCTAGGGACGGCGGACCGTGGTCGGGGTGGCGGTGTCTTGGCTCAAGACATCCCGGACAGATGTCGCACGACATACCGGACTGATGTCGCAAGTCACGCCGGACGACGGGCCGAGGCTCGACCATG
>NZ_FZOO01000001.1 GCF_900188375.1 Geodermatophilus pulveris | reverse complement strand
GACGCTCTCGATCAATCAACCAAAGGAACCCACAAAGGGGTCAAATACTTGGCACTGACTTTCGGCACGCTGTTGAGTTCTCAAAGAGCGGACGCGCAGCGACTCGACCCTTCCGGGCGTCGTCTCTCGCGGCTTGTCCCACTGTACGCCGGTTCGCGGATCCCGCACCTCGAGGGTGCTCTCCGCGACCCTCTCGGGCCCGTCCGGCGCGTAGGAGACCATACACGACACCTGGGGGCGGTGCGCAAGTCGAGCGCGGGGGCGGCGGCCGTCACAGGTCGAGGAGGGACTCGACCCCCACGGTCAGCCCCGGACGCCGGCGGACCTCCCGGACCGCGAGCAGGACCCCGGGCATGAAGGAGGCCCGGTCGTAGGAGTCGTGCCGGAGGGTGAGGGTCTCCCCCGCCGCCCCCATGAGCACCTCCTGGTGGGCGACCAGGCCGGTCAGCCGCACCGCGTGCACGCGGACACCGTCGACGTCGGCCCCGCGCGCCCCGGGCAGCGAGTCGGTCGTCGCGTCGGGGGATGGCGGCAGGCCGGCCGCGTCCCGGGCGGCCGCGACCAGCCGCGCGGTGCGGGCCGCCGTCCCGGAGGGGGCGTCGACCTTCCCCGGGTGGTGCAGCTCCACGATCTCCGTGGACGGGAAGAAGCGGGCCGCCTCCTGGGCGAAGCGCATCAGCAGCACCGCCCCGATGCCGAAGTTCGGGGCGATCACCACGCCGACGTCCGGCTTGGCCCGCAGCCAGCCGGCCACGGTGGCCAGCCGCTCCTCGTCGAAGCCCGTCGTCCCGACGACGCAGTGGATGTCGTGGTCGATGCAGAAGCGGATGTTGTCCATGACGACGTCGGGCCGGGTGAAGTCCACGACCACCTGCGCGCCGGCGTTGGCCACGTCGAACAGCCAGTCGCCGGCGTCGACCATCGCCACCAGCTCGAGGTCCCCGGCGGCGGTGACCGCCTTGACCACCTCGGTGCCCATCCGGCCCCGCGCGCCCAGCACCCCGACGGGGACGACGGGCGCGGCCCCCGCCTCGACGGTGGCGCCGTGCTGCTCGGGGACGGGGGTGCTGGTGGTCACCGGGTCAGGCTTCCCGGCGGCACGGCGCCGTGCAAGACAGCAGGTCAGCCGGTCCGGCGCCGGCCGGCCCAGGTCCAGGCCAGCAGCCCGGTGAGGACGCCCACGACGTCGGCGGCCCAGTCGGCGACCGACGCCGAGCGCCCGAGAGCCGACACGCCCTGGACCACCTCGCTGACCGCGGCGTAGCCGACCAGGAGCCAGGCGAGGGTCCCGGCCCGGGCGCCGGCCCACCGGCCGCTGGCCGCCAGGGCGGCGAACAGCAGCAGGTGCACCAGCGTGTCCACCCCCGGCGGCGCCGACGGGACGTCGTCCGCGGGGGCGAACAGCACCGCCAGCGACACCAGGACGGCGACGGCGAACACGCCACGCGCGAGCGCGCCGTGGACGGCGAGGGCCGGGTGGGGGTGGGGCATCAGAGCCGCTCGAGCTCCGACTCGCGGTAGGGACCGACCACCGCCAGGCAGGTGTCACGGGCGAGCAGGTCGGCGGCCACCGCCCGGACCTGCGCCTCGTCGACACCGTCGAGCCGGGCGAGCACCTCGCGCACCGGCAGGTACTCGCCGTGGGACAGCTCGCTCTTGCCCAGCCGGCTCATCCGCGAGCCGGTGTCCTCCAGCCCCAGCACGAGACCGCCCCTGAGCTGGCCGCGGCCGCGGACGACCTCCTCGGTGGTGAGGCCCTCGGCCGCCACCCGGGCGAGCTCCTCGCGCACGATCCGCAGCACCTCGGGCACCCGCTTGGGCGAGCAGCCGGCGTAGACCGAGAAGGACCCGGTGCCCGCGTAGTGGGACAGCGCGGACCCCACGCTGTAGACCAGACCGCGCTTCTCCCGGATCTCCTGGAACAGCCGCGAGCTCATGCCCCCGCCGACCGCGGTCTCCATGACCGCCGCCGCGTACCGCCGCTGGTCGGCCCGGGCGAGGCCCACCGAGCCGAGCAGCAGGTGCGTCTGCTCGGTGCGCCGCCGGACCAGGCCGGTCGGCCGGGCCGGGGTGGTCGACGCGCGCTCCTCGCCCTGCCGCAGCGCAGCCGGCCGCGCCGGACCCGACAGCCGCGACCCGAAGGCCGCGGTGACCAGGTCCAGCACCTGCTGATGGGTCACCCGGCCGGCGGCGGTGACCACGATCGAGGGCACCGTGTAGCGCCGGCGGTACCAGCCGTCGACGTCGTCCCGGGTCAGCGCCTCGATGGACTCGACGGTGCCGAGCACCGACCGGCCCAGGGCCGTCCCGCCGAAGAGGGTCTCGGCGAACAGGTCGTGCACCAGGTCGGAGGGCTCGTCGTCGCGCATGGCGATCTCCTCGAGCACCACCGTCCGCTCGCTCTCGAGGTCCGCGGCGGTGTTCAGCGCGTCGGTGACCAGGTCGCCGAGCAGGGTGACGGCCAGCGGCAGGTCGCTGGCGAGCACGTTGGCGTAGTAGCAGGTGTGCTCCTTGGCGGTGAAGGCGTTCATCTCCCCGCCGACGGCGTCCATCGCCGTGGCGATCTCCAGCGCGCTGCGGCTGCCGGTGCCCTTGAACAGCAGGTGCTCGAGGAAGTGCGAGGACCCGGCGACGGTGTCGGTCTCGTCCCGCGACCCGACGCCGACCCAGATGCCGACGGTCGCCGAGAGCACCCCGGGCATGGTCTCGGTGAGCACCCGCAGCCCGCCGGGCAGCTCGGTGCGCTCGACGGTGCCGCCGACCTCGTCGACGTCGAGGACGGCGGTCCCCCCGACACCGGCCGGGGCCGGGACGGGTGCAGTGCCCGTCCCGGCCCCGGTCACAGCCTGACCCGTGGTCATGCCCCCGCGGGTGCCGGCTCGGCGTCACCGGCCGGGGCTGCGGCGTCGGCGGCGCCGTCACCCTCGGCCGCCACCGGCACCAGGCTGATCTTGCCGCGGGCGTCGATGTCGGTGATCTCCACCTGCAGCTTGTCGCCGACGTTGACGACGTCCTCGACCTTGCCGATGCGCTTGCCGGCGCCGAGCTTGCTGATGTGCACCAGGCCGTCCTTGCCGGGCAGCAGGGAGACGAAGGCGCCGAACGGCGTGGTCTTGACGACCGTGCCGAGGAAGCGCTCCCCCACCTTGGGCATCTGCGGGTTGGCGATGGCGTTGATCCGGTCCACCGCGGCCTGGGCCGAGGGACCGTCGGAGGCGCCGACGTAGATCGTCCCGTCGTCCTCGATGGTGATGTCCGCGCCGGTCTCGTCCTGGATGGCGTTGATCATCTGGCCCTTGGGGCCGATGACCGCGCCGATCTTGTCGACCGGGATGCGCACGGTGGTGACCCGCGGGGCGTACGGGCTCATCTCGTCGGGGCCGTCGATGGCCTCGCCCATGACGTCGAGGATGTGCAGCCGGGCCGCGCGGGCCTGGGTCAGCGCCTGGGCCAGCACGTCGGAGGGGATGCCGTCGAGCTTCGTGTCCAGCTGGAGGGCCGTGACGAAGTCCTTGGTGCCGGCGACCTTGAAGTCCATGTCGCCGAACGCGTCCTCGGCGCCGAGGATGTCGGTCAGCGCGACGTACTCGGTCTTGCCGTCGACCTCGTCGGAGACCAGGCCCATGGCGATGCCGGCGACCGGCGCGCGCAGCGGCACGCCGGCGTTGAGCAGCGCCAGGGTGGAGGCGCAGACCGAGCCCATGGACGTCGAGCCGTTGGAGCCCAGCGCCTCGGACACCTGCCGGATCGCGTAGGGGAACTCCTCGCGGTCGGGCAGCACGGGCAGCAGCGCCCGCTCGGCCAGCGCGCCGTGGCCGATCTCCCGGCGCTTCGGCGAGCCCACCCGGCCGGTCTCCCCGGTGGAGTACGGCGGGAAGTTGTAGTTGTGCATGTAGCGCTTGCGGTTGACCGGCGAGAGCGTGTCCAGCTGCTGCTCCATGCGCAGCATGTTCAGCGTGGTCACGCCCAGGATCTGGGTCTCGCCGCGCTCGAACAGCGCCGAGCCGTGCACCCGCGGGAGGACCTCGACCTCGGCCGACAGCGGCCGGATGTCGGTCAGGCCGCGGCCGTCGATGCGGACCTTGTCGCGCAGGATCCGCTGCCGGACGACCTTCTTGGTGAGCGCGCGGAAGGCGGCCGAGACCTCCTTCTCGCGCCCGGGGAACTGCTCGGCCAGCGACGCGAGCACCTCGTCCTTGAGCGCGTCGGTGGCGTCGTTGCGCTCGGTCTTGCCGGCGATCGACTGTGCCTGGGTCAGGCGGTCGAGGGCGGCGGACTCCACGGCGGCGTAGACGTCGTCCTGGTGGTCCAGGAAGCGGGGGAAGTCCGCGACCGGCTTGGCGGCCTTCGCGGCCAGGGCCGCCTGCGCCTCGCACAGCGCCCGGATGAAGGGCTTGGCGGCCTCCAGGCCCTGGGCGACGACCTCCTCGGTCGGCGCGGGGGCACCGCCGGCGACCAGCGCGATCGTCTTCTCGGTGGCCTCGGCCTCGACCATCATGATCGCGACGTCGCCGTCCGGGAGCACCCGGCCGGCCACGACCATGTCGAAGACGGCGTCCTCGAGCTCGGCGTGCGTCGGGAAGCCCACCCACTGGCCGTTGACGAGCGCCACGCGGGTGCCGCCGACCGGGCCGGAGAACGGCAGGCCGGACAGCTGGGTGGACGCCGAGGCGCCGTTGATGGCCAGCACGTCGTACAGGTGGTCGGGGTCCAGCGACAGCACGGTGATGACGACCTGCACCTCGTTGCGCAGGCCCTTGGCGAAGGTCGGGCGCAGCGGGCGGTCGATCAGCCGGCAGGTGAGGATCGCGTCCTCCGACGGCCGGCCCTCGCGGCGGAAGAACGAGCCGGGGATGCGCCCGGCGGCGTACATGCGCTCCTCGACGTCCACGGTGAGCGGGAAGAAGTCGAAGTGCTCCTTCGGCTGGCGGCCGGCCGTGGTGGCCGACAGCAGCATGGTGTCGCCCATGGTGACGACGACCGAGCCGGCGGCCTGCCGGGCCAGCCGGCCGGTCTCGAAGGTGACCGAGCGGCTGCCGAAGCTGCCGTTGTCGATGACCGCGGTGGCGGTGGTGACCCCGTCCTCGGGGTCGAACTCCGCGGCGGGGGTGTTCTGGGTGGTGGGTGCGGACACGCTGTCCTCTTCCTACGTCGCATGCGGCGACGTCCTCTTCGTGGCTCGCGCTGGCTGCGCCCGGGTGACCGGTCTTCGATCGAGGCCCACGGGAACCCCCTCGCGCGGAGGGGCGGGCCCGGGGGCCACCACCGAGGACCGATCAGCGACGGGGTCCGGCGCGGGGCCCTGGTCCCGTGCGGCGGGTGCCGCACGAGAGAGGGGACCGTCCCGGCCGGGACGGTCCCCTCTGCTTCACCGGCGCAGGCCGAGCCGCTCGATGAGCGACCGGTACCGGTTGATGTCGGTCTTCGCCAGGTAGTTCAGCAGCCGGCGCCGGCGACCGACGAGCAGCAGCAGCCCCCGGCGGCTGTGGTGGTCGTGCTTGTGCTGCTTGAGGTGCTCGGTCAGGTCGCTGATCCGGCGGGTCAGCATGGCGACCTGCACCTCGGGGGAGCCGGTGTCCTTCTCGACCGTCGCGTAGTCGGTCATGATCTGCTGCTTGGTCGCGCTGTCGAGCGCCATGGTCGCCCTCCTGGGCAGGTCGGGTGTGGCCCCCGGTCTGGGTCACGAGGGCAGGCTGCGCACACGTCGGGTGACCCCGATGCCACGTGACGATACGCCGTCCCCGCGACGGCCCGGCCGCCAGGTGGCCGACCGGCCCGACCGGCCGCCGGACCGGCCGGGGTCAGCCCGGGCCGGGGACGGCGCCCGGCCGGGGTGCCGTCCCGTACGCCGACGCCGTGATCGCCCGCGTCGCGCCGACGTCGCGGTCCATGGCGGCGACGAGCTCGGCCACCCCGGCGAAGGTGGTCATCGGGCGCAGCCGCTGCACGAACTCCACTCCCACGTGCTCCCCGTAGAGGTCGCCGTCGAAGTCCAGCAGGTAGGCCTCCACGGTGCGCCGGCTGCCCTGGAAGGTGGGGTTGGTGCCGACCGAGATCGCCGCCGGCGCGGTGCGCACGCTGGCCCCGGTGCGCGGGTCCAGGATGACCAGTCCGCCGGCGTAGACCCCGTCGGCGGGGACCGCGGTGTACGGCGGGGACTCCACGTTCGCCGTCGGGTAGCCCAGCTCCCGCCCGCGCCGCTCCCCGCGCACGACGACGCCCTCGATGCGGTGCGGCCGGCCCAGCGCGCGGGCGGCGGCCTCCATGTCGCCGGCGGCGACGCACGCGCGCACGTAGGTCGAGGAGATGGTGATCTCGCCGTCGGCGGAGGTGTCGCCGGCCAGCGACACCCCCTCCACGGTGAAGCCGAAGCGGCGGCCCTCCTGGGCCAGCGTCGTGACGGTGCCCGCCGCCCGGTGCCCGTAGGTGAAGTTCTCCCCCACGACCACCGAGGCGGCGTGCAGGTGCTGGACGAGCACGGTGTGCGTGAAGGTCTCCGGGGCCAGCCGCTGGAACTCCGGGGTGAAGGGCAGCACGCACATCGCGTCGACGCCGAGCGCGGCCACCAGCTCGGCCTTGCGGTCCAGCGAGGTGAGGATCGCCGGGTGCGACCCGGGCCGGACCACCTCGGAGGGGTGCGGGTCGAAGGTGAGCAGCAGGCAGGGGCGGCCCAGCGTGCGGGCCCGCCGCACCGCGGTGCCGATCAGCTCCTGGTGACCGCGGTGCACGCCGTCGTACATGCCCACGGTGACCACGGTGCGTCCCAGGTCGCCCGGGGTGGCCTCCAGCCCCCGCCAGCGCAGCACGGTGTCAGGCGACCCGGTGCAGCCAGCCGTGGGTGTCGGGCACCCGGCCGTGCTGGACGTCGAGCAGGTGCCCGCGCAGCCGCATGGTGAGCGGCCCGGGCCCGCCGTCGCCGACGGTGAAGTCGCCGGTGCGCGCCTTGACCTCCCCGACGGGGGTGATGACCGCCGCGGTGCCGCAGGCGAAGGTCTCGGTGACCGTGCCGTCGGCCACGCCCTGCCGCCACTCGTCGACGCTGAACCGCCGCTCGGTGACCCGGTGCCCCATCTCGCGGGCGACGGTGATCAGCGAGTCGCGGGTGATGCCGGGCAGCAGGGTGCCGGTCAGCTCGGGGGTGACCAGCTCGGCGTCGTCCCCGGAGCCGAGGACGAAGAACAGGTTCATCCCGCCCATCTCCTCGACGAAGCGCTTCTCCACCGCGTCCAGCCACACGACCTGGTCGCAGCCGGCCTCGATCGCCTGCTCCTGGGCCAGCAGGCTGGCCGCGTAGTTGCCGGCGCACTTCACGTCGCCGGTGCCCCCGGGGGCGGCGCGGATGTAGTCCTCGCACAGCCAGACCGACACCGGGTGGACGCCGCGCGGGAAGTAGGCGCCGGCCGGGCTGGCGATCACCAGGAACAGGTACTCGTGCGCCGGGCGGACGCCGAGGAACGGCTCGGTCGCCAGCTGGTAGGGCCGCAGGTAGAGGGTCTGGTCGGGGCCGGTGGGCACCCAGGCGCGGTCGGCGTCGACGAGCGTGTCGACGGCGGCGAGGAAGGCCTCCTCCGGCACCGTTGGCATGGCCAGCCGCCGGGCACTGCGCGCGAAGCGGGCGGCGTTGGCCTGCGGGCGGAAGGTGGCCACGCTGCCGTCGGGCTGGGCGTAGGCCTTCAGGCCCTCGAAGACCGACTGGGCGTAGTGCAGCGCGGCGGTCGCGGGGTCGACCTGCAGCGGTGCGTAGGCGGTCAGCCGGGCGTCGTACCAGCCCTCGCCGGCCCGGTAGCGGGCCACGAACATGGAGTCGGTGAAGTAGCGGCCGAAGCCGGGGTCGGCCAGCAGGGCGTCGCGCTCTGCGGCGGGGCGGCGCGGCACGTCCTCCACGACGACCGGCACGCCCTCCGTGAACACCCGGGAGGAGGTACGGCTGTCGGCGAGCGTGTCGGTCATGGCTCCCACCTGCGGCGTGCGCGGAACTCCCGGGCGGTCCGGCGGCTGCCGGACCGCCTGCTCACCCTAGCTCCGCCGCGGGCCGACCCGCCGTCGACCGCACGGGTGGTCACGGCCGGTCGGGCGCGGAGCTCTCTATGACCTCGTAGGACCACAGGTGGGAGGAGTCGCTGGCCGCCGGCGCCAGCTCCGAGCCGCCGCCCTCGTGCGCGCGGGCGAAGTCCTGACCGGACTCCCAGGCACGGTAGGCCTCCTCGCTCGCCCACCGGGTGTAGACGAGGTACTGGTCGGTGCCCTCCAGCGGGCGCAGCAGCTCGAACCACTCGAAGCCCGGGGTGCTCTCGACGGCACCGGCGCGCCCCCGGAAGCGCTCCTCGAAGCGGTCCTTGGCGTGCTCGGGCACGCTGATCGCGTTGATCTTCACGACGCTCATGGACGCCCCCTTCCCGGCGGGGGCGCCGGTCAACCCCGCGGTCGTGCGGCCCGGTGGGGCGCGGGCGAGGATGGCCCGATGACGGCGGCCCCGCGTCCCGGCGTGCTCTTCGACGTCGACGGCACCCTGCTGGACACCAACTACCTGCACGTCCTCGCCTGGTGGCAGGCGTTCCGGGACACCGGCCACCCCGAGGTGTCGATGGCGGCCTGCCACCGGTCGATCGGCATCGCCAGCGCCGAGCTGGTCGGCCACCTGCTGGGCGACGTGCCGGACGCCGAGGAGGTCGTCGAGGCGCACGACAAGCGGTACCAGGCGCTGCGCGACCAGGTGGCCGCCTTCCCCCGGGTGGACGAGCTGCTCGCCGCGTGCCGGGACCGCGGGCTGGCGGTCGTCCTGGCCACCAGCGGCCGGGAGTCCGACCTGGAGTGGATGCAGCCGGCCGTGGGCGGCGGGGACGCCGTCGACGGGGCGACCACCTCGGGCGACGTCGCGTCGGCCAAGCCGGCGCCGGACCTCCTGGAGACCGCCGCCGACAGCCACGGGCTGGACCGCGGGCGCACGGTCGCCGTCGGCGACACCGTCTGGGACGTCCGCGCCGCGCGGGACGCCGGGATGCCGTGCATCGCCCTGACCTGCGGCGGCATCTCGCGGGCCGAGCTGACCGAGGCCGGCGCCGCGGAGGTCTACGCCGACCCGGCCGACCTGCTCGCCCACCTCGACGACTCGCTCATCGGCCGGGCCGCCCGCCGCTGAGCTCCTCTCCCCGCCGTCACGCGGGCGGGAAGCCGACGGCGACGCGGGCGGTGTCCCCGGCGTCCTCCACGAGCGCGACCAGCCGGTCCCCGCCGTCGACGGCGGCGTGCAGGCCGGGGGCGCCGGTGGCCGGGATGCGCCGGCCGTACCCCAGGGCGCGGGCCTCGTCGTCGGTGAGCACCCGCACCGGGAAGACGGCGCGGGCGGCCGCGGTCAGCCCGAGCACCCCGGCGGTCCCGCCCCCGGCCAGCGCCCGGCCGGCCTCCTCGACCGGCGCGGCGTCGGCGACCGCGAACGGCCCCGACGCGGTGCGGCGCAGGGCGGTGAGGTGCCCCCCTACGCCGAGGGCGGCTCCGGCGTCGCGGGCGATCGCCCGCACGTAGGTGCCCGCGCTGCAGGTGACGGTCACGTCGACGTCGACCAGGTCCGGGGTGGGGCGGGTGACGCGGTGG
Source organism: Geodermatophilus pulveris (assembly GCF_900188375.1). Taxonomy (GTDB): domain Bacteria; phylum Actinomycetota; class Actinomycetes; order Mycobacteriales; family Geodermatophilaceae; genus Geodermatophilus; species Geodermatophilus pulveris. The sequence continues at coordinate 710,381 of NZ_FZOO01000001.1, read as the reverse complement.
ACGTCGAGCCGGTGGACGGTGACCGCCCGCGGCTCCAGCACGACCTCCTCGCCGGCCCGCACCCGGTCGTAGGAGCGCCGGCCGGCGACCTTGACCGCGCTGACGGAGGAGGGCACCTGCAGCAGCGGGCCGGTCTGCGCGGCCAGGGCGGCGGCGACGGCGGCCTCGTCCAGGTGCGCGGCGGAGGCGGTGGTGAGGACCTCGCCCTCCCGGTCGTCGGTGACGGTGCTCTGGCCGAGCCGGATCGTGGCCGCGTAGGTCTTGTCGTGCCCGCCCACGTGTCCGAGCATCCGCGTCGCGGCGCCGACGCCGAGGACCAGCAGGCCGGTGGCCATCGGGTCCAGCGTCCCGGCGTGGCCGACCCGGCGGACCGACAGCACCCGGCGGGCCCGGGCGACCACGTCGTGGGAGGTCAGGCCGCCGGGCTTGTCGACGAGCAGCAGGCCCGGCGGGACGTCGGCGTCGGGACGGCGGCTCACGCCGTCACGGTGTCAGGTGCGGTCAGCCACCGCTCACCCGCCACCCGGACGACGACGGCGACCAGCCGCAGCACCACGAACAGGGTCAGGCCGGTCCACACGCCGGCCAGCCCCCAGCCCAGCGGGACGGCGAGCAGCGACAGCGGCAGGAAGCCGGCGAGGGCCGCGCCGATCGTCACCGTGCGCAGGTAGCCGACGTCGCCGGCGCCCATCAGCACGCCGTCCAGCGCGAAGACGACGCCGGCCAGCGGCTGCACCGCGGCCAGGAACCACCACGCGACGGCGGCCTGCGCGAGCACCGCGGGGTCGTCGGTGAACAGCGGCAGCAGCACCGGGCGCAGCGCCAGCAGCGCGACGGCGACCACCACGCCGGTGCCCAGGCCCCAGCGGGTGACCCGGCGGGCGGTGTCGCGGGCGGCGTCCGGCCGGCCGGCGCCGAGGGCCTGGCCGACGAGGGTCTGCGCGGCGATGGCGTAGGCGTCGAGGACCAGGGCGAGGAAGAAGAAGAACTGGACCGCGATCTGGTGGGCGGCGAGCTCTGCGGTGCCGGCGCGGGCGACCACCCCGGTGGCGACGAGGAAGGACACCTGCAGCACGGCGGAGCGCAGCAGCAGGTCGCGGCCGATGACCAGCTGGGACCGCAGGGCGGCGGCGCGGGGCCGCCAGGCGACCCCCTCGCGCAGCAGCGCGCGGACGAACAGCCCGGCGGTCAGGGCCTGCCCGGCCACGTTGGCCACCGCCGACCCGACCAGCCCGAGACCGGCCGGGTGCACCAGCAGCGGGCAGAGCACCAGGCTCAGCAGGCTGCCGGCCAGCACGTAGCGCACCGGGCGGCGCAGCTCCTGCACGCCGCGCAGCCACCCGTTGCCGGCCAGGGACACCAGCAGCAGCGGCGCCCCGAGGCAGGCCACCCGCAGCCAGCTCTCCCCCGCCGCGGCGACCGGGCCCGTCCCGCCGGCGAGCAGCCGGGTCAGCGGCCCGGCGAGCAGCTGGAAGAGCACCACCACGAGCGCGCCCAGCGCCAGGGCCAGCCAGGTGGCCTGCACGCCCTCGGCCAGCGCGCCGGCCCGGTCGCCGGCGCCGGCACGGCGGGCGGCGCGGGCGGTGGTGCCGTAGGCGAGGAAGTTCAGCAGCGCCGCGGCCCAGGCGAGCAGCCCGCCGCCGACGGCGAGCCCGCCGAGCGCGACCGTGCCGAGGTTGCCGACGACCGCGGTGTCGACCAGCAGGTACAGCGGCTCGGCCGCGAGCACCACGAGCGCCGGTGCGGCGAGGGCGAGCACCGACGGCGCCGGCGCCCTGTCCCCCGCGGTCACGGCGCGGTGGTCGCCGCGGTCAGCTCCGCCCTCAGTGCCTCGACGGTCCGCTCGCAGTCGAGGTGCGAGGTGTAGCCCGCGGCGGCGCGGTGGCCGCCCCCGCCCAGCGCCATCGCGACGCGGGCGACGTCGGTGGCGCCGCGGGAGCGCAGCGACACCGACCACGACCCGTCGTCCTGCCCCTTGAGCACGCAGGCGACGTCGGCCTCGCGGGTGGACCGGACCACGTCGACCAGCGCCTCCAGCTGCTCGCCGGGCAACCCGTGCGCGGCGGCCTCGGCGGTGGTGGACCAGGTCCACACCAGGCCGGCGCCCACGTCGGGCTCGAGGACGGCGCGGCCGGCCGCGGCCGACAGCAACCGCAGCCAGCCGAACGGCGCGGTGTCGAACAGCCGCTGGCTGATCGCGGCGTGGTCGATGCCGGCGGACAGCAGCCGGGCGGCGAGCAGGTGGGTGTCGGGGCGGGTGCTGCCGAACCGGAAGGAGCCGGTGTCGGCGGCCAGCCCGGCGTACAGGCAGGTGGCCAGCCGCTCGTCGAGCGTCACCCCGAGCCCGTCCAGCAGGTCGGCGACGAGGACGGCGGTGGCCGGCGCGGCGGGGTCGACGAGGCGGACGTCGCCGAAGCCGCCGTTGCTGGCGTGGTGGTCGACGACCACGGAGGTGCCCGCGTCGTCCAGCAGCGCGGCCAGCTCGCCCAGCCGGCCCGGGGAGGCGGCGTCGCAGCTGACGAACACGTCGGGGGACGCCGGGACCGCCGACGAGGGCACCAGCGCCGCGGCCCCGGGCAGCCAGGCCAGCGACGACGGCAGGGTGAACGGGCCGGGGAAGGTGGCCAGCACCCGCGCACCGCGGCGGCGCAGCCCCTCGGCGAGCGCGAGGGTGCTGCCGAGCGCGTCGGCGTCGGGCTGCACGTGCCCGGAGAGGACGACGGTGGCCCGGGCGCCGGCGGCCTCGTCGAGCACGGCGACGGCCCGGTCGGCGGGCTGGGCGCTCCGCGGCGGGGACAGCGTCACGAGCCAGGCTCGGCCGGGGGCGCGTTCTCGTCCTCGGTCACCTGGCCGCCGCCGACCGGGTAGCCCTGCCCGTCGTCGGGCTCGTCGGAGGTGACGCTGGGGGCGTCCCCGATCTGGCCGCGCCGGCCGCCCTGCGTCGGGTCACCGCGGTCGGGCTCGGGCCGGCCACCCAGCTCCGAGCGGCCCTGTCCCTCGTCGGGCAGGTGCGGATCGGGGTCGTTCTCGCTCACGGGGTCTCCTCGGTGCCGGTCGCCGGCCGCGGACGCGGTCCGGTGGGGTGCGCGCGCCGCCCGCTCACGTGCCGCTCACGTGCCGGGCGGGCAGGTCGGCCCCGTCGCCGGCCGGGCCGGCCGCCGACGGGTCCTCCGCGGCGGGGTCCTCGTCGTCGTCCTCGGCCGGGCGGCGGTAGGGGTCGGCGTCGCCGGCGTACTCGGCACCGGCGCGGATGCGGGCCAGCTCGGCGTCGGCGTGCCGGGCCCGCTCGAGGGCCTCGTCGAGCTCCCGGGCGGTGTCGGGCACGTGGTCGGCGACGAACGTCAGCGTGGGCACGAACTTGATGCCGGTCTGCCGGCCGACCGTGGAGCGCAGCACGCCGGTCGCCGAGGCCAGTGCCCTGGCGGAGTCCTCGACCGCGGTGGCGTCGCCGTAGACGGTGTAGAAGAGCGTCGCCTCGCGCAGGTCGCTGGTGACCCGGGCGTCGGTGACGGTGACCATGCCCAGCCGCGGGTCCTTGACCTGCATCTCGATCGCGGCGGAGACGATCTGGCGGATGCGCACCGCCAGCTTGCGGGCGCGAGCCGGGTCGGCCATCGGATCTCCTCGGGACGGGACGGAACGGCCTCCTCGCAGGGCCCCGCGCTGAGCTTGCGAAGCGTGGGGGGCGAGGAGGTCCTCAATCGGTGGAGCTGAACAGCTGCCGGTGCGTCGAGAGCAGCGTCACCTCCGGCCGGTCGGCCAGCAACCGCTCGCAGGCGTCGAGGACGTCGGCCACCTGGCCGGCGTCCCCGGCCACCGTGGCCACCCCGACCTGCACGCGGCGGTGCAGGTCCTGGTCACCGACCTCGGCGGCGGCGACGGCGTACCGGCGCCGCAGCTCGGCGACGATCGGCCGGACGACGGCGCGCTTGCCCTTGAGCGAGTGGACGTCGCCCAGCAGCAGGTCGGCGGTCAGCGACCCGGTGAACAGCGGACGACCCCTCTCTCGCACCGCTTGCCGGCTCGCAGCGGGGCCCGTGGGGGCCCCGCTGCGAGCGGCGCGGGTCCTCCGGTTACGCGCGCGGCTTCTCGCGCATCTCGAAGGTCTCGATGACGTCCTCGGTCTTGATGTCGTTGAACGACCCGAGACCGATACCGCACTCGTAGCCCTCGCGGACCTCCGTCACGTCGTCCTTGAAGCGACGCAGCGACTCGACGGTGAGGTTGTCGGCGACGACCACCCCGTCGCGCACCAGCCGGGCCTTGGAGTTCCGGGTGATCGTCCCGCTGCGGACGATGGAGCCCGCGACGTTGCCGATCCGCGGCACGCGGAAGACCTCGCGGACCTCGGCCGAGCCGAGCGCGACCTCCTCGTACTCCGGCTTGAGCATGCCCTTGAGGGCCGCCTCGATCTCCTCGATCGCCTGGTAGATGACCGAGTAGTACCGGACGTCGACGCCCTCGCGGTTGGCCAGCTCGGTGGCCTGGCCCTCGGCCCGGACGTTGAAGCCCAGGACGATGACGTCGTCGGCCAGCGCCAGGTCGATGTCGCTCTTGGTGATGCCGCCGACGCCGCGGTGGATGACCCGCAGCGAGATGTCGTCGCTCACCTCGATCTTCATCAGGGCCTCCTCGAGCGCCTCCACGGTGCCCGAGTTGTCGCCCTTGATGATCAGGTTGAGCTGGCGGTTCTCCTTGAGCGCGGCGTCGAGGTCCTCGAGGCTGATCCGCTTGCGCATGGAGGCGTTCTGCGCGTTGCGGATGCGGGCCTGGCGGCGGTCGGCGATCTGCCGGGCCACCCGGTCCTCCTCGACGACCAGGAAGGTGTCGCCGGCGCGGGGCACCGAGGTGAGACCCACGACCTGCACGGGGCGGGCCGGCAGGGCCTCCTTCAGCTTGTTGCCGTGCTCGTCGAGCAGCGACCGGACGCGACCGTAGGCGTCGCCGGCCACGATCGAGTCGCCCTGGCGCAGCGTGCCGCGCTGGACGAGCACCGTGGCGACGGGGCCGCGGCCCTTGTCCAGCTTGCCCTCGATGACGACGCCCTGCGGGTCCATCTGCGTGTTGGCGCGCAGGTCCAGCGAGGCGTCGGCGGTCAGCAGGATCGCCGTCTCGAGTTCCTCGATGCCCTGGCGGGTGGTCGCGGAGACGTCGACGAACATCGTGTCGCCGCCGTACTCCTCGGCCACCAGCCCGTACTCGGTGAGCTGCTGGCGGATCTTGGCGGGGTTGGCCCCCTCCTTGTCGATCTTGTTGACCGCGACCACGATCGGCACCTCGGCGGCCTGGGCGTGGTTGAGCGCCTCGACCGTCTGCGGCATGACGCCGTCGTCGGCCGCGACGACCAGCACGACGATGTCGGTGACCTTCGCGCCTCGGGCACGCATCGCGGTGAACGACTCGTGACCCGGGGTGTCGATGAAGGTGATCGGACGCTCGTCGTCCTCCAGCTCGGTGACGATCTGGTAGGCGCCGATGTGCTGGGTGATGCCACCGGCCTCCCGCGCCACCACGTTGCTGTTGCGGACGGCGTCCAGCAGCTTCGTCTTGCCGTGGTCGACGTGACCCATGACGGTCACCACCGGCGGACGGGCCTCCCAGTCCTCCTCGTCGCCCTCGTCACCGAAGGTGAGGTCGAAGGTCTCCAGCAGCTCGCGGTCCTCGTCCTCGGGGCTGACCACCTGGATGTCCCAGTCGATCTCGGCACCGAGCAGCTGCAGCGTCTCGTCGTTGACCGACTGCGTCGCGGTGACCATCTCGCCCAGGTGGAACAGGGCGGTGACCAGCGCGGCCGGCTGGGCACCGATCTTCTCGGCGAGGTCGGTCAGCGAGGCACCCCGCGGCAGCCGGACGGTCTGCCCGTTGCCGCGCGGCAGGCTGACGCCGCCCATGCTGGGCGCCGCCATCGAGTCGAACTCCTGGCGCCGCTGCTTCTTGCTCTTGCGCCCGCGGACCGGGCCACGCCCGCCGGGACGGCCGAAGGCACCCGCGGTGCCCGCACCGGAGCCACCGCGGCCGCGGCCGCGGCCACCGCCGCCGCCGCCGCCGCTGCGGAAGCCACCGCCGGCCGGCGCACCGGCACCGGCACCGCCGCCGCCACCGGGGCGGAAGCCACCGCCACCGCCGCCGGGGCCGCCACCGGGGCGGCCGCGGCCGGCGCCACCGGGCCCGCCACCGGGTCGGCCGGCACCGGCCGGCCGCGGCGGCATCATGCCGGGCGAGGGGCGCTGCGGCATCATGCCCGGGTTCGGGCGCGGGCCGCCGGGACCGGCCGCGGGGCGGGGACCGCCGGCTCCGGGACCGGGACGGGGACCGGCCGCGGGCCGCGGGCCGCCGGCACCGGCGCCCGGACGGGGACCGCCGGGACCGGCCGGGCCCGGACGGGGACCGGCTGCCGGACCCGGCCGCGGGCCGGCCGGGCCGGGACGCGCCGCGCCGCCGGCCGGGGCCGGGCGGGGGGCGCTGCTGAACGGGTTGTTGCCCGGGCGCGGAGCCGGGCGGGGGCCCGGACGCGGGCCGGCGCCGGGCGTGGCCGGACGCGGACCCGGGGCGTTGCCGCCGGCCGGGCCGGGACGGGGACCCGCCGGGCGCGGGGCGCCGGGGGCCGCGGGCGGCTGCTGGACCGGCGCACCGGCCGCCGGCGCCTCGGGCGCCGGGGTGGTCGGCCGCGGACCGGGGACCGCCGCACCCGGCCGGGGGGCACCCGGGCGCGGGCCGGGCGTGGGCCCACCCGGGACGCCGGTCACCGGCGACTGCGGCGCAGGGGCCGGGGTGGACGGGGCAGCGGGCGCGGACGGGGCGGCCGGAGCCGCGGCGGCCGGGGCCTGCGGGGCGGGCGGGCTCGGGCGGGGGGCGGGCCGCGGCGCGGTCGCCTGCTCGGCGCCGTTGCCGCCGCTGCCGTTGCTGCTGCCGAGGGCCTCCCGGAGCCGCCGGGCCACGGGGGCCTCGACGGTCGAGGAGGCGGACTTCACGAACTCGCCCTGCTCCTTGAGCTTGGCGAGCACGGTCTTGCTGTCGACGCCGAACTCCTTGGCGAGTTCGTGGACGCGGGCTTTGCCTGGCACGGGTCTCCTCTTGTGAGGCCGGCGGCTCGCCCGCGCGACCTCGTCGTCAGTGCTGCATGGTCTGGCTTGTCATCTGTCGTGTCCCAGTGGGGACTTCACGGCTTGCTCATCCGACGACGTCCTGCTCTCGACGTGCGGACCCGCCGGGTGCGGGTCCGTCTGTGTTGGTGCGGTTGTCGTTCGTGTGCTGTCGCCCGCCCGGGCCGCTCCCCGCCGGCACCGTGGACGGCGTGCCGAGGACGTGGTCCCGGAGCAGACCGGCCTCCACGGGGGAGCCGCCGCCTCCGGGGAGGCGCAGCGCCCGGGGGAAGGCCCGGCGTCGCTCCGCTGCGTGCAGGCACTCCGGGGTGGGGTGCAGGGACGCCCCCCGGCCGGGGAGCCTCCGTCGCGGGTCGGGGACCAGCACCCCGTCCCGCGCGACGACGCGCAGCAGATCGGTGACCGGAGCGCGCTCCCGGCAGCCCACACACGTGCGCACCGGGATCGACGTTTCGGCCACCATGGACTCTAGCGCGCCGAGGGCCCCCGGTGTTCCGGGCTCCGGCTCCCGGCCACCCAGCCGGGGCGGCCGGCCGCACCGGGGGCACCCGGGCGGCCCCCGGGGGCGCCGCGGCCGGCGGGCGCACCGGACCGCAGCGGTGCGCGGCCCACGCCGGGCGAGGGGGTGGCGTCGTCGGGCTGGGCGTCGCTGCGGATGTCGATCCGACAGCCGGTCAGCCGCGCGGCCAGGCGGGCGTTCTGGCCCTCCTTGCCGATGGCCAGCGACAGCTGGAAGTCCGGGACGACGACCCGCACCGCCTTGGCCTGCGGGTCCACCACCCGCGCGCTGCTCACCCGCGCCGGGCTCAGGGCCGAGGCGACGAAGGTGGCCGGGTCGTCCGACCAGTCGACGATGTCGATCTTCTCGCCGTGCAGCTCGCTCATGACGTTGCGCACCCGCTGCCCCATCGGGCCGATGCAGGCGCCCTTGGCGTTGAGCCCGGGCACGGAGGTGCGGACGGCGATCTTCGAGCGGTGCCCGGCCTCGCGGGCGACCGCGACGATCTCCACGCTGCCGTCGGCGATCTCGGGGACCTCGAGGGCGAACAGCTTGCGCACCAGGTTGGGGTGGGTCCGGGACACGGTGACCTGCGGGCCGCGCAGGCCCCGGGCGACCGACACCACGTAGGCCTTGAGCCGGCTGCCGTGCGGGTAGCTCTCCCCCGGTACCTGCTCGGCGGCCGGCAGCACCGCCTCCACCTTGCCGATGTCGACGAGCACCGTGCCGCTGGCGTTGCGCCGCTGGTCGGCCTGCACGATGCCGCTGACGATGTCGCCCTCCTTGCCGGCGTACTCGCCGAAGGTCTGCTCGTGCTCGGCGTCGCGCAGCCGCTGGACGATGACCTGCTTGGCGGTGCTGGCCGCGATGCGGCCGAAGTCGGAGGGGGTGTCGTCCCACTCGCGGAGGACCTCGCCGTCCGGCCCGAGCTCCTGGGCCAGCACGGCGACCTCGCCGGTCTTGCGGTCGACGTGCACGCGGACGTGCCGGCTGGCGCCGTCGGCGTGCCGGTAGGCGGTCACGAGCGCCGTCTCGAGCGCCTCGATGACCGTGTCGGTGGGGATGCCCTTCTCCCGCTCGACCGCCTTGAGAGCGGTCACGTCGATGTTCACTGTCCTCCTCCGTCGTCGTCGTCCGCGGGCTCCGGGCGGGCCTCGTCCGGGTCGCTGCCGGGGTCGTCATCCGGCTCGTGCCGGCCGAACTCCACCTGCACGCGGCCGGTGCCCAGCTCGTGCCACGGCACCTGCCGCCGGGTGGGCGGCCGCTTCCTCGCGCCGGGCCTGCCCTTCGCCTCGACGGCGAGGGTCACCCCGTCGCCGTCGGCCGCCAGGACGCGGGCGGTGACCTGCTCCGCCGACCCGGTGGGGCCCACGGCGACGGTGACCAGGCGGCCGGTGTTGCGCTGCCAGTGCCGCGGGTCGGTGAGCGGGCGGTCCACCCCGGGGCTGGTGACCTCCAGGACGTAGGGGGCGCTGCCGAACTCGCCGTCGAGGTCGTCGAGCGCCGCGGACACCGCGCGGCTGACCTCGGCGACGTCGTCGAGGGTCACGCCGGTGTCGCGGTCGACCACCACGCGGACGACGCTGCGCCGGCCGGCCGGGGTGACGACCAGCTCCTCCAGGTCGTACCCGGCGGCCTCGACGACCGGCGCGACCAGCCCGGCCATCCGGGTGGCGGCGGGGTCGGTGCGGGGGGCGGCGCCCACGGCTCCCTCCCTCTCCTGGCTCGGTCGGTGGCACGCGTGCGGCAGTCCGGTGCCCCGCGCGGGGCCTGGTCCGCGGGCGGCGGCAGGCCGTCGGCCCGGTCCCGGGCAGAGGGTCAGGCTACCGCTCCCCCGCCCGGCCCGAGACCGCGCGGCCCGGGGGACCCACCGCCGTGTGCTGCCCGCCGGGCACCGGCGCGGCTGCCAGGATGGGGCGGATGGCCCCCACCTCCGCACCCGTCCCCGCGGGCCCGTCGCGGCGCGCGTTCCTGGCGGCCTCGGCCGGGCTGGCGCTGCTCGCCGCCGGCTGCACCGCCGGGTCGCCCGGCGCCCCGGCGGTCAGCACGGAGGAGGCCGACCGGCTGGCCGGGCAGGTGGCCGTGCAGGAGGCGGTGGTCGCCGCCTACGCCGCGGCGACGACCGCCGACCCGGCACTGGCGCTGAGCGACCTGGCCGCGCAGGCGGCCGGGCAGCTGGACCGGCTGCGGGCCGCCGCGCCGTCCGCGACGTCGGCGCCGGCTCCGTCCGCCGCGTCCGTCCCGGTGCCGCCCGCTCCCCCGCCGGGGGCGGACGTGCGCGGCTGGCTGCGCGGCCAGCTGGCCGGCGCGGCCGCCGCCCACGCGCAGGCCTGCACCGGGCAGTCCGGCGCCCGGGCCGCACTGCTGGGGTCGGTCGCGGCGTCGCTGCGCGGGCACGAGGCGGCACTGGCGTGAGGGGGGTGCGGGGGCGTGGCTGACGACGTGGCTGACGACGGCGTCCGGGACGAGGGCACGGAGACCGCGGCGCTGCGCGCGGTGGTGGCCGCCGAGCACGCCGCCGTGTGGGGGTACGGCACGGTGGGCGCGGCCCTGCCCGAGGACGCGCGCGGCCCGGCCGCGGCCGCCGACACCGCCCACCGCGACGTGCGCGACCGGCTGGTCGCGCTGCTGGCCGAGCGGGGCGCCGACCCGGTGCCCCGGGAGCCCGGCTACGCCCTGCCCTTCCCCGTGCTGTCCGCCGTGGACGCCGCGACGCTGGCCGTCGTCCTGGAGGAGGGGGTGTCCGCGGCCTGGGTGCGGCTGCTCGACCAGTCCGTGCAGCCCCCGGTGCGCGAGCTGGCGGTCGCCGAGCTGGGCGCCGCGGAGGTGCGTGCCGTCGGGTGGCGCTCCGCCGCCGGCCGCACACCGGTCACCGACCCCCTGCCGGGCCTCCCGGGGTAGGAGGGCCCTGGTACGGGGCCGGCGCGGCGGAGCAGGCTGCAGGCACCAGTGCCGCACGGGAGGACCCGTCATGAGCGCGACCGCCGCACCCCACCCGCCACAGCTCACCCTGCCGGGCCAGGCGCACACGGCCGAGGGCCCGCTGGACATGAGCGGGATGTACCTCATGCACCACGCCTTCCGCCGGGACCTGGTCCGGCTCGCGGCGGCCGTCCGCGCCACCCCGCTGGACGACGGGGAGGTGTGGCGGGCGCTCGCCGACCGGTGGCAGCGCTTCGCCATGGTGCTGCACCACCACCACAGCACCGAGGACGACGACATCTGGCCGCTGCTGCTGGCCCACGCCGACGTGTCCGGGGACGCGCGGGCGCGCCGGACCCTCGACGAGATGGCCGCCGAGCACGGCACGCTCGACCCCCAGCTGGACGCCTGCAGTGCGGACCTCGCGGCGATGACGCGGGCACCGGACGCCGACGTCCGGGCCCGGCTCGCCGAGCGGCTGGCGACGCTGCGCGACGGGCTGCACACCCACCTCGCGCACGAGGAGTCCGCCGCCCTGCCCCTGGCGCAGCAGCACCTGTCCCCCGCGGAGTGGAGGACCGCCGAGGACGCCGCGAAGAGGGCCTACCGGCCACGGGAGCTGGGCTTCCTCATCCCCTGGGCCGCCGAGGGCCTGGACGCGGCGGCGCGGGACCGGGCCTTCGCCGGAGCCGGGCTGCTCTTCCGGGTGCTCTACCGGCTCACCCGGGGACGCTTCCGTCGAGCCGAGCGGACCGTCTTCCGCTACGCCTGAGGCAGCCCGCCGAGGAAGACGTCGGTCACGTCGACGGCCACGCTGCTGGACTGGCCGCTCTCGACCAGGACGGCGAACGCGAGGTCGCCCTGCGGCCCGCCCAGCTGGTAGCCGGTGAACCAGCCGTGGGCGTCCGGCGGGGTCTTGCTGCCGTACTCGGCGGTGCCGGTCTTGCCGTACACCTCGCCGCGGTCGGCCAGCGCGCCCGCCGTCCCGGACAGCACCACCTCGCGCATCATCGGCCGCAGCGCGTCGAGGACCGCGGCGTCCGGGCCGGCCGGCGTCGGCCCCGCGGGCTCGGCGCCGACCACCTCGACCGGCACGGCGGGGGTCCCGCCGGCCACGCCGGCGGACACGAGGGCCAGCTGCACCGGGCTCACGAGCACCTGGCCCTGGCCGATGGCGTTGGCCGCCTTGGTCGTCCCGGTGCTGTCGGCCGGCACCTCGCCGCTGAAGACGTCCACCGGCAGCTGCCAGTCCGTCCCGACGCCGTAGGACGCCGCGGCAGCCGCCAGCGCGTCGTCGGGCAGCGCCAGGCCCTGCTGCATGAAGGTCGTGTTGCACGACTGCGCGAAGGCCTCGGTGAACGGCACCGTGCCCAGGTCGAACCGGTCGGCGTTCTGGAACTCCCGGCCCTCGACGACGAGGGTGCCCGGGCAGGCCACCGGCGTCTGCGCGGTCAGCGTCCCGGTCTCCAGCAGGGCGGTCGCGCTGACCACCTTCATGCTCGAGCCGGGCGGGTACTGCCCGGTGAACGCGTTGCCCGCGGCGGCGGCCTCGTTGGAGGAGACCGCCAGGATCTCGCCGGTGCCCGGCCGGACGACGACCAGGTGGGTGGGCAGCTGCTGGGTGGCGACCGCGGCGTCCGCGGCGGTCTGCACCGCGCGCACCAGCGGGGTGCGCACCGGCCGGCCGGGCACCGGCTCGAGCGCGTCCACCTCCCGCCCGGCGTCCCCGACCGACCCGTCGGCGGCGACCACCCGCACGGCGAACCCGGGGGTGCCGGTCAGCTGCTCCTGCAGCGCGCGCTGCAGGCCGGACAGCCCGAGCTGGTCGCCGGCGGCGTAGCGGGGCGCGCCGTCCTCGGCGGACTCCTCCAGCACCTCGGCGGTCGCGGGGCCCACCCGGCCGAGCAGGGCGGAGGCGAAGCGGGCGCTGGGGGCCAGCAGCCGGGTGTCGGTGGGGAAGACCGCGCCCGGCAGGTCGAACACCTGCGCGCGGATGGCCTCGAAGTCCGGCCGGCGCAGCGTGATGACCGGGACGAACCGGCCCTCCGGGGCGGCCTCGACGTCGGCGACGACCTCCTCGGCGGCGACGCCGGTGGCCGCCGCCAGCGCCGCGGCCAGCGCGGGCAGGTCGGTGACCTGGGCCGGGTCGACGCCGACGGTGACGACCTCGGTGGGGGTGAACAGCGGCTGGCCGCCGGCGTCGGTGATCGGCGCGCGCTCGGGGAGGGACCGTTCCAGCTGCAGGCGCTGCCCGTCCCCCAGCTCCGGGTGCACCAGGGTGGGCTCGGCGACGACGTCCCAGCCGTCGTCGGCCTCCTGCAGCCGCAGGGTGGCCGGGTAGCTCCAGGCGGGGGCGGCGGCGAGGTCCCAGGTGGCGGTCCAGCCAACGGTGGCGGTGCCGTCGTCGACGGCGACCTGGCCGACGTCGGCGGCGAGGACGGCCCCGGGCAGGTCGGCGGCGGTCTGCTCGAGCAGCGCGCTCGCCGCGTCGGGGTCGGTGGTGGCACCGGCGGCGGCCGCGGTGTCGCCGGCGGACCAGGCGCCGAGGAAGGCGCGGGCCGCGGCCCGGACGTCGTCCTCCGCGTTGCCCGAGCAGGCGGCCAGCACCGGCACGGCCAGCAGCGCGAGCGTGGACCCCAGGACCGTCCCCCGACGTGTGCGCACGGGCAGACAGCGTTCCAGACCCGCGGTCGCGGTCGCAGGCGGCAGGCGGGTGACGGGCTGCAACGGCCCTCCTGCAGGGACCCGGCCCGAGCTGGTGAGGTGCCGGAACGGCCTCCCCGCAGGGGCCCGCGGCGAGCGTGCGAGCGGTGGGGGCGGGGAGGTCCTCCTTCAGAACAGGACGCTGGAGAAGAGCCCGACCTCGCGGAAGCCGACCCGCGCGTAGGCGGCGCGGGCGGCGGCGTTGAAGTCGTTGACGTAGAGGCTGACGACCGGCGCGATGGCGGTGCGGGCGTACTCGACGACGGCGGCGGTGCCGGCGGTGCCGATGCCGCGGCCGCGGTGGGCGGGGGCGACCCAGACGCCCTGCACCTGGCAGGCGCTGCGCGACACCGCGCCGATCTCGGCCTTGAACAGCACCTCGCCGCCCTCGATCCAGGCCAGCGACTGCCCGGCGCGCACCAGGTCGGCCACCCGCGCGCGGTAGCCGGCGCCGCCGTCCACCCGCAGCGGGCTGACGCCGACCTCCTCGGTGAACATCGCCACCGCCGCGGGCAGCAGCACGTCGATCTCGGCCGGGCGCACCGGGCGCACCCGCGGCTCGGGGGCGAGGGCCGGCGGCCCGTCGATGGCCAGCAGCGGCTGGCGGGGCCGGTGGTCGCGGGCCGGGCCCCACGCCGGTGACAGCAGCTCCCACAGCGGCTCCACCGACGCGGCGGGACCGACGATGGTCGAGCAGCGCCGGCCGGAGCGCAGCGCGCGGTCGGCGAACGCGGCTGCCGCGGCGCGCTCGGCCCCCGGCAGGGCGAAGGGGATCAGGTTGGCCCCGGCCAGGCACACGGCGTCCAGGGCGCGCCCGCGGCCCAGGCCCCACAGCGGGGCGCCGAGCGCCGCCGGCGCGGTGCCGGCGGCCTCCACCCGGCCGGCGACGACGCAGGCGGCCACCGGGTCGGTGGCGAACAGGGCGCGGACGGCGGGTTCGTCGGTCTCGTCGAGGACCCGCGCGGTCGGGGTGCGGAGCACCGGGAGGGTCAGCCGACGCTGACGACGGGCGGGCCGGACGGCGTCCCGCCGTCGACCTGCTCGGCCGCAGGCATCTCGGCGGCCAGGCGCATGGCCTCCTCGATGAGGGTCTCGACGATCTTGGACTCGGGCACGGTCTTGATGACCTCGCCCTTGACGAAGATCTGGCCCTTGCCGTTGCCCGAGGCCACGCCCAGGTCGGCCTCGCGGGCCTCCCCGGGGCCGTTGACGACGCAGCCCATGACGGCCACCCGCAGCGGGACCTCCATGCCCTCCAGCCCGGCGGTGACCTCGTCCGCGAGGGTGTAGACGTCGACCTGCGCCCGGCCGCACGAGGGGCAGCTGACGATCTCCAGGCCGCGCTGGCGCAGGTTCAGCGACTCCAGGATCTGGTTGCCGACCTTGACCTCCTCGGCCGGCGGGGCCGACAGCGAGACGCGGATCGTGTCGCCGATGCCCTGGCTCAGCAGCGCGCCGAAGGCGACCGCGGACTTGATGGTGCCCTGGAAGGCGGGGCCGGCCTCGGTGACGCCGAGGTGCAGCGGGTAGTCGCACTGCGCGGCGAGCAGCTCGTAGGCGCGGACCATGACCACCGGGTCGTTGTGCTTGACCGAGATCTTGAGGTCGCGGAAGTCGTGCTCCTCGAACAGCGAGCACTCCCACAGCGCGGACTCCACCAGCGCCTCCGGGGTGGCCTTGCCGTACTTGGCGAGCAGCCGCTTGTCCAGCGAGCCGGCGTTGACGCCGATCCGGATCGGGGTGCCGGCCGCCTTGGCCGCCTCGGCGATCTCGCCGACCTTGTCGTCGAACTTCTTGATGTTGCCCGGGTTCACGCGGACGGCGGCGCAGCCGGCGTCGATCGCGGCGAACACGTACCGCGGCTGGAAGTGGATGTCGGCGATGACCGGGATCTGCGACTTGCGCGCGATGATCGGCAGGGCCTCGGCGTCGTCGGTGTCGGGGACGGCGACCCGCACGATCTGGCAGCCGGAGGCGGTGAGCTCGGCGATCTGCTGCAGCGTGGCGTTGATGTCGGCGGTCTTCGTCGTCGTCATCGACTGCACGCTGACCGGGTGGTCGCTGCCGACGCCGACGGAGCCCACCATGAGCTGGCGGGTCTTGCGCCGGGGCGCGAGCACGGGCGGGGGCAGCGCGGGCATGCCGAGACCGACGGAGGTCGTCATGGTCCCGAGTATCCCCGTACCGGCCCGGTCGGTGCCGCGGCCTACTGCAGTGTGATCGGGTTGACGATGTCGGCGATGAGCAGCAGGCCGGAGAGCACCACGAACAGCCCGGCGACGACGTAGGCCACCGGCATCAGCCGGGCGATGTCGAACGGGCCGGGGTCGGGGCGGCCGCGCAGCCGGGCGACCACCGACCGCGCCTTCTCGTACAGCGCCCCGGCGACGTGCCCGCCGTCCAGCGGGTAGATCGGCAGCAGGTTGAACAGGAACAGCACCAGGTTGATGCTGGCCAGCAGCTGGACGAACGTGCTGACCTTCTGCAGCGTGGTCAGCTCCGGGATGGCGAACACCTCCCCGGAGATGCGGCCCACGCCGACGACGCCGATCGGGCCGTTGGGGTCGCGCTCCTCCCCGAGGAACGCCGCGCGGAACAGCTGCGGGATGCGCTCGGGGATCTCGACCAGGCGCTCCACCGCGTTGGTCACGACCATGGCGAAGTAGCCGGGGACGGCGGCGACGTCCTGCCGGGCCACCGTGTCGTCCGGCGCGATGCCGAGGTAGCCGGCGGTCGTCGTCCCCTCGGAGGGGTCGGTCGGGTCGGCGTAGACGGTGTTGGGGATCGGCGTCACGGTCACCAGCCGCTGCTCGCCGTCCCGCTCGACGGTGAGGCCCAGCGGCTGCCCGGGGCTGGTGCGGATCGCCTCCTGCACCACCGTCCAGCTGTCGTACGCGGTGGGCTCCAGGCGCTGCCCGGCGACGGCGGCGATCGTGTCCCCGGGGCGCAGCCCGGCGGCCGCGGCGGGGCTCTGCTGGGGCAGCGCGCAGCCCGGCGTCCCCGCCTCGCAGGTCTGACCGGCCGGCGTGATCGGCACCGAGCAGGCGTCCTCCCGCCCGGCGGTCACCGCACCGGCGGGCAGCACGCACTCCGGGACGGCGCGCACCGTCGTCGTCAGCACGCCGGTGCCGACGACGGTCAGCAGCACGGTGAACAGCAGCACCGCCAGGACCAGGTTGTGCACCGGGCCGGCGGACATGACGACCACCCGCTGCCACCACGGCTTGGCCCAGAACACCCGGCCCTCGTCGCCGGGGCGGACGTCGTTGAGTGCCGCACCGCGCACCTCGGCGATGAACGAGCGCATGCGGGTGGCCCGCGCGCTCTCGTCCTCCTCGGCCGGCGGGATCATCCCGACGATGCGGATGTAGCCGCCGAGCGGGACGGCCTTGACGCCGTACTCGGTCTCCCCGCGGGTGCGCGACCACAGGGTCGGGCCGAAGCCGACCATGAACTGCGGCACCCGCATGCCGAACTTCCGCGCCCAGAAGAAGTGCCCGTACTCGTGGAAGGCGATGGAGAACAGCAGCCCGGCCGCGAAGGCGGCGATCCCGAGGACGGTCAGCAGGATCCCGCTCAGCTCAGCCTCCGGCGATGACACCCCGGGCGTGCTCCCGGGCCCACTCCTCCGCCGCCAGGACGTCGTCGACGGAGGTGGGGGCGCCGAGGTCCGGCGCGTCGTCGAGGGTACGCGCGACGGTGTCGACGATGCCCCGGAACGGCAGCCGACCCGCCACGAACGCCGCCACGGCCTCCTCGTTGGCCGCGTTGTAGACCGCCGGCGCGACACCGGCGGCCGCGCCGGCGGCCCGGGCCAGCCGGACGGCCGGGAACGCCCCGTCGTCCAGCGGGGCGAACTCCCAGGTGCTGGCCGCCGACCAGTCCAGCGCCGGCTGCACGTGCGGCAGGCGGTCGGGCCAGGCCAGGGCCAGCGCGATGGGCAGCCGCATGTCCGGCGGGCTGGCCTGGGCGATGGTGGCGCCGTCGGCGAAGGTGACCATCGAGTGCACGACCGACTGCGGGTGCACCACCACGTCGATGTCGGCGAGGGGGACGGCGAACAGCAGGTGGGCCTCGATCAGCTCCAGGCCCTTGTTGACCAGGGTGGCGGAGTTGATCGTCACCACCGGGCCCATGTCCCAGGTCGGGTGCGCCAGGGCCTGCTCCACGGTGACGCCGTCCAGCTCGGCGGCGGTGCGGCCGCGGAACGGCCCGCCGCTGGCGGTGAGCACCAGCCGGGCGACCTCGCTGCGCTCCCCGCCGCGCAGGCACTGCGCCAGGGCCGAGTGCTCGGAGTCGACCGGCACCAGCTGCCCCGGCGCGGCGGCGGCGGTGACCAGCTCCCCGCCGGCCACCAGCGACTCCTTGTTGGCCAGCGCGACGGTGCGCCCGGCGTGCAGCGCGGCCAGCGTGGGACGCAGCCCGATCGACCCGGTGATGCCGTTGAGGACGACGTCGGCCGGCCGGGCGGCCAGCTCCTCGGCCGCCCGCGGGCCGGCCAGGATCTCCGGCAGCGCGTACTCGCCCCGCGACCAGCCGCGCCGGGACGCCTCCGCGTAGAACGCCAGCTGCAGGTCCTGGGCCGCGGTGGCCCGCGCCACCGCCACGGTGCGGACGCCGAGGGACAGCGCCTGGTCGGCGAGCAGGCCGACGTCCCCGCCGCCCGCGGCCAGGGCGGTGACCCGCAGCCGGTCGGGGAACTGCCGGGCCACCGCGATCGCCTGCCGGCCGATCGACCCGGTGGAGCCCAGAACCGTCACCTCGCGCACGCCGCCCACGGCCGCATCCTCCCCGACGCGCCCTCCTCCCTCGGCGGGTGCCGCCCATCGGGGGCTGGCAGGATGGGGGCGTGAGCGAGCAGACCCACCGCGAGCGCAACAGCCTGCACGACCCCGCGACCGACCGGGTCAACCAGCCCGGGCGCGAGGAGGGCATCGTGCGGGCCGACGCGCACCCGGTCGAGCACGAGCGGCCGGAGGACTGGGGCTGGCACGGGGAGACCGGCCGGTGGGGGCGCGTCGGGGCGGTCGTGGCGACGCTGTTCATGCTCGCCTACCTCGTCGGCAACCACGAGGGGCGCGTCGAGGACCTGTGGGTCGTCGGCATCGCCGCCGGCATGGTCCTCATCCTGGTCATGGACTGGCGGCGGCGGCGCAACGCCTGGCGCGCCAAGTAGGCCCCGTCCAGGGCACCGCCCCGAGCCTGCGAGGGGTGGGGAGGACGGGGTCCTTCCGGGGGTCCTCCCGGCGGTCCTCCCTCAGGCGACGGTGACGCCGATGGCCAGCCCGACGGCGTAGGTGGCGCCGGCCGCCACGGCGCCGAACAGCAGCTGGCGGGCCGCGGCGTACCACCACGGCCGCGGGGTGGCGCGCGAGGACAGCGCACCGGCGACCGCCAGGCCCAGCCCGCCGCAGAGCAGCGCCACCCACAGCAGCGACAGGCCGAGCAGGTAGGGCAGCAGCGGGACCGCCGCACCGACGGCGAAGGTGACGAACGACGACGTCCCCGCCGTCCACGGCGAGGGCTTGTCCGCCGGGTCGAGCCCGATCTCGGCGACGACGTGCAGCCGCAACGCGGTGTCCGGGTCGCGGTGCAGCTGGACGGCGACCCGCTGGGCCAGGTCCTCGTCGACGCCGCGGGCCCGCATGACCTGCACCAGCTCGGCCAGTTCACCGCCCGGGTTGCGCTGCAGCTCGCGGCGCTCCTTCTCCACCTCGAGGTCGAGCTGCTCGTTCTGGGTGCGCACCGAGGTGTACTCCCCGAGCGCCATGGAGATCGCGCCGGCCACCAGGCTGGCCACCCCGGCGAGCACGATCGTGCGGGGCGGTGCCCCGCCGCCACCGACGCCGGCGACCAGCGCGGTGTTGGTCACCAGGCCGTCCATGGCGCCGAAGACCGCCGCACGCAGCCGGCCGCCGGACACGTCGGCGTGGGCGTGCTCGTGCGCCTCGGCCGGCGGGGCGTCGGCGCTCACTGGTCGGCCTCGGCGCCCATCTCCACCGGTGGCTCCAGGGACGGCTGGGGCAGCGCGACCGCCGGCACGCCCTCCACCCGGTCGGCCGCGGCCAGCTGCCCGCAGGCGCCGTCGATGTCCTGCCCGCGGGTGTCGCGGACCGTCGTCGGCACGCCGTGCGCGCGGAGCCGGGTGACGAACTCGCGCTGCGCGGGCAGCGGGCTGGCGTCCCACCGGCTGCCCGGGGTGGGGTTGAGCGGGATGAGGTTGACGTGCGCGCGCCGGCCGGCCAGCAGCCGGCCGAGGGCGTCGGCGCGGTCCGGCTGGTCGTTGACGTCGCGGATCAGCGCGTACTCCACCGAGTAGCGGCGGCCGGTGCGCTCGGCGTAGGCGTCCGCGGCGGCGACCACCTCGGCCACCTTCCAGCGGGTGTTGACCGGCACGAGGGTGTCGCGCAGCTCGTCGTCCGGCGCGTGCAGGCTGACCGCCAGGGTGACCGCGAGGCCCTCCTCGGTGAGCCGCCGGATGGCCGGCACGACGCCGACGGTGGAGACGGTGACCGAGCGCTGGGACAGGCCGAGCCCGTGCGGGGCGGGGGTCACCAGCGCGTCGAGGGTCCGGCGGACCCGCGCGTAGTTGGCCAGCGGCTCGCCCATGCCCATGAACACCACGTTGGACAGCCGGCCGGGCCCGCCGGTGACCGCACCGCTGGCCATCGCCGCGGCGGCCGCGACCGCCTGGCCGGTGATCTCGGCGGCCGACAGGTTGCGGGTCAGCCCGTTCTGGCCGGTGGCGCAGAAGGGGCAGGCCATGCCGCAGCCGGCCTGGCTGGAGATGCAGACGGTGGCCCGGTCGGGGTAGCGCATCAGCACGCTCTCGACCAGCGCGCCGTCGTGCAACCGCCACAGCGTCTTGCGGGTGCGGCCGCCGTCGGCGGAGAGGGTGCGCACCGGGGTGAGCAGCCCGGGCAGCAGGGCGGCGGCCAGGTCCTCGCGCACGGCGGCCGGCAGGTCGGTCATCTGTGCCGGGTCGGTGACGCCCCGGTAGAAGTGCCGGGCGAGCTGGTCGGCCCGGAAGGCGGGCTGGCCGAGCTCGGCGACCGCGGCGCGGGCCTCCTCGCGGGTGAGGTCGGCCAGGTGGCGCGGCGGCCGGCCCCGGCGGGGGGCGTCGAAGACCAGGGGGAGGGCAGTCATGGCGCCGTCCATGGTCCCACCCCGCACCGGCCCGTGGGCCCGGCCGCGGGTGAGGTGCCTCGCTCGGCCCTACCCGGTGGGGTCCGCGGCGGTGGGCAGCGGGACCCCGGAGGTGGGGGCCGCCGTGGTCGTCGGGGCCGGCTCGGTGGTGTCGGTCGGCGCCGCGGTCGTGGTCGGCGCCGCGGAGGTGGGCGCCGCGGAGGTGGGCGCCGCGGAGGTGGGCGCCGCGGAGGTGGGCGCCGCGGAGGTGGGCGCCGCGGAGGTGGGCGCCGCGGAGGTGGGCGCCGCGGAGGTGGGCGCCGCGGAGGTGGGCGCCGCGGAGGTGGGCGCCGCGGTCGAGGTGGCGGTGGCGGTGGCGGTGGCGGTGGGTGCCGGGTCCTCGACGGGGTCCTCGGCCGGACGTGTCGGCGGGGGCGCGGGTGCCGCCGTCCGGACCGGGACTGCGCGGCGCGGGTCCGTGGGGGACCGGTCCGCGCGGGCGGCGGCCGGCGGGCGGGCCGGGGCCGCGGCCGCGCGGACCCGCACCCGCCCGGGGTCGGTGCCCGGCGCCGGCGTGGCCGGCGGCGGGGCGGCGGAGGTCGGCGCGGCGGGCGCTGCGGTCGTCGGCACGACCGGTGCGGCCGTCGGCGCGCTGCGGGTGGGGGTGGCGGCCGCACCCGGCGACGGGCGCGCGTCCGCGACCGGGACCGGCCCGGAGGGCGACCCGGCCAGCAGGACCGCCCCCGCGACGCAACCCGCCGCGAGCAGGCCCACCGCCACGGCGAGCGCCCGGCGCCGGGGTCGCGGCCGCGGGCCGACGACGACCCGCGGCGGCCGGGTCGTCGCGGAGGCGGGACCGGGCAGGGGTGGGTCCGCAGGATCCACGGGGAGCGCCGGCTGAGGACGTGGACCCTCGGGGGCGGTCGGCTGCATGACGTCGGCGGCGGGTGCGGACACCCATCCCGGCAGCCAGTCCTGCTCCCACTCGCGAGCCGGGGGTGCGGCGGCCGTCGGGGTGGGGTCCTCGGGGCCACCCGGCACCCCGTCGTCCTCGCCTGCCGTCATCGCACCTCCCGCGCACGCACAGTCGCACTCCGCTCACTCGACGGAGCCACCCATGGTGCCGGACGGGTCCGCCCGGCTCGCGGAGGCGCGGCCGCCCGCCGGCCCGGGACGGCGGGCTAGCGTCGCCCGGTGACCGGGGCCGGGGAGGACGACGGCGCGGCCGTCGAGGTCGGCGTGGGTCCGTGGGCGGGACCGTGGCCCGACGACCCCCGCTACGACCCCGAGCTGCTCGCCGCCGGCGACCGGCGCAACGTCGTCGACCGGTACCGCTACTGGACCGTCGAGGCCGTCGTCGCCGACCTCGACGCCCGCCGGCACCCCTTCCACGTCGCCATCGAGAACTGGCGGCACGACCTCAACATCGGCACGGTCGTCCGGACCGCCAACGCCTTCCTGGCCGCGGAGGTGCACATCGTCGGGCGGCGCCGGTGGAACCGCCGCGGTGCCATGGTCACCGACCGTTACCAGCACGTGCGCCACCACGCCGGCGTCGCGGAGCTGGTGGAGTGGGCCCGGGCCGGGGGGCTGCCGCTGCTCGCCGTCGACAACCTGCCCGGCGCCCGCCCGCTGGAGACCGAGCCGCTCCCCCGCGCCTGCGTGCTGCTGTTCGGCCAGGAGGGCAGCGGGCTGTCCGACGCGGCGCGGGAGGCGGCCGACGGTGTGCTGTCGATCGCCCAGTTCGGGTCCACCCGCTCGATCAACGCGGGCGTGGCCGCGGGGATCGCCATGCACGCCTGGGTGCGGCAGCACGCGGGGTGACCCCGCGGCCTCCGGCCCCCGTCCGTCGCGGCACCACGTGTGGTCGCCTCCGGCGGTCTGCGCCAGGCTGCGGGCATGAGCCGTCTCGCCGACGTCGACCTGTCCGTGCGGCTGAAGAAGAAGGAGGCCGCCGAGCAGCTCGCCGAGGCCCAGCGGCGGCTGGTGCACCTGCGGCTGCTGCTCGGCGGGCAGATCGGCTCCGGGGCGCTGGGCCCGCCGCTGTGCGTGCTCTTCGAGGGCTGGGACGCCTCCGGCAAGGGCGGGGCGATCAAGCGGCTGGTCGAGCAGCTGGACCCGCGGCACGTCCGGGTCGCCCAGTTCGCCGCCCCGACCCACGACGAGAAGCGGCACCACTTCCTGTGGCGCTTCTGGCCGGTGCTGCCCGGCTGGGGCGGGATGGCCGTGCTCGACCGCACCTGGTACGGCCGGGTGCTGGTCGAGCGCGTGGAGGGCTTCGCCACCGAGGAGCAGTGGCAGCGGGCCTACGGCGAGATCGTCGACCTGGAGACCACGCTGGCCGCCGAGGGCACGGTGCTGGTCAAGTTCTGGATGCACGTCTCCCCCGAGGAGCAGCTGCACCGCTTCGAGTCCCGCCGCGACGACCCCTACCGGGCGTGGAAGCTCACCGACGAGGACTGGCGCAACCGGGAGAAGCGCGACGCCTACGAGGAGGCCGTCGAGGAGATGCTCGAGCGCACCGACACCGACGCCGGCCGCTGGCACGTCGTCCCCGCCGACGACAAGCGGCACGCCCGCGTGGCCGTCGTCCGCACGGTCTGCCAGGCCGTCGAGTCCGCGCTCGCCGCCCGGGGCACGGACCCCGACGCCCCGCTGCGGACGGGCTGACCGCAGGCGCAGCCCCCGGGTCCGCCGCCGGACGCCAGGAGTTCACCTGCCATCGGGATCGCGTCCCGCTGCCCGCCCGGTGGCGGCTGCCATGCTGCCGCCCGGCAGGTGCACGGCCGGCCCCGCGCGGACCGGCACCGGCACGCCACGCGGACGGCTGGGGACCACCATGGACGGTGTCGCGGATCAGTCGGTGGTCGGGCGCCGGTCCGGCTGGGCCCGGCTGGACACGGTGCAGCGGCTCGTGCTGGTCGTCATCCCGCTGGGGCTGCTGCACCACGCCGACCACGTCGGGCGCGCCGACCACAGCAGCTGGCCCTCCCGACCGGAGGTCGGCCCGTTCACCGCGACCCTGCTCATCTACCCCGTGCTCGTGCTCGTCCTCCTCGCCGGCCGGAGGCCTTGGGTCCGGGTCACCGGACTCGGCGTCGTGTCCCTGTTCACCCTGCTCGCCCACACGGTGATCGAGCCTCCGCAGCAGGTCTACGGGACGTGGGCCCACAATCGGAGCACCGACGCCGTGCTCTACACGGTGGACGCCGAGCACCTGCACAACCGGTTCGGCATCGAGTCGTCCGTGCTCGGCGTGGTGGCGGCGTCGGTCACCGTCGTGCTGACCACGCTGCTGCTGGTGGCGTGGGCGGTCGCGATCCGCGACGCCCGGCGGGCCGGGACGAGGACCGGCGCCGGCCGGTAGGCAGGATCGCCGCATGGCCCGCGACCTGCTGGTGCACCCGGTCGAGCCCGCGGTCTGGCGCGCGGCGCTGCGCACGGGGGTGCTGCTGGTGGTCGACCCCGCCCGGCTGCCGGCCCGGCCCACCGGTGGGCGCGGGGTCCGGAGCCGATCCGGACGAGGTGGTCGCCCAGCTGCGAGTGGACGGCGCGACCGCGGCGGTCGAGTCCATGATGACCGACCCGGCGGCCCGGGGGCGCGGGCACGGGGACGCCGTCCTGGGCGCGGCGCCGGACCGGGCAGCGGACGCCGGCTGCGACCTCGTCGTGCTGGAGGCCGACGCCGCGGACCGGCCGCGGCCCTGGTGTGCCCGCCGGGGGTTCCGCGTCGTGGGCTCCACCTGGGCGGTTGCCCGCCTGCAGGGGCCCGCCGCGAGCCCGCGAGTGGCGGGGGCAGCGGGGTCCTCCGTCAGGCCGGGACGACCACCGACAGCAGGAGGTAGGCGACGGCCGCCGACGGCAGCAGGGAGTCCAGCCGGTCCATGATCCCGCCGTGGCCGGGCAGCAGGTGCCCCATGTCCTTGATGCCGAGGTCTCGCTTGATCAGCGACTCCCCCAGGTCGCCGGCGGTCGCGCTGACGGCCAGGGCCACGCCGACCAGCACCCCGCCCCACCAGGGCCCGCCCAGGCCCAGCGTCACGATGGGGGTGGCGACCAGCACGCAGGCGACCACCGACCCGGCCATCCCCTCCCAGGACTTCTTGGGGCTGACCGAGGGCGCCATGGGGTGCCGGCCGAACAGCACGCCCGCGGCGAAGCCGCCGACGTCGTTGCCGACCACCGTCGCGATGAACACCAGCACCCGGAGCGCGCCGTCGTCCGGCGCGAGCAGCAGGACGGCGAACCCGGCCAGCAGCGGCACGTAGAGGGCGACCAGGACGCCGGCCGAGGCGTCGCGGAGGTAGCCCGCCGGCCCGCCGCGCAGCCGCCACAGCAGCACGGCCAGGACGGTGGCCAGGAAGGCGGCGACCAGCCCGGAGGCGCCGCGGGTCCAGGCCAGCCCGAGCATGGCGACGGTGCCGGCGAGCACCGGCGCCAGGGGTGCGCGCACGTCGCCGGCCCGCAGCGCCCGCGTCAGCTCGACGACGCCGACCAGGATGGCGACCAGCAGCACCGCCAGGAAGACCGGCGGGTGGACCAGCAGCGAGACCAGGATGGTCCCGCCGAGGGCCAGGCCCACGCCGATCGCGGCGACCATGTCGCGGCCGGCGCGGCCGGGCTTGCGCGCGGCGCCCTCGACGAGGACCGGGCCGACGGACTCCGTCGTCGACGTCGGGACGTCGGCCCCCACCGGCGGGGTCGCCGCCTGCGGCTGCTCCCCGGCGGGCGGGTCCGCGGCCGGCGGCCCGGGCAGCGGGGCGGTGCGCAGCTCGGTGACCGGGCGCGGCGCCCGCAGCGGCGGGCCCGGGTGCCGGCGGACGGCCGGGGGCGGCCCGGTGCCGGGGTCGGTGGTCATGGCACGCGCTCCGCCCGCTCAGACCTCGAGCAGCTCGGTCTCCTTGTTCTTGACCGCGTCGTCGATGGCGTGCGTGTGCTTGGCGGTGAGGTCGTCGAGCTCCTTCTCCGCGCGGCGCACGTCGTCCTCGCCGGCCTCGCCGTCCTTGGCGATGCGGTCAAGCTCCTCCTTGGAGCGGCGGCGGACGTTGCGGATCGCGACCTTGGCGTCCTCGCCCTTGGCGCGGGCCTGCTTGACCAGGTCGCGGCGGCGCTCCTCGGTCAACTGCGGGAAGACCACGCGGATGACCTGGCCGTCGTTGGTCGGGTTGACGCCGAGGTCGCTGTCGCGGATGGCCTTCTCGATGGCCGACAGCTGGCCGGTGTCGTAGGGCTTGATGACCGCCATCCGCGCCTCGGGCACGGTGATGGAGGACATCTGCGGCACCGGCGTCGGGGCGCCGTAGTAGTCGACGAGCACCTTGTTGAACATCGACGGGGCCGCCCGGCCGGTGCGCACCGACCCGAGGTCCTCCCGCGCGACCGACAGGGCCTTGTCCATCCGCTCCTCGGCGTCGAGCAGGGTGTCGTCGATCACGGGTCTCTCCTCCAGGTGCGGTGCGAGTGCTCCGCCGCGGGGTGCGGGTGTGCGGGCGACGGGGGCGCTCAGGCCTTGTCGCTGATCAGGGTCCCGATCCTCTCACCTGCCACGGCACGGGCGATGTTGCCGTCGCGCAGCAGGTTGAACACCACGATCGGCATGCTGTTGTCCATGCACAGGCTGATCGCCGTCGCGTCGGCGACCTTGAGCTGCTTGGCCAGCACGGTGCCGTAGTCGAGGTCCTCGTAGAGGACGGCGTCGGGGTTGGTGCGGGGGTCGTCGTCGTAGACGCCGTCCACCCCGTTCTTGGCCATGAGCAGCACCTGGCAGCCGATCTCCAGCGCGCGCTGGGCGGCCACCGTGTCGGTGGAGAAGTAGGGCATGCCGGCGCCGGCGCCGAAGATGACCAGCCGGCGCTTCTCCAGGTGCCGCACCGCCTTGCGCGGGATGTAGGGCTCGGCGACCTGGCCCATCTCGATGGCCGTCTGCACGCGCGTCGCCAGGCCCACCTGCTCGCAGAACGCCTGCAGCGCCAGGCAGTTCATGACCGTGCCCAGCATGCCCATGTAGTCGGCGTGCCGGCGGTCCATGCCGGCCTGGGACAGCTCGGCGCCGCGGAAGAAGTTGCCCCCGCCGACGACCACGGCGACCTGGGTGCCGCCGTCGACGACGTCGGCCAGCTGGCGGGCGATGCCGCGCACGATGTCGGAGTCCACGCCGACCTTCCCGCCGCCGAACGCCTCCCCGGACAGCTTGAGCAGGACCCGCTTGTAGCCCGCCCCGTCGGCGGGCTGGAAGGCGGTGGGTGCGGAGGTGGGCACGGTGGCCTCCGGCGCGGCGGTGTCGGTCAACGGCTCATCCCTCGCTCGGCGTCGTTCCCCTGATCCTGCCCCACGGGGTCCGCGGCAGCCTGCGGACCGGGCGGTCCCCGACCGCCCGGACGCGCCACCGGCCCCGTCCCGGAGGTGGGACGGGGCCGGTGGACGGCGGCACTGCAGCGCAGTGCGCCCGTTCAGGCCTGGCCGACCTCGAAGCGGGCGAACCGCTGCACGGTCAGGCCGGCCTCGTCGAGGATCTGCTTGACCGTGCGCTTGGGCTCGGTGATCGACGGCTGCTCGAGCAGGACGAAGTCCTTGTAGTAGGCGTTGACCCGCCCCTCGACGATCCGGCTGATCGCCTGCTCGGGCTTGCCCTCCTCCTTGGCGGTCTGCTCGGCCACGCGCCGCTCGGTCTCCACCGCCTCGGCGGGGACCTCCTCGCGCGCGAGGTAGCGCGGGCGGGCCGCGGCGATGTGCATCGCCAGGCTGCGCGCCGCGTCCTCGCTGCCTCCGCTGTACTGCACCGCGACACCGATGGCCGGGGGCAGGTCGGTGGCCCGCTTGTGCAGGTAGGTGGCGGTCGGACCGTCGAAGACGGCGAACCGGCTGAGGACCAGCTTCTCGCCGATGCGCGCGGACTCGGACTCGATGAGCGCGGCGACGGTCTGGCCGTCGACGTCGGTGGCGAGCAGCGCGTCGAGGTCGGCCGGCCGCTGGGCCAGGACGACGTCGAGCAGCCGCTGGGCCAGCGTCACGAAGTCGGCGTTCTTGGCGACGAAGTCGGTCTCGCAGTCGAGCTCGAGCAGCGCGCCGTCCCTGCTCACGACGACGCCGTTGGTCGTCGAGCGCTCCAGGCGCTTGCCGACGTCCTTGGCGCCCTTGACGCGGAGGAACTCGACGGCCTTGTCGTAGTCGCCGTCGGCCTCGGTGAGCGCCTTCTTGCAGTCCATCATGCCGGCGCCGGTGGCGTCGCGGAGACGCTTGACGTCGGCCGCGGTGAAGTCAGCCATGCCTCTTCCTCGAAGGTCTCGGTGGGGTGGGGAGCGGTGCGGCCCCGCCCCCGGGGGGACGGGGCTGCCGCTCAGCCGTTCTGGGCGCCCTGGGTGCCGGTGGCCGTGTCGCCGGTGGCCGGCACGCCCGCGACGGGGGCGATGTCGGCGGCGCTGACGGCCGGGGGCTCGGTGGGCGTCTCCGGCAGTGCGGCGGCGCCGGCCGTGGTGTCGGCCGGGGCGTCCGCCGGGGCGTCGCCCTGCTGGCCGGTGAGCAGCTCGCGCTCCCAGTCGGCCAGCGGCTCGTCGCCGCCGATGGCCGCCGGGGCGCCGTCCTCGCGGCCGGCGTTGGCCTGCTGCGCCGAGCGGGCCATGAGGCCCTCGGCCACGGCGTCGGCGATCACGCGGGTCAGCAGTGCGGCGCTGCGGATGGCGTCGTCGTTACCCGGGATCTTGTAGTCGACCTCGTCGGGGTCGCAGTTGGTGTCGAGGATCGCGACCACCGGGATGTTCAGCTTGCGGGCCTCGCCGACGGCGATGTGCTCCTTCTTGGTGTCCACGATCCAGACGGCGCTGGGCACCTTCTGCATGTCGCGGATGCCGCCGAGGCTGCGCTCGAGCTTGGCCTTCTCGCGGGTCAGGCCCAGCTGCTCCTTCTTGGACAGGCTGACCAGCACTCCGGTCTGCTCCATGTCCTCGAGCTCCTTGAGCCGCTGCAGCCGCTTGTGCACCGTGGAGAAGTTGGTGAGCATGCCGCCCAGCCAGCGCTGGTTGACGTAGGGCATGCCGACCCGCTGCGCCTGCTCGGCGACGACCTCCTGCGCCTGGCGCTTGGTGCCGACGAACAGGATCGTCCCGCCGTGCGCGACCGTCTGCTTGACGAACTCGTAGGCGTTGTCGATGTACCCGAGCGTCTGCTGCAGGTCGATGATGTAGATGCCGTTGCGCTCGGTGAAGATGAAGCGCTTCATCTTCGGGTTCCAGCGACGGGTCTGGTGCCCGAAGTGGACGCCGCTGTCGAGCAGCTGCTTCATGCTGACGACTGCCATGGCCGCAGCCTCTCTGTCCTGTGCGCGCGGCCACGCGGGCCGCGCTCCTCGGTTGTCGCGGGCACCGGGTGGCGCTCCGCCCTGGCGTCCCGGGCCGCCACGACCCCGCGAGCGGGGACCGGGGTGGCGACCGTCCCGCTGCTGCCAGCGGGGTGGAGGACGCGCGAAGTCGACCCGTCACGGACGGGCCGCACCGCCGAGCATACGCCCCGCCGGGAGCGCCCCTCCCCCGCGGCCGGGACCGTCCACAGCCCGCCGTCCGGCGCCCCGCCGGGCGTGGCGCGGCGGCAGCCTGGCCGGGTGCGCCCCCGGGTCCTCGCCCCCCTGCTGCTCGTCGCCGTCCTGCTGCTGCCGGCCGGCGGTGACGCGGGAGCCGCGCCCGCCGCCGGGGCCGCCGCCGGTCCGTGGTCGCGGCCGGTCGACGGGGAGGTGACCCGCGCCTTCGACCCGCCGCCGGACCGCTACGGGACCGGGCACCGCGGCGTGGACCTCGCCGGCTCCCCCGGCGCCCCGGTCCGCGCCGCCGGGGACGGCGTGGTCGTCTTCGCCGGGATGGTGGCCGGGCGGCCGGTGGTCAGCGTCGCCCACGCCGGCGGCCTGCGGACGACGTACGAGCCGGTGGTCCCGGCCGTGGGGGCGGGGCAGCCGGTCGCGCGCGGCGCCGTGCTCGGGGCGCTGGCCGCCGGGCACGCGGGGTGCCCGGTCGCGGCCTGCCTGCACTGGGGCCTGCGCCGCGGGGAGGACTACCTGGACCCGCTGTCCCTGCTCGAGCCGCCCGAGGTCCGCCTGCTGCCGATGGGGTGAGCCGACCCCTCGCGGCTCCCACCCGTCAGCTCTGGTCGGCCACCAGCCAGCGCGACGCCAGCTCGACGAAGCGCAGGAGGTCGCCCACGTCGTCGAGGTTGGCGACGACCCGGTCGTCGTCCACCTCGGCGTACTGGTGCACCAGCACGTTGCCGAAGCCCACCCCGCCAGCGAGCCGCTCCGCCAGGTCGCCGTCGACCACACCGTGGACGCCGAGGAGCCGGACGCTGTCCGCGTTCGACCGCGGCGGGCCCCATCCCTCGGAGGCACACAGGTGCTGCGCGATGTCGACCAGCGTCTCCAGGGCGGTCACGAAGCGGTACCTCAGGCCGCTGAGCCGCTCCTCGTCGGCACGCAGGGCCGCGCGGTCCTGGGCCGCGCGTGCACGCAGGTAGCCGACCTCCACGTCGAGGCGGCGCAGGAGCGCGACGACGCGCTCGGCGTCGACCACGTGCCCGTGCTGCGAGGAAGTCGCGGCCGGCCGACCGCCGGCGCCAGGTCTCATCGAGGTAGCGCAGCCGGGTGTCGGCCTCCCACCGGACACGAGCGGGCGGGTCGTCGTCGAACAGCAGGACGCCGTCGAGTGCGACCCGGCCGGCGACGTCGAGCGGCAGGTCGTCGAGCGCGACCAGGTCGACCACGTCGGGCAGGTCGCGCGTCCACGGCTCGGCGGACGGACGGCCGAACCAGGCGGCCACGTCGAGATCGGAATCCGGCCGAGCACCACCGCCGACCCGGCTGCCGTGCACGTAGGCGAACCGAGCGCCCGCGGCGCGCAGCACCGTGACGAGGCCCTCGCGGTCGACGCCGGCTGCTGTCACGCAGTCGTCGGGCTGGGCCCCCACCGGCAGATGACCCCACGGCGTCGGCCGGCCCCGTGGTGGCCGGCGTCGCGGTCAGGCGATGTCGGCGAGCTTGGTGCGCAGGTGCAGTACGGCCTTGGTGTGCAGCTGGCAGATGCGGCTCTCGGTGACGCCGAGGACGCGGCCGATGTCGGCGAGGGTCAGCCCCTCGAAGTAGTAGAGGCTGACCACGACCTTCTCCCGCTCGGGCAGCTGCTCGACCGCGCGGGCCAGCATCTGGCGGGCCTCGCCGTGCTCGGCCATGGCCTGCGGGTCCAGCGCGCTGGTGTCCTGCAGGGTGTCGACCAGGCGCGGGGCGCCGCCCTCGTCGTCGGAGAGCAGCTCGTCCAGCGCGACGACGTTGACCAGGGAGAGCTGGCCGAGGAACCTGCGGACGTCCTCGACGTCCATGCCCATGTCGGCGGCCACCTCCTCCTCGGTGGGGCTGCGCTGCAGCCGGGCCTCCAGCGCGGCCACGGTGCGCTCGAACTGCCGGGCCTTCATCCGCACCGACCGCGGGATCCAGTCGGTGCTGCGCAGCTCGTCGATGATGGCGCCGCGGATGCGCGCCATCGCGTAGCTCTCGAACTTGACCTCGCGGGAGGGCTGGTACCGGGTGATCGCGTCGATCAGGCCGAAGGTGCCGTAGGAGACCAGGTCGGCCTGCTCCACGTGCGCGGGCAGGCCGCTGCCGACGCGGCCGGCGACGAACTTGACCAGGGGCGCGTAGTGCAGGATCAGCCGGTCGCGCAGCTCCGGCGCCCGGTCGGCGACGTAGCCGGCCCACAGCTCGGCCAGCGCGGCGTCGGCCTCGTCCGGGGTGTCGGCGAGCCGGTGGATGGCGGCCTCGGTCACGGTCTGCGCTCCCGACGGTCGGAGGTACCGGGCAGGTGTCCTCGGGGTGGGCACGGGTGGTGCGCGATCCGGCGGCGCGCAGGGTCAACTGTGTCAGACACGGGCAACGGTCCGGTCAGGCACGCGGGTGCGCCCGGGCGTGCACGGCGCGGAGCCGGTCGACGGTCACGTGCGTGTAGAGCTGGGTGGTGGCCAGGCTGGCGTGGCCGAGCAGCTCCTGGACCAGGCGCAGGTCCGCGCCGCCCTCCAGGACGTGCGTGGCGACCGAGTGCCGCAGCCCGTGCGGGCCCATGTCGGGAGCGCCGGGCGCGGCGGTCAGCGCCGTGTGCACGGTGCGGCGCGCCTCGCGGGGGTCCAGCCGGCCGCCGCGCACCCCGAGGAGCAGCGCCGCCCCCGAGCGCTCGGCGGCCAGCGCCGGGCGCCCGCGGGTGAGCCAGGCGTCCAGCGCCCGCTCGGCCGGGGCGCCGTAGGGCACCGTGCGCTCCTTGCGGCCCTTGCCGAGGACCCGGAGCAGGCGGCGGGCCCGGTCGACGTCGTCGACGTCCAGGCCGACCAGCTCGCTGACCCGGATGCCGCTGGCGTAGAGCAGCTCGAGGACGACGGCGTCGCGCAGACCCACCGCGTCCTCCGCGCCGGCGGCGGAGTCGACCACGGCGCGGGCCTGGTCGGGGGCGAGCACCTCCGGCAGCGTGCGGTGCGCCTTGGGGCTGACCAGGCGCAGACCGACGTCCTCGGGCGTGCGGCCGGTGCGGCGCAGCCAGCGGGTCAGCGACCGGGCGGCCGCGGCGCGGCGGGCGATGGTGGCCCGGCCCGCGCCGCGGGTGCGGTTGTGCGCCAGCCAGCTGCGCAGGGCGGCCAGGTCGAGGTCCTCGACCCGGGTGCCGCCGCGCCGGACGAGGTGCTCCAGCAGCCAGGTCGCGTCACCGACGTACCCGCGCACGGTGTGCGCGGAGAGGTCCCGCTGCCAGCGCAGGTGCTCCTCGTAGGCCGCCAGCACCTCCGCCAGTGCCGGCGGCAGCGCGGCGCGCACGGCGGCGGTGCGAGCGGTCACCTGCACACGGTCGGCCGCGGCCCATCGCGGGTCAAGCCGAAGCGCCGACCGCGGGCGTCCGGTCCCGCCCTCACCTCCTCCCCGCCGACGGCGCGCGGGCCAGCCGCCACCCGGCGTCGGTGCACTCGACCAGGTCGGCGAGCTGGAGCACCGGCAGCACCCGCAGCACGTCGAGGACGTCGCAGCCGGCCACCCGCGCCAGCCGCTCGGGGCTGACCCCGGAGCGCACCGGGCAGGCGTCGAGCACCCGGACGGCGACGTCGGACAGGCCGTCGCGCGCGCCGGTGGGGCGCGGCGGCGGGTCGGCGAGGTCCTCCCCCAGCCGCCCCACCGCCTCGGCCACGTGCGCGGCGCCGGCGACCAGGACCGCGCCCAGCCCGGTGTCGCGCAGCAGCTCGTGGCAGCCGACCGACATCGCCGAGGTGACCGGCCCCGGCACGACCATCACCTGCTTGCCCAGCCGCTGTGCCCGCCGGGCGGTGGCCTGCGCGCCCGAGCGGGCCGCCGCCTCCACCACGACCGTGCCGCGGGTCAGCGCGGCGATCAGCCGGTTGCGCACCAGGAACCGGTGCCGGTGCGGGGCGGCGCCGGGCGGCCACTCGCTGACCAGCAGGCCGGACTCGGCGATGCGGTGGAACAGCGCGCCGTGCGCGGCCGGGTAGACCCGGTCGACCCCGCAGGCGAGGACCGCCACGGTGGGGGCGTCGGCGGCCAGGGCGCCCCGGTGCGCGGCCGCGTCGATGCCGAAGGCCCCGCCGGACACCACCGTCCAGCCGCGCTGCCCCAGCTGGTGGCCGAGCTCCGCGGCGACGTGCTCGCCGTAGGCGGTCGAGGCCCGGGCCCCGACGACGGCCACCGAGCGCTCGGCCAGCTCGTCGAGCCGGGCCGGCCCGCGCACCCACAGGGCCACCGGCGGCACCGGTGAGACCGTGCGCGCCGGGTGGTGCCGCGGGTCGTCGGGCTCCCGGCCGGTGGCCAGGGTCAGGCAGTGCAGGGGGTGGCCGGGCCACTCGTCGTCCTCGGGGACCACCAGCCGCGCACCGCAGCGCTGCGCCCGCAGCAGGTCGGCCAGCGAGGCGTCCTGCTCCGCCCGGGCGCCCACCAGCGCCCGGACGGCGTCCGGCGCCCGGCCGGCCCGCAGCCGGCGCACCGCCTGCACCGGCCCGGCGTCCTCCACGAACCGCCAGAAGGCGACGCTGCCCGGCTCGGCGGCCCGGCTCAGCCACGCGCGGGCCCGGCGCACCGCGGGGCCGGCGGTGCCGTCCGGGCCCACCGGCTCGGCCAGCCCCTGCTCCATGTCCTCGTCGAGACCCGGGACGGCGGTCACGCCGCGGTCCGCTGCAGGCGCAGGCCGAGGGCCTCGGCGACGTCGTCGCCCCCGGGGACCGTCCGGCCGGCCAGGTCGGCGAGCGTCCAGGACACCCGGAGCACGCGGTCGTAGCCGCGGACCGACAGCGCCCCGCGCTCCAGTGCCCGCTCGACCAGCCGCAGCGCCGGGCGCGGTGGCGACCACCGCTCGCGGAGCAGCCGGCCGGGCACCTGGCTGTTCAGGCTCACGCCGGTGTCGTGCAGCCGCGCCGCGGCGGCCGCCCGGGCCTGCGCGACCCGGCCGGCGACGGCGGCGGTCGGCTCGGGGGCCGTGCCGGCCTCCAGCCAGGCGGCCCGGGTCACGGCCGGCAGGTCGACCCGCAGGTCGATGCGGTCCAGCAGCGGGCCCGACAGCCGGGTCTGGTAGCGCCGCCGCTCCGGCGGGGTGCAGGTGCAGGCGGTGTCCCCCGCGGCGCTGGCGCACGGGCAGGGGTTGGCGGCCAGCACCAGCTGCGCGCGGCAGGGGAAGGTGGCCGACCCGCCGGCGCGGGAGATGGTGACCGAGCCGCGCTCCAGCGGCTGGCGCAGCGTGTCGAGCACCGCGCGCGGGAACTCCGGCGCCTCGTCCAGGAAGAGCACCCCGCGGTGGGCCCGGCACAGCGCCCCGGGGCGGATCAGCCCCGACCCGCCGCCGACGAGGGCGGCCGTCGTCGCCGAGTGGTGCGGGGCCTCGAACGTCGGACGGGTCACCAGCGGGGACTCCGGCGGCAGCGTCCCGGCCACGGAGTGGATGGCCGTGACCTCCAGCGCCGCCTGCTCGTCCAGCGGCGGGAGCAGGCCGGGCAGGCGCTCGGCGAGCATCGTCTTGCCGGCTCCCGGCGGACCGCTGAGGAACAGGTGGTGCCCGCCGGCGGCCGCGACCTCCACCGCCCGCCGGCCGATCGGCTGGCCGACGACGTCGCCGAGGTCCGGGCCCGGCGCGTCCGGCGGCAGGGCGCCGCGGGTGTGCCGGGGCAGCGGTGCCCGGCCCCGCAGGTGGGCGACGACCTCGGCGAGCGTGCCGGCGGCCAGCACCTCGACGCCCTCGACCAGCGCGGCCTCCCCCGCGTTGCCGGTGGGCACCACGACCGTCGCGTGCCCGGCACGGGAGGCGGCGAGCACGGCCGGGAGCACACCGCGCACTGCCCGCACCGAGCCGTCGAGCCCGAGCTCCCCGATGAGCACCAGCTGCTCCACCGACGCCGCCGGTACCGCGCCGTCGGCCGCCAGGACGGCGGCGGCCAGCGCCAGGTCGAAGCCGCTGCCCTGCTTGGGCATGGCGGCCGGGGACAGCCCGATGGTGATCCGGCGCAGCGGCCACCGGCCGCCGGCGTTGACCACCGCCGCCCGCACCCGGTCCACCGACTGCCGCACGACGGCGTCGGGCAGGCCGACCAGCACGACGCCGGGCACGCCGGCCGACAGGTCCACCTCGACGTCGACCATCGCGCCGTGCACGCCGGCCAGGCCCACCGACCACGTCCGCGCCAGCGTCACGAGAACGCCGCCCGCAGGTGGGTGACCAGCGCGGGCCGGTCGCCGCGCACCAGCACGCCGACGACGTCGAAGCGCAGCTCGGGCGCGTGCTCGTCGTGCGCGGCCAGCCAGCGCTGCGCCAGCGTCCGCAGCCGGCGCTGCTTGGCGTGCCCGACGGCCTCGACGGGGTGGCCGAAGCCGACCGCGCGGCGCGTCTTGACCTCGCAGAAGACCAGCGTGTCGCCCTCGCGGGCGACGATGTCCAGCTCGCCGTCCCGGCAGCGCCAGTTGCGGTCGAGGACCCGCAGGCCGCGCTCGGTCAGGTAGGCGGCGGCGATGCGCTCACCGTGGGCGCCGAGGTCCGATGTGGTTGCCACCGGGCGACCGTCGTCCCGCGGGCGGGCCGCCCGCCACGTCCGGCGGCGGTCTGTGGACGGCCGGGGTGCCTGTGGACGGCCGGCGGCCGGTCGTCGCCGCCGGGCGGCAGGGTGCCCGGCGTGCGCAGCGGATCAGGTCAGGCGGGGACCGTCGGGCAGCTCGAGGTCGGGCTTGTCCAGCTCCTCGACGTTGACGTCCTTGAAGGTCAGCACCCGGACGTTGCGCACGAAGCGGGCCGGCCGGTACATGTCCCAGACCCAGGCGTCGGACAGCTTCAGCTCGAAGTAGACCTCGCCGGCGGCCTCGCGGACCTGCAGGTCCACGGAGTTGGCCAGGTAGAAGCGGCGCTCGGTCTCCACGACGTAGGTGAACTGCCGCACGATGTCCCGGTACTCGCGGTAGAGCTGCAGCTCCATCTCGGTCTCGTACTTCTCCAGGTCCTCGGTGCTCATCGCGGCTCTCCGGAGACAGTGCCCATGGGCCCATCATCGACCATCGGCGCGGAGCCGGTGAGCTGGAGTCCCCGACCGGCGTGTGCGTCGCGGGCCCGCGCCACGTTGACGAAGCGCGCCCGGTGCGCCGGGCAGGGCCCGTACCGCTGGAGGGCGGCGTCGTGCGCCGCGGTGCTGTAGCCCTTGTGGCCGGCGAAGTCGTACTGGGGCCAGCGCTCGTGCAGGTCCAGCATGATGCGGTCCCGCGTGACCTTGGCCAGCACCGATGCCGCCGCCACGCACGCCGCCACCCGGTCGCCCTTCCACACCGCGAGGGTGGGGCGGGCCAGTCCCGGGACGGGGAAGCCGTCGGTGAGCACGTAGTCCGCGCCGGGGTCCAGGTTCCACACCGCCCGGCGCAGCGCCTCGATGTTGGTCACGTGCATGCCGCGCGCGTCGAGGTCGTCGACGGGCAGGACGACCACCGACCAGGAGTCGGCCCGCTGCACCACCTCCTCGTAGACCCGCTCGCGCGCGGCGGCCGTGAGCAGCTTGGAGTCGGCCAGGCCGGGCACCCGGCCGCCGCGGCCGGCCGGCAGGACGCAGGCGGCGGCGACGAGCGGGCCCGCGCAGGCCCCGCGGCCGGCCTCGTCGGCGCCGGCGACCGCGGCGAACCCGCGGCGGCGCAGCGCGCGCTCCATGTCCCACAGGGCGTCGGGCCGGTCCTCGGCGGGGCCCGGGGGGCGGGTGCGGGCGCGCGTCGCGGGGGGTGCCTGGGTGGTACGGAGGGCCATCGCGGTCCGACAGTACGACGCCCGCCCGAGGGGCCGGACGGGACCCGGGACGCGGGGACGCCACGGGCCGGCCCCCGGGGTCAGAGGGGGCCGGCCCGTGGACGGTCGGGCGCCGGGCGCCGGGCAGGTGGCCGCGTTCAGGCCTCGGCGGGGGCCAGGGCGTGGGTGCCACAGGTGCACGCCGCCGGGGTGCGCGAGGACAGCACCAGGGAGACCGCGTGCGCCCGGTCGCGGGCACCCAGCTTGCGCAGGATCGCCTTGACGTGGGACTTGACGGTGTCCTCGCTGATGAACAGGTTGCGGCCGATCTGGCGGTTGGACTGGCCCTGGAGGAGCTCGTCGAGGACGTCGGACTCGCGGCGGGTCAGCGGCACCTCGGGGGTGAGCGGCTTCGCGGCCGGGACGGCGGACGGCTCGACCCGGCGGATCTGCGGGTCCACGACGGTGCGGCCGGCCCGGGCGGCCAGGATGGCCCAGCCGAGCAGGGTCGGCGACGTGCTGATCATGAGGTAGCCGCGGACACCGGCGGCCAGCGCCTCGTTGACCACGGCCGGGTCCTCGGAGGTGCCGAGGGCGACGATGGTGACCCGGGGGTACCGGCGGCGCAGGTCGCGGCAGGCGTTGAGGGTGGCGGCGCGACCGGAGCCCAGCTCCACGACCACCGCGTCGGGGCGGGCGGTCTCGACCAGGGTGAGGGCGCGGCGCAGCTCGCCGGGGGTGCCGACCGACTGCATGCCGGCGGTCTCGTTGACCATGCTGACCAGCCCACGGCGCAGGACCGGCGCGTCGGCGAGGATGAGCACGCGGGTGACGCCGCGGGCGGCGTTCGCCATGGGTGCGGACACGATGGGCTCCATTTCACACGTCCGGTGGATCTCTCGAGAGCTCCATCGGACGGGTGAGATGGGTGCTTGAACACTTTTCCAACATTTCTGGAGATTTTTTCGGACGTCCGTGGAATGGCCGTCGAGTCGCAGCAGGAACAGGGAATGGTGATGCCACCCATTCGTGTCGACATGGCGATGCCATTCCGGTACGACCCCGGGGACGACCCGACCCGCACGCCCGGGGTCGGGGGTGCGGGTCGGGTCGGGGCGGTGCCGCTCAGCGCGGACGCGCGCGGCGCCGTCGTCGCCAGGCGGTGAGCGGCACGGCCCCCACGAGGCCCAGCGCGTACGGCGCGGCGACCGCGGCGGGACCGGAGACCGGCATGGGCCGCCCGGCGGCCTCGGTGCCCTGGATGTCGGGTGCGGCCAGGGTGCCGATCCGGTCCAGCGGCCAGACGATCAGCGCGGCCTTGCCCACCACGTCGTCCACCGCGACCGTGCCCGACCACTCGTCGCCGATGTGGTGCTTGGAGTCCGCCGAGGCCGAGCGGTGGTCGCCCATGACCCACAGCCGGCCGTCGGGGACGGTCACCGGCCCGAACGCCCGGCTCTCCAGCGGGGTGTTCTCGTAGACGTAGGGCTCCTCGAGCGGCTCGCCGTCCACGGTGACCCGGCCCTCGGCGTCGCAGCACTGCACGGTCTGCCCGCCGGTGGCGATGACCCGCTTGACGAAGTCGTCCTCGCTGGGCGGGGCCACCCCGATCGCGCGACCGAGCCACAGCAGGCTGCTGGAGGCCCAGTTGCCCGGCTCGGCGACCTGCACCTCCGGCGACCAGCTCTCCGGCCCCTCGAAGACGACGATGTCGCCGGGCTCGGGCTCGCCGAACCAGTAGGGCACCTTGTTGACCAGCACCCGGTCGCCGGTGCAGCCGGGGCAGCCGTGCAGCGTCTGCTCCATGGAGCCCGACGGGATGAAGAACGCCTGCACGAGGAAGGTCTTCACCACCAGCGCCAGCACGAAGGCGGTGAGCAGGAGCACCGGCAGCTCGCGCAGCAGCGAGCCCTTCTCCTCCTTGCCGCCGCCGCCGCCGCGGCGCGCGCGGCGCCCGGAGGGCCGCAGGGGTCCGGTGTCGGCGGCGGAACCGGCCTGCCGGGGGTCCTCCCCCTCCGGGACGACGTCGGCGGGCCGCCCGGGCCGGTCGCTGCTCATCGGGGCCAGCGTACGGCGCGGGGGACCCGCCGTGGTCGGAGCGGACCGGACGTCCGGCCCGCGTCGCGTCAGCGCGAGACGGTCTCGCGCTTCTGCTTGATCTTGGCGGCCTTGCCGCGCAGCTCGCGCAGGTAGTACAGCTTGGCCCGGCGCACGTCACCGCGCGTGACGACCTCGATCTTCTCCACGACCGGGGTGTGCACCGGGAAGGTGCGCTCCACGCCCACGCCGAAGCTGACCTTGCGGACGGTGAAGGTCTCGCGGATGCCCCCGCCCTGCCGGCGGATGACGACGCCCTGGAAGACCTGGATGCGGGAGCGGTTGCCCTCGATGACGCGCACGTGGACCTTCACCGTGTCCCCCGGGCGGAACCCGGGGATGTCGTCGCGCAGGGAGTCGGCGTCGAGTACGTCCAGGGTGTTCATCGCGGCAGTCCTGTCCTCACGGTCATGTCGGTGCAGTGCGGACGGCAGCCGGCTCCGGCTGTCCGATCCGGGGAGCCGGACTCCGACGGGAGCCCGGCATCGACGCAGCGGTGCGTCCGCAGCAGCTCTCTACTGTGCCACAGAGTCAGCCGACGAAGCGCGGCGGCCCCGTCCAGGGTCCGGCGGCCAGCTCGGCGAGCAGCTCGGCCAGCCCGGCCGGGGCGAACGCCTCGGTGCTCCCGGCGACCTCGGCCGCGCTCCACCACCGGTGCGGCTCGGCGCCCAGGAGCTCCAGGTCGGTGCGTCCGCTCGGGTCCACCTCGTGCACGACGTCGCGCAGCACGAAGAACGTCTCCCGCGAGTCGACCAGGACCCCCGCGAAGGGGCCGACGTGCCGCCGCAGCCACACCGGGCCCTCCAGGTCCGCCGGCGCCGCGACGAGCCCGATCTCCTCGGCCAGCTCCCGGGCGGCGGCCTCCCGGACGCCCTCCCCCGGCTCCACGCCACCGCCGGGGGTGTACCAGAACAGCACGTCCCCGGGCGGGACGGCCGGGTCGGTCAGCCGGGCGCCCAGCAGCAGCACCCGCCCGCCGGGGTCGAGGACGACGACGCGCGCGGTGGGCCGGACCCAGGCGCGGTCAGCCATCGAGGACGGCGCGGTCGGCCTCGCCCAGCGCGCCGTCGCGCAGCGCCGCCAGCAGGTCCGGCCGGCGGGCCGCCGTCCGCCGCAGGGACTCCGCGCGCCGCCAGCGGGCGATCGCGGCGTGGTCGCCGGAGAGCAGCACCGGGGGGACGTCGTGGCCGCGCCAGGACGCCGGCCGGGTGTAGGCCGGACCCTCCAGCAGCCCGTCGGCGTGCGAGTCGTACTCGACGGACTCCCGGTTGCCCACGACGCCGGGCAGCAGGCGGGTCACCGCCTCCACCATGACGAGCACCGCGGACTCACCGCCGGCCAGCACGTAGTCCCCGATGGAGACCTCCGACACCGGCCCGGCCCCCGCCGCCCAGTCGGCGACCCGCTGGTCGATGCCCTCGTAGCGCCCGCAGGCGAAGACCAGGCCCGGCTCGGCCGCCCACTGCGCGGCGAGGGCCTGGGTGAACGGCCGGCCGGCCGGGGTGGGCACGACCAGCCGGGTGCCCGGCGGGCGCACGGCCTCCAGCGCGCGCGCCCACGGCTCGGGCTTCATCACCATGCCGGGGCCGCCGCCGTAGGGGGCGTCGTCCACGGTGCGGTGCAGGTCGTCGGTCCACTGCCGCAGGTCGTGGACGCCCACGCTGACCAGGCCGCGCTCGGCGGCCCGGCCCAGCAGCGACTGGCGCAGCGGGGCGAGGTACTGGGGGAAGATCGTGACGACGTCGATCCGGAACGGCGGGCTCACAGGTCGAGCAGCCCCTCGGGCGGGTCGACGACGAGAAAGCCGCCGGCGAGGTCGACGGTGGGCACGATCGCCGTGACGAACGGCACCAGCAGCTGCCCGCCGCCGACCCGGTGGACGACGAGCAGGTCCGCACCCTCGTGGCGCACCGCGGCGACGGTGCCCAGCTCCGCGCCGTCGGGCAGCCGGGCGGTCAGGCCGACGAGCTGGTGGTCGTAGAAGACGTCGTCCTCCAGCGCCGGCAGCTCGGCCACCGGCACGTGCAGCTCGGTGTCGCGCAGCTGCTCGGCGGCCTCGCGGCTGTCCACCCCGTCGAGGGCCAGCAGCAGCACCTGGCCGTTCCACCGGTGCCCGGCGACGGTGAGCGGGCCACGGCCGGCGGGCTCGGTGCGCAGCACGCTGCCGGGGGCGAACCGGAGGGCCGGGTCGTCGGTGCGGACCTCCACGGTGACCTCGCCGCGGACACCGTGGGGCCGGCCGATCCGGCCGACCACCACGGTGTCGTCGTGCGCTATGTCCACGGCGGGGTGGTCCACGGCGGGGTGCTCGGGCGGACGCTCAGCGCCCGTCGGTGTCGACGACGTCGACCCGCAGGCCGCGGCCGCCCACCCCGGTCATCACGGTGCGCAGGGCGCGAGCGGTGCGCCCGCCGCGGCCGATGACCTTGCCGAGGTCGTCGGGGTGCACCCGCACCTCGAGGGTCTTGCCGCGGCGGTTGGTCAGCAGGTCGACCGTGACCTCCTCCGGGTGGTCGACGATGCCCTTGACCAGGTGCTCGAGCGCCTCTTCGAGCACGGGCTACTCGGCGGCCGTCGTGGGCGCACCACCGGAGGCCGTGCCCTCGCCGCCGGCACCGGCGGCCTCGGCCACCGTGTCGGCGGGCGACTCGGTCCGGGGGGCGGCCTTCTTCTTCGGGGTGGTGGCG
Organism: Geodermatophilus pulveris; assembly: GCF_900188375.1. Classification (GTDB taxonomy): domain Bacteria; phylum Actinomycetota; class Actinomycetes; order Mycobacteriales; family Geodermatophilaceae; genus Geodermatophilus; species Geodermatophilus pulveris. The sequence continues at coordinate 668,995 of NZ_FZOO01000001.1, read as the reverse complement.
CCGGCGGCCGGCTCCTCGCCACCGGAGGCGCGGACGGCCTCCTCGTAGAGGGCCTTCTTGTCCGGCTTGGGGGCGGCGACCCGCATGGGCGGCGGCGCGGCCTCGCCCTTGAACCGCTGCCAGTCGCCGGTGACCCGGAAGATGGCCGCGACCGGCTCGGTCGGCTGCGCGCCGACACCCAGCCAGTACTGCGCCCGCTCGGAGTCGACCTCGATGAAGGAGGGCTCCTCCTTGGGGTGGTACTTGCCGATCGTCTCGATGACGCGGCCCTCGCGCTTGGTGCGGGAGTCGGCGACGACGATGCGGTAGTACGGGGCACGCATCTTGCCCAGACGCATGAGCTTGATCTTGGTGGCCACGGTGGGTGGGTTCTCCTCGAACGCTGTCTGTCGGTGCTCGCCGGACGGACGCGTGGGGTTACGCCGGGGCGGAGCCAGGGACACGGCCGGCAGCGGTGAGAGGGCCGCGCACCGCCGTGTTCGACGGTCCATGATGCCAGACGGAGGACCCCCCGCCTCCCCACCCCTCGCAGGTTCGGGGCGGGCCCGGATGGGAGGCGGGAACAGAGGTCCCCCTCAGGCGGGCTCGACCTGCACGAGGTTGTCCGAGAAGGTCGGCGCGTTGCCCAGGTCGGCGAACACCGAGGGGCTCAGCGCGTTCACCGTCGCGCCGCGCGAGTGCTTGCGCCAGGCGCCCATCGGCGAGACGACCACGCCGGGTGCGACGTCCGTCGTGACGTGCAGCCGCGCGGTGAAGCGGCCCCGGTCGTTGACGACGGACACCTGCGCGCCGTCGGCCAGCCCGCGGGCCGCGGCGTCCTCCGGGTGCACGTGCAGCGCGGGCTCGCCCTGCACCCGCTGCTGACCGGGCCGGTCGGCGAAGCTGGAGTTGAGGTAGGCGTGCGACTTCGGCGACAGCAGCGCCAGCGGGTACCGGCCGTCCGGCCGCTCCCGCGGCGGGACGTAGTGCGGCAGCGGGTCCACCGGGTCGCCGGGCTGGTGCTCGGTGGAGCCCTGGCGGAACAGCGGCAGGACGAAGTTGCCCCCGGCGGCGGCCGAGGAGACGAACTCCACCCTGCCCGACGGCGTCGGGAAGCCGCCCTCCGCGTGCGGGGCGTACTCGTCCGGCCCGGGCAGCCGCAGCCGGGCCCAGCCGTCCCGCGCCAGCGTCTCCGGCGTGATGCCCTCCAGCACCGGCGAGGACCAGTCGAACGCCTCGGCGACCATCTGCTCGTCGGTGCGGGTGAAGACCGGCTCGGTGAAGCCCATCCGCGCGGCCAGCCGGCGGAAGAGCTCGGTGTTGGGCACCGCCTCCCCCAGCGGCGCGACGGCCGGCTCGTTGCTCGTCACGTAGAGGTGGCCCCAGGAGAACATCAGGTCCCGCTGCTCGAGCTGGGTGGTCGCCGGCAGCACGATGTCGGCGTAGTCGGCGGTGTCGGTGAGGAAGTGCTCGCTCACGACGGTGAACAGGTCCTCCCGCGACAGCCCGGCGACCAGCGTGTCCTGCTCCGGGCAGACCACCAGCGGGTTGCTGTTGTAGACCATCAGCGCGCGGATGGGCGGGTCCAGGTCGAGCGCGCCGGTCAGCGCCCGGCCGAGCAGGAACTGGTTGACCACGCGGGTGCCCGGGCGGATGAACTCCGCGCCGAGGAAGGCCGGCCAGTTGACCGGGAACGCCCACAGCGGCAGCTGCAGCAGCCCGCCGCCGGGCCGGCGCCAGGCCCCGGTGAGCGCCGGCAGGCAGGAGATGGCGCGCACCGTCTGCCCGCCGCCGGCGTGCCGCTCGATCGCGACCCCGATCCGGATCACCGACGGCTCGGCCGCGGCGTACTCGCGGGCCAGCGTCCTGATGTCCTCGGCGGGGATGCCGGTCTCCCCGCTGGCCCACTCGGGGGTGTACTGCCGCACCCGCTCGGCGAGCTCGTCGAACCCGACCGTGTACCGGGCGACGTAGTCGTCGTCGGTCAGCCCCTCGCCGATGATCACGTGCATCATCGCCAGCGCCAGCGCGCCGTCGGTGCCCGGCCGGATCGGGATGTACCAGTCGGCGTGCTGCGCCGTCCGGTGCCGGACGGGGTCGATGACGACGACCTTGGCGCCGCGCCGCTGCGCCTCGGCCACGAACGGCCACAGGTGCAGGTTCGTGCTGAGCATGTTGTTGGCCCAGATGAGGATGTACCGGGCGTGCACGAAGGACTCCGGGTCGACGCCGGCGGTCGCGCCGACCGTCATCGCGTAGGCGGTGCACGACCCGGAGTCGCAGTAGGTGCGCTCGCTGATGGTGGCGCCCAGCCGGTTGAAGAACGGGTCCCCGACGTTGAGGCCGTTGAGGATGCCCTGGGTGCCCAGGTAGCTGACCGGCATGATCGCCTGGGGGCCGGACGTCGCGGCGATCTCGGTGAACCGCCCGGCGATCTCGTCCAGCGCGTCGTCCCAGGAGATCCGCGCGAACTGCCCGCTGCCCTTGGGCCCGGTGCGCCGCAGCGGGTACAGCACGCGGTCGGGGCTGTAGACCGTGCGCTCGTAGTCGTTCATCTTCACGCAGAGCACGCCGCGGGTGTACGGGTGCGAGCGGTCGCCGCGGACGCGGACGGCCCGGCCGTCCTCGACGGTGACCTCCATCGCGCAGGTGTCCGGGCAGTCCAGCGGGCAGGCGCCGTGCACCGTCGTCGTCCCGGGCATCGGCAGGTCGGTCACGGACACGGTCGCCTCCTGGGGGTCCGGCGCTGCGGCGATCGTGGCGGGACACCCGGGTCGCCGGTCGACGCTGCGTGCCCGGTCCTCGACTCCCCGCGCCTTCCCCGGGCCGGTGTCCCCGTGGCACGCTCGGCGGCGTCCTGCCCGGGACCCGCCGACCGGTCCCGCGCGGCCGACCCGAGCGAGGTCCCGATGCCGACGTCGACGAGTGCCCGGTGCACCGGCGTCCGGCCGTGGCGGGACCTGCTGGGCGAGCACTTCGTCGGCCTCGACGTCACCCCGGCCGGCGACCGGCCGGTCGCCGGCGAGGTCACCAGCCGGGCCGTGGGCTCGCTGCAGCTGTCCCGGGTGGGGTCGGTGGACCAGCGGGCGGTGCGCACGGCGGGCCTGGCCCGCGCCGACGGGCGGCGCTACGTGCAGGTCGGGCTGCTGGAGCGGGGCGCCGCCCGCGTGCAGCAGGACGGCCGGGAGTGCTGGCTGCGGCCCGGGGACTACGCCCTCTACGAGACCGACCGGCCGTTCACCTGGGAGCTCTCCGCCGGGACCGCGCCGGCCTGGTCGCTGCTCGTGCTCACCTGGTGCCGGCCCGAGGCCTCCGCCGGCGGGCTGACCGCGCGGCGGCTGGACGGCTCGGCCGGCCTGACCAGGGTGCTGGGCCGGATGATCACCGACCTGGTGGGCAGCCCCGACGTCGTCGACGCCGGGCCCGCCGACCGGCTCGCCGGTGACCTGCTCGGGCTGGTCACCACCGCCGCCGGGGCCGCGCCCCCTCCCCCGGCCGGGACGCCGCGCGGCGAGGACGCCCTGCTGCGCGCCGTGCGGGCCCACGTGGAGGAGCACCTGGGCGACCCCGCGCTCGGCCCGCGCGACATCGCGGCCGCCCACTTCGTCTCCGTCCGGCAGCTGCACCGGCTGTTCGCCGGCCGCCAGGACACCGTGGCGGGCTACGTGCGGCGCCGGCGGCTGGAGCGCGCCCGCGACGAGCTCGCCCGCGCACCGGACGTGCCGCTGTCGGCGGTGGCGCACCGGTGCGGCTTCACCGACCCCTCGGTGTTCGGCCGGGCCTTCCGCGCGGCCTACGGCACGACGCCGTCGCGCTACCGGGCGCGGGTCGCCGGGGGCCGGTGAGCGGCCCGGTCCAGAGGCTCGCGCCGAGCGTGCGAGGCGTGAGGAGGACGGGGTCCTTCACCAGCCTCGGACGGCGGCCAGCACCGCGGCGGCGGCCTCGGCCACCGGCACCTCCGACCGCTCCCCGGTGGCCCGGTCGCGCAGCTCGACGACGCCCTGCGCCAGCCCGCGGCCGACGGTGACGATCGTCGGCATCCCCAGCAGCTCGGCGTCCTTGAACTTGACCCCGGGCGAGACCCTCGGCCGGTCGTCGTAGAGCACGGTGAGCCCGGCGGCGACCAGCTCGCCGGACAGCGCCCCGGCGGCCTCGAACACCGCCGCGTCCTTGCCGGTGGCCACCACGTGCACGTCGGCCGGCGCGACCTCCCGCGGCCACACCAGGCCCAGCTCGTCGTGGGTGGACTCGGCGATGGCGGCCACGGCGCGGGAGACGCCGATGCCGTAGGAGCCCATGGTGACCGTGACGAGCTTCCCGTTCTCGTCGAGCACCTGCAGGCCCAGGGCCTCGGCGTACTTGCGGCCGAGGGCGAAGATGTGGCCCAGCTCCACGCCGCGGGCCAGCTCCAGCGGGCCGGAGCCGTCGGGCGCGGGGTCGCCGGGCAGCACCTCGGCGGCCTCGATGACGCCGTCCCAGGCGAAGTCCCGGCCGGCGACGAGGTCGAACACGTGCCTGCCCGGCTCGTTGGCCCCGGTGATCCACCGGGTGCCGGGCACCACCCGCGGGTCGACGAGGTAGCGGATGGCGGCCTTGCCCCCGCTGCCGAGCACCTGCGGGCCGATGTAGCCCTTGACCAGCTCCGGGTGCGCGGCGAAGTCGGTGAACGGCTCGACCTCGGCCGGCGCGACCTGCGCCTCCAGCCGCTTGGCGTCCACCTCCCGGTCGCCGGGCAGGCCGACGACCAGCGGCTCGCGGGTGCCGTCGGGGTGCACGAGGGTGACGACGACGTTCTTCAGCGTGTCCGCCGCCGTGTACCCGGCGTCCGGGAACAGCTGGCGGGCGACCGCGACCAGGGTCTCGATGGTCGGGGTGTCGGGGGTGTCCTCGACGTGCGCGGCCGGCAGGCCGTCGATCGGCACCTCGTCCGGGACGACGGTGGTCACCGCCTCGACGTTGGCCGCGTAGCCGCCCGCGGAGCGTACGAAGGTGTCCTCGCCGATGGCGGTCGGGTGCAGGAACTCCTCGCTGCGGGACCCGCCCATGGCGCCCGACATCGCCGAGACGACCACGTAGTCCAGGCCCAGGCGGTCGAAGACGCGGATGTAGGCGTCGCGGTGGGCGGCGTAGCTGCGGTCCAGCCCGGCGTCGTCGACGTCGAAGGAGTAGCTGTCCTTCATGGTGAACTCGCGGCCGCGGAACAGCCCGGCCCGGGGCCGCGCCTCGTCGCGGTACTTGGTCTGGATCTGGTACAGCGACAGCGGCAGGTCCTTGTAGGAGGAGTACAGGTCCTTCACCAGGAGCGTGAACATCTCCTCGTGGGTGGGGCCGAGCAGGTGGTCCACACCGCGGCGGTCCTGCAGCCGGAACAGGTTGGGGCCGTACTCGGTCCACCGGCCGGTGGCCTCGTAGGGCTCGCGCGGCAGCAGCGCCGGGAAGTGCACCTCCTGGGCGCCCATCGCGTCCATCTCCTCGCGGACCACCCGCTCGACGTTGCGGAAGACGCGGTAGCCCAGCGGCAGCCAGGTGAACCCGCCGGGCGCGGCCCGCCGGATGTAGCCGGCCCGCACCAGCAGGCGGTGGCTGGGGACCTCGGCGTCGGCCGGGTCGTCGCGCAGGGTGCGCAGGAAGAGGGTCGACATGCGAAGGAGCACCCGGGGAGTCTCCCAGGCGCCCGGCGGCGGCCGCGCGCGACTTCCGGCGTCCGGGCTCACCTCCGCGGGTCCGGGCTCACGACCGGCAGTGAGCCAGGACCCGCGACGATCAGCTCAGCTGATCATCGGGGGCCCTCAGGCGACGACGCGGCCGCGCAGGACGATGCGCTGCGGGCGGGCGAGGGTGTCGAGGTCGGCACGCGGGTCGGCGTCGTAGACGACCACGTCGGCCGGGGCGCCGTCCTCGATGCCGGGCAGCCCCAGCCACGAGCGCGCCGACCAGGAGGCCGCGGCCAGCGCCGCCTCGGCGGGGATCCCGGCCGCGTGCAGGGCGCGCACCTCGTCGGCGATCCGGCCGTGGTCGATGCCGCCGCCGGCGTCGGTGCCGGCGAACACCGGCACGCCGGCGTCGAAGGCGGCGCGGACGACGGCGCCCGAGGAGGCGTGCAGCCGGCGGATCGTGCTGGCGTAGGCGGGGAACCGCTTCTCCCCCGCCGCCGCGAAGCCGGGGAAGTTCGCCACGTTGACCAGCGTCGGGACGACGGCGGTGCCGCGGGCGGCCATCTCCCCGACGAGCTCCTCGGTCAGGCCGGTGCCGTGCTCGATGCAGTCGATGCCGGCGCGGACGAGGTCGGGCAGCGCGTCGGTGCCGAAGGTGTGCGCGGTGACCCGGGCACCCTCGGCGTGCGCGGCGGCGATCGCCGCGGCGAGGGCGTCGGCCGGCCACTCCGGGGCGAGGTCGCCGACGCCGCGGTCGATCCAGTCCCCCACCAGCTTCACCCAGCCGTCGCCGCGGCGGGCCTGCACCCGCACCTCCTCGACCAGCGCGTCGGGCTCGATCTCCACGGCCAGCCCGGGGATGTAACGGCGGGTGCGGGCGATGTGCCGCCCGGCGCGGACGATCGTCGGGAGCTCCGGGTCGCCGTCCAGGTCCCGGGTGTCGACCGGGGAGCCGCAGTCGCGCAGCGCCAGCACCCCGGCGGCGCGCTCGGCCAGCGCCTGCTCCCGGGCGGCGGCGAGGTCGGCGACGTGCCCCCCGCCGCGGGCGATGCCGACGTGGCAGTGCGCGTCGACCAGGCCCGGCACCAGCCAGCCGCCGCGGCCCACCGTCTCCGCGCCGGGCACCGGCTCGGAGGTGAACCGCCCGTCGCGCACCCACACGTCCCGGTGCTCCCCCGCGGGCAGCACGACGCCGGAGAGGTGCAGCGCGCTCACCGGGAGGGCCGCTCGTCCCCGGGCTGGTCGAAGCGCAGCTTGGTGAGGTCGGGCAGGCCCTGGCCCGGCGGCAGGCCGGGCATCCCGCCCGGCAGTCCGCCGAAGGGGTCGCCGCCACCGAACGGGTTGCCCGCACCCGGCGGGAGCGCCGGCCCGCCCGCCGGCCGGCGGGCGGGCCCGCCCCGCGCCTTCCCGCCCCTGCCCTTCTTGCCCTTCTTCGGCTGGGCCTGCATCTGCCGCCCGCGGGCCTTCTTCGACATGGGGCCCATCCCGGGCAGGCCCATGCTGCCGGCCATCTGGCCCATCATCTTCTGGGCCTGCGCGAAGCGCTCCAGCAGCTGGTTGACCTGGGTGACGGTGACCCCCGAGCCGTTGGCGATGCGCACCCGCCGCGAGGCGTTGATGATCTTCGAGTTGACCCGCTCCTCCGGCGTCATCGAGCGGATGATCGCCGCGGTGCGGTCCAGGTCGCGGTCGTCGACCTGCTTGAGCTGCTCCTTCATCTGCCCGGCGCCGGGCAGCATGCCGAGCAGGTTGGCGATCGGCCCCATCTTGCGGATGGCCATCATCTGCTCGAGGAAGTCCTCGAGGGTGAAGCCCTCGCGGCTGGCCAGCTTGCCGGCCATCTTCTCGGCCTGGTCGGCGTCGAAGGCCTGCTCGGCCTGCTCGATGAGGGTGAGCACGTCGCCCATGCCGAGGATGCGCGAGGCCATCCGCTCGGGGTGGAAGACGTCGAAGTCGGTCAGCTTCTCGCCGGTGGAGGCGAACATGATCGGCTGGCCGGTCACGTAGCGCACCGACAGCGCGGCGCCGCCGCGGGCGTCGCCGTCGAGCTTGGTGAGGACGACGCCGGTGAAGCCCACGCCGTCGCGGAAGGCCTCGGCGGTGGTGACGGCGTCCTGACCGATCATCGCGTCGACGACGAACAGCGTCTCGTCGGGCCGCACGGCGTCGCGGATGCCGGCGGCCTGCGCCATCAGCTCCGCGTCGATGCCCAGCCGGCCGGCGGTGTCGACGACGACGACGTCGTGCAGGGTGCGCCGGGCGTGCTCGATGGAGTCGGCCGCGACGCGGACGGGGTCGCCGACGCCGTTGCCCGGCTCGGGGGCGTAGACGTCGACGCCGGCCTGGCCGGCCACGATGGACAGCTGGTTGACCGCGTTGGGCCGCTGCAGGTCGCACGCCACCAGCAGCGGGGCGTGGCCCTGGGCCTTGAGCCAGCGGCCGAGCTTGCCGGCCAGCGTGGTCTTGCCCGAGCCCTGCAGGCCGGCGAGCATGACCACGGTCGGCGACTGCTTGGCGAAGCGCAGCCGCCGGGTCTCGCCGCCGAGGATCTGGACGAGCTCCTCGTTGACGATCTTGATGACCTGCTGCGCCGGGTTCAGCGCCGAGGAGACCTCCGCGCCGCGTGCCCGCTCCTTGACGGCGGCGATGAAGGCCCGCACCACCGGCAGGGCGACGTCGGCCTCCAGCAGCGCGATGCGGATCTCCCGCGCGGTCGCGTCGATGTCGGTCTCGGTGAGCCGGCCCTTGCCGCGCAGGCCGCTGAAGACCTTGTCCAGGCGGTCGGAGAGGGTCTCGAACACAGCACGTCCTCGTCAGAACTCGCGGGCGCGGCCGGCCGGTCGCTGCGACCGGCTGCTCGGCCTCGGGCGCCCGGGAGCCCCGGAGCCGTCGCGCCACCTGGGGCCAGCCTAACCAGCGCGGCCCGCCGCCGGGCCGGTGCGCGGAGCCGTCAGGCGGGTCCCGGCGGCGGCGGGGGGTCACCGGCGCCGAGCACCAGCGCCAGGAAGTCACCGACCCGCACGTGCTGCTCGAGGGGGTGCCGGAACCGGCCCCGCGGCACCACGGTGTAGCGGTTGCGCCGGCCGACCCGCTCCCGGACGACGTAGCCGGCGGCCTCGAGGTCTCCGACGATCGTCTGCACCGCGCGCTCGGTGATGCCCACCCGGTCGGCGACGTCGCGGATCCGGGCGTCCGGGTCGGCGGCCAGGCTGACCAGCACGTGGCCGTGGTTGGAGAGGAAGGTCCACCCGGAGGGCGCGATCACGGGCAGGACCGTACGGGAGGAGCCGCGCCGACGGAGTCCCCCGGCCCCCTGTCACCTGATGACGTCTTCCTGTATCGTGCTTCCAGCGAGGGGAGTACCCGACCGCGCCAGCGACAGCCGTCACCCGTCAGTCCCGGCTCCGGCCCGGGTGGCGCCGGTCCTCCGGGACCGGGGGAGACCTCGCCACACCCGGGAGGCCCCCGTGACCCTGCCCCTCGCCCCACCCGGGCGCACCGCCCCACCCGCGCCCACCGCGCCGGCGGGGTCCCCCGCCGGGACGCCCCGGGGGAACGCGCCCCGCCTCCTGGCCGTCGTGCTGGGCCGGGACGGCGCGGTGGACGTCCTCGACGCGGCCTACGGCCGGGCCGGGGAGACCGGGCAGGAGGTGCACACCGCCGTGCTCCTCCCCCGCGTGCCGCTCACCCTGGACGCCCGGCTGCTGGCCGGCCTGGCGGAGGAGGCCGACCGCGAGGCCGCCGACCTCCTCGCGCTGGCCCGCTCCCGCGCGGCCGCGGCCGGCGTCCCGGCGCGGATCAGCCTGCACCGCCTGGCCGGTCTGCGCGGCCGGCGTCGCGAGCGCGTCCTCGACCGCGCGGTCAGCCGGCTGGCCCGGCGCCTGGACGCGGTGCCGCTGCGCGGGGACGGGGCATGACCGGCGCCCCGCCGCGGGCCGACTGGCCGACGCCGGAGCAGGTGCTGCTGCTCCAGTCGGTCCGGGCCGACCCCTGTGTCTCCCTGCTGGCCTCCACCCGGCCCGCCCCGCGGATGACCGAGGCGGACGCGGCGACGCTGGAGCGGCTGGCCGCCGACGCCACCGTGCGGCTCGCGGGCGACGGGCGGGTCGGGTCCGACCTGGCCGGCGCGCTGGCCGAGACGGTCGCCCGCGCCCGGTCCGGTCCGACCGGCCGGGGCATCGCGGTGTTCGTCAACCCGGTCGTCCGCGAGGTGGTGCGGCTCCCGGTGCCCGTGACCGACCGGGTCGTCGTCGACCCGACCTTCGCCACCCGGGACCTGGTCCGCACCCTGCACCGCACGCCGCGGCACCTCGTGCTGCTGCTGTCGGACCGGGAGGCGCGGCTGCTGGAGGGCGTGGCCGAGGACCTGCGGCCCCCACCCCGCTCGCCGTTCCCGCTGGTCGCCGACGGCGTGTCCCGGGACGCCTTCCTGCGCCGGGTGGACCAGGCGCTGGCCACCCACCGGCGGCTGCACCCGGCCCCGCTGGTCCTGGTCGGCGCGGAGCGCACGGTCACCCGCTTCCGCCGGCTGTCCCGGGACCTCGACCGGCTCGCCGGGACGGTGACCGGGAGCCTGCTGCGCGCGCCGCTGCCGGACCTGGTGCCGCGGGAACGGGAGGTCCTGGACGCCTACCTGCTGAGCCGGCAGGACGAGGCGCTCGCGCTGCTCGACCGGCGGCGCTCGCGGGCGGCGGTGGTCGAGGGCATCGACGCGGTGTGGCTGGCGGCGCGGTGCGAGCGGCCGGAGATGCTGGCGGTCGAGGAGGGCTTCACCTACCCGGCCCGGCTGAGCGCGGACGGCGACTTCCTGACCCCGGCGGCCGACGTCGACCACCCTGACGTGGTGGACGACCTCGTCGACGAGGTCATCGAGACGGTGCTGCTGCGCGGTGGCTGGGTGGCGCTGGTCACCGACGGCGCCCTGGCCGGCCGGGGGCGGGTGGCGCTCACGGTCCGCTGACCGCCGGCCCCCGCGGTGTCGTCCCCGTCCGTCCTCGCTCAGGCGGCGGCGCGGCGGGTGGGCCCGGCGGCCACCCCGGCCGGGCTGCCGGAGACCAGGGCCGTGCCGCAGTCGGCGCACGCCCACTCGGGGCACTCGCCGCCGTCCTCGGTGTGCCCGTCCCCGCACGGCGGCTGGACGAACTCCCGGTCGGCGTCGCAGGACGGGCAGGGCCACACCCGGCCCTCGGCTGCGGCGACGGCGGCGGACTGGCCGGGCATGGCGATCGTCTCCCTGCGGTCGGTGTCGGGACCGGTCCGTCCCGCTCGCCCGGGAGCGTCACACGGGGGTGTGACAGGACCGCGGAGCTCAGGCCGGCGTGTCCGTCCGGTCGGCCACCGCGTCGGGCACGGCGCCGCGGACGGCGGCGGCCAGCGCGGCCTCCACCCGCCCCCGCTGCTCGGCGCCGATCGGCTCCCCCGAGGGGTTGTGCACGTAGAAGTGGTCGGCGGCGTCGGCACCGAGGGTCTCGATCCGCGCCGACGTGACGTCCAGCCCCTCGGCCACCAGCGCCGCGGTCAGCCGGTACAGCAGCCCGGCGCGGTCCCCCGCCCGGACCTCGACGATGCCGGTGGCGTCGCCGGTCACCTCGCCGTTGTGCCAGGAGACCCGCGGGGGCGCCGCCCGGGCGGCGTCCTGCCGGTAGTCGGCCTCCCGCTGCCGGAGCCGCTCGGCGAGCGGCAGCGTGCCCTCCAGCGCGGCGCGGACCGCGTCGGCCAGGATGGCGGCGACCGGCGGCCGCCCGAAGCGCGGCCGGACGGCGAACACCGCGGTGGCCCGGTCGCCGACGACGTCGACCTTCGCGGCGCGCACGTCGAGCTGGTTGAGCGCCAGCACCCCCGCCAGCCGGCTGAACAGGCCGTGCCGGTCGGGGGCGACGATGGTCACCCGCTGGCCGTCGGCCACGTCCGCCACGCCCACCGCCACGCCGGCGTCGGCGGGGTCGTCGGTGCGGACCTGCGGCTCCCCGGGGTGCAGCACCGGCTCGGGCTCGGGCACCGGGGCGCCGCCCAGCCGCGCCTGCACGCGGGCCACCAGCGCGGCGACCAGGTGCGCCTTCCACGGCGACCACGCCGAGGAGCTGGTCGCCGCCCCGTCGGCCTGGGCCAGGGCGTGCAGCAGGTGCAGCAGCGCCGGGTCGTGCCCGATGGTGGCGGCGACCCGGTCCACGGTGGCCGGGTCGTCGATGTCCCGGCGGGTAGCGGTGTCGGGGAGCAGCAGGTGGTGGCGCACCATCGCGGCCAGCGTGGCGACGTCGGCGGCGCCGAAGCCCATCCGGGTGGCGACCTGCGCCGCGATCGGCTCGCCGACGACGCTGTGGTCCCCGGGCCAGCCCTTGCCGACGTCGTGCAGCAGCGCCCCGACCAGCAGCAGGTCGGGGCGGTCGACGTCGCGGGTCAGCTCCGCGGCGGCCGCGGCGGCCTCCGCCAGGTGGCGGTCGACGGTGAACCGGTGCCACGGGTGGCGCTGCGGCAGCGACCGCACGCGGTCCCACTCCGGCAGCAGCCGGGACAGCAGGCCCTCCTGGTCCAGCTGCTCGAGCACCGGCACTGCCGAGCGCCCGCTGGCCAGCAGCCGCAGGAACGACCAGCGCACCTCGGCCGGCCAGGGCTCGGGCACCGGCGGGGAGTGCACGGCGAGCACCTTGAGGGTGTACGGGCTCAGCAGCAGGTCCGCCCGGGCCGCGGCGGCCGCGCCGCGCAGCACCAGGCCGGGGTCGGCGGCCGGGCGGGCGTCGCGGGCCAGCACCACCTCGTCGCCCTGGCGCACCACGCCCTCGGCCAGCGGCTCGCGGCGGACCCGGCGGTAGCGGCCGCGGGGACGGCGCACCAGCGCGTCCTCCACCCGCCGCCAGGTCTCGTCCGCGACGAAGGCCAGCCGGCGCCCGGCCAGGCTCACCTCGCGCAGCAGCGCGTCCTCGTCGGGCAGGCCGAGCGCGACCGCGACCGGCCGCTGCTCCTGGCGGACCAGCACGTCGGTCGGCCGGCCGGAGCGCCGGCGCAGCTCGTCGCGCACGTCGAGCAGGAAGGCGTAGGCCTCCCCGACCTCGGCGGCCGGCTCGTCGGTCAGCTGGGCCGCGGCCGCCGCCCGCATCACCTGACCCTCCCGCAGCCCGCCGTAGGCCTCCTTGAGGTCGGGCTCCAGCAGGAAGGCCAGCTCGCCGACCTGCCGGGCGCGGCCGCGGCGCAGGTCGCGCAGCTGGGGCAGCAGCCGGGATGCCGACTGCCGCCAGCTGCCCAGGGTGGCGGTGCGCAGCGCGGCGGCGAGGCCGGCGTCCCCGGCCACCAGGCGGACGTCGAGCAGCCCGAGCCCGGCCTTGACGTCGGTCGAGGCGACGCGGACGGCCTCGGCGACGGTCCGCACCGAGTGGTCCAGCCGCAGCCCGGCGTCCCAGATCGGGTACCAGACGGCGTCGGCGAGGGCGGCGATCTCCGGGCGCCCCTCGTGCACCAGGACGAGGTCGAGGTCCCCGAACGGCGGGGGCTCCCGGCGGCCGAGGCTGCCCACGGCGACCAGCGCGAGCCCCTCGGTGCCGCTGCGCGCCCCGGCGTCCCGCCCGCCGCCGCGGCGCGAGCGGGCCGGCGGCGTGCCGGCGACGGCCGCGTCGAGCAGCCCGGCGAGCCAGCCGTCGAGCACCTCGGTGCGTCGCGCCCGCGGCAGTGCGGGCAGCGACCCGGTGTCCAGCACGTCTCCCCCTCGGTGTCGGGGACCCTCGAACGGCGTCGGCCGGGGTGGCGGGCCTGCCCGCCACCCCGACCGACGGCCCCGTCCCGAGGCTCGCGCCGAGCCTGCGAGGCGTGAGGAGGACGGGGTCCTTCTTCAGAGGGCGTCGGCGCCGCGCTCGCCGGTGCGGACGCGCACGATCTCGTCGATCGTGGTCACCCACACCTTCCCGTCGCCGATCTGGCCGGTGGACGCGGCCTCGACGATCGCGTCGACCACGCGGGCGGCCTCCACCTCCCCGACGACGACCTCGATGCGGACCTTCGGCACGAAGTCCACCTGGTACTCCGCCCCGCGGTAGACCTCGGTGTGACCCCGCTGGCGGCCGAAGCCCTGGACCTCGCTCACGGTGAGCCCGGCGATGCCGATCAGCTCCAGGGCGTTCTTGACGTCGTCGAGCTTGAACGGCTTGACGATCGCGGTGACGAGCTTCACGCCCGGCTCCTCTCGGTCGGAACGGTGACCCCCCGGGCCTCGGCGGAGGTCTGGGCCCCCAGTGTCGCGGCACCGCGGCCACCACCGCCGCCGAGGGAGTCGAGGTCGTAGCCGGTCTCGGCGTGCACGACCGAGTCGATGCCGGTGACCTCGTCCTCCTCGGTGACCCGGAAGCGCATGGTCCCGGCGATGGCGGAGCCGATGAGCAGCGTGAGGACGAAGGAGTAGACCAGCACCGCGCCGGCGCCGACGGCCTGCCGCCACAGCTGGTCGAGGCTGCCACCGTAGAACAGGCTCTCCACGCCGGCCGTGGCCGTCGGGGAGGCGAGCAGGCCCACGGCCAGCGTGCCCCAGAGCCCGCCGACGAGGTGCACGCCGACGACGTCGAGGGAGTCGTCGTAGCCCAGCCGGTACTTCAGGCCCACGGCGAGCGCGCAGAGCACGCCGGCGACCAGGCCGACGGCGATCGCGCCGACCGGCGTGACCGCGGAGGCGGCCGGGGTGATCGCGACCAGCCCGGCGACGACGCCGGAGGCCGCGCCCAGCGAGGTGGCGTGCCCGTCGCGCACCTTCTCGGTCGCCAGCCAGCCCAGGGTGGCCGCGCCGGTGGCCACCAGGGTGGTGACGAAGACCTCGGCGGCCTGCCCGTTGGCGGCCAGGGCGGAGCCGGCGTTGAAGCCGAACCAGCCGAACCACAGGATGCCGGCGCCGATCATGACCAGCGGCAGGTTGTGCGGCCTCATCGGGTCGCGGCCGAAGCCGCGCCGCTTGCCCAGCACCAGGGCCAGGGCCAGGCCGGCCGCCCCGGCGTTGATGTGCACCGCGGTGCCGCCGGCGAAGTCGATGGCCAGCAGGTCGTTGGCGATCCACCCGCCGGTCTCGGACTCCGCGCCGTCGAAGGCGAAGACCCAGTGCGCGACGGGGAAGTAGACCAGCGTCGCCCAGACCCCGGCGAAGACCATCCACGGGCCGAACCGGGCCCGGTCGGCGATGGCGCCGGAGATGAGCGCGACGGTGAGGATGGCGAACATCGCCTGGAAGGCGACGAAGGCCATCGAGGGCACCGTGAAGACCAGCTCGTCGGCGGCGAAGGAGCCCTCGAGCCCGGCGGTGCCCATCAGCGCGGAGAGCCCGAAGAACTCCAGCGGGTCGCCGAGCAGGCCCCCGCCGACGTCGTCGCCGAAGGCCATCGAGTAGCCGTACAGCACCCACAGCACGCTGACCAGGGCGAGCGCGCCGAAGCTCATCATCATCATGTTGAGTACGCTCTTCGCGCGGACCATGCCGCCGTAGAAGAGCGCCAGACCGGGGGTCATGAACAGCACCAGGGCGGCGCTGACCAGCACCCAGGCGGTGTCGCCGGTGTCCACGGCAACCTCCTGACGGATCGGTGCGGCCGCGTCGGACGCGGCCACGGGGCGGGACCGGGCGGCGGCGCCCGGGCGGCGGGTGGACCGTCGCCCCTCCGCGGAGGGGCGACGTGCGACCACCGTGCCGCCGGGACGTTTCGGCGACCGGCACGGCGCTGTTTCCGTGCGGTGAACTCCGCGCCGCGTGTCCGGCCGGCGTGTTCCAGTCGTGTTGCGTGGGCCCCGGGAGGGTGGTCGGGGAGCTTGTTGCAAGAGATGTGCAACTGCGAGGGGTGTGCAATAAGGTCGCCGCAGCCGTCCGCCGCACGGGCCGGGCAGCCCACCGCAGGAGGCAGCGTGCACGTCCCCGACGGGTTCCTCGACGCCCCGACGTCCGCGGCCACGGCCGCCGTGGCCGCCGCCGGGGTGGCCCTCGCCCTGCGCGGCGCCCGCCGCGAGCTCGACGAGCGCACCGCTCCGCTGGCCGGGCTGTCCGCGGCCTTCGTCTTCGCGGTGCAGATGGTGAACTTCCCGGTCGGCGCGGGCACCAGCGGCCACCTCATGGGCGGGGTGCTCGCCGCGGTGCTGGTCGGGCCGTGGACGGCGGCGCTGTGCCTGACCGTCGTGCTCGTCGTGCAGGCGCTGCTGTTCGCCGACGGCGGGCTGACCGCCATCGGCACGAACGTGACCCTGCTCGGGCTGGTCGCGATCGGGGTGGGCTGGGGGGCCTTCCGCCTGCTGGCCGCGGTGCTGCCGACGACGCGCGGCGGCGTGCTGGCCGCGGCCGGGGTGGGCGCCTTCCTGTCGGTGCCGGTGGCGGCGCTGGCCTTCACCGGGCTGTTCGCCCTCGGCGGGGTCGCCGACGTCGCCCTGGGCACGGTCGCGGCGGCCATGGGCGGGGTGCACGCGCTGATCGGCCTGGGCGAGGCGGCGATCACCGTCGTGGTCCTCGGCGCCGTCCTCGCCGTCCGCCCGGACCTGGTGCACGGCGCGCGGGCGCTGCGCCGGGCCACCCTGCTGGCCGGCCGGCCGCCGTCGGTGCCGGCGGGTGCCCGGTGAGCGCCGGCACGGCGCTCCGCCGCGGCCGCACCCCGTGGCTCGCCGGTCTCGCGGTCGCCCTGCTCGTCGCCGGGGTGCTCAGCTGGTACGCCAGCGCCTCCCCGGACGGGCTGGAGTGGGCCGCCGGGCAGGCCGGGTTCCTGGACACCGCGGAGGACAGCGCGGCCGCGGGCTCGCCGCTGGCGGACTACCAGGTGGGCGGGGCGGACAGCCGGCTGTCCGGCGGCCTGGCCGGCGTGGCCGGCGTCGCGGTGACCCTGCTGCTCGCCGGCGGCCTGGCCTGGGCGCTGCGCCGCCGCGGCCGGGACGCCGCGACCCCGGCGGACTGACGTGGCCGCGGTGCACGGCGGCGTCCTGGGCGCGGCCTACCTGGCCGGGTCCAGCCCGGTGCACCGGCTGCCGCCGCACCTGAAGCTGGTCGCCGTCCTCGGCTTCGCGCTGGTCGTCGTGGCCACCCCCGTGCACGCCGACTGGGCCTGGGCGGCCCACGGGGGGCACCTGGCGCTGGTCCTGCTGGCCGCCGCCGTGGCCGGTGTCGGGCCGGCCCGGCTGGCCCGCGGGCTGGCGATCGAGGTGCCGTTCGTGCTGTTCGCGGTGCTGCTGCCGTTCGTGGCGCAGGGACCGCGGGTCGAGGTCGCCGGGCTCGCGCTGTCCGAGAGCGGCCTGGTGGCCGCCGGCGGGCTGCTGGCCAAGGCGACGCTGTCGGTGCTGGCCGCGGTCGTCCTGGCCGCGACCACCGAGCCGCGGGCGCTGCTGGCGGGCCTGGAGCGGCTGCGGCTGCCCGCGCTGCTCGTGCAGATCCTGATGTTCATGATGCGGTACACCGACGTCGTCGCCGGCGAGCTCGCCCGGATGCGGGTGGCCCGGGAGTCCCGCGGGTTCCGGGGCCGCCACCTCGGCGCGCTGCGGGTGCTGGGCCCGGCCGCCGGCTCGCTGTTCGTCCGCTCCTACGAGCGCGGCGAGCGGGTCCACCTGGCGATGCTGTCGCGCGGCTACGCCGGCCGGTTGCCGGGCGGGCCGGCCCCCGCGGTGCCCGCCCGGGCCTGGCTCGCCGCGCTGGCCCTCCCCCTGGGTGCGGCCGCCGTCCTGGCGACGGGCCTGCTGCTCGGGTGAGCGCGCCCCCCTCCCTGCTCGTCGAGGACCTCGCCTTCGCCTACCCCGACGGGCACCAGGCCCTGTACGGCGTGGACCTGCGGGTCGACCGCGGCGAGCGGGTCGCGCTGCTCGGGCCCAACGGCGCCGGGAAGACCACCCTGGTGCTGCACCTCAACGGCATCCTCACCGGCGGCCGTGGCGCGGTGACGGTGGCCGGGCTGCCGGTGCAGCGGGCGCACCTGCCCGAGGTGCGGCGACGGGTCGGCATCGTCTTCCAGGACCCCGACGACCAGCTGTTCATGCCGACCGTCGGCGAGGACGTCGCCTTCGGCCCGCGCAACCTGGGCCTGCCCGAGGACGAGGTGCGGGCCCGGGTGGACGCCGCGCTGGCCCAGGTCGGCATGACCGGGGCCGCCGGCCGGCCACCGCACCACCTGTCCTTCGGCCAGCGGCGGCGGGTCGCGGTCGCCACGGTGCTGTCCATGCACCCGGAGGTGCTGGTGCTCGACGAGCCGTCGTCCAACCTGGACCCGGCCGGGCGCCGGGAGCTCGCGGAGGTGCTGGCGGCCCTGCCGGTGACGCTGCTGATGGTCACCCACGACCTGCCCTACGCCCTGCAGCTGTGCCCGCGCTCGGTCGTCCTCGACGGCGGGGTGGTGGTGGCCGACGGGCCGACCCGGGAGCTGCTCACCGACACCGACCTGCTCGCCCGCCACCGGCTGGAGCTGCCCTACGGCTTCGACCCGCGCACCGTCCCCTGAGCGCTGCGGGAGGTGTCACACGCCGGAACCGGGTAGTGCGTCGTGGACGGCACCCGTCCGGGAGGGGACCAGCACCGTGACCGCGGACGAGCAGGGCCGGGACGGGCGGCAGGCGGGACGCCGCGCGTCCGCGGACCTCCCGGTGCCCGACTCCGCCCGGGTCGTCGACGAGGCGCCGGCCCTCTTCCCGCTGGTCACCCCCGGCACCGTCGCCCGGCTCGCCCGGTCGGCCCCGCAGCACGCCGACGACGTCGCGCTGGTCGCCCGCCCCCAGGAGCCGCGGGCCGCCGGGTGCGCGGCCCGGCGGGACTGACCG
This sequence comes from Geodermatophilus pulveris, assembly GCF_900188375.1. Lineage (GTDB taxonomy): Bacteria > Actinomycetota > Actinomycetes > Mycobacteriales > Geodermatophilaceae > Geodermatophilus > Geodermatophilus pulveris. Next base: position 650,624 of record NZ_FZOO01000001.1, on the reverse strand, counting down.
GGTGGACGACGACCTGGCGGTCCTGCGCGCCGCCTGCGACCGGTCGCTGGGCGGCCACGGCGACCGGCGGGCGGCCGACCTGCTGGCCACCGTGCCGGCGGACACCGCGCTGGACCGCTACGGCGAGGGCGGCGTGGTCGCCGAGCTGGAGGCCGAGGTGGCCGCGGTGCTCGGGCTGCCCGCGGCCGTGTACCTGCCCAGCGGGGTGATGGCCCAGCAGGCGGTGCTGCGGGTGCACGCCGACCGGCGCGGGCGGCGCACCGTGCTGTACCACCCCGAGTGCCACCTGGCCCGGCACGAGGAGCAGGCCCCCGAGCGGCTGCACGACCTGGTCGGCCGCCCCGTCGGCGACCGGCACCGGCTGCTGCTGCGCGCCGACCTCGACGGCGTCGCCGAGCGCCCGGCCGCGCTGCTCGTCGAGCTGCCGCAGCGCGACCTCGGCGGCCGGCTGCCGCCGTGGGAGGACGTGGTCGCGCAGGCGGCCTGGGCGCGGGAGCGGGACGCGGCCGCCCACCTCGACGGTGCCCGGCTGTGGGAGGCCTCGGCCGGCTACGAGCGCTCCCCCGCCGAGCTCGCCGCGGCCTTCGACACCGTGTACGTGAGCTTCTACAAGGGCTTGGGCGCGCTGGCCGGGTGCTGCCTGGCCGGGCCGGCCGACGTGGTCGCCGAGGTGCGGGAGTGGCGGCGCCGGATGGGCGGCACGCTGTTCGGCATGTGGCCGGGGGCGGCGTCCGCGCTGACCTGCCTGCGCCGCCGGCTGCCGCTGATGCCGGCCTACCTGCGGCGGGCCCGCGAGGTCGCCGACGCGGTGCGCGGCCTGCCGGGCGTCACCGTCGTCCCGGACCCGCCGCAGACGCCGATGCTGCACCTGCTGCTGCGCACCCCGCCGGACGCGGCCGCCGCGGCCGCCCGCGCGCTGGCCGCCGAGCAGGGCCTGTGGACCGGGGTGCCCGTGGCGACCGGGGACCCGGGCACCGCGCGGCTGGAGGTCGCGGTCGGCGACGCGACGCTGGCGCTGCCCGACGGCGACGTGCGCGCCGCCGTGGCGGCGCTCAGCGGCGGCGGGGGCGCCGGGTGAGCCGGCCGGCAGCTTGGTGAAGGGGACCGGCGCGGACCACGGCGCGGCCGCCGAGGGGCCCAGGGCGCGGTCGAGCACCGCCCCGCCGGCCGTGGTGACCAGGCCGAGCACCCGCCGGGCGCGGCGGTCGCGGGGCGCGGTGAGCACGGCGGTGCCCCCAGCAGGTAGCCGTACAGGCGAGGGCCCACCGCAGCCGGGCCCGCCGCGGGCCGCCGTCCAGCACCGCGAGGGCGAAGGGGTGCACGTGCCCCGGCGAGAAGGCGAGGTGCGAGGCCGGACCCGTGCCGTCGCGGTGGTACCAGCGGGCGGCCGCCGGGGTGTCGTTGCACCACACCCCGCCCCACAGGTCGACGGCCAGCAGCCGCAGCACCGGGCCCGGCGGCCCCGGCGCCGGGGCCCGCGAGGCGGTCCCACACCTCGGGCAGCCCGCCGCGGACCGCTGACCGGTGGCTGCCCTCCAGGGGCCCGCGCCGAGCCGGTGACGTACCGGAACGGCCCGACTGCAGGGGCCCGCCGCGAGCCTGCGAGCGGTGGGGGGGCAGGCGGGTCCTCCTTCAGTCCGCGCCGCCGACCAGTGCCTCGGCGAAGGTCTCCGGCTCGAAGGGGGCCAGGTCGTCGGCGCCCTCCCCCAGCCCGACCAGCTTGACCGGGATGCCCAGCTCGCGCTGCACGGAGACGACGATGCCGCCCTTGGCCGTCCCGTCGAGCTTGGTGAGCACGACGCCGGTCACGGTGACCGCCTGGGTGAACACCCGCGCCTGGACGACGCCGTTCTGCCCGGTCGTGGCGTCGAGCACGAGCAGCACCTCGGTCACCGGCGCCACCTTCTCCACGACCCGCTTGATCTTGCCGAGCTCGTCCATGAGGCCGCCCTTGGTGTGCAGCCGCCCGGCGGTGTCGACGACGACGGTGTCCACCTCGCCCTCCACCCCCGTGCGGGCGGCCTCGAAGGCGACCGAGGCCGGGTCGGCCCCCTCCCGGCCGCGCACGGTGAGCACGCCGACCCGCTCGCCCCAGGTCTCCAGCTGGTCGGCGGCCGCGGCGCGGAAGGTGTCCGCGGCGCCCAGGACCACGCTGCGGCCGTCGCCGACGAGGACGCGGGCGATCTTGCCGCAGGTCGTGGTCTTGCCCGCGCCGTTGACGCCGACGACGAGGACGATCCCCGGCCGCCCGTCGCGGCGTTCCACGGCCAGGCTGCGGTCGAGGTCCGGGCCCAGCACCGCGGTGAGCTCGCGGACCAGCAGCGCGCGCAGCTCCGCACCGGACGCGGTGGCCAGCACCATCGACTGGGTGCGCAGCCGGGCGACGATCTGCTGGGTGGCGGCCACGCCGACGTCGGCGGCGAGCAGGGTCTCCTCGAGCTCCTCCCAGTCGTCCTCGGTGAGCCGCTCGCGGGCCAGGACGGTGAGCAGGCCGCGGCCCAGGTCGGACTGGGAGCGGGCCAGCCGGGAGCGCAGCCGGACCAGCCGGCCCGACGACGGCGGCGGGGTCTCGAAGACCAGCCCCGGCTCGGGCTCGGCCGGGGGCAGGACGACCGCCGGGGGCGCCTCGGGCTGCACGGCGTCCGGCTCGGCGGTGGTCCCCAGCCCGCTGGCCGTGGACCCCGACGGGCGGGGCGGGGCCTCCGGCGCCGGGGCGGGCGGGCGCGGCCGGGTCAGCGTGGTGCCGGTGGCGGCGTCGTCGTCCAGCCGGGTGGTCCGCCGGCCGCGGCCGACGAGGAGGCTGACCCCGAGGACCAGGCCGACGAGCAGGATCGCGATCGCGATCAGCACGAACTCCATGGCCCCAGTCTCGCAGCCGGGGGCCTCGCAGCCAGGAGCACTGCGCCACCCGCGACGGTGGGACGCTGTGCGGCATGCCGCTGCCCGGCCGGGAGAACCCGGTCCTCCTGATCGGTCCCCTCCTGCGGCACGTCGACCCGGTCTCGGCCACCGTCTGGGTGGAGACCGACCGGCCCTGCGAGGTGCAGGTGCTCGGCCGGCGCGCGCGCACCTTCACCGTGGGCGGCCACCACTTCGCCCTCGTGCTGGTCGAGGGCCTGGAGCCGGGCAGCACCACGCCCTACGAGGTGCACCTGTCCACCGACGGCGGGGAGCCGCAGCGGGTCTGGCCGGACGCCGCCTCGCCGTTCCCGCCCAGCCGGATCCGGACGCCGGGCCGACCGGGGCCCTTCCGCATCGCGTTCGGCTCCTGCCGCTACGCCACGCCCAGCACCGTCGACGCCGCCGACGGCATCCCGCCCGACGCGCTGGACTGCTACGCCGCGCGGCTGGCCGCCCAGCCCGAGGACGAGTGGCCCGACGCGCTGGTGCTGCTCGGTGACCAGGTCTACGCCGACGAGCTGACGCCGGAGACGCGCCGGTGGCTGTCGCTGCGCCGGGGCCGGCCGGCGCCGGCGGACGCCCAGGTCGACGACTTCGAGGACTACACCCGGCTCTACGCGGAGTCCTGGAGCGACCCGCAGGTGCGCTGGCTGCTGTCCACGATCCCCTCGTCGATGATCTTCGACGACCACGAGATGATCGACGACTGGAACACCTCGGCCGCCTGGCGCCGGGAGGTGACCGGGCAGGACTGGTGGACCCGGCGGATCTGCGGCGGCCTGGTCAGCTACTGGGTCTACCAGCACCTGGGCAACCTCAGCCCGCAGGAGCTCGCCGAGGACCGGACCTGGCGGGCGGTCCGCGAGCGGCCCGGCGACGCCGAGGCGGTGCTGCAGGCGATGGCCGAGGCCGCCGACCGCGACCCGCGCTCGGTGCGCTGGAGCTACGTCCGGCACTGGGGCGAGGCGCGGATGGTCATGGTGGACAGCCGGGCCGGCCGGGTGCTGGAGGAGTCCGCCCGCGCGATGCTCGACGACGACGAGTTCGCCTGGGTGGAGGCGGCGGTGCGCCGCGCCGTCGACGAGGGCGTCGAGCACCTGGTGCTGGGCACCTCCCTGCCGTGGCTGCTGCCGCACGCCATCCACGAGGTCGAGCGGTGGAACGAGACGCTGGTCCGCCGCCACCTCGGCCGGCCGGTCGGCTGGGCGTCGGAGCGGCTGCGCCAGGCGGCCGACCTGGAGCACTGGGCGGCGTTCGGCGACTCCTTCGAGCGGCTGGGCCGGCTGCTGCTCGCGGTGGGGCGTGGGGAGCACGGCCGGGCGCCGGCGACGGCGCTGGTGCTCTCCGGCGACGTCCACCACGCCTACGCCGCCGAGCTGGTGGCGCCGGACGGCCTGGCCACCCGGGTGCACCAGCTGACCGTGTCGCCGCTGCACAACCAGGCGCCGCACCCGATCCGCGTGGGTTTCCGGATCGGCTGGAGCCGCTGGGCCCGCCGGCTGACCGCCGCGGTGTCCCGCCTGACCCGGGTGGCCCCCTCGGAGCTGGACTGGACCAAGCACGCCGGCCCCTACTTCGGCAACCAGCTCGGCGAGCTGGTCCTGCACGACCGCCGGGCCTCCTTCCGGCTGTTCGTCAGCGAGCTCGACGGCGCCGGGGAGGAGCAGCTGCGCCTGGTCGCCGAGCTGCCGCTCGCGGCCCCGGTCGCGGCGGAGGTGACAGGCTGAGCGGGTGACCGACGCCCTGCACCCCCGGCCGGCCCCGGGCCCGGACCAGCCGCCGGTGCCCGTCCGGCTGGTCACCTTCAACACCCACCACGGGGTCGGGGACGACGGCCGGCACGACCTGCCGCGGCTGGCCACCGTGCTCGCCGCGGCCGACGCCGACGTCATCTGCCTGCAGGAGGTCGACCGGCACTTCGGCGAGCGCAGCGAGGACGTCGACCAGGCGCTGCTGCTGTCGCGGGCGCTGGACATGCAGCTGGCGTGGGGGCCGGCGATCGACGAGCCGCGCCGCGACGGCGGGGCCCGCCGCCAGTACGGCAACGCGCTGCTGTCCCGGCTGCCGATCCTGGTCAGCGACGTCCACCCGCTGCCCGGCGGCGGCGAGCCGCGCAGCGCGCTGCGGACCATGGTGGAGCTCGACGGCGCCGCGCTGTGGGTGACGACCACCCACCTGTCCACCCGCTCCCCGGCCGAGCGCGCCGAGCAGACCGCCGCGATCGCCGCGCTGCACACCGAGTCGATGGAGACCGGCGTCCTCGTCGGGGACTTCAACGCCGACCCCCGCGCGCCGGAGCTGGCCGGACTCGCCGGGCGGTTCACCGACGCCTGGGAGCTGGCGCCCGACCGCGAGGACCGGGCCGGCTGGCGGTTCTGGCACCACCAGCACGGGGAGACGCACCCCGCCCGCCGTCCGCACCGGCGGATCGACCAGGTGTGGGTGTCCCCCGGCGTCGGCGTGACCCGCGCGCACGTGCTCGACGCCGCGGGCGCCTCGGACCACCTGCCCCTCGTCGTGGACCTGCTGGTGGCCTCCGGCGTCTGAGCGCCGGCTACGCCACCGGGGCCAGCCGCGATCCGTACGCCACGATCCGGGGTGCCCGCGGACCGTCAGGTGCGCGGCTCGCGGCCGGCCGGCTGCCGCGGCTCGCCGAGCAGCGGGTCGGGGGCACGCAGCGGGACGTGCGCGGGGGCGTCGGCCGTGACCGACAGGCGGGCGCCGTCGGCGACGACGGTCACCGGCCCGTCCCCGCGCACCAGCGTGACGCTGGTGCCCGCGCGGGTGGTCTCCACGCGCAGCAGCCGGCCGCGCCAGGTGACCGACCAGGCGGTGCGCGTGAGGGCGGCCGGCAGCAGCGGCGCGATCTCCAGGTCCTCGTGGTCCTCCCGCAGCCCGCCCAGGCCGGCGACGAGCGCCAGCCACGCCCCGGCCACCGAGGCCATGTGCAGCCCCTCGGCGGTGCCCTCGGTGACGTCCCGCAGGTCGACGAGGGCGGCCTCGCGCAGGTAGCGCAGGGCCAGGTCGGGGTGCTGCGCCTGGGCGCACACGACGGCCTGGATCGCGGCCGACAGGGAGGAGTCCCGGACGGTGCGCGCCTCGTAGTAGTCCAGGTCGCGCGCCACCTCCTCGGCGGTGAAGTCGTCGCGGCACCACCACAGCGCCTGCACCAGGTCGGCCTGCTTGAGCACCTGCCGCCGGTAGAACGTGGCGTAGTGCTGGTGCTCCTGGACCGGGTAGCGGTCCCGTTCCTCCTCGAACCGCCACTCCCGGTAGGCGGTGAAGTTCGCGTTCATCGGGTGCACCCGCAGGTCGCCGTCCCACGGGACGTGCACCGCGTCGGCCGCGGCCCGCCACGCGGAGGTCTCCGCGTCCTCCACACCGAGCTCCGCCGCGCGCTCGGGCCACCGCCGGCAGGCGTCGGCGGCCCACCGCAGGTTGCGCCGGGCCATGAGGTTGGTGAAGACGTTGTCGTCGACGACGCCCGTGTACTCGTCCGGCCCGGTCATGCCGAAGAGGTGCCAGCGCCCGGCCGCGTCCTCGTGGCCGAGGGACGTCCACAGCCGCGCGGTCTCCACCAGCACCCCCACGCCCCCCAGGGCGACGAGGTCGGTGCCGGTGGCGTTCTGGTGCAGCCAGAAGGCGCGGGCGATGTCGGCGTTGACGTGCATCGCCGCGGTGCTCGCCGGCCAGTAGGCGGAGGTCTCCCGCCCGCCGATGGTGCGCCACGCGAAGGCCGCGCCGTCCAGCCCGAGCGTGCCGGCCCGCTCGCGGGCGAGGTCGAGGGTGCCGGAGCGCCAGCGCAGCAGGCGGGCCGCCGCGTCCGGGCGCAGCAGCGTCAGCGCCGGCAGCACGAACCCCTCGACGTCCCAGAAGGTGTGCCCGCTGTAGCCCACACCGGTCAGGCCCTTGGCGCCGACGGGGGCGTCGGAGATGCAGGCGGCGGAGCAGAACAGCTGGAAGACGGCGTAGCGCAGGGCCTGCTGGAGCTCGGTGTCGCCGTCGACCTCGACGTCCGCCGTCGCCCACAGCTCGTCGAGGACGGCGCGCTGGCCGGCGAGCAGGCCGTCCCACCCGCGGTCGACGCCGGAGCTCAGGGCCGCCGACGCCTCCCCGACGACGGAGCCGGCCCCGGCGTCGTAGGACCAGCTGTACCCGACGGTCTTGACCACCGCGAGGCCCTCGCCGGGGCCCAGGTCGGCGGTGACGGTGGTGACGACGTGGTGGGGGTCGACGTGGGTGTGCACCTGCCCGCCGTCGACCTCGTGCCCGACGGCGGCGGAGACGGTGATCCCCGACCGCCGGGTCCGGGACGCCAGCGCGCCCCCGTGGTCCGCGCGGACGTGCACGAGCGGCTCGAAGGCGGAGTCCAATACCTCGGCGACCCGCGGGTCGTCGTTGCGCACGCCGGTGGGCGTGACCGCCCCGGAGACCAGCTCGGAGCGCAGGACGACGTGCGCGGGGCCGTCCAGGGCGCGGACCTCGTACCGCACCGCGCACACGGAGCGCTCGGCGAGGGACACCAGCCGCCGCGAGGAGACCTCCACCGTCGTGCCCGACAGCGCGGTCCAGCGCACCCGGCGGTCCAGCGTGCCGGCCCGCAGGTCCAGCGTGCGCTCGTGCAGCTCCGGCCGGACCTCGCGCACGTCGAGCGGGACCCCGTCGACCAGCAGCCGCAGCGGCGTGCCGTCGGCGACGGTGAGCATGGCCTGCCCCTCGCCGGGGTCGCCGTAGCCGCCCTCGGGGTAGGACAGCGGGTGGGTCTCGTAGACCCCGGACAGGTACGTGCCGCGGGTGGCGCACGGCTCGACCTCGTCCAGCGTCCCGCGCATGCCCAGGTACCCGTTGGAGAGGCTGAACAGCGACTCGGCGACGGCGAGCGTCCCGGGGTCCACGTGCGGCTCGCGGACCGTCCACGGGTCGGTGTCGAGGGTGGGGGCGGCCACGGGCGTCCTCGCGTCGTCGGGGCAGGGGGCGCCGGGCGGCGCGCCGTCCCCCGTCCTACCGGTCGGTGCGCGACGGCGCGATCCGGGCGCGACCGCGACGGTCAGGCGGGCTCGGCCTCGCGCAGGCGCTGGCTGATGACGCCGGTGATGCCGTCGCCGCGCATGCTCACCCCGTACAGCGCGTCGGCGATCTCCATCGTCCGCTTCTGGTGGGTGATGACGATCAGCTGCGAGGTCGCGCGCAACTGCTCCACCAGGGTGAGCAGCCGGCCGAGGTTGACGTCGTCGAGGGCGGCCTCGACCTCGTCGAGCACGTAGAACGGCGAGGGCCGGGCCCGGAAGATCGCCACCAGCAGCGCGACGGCGGTCAGGGACCGCTCGCCGCCGGACAGCAGCGACAGCCGCCGCACCCGCTTGCCGGGCGGGCGGGCCTCGATCTCCACGCCGGTGGTCAGCATGTCCGAGGGGTCGGTGAGGTGCAGCCGGCCCTGCCCGCCGGGGAAGAGGACGGCGAAGACCTGCTCGAACTCCCGCTGCACGTCGGCGAACGCGGAGGCGAAGACGTCGTGGATGCGCCCGTCGACCTCGCGGACGACGGTGAGCAGGTCCCGGCGGGTGGCCTTGAGGTCCTCCAGCTGGGTGGCCAGGAACCCGTGCCGCTCCTCCAGCGCGGCGAACTCCTCCAGCGCCAGCGGGTTCACCTTGCCCAGCGTGGCCAGGTCGCGCTCGGCCCGGGCCGCGCGGCGCTCCTGGGCGGCCCGGTCGTAGGGCACCGCCTCCGGCTCCGGCTCCCCCGCCGCCTGCGCGGCGGCGACCTCCGCCGGGGTGGGCGGCACCGGTGCGGCCGGGCCGTACTCGGCGACCAGGGTGGGCAGGTCGACGCCGTACTCCTCGGCGGCGCGGCCCTCCAGCGCCTCGATGCGGTAGCGCTGCTCGGCGCGGGCCACCTCGTCGCGGTGCACCTCGTCGGTGAGCCGCTCCAGCTCGGCGGTGGCCGCGCGGACGGCGACGCGCACCTCCAGCAGCCCGGCCTCCGCCGCGGTGCGCAGCCGGGCCAGCTCGTCGCGCTCCGCGGCGGCCCGGGCCAGGGACGACGCCAGCGCGGTCAGCGCCGCCTCGGCGCCGGCCCGCACCCCGGCGGCCACCCGCGCGCCGCGCTCGCGGGCGGCCCGCGCGGCGGCGGCCCGCTCGCGGGCGGCCCGCTCCTGGCCGGCCTGCCGGCGCAGCGACTCCGCCCGCCCGGTCAGCGCCCGGGCCCGCTCCTCGGCGGTCCGCACGGCCAGCCGCGCCTCGGTCTCCGCCTGCCGGGCGGCGGCCGTCTCCCGGCGCAGCCGGTCCCGCTCGGCCGGGTCGGGCTCGTCGGCGACCGGCGCCGCCTGCGCGTCGGCGAGCCGCTGCTCCAGGCCGGCCAGCGCGGTCCGCGCCTGCTCCAGGGCCTGCTCGGCACGGACCCGCGCGGCCGCCGACCGCTCGGCCTCGGCGGTGGCCGACCGGGCGGCGGCGCCCCGCTCGGCGAGCTGCGCGGCGGCGGCCGAGCGGGTGCGGTCGGCCGCCTGGCGTGCGGCGAGGGTCGCCTCGACGTCGGCCGAGCGCTCGCGGGCGGCGTCTCGCGCCGCGGCCAGCCGGTCGGCGAGCTCGGCGGCACGGGCGGAGGCGGCGGCCAGGTCCCGCTCGGCGTCGTCCACCCGGGCGCGGACCTCCAGCCCCGAGGGAGCGTCGGCCTGCCCGCCGACCGCCCGGTCGGCGCCGACCAGGTCGCCGTCGGCGGTCACCGCCCGCACCCGCGGGTGGGTGGTGACCAGGGTGACCGCGGCGTCCAGGCCGGGGACGACGGCGACGCGGTCCAGGGCGCGGTCCAGGGCGGGCTGCAGCTCCGCGGGGGCGTCGACGAGGTCGCGCGCCCAGCGCACGCCCTCGGGCAGCGGCGGCCAGCCGTCGCGGGGCAGGGCGGGCGGGCCGCCGGTGACCAGCAGGCCGGCGCGGCCGCCGGCGACGTCCTTGAGGTGGGCGAGTGCGGCGGCGGCCCCGGCGACGGAGTCCACGACGAGGGCGTCGGCCAGGCCGGCCAGCGCGGCGGCCAGCGGCACCTCCGCGCCGGGCGCGACCGTGACCCGCTCGGGGACCGCGCCGAGGACACCGGGCAGGCCGGCGGCCAGCACGGCGGCGACGCCGTCGGCCGGCGCCAGCCCCTGCGCGAGGGTGTCCCGGCGGGCCTGCGCGGAGGCACGGTCGCGCTCGGCGGCCCGCTCGGCGGCGGCGAGCTCGGTGACCGCGCGGGCCGCCTCGGCGTGCGCGGCGACCGCGTCGGCGTGGGCGGTGACCAGCGCGACGTCCTCGTCCTCCCGGCCGGCCAGCGCCGCCCGGTGCTCGGCCAGCCGGCCGGCGGCCACCTCGGCGCGGTCGGCGGCCTCGGCGGCGGCCGCGGTGAGCCGCTCGATCTCCGCCTCCCCCGCCGTGACGCGGGAGCGGGCTGCGGCGACCTGGCCGGACAGCCGGGCCAGGCCCTCCCGGCGGTCGGCCAGCGCGCGGGCCGCGGCGACCCAGGCCCGCTCGGCGGCGGCGAGCGCGGTCTCCAGCTCCGTGCGGGAGGCCACGGCCGTCGCCAGCCGGCCGCGCTCGGCGTCCAGGCCGGTGGCGAGCTGCGCCTCGGTGGCGGCCACCCGCTCGGCCTCGGCCTCCAGCTGGTCGGGGTCGCGGCCGGCGGCGCCCGCGGGCGGGGCGGCGGAGAGGTGCCGGTGCCGCTCGGCGGCCAGCTGGGCGGTGCCGCGGAAGCGCTCGGTGAGGGCGGACAGCCGGTACCAGGTGTCCTGGGCGGCGGCCAGCAGCGGTGCGTCGGCGGCCAGCCGGGTCTCCAGCGCCGACTCGCGGGACGCCGTCCGCGCCAGCTCGGCCTCGACGGAGGCCCTCCGCCGGCGGGCCGCGGCCTCGTCGGCGACGTCCTGGTCGAGGGCGTCGCGCAGCCGGACGAGGTCGTCGGCCAGCAGCCGCAGCCGGGCGTCGCGCAGGTCGGCCTGCACGCCGGCCGCGCGGCGGGCCACCTCGGCCTGCCGGCCCAGCGGCTTGAGCTGGCGGCGCAGCTCCGCGGTGAGGTCCCCGAGGCGGTCGAGGTTGGCCTGCATCCCCTCGAGCTTGCGGAGGGCCTTCTCCTTGCGCTTGCGGTGCTTGAGGACGCCGGCGGCCTCCTCGACGAAGGCGCGGCGGTCCTCGGGGCGGCCGGACAGGACGGCGTCGAGCTGGCCCTGGCCGACGACCACGTGCATCTCCCGGCCGATGCCGGCGTCGCTGAGCAGCTCCTGGACGTCGAGCAGCCGGACCTTGTCGCCGTTGATCTCGTACTCGCTCTCCCCGGAGCGGTACATGCGCCGGGTGATCGAGACCTCGGTGTACTCGATCGGCAGCGCGCCGTCGGCGTTGTCGATGGTCAGCGTCACCTCGGCCCGGCCCAGGGCGGGGCGGCCGGCGGTGCCGGCGAAGATGACGTCCTCCATCTTGCCGCCGCGCAGGCTCTTGGCGCCCTGCTCGCCGAGGACCCAGGCGATGGCGTCGACGACGTTGGACTTCCCGGAGCCGTTGGGGCCGACGACGGCGGTGATCCCCGGCTCGAGGCGCAGGGTCGTCGCGGACGCGAAGGACTTGAAGCCCTTCAGCGTCAGGCTCGAGAGATGCACGACGGCGAGTTACCTGCCCAGCGGTCGGCTCCTCTGCAGGGTCCCGCTGCGAACCTGCGAGTGGCGGGGGGCAGAGGGGTCCTTCTTCAGGCGAGCGCGGGCTCGGCGTTGTCGCCGGCGAGGCTGAGCAGTTCGTGGGCGATGGCGGCGTCCCGCTGGGCGCGGAGCGCCTCCAGCTCCTGCTCCAGACGACGCACCCGGGCCCGCAGGACGGCGTTCTCCTCGACTACTCGGAGCTCCGCGGGGGCGACGACGTGACCGAACAGGGCCTTGGCCATGGCGACAACGGCCTTTCGACTGCGTGAGGGGATGACCTGCGCCCCGTACGACGGTCGGCGCGGTCCTGTGTCCCCAGGGTGACAGGCCCGGACACGCAGGTCAACGGGCACACTGCAGACCCATCGTGTCAGGCGGGTGTCGCGTTCGTCACGTCGTGGTGAACCCGCGGACGCCCTGCACCGGCTCGTCACGGACGTCGACCGACGTCACCGCGCCGGGCGCCCGTGGACCGTCGAGATCGGCCAGGACGGCGGCCACCGCGGCGTCCGGACCCTCGAGCACGACCTCGACGCGGCCGTCGGGGAGGTTGGTCGCCGATCCGGCCAGGTCCGCTGCGGTGGCCCGCCCGCGGACGAACCACCGGTAGCCCACGCCCTGCACCGAACCTCCGACCAGGGCGACGACCCGCCTCACGGCCGCCTCGGGCGGGCGGGTGACGAACGGGGCCGCGGCTGGCAGCGCGGGCAGCTGTAGCTGGAGCGGTTCATGAACGACTCGCGCACGATCGGCGTCCCGCACCGGGGGCAGGGCCGGTCGGCCTGGCCGTAGACCGCCAGGTGGCGGGAGAAGTAGCCGCTGCGCCCGTTGACGTCGACGTAGAGGGAGTCGAAGGACGTCCCGCCCTGCGCCAGGCTCTCGGTGAGCACGTCGCGCACCCCTTCCAGCAGCTCGGCCACCTGGGCCCGGGTGAGCCGGTCGGTGGGGCGGGCGCCGTGCAGCCGGGCCCGCCACAGCGACTCGTCGGCGTAGATGTTGCCGACCCCGCCGATCAGCGTCTGGTCCAGCAGGGCGCGCTTGACCTCGGTGCGCCGGCGGCGCAGGGCCGCGCTGAACGCGTCGGTGTCGAAGGAGCCGTCCAGCGGGTCGATGGCGATGTGCGCCAGCCGGGCCGGGATCTCCTCTCCCGCGCACGGCTCGACCGCCAGCCCGCCGAAGGTGCGCTGGTCGACGAAGCGCAGCTCCCGGCCGCCGTCGGTGAAGGTGAACCGGGCGCGCAGGTGCGTGCCGTCGGGCTGGCTGGGCTTCTCCACCAGCAGCTGGCCGCTCATCCCGAGGTGGGCGACCAGCGCCTGCCCGGCGGGGGTGCCGTCGGTCTCGGCCAGCGGCAGCCACAGGTACTTGCCGCGGCGGTGGGCGGCGGTGAGGGTACGGCCGGTCAGGGCGGCGACGAAGTGGCCGGTGCCCTCCAGGTGCCGGCGGACGGCGCGTGGGTGGTGCACCTCGACGGTGGCGACGGTGCGCCCGGCGACCCAGCGCTCCAGGCCGCGCCGGACCACCTCGACCTCGGGCAGCTCGGGCACGCGCTCAGCCCGCGCCGGTCACGGCTGCGACGGCCTCGCCGTCCCGGGGCGCCCCCTCCGGCGTGACGTCGGACAGCGCCCGCCAGGCGGCTTCGGCGGCCTCCTGCTCGGCGGCCTTCTTGGTGCGCCCGGCCCCGCGGCCGTGGACGGTGCCGGCGAGGACGACGGCGGCGGTGAAGGTCTTGGCGTGGTCGGGGCCGGCGTCCTCGATCTGGTAGGCCGGGGCGCCCAGGCCCAGCCGGGCGCCCAGCTCCTGCAGGCTGGTCTTCCAGTCCAGGCCGGCGCCCCGGGTGGCGGCCTGGTCGAGCAGCGGGTCGAACAGCCGGTGCACGATGGCCGCCGCGGCGTCCAGGCCGAGGCCGACGTGCACGGCGCCGATGAGGGCCTCCACCGCGTCGGCCAGGATCGAGTCCTTGTGCCGGCCGCCGGTGGTCTCCTCCCCGCGGCCCAGCAGCAGGTGCGGGCCCAAGCCGCCGTCGCCGAGCCGGCGGGCGACGCCGGCCAGGGAGGTCATGTTGACCACGGAGGCGCGCAGCTTCGCCAGCCGCCCCTCGGGCAGCTCGGGGTGGCGCCGGTAGAGCTCGTCGGTGACGACCAGGCCGAGCACCGAGTCCCCGAGGAACTCCAGGCGCTCGTTGGTGGGCAGCCCGCCGTGCTCGTAGGCCCAGGACCGGTGGGTCAGGGCCAGCGCGAGCAGGCCGCCGGGCAGCTCGATGCCGAGGGCGTCGAGGAGCCAGGCGGCCGCGCGGTCGGCGTGCGCGGCACCGGCCGGGGAGCGGCCGGCCGACCCGTCGGCGGCCGGCCGGGCGCCTGGTGGCGTCGTCCCCACGGCTGGTGCGACCGGCGTCAGACGGAGAGGACCTGGCGGCCGGCGTACTGGCCGCAGTTCCGGCAGGCCTGGTGCGGCGGCTTGGGCTGGCCGCAGGCCTTGTTCGGGCACGGCGTCAGGGTGGGCGCGGTGGCCTTCCACTGCGAACGCCGGGCGCGGGTGTTGGAGCGGGACATCTTCCGCTTCGGGACGGCCACGTCAGTTCTCCTCTGGGTCGGCCGCGCCGGGGGTGCCCGGTGCGGCGAGTCGTGCGGCCAGCCCGGCCCAGCGCGGGTCGAGCTGCTCGTGGGTGTGGTCGGCCGGCAGGTCGTCGAGCCGCTGCCCGCAGTCGACGCACAGCCCGGCGCAGTCGTCGGTGCAGGTCGGCGCCAGCGGCAGGCTCAGCACGACGAGGTCGCGGACCATCGGCTCGAGGTCGATGTGCTCGCCCTCGACGGAGCGGACCTCGTCCTCCTCGCTCGTGGCCTCCGTGGTGCTGCCCGGATAGGCGAACAGCTCCTGGACGTCGAGCTCCAGGGTGTCCTCGACCGGCTCGAGGCAGCGGGCGCAGGAGCCGGCGACGGGGACGTCGACCTCGCCGGAGACGAGCACCCCCTCCATCACCGACTCCAGCCGCAGCCGCAGCGCGACCGGGGCGCCCTCGGGGACGCCGATGAGCTCCACCCGCCAGTCGGCGGGCGCGGGGAGCGAGCGCTCCAGCTCGTGCATCGACCCGGCCCGGCGGCCGAGCTCGCGCAGGTCCACGGACCAGGGGTTGGCGGCCGGACGCCGGGCGTCCGGGGACGCGGCGCCGGAGCGGGGCAGCGGTGCGGCAGGCATGTCGGTACTCGCGGTAGGCAGCGGGGAAGGGCCCGGCGGGGGTACGGGACCTCCGGCGGTCGGACCAGGAGGTCAGCCTACCCGATCGCGCGGACGGCGCCGTCCCGGCTCAGGTCGCGCGGAGGCTGGACCGGGCCTTCTCCACCGAGCGCAGCATCCGCTCCAGCGTGCCGCCGAAGTCGGCGAGCCGGCTGTCGACGTACTCGTCGACCTCGGTGCGCATGCGGGCGACGTCCGCCGCGGTCTGCGCCCCCAGCTCGTCGGCGCGGTCCACGGCGCCGCGGTAGACCTCGGTCTCGCTGACCAGCCGCTCGTGCTCGGCCTGCGCGGCCGCCAGGATCTCCGCGTGCTGGGCCTGCGCGTCGGCGAGGACGGCCTCGTGGTGCCGGCGGGCCTGCTCGACGATCTGCTCGGCCTCCTCCTCGGCGCGGGCGAGCAGGTCCTCGGCCTCGGCCTGGGCGCGGGTGAGCAGGTCGTCGCGCTGCCGCCGGGCCGTGCCGAGGATCTCCTCCCGCTGCCGGCGGGCCGCGCCGACGACCTGCTCGGTCTCGCTGCGGGTGCGCCCGGTCAGCCGCTCGGCCTCGGCCTGCGCCTGCTGGAGGATCTCGGTGCGCTGCTCCACGATCGCGCCGGCCTTGTGCACCTCGGCGGGCAGGTTCTCCCGGAGGTCGTCGAGCAGGTCGAGCAGCATGTCGCGGGACACCATGCACGTCCCGCCGGACATCGGCACGCTGCGGGCGTTCTCGATGACGCTGCCCAGCTCGTCGACGACCTCGTACAGGCGGTACACCACCTCGGTCACGGACTGCCCTCCCGCTCCCGCTGCGCGACCAGCCGCTCGTGCACGGCCTTGGGCACCAGGCCGGAGACGTCCCCGCCGAAGGTGGCGATCTGCTTGACCAGGCTGGAGGACAGGTGGCCGACCTGCGGGGCGGTGGGGACGAACAGCGTCTCCACCGCGGCCAGCTCGCGGTTCATCTGCGCCATCTGCAGCTCGTACTCGAAGTCGCTGACCGCCCGCAGCCCCTTGACGATCACCGGGACGTCGTGGGCGCGGCAGTAGTCGACGAGCAGGCCCTGGAAGCTGTCGACCCGCACGTTGGGCACGTCGGCGACCGCGTCGCGCAGCAGCGCCATGCGCTCGTCGACGGTGAACAGCCCGGCCTTGCCGGGGTTGACCAGCACGGCGACGACGAGCTCGTCGTACAGGGCCGCGGCCCGGGTGATGACGTCGACGTGCCCGTTGGTCACGGGGTCGAACGACCCGGGGCAGACGGCACGTCTCACGGACAGCGACCGTACCGGAGCACCGCCTCGCCGTAGCGGCGGTCGCGCAGGCCGCGCAGGGGTGTCGGCCAGGCGAACGGCGCCTCGCGGCTCGGCCGCTCGACCACCACGACGGCGCCCTCGGCCAGCCACTCGCCGCTGACCAGCGCCTGCAGCACGCCGACCACGTCGGCCGGCGGCGTGGCGTAGGGCGGGTCGGCGAGGACCAGGTCGAAGCGGGCCGGCGGCGCCCCGGCGACGACGGTGGGCACCGAGCCCGGCACCACCCGTCCGCCGGGCAGGCCGACGGCGTCCAGGTTGGCCCGCAGCACCGGCAGCACGCGGGGGGCGTGCTCCACGAACACCACCTGCGCCGCGCCGCGGCTGAGCGCCTCCAGCCCGAGCGCACCGGAGCCGGCGTAGAGGTCGAGGACGGTGGCGCCCTCGAGGTCCAGCAGCGTCGAGAGGGTGTTGAACAGCCCCTCCCGCGCGCGGTCGCCGGTGGGCCGCACGCCCGACGGCGGCACCCGCAGCCGGCGCCCGCCCGCGACCCCCGCGACCAGCCTGGTCATGGCCCCGTCCCGAGGCTCGCCCCGAGCCTGCGAGGGGTGAGGAGGACGGGGTCCTCTCTCATGTCTTCTCCAGGTACGTGGCGCGCTCGTCGGTGGCCAGCGCGGCCACCTCCATCGCCAGGCTGGGGAAGTCGGCCAGGCCGCGGTCGGTGGCCAGCAGCGCGGTGGCCTCCGCGCGGGCCTCGGCGATGAGCTGCTCGTCCTCCAGCAGCGAGAGCATCCGGATGCCCGAGCGGCGCCCGGACTGCGCGGCGCCGAGCACGTCGCCCTCGCGGCGGGTCTCCAGGTCCAGCCGGGCCAGCTCGAAGCCGTCGGAGGTGGCGGCCACCGCGGCCAGCCGCTGGCCCGTCGCCGAGGAGGGGGACGCCTCGGAGACCAGCAGGCACAGCCCCTGGTGCTCCCCCCGGGCGACGCGGCCGCGCAGCTGGTGCAGCTGGCTGACGCCGAACCGGTCGGCGTCCATGACCACCATCACGGTGGCGTTGGGCACGTCCACGCCGACCTCGACGACGGTGGTGGCGACCAGCACGTCGACCTCGCGGGCGGCGAAGGCCCGCATGGTGGCCTCCTTGACCTCCGGGGCCAGCCGGCCGTGCAGGACCTCCAGGCGCAGCCCGGCCAGCGGGCCGGCGCGCAGCTCCTCGGCGACGTCGAGGACGGCCAGCGGCGGACGGCGGTCCGAGCCGCCCTCGGCCGCGGCGCCGCCGGCCTCGTCGGGCTCCTCCCCGCTCGCGGCGTCCTCCCCGATGCGCGGGCAGACGACGTAGGCCTGCCGGCCGGCGGCGACCTCCTCGCGCAGCCGTTCCCAGGCGCGGTCCAGCCAGGCCGGCCGGTCCCGGACGGGGACCACGGAGCTGGCCACGCCGCCGCGCCCGCCGGGCAGCTGGCGCAGCGTGGAGGTCTCCAGGTCGCCGTAGACGGTCATGGCGACCGTCCGCGGGATCGGCGTCGCGGTCATCACCAGCACGTGCGGGGGCCGGTTGCCCTTGGCGCGCAGCGCGTCGCGCTGCTCCACGCCGAAGCGGTGCTGCTCGTCGACGACGACCAGCCCGAGGTCGGCGAACTCCACGCCCTCCTGCAGCAGCGCGTGGGTGCCGACGACGATGCCGGCGCTGCCGCCGGCGACCGCGGCGCGGCCCTCCCGGCGGGCGGCGGCCTTCTGCGACCCGGTGAGCAGCACCACGCGGGTGCCGGCCGGGTCGCCGTCCAGCTCGCCGGCGCGGCCCAGCGGGCCGAGCATGGCGCCGATGCTGCGGGCGTGCTGGGCGGCGAGCACCTCGGTGGGGGCCAGCAGCGCCGCCTGCCCGCCGGCGTCGACGACCTGCGCCATGGCGCGCAGCGCGACGACCGTCTTGCCGGCGCCGACCTCGCCCTGCAGCAGCCGGTGCATCGGCTGCTCCCGGGACAGCTCGGCGGCCAGCTCCTCTCCCACCTCGCGCTGCCCGTCGGTGAGGGCGAAGGGCAGCGCGGCGTCGACGGCGTCCAGCAGCCCGCCGGCCCGCCGCGGCCGGGCCACGCCGGGCTCCAGCGCGGCGGCGCGGCGGCGGGCGGCGAGGGTGAGCTGCAGGGTGAGCGCCTCGTCCCACTTGAGCCGGTGCGCCGCCCGCTCGACGTCGTCGTCGGAGGTGGGCCGGTGCACGTCGAGCAGCGCGGCCGCCAGGCTGGGCAGCCCGTGGCGGGCGCGCAGCCGCTCGGGCAGCGGGTCCTCGACGAAGCCGAAGCCGCCGGTGGCGTCCAGCAGCAGCTTCACGGACCGCTGCAGGACCCAGCTGGACACCTCCTTGGTCGCCGGGTAGATCGGGATGAGCGCGCGGGCCCAGTCGGTGTCGTCGTCCCCGGTGATGAGGTGGAAGTCGGGGTGGGCGAATTGCTTGCTCCTGCGGTACTCGCCGACCGTGCCGGCGAACAGTCCCCAGGCGCCCGCGGTGAGGTCGCCGTGCCGGCGGTTGAAGAAGACCAGCTGCATGGTGCCGGCGCCGTCGCCGACGGTGACCTCGGTGAGCGACCCCGGGCGGTTGCGCATCTTCCGCGTGCTGACCGTGCGCACCTGGGCCAGCACGGTGACGCGGTCGCCGACCTGCAGGTCGTCCAGGCGGGTCATCTCACCGCGCCTGGCGTAGCGGCGCGGGTAGTGCCGCAGCAGGTCGCGCACCGTGTGCAGGTCCAGCGACTCGGCCATCGCCCTGGCCGTCCTGGCGCCGAGCACCCGGTCCAGCCGGGTCGCCATGTCGACGGCCACTACTCCACCCCCACCTGCAGCCGGACCCCCTCGGGCGCGCCGTCGTAGCGGGTCACCTCGACCGTCGGGTGCCGGCCGGCCAGGTGGGCCAGCACGGCGGCGGCGAGGTCGGTGTCGGGGCCGAGCACGAGGGTGACCAGCTCCCCGCCGGCGGACAGCAGGCGGTCCAGCAGCTCGCAGGCGACCGCCGGAGCGGCGCCGCCCACGAGCAGCACGTCGCCGTCCGCCGAGCCGAGCACGTCACCGGGCACGCAGCGGCCCGCGCTGGTCAGCGCCTCCTGCTCCGCGACGGTGACCTCCGCCCAGCGGGTCGCGGCGGCCGCCTCGGCCATGGTGATGACGTCGTCGCCGAAGCGCCGGGCCGGGTCGGCGACGGCGAGCGCGGCCAGGCCCTGCACCGGCGACCGGGTGGGGACCACGGCGACCTCGCGTCCCTCCTCGCGGGCCCGCTCGGCGGCGCGGGCGGCCGGGGCGGTGAGGTCGGCGTCGTTGGGCAGCACGACGACGCCGGCCGCGCCGCAGCCCAGGACCGCGGCGAGCACGTCGTCCTCGGTGACGCCGCCCGGCCCGCAGGGGACGACGGTGGCGCCCCCACCGCGGAACAGCTCCGCCAGGCCTCCGTCGGGGACGATCGCCACGACGGCGCGCGCCCCGGGCACCGGCGCCGGGGACCGCACCGGGGCCAGCGGGCTGACCGAGATGCGGTGGGGGCGGCCGGCCTCGATGCCGGCCTCGATGGCCGCCCCCACGTCGCTGACGTGCACGTGCACGTTCCACTCGCGCCCGGCCGGGGTGTCGACGCCCACGACCACCAGGCTGTCGCCGAGCGCGGCGAGCCGGTCCCGGAGCCGGGCCACGGCGGCCTCGTCGCTGCCGGCCAGCAGGTACTGGACCTCGCTGCCCGGGCCGGCGGGCGGCTGGTGCGGCAGGTCGCCGGGGTCCGGGCCGTGGTGGTGCCCGGCGTGCGCCCCGTGCCGGGGCCGGCGGACCAGCGGCGGGCGGTCGGGCCCGACGCCGGTCACCGTGGCCACCAGCGCGTCGAGGACCAGGCACAGCCCCGCCCCGCCGGCGTCGACCACGCCGGCCTCGCGCAGGGCGGCCAGCTGCCCCGGCGTCCGCTCCAGGGCGGCCCGGGCGCCGTCGGCGGCGGCCCGCACCACCTCGGCCAGCCCGGTGTGCCCGCCGGCGACCGCGGCCCCCGCGGCCTCGGCGCCCGCGCGGGCCACCGTGAGGAAGGTCCCCTCCTCGGGGTCGGCGACCGCGCCGTAGGCGGTGTCGGCGGCCTTCTGCAGGGCGGCGGCGAGGGTCGGCCCGTCGGCCGGCGGTTGCCCGGCGAGCTGGTCGGCGAGCCCGCGGACGAGCTGGGCGAGGATCGTGCCGGAGTTGCCGAGGGCGCCCAGCACCGCGCCGCGGGCCATCACCGCCCACACCGGCTCGGTGCCCCCCGGCGGCGCCTGCTCCAGCTCGGCCAGCGCCGCCCGGGCCGTGGCCAGCAGGTTGGTGCCGGTGTCGCCGTCGGGCACGGGGAAGACGTTGAGGTCGTCCAGGCGCCCCCGGGCCGCGGACAGCGCGTCGACCGCGGCCCGGCACCACTGGCCGACCGCGGCGTCGTCGAGCGCCCGCAGCACGGCCGGAGACTACCCAGCCGGGCCGACAGCCCCGGGTGCGCGAGCGGGCCCCGGCGACCCCTCCGACGTCCCGGCCGGGGAGCGGTTAGACTCCTCGGAGGTCTTGTGTGCGGGCGCGTCGGCGTGCCGCCGTCCGCGAAACGAATCTCTGGGAGTGATCCACCGTGGCTGCCGTGTGCGACGTCTGTGGCAAGGGGCCCGGTTTCGGCATGTCGGTGTCGCACTCGCACCGCCGCACGCCGCGCCGTTGGAACCCGAACATCCAGTCCGTGAAGGCGCTCGTCGCCCCGGGCAACCGCCGCCGCATCAACGCGTGCACCTCCTGCATCCGCGCGGGCAAGGTCGTGCGCGCCTGACGCAGCGGTCACCGTTCGACCGGAGCCCGGAGGTCCTCGGACCCCGGGCTCCGTCGCGTCCGCAGCTCGCCACTCCCCCGGCGAGATCGCCGATCTCACTCGCCTGCGTCCCCCGATCCGTGCGGGACCGCCGATCTCGCCCGCCCTGTGGACGACGCAGGTGGACCCGCGTCGTCCCCGGCAGGCTGCCGCGGTGCCCCGTCGACGCCCCGTGTCCCGCCAGACCGGACCCGCGACCCGCGCCATGGTCCGTGCGGCCGGGATCACCGACCGCCAGTTGAAGCACCCGGCGGTGGTCCGCCTGTCGCGGGACACGTACCTGCCGCAGGGGGTGGCCGCGGAGGCGACCGTTCGGCTCGCCGCCGTGCTGCTCACCGCCCCGCCCGGTGCCGTCGTCAGCCACCGGACGGCCGCCGGGCTCGGGGGCATCGAGATCCCGATGCAGGAGCGGGACCTCCGGTCCTCGTCGAGTTCGACGGCGACGTCCACCGCGAGCGCGACGTGTTCGTCAACGACCTGCGCCGGCACAACCGGCTCGTCGCCGCGGGGTGGACGGTGCTGCGGTTCACCTCGGCCGACGTCCTGGGCCGCCCTGCGGGGGTCGTCGCGGAGATCCGCCGCGCCCTCCGCTGACGAGATCGGCGATCTCGCACGCTGCGGGGCCCGGATCCGTGCGAGATCGCCGATCTCGCCGGGAACGGCCCGGCGCTCACGCGATGCCGCGGCCGCGGGCAGCCTCGACCACCAGGTCGACGACGGTCAGCAGCGGCAGCGCGGTGCTGTCGATGACCAGGTGGTAGCTGCCCGGTGCGGCCGGGTCGACGCGGTAGTTGCGGCGCACGTACCCCTCCCGCGCGGCGTCGTTGGCGCGCATCTCCCGCCGCACCTCCTCCGGCGGGCGGCCGCTGCGGGCCACGGCGGCGGCCAGCCGGCGCTCCGCGGGCCCGTCGAGGCGCACGTGCAGGGCGTCGGGCCGGTCGCCGAGGACCATCGCGGCGGCCCGGCCCAGCACCACCCCGCCCGGCCCGTCGGCGATCTCGCGCACGACCCGCTCGGTCTGCAGCCGGAAGGTCCGCTCGTCGAGCTGCTCGGTCACCGGGACGACGCCGCCCATCGGGTCGGGCATGGAGCCCAGCGAGGCGACGATCCGCCAGAGCCCCCGGGCGACGGTCTCGTCGTTCGCCTCCGCCTCGGCCACCGGGATGCCCAGCCGCCCGGCCACCCGGGCGGGGATGGCGCGGTCGTGGAAGAGCGTCCCCAGCCTGGCCGCGACGGCGGGCCCGACCTCGGCCCCCCCGGCGCCGTAGGACGCCGAGACGGTCACGACGCCGCTCACCGCCCACCCGCCAGGTCCTTGCCCAGGTGCACCGCGCCCGGCGCGTCGGCGTAGACGCCGTACCCGGGCACCGGGGTGTAGCCCAGGCCCGCGTACAGCGCCAGCGCCTCGGGCTGCTCGGGCCCGGAGTTGAGCACCACCGACCGGTGCCCGGCGGCCGCGACGCTGTCCTCCAGCGCGGCCATGAGCAGCTGCGCGAGCCCCTGCCGCCGGAACACCGGCGCCACGTAGACCCGCTTGACCTCGGCCACGCCGGGCGCGTGCACCCGCCAGGCGCCGCACCCCGCGGGGACGCCGCCCACCTCGGCGACGAGGAACAGCCCGGCCGGCGGCTCGAACTGCGCCGCGTCGACGACCGCCTCGTCCGGGCCGCCGTAGCGCGCCACGTACTCCTGCTGCACGCGGGACACCATCTCGCGGGCGAGCGGGTCGTCGTAGGGGACCGCGCGCAGGGCCACCGGACGGCCGTCGGCCAGCCGGGGCTCAGCGGAAGTGCGCATGACCGGTCCCCTCCGCCCCGACGGCCGCGGCCACCGCCTCCGCCGGCTGGCCGTCCACCCACACCCCCGGCTGGCCGGCGCGGACCGCGCCGACCGGCGTCCAGCCCTCGGGCAGGGGCCGGCGAGCGGGGAAGGTGGCCAGCAGGGCGTGGTCCTCCCCGCCGGTGAGCACCCAGGCCATCGGGTCCCCGCCGAGGGCGGCGGCCACCTGCTGCAGCGGACCGGGCGGCTCCAGGGTGGCCCGCACCAGCGCGGCCCGGTCGACGTCGATGCGCACGCCGCTCTCCCGGGCCAGGTGCCCGGCGTCGGCCAGCAGCCCGTCGCTCACGTCGCACATCGCGGTCGCCCCGGCGCCGGCCGCCGCCGGTCCGGCCGCGTACGGCGGGGTGGGCCGCCGGTGCGCGGCCACCGCAGCGGCCGGGCTGGTGAACCCGCGCCGCAGCACGGCCAGCCCGCAGGCCGACCAGCCCAGCCGCCCGGCCAGGGCCAGCACGTCGCCGGGCCGGGCACCGGAGCGCAGCACCGGGGCCCGCCCGCCCAGGTCGCCCAGGGCGGTCACCGACAGGACGACGGCGCCGCTGCCCGGCGCGGCCGACACCGTGTCCCCGCCGACCACCGCGGCCCCCAGCGGCGCGCACTCGGCGGCCAGGCCGGCGGCGACGCCCTCCAGCCACGTCGTCGGGGTGTCCGGCGGGCAGGCGAGCCCGACCAGCAGGGCGGTCGTCACCGCGCCCATCGCGGCCACGTCGGCCAGGTTGGCCGCCGCCGCCTTGTGCCCGACGTCCTCGGCCGAGGACCAGTCCCGCCGGAAGTGCCGCCCCTCGACGAGGACGTCGGTGGTGGCGACCACCCGGCCGTCGGGGGTGCGCAGGACGGCGGCGTCGTCCCCGGGCCCGACCTCGGCCGCCCGGGCCACGCCGGAGCGCGCCAGCACGCGGGCGATGACGCCGAACTCGCCCACGACCCGGACGCTGTCGGCGGGGTCGGTCCGTGGGACCAGCGGACGGGGACGACTCACCGGCTCCTCCAACGTGCTGCGGTAGGTTGCGCAACTGTCCGCCCAGCGGCGCGGACGCCGCACCTGCAGCGCCGCCCGAGGAAGGGTCTCCCGTGGTCCACGCCTACATCCTGATCCAGACCGAAGTCGGCAAGGCCGCCCAGGTGGCGTCGACCATCAGCGAGATCGCGGGCGTCTCCCAGGCCGAGGACGTCACCGGCCCCTACGACGTGATCGTGCGCGCCGAGGCCGAGACCGTCGACGAGCTCGGCCGGCTGGTCGTGGCCCGGGTGCAGTCCGTCGACGGCATCACCCGGACGCTGACCTGCCCCGTCGTCAACATCTGAGCACCCTGACCGAGAGCCCCGGGCCCGCCGGCGACCCGACGCCGCCGCCCCGGGCGGAGGACCCGCTGCGGCGGGTGGCGCTGCTCGTCACCGCCGTCGTCGTGCCGCTGGTGGTCGTGCTGCTGGTGCTCACCCGCGTCCTCGGCGACGACGAGCCGGCCGGCGGGCCGGACGGCGACGCGGTGGCCGACGTCGAGGGCTCCCCGGTGCCCGGTCGCGCCGACCTCCCCCCGCTGCCGGTGCCGGTGCCGCCGGTCACCCCGGAGGCCGAGGCCGCCTGCCCGGCGCTGATGGGACAGCTGCCGCTGGAGCTGGCCGGCGAGCAGTCCCGCCCGGTGGACTCCGACTCCCCCTTCGCCTACGCCTGGGGCGAGCCGCCGGTGGTGCTCGTCTGCGGCGTCGAGCGGCCGGCCGCACTGGAGCCGACGTCCCCGCTGATCCAGATCAGCGGGGTCAACTGGCTGGTGGACACCACCGACCCCGACCGGGTCGTCTGGACCGCCGTCGACCGGCCGGTGTACCTGCAGGTCACCGTCTCCGCCGACACCGACAGCGCCCCGGTCACCGCGCTGGCCCCGGTCATCAACGACACCCTGCCCCTGCAGCCGATCGGCGCCGGCGGCTGAGTCAGCCCGGGAGCCGGTCCAGCTGGGCGGCGGTGACCGCCCGCGCCTCCCCGGTGGCGACCTCCACCGAGCCGGCCACCGCGGTCACCGACACGCTGAACACCCCGTGCGGGCACCAGGTGAACGCCGCGGGCGAGGCCACCCGCGCCGCCGGGGCGCCGTCGGGCAGCACCAGCAGGGAGCAGCCGGCCGGCAGCTCCGCCGGGTCGGCCTGCAGCCGGCCGCCGTAGACCCGCGCGTCGTGCGCGGCGACGTCCTCGGTGAACGTCCCGGCGCCCTCGGCGGTGGCGAACCGGTGGACGGCGACGGTGGTCAGCCGGCCGGACCCCGACCCCCAGTAGCGCTCCCAGCCGAAGAGGTAGCCGTAGTCGTCGAGCACCTCGCGCTCGCGGTCGGCGTCCTCCGCGTAGCCCGCGACGTCCTGGACGGACTTCGCCCCGGCCGGCGGCGACAGCGAGTCGTCCGGTACCCGGGGCAGGCCGGAGGGCACCGCGGTGACGACGAGCGGCTCCAGCTCCGCGACCGCCTCCGGGGTCGCCGCGGCACCGGGAGCCGGGGGGCCGCCGTCCGGCGGGGCGGTGCACCCCAGGAGCAGGGCCAGCAGCAGCGCCGGCCCGCCGTGCCGGACCACCGCCGGCGGGGTCACGCCCAGGTGCCGTCCAGCGCCGCGGCCGGGCCGGTGGCCCTCACGCCGGCCAGGGCCACCTCGACCAGCCGGTCCACCAGCGCGGCGAAGTCCACCCCGGAGGCGGCCCACATCCGCGGGTACATCGAGATGGGCGTGAACCCCGGCATGGTGTTCACCTCGTTGACCACCAGCCGCTCGGCGCCGTCCGGGCCGGCGCCGAGGAAGAAGTCGACCCGCGCCAGGCCCCGGCAGTCCAGCGCCAGGTAGGCGCGGCGGGCCGCCTCCTGCACCGCGCGGGTCTGCTCGGCGGTCAGGTCGGCCGGGACGTCGAAGTCGGCGGCGTCGTCGAGGTACTTGGCGGCGAAGTCGTACCAGTCGGTGCCGGGGTGCAGCCGGATCTCGGCCGGCAGGCTGGCCTCCGGAGGCCCGCCGCCGGGTCCGGCCAGCACGCCGCACTCGATCTCCCGGCCGGGCACGGCGGCCTCCACGACCACCTTGGCGTCCACCGCGGCGGCGGTCGCGACGGCCTCGGGGAACTGCGCCCAGTCCGTCACCCGGGTGATCCCGATGCTGGACCCCGCCCGCGCGGGCTTCACGAACACCGGCAGGCCCAGCCGCTGGCGGGCGGCGGCGTCCAGCGCGCCGGGGTCGGCCGTCAGCGCGCCCGCGGCGTCGCGCAGCACCACGTGGTCGCCCTGCGGCAGCCCGGCGGCGGTGAGCAGCTTCTTGGTGAACTCCTTGTCCATCGACGCCGCGCTGGCGAAGACCCCGGAGCCCACGTAGGGGATGCCACTCATCTCCAGCAGTCCCTGGACCGTGCCGTCCTCGCCGTGGGTGCCGTGCAGCGCCGGGAAGACGACGTCGAGCCCGATCCGCTCGCCCCCGCCGTCCAGGCGCAGCAGCCCGGGCCCGGCCGGGTCGCCCACGAGCGTCACCGCCGTCCCGCCGGTGACCTCGGGCAGCGCGCCGTCGACGATCGCCAGCCGCAGGCCGGGGTCGGGCAGCACCCAGGCGCCGGCGCGGGTGATGCCCACGGGGACGACGTCGTAGCGGTCGCGGTCCAGGGCCGCGAGGACGGCCCCGGCCGAGACGCAGGAGATGGGGTGCTCCGCGCTGCGGCCGCCGAACACCACCGCCACCCGCAACCGCTGCACTGGCCCGCTCACAGCGGCTTCCCCGGCTGTCCGCTCATCGCGGCCGACCCTAGTGGAGGCGACGCGGCCGGCCCCGGCGACGGGCACGACGGCGCCGGTGCACCCCCGGTGTGGGAACCTCAGTCGCGATGGCCCAGAACAGTGCCGGGACGGCGTCCCCCCCGCTCGGCCTGCGGCTGGCCGGGGCCGCCGTCCACCTCTACACCGCCAGCGGCTCGGTGCTCGGCCTGCTCATCGTGCTGGCGGCCTTCGAGGGCGACGCCGTGGCCGCCCTGTGGTTGGGGCTGGTCGCCCTCGTCGTCGACGGCACCGACGGGATGCTGGCCCGCCGGCTGCGGGTCAAGGAGACGATCCCCTGGTTCGACGGCGCCCGGCTCGACGACATCGTCGACTACCTCACCTACGCCTTCGCCCCGGTCGTGCTGCTGTGGACCACCGGGTCGCTGCCGGCCGGCACCCTCGGGTGGGTCGTGGCCGCGCTGCCGCTGCTGGCGTCGAGCTACCAGTTCTGCCGGATCGACGCGAAGACCGAGGACCACACGTTCCTGGGCTTCCCGAGCTACTGGAACGTGGTCGCCTTCTACGCCATCGTGCTGGACCTGGCGCCGGGCCTCGTGGCGACCGTGCTGGTCGTCTGCTCGCTGCTGGTGTTCGTGCCGGTCCGCTACCTGTACCCCTCGCGCACCCCCGTCCTGCACGGCCTGAGCCTGGTGCTGACGGCGGCGTGGCTGGTGCTCTACGGCGTCCTGCTGCTGCAGGTGCCCGACCCGCACCCGGTCGTGGTGACCCTGTCGCTGGCCTACATCGGCTACTACGTCGGCGTGAGCCTGTGGCTGACCGCGCGGGCGGCGCACCGCCGCCGCGGCGAGCCCGCGCCCGTCGGCTAGACCGCGTCGAGGGCGGTGCGGAGGTCGGCGACCAGGTCCGCGGTGTCCTCGATGCCGCAGGACAGCCGCACGAACCCCTCGCCGACCGCGTCACCGCCCCACTGGGCCCGCCGGTCGACCGTGCTGTGCACCCCGCCGAAGCTGGTGGCCGCCGCCCAGAGCCGGCTGGCGCCCACCAGCCGCGCGACCGCCGCCGCGTCGGGCAGCTCGGCGGACACCACGCCGTTCGGGCGCAGCATCTGCCGGCAGGCCAGCTCGTGGGAGGGGTCGCCGGGTCGCCACGGCCAGCGCACGCCGCCCACCGCGGGGTGCGCCGCCAGCAGGTCGGCGACGGCCGCGGCGGTCGCCGCCTGGCGGGCCAGCCGCAGGTCCAGGGTGCTCAGCGAGCGGTGCCCGAGCCAGGCCTCGAACGGGCCGGGCGTGGCGCCGGTGTGGTCGCGGAAGTCCTTGAGCCGGGCGTACAGCGCGTCGTCGGCGGTGCTCACGTGGCCGAGCAGCAGGTCGCTGTGCCCGGTGAGCGCCTTGGTGTCCGCGCCGACGGTCAGGTCGGCGCCCAGCTCCAGCGGCCGCTGCCCCAGCGGGGTGGCGGTGGTGTTGTCGACGGCCAGCACAGCTCCGGCGGCGCGGGTGGCGCGGGCGACCGCCGCGACGTCGCAGACGTCGAGCAGCGGGTTGCTCGGCGTCTCCAGCATCACGAACCGCGCGCCCGCCAGGTCGCCGCGGGCCGCCACCGCGCCGATCTCCGGGGTCGGCACGTACTGCACCGTCACGCCGTAGCGCTCGAGCTCGTCGCGGGCCAGCAGCCGGGTCGCGTAGTAGCCGTCCGAGGGGAGCACGACGCGGTCGCCGGCGCGGACGACGGCCAGCACCGCTGCGCTGATCGCGGCCATGCCGGTCGCGAAGGACAGGCAGCGACCGCCGTCCAGCTCGCCGACGGCGGCCTCGAAGGCGCGCAGCGTCGGCTGGCCGGTGCGGGCGTAGGTGTCCGCGCCGTCGGCGCCCGGCGGGCGGTCGCCCAGGTGGAAGGGGGCGGCGAACACCGGCGACGGGCGCATCGGCGCGCCGGGCACGGGCGGCTCCTCGCCGGCCCGCACCGACCGGGTGCCGTCACCCCACGCGGTCTGCCCGCTCACTCCGGCTTCGCCTCCCGGGACATGATCTCCTTCACCATCTGCGGCACGGGCACGCCCTCGTGGCACACCCGCACGACGGCCTCGGTGAGCGGCATGTCCACCCCGCGCGCCCGGGCCAGGTCCAGCACCGGCCGGCAGCTCTTGACCCCCTCGGCGACCTGCCGGGTGCCCCGCTGCACCTCCTCCACGGACATCCCGCGTCCCAGCCGCTCGCCGAAGGTGCGGTTGCGCGACAGCGGGGAGCTGCAGGTGGCCACCAGGTCCCCGAGGCCCGCGAGCCCCGCGAAGGTGGTCGGCTCGGCGCCGAGCGCCGCGCCCAGCCGGGCGGTCTCGGCCAGGCCGCGGGTGATCAGCGAGGCCCGGGTGTTGTCGCCGAAGCCCATCCCCTCGGTGATGCCGCAGGCCAGCGCGATGACGTTCTTGACCGCGCCGCCGAGCTCGCAGCCGACCAGGTCGGCGTTCGTGTACGGCCGGAAGTAGGGGGTGTGGCAGGCGGCCTGCACCTGGGCGGCCCGCTCGCGGTCGGGGCAGGCCACCACGGTCGCGGCCGGCTGCTCCTCGGCGATCTCGCGGGCCAGGTTGGGGCCCGACAGCGCGGCGACCCGGTCCGGGCCCGCGCCGGTGACCTCGCAGATCACCTCGCTCATCCGCTTGGTGCTGCCGAGCTCGATGCCCTTCATCAGCGACAGCAGGACCGCGTCGGCCGGCAGCAGCGGCGCCCACTCGCCGAGGTTGGCCCGCAGCGACTGGGAGGGGACGGCGAGCACCACGATCTCGGCGCCGGCGAGCGCCTCGGCGGGGTCGGCGGTCGCCCGCAGCCGGTCGGGCAGCCGGATGCCGGGCAGGTAGTCGGGGTTCTGCCGCGTCTCCCCGATCGTCCCCGCCAGCTCCGGCCGGCGGGCGTGCAGCAGCACCGAGCAGCCCGCGTCGGCCAGCACCTTGGCGAACGTGGTGCCCCAGGAGCCGGCGCCGAGGACGGCGACGCGGGTCACGCGGCGCTCCCCGGCAGGTCGCCGGGCAGCGCACGCCGGGGGTGGGGAGTGGTCGTGGGAGGGGCCGGCTCCCCGCGGAGCTCGGCCAGCTGGTCGCGCACGCTGGCCATCATCCGGTCGGTCACCTGCCGCAGCAGGTCACCGGTCATCGGCCGCCCGGCGCGCGCTCGCGCCCGCAGGTCGGTGAGGTCGACCGGCTCGCCGACCAGGTACTCGGCGGGCGCGCGCAGCCGCGGGTGCAGCCGCTTGGCGTGGTAGTCGTGCACGCGCTGCGGGCCCCACTGCGCCACCGGCAGGACGACGGCGTCGGTGGCCAGCGCCAGCCGCGCCACCCCGGTGCGCGCCTCCATCGGCCACCAGTCCGGGTCCCGGGTCACCGACCCCTCGGGGTAGATGACCACGACGTTGCCGGCGGCGAGGTCGGCCTCGGCGGCCGCGAGCGAGGTGCGGGCGTCGGCCGAGCCGCGGGCCACCGGGATCTGCCCGGCACCCCGCAGCAGCCGGCCCGCCCACCCGGTGAACAGCGACTCCTTGGCCAGGAAGTGCGGCACGCGGCCGCAGTCCCAGACCAGCCGGGCGCAGGCCAGCGGGTCCAGCACCGACACGTGGTTGGCCACCAGCAGCACCGGCCCGGTGCGGGGGAACCGCTCGGCGTGCCGGTAGCGCATCCGGAACAGCAGCACGGTGGCCGGGTAGATGACCAGCACGCAGAACAGCAGCGCCGGCGTCAGCGGCCGGCGGGTGCGCCACCGGGACCGCGCGGCCGGGGCGCGCCGCGTCCCCCCGGCGTCCGGGGACCCGTCCTGCGTCACCGGCCCCTCCCCTCCGTGCCGCCCGGCGCCTGTCCGGCCGGGTCTGCGATCCCCCCATGATCGACCCTCGGCTGTCCCGGAGGGCGCACCGGGTCCGTCGGCCGGGTGTCGGCGGGTGTGTCCACACTGGCGCCGTGCGCGCGTGGTCGGTCGTCGTCCCGGCGAAGCGGCTGTCGCTGGCCAAGACCCGGCTGCGGCCGCGGTCCGGCGCGGTCGCCGGGCCGCCGGGGGCCGCGCACGACCGGCTGGTGCTGGCCCTGCTCGGCGACACCGTCGCCGCGGCGCTGTCCTCCCCCGCCGTCGGCGGCGTCCTGGTGGTCACCGACGACCCGGCCGCGGCCGCCGAGGTGCGCGCCCTGGGCGCGCGCACGGTGCCCGACGAACCGGACGCCGGCCTCAACGCGGCGCTCGCCCACGGCGCCCGGGCCACCGGGGCCCGCGCGGTGGCGGCCCTGTCGTCGGACCTGCCGGCGCTGCGCCCGGCGGAGCTCACCGCGGCGCTGGCCGCCGCGGAGGCCACGGCAGGAGGCACGGGCCGGTGCTTCGTGGCCGACGCGCAGGGCACCGGGACGACGCTGCTCACCGCCGCCGGCACCGGGCTGTCCCCCGCGTTCGGGCCCGGCTCGGCGCGGCGGCACGCGGCCGGCGGCGCGGTCCGGCTGACCGGCCGCTGGCCGGGCCTGGCCCGGGACGTCGACACGCCCGGTGACCTGCGTGCCGCCCTGGCGCTCGGGGTCGGGCCGCGGACCGCCGCGCTGCTCGGCGCCGCCGGGCACGCCGCCGGCTGACCCCGCGGCGGTCACCCGCCGGCCACCGGACTGCGGCACGATGACCCCGTGGCCCCGACCCGACCCGCCGACCGGTACATCAACCGTGAGTTGTCGTGGCTGGACTTCAACGCCCGCGTGCTGGAGCTCGCCGAGGACGACTCCGTGCCGCTGCTGGAGCGGGTGAAGTTCCTGGCGATCTTCGCGGGCAACCTCGACGAGTTCTACATGGTCCGCATCGCCGGCCTCAAGCGCCGGCAGAGCACCGGCCTGACCGTGCGCTCGCCCGACGGGCTGACCATCCGCGAGCAGCTGGCCCGGGTGAGCGAGCGGACCCGCGACCTGGTGCACCGGCACGCCGACGTGTTCACCAAGGACATCACCCCGCGGCTGGAGGAGGCCGGGGTCCGGATCGTGCGCTGGCACGACCTGGGCGAGTCGGAGCTCCCCCGGCTGCGAGAGTACTTCCGCGACCAGGTGTTCCCCGTGCTGACGCCGCTGGCGGTCGACCCGGCGCACCCGTTCCCCTACATCAGCGGCCTGTCGCTGAACCTCGCGGTCCGGGTGCGCGACCCCGACACCGACGCCGCGCGCTTCGCCCGGCTCAAGGTGCCCAACAACGTGCCCCGCTTCGTGCCGGTGGCGGTGGACTCCACGGCGGCCTTCCTGCCGCTGGAGGACCTCATCGCCGCGCACCTGCCGGCGCTGTTCCCCGGCCTGGACGTCATCGACCACCACCTGTTCCGGGTCACCCGCAACGCCGACCTGGAGGTCGAGGAGGACCGCGACGAGGACCTGCTGCAGGCCCTCGAGCGGGAGCTGGCCCGCCGCCGGTTCGGGCCGGCGGTGCGGCTGGAGGTCGCCGAGCCGATGCACCCGGAGGTCCTCGAGGTGCTGGTCTCGGAGCTGGAGGTGGACGCCTCCGACGTCGTCCACGTGCCCGGGCTGCTGGACCTCGCCGCGCTGTGGGAGCTCTACGAGCTGGACCGCCCGGAGCTCGGGGACGACCCGTTCGTGCCGGCCACCCACCCGCGCCTGTCGGAGGGCGAGACGCCCAAGAGCGTGTTCGCCACGCTGCGGGAGGGGGACGTGCTGGTTCACCACCCGTACCACTCCTTCGCGACCAGCGTGCAGCGCTTCATCGAGCAGGCCGCCGCCGACCCGCACGTGCTGGCCATCAAGCAGACGCTGTACCGCACCTCGGGTGACTCCCCGATCGTCAACGCGCTCATCGACGCGGCCCAGGCCGGCAAGCAGGTCGTCGTCCTCGTCGAGATCAAGGCGCGCTTCGACGAGGAGGCCAACATCAGCTGGGCCCGCTCGCTGGAGCGGGCCGGGTGCCACGTCGTCTACGGGCTGGTGGGGCTCAAGACGCACTGCAAGACCGCGCTGGTGGTGCGCCGGGAGGGCCCGCTCATCCGCCGCTACTGCCACATCGGGACGGGCAACTACAACCCCAAGACCGCCCGGCTGTACGAGGACCTCGGCATCCTGACCGCCGACCCGCGGGTGGGCGCGGACCTCACCGACCTGTTCAACACCCTGACCGGCTACTCGCGCCAGACGTCCTACCGCCGGCTGATGGTGGCGCCGCACGGGATCCGCCCGGGGCTGGTCGAGAAGATCCGGCGGGAGGCCCGCAACGCGAGCGAGGGCCGGCCGGCCGGCATCCGGGTCAAGGTGAACTCGCTGGTCGACGAGGAGCTCATCGACGCCCTCTACGACGCGTCGGCGGCCGGCGTCCCGGTGGAGCTGCTGATCCGCGGGATCTGCTCGCTGCGGCCCGGCGTCCCCGGGCTGTCGGAGACCGTGCGGGTCCGCTCCATCGTCGGCCGGTTCCTCGAGCACTCGCGGGCGATGTGGTTCGCCGGGGGCGGGGAGGGCGAGTGGTGGATCGGCAGCTCCGACCTCATGCACCGCAACCTCGACCGCCGGGTCGAGGTGCTGCTGCGGGTCTGCGACGACACCGCCGAGCGCCAGCTGCAGGAGATGTTCGACGGGGCGATGGCCGGGGACGTGCGCTGCTGGGAGCTGGGCAGCGACGGCACCTGGACCCGCACCGGGGAGCGGGACTACCAGGCCGGGCTGATGGCCGCGGCGGTGGACCATGCCGGGTGAGCCCGGCGGCCCGGTGCGCGCGGCCGGGGGCGCGCTCTGGCGGCCGACGGCCGGCGGCGGCATCGAGACCGCGCTGGTGCACCGGCCGCGCTACGACGACTGGTCGCTGCCCAAGGGCAAGCCGGAGGCCGGCGAGCACCTGCTGCAGACGGCGGTGCGCGAGGTGGCCGAGGAGACCGGGCTGCAGGTGGTCGTCGGCCGGCGCAGCCTGCGCACCCAGTACCGGGTGCCCGAGGGCTCCAAGCTGGTCGACTACTGGGTGATGCGGGTCGTCGGCGGGGGGT
This sequence comes from Geodermatophilus pulveris, assembly GCF_900188375.1. Taxonomy (GTDB): domain Bacteria; phylum Actinomycetota; class Actinomycetes; order Mycobacteriales; family Geodermatophilaceae; genus Geodermatophilus; species Geodermatophilus pulveris. The sequence continues at coordinate 617,239 of NZ_FZOO01000001.1, read as the reverse complement.
TCGAGCCCAACCGGGAGGTCGACGAGCTGCGCTGGCTGCCCGTCGACCGGGCCTGCGCGCTGGTCACCCACCCGCACGACCGCGCCGTGCTCGTCGACCTGGCGCGCACCGACGTCCCGCGGCAGCCCGCGTTGCTGCTGGTGCGGCACGGCAAGGCCGGCAGCAAGGCCGACTGGGACGGGCCCGACGAGCTGCGGCCGCTGGAGCCCCGCGGCCGGCAGCAGGCGCAGCGGCTGGCCGAGGTGCTGCCGTTGTTCGGGCCGACCGCCGTCCTGTCCGCCCGGCGCACCCGCTGCCGGGACACCGTGGCCCCCCTGGCGCAGCGCCTGGGGCTCACCGTCGAGGACCTGCCCGAGCTGGGCGAGGAGGAGTTCGCCGCGGACCCGCCGGCGGCCCTCGCCACCCTCCAGCGCCTGCTCGAGCCGGCCGGCCGGGACGGGCGGTCAGGGCCGACCGTGGTGTGCAGCCAGGGCGGGGCCATCCCGTCGGTGCTGCTGGAGTTCGGCGTCCGCTGGGAGGGGGAGGCCGCGCGGCCGCACCCGCCGGCGGCCAAGGGCAGCACCTGGGTGCTGGCCGGCCGGCCCGGCGCGCTGGCGGCCGACTACTACCGGGACTTCTGGCCCGACACCGAGGACACCCCCGCCCGCTGAGGGAGGACCCCCCTCGCCTGCGTCAGCGCGCGGGCAGGACCTGCGGCAGCCAGGCCGGGCGGCGGGCCTCGTACTGCTCGACGTCGGCCAGGTGCCGCTCGGTGAGCCCGACGTCGTCGAGGCCCTCCAGCAGCCGCCAGCGGGTGTAGTCGTCGACCTCGAACGGCACGGCGCGCCCGCCGTGGGTGACCCGCCTCTCGCGCAGGTCGACGGTGACCGGGGTGGCCGGGTCGGCCTCGGCGGCGTCCCACAGCGCCTCGACCTCGGCCTGCGGCAGGACGACGGTCAGCAGCCCGGACTTGGTCGAGTTGTTCTTGAAGATGTCGGCGAACCGCGAGCTGATGACGACGCGGAACCCGCCGTCCAGCAGGGCCCAGCAGGCGTGCTCGCGGGAGGAGCCGGTGCCGAAGTCGGGGCCGGCCACGAGGACCGAGGCGCCGGCGTACTGCGGCTGGTTCAGCACGAAGTCCGGCTCGTCCCTCCGCCAGGCGACGAACAGGCCGTCCTCGAAGCCGGTCCGGGTGATCCGCTTGAGGTACTCGGCCGGGATGATCTGGTCGGTGTCGACGGCGCTGCGGCGCAGCGGCGCGACCGTGCCGGTGTGCGTGGTGAAGGGCTGCACGGCGGGGCTCCTCTCTCAGACGCCGGCGGGGACGTCGGCCAGGTCGGCCGGGGCGGTGAGCTTCCCGGTGAGGGCGGTGGCGGCGGCGACCGACGGGGAGACCAGGTGGGTGCGCCCGCCCTTGCCCTGCCGGCCCTGGAAGTTGCGGTTGCTGGTGGAGGCCGACCGCTCCCCCGGCTGGAGCTGGTCGGGGTTCATGCCCAGGCACATGGAGCACCCCGCGCCGCGCCACTCCGCGCCGGCCTCGGTGAACACCCGGTCCAGGCCCTCCGCCTCGGCCTGCAGCTTCACCCCGACCGACCCGGGGACGACGAGCATCCGGGTGCCGGCGTCGATCCGCCTCCCGCGCAGCAGCGCCGCGGCGGTCCGCAGGTCCTCGATGCGGCCGTTGGTGCACGAGCCGAGGAACACGGTGTCCACCTCGATCTCGCGCAGCGGCGTGCCGGGGGTCAGGCCCATGTAGGCCAGCGCCTGCTCGACGGCCCGGCGCTCGCCCTCGTCGGCGAGGGACGCCGGGTCGGGCACCGACCCGGAGATCGGCAGGCCCTGGCCGGGGTTGGTGCCCCAGGTGACGAAGGGGGTCAGCGACGCGGCGTCCAGCACGACCTCGGTGTCGAAGACCGCGCCCTCGTCGGTGCGCAGCGTCCGCCAGTGCGCGACGGCGGCGTCCCAGTCCGCGCCCTGCGGGGCGTGCGGGCGGCCGCGCAGGAACTCGACGGTGGTCTCGTCCGGCGCGATCAGCCCGGCGCGGGCGCCGGCCTCGATGGACATGTTGCAGATCGTCATCCGGGCCTCCATCGACAGCGCCTCGATGGCGCTGCCGCGGTACTCGATGACGTGGCCGGCCGCCCCGTTGGTGCCGATCTGCGCGATGACGGCCAGGATGACGTCCTTGGCCGACACGCCCTCGGGCAGCTCGCCGTCCACGGTGACGGACATCTGCCTGGCCCGGTACTGCGGCAGCGTCTGGGTGGCCAGCACGTGCTCGACCTCGGAGGTGCCGATGCCGAAGGCGAGCGCGCCGAAGGCCCCGTGGGTGGAGGTGTGGCTGTCCCCGCAGACGATGGTCGTGCCGGGCTGGGTCAGGCCCAGCTGCGGGCCGATGACGTGCACGATGCCCTGGTCGCGGTCGCCCATGGGGGCCAGCCGGATGCCGAACTCCGCGGCGTTGCGGCGCAGCGCATCGACCTGCGCCCGGCTGACCGGGTCGGCGATCGGGCTGAGGACGTCCAGCGTCGGGACGTTGTGGTCCTCGGTGGCCATCGTGAGGTCCGGCCGGCGCACCGTGCGGCCCGCGGCACGCAGGCCGTCGAAGGCCTGCGGGCTGGTCACCTCGTGCACCAGGTGCAGGTCGATGTACAGGAGGTCCGGCTCGCCCGCGGTGCTGCGCACCACGTGGGCGTCGTAGACCTTCTCCGCCAGGGTCTTCGGCACGGGTACCTCCGCAGTGCGACCGGGCTGGGCATCTCATTGTGTGGGATGCGAGTATTGCTGTGTGGGACAGCCTAACCCCGTCGCCGTCTTGGACAAAGCGGTGGCCATCCTCCGCGCCGTGTCCGCCGAACCCGCGACCCTCGCCGAGCTCGTGGAGCGCACGGGGCTGCCCCGGGCGACCGCGCACCGGCTGGCGGTCGCCCTCGAGGGCCACCGCCTGGTGCGGCGCACCCCGGCCGGCGCGTGGGCGCCCGGCCCGGCGCTGGCCGAGCTCGGCCGCGGGGTCGCCGACCTCGCCGCGGTCGCCGGCCGGCACCTCCCGGCGCTGCGGGACGCCAGCGGGGAGAGCGCCCAGTTCTACGTCCGGGACGGCGCCAGCCGGGTCTGCGTGGCCGCCGCCGAGCGGGCCCACGGGCTGCGCGACACCGTGCCGGTCGGCGCGCGGCTGCCGATGACCGCAGGCTCGGCGGCCCACGCGCTGCTCGCCTTCGCCCCCGCCGACGAGGTGACCCCGCTGCTGCCGGCCGCCAGCTTCACCGCCCGCACGCTGCTCGACGTCCGCCGCCGCGGCTGGGCGCACAGCGTCGCCGAGCGGGAGCCGGGGGTCGCGTCGCTGTCCGCGCCGGTCCGCGACGCCGGGGGCGGGGTGCTCGGTGCGGTGTCGATCTCCGGGCCGGTCGAGCGGCTGGGCCGCCGCCCGGCCCCGGAGGTGGTCGGCGCGGTGCTGGAGACCGCCGGCGCCATCGCCCGCGCCGCCCGCTGAGCCGCGCGGACGGGCCGCCGGTCACCGGCCGGGAGGGGGGTCCCCGTCGTCGTCGGCGGTGTCGTCGTCGTCGGTGGGGTCGACGACCACCGGCCGCAGCCGGGACCACAGCACGAAGGCCGCGGCGAAGGCCAGCATGCCGAGACCGGCCCACAGGTTGGCCGGCACGCCACCGGTCTTGGCCTGCTCCGCGGCGCTGTCGCCGACCAGTCCCACGACCACCAGGACCGCGCCGTAGAAGCCGATGAGGGCGGCGATGACGTTGCGCACGTCGTAGGCGCCGGCCGCGTGCCGCCGGCCCGGGGCCGCGCCGTCCGCCCCGCTGCTGCCCATCGGGCTCTCCTCCCCCGACCGCGACGCCATCAGGCGAAGGCCACGTTGAGCGCGATCACCATGACCAGCGCGATCCCGGCCAGCTTGGTGGGCGACCGGTACCAGGGCAACCGGGCGGCGTCGGGGTCGGTGCGCTGCTCCCGGGGCGTCTCGGAGTAGACCAGCCCGGCCAGCTGGGCCACCGGCTTGGGCTCGGTCACCCGGCTGACCGCGACGCTGACCACGATGTCGACGACGAACGCCGCCCCGGCCGCGACGAAGGCCGCGCCCTGCCCCGGCAGCGAGATGAGCCCGGTCTCGTTGGCCAGGAACACGGAGACGGCGGCCACGGTGCCCGAGACCAGCCCGACCCAGCCGGCCGTCGGCGTCATCCGCTTCCAGAACATGCCGAGGATGAACGTGGCGAACAGCGGGGCGTTGAAGAAGCCGAACAGCGTCTGCAGGTACTCCATGAGGTTGCTGTAGCCGGCCGCGATGAACGCCGTCCCGATCGCCACCACCGTCGCGCCGACCGTGGCCAGCCGGCCGATCCGCAGGTAGTAGTCGTCGGGCCGGTCCCGGCGCACGTAGGTCTGCCACAGGTCGTAGCTGAAGACGGTGTTGAAGGCGGAGATGTTGGCCGCCATGCCGGCCATGAAGGAGGCCAGCAGGCCGGCGATTGCCACGCCCAGCAGTCCGTTGGGCAGCACGTCGCGGATGAGGACCAGCAGCGCCTCGTTGTAGGTGATCGGGCTCTCCGCGCCCTCCTTGAGCGCGCGGACCTCCGGCACGATCGCGGCGGCGATCATCCCGGGGACGACGACGAGGAACGGGATGAACATCTTCGGGAAGGCCCCGATGACCGGGGTGCTGCGCGCCGCCGACATCGAGTTGGTCGCCATCGCCCGCTGCACCTCGACGAAGTTCGTCGTCCAGTAGCCGAAGGACAGCACGAAGCCCAGGCCGAACACGATGCCCAGCACCGACCACACCGGGCTCTGGAAGCCCGACAGGTCGGTGGCCGGCCAGGTCGACAGCGGGTCGGTGTACCCCGGCGTGCCGGTGACCGCGTCGGCGAAGCCGCCCAGGCCCCCGACCCGGTTGAGGCCGATGAGGGTGAGCGGCAGCAGGGCGGCGACGATGACGAAGAACTGCAGCACCTCGTTGTAGATGGCCGCCGACAGCCCGCCCAGGGTGATGTAGCTGAGCACCACGGCGGCCGCGGCGATCAGCGACACCCACAGCGGCCAGCCCAGCAGCGCCTCGACGATGGTGGCCAGCAGGAACAGGTTGATGCCCGCGATGAGGACCTGCGCCAGGGCGAAGGAGACCGCGTTGACCAGGTGCGCGCCGGTGCCGAACCGGCGGAGCATGAACTCCGGGACGCTGCGCACCTTCGACCCGTAGTAGAAGGGCATCATCACGATGGCCAGGAAGAGCATCGCGGGGACGGCGCCGATCCAGAAGTAGTGCATGGTCGGGAAGCCGTACTGGGCGCCGTTGGCCGACATGCCGATGATCTCGACCGCGCCCAGGTTGGCCGAGATGAACGCCAGCCCGGTGACCCAGGCGGGCAGCGACCGGCCGGACAGGAAGAAGTCCAGGCTGTCGGACACCCGGCGGCGGGCGGCGAAGCCGATCAGCAGCACGACGGCGAAGTAGGCGGCCACCAGCAGGTAGTCGACGAACGAGGCGTCCAGGCGCAGGGTGTCCACGGCGGCAGACCTCCGGTGTCGGTGTGGGCTCAGGCGAGGCGCCGGGCGCCCGCGGACGGCACGACCGCGAAGGCGCGGGGTGCGGCGAAGCCCTCGCGGGCGAAGCGGTCGGTGACGGCCCGGGCGACGGCCTCGGTGCGCCCGGCGTCGACGAGCACGACGGCGCTGCCGCCGAACCCCCCGCCGACCATGCGGGCGCCGGCGGCGCCCGCGGCCAGGGCGGTGTCGACGCACGTGTCGAGCTCCACCGTGGAGATCTGGAAGTCGTCGCGCAGCGAGGCGTGCCCCGCGGTGAGCACCGGCCCGATCCGAGCCGGTCCCCCGTCGCCGCGCAGGACCGCCACGACCTCCAGCACCCGGGCGTTCTCCGTGACGATGTGCCGGGCCCGCCGCAGCAGCACGCCGCCGTCGGGGGTGCCGTCGTGCAGCGGGCCGAGCGCGGCCACGTCCGGGACGTCGCGCAGCGCGGGCACGCCGAGCCGGGCGGCGGCCTGCTCGCACTCGCGGCGCCGGTCGCCGTAGCCGCCGGTGGCGTGGTCGTGCGTCGTCCCGGTGTCGACGACGAGCAGCTCCAGCCCCGCCGCCCGCAGGTCCAGCGGCACCTGCCCGGTGCTGCGGTCCCGGGTGTCCAGGAACAGCGCGTGCCCGGCGGTGCACAGCAGCGACGCGGACTGGTCGAGGATGCCGGTCGGGGCGCCGACGAAGTCGTTCTCCGCGCGCCGGGCGACGTCGACCAGGTCGGCGACCGCGAGGTCGGGCGCGGCCAGGTCGCGCAGCGCCAGCGCCACCGAGCAGGACAGCGCGGCCGACGAGGACAGGCCCATGCCCGCCGGGACGTCGCCGTCGACCAGCACGCTGACCCCGCCGGGGACGCGGTCGCGCAGCGCGTCGACCACCCCGGCCGGGTAGCCGGCCCAGCCGCCGGGGTGCCCGGGGGCGAGCTCCGCGACCGGCACCTCCACCCGGTCGCCCGGGTGCTGCGCGGACACCAGGGCGACCAGCCCGTCGTCCCGGCGGGCCACCGCCGCCCGGGTGGTCTGCGGCAGGGCCACCGGCAGCACGAAGCCGTCGTTGTAGTCGGTGTGCTCGCCGATGACGTTCACCCGCCCCGGCGCGGCCCAGACCCCCTCGGGGTCGGCGCCGAAGGCCGCCGCGAAGGCCCGCCGGGCCGCCTCGACCGCACTCACGGCGCGATCCCCACGGTTCGGCCCCGCGGCTCCACGTCCCGCAGCTGCCGGGCGACGTCCTCGGGCACCGTGTCGGTGATGAACGCGCCCATGCCGGACTCCGAGCCGGCCAGGTACTTGAGCTTGCCCGGCGCCCGGCGCAGCGAGAACAGCTGCAGGTGCAGCCACCAGTCCGCCCGCCCATGGGTGACCGGCGCCTGGTTCCAGGAGGAGATGTAGGGCATCGGGGTGTCGAAGCGGCGGGCGAAGCGGCCCAGCACGTCGAGGTAGAGCCCGGCCAGCGCGTCCCGCTCGGCGTCGTCCAGGGCCGGCAGGTCGGGCACCCGGCGGTGCGGGAACACCTGCAGCTCGTAGGGCCAGCGCGCGGCGGCCGGCACGAACGCCGTCCAGTGCTCGTTGGCCGCGACCACCCGCGGCCCGGCCCGCTCGGCGGCCAGCACGTCGGCGAACAGGTCCCCGCCGGTCGCGCGCCGGTGCCGCTCGACCGAGGCCAGCACCCGCTCCACCCGCGGCGCGACGAAGGGGTAGGCGTAGATCTGGCCGTGCGGGTGGGACAGCGTCACCCCGATCTCCTCGCCGCTGTTCTCGAACACGTAGACCTGCTCGACCCCGTCGATGCCCGAGAGTTCGGCGGTGCGCTCGGCCCACACGTCGACGACCAGGCGGGCCCGGTCGGCACCGAGGGTGGCGAAGGACCGGTCGTGCTCGCTGGTGAACACCACGACCTCGCAGCGGCCGAAGCCGGGCCGCAGCTCGGTCAGCGGGGCGCCGGGGGCGGTCGGGGGCACGTCGCGCTCGACGGCCGTGGCCAGGGACGGGAAGCGGTTCTCGAAGACGGCCACCTCGTAGTCGGCCTCGGGGACCTCGGTGGGCTCCCTGCCGGGCCGGGTCGGGCACAGCGGGCACAGGTCGGCGGGCGGCAGGAAGGTGCGCGTCTGCCGGTGCGAGGCCAGCACGACCCACTCGCCGAGGAGCGGGTCGAAGCGCAGTTGGGAGCGGGTGCTGACCGGCGGGAGGTCGCGCGGGTCCTCGACGGTGCGCGGCGGGGCGGCGTCCCCGGCGTCGAAGTACAGGACCTCCCTGCCGTCGGCCAGCCGACGACTCGTCCGGATCACCGCGCGCCCTGCCTCCCTGCCGCTCGTCACGGAGCGTGAGCGGCGTCGGAGACGCTAGCCCTGCGCCCCCGGCCGGGCCACCCCGGCCCCCGAGGACGGCCAGACCCCGGGGCCGGGACGGCCAGACCCCGGGACCGGGACGGCCAGGGCCCGGGACCGGGACGGCCAGGGCCCCCGGCCGGGTCGGCCGGGGGCCCTGGCACGGGCGTAGCCCCGAAGGGATTCGAACCCTCGCTACCGCCGTGAGAGGGCGGCGTCCTGGGCCGCTAGACGACGGGGCCGTGCGCGCCCCATGGTGCCAGGGGAGCAGGCCGGGCCCGTGGCTCGGGGTACCGGCCGGGAGACGACGAGAGCCCCCGGCCGGGCAGGCCGGGGGCTCTCGCCCGCTGTAGCCCCGAAGGGATTCGAACCCTCGCTACCGCCGTGAGAGGGCGGCGTCCTGGGCCGCTAGACGACGGGGCCGTACAGGTGGTGCGGTGGTGCCGAGGACCGCTGTTCCAGGCAACAGCTGCCTCGCTGGGGTACCAGGACTCGAACCTAGACTAACGGAACCAGAAACCGTCGGGCTGCCAATTACCCCATACCCCAAGGGTCGTGCTGCGCCTCGCGGCGCCGGTTGACACCATACCCGATGGCCGTGGGCGGCCCGGGCACCCCCGGGGGTGACGGTGCTCGCAGGTCCAGGGCGGCGGTCCGCGTCTCCGGCCGCAGCCGGCCGCGGTAGCGGGCGACCAGCGCGACGTAGCCGGCCATCGCCAGCAGGTCGACGAGCACCACCAGCACGCCGGCGCCGGCCGGGACGGCGTCCGTGGCCAGCCCCTCCCCCAGCCCGCCGGCCAGCGCGAAGACCACCACGTTGTTGACCGCGTGCAGCACGATCGCCGCCTCCAGCCCGCCGGTGAGCCAGACGACCGCCGAGGCGGCCAGCCCGAAGGCGAACCGGTCGAGGAAGGTCCACAGGTCCGGCGGGAGGTGCAGGGCGGAGAACAGCGCGGCGGTGGAGACCGCGGCGACCACCGCACCCGCCCGCGGCCGGCCGACCCACGCGGCGAGCGCCTGGCTGAGGTAGCCGCGGAACACGTACTCCTCGGCGGCGGACTGCAGCGGCGTGGTCAGCAGCACGACGAGCAGCAGCCAGCCGTACCCGGCCGTCGGGCCGGTGGCCGACCAGTCCCCCGCCACGAGGCCGAGGCCGACGCTGAGCAGCAGGCCGGCGACGAGCGTGGGCAGGGTCAGCAGCGTGTACGGCGCGAGCAGCCGCCAGCGCAGCCGGGCCAGCACCGACGACGACCAGCCGATCCGCTTGCCGTGCGCGGCGGCCCAGGCCAGCCACACGCACGGGATGGCGACGATCAGCGAGACGTTGGTGACCAGCAGCAGGCCCGGGTCGGTCAGGTCGGTGGGGTCGATCGCCGTCGGGTCGGGGAAGACCCCGGTCAGGAAGCCGGCGAGGACCACCAGCACGGCGGCGACCGCGTACACGACGGCGACCAGCAGGAGGCCGAGCACCGGCCGCCACCAGCGCCAGTCCCGCATGCGCATGACCTGCAGGTACTCGGCCGGCTCGTCGTGCGGCGGCGTCCCCGGCGGCGGCTCCCAGCCCACGCCCGGCGGCGGCCCCGGCCCCGGTGCCGGCTGCCACCGCAGGACGGCCTGCTGCCAGGCGGGGGTGTGCACGCCGTGCAGCGCGCCGGGGACGTACGGCGGCGCGGCGTAGGGCCCGGTCGGCGGCGGGCCGGTGTACGGCTCGTCGTCGGCGGCGCTCCGGGCCGGCGGCCCGCCGGGGAAGGGGCCCATCAGCGCGCGTACGCCTCCCGGGCACCCTCGAGGCGGCGCAGCGTGCGGTCGCGGCCCAGCAGCTCGAGGGACTCGTACAGCGGCGGGGACACCGTGCGCCCGCTGACCGCGACCCGCACCGGCCCGAAGGCCTGGCGGGGCTTGCGGCCCAGGTCCTCGACCAGGCTCTGCTTCAGCGCGCCCTCGATGTCGGCGGCGGTCCAGGCCGGCACCGCCCGCAGCGCGGCGGCCGCGGCGTCGAGCACCTCGCCGTCCTCGGGGCGCAGGTTCTTCGCCGCCGCGGCGGCGTCGATGTCGACGTCGTCGGTGAACAGGAAGCCGAGCAGGCCCACGGCGTCGGACAGCACGATCATCCGCTCCTGGGCCAGCGGGGCGATGGCGTCGAGGACCCGCTGCTGCTCGGCGGTGGGCGGGTCGCCGACCAGCCCGGCGCGGACGAGGAACGGCGTGACGCGGGCGGTGAACTCCTCGACCGGCAGGGCGCGCAGGTGGGTGGCGTTGATCGCCTCGGCCTTCCTGAGGTCGAAGCGGGCCGGGTTGGCGCTGACCCGGGTGACGTCGAAGGCCTCGACCAGCTCGGCGGGTGAGAAGACGTCGCGGTCGTCGGCGATGGCCCAGCCCAGCAGCGCCAGGTAGTTGACCAGGCCCTCGGGCAGGAAGCCGCGGTCCCGGTAGACGTCGAAGTCCGACTGCGGGTCGCGCTTGGACAGCTTCTTGTTGCCGTCGCCGAACACCAGCGGCAGGTGGCCGAACCGCGGCGTCCCGGAGGCCACGCCGATGTCGGTGAGCGCCCGGTACAGGGCGATCTGCCGTGGCGTCGAGGGCAGCAGGTCCTCCCCGCGCAGGACGTCGGTGACGCCCATGAGCGCGTCGTCCACCGGGTTGGTGAACGGGTACAGCGGCGCGCCGGTGGCGCGCACCAGCACGGGGTCCGGTACCGAGCCGGCCGCGAAGGAGATCTCCCCGCGGACCAGGTCGGTCCAGCCGAGGTCCTCGTCGGGCATCCGCAGCCGCAGCACCGGCTCCCGGCCCTCCGCCCGCAAGGCCGCCACCTGCTCCGCGGTGAGGTGCCGGTCGGCGTTGTCGTAGCCGAGCTTCGGGTCCTGGCCGGCCGCCCGCCGGCGCGCGTCGACCTCCTCGGTGGTGGAGAAGGACTCGTAGGCGTGCCCGGCCGCGAGCAGCCGCGCGGCCACGTCGCGGTAGACCTCGTGCCGCTCGGACTGCCGGTAGGGGCCGTGCGGCCCGCCGACCTCGGGGCCCTCGTCCCAGTCCAGCCCCAGCCACCGCATGCAGTCCAGCAGGTGCCGGTAGGACTCCTCGGAGTCGCGGGCGGCGTCGGTGTCCTCGATGCGGAACACGAACGTGCCGCCGGTGTGCCGGGCGTGCGCCCAGTTGAACAGCGCCGTCCGCATGGCCCCGACGTGCACCAGGCCGGTGGGCGACGGGCAGAAGCGGGTCACCGTCACCGGGCGCCGCCCGCGGTGGAGACGGTGTCGGCGCCGGAGACCGGGTTGGTCAGCGTGCCCAGCCCCTCGATGCTGCACTCGACCTGCTGGCCGGGGCGGATCTGCCCGACGCCGGCCGGGGTGCCGGTGAGCACGACGTCCCCGGGCAGCAGGGTCATCACCTCGGAGATGTGCGAGACCAGCGTCGGGATGCCGAACAGCAGCTGGCTGGTGCGCCCGGACTGGCGCAGCTCCCCGTCGACGGTGCAGGTGACCGCCAGGTCGGAGGGGTCCTTGCCGAGGGCGGCGAGGTCGGTCTCGATCCACGGGCCCAGCGGGCAGAAGGAGTCGAAGCCCTTGGCGCGGGTCCACTGCCCGTCGCTGCGCTGCATGTCCCGCTCGGTGACGTCGTTGGCGATCGTGTAGCCGAAGACGCTGCCCAGGGCCTGCTCCGGGGTGACTCGCCGGGCGCCGCGCGCGCCGATGACGACGGCCAGCTCCACCTCGTGGTGCACGTTGGTGCTTCCGGGCGGGATGCGGATGGCGTCGCCGGGGCCGATGACCGTGGTCGAGGGCTTGAGGAACAGCAGCGGCTGCGCCGGCGCGTCACCGGTGCCCATCTCCCGGACGTGGTCGGCGTAGTTCTTGCCGACGGCCACCACCTTGCTCGGCAGGATCGGCGAGAGCAGCCGGACGTCGGCCTGGGCGAACCGGCGGCCGGTGAAGGAGATGGTGCCGAACGGGTGGCCCTCGATCTGGGCGACCTGGCCGTCACCGTCGAGGACGCCGAAGGACATGCCGGTGGGCGAGGCGAAGCGGACGATGCGCACGCCCCGAGGCTACTGACCCCGCGGGGCCCGCCGTCCTGCCTGCTGGGCAGCCGCGTCCGTCCGCTGTGACACTGTCGTCGCCCGGACGACACCCGGATCGACCAGAGGAGACGCCGTGATCCTGATCGTCATCAAGATGCCCGTCCGCCCCGACCGGATCGACGAGTTCCGGACCCACGCCGACGAGTACGCCCGGGCGGTGGACGCCGAGGAGGGCAGCCTGTTCTTCGAGTGGTCCCGCAGCGTCGAGGACCCGAACACCTTCGTCTGCATCGAGGGCTTCCGCGACTCCGAGGCCGGCGCCGCGCACGTCGCGACCCCGCACGCCGAGGCCGCCTTCGACTGGATGTCGGAGTACGTCGCCGAGCAGCCGCAGATCATCTACGTGGACGCGCCGGACGTCAGCGGCTTCGGCCCGATGGGCGAGGTCCGGCCGCGCGGCTGACCCCGCCCGGGTGGTGGTGTGCACCCGTGGCGCGTCCGGGACGCACCGGCGAGCACGGCACCGGCCCCCGGGCACAGGCGGACCACCCGCGACGCCGTCCCCGGGTGCCCACCACGCGTCGCGGTGCCCGACCTCGCCCCGCAGCGCGAGGTCAGGCACCGCGGGACGCGGGTGAGGTGGTGGAACGGCCCTCCTCACGCCGCGCACGCGCGGCAGGAGCCCGGCGCGGCTCAGCCGCCGGCGAGCGCGGCGAGCCGGTCGCCCACCTCGGCGGTCCGCACCGGGGCGCGCGGGTCGCGGGTGGACAGGTCGAAGGCCACCGCGGCGTCGACCTTCCGGGCATGGTCGCCGCGGCCGAGGTGGTCGAGCAGGAGGGCGACGGAGAGCACGGTGGCCGTGGGGTCGGCGACGCCGGTGCCGGCGATGTCCGGCGCCGAGCCGTGCACCGGCTCGAACATGCTGGGGTTGGTGCCCGACGCGTCGAGGTTGCCGCTGGCGGCCAGCCCGATGCCGCCGGTGACGGCCGCGGCCAGGTCGGTGACGATGTCGCCGAAGAGGTTGTCGGTGACCAGGACGTCGAAGCGGCCGGGGTCGGTCACGAAGAACATCGAGGCCGCGTCGACGTGCTGGTAGGCGACGGCGACCTCGGGGAACTCCGCGGAGACCTCCTCGACCGTCCGCGACCACAGCGACCCGGCGTGGGTGAGCACGTTGGTCTTGTGGATGAGCGTGAGGTGCCGGCGCGGCCGGGCCAGGGCGCGCTCGAAGGCGTACCGGACCACCCGCTCGACCCCGAACGCGGTGTTCAGGCTGACCTCGGTGGCCACCTCCTGCGGGGTGTCGCGGCGCAGCACGCCGCCGTTGCCCACGTAGGGGCCCTCGGTGCCCTCCCGGACGCACAGCATGTCGATCCTGCCGGGGTCGGCCAGCGGGCTGGCGACGCCGTCGAAGAGCCGCGCCGGGCGCAGGTTGACGTGGTGGTCGAGCTCGAAGCGCAGCCGCAGCAGCAGGCCCCGCTCGAGGATGCCCGGCGGCACGCTGGGGTCGCCGATGGCGCCGAGCAGGATCGCGTCGTGCCCGCGCAGCTCGTCGAGCACCGGCTCCGGCAACAGCTCCCCGGTGCGCTGCCAGCGCGAGGCACCGAGGTCGTAGGGGGTGGTCTCGACGTCGGGGGCGACCGCGCGGAGGACCTTGAGGCCCTCGGCCACCACCTCCGGGCCGATGCCGTCCCCGGGGATCACTGCCAGTCGCATGGGGTGACCCTAGGTCAGGACGCGGTGAGGTCGGCGGAGCGGGCCTCACGGGCGCCGATCCGGCCGGCGATGTCCCCGAGCAGCTCGGCGGGGACGGGGCTGTCGACGGTCACCGCCATCAGCGCCTCGCCGCCGCGGGTGGTGCGGCTGACCTGCGCGCCGGCGATGTTGACGCCGGCCTCCCCGAGCGCCGCGCCGACCGTGCCCACCACGCCGGGGCGGTCGGTGTAGACGAAGAAGAGCAGGTAGCCCGCGGCGTCCAGGTCCATGTCGAAGCCGTTGACCTCGACCAGCTTGGGCACCTGGTTCTTGCCGAACAGGGTGCCGGAGACGGTGACCTCCGTGCCGTCGGCCATCGCCCCGCGGACGGTGATCAGGTTGCGGTAGTCCGGGCTCTCCACGTCGCTGGTGAGCGCCACCGCGAGGCCGCGCTGCTCGGCGAGCAGCGGGGCGTTGACGTAGGTCACCTGCTCCTCGACCACGTCGGAGAAGACGCCCTTGAGGACGGCGAGCTGCAGCACCGAGTCGTCGAACTCGGCGATCTTGCCGCGGACCTCGACGGTCACCGACTGGGCCAGTCCACCGGCCACGGCGGTGAACACCCGGCCCAGCTTCTCGGCCAGCGGCAGGCCGGGGCGGACGTCCTCGGCGACGACCCCGCCGGCCTGGACGTTGACCGCGTCGGGCACGAACTCCCCCTGCAGCGCCAGGCGCACCGAGTGCGCCACCGCGGTGCCGGCCTTGTCCTGCGCCTCGGTCGTGGAGGCACCCAGGTGCGGGGTGACGACGGTGTTGGGCAGCTGGAACAGCGGGCTGTCGGTGCACGGCTCCGTCGCGTACACGTCGATGCCGGCGGCGCCGACCTGCCCGGAGGCCAGCGCGTCGGCCAGTGCCGCCTCGTCGACCAGCCCGCCGCGGGCGGCGTTGACCAGGATGACGCCGCGCTTGGTGGTGGCCAGCTCGGCGGCGCCGATCAGCCCGACGGTCTCCGCCGTCCTGGGCAGGTGGACGGTGAGGAAGTCCGCCTCGCGCAGCAGCTCCTCCAGCGACACCATCCGCACGCCCAGCTGCGCGGCGCGGCCGGGCTGGATGTAGGGGTCGTAGGCGATCAGCGTGACGTCGAAGGCGGCCAGCCGCTGGGCGACCAGCTGGCCGATGCGGCCCAGCCCGACCACGCCGACGACCTTGTCGGTCACCTCGACGCCGGTGAACGCCGAGCGCTTCCAGGTGCCCGCGCGCAGGGAGGCGTCGGCGGCCGGGATGCGCCGGGCGGCGGCCAGCAGCAGGGCCACCGCGTGCTCGGCGGCGCTGACGATGTTCGACGTCGGGGCGTTGACCACCATGACGCCGCGCTCGGTGGCCGCGGCCACGTCCACGTTGTCCAGCCCGATGCCGGCCCGGGCGACGACCTTGAGGGCCGGGGCGGCGGCGAGCGCCTCGGCGTCGATCTGCGTGGCGCTGCGGACCAGCACCGCCGCCGCGTCGGCCAGCGCCGGCAGCAGGGCGGCCCGGTCGGTGCCGTCGACCTGCCGGATCTCGACGTCGCGCCCCAGCACCTCCAGCACGCTGGGGGCGAGCTCCTCGGCGATGAGGACGACGGGCGCGGGCCCGGACAGCGGAACGGTCACGGGCAGACAGCCTAGGGACGCGGCCCGCCACCGGGCCGACCAGCCCCGGTGCGCCGCCCGGCACCCCCCGCCTCGGGTGGGCTCGCTTGCCGGGGCGGGTGCGGACTGGACATCCTGGCGGCCGGCGGGCGTCGGACGCCGGCACCGACGGAGGGGATCATGAGCAGTCACGACGACGAGCACGGCACCGGTCCGCGGCCGGGGCAGTACGGGCAGCCGCCCCCGTACGGGGGCCCGCCGTACCAGCCCTCCCCCTCCGGCCCGTCCGCCGCGACGCAGGGCCGGCCGTACGGCCAGGCCGGCCCCCCGCAGTACGACCCCTACGGCCAGTACGGCTCGCACGGCCAGTACGGCCCGTACGGGTCCCCGGCGGCGGGTCCGCCCGGCCAGTACGGGCCCTACGGGCCGGGATCGGTGCCGGCCCGGCCCACCCCGGTGGTGGTGGCCGCGGTGCTGGGCTCCCTGTTCGGCGCGCTGGGGGCGCTGGTGAGCCTGGGGCTCATCCTGGGCGGCGCGGTCCTGGGCGCCCTCGTGGAGGACCTGGTCGCCAGCGACCCGTCGGTCAGCGCCACCGACCCCGGCGAGGTCGCCGAGTTCACCGACGCCGCGCAGGTGTTCGCGATCAGCGCCGGCGTGGTCGCCCTGCTCTGGACCGCGCTGGTGATCTGGGGCTCGGTCCGCGCGCTGACCGGGCGCAGCCGCGTCCCGCTGCTCGTGGGCGGGGCGATCGCGGTCGCGGTGACCGCCGTCCCGCTGCTCGCCGCCCTGTCCGGGCTGGCCTCGGGCGGGACCGGCGGCGCCGAGGTGGTGTTCGTCCTGCTGTTCTTCCTCCCCGCCCTGGCGATCGTCGTGCTGCTGTGCCTGCGGCCGGCCGCGCAGTTCTACGCCGCGCACCGCGCGCGGCGGGCGCGCTGAGCCCGGGCGGGCGGCCGGTGCCGAGCGGCCGCCCCGCGGGCGGTGGCGCCCGGCCGCGGCCGCCGCACGTGCTGATGGCCGGCGTCGCCGGGTTCGTCCAGGCGACGCTGGTGTTCGTGGTGGCCCTCTACTCGCTCAGCTTCAGTGGCCAGGCGGCGCTGTTCGCGCTCATCGGCGTCGCCGCCCTGGGGTTGACGGCGGCCTGCCTGTGGGGCGCCGTCGCCGCCCTGCGGGGCCGGACCCGGCGGGTCCTCATCACGGCCTCGACGCTGGTCGGGCTGGTCGCCCTCGCGGGCCTGGCCGTCGGCTTCGCCGCGGGCGTGGTCGCCCCGCTGCCCTCGCTGCTGGCGCTGCTCGCCGTCGGCGCCGTGGTGCTCCTGCTGCAGGCGCCGTCCCGCGAGTGGTTCGCCGCCTCCCGGGGCGGCCCGGGATGAGGGCGGCCCGCTGCCGGGCGGCAGCGGGCCTCCCTCGCCCGGCTCAGCCGCGCGCGGCCGTCCCGGTGTAGTCGTCGGACGTCGACACCCAGCTCATCAGGCCGCGCAGCCGGCGGCCGGTCTCCTCGATCGGGTGCGCCTCGGCCTCGGCGCGGCGGCGCCTGAAGTCCGGCGCGCCGGCGTCCTGGTCGGCGATGAAGTCCGCGGCCCAGGAGCCGTCCTTGATGCGCGCGAGCACGTCGCGCATCGCGTCCTTGACGTGCTGGTCGATGATCTTCGGCCCGGAGGTGTAGTCGCCGTACTCGGCGGTGTCCGACACCGACCAGCGCTGCTTGGCGATGCCGCCCTCGTACATGAGGTCGACGATCAGCTTCAGCTCGTGCAGGCACTCGAAGTAGGCGACCTCGGGCTGGTAGCCGGCCTCGGTGAGGGTCTCGAACCCGGCGGTGATCAGCGCGCTGGCGCCGCCGCACAGCACCGCCTGCTCGCCGAAGAGGTCGGTCTCGGTCTCCTCGGCGAAGGTCGTCCGGATGACACCGGCGCGGGTGCCGCCGATGGCCTTGGCGTAGGACAGCGCGAGCGGCAGGGCCTGCCCGCTGGCGTCCTGCTCGACGGCGACCAGGCAGGGCACGCCCTTGCCGTTCTCGAACTCGCGGCGCACCAGGTGGCCGGGGCCCTTGGGGGCGACCATGGCGACGTCGACGCCGGCCGGGGGCTTGATGTAGCCGAACCGGATGTTGAAGCCGTGCCCGAAGAACAGCGCGTCGCCGTCCTGCAGGTTGGGCTCGACCGACTCCGCGTACAGCTTCCGCTGCACGTGGTCCGGCGCCAGGACCATGACCAGGTCGGCCTCGGCGGCCGCCTCGGCCGGCGTGACCACGCGCAGGCCCTCGGCCTCCGCCTTGGCGCGGCTCGCGCTGCCCTCGGGCAGGCCGACGCGGACGTCGACGCCCGAGTCGCGCAGGGACAGGGCGTGCGCGTGCCCCTGGCTGCCGTAGCCCAGGACGGCGACGGTGCGCCCCTGGATGATCGACAGGTCGGCGTCGTCGTCGTAGGAGATCTCGGCGGCCATGCGGTGCGTGCTCCTTCGGAGGTGAGGTGGTGGAACGGCCCTCTCCAGAGGCTCGCCCCGAGCGTGCGAGGGGTGAGGAGGAGAGAGGTCCTTCAGGCGGTGCGGTCGACCGGGCGCAAGGTACCGGCGCCGCTCATCGAGCGCGGCCCCCGGCCCAGGGCGACCGTCCCCGACTGCGCCATCTCCTTGATGCCCAGCGGGGCGAGGACGGCGAGCAGGGCCTGGAGCTTGTCCGGCGTGCCGGTCGCCTCCAGGGTGACGGTCTCGGTGTTGACGTCGACGACGCGGGCGCGGAACAGCTCGGCGGTCTGCAGCACCTGCGTGCGGTCGGCCATGGGCGCGCGGACCTTCACCAGCAGCAGCTCGCGCTGCACGGCCGCGGTGGGGTCCAGCTCGACGATCTTGATCACCTCGATCAGCTTGTTGAGCTGCTTGGTGATCTGCTCGAGGGGCTGGCTCTCCGCCTCGGCGACGATCGTCATCCGGGACAGGTCCGGGTTCTCCGTCGGCCCGACGGCGAGCGACTCGATGTTGAACCCGCGCCGGCTGAACAGCGCCGAGACGCGCGCCAGCACGCCGGACTTGTTCTCGACCAGCACCGACAACGTGTGGCGTGACAACGCAACGCTTCCTTCCATGAGCAACCGGGTGGCGGCGGCCCCCGTTCAGGGCCCCGCCGCGAGCGGAGCGAGTGGTGGGGGGAACGGGGGTCCTTCTCCTACACCTGGTTGTCGCCGAAGACCGGGCGCAGGTCGCGCGCGGCGAGGATGTCGTCGTTGCTCGCGCCGGCGGCGACCATGGGCCACACCTGCGCGTCGGCCCCGACGACGAAGTCGATGACCACCGGCGCGTCGGTGATCGCCATGGCCTTCTCGATCACCGCGTCGACGTCGTCGCGGGACTCGCAGCGCAGGCCGACGCAGCCCAGCGCCTCGGCCAGGGCGACGAAGTCGGGGATGCGCACCGGCTTGGGCGTGGCAGCGCCGTCAGAGCCCCCACCCGACCCCCGCGCGTGCAGCTTGGTGTTGGAGTAGCGGCCCTCGTAGAAGAGGGTCTGCCACTGCCGCACCATGCCGAGGTTGCCGTTGTTGATGACGGCGATCTTCACCGGGATGCCCTCGATGGCGCAGGTGGCCAGCTCCTGGTTGGTCATCTGGAAGCAGCCGTCGCCGTCGATGGCCCAGACGGTGGTGTCGGGGCAGCCGACCTTGGCGCCCATCGCGGCGGGGACGGCGTAGCCCATCGTGCCCAGGCCGCCGCTGTTGAGCCAGGTGCCCGGCTTCTCGTACCGGATGAACTGGGCGGCCCACATCTGGTGCTGGCCGACGCCGGAGGTGTAGATCGCGTCGGGCCCGGCGATGGCGCCCAGCCGCTCGATCACGTACTGCGGCGACAGGGCGCCGTCCTCGGGCCAGTCGTAGCCCAGCGGGTAGGTCGTCCGCCACCGGTCGACCTGCGCCCACCAGGCGGCCAGGTCGGGGGTGCGGCCGGCCTCGTGCTCGGCGCGCAGCGCGACGACGAGCTCGGCGATGGTCTCCCGGGCGTCGCCGACGATCGGCACGTCGGCCCTGCGGTTCTTGCCGATCTCGGCCGGGTCGATGTCGGCGTGCACGACCTTCGCCTCCGGCGCGAAGGAGGACAGCTGGCCGGTGACGCGGTCGTCGAACCGGGCGCCCAGCGCGATGAGCACGTCGGCCTTCTGCAGCGCGGTGACCGCGGCGACGGTGCCGTGCATGCCCGGCATGCCCAGGTGCTGCGGGCTGCTGTCGGGGAAGGCCCCGCGGGCCATCAGGGTGGTGACCACCGGGGCGCCAGTCAGCCCGGCGAGCTCGGCCAGCTCCGCGGTGGCCTGCGCCTTGAGCACGCCGCCGCCGACGTAGAGCACCGGGCGGCGGGCAGCGGCGATCAGTGCCGCGGCCTCGCGCACCTGCTTGCCGTGCGGCCGGGTGGTCGGCTTGTAGCCGGGCAGCTCCAGCCGCGGCGGCCAGGCGAAGTCGGTGGTGGCCTGCAGCGCGTCCTTGGAGATGTCGACGAGCACCGGGCCGGGGCGGCCGGTGGCGGCCAGGTGGAAGGCCTCGGCGATCCGCTGCGGGATCTCGTCGGCGTCGGTGACCAGGAAGTTGTGCTTGGTGATCGGCATGGTGATGCCGCGGATGTCGGCCTCCTGGAAGGCGTCCGTGCCGATCGCGTGGCTGGGCACCTGGCCGGTGATCGCCACGAGCGGCACCGAGTCCATGTGCGCGTCGGCCAGCGGGGTGACCAGGTTGGTCGCGCCCGGCCCGGAGGTCGCCATGCACACGCCGACCCTGCCGGTGGCCTGGGCGTACCCCTGGGCGGCGTGCCCGGCGCCCTGCTCGTGGCGGACCAGCACGTGGCGGACCCGCGAGTCGAACAGCGGGTCGTAGGCGGGCAGGATCGCCCCGCCGGGGATGCCGAAGACCACCTCGACGCCGACCGCCTCCAGGGACCGCACGAGGCTCTGCGCACCGGTGATGCCGGTCGCGGGCACGGCGGCGGCCTCCTCGATCGAGCGGGCCGTGGTCTCCACCCCGGTGAGGGCGGCGGCGGCCTCGCGGGTGGCGGCCTCGCGGGTGGCGGACTCCCGCGGGGTGGTGCTCGTCATGGCGTCTCCTGGCCGTGCTCGGTGCTGGGCGGACGCCCCGGGCGCGGGGCGCCGGTGCGGTGTGCGGCGCGGGTGCCTGCGGCGCCGGGGAGACCGGGCCCGCAAACGAATAACCCCTCGTGCCTGCGGGCACAGAGGGGTCAGCGCGTCGGTCGGGCGACCGACGCGCTAGGCGACTACGAGGAGCAGGCAGACCGGACGCACCCGGCCACTGTGCGCCCCGGACGGCCGGGTCGTCAACCACGCCGTCCCATGGCGTGGGACGACGCGTCGCGCGCGATGGGACGGGGGCCCGGCCACCGGCCCGGCGGCGTCAGCGGGACCCGACCAGCCCCGGCCAGACCATGCCGGCGCCGGTGCCGAGCACCTCGGCCAGTTCGTGCACCCGCATCGGGCGGGCCAGCAGGAAGCCCTGGGCGAAGCCGCAGCCCGCCGCGCGCAGCGCGCCGAGCTGGGCCGGCGTCTCCACGCCCTCGGCCACCACGTCCAGGCCGAGCGCGGCGGCGATCCCGACCACCGACTCGCACAGCGCGCGGGTCTGCCGGTCGCGGTCGACCCGCAGCACGAACGAGTGGTCCAGCTTGAGCACGTCGATCGGCAGCCGGGTCAGGTGCGCCAGCGAGGAGCGGCCGGTCCCGAAGTCGTCCAGCGCGACGTGCACGCCCATGAGCCGCAGCGCGCGGATGTCGGCGGCCACGTGCTCGCCCTCGGAGGTGAGCGTCGCCTCGGTCACCTCCAGGACGAGCCGCTCCGGGGCCAGCCCGGTCGACTCCAGCACGGCGGCGACGTCGCGGACGAGGGTGCGGGCGGCGACGTGCGAGGCGGAGATGTTCACGCCCAGCCGCAGCGGGGTGCCGCCCTGCGACAGCGGCAGCGCGGCGGTGGCGGCGTGCTCCAGCGCCCAGCGCTGCAGCTCCCCGATCACCCCGGCGCGCTCGGCGATCGGGACGAACTCCGCCGGCAGCACCTCGCCCAGCTCCGGGTGGGTCCAGCGCAGCAGCGCCTCGCAGCCGGTCACCCGCCGCTCCTCCAGCGAGACCACCGGCTGGAAGAGCACCGAGAGCTCGCCGCGGTCCCAGGCGCCGGGCAGGTCCTCGCGCAGGCGGGCCCGCCGCTCGGCGGCAGTGCCCAGCGCCGGCCGGTAGCGCAGCGCGGTGCCGGTGCCCGCGGCGGAGGCCGCGCGGACGGCGAGCTCGGCGCGGGTCATCAGCTCCGCCACCGAGCCGCCGGTGGCCAGGTCGACGACGCCGACGTCGGCGCCGAGGTCGAAGACGCCGGCGGTGGTGTCCAGGGGCTGCTCGACCACCGACAGGCAGCGGTCGGCCAGCAGGTCCACCGCCTGCGGCGCACCCTCGGCGAGGACGGCGAAGGCGCCGCCGCCGACCCGCATGACCGGGTCGCCGGCGCGCACCGTGGCCCGCAGCCGGCGGCCGACCTCGACCAGCACCTCGGTGACGACGTCGCGGCCGGCGTCCTCGCGCACGGCGTCCAGACCGTCGAGCTCGACGAGCAGCAGGCTGCGCGGCGGCGCCCCGGCCTGGGTGAGGGCCTGCTCCAGCGTCCGCTCGCACCCGGCCCGGTTGGGCAGCCCGCTGACCGGGTCGGTGAACGCGACCTGCTCCAGGGTGCGCTCGCGGGCGACCCGCTCGGTGGTGTCCCGGCAGTGCAGGACGACGGCGCCGACGACGGTGTCCGAGCGCAGGTCGGAGACGCTGGCCTCCAGGATCCGCCACGTGCTGTCGGCGTGCCGCAGCCGCAGCCGCAGCACGCCGGACGGCCCGCCGTCCCCGGCCCCGGGCTGCAGCGCGCCGGCGACCGGCTGCACGTCGTCGGGGTGCAGCAGCGCGAGCAGGTCGGCGCCGACGGGGACGGCGGCGGGGTCGCCGAGCGTCGTCCCCAGGGTCGGTGAGGTCCAGCTGACCCGCAGGGTGCGGTCGAGGATGAGGACGGCGTCGCTGCTGGCGGCGACCAGGGAGCGGAAGTAGGCCTCGCTGCGCCGCAGCCGGGCGCCCAGCCGCTCCTCCTCCCGCGCGGTGACCCACCGGTGCAGCACGGCCAGCGCGGCGCACAGCGAGCCGCCGACCGCGATCACCGGGCTGATCCGGTGGCCGCCGAGCGACACCCCGGCCGCGCCGATGCAGGCGACGGTCATCGCCAGGTGCGGCAGCAGCTGGCGCAGCGCGGTGGAGCGCCCGTTGCGCGGCTGCGCGGCGGGCTCCGGGCAGGGGCCCGGGTCGAGCAGCGCGGCCGCGCCGAGCAGCACCAGCCCGCCGGCCACCAGGGCGCGGCCCACGTCACCGTCGCCCTGTTCGGCGGTCAGCAGCGCGGAGGTGCCGAGCACCCGGCCGGGGGCCAGCAGGGCCGTGGCACCCAGCAGGGCCAGGGCCATCGGCTGGCGGCGGCTCTCGATGACGCCGAGCAGCAGGACCGCGGCCGCGACCGTGGCCGAGGTGACCGCCACCGCCGCGGCGAGGACGGCGGAGCCGGCGGGGGGCAGGTCCCGCCAGCCGAGGTCCGGGTCGAGGACGAGCACCTGCAGCACGAGGACGCACGCGATGAGGAACAGGGCCAGCTCGACGGCCGACCGTGCGCCGCCGCGCAGCCGTGCGGGCGTGACGAGGGTGAGGATGCCGGCGGCGGCGAGCACGTAGCCGGGCACGGTGGGCAGCCAGCGCAGGACCACCTCGAGCACCGGGTCCTGCGGCTCGGCGACCGCGACGGCGACCTGGCCGAGCACGGGCATCAGCGGGGCGAGCGCGAACAGCCGCCAGCCCCGCAACCCGGCCGACCGGGACCGGCCGGCGGTCCACAGCACCGCGGCGGTGGCGACGCCGAGGGCCGCGAGCGCGAGGTCGCCGAGGGCGTCCGGGCCGGCCGTGGCCGCGGACACCGCGCAGGCGGCACCCACGGGCACCGTGCTCGCGAGCAGCCACCACCTCAGCGCGTCCACACCTGCTCAGTCGGCAGGCGGGGGGGCCCGCGACAGCGCACGGGCCCCGCCCTCACCCGTTCGGGGTGGCGGGCCCCCTGGTGACGTGCTGGAACGGCCCCCTTCCAGGGTCCCGCCCTGAGCGTGCGGAGGGTGGGGTGGAAGGGGGTCCTCCCTCTCAGCCGCAGACGGCGCCCTGGGCCGCGGAGCTCACCAGCTTGGCGTACTTGCCGAGCACCCCGGTGGTGTAGCGCGGGGGCAGCGGCGCCCAGCCCTCCCGGCGGCGGGCCAGCTCGGCGTCGTCCACCAGCAGGTCGAGGGTCCGGCGGGCCAGGTCCAGCCGGACCCGGTCGCCGTCCCGGACGAACGCGATCGGTCCGCCGTCGGCGGCCTCGGGGGCGACGTGGCCCACGCACAGGCCCGTCGTCCCCCCGGAGAACCGGCCGTCGGTGAGCAGCAGCACGTCCTTGCCGAGGCCCGCGCCCTTGATCGCGCCGGTGACGGCGAGCATCTCGCGCATGCCCGGCCCGCCCCGGGGCCCCTCGTAGCGGATGACCACGACGTCGCCGGCCTGCAGGGTCCCCTCGGTGACGGCGTCCATGGCGCCCTGCTCGCCGTCGAAGACCCGCGCGGTGCCCTCGAAGACGTCGGCGTCGAAGCCGGCGGACTTCACCACCGCGCCCTCCGGGGACAGCGTGCCGCGCAGGACGGTCAGCCCACCGGTCTTGTGGATCGGGTCGCTCATCGCGTGCACGATCGTGCCGTCGAGGTCCGGCGGGGCGATCTCGGCGAGGTTCTCCGCCATCGTCTTCCCGGTCACGGTGAGCACGTCGCCGTGCAGCAGGCCGGCGTCGAGCAGCGCGCGCAGCACGACCGGGACGCCGCCGACGCGGTCGACGTCGGTCATGACGAACCGGCCGAAGGGCTTGACGTCGGCCAGGTGCGGGGTGCGGTCGCCGATCCGGTTGAAGTCCTCGAGGGTGAGGTCGACCCGCGCCTCGTGGGCGATGGCCAGCAGGTGCAGGACGGCGTTGGTCGAGCCGCCGAGCGCCATGACCACGGTGATGGCGTTCTCGAACGCCTCCCGGGTCATGATCTGGCGGGCGGTGATGCCCCGGCGCAGCAGGTCCACCACGGCCTCGCCCGAGGCGACGGCGACGGCGTCGCGGCGGCTGTCGGGGGCCGGCGGGGCGGCGCTGCCGGGCAGGGCCATCCCGAGCGCCTCGGCGACGCTGGCCATGGTGTTGGCGGTGTACATGCCGCCGCAGGAGCCCTGGCCCGGGCAGGCGGCCCGCTCGATCGCGTCGAGCTCCTCGCGGCTGATCAGCCCGCGGGCGCAGGCGCCGACGCCCTCGAAGACGTCGATGATGGTGAGGTCGTCGCGGTCGCCGAGCCTGCCCGGCAGCGTCGAGCCGGAGTAGACGAAGACGCTGGCCAGGTCCAGCCGCGCCGCGGCCATGAGCATGCCGGGCAGCGACTTGTCGCAGCCGGCGAGCAGCACGGTGCCGTCGAGGCGCTCGGCGAACACGACGGTCTCCACCGAGTCGGCGATGACCTCGCGGGAGACCAGTGAGGCGCGCATGCCCTCGTGGCCCATCGAGATGCCGTCGGAGACGGAGATGGTGCCGAACTCCAGCGGGAAGCCGCCGGCGGCGTGCACCCCCTCCTTGGCCCGCTTGGCCAGCCGGTCCAGGGACAGGTTGCACGGGGTGATCTCGTTCCACGACGAGGCCACGCCGATCTGCGGCTTCTCCCAGTCGTCGTCGCCCATCCCGACCGCACGCAGCATCGCGCGGGCCGGCGCACGGGTGATGCCGTCGGTCACCTCCCGGCTGCGCGGCTTGACGTCGACGCCGGTGCGCGGTTCCTCCACGGTGGTCACGGCACAGGAGCGTAGGCCGATCCGGGTCGCCGCCCCAGGGACGGTCGATACTGGTACCGGCGCCACCACCGCCGTCCCCGGGAGGCCGCCGTGCCCACCGCCGCCACCGCCCGCCGTGCCGATCCCCCGCCCGCCCGCCGTGAGCTCGCGGAGTTCCTGCGGTCCCGCCGCCGCCAGGTCGACCCGCGGGTCGCCGGCGTGCCCGCGGGGGGTGCGCGGCGGACGCCGGGGCTGCGCCGGGAGGAGGTCGCGCTGCTCTCCGGGGTGAGCCACACCTGGTACACGTGGCTGGAGCAGGGCCGGGACATCCGGCCGTCTCGCCAGGTCGTCGACGCGCTGGCCCGCACGCTGCGGATGTCGCCGGCCGAGCACGAGTACGTGCTGGGGCTGACCGGGCACGGCGGCGGCAACCCGGCCGGTGCGGCCGACGGCATGCCGGCCCACGTGCAGCGGCTGCTCGACGCCCTGGGCGCCTCCCCGGCCTACGCGATCACCGCCGGCTGGACGATCGCCGGCTGGAACCGCGCCTACGAGCGGCTCTACCCGGGGGTGGCCGCCGTGCCCGCGGCCGAGCGCAACCTGCTCTGGCTGATATTCACCGACCCCGCCGTCCGCGACCTGCTGGGGGACTGGACGGCCGACAGCCGCCGCTTCCTCACCCAGTTCCGCGCCGAGGTGGGCCCGCGGCTGGCCGACCCCGCGGTGGTCGACCTGGTGGCCCGGCTCGAGGCGGCCAGCCCGGAGTTCCGCGCCGGGTGGGCCAGCCGCGACGTCGACCGGTTCAGCTCCTCGGAGCGCCGCTTCGAGCACCCGCTCGTCGGCACCCTGCTGCTGGAGCACCACCAGCTCGCGCCGGCCGACGCCCCCGGCCTGTCGCTGGTCGTCTACACCGCCGCCGAGGGCGGGGCCGCGGCCGGGCGGCTGGCGCGGCTGTCGGCCTGAGCGCGTCTGGGAGGATGTGCGGACGTGGCGACGGCGCGCTTGCGGACCAGCCGGGTGGCGCTGCTCCCGGTGTCCTTCCTGGCCATCTGCGTCCTGCCGCTGGCCGCCGCCGCGCCCTGGGCGCCGCTGCTCCTGGTCGTCCCCGCGCTGATCGCCGCGTGGGTGCTGCGGGTCGGGGTGGACGTCGCCGACGACGGCGTCACCGTGCGCTCGATGGTGGCCGGCCGGCACGTGCCCTGGCGGGAGGTGGCCGGCATCCGCGTCGCCGAGCGCGGCGACCTGCACCTGGTGACCACCCGGGGCACCGAGCTGCGGCTGCCGGTGCTGCGCGCCCGCGACCTCCCCCGGCTGGCCGCGGCCTCCGGTGGGCGCATCCCCGACGTCGGGTAGCGGCCGCTCGGACCGCCCGTCCCGCCGGGCCGCGCACGTACTGTTCGAGGGGTGAGCCGGCTGCGCGCGCGACGGGGACGGCGCCTGGCCGGGGCCGCCGTCCTGGCCGCCGTCCTGGCCGGCTGCGGCAGCGACGGCTACGAGCCGGCCGGCCCGTTCCGCCCGCAGCCGGAGGGCCCGCCGCCGCAGGTCGGCCCGCCCACGGAGTCACCGTCGGTGCCCGGCCCCGGCGACCCGGCCGACCCGGAGTCCGACGAGGAGGCCGGTGACCCGAACGTGGTCGCCTCCGGGCTGGCCGTGCCCACCGGCCTGGTCGTGCTGCCCGACGGCAGCGCGGTCGTCGGCGAGCGGGAGACCGGCCGGCTGCTGCAGGTCTTCCCCGACCGCTCCCCCGCCCGCGAGCTCATGACGCTGCCCGGCGTCGACACCGCCGGGGACGGCGGGCTGCTGGGCCTGGCGCTGTCGCCGACGTTCCCCGAGGACGGGCTCTTCTACGCCTACGTGTCCACGGCCACCGACAACCGGGTGGTCCGCTTCCCGATGGGCGGCACCCCCAACCCGGTGCTCACCGGCATCCCGCGCGGCGAGACGCACAACGGCGGCGGGCTGGCGTTCGCCCCCGACGGCACGCTGTTCGTCGGCACCGGGGACACCGCCGACCCCGCGCTGGCCCAGGACCCCGCCTCGCTGGCCGGCAAGGTGCTGCACGTCGACGTCTTCGGCCGCCCGGTGGGGGCCGGCCCGGTGTACAGCTCCGGCCACGCCGACGTGAGGGCGCTGTGCCCGGGCGGCGAGACGCTGTTCGCGACCGACGACTCCGCACAGGGGCCCGACGCGCTCGAGGCCGTCGTCGAGGGCGGGGACGCCGGGTGGCCGGCCGCGGACCCGGACAGCGCCCGCCCGGTCGTGGAGTTCCCGCCGGCCGAGGGCGGCCTCGGCGGCTGCGCGGTCGCCGGGCGCAGCGTGTTCCTCGGGTCGCTGGACGGCCGCCGCATCCACACGGTGCTGCTCGACGGCACCGGCACCCTGGCCGAGGAGCCGGGCGAGTTCCTCGTCGACCGCTACGGCCGGCTGCGCACCGTCGTCGTCGACGGGGAGGGCGCCCTGTGGGTCACCACGTCCAACCGGGACGATGTCGGCACCCCGGTCGAGGACGACGACCGGGTGCTGCGCGTCTTCCCGCCCGGCGGGGCCGCCGACAGCCCGTTGTAGGACGAGTCCTCGACGGTCATGGCGCCGTGACCGTCGTCGGGCCGGCGAGGTGGTCAGGACGCCGTGACCGCGGGGGATCAGCTCCCGGCGACACGTTCTTCCAGCATGCGCTTGACCGTCGCGGCGTCGGCCTTGCCGCGGGTGGTCCTCATGACCGCGCCGACCAGGGCCCCGAGCGCCGCCACCTTGCCGGCCTGCACCTTGGCGACGACGTCGGGGTTGCCGGCGAGGGCCTCCTCGACCGCGGCGACCAGCTCGTCGGACTCCCCCATCACCGCCAGCCCGCGGGCCCGCACCACCTGCGCCGGGTCGCCCTCGCCGGCCAGCACCCCGTCGAGCACCTGCCGGGCCAGCTTGTCGTTGACCGTGCCGTCGGCGACCAGCCGGCCGAGCTCGGCGACCTGCGCCGGGGTCACGGCCAGCGCGGTCAGCTCCACGCCGGCGTCGTTGGCCCGCCGGGCGAGCTCGCCGAGCCACCACTTGCGGGCGTCGGCCGGCCCGGCGCCCGCGGCGACGGTGGCCTCCACCAGGCCGAGCGCGCCCGCGTTGACCAGCCAGGTCATCTCGGTGCCGGACAGCCCCCACTCCTGCTGCAGCCGGGCGCGGCGGGCGGCGGGCAGCTCCGGCAGCGCGGCGGCCAGGGCGGCCACCCACTCCTCGTCCGGTGCGACCGGCACGAGGTCCGGCTCGGGGAAGTACCGGTAGTCGGTGGCCTCCTCCTTGCTGCGCCCGGGCGAGGTGCTGCCGGTGTCCTCGTGGAAGTGCCGGGTCTCCTGCCGCACGCGGCTCCCGGCGTCGAGGACGGCGGCCTGCCGGCGCATCTCGTACCGGACCGCCCGCTCGACGCTGCGCAGCGAGTTGACGTTCTTGGTCTCGGTGCGGGTGCCCCACTCCAGGCTGCCGATCGGTGCCAGCGAGGTGTTCACGTCGCAGCGCAGGCTGCCCTGCTCCATCCGGACGTCGGAGGCGCCCAGGCTCTGCACGATGTCGCGCAGCTCGGCGACGTAGGCCCGGGCGACCTCGGGGGCCCGCGCGCCGGCCCCCGGGATCGGCCGGGTGACGATCTCGACCAGCGGGATGCCCGCCCGGTTGAAGTCGACCAGCGAGTGCGAGGCGCCGTGGATGCGCCCGGTGGACCCGCCGACGTGCAGGTTCTTGCCGGTGTCCTCCTCCAGGTGCACCCGCTCGATCTCCACCCGGTACGTCTCGCCGTCCACCTCGACGTCGAGGTGACCGGCGGTGCACAGCGGCTCGTCGTACTGGCTGGTCTGGAAGCCCTTGGGGATGTCCGGGTAGAAGTAGTTCTTCCGGGCGAAGCGGCACCACGAGGCGATCCGGCAGCCCAGGGCCAGCCCGATCCTGATCGTGGCCGCGATCGCCTCCGCGTTGACCACCGGCAGCGAGCCGGGCAGGCCGAGGCACACCGGGCAGGTCTGGGTGTTCGGCTCCGCGCCGAAGGTGGTCGCGCAGCCGCAGAACATCTTCGACGCGGTGCCCAGCTCGACGTGGGTCTCCAGGCCGACGACCGGCTCGTAGCGGGTGAGGAGCTCGTGGTACTCGACGAGGGTGTCGCTCATCGGGAGTCGTTCTCCTTGCGGACGGAGCGGCCGGTCACCACGGCGCCGACGGCGGTCAGCAGGCCGAGCACCAGGAAGAAGGCGAAGAAGACCTCGCCGGTGGCGATCCAGCCGACCAGCCCCACGAGGACGACGAACGCGGTGAGCGCCCAGGCGGCCTTGAGCGCGCCGTTCACGCCGGCGTCCGTTCGGTGAGCTGGTCCAGGAAGCGGGTGCCGCGGGCGGCGTCCAGCGCGGCCTCGACCGCGGCGGCGACCCGGTAGCAGCGGTCGTCGGCCAGCGCCGGCGCCATGACCTGGAAGCCGACCGGCAGGCCCTCGGCCAGCCCGCACGGCACCGAGATCGCCGGCAGGCCGGCCAGGCTGGCCGGCAGGGTGCACAGGTCGGCGGCGTACATGGCCAGCGGGTCGTCGACGCGCGCGCCGATCGGCCAGGCCACCGTGGGGCTGGTCGGGCTGACCAGGACGTCGACGTCGGCGAACGCGGCGGTGAAGTCGCGGGTGATCAGCGTGCGGACCCGCTGCGCCTGCCCGTAGTAGGCGTCGTAGTACCCGGCCGACAGCGCGTA
Organism: Geodermatophilus pulveris; assembly: GCF_900188375.1. Taxonomy (GTDB): domain Bacteria; phylum Actinomycetota; class Actinomycetes; order Mycobacteriales; family Geodermatophilaceae; genus Geodermatophilus; species Geodermatophilus pulveris. Next base: position 587,499 of record NZ_FZOO01000001.1, on the reverse strand, counting down.
GGTGCCCAGCACGATGCGCCGCTTGACCTCCGGGCCGAAGCCCTGCTCGCGGGTCAGCGACATGACCTCCTCCAGCGAGCGGCTGCCGTCGTCGCCCACCCGCAGGCCGAAGCGCATGCCCTCGAAGCGGGCCAGGTTGGACGACGCCTCGCTGGGCGCGATCAGGTAGTAGGCCGGCAGCGCGAGGTCGAACGCCGGGCAGGACACCTCGCGGACGTCGGCGCCCATGCCCTCGAGCAGCGCGACGGTCTCGCGCACCCGGTCCAGGACGCCGGCGTCGTAGCCGTCGGTGTGCCCGTCGCCGCCCAGCTCGCGGACGACGCCGACGCGCAGCCCGGCCAGCTCGCCGCGGGCGCCCTCCTCCGCGGCCCCGACCAGCAGCGGGACGGGGGCGTCGATGCTGGTCGAGTCGCGGGGGTCGTGGCCGCCGATCGCCTCGTGCAGCAGCGCGGCGTCCCGGACGGTGCGGGCCATCGGGCCGGCCTGGTCGAGGCTGGAGGAGAACGCGATCAGCCCGTACCGGGACACCGAGCCGTAGGTGGGCTTGTGCCCCACCAGGCCGGTGACCGCGGCCGGCTGGCGGATCGAGCCGCCGGTGTCGGTGCCCAGCGCCCACGGCGCCAGCCCGCCGGCGACCGCGGCCGAGGAGCCACCGGAGGAGCCGCCCGGGATGCGGTCGGGGTCCCACGGGTTGCGGGCCGGGCGGTAGGCGGAGTTCTCCGTGGAGGAGCCCATGGCGAACTCGTCCATGTTGGTCTTGCCGAGCAGCACCGTGCCGGCCGCCTTGAGCCGGGCGGCGACGGTCGCGTCGTACGGCGGCCGCCAGCCCTCGAGGATCCGCGACCCGCTGGTGGTGGGCACGCCCTCGGTGACGAACACGTCCTTGAGTGCCACCGGCAGGCCGGCCAGCGGGCCGAGCTCCTCGCCGGCGGTGCGGGCGGCGTCGACCTCGGCGGCGCGGGCCAGGGCGGCCTCGGCGTCGACGTGCAGGTAGGCGCCGAGGGTCTCGTCCTGCTCGGCGATCCGGTCCAGGTAGGCGCGGGTGAGCTCGACCGAACCGGCCTCCCCGGCGGCCAGCCGTCGGCCGAGCTCGGCGGCGTCCAGGGTCGTGAGGTCGGCGGTCACTCCTCCTCCCCCAGGATCTGCGGCACGCGGAAGCGGTCGTCCTCCGCCGCGGGCGCCTGCGACAGGACGACGTCCCGCGGCAGGCTGGGCGTGACGACGTCCGGGCGGGTGACGTTGGTCAGCGGCACCGCGTGGGTCATCGGCGGGACGTCGGCGACGTCGGCCTTCCCGACCTCGGCGACCGCGTCCAGCACCGCGGACAGCTGCCCCGCGAAGGAGTCGAGCTCCTCGTCGGTCAGCGCGAGCCGGGCCAGCCGGGCCAGGTGCGCGACGTCGTCACGCCCGAGTCCGGCGGTGCCCTGCGGGGAGGGTGTGCTCATGCTGGGGCGCGGGTCTCCTCGGTCGTCGGAACCCCGCCACTGTACGTGGACGGCCCGCCGGGCCGGTCGGCCGCTCGACCCCGGGCCGTGCATGGGGGAAGCTGTCGCCACCCGCGATCGACGGAGATCGGCCCGCACCTCGAGCACGGAGGAACCGTGTCCCATCTCCTGCGGCTGGTCGTGCCCGACCGTCCCGGCATCCTCGGCGCCGTGGCCACCGCGCTGGGCGACGCGGGCATCGACATCGTCTCCGTCGACGTGCTCGAGCGCGGTGGCGGCGTGGCCGTGGACGACATCGTGGTGGACCTGCCGCCCGACCGGCTGCCGGACAGCCTGATCACCGCCGCGCAGGCGGTGCCCGGCGTGCAGGTCGAGTCGCTGCGCCCGTTCGCCGGCCCGCTGGACACCCACCGGGAGCTGGAGCTGCTGGAGGCCCTCGCCCGCGCGGCGGCGCCCGGCCTGCCGACCCTCGCGGTGAAGCTGCTGGCGGCCGAGCTGCCGCGGGTGTTCCACAGCGGCTGGGCGGCCGTCCTCTCCGGCGACGCCGGGGGCCCGTGCGAGGTGCTGGCCGCCTCCGACGCCGCGCCGTCCTTCGACGGGATGACGCTGCCGTGGCTGCCGCTGGACGGCCCGCGGCTGCTGCCCAGCGAGGCGGACTGGCTGCCCGAGCGCTGGCGGGAGATGGCCATCGAGATGATGGCCACCCCGTTCGGCAGCCCGCGGACGGCGGTGGTGACCGGCCGCTCCGGCGGACCGGCGTTCCGCCGCTCGGAGCTGCTGCGCCTGGTGCACCTCGCCGGCATCGCGGCCAGCGTGGCCCACCTGCCGCCGGTCTGACGCGCCCCGGCCCGACGGTGGGCGCTGACGCCCCCGTCCCCGCCGTCGAACGGTGCGCACGCGCACACCGTCGGGCTGAGCCGGCTCACTCCCCCGCCGGCTGCTCGCCGTCGGGAGCCGGCGGTGCGGCCGGCTCCGGGGCCGGCTCGGTGCCGTCGCCGACGGTCGCCACCGCGCGGGCCGCCTCGGGCCCCTCCTCCAGCAGCACGCGGAAGCCGTCGTCGTCCAGGACCGGCGCCTTGACCTGAACCGCCTTGTCGTACTTGCTCCCCGGGTCGGCGCCGACGACGACGAAGCCGGTCTTCTTCGACACCGACCCGGTCACCTTGCCGCCGCGCTCCTGGACGGCGGCGATCGCCTGGTCGCGGCTGAAGTCGCGCAGCGACCCGGTGACGACGACGGTGACGCCGGTCAGCGGCCCGGGCCCGGCGGCGTCGCCCTCGTCGGCCATCCGCACGCCCGCGGCCCGCCACTTATCCACCACCTCGCGGTGCCAGTCGACGGCGAACCAGTCCAGCACCGAGCGCGCGATGGTCGGCCCCACCCCGTCGGCCGCCGCCAGCTCCTCCTCCGAGGCCGTGGCGATCCGGTCGATCGAGCGGAAGTCGCGGGCCAGCGCCTGCGCGGCCGTCGGGCCGACGTGCCGGATGGACAGCGCCACCAGCACCCGCCACAGCGGGACGTCCTTGCGCGTCTGCAGGTTCGCCAGCAGCTTGCGCCCGTTGGCCGAGAGGGCGCCGTCCTTCCTGGTGAAGAACGCCGTCCGGCACAGCGCCTCCTCGTCGAGGGAGAAGACGTCGCCCTCGTCCTCGAGCAGGTGCTCCTCCAGCAGCGCGATCGCCGCCTCGTAGCCGAGCACCTCGATGTCGAAGGCGCCGCGGCCGGCGACGTGGAACACCCGCTCCCGCAGCTGCGCGGGGCAGGACCGGGCGTTGGGGCAGCGGATGTCGGCGTCGCCCTCCTTCTCGTGCCGCAGCTCGGTGCCGCACTCGGGGCAGTGCGTGGGCATCACGAACGGGCGCTCGTCGCCGGTGCGGGCCGCGACCACCGGCCCCAGCACCTCGGGGATGACGTCGCCGGCCTTCCGGATGACCACGGTGTCGCCGATGAGGACGCCCTTGCGGGCCACCTCGCCGGCGTTGTGCAACGTGGCCAGCTGCACCGTGGAGCCCGCGACCTTCACCGGCTCCATGTGGGCGAACGGGGTGACCCGCCCGGTGCGCCCGACGTTGACCCGGATGTCGAGCAGCTCGGTGGTGGCCTCCTCCGGCGGGTACTTGAACGCGATCGCCCAGCGCGGTGCCCGCGAGGTGGAGCCCAGCCGGCGCTGCAGCGCCACCTGGTCGACCTTGACGACGACGCCGTCGATCTCGTGCTCCACGGAGTGCCGCTGCTCGCGGTACCGCTCGACGTAGCCCCACACGCCCTCGAGGTCGTCCACCACGGCGAACCGGTCGCTGACCGGCAGGCCGAGCTCGCGCAGCCGCGTGTAGGCCTCGGACTGCCGCTCGGGCGCGAACCCCTCGCGGGCGCCGAGGCCGTGCACCACCAGGCGCAGCGGCCGGGAGGCGGTGATCCGCGGGTCCTTCTGCCGCAGGGAGCCGGCGGCGGCGTTGCGCGGGTTGGCGAACGGCGCCTTCCCGGCCTCGACCATGCCGGCGTTGACGTCGGCGAAGGCGGCGATCGGGAAGTGGATCTCCCCGCGCACCTCCAGGAGCGGCGGGACGTCCTCCCCGGACAGCTGCTGCGGGACGTCGTCCATCGTGCGCACGTTGGCGGTGACGTCCTCGCCGGTGACGCCGTCCCCGCGGGTGGCCGCGCGCACCAGCCGGCCGCGCTCGTAGACCAGGTCGACGGCCACGCCGTCCACCTTGAGCTCGCACAGGTACACCGCCGCCGAGCCGACCTCCCGCTCCACCCGCGCGGCCCAGGCCGACAGCTCGTCGCTGCTGAAGGCGTTGTCCAGGCTCTGCATCCGCTCCAGGTGGCGGACCGGTGCGAAGGTGGCGGTGAAACCGCCGTTGACCTTCTGGCTCGGCGAGTCCGGCGTGACCAGCGCCGGGTGGGCGGCCTCGAGCGCCCTGAGCTCCCCCATGAGCTCGTCGTACTGCCCGTCGCTGACCAGCGGCGCGTCCTGCACGTAGTACGCGAACGCGTAGCGGTCCAGCTCCTCGGCGAGGTCGCGGTGCCGGGTGCGGGCCGCGTCGGGGACCTCGGTGAGGTCCTCCCGGTCGGCCGGCGCCCTGACTTGAGGCGCGTCGACCTGCGGCTCCTCCAGCTCGGCGTCGGTGGTCACGGCGGAACGGTAACCGGCCGGTACGACGCGGGACCGGCTCCGTCACCCGCCCGGGCGCCCGGTCGGGACCTCGACCGTGGTGGCGCGGCACCGCCCGGCGGGGGGAGCATGCGCGCGGAGCCGGCGTGGCCGGCTCCTCCCGCCAGCAGGAGGCGCCATGGAGTCACTGACCGTCCTCGCCGCGGACGCCGAGGGACCGCCGGCCTACCTCGGTCCGGCGGCCGGCCTGGTGGTCACCGCCGCCGTCATCGGCTACCTGATGGCCCGGGCGCGGATCGTGCCCATCGTCGGCTTCCTCGCCGCCGGCGTGCTCATCGGGCCCGCCCAGCTCGGCGTGGTGCAGAACGGGGAGGTGGTGCAGGCGGCCGCCGAGATCGGCGTCATCCTGCTGCTGTTCACCATCGGGATCGAGTTCTCCCTGGAGCGGCTGGCCCGGGTGTGGACCTGGATCGCGGTGGGCGGCGTGCTGCAGGTCGGGCTGGCGACGGCGGCGGGCGTCGCACTCACGCTGGCCTTCGGCGGCAGCTGGCAGGAGGGGCTGTTCACCGGCTTCCTGCTGGCCCTGTCCTCGACCGCGATCGTGCTCAAGCTGCTCGGCGAGCGTCACGAGCAGTCCGGCCGGCGCGGGCAGCTGGCCCTGGCCCTCCTCATCGCCCAGGACCTGGCCGTCGTCGCCATGGTGCTGCTCGTGCCGCTGCTCGGCAGCGAGGGCGGGGAGGACGGCGGGGGGTCGCTGCTGCGCGCCGCGGTCACCGCGGTGCTGGTGATCGCCGCCGTCCTCGTCGTGGCCCGGCGGGTGCTGCCCCCGGTGCTGGAGATCGTGGCCCGCACCTGCTCGCCCGAGGTCTTCCTGCTCGCCGTGGTCGCGGTGTGCTTCGGCACCGCCTTCCTGACCGCCCTGGCCGGGGTGAGCGTCTCGCTCGGGGCCTTCCTCGCCGGGCTCATGGTCAGCGAGAGCCGCGCCAGCTCGCAGGCCTTCGCCGAGGTGCTGCCCCTGCAGATCGTGTTCAGCGCGGTCTTCTTCGTGTCGGTCGGCATGCTGCTCGACGTCGGCTTCGTGATCGACAACTGGGCGCTGGTGATCGGTGCCGCGCTGGCCGTGCTGGTGGTCAAGACCGTCACCACCGCGGCCGCCGTCGCGGCGCTGCGCATCCGGGTGCGCACCGCGGTGGCCTCGGGACTGCTGCTGGCCCAGGTCGGCGAGTTCTCCTTCGTGCTGCTCACCGTCGGCACCGCCGCGGGCCTGTCCCCCCTCGGCCTGGGGGACGACGGCGCGCAGACCTTCGTGGCGACGACGGTCCTGCTGATGGTGGCCACCCCGTGGCTGGCCGCGCTGGGCGCCGGCATCGACCGCCGGGCGTCCACCGGCCCGGCGGTCCCGGAGGGCGGGGACCGCGGGGAGGAGCCGCTGTCCGATCACGTGGCGATCCTCGGCTGGGGCCCGACGGCGCTGCACCTGGCGGACACGCTGCGCTCCCGCGGGGTCGCGCTGGTCATGACGACGCTCAACCCCGACGGTGCCGCGGAGGCGGCCGCGGCCGGGCACACCGTGCTGCGCGGCGACCCCACCAAGGTGCGGGTGCTCCAGGACGCCGGCGTGCCGCGGACCCGCCTGGTGGTCGTGGCCGAGGACCGGCCGGAGGAGGCCCGGCAGGTGGTGTCCGTGGCCCGCTCGCTGACCCGCGCGCCGATCGTCGTCCGCCCGCGGGGGGACGCCGACGTCGCCGCGCTGGCCGAGGCGGGTGCGGACGCCGTGGTCGACCGCGACCGCGCCTCCGACCACGCGCTGGTCGTGTCGGTGCTCGGCCGGCTGGGGCACCGCAAGCACACGCCGGGGGACGGCGAGACGGTCGTCGACACCACCGCCGTCGTCCGGTACGCCTGGCCGCGCGACACCGGCTGCGACCACGGGTCGGCGTCCCGCCCGGTGCTGCCGGCGGCCTGGGGGTGCGTGGAGTGCCTGCGCGACGGGCACGGCTGGGTGCACCTGCGCACCTGCCTGACCTGCGGCCACGTGGGCTGCTGCGACTCCTCTCCCGGCCGGCACGCCCGCGCGCACGCCGGGGAGTCCGGCCACCCGCTGGTCACCTCGGGGGAACCGGGCGAGACCTGGGCCCACTGCTTCGTCGACGACGTCACGGTCGCCGAACCCGACGACGCCCCGCGCGCCGGCTCGCTCGAACCCCGCTGAGCCGTCCCGGGCCGGGCGGGGTCAGTCCGGCAGCAGGTACCGGGCCGCCTCGCGCACGTGCGTCATGGCCGCCCGCGCGTACCCGGGGGTCGCACCGGCCAGCCCGCAGGCCGGGGTCAGGGTGACCGCCTCGTGCAGCCGGTCGGCGGGGAAGCCGAGCTCGTTCCACCACGCCCGCAGCCGCGACGCGGTGGCCTTCGGCGCGGGCAGGGGGGCGTCGGTGCCCGGGACGACGCCCGGGACCAGGTGGGTGCCGGCCTCGACGGCGGTCCCGAGCGCGTCGAGGTCCTGCACCAGCCCCAGGTCGAAGGACAGCGCGCCGGCCCCGGCCGAGCGGAACAGGTCCAGCGGTGCCCGCTGGGCGCAGCAGTGCACCACCACCGGCCCCGGCAGCGCGCGGACGACGGCGGCGAGCTCCTGCTCCACCACCGGCTCCTCGACGGCGGCCAGCTTCCCGAACCCGCTGGCCGTGGGCAGCGCCCCGAGCAGGACGGCGGGCACCGAGGGCTCGTCGAGCTGGACGACCACCCGGGCGCCGGGGACCCGCGCGGCGACGGCCGCGGCGTGCGCGGCCAGCCCCTCGGCCAGCGACTGGGCCAGGTCGCGGCGGGCGCCGGGGTCGACGACGGCGCGGTCGCCGCGGGTCCGCTCCAGGCCGGCGGCCAGCGTCCACGGGCCGGCGGCCTGCACCTTGAACGGGCCGGTGTAGGTCCCCGCGACGTCGTGCAGGGCGTCGAGGTCGCGGTCCAGGAACTCCCGGGCGCGGCGCTGGTCGAGCCCCGGCCGCGGGACCAGCCGCCAGCCGGCCGGGGTCAGCTCGACGGCGAGGTCGACCAGCAGCGCCGCGCTGCGGCCGACCAGGTCCGCCCCGGGGCCGCGGCCGGGCAGCTCGGGCAGGTGGGCGAAGCCGGGCAGCTCGCCGGTGACCACGCGCAGCGCCTCGGCCGGGTCCGCACCGGGCAGCGAGCCGACGCCGGTGGCCGGGCCCCACGGCGTCGCCGCCGGCTCCGCACCGGAGGCGGTCCCGGCGCCGGCGAGGTCGGCGGGCAGGTCGGGGTCGGCGGGCGAGGCGGGGTGCAGCGGGGCCACGGCGGGAACGGTAGTCCGGTGCCCGGCATGGCGGCCCTGCTGCAGGGTCCCGGCGCGAGCGTGCGAGCGGCGGGGGGCAGGAGGGTCCTTCACCAGGCGGTCGAGGCGACCGCGGCCTGCCCGAGCACCCGGTCGCCGCGCTCGGCGTCGGGGGCGTACAGCACCGCTGACTGGCCCGGCGCGACGCCGCGCTGCGGGGAGTCGAGCAGCAGCCGAAGCCCGCCGCCGTCCCCGGCGGTGACCGTGCACGGCACCGGGGTGCCGTGCGCGCGCAGCTGCACCTCGGCGCGCAGCGGCAGCGCGGCTGCCGGCCCGGTCCAGGTGGGCGGGTCGGTGCGGACCTCCCCCACCCCGGCGAGGTCGGCGGTGCCGATGGTCACCGTGCGGGTCACCGGCTCGATGCCCAGGACGTAGCGCGGCCGGGAGTCCCCGGCGGCGACCCCCAGCCCGCGGCGCTGGCCCACCGTGAACCCGTGGGCGCCGGCGTGCTCCCCCACCACGGCGCCGGTGGCGGCGTCGACGACCGGGCCGGGCCGGGCGCCGAGCCGCCGGGTGAGGAAGCCGCGCGTGTCGCCGTCGGGGATGAAGCAGATGTCGTGCGAGTCGGCCTTGGCGGCCACGGCGAACCCCCGCTCGGCGGCGACCTCGCGCACCCGCCGCTTGGTCATCGACCCCAGCGGGAACACCGCCCCGGCCAGCTGGTCGGCGGTCAGCACGGCGAGCACGTAGGACTGGTCCTTGGCCGCGTCGACCGACCGCCGCAGCTCGCCGCCGGCCAGCCGGGCGTGGTGGCCGGTGACGACCGCGTCGAAGCCGAGGGCCCGCGCCCGGTCCAGCACGGCGGAGAACTTGATCCGCTCGTTGCAGCGCAGGCACGGGTTGGGGGTGCGCCCGGCGGCGTACTCGGCGACGAAGTCCTCGACGACGTCCTCGGCGAACCGCTCGGCGAGGTCCCAGACGTAGAACGGGATGCCCAGCTCGTCGGCGACCCGGCGGGCGTCGTGCGCGTCCTCGACGCTGCAGCAGCCGCGGGCGCCGCTGCGCAGGGTCTGCCGGTCCGGCGAGAGCGCCAGGTGCACGCCGGTGACCTCGTGCCCGGCGTCCACGGCCAGGGCGGCGGCGACCGCGGAGTCCACTCCGCCGCTCATCGCGGCGAGCAGCCTCACCGCCGGCCCATCCCCGCCCGGCGGGCGCGCTCCACCACCGGCCCGATCACCGCGAGCAGGGCGTCCACGTCGGCGTCGGTCGAGGTGTGCCCCAGGCTGAACCGCAGCGAGCTGCGGGCGCGGTCCGGGTCGGCGCCGGTGGCCAGCAGCACGTGGCTGGGCCGGGCGACGCCGGCGCTGCACGCCGAGCCGGTCGAGCACTCCACCCCGCGGGCGTCGAGCAGCATGAGCAGCGCGTCGCCCTCCGCCCCGGGGAAGGACAGGTGCGCGTTGCCGGGCAGCCGCCCCGGCCCACCCTCGACCGTCCCGTCGAGCAGGTCGTCCAGGGGGGCGCCGTTGAGCTGGACGTCGGGGACCTGCGCCACCACGCCGGCCACCAGCCGGTCACGCAGCGCGGCCAGCCGGTCGGCGCGGTCCTCGCGATCGGCGACGGCGGTGGTGGTGGCCACCTGCAGCCCGACGATGGCGGCGACGTCCAGGGTGCCCGAGCGCACGTCGCGCTCCTGGCCGCCGCCGTGCAGCAGCGGGGTGCAGGCGACGTCGCGGCGCAGCAGCAGCACGCCGGCGCCCATGGGCCCGCCGAGCTTGTGCGCGGTCATGGTCAGCGCGTCCACGCCGCTGGCGGCGAAGTCGACCGGCACCTGACCCACGGCCTGGACGGCGTCGGTGTGCAGCGGGACGCCGACGGCGTGCGCCACCCCGGCCAGCGCCGCCAGGTCGCTGACCGTGCCGATCTCGTTGTTGGCCCACATGACGCTGGCCAGGGCGACGTCCTCGCCGGTGCCCAGCGCGGCCCGCAGCGCCCGGGGGGTGACCCGGCCGGTGGGCTCGACGGGCAGCCAGGTGACCTCGGCGCCGTCGTGCGCCGCCAGCCACTCGACGCTGTCCAGGACGGCGTGGTGCTCGGCGGGGCTGACCACGATGCGCCGGCGGCGGGGGTCGGCGTCCCGGCGGGCCCAGAACAGGCCCTTGACGGCGAGGTTGTCGCTCTCCGTGCCGCCGCCGGTGAACAGCACCTCCGACGGCCGGGCACCCAGCGCCTCGGCCAGCCGCTCGCGGGACTGCTCGGCGACCCGCCGCGCGGCCCGGCCGCTGGCGTGCAGCGACGAGGCGTTGCCGACCCGGCCGAGCTGCCCGGCCATCGCGGCCAGCACCGCGGGCAGCAGGGGTGTGGTCGCCGCGTGGTCCAGGTAGGCGGCCTCGGAGGAACTCATGACGTGGCCAATGTAGTCGCGTCCGCCGGGGCCCTCCCCCGCACCGGGGCGGCCGTCCGCCCGGCCACGCCGATGCCGGCCAGGGCCAGCACGGTCAGCGCGGCGACCGAGCCGAGCACCGCGGCGGGCAGGGACAGCGCCCCGGCGCCGGCGGCCGCCAGGAGGACGCCGGCCAGGCCGACGCACAGCGCCGAGGCGGTGACGTCGGAGACCTGCAGCGCCGCGGAGTTGGCGCCGCGCTCGTGCCCGGGCGACTGGTCGAGCAGCAGCACGCCGACGCTGGGCATGCCCAGGCCCATGCCGAGCCCGGCGACCGCCCAGGTGAGGTAGGCGGGCCAGCCGCCGAGGGCCGGGACGGCGGCCAGCGCGGTCCCGGCCAGCCCCACGGCCAGCAGCACGAAGCCGGCCCGCAGCACCCTCTCCCGCGGGACGCCGGGCCGCCGGCCCTGCAGCTGGGAGGCGGCGGCCCAGCCGATCGCGCCGGCGGTCAGGGGCAGCCCCGCCGCGGTCGGGCCGTGGCCGTGCACCGCGGTGAGGGTGAGCGGCAGCAGGGCGTCCACGCCGAAGAAGGCACCGGCCAGCAGCCCGCGCGAGGCGATGACGGCGGGCAGACCGCGGCGGGCCCGGACGGTGCCGGCCGGCAGCAGCCGGCGCAGGCCGGCGGCCAGGGCGCCCGCCCCGGCGACGGCGAGGGCCAGGCCGGCGCCGTCCAGCCGCTGCCCGGCGTACTGCAGCAGCCCGATGCCCAGGCCGGCGAGCACCGCCCAGCCGACGGCGCCGCGCCGCGCCGGCTCCTGCCCGGCTCCCGGCGGGCCGAGCCGGCTGACCGGCACCACCAGCAGCAGGCCGACGGCCACCAGGGGCAGCAGGCCGAGGAACACCAGCCGCCAGGAGGCGTGCGAGGTGACCAGCCCGGCGACCACCGGACCGACCAGCGCCGGCAGCACCCACGCGGCGGAGATGGCCCCGAACAGCCGCGGCCGCAGGCCGGCCGGGTAGGCGTGCCCGGCGATGACGTAGAGCAGGGTGACCATGACCCCGGCGCCCAGGCCCTGCACCGCGCGACCGGCGACGAGGACGGCCATGTGCCCGGCCACGCCGGACACCAGCAGCCCGGCGGCGAACGTGCCGACCGCCAGCGGGAGGGCCGGCCAGGCGCCCCTGCGGTCGCCGGCCTGCCCGCCGAGCACCATGCCGACGACGGAGGCGACGAGGAAGGCGCTGAACGGCCACGCGTACCAGGCCAGCCCGTCGAGCTCGGTCACCGCCGTGGGCATCGCCGTCCCGACCGCCATGGCCTCGAAGGCGATCAGCGTGACGAGGGTGAGCAGCCCGGCCGTCGTCCGGCGGTGGGACCGGTCCCAGACCCCGCTGTCGCCGGCCACGTCCACCTCCCCGCCAACCCGCCGGACCCGCGGCGGCTTCCCCGGCCCCGGACACGCCGGGGCGCCGGCCCCCGAGGGGGACCGGCGCCCGGACTCACTGGGTGCTGCTACCTGCGGGCGGCGATGGACTCGGTGGCCTGCGGGACGACGGTGTTCAGGTCGCCCACGACGCCGAAGTCGGCGAGCTCGAAGATCGGTGCCTCGGGGTCCTTGTTGACCGCGACGATGGTCTTCGAGGTCTGCATGCCGGCCCGGTGCTGGATGGCCCCGGAGATGCCCACGGCGATGTAGAGCTGCGGGCTGACGGTCTTGCCGGTCTGCCCCACCTGGAAGGTGTGCGGGTAGAAGCCGGAGTCGACCGCGGCGCGGGAGGCGCCGACCGCCGCGCCGAGGCTGTCGGCGAGGCCCTCGATGAGGGAGAAGTTCTCCGCCGAGGCGACGCCGCGGCCGCCGGAGACCACGATCGAGGCCTCGGTGAGCTCGGGGCGGGAGGACTTCTGCTCCACGACCCGGTCGAGGACGCGGGTGGCCCGCGCGGCGTCGGACAGCTGCACCGCCACCTGCTCCTCCTCGGCCGCGCCGGGGGCGGGCTCGGGGGTCACCGAGTTGCCGCGCACCGTGTAGATCGGGGTGCCGGTGGTGACCTTGGAGTGCACGATGGTCGCCCCGGCGAAGGCGACCTGGGTCGCGGTGCCGTCGGGGGCGATCTCGGTCACGTCGGTGAGGAACCCGCTGCCGGTCTTGATGGCCAGCCGGCCGGCGATCTCCTTGCCCTCCGGGGAGGAGGGGATGACCACCGCAGCGGGCTGCTTGCCGGCCACCAGCTGCGCGAGCACCTCGGCCTTGGGGGCCACGAGGAACTGCTCGACCTCCTCGGACTCGGCGACGTAGACCCGGGCCGCGCCGTACTCGGCCAGCTGCGGTCTGACCGCGGCCGCCGTGCCCGGGGCGCCGACGACGACCGCGGACGGCTCGCCGAGCGCGCGGGCGGCGGTCAGCGCCTCCAGGGTGGTCTTGCGGAGCCCCTCACCGGTCGGGTTGAGCTCGACGAGGACCAGCACCTCTGCCATGACTGTCTCTCCTCCTGCGCGTCGCTGCGGGTCAGACGATCTTCTGGCCGGCCAGGTAGTCGACCAGCTTCGCGGCACCGTCACCCTCGTCGGTCACCTTGACGCCGGCGCCCTTGGGCGGGCGGCCGGCGAAGTCGACGACCTGGCTGGTCGCGGTCGCCAGGCCCACGGAGGACGGGTCGATGCCGAGGTCGGCCAGCGACTTCTTGGTCACCGGCTTCTTCTTGGCGGCCATGATCCCCTTGAAGGAGGGGTAGCGCGGCTCGTTGATGGTGTCCCAGGTGGACACGATCGCCGGCAGCGGCGCCTCGAGCGCCCAGTAGCCGCCGTCGGTCTGGCGCTCGACCTTCGCCACGCCACCCTCGATGGTCAGCTTGCGGGCGCCGGACAGCTGCGGGATGCCCAGCCGCTCGGCCAGCAGCGCCGGCATCACCGACAGCTGGCCGTCGGTGGACTCCGCGCCGCACAGCACGATGTCGAAGGGCATCTGCTGCAGCGCGGCGGCCAGGACCGCCGAGGTCTGCGGCGCGCACGAGCCGTGCATGGCGTCGTCGACGACGTGCACGGCCTTGTCCGCGCCCATGGACAGCGCCTTGCGGATGGCGTCGGCCGCCGACTCGGGGCCGACGGTCAGCACGGTGACCTCGCCGCCGTGCGCCTCCTTGAGGACGAGCGCCTCCTCGATGGCGTACTCGTCGATCTCGTTGACGACGTTGTCCGCACTCGCCCGGGCGACGGTCTTGTCCGCCGGGTCCAGGGTGCGCTCGCTGCCGGAATCCGGGACCTGCTTGACCAGAACGACGATGTCCATCGTCGGACCCTCCTCCACGCGTCAGGGCGCGGGCGGACGCCCGCCTGCTCTCAATGGTGGAGGTTACCGGCCGGTAACGGCCGGGGGGTGGCGGACCCGGTGACCCGAGTCACCGGGCCGCGCGCTCAGCGCCCGGCGAAGGTGGCCCTGCCCGGTCCGTCCTCCAGGAACGAACGCATGCCGGTCGCCTGGTCCTCGGTGTCGAACAGCTCGGCGAACAGCTGGCTCTCCAGGACCAGGCCCTCGCGCAGCGGCCGGTCCAGGCCCTCGTCGATCGCCCGCTTCGCCGCGGCCAGCGCCAGCGGCGGGCCGGCCGCGAACTTGCGCGCCATGGCGACCGCGGTGTCGTAGACCTCGGCGTCGGGGACGACGGCGTCGGCCAGCCCGAGCTCGAGCGCCTCCTCCGCCCCGACGTGCCGGCCGGTGAAGACCAGGTCCTTGGCCTTGGCCGGGCCGACCAGCCGGGCCAGCCGCTGGGTGCCGCCCGCGCCGGGGATGACGCCGAGCAGGATCTCCGGCTGGCCGACCTTGGCGCCGGCGCCCATGACGCGGAAGTCGGCGCACAGCGCCAGCTCGTAGCCGCCGCCCAGGGCGTACCCGGTGATGGCGGCGATGACCGGCTTGGGGATCTCCTGGACCGTGGTGAAGGAGTTGGTCAGCTCCCGGCCCCACGCCACCATGCCGCGGCGGTCCAGCCGGGACATCGCCTTGATGTCGGCGCCGGCGGCGAACACCCGCTCCCCGCCGTAGACCACGACGGCCCGCACGTCGGCCCGCTCGCCGGCCTCCAGCGCCGCGGCGCGCACCTCCAGGTGCAGCTGCTCGTCGATCGCGTTCATCTTCGGCCGGTCGAGGCGGATCGTGCCCACCCCGTCCTCGACCTGCAGCGTCACGAACTCCGGCTCTGCCACGGGGACCTCCAGCGGGTGGACGACGTCGTCGCCGCACCCTAGCCAGCGACCGGCGCCAGGTAGTCCAGCCGGTGGTTCTCCTCGGCCGAGGGGTCCGGCGTGACGACCGGCTCGGCCGTCCCGCGGGCGCGCTCCAGGGCGTCGACCAGCCCGCCGCAGCGCTGCGTCGACGGCACGCGGTAGCCCGGGCCGGTGACCACCCAGACGCCCGACCCGTCGCCGGCGCGCCGCAGCACATCGGCCGCCACGGCCGAGGACGGCGTGCCGTTCATCCGCGCCTCGTAGTCGGTCCAGTCGACCCGGTCCGCCGGGCGCAGGTCGGGGTAGACGACCAGGTCCAGCCGCTGCTCCGGCGGCACCAGCCGGGCCACCGCCGGCCCGAGCTGGTCGGGGCAGAAGACGACGACGTCCCCGGGTGCGGCGTCCTCGAGGGCCTGGGCCACCTCGCCGGCCTGGGTGCGCGGCTCGGTCAGCCCGGGCAGCGAGGTCCACAGCCCCAGGCCGGCGACGAGCACCAGGCCGGTGGCGCGCACCCCGGTGCCCGGCAGCGCGGCCAGGCCCAGGGCGGCCAGCGCGAGGAAGGCCAGCACCGCCACGCTGGTGTAGCGGTCGGCGACCGCGGTGCCGCTGAGCGCGCTCACCGCCCCGGCCACGAGCAGGGTGCCCAGCGACATCGCCAGGAGCACCGCGCGGGAGGGCCGTGGCGGCACGGCGAGCAGCACCGTGCGCGCGCCGGGGCGGCGGGCGGTGGGGGCGGCGAGCAGGCCGATGAAGGCGAGCAGGAGCAGCGCGGTGCCCAGGACGTGGTCGCGCACCTGGAACCCGCCGCGCCAGGCCTCCAGCGCCATCGGCAGCACCGCGAAGGCCGGCGGTGCGGCCCACGGCGTCCCGGTGTGCGCCAGCTGCACGAGCAGCGACAGCAGCCAGGGGCTGAACAGCAGGCCGCCGACGGCCAGCCCCGCGAGCACCCGCAGCGCCACGGCGCGCCGCGAGCGCAGCGCCGCCAGCGCGAGCAGCCCGGCGACCGCGGCGACGTGGAAGGCCCACATGTGGGTCAGCAGCAGCGCGCCGGTGACCACACCGAGACCGATGACCGGCCCCGGGCCGGGGTGGCGCAGCACCGCGGCGCCGGCGGCCGCGGCCAGGACGGTGAGCAGCACCAGCAGCGCGTACATGCGCGTCTCGCTGGAGTAGCGGATCAGGAACGGCGAGGTGGCCAGCAGCACGACCAGCGCGACGGCGACCCGGCGGCCGGCCAGCCGGCGGGCGACGTGCCAGGCCAGCGGCAGGGTGAGCACGCCGATGACGGCCGACATCGCCCGCACCGCGGTCGCGCTGGTCCCGAACACCGACGTCCAGGCGTGCAGCAGCAGGTAGTACAGGGGGGGTGAGCCGTCCTGCTCCAGCGCGGCGAACAGGTCCGGCAGCGGCAGGCTGGCGATGGCGACGCTCTGCGCCTCGTCCAGCCACAGCTCGGGCGGCGCCACGAAGCGGGCGAGCACGCCGACGACGACGGACCCGGCGAGGACGACGGCCAGCGCGGCGAGCGGCCAGGGCTGGCCGGAACGCTCGCCGAGCCGGGTCCAGAGTCCGGGGCGGCGGGGGGTCCGGCGGTCCGGTCGGGCGGGTGCCTGGTGGACCCGGGTCGCGGGAGGAGCGGCCTGCGCGCCCTCGGGACTAGCGGTCACGCGTACGACGGTGGGGCAGTCGCACGACGGTGGGGCCGGTTCCCGGCTGTGGACTGCGCACGCATCCTCCGCTGACTCTCCCCCCGGTCACCCGGGACTGCATCCGGCTGCTGGCTCAGCCGGGCGTCGGCGTCCCGCCCCGGTCGGACCGACCGGTACCCGCGGGTCCGCGCTGGGGGACGGCCGCGCTGCCGCCCCTGGCAGTCTCACCCGACGCCGGGGCAGCGCGCCACAGGACGGCCAGGCCGGACGGCGAGGTCGCCACCGCTGCGTAGTGGGTCCCCAACTCCTCGGTGACGGCTCGCGTGTCAGCGGCCTGCCGGACGTCGTCGCCGGCCCGGGTGAGCCCCAGCACGACGACGGCGTCGAGGTCGCCGCGCACCGCCGGCAGGTCGACCGCCGGCGGGACACGCTCCAGCCCGCGCAGCCCCGGGTCCGCGTCCAGCCGCTGCCGCAGGGGCGGCGTCCCGGCGAAGCGGACCTGGAAGTAGTCGTACACCGCCTCGTAGTGGCCGACGTCGACACCGCCGGCGCGGACGGCCAGCCGGCTGGACTCGTGGCGCAGCGGGTCCGGGGAGCCCGTGCCGGGCCAGACCACCGACCGGCCGTACTGCAGGACGGCGACGGTGGACCCGGGCGGGACCTCCTCGGCCAGGGCGAGCAGCTCACCGACCTCCTCGGCCGCGGCGGCCTGCGCCGGCAGCCGGGCCAGCGCGGCCGCGGAGGCGGCGGTGACCAGCAGCACGGTGGCGGCCGCGGCGGCGCGCGGGCCGGGGACGCGGGTGGCGGCGAGCAGCACCAGCAGCAGCGGCGGGAACCAGGCCAGCCGGTCGGGGAGGAAGCCGAAGTCCTCACCGAGGCGGTCGGGGGTCAGCCAGTGCACCGCGGTGACGCCGGCCAGCAGCAGCGCGACCGCGACCCGCTCGGCGCGGAGGCCGGGGCCGCCGGGCCGGGCCCGCCGCAGCGCCGCGGCGGCGAGGACGGCGAGCAGCACCACGGTGGCCTGCGCCGCGAGGCCCTCGTCGGCCCAGCCGGTGACGAAGGGCCGCAGCCCGGTGAGCAGCTCCCGGACCCGCTCGTGCTGGGGCGCGACCTCCGCCCCGCCCGGCGGCCCCTCCCCCGTGCCCAGGTACGCGGCGGTCAGCGCCCCCGACGGCGCGACGGCCAGCAGCACCGGCAGGGCGTGCCGGCGGACGGCGGTCGCCGTCCCGGTGGCGCGGGCCGCGCCGGCGGCGCGGACGGCGGCCAGCACCAGCGCGCTGCCCGCGGCGAACACCCACGGCAGCAGGTGGGCGCTCCAGGTGAGCACCAGCAGCCCGGCCAGCCCCGCGGCGGCGGCCACCCGCCAGCCGCCCGGGCGGCGCAGCACCACGGCCAGCACCAGCAGCGCCCCGATGACGCCGAGCACGAAGTTGTAGAAGCCGTAGGCGACCAGGTGGCTGCCGGCCAGCGGCAGCCCGGCCGCGGCCAGCCACCAGGCCCGGCGGTCCAGGGCGCGGACCGCCGCGGCCAGCGCGCCGACCAGGCCCAGGACGAGGCCGGCGACCAGCAGCTTCTCCGCGCCGTCCGGCCCGGCCAGGGGCAGCAGCGCGGCCAGCAGCAGGGTGGCCAGCATGTTGGGCACCGGGGTCAGGTCGGTGCGGTAGTGCTCGCGGAGCACGGCGCCGGTGGCGCCGTCGTCCCCGTGGTGCAGCAGGACCCAGGCGCCGGCCACGTGCGCCGGGCCGTCCTGGCTGAGCACGGTGGGGAACAGCAGCAGCGGCAGCAGCGCGACGACCACCCCGACGCCCAGTGCCGTGGCGGCCACGGCCGCCGGGGCACCGGGACGGCGACTCGCCCGGTCGGACACGGCCCCTCCGCAGGGGCCCGCCACGAGCGGGCGAGTGGTGGGGGCGGCCCCGTCCAGGGCACCGCCCCGAGCCTGCGAGGTGGCCCCCTGCAGGGTCCCGCCGCGAGCCCGCGAGTGGCGGGGGGCAGGGGGTCCTTCCAGGGGTCCTTCCACCCTCAGGCGGCCCGGCGGGCGGTCCAGCGCCCCTGGGAGCGCTGCACCGACAGGGCCAGGCCGAAGGTCTCCGACAGGGCCTCCTGGCCGACCACCTGCTCCAGCGGCCCGGCGGCGACCACCCCGCCGTCGCGCAGCAGCAGCGCGTGGGTGTACCCGGGCGGGATCTCCTCGACGTGGTGGGTGACCAGCACCTGCGCGGGGGCCGACGGGGAGCGGGCGAGGTCGGTCAGCCGGCTGACCAGGTCCTCCCGGCCGCCGAGGTCCAGGCCCGCGCCGGGCTCGTCGAGCAGCAGCAGCTCCGGGTCGGGCATCAGCGCGCGGGCGATCTGCACCCGCTTGCGCTCGCCCTCGCTCAGGGTGCCGAACGGCCGGTGCGCCATCGGGGTGACCCCCCACTGGTGCATGAGCGCCGCCGCGCGGGTGAGGTCGTCGACGTCGTAGCGCTCCCGCCCGCGGCCCACCACGGCGTACCCGGCGGACAGCACGACGTCGCCGGCCCGCTCGCCGCCCTGCAGGCGCTGGGCGAGCGCCGCGCTGGTCAGCCCGATCCGCGGCCGCAGCTCGAAGACGTCGACCGCGCCGAGGGTCTCGCCCAGCAGCGCGACCTCCCCGCGGGTCGGGTGCAGGTGTGCCCCGGCCAGCTGCAGCAGCGTCGTCTTGCCCGCGCCGTTGGGGCCCAGCACCACCCAGCGCTGGTCGGACAGCACCGTCCAGTCGATGCCGCGCAGCAGGTGTGACTGCCCCCGGACGACGTCCACCCCGTGCATCTCGACGACCGGCTCGCTGGACACGCCCCCCATCCAACCTCCCGCACCGCACCCGCGCCGCTGCGGCCCGGACGCGGGGCGGTGCTGACAGGATCGTCGGCGTGCGCAGCAGCCCCGACGAGTACGAGGTGTGGCCCGGCTCCCCCGCCCCCCTGGGCGCGCACTGGGACGGCACCGGCACCGACTTCGCCCTGTGGTCGGCCGGAGCGCAGGCGGTGGACCTGTGCCTGTTCGACCCCGACGGCACCGAGCACCGCCTGCGGCTGCAGGAGAACACCCACCAGGTGTGGCACGGCCGGCTGCCCGGCGTGGGCCCCGGCCAGCGCTACGGCTACCGGGTGCACGGCGGCTGGGACCCGGGCTCGGGGCTGCGGCACAACTCGGCCAAGCTGCTGGTGGACCCCTACGCGCGCGCCCTGGACGGCGAGCAGTCGCTGCACCCGGCGCTGTTCGGCTTCCGCGTCGAGGGCGGCGACGGCCCCGACCCGCGGGACTCCGCGCCGTACGTCCCCCGCGGCGTCGTCGTCCACGACCCGTTCCCGTGGGACGGCGACCGCCGTCCGGCCACCCCGTGGTCGGACACGGTCATCTACGAGGTGCACGTCAAGGGCGCGACGCGGTGCCACCCCGAGGTCCCGCCGGCCCTGCGCGGCACCTACGCGGGGCTGGCGCAGCCGGCGTTCGTCGAGCACCTGCGGTCCCTGGGCGTCACCGCGGTCGAGCTGCTGCCGGTGCACCACTTCGTCAGTGAGCCACACCTGCTGCGCCGCGGGCTGACCAACTACTGGGGCTACAACACCCTCGGCTTCTTCGCCCCGCACGCCGCCTACAGCTCCTCGGGGACCGCCGGGCAGCAGGTCACCGAGTTCAAGGCGATGGTCAAGACGCTGCACGCCGCGGGCATCGAGGTCATCCTCGACGTGGTCTACAACCACACCGCCGAGGGCGACCACACCGGCCCGACGCTGTCGTTCAAGGGCATCGACAACGGCGGCTACTACCGGCTGCGCGAGGGCGACCCCTCCCGCTACCAGGACTACACCGGCTGCGGGAACACCCTGGACGTGCGCCGTCCGCAGGTGCTGGCGCTGCTCATGGACTCGCTGCGCTACTGGGTCACCGAGATGCACGTCGACGGCTTCCGCTTCGACCTGGCCGCGGCGCTGGCCCGCTCGCTGCACGACGTCGACCGGCTCTCGGCCTTCTTCGACGTCGTGCACCAGGACCCGGTGGTCAGCCGGGTCAAGCTGATCGCCGAGCCGTGGGACGTGGGCCCCGGCGGCTACCAGGTGGGCAACTTCCCGCCGCTGTGGACGGAGTGGAACGGCAAGTACCGCGACACCGTGCGCGACGTGTGGTCCGGCGCGCACGTCGGGGTCCGGGACCTGGCCTACCGGCTGACCGGTTCCTCGGACCTCTACCGCTCCGACGGCCGCCGGCCGTTCGCCAGCGTCAACTTCGTCACCGCGCACGACGGGTTCACCCTCGCCGACCTGGTCACCTACCAGCGCAAGCGCAACGACGCCAACGGCGAGGACAACCGGGACGGCGAGAGCCACAACCGGAACTGGAACTGCGGCGTCGAGGGCCCCACCGACGACCCGGCGATCACCGTGCTGCGGGGGCGGCAGGTGCGCAACCACCTGGCCACCCTGCTGCTGTCGACCGGCGTCCCCATGCTCACCGCCGGCGACGAGCTGGGCCGCACCCAGCGCGGCAACAACAACGCCTACTGCCAGGACACCGAGCTGTCCTGGCTGGACTGGGCCGACGTCGACGAGGACCTGCGCGCCTTCGTCGCCCGGCTGCTGCGGCTGCGCCGGGCGTCCCCCGTGCTGCGCCAGGAGGCGTTCTTCGAGGGCCACGAGGTGCCCGGCAGCGGCGGCACCCGCGACGTGGCCTGGTTCGCCCCGGGCGGCGCCCAGCTGACCACCGGCGACTGGTTCGACAACGACCTGCAGACCGTCGGCATGTACCTCGACGGCCGCGGCATCCGGCACCGCGACCAGCGCGGCCGCCCGGTGCAGGACGACTCCTACCTGGTGCAGCTGCACGCCGGCGCCGAGCCGATCAGGGTGCACCTGCCCGGGCCGCCGTGGGCCGACGGCTACGAGCTGGTCGTCTCCACCGAGTGGCCGACCGGCGCACCGCCGCGGCCGGCCGTGGTCGCCCCCGGCCCGATCGAGGTCCCGGCGCGCTGCGTCTGGCTGCTGCGGGTGCTCCGCCGGCCGTAGCCCCGCCCTGTGCCGGTGTTCCTCGTGCCCTGCGGGTGTCGCAGCGCCGGCAGGGCACGAGGAACGCCGGCGATCCCACTCGGAGCCGGGACCTGCTCAGTCCGGCTGCTGCTCGAAGGTGATGACCGTCCAGCCCAGCAGCAGGCGGTCGCCGTCGGACAGCGGGTGGGCCACGCCGGGCTCCAGCTGGGTCCACTCGGTGGCCTCGGGGCCGGCGACGTGGGTGCCGTTGAGCGAGCCGAGGTCGACCAGCGAGACCTCCTGGCCGTTGCGCTGGATCGCCGCGTGCGCCGAGGACAGCACGTTCTGGGTGTCCGCGATCGGCACCGGCCGCGCCGAGCCGGCGGTGACCATCTCGTGGTTGTCGGGACGGCGGCCCAGGACGAGGTCCTCGTCGACGGTGACGACCAGGCCGTCGTCGAAGCGCAGCACCGGGGTCACCGGGGCCTCGGGCTTCCAGAAGGCGGTCGACTCGCCCTCGTCCTCCTGCGGGCGCTGGGCGGCGGCCGTGGCGCCGTAGCCCGAGGAGCCCCCGCCGAAGCCGGCGTCGGAGCCCGCGGGGAACGGCGAGGCGGCCTGCGGGACGGCGGCGGACGACGCGTGCGCCGCCGCGGCAAGCTGGAGCATCGCCCCGGAGCCGGGGACGGTGCCCGCGACCAGGTCGTAGGCCACGCCGGGCGGCATCGACGGCACCGGCTGGCCGGGACCGACGTAGAGGGTCTGCCCGAGCTGGAAGCCGCTGGCCAGGGTGCACCCGTCGACCGACGAGCCGGGCACCGGGACGCCGTCCACGGCCGGCTGTCCCTTGCCCGACCACAGCGCGACGCCGGTGCCGGTGCCCTCGGCGGTGTCGACCAGGACGAGCGCGAAGGACGCCCCGCCGCCAGCGAGGGCCGACACCTGGCCGGCGACGGCGGCGAGCACCCGCTCGGCACCCGGGCCGGACACCCCCATGCAGGCGTGCAGCGCGGCGACCAGGGCGGGCGAGCCGGGGGCGTCCACCCACAGCAGACCGCCTCCCCGTCGGGCGACGACGGAGTCTCCGGGCAGGACTTCACAGCGGTCGGGCATGGCGTCAGCCTAGAGGCGGCTCACCCGAGTGGGTGAGCGGTCTGCACCGCCACGCCGATCACCGGACAGCGCCGCGGGACCGGTGCGACACGCGGGGTGAGAGTGACCGCGGCGGCGGGTCGCCGGCTCACGGCGTGGCGACGACCCCCAGCTCGGCCGGGTCGGCCAGGTGCGCGGAGTGCGGCAGCACCCGCACCGTGTACCCGAACGCGCCGGTGCGCTCCAGCGGGACCGTGGCGCTGAACCAGTGCCGCGACCCCTCGGTGTGCTCGTGGGCCATCGGCAGCGTGGTCACCTGGTGCAGGCCGTCGGAGTCGTCGACCCGCCCGTAGGCCGCCTGCACCAGCACGTCGGACGGCGTCAGCCCCGGCAGCTCGACCTCCGCCCGCAGCGCCAGCGTGGAGCCGATCTCCGGGGTGTCGCCGGCACCGGTGGCCTCGACGTGGGCCACCCGCACGGTGCCCCAGTGGTCGAGCAGCCGCGCGCGCCAGCCGGCCTCGGTGCGCGCCGCGCCGTAGCCGCCCTCGGCCATCGCCCGCGACGAGCCGGCCGCGGGCACGTACAGCTGCTGCACGTAGTCGCGCACCATCCGGGTGGCCAGCACCTTGGGGCCGGTCTCGCGCAGGGTGTGCCGCACCATCTCCACCCACCGGGTCGGGACGCCGTCCCGGTCGGTCTCGTAGAACCGCGGGACCACCTGGCTGGTCAGCAGGTCGTAGATCGCCCGGGCCTCGATGTCGTCGCGCCGCTCGGGGTCGGCGATGCCGTCGGCGGTCGGGATGGCCCAGCCGTTCTGGCCGTCGAACCACTCGTCCCACCAGCCGTCGCGGATGGACAGGTTCAGCCCGCCGTTGAGCGCGGCCTTCATGCCCGACGTCCCGCAGGCCTCCAGCGGACGCAGCGGGTTGTTCAGCCAGACGTCGCAGCCCCAGTACAGGTAGCGGGCCATGCCGATGTCGTAGCCGGGCAGGAAGGCGATCCGGTGGCGCAGCTCCGGGTCGTCGGCGAACTTCACCATCTGCTGGATCAGCTGCTTGCCGCCGTCGTCGGCCGGGTGGCTCTTGCCGGCGATGACCAGCTGCACCGGCCGCTCGCGGTCCAGCAGCAGCGCCCGGAGCCGCCCCGGGTCGCGCAGCATCAGGGTCAGCCGCTTGTAGGAGGGCACCCGGCGGGCGAAGCCGATGGTGAGGACGTCGGGGTCGAAGGCGCTGTCGGTCCAGCCGACCTCGGACTCCGCCGCCCCGCGGGACAGCGCGGTGTCGCGCAGCCGGCGGCGCACCTCCTCGACCAGCCGGCCGCGCAGCATCCGGCGGGTGCTCCACAGCTCCCCGGAGGGGATCCGGTCCACGCCGTCGAAGTGCACCTCGCCGCCGGCCTCGACCGGGTCGCCCTGGCTGCTGGCCTGGGTGCCCATCTCGACCAGCTCGCGCGCGGTCCAGGTGGGCGCGTGCACGCCGTTGGTGATCGAGCTGATCGGCACGTCGCCCTGGTCGAAGCCCGGCCACAGGTAGTTGAACATGCCCCGGCTGACGTGCCCGTGCAGCCGGCTGACGCCGTTGGCGCGCTGGCCCAGCCGCAGGCCCATGTGCGCCATGTTGAACTTCGTCGGGTCGGACTCGGAGCCCAGCGGGATCATGTGCTCCAGCGGGACGCCGAAGCCGGCGAAGTAGCGCTCGATCAGCGTCCGCGGGAAGCGGTCGATGCCGGCCGGCACCGGGGTGTGCGTGGTGAACACCGTGCCGGCGCGCACCGCCTGCAGCGCCTCGGCGAAGGACAGCCCGTGGGACTCGGTGAGCTCGCGGATCCGCTCGATGCCGAGGAAGCCCGCGTGCCCCTCGTTGGCGTGGTAGACCTCCGGCGCCGGCGTCCCGGTGAGCTGGCAGTAGGCGCGCAGCGCCCGGACGCCGCCGATGCCGAGCAGCATCTCCTGGCGCAGCCGGTGGTCCTCGTCGCCGCCGTAGAGGCGGTCGGTCACGCCGCGCTCGGCGGGCGCGTTCTCCTCGATGTCGCTGTCCAGCAGCAGCAGCGACACCCGGCCGACCTGCGCCCGCCAGACGTGGGCGAACAGCGTGCGCCCCTCGGGCAGCGGGACGTTGATGACCACGGCCGTGCCGTCGGACTGGCGCAGCAGCTTCAGCGGCAGGCCCTGCGGGTCCAGCGACGGATAGTGCTCCAGCTGCCAGCCGTCGGCCGACAGGCCCTGCTCGAAGTAGCCGGCCCGGTAGAGCAGCCCGACGCCGACGAGGGGGACGCCCAGGTCGGAGGCGGCCTTGAGGTGGTCGCCGGCCAGGATGCCCAGCCCGCCGGAGTACTGCGGGAGCACCTCGGTGATGCCGAACTCCGCGGAGAAGTAGGCCACCGTCGCCGGGGCCTCCGGTCCCAGCGACTGGTACCAGTGCGGCGCGGACAGGTACTCCTCCAGGTCGTCGACGACGTCCTGCAGCCGGCGCACGAAGCGCCGGTCCCGGGCCAGGGTGGCCAGCCGGTCGGCGGAGACCTCGCCGAGGACCTGCACCGGGTCCCCGTTGCAGGTCCGCCACAGCTCGGGGTCCAGGGCCTCGAACAGGTCGCGGGTCTCGGCGTGCCAGGACCAGCGCAGGTTGGCGACGAGCTGGGACAGCGGCATCAGCTCCTCGGGGAGCGACGCCCGGACGGTGAACCTGCGGAGAGCGCGCACGGGGCGAGACTAGCGACGGACGCCCCGGTCGCCAGAGCGGCGCAGGCCGGGACGCGCCAGGATGGACCATGGCCAGCCGACGCCCGGGTCACCCGGCGGTCCCGCCCGTCCCGCACCGTGTCCGGCAGGCCACGGCAGCCGATGTGCTCACCCGACGGCCCCTCGATAGCGTGGCCGGGATGACTGGCCGCGCTGACCTCCGTCTCGGCATCACCGATGTCGACCCCGTCGTGTCCTGCGGCGCCTTCTCCGCGCGCGCGGTGGTCGGCGAGCACGTGCCGATCACCGCCACCGTCTTCCGCGAGGGTCACGACGCGGTCGCCGCCAACGTGGTCTGGACCCCGCCGGGGGCCGACGGCGCCGGGCAGCCCCTGCGCCGGATGGCGCGCTTCGGCGACCAGCCCGACCGCTGGCTGACCACCGTCGTCCCCGACCGCGAGGGCCGGTGGACCTTCCAGGTGGAGGCCTGGAGCGACCCGCTGGCGACCTGGCACCACGCCGTCGACGTCAAGACCGCCGCCGGCCAGGGCGCCGAGGAGCTGGCCAACGACCTCGAGGAGGGCGCCCGGCTGCTCGACCGGGTGGCCGGCGGGGCCGACGCCGAGTGGCGGGCGCGGCTCACCGAGGCCGCCGCCGCGCTGCGCGACGCCTCGCTGGAGATGCCCGCGCGCATCGCCCCGGCGATGGCCGAGGCCGTGCAGCGGTACCTGTACGAGCACCCGGTGCGCGAGCTGGTCACCGGCGGCCCGGTGTACGAGGTGTGGGTCGACCGGCCCCGCGCGCTGTTCGGCTCCTGGTACGAGTTCTTCCCCCGGTCCACCGGCCCGGTCGTGGACGGCCGGGCCACCCACGGCACGTTCGCCACCGCCGCCGAGCGGCTGCCCGCGGTCGCCGACATGGGATTCGACGTCGTCTACCTGCCGCCGATCCACCCGATCGGCACGGTCAACCGCAAGGGCCCGAACACGCCGCAGTACCCCGGCGGCAACCCCTACGAGATCGGGCCGGACGACCCGGGCTCGCCCTGGGCGATCGGCAGCGCCGAGGGTGGGCACGACGCCGTCCACCCCCAGCTGGGCACGATGGAGGACTTCCGCGCCTTCGTCGAGCGCACCCGCGAGCTGGGCATGGAGGTGGCGCTGGACTTCGCGCTGCAGGCCGCCCCGGACCACCCGTGGGTCGCCGCGCACCCGGAGTGGTTCACCACCAAGCCCGACGGGACGATCGCCTACGCGGAGAACCCGCCGAAGAAGTACCAGGACATCTACCCGGTCAACTTCGACAACGACCCCGAGGGCTTCTACGCCGAGTGCCTGCGGGTGCTGCGCGTGTGGATGGACGCCGGCGTGCGCGTCTTCCGCGTCGACAACCCGCACACCAAGCCGCTGAACTTCTGGCACTGGCTGATCTGGACGGTCAAGGAGACCGACCCCGACGTGCTGTTCCTCGCCGAGGCCTTCACGCGGCCGGCGATGATGCACCAGCTGGCGCGGATCGGGTACACGCAGTCCTACACGTACTTCACCTGGCGCACCGCCCGCGGCGAGCTCGAGGACTACGGCCGCGAGCTGGCCGCGAACTGCCACTACATGCGGCCCAACTTCTTCGTGAACACCCCGGACATCCTGCACGCGTCGCTGCAGCTCGGCGGGCCGCCGATGTTCAAGATCCGCGCGGTGCTCGCGGCGATGATGAGCCCGACGTGGGGCGTCTACTCCGGGTTCGAGCTGTTCGAGCACGTCGCCGTGCGGCCCGGCAGCGAGGAGTACCTGGACAGCGAGAAGTACCAGCTGCGCCCGCGCGACTTCGCCGCCGCCGAGGCCTCCGGGCGCAGCCTCGCGCCCTACCTGCGCCGGCTCAACGAGATCCGCCGGGCCCACCCGGCCCTGCAGCAGCTGCGCACGCTGCGGTTCCACGACGTGGACAACCCGAACCTGATCTGCTTCTCCAAGACCGACCCCGGCTCCCAGGACGCCGTCCTCGTCGTGGTGGCCCTGGACGGCCACAACACGCAGATCGGGACGACGTCCCTGGACCTGCCCGCGCTCGGCCTGGACTGGTACGAGCGCATGACCGTGACCGACGAGCTGACCGGCGCCTCCTACGACTGGGGCCAGTTCAACTACGTCGAGCTCGACCCGTACCGGGAACCGGCGCACGTCCTCGCCATCACCCACCCCCGGACGGTCCAGGTGCCTCCCCCGGTCACCTGAGGTCTCCCCGGCCCCGTCCCGGGTCCCGCCCTGAGCCTGCGAAGGGCGGGGAGGACGGGGTCCTTCAACCGCTCCCCTGCTGAACCGAGGGCCACCCACAGCGATGACCGTTCCCGTCCCCGACCTCCCCGCCCGCCGCTCCCCCGGCACGGCGTCGGCGCTGCCCGCGCCCGGCACCGACCCCGAGTGGTACAAGCGTGCCCTGTTCTACGAGGTGCTGGTCCGCGGCTTCGCCGACAGCAACGCCGACGGCGTCGGCGACCTGCGCGGCATGATCGACAAGCTGGACTACCTGCAGTGGCTGGGCGTCGACTGCCTGTGGCTGCCGCCGTTCTTCGCCTCCCCGCTGCGCGACGGCGGCTACGACGTCAGCGACTACACCGCGGTGCTGCCGGAGTTCGGCGACATCGAGGACTTCACCGACTTCCTGGCCGCCGCCCACGCCCGCGGCATCCGCGTGATCATCGACTTCGTCATGAACCACACCTCGGACCAGCACCCCTGGTTCCAGGCCAGCCGCAGCGACCCCGAGGGCCCCTACGGCGACTTCTACGTGTGGAGCGACGACGACACCCGCTACGCCGACGCGCGGATCATCTTCGTCGACACCGAGAGCTCCAACTGGACCTTCGACCCGGTGCGCAAGCAGTACTTCTGGCACCGGTTCTTCTCCCACCAGCCCGACCTCAACTTCGAGAACCCGCGGGTGATCGAGGCGATCCTGGACGCGCTGCGGTTCTGGCTGGACCTCGGCATCGACGGGTTCCGGCTGGACGCCGTGCCGTACCTCATCGAGGAGGAGGGCACCAACTGCGAGAACCTGCCGGGGACCCACGAGATCCTCAAGCAGGTCCGCAAGGTGGTCGAGGCCGACTATCCCGACCGGGTGCTGCTGTGCGAGGCCAACCAGTGGCCGGCCGACGTCGTCGAGTACTTCGGCGAGGACGGCGACGAGTGCCAGATGGCCTTCCACTTCCCGGTGATGCCGCGGTTGTTCATGGCCGTCCGGCGGGAGCAGCGCTTCCCGATCTCGGAGATCATGGCCCAGACGCCGGCGATCCCGGACAACTGCCAGTGGGGCATCTTCCTGCGCAACCACGACGAGCTGACCCTGGAGATGGTCACCGACGAGGAACGCGACTACATGTGGGCCGAGTACGCCAAGGACCCCCGCATGAAGGCCAACATCGGCATCCGCCGCCGGCTGGCGCCGCTGCTGGACAACGACATGGACACCCTGGAGCTGTTCAACGCGCTGCTGCTCAGCCTGCCCGGGTCACCGGTCCTCTACTACGGCGACGAGATCGCCATGGGCGACAACATCTGGCTCGGGGACCGCGACGGCGTCCGCACGCCCATGCAGTGGACGCCGGACCGCAACGGCGGCTTCTCCACCGCCGACCCCCAGCGGATGTACCTGCCGCTCAACCAGGACCCGGTCTACGGCTACCAGGTCACCAACGTCGAGTCCCAGCTGCGCAACACCAACTCGATGCTGCACTGGCTGCGGCAGATGATCCACGTCCGCAAGCAGCACCCCACCTTCGGCCTGGGCAGCTTCGGCGAGATCGGCTCGCGCAACCCGACGGTGCTCTCCTTCGTCCGCGAGTTCGGCGACGACGTGGTGCTCTGCGTCAACAACCTGTCCCGCTTCCCGCAGCCGGTGGAGCTGGACCTCCGCCGCTTCGAGGGCTACACGCCGATCGAGCTGACCGGCCGGGTGGAGTTCCCGCAGATCGGCGTGCTGCCCTACATGCTCACGCTCTCCGGCCACGGCTTCTACTGGTTCGAGCTGGCCAAGCCGGCCGCGCCGGTGGAGGAGCCGGCCGCGACCGACGACACCGCCGTGGCCGACTCCCTGCTGGCCGCCGGCCTCGTCGGCACCGGCGAGGACCCGCCCGCCGGCGCCACCACCGACACGGGGGGACCCCGATGACCGCGCTGACCGGACTGTTCCGCGACTGGATCCCCTCGCAGCGGTGGTTCGGCGGCAAGGGCCGGGAGTGGGCGAGCGTGGAGGAGGAGAGCTTCTTCCTCGACCGCTCCCACCCGGTGCTGTCCATCCACCGGGTCACGGTCACCTACGCCGACGGTGGGACCGGCACCTACCTGGTGCCGCTGTCGTGGCGCGACCACCCCGTCGACGACCTGGCCGCGGCGCTGATCGGGACCGTGCCGCACGAGAACGGCGAGAACTACGCATACGACGCGATGCGCGACCGCGAGGCGACCACCACCTGGCTCACCCACCTGGCCGAGGGCGCCACGGTCGGCCCGATGCGCTTCGTCCCGGGCGACAGCGCGGAGATCCCGGTCGGGCTGCCCGGCGACATCGTCTCCACCGAGCAGAGCAACACCTCGCTGGTCTACGGCCAGGAGGCGATCCTCAAGCTGTTCCGGCGGCTCGAGCCCGGCCTCAACCCCGATGTCGAGGTCCACGACGCGCTGCGCCGGACGGACAACCCGCACATCGCGCCGCTGCTCGGGTACGCCGAGATCGACCACGACCGGGACGCCGGCACCCCGCCGGCGACGGTGTTCATGCTGCAGCGGTTCGTGCCCAACGCCAGCGACGGGTGGCGGCTGGCCACCGCCAGCGTCCGCGACCTGTACGCCGAGGGCGACCTGCACGCCGACGAGGTGGGCGGGGACTTCGCCGCGGACAGCGAGCGGCTGGGTGCCGCGACGGCCTCCGTGCACGCCGACATGGCCGCGGTGCTGCCGACCGAGGAGGCCGGCCGCGACTGGTTCGCCGCCGTCGCCCGGCAGATGGGCGAGCGGCTGGACGCCGCCATCGAGGTCGTCCCGCAGCTGGCCGACCACGCCGACGGGCTGCGCGCCGTGTACGCCGCGGTGGCCGACAGCGGCGAGCGCGTCGTCCGCCAGCGGGTGCACGGCGACCTGCACCTGGGCCAGGTGCTGCGCACCACCACCGGGTGGATCGTGCTGGACTTCGAGGGCGAGCCCGCCCGGCCGCTGGCCGACCGGCGCGTGCTGGACAGCCCGCTGCGCGACGTCGCCGGGATGCTGCGCAGCTTCGACTACGCCGCCCGGCACATGCTGGTCGAGCAGCCGGGTGACCCGCAGCGCGCTTACCGCGCGCAGGAGTGGGCAGAGCGCAACCGGAGCGCCTTCTGCGCGGGCTACGCGGCCGCGAGCGGGACGGACTCCTGCGGCGACAGCCCGTTGCTGCGGGCGTTCGAGGTGGACAAGGCCGTCTACGAGTGCGTCTACGAGGCGCGCAACCGCCCGCACTGGCTGATGATCCCGCTGCAGTCGCTGTCCCGGCTCACCGCCGCGGGCTAGCGCGCGCGGCACGACCACCGACACACCGGCAGGGAAGAGGACCGCGAGCGATGACATCCCCGGACGAGACCGAGCGCACCACCGGCTCCCCGACCGGCGACCGCCAGCCCGCGACGCGGGAGGAGCTGCAGGCCGTCGTCGAGGAGAAGACCGCGCAGGCCGCCGCCGCCGAGGAGGGCCCGATCGTCAACGCCGCCCCGGCGCGCGAGCGGGCCGCGGCCAAGAAGGCCCCGGCGAAGAAGGCCGCGGCCAAGAAGGCGCCCGCGAAGAAGGCGACGGCGGCCGAGGCCACCGCGAAGAAGGCCGGCGCCAGGAAGACGGCGCGGAAGGCCGCCGGCGGGCGGGGCACCGCCGGCCCGCAGGGCGACGCCGTCGCCGAGCAGGGCGGCACCGCGAGCCCCGTGGTCGCCCCGGCGCCGATCGCCGAGCCGGGCAGCCCGACGGGGGCCCCGGCCGACCAGCCGGAGCCGCCCAGCCCCGACCCCGCTGAGCCCAGCACCCCGCAGGCCCCGGACGAGGACGGCGGCACGCCCCCCACCGGCAGCGCCGCCGCCGGCCGCCCGGAGGTGGCGGCCGCCACCGGGCCCGGGGGGCAGGAGCCGGCCGAGGAGGGCCCTGCCGTGGAGGGTGCAGCGCAGCACGACGCGCCGGCCGAGGTCGGCGAGGAGCAGCTGCGCGCCGTCGTCGACGGCTCGTCGCACGCCCCGCACAGCGTGCTGGGCGCCCACCCGGCGCGGGACGGCTGGGTGGTCCGGACGCTGCGGCCCGACGCGGTCTCCGCGACCGTCGTCGACGAGGACGGCGCCCGGTACGACGCCGCCCGCGTGCACGACGGCGGCATCTTCGCCGCCCACCTGCCCCAGCAGCCGGGTGACTACCGCATCGAGGTCGGCTACGGCGACGGCCGGGGCGGCACGGACACCTTCGTCGTCGACGACCCCTACCGGTGGCTGCCCACCGTGGGCGAGCTCGACCAGCACCTGATCCGCGAGGGCCGCCACGAGCGGCTCTGGGAGGTGCTCGGCGCGCACGTCCGGCGCTACGACACCCCCCGCGGCGAGGTGGCGGGCGTCTCCTTCGCCGTCTGGGCGCCCAACGCGCAGGGCGTGCGGGTGACCGGCGACTTCGACTACTGGGAGGCCCGCGCGTACCCGCTGCGGTCGCTGGGCTCCTCCGGCGTCTGGGAGGTCTTCATCCCGGGCGTCGCGGTGGGCACCAAGTACCGCTACCACGTGCTCGGCCGCGACGGCGTGTGGCGGCACAAGTCCGACCCGCTGGCCTTCCAGACCGAGGTGCCGCCGCTCAACGCCTCGGTCGTCACCGAGTCCCGGCACGAGTGGCAGGACGACGCGTGGCTGGCCGAGCGGGCCCGCGGCGGCTGGCACGAGCGGCCGATGAGCGTGTACGAGGTGCACGCGGGGTCCTGGCGGCAGGGCCTGTCCTACCGGCAGCTGGCCGACGAGCTGGTCGACTACGTCGTCGAGCACGGCTTCACCCACATCGAGTTCATGCCGCTGGCCGAGCACCCCTTCGGCGGCTCGTGGGGCTACCAGGTCACCTCCTACTACGCCCCCACCGCCCGCTTCGGCAGCCCCGACGACCTGCGGTACATGGTCGACCGGGCCCACCAGGCCGGCATCGGGGTCATCGTCGACTGGGTGCCCGCCCACTTCCCCAAGGACGACTGGGCACTGGCCCGCTTCGACGGCACCCCGCTCTACGAGCACGCCGACCCGCGCCGCGGCGAGCAGCTGGACTGGGGCACCTACGTCTTCGACTTCGGCCGCTCGGAGGTCCGCAACTTCCTCGTCGCCAACGCGCTGTACTGGTGCAAGGAGTTCCACGTCGACGGCATCCGGGTCGACGCGGTCGCCTCGATGCTCTACCTGGACTACTCGCGCGACGAGTGGGCGCCCAACGTGCACGGCGGGCGGGAGAACCTCGAGGCGATGGCGTTCCTGCAGGAGATGAACGCCACGGTGTACCGGGAGGTCCCCGGCGTGGTCACCATCGCCGAGGAGTCGACCGCCTGGCCCGGCGTCACCCGGCCCACCCACCTGGGCGGCCTGGGCTTCGGCTTCAAGTGGAACATGGGCTGGATGCACGACTCGCTGGGCTACATGACCAAGGAGCCGGTGCACCGCAGCTACCACCACGGCCAGATGACGTTCTCGATGATCTACGCCTACTCCGAGAACTACGTGCTGCCGATCAGCCACGACGAGGTCGTCTACGGCAAGGGCTCGCTGCTGCGGAAGATGCCCGGCGACCGGTGGCAGCAGCTGGCCAACCTGCGGGCCTACCTGGCCTACATGTGGGCCCACCCCGGTAAGCAGCTGCTGTTCATGGGCTCGGAGTTCGCCCAGGACGCCGAGTGGGCCGAGAGCCGCTCGCTGGACTGGTGGCACCTCGACGACCCCGCCCACCGGGGCGTGCTGCAGCTGGTCACCGACCTGAACGCCCGCTACCGGGAGAACGCCGCGCTGTGGTCGCAGGACGTCGACCCCGAGGGCTTCCAGTGGATCGACGCGAACGACGCCTCGGGCAACGTGCTGTCCTTCCTGCGCCTCGGCCGCTCCGGCGACGCGGCCGCCCCCGCGCTGGCCTGCGTGGCCAACTTCTCCGGCGCACCCCACGAGGGGTACCGGATCGGCCTGCCGCGGGCCGGGAGGTGGCGCGAGGTGCTCAACACCGACGCCGAGGGCTACGGCGGGTCCGGCGTCGGCAACATGGGCGGCATCGAGGCCGTCGAGCAGCCGTGGCACGGCCAGCCGTGCTCCGCGACCCTGGCCGCCCCGCCGCTGGGCACCGTCTGGTTCGTGCACGAGTAGGAGCCCCCCTGCCCCCCACCGCTCGGCCCCCTCCAGGGCACCGCCCCGAGCGGAGCGAGGGGTGGGGAGGAGGGGGTCCTTCCGCCTGCAGGGGGGCCTGCCCGATGCGACGATCCGAGGGACATGCCTGCCTCCTCCCCGCGACGCGCGGCCGTGGCGCCGGTGGCCACGGCCGCGCTGCTCGTCCTGTCCGGCTGCTCCTCGGTCGTCATCGGCCTGCCGAGCGCGGCACAGCCACCGGCGTCCGACCTGCCGGCCGCCGAGCTGACCGTCGTCGGCGCCACCGACGGGCCGGTGGACACCCTGGCCCGCAACGCGCTGGCCGACCTGGAGACGTTCTGGGCCCAGCAGTCCCCCGAGGTCTTCGGGCGGGACTTCGAGCCGCTGGCGGGCGGCTACTTCAGCGTCGACCCGGGCGACGTCGACCCGGTGGACCACCCGCAGGGCATCGGCTGCGGCTCGGACCCGCGCGAGGTGGAGGGCAACGCGTTCTACTGCCAGGCCCCCGACGCCCCGAACTCCGACTCGATCAGCTACGACCGCGCGTTCCTGGGCGAGCTCGCCGAGCAGCACGGGCGGTTCATCCCGGCGCTGGTGATGGCCCACGAGTTCGGGCACGCGGTGCAGGGCCGGGTCGGCTACCCCGACTACTCCATCTCCGTGGAGACCCAGGCCGACTGCTTCGCCGGCGCCTGGACGGCGTGGGTCGCGGACGGGCAGGGCCGGCACTCGCAGATCCGCGCGCCCGAGCTCGACGAGGTGCTGGCCGGCTACCTGCTGCTGCGTGACCCGGTGGGCACCAGCATCACCACCGAGGCCGCCCACGGCTCCTACTTCGACCGCATCTCGGCCTTCCAGGAGGGCTTCGACGCCGGTAACACCGCCTGCCGCGACAACTTCACCGCCCAGCGGCCCTACACCCAGAGTGCCTTCCGCAGCGCGAACGACGCCGCCAGCGGCGGGAACGCGCCCTTCCAGGCGGCCCAGGGGTTCGCCGCCGACGGCCTGGCCGAGTTCTGGACCCTCACCTTCGACCAGGTCTTCGGCGAGACCTTCACCGCGCCGGGGGTCCAGCCGTTCGCCGGCACCGCCCCGGACTGCGCCACCGACGATCTCGACCTGGTCTTCTGCCCCGACGAGGGCCTCGTCGGCTACGACGTCGAGGACCTGGCCGGACCGGCCTACGAGCAGCTCGGCAACGCCGACTACGCCGTCATCACCGCCGTCTCGCTGCCCTACGCGCTGGCCGCCCGTGAGCAGCTGGGGCTGTCCAGCGACGGCGGGGAGGCCGTCCGATCGGCGGTGTGCCTGACCGGGTGGTTCTCCGCGGTCTTCTTCGACAACGAGCTCAGGACCGCGGAGATCTCACCCGGCGACATCGACGAGGCCGCCCAGTTCCTGCTCGCCTACGGCACCGACCCGTCGGTGGTGCCCGACGTGCAGCTGAGCGGCTTCCAGCTGGTCGACCTCTTCCGCAACGGCTTCTTCGAGGGCGCCGCCGCCTGCGACGTGGGGGTCTAGTAGAGCGCCAGGGTGAGCTGGCGGCGGGCGGCGGCCACCCGCGGGTCCTGGTCGCCGACGACGCCGAACAGCTCCACCAGGTGGCGGCGGGCCTGGTCGCGGTCCTCCCCCGCGGTCCGGCGCACGACGTCCAGCAGGCGGCCGAAGGCCCCCTCGACGTCGCCGGTGCCGAGCAGGAAGTCCGCGGCGCGGGCCTGCGCGGCGACGTCGTCCGGGGCATCGTCGGCGGCCACGAGCGCGTCCGGGCCGGCCTCGTCGGCCCGCCGGAACAGCTGCACCTGGCGCAGCGCCAGCCCGGCCACCGGGTGGTCGGGCTCGGCGTCGAGGATCGACTGGTAGGCGGCCTCGGCGGCGCCCAGGTCGCCACGCTCCAGCGCCGCCTCGGCGGCGTCCAGGCGCGGGTCCTCCGCCTCGCCGTCGTCCGCGGCGCCGGTGCCCGGGACGGCGCCCCCGGTCGTGGCCCGCACCAGCTCGGTGACGAACTGCCGCGCCTGCTCCTCGGGGATCGCGCCGGTGAACTCCGCCACCAGCTGGCCCTGCCAGACCGCCTTCACCGCCGGGATGCCCTGCACCCGCAGGCCCTGGGCCAGCGCGGGGTTGGCGTCCACGTCGACCTTGGCCAGCACCCACGAGCCGCCGCCCTCCGCGGCCAGCCGCTCGAGCACCGGGGACAGCTGCTTGCACGGCCCGCACCACTCGGCCCACAGGTCGAGCACGACCGGCACCTGGAAGGACCGGTCGAGCACCTCGGCCTGGAAGGTGGCCTCGGAGACGTCGACGACGGCCGAGCCCGGCGCACCGGCGGGCGCCGCCGGGCTGGGCGGGGGTGCGGCCTGGGCCCGTGCCGCGGCCTCGGAGCGGGCCTTGACGGCGGCGAGGTCGACCGCGCCGGCGAGGGAGGCGGCCAGCTGCGCCTGCTGGGCCTGCGCGCGCGGGTCGGGGCGTCCGGGACGGGTGGGCTGCATGGCCTCGATCATCCCATCGCCGCAGGGACGGTGCCGCGGCGGTCAGCCGGCAGGGGTCCCGTCGTCGGCCACGTCACCGGCCCCGCGGCGGACCCGCTCGAGGATGGTGAACAGCGTGTCCAGCTCCGCGTCGGGGACGTCGCCGAGGCCGAAGTCCAGCCCGGTCAGCGCGGCGGTGGCCTCCTCGACGACGGCCCGCCCGCGGTCGGTGATCGCGGCCAGCACGCCGCGCCCGTCGGCCGGGTTGGGCCGGCGGGCGACGTAGCCGGCGGCGACCAGCCGGTCGATGGCGTTGGTGACGCTGGTCGGGTGCACCATCAGCCGGCTGCCGATGACCTTCAGCGGCAGCTCGCCGGTGCGGCTGAAGGTGAGCAGGACCAGCACCTCGTAGCGGGCGAAGGTCAGCGCGTGGGGCCGCAGCGCCTCGTCGAAGCGGGCGAGCAGGATCTGCTGCACGCGGAAGACCGACGTCGCCGCCCGCATCGCGGCGGCCGGGCCGAAGCGCCGCTCCCAGGACTCCCCGGCGCGCGCGATGGGATCGAACGGCAACCCCAGCGGACGGACCACGGGTGCCGAGGGTACGGGGACCGCCTCCCGGCCTCGAGATCCGTCCCGTGGCGGCATCGGCCGCCCCGACGCCGCCCTCGGCCGGATGTCGGCGGCGCCCGTGGACAGCCGGGAGCCCGCACCCCGTTCTCCGGCAGGGTGCAGCGGTGCCCCCCGCCCCGATCCGGCCGGCCCGGCTGCACGGCCGGGTCTTCCGGGGCTCGGCCGTCCTGCGCGAGGGGTGGTTGACCCGCGGCCAGCTGCGCAGCTCGGCCTGGCAGCGGGTGTTCCCCGACGTGTACGCCTGCTCGACGCTGGACGTCACCCATCGGGTGCGGACGGTGGCCGCCGTCCGCGTGCTGCTGCCCGGTGCCGTGGCGAGCGGGCACAGCGCCGGGGTGTGGTGGGGAGCCGACCTGGCCGGGCCCGACGACGTCGTCGACTGCACCCTCCCGCCGGGCGCCCACCACGGGGGCATCGACGGGGTGCGGCTGCGCCGCCGCCGGCTGGCGCCCGAGGACGTGGTCACCTGGTGGGGGCTGGCCGTGACCAGCCCGGTGCGCACGGTGCTGGACCTCGCCGCCCTCCGCCCGCCGGACGAGGCCGTGGTGGCCGTCGACCGGTTCCTGCGGCTCGGCCGGGTCTCGCTCGCCGACGCCCGCGCGGCCGGTGAGCGGTTGGTGGGCCGCGACTGCCGCCTCGTCCGGTCGGCACTGGCCCGCGCCGACGGCCTGGCGGAGTCACCGCAGGAGACCCGGCTCCGGCTGATTCTGCACGCCGCGCCGCTCCCCCGGCCCGTCGCGCAGTACGTGGTGCTGGACGCCGGCGGACGGTTCGTGGCGCGCGTCGACCTGGCCTGGCCGGAGCACCGCCTCGCCGTCGAGTACGAGGGGACCTGGCACGGACAGCCGCAGCAGGTGGCCAGGGACCGTGCGCGGCTGAACCGGCTCACCGCGGCCGGGTGGCGGGTCGTCTTCGTGACGGCGGCCGACCTGCACCGCGAGGCGGAACTGGTCGCCCGCATCTGCGCGGCCCTCGGCGCCCCGAGATCCGCCTGAGCGCTGCTTCCCGCACCTCCGACGCCGCCCCCAGGCGGATCTCGGCGCCGGCGAGGGGCGGTCAGGCGGTGGACGGGGCGGGACGCAGCGGCGGCACGTGCCGCAGGCCGAAGACCTCGCGCAGCGCCACCCGGGCCGCGTTGTCCCCGCACATGCCGTGGACGGCCGGCCCGGGCGGGGTGGCGGCCGAGGCCAGGTACGTGCCCGGCACCGGGGTCTTGTAGGTGTTCCACCGCGGCACCGGGCGGGCCAGCATCTGCAGCAGCGACGCCTCGCCGTTGGAGATGTCCCCGCCGACGTGGTTGGGGTTCCACGCCTGCATCTGCGGGGCGTTCTTGGTGGCCCGCTCGACGATCGTGTCGCGGAAGCCGGGCGCGAACCGCTCGATCTGCGCCTCGATCGCCCCGGTCACGTCGACGTCCGAGCCGTGCGGCACGTGCACGTAGGCCCAGAACACGTGCCCGCCCGCCGGGGCGCGGGTCGGGTCGACCACCGTGGGCTGGACGGCGAGGACGTAGGGCCGGTCGGTGTCGCGGCCGGCCGCGGGGGCGGACTCCCCCGCCATCGTCTCCTCCAGCGTGCCGGCCACGTGGATGGTGCCCGCCCGGCGGACCTCGGGGTTCGCCCACGGCACCGGCTCTGACAGGATCCAGTCGATCTTGAAGACGCCGGGGCCGTGCTTGTAGCGGGACACCCACCGGCGGTAGCCCTCGTGCACCCGGTCACCGGCCATGTCGACGAAGGCGCGGGGCGTGGTGTCCAGCAGCACCACCGGCACCCCGTCGAACTCCCGCAGGTCGGTCACGGTGTGCCCGGTGACCACCTCGCCGCCCTGCTGCTCGATCGCGGTGACCATGGCGTCGGCGAGGTTCTGCGAGCCGCCCTCGATCAGCGGCCACCCGCCGTGGTGCGCGGTCATGCCGAGGACCAGGCCGAGCCCGGCGGTGAGCGGCCGGGACAGGTCGAGCATCCCGTGGGCCGCGGCACCGGCGATCAGCGCCCGCGCGCCGTCGGTCTGGAAGTACCGGTGGGCCAGCCAGCGGATGTTCGGCAGCGCGTTGAGCGCGAACCGGGTCACCGCGCCCACGCTGCGGGTGGGCAGCCGGCGCAGCCGGCTGGTGAGGAAGTAGTCGACGACGTCCTGCCCGTGCTCGACCAGCGGGCCGAACAGCTGCCGGTAGGCCGGCCCGTCGGGGCCCAGGCCGTCGGCGGTCTCCTCGAGCGAGCGCCGGGACACCGAGGCCCGCCCGCCGTCGAGCGGGTGGGCGTAGCAGACCTCGGGGTGCACCAGCCGCACGCCGCGGCTGGCCAGGTCGAACTCCTGGAAGAAGGGGGACGCCGCGGCCATCGGGTGCACGATCGAGCAGACGTCGTGCCGGTAGCCGGGGCGCATGAGCTCCTCGGTGCGCATCCCGCCCCCGGGCCGGGACGCGTGCTCCACGACCTGCACCCGCAGCCCGGCCGCGGCCAGCCGCAGCGCCCCGGCCAGTCCGTTCGGGCCCGCGCCGACCACGACGGCGTCCGGCCTGCCGTTCACTGCCACTGCCCGTCCACCCCGGCCATCCTGCCCGCCGCGCCGCGCCGCTGCCCGGGCAACACCCACCAACTGCTCCAGGAGCAGGCCCTACAGCCGGTCCAGGAGCAGCGCGGCGGCCCGGAAGGGGTCGGTCCGCCCGGCGGCCACCTGGTCGGCCAGCGTGGCCAGCGCCGCCGACCCGCGCACGTCGCCCATCCGCTCGCGCAGCGCGCCCAGCGCGACCGCCTCGATCTCCCGCGCCGCGCGGGCCGACCGCCGCCGGGGCCCCTCCCCCGAGGACGCGAGCCACGCGCGGTGCTCACCGAGGGCCCGCACCAGGTCGTCGACGCCGGTGCCGGTGGTCGCCACGGTGCGCACGACGGGCGGGCACCAGGCCCCGGGGGTCTCGTGCCGCCCGCCGAGGCCCAGCGCCGACCGCAGGTCGCGCACCGTGCGGTCGGCACCGTCCCGGTCGGCCTTGTTGACCACCAGCACGTCGGCGACCTCGAGGATCCCGGCCTTGGCCGCCTGGATGCCGTCGCCCATGCCGGGCGCGAGCAGCACCACGGTGGTGTCGGCCAGCGAGGCGACCTCGAGCTCGGACTGGCCCACGCCGACGGTCTCCACCAGCACCACGTCGCACCCGGCGGCGTCGAGCACCCGCAGCGCCTGCGGGGTGGCCCGGGCCAGCCCGCCGAGGTGGCCGCGGGCGGCCATCGAGCGGATGTAGACCCCGTCGTCCCCGGCGTGGTCCTCCATGCGCACCCGGTCGCCGAGCAGCGCCCCGCCGGAGAAGGGGGACGACGGGTCGACGGCGAGGACGCCGACCCGGAGGCCGCGCCCGCGCAGCACGCGCACCAGCGCGGTGGTCGTCGTGGACTTGCCGACACCGGGCGCGCCGGTGAGGCCGACGACCTGGGCGTGCCCGGTGTGCGGGGCCAGCGCCGCGGCGACCTCGCGCACCGCGGGGCCGGCGTCCTCGACCAGCGAGATCAGCCGGGCCACCGCGCGGGCCTCGCCGTCCCGGGCGCGGTCGACCAGCTCACGGACGTCCGGCGCGCGCCCCCGCCCCCCGGAGGGGGAGGCGGGGCCGGGGGTCGGGTCGGGGGTGTCCCCTGGGGTCACGCGCGGGCGGGCACGTGCAGGATGAGCGCGTCGCCCTGGCCGCCGCCGCCGCAGAGCGCCGCGGCACCGACACCGCCGCCGCGACGGCGCAGCTCGAGGGCCACGTCCAGGACCACCCGGGCGCCGCTCATGCCGATCGGGTGCCCCAGGGCGATCGCGCCGCCGTTGGGGTTGACCTTCTCCGGGTCGATACCGAGCTCCCGGGTGGAGACGAGGGCGACGGCGGCGAAGGCCTCGTTGAACTCGACGAGGTCGAGCTCCCCCGGGTCGATCCCCTCGCGCTCGCAGGCCCGCTGGACCGCGCGCGACGGCTGGCTCTGCAGCGTGGCGTCGGGTCCGGCGACCACCCCGTGGGCGCCGATCTCGGCGATCGGGGTGATGCCGAGCTCCGCGGCCTTCTCGGCGCTCATGACGACGACCGCGCAGGCGCCGTCGGAGATCTGCGAGGAGGTGCCCGCGGTGATCGTGCCGTCCGCCGCGAAGGCCGGCTTCAACCGCGCCAGCGTCTCGACCGTGGTGTCGGCGCGGACGCCCTCGTCGTCACGGAACTCGATCGGGTCACCCTTGCGCTGCGGGATGAGCACCGGGGCGATCGCCTCGTCGAAGATGCCGTTCTTGCCCGCGCGGGCGGCCTTCTGGTGGCTCTCGGCGGCGAACGCGTCCTGCTCCTCGCGGGTGAGGTCGTAGCGGCTGTTGGCCTGCTCGGTGAGCTGGCCCATGGCGACCTGGTCGAAGGTGTCCGACAGCCCGTCGTGCGCCATGGCGTCGACCAGCGTGGCGTTGCCGTACTTGGTGCCGGTGCGTGAGTTGGGCAGCAGGTGCGGGGCGTTGGTCATCGACTCCTGCCCGCCGGCCACCACGACGTCGAACTCGCCGGCGCGGATGAGCTGGTCGGCCATCGCGATGGCGCTCAGGCCCGACAGGCAGACCTTGTTCACGGTGATCGACGGCACCGACATGGGGATGCCGGCGGCCACCGCTGCGGGACGGGCGGGGTTCTGGCCGGCGCCGGCCTGCAGCACCTGCCCCATGATCACGTACTCCACCTGGTCGCCGGAGATCCCGGCCCGGTCGAGGGCGGCCTTGATCGCCACCGCGCCGAGGTCCGCGGCGGAGAAGTCCTTGAGCGAGCCGAGCAGCCGGCCCATCGGGGTGCGGGCGCCGCTGACGATGACCGAACGGGACATGGGTTGCCTCCAGGGGCGGGTCGCCGACGCTGGCGACTGCGGGTCGGGGCCGCCGCACCCCGGGGACACGGCGTCGATCTCCCCCCGAGGATAGGGCGTTCGGCGGGGGTGCCCCGCGCGCCCGGGCCGCCGGATGCGTCCGGTGGCGCACGACCGGGTAGGGGACGAGCTGACCGCTCACCCGCTCCGAGGAGGACACCCCATGCCCCGCGTGACCGTCGGGAGCGACAACGGCCAGCCGGTCGAGCTGCACCACCAGGACGTCGGGACCGGGCGGCCGGTCGTGCTCATCCACGGGTAACCGCTGTCCGGCCGCTCCTGGGAGGCGCAGGTCGGCCCGCTGGTGGCCGCCGGCCACCGCGTCGTCACCTACGACCGCCGCGGCTTCGGCGAGTCCTCGCAGCCCTGGGGCGGCTACGACTACGACACCTTCACCGCCGACCTGCACGCGCTGCTCGAGCACCTGGACCTGCGCGACGTCGCGCTCGTCGGCTTCTCCATGGGCGGCGGGGAGGTCGTGCGCCACCTGGCCACGCACGGCACCGAGCGGGTCAGCCGCGCGGTGCTGGCCGCCGCCGTCCCGCCGTACCTGTACGAGTCCGCGGACAACCCCGACGGCGGGCTGGACGACGCGACCATCGAGCAGTTCCAGCAGGGCGTCACCAGCGACCGGCCGGCCTTCCTCGACGGGTTCACCGAGGACTTCTTCACCCCGGGCGGCAGCAGCCTGCTCAAGGGACCGGCGGTCAGCGAGCAGCAGCGGCAGTACGCCCTGCGCATCGCCGAGTCCGCCTCGCCGAAGGGCACGCTCGACTGCATCACGGCGTTCGGCCGCACCGACTTCCGCGGCGACGTGGCGCGGGTGACCGTGCCGACGCTGGTCGTCCACGGCGACTCCGACGCGATCGTGCCGCTGGAGGTCAGCGGCAGGCGCTCGCACGAGCTGATCCCGGGCAGCGAGCTGGTCGTCATCGAGGGCGGCCCGCACGGCATCAACACGTCGCACCCCGAGCAGTTCAACGAGGCGCTGATCCGCTTCCTGGCGCGCTGACGCCCCGCGTCCGGGTGCCTCCTGCGCACGGGGGCGCCCGGGCGTGCGGGAGGATGCCGCGGTGACCACCGACCCGCGCACCGGCCTGCCGGCCGAGCTGTTCACCGCCGTCGACCACGTCGGCATCGCCGTCCCGGACCTCGACGAGGCGCTGGCCTTCTACGCCCAGGCCCTCGGCGTGCACGCGGTGCACGAGGAGGTCAACGAGGAGCAGGGCGTCCGCGAGGCGATGCTCGCCGTCGGCGACGGGGACACCCGCATCCAGCTGCTCGCCCCGCTGACCCCCGAGTCGACGATCGCGAAGTTCATCGGGCGCTCCGGTCCAGGCCTGCAGCAGCTGGCCCTGCGGGTGACCGACGTGGAGGCGGCCGCGGCGACGCTGCGCGAGCGCGGCCTGCGGCTGCTCTACGACACGCCCCGGCGCGGCACGTCCGGCAGCCGGGTCAACTTCGTGCACCCCAAGGACGCCGGCGGCGTCCTCGTCGAGCTGGTCGAGCCGGCGGCGGACGGGCACCGACCTGCCCGACCGGCGGGCTGACGTGCGTGCTACCCACCGGTAACATCTGCCGCCACGCTCCAGCCGGCGGCGGACGGGCACCGACCTGCCCGACCGGCGGGCTGACGTGCGTGCTACCCACCGGTAACATCTGCCGCCACGCTCCAGCCGACGACACCCGGGAGACGCACGTGGACGAGATCAGGGACGCCATCCTCGCCGACGAGTTGGACGCCGTCGCGGCGCTGCCGGTGCCGGGGTCCTACCGCGCCGTGCTGGTCCGCAAGGACGAGCAGGACATGTTCGAGGGCCTGAGCACCAAGGAGAAGGACCCCCGCAAGTCCCTGCACGTCGAGGAGGTGCCCACCCCGGAGCTCGGCCCGGGCGAGGCGGTCGTCGCCGTCATGGCGTCCTCGGTGAACTACAACACCGTCTGGACGTCGATCTTCGAGCCGGTGTCGACCTTCGGGTTCCTGGAGCGCTACGGGCGCCTGCACGACCTGGCCAAGCGGCACGACCTCCCGTACCACGTGGTCGGCTCCGACCTGGCCGGCGTCGTGCTGCGGGTGGGCCCGGGGGTGAACCGCTGGAAGCCCGGTGACGAGGTGGTGGCGCACTGCCTGTCGGTGGAGCTGGAGGACCCGGCCGGGCACGACGACACGATGCTGGACCCGCAGCAGCGGATCTGGGGCTTCGAGACCAACTTCGGCGGCCTGGCCGAGCTCGCACTGGTCAAGAGCAACCAGCTGATGCCCAAGCCGGCGCACCTGACGTGGGAGGAGGCCGCCGCGCCCGGGCTGGTCAACTCCACCGCCTACCGGCAGCTGGTCAGCCGCAACGGCGCGGGCATGAAGCAGGGTGACGTCGTGCTGATCTGGGGGGCGTCGGGCGGGCTGGGCTCCTACGCCACCCAGATGGCGCTCAACGGCGGCGCCATCCCGGTCTGCGTCGTCGGCAGCGCCGAGAAGGCCGAGATCGTCCGGTCCATGGGTGCCGAACTCGTCATCGACCGCTCCGCCGAGGACTACCGGTTCTGGAAGGACGCCGACACCCAGGACCCGCGGGAGTGGCAGCGGCTGGGCAAGAAGATCCGGGAGCTCACCGGTGGCGACGACGTCGACATCGTCTTCGAGCACCCGGGCCGGGACACCTTCGGCGCCAGCGTCTACGTCGCCAAGAAGGGCGGCACGATCGTCACCTGCGCCTCCACCACCGGGTACCTGCACCAGTACGACAACCGCTACCTGTGGATGAACCTCAAGCGGATCATCGGCTCGCACTTCGCCAACTACAGCGAGGCGTGGGAGGCCAACCGGCTGATCGACAAGGGCCTGGTGCACCCGACGCTGTCCAAGGTCTACCCGATGGAGGACGTCGGCCAGGCCGCCTGCGACGTCAAGGGCAACCTGCACCAGGGCAAGGTGGGTGTGCTGACCCTCGCCCCGCGGGAGGGCCTCGGCGTCAAGGACACCGCCAAGCGGGAGAAGCACCTGGCCGCGATCAACCGCTTCCGCGGGGTCTGACGGAGGACCCTCCGGCGGGACCCTGCAGCAGGGCCGCCCAGACCTCCCACTGCCGCGCCGGGGGTGTCCCGACGGGACACTCCCGGCGCGTGGCGCGGCCCCGGGCGGTGCTGGCACCCTGCAGGGGAGGGTCCGGGAACACGCCGGGCCCGTCCGCCGACTCTGCGAGGATGACCGCATGACCGATCCCCGCCGCGACATGCTGCCGATGCGCGAGGCCCAGCACTCGTTCGACGTGGTGCTCCGGGGCTACGACCGGCACCAGGTGGCCGAGACGATCGAGCGGCTCGAGGCCGACATCCAGGTCGCCCTCGCCGACCGGGACGCGGCGATGACCCGCTCGTCGGACCTCGCCGGCCAGCTGTCGGCGCTGCACGGGGAGGTCGACCAGCTGCGCCGCAAGGCCGCGTCCTCGGGGCCGACGACCTTCGAGAACATCAGCGAGCGCATCCAGCACATGCTCCGGCTGGCCGAGGAGGAGGCTGCGGAGATCCGGCGGTCGGCCGCCCAGGAGGCGCAGGCCCTGCAGGAGCACACCGCCGCCGAGGAACGGGCGATGCACGAGCGGCACGCGGCCGGCCAGGCCGAGGTGGACCGCATGATCGCCGAGGCGCGGCAGGCCGCCGAGCAGATCGCCAGCAAGGCACAGATCCGCGCCGACGAGCTGGTCGCCAAGGCCCTGGAGAAGGTCGCCCGGCTGGACGCGGAGTCCCAGGCCCGGCGGGCCAAGGTCGAGGAGGACTTCGACATCGCCCAGCGGGCGCGCCGGCAGGAGGCC
Organism: Geodermatophilus pulveris; assembly: GCF_900188375.1. Classification (GTDB taxonomy): domain Bacteria; phylum Actinomycetota; class Actinomycetes; order Mycobacteriales; family Geodermatophilaceae; genus Geodermatophilus; species Geodermatophilus pulveris. Next base: position 542,526 of record NZ_FZOO01000001.1, on the reverse strand, counting down.
GCCCGGATCGACGAGGAGCGCGACCGGACGTCGGCCGAGGCCGCCCGGCAGCGCGTCGCCGCCGCCGAGGAGCACGCCGCCCGGCTGGTCAGCGACGCCGAGGCCGCCGCGGCCGCCGTCCGCTCGGTGCGCGACGAGCTCACCGGCCGGCTGCTCGAGGCCCGCCGCCTGCTGGAGCGGCTGCCGGACCTCGGTGACCGGCGGCCCGAGCCGCAGGGGGACGCCCGGCCGCAGGCCCCGGTCCGCCCGCAGCCCACGCCCCGCTCCGTGCCGGGCCAGACCGAGCAGGTCCGCGACGAGTGGTCGCCCGCCGGCCCGGTCATCTCCTCCCCGCCGCCGGTCGGCCCGGTCACCGGCCACCGGCCCGTGGTGCGGCCCACCCCCTCCCCGCAGCAGGGGCAGCGGCCCGTCGAGCCGCTGCCGGGCAACGGCGAGGCCGCCGCGGCCCGCCAGCCCACCCGGCCTGCGGCCCCGCCCACGCAGCCGGCGGTCACCCCGGCCGACCCGGCGACACCGGACCCGCAGACCACCCAGCAGCTGCGCCCGGTCACCACCGGCAGCTCCCCTGCCGCGACGCCGTCCCGGGTGGACCCGCCGACGCTGGTGCAGCCGGCCGTGGGCGCCGAGGCCGACACCGCGGACACCGACGAGCCGGTCACCCCCGGCCGGCGCTGACCCCGGCCGCCGGCGGCCGGGCACCGCAGGACCGCCCACGGACGCCGGGGAGGAGACCAGGTGCCGACCCGCCGTCCCCGGCCGCCCGCGCTGCCGGCGGGCCGTCGCGGTGCGGCCGTCGTGGCGGTGGCGCTGCTGGCGGTGCTCACCGCCGCCGTCACCGGGCTCGTCCTCGGCGGGGACGGCGGGCAGCCCGCGACCGGGGCCCCGCCCGCCGCCGGCAGCGGCGCACCGCCACCGGCGGCCGTCCCCACCCCCGCCGACCCGCCCCGGGCCTCCGACGTCGCCGCCGGCCCCACCGGGACACCGGCGGCCGAGCTGCTGGAGTGGGCCGGCCGCGAGCTGCCGCCCGGCACCCGGCTGCGCCCGACCGACGGCGCCCGCGGGGACCTGCTCGCCGCCGGCGCCACCGACGACCTGCTGGGCGCCACGGCGCCGACCGGCCCCGGCGACCTGGTCCTCACCGTGACCGACGGCCGGCCGCCCCCGGGCGCCCGGGTCGTCGCCGCCTTCGACGGGCTCACCCTGGTGGACCCCTCCCCCGGCACGCCCACTCCCGAGCAGCTCGGCATGCGGGAGGCGCTGGCGCAGGCGGTGCTCGCCAACCCGACCACCCGCACCACCGGGGAGGCCGCCGCGGTGCTGGGCGCGGCCGACGTCGACATGCGCCTGCTGTCCCTGCTGGCCGTGCTGACCGCCCAGGACGGCATCGGCCTGGGCGCCCTGCCGCGGGCCGAGGGCAGCGGGGGGCCGGCGCGCAGCGCGCTGCTCACCTCCGTCGGCGGCGCCCCGGTCGGTGCCGGGCAGCCGGCGACCGAGCGGCTGCGGACCTGGCTGGATGCCCAGCTGCCGCCCTTCGCCCCCGACCGCGTGGAGGTCACCGACGACGGCGTCCGGGTGTCCCACCGCTACGCCTCGGACCCCGACGCGCTCGTGGCCGACGCCTCCTCGTGACTCCCGGTTGGACAGGAGTCGCGGGGAGTGCGGAGATGGACGCCGGGCCGGGCGCGACCGGCCCGCTCCCCGGACCCGCTGGAGGACGACCGTGGACCGCTGGATCCGCGTGCTGGCCGTGACCGCCCTGAGCGCCGGCGCTGTGCTCCTCACCCCGGCCGGGGCCGGCGCCGCCGAGACCGGCCTGCTGCGGCTGGCGCACCTGTCCCCCGACACCCCGGCGGTCGACGTCTACGTCGACTCCGTCGCCGACCCGGGCCACGGCACCGCGCTGCTCACGGTGCCCGGGGTCGGCTACGGGACCATCTCCGACTACCAGGGCGTGCCCGCGGGGGTCTACACGGTCAGCATGCGCCAGGCCGGCGCGGACCCCGCCACCCCGCCGGTGCTGTCCACCACCGTGCAGGTCGGCCCGGACAGCGCGCGCACCGTCGCCGGGGTCGGCCGCTTCGCCGACCTGGGCCTGGAGGTGCTCGAGGACGACCTCGCGCCCCCACCGCCGGGGCAGGCGCGGGTGCGCGTGGTGTCGGCGGCCAGCACCGCCCCGACGCTGGACGCCTCCGCCGGGGGGACGCCGGTCGCCGACGACCTGGCGTTCGCCGAGGCCGGGGAGCACGCCACCGTGGCCGGCGGCGCGGGCCGCCTGCAGGTGACCGTGGACGGCGAGCCGACCGAGCTGCCGCTGGACCTGGCCCCGGGCTCGGTCTACAGCCTGTTCGTGCTGGACCGGCCCGGGGGTGGGTTCACCGTGCGCACCGTCCTGGACGCGGCGGGGGCCGGCACGGTCCCGGCCGGGGGCGTGGAGGCCGGTGCCGGGGGCAGCGCGGCGCAGCGGCCGGTGCCGGGCGTCCTCGGTGCCGTGGGGCTCACCGTGCTCGCCGGTGCCGGGCTGGTCCTGGCCCGGCAGTCCCGCCGGTGAGCGGCCCGCCGTGAGCCGGCACCGCAGGCCGACCCACCCGGCGCTGCCCTGGGTGCGGGGGCTCCTGGCCGCCGCCGCGGTGGTGGCCGGGGTGGCCGTGCTGACCCCCGGCGCCCCGGGGCCGGCCGCCGCGACCGCCGCGGTGCCGGTGGTCGTCGAGCGCGGCACGGAGCGGGCGGCGGCCGCACCGGTCCGGGTGCGGGTGCCCGCCGCCGGGGTGCACAGCGAGCTGCTGCGGCTGGGCACCGACGCGTCCGGTGCCCTGGTGCCCCCGGAGGACTACGGCCGGGCGGGCTGGTTCACCGGCGGGGCCGTGCCCGGGGACGTCGGCCCCGCGGTGGTGGCCGGGCACGTGGACTCCGTCGACGGCCCGGCGGTGTTCGCCCGCGTCGGCGGGCTGGCCCCCGGGGACGAGGTGCTGGTCGACCGGGCGGACGGGACGACGGTCCGCTTCGCCGTCACGGAGGTGACCCGGTACCCCAAGCGCGACTTCCCGACCGAGGCCGTCTACGGCCCCACGCCGCGGGCGGAGCTCCGGCTGGTGACCTGCGGCGGGGACTTCGACCGCTCCGCGCGCAGCTACCTCGACAACGTCGTGGTGACGGCGGTGCTCACCGGCTGAGCCGGTGGCCCCGGGCCTGCCAGCAGGCCGTGTGCCAGTGCCGGCGCAGGTCCGCGGCCGACGCGGTGTCCCACGGCTCGGCGTCGGAGTCCCGCGGGTAGGCCGGCCAGGTCACCAGGTGCGGCGTCCCGGGGCGGATCTCCTGGTCGCAGCCGGGGCACCGGTAGTTCTTGCCGCTGGCCGCGCCGGTGAGCCGGCGGACCACCCAGTCGCCGTCGGTGGCCTCCTCCACCGTCTCGGGACGGTGGATCGGGTCGCGGCCGGCCGGCCCGGGCCGGGGCCGTCCGCTCCGGCGGGGCACCGGCTCAGCGGCGGGCGTGGTCGCGGAAGCCGCGGCCGGTCTTGCGGCCGAGGTACCCGGCGGTGACCAGGTGCTCCAGCAGCGGCGCGGGCGCGAAGCCGGGCTCGCGGAACTCCGCGTAGAGCTCCCGCTCGATGGCCAGCGCCACGTCCAGGCCCACGACGTCCAGCAGCTCGAAGGGGCCCATCGGGTAGCCGCAGCCGACCTTCATCGCCGCGTCGATGTCGTCGGCGGTCGCGTAGTGCGCCTCGAGCATCCGCACCGCGTCGTTGAGGTAGGGGAACAGCAGCGCGTTGACGACGAACCCGGCACGGTCGGCGCAGGAGACCGCGTGCTTGCCCAGCCGCTCGGACACCGCGTGCGCGGTGGCCGCGACGTCGGGTGCGGTGGAGATCGTGGAGACCACCTCGACGAGCTTCATCACCTGGGCGGGGTTGAAGAAGTGCATGCCGACGACGTCCTCGGGACGGCCGCTGGCACGGGCGCACTCGATGACCGGCAGGCTGGACGTCGTGGTGGCCAGCACCGCGCCGGGCCTGGCGATCTCGCCCAGGTTCTCGAACAGCGCCTCCTTGACCGGCAGCGACTCCGCGATCGCCTCGATGACCAGGTCGCGGTCGGCGAGGTCGTCCAGCGACGTCGTCCCGGCGACGCGGGCGAGGGCGGCGTCGCGCTCGGCCTCCTCCAGGCGGCCGCGCTGCACCTGCTTCTCCAGCGACCGGGCGAGCTCGCGGCCGACCGCCTCCACCTTCTCCGGGGAGCGGGCGACGAAGCGGACGTCGTAGCCGCCGCGGGCCAGCACCTCGACGATGCCGGTGGCCATCGTCCCGGAGCCGACGACGCCGACCGTGCGCACCTCACGGGCGCCCTCGGCGGCCCCGCCCGGCGCGGGGGTGTGCGCGTCGGGCACCACCTCGGCGGAGTCGCGGCCGGCGTAGGTGTAGAAGCCCCGGCCGGACTTCCGGCCCAGCAGCCCGGCGGTCACCATCTGCTTGATGACCGGCGTGGGCGCGTGCAACCGGTCGCGCGACTGCCGGTACATCGTGTCGAGGATCTCGTAGGCGGTGTCCAGGCCGATGAGGTCCATGAGCGCCAGCGGGCCCATCGGCAGGCCGCAGCCCAGCCGCATGGCCGCGTCGATGTCCTCGCGGCTGGCGTAACGGTTCTCGTACATGGCGACCGCGTGGTTCAGGTAGCCGAACAGCAGCGCGTTGGCGATGAAGCCGGCCTTGTCGCCGATGGTGACGTCGACCTTGCCCAGCCGGGCGGCCAGCGCCTCGACGTCCTCGACGACCGAGGGCTCGGTGACCACGGTGCGCACGATCTCGACGAGCTTCATGACCGGCGCCGGGTTGAAGAAGTGCATCCCGATGACCTTGCTCGGCCGCCCGGTGGCCACCGAGATCTCGGTGACCGACAGGCTCGAGGTGTTGGTGGCCAGGATGGTGTCCGGCGGGCAGATCTTGTCCAGCGTGGAGAAGATGTCGCGCTTGAGCTCCATCCGCTCGGGCACGGCCTCCACCACCAGCTCGGCGCCGGACAGCTCCTCCATCGAGGTGGTGAAGCGGATCCGGCCGAGGATGGTGTCGCGCTCGGCGGCGTCGAGCTTGCCGCGCGCCAGGGCCTTGCCGGTGGACTGCTCGACGTGCCCCCGGCCGCGGGCCACGGCCGCCTCGTCGACGTCCACGGCGGTGACCGACAGGCCCGCGCGCGCGAGCACCTCGGCGATGCCGGCACCCATCGTGCCCAGCCCCACCACGCCGACCTCGGTCAGTTCTCTGGCCACGCTGCCAACCCCTCCGCCACGGACGTCGGCAGCGAGTCTCTCACCCCGCCGGCCGCGTCTTCAGAACAGCCGCTGGGAGGGGTCGTCGGTGCCCTTGAGGGCGGCGTAGTCGACGGTGAGGCAGTCGATGCCGCGGTCGCCGGCCAACACCCGGGCCTGCGGCCGGATCTCCTGCGCGGCGAACACCCCGCGCACCGGCGCGAGCAGCGGGTCGCGGTTGAGCAGCTCGAGGTAGCGGGTCAGCTGCTCCACGCCGTCGATCTCCCCGCGGCGCTTGACCTCCACGGCGACGGTGGTCCCGTCGGCGTCCCGGCAGAGCAGGTCCACCGGGCCGATGGCGGTCGGGTACTCGCGGCGCACCAGGGACCAGCCGGTGCCGAAGGTCTCCACGTGCAGCGCGAGCAGCCGCTGCAGCTCGGCCTCCACGCCGTCCTTCTGCAGGCCCGGGTCGACGCCCAGCTCGTGGGAGCTGTCGTGCTCGACGGACTCGATGGTGATGACGAGCTGCTCGCCCACCCTGTTGGTGACCGTCCAGGTGCCCGCGCCGTCGGTCAGCTCCTCGCGCAGCGAGCAGGGCGGGGTCATCCAGTTCAGCGGCTTGTACGCGCGGTCGTCGGCGTGCACCGACACCGAGCCGTCGGCCTTGACCAGCAGCAGCCGGGAGGCCATGGGCAGGTGGGCGGTGAGCCGCCCGATGTAGTCGACCGAGCAGCGGGCGATGACCAGGCGCACGGGCGCCGACGGTACCGAACGGGTGACGACGCGCCCGGCACGGCGGGGCCCGGTGGGCGGCCGGGGCATCCTGGCCGGGTGCGCCGCGCCCCGCTCCTGGCCCTCGTCGTGCTGCTGGCCGGCTGCGCCGCGGGCGGCGGCGCTGGTGGGGACGGCGGGGCGGCCGCCCGGCCAGCCCCGGTCGCCGACGGGCCGGGGCGGCTGGTGCTGGCCGTCGAGCACGTCGGGGGCTTCACCACCCCGGAGGCCCTGGCCGCCCGGGTGCCGCTGGTCGCCGTCTACGGGGACGGCCGGGTCGTGGCCCCCGGTGCGCAGATCGAGATCCACCCGCCGCCGGCCCTGCCCTCCCTGCAGCAGTGGCGGCTGGACGCCGAGGGCCTGCAGGAGGCGGTCGACCGCGCGGTGGCGGCCGGGGTGACCGACGACGGCGACCTCGGCACCCCGCCGCTGGCCGACGTCCCGGCGACGCGGTTCACCCTGGTCACCGACCAGGGGACGTCGGTCCGCGAGGTCGCCGCGCTGTTCGAGCTGCCCGACGACGCCGGGCTGACCCCCGAGCAGCGGGCGGCCCGCGGGGAGCTGCTCGGCCTGCTGGGCGAGCTGGCCGCGCCGGAGGCGCTGGGGGCGACCGGCCCGGAGCCCTACGCGCCCGATGCCGTGGCCGCCGTCGTCGGGCCGTGGACCCCGCCGGCCGAGCCGGAGCTGGTGCAGCCCGACCTGCCCTGGCCCGGGCCGGCGCTGCCCGGCGAGCCGCTGCCCGGCGGGCCGGCCCTGTCCTGCGTGACCGCCCGCGGCGCGGAGGCCGAGGCCGTGCTGGCCGCCGCCGCCGGGGCCACGACGCTGACGCCGTGGGTCGCCGGCGACGGCGGCCGGTGGGCCCTCACGCTGCGCCCCCTGCTGCCGCACGAGACCGGCTGCGCCGACCTGGGCGGGGGTTGAGGCGCCCGCGGGGTCCTACACCTGGACGGGCCGGCGCAGGTCGTCGTCCACCTCGACCCGGGCGACCGGGTCGGCCGTCGAGGTCGACCGGAACCGCTCCAGGTCCAGGATGCCCTCGCGCTTGGCGACGATGGTCGGGACCAGCGCCTGCCCGGCGACGTTCACCGCGGTGCGGCCCATGTCCAGGATCGGGTCGATCGCCAGCAGCAGGCCGACGCCGGCGAGCGGCAGCCCGAGCGTGGACAGGGTCAGCGTCAGCATGACCACCGCGCCGGTGACGCCGGCGGTGGCCGCCGAGCCCACCACGGAGACCAGCGCGATGAGCAGGTAGTCGGTGAGCGACAGGTCCACGCCGAAGAACTGCGCGACGAAGATGGCCGCCAGCGCCGGGTAGATGGCCGCGCAGCCGTCCATCTTCGTGGTCGCGCCCAGCGGGACGGCGAAGGACGCGTAGGACCGCGGGACACCGAGGTTCTGCTCGGTCACCCGCTCGGTCACCGGCAGCGTGCCGATGGAGGAGCGGGACACGAAGGCCAGCTGGATGGCCGGCCAGGCGCCGGCGAACCAGCGCAGCGGCGAGAGGCCGTGCAGCCGCAGGAGCACCGGGTAGACGACGAAGAGCACGAGGGCCAGGCCGGCGTACACGGAGCCGGCGAAGACGCCGAGCGAGCCGAGGGACTCCCAGCCGTAGCTGGCCACCGCGTTGCCGATCAGACCGACGGTGCCGACGGGGGCGAGCAGGATCACCCACCACAGCAGCTTCTGCACGACCGCCAGGGCCGAGCGGACCAGCGCCAGGAACGGCTCGGCCGGCTCGCCCACCTTGAGGGCGGCGACGCCGACGGCGACCGACAGCACGATCAGCTGCAGCACGTTGAACGACAGGCTGCCGTCGTCGCCTGTCTGCAGGCCGAGCACGTTGGCCGGCACCAGGCCGGTGAGGAAGTCCCACCAGGAGCCGGTGGTCGCAGGCTGGGCCTGGGCGGCGGCGTCGACGGAGCTGTTGCGACCCGGCTGGGTGAGCAGCCCCAGGCCGATGCCGAGGGAGACGGCGATGAGCGCGGTGATCGCGAACCACAGCAGGGTCTGGCCGGCCAGCCGGGCGGCGTTGGAGACCTGCCGGAGGTTGGCGATGCTGACGATGACCGCGGTGACCACCAGCGGCGGGACGAGGACCCGCAGCAGCGTGACGAAGGTGCTGCCGACGGTCTGCAGGGTGCTGGTCAGCCAGTTCGGCGTGCCGTCGGCGACGGGACCGATGTCGCGGGCGACGAGGCCGAGGGCGACGCCCAGCACGAGGGCGAGGAGGACCTGCGCCGCGAACGGGACGCGGCGGAGACGAGCGAGCACGGGGGACTTCTCCCGGGACGGAGGGACGGGGACGGCGGAGCGCGCGGGCGCTCAGGAGTCGGCCGTCATCCGTCCGAAGTCGAGCGCACGCCGCCGGGTGAGGTCCCACCTGTCGCGCACGTCAGGGCACAAGGCGCCCCGCGCGCCGTCCCATCCCCCTGTGCGCGGTCTCACTGTCTTCCTCAGTCGGTCCAGACGGCGCGGCGCTTCTCCAGGAACGCCGACATGCCCTCGACGGCGCCGGGCAGCTGGCTGGCGGCGGCCATCACCTCGACCGCGGTGGTGTAGGCGTCCCGCTCGGGCCGGCCGAGCTGGGCGTACATCGTCTGCTTGCCCCACGCCTTGCTGGCCCGCGAGCCGCGGGTGGCCCGGTCCACGAGGTCGGCGACGGCGTCGTCCAGCGCGTCGTCGGGCACCACCCGGTTGACCAGGCCCCAGTCCAGCGCGGTGGCCGCGTCGATGACGTCACCGGTGAGCGCCAGCTCCATGGCCCGCTTGCGGCCGATGTCGCGGGCGATGGCCACCATCGGCGTGTGGCAGAACCAGCCGCCCTTGCCGCCCGGGGCGGCGAAGGCGGCCGACTCGGCCGCCACGGCCAGGTCGCAGGAGGCGACCAGCTGGCAGCCGGCGGCGGTGGCCAGGGCGTGCACCCGGGCGACCACCACCTGCGGGACGTCGTGCAGCGTCTGCATCAGCTCGGTGCACAGCTGCAGCAGGTCGCGCACCTCGGCGAGCGGCCGGCCGGCCACGTCGGCGAAGTCGTGCCCGGCGCTGAACACCGGCCCCTCCGCGGCCACCACCAGCCCGGCGGCGTCGCTCTCGCCCACCGCCCGCACCGCGGCCAGCAGCTGCTGCACGTGCTCCCGGGACAGCGCGTTGCGCCGGGCCGGCCGGCACATCGTGAGGGTGACGACGTCGCCGTCCCGCTCGACCCGGGGCGCGCCCTGTGCAGTCATGCGCCGACCCCACCACGGCGGGGCGGGTGGGGCAATGGAGGCAGGGCGGCCCGGGGCGACGGGCTGGGACGCTCGGGGGCGTGGAACCCGAGCAGGTCACCGACACCGCCCCCCGGCCGGCCGGGCGCACCGTGTTCACCCAGGGCTGGCGCGACGTCACCTTCCTGCACTGGGCGGTGGACCCGGCGCTGGTCGCCCCGCTGCTGCCGGCGGGCACCCGGCCCGACGTGCTCGACGGCGCCACCCACGTCGGGCTGATCCCGTTCCGGATGCGCCGGATCGGCCTGCTCGGCGCGCCGGGCGTGCCGTGGGCGGGCTCCTTCGCGGAGACCAACGTCCGGCTGTACTCCGTCGACGGGCAGGGCCGCCGGGGGGTGGTGTTCCGGTCGCTGGACGCCGACCGGCTGCTGCCGGTGCTCGCCGCCCGCTGGGTGGCCGGGCTGCCGTACTGCTGGGCCCGGATGCGCGTGCACCGCGACGGCGACGTGGTCACCTACACCTGCCGGCGTCGCTGGCCCGGGCCGCGCGGTGCCGGCGGGCGGGTCGCCGTCCGGGTGGGGCCGCGGCTGGCCGACCCCGGCCCGCTGGCCGGCTTCCTCACCGGCCGCTGGGGGCTGCACCAGACCGCCGGCGGCCGGCTGGCCTACTGGCCCAACGAGCACCCGGCCTGGCCGCTGCACGCCGCCGAGCTGGTCGGCTGCGAGGACGACCTGCTGGCCGCGGGCGGGCTGCCCTCGGTGGGCGGCGCGCCGGACAGCGTGCTCTTCTCCCCCGGCGTGGACGTGCGGTTCGGCCCCCGCCTGCGCTGACCCGCGGCACGGCAGGATCGCGGGATGGACCCCGTGCGCTTCGGACTGGTCGGCTACGGCTTCGGCGGGCGGTGGTTCCACGCGCCGCTGCTGGCCGCCGCGCCCGAGGTGGACCTGCTCGGCGTGGTGACGACGTCGGCCGACCGGCGGGCGCAGGTCGCCGCCGAGCACCCGGGCCTGCGCGCCTTCGGCTCGCTGGAGGAGCTGGCCGACGCCGGCGCCGAGGCGGTGGCGATCTCCACCCCGGCCGGCACGCACACCGCGCTGACCGACCGGGCGCTGCACCTGGGCCTGGCCGTGGTCTGCGACAAGCCGTTCGCGCTCGACGCGGCGTCCGCGCGCGGGTCGGTGGCCCTGGCCGCCGAGCGCGGCCTGCCGCTGGCGCCGTACCAGAACCGCCGCTGGGACTCCGACTTCCGCACCGCCCGCGCCCTGGTCGACGCGGGCCGGCTGGGCACGGTGACCCGGTTCGAGTCGCGCTTCGAGCGGTTCGCGCCCGACCCCGGCCCGCCGGCCGCGGGCGGCGGCACGCTGCTGGACTTCGGCAGCCACCTGGTCGACCAGGCGCTGGTGCTGCTCGGCCCGGTGAGCGCCGTCTACGCCGAGTGGCGGCCGGGCGGGTCCGGCCTGGACGACGACGTCTTCGTCGCGCTCACCCACGCCGCCGGCGCCCGCGCGCACCTGTGGGGCAGCTGGAGCCAGGGCGCGCCCGGGGACCGCTTCCGGGTGGCCGGCACCGAGGGCGCCTACGTCGTCGGCGGGCCGATGGACGGGCAGGAGGCCGCGCTGCTGGCCGGGCACACGCCGGCCACGCTGGGCGAGCGCTGGGGCGCCGAGCCGGAGCAGCGCTGGGGCCGGCTGCGCCGCGGCGACGAGGGCGTCGTGGTGCCGACCGAGCGCGGCCGCTGGGACACCTTCTACCCCGCCTTCGCCGCCGCCGTCCGCGGGCAGGGCCCGGTGCCGGTCGACCCGCGGGACGCCGTCGCCACCGCCACCGTGCTCGACGCCGCCCGCCGCAGCGCCACCCAGGGCGCCGTCGTCCGGCTCTAGCCCGAGCGGACGGCGGGCACCAGGTCGTCCAGACCGTGGGCCTCGCGGACGACGTCGACGATCTGGCCCATGATGCCGGTGAGCCCGACGTCCTTGGGGGTGAACACCCGGGCCACGCCCTGCTCGCGCAGCCGCCGGGCGTCGCTGTCGGGCACGATCCCGCCGACCACCACCGGGACGTCGTCCAGGCCGGCCGCGCGCAGCCCGCGCAGCACCGCCGGCACCACCTGCAGGTGCGAGCCGGACAGCACCGACAGGCCGACGACGTGCACGTCCTCCTCGACGGCGGCACGGACGATCTGCGCCGGGGTCAGCCGGATGCCCTGGTAGACGACCTCGAAGCCGGCGTCCCGCGCGCGGACGGCGATCTGCTCGGCGCCGTTGGAGTGCCCGTCGAGGCCGGGCTTGCCGACCAGCAGCCGCAGCCGCCCGCCGAGCTCGGCGCCCGTCGCGCGCACCCGCTCCCGGACGCCGGCCAGCGCGGCGTCGGCCACCCCGCCCCCCGCGGCGGCGGCGACCCCGGTCGGCGCCCGGTACTCGCCGAACACCTCGCGCAGCACGCCGGCCCACTCCCCCGTCGTCACCCCGGCGCGGACGCACTCCAGGGTGGCGACCATCAGGTTCTCGTCGGTGCCGGCCGCCGCGCGCAGCCGGTCCAGCGCGCGGCGCACCGGCTCCGGCTCGCGGCGGGCGCGCCACTCCTGCACCGACGCGCAGGCGGCCGCCTCGACCGCGGGGTCGACCACCTGGATGGCGCCGTCGAGGTCGGCCAGCAGCGGGTTGGGCTCGGTGGCCTCGAACCGGTTCACCCCGACGACGACGTCCTCGCCGCTCTCGATCCGGCGGCGGCGCTCGGCCAGCGAGGCCACCAGCCGGCCCTTCATGTAGCCGGACTCGACGGCGGCGACCGCCCCGCCGAGCTCCTCGACCCGCGCCATCTCCGCGCGGGCGCCCTCGACCAGCTCGGCGACCTTGCGCTCCACGACGACCGAGCCGGTGAACAGGTCGTCGTACTCCAGCAGGTCGGTCTCGTGGGCCAGCACCTGCTGCAGCCGCAGCGACCACTGCTGGTCCCACGGCCGGGGCAGGCCGAGCGCCTCGTTCCACGCCGGCAGCTGGACCGCGCGGGCGCGGGCGTCCCGGGAGAGGGTGACGGCGAGCATCTCCAGCACGATCCGCTGGACGTTGTTCTCCGGCTGCGCCTCGGTCAGGCCCAGGGAGTTGACCTGCACGCCGTAGCGGAACCGGCGGTCGCGCGGGTCCTGCACGCCGTAGCGGTCGCGCGCCAGCTCGTCCCAGAGCTGGGTGAAGGCGCGCACCTTGCACATCTCCTCGACGAAGCGGACACCCGCGTTGACGAAGAAGGACATGCGGGCGACGACGTCCCCGAAGCGCTCGGCCGGCACCTGGCCGGAGTCGCGCACCGAGTCCAGGACGGCGACCGCGGTGCTCATCGCGTAGGCGATCTCTTGCACCGGCGTGGCCCCGGCCTCCTGCAGGTGGTAGCTGCAGATGTTGATCGGGTTCCACCGCGGCATGGCCGTCACCGTGTAGGCGACCATGTCGGTGACCAGCCGCATGCTCGGCCCCGGCGGGAACGCGTGGGTGCCCCGCGACAGGTACTCCTTGATGATGTCGTTCTGCGTCGTGCCCGCCAGGGCGCTGACGTCGTGCCCGTTCTCCTCCGCGACCACCTGGTAGAGGCCGAGCAGCCACATCGCGGTGGCGTTGATCGTCATCGACGTGTTCATGCCGTCCAGCGGGATGCCGTCGAACAGCGCCCGCACGTCGCCGAGGTGGGCGACCGGCACGCCGACCTTGCCCACCTCGCCGGCCGACAGCTCGTGGTCGGGGTCGTACCCGGTCTGCGTCGGCAGGTCGAAGGCCACCGACAGGCCGGTCTGCCCCTTGGCGAGGTTGCGCCGGTACAGCGCGTTGGACTCGGCCGGGGAGGAGTGGCCGGCGTAGGTGCGCATGACCCAGGGGCGGTCGCGCTCCCCCGGCGTCGACGGGAACGGCATGGCCGCGGAGTGTAGGCGGTGTTACCGGCCAGTAGGGAGCGCACGGCCGGTGCCCGCACCGATGGCACACTCGCTGGCGGGAGAGGAGGCCCGTGATGTCACCCGTGGCCGGCACGCACTACCTGGCAGGTCCGGTGATCGCCTTCACGGTGATCGCCGGGCTCGCGCTGTTCCTGCGCTGGGCCTTCCGCAGCGACCCGCGCCGCCGCCCGCCGGCCGACGACGGCCTGCTCACCCGGGTGGCCACGATGACCGGCCGGGACTCCGCCCTGGCGCTGCGCGCGGTGCTCTCCGACGCCGGCATCCGCTCCACGGTCCGCTTCCCGGGGCCGCACCGTGCCGAGGTGCTGGTCTTCCCCGAGGACGCTCCCCGCGCCCGCGCCCTGGCCGCCGGCTTCCCCTCCACCTAGCGAGGGCCCTCCTTCAGGAGGGGCGCTGGACCCGCTCGATCTGCACTCCCAGGCCGCGCAGCTGGGTGACGAAGTCGGGGTAGCCCCGGTCGACGTGGTGCACGTCCTGCACCTCGGTGACGCCGTCGGAGACCAGCCCGGCCAGCACCAGGCCGGCACCGGCGCGGATGTCGGTGGCCAGCACCGGCGCGCTGGACAGCCGCTCCCGGCCGCGGACGACGGCGTGGTGCCCGTCGATGCGCACCGAGGCGCCGAGCCGGACCAGCTCGTTGGCGAACATGAAGCGGCCCTCGAACACGTTCTCGGTGATCAGGGCCGTCCCCGTCGACACCGCCGCGAGCGCGACCGCCATCGGCTGCAGGTCGGTCGGGAAGCCCGGGTAGGGCAGCGTGACGACGTCCACGCAGCGCGGGCGGCCCTCCATCGCCACCCGCAGCCCGTCGGGCAGCGGCTCCACGTGCGCCCCGGCGTCGGTGAGCTTGGCCAGCGCCACGGTGAGGTGGTCGGCGACCGCGCGCTCGATGACGACGTCCCCGCGGGTCATCACCGCCCCGATGGCCCAGGTGCCGGCGACGATCCGGTCGGGGACGGTGGTGTAGGTGACCGGCTTGAGCGACGGCACCCCGTCGACGGTGATCGTCGACGTGCCGGCGCCCTCGATCTGCGCGCCCATCGCGGTGAGCATCGCGCAGATGTCGGCGATCTCCGGCTCGCGGGCGGCGTTGTCGATGACGGTGGTGCCCTCGGCCAGCACCGCGGCCATGACCAGGTTCTCCGTGGCCCCCACCGACGGGAAGTCCAGCCAGATGGTGGTGCCCGTCAGCCGCGGCGCGGAGGCGACCAGGAAGCCGTGCTCGCTGTGGATGGTGGCGCCGAGCCGCTCCAGGCCGGAGATGTGCATGTCCAGGCCGCGGGAGCCGATCGCGTCACCGCCGGGCAGGGCCACCTTGGCCGACCCGCACCGGGCGACCAGCGGGCCGAGCACGCTGATCGAGGCGCGCATCCGGCGGACCAGGTCGTAGTCGGTCTCCGTGGAGGGCTGGTCGGGGACGTCCACGACCAGCCGTCCGCCGCCGCCCTGCGGGTGCCGCTCGTAGCTCACCTCGCAGCCCAGCCGCCGCAGCACCTCGCTCATGATCGCCACGTCGAGGATGTCGGGGACCTCGTCGATGGTGGTCCGCCCGGCGGCCAGCAGCGCGGCCGCCATGAGCTTGAGGGCGCTGTTCTTGGCGCCGGTGACCCGCACCCGGCCGGTCAGGGCCGTGCCGCCGGTGACCTCGAAGCACTCCACCGGGCCACCCTACGGGGCCCCGCTGCAGGGTCCCGCCCGCGAGCTCGGTGACCTGCCGGAACGGCCCTCCTGTCGGGACCCGCTCCGAGCGTCGGCGAGGAGTGGGGGGCAGGAGGGTCCTTCTTCTAGGCTCGCTCGCATGACCGTCCGGCTGACCCGCATCTACACGAAGACCGGCGACGCCGGCCAGACCCACCTCGGGGACATGAGCCGGGTGACCAAGACCGACCCGCGCCTGGTGGCCTACGCCGACGTGGACGAGGCCAACAGCGTGATCGGCGTGGCGCTGGCCCTCGGGTCGCCGCCCGCGGAGCTCACCGGGCTGCTGCGCAGCGTGCAGAACGACCTGTTCGACGTCGGCGCGGACCTGTCCACGCCGATCGCGCCCGACCCCGAGTACCCGCCGCTGCGGGTGACCGCCGCCTACACCGAGCGGCTGGAGGCGGCCTGCGACCGGCACAACGAGGCGCTGCCGTCGCTGACCAGCTTCATCCTGCCCGGCGGCACGCCGCTGGCCGCGCTGCTGCACCAGGCGCGGGTCGTCGTCCGCCGGGCCGAGCGCAGCGTGTGGGCGCTGCTGGACGTCGACGGCGAGCGCACCAACGGCGAGACCGCGCGCTACCTCAACCGGCTGTCGGACCTGCTGTTCATCCTCTCCCGCGTCGCCAACCCGGGCGGGGACGTGCTGTGGGAGCCCGGCGCGCACAGCGGCGCGCACGCCCAGCGCGCGGGCCGTAGAGAAACGTGATGGAACGGCCCCCTGCAGGGACCCGCCGCGAGCGTGCGAGCGGTGGGGGGCAGGGGGTCCTCCCTCAGCGGACAGGCGGGGCGGACTCCACCCAGGACAGGAAGCCGGTCACCGTCGAGGTGTCCATCGCCAGCTCGCGGGGCCCGGCGGCGGTCCGGCAGGCGAGCACGACGACGTCGGCGGGCAGGGAGACGTCGGCGGCCCCGGCGCGGCGCCGTCCCTGGATCTGGAACTCCGAGCGGCACAGCCGCTGCTGCGGGCGGACCGACAGGGACACCGCCCGGTACCAGAGCAGGGCGTCACCGCCGTACCAGGCCACCCCCACCGACCAGCGCGGTGCGCCGGTCGGCCGCAGCCACATGGTGACCGCACCGAGGCCGGAGAGCAGGAAGCGGCGGCGGAGCAGGAAGGCGACGACCAGCGCGACGACACCCACGACGGCGACCAGGACGAGTAGTTCGGCCATCATCCGGGGCTGCCGCGGGTCGTCGGGAGGGGGCGCTGGGGCTCAGGCGTCCTGACCGGCGGCACGCAGCCGCGACTGGGCCCGCCTCGCCGCGGCCACGGCCTCGGGGTCGTCGCCGGCGGACTCGGCCCGGCGCAGCGCCTCGCGCGCGCGCTCGACGTCGATCTCGCCGGAGATCTCGGCGGTCTCGGCCAGGATGGACACGCCCCGGTCGGTGACCGACAGGAAGCCGCCGTGGGCCGCGACGACCATGTCCTCGCCCTCGACGGTGCGCACGGTCACGATTCCCCCCTCGGCGAGCTGGCCGAGCAGCGGGGCGTGGCCGGGGAGGACGCCGAGTTCGCCCTCGGTGGTGCGCGCCACGACCATGCTGGCCTCGCCGGACCAGATCATCCGCTCGACGGCCACCAACTCGACATGCAGGGTCGCCACGACACTCCCTCGGGTCCACGGACCGGCGGTACGGATCGCCACGCCCGGGAGGGACACGGCGACGGGTCGGCCCACTCTAGCGGCGCAGCCGGGGGCCCCGACGCGAGGCTGCGGGGTGGGGCACGGCCCCGTCCAGGGCACCGCCCTGAGCCTGCGGAGGGTGGGTGGGACGGGGTCCTTCTTCAGGCGCAGCGGCGGTACAGCAGGGTCCAGCGGCCCACCCGCACCCAGGGGCGACGGACCGTGGAGGCGGGCGCCCACGAGTCGGTGTGGAACGGCCGGCCGCCCACGTGGGGCACGGGGGCCGACGGCGGCCAGCTCCAGTCGGTGCCGTCCGTCCTGCTCACCGTCGTGCCGTCCACGTGCGCTCTCCCGATCGTCGTCCGCACCACCCGGGCGCCCCGACCGTCATCGGCACGGCGGGGCGGGCCCTGGAGCAGCGCGCACCGGGGTGCGCGCTGCCCGGCGGGGGCTACCCCACACCACCGGCCGGACACACGGGAACGGCCGGCTCCCCCCTCGGGGGGAACCGGCCGTCCGAAGGTGCTACGGGGGGTCCCCCGGTCAGGGGGCCCCGCTCAGTTCTTCTTCAGCTTGTCGGCGTTGCGCTCGAGGTCCTCGAGGCCACCGCACATGAAGAAGGCCTGCTCCGGCGTGCTGTCGTACTCGCCGTCGGTGATCGCCTTGAACGCCTGCAGGGTCTCGGCCACCGGCACGAACGACCCCGGCTGACCGGTGAAGGCCTCCGCGACGAACATGTTCTGGGACAGGAAGCGCTCCACGCGGCGGGCCCGGTTGACCGTGACCTTGTCCTCCTCGGAGAGCTCGTCGATGCCGAGGATGGCGATGATGTCCTGCAGCTCCTGGTAGCGCTGCAGCACCTGCTTCACCGTCTGGGCGATCGCATAGTGCTCCTGGCCCACGTACTGCGGGTCGAGGATCCGGCTGGTGGAGTCCAGCGGGTCCACGGCCGGGTAGATGCCCTTCTCCGAGATCGGCCGGCTGAGCACGGTCGTCGCGTCGAGGTGGGCGAACGTGGTGTGCGGCGCCGGGTCGGTGATGTCGTCGGCGGGCACGTAGATCGCCTGCAGCGAGGTGATCGAGTGGCCGCGGGTGGAGGTGATGCGCTCCTGCAGCTCGCCCATCTCGTCGGCGAGGGTGGGCTGGTAGCCCACCGCGGAGGGCATCCGGCCCAGCAGCGTGGACACCTCGGACCCGGCCTGGGTGAACCGGAAGATGTTGTCGATGAAGAGCAGCACGTCCTGGTTCTGCTCGTCGCGGAAGTACTCCGCCATCGTCAGCGCCGACAGCGCGACCCGCAGCCGGGTGCCCGGCGGCTCGTCCATCTGGCCGAACACCAGCGCCGTGGACTCGATGACCCCGGACTCGGTCATCTCGGTGATCAGGTCGTTGCCCTCGCGGGTGCGCTCGCCGACCCCGGCGAACACCGACACACCACCGAACTCCTGGGCGACGCGGCGGATCATCTCCTGGATGAGCACCGTCTTGCCCACGCCGGCGCCGCCGAACAGGCCGATCTTCCCGCCGGCCACGTACGGGGTCAGCAGGTCGATGACCTTGATGCCGGTCTCCAGCATCTCGGTGCGGCCCTCGAGCTGGTCGAAGCGCGGCGCGTGCCGGTGGATCGTCCAGCGCGGTGCGTCCAGGCCGTAGCCGGGGGTGTCCAGGCACTGGCCCAGCGCGTTCCACACGTGGCCGGTGGTCACGTCCCCGACCGGTACGGAGATCGCCGACCCGGTGTCCCGGACGTCCGCCCCGCGGACGAGGCCGTCGGTCGGCTGCATGGAGATGGTGCGGACCACGTTGTCGCCCAGGTGCTGGGCGACCTCGAGGGTCAGCGTCTTGCCCAGGTCGGCGAGGGTGACCTCCACCTCCAGGGCGTTGTACAGGTCGGGCATCGCGTCGCGCGGGAACTCGACGTCGACGACCGGTCCGGTGACCCGGACGACGCGGCCGCTCGTCTGGGTGGTCGGACGGTCCTCGGTGACGGTCATGTGTGGTGCTCTCCTGCCCTGGGACTGTCTGTCTGGGGTGGGTCGGGTCAGTCGTCGGCGCCGGCGGACACCAGGGCGTCCGCGCCACCGACGATCTCGCTGATCTCCTGGGTGATCTCCGCCTGGCGGGCCTGGTTCGCCTGCCGGGACAGGTTCTTCGCCAGCTCCTCGGCGTTGTCCGAGGCCGACTTCATGGCCCGCCGCCGGGACGCCGACTCCGACGCCGCCGACTCCAGCATCGCGGCGAAGATGCGCGTCGTCACGTACTTGGGCAGCAGGGCGTCGAGCAGCGCGTCCGGCGAGGGCTCGAACTCGTAGGACGTCGGGACGCCGGAGTCGCCGGTGCGCCCGGCGGCCCGGTCCTCGCGCTCGTAGTCGAACTCCTCGACCTCCTCGACCTCCAGCGGGGCCATCCGCTTGGCGACCGGGATCTGCGCGAGCAGCGACCGGAACTCGGTGTAGACGATGTGCAGCTCGTCCACCCCGAGGACCCCGTCGGCACCGGCGCCGCCCTCGTCGTCGTCCTCACCGGCGGTGAAGGCGGCGATGAGCTGCTCGCCGACGCGCTGGGCGTCGGCGTAGCCGGGCTGCTCGGAGAACCCGGTGAAGGTCTCGGCCACCGGGCGGTTGCGGAAGGAGTAGTAGGTCTCGCCCTTGCGGCCGACGACGTAGAGGACCGGCTCCTTGCCCTCCTGGCGCAGCAGGGACAGCAGCTCCTCCGTGCGGCGCAGCACGTTGACGTTGTAGGAGCCGGCGAAGCCACGGTCGGAGGTGATCACCAGCACCGCCGCCCGCCGGGCACCCTGCCGCTCGGTGAGCAGCGGGTGGTCCAGCGACGCCGACCCCGCCAGGGCCGACAGCACCCGGGTGATCTCCCGGGCGTAGGGCTTGGACGCCTCCACCCGGGCCTGGGCACGCACGATGCGGGCACCGGCGATCAGCTCCTGCGCCGAGAAGATCTTCTTCGTCGACTTGGTGGAGCGGATGCGGCGGCGCAGCGCGCGGAGGTTGCTGGCCACGGTCAGGCGCTCCGCTTGACCTGGACGCGCTCCTGGCCGCGCTCGGACGCGTCCATCGCCTCGGCCTCCTCCTCGTGCACCCGCAGCGTCGCGCCGTCGGAGGTCTGGAACTGGCCGTAGAACTGCTCGACGGCGGACTCCAGGCCCTGCACGGCGTCGTCCCCGAGCGTCCGGCTCTGCCGGATCCCGTCGAAGACGCCGCCGTGGTTGCGGGCGACGAAGTCCAGGAACTCCCGCTCGAAGCGGCGCACCTCGGACACCGGCACCCGGTCCAGCTTGCCGGTGGTGCCCAGCCACAGGGAGACGACCTCGCGCTCCACCGGGTAGGGCTCGTACTGGCCCTGCTTGAGCAGCTCGACCAGCCGCTGGCCCCGCTCGAGGGTGGCCCGGCTGGAGGCGTCCAGGTCGGAGGAGAACGAGGCGAAGGCCTCCAGTTCGCGGTACTGGGCGAGGTCCAGGCGCAGCCGGCCGGCGACGGACTTCATCGCCTTGATCTGTGCGGAGCCACCCACGCGGGAGACCGAGATGCCGACGTTGATCGCCGGGCGGACACCGGAGTTGAACAGACCCGTCTCGAGGAAGATCTGCCCGTCGGTGATCGAGATGACGTTGGTCGGGATGTAGGCCGACACGTCGTTGCCCTTGGTCTCCACC
The DNA here is from genome assembly GCF_900188375.1 of Geodermatophilus pulveris. Classification (GTDB taxonomy): domain Bacteria; phylum Actinomycetota; class Actinomycetes; order Mycobacteriales; family Geodermatophilaceae; genus Geodermatophilus; species Geodermatophilus pulveris. Next base: position 522,377 of record NZ_FZOO01000001.1, on the reverse strand, counting down.
AGCGGCAGACCGGTCATCGAGCCGGCGCCCAGGTCGTCGGAGAGCTTCGCGCAGCGCTCCAGCAGCCGGGAGTGGAGGTAGAAGACGTCGCCGGGGTAGGCCTCGCGGCCCGGCGGGCGGCGCAGCAGCAGGGAGACCGCGCGGTAGGCCTCGGCCTGCTTGGACAGGTCGTCGAACACGATCAGCACGTGCTTGCCCTCGTACATCCAGTGCTGGCCGATGGCCGAGCCGGTGTAGGGGGCGATGTACTTGAAGCCCGCGGCCTCCGAGGCGGGGGCGGCGACGATGGTCGTGTACTCCATCGCGCCGGCCTCCTCCAGCGAGGCGCGGATGGCGGCGATCGTGGAGCCCTTCTGACCGACGGCGACGTAGATGCAGCGGACCTGCTGGGCCGGGTCGCCGGTGGCCCAGGCGGCCTTCTGGTTGATGATCGTGTCGGTGACGATCGCGGTCTTGCCGGTCTGCCGGTCGCCGATGACCAGCTGGCGCTGGCCGCGGCCGATCGGGGTCATGGCGTCGATGGCCTTGATGCCGGTCTGCATCGGCTCGTGCACCGACTGCCGCTGGACCACGGTGGGCGCCTGCAGCTCCAGGGCGCGGCGGCCGGTGGTGGTGACCGGGCCGGCCCCGTCGATCGGGTTGCCCAACGGGTCGACCACGCGGCCGAGGTAGCCGTCGCCGACCGGGACGGAGAGGACCTCCCCGGTGCGGCGGACCTGCTGGCCCTCCTCGATCCCGGCGTAGTCGCCGAGGACGACGACGCCGACCTCGCGCACGTCGAGGTTCAGCGCCAGGCCGCGGACGCCGCTCTCGAACTCGAGCAGCTCGTTGGTCATGACCGAGGGCAGGCCCTCGACGCGGGCGATGCCGTCGCCGGCCTCGGTGACGATCCCGACCTCCTCGCGCGAGACGTCCGGCGAGAACTCGGTGACGTAGTTCTGGATGGCACTGCGGATCTCGTCCGCGGAGATCGTCAGCTCGGCCATGGCGTGGTGTCCTCTTCCCTGCTCGGGTGGTGTCTGGGTGGGTCGCCGGTCAGCCGACGAGTCGTCGGCCGGCGACCTCGAGGCGGTGCGCGACGCTGCCGTCGATGACCTCGTCGCCGACGCGGATGACCAGGCCGCCGAGGACGGCGGGGTCGACGGTCACCTGCAGGCCGATCGGCCGGGAGTACAGGCGGGTCAGCAGCTCGGCCAGCCGGCGCTCCTGCTCCGTGGTCAGCTCGACGGCGCTGGTCACGCGGGCCACCGACTGGCCGCGGCGGCGGGAGGCCGCCTCGGAGAGCCGCTCGACGACGTTCTCGGCGTTGCCGACCGCCCGCCCGCTGAGGTGGCCGCGCAGCAGCAGCGCGGTGACCGGGCTGACCCGGCCGGCCAGCAGCTGCTCGAGCAGCGCCGCCTTGCCCTCGGCCGGGGCCGTGCGGTCGCTGAGGATCCGGGACAGCTGGGCATCGCCGCCGACGATACGTCCGAACCGGAACAGCTCGTCCTCGACGCCGTCGAGCTCGCCGCGGGCCTCGGCGGCCTCCAGGGCGGCGTCCGTGGCCAGGGCCTCGGTCGCCTCCACCAGGTCCAGCGGCCGCGACCAGCGCTGCCGGGCCGCGGTCTCGACCAGGTCCAGCGTGACGTCGGAGACCCGGCCGGAGAGCAGCCGCCGGGCCACGCCGGCCCGGTCGGACGGGGAGCCCGACGGGTCGGACAGCGCCCGGCGCAGGGCGACCTGGCCGTCGAGCAGCCGGGCGACGGCGAACAGCTCGTCGGCCAGGGCGAGCATCTCGTCACTGGTGGCGGCGCGGTCCTGGCCGGTGATGCGGTCGCGTGCCTTCTCCAGCAGGCCGGACGCCGGCCGGGTGAGCTCGGCCAGACGCTCTCGGACCGCGGTCAGCGCCCCGCGGCTGGAGGCGTCCATCAGCGGTCGCCCTGGACGTACACCGAGCTGCCGGTGGCCCCGCCGCGGCCGTTCGGGGAGGCCCCGGCGGACATGCCGTCGAGCTGGTCGAGGAACCGGTCGACGGTGCCGCTGCGGCGGGCGGAGTCCTCCAGGGACTCGCCGACGACCCGGCCGGCGAGGTCGACGGCCAGCGCGCCGATCTGCCCGCGCAGCTCGTTGACCACCTGCTGGCGGTTGGCGGCCAGCTGCTCCTCGCCCCGGGCGACGATCCGGGCGGACTCCTGCTGGGCCTGGGCCCGCAGCTCCTCGAGGATCTGCTGGCCCTCCGCCCGGGCCTGGTCGCGGATCTGTGCCGCCTCGGTCCGGGCCTCGGCCAGCTGCGCCTGGTAGCGCTCGAGCGCCGCCTTGGCCTCGGCCTGCATGGCCTCGGCCCGCTCGATGCCGCCCTCGATCGCCTCGCGGCGGGCCCGGAAGACCTGCTCGAAGCGCGGCCAGACGAACCTCGCCAGCACGAAGAACGCGATGGCGAAGGTGATCGTCCCGATGATGATCTCCCCCACCGGGGGGAGCAGCGGGTTGGCCGACTCCGCAGCCAAGGTGTTCATGCTCTGCACGTCCCTACGTCAGATGGGGTCCGACCCGGGGACCAGGTCACTGACCGAAGATGAAGGGCACGACCAGGCCGATGAGCGCCAGCGCCTCGGAGAGTGCGGCGCCGAGGAACGCGTAGGTCCGGGTCAGGCCGGCGGACTCGGGCTGCCGGGCGGTCGCCTGGATGTAGGCGGCCCACACGATGCCGACACCGATGCCCGGGCCGATCGCGGCCAGGCCGTAGCCGACCGAACCGATGCTGCCGGTCAGCTCTGCCAAAGCGTCCATTGCTTGGGTTTCCTCCTGTGTCGGTCGCCCGGGGTCGTCCCGGGCGGCTGGCGGGGGGTGGTGCGGGGTGGTGCGGTCAGTGGGCCGGCTCGACCGCGCCGTTGAGGTAGGTCGCGGTGAGCACGGTGAAGACGTAGGCCTGCAGGAAGATGACCAGCAGCTCGAAGAAGGTCATGATCAGCGCCATCAGGAACGACAGCGGCGCGAAGACCACCGAGAAGTTGCCCACGCTGAACAGGTAGACGGCACCGAGCGAGAACACCACCAGGAGCATGTGGCCGGCGAACATGTTGGCGAAGAGCCGCACGGCGAGGGTGAACGGCCGGATCACGAAGACCTGCAGCAGCTCGATCGGAGTCACCAGGATCAGCGCGGCGGCCGGGACGCCGGGCGGGATGGCGGCGTCCTTGAAGTAGCGCGCCGCGCCCTGCTCCTTGATGCCGATGTAGTTGTAGAGCACCCAGACGATCACCGCGAGGACCAGCGGGATCGCGAACTTCGAGTTCGGCGAGATCTGCGCGAACGGGAAGATGCTCATGAAGTTGTTGAACAGGATGAAGAAGAACAGCGAGGCGAGGAACGGCGCGAACGGCAGGCCCTTGGGGCCGATGACGTCGCGGGCCATCCCGTCGCGGATCAGCGAGTAGCCGCTCTCCCCGATGTACTGCAGCTTGCTCGGCACGATCGAGGCGTTCCGGGCGGTCAGCAGCAGGAACACGAGCATCGCGGCGGTGGCGAGCCAGAAGATCAGGATGATCCGGGTGATCGAGAAGTCGATGCCCAGGACGGAGAACTCGAAGATCGCCGGCGGGTAGAACTCCGCGATGGTCGGGGCGACGAAGCCGCCGCCCGGGTCGCTCTCGACGGCGAGCACGTCGGTGAGCGCGTGGGCGCTGGAGGTCACCGTTGTCCCTTCTGCGTCCTGGTCGGGCCACTCCGCCCGCCCCGGGTGGAGCCGGTGCGCCCCGGCCCCTCGGCCGGGGGCAGGGCGCCGTACTTGACGACCACCAGGTAGATGGCCACCGTCAGGCCGAGGAGCACGCCGATCAGGGCGACGAACTGGGTGCCCCACCAGCGGTCGAGCGCCATCCCGACCCCGCCCCACACGACGATCCCCGAGAGCATGGTCCCGGTGATGCCCCAGCCGATGTCGGCCCCGCTGGGCTGACGGACGGCAGACTGTGCAGGTCGGGGTCGAGGACCCCCGGTGGAGGAGCTGTCCTCGGCCATCGGCGGGACACTATCAGCCGCGTGTCGGGCCGCCTCCCGGCGGCAGGGGCGGCCCCGCGGGCGGGGGTGGGTCCGGCGGGGGGACGTAGTACAGCCGGCGGGTCCACACCCACCGCTGCTGGACCACGCTCCACACCAGGGCGCCGGCGACCACCGTCCAGGCCAGCGCACGCCGGTCGACCCAGCCGTCGGCCGGCAGGGCCTGCAGCACCGCGGCCAGCAGCAGGATCTTCACGACGAACGAGCCGAGCGCCGCCGGGAGCGTGTAGGCGTCGCCGTGCCGCCCCGCCCAGGCGATGACCAGGCCGGACAGGACGAAGAAGGACGCGACGACGGCGGCGCCCAGCAGCACCCCCACCGCCGCGCCGGACCCGGCGAGCAGGCCGGCGACCGGCGCGGCGACGGCGGTCAGGCCCGCGGTCACCGCCGTCCCCACGCGGAGGAAGGACAGGTCCCACGGGGCCTGGCGGTCGGTGCCGGCGGCGGTCATCGGACTCCCTGGGGGGACGGCTTGGCGGCCGGGTCACCGGGCCGGCCGGCGGTGGCGCGGACCGCGCGCGCGGTGGGGTGGTCGGCCCGGCTGCGCCGCCGCTGCGCGGCCAGCTCGGCGGCGCGCGCCTCGCGGGCGGCCCGCCGGGTGCGCGGGCTGAGCACGACGACGACGCCGAGCACGAGCAGCACCGCGATGGAGGCCAGCAGCTCGGCCCGCCCGCCGGTGATGGACAGGCCGACCGCGCCGAAGGAGAGCAGGGCCGCCCAGAAGTACATGACCAGCACCGCGCGCCGGTGCGAGTGGCCGATCGCCAGCAGCCGGTGGTGCAGGTGCATCTTGTCCGGTGAGAACGGCGAGCGCCCGCGCAGGCTGCGGCGGACGACGGCCATGACCAGGTCGATGAACGGGATGGACAGCACCGCGATCGGCACCAGCAGCGGCAGGGCCAGCGGGAGCAGGGTGGCCGCGGAGTCGAACGTCTGCGGGTCGGCCTGCCCGGTCGCGGAGACCGCGGCCGCCGACAGCATGAGGCCGACGAGCATCGAGCCGGAGTCGCCCATGAAGATGCGGGCCGGGCTGAAGTTGTGCGGCAGGAAGCCCAGGCAGGCGCCGGCCAGCACCGCGGTGATCAGCGTCGGGGCGCTGGCGATGTCGTCGTAGCCCTCGATGCCCAGGTTGTAGCTGTAGGCGAAGAAGGCCAGCGCGGCGATCGCGGAGACGCCGGCGGCCAGGCCGTCGAGGCCGTCGATGAAGTTGAGCGCGTTGACCGTGGCGACGGTGAGCAGGAGCGTGAGCGGGACGCCGATGTCCGGGCCGAGGGAGAGCGTCCCGATGTCGGCGACCGGCAGGAAGACGAAGGCCAGCTGGACGCCGAGCAGCACCATGACGCCGGCCGCGGCGATCTGGCCGGTGAGCTTGGTGAGCGCGTCGAGGCCGAACTTGTCGTCGAGCACCCCGAGGGCGCAGATCAGCCCCCCGGCGACCAGGACGGCGGCGGTCTGGGAGTCGTCGAACGTCCGCTGCAGCGCGGGCAGCCGGGTGGCGACCAGGATCGCCGCGGCGACCCCCAGGTACATCGCCACCCCGCCCCCGCGCGGTGTGGGGATGACGTGCACGTCGCGCTCGCGGGGCGCGGCCATCATGCGCAGCCGGACCGCCGCGACCCGCACCACCGGGGTGGCCAGGAAGGTGACCAGCCCCGCCGTGAGCAGGACGACGACGTACTCGCGCATGGGTCAGGCGGCGCCGGGGACGGGGCCCCGGGAGAGCGTGCTCATCGCGGCGGATCTCCCGGGGATCGACGACGGACTGGAGTCCCACGGTATCGCCCCGGGCACCGGCCCACCGCCAACCGGCGACCGCTCGGGGCGACACCTGCCGCGGTGTCGTGCCCGTCGACGGGCCCGGAGGGTCCTCGGCGGGTGCGACGGCGGCCCCGTCCAGCGGCTCGCCGCGAGCGTGCGAGCGGTGAGGAGGACGGGGTCCTTCCTCAGTCGACGAGCTCGGGGACGACCTCGCGCAGCCGGTCGACCGGGATCGCACCGACGCGCAGCACCCGCGGGGCCGGCACCGTGCAGTCGACGATGGTGCTCGCCGCGGAGCCGGTGCGGGGGCCGTCGTCCAGGACGACGGCGGCGCGGCTGCCGAGCTGGGCGACCGCCTCCCCGGCGGTGGTGGCGGCCGGGCGGCCGGAGCGGTTGGCGCTGGAGACCGCCAGCGGGCCGGTGCGCCGCAGCAGGTCGCGGGCCACGGCGTCGTCGGGCAGCCGGACGGCGACCGTCCCCTCGGCGTCGCCGAGGTCCCAGGCCAGCGACGCCGCGTGCTCGACCACGAGGGTCAGCCCACCGGGCCAGAACGCCTCGGCCAGCCGGGTCGCGACCGGCGGGACGACGGTGACCAGGCCCACCAGGGTGGACGCCTCGCCGATGAGGACCGGCACCGGCATGGTGCGGCCGCGGTTCTTCGCGGCCAGCAGCGCGGCGACCGCCGGCGGGGTGAAGGCGTCGGCGGCGACGCCGTAGACGGTGTCGGTGGGCATGAGCACCAGCTCGCCCTCCCCGATGGCCGCCGCGGCGGCGTCCAGCCCGGCGGCGCGTGCGTCGGGGTCGGAGCAGTCGTAGAGGTCGGCCACGGGGGGCGAGTGTGTCATCCCCCGGTCCGGGAGGCGGTCGTGTACCGGGGGCGGCCGGCCAGGTCGGGGTGGTCCGCGACGTCGGCCCACCCGCCGGAGGCGCGCACCAGCGCGGGCAGGGCACCGCCCTGCGCGTCCGCGTGCTCGATGCCCAGTGCCCCGCCGGGGCGCAGCAGCCGGGCGCCGGTGCGCAGCAGCCCGCGGACGACGTCGAGGCCGTCCGGCCCGCCCCACAGCGCCAGCGGGGGGTCGTGGTCGGCGACCTCCCGCGGCACCGCGGCGCCGTCGGGCACGTAGGGCGGGTTGGAGACGACGAGGTCCACGCCGCCGTCGAGGTCGCGCAGCAGGCCGGGGTCGGTCATGTCGCCGGTGCACACCTCGACCGGGGTGTCCCCCGCCGCGGCGCGCGCGGCGGCGTTGGCCCGCGTCCACTCCACCGCGACCGGGTCGCGCTCCACCGCGGTGACCCGCGCACCGGGGTGCTCGTGGGCGATCGACAGCGCGATCGCCCCCGACCCGCTGCCCAGGTCGACGACCACCGGGGCGGCGATCGTGGCCAGCCGGGCCAGCGCCCACTCGACCAGCTGCTCGGTCTCCGGCCGGGGCACGAAGACGCCGGGGCCCACGGCCAGCTCCAGGTGTCGGAACGGGGCGCGACCGGTCAGGTGCTGCAGCGGCACCCGGTCGGCACGCTGGCCGACGAGGTCGGCGAACCGCGCGGCCGCCTCGTCGGGCACCTCGCCGAGGGTCAGCAGGCCGCTGCGGGTGGTCCCGAGCACGTGGGCCAGCAGCAGGTCGGCGTCCACCCGCGGGGAGTCGACCCCGGCGGCGGCGAGCCGGCGCGCGGCGTCGGCCAGGAGGTGCCGGGTGTTCAGGAGCCGGCCGCCAGCAGCTCGGCGGTGTGCGCGCGGGTGAGCGCGTCGATGACCGGGTCGAGCTCGCCGTCCAGCACGGCGTCGAGGTTGTGCGCCTTGAAGCCGACCCGGTGGTCGGAGATCCGGCTCTCCGGGAAGTTGTACGTGCGCACCCGCTCGCTGCGGTCGACGGTGCGCACCTGGCTGCGCCGCTGGTCGCTGGCGGTGGCCGCGGCCTCCTCGCGGGCGGCGGCCAGCAGCCGGGAGCGCAGCACCCGCAGCGCGGACTCCCGGTTCTGCAGCTGGCTCTTCTCGTTCTGCGAGCTGACCACGATGCCGGTCGGCAGGTGGGTGATCCGCACGGCGGAGTCGGTGGTGTTGACGCTCTGCCCGCCGGGGCCGGAGGAGCGGAAGACGTCGATGCGCAGGTCGTTCGGGTCCACGGTGACGTCGACGTCCTCGGCCTCGGGCAGCACGAGGACGCCGACGGCGGAGGTGTGGATGCGGCCCTGCGACTCGGTGACCGGCACCCGCTGCACCCGGTGCACGCCGCCCTCGAACTTCAGCCGCGCCCAGATGCCCTCGGGTGCTCCCCCGCCCGCCCCACGGGACTTCACCGCGATGGCGACGTCCTTGTACCCGCCGAGCTCGGCGGGCACGGCGTCGAGCACCTCGGTGGCCCAGCCGCGCCGCTCGGCGTAGCGCAGGTACATGCGCAGCAGGTCGCCGGCGAACAGCGCCGACTCCGCGCCGCCCTCCCCCGCCTTGATCTCCAGGATGACGTCCTTGTCGTCGTCGGGGTCCTGCGGCACCAGCAGGGAGCGCAGCCGCTCCTCCAGCTGGGGCACCCGCTGCTCGAGCTCGGCGGCCTCGGCGGCGAAGGAGGCGTCGTCGGCGGCCAGCTCGCGGGCGGCGGCGAGGTCGTCGCGGACGGCGTCCAGCGCCCGCTTGGTCTCCACCAGCGGCGCCAGCTGGGCGTAGCGGCGGCCCAGCCGGCGGGCCCGGGCGGTGTCGGCGTGCACGGCCGGGTCGGCCAGCTCGGTCTCCAGGGCGGCGTGCTCGGCCAGCAGCCCGCTCAGCCGGTCGGGTGCGGCGACGGGAGAGCTGCTCATGCGGGGGTGCTCATCTCGGGAGGGGGCGGACACGACGACGGCGCCCGTCCCACGCGAGGTGGGGCGGGCGCCGTCGGGGGTGCTACTGGCCGGCGTTCGCGCCGCGCTTGCCGAAGCGCTTCTCGAAGCGGGCCACGCGGCCGCCGGTGTCGAGGATCCGCTGCTTGCCCGTGTAGAAGGGGTGGCAGGCCGAGCAGGTCTCGACCGTCAGCGTGCCGCCGGGCGCCGTGCTGCGGGTGGTGAAGGTGTTCCCGCAACCACAGGTCACCGTGGTGGTGTGGTAGTCGGGGTGGATGCCCTGCTTCATGTCGCCTCTTCCGGGGTCTGTGTCGTCCAGGTGCTCGAACGCCGGCGGCCGGCCGCTCATTCCGGCCGCACAGCGGGTCCAGCTGGTCAGTGTCCCTGACCGCTGGTGACGTACGGGAACGGCCCTCCTGCAGGGTCCCGGCCCGAGCGGAGCGGGGGTCGGGGAGCAGGAGGGTCCTTCCTCAATCGCGCTCGGGGCCGAGGGTCGTCTTCTGGATCTGCATGAGGAACTCGACGTTGTTGCGCGTCTTGCGCAGCTTGTCCAGCAGCAGTTCCAGCGCCTGCTGGGGCTCCAGCGCGGCGAGCACCCGGCGCAGCTTGATGACGATGGCCAGCTCGTCGGGCGACATGAGGATCTCCTCCTTGCGCGTGCCCGACGCGTTCACGTCGACGGCCGGGAAGACCCGCTTGTCCGCCAGCCGGCGGTCGAGCTTGATCTCCGCGTTACCGGTGCCCTTGAACTCCTCGAAGATGACCGTGTCCATCGTGGAACCGGTCTCCACCAGCGCGGAGGCGATGATGGTGAGGGAGCCGCCGTTCTCGATGTTGCGGGCGGCACCGAGGAAGCGCTTGGGCGGGTACAGCGCCGTGGAGTCCACACCACCGGACAGGATCCGCCCGCTGGCGGGGGCCGCCAGGTTGTAGGCGCGGCCCAGCCGGGTGATCGAGTCCAGCAGGACGACGACGTCGTGGCCCATCTCGACCAGGCGCTTGGCCCGCTCGATGGACAGCTCCGCGACCGTGGTGTGGTCCGACGGCGGCCGGTCGAAGGTCGAGGCGATGACCTCGCCCTTCACCGAGCGCTGCATGTCGGTGACCTCCTCGGGCCGCTCGTCGACGAGGACGACCATGAGGTGGCACTCGGGGTTGTTCGTCGTGATCGCGTTGGCGATCGACTGCAGCACCATCGTCTTGCCGGCCTTGGGCGGGCTGACGATGAGCGCGCGCTGCCCCTTGCCGATCGGCATGACCAGGTCCATGACCCGGGTGGTCAGCTGGTGCGGCTCGGTCTCCAGCCGCAGGCGCTCCTGCGGGTAGAGCGGGGTCAGCTTGGTGAAGTCCGGCCGGTTGCGCGCCTGGTCGGGGTCCAGGCCGTTGACCGAGTCGAGCCGGACCAGGGCGTTGTACTTGTCCTTGCGCTCGCCCTCGCGCGGCTGGCGGACGGCGCCGGTGATGGCGTCACCGCGGCGCAGCCCGTGGCGGCGCACCTGGGACAGCGACACGTACACGTCGTTCGGGCCGGTCAGGTACCCGGAGGTGCGGACGAACGCGTAGTTGTCCAGCACGTCGAGGATGCCGGCGACCGGCAGCAGGACGTCGTCCTCGCTGACCGTCGGCTCACCCTGGTCGAAGCGCTCGCGGGTGGGGTTGGTGCCGCGGCGGTTGCGGTCCCGGTAGCGGCGGCCGCGGCGGCCGCGACCGCCCTCGAAGTCGTCGTCGTCCTCGTCGTTGCGCGGGTCGTTGCGCGGGTCGTTGCGCGGGTCGTTGCGCGGGTCGGTCCGGGTGTCCGGGCCGCGGTCGGTGCGGTTGTCCGGCCGGCCGCCGCGCTCGCCGCGGTCGGGGCCGCGGGTGCCGTCCCGCTCCGCCCGGCCGTCGCGGCCGTCGCGGTCGGTGCGGGGGCCGCGCTCGGGCCGCTCGCCGCCGTCCCGATCCCCGCGGGGGGCGCGCTCGCCGCCGTCGCGGTCGCCGCGGGTCCGCCCGCGGTCCCGGTTGCGCTGCGGGCGGTCGTCGCCGGGGCGCTCGCCGTCGGCCTGCTCGCCGTCGGTCCGCTCGCGGGCCGGGGCCGTGGTGTCGGCGACCGGGGCCTCGACCTGCGCCGCGGGCGCCGCGGCCAGCGCCGCGTCACCGCCGGGGGGCGCGTCGCCGTCGCTGCCGTGGGCGACCGGCGAGCCGGCGGGGCGGCTGGCCCCGCGCCGGCGGCGCGGCGCGGCCTCGCCACCGGTCTCGGCCGGCGCGGTGACCGGGCCGCCGTTGGCGCCCCCGCTCACGGGCGCCTCGACCGGCGGAGCCGTGGCGGCGGCCGGGCGCGGGGCCTCGGCCACGGGGGCGGCGGGGGCGGCATCGACCGCGCCGTCGCCGTTCACCTGGCGGGCGGAGATGGCGGCGACCAGGTCGCCCTTGCGCATCCGGCCGGTGCCGGAGATGCCGAGCTCGGCGGCCAGCCGCTGCAGCTCGGGCAGCAGCATGCCGGAGAGCCCGCTGCCGCGGCGGCGGGTGCGACCCGTCGTCCCAGGAGCGGCAGGTGCCTCGTCGGAGGTCGCGCCCTGCGGCGCGGTGACGAGGTCGGTGGTCTCGCTCACGTACAGGTCCTTCCCTGCGGAGACCTGCGCCTACCAGCGCAGGGGGTGACCCGGTCCCTCCCCCGCCCGGTGGTCTTGAGCAGGCAGCGGGAGGTGCGGATCAAGTGGGTGCGGAGCCGTTGTGCGGCGACGGACATCAGATCGTCTGCAACGCCCCGCGCGAGGCTCGCCCTGCTGGGCGGCTACGTCCTGAGCCTAGTGCGGGCCCATGGACGCGACAACACTGGTGAGTACCGGTGTGTTCCTCGTTACCGAGACGATACCCGCTCGGCCGGCCCCGTGACCTGCGCCCCCCGCGGATCCACCCCGAGTGGCAGCACGATCCACCCCGGTGGGGTGAGATCGACCACCTCGCGGACCCGGACGGCGCCGTCCGGGTCGCCCGGCGGGTCGTCGGGGTGGCGCCGGGTGAGCACCAGCAGGCTGGGCCCGGCGCCGGAGACGACGGCGGCGTGCCCCGCGGCGCGCAGCCGCCCGAGCAACCGCGCGGAGTCCGGCATCGCCGCGGCGCGCTGCCGCTGGTGCAGCCGGTCCTCGGTGGCCTCGCCCAGCAGGCCGGGTTCGCGCGTCAGCGCGTGCACCAGCAGGGCTGCCCGCCCGGCGGTGAAGGCCGCGTCGGCGTGCGGGACGGCATCGGGCAGCAGCCCGCGGGCGAGCGGCGTGGACAGCGTGCCGCCGGGCACGAGCACGACGGGCAGCACGTCGTCGTGCACCCGGAGGGTGTCGGCCGACGCGCCGGCGTCGGTGGTCCAGGACAGGGTGAACCCGCCCAGCAGGCAGGCGGCCACGTTGTCCGGGTGGCCCTCCATCGCGGTGGTCAGCCGCAGCACGGCGTCCCGGTCGACCACCTCGACGTCCGGGCACATCGCCCAGGCGGCCAGCGCGCCGGCGACCACGGCGGCGGCCGAGGAGCCCATCCCGCGCCCCTGCGGGATGGCGTTGCGGGCCTCGATGCGCAGGCCGGGGGCGTCCCAGCCGAGCTGTGCGCACGCCGCCCGGAAGGCGCGGGCGACCAGGTGGGTCTCGTCGCAGACGAGGGTGTCGGCACCCTCGCCGTGGGCGACGATCTCGGTGTGCCCGCGGTCGAGCAGGGACACCTCGACCTCGTCGTACCGGGTCAGCGCCAGGCCCGCGCAGTCGAACGCGGGGCCGAGGTTCGCGCTGGTGGCCGGCACCCGGACCCGCACCGCCGGGGCTCCGCTCACAGGCCGAGCTTGGCGGCGGCGACGGCGGCGTCCACGGGCACCGTCACCGGGGACGGGGCGCCGGAGATCGCCCACTCCGGGTCCTTGAGGCCGTTGCCGGTCACCGTGCAGACCACCCGCTGGCCGGGCTCCAGCTCCCCGGCCTCCGCGACCTGCAGCAGCCCGGCGACCGAGGCCGCGGACGCCGGCTCGACGAACACCGCCTCGGTGCGGGCCAGCAGCCGGTAGGCGGCGAGGATGGCGCGGTCGGTCACGGCGTCGATGCGCCCGCCGGACTCGTCGCGAGCGGCCAGCGCCTTGGTCCAGGACGCCGGGTTGCCGATGCGGATGGCGGTGGCGATCGTCTGCGGCTGCTCCACGACGTGCCCGGTGACGATCGGCGCGGACCCGGCGGCCTGGAACCCCCACATCCGCGGCGTCCGCGAGGCGGTGCCGTCGGCGGCATACTCCCGGTAGCCCTGCCAGTACGCGGTGATGTTGCCCGCGTTGCCGACCGGCAGGCAGTGCACGTCCGGCGCGTCCCCGAGGACGTCGACGACCTCGAAGGAGGCGGTCTTCTGCCCCTCGATGCGGAACTGGTTGACGCTGTTGACCAGGCTGACCGGGTAGTCGATGGCCAGCTTGCTGGCCAGCGCGAGGCAGTCGTCGAAGTTGCCGTCGACCTGCAGCAGCTTGGCGCCGTGCACCAGCGCCTGGGCGAGCTTGCCCAGCGCGATCTTCCCCGTCGGCACCAGGACGGCGCAGACCAGCCCGGCGCGGGCGGCGTAGGCGGCGGCACTGGCGCTGGTGTTGCCGGTGGAGGCGCAGATGACCGCCTGCGCGCCCTCCTCCCGGGCCTTGGTGATGGCCATGGTCATCCCGCGGTCCTTGAAGGACCCGGTCGGGTTGGCCCCCTCGACCTTGAGGTAGACCTCGCAGCCGGTACGGCGGGACAGCTCCGGTGCCGGCACCAGCGGGGTCGCACCCTCCTGCAGGGTGACCACCGGCGTGCCCGGGCTGACCGGCAGCCGGGAGCGGTAGGCCTCGATCAGCCCGGGCCAGTGCGGGGAGACGGTGCCCCGGACGGGCAGCTGCGTCGTCATGACAGTCCCTCCACGCGCAGGATGCTGGTGACGCCGCGGACGGCGGGCATCTCCCGGAGCGCGGACACCGTGGCCGACAGGGCGGCGTCCGGCGCGCTGTGCGTGACGATGACCAGCGTCGCGGCGTCGCCGCGCCCGTCCTGCCGGACGGTGGCGATGCTCACCCCGTGCCGGGCGAACTCCTGGGCGACGGTGGCGAGCACTCCCGGGCGGTCGGCGACGTCGAGGCTCACGTGGTAGCGGGTGGGCGTCTCCGCGATCGGCCGCGCGGGCAGGCCCGCGTAGGTGGTGACGCCGGGGCCGGCGGTGCCGGTGACCCGGTTGCGCGCCACGGCGACCAGGTCGCCGAGGACGGCGCTGGCGGTCGGCTCGCCGCCGGCGCCCTGGCCGTAGAACATCAGCTGCCCGGCGGCCTCGGCCTCGACGAACACCGCGTTGAACGCCCCGCCGACGGCGGCCAGCGGGTGCGTCGTCGGGATCATCGCCGGGTGCACGCGGACGGCCACCGAGTCGCCCTCGCCGTCCTCGTTCCCGGGCACCCGCTCGCAGATGGCCAGCAGCTTCACCGTGCAGCCGATCTCCGTCGCGCGGGCGACGTCGGTCGAGGTCACCGCGGAGATGCCCTCGCGGTGGACGTCGGCGGCGGTGACCGTGGTGTGGAAGGCCAGCGAGGCGAGGATCGCGGCCTTGGCGGCGGCGTCGAAGCCGTCCACGTCGGCAGTCGGGTCGGCCTCGGCGTAGCCGAGCTCGGTGGCCTCGGCCAGCGCCTCGGTGAAGCCGTGCCCGGTCTCGGCCATCCGGGACAGGATGTAGTTGGTGGTGCCGTTGACGATGCCGACCACCCGGCGCAGCTGGTCACCGGCCAGCGACTCGCGCAGCGGGCGCAGCAGCGGGATGGCCCCGGCGACCGCGGCCTCGTAGTAGAGGTCGACCCCGGCCTTGGCGGCGGCCGCGTGCAGCTCGCCGCCCTCGTCGGCCAGCAGCGCCTTGTTGGCGCTCACCACCGACTTGCCGGCCTCGAAGGCGGCCATGAGCAGCGACCGGGCGGGCTCGGTGCCACCGATCACCTCGACGACGAGGTCGACGTCGGGCCGGGTCACCAGCCCGTGCGCGTCGGTGGTGAGCAGCTCCGCGGGGACGTCGGGGTGCCGGTCGGGACGGCGGACGGCGACCCCGGCGACCTCCACCGGCCGGCCGATGCGCGCGGTGAGGTCGCCGGCCTGGTCGGCCAGCAGCCGCAGCACCGCGCTGCCGACGGTGCCGCAGCCGAGCAGCGCCACCCGCAGCGGCGCGGTCACGACCGTGCCTCCGCGCCGACTCGCGAGCTCGTCGACCGGGCTCCGGCGGCGTGCTCCGGTGCGGGCTGGGACGGCGCCGGCGCGGGCGCGGGGACGTCGGCGAGGACGGCGTCGAGGGCGAACACGTCGGCCAGTGTCTGCCGCCGGACCACCTCCGTGGCGACGCCGTCCCGGACGGCGACCACCGGCGGCTTGAGCAGGTAGTTGTAGTTGCTCGCCATCGACCAGCAGTAGGCCCCGGTGGCGGCGACGGCGAGCAGGTCGCCGGGCTGCACGTCGGCCGGCAGCCACAGGTCGCGGACCAGGACGTCGCCGCTCTCGCAGTGCTTGCCGACGACCCGGCACAGCGCCGGGGGGGCGTCGGAGGACCGGTTGGCCAGCACGCAGGTGTAGGACGCGTCGTAGAGCGCGGTGCGGATGTTGTCGCTCATCCCGCCGTCGACCGAGACGTAGTTGCGCACCTGCGGGGCGCCCTGCCCACCGCTGCCCAGGCGCACCGGCTTGATCGTGCCGATCTCGTACAGCGTCACCGTGCCGGGGCCGGCGATCGCCCGCCCGGGCTCGACGGCCAGCCGGGGCACCGGCAGGTCCAGGGCCGCGCACTCGGCGGCGACGACGGTGCGCAGCCGGCGGGCGATGTCGCCCGGGCCGACCGGGTCGTCCTCGGGCAGGTAGGCGATGCCGAAGCCGCCGCCGAGGTTCAGCTCGTCCAGCACCTGGCCGGTGGCCTGCCGCACCTGGCCGAGCAGGCCGACGACGCGGTGCGCGGCGGCCTCGAAGCCGGCGGTGTCGAAGATCTGCGAGCCGATGTGGCTGTGCAGGCCGGTGAGCCGCAGCGCCGGCTCGCGGATCACCCGGACGGCGGCGGTCAGCGCGTCGCCCGTGGCCAGCGAGAAGCCGAACTTCTGGTCCTCGTGCGCGGTGGCGATGAACTCGTGGGTGTGCGCCTCGATGCCGACGGTGGTGCGGATGAGCACCGGCACCGGTCGCCCGCCGGCGGCGACCCGGGCTGCGGCCAGCGGCACGAGGCGGTCGATCTCGTCGAAGGAGTCCAGGACGACGTGGCCGATGCCGGCGTCGACGGCCAGCCGCAGCTCCACCAGGGACTTGTTGTTGCCGTGCAGCGCGATCCGCCCGGCCGGGAAGCCAGCGGCCAGCGCCAGGGCCAGCTCGTTGCCCGAGCAGGCGTCCAGGTGCAGGCCGTCGTCGGCAATCCAGCGGGCGACCTGCCCGCAGAGGAACGCCTTGGACGCGTAGTGCACGTCCGCGTCGCCGAAGGCGGTCGCGAAGTCCGCGGCCCGGCCGCGGAAGTCGGCCTCGTCCAGGACGAACAGCGGGGTGCCGTGCGCCCGGGCCAGCTCGGTGACCGGCCGGCCGCCCAAGTGCAGCTCGCCGTCGACCCGCACCGCCGAGCGCGGCCAGACGGCCGGGTCGAGCGCGCCGAGGTCGTCCGGGGGCAGGCCGACCGACGGGGGCGGGGAGATCGCGCCGTGCAGCGGGCCCGCGGGGTGCGCCCTCACATCCGCTCCGGGGCGCTCACGCCGAGGACGCCCAGGCCGTTGCGCAGCACGACCGCGGTCGCCGAGCACAGCCACAGCCGGGCGACGGTCAGCGGCGTCGTCTCCTCGTCGCCGCGCGGCAGCACCCGGCAGGAGTCGTAGAACCGGTGGTAGGTGCCGGCCAGCTCCTCCAGGTGGCGGGCCACCCGGTGCGGGGCGCGCAGCTCCGCGGCCGAGGTCAGCACCCGCGGGAACTCCCCGAGCGCCCGCAGCAGGTCGTTCTCCCGCTCGTGGGTCAGGACCGCGGTGTCGACGTCGCCCGGCTCGCCGAGGGCGATGCCCAGGTCGGCGGCGTTGCGCAGCACCGAGGAGATCCGGGCGTGCGCGTACTGGACGTAGAAGACCGGGTTGTCGTTGGTCTGCCGGCTCCACAGGTCGAGGTCGAGGTCGATCTGCTGGTCGACCGAGGCCCGCGCCAGCGCGTAGCGCGCCGCGTCGGCCCCGACGGCCTCCACGAGGTCCTCGAGCAGCACCACGGTGCCGGCCCGCTTGCTCATCCGGACCGGCCGCCCGTCGCGCACCAGGTTGACCAGCTGGCCGAGCAGGATCTCCAGGTTGGCGTCGGGATCGTCGCCGACCGCCGCCACCAGCGCCCGGTAGCGGCCGACGTAGCCGGCGTGGTCGGCGCCGAGCATGATCACGACCTTGTCGAAGCCGCGGGAGCGCTTGTCGAGGTAGTAGGCGCAGTCGGCGGCGAAGTAGGTGGGGTCGCCGTCGCTCTTGACCAGCGGCCGGTCCTTGTCGTCGCCGAAGTCGGTGGTGCGCAGCCACGTGGCGCCGTCGGCCTCGTAGACGTGGCCGTTCTCCCGCAGCCGGGCGATGGCCTTCTCCAGGGCCCCTGTCTCGTGCAGCGTGCGCTCGCTGAAGTAGACGTCGAACCGCACGCCGAACGCCGCGAGGGTCCGCTTGATCTCGGCGAACATCAGCTCGACGCCGCGCACCCGGAACCGCTCCTGCTGGTCGGCCTCGGGCAGCTCCAGCACGCCGGGCTCGGCCGCGACGACCTGCGCGGCGATCTCGCCGACGTAGTCGCCGGCGTAGCCGTCCTCCGGCACCGGCCCGCCGTGCGCCGCCGCCACGAGGCTGCGCGCGAACCGGTCGATCTGCGCCCCGGCGTCGTTGAAGTAGTACTCCCGGGTCACGGTCGCGCCGGCGGCCTCCAGCAGGCGGCCGAGCGCGTCGCCGACCGCCGCCCACCGGGTGCCGCCGATGTGCACGGGGCCGGTCGGGTTGGCGGAGACGAACTCCAGGTTCAGCCGCTGCCCGGCGAGGGCGTCGGTGTGCCCGTAGGCGGGCCCGGCGGTGACCGCGTCGACCGCGATCCGGCCCAGCGCGCCGCGGGCGAGGGTGACGTTGAGGAACCCGGGGCCGGCCACGTCGACCGCGGCGATCCCGGGCTGCTCGCGCAGCCGCCCGGCGACCGCCTCGGCGACCGCGCGCGGCGGCTGCCCGGCGGGCTTGGCCAGGCGCAGCGCGACGTTGGTGGCGTAGTCGCCGTGCTCGGGGTTCCTCGGGCGCTCGACGACGACGTCGTCGGGGACCGGCACGGCCAGCCCGCCGCGCTCGACGGCGGCGGCCACGGCGGTGCGGACCACGTCGCGGAGCTGCTCGGGTGTCACCGCACGAGCGTACTGAGGCCGCCTGCGCCCCCGGTGCGGCCTTGCTCACCCCGCCGTCGCCACGCCCGGCGCACCCAGGGTCCACCCAGGCTGCCGACCTAGACTCGGGACCCGGCACCGCCGCGCGCCGTCGCCGCGCGCCCCTGCCGGCCGGGCGGGCCGGCGCGACCGGCGGGCGCGCCGCACACCGTGCACACCGAGCACCGAGGAGAGGCCTTGGCCAAGGACCGCAAGCCCGAGCCCGCCCGCACGCGCGGCGGGGCCGGCCGGCAGGGCGCGGCCGGGCCCCGGGGCGGTCGCACCCGCCCGCCGGTCACGAACGTCGTCGCGCCGCAGCGGCCGTGGGGGCTGATCGCCGCCGCGGTGGCCGTCGCGGTCTTCGCCGTCGCCGTGCTCGCCTACGCCGTCACGCAGGTCAACCAGGCCGAGGCCGCCCGGGTGGACAGCGTCGACGAGATCCCCGGCGTGCAGACCTTCGACTACGCCGCCGGCCAGGAGCACGTCACCACCCCGGTCACCTACGAGCAGTCGCCGCCCGTCGGCGGGCCGCACGACGGCGAGTGGGCCGACTGCACGGGCACCGTCTACGACGTGCCCATCCGGCAGGAGAACGCCGTGCACAGCCTGGAGCACGGCGCGGTGTGGGTCACCTACGACCCCGCGGTCGTCCAGGGGGACGCGCTGGCCACGCTGACCGACCTGGCCGGCGAGTCCGGCCGGATGGTCTCGCCCAACCCCGGCCAGGACTCCCCGATCAGCCTGCAGTCGTGGAACCACCAGCTGGAGGTCGACTCCGCCGATGACCCGCGGATCACGCAGTTCGCCGACTTCCTGACCTACAACCAGGAGTTCTACCCCGAGCCGGGCGCCAGCTGTGAGAACCCGCAGTTCGCCGGCGACCCGCTCACCGTCGACGACCAGAGCCGCGGCGCCGCGGCGCCCGTGAGCGACGCCCCGACCACGCCGACGGCCGGGGCCGAGACCGGCGCGCCGTGACCCCGGCGCGCGGCCCCCTGCGGGTGGTCCTGCTGGCCGTCATCGCCGTCGGGCTGCTGCTCATCGGCGGTGGCGCCGCCGTGGCGCTGGGCATCGGCCGCGGCGAGCCGGCCCCGGCCGCGGACTCGGTGGCCGCCGGCTTCTCCCGCGACATGGCCCGGCACCACCTGCAGGGCGTGGAGATGGCCAACGCGGCGCTGGAGCGCAGCACCGACCCGGAGGTCCGCCGGCTGGCGTTCGACATCGCCGAGACCCAGCAGAACCAGGTCGGGCGCATGCAGGGCTGGCTCGCGCTGTGGGGCCTGCCGCCGACGGCCGGGGAGACCATGGCCTGGATGGGGGCGCACGGCGGGCACACCGCGGACGGCGGCCTGATGCCCGGGATGGCCACCGAGGAGGAGCTGGCCCGGCTGCGCTCGCTGTCCGGGGTGGGGTTCGACCGCGAGTTCCTGCGGCTGATGATCCGCCACCACCAGGGCGGCTACGACATGGCGCGGTACGCCGCCGAGCACGCCGCCGTCCCGGCGGTCGCCGGGCTGGCCGGCACGGTCGCCGAGACGCAGGCGGCCGAGGTGACCACGATGGAGCGGATGCTCGCCGCCCGGGGCGGCACCCCGCTCCCCGCGCCCTGACGCACCGCCGTCGGGACGCCACGTCGGGGCTGGTAGGTTCGTCCGCGCCCCACCGCAGAGCCCCCGTAGCTCAGGGGATAGAGCACCGCCCTCCGGAGGCGGGTGCGCAGGTTCGAATCCTGCCGGGGGCACCGCCGCGCCACGATGCGCGGGGTGCAGGTCCAGCGGCGGGACCTCCACACCCGCGCATCCTGTCGACCCGGGTGTCGGGCGACCGCCGGTCAGCTGGTGAGCATGCCGCCCTCGACCGGCAGCGTGGTCCCGGTGACGTAGCCGCCCGCGTCGCTCACCAGGAACACCAGCGCCGCGGCGAGCTCCATCGGGTCACCCTTGCGGCCGGCCAGCACCCGGGACAGCTGCCCCTCGAGGTAGCCCTCCGGGTACTGGTCGGTCATCTCCGACTCGAAGAAGCCCGGGGCCAGCGCGTTGACCCGGATGCCCTTGCGGGCGGTCCACTGCTGGGCCAGGTCGCGGGTCAGCCCGATCAGCCCGGCCTTGCTCGCCGCGTAGGCGGCCTGGGGCAGCCCGGCGGTGGTCAGCCCCAGGATGCTGGAGATGTTCACGATCGAGCTGCCCGGCTGCATGACCCGCGCGCAGGCCTGCGCCATCCAGTAGCAGCCGTTGAGGTTGACGTCGATGACCGAGCGGAACTGCTCGGGCGTCTCGCGGGTCGCCGGCACGGCAGTGCCGACGCCGGCGTTGTTCACCAGGACGTCGACCTTCCCGAACTCCGCCATCGCGGCGTCCACCAGGTCCTGGCAGTCCTCGGGCCGGGACACGTCGGTGCGCACCGTGACCGCCCGCCGCCCGGCCTCCTCCACCGCCGCCCGCGTGCCGGCCAGCCGGTCCTCGCGGCGGGCGCCGAGCGCGACGTCGGCGCCGGCCTCGGCCAGCGCGCGGGCGAAGACCGCACCGAGGCCCGAGGACGCCCCGGTCACGATCGCCACCCTGCCGTCGAGCCGGAACATGTCGAGGACCGTGCTGTTCGCCACCTGCGCTCCTGTCGTCGTCGGGAGGCCGAGCCTGTCGCCCCGGACGCCGGCCCGCCACCCCACGCCCGGCCCGACCGTGGGGTAGACCACCCGGCACCCGGGTAGGGGCCGGACCCGTACCGGACCGGCGGGAGGACCCGTGGCAGACCCCGGCGCGCCGCTGTGGCGGCAGGCCTTCGATGCCGTCGAGCGGCGGGTGACCCCGCAGGCCGAGGAGTTCGTCCGCTCCGAGACCTTCGCCGTGGGCGCTGCCCTGGCCCGCCGCGCGGTCACCGCGGCCCGCGGCGGGGTCCGCGGGGTGACGACCGGCTTCTGGCACCTGGTCGACCTGCCGGCCGCCAGCGACGTCAGCCGGCTGCGGGCCCAGGTCGGCGCGCTGGACCGCGAGGTCCGCCGGCTGGCCCTGCAGCTGGAGGCGGGGCGCCTCGACCCCGGGCCCGCCCGCCGCGACACCCCCGAGGAGACCGATGCCGACCGTGCCCCGGCCGACCGTCCCGAGCGCGCAGACGGTCCTCGACCGCGTCCGGCGCGACGTCGAGCGCAACGCCCTGCGCGCCCGTAACGGCCTCAAACTGGTCAGCGGCGTCGACCGGCCGCACGTCGGCCAGACGCCCAAGGACGTCGTGTGGCAGCGGGGCCGCACCCAGCTGTGGCACTACCGCAGCGACAGGGTGCGGTACTCCCCGCCGCTGCTCGTCGTGTTCAGCCTGGTCAGCCGCAGCTACGTCCTGGACCTCACCCCGGGCAACAGCTTCGTCGAGCAGCTGCTGGAGGCCGGCTTCGACGTGTACCTGCTGGACTGGGGCGAACCCGACGAGCGGGACGCCGCCAACACCCTCGAGGACTACGTCGACGACTACGTCCCGGCCGGGGTGCAGCGGGTGCTGGAGGTCTCCGGCGCCGACGAGGTGACCCTCTTCGGCTACTGCTTCGGCGGGGACCTGTCGCTGCTCTACGCCGCGCACCACCCGGACGCGCCGCTGCGCAGCCTCACCGTGCTGGCCACCCCGGTGGACTTCCGGCACATGGGCCCGCTGGCCGACCTGTTCCGGGTGGGCGGGCTGGAGGTCGCCGACGTCCTCGACGCCGACGGCAACGTCCCGCCGCGGGTCGTCGTCCAGGGCTTCCGCGCCCTGACCCCGACCGCGGAGGTCACCCGCTACGTGACGCTGTGGGAGCGGCTCTGGAACGACGAGTACGTCGCCGGCTACCAGGCCATGACCGGCTGGGCCGACGACCACGTGCCCTTCCCCGGGGCGGCCGCGGAGCAGACGGTGCGGATGCTCGTCCGCGACAACGGGATGGTCACCGACCGGCTGACGGTGGGCGGCGACCGGGTGCACCTGTCCGACGTCCGGGTGCCGTTCCTGACCGTGCGCGCCGACCGGGACCACATCGTCCCGCCCCGGGCGACCGCGCCGCTGGTCGACCTGGTCGGCTCCCCCGACCGGCACGAGCTGCGGCTGCCGGCCGGGCACATGGGCCTGGTGGTCGGCCGGACGGCCGCCCGGACGACGGTGCCGACGATCATCGACTTCACCCGCCGGCGCAGCGACCCGCTGACCGGCGCCGCCGCCCGGGAGGCCGCCGGTGGCTGACGTCGTCCCCCTCACCGAGGCGCACGGCGACGCGCTCGTCCGCTTCACCGCGGAACTGCCCGAGGGCGACCGCACCTCCATCCGGGAGGACGTCGCCGACGCCGCCGTCGTCCGCGGCTGGGCGGCCGGCTCTCCCGGGGTGCACCGCTGGGCAGCGGTGGACGGCGGGCGGGTCCTCGGCTACGTCGCGGTCCTGCGGCTGCCGGGCTGGTCGGACCACGTGGGCGAGGTGCGGCTCGTGGTCGCCCCCGCCGGCCGCGGGGCCGGGCTGGGCCGGCAGTTGGCGCGGCACGCCATGGTGCAGGCGCTCGAGGCCGGGCTGACCAAGCTGGTCGTCGAGGTCGTCCCCGACCAGGCCGCGGCGCTGGCCCTGTTCACCGGGCTGGGGTTCACCGGCGAGGCACTGCTGGTCGACCACATCCGCGACCGGGACGGGCGGCTGCGCGACCTCATGGTGCTGGCCCACCACGTCGGCGACACCTGGGCCGGCATGCGCGCGGTCGGGCTCGCCGACACGCTCGGCACCCCGTCCTGAGCGGAGCGCCGACGGCGGGTCGTCCACGGACCGCCCCGTCGCCGACCACTCAGCGTCACCCTGCGGACACCTGTGCCCGTCACGCTCGGCGGCGAGCGGACCCACCCGGGTCCGCCGAGCGTCCGGGGAGGCACCGTGACCGCACCCACCGCCGCATCCGGTCCCGCGTGGATCCGGGTCGGGGCCACCGTCGCCGCCGGGCGGCTGCGCCCGCCGGTCGGCGGCCGTCGCCGCCGCAGCGTGTGCGGCGCCGCCCGACTGCTCACCGGCCTCGGCGTGCGCGTCGAGGTCCGCGCCCCCGCGTCGGCCTGGCCGCGCACCGGCACCGGTCCGCTCCTGGTGTCCAACGCCGTCACCGCGCTGGACCCGCTGGCCCTGCTCACCGCCGTCCCCGCCGCCGCGGTGGCCGGCGGCCCGGAGCGGCTGGCCGGCGTGCCCGTGCCCGTCGTGCCGGCGGTCTCCGCCCGGGTCGCCATCGCGCTGCGCGCCGGGACGCCGGTCAGCGCCCGCCCCGAGGCCGGCCGGCCGGACGGCAGGGGCCTGGGCCGCTTCTCCCCCGCGCTGTTCGCCGCCGCCGTGGAGACCGGCGCCGCGGTGTGCCCGGTCGCCGTGCGCTGGCGCGGCCCGGCGACCCCGCCGCCGGCGGGCCGCTCCGCGGTCGCTGCGGTCCGCTGGCTGGCCACCGCCTCCCCCGGCACGGTGGTCGAGGTGCACCTGCTGCCGGCGCTGTCCTCCGCGGGCGCGACGGCCGAGGAGCTGGCGACGACCGCCGAGTACGCGGTCGCCGCCGTCCTCGAGGAGGACGGCGCCGGCCCGGCCCCGTCCCGAGGCCCGCGCCGAGCGTGCGAGGCGTGAGGAGGACGGGGTCCTTCACCAAGCGGCGGCGACCCGCCCGTCCTCGACGGCCAGCCGCCGGGTGGTCTGCACCGCGGCCAGCATCCGCCGGTCGTGGGTCACCAGCAGCAGGGTGCCCCGGTAGTCCGCCAGCGCCTGCTCCAGCTGCTCGATGGCGGGCAGGTCGAGGTGGTTGGTCGGCTCGTCGAGCACCAGCACGTTGACCCCGCGCGCCTGCAGCAGCGCCAGCCCCGCGCGGGTCCGCTCCCCGGGCGAGAGGCTGTCGGCCGGGCGGAGCACGTGCTCGGCGGTCAGCCCGAACTTGGCCAGCAGGGTGCGCACCTCGGCGGTGGGCCAGTCGGGCACCTCCGCGGCGAAGGCGTGCAGCAGCGGCTCCGCGCCGAGGAAGGCCCCGCGGGCCTGGTCGATCTCCCCGATCCGCACCGCGGGGCCCAGGCCGCCGCGGCCCTCGTCGAGCGGCACCCGGCCCAGCAGCGCCGCCAGCAGCGTGGACTTGCCGCTGCCGTTGGGCCCGGTAATGACCACCCGGTCGCCCCAGTCCACCTGCAGGTCGACCGGGCCGAGGGTGAACCCGCCCCGGCGCACGACCGCCCCGGCGAGGGTGGCCACCACCGCACCGGCCCGCGGTGCGGCGGCGATCTCCATCCGCAGCTCCCACTCCTTGCGTGGCTCCTCCACCACCTCCAGCCGCTCGATCCGCCGCTCGGTCTGCCGGGCCTTGGCCGCCTGCTTCTCCGAGGTCTCGGTGCGGAAGGCGCGGCCGATCTTGTCGTTGTCGGGTCGCTTCATGCGGGCGTTGCGCACGCCCTTGGCCATCCAGGCCCGCTGCGTGCGCGCACGGGCCTCCAGCCCGGCGCGCGTCCCGGCGAACTCCTCGTACTCCTCGCGGGCGTGCCGCCGGGCCACCTCCCGCTCCACCAGGTAGGCCTCGTAGCCGCCGTCGTGCACCCGCACCAGCTGCTGGGCGAGGTCCAGCTCCACCACGCGGGTGACCGTGCGGGCGAGGAACTCCCGGTCGTGGCTGACCACGACGATGCCGCCGCGCGCCCCGGCCACGAAGCGCTCCAGCTGGTCCAGGCCGGCCAGGTCCAGGTCGTTGGTGGGCTCGTCGAGCAGCAGCACGTCGTAGCGCGACAGCAGCAGCCCGGCCAGCCCGACCCGCGCCGCCTGGCCGCCGGACAGCGCGGTGGTCGGGACGTCGAGCGCCACGCCGGGAGCCACCTCGGCCACGACCTGCCCCGCGCGCTCGTCGAGGTCGGCCCCGCCGAGGGCCAGCCAGCGCTCGAGGGCGTCGGCGTAGGCGTCGTCGGCGCCGTCGGTGCCGGCGGCCAGCGCCTCGGTCGCGGCGTCCAGCGCGGCCTGCGCGGCGGCGACCCCGGTGCGGCGGGCCAGCGCCTGGCGCACCGTCTCCCCCGGCCGGCGCTCGTGCTCCTGCGGCAGGTACCCGAGGGTCGCCCTCGGCGGGCTGACGGTCACGCTGCCCGACTCGGCCGGAAGCTCGCCGGCCAGCGTGCGCAGGAGGGTGGACTTGCCCGCGCCGTTGGCCCCGACCAGCCCGACGACGTCCCCGGGGGCGACGACCAGGTCCAGGCCGGAGAACAGGACGCGCGGACCGTGGCCGGCGGCCAGGCCGCGGGCGACGAGCGTGGCACTCACGAGGCACCAGGGTGCCTCCCCGGCCCGGGCCGGCGCGACCGGGTTCCCTCATCCGTCGTCGAGGTCGTCCTCCAGGACGTCGTCGGCCATCTCGTCGAGCATGCCCTCCAGCGCCAGGTCGGCCTCCCCCGCCGGCCGGCGGCGCACCAGCCAGGGCTGCAGCTCGTCGTAGCCGCGCACCGACACCCGGCGCAGCGGCCGCACCCGGTAGCGGGGCAGCCCGCGCAGCCGCCGGGCCAGCTCGCGGTCGACGAGCAGCGCCCCCGGCCGGCCGAGCGAGGTCAGCCGGCTGGCCAGGTTCACCACCGGCGAGTAGACGTCGCCGAGGTGGGTGAGCACGGTGCCGTAGGCCGCGCCGACCCGCAGCGGCGGCCGGTCGCCGGTCTGCCAGGTCTCCGGCAGCTCCAGCCCGATCTCGACGGCGTCGATCGCCGAGACGGCGGTGTAGAGGACGCCGTCCCCCACCGTCTTGACGACCCGCCCGCGGTGCCGGGCGATGACCTCGGCGGCCGTGCCCTCGAAGTCCTCCACCATCGCGCCGAGCTCGCGGCCGGCCATGCCGCGGCTGCGGCTGGTGTAGCCGACCAGGTCGGCGAAGCCCACGGCCAGCTCGCGGCGGTCGCCGCCGGCGCTGGCCAGCAGCCGCTCGGCGTTGGCGGCCAGGTGGCGCCGCCACACGTAGTCCTGCAGCGCCCGCAGCAGCGGCAGCAGCCGGCGGGTGCCCTCCACCGCCCGCTGCGGGTCGATCGGGGTCTCCCCTCTCGCGTCGTCGCGGGCGAGCACGTCGGCGAGCAGGTCGGTCTGCCAGTCGGCGAGACGGGACAGCGACTGCGCCATCGCCCGGATGATCGACGCCTCGAAGTCCTCGTCGACGAAGCCGGTGTCGATCAGTGCCGAGAGCAGGGCGAGCGCCTGCACGTCCGCGTCGGTGAAGACCTGGTCGTCGTCGGCGGCGTCCGGGAAGCCCAGCGCCCGCCACAGCCGACGGGTGCGCTCGGGGGGCATGCCCGCCATCGCGCCGACCTGCAGGCGGGTGTACCGGCGCGGACCGCCCAGGAGCACGCGCAGCAGCGCCTCGCGGGGGTCGTCGGGGTCGGTCACGGCGTCGGGGTCCCGGGGTGCGGCCGGCAGCGGGGTCAGTCGGTGGTGTGCACGACCAGGACGTCGACCGACGAGCGGCGGGTCACGTCGCCGGGCACCGACCCCACCAGCCGGCCCTTGGTGCCGTCCATCCCGCGGTTGCCGACGACGAGCAGGTCCGCCTGCGTCCGGGTGACCACGTCGATGAGCGTCTCCACCGGTGAGCCGACGACGGCGAGCTCGTCGACGTCCCCCGCGCCGGCGCCGGCGGCGACGGCCGCCTCCGCCGCGGCGCGCACGGTCTGCTCCGCCGGCGCCGGCCCGACGACCGGCCGGACCTCCTCGCCGATCTCCGCCCGGGCCCGGCGGGCCTCGCGCTCGTCGCTCCGGGAGGGCAGATAGGCGCAGACGATGACCAGCCGGGCACCGCAGGCCCCGGCGAGCGCGCCGGCGCGCTCGACGGCGATCAGCGAGGACCGCGACCCGTCGGTCCCGACGACGACCGTGCGGTAGGCGCTCACGGCCCCCCCTCGCTCGTCGTCCCGCCGCCCCGGGGCGGCACCGGCCGGCCCAAGCTATCGAAGTACCGGTCAGCGGTGTGCCCGGGGTCACGCCGCGACACGCCCGCCGGCCGCTCCCGGGACGGCCGCGGGGGTGCCGTGGGGACCGCCCGGTGCGCTTGGATGGAGCCGTCGCACGGCCGACGACGAGGAGAGCGCCATCCACCCCGGCAGCAGCCCCGACCGAGGCCCGGTCCGGGTCGAGGTCCGCGGCCTCAGCAAGAGCTTCGGCGCCGTCCGCGCCGTCGACGACCTCAGCTTCAGCGTCGAGCCCGGCTCGATCACCGGCTTCCTCGGCCCCAACGGCGCCGGCAAGACCACGACCCTGCGCATGGCCCTGGGGCTGGAGCAGCCCGACGCGGGGACGGCGACCTTCGGCGGCGTCCCGTACGCCGCGCTGCCGGCGCCGGTGCGCACCGTCGGCGCGGTGCTGGAGACCGCCTTCCACCCGGCCCGGTCCGGGCGCAACCACCTGCGGGTCTACTGCCGGGCGGCGGGCCTGCCGCCCGGCCGCGCCGACGAGGTGCTCGCCCAGGTCGGGCTGGCCGACGCCGGCCGGCGCCGCGCGGGCGGGTACTCCCTGGGCATGCGCCAGCGGCTGGCGCTGGCCACCGCGCTGCTCGGCGACCCGGCGGTGCTGGTGCTCGACGAGCCGGCCAACGGGCTGGACCCCGAGGGCATCCAGTGGCTGCGCGGCTTCCTGCGCCACCTCGCGCACGACGAGGGGCGCACCGTGCTGGTCTCCAGCCACCTGCTGGCGGAGATGGAGCAGACCGCCGACCGCGTGGTGATCGTGGGCGCCGGGCGGCTGGTCCGCGAGGGGTCGATCGCCGAGCTGCGCTCCGGCGCCCAGGGCAGCGGGCCGGTGCTGGTGCGCAGCCCGCAGGCAGGCCGGCTGGCCGAGGTCCTCAGCGCGGCCGGGTTCTCCGTCGCGCCCGACGACGACGGCCGGATCGCCGTGGCCGGGACGACGCCGGCCGCCGTGGGCGCGCAGGCCTTCCGCGCGGGCCTGGAGCTGCACGAACTGCGCGCGGAGAGCAGCGGTCTGGAGGAGCTGTACTTCCGGCTCACCGCCGGCCAGGAGCAGTACGCCGCGCCCGAGGGGAGCCGACCGTGACCGCCCTGGTCCGTGCCGAGTGGACCAAGCTGTTCACCACCCGCGTCTGGATCGGGCTGCTGCTCGGCGCGTGCGTCCTGGTCGCCGGCTTCACCGCGCTGTTCACCGCCTTCGCCGGCAGTGCCGACGACGGCGGGGGCGGCCCCGGCGGGGGCGGCCCGCCGCTGCCCCCGGTGGGCACCCCGGAGTACGAGCAGCTGGCCCTGGCGACCGGCGCCAACGTCACGGTGCTCTTCCTCATCCTCGGCATCATCGGGACCACCCAGGAGTTCCGGCACCGCACCGCCACCCCGACCTTCCTCACCACGCCGCGGCGCGGGCGGGTCATCACCGCCAAGCTGCTCGCCTACGCGCTGGCCGCGGTGCCGCTGGCCGTGGTGGTCATCGCCGTCAACGTCGCCGTCGTGCTGGTCTACGCCGGCGCCCGCGGGGACGCCCCGGAGCTGTCCGGGGACAACCTGCGCGTGCTCGCCGGGGTCGGGGCGGCGCTGGTCGTCTACACGGTGATCGGCGTCGGGGTGGGCGCGCTGGTGCGCAACCAGGTGGGCGCCATCGTGGGCGCTCTGGTCTACCTGTTCGTCGTCGAGGCGATCGTGCAGCTGGTCCCGGCCCTGTCCGACGCCTACAAGTGGCTGCCCGGCGGCGCGCTGGAGGCGATGACGGCCACGATCGGGCTGACCGAGCTGCTCGAGCCCTGGCAGGGCGGGCTGGTGCTGCTCGGCTACGGGATCGTGGCGGCCGTGCTGGGGACGTTGCTCGCCGTCCGCCGCGACGTCGTCTAGCGCGCCCGCTCCTCCACCGCACTCCCACCGGCCCGCCACCGGCCGTCCCCCGACCTGAACGAGGATCCCGATGACCACGCGCATGACCGCCCCCCGGCTCGGCCGGCTGATCGCCGACGGCGACGCCACCGCCGTCGGCACCGCCGTCCGGGAGGCCCCGCGGCTGCTGGCGGCCACGGTCGAGCGCGACGGCCAGGGCGGCTGGACGCCGCTGCACCTGGCGGTCGCGGAGGGGCGGGCCGAGGTCGTGCGGCTGCTCGTCGAGGCCGGCGCGGACCTCGGCGCGCGCACCGAGCACGGCCGGGACCCGCTGCACACCGCGCTGGAGTCCGCCCCCGACCTCGTCCCGCTGCTGCGCGAGCTGGGCGCGCCGGTGGACGCCGCCAGCGCCGCCTACCTCGACGACGTCGAGCGGCTGGACGCCGAGCTGGACGGCGGCGCCCCGCTGGTCGACCCGGTGACCGGGGTGGACCTGCTGGTGCTCGCCGCGGCCGGGGGCGCGGCCGGCACCGCCCGGGTGCTGCTGGGCCGGGGGGCCGACGCCGGCGGCGGCGCCCTGCACGCCGCCGCCGCCGGCGCCCGGCTGGAGCTGGTCCACCTGCTGCTGGCTGCCGGCGCCGACGTCAACCGGCGCGACCCCGACACCGGCCGGTGCCCCCTGCACGCCGCCGTCGCCGCCGGCGGGGACGGGGACGTGCGGGAGCTGGTGTGCGCGCTGCTCGACGCGGGCGCCGACGTGGACGCGACGACCGCCGACGGGGCCAGCGCGCTGGACATCAGCCGGGTGGCCGCCGCCCGCAGCCGCCGCGACGACGCCGGCCGGGCGACCGCGCACGACGCCCTCGCCGAGCTGCTGGTGTCCCGGGGCGCCACGGAGTGAGGCCCTCCTGCCGACCCGTCCCGGACCCGCGGACCGGCGGGGACGCGGCCGCCGCGTGCACCCGGTCCGCACGGAGGTGCGGGCGTAGACTCCATCCCCGGTCCAGAGACGTCCACCGACGACGAAGAAGGCACCCGACCCCGTGTCAAGCGTGAGCTCATCCCGGCCGTCCGCCACCTCCTCCTCCTCGGTGGCGGGGTTCGGCACCAACGAGTGGCTGGTCGAGGAGATGTACCAGCAGTACCTCGCCGATCCCGCCAGCGTGGACCAGGCGTGGCACGAGTTCTTCGCCGACTACCGGCCGGGCAGCCCGGTGGCCGCCAGCGACGACCGGGACGCCCCGGCCGCCGCGGCGCCGGAGCCTGCCGCCGCTCCCGCCCCCCCGGCTGCCGCCGAGCCGGCGCCGTCGGCCCCGGCGCAGGCCGAGCGTCAGCCGGAGCCCGGCGAGGTCACCGCCCCGTCGCGGGCCACACCCGTCCCGGAGCGCACCGAGGACACCGTGGTGGGCCGGGCCGCCGACCGGGCCGAGGCCCAGCAGCCGGCCGCCAAGGCGGCCGCGGCGGCCGAGCCCACCGCCGAGCCCGCCGCCAGGCCCGCCGCCAGGCCCGCTGAGAAGGCCGCCGCCAAGGCCGGCAAGCCGGCCGGCGAGGGCCCCCGGCGGGTGCCGCTGCGCGGGGCGGCGGCCAGCGTCGTCAAGAACATGAACGCCTCGCTGACCGTGCCGACGGCCACCAGCGTGCGCGCCGTGCCGGCCAAGCTGTTGGCCGACAACCGCATCGTCGTCAACAACCACCTCGCCCGCTCCCGCGGCGGGAAGGTCTCCTTCACCCACCTGATCGGCTACGCGCTGGTCCGGGCGCTCGACGACTTCCCGAACATGAACAGCGCCTTCGCCGAGGTCGACGGCAAGCCGACCCTGGTGCAGCCCGAGCACGTCAACTTCGGCCTGGCCATCGACCTGCCCAAGCGCGACGGCTCCCGCTCGCTCGTGGTCGCCTCGATCAAGTCGGCCGAGCAGATGGACTTCGCCCAGTTCTGGGGCGCCTACGAGGACGTGATCCGCCGTGCCCGCGCGGGCAAGCTGACGCTGGAGGACTTCTCCGGCACCACGATCAGCCTCACCAACCCCGGCACCATCGGCACCGTCCACTCTGTGCCGCGGCTGACCGCCGGCCAGGGCGCGATCATCGGCGTCGGCGCCATGGAGTACCCGGCCGAGTTCCAGGGGATGAGCCCCGAGGCGCTCACCGACATGGCGGTCAGCAAGATCATCACGCTGACCTCGACCTACGACCACCGGATCATCCAGGGTGCGGAGTCCGGCGACTTCCTGCGCCGCCTGCACCAGCTGCTGCTCGGCGAGGACGGCTTCTACGACGGCGTCTTCCGGTCGCTGCGCATCCCCTACGAGCCGGTGCGCTGGATGCCCGACGTGCGGGTCAGCCGCGAGGGGCAGATCGACAAGGAAGCCCGGGTCATCGAGGTCATCGACTCCTACCGGCGCAACGGCCACCTCATGGCCGACACCGACCCGCTGGAGTTCAAGGTCCGCAGCCACCCGGACCTGGACATCCTGCAGCACGGCCTGACGCTGTGGGACCTCGACCGCAGGTTCCCCGTCGGCGGGTTCGCCGGCGAGAAGCTGATGGCGCTGCGCGACGTCCTCGGGGTGCTGCGCAACTCCTACTGCCGCACCGTCGGCGTGGAGTACATGCACATCACCGACCCCGAAGAGCGGGAGTGGATCCAGCAGCGGGTCGAGCTCAAGGCCGAGCAGCCCGACCGGGAGAAGCAGAAGCACGTGCTGGGCCGGCTCAACGCCGCTGAGGCGTTCGAGACCTTCCTGCAGACCAAGTACGTCGGCCAGAAGCGGTTCAGCCTGGAGGGCGGGGAGTCGTTGATCCCGGTGCTCGACGAGGTCCTCCTCGCCGGCACCGACCACGGCCTGGACGAGGTCGCGATCGGCATGCCGCACCGCGGCCGGCTCAACGTGCTGGCCAACGTCCTCGGCAAGAGCTACGCGAAGATCTTCGGCGAGTTCGAGGGCAACATCGACCCCGGCACCGTCCAGGGCTCCGGTGACGTCAAATACCACCTCGGCGCCGAGGGCACCTTCGAGAACCCGTTCAAGCCCGGTGCCGAGATCGCGGTCTCGCTGGCCAGCAACCCCTCGCACCTGGAGACGGTGAACCCCGTCCTGGAGGGGATCGCCCGCGCCAAGCAGGACATGATCGACAAGGGCGAGGGCGGCTTCACCGTCCTGCCGGTCCTGCTGCACGGCGACGCGGCTTTCGCCGGTCAGGGCGTGGTCGCCGAGACGCTCAACCTGTCGCAGCTGCGCGGCTACCGCACCGGCGGCACGGTGCACGTCGTCGTCAACAACCAGGTCGGCTTCACCACCAGCCCGGCGCAGTCCCGCTCGAGCCTCTACTCGACCGACGTCGCCCGGATGGTCAACGCACCGATCTTCCACGTCAACGGCGACGACCCCGAGGCGTGCGTGCGGGTGGCCCGGCTGGCTGTGGACTACCGGCAGGCGTTCAAGAAGGACGTCGTCGTCGACCTGGTCTGCTACCGCCGGCGCGGCCACAACGAGGGCGACGACCCCTCGATGACCCAGCCGCTGATGTACGACATCATCGACCGCAAGCGCTCGGTCCGGAAGCTGTACACCGAGTCGCTCATCGGCCGCGGCGACATCACGCTGCAGGAGGCCGAGGAGGCCCTCCGGGACTACCGCGACCAGCTCGAGCGGGCCTTCGCCGAGACCCACGACGCGCAGGACACCAGCAAGCCCGAGCCGGTCATGGACCCCCGCACGGCGCAGCAGTCCACGGTCGCGACCGCGATCACGCCCGAGGCCATGAAGGCCATCGGCGACGCGCACGTGTCCTTCCCCGAGCACTTCGCACCGCACCCCAAGCTGCAGCGGATGCTGGAGCGGCGCGCGGCGATGGTCAGCGAGGGTGGCATCGACTGGGCGATGGGCGAGCTGCTCGCCTTCGGGTCGCTGCTCGTGCAGGGCGTCCCGGTGCGGCTGGCCGGTCAGGACTCCCGCCGCGGCACGTTCGTGCAGCGGCACTCGGTGCTCATCGACCGTCAGAACGGGTCGGAGTTCACCCCGCTGGCGCACCTGGCCGAGGACCAGGCGAAGTTCTTCGTCTACGACTCGCTGCTCTCGGAGTACGCCGCGGTCGGCTTCGAGTACGGCTACTCGGTGGGCAACCCGAGGGCGCTGGTGCTGTGGGAGGCGCAGTTCGGCGACTTCGTCAACGGCGCCCAGATGGTCATCGACGAGTTCATCAGCTCCGGCGAGGCGAAGTGGGGGCAGCGCTCCGGCGTCGTCCTGCTGCTGCCGCACGGCCTCGAGGGGCAGGGCCCCGACCACTCCAGCGGCCGGATCGAGCGGTTCCTGCAGCTGTCGGCGGAGAACAACATGACCGTCGCCAACTGCTCGACGCCGGGCAACTACTTCCACCTGCTGCGCCGCCAGGCGCTGTCGGACGTGCACCGGCCGCTGGTCGTGTTCACCCCGAAGTCGCTGCTGCGGGCCAAGGCCGCGGTCAGTCCGGTCTCGGACTTCACCGACGAGTCCTTCCGCCCGGTGCTGCCCGACCCGGGCGTGGGCGGCGAGCCGCTGGACGACGGCGCGGTGCGCCGGGTCCTGCTGTGCAGCGGCAAGGTCGCCTACGACCTGCTGGCCCAGCGGGAGGCCACCGGCACGGCCGACACCGCGGTGGTCCGCGTCGAGCAGCTCTACCCGCTGCCCGCCGAGGAGGTCGTTCGGCAGCTGGAGCGCTACCCGTCGGCCGAGGACGTCGTCTGGGTGCAGGAGGAACCGGCCAACATGGGCGCCTGGCAGTTCATGGCCGTCAACCTGCCCGAGCACCTGCCGGCCGGCCGCCGGCTGCGGCCCGTCACCCGCCGCGCCTCGGCCAGCCCGGCCGTCGGCTCGGCGAAGGTGCACGAGGCCGAGCAGAAGCAGCTGGTCGCGCAGGCCTTCGCCGACTGACGCCCGTGTACTTCACCGACCGCGGCCTGGAGGAGCTGGCCGACCGGCGGGGCGGGGAGCAGGTGACCCTCGCCTGGCTGGCCGGCCAGCTGCAGGCCTTCGTCGACCAGCACCCGGACTTCGAGGTGCCGATCGAGCGGCTGGCCACCTGGCTGGCCCGCGGCGGCACCGACGAGGACGACCCGGAGGACTAGGGGCCCCGCGGGCGCGCCTGCGTGGGCAGCGGGCCGGGTGACGGCACGCTGTGTCGGTGCTCGGTCACTCGCACGCGCTGTCCGGGCTCGCCACCGGCGCCGCCACGCTGCCCTGGGCCCCGGTCGGGGGCACCCTCGGCCAGGTCGCCTGGATCGCCGCGGTCGGCGGGATGGCCATGCTGCCCGACCTGGACCACAGCGGCTCCACCGTCTCGGACATGTGGGGGCCGCTCACCGACGTCCCGTCCGGAGCGATCGGCCGACTGGCCCAGGGGCACCGCTGGGGCACCCACGACGCCGTCCTGGCGCCGCTGGCCTTCGGCGCGCTGGCGCTGGCCGCGGCCGACGCGTTCTGGTCCAGCCTGCTGCTGCTGAGCCTGGCGATCGGGCTGGCGCTGCGCGCCCTGCACTTCGTCATCCCGGGGCGGGCGGAGAACACCGTGGTGGGGAACCTGGTGCTCTCCTGGGGCGGCGCCTGGCTGCTGCTGGGGCACACCCCGCAGCCCGGGTGGCTGCCGTGGGCGGTCGCGCTCGGCGTGCTCACCCACATCGCCGGCGACGCGATCACCACGCAGGGCGTGCCGGTGCCGGTGCTGTGGGTGGTCAGGCGCGCGCGGCTGACGCTGACGCCGATGCGCACCGGCACCGCGCTGGAGAAGGGCGTGCTGGTGCCGGCCTTCGTGCTCGCCACGCTGTGGTGCGTCTACCTCAACACCGACGTCCGCGGGGCCGTCGACCCCCTGCTGCAGGCCCTCCCCGGCCTCAGCGGGTGACGCCCTGCTCCCGGGCGCGGTCGGCGACCGCGGCCGCGACGGCCTCGGCCACGCGGCGGTCCAGCGGGCTGGGCACCACGTAGTCCGCGCGCACCTCGTCACCCACGACGTCGGCGATCGCGGTGGCCGCGGCCAGCTTCATCTCCTCGGTGATGCCGGTGGCGCCGGCGTCGATCGCGCCGCGGAAGACGCCGGGGAACGCGAGCACGTTGTTGATCTGGTTGGGCTCGCCGCTGCGCCCGGTGGCCACGACGGCCGCGTGGCGGGCCGCCATCTCCGGGTCGACCTCGGGGATCGGGTTGGCCAGCGAGAACACGATGCAGTCGTCGGCCATCGCGGCGATCGCCGACTCGGGCACCGAGCCGCCGGACAGCCCGAGGTAGACGTCGGCACCCTCGAGCGCGCCGACCATCGTGCCGGCGTAGCCGCTGCGGTTGGTGTTCTCGGCGAGCCAGCGCTTCACCGGCGTGAGGTCCTCTCGGCCGGTGTGCAGCACGCCCCGGGAGTCGGCCACGGCCAGGCCCCCGACACCGGCCTCCAGCAGGATCTTGGTGCACGCGACGCCGGCCGCGCCGGCGCCGGAGACGACGACCCGCAGGTCGGCCAGCTCCCGCCCGACCACCCGCGCGGCGTTGCGCAGCGCGGCCAGGACGACGATCGCCGTCCCGTGCTGGTCGTCGTGCATGACCGGGATGTCCAGCCGCTCGCGCAGCCGGTCCTCGATCTCGAAGCACCGCGGGGCGCTGATGTCCTCGAGGTTGATGCCCCCGAAGGACGGCGCGATCGCCACGACCGTCTCCACGATGGCGTCCACGTCGGTCGTCGACAGCACCACCGGCACCGACGACAGCCCGGCGAACTCGCTGAACAGGCAGGCCTTGCCCTCCATGACCGGCAGCGCCGCGGCGGGCCCGATGTCGCCGAGCCCGAGCACGGCGGTGCCGTCGGAGACGACCGCGACCACGCGGGGCGCCCAGGTGAACCGGTCGGCGAGGGCGGGCTCGGCCGCGATCGCGCTGGACACCCGGGCGACCCCCGGGGTGTAGGTCAGGGCCAGGTCGGCCACCGTCTCGATCGCGCGGGTGGGCCGCACGACCAGCTTGCCGCCCTCGTGCACCGCGAACGCCGGGTCGTCGGCGAACCGGTCGGCCGTTCCGTGCAGCTGCTGCGCGCTCATGGGCCCGGGAGCGTAACCGAATCGTGACACGGGCACGTCCCCGGACCACCGGAGCCGCGGACACGGCCGGTCCGGTGGGCGGCGGCTGCGCTCGGGCCGGGCCGGCGCTGGCTACGGTCCATGCGTGCAGACCCGCCCGCTCGCCGTCGGCGACGCCCACGTCATCGACCTCGTGCCGCACGGTGACGCCCGCGGCCGCTTCACCGAGTGGTACCGCGCCGACGTGCTCGCCGACGCGGTCGGCCACGGCCTGCCGCTGGCCCAGGCCAACCACAGCGTGTCCGCGCGCGGGGTGCTCCGCGGCGTGCACTTCGCGCTGGTGCCCCCCGGCCAGGCCAAGTACGTCTACTGCCCGGCCGGGCGGGTGCTCGACGTGGTCGTCGACGTCCGGGTCGGCTCCCCCACCTTCGGCGCGCACGACGCCGTGGTCCTCGACAGCGAGCAGCCGCGGGCGGTGTACCTGGCCGAGGGCCTCGGCCACGCCTTCCTCTCGCTGGCCGACGGCAGCTCGGTCACCTACCTGGTGTCCAGCGGCTACGACCCGGCCCGGGAGTTCGGCATCTCCCCGGTGGACCCGGCGCTGGGCCTGCCGTGGCCGAGCGACGTCCCCTTCGAGCTGTCGGCCAAGGACCGGGCGGCCCCCACGCTGGCGGAGGCCCGCGAGCAGGGCCTGCTGCCGACGTTCGAGGAGTGCCGGGCCCGCTACGCGCAGCTGCGCGCGTCCGGTCAGCCCTGAGGGCGGGGCAGGCGGCCCGGCCGCGGCCACAGCCGGGCGACCACCCGCCCGACGACGACGGCGGGCCCGAACGCCCGGCTGTCGTCGGTGACGAACGGGTTGTCGCCCTCGACCCAGTACCCGCCCGGGACCGCCCGGCGCACCCGCTTGACGACCAGCAGCCCCGGCCGGGCCGGGAACCGGGCCAGCACCACGTCGCCGTCGGCGACCCGGCGTCCCGGACCGGCCCGGCGGACCAGCAGCCGGTCACCGGAGCGCACCGTGGGCGTCATCGAGGGGCCGCGCACCCGGGCCAGCACCCACGGTGTGACCAGCGGCGGGACCGCTGCCCGGCCCCCCGGCTCGGCCGTGTCCCCGCTGCTCACCGGGAGTAGGGTCGCAGACGACCGACCCCTCAGAACCGGAGGCTCAGCCCAATGCGTCTGCGCATTTTCTCCGCCGTGGAGGCCACCGCTCACTGCGACCTCCCCTGCGGCGTCTACGACCCGGCCCAGGCCCGCATCGAAGCGGAGTCCGTCAAGGCGATCCAGGAGAAGTACCAGGCCAACGAGGACCCGGCCTTCCGCACCCGCGCGATCTTGATCAAGGAGCAGCGGGCGGACCTGGTCAAGCACCACCTGTGGGTGCTGTGGACGGACTACTTCAAGCCGCCGCACTTCGAGAAGTACCCGCAGCTGCACGAGCTGTTCAACAAGGCGACCAAGCAGGCCGGCGCCGCCGGCGGCAAGGGCAGCATGGACCCCGCCGAGGGCCAGAAGCTGCTCGACCACATCGCCGAGATCGACAAGATCTTCTGGGAGACCAAGGCCGCGGCCTGATCACGGGTCTCCCCTGCACCCCGCCGACGGCCGGCGAGCACCCGCTCGCCGGCCGTCGGCGTCCCCGGGCCGGGCGGCGGACGGCGTCGGTGACGGCGACTGCTCCCCGGTACCGTCTGACCTCGATGCGTATCGACCCGGCCGGCTGGCCGTTCGTCACCGGACCCCTCGCGCCCGCCGCGCTGCTCGCTGCCGCGGGGCGGGCCGCCGGCCGGCGCGGCCTCCGGCTCGCGGCCTGGCCCTTCGCGCTCCTGTCGGCCTACATGCTGCTGTTCTTCCGCGACCCGGACCGCCGCTGCGACGTCGAGCCACCCGCCGCCGACGACGTCCTCTCCCCCGCCGACGGGATGGTGATGGTCGCCGGCCCGGCGCAGGACGGCGTCGCGCCCGAGCCCGCCCCCGAGGGCGGCTGGCAGCAGGTCAGCGTGTTCCTGTCCGTCGTCGACGTGCACGTCAACCGCTCGCCGTACCACGGTGAGGTCGTGCAGAGCTCCTACCGCCCGGGCAGCTTCCTGGCCGCCTACCGCAAGGAGTCCGCGCACCGCAACGAGCGCCGCGAGCTGTGGCTGCGCGACGGCGAGCGCACCGTGGTGTTCCGCCAGCTGGTCGGCGTGCTGGCCCGGCGCATCGTCACCCGCACCGGCGTGGGCCGGCGGCTGGCCACCGGCGAGCGCATGGGCCTGATGAAGTTCGGCTCCCGAATGGACGTGTTCCTCCCCCGGGACTGCGCGGTGCTCGTGCGCGTCGGCCAGCGGGTGCGCGGCGGTGAGACCGTCATCGCCCGCTGGTCCGACGCCGGGTGAGGGGGACGACGGTGCCCAGCTCGGCCTCCGGGGCCCGAGCGCCGCAGACCCGGCGCACGGCGACCGTCGAGTTCGTCCGCGGCTCGGTGCGCGGCACCCGCCGGCGGGCGCTGGCCACCCTGCCCAGCCTGTTCACGCTGGCCAACATGATGTGCGGCTTCGTGGCGATCCTGGTCTCCATCCGGGGCCAGTACACGCTGGCCGCGGTCCTGATCGGGTTGTCGGTGGTGTTCGACATCGCCGACGGCGCGGTCGCCCGGCTGGTCGGCGCGGTCACCCCGTTCGGCCTGCAGTTCGACTCGCTGGCCGACCTGGTGTCCTTCGGCCTGGCCCCGGCGCTGCTGGCGTTCACCCTGTTCTCCGAGGGCCGCGACGCCTGGGACCCGCTGGGCTGGGTGGCCTGCGGCCTGTGGGTGGCCTGCGCCGCCATCCGCCTGGCCCGCTTCAACACCACGATCGACCCGACCGCCGACAAGCGGTACTTCACCGGCCTGCCCAGCCCCGGGGCGGCCGGCGTCGTGCTGGCCTCGGTGTCCGCGTTCGGCGAGCAGATGCAGGGCCGCGACCGGCTGTGGGTGCTGCTCATCGTCGCCGTCCCGGCGCTGCTGATGGTCAGCACGGTCCGGTTCCGCTCGTTCCGCTCGCTGGTCAGCCCGCGGAGCGGCCGCCCCTACGGGCTGCTGGCTGCCGTCGCCGCCGTCGTCGCCGGGCTCGCGCTGGCCCCGGTGGTGACCGGCTGCGTGCTGGCCTACGGCTACCTGCTGGCACCGGTCCTCGTGCCGGTCGTCTCCCCGCTCAACCGCCTGGTGCCGGCCCGGCTCAAGGAGTTGCTCACGTGACCGAGCAGGCGAGGTCACGAGAAAGCAGGGCAGCGTCGCTCACGGTGGCGACGAGCGCCAGCGAGGAGCCGACGTGAGCGTGCGTCCCGCCCGGGCGGACGACGTGCCCGCCATCGTGGCCCTGGTGCGCGAGCTGGCCGAGTACGAGCAGGCGCCCGACGAGGCGCGGATGACCGAGGCGCAGCTGCACGGGGCCCTGTTCGGCGAGGCGCCGGCGCTGTTCGGCCACGTCGCCGTGGTCGGCGACGACGTCGTCGGCGTGGCGCTGTGGTTCCGCAACTTCTCCACCTGGCGGGGGACCCACGGCCTGTACCTCGAGGACCTCTACGTCCAGCCGGCCCACCGCGGCCGCGGGCTGGGCCGGGAGCTGCTGCGCGCCCTGGCCGAGGTGTGCGTGCAGCGCGGGTACTCCCGGCTGGAGTGGTCGGTGCTGGACTGGAACACCCCCTCCATCGACTTCTACCGGGCCGCCGGAGCGGTGCCGATGGACGGGTGGACGGTCTTCCGGCTCACCGACGACGCCCTGACCTCCTTCGCCGCCGACCGCCGCCGCTGACGGGTGGGGCACCGACGGGGAGCTGGCCGTCCACGCCATCGCCGTCACCGAGGGCACCGAGCCGCACGGCCGGTCCCGAGGCCCCCGGGCAGAATGCAGCAGACGCCCACCCCCCACCCGAGGACGACGACGCGATGACGACCGACCGCAAGCCGGCGGAGTGCTGGCTGACCGACATGGACGGCGTCCTGGTGCACGAGGGGCTGGCGCTGCCGGGCGCCGCGGACTTCCTGCAGCGGCTGACCGAGGCCGGCCGGCGGTTCCTCGTCCTCACCAACAACTCGATCTTCACGCCGCGCGACCTCTCCGCCCGGTTGGCCCGCTCCGGCCTGCAGGTGCCCGAGGAGTCGATCTGGACCTCCGCGCTGGCCACCGCGGACTTCCTGTCCGCCCAGCTGCCCGGCGGCTCGGCCTTCGTGGTGGGCGAGGCGGGCCTGACCACCGCGCTGCACGAGGCCGGGTACACGCTGACCGACACCGACCCGGACTACGTGGTCCTCGGCGAGACCCGGACCTACTCGTTCGAGGCGATCACCCGGGCGGTCCGCCTGATCGGCGCCGGGGCGCGGTTCATCGCCACCAACCCCGACGTCACCGGCCCCTCCCCCGAGGGCCCGCTGCCGGCCACCGGGTCGGTCGCGGCGATGATCACCCGGGCCACCGGCTCCGAGCCCTACTTCGTCGGCAAGCCCAACCCGATGATGTTCCGCAGCGCCATGAACCGCATCGAGGCGCACTCGGAGACCACGGTCATGATCGGTGACCGGATGGACACCGACGTCGTCGCCGGCATCGAGGCCGGCCTGGACACGATCCTGGTGCTCACCGGCTCGACGCGGGCCGCCGACGTGGCGCGCTTCCCCTTCCGGCCGGGCCGGGTGCTGCACTCCATCGCCGACGTCGTCGACCTGGTGTAGCCGGGTGGCACCGCAGCCGGGGGTGACCGTGCGGCGGGCGGCCCCCGGCGACGTCCCCCGCCTGGTCGAGCTGCTCACCCTCGGCGCGAGCCGGCCCGGCAAGGAGGACCGCACCGACGAGGCCGGCTACCGGCGGGCGCTCGCGGAGATCGACGCGGCCGCGCGCAACGAGGTGCTGGTGGCCGTCGACGGCGGGGAGGTCGTCGGCGTCTGCCAGGTCTTCGCCGTCCGGCACCTGCAGGAGCGCGGGGGGCTGTGCGCCGAGGTCGAGTCCGTGCACGTGCACCCCGACGCGCGCGGCCGCGGCGCGGGCTCGGTGCTGCTCCGGGCCGCCGTCGAGCAGGCCCGCGCGTGGGGCTGCTACCGGGTGCAGCTGACCAGCGACAAGTCCCGCCGCGCCGCACACCGCTTCTACGCCCGGCACGGGTTCACCGCCACCCACGAGGGGTTCAAGCTGCGCCTCTGAGGCCCCCGCTCAGCGCTCGAGGAACGCCAGCCG
Organism: Geodermatophilus pulveris; assembly: GCF_900188375.1. Lineage (GTDB taxonomy): Bacteria > Actinomycetota > Actinomycetes > Mycobacteriales > Geodermatophilaceae > Geodermatophilus > Geodermatophilus pulveris. The sequence continues at coordinate 481,412 of NZ_FZOO01000001.1, read as the reverse complement.
GGCCTCCGGGGTCGCCAGCAGGTACAGCTCGGTGGCCACCAGCACCAGGACGGGGACGCCGACCCAGGCCCCGCCCCACTCGGCGACCGAGTACCAGCCGAACAGGCCGAGCAGCAGCTGCAGGAAGACCACCGGGCCGCGGGACCACGGCGACAGCCGCCACAACCCGACGGCCGCCGAGCCCAGCAGCACGGCGAAGAAGCCGACGTAGACGACCTCGGCCAGCGCGCGCGACACGCTGTCGGGCGTGGAGGTCACCGTGAGCACGAGCAGCCAGAGCGCGACCGCGGCGATCGCGGCCGCCTCCACCCCGGCGACCAGCGCGGCCCGGCGGACGGCGGGGGGAGCCTCGGGGCGCTCCCGGCGCGGGCGCGGCGCGGCCGGCTCGGCGGCGCCCCCGAGCAGCCGCTCGGCCCGCCGGCGGTCCCGCGGCGGCCTGGCTCCGGACTGCTCGCTCACGGTCGGGAGGGTACGCGCGCGGCACCCCGGCGGGCCGCCGTCCCGCGGGCCCCGCAGCCCGCATCCGCCGACGCCGAGGCGGGCCGCCGCGCTGGCTAGCCTGGCGGGCATGCGTGCGCTCGTGGTGGCCAACCCGGTGGCGACCACGACCAGCCGCGGGGTGCGCGACCGCGTGCTGGCCACCCTGGCCGGCCGGCTCGACGTCCAGCTCGCCGAGACCACGCACCGCGGGCACGGCGCGGAGCTCGCCCGGAAGGCCTGCGTGGACGGCGTCGACGTCGTGGTCACCCTGGGCGGCGACGGCACGGTCAACGAGGTGGTCAACGGCCTGCTGCACGACGGGCCGGGCGCCGACGTCCCGCCGCTGGCCGTGGTGCCGGGCGGGTCGACCAACGTGTTCGCCCGCGCGCTCGGCCGCGCCCGGGACCCGCTGGCCGCGGCCACCGAGGTGCTGGACTCGCTGGGCGCCGGCCGGACCCGGCGGATCTCGCTGGCGACGGCCAGCGCCCGCGGCGTCAGCACGGCACCGGCCCGGCTGCCGGACCCGGCGCTGGCCCGGGCGGCCGCCGACGCGGGGGCCGCGGCGTCCCCGGGGTGGACCGAGCCACGCTGGTTCGTCTTCTCCGCCGGCCTCGGCTTCGACGCCGACGTCATCGGCCGGGTGGAGGCCCACCGCGCCCGCGGGCGCCGCTCGACCGGGCTGCTCTACGTCCAGGAGGCGACCGGCGCGTTCGTGCTCGGCCGCGAGCGCCGGGACCCCGCGATGACGGCCCAGCTGCCCGGCGAGCCGGCCGTCGACGGGCTGTTCCTGTGCCTGGTCTCCAACGTCTCGCCGTGGACCTACCTGGGGGCCCGCGCGGTCAACCCGACCCCGGACGCCTCCTTCGACTCCGGCCTGGACGTCTTCGCGCTCGGCCGCACCGGCGTCCTGCGGATGGTCCGCCACGTGCGGGCGGCGTTCGCCGCGCGGCCGGACGTCCGCGGCGACGGCGTCCACCGCTGGCACGACCTGCCCGAGCTGACGCTCACCGCCCGCCGCCCGCAGGGCTGGCAGCTGGACGGCGACCACCTGGGGACGGCGACCGGGCTGCGGGTGGTCAGCGTGCCCGACGCGCTCACCGTCGTCGTCTGACACCGGCCGGTTCCGCTACCGGCCCGTGACCTGCGACTTCTCACGGAGTGGACGCGCTGTCACCGCAGCGCGCGGGAGCGCCGACCGGTCGAGTGGCGGCCCTACCACGCCCGTGGTGAGCTTGCTCACGAGGGCTCGACCGATCACCCGGTTCTCCTTGACAGGTCCCCTCGCCGTGAAAACATCGCGGGAGCAAAGCAACCTGTCGGTAACACCTGCATGAAGTCGCTGTGCCATGGCGCTGGTCACCCCGGTGCCGGCCTGCGGATCGGTCCGAGGCCGGCGACGACTGCACACCACCGTAGACGACATCGAGGAGAACACGGCCATGGACTGGCGCCACCGCGCCCTGTGCCGCGACGAGGACCCGGAGCTGTTCTTCCCCATCGGGACGACCGGCCCCGCCCTCGGGCAGATCGAGCAGGCCAAGGCCGTGTGCCGGCGCTGCCCCGTCGTCGAGTCGTGCCTGGACTGGGCACTGCGCGCGGGGCAGGACTCCGGTGTCTGGGGTGGGCTGTCCGAGGACGAACGGCGCGCACTCAAGCGCCGTCAGGCGCGCACCCGCGTCCGCACCGCCTGAGCACACCGCACCGCCGGCACCGGGCTCGACCCCGGACGCCGCACAGCACCGCCCACGAGGCCGGTCCGGGATGCCCGGGCCGGCCTCGTGGCGTGCGGGTGCCGGTCAGCGCCGGACCCTCCCGGCACCGGGGAGGGTGAGCACCACCTCGGTGCCGCCGCCGTCCGCAGGAGCGGACGGCGGGCTGCTCATCGCCAGGCTGCCGCCCAGCTCGCTGGTCACGAGGGTGCGCACGATCTGCAGGCCCAGCCCCTCGCTGGCCGACGGGTCGAAGCCCGCGGGCAGGCCGCGCCCGTCGTCCACGACCCGGACGACGAGGTCGTCGCCGTCCCGCGCTGCCACCAGGTCGATGCAGCCCGGGCTGCCGTCGGGGAAGGCGTGCTCGGCGGCGTTGTGCAGCAGCTCGGTGACCGCCAGCACCAGCGGGGTCGCGACCTCGGCCGGCAGCTCGCCGAACCGGCCGGCCCGCCGGGTCCGGGCCGCCGGGCCCACCGAGGTGAGGTCGCCGAGCATCGGCAGGACCCGGTCGAGGACGTCGTCGACGTCGACCACGTCCTCGCGGCTGCCGGCCAGCGTCTCGTGCACCACGGCGATCGACGACACCCGCCGCACCGACTCCTCCAGCGCCTCGCGCGCGGCGGGCTCGGTCATCCGCCGCGCCTGCAGCCGCAGCAACGCCGCCACGGTCTGCAGGTTGTTCTTCACCCGGTGGTGGATCTCCCGGATCGTCGCGTCCTTGGTCAGCAGCGCGCGGTCCCGGCGGCGCAGGTCGGTCACGTCGCGGACCAGCACCAGCGCGCCCTCCTCGGCGCCGGGCGCCTGCAGGGGCAGCGCCCGCACCAGCAGGGTGGCCGCGACGCTCTCCACGTCCATCGGGTCGGGGAAGCGCCCGGTCACCGCGGCCCGGATGCCCGCCGCGACCGCCTCACCGGCCACCCGGTCCACCGCGGCGTCCCGGGTCAGGCGGGCCAGGTCGGCACCGACGACGTCGCCGGTCACGCCCAGCCGGCGGTAGGCCGACAGCGCGTTCGGGCTGGCGTAGACCGCGCGCCCGGCGGCGTCCAGCCGCACCAGGCCGTCGCCCACCCGCGGGCTCAGCTCGCCGTCCAGCGGCTTGCGCGGCGGGAAGGTGCCGGCCGAGACCATGAGGCACAGGTCGGCGGCGATGTCGAGGTAGGTGAGCTCCAGGGTGGACGGCGACCGGGTCACGGCCAGGTTGGTGTCCCGCGCCAGGACGGCGACGACCACGTCGTCGTGCCGCACCGGCACCACCTCCCTCCGCCGCGGGGTGCTGCCCGACCAGTCCGGCTCGCCCTCGGTCACCGGGCGGCCCTCCCGGTGTGCCACCACGAAGGGCGCCGCGTCCGCCCCCTCCACCTCCGAGCCCACCAGGTCGTCGGGCTGGCTGGTCGGGGCAGTCAGCGGGCGCACCTGGGCCACGCACCACCACGCGCCGGTGCGCAGCGGCACCCACAGCGTCAGGTCGGCGAACGACAGGTCGGCCAGCAGCTGCCAGTCGGCCACCAGCCGGCGGGCGTGGTCGACCTGGGCCGGCGCGGAGGCCGAGCCCTGGGTGAGGCGTTCGGAGAGGCTGTTCATGGTGGCCCGAGCCTAGAGAAAGGACCCCCCTGCCCCCTGCCCCTCGCAGGCTCGCGGCGGGCACCTGCACCGGCGCCGCCTAGGCTCCCCACCGTGTCCTCGTCGCCCGGAGCGCCGGCCGTGACGGTCGGGCCCGCCCGCTCCGCCGACTGGCCGCGGATCGCGCAGCTCACCTCCGACGTCTACCTGGGCGGCGGGCTGGCGGCGCCCGAGTACGGGGAGGAGTTGCGCGACGTGGCCGGCCGGGCCGACCGTGCCGAGCTGCTCGTCGCCCGGGACGACGCCGGCCGCGTCGTCGGCAGCGTGGCGCTGGTGCTGGCCGGGGACTTCGGCGAGGTGACCGAGTCCGACGCCGAGGCGGCGTTCCGGATGCTCGTCGTCGACCCCGCCGTACAGGGCCGGGGGCTCGGCGCGCTGCTGGTGGCCGCCTGCGTGGAGCGGGCCCGGTCGGCCGGCAAGCGGCGGGTGGTGCTGTCGACCGACCGGCGCATGCGGACCGCGCAGCGGCTCTACGCGCGGATGGGCTTCGCCCGGCTGCCGGAGCGGGACTGGTCCCCGCGCCCGGGCATCGACCTGCTCGTCTACGCCCTCGACCTCTGACGCGGCCCCGTCCCGGGTCCCGCCCTGAGCGTGCGGAGGGCGGGGAGGACGGGGTCCTTTCTCAGCCGTCGGCGACGGTGGCGATGAGGTCGCCCTCCTGCAGGACCTCGCCCTCCACGACGTGCAGCTCGCGGACGGTGCCGGCCCGCTCGGTGAGCACGGGGATCTCCATCTTCATCGACTCGAGGACGACGAGGGTGTCGCCGGCGTCCACCTCGCTGCCCGGCTGCACCAGCACCTTCCACACGCTCGACACCATCTCGGCGTGGATCTCCTCGACCGCCACCGGTCCCTCCCCTGCGTGTCCGGACGTCCATCCTGGCACGGCCCGGCCCACCGCTCAGGCGGGTGCGGGGCTGCCCGACGCGAGCCGCTCGAGCACGGCGCAGACCTCCGGGCCGTCGTGCGGGACGCCGACCTCCGACACCGCGTTCAGCACCTCGCTGGCGGCCCGGGCGGCGGTGGCGGTGTCCGGCGCACCCGCGCTGACCGTCGCCAGCAGCGCGTCGTACCAGCGGTCCAGCCGGTCGCCCGGGTCGTAGCCGCTGACCGCCACGACCTCCGCGCCGGGCGCGCCGGCGGTGTGCCGGCCCGACCGGGGCAGCCGGCCGGTGACCCGGCCGCCCTGGCCCGGCGGGAGGGTGGACCGGAGCTGCACGCTCACCGCCCGCCGCGGCGGGGCACCCGTGCCGGCGTCGGCGGCCGACCCGCCCGAGGCGCTGCGCAGCGCCAGCTCGACGGCGTCCACGCCGTGCGCCCGCTCCAGCACCGTGAGGTCGAGGGAGAAGCCGGCGGCCACCTCGGCGAGCTCGCCGTCCGGGGCGATGCCGACCGTGACCAGCCCGCGCCAGCCCACCTCGGGCAGCCGCTTGGCGGCCGGGGGCAGCTCGACCGGCTCGTCGGGGGTCCAGGAGACGCGGGCGATGCCGGCGGCGCGGTCGCGGGACACCGGGGTGGTGCAGCGCAGCCCCCCGTCGGTGACCAGGGCGAGGAAGCCGCGCTCGCTGGCCGGCTCCACGCCGTCGCCGCCCAGCCGTTCCAACACCGCCGCGGACGGGCCGACCCAGGTCAGGCCGGCGGCGACCACCGCGCCGGCGAGCCGGGCGTTGCCGGCCAGCGCCGGGGGGACCGGCAGGACCGCCTGCACGCCGGTGCGGCGGGCGGCCTCCACGATGCGGTCCACCGCGAGGTAGGACTCCGTGGCCGGCGCGGGGCCCAGCAGGATCGCCTCGTCGGCCAGGCGCACGTGCCGGGCGGCGCGGTCGGCCTCGGAGTGGACGGCGACCGTCTTCACGTCCAGGCGGGAGCAGGCCGCCACCACGGCACACGCGGCCGGCCCTCGGCCGGCCACCAGCACGCTCTCGATCCCGACGGGTGCCACGTCCCGAACCGCCTTCCCCCGACCTGCGCCGTCCCGGTCCAGCCTGACCCGTCGGCGGCCCGCACCGCCACAGGGGCACGGTGCCGATCCGGCCCGTGAGAGGCTGGGCGCCCAGCCTGACGGGTCCCACCGACATCCCGCGTCCACCACGCGGCCCGGGTCACCCGGAGGTGTCCAGGGGCCTGCACCGGGCCCACCGCAGTCGCGAGAGGAGGGCAGCGATGTCGAAGCGTGGACGCAAGCGGCGCTCCCGCAAGGGGAACAAGGCCAACCACGGCAAGCGCCCCAACGCCTGAGCGCCAGGCGCACCGGATGCGAGCGGCCCAGGACCGGGTGGTCCTGGGCCGCTCGCATCCGGCGGTGCAGGGGATGGGGTGCCCCTGCGTGCGCCGCCTAGTGCTCCTGCGTGCGCTGCACGGTGATCCGCTCCACGCTCACCTGGGTGCCGTCCTCCTCGAAGGAGACGGTGGTCAGCTGCAGCTTGATCCGGTCCCTCAGCCCGGGGGGCGGGCTGTCGCCCCCGCACCGGCGGCGCACCAAAGCCTTGAACTCCTGCTCGATGCCGAACTGGCGCAGGCAGGGCGAGCACTCCTCGAGGTGCTCGGCGATGACCTGGCGGCGGGCCGGCTCCGTCTCGTGGTCGAGGAACTCGAACACGTGGGACAGCACGTCGTCGCAGGAGTGCACCTCGATCGGCTCGCCGGCGTGCGGACGCGGGTCGCTGGTCACGGACGGCTCGCCTCCTCCCCGGCTCCGGCCCGGACGAAGCCACGCTCGCGGGCGTAGTCGGCCAGCAGCTTCTGCAGGCCGCGGCGGCCGCGGTGCAGGCGGGACATCACCGTGCCGATGGGCGTGCCCATGATCTCGGCGATCTCCTTGTAGGCGAACCCCTCCACGTCGGCGAGGTAGACCGCCAGCCGGAAGTCCTCCGGCAGCTGCTGGAGGGCCTCCTTGATGTCGGAGTCCGGCAGGTGGTCCAGCGCCTCGATCTCCGCCGACCGCAGGCCGCTGGAGCTGTGCTCCTCGGCGGCGTACAGCTGCCAGTCCTGCACCTGGTCGGTGGGGTACTGCTGCGGCTGCCGCTGCTTCTTGCGGTAGCTGTTGATGTAGGTGTTGGTCAGGATGCGGTACAGCCAGGCCTTGAGGTTGGTGCCCTCGGCGAACTGGTGGAAGGCCGAGTAGGCCTTCACGAACGTCTCCTGGACCAGGTCCTCGGCGTCGGCCGGGTTGCGGGTCATCCGCAGGGCGGCCGGGTACAGCTGGTCGAGGTAGGGCAGCGCGTCGCGCTCGAAGCGGGCGTCGCGCGCGGCTCGGGTCTCGTCGACCTCCGTGCGGCTGCCGCCCTCGCGGGCCTCCGGCACCTCGACCGGCGCGGTCGCCTCGACGGTCCCGGCGGTCGTCGTCTCGGGCGTGCGGTCCGCGGACTCCTCAGGCACCGACCGTCCTCTCTGCGGCGCCCGGGCGCGGGCCACCGCCTCCGACGATCCTAGCCGCGCGGCCCCGGGGTGGCCCGGGGGCCGCCGGAGCGCTGCGCGCTGGCGGGCGCTGGTGGAGAGGGTGCTGCTCACGGGGGGATCAACCGCACGGGCCGGGGTCGCCATTCCCCGCCCGCCCCGGCCACTAGGCTCCGGCGCCGTGGCGGCGACCCCCGCGGTGCGGGCCCTGGAGCGGGCCCGGGTCGCCCACGTCCTGCACTCCTACGACCCCGACCACGCCGCCGGGCAGGGGCACGGGGAGGCCGCGGTCGCCGCGCTCGGCACGGACCCGCGGCAGGTGCTCAAGACGCTGGTCACCCGGGTGGACGGCGCCCTCACCGTCGCCGTCGTCCCGGTGGCCGGCAGCCTGGACCTCAAGGCGCTGGCCGCGGCCACCGGCGGGCGGCGGGCGGCGATGGCCGAGCCGGCCGACGCGGAGCGGGCGACCGGTTACGTGGTCGGCGGCATCAGCCCGCTCGGCCAGCGGAGGGCGCTGCCCACCGTCCTCGACGCGTCGGCGCTGGGCTTCGCCACCGTGCTGGTCAGCGCCGGACGGCGGGGCGTGCAGGTGGAGCTGGCGCCCGCGGACCTGGTGCGGCTGACGAGGGCCCGGACCGCGCCCATCGCCCGCTGAGCCCCCGCGATCATGGCGCCACGACCACTCCGGGACGCCGATGGGTGGCCCCGGCGCCGTGATCGCCGGCGAGGAGGCGAACCTCAGCGCGCCGCCGTCGCGTAGGGGGTGAGCAGCTGGTCGACCGGCGCGTGGTCGTCGGTGAGCACCCCGGCGTCCCCGACGAACCCGGCCAGCCGCTCGCCGGAGGCCACCTGCCAGTCCAGGCCGCGGTCGCCCAGCGCGCCGGCGACCGCGTCGAGCGGCAGCGGCTGCCGGGAGGCCACGACGACGACGTTGCCGCCGTCCTCCCCGGCGAGGAGGGCGTCCCGGGCCAGCAGCGCGACGTGCGGGAAGACCGCGTGCAGCGTGGCGAGCTCGGCGCGGACGAAGTCCAGCGGCGGGTGGTCGATGAGGTTGGCCACGTAGACGCCGTCGTCGGCCAGCGCGCGGTCCACCAGCCCCATGGCCTCGACCGTGGTCAGCTGCCAGGGCACCGACAGCCCGCCGAAGGCGTCCCCGACGACGAGGTCGCGCTCCCCCGCCGGCTCCTGGCCCAGCGCCACGCGGGCGTCGGCCACCTCGACCCGCAGCCCGCCGGTCTCGGTGAGCCCGAGCTGCTCGCGGTCCAGCTCCACCACGCCGGGGTCGACCTCCACCACCAGGCTCTCGGTGCCCGGCCGGACCGCGGCCAGGTAGCGCGGGAGCGTGGCCCCGCCGCCGCCGAGGTGCAGCGCCGACACCGGGTCGCCCGCGGGCGCGGTCACGTCGGTCACGGCGGCGATCGCCCGGACGTAGTCGAACTCCAGGTACGTCGGGTCGGCCAGGTCGACGTAGGAGTGCCGCAGGGTGTCCAGCAGCAGCACCCGGCCGGTCTCCCGCTCCGGGTCGGCCACCACCCGCGCGCAGTGGTAGGCGGTCTCGGCCTGGCAGCGGCTCGGCGCGACCGCCGCGAGCAGCGTGCCGGCCAGCGCCAGCAGCAGCAGGGCCGCCGGCACCCGGCCGGCCGCACCACCGGTCCGCCGCCGCAGCAGCACGCCGACCGCCACGCCGGTGAGCACGGTGAGCAGCCCGGTGCCCACGAGGATGCCGCTGGTCGGGAAGAACGCGACGAGCAGGAAGCCGGTCAGGAAGGTGGCGGCGATCCCGCCCAGGGTGCCGATGCCGGACAGCCGGCCGACCACCGAGCCGGTCTCGGCCAGGCTGGCCAGCTGCAGCTTCACCACCATGGGCGGCACCGCCGACAGCAGCGCCGCGGGGACGACGACGGCGACCGCGGCCAGCAGCAGCACGCTGCCGGCGTCGGCGCCGGTGAACAGCGACCCGGCGAAGCGCACCAGCGGCAGGACGGCCACGACCAGCGCACCGCCGGCGACCAGCAGCGGCGCGATGAGCCGGCGCGGGTCGGTGCGGTCGGCCAGCGCACCGCCCATCCAGGCGCCCACGGCGATCGCGGCCAGCGCGAAGCCGATGACCGCGGTGTTGGTCTGCAGCGTGATGCCGACGTAGGGGGCGATCAGCCGCAGCCCGGCGATCTCCAGCACGAGCACCGCGCCGGAGGACAGGAAGGTGACGGCGGCGGCCACCCGGTCGGGCAGGGCGGCTCCGCCGGCCCGGGGCCCGGCGCCGGTCAGGGCCTCCTCGGTGCCGGTCACCTCAGAAGAGGGCGGGCTGGTCGGCCGGCGCGGCGACCGACTCGACGCGGGCGGTCAGCTCGGCGCCGTTGTTCTTCACGCTGTTGACCCGGGGGCTGACCGGCCGCAGCTCCAGGCCCTCGACCAGCTCCGGCGGGGTGGGCGGGGCCAGCTCGGCGACGTCGTCGCGGGCCGGGTCCAGCCAGGCCGCCCAGCGGTCGCGGGGCAGCACCAGCGGCATCCGGTCGTGGATCTCGGCGAGCGCGCCGACGGCCGGCGCCGTGACGACCGTGCAGGTGTAGAGCCGGTCCTCGCCCTCGCCCCACACCTCCCACAGGCCGGCGAAGGCGAGCACCGAGCCGTCCCGCGGGGTCATGTAGTACGGCTGCTTGCCGGGGCCGTCGAGCCGCTGGGCCCACTCGTACCAGCCGTCGGCCGGCACCAGGCAGCGCCGGGAGCGGGCGGCGCGCCGGAAGGCCGGCTTCTCGGTGAGCGACTCGACGCGGGCGTTGAGCATCCGGTTGCCGATGGACGCGTCCTTGGCCCACGACGGGACCAGCCCCCAGCGGACGGCGCGCAGCTCGCGGTGCCCCGCGCCGGTGGGCGCGCCCTCGGCGTCGCGCTCCCGCTTGTGCCGGACGACGTGGACGTCCTTGGTGGGCGCCACGTTGTAGTCGGCCGGCAGCGGGGCCTGCCCCTCGGCGGGGACCGCCTCGAACTCCAGGACGAGGTCCTCGGGACGGCGGCTGGCGGCGTAGCGGCCACACACGGTGGTACCTCCCGGTCAGGCCGGACGATGCGGTCGCCCTCGACTCTAGGCGGGGCCGGGGACGGTCCCCGGCGGCGGAGACCGGCGGATCGGCGTTCGACGTCCCGCCGCGGAGCGACGAGGATCACCCGCGTGACCGCGACCCAGCACCCCCCGACCGAGCACCCGAAGACCGCCAGCGAGTCCGGCGAGCGCCGCTACGCGACGGTCAACCCCTTCACCGGCGAGACCGAGCAGGAGTTCGACCACACCCCCACCGAGGAGATCGACGGCATCGTCGGGCGCGCACACGCCGCCTACCAGGAGTGGCGGCAGCGGCCCGTCGCGGACCGCGCCGCCGTCGTGGCCCGCGCCGCCAAGCTGATGGACGAGCGCCGGGACGACCTCGCCGCCCTCATCACCACGGAGATGGGCAAGCGGCGGGACGAGGCGATCGGTGAGCTGAAGCTCTGCTCGATGATCCTGAAGTACTACGCCGACAAGGGCCCCGGCTTCCTGGAGCCGACGTCCATCCAGCCGATGTTCGGCGGGGGCGAGGCCGTCGTCGAGACCCGGCCGGTCGGCGTCCTGCTGGCCATCGAGCCGTGGAACTACCCCTTCTACCAGGTGGTCCGGGTCGCCGGCCCCAACCTGGTGCTGGGCAACACCGTCATCCTCAAGCACGCCGAGAACGTGCCGCAGTGCGCGGTGGCCATCGAGCGGCTGTTCCTGGACGCCGGGGCGCCCGCGGGCGTCTTCACCAACACCTTCCTGCGCATCGCCGACGTCGAGCAGGTCATCGCCGACCCGCGCATCCAGGGCGTCACCCTGACCGGCAGCGAGCGCGCCGGCAGCGCCGTCGGCGCCCTGGCCGGCAAGCACCTGAAGAAGTCGGTGCTCGAGCTGGGCGGCAGCGACCCGTTCATCGTGCTCGACGCCGAGGACCTGGGCGCGACCGTGAAGGCCGCCACGATGGGCCGGATGCAGAACACCGGCCAGGCGTGCACCGCGTCCAAGCGGCTGATCGTCACCGAGGAGCTCTTCGAGCCGTTCGTCGAGGGCCTCAAGCAGGCGTTCGCCACCTTCGCCCCCGGCGACCCCGCCGACCCGTCGACCTCGCTGGCCCCGCTGTCCAGCGAGCGGGCGGCCCAGGACCTGCACGCGCAGATCCAGGACGCCATCGACAAGGGCGCGACCGTCGTCGCCGGCGGCACGCGCCCCGAGCACCCGGGCGCCTTCGTCGAGGCCACCATCCTCACCGACGTCACCCCCGAGATGCGGGCCTACCGCGAGGAGCTCTTCGGCCCGGCGGCCGTCGTCTACCGGGTCCGGGACGCCGACGAGGCGGTGCAGCTGGCCAACGACAGCGACTTCGGCCTGGGCGCCACCGTGATGAGCAGCGACCTGGACCGCGCCCGGTCGGTGGCCGAGCGGCTCGAGGCCGGCATGGTGTGGATCAACCAGCCGACCGGCTCCTCCCCCGAGCTGCCGTTCGGCGGCGTGAAGCGCTCCGGCTACGGCCGCGAGCTCTCCGAGCTGGCGATGTTCGAGTTCGCCAACCGGCGGCTGGTGCGGACCGTGCCCGTCAAGAAGGCGACCAAGCCGGCCGGGGGCTGAGCGGGTGTGGCCGTCGCCCCGGCCCGGCCACCTGGGCAGGATGGGCCCGTGAGCCAGGTCTGGGCGACGCCGCACCGCGCCACCCCGGTGGACGCCGTCGTGCCGCTGCCGGGGTCGAAGTCGCTGACCGCCCGGGGGCTGGTCCTGGCCGCGCTGGCCGACGGGCCCGGCCGGCTGGTCCGGCCGCTGCGGGCCCGCGACACCGACCTGATGGCCGCCGCGCTGCGCGCCCTCGGGGTGCGCATCGAGGACGACGGCCCCGACTGGGTGGTCACGCCCGGGCCGCTGCGCGGGCCGGCCGAGGTCGACGCCGGCCTGGCCGGCACCGTGCTGCGGTTCCTCCCGCCGGTGGCCGCCCTGGCCGACGGCCCGGTGCGGGTGGACGGTGACCCGCGGTTGCACGAGCGGCCCAACGCGGGCCTGCTCGCGGCGCTGCGCGACCTCGGCGTGCCGGTGGACGACGGCGGCCGCGGCCGGGCGCCGTTCACCGTGCACGGCACCGGGCGGGTGCGCGGCGGGGCGGTGACCGTCGACGCGCGCGAGTCCTCGCAGATCGTCTCCGGGCTGCTGCTGGCCGCCGCCCGCTTCGACGAGGGGCTCGACCTCGCCCTCGCCGGCGGGGTGCCCTCGATGCCGCACGTGGAGATGACCGTGGCGTCGCTGCGCGAGCGGGGCGTCGACGTCGCCGGCACCGAGCGGGGCTGGCGGGTGGCCCCCGGCCCGGTCGCGGCGCGCGACGAGGTGCTCGAGCCCGACCTGTCCAACGCCGCCCCCTTCCTCGCGGCCGCGCTGGTCACCGGCGGGCGGGTGACGGTGCCCGGCTGGCCGGCGTCCACCACCCAGCCCGGCGGCCGGCTGGACGACCTGCTGGGTGCCATGGGCGCGGCCGTGGCGCGCACCGACGAGGGCCTGCGGGTGACCGGCGGTCCGGTGGTCCGCCCGCTGGTCGCCGACCTCGGCGAGGTGGGCGAGCTGACGCCGGTGCTCGCGGCGCTGTGCGCGCTGGCCGACGGCACCTCCCGGCTGACCGGCATCGGCCACCTGCGCGGCCACGAGACCGACCGCCTGCAGGCCCTCGCCGAGGTGCTCGGCGCGGTCGGCGCGACCGTCGAGCAGCTGCCGGACGGGCTGGTGGTCACCCCGGGGGCGCGCCGGCCGGCGGTGCTGGACTCCTACGCCGACCACCGGATGGTGCACGCCGCCGCCGTCCTCGGGCTGGCCGTCGAGGGCGTCGAGGTGCGCGACCCGGGGGCGGTCGGCAAGACGCTGCCGGACTTCGTCGAGCGGTGGGACGCGATGCTGGGGGCCGGGCACTGAGTCCGCGCCGGCACGACAAGCGGTCGGACGAGGACGACGTCCGGGTCCGGCCCGGCCGGCGCGGCTCCCGGCCGCGCACCCGGACCCGGCCGAGTCACTCCGACGCCGTCCCGGGGCTGGTGGTCGCGGTCGACCGCGGCCGCATGACCGTGCGGGTGGGCGGCCCGGACGGCGCGCCGGTGGAGGTCACCGCGATGCGCGCCCGCGAGCTCGGCAAGCACGGCGTCGTCGTCGGCGACCGGGTGCGGCTGGTCGGCGACACGAGCGGGCGCACCGACTCGCTGGCCCGCATCGTCGCCATCGAGGACCGCACCACCTCGCTGCGGCGCACGGCCGACGACACCGACCCGGCCGAGCGGGTGGTGGTGGCCAACGCCGACCAGCTGGTCGTCGTCACCTCGGTCACCGACCCCGACCCGGCGCTGGGCTTCCTCGACCGCTGCGTGGTGGCCGCGTACGCCGGCGGGCTGGAGCCGCTGCTCTGCCTCACCAAGACCGACCTGGCCAGCCCGCAGCCGCTGCTCGACCGCTACGCCGGCCTGGACGTCGACGCCGTCCCGATGTCGCGGGAGGCGCCGCTGGACGCGCTGCTGGCACGGCTGGCCGGGCGGATGAGCGTGCTCGTCGGGCAGTCCGGCGTCGGCAAGTCCACGCTGGTCAACCGGCTGGTGCCGGATGCCTTCCGGGCGACCGGCGACGTGAGCAAGGTGGGCAAGGGCCGGCACACGTCGTCCTCGGCGGTGCTGCTGGACCTGCCCGGCGGGGGCACGGTCATCGACACCCCGGGCATCCGCTCGTTCGGCCTGGCCCACGTGACCGCCGAGGACGTCGTCGCCGCGTTCGACGACGTGGCCGAGGCCGCGGTCGACTGCCCGCCCGGCTGCGGGCACACCGCCGAGGACCCCGACTGCGCGCTCGACGCCTGGGCCGCCGCCGGCCCGCCCGCCCGGAGGGAGCGGCTGGAGAGCCTGCGCCGGCTGCTCGACGCGGTCGGCCAGCTGGGCCCGGGGTACTGAGCTCCCGCGACGACCCCGACCACGGGAGGTGGTCGGGTCGACCCCGGCGGCACGGTCCGGCTCGGGTAGAGAGGCCCCATGCCGAGCCCCGCCAGCCGCCTGCTGCCCCCGCTGTTCCGCCTCCTCGGTCTCCGGCGGGAGTTCGAGGACCCGGCGGCCATGCTGCGCGGCGTACAGGACCGCCAGGTGCGGCCGGTCCCGTACGGGCCGCCGCGGGGACTGCGCCCGGTCCGGGTCGAGGTGGACGTCCGCCACGACACCGGCTGGCCGGTCTACCGCGTCCTGCCGCGTTCCCGGACGCCGATCCGGGCCGCCGTGTACGTGCACGGGGGCGCCTGGGTCAACCAGGTCCACCCCCTGCACTGGCGGCTCGTCGCCGGTCTCGCCGCCCGCACCGGCACCGCGTTCACCGTCCCGATCTACCCGCTGGCGCCCGTGGGCACCGCGGCGACGGTCGTCCCTCCCGTCGCCGACCTGATCGCCGCGCTGGTCGACCGGCACGGCGCCGGGCAGGTCGCCGTCCTGGGTGACTCCGCCGGCGGGCAGATCGCGCTGTCCGCGGCGATGCTCCTGCGCGACCGGGGCGTGCCGCCGCTGCACCGGACGGTGCTCATCTCACCCGCGGTGGACCTGACCCTGGCCAACCCCGAGATCGACCTCGTCGAGCCACACGACCCGTGGCTCGCCCGGCCCGGCACGCGGGCGGCGATCGAGCTGTGGCGGGGCGACCTGCCGCTGGAGGACCCGCGGGTCAGCCCCCTGTTCGGCGACCTGGCCGGGCTCGGCCCGCTGACCGTGTTCAGCGGGACCCGGGACATCACCAGCCCGGACACCCGGCTGCTGGTCGGCCGCGCCCGTGCCGCCGGGGTGCAGGTCGACCACCACGAGGAGCCGGGCCTGGTCCACGTGCACCCCCTCCTGCCAGTGCCGGAGGGGCGACGGGCGCGGCGGCTGATGGCCCGCGTCCTCGACGGCTGACGCCGACGGCCCGGTCGTCCCCCGTGCCGCCGACGGTGGGGCGCCGTAGCCGCGGGACGCCGAGACGTCCCCGCGGTGACGCGTGGAGGCGAGGACGTGACGCGCCTTCCTCCGGGGACGTCCGTGGCGTGGACGGACACCCGGTGGCCGGCCGGAGCACATGCGGTATCGGTCGTCCACGGACGTCCCCGCGGGGACGTGTCGGGTCACCGGCCGTCGCAGGCGGCCACCCGGTGCGCCGCCGCACGATGGAGCACAGCGTCCGAGTGTGCGCTCCGCGATCATGGCGCGGCGACCGCTCCGAAGGCTCCCCCGGTGGTCACGGCGCCATGATCGCGGGGAGCCTCAGACGTCGACCCAGCCGCCGATCCGCCAGTAGAGGCCGGCCTCGCGGGTGAGCAGGCCCTCGTCGACCAGGTAGCGGCGCAGGGCGGCGGTGTCCGGGTGCCAGACGGCGAGCAGCGCGTTGACCTCCCGCTCCGGGTAGCGGACGCCGGCGTCGAAGACCCGCACCAGGTGCTCCAGGACGACACGCCGCTTGCTGTGCTGCGCGGGGATGGACACCAGCCGGCCGTCGCGGACGAAGGCGGACAGCACGGCGTCCTCCGCCGGGTCGGCCGACAGCGGCTCCGGCGGCGGCGCGGCCTCGGCGGCGGCCCGGGCCGCGGCGCCGAAGTGCTCGGTGAGGAGTTCCAGCTGGTGCCGGTCGCGGCGGACCAGGCCGGCCCGCCCCAGCCGGCGCGCGGCCACGACGACGTCCTTCAGCGGCAGGCCGGTGACCTCCGCGACCCGCTCCAGGGTGCCGGCGCCCAGGGCGAGCGCGGCGACGACGCGGAGGCGGGCCGGGTCGGCCAGCAGCCCGGCGATCGTCGCGGCGTCCACTCCCCGACCGTAATCCGCGCATCGGTCGCCGCGGTCGCGGGTAGCCCGGGCCCATGGTGAGCCCCATCGAGATCCAGAAGGCCCTCAAGGGCATGGACTACCCGGCCAGCAAGCAACAGATCCTGGAGCACGCGAAGGGCAGCGACTCCGACGTCGTGGACGCCCTGCAGAAGATCGAGGACCGGGAGTACGACGGGCCCAGCGGGGTGAGCGCCGCGGTCTTCGACTGAGCGCCCGCTAGGTTCGGTGCCCATGACACCGGGCCGGGACTACACGGGGGACATGCACCTGGCGCACGTGCTGGCCGACCAGGCGGACTCGATCAGCCTCGACCGGTTCCGCGCGCAGGACCTCCGGGTGGACACCAAGCCGGACCTCACGCCGGTCACCGACGCCGACCGGGCCGTGGAGGAGCAGCTGCGGATCACCCTGGCCCGGGCCCGCACCCGGGACGCGGTGCTCGGCGAGGAGCTGGGGGCGACCGGCCACGGCCCGCGGCGGTGGGTGCTCGACCCGATCGACGGCACCAAGAACTTCGTCCGCGGCGTGCCCGTGTGGGCCACACTCATCGCCCTGTTCGACGGTGACGAGCCGGTCGTCGGGCTGGTCTCGGCGCCGGCGCTCAACCGCCGCTGGTGGGCGGCCAAGGGCGTCGGCGCCTGGACCGGCCGGCGGCTGGAGTCCGCCGCCCGCTGCACGGTGTCGGCGGTCGGGGCGCTGGGCGACGCGAGCCTGTCCTACTCCAGCCTGTCCGGCTGGGAGGAGCGCGGCCTGCTCGACGGCTTCCTGGACCTCACCCGGTCGGCGTGGCGGACCCGCGCCTACGGCGACTTCTGGAGCTACGTGCTGCTCGCCGAGGGCGCGGTGGACCTCGCCTGCGAGCCCGAGGTCTCCGTCTGGGACCTCGCCGCCCTGGACGTCATCGTGCGCGAGGCCGGCGGGGCGTTCACCGACCTGTCCGGGACACCGGGCCCGACCGGCGGCAGCGCGCTGGCCAGCAACGGCCTGCTGCACGACGCCGCGCTGGCCGTGCTCAGGCCTCCACCCGAGGCGGCCTGAGGAGGGACCTCCCTGCCCCTAACGGCCGCGGCCGCCCTGGAAGCGGCGGCGGGCGTCGTCGATCCTCGCCCGGGTCTTCGGGTCCTTGGCCAGCTGCTGGGCCCGATCGGTCGCCTGGTCGATGACCTGGCGGCCCTTCGGGGTGTTGGCGAACTGGACCAGCTTGGTGAACAGCGACGCCACGTCGGTGCTCCTCACGTCGTCGGGGCGGCTGCTCCGCCCGCCTGCCCGGTCAACGCGGCCGGGACGCCGCCCGTTCCGCCCGCCAGCGCTCCCGGACCGCGGCGAGCTCCGGTACCGCCCGGGGCTCGGCCGGCTCGCCGGCCCCCGGCCGCACCGGCACCGGGACGCCCGCCCCGCGGGCGGCCAGCAGCGCCGCGCCGACCGCGGAGGCGCTGCGCAGCGGCAGGTACCGCACGGGGACGGCGAGCACGTCGGCCAGCAGCTGCCGGACGACGGCCGGCCGCCCGCCCCCGCCGGTGAGCACGACCGACCCGTCCCCGCCGAGCAGGTCGGCGGCCGCACCGACCGCCAGGACGACGCCCTCCACCGCGGCGCGGGCCAGCTCGGCGCGGGTCGTGCCCGCGGACAACCCCGTCCACGCGCCGCGGTCGGCGGGCCCGGCGACGCCGCCGCGCTCACCGGTGAGGAACGGCCGGAACACCACGCCCCCGGCACCGGGCGGGGCGGACACGGCGGCGCCGAAGAGCTCCTCGGGGGTCAGGCCGAGCACGCCGCACACCCAGGACCAGGCCAGCCCGCCGTTCTGCAGCGCGGCCATCGCGTACCAGCCGTCCCCGACGTCGGCGTAGCCGTGCACCGGCGGGTCGTCGGCCGGCACCGGCGTCCACCCGGGCCGCAGCACCTGCGCGCCGGTGCCCAGGTTGACCTGCCGGCCGGTGCGCGTCCCGGCGGCGAGCAGGGCCAGCGGGGTGTCCGCCCCGCCGACGACCACCGGCACCTCGCCCACGGGCAGCGCGGCGGTGCCCACGACCTCGGCCGACGGCCGCACCGTGGGCAGCAGCCCCGGGTCGACGCCCGCGGCCCCGACGGCGGGCGTCGACCAGCCGTCGGCGACGACGTCCCAGAGCAGGGTGGCCGAGGCGTCGCTGCGGTCGGTGACCCGCGGGTCGGCGCCGGGCACGAGCGCGGCGCGCAGCGCGTCCTTGGGCAGCAGGACCGCGGCCGCCCGGGCCACCAGCTCCGGCCGGTGCGCGGCCAGCCAGGCCAGCACCGGCCCGGTCATCCCGGGCACCAGCGGGTTGGCCAGCGCCGCGCGGGCGCCGTCCGGCAGGGCCCGCCAGCGGGCCACCTCGGCGGCGGCCCGGCCGTCCGGCCACAGCACCGCGGGGGCCAGCGGGGCGCCGGCGGCGTCGACCAGCACGGTGCCGTGCATCTGCCCGGACAGGCCGAGCCCGGCGACCCGGCGCCCGGCCACGGCGGGCGTGATCCGGACCAGCGCGTCGTCGAAGGCCACCCGCCACGCGGCCGGTTCGGTCTGCGCCCAGCCGGGGTGCGGGGAGTCGACGGCGTAGCCGGCCTCCGCCTCGGCGACGACGGCGCCGGCCCCGTCGAGCGCGACCAGCTTGAGCCCGCTCGTGCCGACGTCGGCGCCGAGCAGGAGGTCGCTCACCGGGGCCGGTGCGGGCCGCCGCCGCGGCCGTTGCGGTCGGCCAGCAGCCCGGCCAGGGTGCTCAGCGCGATCTCCGCCGGGGTGCGCGAGCCGATGTCCAGCCCGATCGGGCGGTGCACCCGGGCCACCTCCTCCGGCGGCACCCCCAGCGCGGCCAGCGCCGCCACGTGCGGGCCCTCGTGCCGCGGGTTGCCCAGCACGCCCACCCAGCGCACCGGCCGGGCCAGCGCCCCGCGCAGCACCTCGCCGAGCTCGGGCCGGTGGTGGTCGGTGACGACGACGTCGGCGTCGGCGAGGTCCTCGACCAGGTCGGCCAGGGAGAGCGCCCCCGTGCCGCGGGCGGGGTCCGGGTCGAGCAGCACCGTCCGGTAGCCGAGCTCGGGTGCCCAGCGCAGCAGCACCTCGGCCACCGGCGAGGCGAACACGGCGACCAGCACCCGGTCGGCGACCTCGGGGGCCGTGGCGCCGTGCGCGACGCCGCAGCCCGGATCGGTCACGTGTCCAGCGGTGCTGTGCTCACGGGTGACCTCGCTCGTGGGCGACCCCGCGAGCTCGGTCACGCCGCCTCCCCGAGGAAGCCGGCCAGCGCCGCGGCGAAGGCGGGCGTCCGCAGCGCGGTCGAGTGGTCGCCGGGGACGACGGCCACCCGGGCTCCGGGGATGGCCGCGGCGAGCGCCTCGGGGCGGACCGCCAGCGGATCGGCCTCGCCGGCGAGGACGAGCGTGGGTGCGGTGATCACGGCCAGGTCCACCTCACGGGTGGGCACCGCACGGGCGTGCGCGGCCAGGGCCTGCCGGTCGGCGGCGAGGGCGTCGGCCATCCGGCGGAAGTCGACGGTGGCGGGGTCGCGCACGTCGGCGGCGTCGGCCGCCTCCAGTGCGGCGGCCAGCCGGGCCATCAGGGCGGTGTGGCGCTCGGCACCACCGGGCTCGACGAACGGGGCGCCGGCACCGCCGACGACCAGCCGGCGCACCCTCCGGTCGGTGGCCGCGGTCAGCATCGCGACCGTCGCACCCATCGAGTAGCCCGCCAGGTCGAAGGAGTCGTGGCCGAGGGCGTCGGCCACCCGCCGCAGGTCGTCGGCCATCCGGCGCTCCCCGTAGGCGGCAGGGTCGTGCGGCTTGTCCGAGTGCCCGTGCCCGCGGGCGTCGACGCCGACGACCTCCCGCCCGGCCGACAGCAGGACGCCGACGGTCCCGGTGCCGACCCAGTTCAGCCGTGTGTCGGCGACGAAGCCGTGCTGGAGGTACACCGGCGGCAGGTCACCGGGGGCGCCCCAGCGGTGCACGGCGACCTCGACGCCGTCGGCCCCGGGCACCCGCAGCCTCGTCGCCGGCACGGTCACGCGGCGCGCTCCGGGCTGTCGCCGTAGGTGTAGGAGGAGTCGACGTAGCGCCCGCCCTGCGCCACCCCGGGCGGGGCGATCTGCGCCAGCCGTGCGAGGTCGTCGCCCGACAGCTCGACGGCGGCGGCCGTGACGTTCTCCTCGAGGTAGCGGCGCCGCTTGGTGCCGGGGATCGGCACGACGTCGCCCCCCTGCGCGAGGACCCACGCCAGCGCCAGCTGACCGGGCGTGCAGCCCTTCTCCCCGGCCATCGCCCGGACGGCGTCCACCAGCCGCAGGTTGGCCGTGAGGGCCTCGCCGGTGAAGCGCGGGTGGCCGCGGCGCCAGTCGTCCTCGGCGAAGTCCTCCGGGCCGCGGATGGCGCCGGTGAGGAAGCCGCGGCCCAGCGGGCTGAACGGCACGATGCCGATGCCGTGCTCGCGGGCCACGCCCAGGACCTCCCCTTCCAGGTCGCGGGTCCACAGCGACCACTCGCTCTGCAGCGCGGCGATCGGGTGGACGGTGGCGGCGCGGCGGATCGAGGCGGCCGAGGCCTCCGACAGCCCGAGGTGGCGGACCTTGCCCTGCTGCACGAGTTCGGCCATCGCGCCGACGGTGTCCTCGATCGGCACCCGCGGGTCGACCCGGTGCTGGTAGTAGAGGTCGATCACCTCGACGCGGAGCCGGCGCAGGCTGGCCTCGGCGCGGGCCCGCACGTTCTCCGGGCGGCCGTCGATGTCCATGCCCCCGCGGTCGTTGCGCGACAGGGAGAACTTGGTGGCCAGCTGCACCTCGGCGCGCCGTCCGGCGATCGCCTCGGCGACCAGCTCCTCGTTGTGGCCGTCGCCGTAGACGTCGGAGGTGTCGAGGAAGGTCACGCCGAGGTCGAGCGCCCGGTGGATGGTCGCGATCGACTCGTCGCGGTCGGCGGCGCCGTAGGACTGGCTCATGCCCATGCAGCCCAGGCCCAGGGTGGAGACGACCAGGCCGTCGCGGCCGAGCGTGCGGGTTCCGACGGGAGCGGGAGAGGTCACCCCGGCATCCTCGTCCCGCCCCGGCCGGGCCCGCCACCGGCCGGCTCCGCGGAGCCGTCCCCCGCAGCCGGGCGCACCGGTGACGAGCCCGGGCGGAGCGTGGCGCCGCCGTCCGACGCCGACGACGGCACCCACCGCCGCAGGTCAGACCTGCGCCAGGCCGTCGATCCGGGCGACCTCCTCGGCGGACAGCGAGAGGTCGCCGACCGCCAGGTTGGCCCGGATCCGCTCCGGGGTCGCGGACTTGGGGATGACGACGACCTCGTGCTCGACGTGCCAGCGCAGCACCACCTGGGCGGGGGTGACGCCGTGCGCGTCGGCGACCTCCCGCAGCACCGGGTCGGCCAGGTCAGTGTTCTTGAACGGGCTGTACCCCTCGAGGACGACGCCGCGCTCCCGGTGCCCGGCCTCCACGGCCGCGTCGTACCTCGCCGGCGCCCAGCTCACCTGGTTGACCTGCGGGGTGACGCCGGTGGCCTCGGTGAGCCGGTCGACCTGGCCGAGGACGTAGTTGCTGACGCCGATGGCGCGGGCGCGGCCGGCCTCGCGGGCGGCGACGAAGCGCTCCCACAGCTCCTCGCCGGCACCGCCGGGCGGCCAGTGCACCAGCCACAGGTCGACGGCGTCCACGCCCAGCGCGTCCAGCGAGGCGGCCAGCGTCTGCTCGGCCCGGCCGGCCTCGCGCGGCGGCAGCTTGGTGGTCACGAAGACCTCGTCGCGGTCCACGCGGGAGTCGCGCAGCGCCCGGCCGACCTCGGCCTCGTTGCGGTACATCGTCGCGGTGTCCAGGTGCCGGTACCCGGCGTCCAGTGCGGTGCGGACGGCGTCGTAGCAGTCGGTGCCGGCGATCTGCCAGGTGCCGAAGCCCAGCAGCGGCATGGCGCCTCCGTCACGGAGCGGCACGGTGGGGACGGTCGGGGTCATGCCGGTCGGGTGCCCGCGGCCCGGCCGCCCGACACCCGGCACGGCGTCCCGTCGGGGAGGATGGTTCCGTGCGGGCGGCGACCGGCCGGCCCACCGAGGAGGGCGCGGCCGTGCAGTACGTCGAGAACGTCATCGAGCTGGTGGGCGACACCCCGCTGGTCCGGCTGACGTCGGTGACCCGCGACCTGGGGCCGGACGCGCCCCTGGTCCTGGCCAAGGTCGAGTACCTCAACCCCGGCGGGTCGGTGAAGGACCGCATCGCCGTGCGGATGGTGGACGCGGCCGAGGCCAGCGGGGCGCTGCAGCCGGGCGGGACGATCGTGGAGCCCACGAGCGGCAACACCGGCATCGGGCTGGCCCTGGTCGCCCAGCAGCGCGGGTACCGCTGCGTGTTCGTCTGCCCCGACAAGGTGGGCAAGGAGAAGATCGACGTCCTCAAGGCCTACGGCGCCGAGGTGCACGTCTGCCCGACGGCCGTGGACCCGCTGGACCCGCGGTCCTACTACTCGGTGTCCGACCGGCTGGCCCGCGAGACGCCCGGCGGGTGGAAGCCCGACCAGTACGCCAACCCGGCCAACCCGCGCTCGCACTACGAGTCCACCGGCCCGGAGATCTGGGCGCAGACCGAGGGGCGGATCACCTGCTTCGTCACCGGCGTGGGCACCGGCGGCACGATCAGCGGCACCGGCCGCTACCTCAAGGAGGCCTCCGGCGGGCGGGTCCGCGTGGTCGGCGTCGACCCGGAGGGCTCGGTGTACTCCGGCGGCACCGGCCGCCCCTACCTGGTCGAGGGCGTCGGCGAGGACTTCTGGCCCGAGGCCTACGACCGCACCGTCGCCGACGAGATCGTCGCCGTCAGCGACGGCGACTCGTTCACGATGACCCGGCGGCTGGCCCGCGAGGAGGGCCTGCTGGTCGGCGGCTCGTGCGGCATGGCGGTCGCCGGGGCGCTGCGCGCGGCCCGCCGGCTGACGAAGGACGACGTCCTGGTGGTGCTGCTGCCCGACGGCGGCCGCGGCTACCTCGGCAAGATCTACAACGACGAGTGGATGGCCGACTACGGCTTCCTCGAGCAGGCCACCCAGGGCACCGTCGGGGAGCTGCTCGGGGAGAAGGGCGGGGCCACCCCGGAGCTGGTGCACACCCACCCCAACGAGACGGTGCGCGAGGCGATCGACATCCTGCGGGAGTACGGCGTCAGCCAGCTGCCGGTCGTGCGCGCCGAGCCCCCGGTGACCGCGGGCGAGGTGGTCGGGTCGGTGGAGGAGAAGGCGTTGCTGGACGCACTGTTCACCGGGCGGGCCAGCCTGTCCGACCGGGTGGAGCGGCACATGTCGCCGCCGCTGCCGATCATCGGCGCCGGCGAGCCGGTCAGCGCCGCGGTGTCGGCGCTCGGGACGGCCGACGCGCTGCTGGTGCACGAGGAGGGCAAGCCGGCCGGCGTGGTCACCCGCCAGGACGTGCTCGGCCACCTCGCGTCCGTGTCGACTGCCGGCTCGGCTCCTACGGTCGACGCATGACCGGTTTCAACACGCGCGCCATCCACGCCGGGCAGGACCCCACCCCGGCGACCGGCGACGTCGTCGTCCCGCTGCACCTGGCCACCACCTTCAAGCAGGACGGTGTCGGCGGGCTGCGCGGCGGCTACGAGTACGCCCGCAGCGCCAACCCCACCCGGACGGCGCTGCAGGAGGCGCTCGCGGCGCTCGAGCAGGGGCGCACCGCGCTGGCCTTCGCCTCTGGCCTGGCCGCCGAGGACACCCTGCTGCGGGCGGTGTGCGAGCCGGGCAGCCACGTCGTCCTGGGCGGGGACGCCTACGGCGGCACCTTCCGGCTCATCTCGCGGGTGGCCGCCCGCTGGGGGGTCGAGCACACGCCGGCCGACCTCAACGACGTCGACGCGCTGCGGGCCGCGATCCGGCCGAGCACCCGGGTGGTCTGGTGCGAGACGCCGACCAACCCGCTGCTCAACGTCGCAGACATCGCGCTGACCGCCTCGGTGGCACACGAGGCCGGGGCGCTGCTCGTCGTCGACAACACCTTCGCCTCCCCCTACCTGCAGCAGCCCCTGACGCTGGGCGCCGACGTCGTCGTCCACTCGACGACCAAGTACCTGGGTGGGCACTCCGACGTGGTCGGCGGCGCGCTCGTGGTGGACGACGACGAGCTCGCCGAGCGCCTGGCCTACCACCAGAACGCGATGGGCGCGGTGTCCGGGCCGCTGTCGGACTGGCTGGTGCTGCGCGGGCTCAAGACCCTCGGCGTCCGGATGGACCGGCACCAGGCCAACGCCGCCCGCGTGGCGGAGTACCTGCTCGGCCACCCGGCGGTCGCCTCGGTGCGGTACCCGGGCCTCCCCGACCACCCGGGGCACGAGATCGCCGCGAAGCAGATGTCCGGGTTCGGCGGGATGCTGTCGTTCCGGCTGGCCGCCGGGGAGGACGCCGCGCTGCGGGTGTGCGAGCGGGCCCGGCTGTTCACCCTCGCCGAGTCGCTGGGCGGGGTGGAGTCGCTGATCGAGCACCCGGCGCGGATGACCCACGCCAGCGCCGCGGGCTCGCCGCTGGAGGTGCCGGGCGACCTGGTGCGGCTGTCGGTGGGCATCGAGGACGCCGAGGACCTCATCCTCGATCTCGATCAGGCCCTCACCTAGCCGGCCAGCTGCTGCTCGAACCAGGCGCGGGCGCGGGCGTTGCCCTCCCGGCCGCGCCCGGCCGCCGCGCGCACCCGCCCGTCCAGCGCCCCGGACAGGGCCCGCTGCAGGGCGGCGTCCAGCGCCTCGGGGGTGAGCTCCTCGGCGGGCAGCACCAGGGGCCAGTTCAGCGCCGCCGCCTGGCTGGTCACCTTCGCGCCACCGGCGATCGGGTCGCAGGCCACCACCGGCCGGCCGTGCTTGAGCCCGAGGACGAGCGCGTGCAGCCGCATGCTCACCACGACGTCGGCCCGCCGGACGAGCGCCTCGACCTGGGCCGGGCGGCGGGCGTGCGGCTTCTCGTAGAGGTCCATGTCCAGCTCGAACCAGGGCAGCGCCCGGTCGGCCAGCCACTCCTCGATCGCCCCGCGGACCCGCTCGGCCCGGCTGCGCTCCCCGTACTCGCCCTGCGCCGGCGTGAACGCCACGGCGAGCACCGGGGCGTCCGGGTCCGGGCCCTCGACGGCGAGGTCGGGGCGGGCCAGGCCGGCCGCGTCGCGCTCCCACACCCGGTGGAACAGCCCCCGCGCGGACTCCTGCACCACCGAGACGTTGACCGCCCAGCGCTGCGCGCCGGCGAAGGCGCCGGTGAGCTCGCGCAGCAGCGGCCGGTCGGCCAGCGGACCGCTCACGAAGACCAGGTGCGTGTAGTCGCCCGGGTCCACGTCCCGCCAGTCCACGCCGCGATCCAGGTAGGGCGCCCAGGCGACGTCGTGGTCCACGCCCAGGCCGGTGAGCCAGCCGGCCACCACGTCGGCGCCGAGCTCGTCGCCCACGGTGGCGATCACCTCGTCGAAGCTGAACCACCCGGCGAGCAGGACGCGCATGCACGCCACACTCGCACCGGCAGGTGACGGGGACACGTCCGGGGAACGAGATCTGCGTCGCAGCGGTTGACGCAGGCACCACCGCCCCACGAGGAGGACGTCCCGTGAGCAGCACCGACAGCGCCCTCGACCCCGCCGCCATCGAGCAGGAGCGCGACCGCATCCGGGCGGCGCACCTGCGGCCCGCCGGCGAGCGCCCCGCCTCCACGGCCCGCGGGCTGCACCACACCGCGCTGATCAGCAGCGACGTCGAGCGGACCGTCCGCTTCTACCAGGACGTCCTGGGCTTCCCGCTGACCGAGCTGATCGAGAACCGCGACTACCCCGGCTCCTCGCACTTCTTCTTCGACATCGGCCACGGCAACCTGCTGGCCTTCTTCGACTTCCCCGGACTGGACGTGGGCCCGTACGCCGAGGTGCTCGGCGGCCTGCACCACATGGCGATCAGCGTCGACCCCGAGCGGTGGGAGGAGCTGGTGCGGCGGCTGACCGACGCGGGCGTCCCGCACGAGGTGCACAGCGGCGTCTCGGTCTACTTCCGCGACCCCGACGGCGCCCGCATCGAGCTCATCGCCGACCCGCTCGGCGAGATGTACGGCCACCGGGTGCTCTGAGCGGGCACCCCTGCCGGCTCGTCAGACCTGGTGCTCCACGAGGTCGGCGTAGTCGGGGTGGCGGTCCAGCCAGGCGCGGACGAACGGGCAGAGCGGGACCGCCCGCAGGCCGCGGGCCCGGACGTCGTCCAGCGCGCCGCGGACCAGCGTGCCGCCCACGCCCCGACCGCCCGCGGCGGGGTCGACCTCGGTGTGCGTGAACACGACCCGCTCGCCGTGGCGCCGGTAGGCGGCCAGGCCCAGCACCCGGTCGCCCTCGCGGGCCTCGTAGCGGCCGGCCTCAGGGACGTCGATGACCGTCAGGTCCATGCCGCCGCCAACCCCGCCGGCCCCGGGACTGTTCCACCCCGGAGACGACGAGGGCCCGGTCACCGTGGTGACCAGGCCCTCGTGCTGAGTAGCGGGGACAGGATTCGAACCTGTGACCTCTGGGTTATGAGCCCAGCGAGCTACCGAGCTGCTCCACCCCGCGGCGGTGACACCACCATACACGGCCCCGGGCCGGGTGCGGCCCGGGGGTCACAGCGTCCCGGTGTAGACGACCTGCTCGGCGAGGTCGGCGACCTTGACGTTGCGGCGCATGCTCTCCTGCCGCAGCAGGGCGAACGCCTGGTCCTCGGTGCAGCGCAGCCGGGTCATCAGGACGCCGATGGCCACGCCGATGCGCCGGTTGCTGGCCAGTGCCCGCTCGAGGTTGTCCGCGCGGTCCTCGGCGGCCGCCACCCGCGCGCACAGCTCGGCGGTCTCCTCGGCCGCCGGCCCGGTGGTGTGCTCGCCGCCGGCGGCCGGCTGCCGGTGCGGCCACCGTCGGGCGTCGAGCGGGCCGTGCACCGCGGCGCCGCGGGTGCGCCCCGAACGCCCGGTGGACCGTGCCGCCTCGACGTCCACGGTGGCCGGCGGCTGGTCGGCCGGCCGGTGCTTGCTGTCCGTGCTGTCGGTCATCGCTGGGTCGTGGGCCTCCTGCGACGAGGGGCCGGTGGCACGTGGGGTGAACCGTCCGGCTGTAGTGACTCCAGTATGCCGCGCGGTCGTGGTCCGGTGCCGACCCCGCCGACCGGCCGCGGAAGGGGCCGACGCCACGAGACCCCGGTCCCTGCAGGAGGGACCGGGGTCTCGTCGGCGTAGCGGGGGCAGGATTCGAACCTGCGACCTCTGGGTTATGAGCCCAGCGAGCTACCGAGCTGCTCCACCCCGCGTCGGTGTGTCCCTACTCTACCGGGCCGGCGCCGCCGCCCGCAGCGGGGTCCGGCGTGGGCCCTGCCACAGGGCCCACGCCGGACCGCGCTCAGCCGCCCGGGCTGACCGCCGCCGGGGCGGCCGGCGCCTCGGCGGCCTGGGCCTGCGCGGCCTGGTAGGCCTCCACGGCGGCCTGCAGGTCCTCCAGCGCCTGCCCCTGCGCGGCGAAGTCACCGGCGCGCTGGGCGGCCTCCAGCGCGGCCAGCGCCCCGTTGATCGCGTCCACCGCGCTCTGCAGGTCCGGCGTGCCGGTCGTGCCGTCGGGCGCGGGGGCCGGCGCGGGCGCCGGGGTCGTGGGCGCGGCAGGGTCGTCGGCCGGCCCGGCGGCGTCCTCGGCCGTGTCGGGGATGTCGCCGCTGTCGGTGGCCGCCTCGCCGGCGCCGGCACCGAAGACCTGGTCCAGGGCCTGCGCCAGGGTGTCGGCGTATCCCACCCGGTCGCCGTAGTTGACCAGCACCTTCCGCAGCAGCGGGAAGGAGTTCTCCCCGGTGCCCTC
The DNA here is from genome assembly GCF_900188375.1 of Geodermatophilus pulveris. Classification (GTDB taxonomy): domain Bacteria; phylum Actinomycetota; class Actinomycetes; order Mycobacteriales; family Geodermatophilaceae; genus Geodermatophilus; species Geodermatophilus pulveris. The sequence continues at coordinate 453,542 of NZ_FZOO01000001.1, read as the reverse complement.
GACGTAGAGGGGCTGCACGTAGAGCAGCCCGTCGTCGCCGATCGGCAGGGTGAGCAGGTTGCCGAAGACGGCCTGCGAGTCCTGGCTGTTGAACAGCGTCAGGTCGCGGGCGACCTCGTCGTTGGTGTTGAACGACTGCTGCACCTGCTGCGGGCCGCGGAACGGCGTGTTCCCCGGCAGGGTCAGCACCTGGATCTGGCCGTAGGTCTCCGGCGCGCTGGACGCCGACACGAACGCCGACAGGTTCTCCCGGCGGAAGGCGTTCAGCGCGCTGGTGAGCTGGAACGTCGCGCCCTCCTCGCCCGGCCGGGCGGCCAGGATGTAGTACGGCGGCTGCGGCTCCTGCGTGTCCACCGTCGGGTCGGCCGGGACCGCCCAGCGGTCGTTGCCGCTGTAGAAGTCACCGGGGTCGCTGACGTGGTAGCGGGTCAGGATGTCCCGCTGCACCTTGAACAGGTCCTCGGGGTACCGCACGTGGCTGACCAGCTCCGCCGGCATCGAGTCACGCGACTCGACCAGGCCGGGGAAGGCCTTCATGTAGGTCTGCAGCACCGGGTCCTCGCGGTCCCACTCGTAGAGGGTGACCGAGCCGTCGTAGGCGTCGACGGTGGCCTTCACCGAGTTGCGGATGTAGTTGAACGTCTCGTCCGGCAGCGCCGTCGTCCCCTGGCCGGTGATGGCGTCGGTGGCGGCCTCGCCGAGCTCCATCTGCTCGGAGTACGGGAAGGACTCCGACGTGGTGTAGCCGTCGAGCATCCACACCACCCGGCCGTCGATCACCGCGGGATACGGGTCGCCGTCCACGGTGAGGAACGGCGCGGCCTTCTCCACCCGGTCCATCGGGTCGCGCACGTACAGCACCTTCGAGGCCTCGTTGACGGCGCTGGAGAGCAGGAAGTTCCGCTCCCGGTAGAAGATCGCGAAGACCAGCTGCCGGAAGAAGCTGCCCATCTCGACGCCGCCCCGGCCGTCGTAGGTGTTGTTGATCTGCCCCTCGCCGTCGCTGCCCTCCGGGAGGTCGAACTCGCGCGACTCGGCACCCTCCGGCGCACCCACGACGGAGTAGTCCTGCATGAGCTCGCCGTAGTAGATCCGCGCGCCGTCCTCGCTGACCTCGATGGTGCCCCGGGTGGGCAGGTCGCGGGTGGTGAAGTCCGGCTCGCCGCCCTCCTGGCCGGCGACCACCTCGTTGGCCGGGGCGGCCACGAACCCGTTGCCGTGCGTGTACACGGTGTGCCGGTTGATCCAGGTGTCCTGGTTCTCGCTGAGGCCCTGGCTGTTGAGCTCGCGGACGGCGACCACGTAGTCCTGGGTGTCCCCGCCGATGGTGTAGCGGTCGATGTCGAGCTTCTCCGGGAAGCCGTAGACGTTGCGGATCTGCTGGCGGGCGGTGAACGTGTCGGCCAGCACGTTGGGGTCCAGCAGCCGGGCGTTGGGGATGGTCTCGGTGTCGGCGCGCAGCTCGGCCAGCGCCGCGGTGGCGTCGACCTCCTCGCCGGTCTCCTGCTGGGCGTAGTTCACGTAGTCGACGCCGAGGAGGCCGTAGGCGTCCCGGGTCGAGGCGATGGCGCGCTCGATGAAGTCCGCCTCGCGCTCGTTGGCGCTGGGCCGCACGACGAACTGCTGCACGATCGCCGGCCAGGCCACCCCGATCACCAGGCTGGAGATGAGCAGCAGCACCAGCGCCGCGGCCGGCAGCTGGAAGTTGCGGACGACGACGTTGGCGAAGAACGCCACCGCGCAGACGATGGCCGCGAAGACCAGGATCGTCTTGGCCGGCAGCAGCGCGTTGACGTCGGTGTAGCTGGCGCCGGTGAACAGGTCGCCGCGGTCGGAGAAGGCCAGCGCGTAGCGGTCCAGCCAGTAGGCGACCGCCTTGAGCGCGACGAACAGGCCCAGGAGCACCGACAGCTGGATCATCGCCGCGGTGGTCAGCTTCTGCCCCGGGGTCTGCAGCCGCAGGCCGCCGAACACGTAGTGGGTCAGCAGCGAGCCGATCAGCGCCAGGATCACGATGGCGAACCCGAAGCTCAGCAGCAGCCGGTAGAAGGGGTAGTCGAAGACGAAGAACGAGATGTCCAGCCCGAACTCCGGGTCGGTCCGCCCGAACGGGGTGCTGTTGCGGAACTGCAGCCAGGTCTCCCAGCTGCCCTGCGCGGTGGCCCCGGCGAACAGGCCGAGCACGACGGCGACCGCGGCGGTCACCAGCGTGCGGCGCGGCTCGATCGACTGCCGGTAGCGCTCGAGGTTCTGCTGCTCCAGCGACATCGGCCGGAACGTGGGGCGGAAGCGGTAGGCCAGGTGGATGGCCAGGGCGGTCAGCCCGCCGGTGGCCACCCCGGCCACGGCGAACAGCAGGGCACGGGTCTGCAGCTCGGTCCAGAAGACCTCGGTGTACCCGGTCTCGTCGAACCACAGGTAGTCGACGTAGACGTTGGTGAGCGTCCCGATGGCCGTGAAGAGCACCAGCAGGACGGCGATGGCCCCGATGACCACCTTGGCGCGCCGCGACAGTGCCGGCACGGACACGGGGGGCCGCATGGCCACGAGGGTCTCCTTTAGTCGCGGTCGTGGCGGATCGCCACGGACGGTGCCGGCCACGGGCGGTGGGGCCGGTGCGGTTCGGTCCCCGCGGGCGCCGATCCGGTCGCCCAGACCAACGCTCGGGGCGGTCCGGGGTTCCCCGCCGTGCCGTCCCGCCCGCCAGCTTCCCCCACCGGGGCGGGCCCGTGTCGGCGGGGCGTCGTCAGCAGGGCACCGGTGTGCGCCCGGCGCGCAGGTCGGCCAGCGCGGTGAGCGCGTCGTCCAGGGTGGCCACCCGCGCCAGGGGCGGCTGCGGCTGCGGGGCGGCGAGGGCCTCGGCGCAGTTGTCGGCCGGGACCAGGAACAGCTCGGCGCCGACCTCGGTGGCCGCGATCATCTTCAGCTGGATGCCGCCGATCGGGCCGACGCGTCCGTCCGGGCCGATCGTGCCGGTGCCGGCCACCGTGGAACCGCCGGTCAGGTCGGTGCCGCCGACCAGCTCGAGGATGCCGAGGGCGAGCACCAGGCCCGCCGACGGACCGCCCACGTCCTCCACGGCGATGTCCACGTCGAACGGTGCCGCGGGCTGCTCGAGGACGAGCACGCCCAGCAGCGAGCCCTCGCGGCGCTCGGCCTCCGCGGCGGCGTCACCGCCGGTCGCCCCGCCGTCGGTCAGCTCGGCGGCCGACCGGGTCGTGACCGTCGCGGTCCCCGGCCGGCCGAGCCGGGTGTAGGCCACGGTCACCTCGGTGCCGCCGGGGATGGCGCGCAGGACGGCGTCCAGCGTCTCCAGGTCCGGGGTCGGCCGGCCGCCGACGGACTCGACCGCGTCGCCCTCCTGCAGCCGGCCCTCGGCGGGCGAGTCCTCCGACAGCCCGCGGACGACGACCTTCACCGGGTACCCCAGCTCGGCCAGCGCGGCGGCCTCGGCGGCCTCCTCGGAGGTGAGGAAGGCCCGCCGGTTGGCCTCGCGGGTCTCTTCCTCCGACCGGCCCGGGGGGTACACGGTCTCCTCGGGGACGACGCTGACCTCGTCGTCGAACCAGCCCTGCACCGCCTCCACCAGGCTGAGCCCGGCGCGGCTGACCCCGACGGTGGTGAGGGTCAGCTCCCCCTCGGTCTCGGTGCGCTCGCGGCCCTCGACGGTGATGATCGGCTCTCCGTCGATCTCCCCCAGGGTGTTGAACGTCGGCCCAGGGACCTGGGCCACGTAGGGCACCGGCACCGCCGCGCCGAGCACGCCGAAGACCACCAGCAGCACGACACCGACGCTGAGGACGGCCATCCGACGGGTCACGACCGGCCAGCTTATGGTCCCGGCCGCACGGCCCGGCGCGTCCGGGCCCGTCCAGCTCCCGGCGGACGGGCCGTGCACCGGGGTGCCCCGCGGCTACCGTGGGGGCATGAGCGACGTCCCGTTCGGCTTCGGCATGCCCGACCGCGACCCCGAGCGCCGGGACCCGTCCGGCGCCGGGAACGACCCCTTCGGGTTCGGCGCCCTCTTCGGCGGCGCCGGCGGTGGGACGCCGGAGGACCTGCTGGCCAAGATGCCGCTGTTCGCCGAGCTGCAGAAGCTCATGAACTGGTCCGGCGGCCCGGTCAACTGGGACCTCGCGCGGCAGGGCGCGATCAGCTCGCTGGCCGCCGGGTCGCAGCCGACGTCCGACGCCGAGCGCGCCGAGGTCGCCGACGCCCTGCGCCTGGCCGACCTGTGGCTGGACCCGGTCACCGAGCTGCCCTCCGGCGTGGACCGGCCCCTGGCCTGGTCCCGGGTGGAGTGGGTGGAGCAGACGCTGCCCGCCTGGAGCAGCCTGATCGACCCGCTGGCCGAGCGGGTGGTCGGTGCGATGACCAGCGCGCTGCCCGCCGAGGCGGCCGCGATGGCCGGCCCGCTCGGCGGGATCATGGGCCGCATGGGCGGGCTGATGTTCGGCGCCCAGGTCGGCCAGGCCCTCGGCCGGCTCTCCGGCGAGGTGCTGACCAGCGGCGAGATCGGCATCCCGCTGGCCCCGGCGGGCGCCGGCGTGCTGCTCCCCCAGAACGTCGCCGAGTTCGCCGCCGGCCTCGACCGCCCGGCCGACGAGGTGCGGCTGTTCCTCGCGCTGCGGGAGGCCGCCACCCAGCGGCTGTTCGGCCACGTGCCGTGGCTGCGCCAGCAGCTGCACGACGCCGTGCACGCCTACGCCCGCGGCATCCACGTGGACCGGGAGGCCATCGAGCGCGGCATCACCGAGGCGATGGGCTCGATGGGCGGGATCGACCCGACCAACCCCGAGGGCATCCAGGCGCTGCTGGGCAGCGGCCTGCTGGAGCCCGAGGAGACCCCCGAGCAGCGGGCCGCCCTGCGCCGGCTGGAGACGCTGCTCGCCCTCGTCGAGGGCTGGGTGGACAGCGTCGTGGCCGCGGCCGCCGGTGACCGGCTGCCCGGGCACGGGGCGCTGGCCGAGACCATGCGCCGCCGGCGCGCCTCCGGCGGCCCCGCCGAGCAGACCTTCGCCACCCTGGTCGGCCTGGAGCTGCGGCCGCGGCGGCTGCGCGACGCGGCCACCGTGTGGGGCGCCATGACCCAGCAGCACGGCAGCGCCGAGCGCGACCGGCTGTGGTCGCACCCGGACCTGCTGCCCACGTCGGAGGACCTCGACGAGCCGCTGGACTTCGTCGCCCGGCAGGGTGCCGACGAGGAGCTGCGCGCCCTCACCGCCGACGACGCCGAGCGGCCCCGGGAGGGCGAGGACGGCGAGGACGGCGCCTGAGCGCGCCTGCGGGGTGGTCGGGCACGGACGCGGGCGCCGACCCCACCTCCCCGCAGTCGGCGGGACGGGGCGCGGGGTGGCTCCCCTAGTCGACGAGGTCGTCGTCCCCGGCGGGCGGGCGGCCGTGCCCGGCGCCGGAGTCGACGCCCTCGAGGAACCCCCGTGCCCGCTCCGCCCGGGGGTAGCGCGCCACCAGTGACCAGAAGCGCGCGTCGTGGCTGGGCTCGACCAGGTGCACCAGCTCGTGCACGAGCACGTACTCCACGACGTACTCCGGCATCGACCGCAGCCTGCTGGACAGCCGGATGGTGCGGTCGGCCGGCGTGCACGACCCCCAGCGGCGGTTCTGGTTGTCCACCCACCGGACGCTGGCCGGCTGCGGCACGCCGTCCAGGTGGGCGGCGGACAGCGCGCGGGCGCGGGCCATCAGCTCGTCGTCCCCACCCAGGGACCGGCGGCGGCGCTCCTCGCGGGTCTGCAGCTTGGCCACCATCTGCGCCACCCAGCGCTGCTCCTCGGCGGGGCTGAACGCCGCCGGGATGAGCACCACCGTGCGCCCGGACTCCCGGTAGGCGGTCACCGTCCGGCGCCGCCTGCTGCTGCGCCGGACCTCGACGTCCTCCCCGGACAGCGTCGCCCCCGCCGACCGGTCGGCGGGCACGGCGCGGGAGCACCGCAGGTCCTCTCGCGCAGAGGAGGCAGGGCAGCGCGGGGTGTCGGGAGGCGTTCCAGGCACGGGGGCACCGTAGTTGCCGCGTCCAGCCCGCGCTCCGGCGGGCACGCCGCCACGGGAGGCATGTCGCACGGACGGTGGACACGAGCCCGCCCGGTCCGGGGACGGGCCCCGTCCACACCCGCTCCGGCGGTGTTCCCGCAGGTCGGACGGGGTATCGCGGGGGTGCCGCACCATGATCAGCAGAGCGCTGTCCCCCGGCCACGCACAGCGACACGCCGCCGGCTCCCCACCCGGTCCACAGGGTTGTCCACAGGCTGTGGGCGGCGCTTCGGGGACCGCCCGGCGGTGCACCGGAGGTGGCGGCCACCGCGGGTAGCGTTCCGCCGACGGCGCCCCGCCGGAGGACGGCGGACCGGAGACGAGGAGAGACCGTGGCGGAGAGCTACAACGGCTACTGCGTGAAGTGCAAGGAGAAGCGGGACTTCGACGGCGAGGTCAAGGTCAGCGAGTCCGGCCGCCGCATGGCACAGGGCACCTGCCCGGTGTGCGGCACCAAGATGAACCGGATCCTCGGCAAGGCGTAGCGGGAGGACCGCCCTCCTCCCCACGCCTCGCGAGCTCGGCGCGGGCCCCGGGAGCGCGGCCGTCCCAGGGCGTCGTCACGGCGGCGGCAGCCACCGGGTGCCGCCGTCCCGGGCCTGTGGAGGGCGCCAGCGGGCCGGCGCGCGGCGCTGGCACCCTGCCCGGGTGGCCGACACCGCGCACCCGCTGCTGCCCCCCGGCGTGCCGCTGCTGCACCTGCCCCGGCCCGGGGGCGGCGAGGACGTGCAGGTGGGGGGCGCCGACTCCCGCGACGGCCTGCGCGTCTCCCCCGGCCCGGCCGGGCTGACCAGCCTGCTGCGCGGCCTGGACGGCCGGCGGACCCAGCGCGCGGTCGTGGCCGAGGCCGCCGAGGACGGGCACGACCCCGCCGCGGTGAGCGCCCTGCTCGACGGCCTGCGCTCGACCGGCCTGCTGGTCGACCTGGACCCCGCCGACCTGCTGGCGGCCGACGCGGGCCCGGCCGCGCAGGCCCGGACCCGCAGCGAGCTGCCCACCGCCACGGCGCCCGCGGCGGGGGCGCGGTGGCGCGCCCGGCGGGCGGCGACCGTGGTCGTCGACGGCGCGACCCGGGTCGGGGTACCGCTGGCCGCGGTCCTGGCCGCCAGCGGCGTGGGCCGGGTGAGCGTGCGGGACGACGGGGTCACCGCCGCCGGGGACGCCGTCGTCGGCGGGCTCGGCGCCGAGGACGAGGGCCGCCCACGCACCGTGGCCGCCGCCGACGCCGTCCGCCGGGCCAGCCCGCTGACCGACCTGCGTCCCGTCCCGCCCGGCAGGGCGCCGGACCTGGTGGTCCTCACCCGGCCGTGGGCGGCCTGCGACCCCCTCGCCGCCGACCTGCAGCGCCGCGGGGTGCGGCACCTGGTGGCGACCGTCCGCGGGGAGACCGGGGTGGTGGGACCCCTGGTGGTGCCCGGCGCGACCGGCTGCCTGCGCTGCGCGGACCTGCACCGCCGGGACGCCGACCCCCGGTGGCCGGCGCTGGCCGCCCAGCTCGCCGCGGGCCCGGCGGCACCCGGCGGTGCCACCGTGACCTGCCTGGCCACCGCGGTCACGGCGGCCGTGCAGGTCCTGGCCCTGGTCGACGGCAGCGGCGCCCCGGCCACCCTCGGGACGACGGTGGAGCTGCGCCCGCCGGACCTGCTCCCCCGCACCCGCCGCTGGCCGGCGCACCCCGCCTGCGGCTGCGTTCCCGGGATCGACGGCGTGGCCCGCCCTCCTGCCAGCGGCGGATCGGCGGATCGGGGGACAATGGGTCCCCAGTGCGCCTCCGGGCCCGGACCGGGCCAGGTGCCGCCGCGACCGGGGCCGACGGGCGCCAGCGAGGAGGACACACGTGAGCGAGCCTGCGAGCGCACGCAGGAGCACGCCGACGAGGAGCACCCGGCCGGCCGGCGCCGGCCGGGAGGTGACCACGTGAGCGAGCTCGCGAGCTCACGCACGGACACGGCAGCGCCGCGAGCGCGGACGACGAGCGCCGGCGAGGAGGACGCGTGAGCGATCCCGACCGGGGGATGCCGCGGGGGTCGGTCTCCCGGACCGCCCGGCTCGCGTCCCTGCCGCTGGGTGCCGCGGGGCGGGCCACGCTCGGCATCGGCAAGCGGCTGTCCGGCCAGGACGCCGACGCGGTGAGCGCCGAGCTCCAGCAGCGCACCGCCGAGCAGCTGTTCGCCGTCCTGGGTCAGCTCAAGGGCGGGGCGATGAAGCTCGGCCAGACCCTGTCGGTGTTCGAGGCGGCCGTGCCCGAGGAGGTCGCCGCGCCCTACCGGGACGCGCTGGTGAAGCTGCAGGCCGAGGCGCCGCCGATGCCGGTGCGCACCGTGCACGCCGTGCTGGCCCAGCAGCTCGGGGGCAGGTGGCGGGAGCGGTTCCGGCACTTCGACGACACCCCGGCGGCCGCGGCGAGCATCGGGCAGGTGCACCGCGCCACCTGGCGGGACGGCCGGGACGTCGCCGTGAAGATCCAGTACCCGGGCGCGGCCACCGCCCTGATGTCCGACCTCAACCAGCTGGCGCGCTTCGCCCGGATGTTCGCCGTGCTCTTCCCCGGCATGGACGTCAAGCCGCTGATCACCGAGCTGAAGGCCCGCGTGGTCGAGGAGCTGGACTACGGCATGGAGGCCGACGCCCAGCGGGCCTTCGCCGCCGCCTACGCGGACGACCCGCAGATCGTCGTCCCCCGGGTGGTGGCCAGCGCGCCGAAGGTCATCGTGTCCGAGTGGCTCGAGGGGACGCCGCTGTCGAAGGTGATCGCCTCGGGCACCCGGGAGGAGCGCGACCGGGCCGGGCACATGCTCACCGTGCTGCACTTCTCCGGTCCGCAGCGGGCCGGGCTGCTGCACGCCGACCCGCACCCGGGGAACTTCCGGCTGACCCCCGACGGCCGGTTCGGGGTCATCGACTTCGGCGCCACGGCGCGGCTGCCCGACGGGCACCCGGAGCCGATCGGCCGGCTGGTGCGCTGGGCGCTGGAGGGGCGGGCCGAGGACGTGCTGGCCGACCTGCGCAGCGAGGGGTTCATCCGGCCCGGCGTGCAGGTCGACGCGCAGGCGGTGCTGGAGTACCTGCTGCCGCTGCTGGAACCCATCCGGCAGCGGCGGTTCCACTTCACGCGGGCGTGGATGCAGGAGCAGGCCGCCCGCATCGCCGACCCCCGCTCGGAGGCCAACCGGCTGGGCCGGATGCTCAACCTGCCGCCGGCCTACCTGCTCATCCACCGGGTGACGATCGGGTCGATCGGGGTGCTCTGCCAGCTCGACGCCGCCGACGACTACCGCGGCGTGGTCGAGGAGTGGCTGCCGGGCTTCACCGGCTGAGGCCCGCTGCCCCCCACCGCGAGTGCGAGCGGGGGCAGCGGGCCTCCCTCAGCGGACGGCGGCGCTGGCCCGCGCCGCCCGCCGGGTGGCGTACTCCGCCCGGCGCGCCCAGCGCCGGGCGGCCCGCAGCCGGCGGACGCGCCGGTCGGCGCCGGCCTCGTCGCGCAGGGTGCGCAACCGGTCGATGGCCAGGTCGTACTCGAGGGTGTGCACGTCGGGTCCTCACGTTCGGGGGTGGACCCGTCCGGGGACGGGGCCGTGGGTCCAGGGGGGGTCGTCGGTCAGGCGACCTTGCGCGGGCGGCCGCGGGGGCGCTTGCGCGGGATGACCGCACCCCGCTCGAAGATCTCCCCGCCCCAGACGCCCCAGGGCTCGCCGCGGTCCAGGGCGCCGGCCAGGCAGGCGTCGCGGACCGGGCAGTCCGCGCAGCGCACCTTGGCCTCCTCCAGCGCGGCCGGGGTCTCGGCGAACCAGAGGTCCGGGTCGGCCCGGCACGGCAGGGGACGCCGGACCGGTGCCGGGGCCACGGGGGCCACCGGCCGTCGGGGAAGGGGGCCACCGCCGGTCCGGGGTGGACCGGCCCAGCGGTGGGACGTCGGGCGGTCGGCCGTCGACTGCACTGCCGTTCCTCCTCGTACTCGTCGTCGTCGACCGGCGGGGACCCGCCGACCGGGAGTCGGGGCCGGGTGCCGCGGAGGAGATGACAGAGGCCGCGGATCCCGGTTCGGGTTCCGCGGCCTCGAGGAGGTCCTGTCGAGGGCTAGCTCGACGGTCTCCTCGAGGAGGGGATCCCGAGGGTGGTGCCGTTGTGCTCGGTGGTGGTGCGCATGCCGATCTGCTGCTCGGCGACGGTGGTGCCGAAGACCGCGACCGCCGGCGTGCGGCCGAACGCGGTGCCGGCCGCGCCGGGGCGCGGACCCGTGGTGAGGGCCGGGAGGGCGCGCAGGCGCGCGGCGACGGGCGACCCGGCGAACCGGGCGGCCGGGCGCACGGCGGCGCCCACCGGGCCACGGGCCCCGGCGGGGGCGAGGGTGCAGGTGCTGCTGGTCACGTCGCCCACCTCCTCCGGGGGTCGGAGCGCGGCCGTGCGGCCGGTCCCGGGTCTGGCGCACTCGGGTGTCCCCGAGCGCGATCAGGACAGTAGGGGGACGCCCGCGAGGCGGTCAACGCAATTGACCGGCCCGGGTGCGCCGGTCCGCGGACCCCGGACCTCCCTCACGCGGGGTGAGCGATCAGGAGCCGACGGTGGCCAGGACGTCCTCGCCGTACAGCTCCAGCTTGCGGGCCCCGACCCCGGGCAGGCCGGCCAGCTCGCGCAGGGACGCCGGCCGGCTCTCCGCGATGGCCTGCAGGGTCGCGTCGCTGAAGACCACGTAGGCGGGCACCGACGCCGAGGCGGCCGTCTCGCTGCGCCAAGCGCGCAGCCGCTCGAACAGCTCCCCGGCCTCGCCCTCGAGGACGACCTTGGCGCGCTTCTGCCTGCGCTGCACCGGCGCGGCACTCGGCGTGGACCCCGGGACCAGCCCCTCGAGGAAGCGGCTGCGCGGCCGGGCCCGCCGCCCGCCGGGGTTGCGGGCCAGCGACCAGGACAGCGCCAGCTGCTCGCGGGCCCGGGTGACCGCCACGTACAGCAGCCGCCGCTCCTCCTCCACCGCCTCCGGGCGGGACAGCGACTGGGCGATGGGGAGGACGCCGTCGACCAGGCCGACGACGAAGACCGCGTCCCACTCCAGGCCCTTGGCCGCGTGCATCGAGGCCAGCGTGACGCCCTGCACCGTCGGGGCGTGCTGCGCGTCGGCGCGGGCGGCCAGGTGGGCGACGAAGCCGGCGAGGTCCATCGTCGGGTCCTCGGCCACCAGGTCGACGGCGAGGTCGACCAGCGCGGCCAGGGACTGCCAGCGGTCGCGGGCCGCTCCCCCGGGCGGCGGGCGGTGCTCCACCCAGCCGGTGGAGGCCAGCACGTCGCGCACCGTGGGCACCAGCGCGCCCGGGTCGCTGCCGCCGGCCGCGGCGCCGCGCAGCAGCAGCACCGCCTCGCGCACCTCGGGCCGTTCGAAGAACCGCTCGCCCCCGCGCAGCACGTACGGCACGCCGACGGCGGCCAGCGCGTTCTCGTAGACCTCGGACTGGGCGTTGATCCGGAACAGGACGGCGATCTCCGCGGCCGGCGTCCCGGCGTCCACCAGCGCGCGGCACGCCTGGGCGACCGCGGCCGCCTCGGTGGGCTCGTCGGGGTGCTCGGAGAAGCGCGGCGCGGGCCCCTCGGCGCGCTGGCCCAGCAGCCGCAGGCCGGGCAGGCCGCGGCGCGGCGGCGCCTGCCCGATGAGCTTGTTGGCCAGCGCGACGACCTGCGGGGTGGACCGGTAGTCGCGCTCGAGCCTGACCACCTCGGCGTCCGGGTAGCGGTCGGCGAAGCCGAGCAGGTGGTCGGGGTCGGCGCCGGTGAAGGAGTAGATGGTCTGGTTCGGGTCACCGACCACGCAGACGTCGGCCCGCCCGCCCAGCCAGGCGTCGAGCAGGCGCTGCTGCAGCGGGTTGACGTCCTGGTACTCGTCGACGACGAAGTGCCGGTACTGCCCGCGCACCTGCCGGGCGACGTCGGGGTGCTCCTCGATGGCGAAGGCGGTGACCAGCAGCAGGTCCTCGAAGTCCAGCGCCCCGTCCCGCTGCTTGGCCGACTCGTAGCCGGCGTAGACGCGGGCCACGGCCGCCGGCTCGAACGGCGGCTCGCGGCCCGCAGCCCGCGCCCGCGCCGGGTAGTCGTCGGGGGTGGCGAGGGTGGTCTTGGCCCACTCGATCTCGCTGGCGAGGTCGCGCAGGCTGGTGCGGTCGGTGGACAGCCGGGCGCGGGAGGCCGCCGCGGCGACCAGCCGGAGCTTGTTCTCGACCAGCTGCGGCATCGGGCCGCCCAGCACCCGGGGGGCGAAGTAGCGCAGCTGGCGCATGGCGGCGGCGTGGAACGTGCGGGCCTGGACGCCGCCGACGCCGAGCGAGGCCAGCCGCGACCGCAGCTCGCCCGCGGCGCGGGCGGTGAAGGTGACGGCCAGGACCTGCTCGGGCACGACGGCACCGGTGTGGACGGCGTAGGCGATGCGGTGGGTGATGGTGCGGGTCTTCCCCGTCCCCGCACCGGCGAGGATGCAGACCGGCCCGGACACCGCCGAGGCGGCCGCGCGCTGCTCGTCGTCCAGCTGCGCCAGCACCGCCTCGGCCCCCGCGACCCGGACGTCCCCGGGTGCACCGGTGGTCTGCGACATCGGCCTCCCCGTCTCCCGTCGATGGCCCGGCGCCCATCCTCCCAGCCGCTGCCGACGGGCGGGGGAAGCATCCCCAGGGGCGCGGCGTTGGTGACCGTGACCGCCCGGCACGCCGTGCCGAGCCGCCCCTCGACAGGAGGACCGCCTCGATGACCGCCGCCCCCGCCGCTGTGACGATGTACACCACCACCTGGTGCGGGTACTGCGTGCGGCTGAAGAAGCTGATGCAGCGCGAGGGCATCGACTACGCCGAGGTCGACATCGAGCACGACCAGGCGGCCGCGGACCTGGTCATGCAGGCCAACGGGGGCAACCGCACGGTCCCGACGCTGCTCTTCCGCGACGGCAGCGCCCTGACCAACCCGAGCATCGACCAGGTCAAGGCGCAGCTCGCCCAGGCCGCCGACGCCTGACGGCGGGTGACGCGCCTGCTCCGGTGAGCGAGGGCGCGTGGCCGGGACGGGCGGGTCGTACGGTGGGCCTCCCGTCCCGGCTGCCGCCGGGCCCAGCCCTCACGGAGGCCGCCCAGTGAGTGACCGCACCACCCCAGCGCACCGTTCACCGGGCCTGGCGTGGGACGCGCCTCGGGTCGACGCGGCCCAGGCTCCGCCCGCCCGGGCCGAGCAGCCCACCGTGGTGGTCGCCCGCACCGGCCGCGGCTGGTCGGTGTTCGCCCCCGGCCGCGCCGAGGACGTCGACGACCTGGTGGAGGGCATGACCCTGGCCGACCTGGTCAGCGAGGAGCTCGGCGCACTCGTGGAGCCCGACCGCGACGCCCGCCGCGCGGCCCGGAGCGCCGGCACCGCGGCCGACCCGCACACCGATCCACGGGACGCCCGGGTGGCCGCCCTGGAGCGCACGGTCGCCCAGCTCGAGCACGCCCTGGCCGCCCGGGTCTCCACCGAGCGGGCCATCGGGGTGCTCGCCGAGCGTCAGATCACCACGCCGCAGGCGGCCTTCGACCAGCTGCGCCGTGACGCCCGCTCGAAGGGGCGGCCGGTGCCGGAACTGGCCCGTGAGGTGCTCGACGGGCAGGCCGCCCGCGCGGCCTCCGCCGCCGCCGAGTCACCCGCCGGGCTGCGGACCACCCCGTGCACCTCGGGCCGCGAGCCCGGCCGCGCGCCCCGGACGCGGTCCCGCACCGGGCGGGGGCCGGCCGAGGGTCGGTCCTGACCCGTCCGCAGCCCCTGACGCCGGGCGCGCTGGCCGACCGGCTGGCCGCCGTCCTGGCCGGCACCGCCCCCGAGCCCGGGGCTCGCGCGGTGAGGGTGGCCGTCGACGGCCCCGACGTCGCCCGCCCCGACCACCTCGCGGCCGCGGTCGCCGACCGGCTGCCGCCGCTGGGCCGCCCGGCCGCCGTCGTCCCCGCCGGCGGCTTCCTGCGCCCGGCGTCCCTGCGCCTCGAACGCGGCCGGACCGACCCCGACGCCCGGTACACCGACTGGCTCGACTCCGGTGCCCTGGCCCGCGAGGTGCTCGGTCCGCTGGGCCCCGGCGGCTCCGGCGAGTACCTGCCGGTGCTGTGGGACGTCGTGCGCGACCGGGCCGCCCGCGTCCCGCCCCGGCCGATGCCGGCGGGCGGGGTGCTGCTCGTCCCGGGCGCGTTGCTGCAGGGCGTGGGGCTGGCCTTCGACGTCGTCGTCCACCTGCGCGTGACGCCCGCCGCCCGCCGGCGGCGCACCCCGGCCGAGCAGGCTTGGGAGCTGCCGGCCTTCGACCGCTACGACGACGAGGTGGACCCGGCGTCCCTGGCCGACGCCGTGGTGCTGGCCGACTCCCCCGACCACCCAGCCCTCGTCCTGCAGGGCCGCCTCGCGTGAGCAGGGTGCCTCCCGCGCGCGGGAGGCACCTGGCGGGGGCTCAGCCGAGCCCGTCCTCCAGCCAGCGGTCGATGATGTGCCGGGCGATCGACACCGCCGGGGGCAGCGCCGCCGGGCCCGCGCCGGAGCGCAGCTCGTCCCGGCTGAACCAGCGCGCCTCCTCGATCTCGGTGGGGTCCAGCCGCAGCGTGGGATCCCCCTCGGCGCGGGCGGTGTAGCCGAGCATCAGCGACTGCGGGAACGGCCACGGCTGGCTGCCGACGTAGCGGATGTCGGTGACCCGCAGCCCGACCTCCTCGGCCACCTCCCGGGCCACCGCGCCCTCCGCGGACTCACCCGGCTCGACGAAGCCGGCCAGGATGGAGAAGCGCCCCGGCGGCCACACCGCCTGGCGGCCCAGCACGCAGCGGTCGCCGCCGTCGTGGACCAGCATGATCACCGCCGGGTCGGTGCGGGGGAACAGCTCCGCCCCGGTCTCCGGGTCCCGCTGCACCCAGCCGGCCCGCTCGACCGTCGTCCGCGCGCCGGACAGCGGGCTGTACCGGTTGCGCTCGTGCCACTCGACCATGGCGATCGCCTCGGCGAGCAGGCCGGCATCCAGGTCGTCGAGGTCGGCCCCCAGGTCGCGCAGGCCGGCCCAGGCGTCCACCGGCCGGCCGCCGACGGCGGTGCGCCGGTCACCGCGGACCGCGGCGAAGGGGACGCCGCCGGCCTCGCCGAGGTAGACCGCGCCCTCGGGCAGGCCGTCGCGCCGCTCCCACAGCAGCCGCGGCCCGGCGTCGGTCTCCTCGACCGGCACGGTGCGCCGCGGGTCGACGGTGAGCACCTGCACGGGGCGTCCGCCGGTCGGGTCGGGCAGGGCGCGGGCCAGGTGGCTGCGGTCGTGCGCGGACCGCGACAGCACCGGCACCGTCCCGGCCGGCGACGGGCTGCTGACGGGCCAGGTGACGCCGTCGCCGGACGGCGGCGGGTTGTCCGCCGGGGTGCTGCCCCCGTCCGGGACGGTCACGCCCGGACGACCTCGACCGGCCCGAAGGTCTGCAGGTCCTCGGTGACCCGGTCCGCGTCGCCCACGACGACGGCGGTCAGCCCGGCCGGCTGCAGGAACCGGCGGGCGGCGTCCTGGACCTCCTCGACGGTGACCCGGGCCAGCGCCTGCTGGTGCTCGGCCAGCCACTGCGGCGGCAGGCCGGAGCCGGCGAGGGCCGACAGGGTGCTGGCCAGCCCGGCGTGGGTGGCGGTGGACAACGCCATGCTGCCCAGCACGTAGCGCCGGGCAGCGTCCAGCTCGTCGGCGGTCACCGGCGCGAGGGCGATGCGGCCCAGCTCGTACCACGCCTCCAGGAACGCCGGCCCGGTGACCTCGGTGGCGACGTCGGCCTCCACCAGGAAGGACGACGCGGCGGCCAGGTGGTCGACCGAGCTGCGCGGGCTGTAGCTGTAGCCGCGCCGCTCGCGGATGTTCTCCACCAGCCGCGAGGAGAAGTAGCCGCCGTAGACCATGTTGGCCAGCCGGACGGCGGGCAGGTCGGGGTCGGTGCGCATGGGGGCGGGTCCGCCGAGGCGCAGGTTGGACTGCACCGCGCCGGGGCGGTCGACGACCTGCAGCGCACCGGGCGCGGTCAGCGACACCGGCGGCGCGGCGACCGCCGTCCCCTCACCGGCCCACCCGCCCAGCGCGCTGCCGACGGCGTCGACGGCGGCGGCCGGGTCGAGGTCGCCGACCAGCACCAGGGTGCTGCCGGCGGGCAGCACCCGCTCCCGGTGCAGCTTGCGCAGCGCCTGGCTGCGCACCGCGGCCACCGTGTCCACCTCGGGCAGCTGCTCGGCGTAGGGGTGGGCGCCGTAGCGGCGGGACGCCAGCGCGGTGCGGGCGATGACGCCGGGCTGGGAGCGGGCGATGGCGATCCGCTCGGCGACCCGGGCCCGCTCGGCCTCCACCTGGCCGGCGGGGTAGGTGGCGTCGGTGAGCACCTCGGCCACGACGCCGAGCACCGGCGCCAGGCCGTCGGCGAGCAGCGTGGTCGCGAACAGCAGCCGGTCGGGGTCGGTGGACACCGACAGCTCGCCGCCGTGGGCCTGCAGGGCCTCGGCGATGCCAGGGGCGTCGTGCCGGCCGGTGCCCAGCAGGACGGCGCCGGAGAGCACCGCGGCGCGGGCGGTGTGCTGGCCGGCGGCGCGCGCGGTGGGCGCGGCGAAGGGGACCCGCAGCCGCAGCTCCACCAGCGGCACGCCCGGCCGCGGGACGACGACCAGGCGCAGCCCGCTGGGGAGGGTCTCCTCGGTCACGGCCAGCTCGGGCTGGGGCCGGGGCTCGCCCAGCGGCGGGACGAGCACGGGGGCGCTCACCGACGTCCCCCCGTGGCGCGCAGCTCCAGGACCGCGACGGTGCCGGGGTCCAGGCCCCGGGCGGCGACCTGCACCTGCTCGGGGCGGACGGCGGCCAGCCGGGCGGCGAGCTCGCCGGCCAGCTCGGCGCGGCCGTGGACCAGCTCGGCGGTGGCGAAGCCCAGCGTGCGGCCCAGCACCGAGTCGGCCTGGCGCAGCAGCTGGGCCTCGGTGCGGGCCTGTACGCGGGCCAGCTCGTCGGGACCGACGCCCTCGGCGGCGATCCGGCCGACCTCCTCGTGCACTGCGGCGACGACCTTCTCGACGGGGACGGACGTGGGGTGGTGGACCTGGGTGGTGAGCAGGGTGGCGTCCCGGACGTCGAAGGGGTCGCCGAACAGGCCGACGTAGCTGCTCTGCGCGATGGCGAGCTGGTCGTCGTGCACCAGCCGGCGCTCCAGCCGGGAGGCGTCGCCCTCGCTGAGCAGCTCGGCGAGCAGCACCGTGCCCAGGTAGCCGTCGAGGTCGCCGACCGGGTCGGGGACGCGCCAGCCGAGGGCGACCGCGGGCGCGGGGGCCAGCCGGTCCTCGACCACGCCGGAGCGCACCGACGTCGGCGAGGGCTCGCCGGTGGGCGGCGTCGGCGGCACCTCGCGGGCGGGGACCGGGTCGAACCACCGGCGCACCAGCCGCTCGGCCTCGTCGACGTCCAGGTCGCCGCCCAGGCACAGGACGGCGTTGCCCGGCGCGTAGTGGCGGTGGAAGAAGTCCGCGGCGTCGTCGACCGTCGAGGACTCCAGGTCGACGAAGGAGCCGTAGCCGTCGTGGGTGTTGGCGAAGCCGTCGAAGGCGATCTGCGGCAGCTGCAGCCAGGGGAAGGCCCCGTAGGGGCGGTTGAGCACGTTGACCCGGATCTCCTCCTTCACCACGTCGATCTGGTTGCGGAGGTTCTCCTCGGTGATGGCCGGCGCGGCCATCCGGTCGGCCTCGAGGAACAGGGCGCGCTCGAGGGCCTCGGCAGGCAGTGCCTCGTAGTAATTGGTGTAGTCCTGGTGGGTCGAGCCGTTGAAGGTGCCGCCCGCGGCCTGGACCAGGCGGGCGTGCTCCATCTTCGGGACGTTCGCCGAGCCCTGGAACATCAGGTGCTCGAAGAGGTGGGCGAAACCGGTGCGGCCCTCGGGCTCGTTGCGCATCCCGACGTCGTAGGAGACGGTCACGGCGACCACCGGGACGCTGCGGTCGGGCGCCAGCACGACGCGCAGCCCGTTCTCCAGCCGGAAGCGCTCCACCGGGTGCCGGAGGGTGAGGTCGGCACCAGTTGCAGTCACGGACCCGACCCTAACCGCGCGTCGACATCGCGGTCCCACCGGACCGCACCGCGGCCACGTGCCCGTGAGGACCTCGGTGGCTTCCGGAGTCCGCTCCTCACAGCACCTCGACGGCCTCGATCACCCGGTCGACGACGCCGTAGAGCTCGGCGTGGGTGTTGGGCACCGAGACGTACAGCAGCGCCGGGGCCGGCCGGCCGACGTCGACGAGCAGCAGCGCGGCCCGCTCGCCGGTGGCCTGGAAGCCCTCGACGTCCCAGGACAGGTCGAACTCGACCAGGTGCGCCGGGGCGCCGTCGACCGTGCGGGCCTCGTCGCGCCGGACCTCCACCTCGTTGGGCAGCGGGTAGTAGTCCAGCCGCACGGTGGTGGCGACCTGCGCGAGGGTCGACCGCAGGCTGTCCGGGCCGGACCAGCCGAACGCCGGGGCCAGCGGACCGGAGGTGCACTGGGCGATGAACGGCCCGCCGTCCGGGGTGACCTCCTGGGTGACCAGGTACTGCCCGGCGGTGGAGGTGGTCTCGGCGACGTCGTCGAGGTCGTACTCGAACCAGCCCTCGCCGAGGTGGGGGTAGGCGATCCCGGCGGCCTCGTCGACGATCCGCACCGTGCCGGGCGGGAACGCCGGTCCGGTGGGGGACGACGCCGCGGCGCCCGCCTCGTCGCGGTCGGAGCCGGTGGACGGCCGGCCGACGAGGAACCCGACGAGCACGACCAGGACCAGCCCGAGGACCGACAGGCCGACCACCCAGGGGGTGCGCCCCGACCGCGGCGGGCCCGGGGCGGGCGGCTGCGTCCCGGTCGGCGGGCCGGGGGCCGGCGCCTGCACCGCCACGCCGGGACCCGCGGAGCTGGTCACGTCCGACCAGCCGGCGCCGTCCCACCAGCGCAGCGTCGCCGGCGCCCCGTCCGGGTCGGGGTACCAGCCCGCCGGCGCGCTCGACTGCCCACTCACGGCGCCACCCTAGGTCCGCCGGTCGGCGGCCCGGTCCCACCACGAGACGAGCTCGGGCAGCGCGTCCTCACCGCCGCCGCGCACCTCCGCGACGGCGAGGGTGCCCAGGTCGTCCCAGGTCCAGCGCAGCTGCGCGTCCCCCTCGGCGTCGACCGCGCAGACCAGCCGGCCCACCGGGTCCTCGTCGGACCCGGTCAGCTGCACCCAGCCCTCCGGGTCCTCGCCGTACCCGCACTCGTACTCGGAGTTCCGGCGGGACAGGCCCTCGGACTCGATGAACCCGGCGAGGCCGGTGGCGGCGCCGTCGCCGGCGTACACGGCGTAGGTGGCGGCCGGGGCGCCGCGGTCGTCCCGGTCGCCGGCGGGGCACTCCAGGCGGTGCAGCTCCGTGCCGGTGGGCGCGCCGGCCGTGCAGTCGTCCGGGTCCACCTCCTCGGGCAGGCCGACGGCGAGCAGCCGCTCGGCCACCCCGGGGGGGTCCACCGCACCGTCCGCGGCGTCGTCCCCGGCACCGCCGCCGACACCGGCGCCGGTGCGCTGGCCGGTGGCCACGAGGGCGCCGGCCAGGACGACCGCCACCAGGGCCGCGGCGGCGGCGACCAGCCAGGGCAGCCACCCGCGCCGGCGGCGCACCGGGGCCGGCGTCCCGGCCACCGGGCCGACGAGGGTGGCCGGCGGTGGGGCCGGGACCGGCACCTGGCGGGTGACCGGGCGGCCGCCGGCCCCCGCGGCCGGTGCCACCGCGGTGACGGCGCCTGCTGCCGGTGGTGCTCCCCCGGTGACGGCCGGCGCGGACCGCGCGGCGGCGGCCAGGTCACCGGCGCGCTGCCACCGGTCGGCGGGGTCCTTGGCCAGGCCGCGCAGCACGACGTCGTCCAGCGCGGGGGGCAGGCCCGGGCGCAGGGACGACGGGCTGGGCGGCTGCTCGTGCAAGTGCGCCGCCATCAGCCGGGCCGGGTCGGGCGGGACGAACGGGCGCCGCCCGGTCACCAGCTCGAACAGCAGGCAGGCCAGGGAGTAGACGTCGGCCCGGGCGTCCGGTGGCGTGGGCCCGAAGCGCTCGGGGGCCATGTACTCGGTGCTGCCGACCGCGGTGCCGGCGGCGGTCAGCGCGGGGCCGGGTCCGTCCCCGGCGCCGCGGGCGATGCCGAAGTCGGCCAGGTAGGCGAAGTCCTCCCCGGCGACCGAGCCGGCGAGGTCACGCCGGTCGGCGCGGGCCACCAGCAGCACGTTGGACGGCTTGACGTCCCGGTGCACCAGGCCGTCGGCGTGGGCGGCGTCCAGCGCGCGGGCGACCTGGCCGACCAGGTCGACGGCGCGGGCGGGGTCCAGCGGGCCGGCGCGCCGCAGCAGCGAGTCCAGGCCCTCGCCGTCGACCAGCCGCATGTCGAGGAAGAGCTGGCCGTCGATCTCCCCGTACCGGTGGATGGGGATGACGTGCGGCTCGGTGAGCCGGGCGGCGATGCGGGCCTCGCGGCGGAAGCGGTCGCGGTAGCCCTCGTCCTGGGCCCAGTGCGGGTGCAGCACCTTGAGCGCGACGTCCCGCTCGTGGTCGCCGTCGTGCGCCCGCAGCACCTGGCCCATGCCGCCCTGACCCAGCACCCCGAGGATGCGGTAGGGGCCGAAGCACGCCTCCCCCGGCGGTCCGCTCACCGCGGGCGCAGGGGGACGGCGGCCAGCTCGCGCCACAGGTGCGCGGCGGCCTCCGCCCCGCGGTGCAGCATCGGCAGCAGCACCCGCTCGTTCGGCGAGTGGATCCGGTCGGTGGGCAGCCCGGCACCGAGGAAGACCAGCGGTGCGCCGAGGACGTCGACCAGGTCGGCCTCCGGACCGCTGCCGCCCTCGCGGGTGAACAGCACGTCGGCGGGGGCGCAGTCGTTGGCCTGCCCGATGGCGGCCAGGAGCGCGGCCATCGCCGGGGAGTCCAGGTCGCTGGCGCACGGGGAGACCCCGCCGGCCGGGACGTGCACGTCGGCCTCGATGCCGTCGGGGGTGTTCGCCGCGACCCAGGCGCGCACCATCGGCCCGACGTCCTCCGGCCGCTGGTCGGCGACCAGCCGGAAGGTGATCTTGGCGTGCGCCGCGGCCGGGACGATCGTCTTGTGGCCGGGGCCGGTGTAGCCGCCCCACATGCCGTTGACCTCGGCGGTGGGCCGGGCGCCGACCCGCTCGAGCGTGCTGAAGCCGGCCTCACCGGTGGCCGCGCGGGAGGCGGCCGGGCCGGCCAGCCAGGCGGCCTCGTCGAAGGGCACCCGGCTCATGAGCTCCCGCTCCCGGTCGGTGAGCGGGCGCACCCGGTCGTAGAAGCCGGGCAGGGTCACCCGACCGTCGGCGTCGTGCAGGCCCGCGAGCAGGGTCGCCATCGCGTGCAGCGGGTTGGGGACGCCGCCGCCGAAGGAGCCGGAGTGCAGGTCGACGGCCGGCCCGCGCAGGGTGATCTCGGCGTCGGCCAGCCCGCGCATCGCGACCACGGCGCTGGGCACGTCGGGGGCGGCCATCCCGGTGTCGCTGACGACGACCACGTCGCAGCGCAGCCGGTCGGCCCGCTCCCGCAGCAGCGCGGCGAAGTGCGGCGAGCCGGACTCCTCCTCGCCCTCGACCAGCAGCTTCACGGTGACGGCGGGGGTGTCGCGGCCGGTGACGGCCAGGTGCGCGCGGATCCCGAGCAGGTGCATGGCGACGTTGCCCTTGTCGTCGATCGCGCCGCGGGCGTGCAGCTCCGGCCCGTCGGGACCCTCCACCCGGGTGGGCTCGAACGGCGGGTGCTCCCACAGCTCCAGCGGGTCGACCGGCTGGACGTCGTGGTGGCCGTAGACGAGGGCGACCGGCGCGCCGTCGTCCGCCGACGGCCACTCGGCGTAGACCGCCGGCGCCCCGGCGGTCTCCCACACCTCCACGACCGGGAACCCGGTGCGGCGCAGCGCGTCGGCCAGCCACCGGGCGCTGGCCGCGACGTCGGGCGCGTGCGCGGGGTCGGCCGAGATCGACGGGATGCGCAACCAGGCGTCGAGGTCGGCGTGCAGGTCGTCGAGGTGGGCGGTGACGAAGGCGCGTTCCGGGCTGCTCACGACCGCCGACGGTAGCGTCGCGGGCGTGTCCGGAGAGCTGCTGCGGGTCGACGTCGGCGACCTCACCTTCGACGTGCGCGCCGACGGGCCGGCCGACGGGCGGCCGGTCGTGCTGCTGCACGGCTTCCCGCAGTCGTCGGCGTGCTGGGCCGCGGTGACCCCGCGGCTGGCCCAGGCGGGCCTGCGCACCTACGCCGTCGACCAGCTGGGCTACTCGCCCGGCGCCCGGCCGCTGGACGTCGACTCCTACGCGCTGGCCAACCTGGCCCAGGTCACTGCCGACCTGATGACGGCGATGGACGTGCCGGTCGCCGACGTGGTCGGGCACGACTGGGGCGCCACCGCGGCCTGGGCGCTGGCCGCCTGGCACATGGACCGGGTCCGCTCGCTGACCGCCGTCTCCGTCCCGCACCCGACGGCGTTCACCACGGCCTGGCGCTCGGACCCCGAGCAGCAGGAGCGCTCGGCCTACATCCGGCTGTTCTGGCAGGCCGGCAGGGCCGAGGAGGTGCTGCTGGCCGACGACGCGCGCCGGCTGCGGCGCATGTTCGGCAGCGACTCGGGATGGGCCGTCCCCGCCGAGGCGGTCGACGAGTACGTGGC
The DNA here is from genome assembly GCF_900188375.1 of Geodermatophilus pulveris. Lineage (GTDB taxonomy): Bacteria > Actinomycetota > Actinomycetes > Mycobacteriales > Geodermatophilaceae > Geodermatophilus > Geodermatophilus pulveris. Next base: position 430,815 of record NZ_FZOO01000001.1, on the reverse strand, counting down.
CCTGCTGTCGGCGCCCGGCGCGCTGACCGCGGCGCTCAACTGGTACCGCGCGATGAGCTCTGGCACCCCGGTCGACGACGTGACGGTGCCGACCACCTACGTGTGGAGCGACGCCGACGTGGCCATCGGGCGGATCGCCGCCGAGGGCTGCGCCGAGTACGTCACCGGCGACTACCGGTTCGTCGAGCTGGGCGGGGTCTCGCACTGGGTCCCGGAGGAGGCACCCGACCGGCTGGCCGTCGCCGTGCTGGACCGCGTGGCGTCGACCTGACGGGCCGACGGACGGCCACTCCTGTGGTCTCCCTCCCGCTCTCGCGGTGCTGCACGACCGCAGCTGCGCGAGGAGGACCGCACGGGTGCGGCTGCAGTCGGCGACGGACGTCGGCGCCGGCCCTCACCGCGCCGTGCCGGTCACCAGGGCGAGCAGGCCGGCCTCGTCGAGCAGGTCGACCGGCCGGACGGTCACCCCCGCGGCGACGTGGTGGAAGCCGGCGCTGACCCGCTCGACCGGGACGCCGGTCAGCCGCGACCAGCCCAGCCGGTAGGCGGCCAGCTGCACCCCGGCCGCGGCCAGCTCCGCGCCGGACGGCGGCGGGCCGGTCTTCCAGTCGATCACCTCGAAGCCGGCGTCCCCGTCGCCGAAGACGGCGTCGATGCGCCCGCGCAGGGTGAGCGGGCCCAGCGGCGTCTCGAAGGGCACCTCGACCTCCAGCGGCTGCCGGTCGGCCCACTCGCCGGCCAGGAACGCCGCCTGCAGGTCGGCCAGCGCGCTGTCGGGGGCGGCGGCCTGGTCCCCGGAGCCGGGCAGTTCGTCGAGGTCGACCAGCCGGGCGGCGCCGAACCGCTCCTCCAGCCAGGCGTGGAACGCGGTGCCGCGGCGGGCCAGCGGCGCGGGCGCGGCCGGCATCGGGCGGCGCAGCCGGCGGGCCAGCTCGGCGGGGTCGCGGCGCAGCGTCACCAGCGCCGACACCGACAGGTGGGAGGGCAGCGGGACGTCGACGGTCGGGCCGGCCGACCGCGCCCGCTCGCGCAGCAGCAGGTCGGCGTCGCGCACCCACTGGTCGACCACCGGGTCGGGGTCCCCGAGCCGGGTGCCGGCGTCCAGCGGGTGGGCCGCGGCCCCGGCCACCAGCTCCGCGGCGGCGGTCAGCGTCCGCCGCCGCCCGGGCGAGAGCGGGTCGGCCGGCCACACGCCCACCGGCCACTCGGCCAGCGCCGGGTTCTCCGCGCCGTCCTCCGGCGGCGGCGTCCAGTGCACGACCTCGCCGGCGCCCGCCTCGCACGCCGCCCGCACCACCTCCAGCAGGGACGACGGGCCGTACCGGGTGCTGCCGTCGCGCCACCAGCTGCCGGAGCAGACCAGCAGGTGCCGCGCCCGGGTGACCGCCACGTAGCCCAGCCGCACCTCCTCGTGCTCCCCGAAGCGGACCCACTCGGCGGTGTACTCCTCCAGCGTCTGCTGGAGCACCTTCTGGTCGCCGGACCCGGGCGCCGGCCGCCGCCACTGCGGCAGCTCGGCGCGGTCGACGGTGCGCAGCTCGGCGGGGACGGCGCCGGGGTCCTTGACCCAGGAGTCGCCGGTGCCCGACCGGGCCGGGAACTGCCCGACGGTCAGGCCGGGGACGGCGACGACGTCCCACTCCAATCCCTTGGCGGAGTGCCCGGTGAGCAGCTGCACCGCCTCAGGGTTGACCGCGACCTCGCCGGGTTCCAGGCCGCGCTCGCGCTCGTCGGCGTCGCGCAGGTAGCCGAGGAAGGCCGGCAGGGAGGGCAGCTCGGCCAGCTCGGTGAACTCCGCGGCCACGGCGTGCAGGGCGTCGAGGTGCGCGCGGGCGGCGGCCGGGCTGACGTCGGGGGCGCTGGCCAGCTCGGTCTCCAGGCCCAGGGTGCGGGCCACCTCGTCGACCAGGTCGGGCAGCGGCTCACCCAGCCGGGCGCGCAGCCCGGCGAGCTCCCGGCCGAGCCGGCGCAGCCGGCGGTGGCCCTCGGCCGAGTAGTAGTCGTCGGCGTCGCCGAGGTCGTCGAGGGCCTCCACGATGCTGCCGCGCTCGGACGGCGGCCCGGCGGGGGCGCCGTCGGCGCGTGCCGGGCGGCGGGCGTGCACCAGCGCGCGGGCGCGGGACTCCAGCGCGGCGAGGTCGCGCGGCCCGATCCGCCAGCGGGCGCCGGTGAGCAGCCGGCCCAGCGCGTCGCCGGCGGTCGGGTCGACCAACACGGTGAGCGTGGCGACGACGTCGGACACCTCGGGCACCTCGAGCAGCCCGCCGAGCCCGACCACCTCGACCGGCACGTCGCGGGCGCGCAGGGCGGCGGCGATGCCGGGCAGCTGCTTGCGGGTGCGGGCCAGCACCGCCACCGTCGGCGGGAGGTCGCCGGGACGGCGGGCCACGGCCGGGTCGGTGCCGTGCCAGAGGGCGGCCAGCCGGTCGGCCAGCGCGGCGGTCTCCTCGGCGACCGTCTCGTACAGGCCGGCGGTCACCGACCCCGGCCCGGCGGTCGGCGCGGACGCCAGGTCGGGCAGCGGCACCGCGGGCTCGGGCAGCACGGCCGACACCGCGTTGGCCACGGCGAGCACGGCGGCGTCGTTGCGCCAGCTGGTCGCCAGGGTGAGCCGCTCGGCGGGGCGGTCGCGGGCGCCGGGGAAGGTCTGCGGGAAGCGCTCGATGGTGCCGGCCGAGGCGCCCCGCCAGCCGTAGATCGACTGGCGCGGGTCGCCGACGGCCAGCACCGGGTGCCCGGTGTCCCGGCCGAACAGCGCCTCCAGCATGCGCAGCTGGCCGACGCTGGTGTCCTGGTACTCGTCGAGCAGCACGACCCGCCAGCGGGCGCGCTCCCGGCGGCCGACCTCCGGCGCGGAGACGGCGATGCGTGCCGCCGCGGCCACCTGGTCGGCGTGGTCGATGGAGCCCATGGCCCGCTTGCGCGCCTGGAACGCCTCGACCAGCGGCAGCAGCGCCACCCGCGCCCGCTGCCGAGCCAGCACGTCGAGCACGTCCCGGTACGGGCCGCGCTTCTTCGGGGCGTCGGCACAGCTGCGCACCTCCGCCTCGAGCCGCGCCGTCCAGGCCCGCAGCGCCGCGGGCGTGACGTCGTGCTCCCCCATGTCGGCGGCCAGGGCCAGCACGTCCTCGACCGTGGTGAGCAACGACAGCGGGACGTCGTCCATGTCACCGGTGTAGGCGGCCACCACCTGGGTCGCCTGGCCCCAGCACATGGCCGGGCCGAGGACGCCGGCGCCGGGCTCCACGCCGATCCGCAGGCCGTGCTCGGCGACCAGCGAGGCGGCGTACCCGTGGTAGGTGGCGACCGTCGGCTGGGCCACCTCCAGCCGGTCCCGGAGCTCCCGCCCGGTGTCCGGGTGGCGGGCCAGTGCCCGCAGGCGCAGGTGGACGCGCTCGGCCAGCTCGCCGGCGGCCTTGCGGGTGAAGGTGAGGCCGAGCACCGCCTCGGGCTCGACGACCCGGTTGGCCACCAGCCACGCGACCCGCGCGGCCATCGTCTCGGTCTTGCCGGAGCCGGCCCCGGCGACGACCACCAGCGGCCGGTCGGCCGGCGCCTCGACCACGCGGGCCTGCTCGGGTGAGGGGGCGTACGACAGCCCGCAGCGCACGGCCACCTCGGCCGGGCCGAGCACCCGCCGCGGCTGCGGCTCCGGATCCGGGATGTCGCCGAGGAGGTCGTCGAGGGACAGCTGGCTCACGAGGTCACCTGCCGGCCGCGCTCGTGCAGGGGGCAGCTGCGCCGGGCGGGGCAGCGCTGGCAGTGCGCGCCGGTGCGCACCTCGAAGGCGGCGCCGCCCATGCCCTCGCCGACGGCGGCGACCAGCTCGCCGGCCGGGGTCTGCTCCAGCGGCACGTCGGCGGGCAGCGGCTCCTGGGTCTGCTCCCGGGCCTCGGAGGTGGGGCTGCTGCCGGTGCCGACCTGCAGCAGCGCCGCGCCGCCGGGCACGGTGCCGTGCTCCGCGAAGCCCCCCGCCGCGACGGCGACCTGGTAGGCGGCCAGCTGGCCGTGCGTGTCGACGTCCTTCGCGGCCGTCTTGCCGGTCTTGAGGTCCACGACCACCAGCCGGCCCTCCGCGTCGCGTTCCAGCCGGTCCACCTGCCCGCGCAGCCGGGCCCGGCCGACGACGACGTCGAAGTCCTCCTCGGCGGCGACCAGCTCGCGGCGGTCGGCCGCGTGCCAGCGCAGGAAGCGCGCGAGCATCTGCTGGGCGGTGGTCCGCTGCCGCTGGTCGGCCCAGCCCGGGCCCAGGTCCAGCTGGTCGAGCTCGGCGGCCAGCGCGGCCGGTGCCTCCGCGGGGGGCAGCCCCTCGGCGACCTGCTGGGCGACCGCGTGCACCGCGGAGCCCACGGTGCGGGTGGCGTCCGGCGAGGCCTCGGCCCCGACGGCGCCGAGCACCCACGTGAGCGGGCAGCGCTGGAAGGTCTCGATCGCCGAGGGACGCACCCGGACGGGGTCGTCCGGGCCGACGAGCGGGGCGTCGTCCGACAGCGGGGCCAGCCCCCACCAGTGCCGCGGCGCGGCGCCGGGCACGCCGTCCTCGGCCAGCCGGCGCAGCACCGCCGCGGCGGCCGAGCGGCGGGCCGGCGGCGTGTGCGGGTCGCTGAGCGCCCGGCGCAGGTCGGCGACCAGCGCGGGCAGCGTCAGCGACCGGGGCAGCTCGGTGAGCGGGCGGCCGTCCTCCGGCGGGGGGACGACGAGGTCGAGGAAGCGGGAGGCGGTCGCCCCGGCCTCGGCGCCGTCGAGCGCCCCCTGGACGGCGGTGACCACCAGCCGGCGGCGGGCGCGGGTGCAGGCGACGTAGAACAGCCGCCGCTCCTCGGCCAGCGCGAGCGTGCGGCGGTCGACCGCGGTGCCGTCGACGCCGGCGGCCAGCTCCACGAGGTCCTCGGTGCCCAGCAGCGTGGCGCGCTCCCGCAGGTCCGGCCACACCCCCTCCTGTACCCCGGCCACGCAGACGAGGTCCCACTCCAGGCCCTTGGACGCGTGCGCGGTGAGCAGCCGCACGGCGTCCCCGGCGGAGGCGCGCGCCGCGCCGGTGTCGCCGGGCAGCTCCTGGGCGGACAGGTGCTGGACGAACGCCCGGACGTCGGCCGAGGGCAGCCGGTCGACGAAGCCGGCGGCGGCGTCGAAGAGCGCGACGACGGCGTCCAGGTCGCGGTCGGCGACGGCGCCCGCGGGCCCCCCGGCGGCGCTGGCCCGCGCCCACCGGACGGCCAGGCCGCTGCGCTGCCACATGGCCCACAGCACGTGCTCGGCGCTGCCGTCCCGGGCCAGCGCCACCCGGCCGGCGGCGAGCACGCCGGCCACCCGCCGCGCCGGGCGGGCCACGTGCTCGGGCAGGGTCTCCAGCAGCGGCTCGTCGGTGACCGCGACCGCCAGCGGGGTGCCCCGCTCCGCGAGGTCGACGCCCTGGCGGGCCAGCGCGATGCGGACCGCGCGGCGCAGCCGGCGCAGGTCGAGCACCGTGGCCCCGCCCAGCGGCGAGCTCAGCAGCGCCTCGGCGGCCGGCTCGTCCAGGCCGGCCGGGGAGCCGTCGGCGCCGGGCAGCAACGCGTCGAGGGCGGACAGCAGGGGCGCGACGGCGGGCTGGGCGGCGAGCGGCAGGTCGTCGGAGGAGAACGCCAGCGGGACGCCGGCGGAGGTCAGCGCGCGCCGCAGCGGCCCGAGCGCCAGCGTCGTCCGGACGACCACGGCCATCTCCGACCACGGCACCCCGTCGAGCAGGTGGGCGCGGCGCAGCACGTCGGCCAGGTGGGCCGCCTCGACCGCGACGGACCCGAAGACGTGCACCTCGGCGGCGCCGTCGTCGGCCCCCGCGACCGGCTGCAGCCGTCGGTGCTGCGCCGGGCCGGGCAGCCCCTCGGCGACCCGCCGGCTGACCCGCAGCAGCTCCGCGCCCGAGCGCCGGCACACCCCGAGGGACACCCGGCCGGCGGGCCGGCCGTCGACGTGCCGGAACCGGTCCGCGAACTCGGCGATGCCGCGGGGCTCGGCGCCGCGGAAGGCGTAGATCGCCTGGTCGGGGTCGCCGACGGCGACCAGGTCCCCGCCGCGGCCGGCGAGCAGCTCCAGCAGCTCCACCTGGGCGGGGTCGGTGTCCTGGTACTCGTCGACGAACAGCCAGCGGGCCCGGGTGCGCTCCTGGCGGAGCAGCTCCGGGTCGCCCTCGAGCTCGGCGATGGCCTGGCGGACCAGCTCGGCGGGGTCGTAGCCGGAGGCGTCACCGCCGGAGGCGGTCGCGAAGGCGGTGACCGCCTCGTACTGCTCGGCGAACGCCGCGGCGAGCACCCAGTGGTCCCGGCCGGTCGCCCGGCCCCAGGCCGCCATCTGCCCGGGCCCGACACCGCGCTCGGTGGCGCGCAGCAGCAGGTCGCGCAGCTCCCCGCGGAAGGCGTCGGTGGCCAGCGCCGGCGCCAGCTCCTCGGGCCACCGGACGGCGCCCTCGCCCTCCAGGTCACCGCGCAGCAGGGCGGCGACGACGGCGTCCTGCTCGGCGGCGGTGAGCAGCCGGGGCGGCAGCTCACCGCGCAGCAGCGCGGCCCGGCGCAGCACGCCGTAGGCGTAGGAGTGGAAGGTGCGGGCCAGCGGCTCGCGGATGGTGCGCGCCACCCGGGCGGTGATCCGGGTGCGCAGCTCCGCGGCGGCCTTGCGGCTGAAGGTCAGGACGAGGATCTGCTCGGGGTCCACGCCGCGGTCGATGCGCGCGGCGACGGCCTCCACGATGGTCGTCGTCTTGCCGGTGCCCGGCCCGGCGAGCACCAGCAGCGGGCCACCGGGGTGGTCGACGACGGCCTGCTGGGTGGGGTCCAGCCGCGGGCGGGCGGCAGGGGCCGGCGCACCCGCGACGAGCCGGTAGACCGGTGCCCGCTCCTCCCCCCGCTGTGCCACCCGCCGATGACACCACGGGGCACCGACAGCGCCGGGACGGGGCCGGTCACGGCCAGGCGACGGCGGCGAGGTCCACCCGGCCGTCGCGCACCGGGACCGCCTCGGCGGCGAGCAGCGCCAGCTGCTCCACCCGCACCGGTTCCGCGGGCGTGCCGTCGGCGCGCACCACGCGGTGCCACGGCACCGCTCCCCCGCCGGAGGACAGCGCGCGGGCGACCCGCCGCGGTCCGACGCCGACCAGCCGCCCGATCGCCCCGTAGGTGCTCACCCGCCCGGGCGGGATGCGCTCGACGACGTCGAACACCGCCTCGTCGACGTCGGCGGGGTCGACCACCTCAGGGACGTCGGCCGAAGCGGGCCAGCAGCCGGGCCTGCGGCGAGGCTCCGTCGGGCAGGGCGACCGGCGGCGCGAACAGACCGGGGACGCCGCCGGCGGGCAGCCGGGCGGCCAGGCCCCCCGCGGCGCGGACCAGCGCCGGGTCGAGCTCGGTGTCACCGCCGGTGGCGCGGGCGAGGTCCCAGGAGTGCACGGTGAGGTCGGCGGTCAGCTCCTCGACGTACACGGCCGCCGGCGTCGGCCCGCGCGACAGCCGGACCGTGCCGCCGGCCAGGTCGGCGGCGGCGACCGCGGCCAGCGCCTCGTCGGCCGCGCCCTCCCAGGCGGTCAGCGGGTCCGGGGCGAGCAGCGGGTCGGTGCCCGCGGGCACCCGGGCGGCGACGGCGTCGACCGCCTCGCCGGCCAGGAGCCCCGGCACCCAGTGCGCCTCGCCGACCAGGTGGGCGACGAGGTCGGCGACGGTCCAGCCGGGCAGCGCCTCGTCGTCCCACTGGCCCGGCTCGACGGCGTCCACCCGGTCGGTGAAGGCGGCCTGGGCACGCTGGAACAGCTCGAGCAGCTCGGAGGGGGCGAGGTCGGCCATGGCACCCAGTACACAGCGCGAGGGCCCGGCCCGTCCGGACCGGGCCCTCGGGACGTGCTGGAACGGCCCCCTCGCGGGCCCCGGCCCGAGCGGAGCGGGGGTCGGGGGGCGAGGGGGACCTTCCTCAGTACGTGGGCAGGGTCTTGTCGATGCGGGTGGCCCAGGCGGTCACGCCGCCCTGGACGTGCACGGCGTCGGAGAAGCCGGCGTTCTTGAGCGCGGCCAGCGCCTCCGCCGAGCGCACCCCGGTCTTGCAGTGCAGCACGATCGGCCGGTCCTGCGGCAGCTGGGCCAGCGCCCGGCCGGAGAGGATCTCGTCCTTGGGCAGCAGCGTCGCGCCCGGGATGGAGACGATCTCGTACTCGTTGGGTTCCCGGACGTCGATGAGCTCGAAGTCCTTGCCGGCGTCCATCATGTCCTTGAGCTCGTCGACGGTGATCGTCGAGCCCGCGGCGGCCTGCTGGGCCTCGTCGGAGACGACGCCGCAGAAGGTCTCGTAGTCGATGAGGCCGGTGATCGGCTCGCCCTCGGGGTCCTTGCGCACCGTGATGGTGCGGAAGGTCATCTCCAGGGCGTCGTAGACCATCAGCCGGCCGAGCAGCGTCTCGCCGATGCCGGTGATCAGCTTGACCGCCTCGGTGGCCTGGATGGCGCCGACGGTGGCGCACAGGACGCCGAGGACGCCGCCCTCCGCGCAGGAGGGGACCATGCCGGGCGGCGGCGGCACCGGGTAGAGGTCGCGGTAGTTCGGCCCGTGCTCGTCCCAGAAGACCGAGACCTGGCCGTCGAAGCGGTAGATCGAGCCCCAGACGTAGGGCTTGCCGAGCAGCACGCAGGCGTCGTTGACCAGGTAGCGCGTGGCGAAGTTGTCGGTGCCGTCGACGATCAGGTCGTAGTCGGCGAAGATCTCCAGCACGTTCTCGCTGTCCAACCGCGTCTCGTGCAGCCGGACGTCGATCAGCGGGTTGATCTCCCGGATGGAGTCCCGCGCGCTCTGCGCCTTGGAGCGGCCGACGTCGGAGGCGCCGTGGATGATCTGCCGCTGCAGGTTGGACTCGTCGACGACGTCGAACTCGACGATGCCGAGCGTGCCGACGCCGGCCGCGGCCAGGTACATCAGCACCGGCGAGCCGAGCCCGCCCGCGCCGACGGCGAGCACCTTGGCGTTCTTCAGCCGCTTCTGACCCTCCATCCCGACGTCCGGGATGATCAGGTGCCGGCTGTAGCGGCGGACCTCCTCGATCGAGAGGTCCTCGGCGGGCTCCACCAGGGGTGGCAGGGACACGGGTGCGCTCCTCAGTACTCGGCTCGGCCCGCGGTGGGGCCGTCGTTCGTGTCCAGAACGGCGTGGCACCCCTGCGTGATTCCCCGCCGCCGCAGGCAGCTGCGGGGCCTCGGCTGCGGGGCCTCAGCCGCCGGCAGCCAGCCGCTTCACCGTCTGACCCACGTAGAGGACCGACAGCAGGAAGAACACCCCGCCGACGACGGCCCGCACCTGGTCGTCGGAGAGGCCGGAGTTCCGGGCGACCGGCTGGGCCACCGTGTCCGCCAGCTTCGCCCGCCAGCCCTGCAGACCGGCCTTGCCGAAGGAGATTGCGTCCATGGCGCAGTCCCTACCCCGGCGCGGTCAGCCGGACGCGTGCGCGGGACCTCGACGTCCGGCGACCCGTCGACCTGCCGCACCGGGAGCGGACGCCGGCGGGCCCGACGACGAGCGGTCGGGTGCGTCGACCCGCCCGGACGACCGTCAGGGGTGGGGCCAGGCGTTCTTGGTGCAGCCCTCGAGGCCGAGGGTCTGCTGCTGCATGACCGGGGCGGGCTGCCCGGGGCCCGGGCACGGCCGGTGGCCGTTGCCGAGGGCGTGGCCGACCTCGTGGTTGACCACGTACTGCCGGTAGGTCGGGATGTCTCCGGCGTAGTCCGGGACGGCGGTCGCCCAGCGGGCCAGGTTGACCACGGCGCGCTCGCCGTAGCGGCAGGAGGTGTAGCCGCCGGTGCCGACGCCGGGGCAGTACCGCTCCATGCTCCCGGGGCTGATCAGCGTCACCTTGAACGCGTAGTCCCCGGCCTGGGCCTCCGCCCGCCCGACCCGCTGGAAGGACATCCGCCCGCCGCTGCCCCACGAGCGGGGGGCGCCCAGCGTCTCCTCGACCGCGGCGGCGAACGCCGGCCCGTCCACCTCGATGCCGTCCTCGACCTCCACGACGAAGCGCTGGAGCGGCCCGGTGCCGTACACCGGCGAGGTCCCGTCGACGACGGTCACGGTGCCGGCGCCCTGCTGGACGAAGCCCGGGGCGCCCGCGGCGGTCTCCGGCGCCCCGGACGGCGCGGCGTCCACCTCGGCCCGGGCCGCGGGCGGGGCCGACGGCTCGGCCACCGGCTCGGCGACGGGCTCCGGGGGGCGGGGCGCGGCGGACGCGGCCGACGGCGCCGGCGAGGCGGTGAAAGGGCCGCCCGTGCCCGTGCCGCTGAGCACCAGGTCCACGAGCGTCACCACGGTGGCCACCGCCAGCAGCGGGATGGCGTAGGCCCGCCAGCCCCAGCGCGCCAGGAACCGGCGGGACCGCCGGCCCCGCGACCGCTTGCGCGCGGTGACGACGACGCGCGGGGCCCCGGTGGGCGGTCCGGCGGCACCCCGGCCGGGGACTGCGTGGCGGCCGGCGCGCGGGCGTGCGGCGGAGCCCGGCCGGGCGACCACGGGGCTGGTGTCGGGGTGCCGCGGGCGCGCCCGCGCGTCCGGCCCGCGGCCGGAGGGGGCGTCCGCGGGACTCACCTCGTCAGGCTCTCACGGCACACGGGCTGCGCAGCAGACCGTGACGGGACGGCGTGTGGCCCGGTCAGGGGGTCCGCGCGGGGTCCCCCGCGGCGCGCTCCCCGGCGGCGTCCTCGGCCAGTGCCAGCACCGCCCGCGCCACCGGCTCGGCGGCCTCCAGCATCGCCACGTGCCCCACCCCCGGGAGGACGAGCAGCCGTGCGCCGGGGACGGCGGCGGCCAGCCGCGGCGCCAGGGCGGGGTCGACCAGCCGGTCGCGGTCCCCCCACACGACGAGGGTCGGCGGGCGCAGCGACCGGGCCAGGCGCCAGGCGCTGCCCGGGCCCACCCGCAGGTAGGAGGTGATCAGCCCGCGCATGCTGCGGGTCAGCGCCCGCGTCGCCCAGGGCTGCCCGGCCCGCTCGCGCGCCTCCTCCAGGGCCTGCTCCAGGCGCTCCCGCGGGACCCGCCGCGGGTCCCCGAAGCAGGCCTGCACCATGCCGCGGACCTGCTGCTCGGGGGTGACGCCCGACAGCCGGCGCTCGGCCAGCGCCGGGACCCCCGGAAGCAGGAGCAGCAGCAGCGTGCGGCTGAGGGCGCGCGGCACGCGGCGCACCGGCATCGCCGGCGAGACCAGCGTCAGGGTGGCCACCAGGTCCGGCCGACGGGCGGCGACCGCCAGGGACACCAGGCCGCCGAGGGAGTTGCCGAGCAGGTGCACCGGGCGCCCGGCGGCCTCCCCGGGCTCGGCGGCCACCCGCTCCAGGACGTCGACGACCGCCCGCACGTGCCCGCGCACCGAGTAGGAGGAGCGCGCCGGCGGCCGCGAGCGCCCGAAGCCCGGCAGGTCCAGGGACCACCCGTCGACGCGGACGGCGAGCAGCGCGGCCAGGTCGGTCCAGTTCGTCGAGGCGCCCCCGAGCCCGTGCACGTAGAGCGCCCGCTCCCGCGGCGCACCGGCGGCGCCGCCGTCCACGGGACCGGCCCACGGCGTCCGGCGGACGAACACCGCTCCCCCGCGGACCGGGACCTGCTCCCCGGGCCACGGCGGCGGGAGGGTGCCGGCGTGCGGCAGCGGGGTGGCCGACAGCCGGGCCGGGCGGGTCGGCGGGTCGGCCGCGGGCGCGGAGCGGGCGGGACCCTGGGGCACCGGTCGACGGTAGGCCGGGCGGAGACGGCGCCGCGCAGCCGGGTGACCGGTCGGTAACATCCCCGCCGCCATGCAGCTACCCCGATCCGCGCCCGCGCCCGTCCGCCGCTCGTCCCGCCTGCCGCGGGACGCCCGCCGGGCCCAGCTGCTGCAGGCCGCTCAGGAGGTGTTCGTCGCCCAGGGGTTCCACGCCGCGGCGATGGACGAGATCGCCGACCGGGCCGGGGTCAGCAAGCCGGTGCTCTACCAGCACTTCCCCGGCAAGCGGGAGCTGTACCTGGCGCTGCTGGAGGAGCAGGTCACGCTGCTCACCGACCGGGTGCGCGAGGCGATGGAGGGCACCGACGACAACCGCACCCGCGTCAACGGGGCCGTCGGCGCCTACTTCGACTTCATCAACGCCGAGGGCGCGGCCTTCCGGCTGGTCTTCGAGTCCGACCTGCGCAACGACGACGCCGTCCGCGAGCTCGCCGACCGCGGGCACCGGGCGTGCGTGGAGGCGATCGGGGAGGTCATCGCCGCCGACACCGGACTGGACGGGGAGCGGGCGCTGCTGCTGGCCTCGGGGATGACCGGCCTGTCGGAGGCCAGCGCCCGCTGGTGGCTGCCCCGCAAGGGCACCGTGTCCCGCGACGAGGCGGTGTCGCTGCTGACCTCGCTGGCCTGGCGGGGCATCTCCCGCTTCCCGCGCCTGGAGCCCGGCGGCGAGGGCGCGCCGCGCTGCTGAAGGACCCCCCGGCCCTCCACCGCTCGCAGACTCGCGGCGGGACCCTGCAGCGGGGCCGCGTTCGCTGACGGCGCACCTGCACCGCAGGTCGGCGGCTCAGCGGCTGCACTAGCGTGGGGAACAGCCGCAACTCGAGGAGGCATCCCCCGTGGAAGTCAAGATCGGTGTCCAACACTCCCCCCGGGAGCTGGTCATCGACAGCCCCAAGACCCCCGACGAGATCGCTGCCGAGGTGGCCAAGGCCATGTCCGGCGCGACCAAGGACGGCCTGCTGACGCTGGTCGACGACCGCGGCCGCCGGGTGCTCGTCCCGGTCGACCGGATCGCCTACGTGGAGATCGCGCAGGCCGACCAGCGGCGCGTGGGCTTCATCGCCGGCGCCTGACGACGGACCCCTCTGCACCCCACCGCTCGCGAGCTCGCGGCGGGTCCCTGCAGAGGGGCCACCCGACGGGGCGTCCCCGCTGCGGCGGAGGCGCCCCGTCGTCGTGTGTCTCGGGCTCGGACCACTCGCCGGGGCGAGTCGCCCTGCGAGGGGCGTGCCCGGTGGCGGGCCCGGAGGGTCCCCGCCGGGGGCGACGGACGCGCTCGGCGCAGCAGGGGGACGGCACCGGGCCGCGGTGTCGTCCGGTAGGACGACGATGTGCACCGCTTCACGGGTTCAACCCGAGGGTCTTCATCCGCTCGGTGTGCGCGCTGGTGATCCGCTCGACGAGCCGCCCGATGCCGGCCAGGTCGCCGGTGCCCTCGACGATCAGCGCGGCCAGCTCGTCGCGCTCGGCGACCACCGCCTGGGCCTGCCGCATCGCCTCGCCCACCAGCCGCCGTCCCCAGAGCGCCAGCCGGCCGGACAGCGTGCGGTCCGTCGCGAGGGCGACGCGCACCTCCCGGACGGCGAAGTCCGCGTGGCCGGTGTCGGCCAGCACGTCGAGGACCAGCGCCCGGTCCGGGTCGGGCAGGAAGCCGGCGACCTCCCGGTAGAAGTCCGAGGCCAGGCCGTCGCCGACGTAGGCCTTGACCAGCCCCTCCAGCCAGGTGCGCGGCCGGGTGCTCTCGTGGAAGGCGTCGAGCGCGGGCACGAACGGCGTCATCGCCGCGGTGGGGTCGGCGCCGAGCTCGGCGAGGCGCGCGGTCAGCCGGCCGTGGTGGTCGATCTCCGCGGCCGCCATGCGCGCCAGCGCGGCCCGGCCGGCGAGCGTGGGGGCCAGCCGGGCGTCCTCGGCCAGCCGGTCGAAGGCGGTCAGCTCGGCGTAGGACAGCACGCCCAGCAGGTCGACGACGGCTCGCGGGGCGACCGCGTCCACTGGCAGCTCCCGGGGTCGGACGGACGCTCGGCGACTGCCCCGGAGGAGTGGCGGCGGGGGCCCGGACAGCGCGGCGCAGGGAGGCTAACCGGTGGGCGGGTTATGGTGGGAATCGGCGGGCCCTCCGGCCTGCTGGTACATCTGTGCGCTGACGACCGCCGGAGACGACGCCCCTGAGGGTGCTCTCCCAGGCCGACACCGAGGTGCGGCCCGGTCCCTGCTGGCTCCGTCGGCGCTGGAACTGATCCCGCGACACCCGACCGGGACCGGTGCGACAGCGGCGCGATCGCGCCCCGGAGCCGGTCCCCGAGCAGACCAGAGGCGAGAGCACTGACCTCCACCGAGAACCTCCCGACCACCCCCGAGCTGGAGCACGCCGAGACCGGCGCCCCGGCCCCCGAGCAGCTGGAGCAGTCCGTCGAGGAGCTCGGCGGCGCCCCCGTCGCGCCCGACGCCCCGCTGTTCAGCGACTTCGACGTGCACCCCGATGTCGTCGCGGCGCTGGCCGAGGCCGGCATCACCCGCACCTTCGCCATCCAGGAGCTCACCCTGCCCCTGGCGCTGGCCGGCAACGACCTCATCGGCCAGGCGCGCACCGGCACCGGCAAGACGCTGGGCTTCGGCGTCCCGCTGCTGCAGCGCGTCGCCCCGCCGGCCGAGGGCGGCGACGGCGTCCCGCAGGCGCTGGTCGTCGTCCCCACCCGTGAGCTGTGCGTGCAGGTGGCCCGCGACCTGTCCACCGCGGCCGCCCGGCGCGGCATCCGCGTGCAGGCCATCTACGGCGGCCGGGCCTTCGAGCCGCAGGTCACCGCGCTGCAGGCCGGCGTCGAGGTCGTCGTCGGCACCCCGGGCCGGCTGCTGGACCTCGCCCAACAGGGCCACCTGGTGCTGGGCAAGGTCCGCGTGCTGGTCCTCGACGAGGCCGACGAGATGCTCGACCTGGGCTTCCTGCCCGACATCGAGCGGATCCTGGCGATGGTCCCGGACGAGCGGCAGACGATGCTGTTCTCCGCGACGATGCCCGGCCCCATCGTGACCCTGTCCCGGTCGTTCATGACCCAGCCCACGCACATCCGGGCGCACGGCAACGACGAGGGCTCGACGGTCCCGCAGACCACCCAGTTCGTCTACCGGGCGCACAACCTGGACAAGCCCGAGCTGCTCTCCCGCGTCCTGCAGTCCCGCGACCGCGGCCTGGTCATGGTGTTCTGCCGGACCAAGCGCACCGCGCAGAAGGTGGCCGACGAGCTGGTCGACCGCGGCTTCGCCGCGGCCGCCGTGCACGGCGACCTGGGCCAGGGCGCCCGCGAGCAGGCCCTGCGGGCCTTCCGCAGCGGCAAGGTCGACGTCCTGGTGGCCACCGACGTCGCGGCCCGCGGCATCGACGTGACCGGCGTCAGCCACGTCGTGAACTACCAGTGCCCCGAGGACGAGAAGACCTACCTGCACCGGATCGGCCGCACCGGCCGCGCCGGCAGCGAGGGCGTGGCCGTCACGCTGGTGGACTGGGACGACATCCCCCGCTGGCAGCTGATCAACAAGGCGCTGGAGCTGGACTTCACCGACCCGCCGGAGACCTACTCCACCTCGCCGTGGGTCTACTCCGACCTGGACGTGCCCGAGGGCGCGACCGGTCGGCTGCCGCGCGCGCAGCGGACCCGCGAGGGTCTGGACGCCGAGACCGTCGAGGACCTCGGCGAGACCGGCAAGCGCCCCCGCTCCGGCGGCGGCGGCGGCCGGGGGCCGGCCCGCGAGGAGCACGACAAGCCCGCCGGCGCGCCCAAGAGCCGTCCGCGCCGCCGCACCCGCGGTGGCGGTGGCGGTGGCGGTGGCGCCGAGGTGGCCACCGCGGACGTCCCCGCGGAGGCGGCGTCCGGGGACGGCGAGACCGGCGGTGGGTCGCCGGCCCGCAAGCGCCGCCGTCGCCGTCGCGGCGGCTCCGGCCGGGGCCCGGCCGAGTCCGCCTGACAGAGGACCCCCGTGCCCCCCACCGCTCGCAAGCTCGCAGCGGGACCCTGCACGGGGGCCGAGCGGAGCCGTTCCAGCAAGTCGCCGCCGCCGCGGGTGCTCGCGTGGACGGCGGCCGTGCTCGCGCTGGTCGTCGTCGGCACCCTGCTCTGGCGGGGTTCGGACGCCGCGGCCACCACCAGCACCACTGCCGCACCGGCCGACGTCCCCGGCGGGACGCCGGCCGGTGCCGTCTCCGCCTCCTGGGAGGCCGCGACCACGGCCACCGGCGGCGCGGCCCGGTCGGCCGTGGACGGCGGCCGCGTCGTCGTCGGCGACCGGCACGGCGTGCGGGCGCTCGACGTCGGCACCGGCGTGCAGGCCTGGCGATACACCCGGGCCAACGCCCGGCTGTGCGACTGGACGCTCGCCGGCGGCCGGGTCGTCGCCGCCTTCGCCACCGAGGACCGCTGCGACGAGGCGGTCGCACTGTCGGTCGACACCGGCGTGCGGGCCTGGACCCGCAACCTGGACCTGCGCCCCGACGTGGTCCTGTCCGCCACCGACGGGGTGGTGCTGGCGGCCAGCCCCACCGGCGTCCTGACCGTCGACCCGCTGGGCAACACCACCCGCTGGCGGGCCGCGCCCGACGAGGGCTGCACCGTCGAGGACGCCGGCGTGGGCGGCGCCGGTGTCGCCGTCCTGCAGCGCTGCACCGACGGCGCGCGGCTGCGGCTGCTCGACGGCTACGACGGCACCGAGGTGTGGACCCGCGACGTGGCGGCGGGCGCGACGCTGGCCGGCGTCGAGGAGGCGGTCGTGGTCGCCGGCGACGACGGCGTGCAGCTGCTCGCCGCCGCCGACGGCGCCCCCCTCGGCGCACCCGTGGCCGACGCGGCGCAGGCGCTGGTGGGCGGGGTCGGTGCGACCGCGCTGGTCTGGGCCGCCGGCGAGCTCCTGGCCGTCGACGCGGACACCGGCGCGGTCGCCTGGCGCACGCCCGCGACCGGCCTGCCCACCGGTGCGGTGGACCGCGCCCTGCTGCCCGCGGGCACGCCCGTCCCGGTGCCCGAGGGCGACGCCGTCGTCCTGCGCGACCTGGCGACCGGTGAGGAGCTGCAGCGCGTGGACGCCCCCGACCTGGGCGGCGGCGGGCTGGTCACGGTGACCGGCCCGGTCGTCGTCCAGCAGTTCCCGGACCGGGTGCTCGCCCACGCCTGACGTGTCCTGCGGCAGCGTCGGCGCCCGCGGGGTTCACTGGGCGGCATGGGAACGCCCGGCGGCGCTGAGGGCCGCGCTCCTGTACCCGACGACCTCGGCCAGCTGGCCGACCACGACGCCCGGCACCGCACCCTCGCCGGCGGTGCCGGGCCGCTGGCCGCACTGGACACCGGGGGCGACGGGCGACGCGGGACGGTCCTGCTCGTCGCCGGCTTCACCGGCAGCAAGGAGGACTTCGCCCCCCTGCTGCGCCCGCTGGGCACCGCCGGGTACCGCGTCGTCGCCCTGGACCAGCGCGGGCAGTTCCAGTCCCCCGGCCCCGACGACCCGGCGGCCTACTCCGTCTCCGAGCTCGGCGCGGACCTCGTCGGCGTCGCCGCTCAGCTGCGCGCCGAGGGGGTGGGCACGCTGCACCTGCTCGGGCACTCCTTCGGCGGGCTGGTCGCCCGGGCCGCCGTCCTGGCCGACCCGGGGGCGTTCCGCACGCTGACCCTGCTCGGCTCCGGCCCGGCCCGGCTCGGCGGCTCCCGCGCCCAGCTGCTCGAGCACCTCACCCCGCTGCTGGACGCCGGTGGCGTCGCGCTGGTGAACGAGGCCCTCGAGCAGCTGGCCATGACCGACCCCACGGCCCGGCCAGTGCCCGAGCCCACCCGGCGGTTCCTGTCCCACCGGTTCCTCGCCAACAGCGCCGCGGGGCTGCGCGGCATGGCCGACGCGATGACCGCCGAGCCGGACCGCGTCGCCGAGCTCGCGGGCACCGGCGTCCCGGTGCTGGTGACCCACGGCGCCCACGACGACGCCTGGACGCCGGCCGAGCAGGAGGACATGGCCCGCCGCCTGGGGGCCCGGTACGCGGTCATCGAGGGCGCGGTGCACTCCCCCGCCGTCGAGAACCCGCGGCGGACGGTCGAGGTGCTGCTGGACTTCTGGGCCTCCGTGCCGGCTGCGGCCGACACCGCCGAGGCGCTGCGGTGAACCGGCTGCCCTCGCTGCGCGACTTCACCGCCGAGGAGGACCTGCTCGGGTTCTTCGGCCCCGACAGCGTCAGCTGGCGCATCCACGCCGACCCGGCGTTCTCCGTCGGCGGCATCCGGGCGCTGCTGCTGCAGGCGCTGCACCCGGTCGCCATGGACGGCGTCGCCCGCTTCTCCACGGCCTTCACCTCCGACCCGTGGGCGCGGCTGACCCGCACCGCGGAGTACGTGGC
The DNA here is from genome assembly GCF_900188375.1 of Geodermatophilus pulveris. Taxonomy (GTDB): domain Bacteria; phylum Actinomycetota; class Actinomycetes; order Mycobacteriales; family Geodermatophilaceae; genus Geodermatophilus; species Geodermatophilus pulveris. The sequence goes on along the minus strand of NZ_FZOO01000001.1, from coordinate 412,696 downwards.
CACGCTGACCTTCGGCACCCGCCGGGAGGCGCTGCGCTCGGTGCGCCGGGTGCGCGGCCTGCACCGCGGCAAGTCCGCCGTGGAGGGGACCACCGGGCGCGGCTACGCTGTCGACGACGCCGACCTGCTGCTGTGGGTGCACTGCTGCGAGGTCGACTCGCTGCTGTCGGTCGCGCGCCGCGCCGGGGTCCCGCTCACCGACGCCGACGCCGACCGGTACGTCGCCGAGCAGGTCGTCGCCGCGGTGCTCGTCGGCTGCGAGGCCGCCGAGGTGCCGGCCACCGCCGCCGAGCTGGACGCCTACCTGCAGCGGATGCGCCCCCGGCTGGCGGTCACCCCGGCCACCCGGGACGCCTCCCGCTTCGTGCTGCTGCCGCCGATGCCCGGCTGGGTGCAGCTGCTCACCCCGGCCCGGCCGGCCTGGAGCACGCTGGCCACGCTGGGCGCGGCGACGCTCCCGCAGTGGGCACGGCAGCTGTACGGGCTGCCGGGCTTCGGCGTGACCGACACCGCGGCGACCGTGGCGGTGCGGGCCTTCCGCCAGGCGGTCCTGGCGCTGCCGGTCCGGGTGCGGGAGTCCCCGATCGCGCGCGCGGCGCGGGAGCGGGTCGCGGCCGCCGAGGAGCTCACCGCCTAGGCGAGGTCCAGCTCGCGGCGCGCGGCGGCCAGCAGCGCGGCCGCGACCCGGTCCAGCCCCGGGGAGCGCAGCCGCCACTGCTGCCAGTACAGGACGACGTCCACCGCGCCGTCCGGGTCCAGGTCGACCAGCTCGCCGGCCGGCTCCTGCAGCGCCGGGACCATCCCCCAGCCCAGGCCCAGCCGCACCGCGGTCACCAGCTCGGCCGACGCGGGCACGTGGTGGGCGGGTGGCGCGGTGGTCACCCCGCGGTCGCGCAGGTGGCGGTGCTGCAGGTCGTCCCGCCGGTCGAAGACCACCACCGGGGCGCGGGCCAGCGCGGCCGGCGTGACGCCGCCGGGGAACCAGCGGGTGGCGAACGCCGCGGTTGCCATCGGCCGGTAGCGCATCCCGCCCAGCCTGGTGACGGTGCACCCGGGCACCGGGTCGGCGTCCGTGGTCACCGCGGCCAGCACCCGGCCGTCGCGGAGCAGGGCCGCGGTGTGCTCCTGGTCCTCCCGGTGCAGCTCGAAGGCCAGCTCGCCGGCCAGGGGCGCGAGCGCGGGCAGCACCCAGGTGGCCAGCGAGTCGGCGTTGACCGCGATCGGCAGGGTCACCGGCGCGCCGGCGCCGTCGCCGGTCAGCTCCCGGGTGGCGTCGGCGGTCAGCAGCGCCACCTGGCGGGCCAGCCGCAGCAGCACCTGGCCGGACGCGGTCGCCTGCACCGGCCGGCTGCGCACCAGCAGCACGCGGCCGGTCGCCGCCTCCAGGGCGCGCAGCCGCTGGCTGACCGCGCTCGGCGTCACGTGCAGCGCCCGCGCCGCGCCGTCCAGCGAGCCCGCGGCGACGGTCGCCTCCAGGGCGCGCAGCTGCGCCAGGTCGAGGTCCACGCCCCCATCAGAGCAGCTACAGGTGGGTCAGCAACGCGCGCGGAGCGGGCGGACGGCGCCGCCTACCGTCGCCCGGGTGTCCGCCGCGCTGCTCGCCGCCGTCTCCGGGCTGGGGCTGGGCCTGTCGCTGATCGTGGCGATCGGCGCGCAGAACGCCTTCGTGCTGCGCCAGGGGCTGCGCGCGGAGCACGTCGCCGCCGTCGTCGCCGTCTGCCTGCTCTCCGACGTCGCCCTCATCGCCGCGGGCACCGCCGGAGCCGGGGCGCTGGTGCAGCGGGTGCCCGCGCTGCTCGACGTCGTCTGCCTGGCCGGCGCCGCCTTCCTGCTGGGCTACGGGGTGCTGGCCGCCCGGCGCGCGCTGCACCCGGCGACCCTGGTCACCGAGGCGGCGGGGCAGCGGGCCGGGCTGACGGTGACCGTGACCACCGCGCTGGCGCTGACCTGGCTCAACCCGCACGTCTACCTGGACACCGTGGTGCTGCTCGGCTCGCTGGCCGGCACGTGGGGCGAGCAGCGGTGGTGGTTCGCCGCGGGCGCCGGGGCGGGCAGCGCGGTCTGGTTCGCCGGGCTCGGCTGGGGGGCACGGCTGCTGCGCCCGGTGTTCGCCCGGCCGGCCGCCTGGCGGGTGCTGGACGCGGCCATCGCCGTCGTCATGGTCACCCTCGCCGCCGGGCTCGTCGCCCGCGTGCTGTGAGGCCGGGGTCAGGTCGGCGCCGGCGGGTCCTCGGGCAGGAAGCTCCACGTGTCCCGGGAGGCGGTGGCCGCGCGGCCGGGGGCGCAGCTGGGCCGGAAGTCGCACCAGCCGCACTGCCGGCCGGGCGCGGCGGGGAAGGCCTCGTCCCGGTCCGCCCCGCCGTCGAGGGCCGCGGTGGCCGCGGCGATGTCGGCGGCGACGTCCTCCGCGCGCCGGACGTGGTTGGCCAGCGACCGGTCGGTGTGCTCGAAGGCGGCCACCGTGCCGCTGGGCAGGTGGTGCAGCTCGACCCGGCTGCACGGCCGGCGCAGCGTGCGGCGCACCCCGAGCACGTAGGCGGCCAGCGCGGGTGACCCGCGGGCCTCGTCGTCGGTGCACACCGACCGGCCGGTCTTGTAGTCGACGACGACCAACTCGTCGCCCCGCTGGTCGATGCGGTCGACCCGTCCGGACAGCGCCAGCCGCTCGGTGGTGGCGGCCACCTGGCGCTCGGTGCCGACCGGCTCGTCGGCGGGGTCCAGGCCGGTCACGTAGTCGGTGAGCCAACCGGCCGCGCGGGCGCGCCACCGCTCGGACTGCTCGGTGTCGCGGAACCCGGCCGTCGACCACACGCCGTACAGCAGCTGCCGCGCCGCGGCGGGCGTGCGCCCGGGCAGCGGCAGCTCCCACCACGAGCGCAGCGCGGCGTGCACCGCCGACCCGACGCTGTTGTGCGCCCACGCCGGCCCCTTGGCCGGGGTGGGCCGGTCCAGGTAGGCGTGCCGGTAGCGGCGCGGGCAGTCGCCGAAGGCGGCGAGCTTGCTCGGCGTGGCCGGGAACAGCCGCCGCGGCATGCCCGGCATCTCCAGCTGCGCGCCACCCACGTCAGCCATGGTGACCGGGGGTGCCGACGGTCCCGCTGAGCGGCGCGGCGCCGGTGCCGGCGGCCAGCAGCGCCTCGTACTGGTCCGGCGCGGTGGTGCAGGCGCCGATCGGCGTCGTCTTGTTGGTGCCGTGGTAGTCGCTGGAGCCGGTGACCAGCAGCCCGAGCTCGCCGGCCAGGTCGCGCAGGTGGGCGCGCTCGTCCGGGTCGTGGTCGGGGTGGTCGACCTCCAGGCCGAGCAGGCCGGCGTCGGCCATCCGCCGGACGGCCTCGTCGCCGACCACCCGGCCGCGGCGGGTGGCCAGGCCGTGCGCGAACACCGGCACCCCGCCGGCCTCGCGGACCAGCTCGATGCCGCGGAGCACGTCGGTGTCGGCCTTGGCGACGTAGAAGGGGCTGCGGTGGTGCAGCAGCGTGGCGAAGGCGTGCTCGATGGAGTCGACGACGCCGGCCTCGACCAGCGCGCGGGCGACGTGCGGCCGGCCCACCACGCCGCCGTCGGCGCGCTCGACGATCTCGCTCCACACGACCGGGTGGCCGGCCTCGGCGAGCGCCCGGACGATCCGCTCGCCGCGGCTGAGCCGCTCGTCGCGCAGCCGCGCGCGCTCCGCGGCCAGGCCGGCGTGCCCGGGGTCGAACAGGTAGGCCAGCAGGTGCACGCTGATCGGCGGCGCGCCGGTCGGGAACCACCGGCAGGACAGCTCCATCCCCGGGACGACGGTCAGCCCGTCGGGGCGGGCCCGCTCCGCCTGGGCCCATCCGGCGGTGGTGTCGTGGTCGGTGAGGGCGACGACGTCGAGGCCCGCGGCCCGCGCGGCGGCCAGCAGCTCCGCGGGGCTGTCGGTGCCGTCGGACACCGAGGTGTGCGTGTGCAGGTCGATCCGCATCACCGCCCACCGTCCCGCACGCGGCGACCGGCCACCCGCCGGGGACGGGCCGGCGGGCGCGACGGCCGGATCGGCGCGGTGTCCGCGGGGGCCGGGCCGCCGTCGCCGGTCGGCCGGCGCTGCCCACGGGCGGCCGGCTGCTCGGGCTCCGGGTTGCCCTCGTCGTCCCCGGAGTCGGCGCCGCCGCCGCCGAAGAGCAGGTCGCTGACGTCCCGGTAGAGGACGCCGGCCCGCGGCAGGTAGGTGATCTCCGACAGCGCCTGCTGCTGACCGGCGGACTCGAAGCGGAACGTGCCGTAGCCGAGCAGCTGGCCGACCAGGGTCTCCTTGTAGGTGAGGTCGGTGATCCGGCGCAGCGGCAGCAGGGCGACGGTCCGGACGACGATCCCCGTGGTCAGCAGGACGCGGCGCTTGGTCACGATGAAGTGCCGCATCCACCACTCGCCGATCCGCAGCGCCAGGAACACCAGCACCCCGACCAGCAGGACCAGGCCGATGCTGGCGGTGACCCGGTCGTCGGGGTCCCGCACGAGCAGCCAGCCGCCGGCGGCCAGCACCGGCACCGCCTTGGCCACCGGCCCGACGAGCACCGCCCAGTGCCGGCGGGTGGCCACCACGGGCGGCTGCTCCTCCGGCAGCAGGTACTTCTCGGCGTCCCTGCTCCACACCGGCCGGGAGCCCCCGGCGGGCCCGGGGGCCGGCTCGCTCACGCCGGCCTAGGCGAGGGACTCGAAGAAGGACGCGAGCGAGGTCGCGGCGTCACCGAGGGCCTGCCCGGCGGTGCGGACGATGTCCGCGGAGGCCTCCGGGGCCGAGATGACGTAGAAGACCACGAAGGCGAGCGCCAGCCAGGTGAGGACCTTCTTCACCGGTACCTCCTCGGTGGTCGGCGGGCGGGCGTGCGGACGGGACCGCCCGCACGGCGAGCCCCATGGGTAACACACGCCCCAGTGCGGCAGGCGACGGACACGCCCACTCCCGGCGGTCCGGTGGCGTCGGTCACGGCCCGGGCAGCAGGTGCTCGCCGGGCGGGCCGAGCGGCAGGTCGGGGTAGAGCCGCTCGCGCAGGTCGAGCAGTTCGAGGTCCTCGGCGAGCAGCCACGCCGCCGACATCGGCCACACGACCAGCCACAGCCACACGCCGTAGGCCTCGCCCACGAAGGCCGCCCGGTCGTCGGAGGTGGGCACCGCCCACAGCGGCGCGCGCTGGCCGGCGGCCTCGACGTGGGTGGAGGACGGGCCGGAGATGACGTCGCCGGGATCGGGGCCGGGCAGCCCGGCGTACCCGCAGCCGACGCCGGTGCCCGGCTCCTCCGCCACCAGCACCAGCTCCGCCGAGCCGCCCAGCGGGGCCGGGCCGGCACAGTCCACGACGATCGCCCGCGCACCGGGCTCCCCGCCCCAGGCCAGGCCGGTGACCGACCAGCCCGGCGGCATCGGGTCGGGCACCCACGCCGGCACGCGGGCGTCCGCGGTGACCGCGGCGATGGCGTCGTGCGCGATCAGCAGGGTGTGGTGCAGCGGGGTCACCGCGCCGTGCACGTGGCACCAGGCCTGGGCGGAGTTCCCGGGTTGCACCACCACGCGCTCGCCGCAGCGGGGGCAGACCGTGCTGGCACTCATCGGGCATCACCGTCCTGTGACCTGGCGTGTTCGTCAAGCGCGGGCCCGGGGCCCGGGTGCGTACCGTGCGACCGTGCCGACCGACGCCGGGGACCCCGTCCCGGCGGTCGCCTGCGTCGGGGCGGTGGTGCTCGACGGCGCGGGCCGGCTGCTGCTCGTCCGGCGCGGCAACGAGCCCGGCCGCGGGCTGTGGTCGGTGCCCGGCGGGCGGGTGGAGCCCGGGGAGTCGCCGGCCGCGGCCGTCGAGCGCGAGGTGCGCGAGGAGACCGGCCTGGCGGTGCGGGCCGGCGCCGAGGTCGGCCGGGTGCGCGTCCCCGGCCCGGGTGTCGTCTACGACGTCGTGGACCTGAGCTGTGCCCTGTTGGACCCCTCGGCCACGCCGGTCGCCGGGGACGACGCGGACGCCGTCACCTTCGCCACGGCGGCCGACCTCGACCGGCTGACCTGCACGCCGCGGCTGCTGGAGACGCTGCGCGGCTGGGGCGCGCTGCCCTCCTGACCGCGCTCGTCCTGACCCCCGCTCGCCACCGGTCAGCCGCGCGGCGCCGGCTCCGGGCGGCCGGGCTGCTCGCCGCCCCGGGCCTCGCCGTACGAACGCTTGGGCACCATCACCTTGCGCCGGAACACGCAGACCACGGTGCCGTCCTGCTTGTAGCCGATCGTCTCCACGGAGACGACGCCGCGGTCGTCCCTCGACCGCGACTCGGTCGTGTCCAGCACCCTCGTCTCGCCGTAGATGGTGTCGCCGTGGAAGGTCGGTGCCACGTGCCGCAGCGACTCGACCTCCAGGTTGGCGATCGCCTTGCCCGACACGTCGGGGACGCTCATCCCGAGCAGCAGCGAGTACACGTAGTTGCCGACGACCACGTTCCTGCCGAAGTCGGTGGTCGCCGCGGCGTAGTGGCTGTCCAGGTGCAGCGGGTGGTGGTTCATCGTGAGCAGGCAGAACAGGTGGTCGTCGTACTCGGTGACGGTCTTGCCCGGCCAGTGCTTGTACACGGCCCCGACCTCGAACTCCTCGTAGTACCGACCGAACTGCACGCGCTGCCTCCGGGTGTCGACGCTGACGACGGGCACCGGCGACCGCGGCCGGGCGGCCGCGAGCGGTGGGCGGGGCGGCCCGCCCCGGGTCGCTGACCCGTCCGGACGGGCGCCGATCCTACGATGCGGCGGTGGTACCGGCCCCCCCTGTCCCGGACGCCGGGGACACCGGCGTCCGGACGCTGTCCCCCGCCGGCCGGCGGGTCCGCCTCGCCGCCACCGGCGTCGTGCTCGCCCTGCTGCTCGGCGGGACCCTCTGGGGCAACGACCCCGAGTTCCCCTTCGGCCCGTTCCGGATGTACTCGACGCGCGCCGACCCCGACCGGCCGGTCGTCTCCACCCGGGTCGTCGGCGTCACCGCCGACGGCGACGAGGTCCGGCTGTCCGGCGGCGAGGTCGGGTTGCGCCGCGCGGAGTTCGAGGGCCAGCTGCCCCGCCTCGTCGAGCAGCCGGAGCTGCTCGGCCTGCTGGCCGACGCCTACGCGGCCGGCCGGCCCGGCGCCGAGCCGCTGGTGGCGGTGCGGGTGGTGCAGGAGCGCCACGCGCTGGACGGCGGGCGGCGCACCGGCGAGGTCACCGAGCGCGTCGTCGTGGACCAACCCGTGGCGACCGGCCGGGAGGGCACCCCGTGAGCGCGACCACCTCCCCGGGCACCGACCCGGCCACCGCCGCGGCGACGTCCCCGGGCCGCCGCCGGGGCCTGTCGGGCTGGTGGTTCCGCCCGGTCCCGCTGGCGCGGGTCGCCGTCGTCCGCACCATCGCCTACCTGTTCGTGCCGGTCGACGTCTTCCTGACCACCGCGTGGATCCGGGCGCACGCCGACGTCCCGCCCGAGTGGTACGCGCCGCTGACCATCGGCCGGCTCCTGCCACTGCCCACGCCCACCAGCGGGGTGGTGACCGCCGTGCAGTGGGCCCTGGTGGCGGCGGCGCTGGTCGCCGCCACGGGCCGGTCGCCCCGGCTGCTGGGCAGCGCGGTCTTCCTGCTCTACCTGGAGTGGATGGTCATCGGGATGAGCTACGGGAAGGTCGACCACGACCGGATCGGCTACCTCGTGCTGCTCGCCGTCCTGCCCACCGTCGGCCGCGTGCGGTGGCGCGACCGGCGCTCGTCGGAAGCCGCCGGGTGGGCCATGGCGGCGGTGTTCGTGACCGTGATGCTCACCTACTTCCTGGCCGCCTGGGCCAAGATCCGCTTCGGCGGCTGGGACTGGGCCACCGGCTCGACGCTGGCGCGGGCGATCGTGCGCCGCGGCACGGTGCTCTCGGACTGGACCCTCGAGGTGCCCGGCCTGCTGGTGGGCGCCCAGTGGGCGATGCTCGCGCTGGAGTTCACCGCCCCGCTGATGCTGCTGGTCTGGTCGACCCGCGCGCGGGTGGCCCTGGTGACCCTCCTGCTGGGGTTCCACCTGGCCGTGTACGCCAGCGTGACGATCATCTTCCTCCCGCACTGCGTGGCGGTCCTGTCCATCCTCCCGTGGGAGCGGCTGCCCGAGGCCGTCCGCCGGCTGCGGGCGCCCACCGCGGCCCGGCACCCGGCCGGGCCCGCCCCGGCCGGGGCCGCGCCACCGGGCTGAGGCCCCGCACTCAGATCATGGCGCCGATCCGCGCGGCCACGTCCGCCTCGTGCTGCTGGTAGGACGCCGCCACGCTGCTGAGCAGGCCGCCCATCCCGGTCAGCGCGTCGCTGACCCCCTGGGCGCTGAGCCGCCACTGCTCGTAGAGCTCGGTGAACCGGGCCGCGGCCTGGCTGTCGGTCCAGCCCTCGAGCACCGAGGCGTCCACGCTGCTGGACAGGGCGCTGTGCCGGGCCGTGGTGTCGGCGGCCTCGGCGCGGCACTGGCCGGCCAGCGACTGCAGGGTGGTGATCTCGACTCGCACGTGTCCTCCTCCTGGCCCGGGTCCCTCCCGGTCGGGGCGGGACGGTAGGGGTCCCGCCCGCCGCGGCCCTCCCCGCCGTCCACAGCCCCCGGCGCCGTCCACAGGTGCGCGCACCGCCTCCCGGTGGGCGGCCCGGGGCGGCGAGGGTCGGCGCGTGCCCGCCCGCTCCCCCGCCACCCGCTGCTGGACCCTCGTCGCGTCCACCGGCGCCCTCGACGTGGCGGTCTCCGCCTGCGACGACGACCGGCTCGGCGCGGTCCTGCCCCCGCTGGCCGCGGCCCTGGGCCTGCCACGCGCGCAGCTGTGGGCGGGCAGCACCCGGCTGGCCGACGACCTGCCGCTGACCGACCCGGCGCTGGCGCACGGCGCACTGCTGGGCCTCGGCCGGCCCGGTCCGCGCCCGCACACCGCCACCGGCACCAGCGCCCTGGAGCTGCACGTCACCGGGGGTCCGGACGCGGGCACCGTGCACCCCCTGGACCGGGGCCGGCACGTCGTCGGCCGCGGCGGTGCGGCCACCGTCGCGCTCGCCGACCCCGACGTCTCCCGGCGGCACGTGCTGGTCGAGGTCGGCAGCGGCGGCCTCACCGTCCGCGACCTGGGCTCCCGGAACGGCAGCCTGCTGGACGGTGCGCCCCTCGACGACCGGCCGCGCGGCTGGCCGCCGGGCGCACCGCTGCAGGTGGGGGTGAGCACGCTGCGCACGGCCGGTCCCGGCAGCGCCCGTGCCGCCGTGCGGCCCGCGGGCGGCGGCCGGTCCACCCTGCGGCCGCAGCCCCGCCTGCTGCCGCCGCGCGAGGTGGTCGAGGTGGCCTTCCCCCCGGCGGAGCCCGTGCCCGCGCCGCCGCGACGGCTGGCGTGGGTGGCCGTGGCCCTGCCGGCGGTGGGCGGGGTCGCCCTGGCCTGGGTGCTCGACGCCCCGCACTTCCTCTTCTTCGCCCTGCTGAGCCCGGTGGTCGCGGTCGGCACGTGGCTGTCCGACCGGTGGTCGGGGCGGCGCGGCACCCGCCGTGCCCGGGCCGCCCACGCGGCCGAGCTGGCCGGGGCGCGCGCGTCCCTGGCGGCGGCCCTGCGCGCCGACGAGCGCGCCGCGGAGGCGGCGCACCCGGACCTGGCCGCCCTGGTCGCGGCCGCACGCCGTCGGTCCACCGGGCTCTGGCAGCGGCGGCGGGGGGACGCGGACGCGCTGGCCGTCCGGGTCGGGTCCGGCCCCGGGGAGTCCTGCGTGCTGCGCGTGGAGGCCGGCGGCTCGCGGTGCCCGGAGCCGTCGGAGCGGCTGCCCGTCGTGGTCGACCTGGCGGTGGGCGCCGGTCTCGGCGTCGCGGGTCCGCGGCCGGCCGCGGTGGGGGTGCTCACCGGGGTCCTCGGCCAGCTGGCCGCGCTGCACGCCCCCGGCGAGCTGGACCTGGCCGTGCTCACCACGCCGGAGCGCATGGCCGGGTGGGCCTGGCTGCGCTGGCTGCCGCACCTCGCCGCGGGCGCCGTGCACTCCGGCGCGGCCGACGGCGCCGACGAGGAGGCGCTGCGCTGGCTCGCCGCCCTGCTGTCCCGCCGGGCGCCGGGCGAGGACGGCGTCCCCGCCCGGCTGGTCGTGCTGGTCGACCGGCCGGTGGGCGCCCGCCTGGTCACCGCGCTGCGCGCCGCGGTGCCGGCCGGGGTCGTCGCCCTGACCTGTGGCTCCTCGACGGCGGACCTGCCGGGTCCGGCCGGTGCCGTGCTGGAGCTCGGTGGGGAGACCGGCGAGCGGGCCACCCTCCTCGTGCCCGGCTCGGCCGGTCGCCCGGTGACGGCGGTGGACCGGCTGCCCCACCCGGTGGCCGCCCGGCTGGCGCGGGACCTGGCCGGGCTGGCACCGGCCGCCTCCGGCGCGGCGCTGCCCCGGCAGGTGCGGCTGCTCGACCTGGTCGCCGGCGGCCAGGCGGCACCCGGCCGGTGGTCCCGAAGGCGGGACCACCTCGTCGCGACCCTGGGCCGCACGGCGGCGGGCGACCTCACGGTCGACCTGTGCCGGCACGGGCCGCACGCCCTCGTGGCCGGCACGACGGGGTCCGGGAAGTCCGAGCTGCTGCAGACGCTCATCGCCGGCCTGGCGCTGGCCCACCCGCCGGACCGCTGCGCGTTCCTGCTGGTCGACTACAAGGGCGGTGCCGCCTTCGCCGAGGCGGCCGCCCTGCCGCACACGGTCGGCCTGCTCACCGACCTCGACGGCGCCGGCACCGCCCGTGCCCTCCGGTCGCTGACCGCCGAGCTGACCCGCCGCGAGACGCTGCTGGCCGAGCGCGGCGTCCCGGACGTGGCGGCCCTGCCCGACGCCGTGGACCTGGCCCGGCTGGTCATCGTGGTCGACGAGTTCGCCGGGCTGGCCGAGGAGCTGCCGGCCTTCCTGTCCGGGCTGGTCGGCATCGCCCAGCGGGGCCGCTCGCTCGGGGTGCACCTGGTGCTGGCCACCCAGCGGCCCGCCGGGGTCGTGTCCCCGGAGATCCGGGCCAACTGCACGCTGCGGATCTGCCTGCGCACCACCGACGAGGCGGAGTCCCGGGACGTGCTGGGCACCGCGCAGGCCGCCGTCCTGCCGGTCGACACCCCCGGACGCGGCTACCTGCGCGCCGGGGGCGGTCCGGCGGTGCTCTTCCAGGCCGCCCGGGTCGGCGGCGGGCCCCCGGCGACCGGGGACGCCCGGGTGCGGGTGTGGGCCTGGCGCTGGCCGGCTCCGCCCACGACGGCGGTGCGGGAGGCCCCGGCCGGGGGCAGCGACCTGGCCCGGCTGACCGCGGCCCTGGCGCGCCGGGCGGCCGAGGCGGGGGTGGTGCGACCGCACCGGCCGTGGCGCCCGGCCCTCCCCGACCGGCTGTCCGCGGCGGACCTCGGGGCGCACGACCCCGCCGGGAGCACCCGGCCGGCGGACCGCCTGCTGCTGGGACTGCTGGACCGCCCGGAGGCCCAGACGCAGGAGCCGCTGGAGCTGGACCTGGCCCGGGCCGGGGGCTGGCTGGCGGTCGGGGGGCCGCGCAGCGGCCGGACCACGTTCCTCCGGACCGTCCTCGGCGAGGCGGTCACGGCCCTGACCCCCGACCGGCTGCACGTGCACGTGCTCGACCACGGCGGGGGCGGCCTGGCCGCGGCGGTGGCCGGCCTGCCGCACACCGGCACCGCGGTGGGCGGGGACGACGCCCTGCGGACCGTGCGGCTGCTGGACCGGCTGGGGCAGGAGGTGGCCGCACGCCGGGCCGGCCCGCCCGCGGGCCCGCGGCCGCACCTGCTGCTGCTCGTGGACGGGGCGGAGTCGGTCATGGCCCAGCTGGACGAGTGCGACCCCGGCCGCGGGTCCGCGGGCCTGCTGCGGCTGGTGCGGGACGGCGCGGCGGCCGGGCTCACCTGCCTGCTCACCGCCGACCGGGCCGTCCCCGGTGGCCGGCTGGCCACCGCCGTCGGCGCCCGGCTGGTCCTGCCGCTGCCCGACCGGGCCGACTACGCCGCCGCAGGGATCCCGGCCCGGGACGTGCCCGGTCACCGGCCGCGCGGGCGGGCGCTGGTCGGCGAGGCTGCCCACGAGTGCCAGCTCGCGCTGCCCCGCCCGCTCCCGTTCCCCGTGCCGCCCGGGTCACCGGGAGGGCCCCGGCCGCTGTCGGTCCCCGTGCTCCCGGCCGCCCCGGTGCTGCGGCTGCCCGGCGCGGCCGCCACCGGGCACCCGCTGCGGCTGCCGGTCGGCCCGGGCGGGGACGAGGGCGGCGTGCTGACCGTCGACCTGGCGCGCACCGGCGGCCTGCTCGTCGCCGGCCCGCCCGGCAGCGGCCGGACCACGGCGCTGGACGCCTTCGCCCGGCACCTCGCGGCGGCCGGCCTGGCCGTCCTCGAGCTGGGCCGCGGCACCGCCCCGGCAGCGGCCGGTACAGGTCGGTCGTGGGTGCACGCCGGGGACGTCCCGGGCTGGCAGGAGTGGCTGGCCGGCCGGCTCGGGGCACCCGGCGTCGTGGTCGTCGACGACGCCGCCCTGCTGGGCGACACCGCGGTGCTGGCCGCGCCGGCCGTATGCGAGGCCCCCTCCGACGTCCTCTGGCTGGTCGCCGGGACGGCCGCGGAGCTGTCGGCGGCCTACCGGGGCCCGGTCCCGGTGCTGCGGCGGCGGCGCAGCGGCCTGCTGCTGTCCCCGGCGCCCGGGGACGCCGACCTGCTGGGCGTCCGGCTGCCGCGCACGCCGGTCCCCTGCCGCCCCGGGTCGGGCTGGCTGGTCGGGTCGGGCACCGCCCAGCGGGTGCAGGTGGCCCGACGCGAGCCGGCCCCGGTCGGGAGCCTGGCCGTCGGCGGGCCGGCCGGGTGAGCGGCCGTCCCGCACCGCGCTCACAGCAGCTCGAGCAGCGACCCGATCTCCTGGGTGGCGTACCAGGACAACTCGTGCCCCTCGGCCTGGTCGACGACGAACTGGGCGTCCTCGCTGCCGAGGTCGGCCTCGAGGACGACCGCCACGGCGGCGCGGACGTCGTCCTCGGCCTCGGCCCCGTCGACGTGCGCGCTCGCGACCGCGGCCAGGGGCACGTCCCCGCTGACCCGGACGGCACCGCGGTCGACGTCCGGGTCCTCGACCTCGGTGACCGCGGTGTCGGCGACGTCGGCGGCCAGCACCACCCGGCGGCGGGCCGCTGTCGGGTCGATGTCGATGAGCCGGAGGCTGGCCCGCGCGGCGGCCAGGAGCGCGGCGTACTCCAGCTCCTCCTCGTCGGCCCCGGCGTCGCTCAGCGGGTAGGACCCGCGCAGGCCGGGGGTGACCGCGAAGCCGGTGAGCGGCCCGGTCAGCCGCCCGTCGTCCACGAGGGTCTGCAGCACCCTCGTCGTGGCGGGCAGGTACACACGCACCGGGGGAGCTCCTTCGTGCCGGGGACGCCCGACGGTATCCCGCTGGCCGCGGGGCGCCGGCCGCCCCCGGGTCAGCCGATGGTCTCGACCAGGACGGCGAGCTCCTGCTCGACCAGGTCGGCGAGCAGGTCGACGTCCCCGACGCCGAAGCGGTCGGCGTTGAGGCCGAAGAAGACGCGGCCGTCGTAGCTGGTGATGCCGATGGACAACCCGTGGCCGGGGGCCAGCGGGACCACGGGGAAGACCTCCCGCACCCGGGTGCCGCCGGCGTACAGCGGCACCTGGGGGCCGGGCACGTTGGTGACCACCAGGTTGGCCATCCGCCGCGACAGGCCCCGCGCCGCGCGGGCTCCGAGGGCGTGCAGCGTCGGCGGGGCGAAGCCGGCGAGCGCGAGCAGCGCGTCCGCCCCGACCGACCGGCCGTGCTGGCTGACGCCGCGCATCGCGTAGCTCAGCCGGGCCAGCCGCAGCCGGGGGCTGGGCTCGCCGACCGGCAGGTCCACCAGGTAGCTCGACACGCGGGTGCCCGGGGTCTCCTCCTCGGCGCCGTGCACCGACACCGGCACCAGGGCCCGCACGGAGGTGGAGCCGACGACCGGCTGGCCGCGCGACAGCAGCCAGTCCCGCAGCGCCCCGGTGACCACGGCCAGCAGCACGTCGTTGACCGTCCCGCCGTGCGCCTTGCGGACCCGCTTGACGTCGTCCAGGTCGCCGCGGGCCACCACCACCCGCCGCTGGCTGCCGCCGCCGGCGTTGAGCGGGCTGGACGGGGCCGCGAACAGCGCCGAGCGCACCGCCCGGACCGCCCCGCCGGCCGCGCTGGTCAGCCGTGCGCCGGTGGTCCGCACGTCGGTCACCGCGTGCCGGGCGGTCTCCACGACCGCCGACGGGCGGGCGGCGTACTCGGCGAGGGCCTCGGCCACCAGCTGCGCCGCGCTCGGCAGCGGCCGGGGCCGCCACGGGACGGGCTCGGGGACCGGGGCGTCGGGCGAGTCGTCGAGCAGGACCTGCCCGATGTCGACCGTGCCGAGCCCGTCGACCAGCGCGGGGTGGGTCTTCGTGACCACCGCCGCGCGGCCACCCGCCAGACCCTCGACGAGGTAGACCTCCCACAGCGGGCGGCTGCGGTCCAGCGGTCGCGCGGTCACCCGGGAGACCAGCTCCAGCAGCTGGTCCTGCGTGCCCGGCCGCGGCACCGCGGAGCGGCGGACGTGGTGGTCGACGTCGAAGTGCGGGTCGTCGGCCCACACCGGGTTGGCCAGGTGGCCGGGCACCTCGAGGACCCGCTGCCGGTAGCGCGGCACGAGCGGCAGGCGGGCGGCGACCAGGGCGGCGATCGCGTCCAGGCCGCCCACCGGGGGGTCGAGCACCAGCACGCCGGCCACGTGCATCGGCGTCTCGGGGTCCTCCAGACCGAGGAAGGACGCGTCCAGGGTGCTCAGGCGCTCCACCGTCGGCCTCCTCCGGGTCGGGGCCCCACGCTACGTCCCGGCACCCCTGCGGGCACCTGCACCGTGGCAGGCGGCCGCACCGCTCACCCGGCGCGGCGCCGCAGCCGCGAGCGTCCCCGGGTGGCGACCGGGGCTGGCACGCCGGAGAGCGCGGCCGCCATCGACCGCAGCGCGCCCCTCAGCGGCGAGGCGGGAGCCACCTCGGCCAGGGTGCGCCCCTCCGCGAGCGCCGCGTCGGTCGCCTTCCGGTCGGCGGGGAGGAAGAAGCGGACCTCGTGGCCGGCGAAGCGCTCCAGCGCCTCGCCGATCTCCCGCCGGGGGTCCCCGGGCACCGGGCCGCGCCGCACCTGGTTGACGACCACGACCGGTTCGACGTCCGGGAGCACCTCGCGCAGCTGGCCGAGCGCCCGGATGCTGCGCTGCAGCGCCACCGGGTCCGCACCGCTCACGCACAGCACGGTGTCCGCGGCCTCCAGGACGGTGAGCGTGACGCCGTTGCGCCGCGGCGCCGCGGTGTCGAAGGACAGCTCCTCGTCCTCCTCCAGGCTGAAGGCGCAGTCCACCACGGTGAGGTCGACGCTGCGGCGCACCTCGTCGAGCACGGCGGCCACGGCCCCGGGCCGCAGCTCCGGCCAGCGGTCCGCGCGCGCCAGCCCGGTGAGGACGCCCAGCCGGGGGCGCACCGCCCAGGCCAACCGGCCCAGCGCCGCCCCGTCCAGGGTGCCGGCGGCCGCCAGCCGGGCCGCGCCGGCCAGCCCCGGTGACTCGTCGAGCAGGCCGAGCACCTGGGCGACCACCCCGCCGTAGACGTCGGCGTCCACCAGGAGGGTCGGCACGTCCAGCCGGGCGGCCTCGTCGGCCAGCCCCACCGCCACGGTGGTGCGCCCCGGCGCGCCGGTGGGGCCCCAGACCGCGACCACCCGGCCGCGACCGGCCGACCGCTCCCCCGCCGGCGCCGGCAGTCCGTGCGCGGGCAGGGCCGCCCGCGGGTCGGCGATGTCCCGGCCGGCCGGCGGACCGCCGGCCACCGCCTCGCGCAGCGCCCGCGCGATCGCCTCCGGCTCGGCGTCGGCGGGCAGCACCCGCGCGATGCCCAGGCCGCGCAGCCGGTCGGCCGCCTGCTCGTCCCCGGGGTCGACCAGCCCGACGACGGCCACGCCGGCCGCCGACAGCCGGGCGACCGCGTCGCCGTCGAGGCGGCGCAGGTCCGCCGACAGGAGCGCGGCCTGCGCGGTCCCGGTGGCCGCCGCGGCCAGCAGCTCGGAGACGTCCACGCACCGGCGGACGACGGTGACCCCGTGGTCGGCACGGTCCAGCGCGCCGACCAGCGCGGACTCCCACCCCGCGCCGGTGACCGCGGTGAAGACCTGGACGGCCATCACCGGGTCCCGGTCGGCGGCGCAGTGGACGCCGCGGCCGACGGGGCAGCGGCGGGTGCCGGCGACGGCGGGGCGGCCGCGCGCGGCGCCGGGGCGGACGTGGCCGCGGGGGCCGAGGGCCCCGCCGTCGCCCGGGCGGACGATGACGGCGCGGCCGGCACCGCCGCGGTCGCGCCCACGACGGGGTCGACCGAGTCGTGCACCACCACGACCAGCGGCCGCCCGCCGATGGCCGCCAGCACGTCGGGGGCCCGGTCGGTGGGCACCGAGACGACGACCTGCACCGTGGTGGTCGCCGTCGACAGGACGCCCTCGGTCCGCCCGGAGATCGCCTGCACCGGCGCGGCGGCCACCACCGGCGTCACGGTCCCGTCCCCCGCGCCGGTGGCACCGGCGGCCGGGTCGGCCACGGCGTACACGTCGACGACCAGCCCGCGGTCCAGCCCCGGCGGCACGTAGCCGGCCTGCACCGGCAGCGCCAGCTGCACCAGCTCGGCCGGCGCCTCCAGCGCCGTCCGCGGCAGCAGCTCGCCGACGCGGACGGCCCGGGCGAGGGTGCGGCCCTCCGGCCGGGTGCCGGTGGCCAGGTAGGCGCCGGCGACGTCGTCGAGGCGGACGTCCACGGCGACGACGTCCGCCGCGGTGAGCACGGTGCCGGCGGCCAGGTCGCCGGCGGCCGACCAGACGGGGACCGTGGCGTCGGCGGCAGCCACCACCCGGGCGCCCAGCAGCACCGAGCCGAGCACCAGCAGGACGCCCAGGACCAGCCGCAGGTCCAGCCAGCGCGGAGGCCGGACCCGGCGCGGCGCCGACCCGGGCACGGGCGGAGCGGTTGCGGCACCGGCCGCCGGGGTGGTGGTTCCGGTTCGCGCGGCGCTCACAGCCAGCGGTCCCTCCCTCTGCACGGACGCCGTGGACGGCCCGGGCGGGCCCACGGTCGGACGGAGATGATGCGGGAGCCGACGGCCGCGTGCAGGCGCCGTCCACACGTTCGGGGCTGTGGACGACGCGCATGCCACCCGGACGGGGCTGCCAGACTGTCCGGGACCGGACGGAGACCCGATGCCCACACCGCGCTTCCTGACCCTCGACGACGTCGCCGAGATCCTCAACGTCTCGTGGTCGCAGGCCTACGCGCTGGTGCGCCGCAAGGAGCTGATCGCCATCCAGATCGGCGGCCGCGGCCAGTGGCGGGTCGAGACCGACGAGCTCGAGCGCTTCATCGCCCGGAAGTACGCCGAGGCGCGGGCCGGCGGCGTGCCACCGGAGCCCGCCGAGCAGCGAGCGGAGCAGGACGACCCGGCCGCCAGCCCCCGGGGGCCCGGCCGGGGCTGACCCCCGGCCGATCGACCCGGTCGCGCACGGTCAGACCAGGCCGGGCGCCAGCGTCCGCACCACCGCGACCGCCGGCAGGGCGATCGCCCGCACGCCGCGCACCGCCGCCGCCCGGCGCGGCTGGTCGGCGGCGTGCTCGGCCAGCTCGAGGTGGTCGGCGCCGACGCCGTCCACGGTGCCGACGTGGGCCGACCCGTCGTCCAGGACGACCTGCACCGCGGTCCGGTCGCGGGACAGCCCGCGCACCACGCGCCGCAGGTCCATCCGCGCGTGCACCGCGCCGCGTTCCGCGGGCACGGCCGTCGCCCGGCCCAGTCCGGCGACCGTCCGCACGGTCGCGGTCGCGACGAGCACCTCGCGGCCGCCGCTGTCCAGCAGCAGCCAGTCCGCGCCCACGTCGACCAGCACGCCGGTCACGTCGCCGGCTCCCTGGCAGCGCAGGGCGAGCGGCCGGCCGACGGACCCGGCCAGCCGGTCCACCAGCCGGACGGCGCCGGTCTCCACGCGCCGGCGGGAGGCGTCCTCCGCCCGCTCGGCAGCCGCCTCTGCCGCGTCGAACTCCGCCTGCAGGTCGGCGAAGAGCCGTTGCCACCGCATCCGCCACCTCCTCGACATCACCGTAGTGGATGACTTCACTTGCGTTTGCATGCATTTGCTTGCTTTAGTTGGCGACATGCTACGAGTGCGAGGAGGAGCGGTGTCGGTCCGGCGCCTGCTGGGGACGGCGGTGGCGATGGCCGCCGCCGCTGCGGGTCTGCGCGCGGTGACCCCGGACCTCTCCGCGGTGACCGGCGCGGGCCCGGACCTGCAGCGCGCCGTCGACACCGCCGGGGCCGACACCGTCCTGCTCGCCGCCGTCGCGGTCCTGGCCTGGGCGGCCTGGCTGTGGGGCGCGCTCGGGCTGACTGTCACGGCGCTGTCCGCGCTGCCCGGGGTCGCCGGCGCCCTGGCCCGGGCGCTCACCCGGTGCGTGCTGCCGGCGTCGGCCCGCCGCGCGGCCGCCGTGGCGCTGGGCGTCGGCCTGGTGACCGGCGGGCCGCTGCTGGCCGGCTGCAGCACCACCCCGGACCCGCCCGCCGCGGTGGTCCTGGCGGCGTCCGCGCAGCAGCCGGTCGCCGACTGGCCGGCACCGCCACCCGTCCCGGCCGACCGGCCGACGGCGCCCGCGGGGACCGGCCCGGTGACCGACTGGCCCGCCCCGGCCGCCGGGGAGCACGTCGTGCTGCGCGGCGACTGCCTGTGGGACATCGCCGCCGCCGACCTCGCGCGGCGCACCGGTGGCACCCCGACCGACGCGGGGGTGGCCGCCGCCGTGGCCGCCTGGTGGCAGGCGAACGCCGCCGTCATCGGCCCCGACCCCGACCTCCTCCTGCCGGGCCAGGTGCTGCGCCCGCCCCCGGCGTCCTGACCCCCGCCCCCGAGTCCCGGAGCAGCCATGACCGCGCCCGCCTCCCCCGCCCGGCCGACCGCCGCGGCCGAGCCCGGCCCGCAGCCGCTGCAGGCGGCCACCCTGCGGCTCACCGTCGTCCCCACGCCGCAGCCGCCCCTGGACCCGCAGCCGGTGCTGCGCCTGGTCCTCCCGGGGGTCGCCGTCCCGCGGACGCCGCACCGGCCCGGCCCGCGGCCGCGCCGGGAGGAGCCGCCCGCGGGGTTCGTCCCGGGCTTCGAGCCGGCCTGGTCGGTCCGCGCCGACCTGCCCGACCCGCGGCTGGCCGGGCGCCGGCTGCTGACCCTCACCCTCGAGGCGCTGGCCGGCCGGCGGCCGCTCACCCAGGTCCAGCCGCTCACCGCGCTCGGCGTCTACACCGCGCTGGCCAGCGGCCGCCGGCCGCGGTGGTGCGCGGAGGGGACGGCGCCGGTGCTGCTCGGTCCGGTGCGCGTGTGCGAGCCGGTCGACGGGGTGGCCGAGGTCAGCGCGGTGGCCCGCCGCTCGGGCCGGGCGCACGCCGTCGCCGCGCGGCTCGAGGGCATCGACGGCCGCTGGCGCTGCACCGCCCTGCAGATCGGTTGAGCGACGCGGCCCCGGTCAGGAGCGGGACGGCGCTCCGTGGCAGGACTTGTACTTCCGGCCCGAGCCGCACGGGCAGGGCGCGTTGCGGGCCGGCTCCTTGGTGCCGGTCACGGTCGCGGTCTTGGCCGCCTTGGCCGGGCCGCTCTCCTTGGGCGAGGGGTCCAGGCTCGGGGCGGAGTAGCTGAGCTGCTCGGTGCGGCGCGGCTCCTCGAGGCCCTTGACGGCCAGCTCCGGTCCGGTGCCGGTGCCCGTGGACACCGGCTGCTCGGTCCCGGGCGCGGCCGGCTCGGGTGCGGAGTGCCGGCCACGCCGGGCCGTCCCGGTGCGTCGGGCGGCCGGGGCGGAGTGCCGCCCGGCGGCCGGCGCCGGGGCCGGGGCGGGTGCAGCCGCGGGAGCCGGCTGCGCCGGGGCGGGCTCGGCCGGAGCCGGCGGCGCGGGTGCGGGGGCGGGTGCGGCGGCCACCGGCTCGGCGGGAGCGGGCCGGGCGGGGGCCGGCGCCTCCGGGGCCGCGGGGGCCGGGGCGGCGGCCGCGGCGGCCTGCGCGGCCGCCCGCTGGCGGGCCAGCACCCGCGCCGTCCCCTGCTGGGCGGCGGCCAGCGCCTGGGCCTCGGCCTGCGCCTGCTTGGCCCGGGCCTCGGCGTCCTGCTGGTCCTGGGTCTTGACCTCCAGGTTGAACAGGAAGCCGACCGACTCCTCCTTGATGCCGTCGAGCATCGTCATGAACATGTCGTAGCCCTCGCGCTGGTACTCCACGACCGGGTCGCGGTTGGCCATGGCGCGCAGGTGGATGCCGGCCCGCAGGTAGTCCATCTCGTAGAGGTGCTCGCGCCACTTGCGGTCGAGCACGCTGAGCAGCACCCGCCGCTCCAGCTCGCGCATGACCTGCGCGCCGAGCGCGGCCTCCCGCTCCTCGTAGGCGCGGTGCACGTCGTCGAGCAGCTCGCGCTTGAGCACGTCGGCGGTCAGCGAGGCCTGGTCGCCGTCGCCCACCCGGTCGATGAGCTCGTCGCGGTCCACGCCCACCGGGTAGAGCGCCTTGAGGCCGGTCCACAGCTGCTCGAGGTCCCAGTCCTCGGCGTAGCCCATCTCGGTCGCGCCGTCGACGTAGGCGCCGACGACGTCGTCGACCATGTTGCGGACCTGCACGTGCAGGTCCTCCCCGTCGAGGACCTTGCGCCGCTCGGCGTAGATGACCGTGCGCTGGCGGTTGAGCACCTCGTCGTACTTGAGGACGTCCTTGCGGACCTCGAAGTTCTGCTGCTCGACCTGGGTCTGCGCCGACAGGATCGCCCGGCTGACCATCTTGGACTCGATCGGCTGGTCGTCGGGGACCCGCAGCGTGGTCATCATCGACTCGAGCATCGGGCCGTTGAACCGCCGCATGAGGTCGTCACCCAGCGACAGGTAGAACCGCGACTCGCCCGGGTCGCCCTGGCGGCCGGAGCGGCCGCGCAGCTGGTTGTCGATGCGCCGGCTCTCGTGCCGCTCGGTGCCCAGCACGTAGAGGCCGCCGGCCTCCGTGACCTGGTCGTGCTCGGCCCCGACCTGGTCGCGGGCCTTCTCCAGCGCGCTGTCCCAGGCCGCCTCGTACTCCTCGGGCGTCTCCGCCGGCGACAGCCCGCGGGCGCGCAGCTGCTCGTCGGCGATGAACTCGGGGTTGCCCCCGAGCTGGATGTCGGTGCCGCGGCCGGCCATGTTGGTGGCCACGGTGACCGCGCCCAGCCGGCCGGCCTGGGCGACGATGTGCGCCTCCCGGGCGTGGTTCTTGGCGTTGAGCACCTCGTGCGGGATGCCGCGCTGCAGCAGCTGCTTGGACAGCACCTCGGACTTCTCCACGCTGGCCGTGCCGACCAGGACCGGCTGGCCGGCCTCGTGCCGCTCGGCGATGTCGTCGATGACCGCGTCGAACTTGGCCTGCTCGGTCTTGTAGATGACGTCGGACCGGTCCGCGCGGACCATCGGCCGGTTCGTCGGGATCGGGACCACGCCGAGCCCGTAGGTCTGGGAGAGCTCGGCCGCCTCGGTCTGGGCGGTGCCGGTCATCCCGGAGAGCTTCTCGTAGAGCCGGAAGTAGTTCTGCAGCGTGATCGTGGCGAGGGTCTGGTTCTCGTCCTTGACCTGCACCCGCTCCTTGGCCTCGATGGCCTGGTGCATGCCCTCGTTGTAGCGCCGGCCGGACAGCACCCGGCCGGTGAACTCGTCGACGATGAGCACCTCGCCGTTGCTGACGATGTACTGCTGGTCGCGGTGGTAGAGCTCCTTGGCCTTGAGCGCGTTGTTGAGGAAGCTGATCAGCGGGGTGTTGACCGAGTCGTAGAGGTTCTCGATGCCGATCTGGTCCTCGACGAACTCCACGCCCTCCTCGGTGATCGCGACCGTGCGCTTGCCCTCCTCCACCTCGTAGTGGACGTCGCGGCGCATCATCGGGGCCAGCCGGGCGAACTCGCGGTACCAGCGGTGCATCTCCGGGTCACCGGCCGGGCCGCTGATGATCAGCGGGGTGCGGGCCTCGTCGATGAGGATGGAGTCGACCTCGTCGACGACCGCGAAGTGGTGGCCGCGCTGGACGAGGTCGTCCTTCTTCCACGCCATGTTGTCGCGCAGGTAGTCGAAGCCGAACTCGTTGTTCGTGCCGTGGGTGATGTCGCAGGCGTACATCTCCCGGCGCACGTCCGAGGTCTGCCCGGACAGGATCACGCCGACCTGCAGCCCCAGGAACCGGTGCACCCGGCCCATCCACTCGGCGTCGCGCCGGGCCAGGTAGTCGTTGGTGGTCACCACGTGCACGCCCCGGCCGGGGAGCGCGTTCAGGTACGCGGGCAGGACGCCGGTCAGCGTCTTGCCCTCACCGGTGCGCATCTCGGCGATGTTGCCCAGGTGCAGCGCGGCCCCGCCCATGAGCTGCACGCGGAAGTGGCGCTGCCCGAGGGTGCGGGTGGCCGCCTCGCGGACGACGGCGAAGGCCTCCGGCAGCAGCTGGTCGAGGGTCTCCCCCTCGTCCAGGCGCTCCCGGAACTCGTCGGTCTTCGCCCGCAGCTCCGCGTCGGTGAGGTCGGCGACCTCGTCGGCCAGCGACTCGACCGCGTCGGCGATCTTGTTCAGCCGTCGCAGGATCTTGCCCTCACCGGCACGGAGGATCTTCGAGAACACCACCCGTCCAGAGTAGGCGGCGCTGCCCCCCACCCGGGGTTGCCGGGGACGAACCGCCGTCGCGGAGGGCAGCCGTCAGCGGCGGACCAGCCGCTTCTCGCGCGGGTCGAGCACGATCTCCCGCCCGCCCTCGCGCAGGCCCTCGAGCACCGCGGCGACCAGCTCGGCGCGGTCGTGCCCGGCGGGCAGCCGCGGCGGCTCCCCCGCGAGGGCGCGGTCGACCAGGCCGGTGTCGATGTGCGGCGGCCGGACGTCGAGCACGGTGACGCCGCGGGACCGCACCTCCCGGCGGAGCACCCCGGCCCAGGCCGACAGCGCCGCCTTGCTGGCCGAGTACTCGGCCATCTGCAGGGTCGGGGCGTCGGCCACGATCGCCGACAGCAGGACCACCGCGCCGCCGTCGGGCAGGTGCGGCAGCGCGGCGCGCACCAGGCTCATCGGGGCCAGCGTGTTGACCGCGAACAGCTCCTCGGTCACCGCGTCGTCGGCGTCCGCCGCGGGGCCGAAGGCCACCACGCCCCAGGCGACCACGACCGCGTCCAGGCCGCCGAGGGCGGTCACCGCCGCCTGCACCGCGGCGCGGACCGAGCCGACGTCGACGGCGTCGACGGCCTCCGCGGGCGCGCCGCCCAGGTCCGCGGCCAGCGCCTGCAGCCGGTCGCCGTCCCGGCCGGTCAGCGCCACCCGGGCGCCGGCGTCGTGCAGCGCGCGCGCCAGCTCCCCGCCCAGCACCCCCGTCGCGCCAGCCACCAGGACCCGCGCACCCTGCAGTTCCACGAGCCGCAGGTGCCCCGGCCCGCGGCGACCTAACCTCGGACCCCGTGGCCCACGACCTCGACGACCTGCCCGACGGCCTGCTCGGCTTCCTCACCGAGCGGCACCTGGCCACCCTCACCACCCTGCGGGCCGACGGCAGCCCGCACGTCGTCCCGGTCGGGGTCACCTACGACCCGGCCACCCGTACCGCCCGGGTCATCACCTCGGGCACGTCGGCGAAGGCCCGGCACGTGCGCGCCGGGCAGGCCCGGGTGGCGGTCTGCCAGGTCGACGGCCGCCGCTGGGTCACCCTGGAGGGGACGGCGGTGGTGCGCGACGACCCCGCGTCGGTCGCGGACGCCGAGCGGCGCTACGCCGCCCGGTACCGCCAGCCGCGGGAGAACCCGGCCCGGGTGGTCCTGCAGATTTCGGTCGACCGGGTGCTGGGCTCCGTCTGACCGCGGTGCCTCCGTCGACCGGTGAGCTCTGGCCCACCGCCGGGACGGGTCTTACCGTCCTCCATGGACTGCTGCGGTGCTGCAGCACCGCACGAGCGCACGAACGACCGCAGGAGCGGGACGAGACACCCAGGCCAGGCGGGTGCGGGGCCGGGCCGGGCCGGGCCCCGCACCCGCCGCCGGTCAGAGCGGGGCCGCCGCGGGCGGCCGCTCGGCGGCGCCGTCCAGGGGGACGTCGACGAGCCGGATGAGGCCGTAGTCGTAGGCGTGCCGGCGGTAGACGACCGTCGGCCGGCCGGTGTCGGCGCACAGGAAGAGGAAGAAGTCGTGGCCGACCAGCTCCATCTCGTGGAGCGCCTGGTCGACGTGCATCGGGGTGGCCGGGTGGTGCTTCTCGCGGACGACCCGGCCGGGCAGGTGCTCGTCGAGGTCGGTGACGTGCGGCCCCTCGGCGAGCTGCCGGTCGCGGTCCAGGGACTCCAGCACGTCGGTGTCCGGGGCGCCGCCGCCGACCCGCACGGTGGCCGGGGTGCGGCGGCCGTGGTGCACGCGGCGGCGGTCGGCGGCCTTGCGCAGCCGGTGGTCGAGCTTGCCGGCCGCCAGGTCCAGTGCGGCGTAGAAGTCCGGTGCGGCCGCCTCGGCCCGGACGACGGGGCCCTTGCCGCGGAGCGTGATCTCCACGCGCTGGCACCGGCCGGACTGGCGCGGGTTCTTCTCGTGGAAGAGCTCCACGTCGATGCGCAGCATCTTCAGCTTGCCGTCGAAGCGGTCGAGCTGGCCGACCTTGTCCTCGACGTGCTGCCGGTAGTGCTCGGGGACTTCGACGTTGCGGCCACGGACCACGATCTCCATGAGACCTCCCGGTCGTTCGGGGTGTGATCGAGCCCACGCTAGACCCCGGTACCGGGTCCCGACAGTCGATCGCCGGGCCCCGCCGGCCGACCTGCCCGGATGCCCGGCGCCCCCCGCGCGGGCGCGCGCCGGGGGGTCGCCGCGACCACCGCGGCGAGCACCGGGGGGCCGTCGGGTCCGGCCGCCGGCGCGAGCACCGCGGCCGCCTCGGTGAGCGTGGCGCCGCTGGTGACGACGTCGTCGACGACCACCAGCACGGCCCCGGGAGGCAGCCGGTGCGGGCCGGGGCACAGCGCGACGGTGCCGGCCAGGTTGGCCCGCCGCTGGGCCACCGAGAGGCCCGCGGAGTCCGCGGCGCGGCCGCTGCGGCGCAGCAGCCGGGCCTCGGCCGCCGGCACCCCGGCGGCGCGCAGCTCGGCGACCGCGCGGGCGGTCAGCTCCCGGACGTGGTCGCGGCCGCGGGCGCGGAGCGCGGCGGCGCCGCTGGGCACCGGCACCAGCCGGACGGGGCCCGCCGGCGCCGGCAGCCCGGCGAGCACGCCGGCGACGGCCAGCGCCAGCGCGGTGCCCAGCGGGCGGGCGAGCTCGGCGCGGCCGCGCTCCTTGAAGGCGTTGACCGCCGGGCGCACCGGCCCGGCGTAGGCGCCGGCGGCCACGGTCGGCGGGAAGCCCGCCGGGAATCGGCGCGGCTGGGCCAGGTGCGGGACGGCGAGCAGGGCGGTGCAGCGCCGGCAGAGGACGGCGCCCGGTACGCCGCAGCCGGCGCACTCGCGGGGCAGCAGCAGGTCGCCCAGCGCCGTGAGCAGCCCGCCGTCCACTCCCCCAGCCTGGCGCCCCGCCACGGCGCCGCACGGGTCCGCGGGCCATCTGTGGACACCCCCGGTGGCAGCGGGTCTTCGATCACATGGGGTAGAGAGGCTCGGTGCCCGGCTGCGGCTGCTGCCCGCGCACCAGGGTCACCCAGGTGCCCCCGGCGGCCTGCCACTCCCAGATCGTGCCGCCGGCGCTGACCAGCGGCGGGCGCCCCGGCGCGGCGGCCACCCGGGTGGCCTGGCTGGGCAGCCCGGCGGTGGGCACCGGGGAGAGGTCCCAGCCGTCGACGCCGACCGTGTACGGGGCGGTCCGCTCCCGGCCGGAGTCCCCGGCCAGCAGCAGCAGGCTGCCCGCCGTCCGCCATGCCACGTCGGTCACCTCCCCCAGCGTGGGCGTCACCTCGCGCCAGTCGCGCAGCGCGACCGGGCCGTCGTCGGAGCGCACCACCGTGCCGACGTGCACGCTCTGCCGCGGGCCGTCCTCGACGACCACGGCGGCGCGGACGCCGTCGGGCGACAGCTGCAGCGCCGTGGCCCGGCCCAGGCCGGGCAGGGTGACGGCGTTGACCGCCTGGGGCGGCGCGCCCGCGGGCAGCCGGACCACCGTCGACCCGTCGCGGACCAGCCAGAACTCCTCGCGGGTGGCGGCCACGGTCGGCACGGTCAGCGACCCGCTGGTCAGCACGGGGGTGAGGTCACCGCCGTAGCGGCCGGTGAGCAGGGTCGCCTGCCCGTCCCGCTCGGCGACGCCGACCATGCCGGTGAGCTGACCGGTGCTCGGGTCCGTGGCGACCGCGGCGCCGGACAGCCCGTAGGCCCCGGCCCCGGCCGGCCCGGGCGCCGGTGCCGGCGTCTCCGCCGCCGTCCACAGCGCGCCGTCGACGAGGTAGTGCCCCACCGCGTCGACCGGGGCGGCGTCGGGGTCCAGCGCGGCCCAGGTGTCGACGGTCTGCACCGCGGGGACGCCGTCCAGCGCCAGCGGGTCGCCGTCGGCGAGGACCTCCACGGACCGCACCGACGTGAGCTGACCCAGCGTCCAGACCAGCTGCGCGGACAGCTCGGCCAGCCGGGCGGGCGGCGCGTCGGCGATGCCGGTGAGGTCGACCCGCACCACCTGGCCGGAGACCTCCACCGTGCTGCCCAGCGCGGCGTCCCCGAGCGCGAGGTCGTCCAGCGCGGTGCGCACGCCGGCGGCCAGGACCGCCGAGGGCCCGTCCAGCAACCGGTCGACCAGGACGGTGGGCTGCGCCTCCCCGCCGATCAGGTAGCGCGGGTCGGGGA
Organism: Geodermatophilus pulveris; assembly: GCF_900188375.1. Taxonomy (GTDB): domain Bacteria; phylum Actinomycetota; class Actinomycetes; order Mycobacteriales; family Geodermatophilaceae; genus Geodermatophilus; species Geodermatophilus pulveris. The sequence continues at coordinate 385,867 of NZ_FZOO01000001.1, read as the reverse complement.
CGACGCGGCTGCCGGTGGGGTCCAGGAAGTAGAGGTCGCGCCGCTCGTAGAGCCGCTCGAAGTCCGGCAGGAGCATGAGCAGCCCGTCGGGCGGGTCGCTGATCCGCCACTCGCCGTCCACCTGCTCGAGCCGGAACTCCCGGGAGTAGACCTCCTGCCCGCCGACGGAGAAGGCCCCCCGCTGGTCGATGGTGCCGACGAGCTCGCCGGTGACGACCACGGTGCCGGTGTCGGTGGTGACGGTGGCGTAGTCCGCGCCGAGCAGGGTGATGCCGGCGTCGTCGGCCCAGGAGCCCGCCGGTTCCCGGGCCAGGTGCTCGCGGGCCACCGGGTGCCCGATCACCGTGCTGGCGGTGGCCTCCACGAACCCGCGGACGACCTCCTCCGGGGTGGCACCCGGCTCCGGGGACAGCGGCTCGATGCCCACCGGGCCGTCGGCGCGCGGCGGCGCCTGGGTGATCTGCACCGTCGGGGAGCTGGTCGGGACGGTGGAGCAGGCCGTCGACGACGCCAGCAGCGCCGCCGCGAGCACCGCCCCGGCGGACCTCACCGCCCACCCCGGGGGCGCCGGAGGGCGGCCGGCCGCAGGGGCAGCGGCGAGCTGGTGAGGTCGGTGCCGGCGGCGAGCGGCAGGGTGAGGCGGAACTGCGCGCCGGTCCCCGGCTGGCCCCACACCTGCAACCAGCCGCCGTGCAGCCGCGCGTCCTCCAGGCTGATCGACAGGCCCAGCCCGCTGCCGCCGACGGTGCGTACCCGGGAGGGATCGGCGCGCCAGAACCGGTCGAACACGTGCTGGGCCTCGGCCGGGGACAGGCCCACGCCGTGGTCACGCACGGTGACCGCCGCCGCCGTCCGGTTGGCCGCCCAGGCCACCTCCACCGGCCGGCCGGTCCCGTGCTCGATCGCGTTGCCGACCAGGTTGCGCAGGATCCGCTCCACCCGGCGTGCGTCGACCTCGGCGATGACCTCGTAGCCGGGGGCGGTCACCACCAGCTCGCAGCCGTGCCGCTCGGCCAGCGCGGACACCCCGGCCGTGACCCGGTGCACCAGCGCGCCGAGGTCGGTGGGCTCCCAGTCGAGGACGGCCGCGCCCGCGTCGTACCGGCTGATCTCCAGCAGGTCGGTGAGCAGGGTCTCGAACCGGTCCAGCTCGGCGTGCATGAGCTCCGCGGAGCGGGCCACGTGCGGCGGGAAGTCCTCGCGGGACTCGTAGAGCACCTCGGCGGCCATCTGCACCGTGGTCAGCGGCGTGCGCAGCTCGTGGGACACGTCGGAGGTGAACCGCTGCTGCAGCTGGGACAGCGACTCCAGCTGGGTGATCTGCCGCTGGAGGCTGTCGGCCATCGCGTTGAAGCTGGTCGCCAGCCGGGCGAGGTCGTCCTCGCCGCGCACCGCCATCCGCTCCTCGAGCTGCCCGTCGGCCAGCCGCTGGGCGGTGCCCGCCGCCCGGCGCACCGGGTCGACGACCAGCCGGGTCACCAGCACCGCGATGCCGACGACGAAGAGGGTGAGCGCGATGCCGCTGATGACCACCGTGCTGCGGATCAGCGAGAGGCTCTCGGCCTCCTGCTCGAGCGGGAAGGCGTGGTACAGCTCGATCCGCTCGGCACCCGCCGCGCCGGTGGACACCGGCGCGCCGACGAGGTAGGTCGCCACCGGCCGGCCGCTCCCGTCGGGGACCAGCGCGTACTGCGCGTACTGACCCCCGGAGGCCACGTCGGCGCGCAGCTCGGCGGGGATCGCCGGGAAGACGCCGCGCTGGCTGACCGCGGGGGCCCGCTCGGAGTCACCGGTCCGGTAGACCATGACGACCTCGAAGTCGCCGGCCCGGCCGCCGCGGTCGCGGAGCTGCTCGACCGTCCGCTCCAGCGTCGCGCGCACGCTCGCGCCGTCCCCGGCGGCGATGCCCACGACCTCGCTCTGGGCGTAGATGACGCCGGCCTGCGCCTGGTCGATGGCCGCCTGCTCCTTGACCGACAGCAGCTGCGTCCGGATCTGGCTGAACAACACCAGCCCGACGATCACCACGACCGCGCCGGCCACGGCCATCGTGATCAGGCCGATCCGCACGTGCAGCGAAGAGCGCCAGGTGCCCGCCACCCGGGCGCCCGCCCGCCGGGCGAGCCGCCGGGCCCGCCGGGTGCGGCGGCGCAGCCCGCGGCGCACCGCGCGGAGGTCGGCGGACAGGCCGCGTCGCGGCCGCGCGGGGGGTGCGGAGCCGGGGACGCCGGTCGACGACGCGCCCGGGGCGGTGGCCGGGGCCGCGGGCGCCGGCCGGGTGGTGCTCACCGCGCCGTCACGGGGGGCCGGCCTTGTAGCCCACACCCCGCACGGTCAGCACGATCTCGGGCTTCTCGGGGTCCCGCTCGATCTTGGCGCGCAGCCGCTGCACGTGGACGTTGACCAGCCGGGTGTCCGCGGCGTGCCGGTAGCCCCAGACCTGCTCCAGCAGCAGCTCCCGGGTGAAGACCTGGCGCGGCTTGCGGGCCAGGGCGACGAGCAGGTCGAACTCCAGCGGGGTGAGCGCGATCGGCACGCCGTCCCGGGTGACCTGGTGGGCCGGGACGTCGATCTGCACGTCGCCGATGGCCAGGCTCTCCGCCTGTCCGGTCTCCCCGCGGCGCAGCTGGGCGCGCACCCGGGCGACCAGCTCGACCGGCTTGAACGGCTTGGTGACGTAGTCGTCGGCACCGGCCTCGAGCCCCTGGACGACGTCGATGGTGTCGCCCTTGGCGGTGAGCATGACGATCGGCACGGTGGACTGGGTGCGGATGTCCTGGCAGATCTGCAGGCCGTTGCGGCCGGGCAGCATCAGGTCCAGCAGGACGATGTCGGGGCGGGTCTGCTGGAAGGCGCCCACCGCCCGGTTGCCGTCGGAGACGAAGGCCGGTTCGTAGCCCTCCCGCCGGAGCACGATGCCGAGCATCTCGGCGAGGGCGGCGTCGTCGTCGACGACCAGGACACGGCCGCGGCTGGGCCCGTTCTGGGACGCGGTGGGTGGCACGGCGCCCATTCTGCGCTGGGCGGGCCGGAAAACGGGCGCACCCGTCCGGACCGGTGATCCGGACGGGTGCCCCGCCGTGCTGGAACGGCCCCCTCGCAGGGCCCCGCCGCGAGCCGGCGAGCGGTGGGGGGCGAGGGGGTCCTTCCGTCAGTAGCGGTAGTGGTCGCTCTTGTAGGGGCCCTCGACCGGGACGCCGAGGTAGTCGGCCTGCACCTTGGACAGCTCGGTGAGCGTGACGCCGAGGGCGCCGAGGTGCAGCCGGGCCACGTGCTCGTCGAGCTTCTTGGGCAGCACCGTGACGCCGGGCTCCTTCCCCTCGTAGGCCGACCGGTTGGTCCACAGCTCGATCTGGGCGAGCACCTGGTTGGAGAACGAGGCGCTCATGACGAAGCTGGGGTGCCCGGTGGCGTTGCCCAGGTTCAGCAGCCGGCCCTCGGAGAGCACGATGATCGTGTGGCCGTCGGCGAACCGCCACTCGTCGACCTGCGGCTTGATCGTCGTCCGCTCGACGCCGGGCGTCCGGGCGAGACCGGCGATGTCGATCTCGTTGTCGAAGTGGCCGATGTTGCCGACGATCGCCTGGTGCTTGGTCTGCCCGAGCTGCTCGGCAGAGATGATGTCGCGGTTGCCGGTGGCGGTGATGATGATGTCCGCCTTGCCGATCACCTCGTCCAGCGTGGTGACCTCGTAGCCGTGCATCGCCGCCTGCAGGGCGTTGATCGGGTCGATCTCGGTGACGATGACCCGGGCGCCCTGGCCGCGCAGCGACTCCGCACAGCCCTTGCCGACGTCGCCGTAGCCGCAGACGACGGCCACCTTGCCGCCGATCATCACGTCGGTGGCCCGGTTGAGCCCGTCGATGAGGGAGTGCCGGCAGCCGTAGAGGTTGTCGAACTTGCTCTTGGTGACCGAGTCGTTGACGTTGATCGCGGGGAACAGCAGCCGGCCGTCGCGGGCGAGCTCGTAGAGCCGCATGACGCCGGTGGTGGTCTCCTCGGTGACGCCGGCGACGCCCTGGCCGATGCGGGTCCAATAGCCGGCGTCGTCGGCGAGCGTGCCGCGCAGCACGTCGAGGATGACGCCGTACTCCTCGGAGTCGGCCTCGGTGGTGTCCGGGACGGCGCCGTCGGCCTCGAACCGGGTGCCCAGGTGCACCAGCAGGGTGGCGTCGCCGCCGTCGTCCAGGAGCATGTTGGGGCCGACGACCTCGCCGTCCTCGCCGCGGAACTCGAAGAGGCGCTGCGTGCACCACCAGTACTCCTCCAGCGTCTCGCCCTTCCAGGCGAACACCGGGACGCCGGCGGGCTGCTCGGGGGTGCCGTCGGGGCCGACGACGATCGCAGCGGCGGCGTGGTCCTGGGTGGAGAAGATGTTGCAGCTGACCCAGCGGACGTCGGCGCCCAGCGAGACCAGCGTCTCGATGAGGACGGCGGTCTGCACGGTCATGTGCAGCGAGCCGGCGATGCGGGCGCCGGCCAGCGGCTGGGCGTCGCCGTACTCCTCTCGCAGGGCCATGAGGCCCGGCATCTCGTGCTCCGCGAGGGTGATCTCCTTGCGGCCGAAGCCGGCGAGGGAGAGGTCGGCGACCGTGAAGTCGGCCTCGCCGGTCGGGGTGGTCAGCGTGCGGGTGCCTGTGCTGGCGGTCATGTCGCTCCAGATCCGCCCGGCCCGCGAGCCAGGCGATGCGTGTCGGATGCAGGTCGCTGCGATCCCCGCGCGCGGCGGGGAGAGCGAGCATGCCGAGGCTTCGGCGGGGCTCGTGCCGCGCCCCAGGGTACGCGCCGCCGGCTACTCGCAGGCCAGGCCGTCGCCGTCGCCGTCGAAGGCGTCGCGCCACCCCGGCTGACCGCGCCGCAGTGGCGCCGCCCCGGCCGCGCGGACGGCGGCGCAGTCGGCGTAGGACGTCCGCGTCGAGGGCGCCGGCTGCGCCGCCGGGGAGACCGCGACCGCGCCCGGCAGGGGCTCCTCGGGGCAGCCGGACAGCACGGTGGCGGCGGCGTTGCGCTCGGCGCGGGTGGCCCACAGCCCGTAGCCGGCCTTGACCGCGACCTGGCGGGCGACGTAGGCGCAGCGGTAGGCCGCCCGCGGCGGCAGCCAGGTCGCCGCGTCGGCGTCCCGCTTCTGGGAGTTCAGCGGCCCGTCGACGGCGAGCAGGTTGAGCGGGTCGTTGGCGAACGCGGCGCGCCGGTCGGCGTCCCACCCCTGGGCGCCCTTCTGCCAGGCGTCGGACAGCGCGACGACGTGGTCGACCTGCACGTCGTCGCTCGTCCCCTCCCCGCGGCGGAACTCGATGGTGCGCCCGGAGTAGGGGTCGGCGAGGGTGCCGGAGACGACCACGCAGTCGCTGCCCGACCGGAGCCGCTCCCCGGTCAGGTCGCGGGCCAGCACGTCGTTGCGCGTGTCGCAGCCGTTGCGGTCGGTGTCCAGCCAGCCGTCGCCGAACAGGTCGCGGTCGTACCCGGTCCGCGGGGCCCGGCCGCGCACCTCCACCTCGGCGAGCGCGGCCAGCGCCGACCCGGCCGGTGCGGCCGCGACGGCGGCGTCGGCGGCCGCGTCGTCCAGGAGCCCGCTCGGCGGCCCACCGGCCGGTGCCGGCTGCAGGCCGCAGCCGGCCAGCGCGACCAGGACGGCACCGGCGAGCAGCCGGCCGCGGCGGGTGCGCGGCCGGACGGCAGCGGGGCGGACGGGCACGGGCCTCCTCGGGCGGGACCGGGGCACCCGACGCTAGGGGTCGGACCGGGGGTGGCCGCCGCGACACGCCCGTGCGAGACCGCGTCCGGCCACGCCGGGCCGGCGCGCGGCGTGGCGGTCGTACGCTGCCCGGGACCGGTCCGTGCCCGACGTGGACCACCCCGACCCGGACGGAGACCATGCCCTCCGCACAGGAGCCCGCACGCCACCCGGCGGCCGCGCACGAGACCGCGGTCATCGAGGAGCCCGTCACGATCGGCCCCGGCACGCGGGTCTGGCACCACGCGCACGTCCGGTCCGGCGCCGTCGTCGGCGCGGACTGCGTGCTCGGCAAGAACGTGTTCGTCGACGCCGGGGCGGTGGTCGGCGACCGCTGCAAGATCCAGAACAACGTCTCGGTCTACACCGGCGTCACCCTGGGCTCCGACGTCTTCGTCGGCCCCGGCGCCGTGTTCACCAACGACCTGCGCCCGCGGGCGTCCGCCACCGCCTGGACGGTCACCCCGACCGCCGTCCACGACGGCGCCTCCGTCGGCGCGAACGCGACCGTGGTGTGCGGGACGGTGCTCGGCGCCGGCTGCATGGTCGCGGCCGGCGCGGTGGTGACCCGGGACGTCGCGGCCCACCAGCTGGTCGCCGGCAACCCGGCCCGGCACGCCGGCTGGGTCTGCGCGTGCGGCGAGGTGGTCAGCCGGGAGCCCGACCGCCCGGCGGACCTGCGCTGCGACCGGCACCGCGCCCCGGCCACCGGCGGCCCCGAGGAGGCGGCGTGAGCACCCCGATCGCGATCTCCGCCGTCGACGTCGGACCGGAGGAGGAGGCGCTCGTGCTCGAGGTCCTCCGCTCCGGGCGGCTGGCCCAGGGCCCGAAGGTCGAGCAGCTGGAGCGCGAGTTCGCCGCCGCGCACGACGTCGAGCACGCCGTCGCGGTCAACAACGGCACGACCGCCCTGGTGGCCACCCTGCAGGCGCTCGGCATCGGCCCCGGCGACGAGGTCGTCACCAGCCCGTTCACCTTCGCGGCCACGCTCAACGCCGTCCTGGAGACCGGGGCCACCGCCCGGTTCGCCGACGTCGGCGGCGACTTCTGCCTCGACCCGGCCGCGGCGGCGGCGCTGGTCGGGCCGCGGACGCGGGCGCTGGTGCCGGTGCACCTGTACGGGCTGCCGGCCGACGTGCCCGCCTTCGCGCGGCTGGCCGCCGGGCACGGCCTGGCCCTGGTCGAGGACGCCGCCCAGGCGCACGGCGCGCGGATCGGTGGCCACTCGGTCGGCTCGGCCGGGACCGGCTGCTTCTCCTTCTACGCGACGAAGAACGTCATGTGCGGCGAGGGCGGGATGATCACCACCGGCGACGCCGCGCTCGCCGACCGCCTGCGGGTGCTGCGCAACCAGGGCATGCGCGCGCAGTACGAGTACGAGGTCCCCGGGCACAACTACCGGCTCACCGACCTGCAGGCCGCCATCGCCATCCCGCAGCTGCGCCGGCTGCGGGCGATCAACGACGCCCGCCGGGCCAACGCCGCCCACCTCACCCGGCACCTGCGGGGGCTGCCCGGCCTGGTCCTGCCCGCCGTGCCCGAGGGCCGCGACCACGTCTTCCACCAGTACACGGTGCGGGTCACCGCGGACGCGGCCGTGGACCGCGCGGGGTTCGTGGCCGGCCTGGCCGACCGGGGCGTCCGGGCCGGCGTCTACTACCCGCGGCTGGTGCACGACCACGCCTGCTACCGGGAGCACCCGCGGGTGGTCATCGAGCCCACGCCGCTGGCCGAGCAGGCCGCGCGGGAGGTCGTCTCCCTGCCGGTGCACCCGAAGCTGGACCGGGCCGACCTGGACCGGGTCGTCGAGGCCGTCGCCGAGGTGCTGCGGTGACCCGGGTGGCCGTCGTCGGCGCGGGGATGATGGGCGGCAACCACGCGCGGGTCCTCAGCCGGCTGTCCGAGGCGGAGGTGACGCTGGTCGTGGACCCCGACGAGCAGCGCGGCCGGGCGCTGGCCGCCTCGGTCGGCGCCGCCTGGAGCGCCGACGCCGAGGTGGTCGCCGACCGCGCGGACGCCGCCGTGGTCGCCGGCCCGAGCCAGCTGCACGCCGCGATCGGCGTCCCGCTGCTGGAGGCCGGCGTGGACCTGCTGGTGGAGAAGCCGATCGCGACCACCACGGAGGACGCCGACCGGCTCATCGAGGCGGCCCGGCGGCACGACCGGGTGCTCATGATCGGGCACATCGAGCGGTTCAACCCCGCGGTGCTGCAGCTGGACGGCATCGTCGAGGACCTGCTGCACGTCGAGCTGACCCGGATGGGCCCCTTCTCGCCGCGGGTCACCGCCGACGTCGTGCTGGACCTGATGATCCACGACCTCGAGCTGGCCCTGGCCCTGGCCGGCTCGGACGTGGCGCGGGTCGAGGCCGTGGGCCGCCGTGAGCGGTCGGGCTCCCTCGACCTCGCCACCGCCCTGCTCGAGTTCGCCGACGGGGTGACGGCGACCCTCACGGCCAGCCGGGTCGGGCAGACCAAGATCCGCCGGATCGAGCTGACCCAGCGGGCCAACTTCGTGGTGCTCGACCTGGTCCGCCAGGACCTCACCGTGCACCGGGTCGACCACGACGAGTTCCTGTCCGAGGGCGGCGCCCGCTACCGGCAGACCGGCCTGATCGAGATCCCGTTCCTGGACGACCGCGGCGAGCCCCTCGCACTGGAGCTCGGCGAGTTCCTCGAGTGCGTGGCGCAGCGGCGCACGCCGCGGGTGACCGGGACGCAGGGCCGCCGGGCACTGGAGCTGGCGCTGGCCGTGCGCCGCTCGGCCGGCGCCTACCGCTGAGCGGCCGCGCCGCGCACGCCGCCGGCCACGGCGGCGCCGTGCCGGCGGCGGATGCCGGCCAGGCCCGCGCCCATCTGCCAGACGTCCCGCGCGGTGACCCGGCTGCCGTGGCCGCGGTGCGCCGGGGCGAGCCGGACCGGCACCTCCAGCGGCTGCACCCCCGAGCGCTCGGCGAGGAAGCACAGCTCCGTGGTCACCAGGTAGCCCGGCTCGGTGAGCCGCGGCCCCACCGCCCGGGCCCAGTCCCCGGCGAGCACGAACGTGCCCTGCGGGTCCAGCGTGCGCATGCCGAGGACGAGCCGGCGCAGCAGCCGGAAGCCCCGGGTGAGGACGTGCCGCAGCAGCCCGCGGTCGACGTCGGAGTCCCGGTGCCCCTTGGACCCGACCACCACCGGGTGCACGGTGGGGTCCACGCCGTCGGCCGCGTCGAGGTCGTCGAAGCCGAACGGCAGGTCGTCGGCGGTGAGCACCACCCGCTCCCCGCGGCTGGCGGCGATGCCGGCGCGGTAGGCGTTGCCCATCCCCTTCGCCGAGCGCAGCACCCGCAGGGACACCCCGGGGTGGTCCCAGCCGGCCGCCAGGCGCTCCAGCAGGTCGCCGGTGCCGTCGGTGGAGCCGTTCTCGACGACGACCACCTCGGCGTCCCGGCCGGCCAGCCGGCCGGCCAGCGCCCGCAGCGTCGGCTCGATGGCCGACGCGCTGTTGTGCGCGGGCACGACGTAGGTCAGCGCCACCGTTCCCATGCCGTCCCCCCGTCGCGCCACTCGCGGCGTCGGCTCCGGGACCGGTCCGCTCCCGGAGGGTAACGTCCCGGGGACCGACGGCTCGCCCACCGCTCCGGTCGGCAGCGCGGCCGGGTCGCCGCCGGCGGGCGCGCCGCGGACCCCGGTACCACGGAGGAGGAGCCCTCGGGTGAGCACGGTCCCGAAGACGCCGGCGCGCCGGCGCGGTGGCCGTCCCCTGCCCGAGGCCGCGGCCGCCCTCGCCGTCGGCCTGGCGGTCGCCGTCCTGGCGACCGTCCCGTTCCTGCAGCGGCACGACTTCTACTACGGCGGCGACAACCCGCAGTCCTTCGTCCCGCTGTGGCACCACTTCGGCGGGCAGCTGCGCAGCGGGCAGTGGCCGCCGATGGACCCGGCGGGCTGGACCGGCGGCAACTACGCCGCCGAGGGCACCTACGCGCTGTGGAACCCGGTGCAGCTGGCCGACTACGTCCTGGTCTCGCTGTTCGACGACCTGGCCGCGGCCGCGGCCCTGGTCCAGGTCCAGTTCCTGGCCCTGCTCGGCACGGGCGCGTACCTGCTGTTCCGCGAGTACGGCGCCGACCGGCTCGCCGCGGCCGTGGTCGCCACCGCCGTCCCGGTCACCGGCTTCACGCTGTTCTACGAGGCCAACGGCTGGCCGGCCGGGCTCATGGCGTTCACCTGGGTGACCTGGTTCTGGTGGGCCGCGCGCCGGCAGTCCCGCGGGCACCTCGCGCCCGTCGTCACGTTCGCCCTCGGCACCCTCGCCATGACCACCGGCAACCCGTACGCGGCGCTGGGCATGATCGTCGTCCTGGCCGGCATCGCCGCCGAGCTCGCCGGGCGGCGGGACTGGCGGGCGCTGGGCGGCCTCGTCCTCACCGGCGGCTGCGTCGGCGCGACGGCGGCCCTGGTGTTCCTGCCCCTGGCCGCCACGCTGCCGGTGACCGACCGGCAGCAGACCGCGATGCTGGCCAACGACACGTTCCTGGTCCCGCAGCTGGGCGACCTGCTGGCCTCCAGCGCGCCGACGTACCTGCCGGCGATCCTCAACTTCGGCGGGGCGCTGCTGGAGCGCTCGCCGTCGACCTACGCCATCTGGTTCGCCCTGCCGCTGCTGCCCTGGGTGGCCTGGCGCGGGCTGCGCCGCCCGGACCGCCGGCTCACCAGCGTGGCCGTCGTCGCCGTCGTGTTCGCGGCGCTGACCGTCGGGCCGTCGAACCTGTGGCTGTTCCGCTGGCCCATCCGCCTGGTCGAGTACCTCTACCTGGCCCTGGCCGTCGTGCTGGCGCTGCTGCTCTCCTCCGGGCTGGCCACCGACGCCGTGCGCCGGCGGACCGTGGCGACGGTCGTCGTCGTGCTGGCCGGCGGGTACCTGTCCTTCGCGGTGCGCCCCGAGCTCGCGGGCATGCACGCGGTGGCCACGGCCGGCGTGCTCGCCCTGGTGCTCCTGGCCCTCGCGGCGTACCGCCGCCGGGGCCGCACCGCGTGGGCGGCGGTCCTGGTCGCCGGCACCGTCCTCGTCGTCGGCTACCAGTCCGCCCTGCTGCCGGTCCGCGAGTCCGGCGCGGAGGACCTGGCCCGGCTGCCCAGCTCCATCGCAGAGGTGCGGGAGGTCTCGTCGGCGTACCGCGGGACGGTGCTGCAGCTGGCCGACCCGGAGACGCTGCGGACGGCGCCCGGCCGGTACACCGGGCACCTGCTGTTCGGCAACGAGACGCTGATGTCCGGCCGCGAGTCGATCGTGCGCTACAGCGGCATGGGGTTCGAGGAGTTCTACGCGGCCCTGTGCATGGGCTACCGCGGCCAGGTGTGCCCGGAGGCGCTGGACCGCGCCCTCGCACCGGTCGAGGGCACCGGCGTGCCGCTGGTGGACCTGCTGCGCGTGCAGACCCTGGTGCTCGACGCCCGGCTGTTCCCCGGGCCCGCCGCCGGGCCGCCACCGGCGGGGTGGTCGCTGGCGGTCCGCGACGGCCTGCGCACCGTCTGGGTCCGGGAACCGGTCGTGGGGTACGGCGGGCGGCTGTCCTGGGCCTCCCCGGGCGTCGAGGTGCTGGCCGACCGCAGCACGGCCACGAGGGAGTCGGTGACCGTGGACGCCGACGCCCCGGGCTCGCTGGTCTTCGCCCGGCTGGCCTGGCCCGGGTACCGCGCGACGCTGGACGGGGAGCCGGTCGAGGTGCGCGACGGCCCGGCCGGGCTGCTCTCCGTCGACGTGCCGGCCGGCCGGCACGACCTGGAGGTCCGCTTCACCTCACCCGGGCGGTCGGTGGGTCTCGCCGTCGCCGCCGTCGCGACCCTGCTCGTCCTCGGCCAGTCGGCCGCCTGGGTCGCCGTCCGGTGGCGGGGGCGGCGGCCGGCGGTCCCGCCGTCCCCCGCTGGGTCCGCCGGGCCGGCCGGGCCCGGCGCCGGCAGGGACGCGCGCGAGGACGCCGTCCCCGCGGGCACGTCCCGGCGATGACGCCCGCCGACCGGGTGCCGGTGACCGACGACGCCGGTGGTCCCCCGGCGCCGCCGACGGGGCCGGCCGCGCCGGGCCGCCGCCTGCCGGGTGCGCTGCTCACCTGGGGCCGCCGGCTGCTGGTCGCGGTGGTCGTCGCGTTCGCCGTGGTCGCCGTGGTCCGCGAGCGGGACGCGGTGTCGGCCACGCTGCGCGCGCTGCCCTGGCCGTACCTGGTGCTCGCCCTGGGCGCGGTGGCGGGCGGCGTGCTGCTGAGCCCGCTGGTCTGGCGGGCGGCACTGGACGCGATGGGTGTGCGCCTGGGCGCGGCCACCGCCGCCCGCATCTACCTGGTGGGCCAGCTCGGCAAGTACGTCCCCGGGTCGGTCGTGGCCTTCGTGCTGCAGATGGAGCTGGCCCGGGCCGCCGGGGTGTCCCGGGCCCGCGGGCTGACCGCGTCGCTGCTGACCGCGGGGGTCGCCGTCGTCACCTCGCTGGCCGCCGGCCTGCTCGCCGTCCCGGCGCTGGCCGGCAGCCGGCCCGGGCTGCTGTGGCTGTTCGCTCTGCTCCCGGTGGGCCTGGCCCTGCTGCACCCCGCGGCGCTGACGCCGCTGCTCGACCGGGTGCTGGCCCTGCTGCGCCAGGGTCCGCTGCCGCGGCGGCTGGCCGGCGGGGCGATCACCCGGGCCGTCGGGCTCAGCCTGCTGGTCGCCCTGTGCTACGGCGTGCACCTGTTCGTCCTCGTCGACGCCGTCCGCGAGCCGGGCCCGGTGGGCCGGCCGCTGCTGCTGCTCCTGTGCATCGGGACCATGGGGGTGGCGATGACCGCCGGCCTGGTCGCCTTCGTGCTGCCGTCGGGCATCGGGGCCCGCGAGCTGGTCGTCGTGGCCGCGCTGGCGGCGGTGCTCCCCTACGGGCAGGCGCTCGCCCTGGCCGTGGTGTCCCGCGTGCTGTTCACCGTCGTCGAGCTGGCCTCCGCCGGCGGGGCGACGCTGGCGGCCCGGCGCCGGGCGCGCGGCTGACCGGCCGGGGTCAGCGCAGGTTCGTCGTGCTCCGGTAGAGCAGTGCCGGGCCGCGGGCGGTGACCGGCTCCCCCGCCGGCACGAACGCCGAGCGCCCGCGCTCGAGCACCAGCTCGCCGTCGGCCGCCTCCAGCACCGCCCGGCCCTCGGTGCACAGCAGCACCTGCGGCCCCGCGGTGGTCAGGCTGCCGGTCCGGTCGTCCAGCTGCACCCGGGTCAGGTCGAAGTCCTCCACCGGCACCGGGTAGCGCAGCCCGCCGGGGCCGAGCACCGGGTGGATCACCGGGATCCGGCCGTCGGAGAAGTCGAGCACCTCGATGAGCGCGGCGAGGTCGACGTGCTTGCTGGTCAGCCCGCCGCGCAGCACGTTGTCCGAGCTGGCCATGACCTCGATGCCGGCGCCGCGGAGGTAGGCGTGCAGGTTGCCCGGCGGCAGGAACACCGCCTCGCCCGGGGCCAGCTTGAGGTGGTTGCACATCAGCGAGATCACCACGCCGGGGTCACCGGGATAGGACTCGGCCAGCGTGGCCGCCCAGCGGTAGGTGTTGATGAACTCCGGGTCCGCTGCCGCGACGAAGGAGGCGGCGCGGGTCGCGACCGCCTCGACCAGCGAGGTCCGGCGCCGGCCGGACAGGGCGATCAGCTGCGGGATGGCCGCCCGCAGCCCGCCCCGGGCCAGCGCGGCGATGGTCGGCTTGAGCTCGGGCAGCTGCAGCTTGGCCAGGCAGTGCAGCGACTCCTCGACCGGGCGGAAGCCGCACAGCGCCTCGAAGGTGGTCAGCGCGAGCAGCAGCTCGGGCTTGTGCCACGGGTCCTTGAAGGTCCGCGCCGGGTCGTCCTTGGGGATCCCGGCCGCCTCCTCGGCGGCGTAGCCGGCGGCGGCCTGCTCCATCGTGGGGTGCGCCTGCAGCGACAGCGGCCGATCGGCGGCGAGCACCTTGAGCAGGAAGGGCAGCCGCGGCCCGAAGCGGTCCACCACCGGCGCGCCCAGCAGCTGCTCGGGCTCCCCGGCGATCGCCCGGTCCAGCGGACGGCCGTCGGCCAGCTCGCTCGGCTCGTCCGGGTGCGCGCCCATCCACAGCTCGGCGTGCGGCTGGGCGGCCGGGCTGGGCTGGCCGAGCAGCTCGGGGATGACCGTGCGGCTCCCCCACGGGTAGAACCGGACGGCGCTGGTGAGGGGCCACATCAGCGCAGAGGCTACTGGCCGGGACGGGTCGCCGGGGCTGGTACTGACCACAGCACCGCCACCTCCGACATCCGGGGCAGCCCGCCGTCGCCGTGTCACCTGCGGCCCGCTCACGCCGGTGCCGACCGCTCGGCGTCCAGGGCCAGCGCGAGGTAGGCGGCGGTGAAGTCCGCGACGGCCAGCTGGCGGGCCAGGCGGGGCAGCCGGCCGTAGCGCTGCGGGTCCCCGTGCTCGGCCAGCCCGCTCACCGGCACGTTCGCCGCCGCTGCGCTGCGCAGCGCCTCGGACAGGGCCTCGCGCGCCGACCGGGGCTCGCGCTCCCCCGCCCCGTCGTGCTCCCCGGCGTCGGGGTCCCGGATGGTGATCAGCCGCAGCCGGCGGCCGGCGTCGTCGGCGCGGTCGCGGAAGAAGTCGTCGGCCCCGCCCTGGGGCGCCAGCGGCCCGCGCAGGACGGCGCAGGCGGCCACCCGCTGGTCGGGCATCCGGAAGGTGGTGACCGGCAGCCCGGCCAGCGTCGCGAGCTGGTCGGCGATCCGGGCGGCCGCGGTGCCGGCCAGCGGCCCCTCGGCGGTGATCAGCGGCAGCGCGTCGAGCAGCTCCAGGGCCAGCGTCTTGGCCGGGTTGACGAAGGACTCCCGGGTCGGCCCGCACTCGGTGGCCACCTCGTCGAGGGCCGCGGCGATCGCCTCCAGGTCTCCCGCGTCCTCCGACAGCAGGTCCAGGCCGACGCCGAGCTGCAGCAGCGGGGTGAGCAGCGACCACAGCGTGGTGTGCCGCACCCGGGAGCGCGGCAGCGGGACGTAGGGGGCTCGGGCGGTGGAGCACGCCGCGCGCAGCGGGGCGTCCTCGGCGCCGATGCCCAGCAGCGTCACCCCGCGGCGGGCCGCCTCGTAGGCCGGGGTGACGGCGTAGCGGCCGGCGCCGGTGCGGGTGGCGACGACGGCGATGTCGCTGGGCCCGGTCCACACCGGCAGGTCCGGCCCCGGGACGACGTCCACGGTGACCGGGCTGGCCGGCCCCAGCAGCGCCCGCAGCACCTGCGCGGCCACCGCGCCCTCCCGGCGGGCCACGATGACCAGCCCGCGGGGGCGGCCGCCGGCGGTGACCCGCTCCAGGCCGGCCTCCCCGGTCAGCCGCGCGGTCTCCCGGACCTGCGCGCCGGCGCCGGCGACCGCGGGCAGCAGGCCGCGCGGGTCGCGGGCGCGCAGCAGCCCGAGGTCGTCGAGGACCTCCTCGGCGAGCTCCGGGGAGGTCACGCCTGCCCCCGGTGCCGGGCCTCGTCGAGCAGCAGCACGGGGATGCCGTCGCGCACGGGGAAGGCCCGGTCGCAGGTGGCGCACAGCAGCTCGCCCGCCGCCTCGTCCACCGTCAGCGGGCTGTGGTGCGTGTCGGGGCAGGCGAGGATCTCCAGCAGCACCGGGTCCAGGCCCAGCGGTCCCTGGCCGGTCGGGGCTCCCGTGGTCATGCGCGCACCATCTCCAGCACTCGGTCCCGCAGGGAGGTCATCCGCGCCTCGTCCGGCGCCTCGACGTTGAGCCGCAGCAGCGGCTCGGTGTTGCTGGCCCGCAGGTTGAACCACGAGCCGTCCGGCAGGTCGACGGTCAGCCCGTCCAGCTCGTCGAACGCCGCGCCCTCGGCCTCGAAGGCCTCCCGGACGGCGGCGGTGCGGCCGGCCGCGTCGGCCACCGTCGAGTTGACCTCGCCGGAGGCGGCGTACCGGGTGTAGCCGGCGGTCAGCTCCGACAGGGGCCGGCTCTGCTCGCCCAGCGCGGCCAGCACGTGCATGGCGGCGAGCATGCCGGTGTCGGCCCGCCAGAAGTCGCGGAAGTAGTAGTGCGCGGAGTGCTCCCCGCCGAAGACGGCGTCGGTGCGGGCCATCTCGGCCTTGATGAACGAGTGCCCGACCCGGGTGCGCACCGGGGTGCCGCCGTGCTCCCGGACGATCTCGGGCACCGCGCGGGAGGTGATGAGGTTGTGGATGACCGTCGTCCCCCGGCCGGTGGCCAGCTCGCGGACGGCGACCAGTGCGGTCACCGCCGAGGGGCTGACCGGCTCGCCGCGCTCGTCGACGACGAAGACCCGGTCGGCGTCGCCGTCGAAGGCCAGCCCGAGGTCGGCGCCGGTGCGGCGCACCTCGGCCTGCAGGTCGACCAGGTTGGCCGGGTCCAGGGGGTTGGCCTCGTGGTTCGGGAAGCTGCCGTCGAGCTCGAAGTACAGCGGGAGGACCTCCAGCGGCAGGCCGTCGAGGACCACCGGGACGGTGTGCCCGCCCATGCCGTTGCCGGCGTCGACGACCACCCGCAGCGGCCGGACGGTGGACAGGTCGACCAGCGAGCGCAGGTGGGCGCCGTACCCGGCGAGCAGGTCGCGCCCGCTGACCGACGCGGTCCGGTCCGGCACCCGGTCGTAGGCGTCGCGCTCGGCCCACGCCCGGATCGTGGCCAGCCCGGAGTCCTGGCCCACGGGCGTCGCGCCGGCCCGGCAGAGCTTGATGCCGTTGTAGCGGGCCGGGTTGTGGCTGGCGGTGAACATCGCGCCCGGCACGCCGAGCGAGCCGGAGGCGAAGTAGAGCAGGTCGGTGGAGCCGAGACCGGCTTCGAGGACGTCCAGGCCGCGGGACAGCACGCCCTCGGCGAAGGCCCGCGACAGGGGCACCGAGGAGTCGCGCATGTCGTGCGCGGTCACCACCGCCGCGGCGCCGCTCTCGGTGTGCACGAGCTCGGCGAAGGCCGCGCCGATCCGGCGGGCGACCGCCTCGTCCCACTCGTCCGGGACGACGCCGCGCACGTCGTAGGCCTTGATGATCGTGGACAGGTCCGGCACGCGGCGACCTTAGCGGTGCCCCCCTCCGGCTCGCCCGGAGCGGTCGGGGGACCGGACGCCCTCGCTCAGGAGAGGTCGGGCAGGACCCGCAGGTGGCCGCGCCGGGTGCCGCTGCCGTCGTCGGCGGGGTTGCGCGGCGGCTCGGGCCGGGCGGCCTCGCGGACGGCGTCGGCCAGGGCGAGCAGGTCGTCGCCGGTGGGGCCGGAGTCCTCGACGTCGATCTCGTGGCGGACGACCTCCCAGCCGCGCGGCACGGTCAGCCGCTCGCCGTGGAACTCGCAGAGGTCGTAGCTGTGCGGCTCCGAGAACGTCGCCAACGGGCCGACGACGGCGGTCGACTCCGCGTACACGTAGGTCAGGGTCGCCGCCGCCGGTTGCGCGCAGCCGCTGCGCGAGCAGCGACGTGACTGCCTCACCACCGGTTCCTCACGCACGGCACAGTAGCCGCGTCCCGGGGTCGTTGGCATCAGGCGCACCGCGTTTCGGTGCCGGTCCGCGGGCGGTGGTCCCATCCTGCACGACCGCCCCGTGGGCCCCGCCGTGCGGTCCCGCCCGCCGCGCACCGGACGCCCTCGATCCGCTGCGGCCGTACGCTCGCACCCGTCATGAGCCGACCCGCCCGATCCCGCCGCGACCGGCACGGCCGGGGGCTGCGGGGGCGCCTCGTCCCCGACGGCGTCCCCCTGGCCCGCAGCCGCGCCGAGCGGTTCGACGACCTCGTCCTGGACGCGGTGGAGGACCTCGAGCGGCGGTGGGAGAAGGAGCTGGCCGGCGTCGAGTTCGCCGTCGAGGACGTGCCGTGGGTGGAGCACACCACCCCCGACGAGGTGGTGCTCGACGCCGACGTGCTCGACGACGGCAGCGTGCCGCTGGCCCGCGTGCTGCCCGCACACCGGGACGGCACCCGGGAGGTGCCGCCGCGGATCGTCGTCTACCGGCGGCCGCTGGAGCTGCGCGCGCACGACCGCGACGACCTCGCCGATCTGGTGCGCGACGTCGTCGTCGACCAGGTCGCGGTGCTGCTGGGCCGCGACCCGGAGGAGATCGACCCCACCGGCTGAGGGAGGGCCCCGGCGTCGGCTGGGATGCTCTGCGGCGATGGACCCCTCCGTGCCGGCCGCCGTCCCCTGGCTGGTGCTGGTGCTGGCGCTGCTCGGGTCCGCGGGCCTGGCCGCGGCGGCGCTGGGCGGGGGCCGGCGCCCGTCCCCCGGCTCCGGCGCACCCGGGGAGCCGCGCCCGGTGCGCCCGGTACCACGGTGGCGGGACGACGACCTGCCCGGCTTCCTGGAGTCCCCGCCCGGCACGCCGCCCGCACCGGAGGCCCCGCCCGCCGCGGCCGAGGACGGTGCCCGGGTCGTCGAGGTCCCCGACGGCAGCCCCCGCGCCGTGGCCGGGATGGCCGCCGTGGCCCTGCTCCTGGTCGCCGCGCTGGCCGGGCTGTCCGCGGCCACCCGCGGGGACGGCGGCGCCGTGGCCGCCGGACCGGCACCCGGCACGGCGACGCCCGCGCCGGCCGGGCGGCCCACGCCGCCCGCCCCGCCGCCGGACCTGCCGGCCGTGCCGGCGGACCCGCTGCCCGGCGAGGGCGGCGCCGGGGTGCTGGCCGACCGGTCGGTGCCGCTCGGGGAGGACGGCGTGGTGGCCCGGCTGGCCTTCGGCGGCGTCGTCGTCGAGCGGCAGGCGGTGGGGACGACGGTGGCCTACCCGTCGGTGAGCGTCACCGCGGCCGGGGACGGCGCGACGGCGCTGGGGCACCTGCTGCTCCCCACCTGGAACTGCCTGGCCGCCGAGCCGCCGGTCGACCCAGCGGCCGCCGGCTGCGTGCGGTCGCGGACGGAGTACGCCGACCTGCCCTCACCGGCGCTCGCCGTGACCCGCGAGGGCCGGGACCTGCGGCTGGCCGGCCGGTTCCCGTCCTACACCCGTCCGATCGCCACCCCGCCGGCCTACACCGGGCGGGTCTACGACCTGGCGGTCACCGTCTCCCCCGCCGGGCCGGTCCGGGACGGGTGGGCGCCGGCCGCGGGCACGCTGTTCCTCGGTACCGACCGGGCCGCGAGCGTGGACGCGCCGGGCCTCAACGCCGTCCGGTACGCGGGGTGAGGGAACTCCCCCGGGGACACGACAGCCGCCGACGGGGTCCGTCGGCGGCTGCGGTGGCGAGGTGGTGTCACGCGGCGCTGCGTGCGCGGGTCGGCCCCTCCGTGGGGCCCCAGGGTGTCCGCTCAACCCGCGCGGCGGCGCAGGCGGCGGCGCTCCCGCTCGGACAGCCCGCCCCAGATGCCGAAGCGCTCGTCGTTGGCGAGCGCGAACTCCAGGCACTCGGCCTTGACCTCGCAGCCGGTGCAGATCTTCTTCGCCTCGCGGGTCGAGCCGCCCTTCTCGGGGAAGAACGCCTCGGGGTCGGTCTCGGCGCACAGCGCGCGCTCCTGCCAGGACTGCGCCTCGGCCTCCAGGCCGGCGCTCCACAGCCCGGCGACGTCCGGCGCTCCGGAGCCGTGGTCGGCGGTCCGCTCTGCCGCGCTGACGTAGTCGCTCAACCACGAGACCTCTGCCATGACGATGCGTCCCCTCTCGCTGCCGTCCCGATGTGCGTTCCACGGGACGTTCCCGGGCCGCTCGGCACTCGTTGACACCGCGGGAATTACACGCGTGTCGTTGCTGAGGCGTCAACTCCGCCGGGTGTAAGCGCCCGGCCCCACCCGCCCCTCCCGTCACGGTGCGTTCGTCACTTCTCGCTGCACACCTCGACACGCCCGGGTGACAGTGGACAACTGCCCATCGGGCACGATGAGTTTCGTGCACATCGTCGTCCTCGCCGGAGGTGTCGGCGGGGCGCGCTTCCTGGCCGGTCTCCGGGCGGCGGCGCCGGGCGCGCGGCTCACCGCCGTGGTCAACACCGGCGACGACGTGACGGTGCACGGGCTGCGGATCTGCCCGGACCTGGACACCGTCATGTACACCCTCGGCGGCGGCATCGACCCCGGGCGCGGGTGGGGCCGGGCCGGGGAGAGCTGGACGGTGCGCGAGGAGCTGGCCGCCTACGGGGCCGAGCCGACCTGGTTCGGGCTGGGCGACCGCGACCTGGCCACCCACCTGGTGCGCACCCGGATGCTGGACGCCGGCTACCCGCTGTCGCAGGTGACCGCGGCGCTGGCCGACCGGTGGCGGCCCGGCGTGGAGCTGCTGCCGATGAGCGACCAGCGGGTGGAGACCCACGTCGTGGTGGCCGACCCCGACGAGGAGGGGCGCCCGACCGGGCGGCAGCGGGCGGTCCACTTCCAGGAGTGGTGGGTGCGGCTGCGCGCCGAGCCGGAGGCCCGGGGCTTCGTGCAGGTCGGGGTGGACGCCGCGCGGCCGGCGCCCGGGGTGGCCGAGGCGCTCGCCACCGCCGACGCGGTGCTCGTGGCGCCGTCCAACCCGGTCGTCTCGGTGGGCACCATCCTCGGGGTGCCCGGGCTGCGCGAGGCGCTGCTGGCCACGCCCGGGCGGATCGTGGGCGTCTCGCCCATCGTGGCCGGGGCCGTGGTGCGCGGGATGGCCGACCGCTGCCTGCCGGTGCTCGGCGTGGAGGTCAGCGCGGAGGGCGTGGGCCGGCACTACGGCGCCCGCTCGGCCGGCGGGCTGCTGGACGCCTGGCTGGTGCACACCGGCGACGGCGCCGCCGTGCCCGGCGTCGACGTCCGCGCGGTCCCGCTGCTGATGTCCTCCCCCGGGACGACCGCGGCCCTGGCGCGGGCCGCGCTGGACGCCGCCGGTGCCTGACGAAGGGCCCCGTCCCTCGGGTTCCGTCTCGGTCCACCCCGTCCCCGGACTGCCGGAGTTCGCCCCCGGGGACGACCTGGCCGCCGCGGTCGCCGGGGCCGCGCCCTGGCTGGCCGACGGCGACGTCGTCGTCGTCACCTCCAAGGTGGTGTCCAAGGTCGAGGACCGGCTGGTGCCGGTCGCGCCCGGGGAGGACCGGGAGGCCGCCCGGCAGCGGGCGATCGACGCCGAGACCGTGCGGGTGGTGGCCCGCCGCGGTCCGCTGAGGATCGTGGAGACCCGGCAGGGCTGGGTGGTCGCCGCGGCCGGGATCGACGCCTCCAACGTGGCCGGCGACGCGCTGGTGCTGCTGCCCGAGGACGCCGACGCCTCCGCCCGGGCGCTGCGCGACCGGCTGCGCGAGCTGCTCGGCGTCACGGTCGCGGTCGTCGTCAGCGACACCTTCGGCCGCACCTGGCGCGACGGGCTCACCGACGTCGCCGTCGGCTCGGCCGGCGTCCCCGCGCTGGTCGACCTGCGCGGCGCCGTCGACGCGCACGGCAACCGGCTGGAGACCACGCAGGTGGCGCTCGTCGACGAGCTGGCCGCCGCCGCGGACCTGGTGAAGGGCAAGCTGGCCGGCATCCCGGTGGCCGTCGTCCGCGGCCTGCCGTTCGACCCGCCGGAGGACGACGCCGGCACCCGGCCGCTGGTCCGGCTGGGTCCCGGCGACCTGTTCCCCTACGGCAGCCGCGACCTGCTGGCCACCCGGGTGCCCGGCCGCGACCTGGTCCCCCGGCCCGGTGAGCTGGACGCCGTCGGCGCGGCGTTCCGCGTCGCGACGGCCGCGCTGCCGGAGTTCCCCGTGGTGCTGCGCTACGGCGGCGAGGGCGACGGCGTGGTCGACGTGCACCTGCCGGAGCGGGCCACCACCACCACGGCGCTCAACCTCGGGGCGCTGGTGGGCGCGGTGGTGGTGCAGCTGCACGCCGAGGGGTGGACGACCCGCTGGGAGCCGGTGGGCACCCCCGGCGGCACCTCACTCGTGGGGAGGTTGTGGCTCGGCTCGCCGGCTCCGTGAGCGGGCGCGCTGGGTAGCGTCGCCGATCATGCGCGGGATCATCCTGGCCGGGGGCACCGGCAGCCGCCTGTTCCCCATCACGCAGGCGGTCAGCAAGCAGCTGATGCCCGTCTACGACAAGCCGATGATCTACTACCCGCTGTCCACGCTGATGATGGCCGGCGTCCGCGAGGTGCTGGTCATCACCACCCCGGCCGACTCCGCCGCGTTCCGCGCGCTGCTGGGCGACGGCAGCCGGCTGGGCATGCGCATCGAGTACGCCGCCCAGCCGCGGCCCGAGGGGCTGGCCCAGGCCTTCGTCATCGGCGCGGACTTCGTCGGCGACTCCTCGGTGGCCCTCGTGCTGGGCGACAACATCTTCTACGGCGCGGGGCTGGGCACGGCGCTGGGCCGGCTGCCCGACCCCGACGGCGGGCACGTGTTCGCCTACCACGTGGCCAACCCGCAGGACTACGGCGTGGTGGAGTTCGACGCCGACGGGCGGGTGCTGTCCATCGAGGAGAAGCCGGCGGTGCCCAAGAGCTCCTACGCCGTCCCGGGGCTGTACTTCTACGAGTCGTCGGTGGTCGAGGTGGCCCGGGCCACCCGGCCCAGCGCCCGCGGCGAGCTGGAGATCACCGCCGTCAACGAGCACTACCTGCGCGAGGGCCGGCTCACCGTGACCGTGCTGGACCGCGGCACCGCCTGGCTGGACACCGGCACCTTCGCCTCGCTGCGGCAGGCCACCGAGTTCGTGTCCGTCGTCGAGGAGCGGCAGGGACTCAAGATCGGCTGCATCGAGGAGGTCGCCTGGCGGCAGGGCTGGCTGGACGACGACGGCCTGCGCCGCGCCGCCGAGCCGCTGGGCAAGAGCGGCTACGGCGACTACCTCCTGCGCCTGCTGGACGACCCCGTCATCTGAGCGCCGCGCCGCCCCGGGCACAGGAGGCAATGCCCACGCTCCGAGCACCAGGGACGCATGCACCGCCTCCTGTGCCGGGGGCGGCTCAGATGCGGCGGTGGTCGGTCGGGGCGTTCCGCGGGCCGCGCCGGGGCGGGCGGCTGCCACCGATGGCCAGCAGCCGGACGACGCGCTGCCGCTGCCCGCGCCAGGGTTCGAGCAGCTGCATCATGCCGTCGTCGTCGGTCCGCACGCCGGCCAGCGACCAGCCGACCAGGTTCTTCAGGTGGTAGTCGCCGTAGCTGACCGTGTCGGGGCAGCCGAAGACGCGCTGCACCACCTCGGCCGCCGTCCAGACGCCGACGCCGGGCACGGTGCGCAGCCGGCGCTGCAGGTCCCGGCAGTCGATCTCCTCGCCGGGCTCCAGCCGGGCGGCCACGGAGGCCACCGCGCGCAGCGCCCGGCGGCGGGCGCCGTCCAGCCCGCACCGGTGCCACTCCCAGTCGGTGACCGCCAGCACCCGCTGCGGGCTGGGCACCACCCGCATCGCCGCGGGCGCCGGGCCGGGGGCGGGGTCGCCGGCCAGCCGCAGCAGTGCGCGCCACACGCGGTGGGCCTCGACGACGGTCACCTTCTGCTCCAGGACGGCGGGCACCAGCGCGTCCCAGGTGCGCCCGGTGCGGCTCATCCGCAGCCACGGCGAGGCGCGGTGCACCCGGTCCAGCAGCGGGTGCCCGCCGGCCTCGAACTCCTCCGGCCGGTCGTCGGCGCCCAGCCAGGCCGGCACCGCCGCCCCGGCCCGCTCCGCACCCGGGCCCCAGGCGCGCACGTGCACCTCGCCGCCGCGGACGCTGACGTGCACGGTCGCCGGGCCGTCGGCGGTGGTGGCCGTGCGCCAGCAGCCGTCGTCGCGGTGCTGCAGGGCCGGGTCACCGGCGCTGCGCTGGTGCGGGTACAGGGTGCGGCGCAGGTCCAGCGGCCAGTGCGGCCGCCAGGTGTCGGTGAACGAGGGCGCGTCCAGCGTGGTGGTGCTCAGGTGGTGCTCCCCGGGGAAGAGGGACCGGCGATCGGCGGGGTCAGCGCGGCGCCATCCGCAGCGCGCCGTCCATCCGGATGACCTCGCCGTTGAGGTAGCCGTGCTCGACGACGTCCAGGGCGAGCTGGGCGAAGTCCTCCGGGCGGCCGAGGCGCCTCGGGAAGGGTATGCCCGCGGCGAGGTTGCGGCGGGCCTCCTCGGGCAGGCCGGCCAGCAGCGGCGTGTCCACCAGGCCGGGGGCGATGGTGCACACCCGCACGCCGATGCCGGCGAGGTCGCGCGCCGCGGGGAGGGTCAGGCCGACGATGCCGCCCTTGGACGCGGCGTAGGCCACCTGGCCGATCTGCCCGTCGTAGGCGGCGATGGAGGCGGTGTTCACGACGACGCCGCGCTCGCCGTCCTCCCCGGGCTCGGTGGCGGCCATCGCGGCGGCGGCCAGCCGCAGCACGTTGAACGTGCCGACCAGGTTCACCATGACGGTGCGCACGAACGGCTCCAGGTCGTGCGGGACGTCGCCCTTGCCCACCGTGCGCTGCGCCCAGCCGATGCCGGCGCAGTTGACCGCGATCCGCAGCGGCCGGTCCTTGCCCGTCGCGTCCGCCACCGCCGCCTGCACCGAGGCCTCGTCGGTGACGTCGGTGCGCGCGAAGGTGGTGGGCCCGCCCAGCTCGGCGGCGAGCGCGGCCCCCCGCTCCTCGTCCCGGTCCAGGACGGTCACGGCGGCCCCGCGGGCGGCCAGCGCCCGGACGGTGGCCGCACCCAGGCCGGAGGCCCCGCCGGAGACGACAGCGGCGACGTCGAAGCTCTTCACGCGGGCAGGCTAGCGACGCCGCTCAGCTGAACCTCGACCCGTGCCGCTCCTCGACGGCGGCCAGCAGCTGCTTGACCCGCTCGGCGTCGGCCACCGGGCACACCATGGTCACGTCCGCGGTGTGCACGACGACGCTGTCCCGCAGGCCGACCAGCGCCACCAGGTGGTCGGGGTCGTCGCTGAACACGATGTTGCCGGCGCTGTCGAGGGTGACCGCCAGGCCGGCGACGGCGTCCTCCCCCACCCGCTCCAGGGTCTGCGCCAGCGCCGGCCACGAGCCGACGTCGAGCCAGTCCGCGTCCAGGTCGGCCACCAGCACCCGGCCGGGCTCGGTGGCCGCCGGCTCCAGGACGGCGTGGTCGACGCTGATCCGCGGCAGCGTGGGGAACACCTCGGCGAGGACGGCGTCGCGCTGCGGCCCGGCCGGGACGGCGACGACGCGGGCCAGGCCCTCGGCGCTAGCCGGCAGGTGGTCGGCCAGCGCGTGCAGGACGGTGGCCGCGCGCCAGACGAACATCCCGGAGTTCCACAGGTACTGCCCCGAGGCGAGGTAGGCCTCGGCGGTGGCGCGGTCGGGCTTCTCGCGGAAGGACGCCGCCTCGGCCACTCCGGGCAGCCCGGTGGGGGCGCCGCGCCGCACGTAGCCGAAGCCGGTGGCCGGCGTGGTGGGCCGCACGCCGAGGGTGACCAGCGACCGCGGGCGCTCGGCGAGCGCGTCGTAGGCGGTGGTCAGCGCCGCGGCGAACCGCTCGACCGGCCGGATGACGTGGTCGGCACTGACCACGGCGAGCTCGGCGTCGGGGTCCACGTCGGCGACCAGCGCGGCGGCCAGGCCGACGGCGTTGGCGGTGTCGCGGGCGACCGGCTCGAGCACCAGCCGGTCGGCGCGCAGCCGGGGCAGCGCGGCGCGCACCTGCTCGCCGTAGCGGGCGGCGGTGCACACCCAGATCCGGTCGGCCGGCAGCACGGTCTCCAGCCGGGCGAACGCCTCGGCCAGCAGGCTGTGCGCGCCGCCGTCCGGGCCGGCCACGACGTCGATCAGCTGCTTGGGCCGGCCGCCCCGGGACAGCGGCCACAGCCGCGTGCCGGACCCGCCGGCCATGACCACCGCGTGCCGCACGTCAGTCCGTCCCCTGCGTGCGCGCCGCCCGGCCCACCCCGTCGGCGCGGCGCTGGAAGCGGGCCCCCGCGGCCACCCGCCCGCTCACGTAGGAGACGAGCATCCGGCCGCCCAGGCCGACCCGGAAGGCCCCTCGCAGGGGGGCGTGCCGGCGCAGCGGGTACTGCGCGGACAGGTAGCGCAGCGCGCTGGTGTGGTGCACCCGCTGCATGCGGTGCGGCTCCCGGCGCGTCGCGTGGCCGCCCTCGTGGGTGACCACGGCCGACGGCGCGTAGACGTGCAGCCAGCCGCGGCGGGACAGCCGCTGGGCGAGGTCGACGTCCTCGAAGTACATGAAGTAGCCGGGGTCGAAGCCGCCGACGGACCAGAAGGCGGCGACGTCGACGAGCAGGCAGGAGCCCGACAGCCAGCCGGCCGGCCGCTCCCGGGGCTCCTCCCGCTCCCGCCGGTACCGCGCCGTCCACGGGTTGCCCGGCCAGGCCCAGCCGAGCAGCGCGTGCCCCGCGCCGGTGGACAGCCGCGGCAGGTCGCGGGCGGAGGGGTAGAGCTCCCCGCCCGGCGTGCGGATCGCCGGGCCCACCGTGGCCGCGCGCGGCCACCGGGCGGCCACGGCCAGCAGCTCGTCGACCGAGCCGGGCTCGAACCACAGGTCGGGGTTGGCGACGACGGCGTACCCCTCGGTCAGCCCGGCCATCCCGGCGTTCACCGCCGCGCCGTAGCCGACGTTGCCGCCGGTGCGCAGCAGCCGCACGTGCGGGTGGCGGGCGGCGACCCGCTCCGGGACGCCGTCGGTGGAGCCGTTGTCGGCCAGCACCACCTCGACCGGCCGCGTGGCGGCCCCGGCGAGCGACTCGACGAAGCCCTCCAGGACCTCGCCCGGCGAGTACGTCACCGCCACCACGCGGAGGGGGGCGTCCGGCCGGGGTGCGCTCACGCGGGAGACCCTACGAGGCGCGTCCCGGCGCCGGCGGGCGCCCCACGGCACGCCGGCTGGGCTGCACGGGGCCGGTGTGACGAGGGGGACGGGCCCGTCACACGTCCACCTGCAACGCCCCGTTCACGCCGTCCCCCGCCGGTACAGTCGCCAGGCGTGACTCCCAGTCCTGATCTCGTCGTCGTCGGCTCCGGGTTCTTCGGCCTCACGGTCGCCGAGCGGGTCGCCACCCAGCTGGACAAGCGCGTGCTGGTCATCGACCGCCGCGACCACCTCGGGGGCAACGCCTACTCCGCGCCCGAGCCGGAGACCGGCATCGAGGTGCACGTCTACGGCGCCCACCTGTTCCACACGTCCAACGAGCGGGTCTGGCAGTACGTCAACCAGTTCACCGAGTTCACGACGTACCAGCACAAGGTCTACTCGACCTACCAGGGGCAGACCTACTCGCTGCCGATGAACCTGGCCACGCTCTGCCAGTTCTTCGGCCGCAGCTTCTCCCCCAGCGAGGCCCGGGCGCTGGTCGCCGAGCAGGCCGGCGAGATCGACACCGCCGAGGCCGCCAACCTCGAGGAGAAGGCGATCTCCCTGATCGGCCGCCCGCTGTACGAGGCGTTCATCCGCGGCTACACGAAGAAGCAGTGGCAGACCGAGCCCACCGAGCTGCCCGCCGCGGTGATCGCCCGCCTCCCGGTGCGCTACACGTTCGACAACCGGTACTTCAACGACACCTACGAGGGCCTGCCCAAGGACGGCTACACCGCGTGGCTGACGCGGATGGCCGACCACCCGAACATCGAGGTGCGGCTGCAGACGGACTACTTCGACGTCCGCGAGGACCTGCCGGCCGACGTCCCGACGGTGTTCACCGGGCCGATCGACAAGTACTTCGACTACCAGGCCGGCGAGCTCGGCTGGCGGACGCTGGACTTCGAGACCGAGGTCCTGCCCGTCGGGGACTTCCAGGGGACGTCGGTCATGAACTACGCCGACGAGGACGTGCCCTTCACCCGGATCCACGAGTTCCGGCACTTCCACCCCGAGCGGGACTACCCGACGGACAAGACCGTCGTCGTCCGCGAGTACTCCCGGTTCGCCGAGACCGGCGACGAGCCGTACTACCCGATCAACACGCCTGAGGACCGCGCCAAGCTGGAGCGCTACCGGGAGCTGGCCGCCAAGGAGGCCGCCGAGAAGCGGGTCCTGTTCGGCGGGCGGCTGGGCACCTACAAGTACCTCGACATGCACATGGCCATCGGCTCGGCGCTCACCATGTTCGAGAACCGCATCCGCCCCTTCTTCGACCAGGGCGGCTCGCTCGACGGCAGCCTCGACGACTGAGGAGGACCACCCCTCCCCCCGCGCCTCGCACGCTCGGCGCGGGGCCCTGAGGGGCGGCCGTTCCAGCGCTTCAGCCCGCGGGGGTGAACCGCTCCGCGCGGCCGGCGCGCACCAGGCGCAGCCAGTCCCGGAACCCGGGGAGGTCGCGGCGGGTGACGAGGAAGAACCAGCCGAACCGGACCAGCTCCAGCGGGAACAGCCAGCGCATGCCCGGCTGGCGCATCAGGTAGCCGCGGTTGCGGTAGGTGTAGAAGCGCTTCCACTCCGACTCGGGGTACTGCGCGCTCAGCCGCCCGCCGAGGATCGGCTTGAACTCGTCCCGGCCGTTGGGGTGCAGGTAGGTGGCGTGCAGCGCGGTGCCGAAGGGCAGCCCGGCGCGCACCAGCCGGCGGTGGATCTCCGTCTCGTCGCCGCGGGCGAACAGCCGCAGGTCCGGCACGCCGGTCTGGGCGAGCGTGGCCGCGGCGAACAGCGCGCCGTTGAACAGCGAGGCGTAGCCGGGCAGGAAGTCCTCGCCGCCGAGGCCGGCCCGGTCGCCCTTCCAGCGCAGGCCGGTGCGCACCGGGAAGGCGAAGCTGCCCGGCGCGTCGATGTCGGCGACCGCGGGTGACACCTCGGCCAGCCCGCGCGCCCGGGCCACCGACAGCAGGGTCGCCAGCACGTGCTCGTCGGCGGGCCGGCCGTCGTCGTCGGCGCACCACACCCAGTCCGCCCCGTCGGCGAGCGCGGTGAGCATGCCGAGGGCGAACCCGCCGGCGCCGCCGAGGTTGGCCTGGGAGAGCAGGTAGGTGTGCGGCAGCCCGCAGCTGCGCACGACCTCCTCGGCCGGCTGGTCCGGGCCGTTGTCGACGACGACGACGGAGTCCACCGGCCGGGTCTGCACCGCCAGGGCCTCCAGCGCCTGCGCGAGGGACTCCGGCCGGTGCCGGGTGACGATGACCGCGACGACCCGCTCGCCGTCCGGGTGGGGCGCCGCTGCGGACACTCAGCCCCCCGAGGGCGCGTGCTCGCGGCCCTTGTAGGCGTCGAGGACCTCGTCGAGCGGGCCCTGCTGGCGGATGGTGCCGTGCTCCATCCACAGCGCCGAGGTGCACAGCTGCTGGAGCAGGTCGTCGGAGTGCGACGCGAAGACGAGCAGCCCGGCGCGGTCCACGAGGTCCTTGAGCCGGCCCTTGGCCCGCTCGAGAAACGCGGCGTCGACCGCGCCGATGCCCTCGTCGAGCAGCAGGATCTCCGGGTCGATGCTGGTGACGACGCCGAGCGCCAGGCGCACCCGCATGCCGGTGGAGTAGGTGCGCAGCGGCATGTGCAGGAAGTTGCCGAGCTCGGTGAACTCGGCGATGTCGTCGACCCGGGCCTCCATCTGCTTGCGGCTCATGCCGAGGAACAGGCCGCGCACCAGGATGTTCTCCAGCCCGGAGATCTCCGGGTCCATCCCGACGCCGAGGTCGAACACCGGGGCGACCCGGCCGTTGACCAGGGCCTGCCCGCGGGTCGGCTCGTAGATGCCCGACAGCAGCCGCAGCAGCGTGGACTTGCCCGCCCCGTTGTGGCCGACCAGCGCCAGCCGGTCGCCGTCGCGCAGGTGCAGGTCGATGCCGCGCAGCGCCTCGATCACCACGACCTTGCGGGTGTTGGCGGCCACGTTGCCGCCCACCACGCCCAGCACGGTGTGCTTGAGGGACCGCGACTTCGCGTCGAAGATCGGGAAGTCGACGCAGGCGTCGTGGACGTCGATGCTGACCATGGGGTGGCTCTCCCTCAGACCCAGTACGCGACGCGGCCGCGGTAGCGCCGCATGACCAGCAGCGTCAGGGCCCAGCCGACGACGGCGATGCCCGAGACGATGAACCAGGTGCGCCACTCCTGGTCCTGGCCCAGCATCGGGCGCCGGACGAGCTCCACGAAGTGGAACAGCGGGTTGACCTCCACCCACCGTGCCCGCTCGGCGACGGCCGGGTTGGCCAGCAGGACGTCGTACATCCAGACGATCGGCGTCAGGAAGAACAGCAGCTGGACGACGCTCTGGATCACCGGCGGCAGGTCGCGGAACCGGGTGCTGACGATGCCGACGAGCAGCGCGACCCACATGCCGTTGACGACGAGCAGGGCGAACGCCAGGAAGATCGACAGGTCGGTCCACCACAGCGGCTGCGGGAACACCAGCAGCATGACGCCGTAGACGATCAGGTTGTGCGCGAAGAACAGCGTCTGGCGCCACACCAGCCGGTACACGTGGATGCTGATCGGCGCGGGCAGGTGGGTGATCAGGCCGGAGTTCGCCACGAACACCTCCGAGCCCTCGGAGATGCACCCGGCGATGAACGTCCACACGATCATCCCGACGAGGACGTGCGGCAGCAGCGTCGCCAGGTCCAGGCCGAACAGCGCGGAGTACAGGATCCCGAGGGCGATGGCGGTGACCGCCATGCTGATGGTGATCCAGATCGGGCCGAGGACCGAGCGCCGGTAGCGCTGGCGGATGTCCTGCCAGCCCAGCTGCAGCCACAGCTCGCGCTGCCCCCAGCCGCGGGCGAGGTCGCGGAACGCCGAGCGGAAGTCGGGGCCCGGGGGCTTGACGCCCGGCGGGGCCGCCGGGGCGGTGGCCGCGGCGGAGCCGGGCGCGGTCGTGCTGCTGGACGCCGTGCTGCTCGACGCCATGGCCTACTCGGCCCCGCCGTCGAACAGCCGCCGCCAGTTCTCCCGGCTGGTGAGCTCCGGCAGCGCCTGGCGGTAGGCGGCGGCCACCGCCGGGCCCTCCTTGGCCAGGCGCAGGCAGACCGCGGCGGACTCGCGGACCAGCCGCACGGCGGTGTCCCGGTCGAACCGGCGGATCCGCACGCCCTCCTGGGAGGCGTCGGTGACGACGACCTTCCGGAACCGGGACACGTGCCACCACTGCGAGTCCTCGAGCGGGACGTTCGCCGCGCCGGAGGTGCGGCCGGTCAGCTGCCACAGGACGCGCTTGGCGAGGACGGCCTTGAGCATCGACGGGTGCGGGTCGGCGCGCTCGGTGTCCTCGCCGCGCAGCGTCATCCCCGGGACGTCGGAGGCGCTGTGCCGCACCGTCTCGGGGTAGGCCCGGCGCAGCTCGCGGACCTCGGTGAGTGCCCGCTGGCCGCCGTCGCGCAGCACCTCCGGGCCGGCGAGGAAGTCCTCGACGCCCTTGATCGCGGTCGCGGTCAGGCCGTACTGCATGGCGGTCACGTAGGCGACCATGCGCCCGAACAGCACGCGGGCCAGGCCGCGGCCGGAGAACCCCGAGTGCAGGGCGGCGGTGATCAGGCTGTTGCGGACGCTGAAGTACCGGGACCAGTCGTCCTGGTCCTTCCAGGTGAAGTCCGCGTGCCACACGCCGGCCCCGGGGAGGGTGACCGTGGTGAAGCCGTTCTCGCGGGCCCGGTGGCCGTACTCGATGTCGTCCCACTGGAAGAACACCGGCAGCGGGTAGCCGGTCGCCGACACGATCTCCGAGGGGAGGATGGCGCTCCACCAGGCGTTGTAGACCGCGTCGACGCGGACCTCCTGGTTCTCCTCGGTCATGTCCTCGTTCCACAGCGCGCCGGAGACGACCTTGCCGGCCTCCAGCGTGCTGAGGTCGGCGTACTCCGCGCCGGTGTGCAGCCGCTTCGGGTGCAGCGCGTAGAGCATCTGCGCGCCCACGATGATCGGCTGCCGCGCGGAGTTGGCGAACGCGGTCAGCCGGATGATCGACTCCGGCTCCAGGACGATGTCGTCGTCCATGAACAGGATGTTGGCGTGGTGCTCGGCCTGGACCTCGGCGATCTCGTACATGCCGCGGGTGAAGCCCCCGGCGCCGCCGAGGTTGGCCTGGGTGATGTAGCGCAGCCGGCCGGCGAGGTCGGCGGAGATCTGCGCGAACTCCGGCTGCGCGGACACCCGCTTGTCGCCCTGGTCGACGACGTAGACGGTGTCCAGCGCGTCGAGCGCGGGGAGGTCGGCGGCCAGCGCCTGCAGGGTCTTGACGCAGTCCGTGGGCCGGTTGTGCGTGCAGATGACCACGGAGGTCCGCCGCGGCCGCGGCGGGTGCGGGATCGTCCAGCGCGCGCCGGAGACGGACAGCTCGGCCTCGCCGGCGCGGAAGTCCGCCCAGACCGCGCCGCCGTCGACGAACTTGTCGACGGCCACGGTGAGCCGCACGCGGCCCTCGCCGTCGAGCGCCTGCCCGCCCACGGTGCGCTCCTCGCCGGCGAAGTCGCTGGCGAACAGCTCGACGACGCCGGTGCCGGCGTACTCGGCCTCGAAGGTCACCTCGGTGACACCGGTCCAGCGCTGCCAGTAGGACGCGGGGACCCGGCCGAAGTAGGTGTTGGTGCTCAGCGCCGCGTGGGGGTCCAGGGTGAACGCGGTCCGCTGCAGGCGGACGCGGCCCTGGACCCGCTTGGCGTACAGCTCGGCCGGCAGGCCGAGGGCAGGTGGCAGGGTCAGCACCCGCTGCGCCAGGCTGGCGGTGTCCGGCTGCTCCTGCGCGGCGGCGGGCTCGGCGGATGTGGTGGTCATTGGATGTGCAGTCCTCAGGACGACGGCGTGTACGGGGCCGGCCCGCTCGGTCCACCCGCAGGCACGGGCGACCCACCGGCCACACCGAGGACTGGGCCCCGGACCGGTTCGACGTCGGCAGCATAACCGCGCCACCCGGTCCGGGCCCGCCACCGGCCGGGGCACCGGCCCCCGTCCGTCACAGCGCCACCACGTGGCCGCACGGACCCGTCCGTCCCGCCCCACGCCGACCGCACGGCCGCACGGCGGCGGCCGCCGGTCCCACCGCGGGGACCGGCGGCCGCCGCCGTCGGCGCAGGTCAGCCGCGGTGGGCGGTGACCCTGCCGTCCGCGGTGACCAGCAGGTGGCCGCCCTGGAAGTCGGTCCGGCGACCGCCGGACACGGCACGGGTGTCGCGCGTCACGAACCCGAGCCAGGACGCCGGACCGCCCATGTCGGCGTAGGCCCGTGCGGCGGGGGCCTCGACCACGCGGGCCCCGGTCTCCGGTGACCAGTACACCGCCCCGCCCTGCAGCTCGGCCCTCGCGCCGCCGCGGATGGAGACCTCGTCCGCGGTCGGGAAGCCCAGCACGCCCGGGCCCCCGTGGGCCTCGTACCGCCGCAGGATCGCGCCCCGCAGCACCTTGGGCCCGGTCGACCTCGACCAGTAGATCGTGCCGTTGCGGAAGGCGGTCACGTAGCCGCCGCGGGCCGTGGCCGCGTCACTGCCGATCGGGTACCCCAGCCGGCCGGACTCCCCACCCAGCTGGCGCCAGCGGGCCAGGATGTCCCCCCGCACCACGTGCGCCCCGGTCTCCGGTGACCAGTACACCGCCCCGCCCTGCAGCTCGGCCCTCGCGCCGCCGCGGATGGAGACCTCGTCCGCGGTCGGGAAGCCCAGCACGCCCGGGCCCCCGTGGGCCTCGTACCGCCGCAGGATCGCGCCCCGCAGCACCTTGGGCCCGGTCGACCTCGACCAGTAGATCGTGCCGTTGCGGAAGGCGGTCACGTAGCCGCCGCGGGCCGTGGCCGCGTCACTGCCGATCGGGTACCCCAGCCGGCCGGACTCCCCACCCAGCTGGCGCCAGCGGGCCAGGATGTCCCCCCGCACCACGTGCGCCCCGGTCTCCCGTGACCAGTACACCGCCCCGCCCTGCAGCTCGGCCCGGCGGCCGCCCCCGGCTGCAGCGACGTCGTGCGTCGTCGGGAAGCCGAGAACCCTCGGCCCGCCGTGGGCGAGGTAGCGCTGCAGGACCGGCCCGCGCAGGACCCTCGCGCCGGTCGAGGAGGACCAGAAGACGTCGCCCCCCGTGAAGGTCGCCCGCACGCCCGACGCGACGGCGGTCTCGCCACCCGTCGGGTAGCCCAGCTGCCCGGACTCCGCCCCCCACTGCCGCCACTTGCGGAGCACGGCCCCGCGGACGACGTGCGCCCCGGTGTCCGGGGACCAGTAGATCGCCCCGCCCTGCAGCTCGACCGTGGCGCCGCCCCGGGTCGGGCCGTCGTCCCTCGTCGGGAAGCCGAGCGCCCGGGGGCCGCCGGCGCTCTCGTAGCGCGCGAGCAGCGCGCCGCGGAGCATCCGGGCGCCGGTGGTGGCCGACCAGTAGAGCGTCCCGCCCTGGAAGCGGGTGCGGAAACCGCCGGGGACGGCCTCGTCCCCGCCGACCGGGTAGCCCAGCACCCCGGCCTGGGCGTTCTTGGCCCGCCAGGTGGCGAGCAGCACGCCGCGCACCTCGCGGGCGCCGGTGGCCGACGACCAGTAGATGGCACCGCCCTGGAAGTCGGTGTACCAGCCGGTGCCGAACGGGGCCGCGGTGTCGTCGCCGGTCGGGTAGCCCAGCAGGCGCGGGCCGCCGAGGGACAGGTAGCGCTCGAGGATCGCCCCCCGGACGACGTGGGGGCCGGTGTCCCGGGACCAGAAGATCGTGCCGCCCTGGTAGCTGCGGTAGCAGCCGCCGTGGGGCTGGTCGCAGGTCACCCGGGAGGTCGAGCCGCCCAGGTCCACCCCGGAGGCCCGCAGGTGCGTGTACTTGTCGTCGATGGACGCCGGGCCGGACTGGGTGCTGCCGAACCAGTCGGTGAAGTAGCTGAAGAAGTTGCGGTTGCCGTACGCCGAGCAGGCGTCCCCGGTGCCGTAACCGGCGTCCAGAGCGGCCTTGTTCGGCGTGTAGGGGGTGTAGTTGTACAGCCCCGCGGTGGCCTGGTTCTGGATGTAGACCCGCAGGGTGCCGCAGTCGGCGTTCGGGTGGTACCGGACGTTGTTGGTGACGCCCGCCCGGTGGCCGAACTTCGCCGGGTTCGCCCGGTAGTACTGGAAGCGGTGGGCCGCGTGGTAGAGCTGGTTGTAGAAGCCGTAGTACTGGGCGTCGCAGGGGGCGGTGTCCGGGCAGCCGTACCCGACCGCGATGCGCAGCTTCCGCTCCGTCGGCTCCGCCGTCCGGATCAGGCCCTGCTCCTTCTGCAGGAGCACGAGCAGCACCTGCGGGTTGACCCCGCAGGCGCGGGAGACCTTGGCGAGGATCTCCGCCGCCGTCTCCCGCTCCCGGCCCGCGTAGGCCGCGCAGTACTGGTCCGCCGTGCGGCTCCAGGTGTCCTGCCGCAGGTTCTTGAGGCACAGGTCACCGGAGCACGCGCTGCCCTTGGTGACGAGGAAGCCCTGGATCTGCGCGGCGTCCATCGCGCCGGCGTTGTAGAAGAGGTCGTCGTCGATGATGTTCCCGGGGTCGAACAGTCCCAGCTCGGCCGACTCGGTCAGGTCCGGCTGCAGCGGCGGCGCGGAGCCGCCGGTGGCGACGAACGCCAGGCCCAGGGCGAGCAGGCAGGTGGCGACCAGGCGCAGGCGAGACGTCACGGGACCTCCACCTCCACGGCGGCGGACTCGCCGGCCGACGTCGCGGAGGTGTAGACGAGCACCGCCTGCCAGGTGCCGGGGGTCAGCGCGTCGCCGCCCACCCGCACCTCGCCGCAGTCGGTGGTGGCTGCGCTGGGCGTGCCCAGCGCCTCGCCGCGCAGCTCGACGCCGTCGCGGCTGAGGGCCAGCGTGCAGGTGGCGTCGACCTCCACGACGTCGGCCGCGTAGCCGCCGGCGACGACGGCACCGACGGCGGCGTCGTAGCCGGCGTAGGTCAGCGCGACGGCGGCCGCCGCGGGCCCGGCGGCCTGCTCGCCGTCGGGCGCGGTGGGGGCGGTCGGCTGCGCCGTGGTCCGCGCGGTGGTCTGCGCCGCGGTCCGCGCCGCGTCGTCGCCGGGCTCCTCCCCCGTGGGCTCGTCCCGGGTCGCGGACGTGGGCGCCGTGGCCGTGGGCGCCGAGGGCGTCGGCGCACCCGCCGACGGGGCGGCCGGGGCGGTGCCGGCCGCGGCCGGCACCGTGTCCCCGGTCCGGGTCCAGAGGCCCAGCGCCCCGGCGACCAGGAGCAGGGTCACCAGGAGCAGGGTGGGGCGGCGACGGCGGCGGGTGTTGCGGGGCATCGGGCACTCCCAGGTCGCCCACGGGGGGCGGTCATCGGTGTCCGGGCGGCAGGCGGGACCCGTGCCCCGCACGGGACAGCGGCCGACCCGGGTTGCACTCGGGACGCTACGGGCAGTGACGACCCGCTTACGGGATCGACGCGGGGTGTGGGTCGGGTGTGCTCACCGCGACACCGAGACGGCACCGGTGCTCGCCCTCCAGGTCATCCGGCCGCCCTGGAAGTCGGTGCGGGTGCCCCCGCTAACGGAGTAGGTGGACCGCGTCGGGAAGCCCAGGGCCGAGGAGCTGCCCCCTCGCGTCCAGAAGGCGGACGCCGTCGCGCCGGAGACGATGCGGGCACGGGTGGACGGTGACCACCAGATGTCGCCGCCCTGGAAGCGCACGACGTAGCCGCGGCCGTCGCGGGTCCGCGCGTCACTGGTCGTCGGGAAGCCCAGCCGCCCGGTCGGCCCGCCGGCGGCCCGGTACGCCGCGAGGATCTCGCCGCGGACGATCTGCGTGCCCGTGGTCGGGGACCAGTAGACGTCCCCGCCCTGGAAGCGGACGTACGCCCCGCGCCCGGGCACGACGGTGTCACTGGTGGTCGGGAAGCCCAGGTAGCCGCCAGAGCCACCGGCGGCCAGCCAGGTGTCCCGGATCGCTCCCATCACGTAGCGGGCGCCGGTCGTCGGCGACCAGTAGACGTCGCCGCCCTGGAAGCGCACGAACCAGCCGCGCCCGTCCGGCGTGCGTGCGTCGCTGCTGGTGGGGAAGCCGAGGAACCCGGTCGGACCCCCGGTCGCCCGGTAGGCGGCGAGGATCTCGCCGCGGACGATGCGGGTGCCGGTCGTCGGCGACCAGTACACGTCACCGCCCTGGAACCGGCTGAACGCGCCGCGGCCCCTGGCGACGGAGGCCTCGCTGGTCGTCGGGAAGCCCAGGTAGCCCCCCGGGCCGCCGGTGCGCAGCCAGGTGGTGCGGATGGAGCCGCGCACGGTGCGGGCGCCGGTCGTCGGCGACCAGTAGACGTCGCCGCCCTGGAAGCGCACGACGTAACCCCGCCCCTCGGGCGTCGGCGCGTCACTGGTGGTGGGGAAGCCCAGCTTCCCGGCCGGCCCCCCGGCGGCCCGGTAGGCCTTGAGGATCTCCCCCCGCACGATGCGGACGCCGGTCGTCGGCGACCAGTAGACGTCGCCGCCCTGGAAGCGCACGTAGGCTCCGCGGCCCGGGACGACGGTGTCGCTGGTCGTCGGGAAGCCCAGGTAGCCCCCGGCTCCCCCGGCGGCGCCCCACGCCTCGCGGATGCCGCCGACGACGTGGTGCGCGCCGGTGGCCTGCGACCAGTAGACGTCACCGCCCTGGAAGCGCACGAAGTAGCCGCGGCCGTCGGGCGTCGGCGCGTCGCTCGTGGTCGGGAAGCCCAGGCCGCCGGCTGCGCCGCCGGTGGACAGCCACTTCGCGAGGATGTTGCCGCGGACCAGCTGCGACCCGGTGGCCGGGGACCAGTAGACGTCGCCGTGCTGGAAGCGGACGAGGGCCCCACGGCCGCCGGCGGTGGGCGCGTCGTCGCTGACCGGCGGGCCGAGGACGGCCGGGCCGCCGGAGGCGAGGTACTTCTCCAGGATGCCGCCCAGCACCAGCCGGACGCCGCCGAGGGGGGAGGAGTACAGCCGGGCGCCGTTGCTGTAGACCTGCCAGGTGACTCCGGCCTCCGTCTGCTCCCCGCCCACCGGCGCACCCAGCCAGGAGCGCAGCCCGGCGTCGGCGTCGTAGCGGGTGCGGATGGGCGACTTCTGGTCCGCCAGCCTGGCGGCCGCCTCGTCGCGGATCTCGCCCAGCCGCGCGTAGCCGTAGCGGCCCGGGCAGGCGGTGCTCTTGGTGTCGCGGTGCCCGTGGACGGTCGGGAGGGTGACCGCGGTCCCCGCGCGGAACTTGTCCGTGCCGCCGGAGGTGAGCGTCGTCGTCCCCCGCGGGTTGACGCCGTAGAGGGAGAACTTCCACGCGATGACCGCCGCGACCGAGTCGACCATCGCCTGCGGCGTGCCGACGACGTCGTAGTTGCCCATCATCGACACCCCGAAGGTGCCGGTGTTGAACCCGCCGGCGTGCGCGCCGACCACGGTGCTGGCCAGCCCGCCGGAGCGGCCCTCCCAGAGCCGGCCGAACCGGTCGACGACGACGTTGTAGCCGATGTCCCCCCAGCCCAGGCTCTTCGCGTGGTAGGTGTACATCGAACGCATGATCGCCGGCACCTGGTCGGCGGCGTAGCCGTTCGAGCCGGCGGTGTGGTGCACCGTGGCGGCCTTGATGGTGCTGGCGTACTGGGGCGTCCAGGTCATCAGCCGTTCGTCGGCGCCCCACTGGGCGCGCGAGAACACCGGCGGCATGGTCGCCGCCGCGTCGGCGGTGTCCTGGATGTCCGGGCTGCCCAGCGAGCCGTCGGCCGGGCTCTCCCCCGGGTCGACCAGGTCCAGCTGCACGTCGGTGGGCCGGGCGCCGGAGCGGGTGACCAGCTCGGCCTCCACCGCGGTGGCCGGGCCGGTCCACAGGGGCTCGGTCCCGCCCCGCACGGTGGTGTCCGTGTCGGCGTCCGCAGCCTGCTGGGGCGCCTCCGCGGCGACCTCGGTCCACGCCCCCCACCGGCCGCCGGCGCCGCGCACCCGCACCTGGACCACGGTGTCGGTGACCGCCGGGTCCAGCTCCCACGTGACGCCGACCATGGAGAACTCGTCGACGTCCGTGGCGGTCACGGTCAGCGCCGGCTCGGCTTCGGAGATCCCGGCGACCAGGTCGGTGGTGCCTTCCTGCACCTCCGCCTCGGGCGCGGGGTCGTCGACCGACCCCATGGCCACCTCGTCGACCGACGTGGCGACGGGCTCGGCCTCGGGGACCGGCTCGGCGTAGACGGGTGCCACCAGGACGACCGCGGTGAAGGCGACGACGGCGGTGGTTCCTGCGAGCAGGCGGCGCACGGGGTGGACCTCCGGTGGAGCGCGGCGGCTGCACCCGGGTCGCGGGCGCAT
Source organism: Geodermatophilus pulveris (assembly GCF_900188375.1). GTDB lineage: Bacteria > Actinomycetota > Actinomycetes > Mycobacteriales > Geodermatophilaceae > Geodermatophilus > Geodermatophilus pulveris. The sequence goes on along the minus strand of NZ_FZOO01000001.1, from coordinate 347,219 downwards.
CTGTCCACCCAGACCATCGGCCAGCCGGACGTCGATCTTGAGTCGACGCGGCCGTCGGTTCGCCGACGATCCGTCCCGTCCGTCCCTCCGGTGTCCGGCGTCCCGCGGACACCGCGCTCAGCGGGCCGGCCACCCCTGCAGCGCCACGTGCGGGAGGGCCGCGTGCAGCGCCGCCCGCCACGGCCGGGGCGCGGGCAGGCCGGCGGCCAGCCACGCGGCGCCGTCGAGCACCGACCACGCCGGGCGCGGCGCCGGCCGCGGGAAGTCCGCGGTCGTCGTCGGGCCGACCAGGCCCGCGTCGGCACCGAGCTCCTCGTAGACCGCGCGCGCCAGGCCGTACCAGCTGACCGCGCCGGCATCGGTGCGGTGCAGCACCGGCGGCACCGGGCCGGGCCGGGCGCCGAGCTCGACCAGTCCGGCCGCCAGGTCGGCGGCCCAGGTCGGCGAGCCGACCTGGTCGTCGACCACCGAGACGGGGGCGCCGGCGAGGGCGCGGCCGGCCATGGTGCGCACGAAGTTGCCGCCGTGCGCCCCGTACACCCAGGAGGTGCGGACGACGGTGGCGTCTCCGCCGGCGGCCGTGACCGCCCGCTCCCCCACCGCCTTGGTCCGGCCGTAGGCCGAGCGCGGCGCCACCGGGGCGTCCACCGGGTAGGGCTCGGTCGCCGTGCCGTCGAAGACGTAGTCGGTGGAGACGTGCACCAGCCGCCCGTGTCCGGCCAGCTCCTCGGCCAGCCAGCCGGGGGCGCGGCCGTTGACCAGCAGCGCCGTGTCCTCGTCGGTCTCGGCGGCGTCGACGGCGGTGTAGGCAGCGGCGTTGAGGACGACGGGCCGCCGTCCGGACCGGTGGGCGGCGGCCAGCCAGCCGCGGACGACGGCGCGCACGGCCCGCTCGTCGGTCAGGTCCAGCTCGGTGCGGCCGAGTGCGGTGACGTCGTCGCCCGCCCGCCCGGCGAGGACGGCCAGCAGGTCGCCGCCGAGCTGCCCGCGGGCGCCGGTGACCAGCCAGGCGGTGGGCCCGGATCCGGTCACGCCAGTGCGGTGGCCGCGGCGGACTTGAGCGGTTCCCACCAGGCCCGGTTGTCCCGGTACCACTGCACGGTGAGCGCCAGCCCGTCCTCGAAGGTCGTCCGCGGGGCGTACCCGAGCGCGGCGGTCTTGGAGTGGTCGACCGAGTAGCGCAGGTCGTGGCCGCCGCCGCGCGGGTCGACGATGTGCTCGACGTAGCCCCAGTCGCGGCCGGTGGCCTCCAGCAGCTTCTCGGTGAGCTCCCGGTTGGACAGCTCGCGGCCGCCGCCGATGTTGTAGAACTCGCCGGGCAGGCCCTTCTCCAGGACCAGCTGGATGCCCCGGCAGTGGTCGTCGACGAACAGCCAGTCGCGCACGTTGGCGCCCTCGCCGTAGAGCGGCACCCGGAGCCCGTCGAGCAGGTTGGTGACGAACAGCGGGATGACCTTCTCGGGGAAGTGGTACGGCCCGTAGTTGTTGCTGCACCGGGTGATCGAGATGTCCAGCCCGTAGGTCTTCGCGTACGCGCGGGCGATCAGGTCGCCGCCGGCCTTGGCCGCCGAGTACGGCGAGTTCGGCTCCAGCAGGTGGTCCTCGGTCCAGGACCCCTCGTCGATCGAGCCGTAGACCTCGTCGGTGGAGACGTGCACGACCCGGCGCACGCCGTGCCGCAGGCAGGCCTCGAACACCTGCTGGGCACCGAGCACGTTGGTCAGGACGAACTCCGAGGCGCCGGTGATCGAGCGGTCCACGTGCGACTCGGCGGCGAAGTTGACCACGACGTCGTGCCCGGGGAGGGCCGCGCCGAGGTCCGCGGCGCTGCAGATGTCGCCGCGGACGAAGCGGTACCGCGGGGAGTCCGCCACGGGGGCCAGGTTGGCGGGGTTGCCGGCGTAGGTGAGCTTGTCGAAGACGGTCACCTCGGCATCCTCGAACCCGGGGTAACCGCCGGTCAGCATGGTCCGGACGTAGTGCGAGCCGATGAAGCCCGCTCCCCCGGTGACGAGCACGCGCATGACCCGATCCTGCCGCCCGTCCCCGAACAGGGCATCCTCCCGGGGGGTGAGGGCGTCGGACCGCCGCGCCCCTGCCTCAGCGGGTCAGCGACGGCGCGCGGCGGCGGCGCCGGACCAGCGAGCGGACCACCGCGGCGAACGACACCCGGTAGGCCGCGCAGTCGCAGCGGCCGCAGTCGGTGCCCGCCCTGCAGTGCTCGTGCACCGCGCGCTCGTGCCGGCAGGCGGCACAGCGCGGGGATCGGCGGTCGGGGTCGTGGAGCACGCCCCCAGCTTCCCCCGGCAGGCCCCGGGGACGCCCGCCGGGGACCGCAGGACCACCCGTCGGGGGCGGACGGCAGGCGTGCTCCTCACCCCAGGACTCTGGTGCGGACACGCAGCGTGCGCAGAACCCGTCCGTCACACCGGTCCCGGGCGGCCCAGCCACCCGGGCGTCGCTGACCGTAGGCACCTACTCTCCCCGAGTGACCAGATTGCGGAACGTGGCGGTCGTCCTCGCGGGGGGGACGGGATCGCGGGTCGGTCTGTCGATCCCCAAGCAGCTCGTCAAGGTCGCGGGCAAGCCGATCATCGAGCACACCATCGGGTTGCTCAACGCCTCCCCGCTGGTCGACGAGGTGGTCGTGCTGATGACGCCGGGCCATCTGGACGCCGTCCACGACATCCTCCGGTCGGGTGCCTACCCGAAGGTCACGCGGGTCCTCGAGGGCGCCGGCACCCGCAACGCGACGACGCAGCGCGCCATCGACGCGCTCGGCGCCGAGGAGTGCAACGTCCTGTTCCACGACGCCGTCCGGCCGCTGCTGAGCCAGCGGGTCATCGCCGACTGCATCGACGCCCTGGAGGAGTACGAGGCCGTCGACACGGCCATCCCCTCGGCGGACACCATCATCCGGGTCGACGACACCGGCCGCACGATCGACGAGGTGCTCGAGCGCGGGCGGCTGCGCCGCGGGCAGACCCCCCAGGGCTTCCGCCTGTCGGTGATCCGGGAGGCCTACCGGATCGCGGCCGGCGACCCGGAGTTCCAGGCGACCGACGACTGCACCGTGGTGCTGCGCTACCTGCCCGACGTGCCGATCGCCGTCGTCCGCGGCGAGGACCGCAACATGAAGGTCACCGAGCCGATCGACGTCTACATCGCCGACAAGCTCTTCCAGCTGGACAGCCACGCCGCCCCGCGGCCGCGCTTCGACGCCGAGTACCGCGCCGCGCTCGAGGGGCGCACGGTCGTCGTCTTCGGCGGGTCGTACGGGATCGGCGCCGACCTGGTGCGGCTGGCCGAGGCGCACGGGGCGCGGACGTTCACCTTCAGCCGGTCGGAGACCCGCACCCACGTCGAGCGGCGCTCAGACATCGTGGCCGCCTGCGAGCAGGTGCTGGCCGCCAGCGGCCGGGTGGACTTCGTGGTCAACACCGCCGGGGTGCTGCCCCGCGGCGAGCTGGCCTCGACCAGCGAGGAGACCGTCTACCTGGCGACCGAGGTCAACTACCTGGCACCGATCCACATCGCGCAGGTCTTCCACCCGCACCTGGCCCGCACCGGCGGCTCGCTGCTGCTCTACACCTCCAGCTCCTACACCCGGGGCCGCAGCGGGTACAGCCTCTACTCGTCGGCCAAGGCCGCGGTGGTGAACCTGACCCAGGCGCTGGCCGACGAGTGGGCCGCCGACGGCGTCCGGGTGAACTGCATCAACCCGGAGCGGACGGCGACCCCGATGCGCACCCGTGCCTTCGGCGCCGAGCCCGCGGACACCCTGCTCAGCTCGGAGGCGGTGGCGGAGACCTCCCTCGACGTGCTGATCTCCCCGTGGACGGGGCACGTCGTCGACGTGCGGCGCGAGGACGCGCTCGCCTCCCACCTCAGCGCCTCGGTGACCGCCGAGCTGCTGGAGGGGTCCGCCCCGGTGGACCCGGTCGCCACGGACGTCGACCCGGCCGCGCTGCTCCGTGACTGACCGGCCGCTGGTCGGCGTCGTCGTCCTCACCCAGGGACGCCGCCCGGCGGAGCTGGACCGTGCGGTGCGCTCGGTGCTCGCCCAGCGGGGCGTGCGCACCGACGTCGTCGTCGTCGGCAACGGCTGGGCGCCCGCCGGGCTGCCGCAGCGCGTCCGGGCGGTGGTCCTGCCGGAGAACGTCGGCATCCCCGCCGGCCGCAACGCCGGGGTGCCGCACGTCGAGGGCGACCTGCTGCTGTTCCTGGACGACGACGCCGCGCTGCCCGACCCCGGCTTCCTGGCCGAGACCGCCCGGCGGTTCGCCGCCGACCCCCGGCTGGGCCTGCTGCAGCCGCGGGTCGACGCCGCGGACGGCGGCCCGCCGCCGCGCCGGTGGACGCCGCGGATGCGGGTCGGCGACCGCGCCCGGCCCAGCCCGGCCTTCTCCGTCTGGGAGGGTGCCGTCGTCGCCCGGCGGGCCGCGTTCGACCGGGCGGGTGGCTGGCCGGCGCCGTTCTTCTACGCGCACGAGGGCATCGAGCTGGCCTGGCGGGTGTGGGACGCCGGCGCCACGGTGCACTACGCCGGTGACCTGGCCGCCGTGCACCCGGTGACCGTGACCACCCGGCACGCGGACTTCTTCCGGCTCAACGCCCGCAACCGGGTCTGGCTGGCCCGCCGCAACCTCCCCTGGGTGGTCGGCGTGCCCTACGTGCTGACCTGGACGGCCCTGCAGGTGGTCCGCTCGGTGCGCACGCCGGCCACCCTGCTGCCGTGGTTCCGCGGCTGGGCCGAGGGCTGGCGCACGCCGGCCGGCGACCGGCGGCCGCTGCGCTGGCGCACGGTGGCCCGGATGGCCCGGCACGGCCGGCCGCCGGTGGTCTGACCGACCGCGCCGGTCCGTCCCGGGTGTCCCACGCCGCACTCCTGCGCGGCTGACACCACCCGGCCCGGGCGGTCCCGGGCCGGACCGCCGGGCGTGGATAGCGTCGGGCGATGACCACCGTGGCCGCGTCCCCCGCCGGTGTCCGCGAACCGGCGGTGGCGTCCGCGACGGGGTGGATGGACGGTGCCCGGGTGGTCGCCATGGCCGCCGTCGTCCTCATCCACGTGGTGGCGCCGGTCGTCTCCGACGGGCAGGGCGAGGACCTCACCCACCCCCGGTGGTGGCTCGGCAACGTGCTGGACTCGCTCGCGCGGTCCGCCGTCCCGCTGTTCTTCATGGTCAGCGGCGCGCTGCTGCTGTCCCCGGAGCGCACCGAGGGTCCCGGGCGGTTCCTCCGCCGCCGGCTCCCGCGGATCGGCGTCCCCCTCCTCTTCTGGAGCACGTTCTACCTCGGATTCCGGGTCGTCGCCCGCGGCCACGAACTAGGGGCGCGGGACGCGGCAGCCGCGCTCGCGGGCGGGGTGCCCTACTTCCACCTCTGGTTCCTCTTCGCCCTCCTGGGCCTGTACCTCACCACCCCGCTGCTCCGCGTCGTGATCCGGCAGAGCTCCGACCGGTTCGTCGCGTGGGCCTGTGCGGTCCTGCTCCTCCTCGGTGCGGTGGACCAGGTGCTCACCTCGTTCCTGGGCGCCGGGAGCCCCAACGCGGTGACCTGGTTCCTGCCCCACCTCGGCTACTACGTCGCCGGGCACCTCCTGCAGCGCTGGGCGCTCCCGGCCCGAGCGGTGCCGGTCGCCACGGGGGTGTTCGCCTCGGCCACCGCGGTCACCGCCGTGGGCACCTGGGTGCTGGCCCGGGAGTCCGGCTGGTCCCCCGCGGCGGCGTACCTCTACGGGTACCTCAGCCCGACGGCGCTCGCGGCCTCCGTGGCTGCCTTCGTCCTGCTGCGCGCCCTGCCCGGCCGCCTCCCCCTCCGGGCCGGTCGGCGCTGGGACGTGGCGGCGCACCGGTTGTCGCGCCTGGCGCTGGGCACCTACCTGGTGCACCCGGTGCTGCTGTGGGTCTACCCGTCGGTGGGTCTCGTGGAGTCCTACCCGAGCCGGGCGCCGGCCCTGCTGGTGGCGTTGGTCACCCAGTGGCTCGTCGTCACGGTGGGCTCGCTGGCCCTGACCTGGGTCGCCCTGCGGGTCCCGCTGCTCCGCCGGGTGTTCTGACGAGACCCGTGCCGCCCTCGGGCCCGCGGGTAGCGTCGCTGCAGCCCCGTCTCAGGAGAGTCCTTGCCTGCCCTCTTCCCGATCACACCTGCCCGGCTGCGCTCGTCGGTCGGCCGGCTCGTCCGGCGGCTGGGCCTGCAGCCCGGCGGCGAGCCCGACGGCCTCGGCGAGGACACCAGTCTCCGCGACACGGTCCTCGACCAGCGGGTCGTGGTCTTCTTCCCCGAACCGCTGCGCAACGCCTACCAGCTCGAGCAGTGGCTCGGCCCGCTGGCCGCCCTCGACGAGCGGCACGGCGTCGTGGTGCTCACCCAGGACAGCCGGACGACGGCGCACCTGCGCCGGGTCACGACGCTGCCGGTGCTGTGCGTGGCCTGGACGGCCACCATGGAGGCACTGGTACGGCGTGGCTCCCTGGCCCTGGCGCTGTACGTCAGCCACCACCCCCGCAACTTCGCGTTCCTGCGCTGGCCGGAGCTCGCCCACGTGCACCTGGGGCACGGTGACAGCGACAAGGCCGTCTCCGCGTCCAACCAGCTCAAGGCCTACGACCGGGTGTTCGTCGCCGGGCGGGCCGGGGCGGAGCGGGTCCTGGAGACGCTGATGTGGTTCAGCGCCGACCGGCTGGTCGAGGTCGGTCGCCCGGCCCTCCCCCGGCCGGCTCCGCGACACCGGCCCGCGACCGCCCCGGCCACGGTGCTGTACGCGCCGACCTGGGAGGGCGCGCAGCAGTCGATGTCCTACAGCTCGGTGGCCACCCACGGCGTCGCGCTGGTGCGTTCGCTCGTGGCCGCGGGCTTCCGGGTGGTCTACCGGCCGCACCCGCGGACCGGCGCCAACCGCGCCGACGTCCGGGCGGCCGACGCCGCGCTGCGGGACGTCCTCGCCGGGGAGGCCGTCCGCGGCACGGGGAGCACCGTCGACGCGGCGTCGTCCCTCGAGGACGCCTTCGCCGGCGCGGACCTCCTGGTCACGGACGTCTCCTCCGTCGCGGTGGAGTGGCTGCCCACCGGCCGGCCGCTGGTGGTCACCGTCCCGGCCGAGGCGGGCGCCGTCGTGGGCCCGTCACGGCTGCTCGACGCCGTCCCCCGGCTGGCCGCCGGGTCCGCCGCAGCGGCCGGCGAGCTGGCCCGCCGCTGCCTGGCCGACGACCGGGAGCGCCGGCAGCGGGAGGCGCTGGTGCAGCACTACCTCGGCGGCGCCGACCCCGACGCGGCCCTGACCCGGTTCCTGGAGGCGTGCGACGCCGTCCTCCGCGAGCGGGACGCCCTGCGGGCCGGCCCGGCCCGGGCCGCCCGGTGACCCCCGACCGCCCGGCGTGGCCCAGCATCACGGTCCTGCGGGAGGTCACCCAGCCACCGGCGATCCGCGGCCGCCGGACCGCCGAGCACTGGACCGGCGACCTGTACATGCGGCGCATCTCGCCGTACCTCACCCGGGTGCTGGTGCGCGCCGGGCTCACGGCGAACGCGGTCACCGGACTGATGATCGTCACCGGGGCCGCCTCCGGCTTCGCGCTGCTCGTCCCGGGGCTGGCCGGCGCGGTGCTCGCCGTCCTGCTGACCCAGCTGCAGATGCTCTGGGACGCCAGCGACGGCGAGGTCGCCCGCTGGCGCGGGACCTCCAGCCCGCTCGGGGTCTTCCTGGACAAGGTGGGCCACTACCTCGCCGAGTCCCTCATCCCGATGGGCCTCGGGGTGCGGGCCGCCGGCGGGCTGGACGGCCTGTCCACCGGCTACGGCTGGACGACGCTCGGCGCGCTGCTGGCCGTGGTCATCGTCCTGAACAAGGCGCTCAACGACATGGTGCACGTGGCCCGCGCCGCCGCCGGCCTGCCGCGGGTGTCCGACGACGAGGCCACGACCGCACCGCGCGCCTCCGGGCTGGCCCGGCTGCGGCGGCTGGCCCGCTTCATGCCGTTCCACCGGCTCTACCACTCGATCGAGCTGAGCCTCCTGGTCCTGGTCGCCGCCGTCGTGGACGCGGTCACCGGCGACCTGACCGGCACGCGGGTCCTGCTGGCCGTGCTGGTCCCGGCGTCCCTGCTCGCCGTCGCCGGGCACTTCCTGGCGATCGTGACCTCGTCCCGGCTGCGCGGCGCCCCGGCGGCCTGAGGGCTCTCAGCCGGTCAGGACGGTCACCCGGCCGATGAGGATGCGGTGGTCGGAGCACGACCCCGGCGGGTACTGGTCCGGCCGGCCGGGGACGCCCCGGCAGGACCTCGAGGTGTCCAGCGAGTCGCCCCAGTAGCGGCCGGCGATGCGGTCCTGGCGCACGAAGACGTGGTCGATCTTCGCGCAGCCGGCCGCCGTCGACGCCGTGCACCCCGCTCCCGGGGGGGCACACGGCGGCAGCGCCCCGGCCGGACCGGCGGCGGTCCACTCGCCGTACCCCGGGCAGCGCGCGGCGTCGCTGTCGTCCAGCTCCCGGTAGTTGCCCGTGTTGCCCCGGTTGGCCGGCACGTCCAGCGACCGGGCGTACCAGTTGTCGAGCCGCCGGTAGTGCGGCTGCGCGTTGAGGTCGCCGGCGATGAGCACGGTGTCCCCCGCGGCGGCGTACGCCTCGAGCCGGCCGAGCACGGTGTTCAGCTGGTTGACGTTGTGCGGCTGCCCGTTCCAGGGGGACGCGTGTCCCTTGGTGGTGATGTGGGTGGTGCAGAACCGCACCTTCGGCTGGGCCGCCTGCCCGACGCAGAGCAGGTGCCGGCGGTCGGGGAGCCCGTCGGAGGGCAGCGGCCACCGGTGGGTCGCGCCCAGGCGCGCGGCGCTGAAGACCGCCACGCCCAGGCTCTCCCCGTTGCACAGCGACCGGGAGGTGCGCTGCTGCGGCACGAACCGGCCGAAGTTGCCCGGGTCCTGGGGCCAGCCCGCCCGCCGCAGCCGGTCCACCAGCGCCTCGTACTGCTGCCAGCAGAGCTCGTTGACGGCGACGAGGTCCGCGCCGCGGTTGACGATGGACGCCGCGGCGGCGTCGACCATGCCACTGGTCACCGACCCGCCGTGGAGCTTGCTGCCGGCGACGTTCCAGTGCCACACGTCGTAGGTCGCGGTGGGACGCGCGGCCGCGGCGGTCGTGCCGCTCAGCAGCGTCGCGGCCACGACGACGACGGCGGCGACCCACACGAGCTTCTTCACGCACGCCCCAGAGATCCGGTCCCCCACCTGACAGTGGGGTCCGGTCTAGGTCAGTGACCGGGGCGCCACCAGCCCGGATGGCCCTGCGGTCCGCCGTCCGGGTGTCCCTCTCCCGCTGGACGCACGCCGCGGCATCACCCGGTGTGGTCACCCCGCAGCTCATCCGTGATCGGCCTGGCCACGGGCTGGGTCCCGCACGCCCGTCCCCGCCACCGTGCGACCCAGGACCGCCAGCCCGCGGGCGGGGAGCCGTCCGATGTGCTCGCCGGTCCGATGGAGGCCGCACGGTCAGGCGCGTTGCGGGAGCCGCCGATACCACGGGTGCCCGGGAGGACGGGCCGACCACAGACGGGGAGACCACCGTGCGACGACTCCTGAGAGCCCTGCTCACTGCCGGCCTGACCGTCGCGGGCGTCGGGGTCGCTGCACCGGCCTCGGCCGCGCCGTGCACCATCACCGACTTCAGCCCGCGCTCGGTGACCGTCGGGCTCACCCCGGTGACCACGAAGTTCAGCGTGAGGACGTCCGGCTGCAGCCTCGCCGACTGGAGCGCCGAGGACGACGGGTTCCAGTTCTTCGTGTACGGAGCCGCGCCGCAGGAGACGTCCAACCCCTGGCGGAACAGCGACGCCGGGCCGATGGACGTCATCGTGACGACGACCAGCAGCGACTGGCTCAGTCGTGAGCGGGTCTTCGCGAACGGTTTCGCGCTCAAGCGGGCCACGGCCTTCCAGAAGGGCTCCTTCGACGCCTCCTGAGCCCGTGCGGCGAGGCGCCCCCGTCACCGTGACCGGCCGCCTGCTGATCGCCAACTGGGGGACCGACGTGTACGGGCCGATTGGCGGCCGTCCGGTCGACGTCCAGTTCCGCACGGCCACGGGCACCTACCAGACCGTCAAGACGGTGAGGACCGACCGCGGCGGCTGGGTGCGCACCACCGTGCCCGCCAGGGCGAGCGGGTACTGGCGTCTGCACTACGCCGGGAACTCCTACGCCGGGCGGGCGGTCGCCCCCGGCGACCCGGTGCAGGTGCGCTGACGCCGCTGCGCGGTGCTCCCGCGCGCGCGGGCAGCCGGCCCGTCGACGGCGGGAGGCCCAGGACCCCACGGTCCTGGACCTCCCGCCGTCCTCTCGGGGACGTCGGGTCGCCGGTGCCCCCCGGACGCCCGCGCCGGTGTCAGCGGAGGGTGGTCACCTTGCGGGTGGCGCCCCAGGGGCTGGCGCCCGCGTCGCTGTTGGCCCGGACCATCACCTGGTAGGTGGTGCCCCGCCGCAGGCCGTCCCAGCGGTGGGTCAGCTCTGCAGCCGGGACCCGCACGAAGCTCCACCCGCTCCACGCCGACCCCGTCCAGTACCGGATGCCGACCTTGTAGGAGGTCACCGGCGTGCCCCGGGGGACCGAGCCGTACCAGCCGAACCGGACGTAGGAGGTGCCGGCGACGAGCTTGCGGTCGGTCCGGGGGGCCAGGGGTGCCGCCGCGGGGATCGCCTTGACGGCGGCTGTCCACGCGCTGGTGCCCCCCGCGCCGGTGGTGGACGTGGTGTGCGCGGTGACGCGGAAGCGGTAGGTGCGGCCGTTGTCCAGGCCGCTGAAGGTGGTGGCCAGCTGGCTGGCCGGCACCGTGCGGTAGCTCATCGAGTGCCACTTGCCCACGCTCGGGCCCCACACCTCCCGGGAGATCGTGTAGCGGTCGAGTGCCGACGGGACGGTGGTCGGCTTCTTCCACGCCACCCGCACGGTGCGGTCGCTGCGGGTCGTGGACACCGAGGTGGGCGCGGAGGACGTCGCAGCCGAGCCCGGCAGGCAGTCGTTGCTCAACGTCGGCGTCCACTGCTGGGCCTTGGGCAGGTCGTTCCAGGACCGGTAGCCCCAGTGCCCGGGATAGGACTTCCGTCCCGTGCTCTCGCAGGCCAGCAGCGGGCCCGGGTCAACCCGCGGTCCGGTGATGCCGCCGGTGCGCACCTCGAAGTGCAGGTAGTTGGTGGTGCAGGGCGCGGTGTCCCCCGTGCTGCCCATCCTCCCGATCTGGGTCGCCGGCGTGACCAGGTCGCCGTCCTCGAGCCCCGTGGTGATCGAGTCGAGGTGGTTGTACTTGGTGACCACCCCGCCGCCGTGGTCGACCCACACCCAGGTCCCGCTGCTCTCGGTGCCCGAGGTCCGGCAACTGGTGTCCCGCGCGCCGATGCGCAGGATGCCCGCACCGGCGGCGTGGACGGGGTCGCCCTTGTCCCCGAGCAGGTCCATCGCCCAGTACCCGTGGTAGCCGTCACAGCCCTCCGGGTACGACGGCGTCCCGGGGTTGGAGTGCGTGCAGGAGACCCGGGCCGGCTCGCGCAGGGGGAACCACAGCGGGTCGCTGAAGGGCCGGGCCGGGGAGGCCGCCCAGGTCGCCGTCGTGCTGACCGGCGCGGCAGTGGCCACGGCGGCCCCCGAGCCGAGGACGAGGGCCACGGCCGCCAGCAGGGTCGTGAGCGGCGCGTGCCACCGACGTGTTCTCGACATCCGACGTCCTCCCGATCAGGTGTCCCGGTGATCGGCAGGACGCGCGGGATCTTGAGGCGGCGGCACCCGTTGGAGTGGCGGCGGCCCGGACGGGCGCTGGGCGGGGCGGACGTGACGGGCGGGGCTCCGGTGGTACGAGCGCCGACCGTCCGGGCGGTGGTCGCCGTCCGGCCGACTCCGCAGCCCTACCGTGACGGAGTGGTCACCCTCAGCTCTGAACCTGGTCGGACTGCTGCCCGCGACGGCGGCCCCGACCGGTTCCGGGTCCTGGACGGCCTCCGCTTCGTCGCGGCCCTGTCGGTCGTGGTCTTCCACTTCACGGCCCGGGCCCACGAGGACTGGGGCACGTCGGTCGACCGCGTCTTCCCGACCCTCTCGCAGTACGCCGCCTACGGGACCCTGGGCGTCGAGTTCTTCTTCGTCATCAGCGGGTTCGTGATCCTCATGACGGCCTGGGACCGCTCGCTGGCCGACTACACGGCCTCCCGGATCGGCCGCCTCTTCCCCGCCTACTGGGCCGGTGTCGCGCTGAGCACCCTGCTCCTGGTGGTCCTGTGGCCGGAGGGCCGGCCGGTGGAGCTGGGCGAGGCGCTGGTCAACGCCACGATGCTGCAGGAGGCGTGGGGGGTCCACCGGCTCGAGGGCGTCTACTGGACGCTCTGGATCGAGCTGCGCTTCTACCTCCTCGTCGGCGTCCTCATGCTGGTCGGGCTGACCCGCGCCCGGATCGTGGCCTTCTGCGTGCTGTGGCCGGTCGTCGGCGCCATGGCCGCCCGGGCCGACTCGGCCCTCCTGGAGGCCGTGCTCCTGCCGACGCACGCACCGCTGTTCGCCGGCGGGATGATGCTGTACTTCGTCCTCCGTGAGGGGCACTCGCTGGTCGCCTGGCTGGTCGTCGGGATGAACGCCGTGTTCGCCGCCCATGCCGCCGACCGGGCTGCGGTCGGCCGGATCGACGAGATCACCGCCGTCGAGCACAGCTCCCCGGTGGTGTGGCTGGTGACCCTGGGCTGCTTCGCGGTGGTCGCGGCGGCCACCCTGACCCGCCTGCGCGAGGTGCGCTGGCGCTGGCTGACCGTGCTCGGCGCGCTGACCTACCCGCTGTACCTGGTGCACGAGTTCTGGGGCCGGTACGTCATCCACCTGCTGACCCCGGCGTTGCCCGAGTACGCCGTCCTGGGGATCGCCCTCGCCGCCACCGTGGCCCTGGCCTGGGGGGTGCACCGGCTGGTCGAGCGCCCGTTCGCCGGCCGGCTGCGCCGCACCATCCTGCGCGAGCTGCAGGACCTGCAACGGACCACGGCTCCCGTCGGCACCGCACCGGTGGGCTCTCCGGCGGCCGGCCGCGCCGTCCGGCCGCCGCACGGCCTCGGGACACCGGGCTGCCACGGGACCCGCACCGCCTCGCCGGCCGGAGTCGGCAGGGACCCGCGCGCCTCGACCCTCGCCCGCTCCTGAGCCCCGGCCCGGGCGGCGCGAGCTGCGGCCGGGATCCGGACGTCCTGGTCGGGTCCCGCACCCCCGGCGGGGAGGTGGTTCCGGACGCAGCACGGGCACCGACCCGCCGGCTGCTCCGGGGGACCGCGGACCACGCAGGACCGGTAGGCCCCCCACTCGACGGGGCGCGAGCGCCCGCCGACGTCGTCGGCGCCTCGGTGGGGCCTCCCCCAGGGCACCGGCCCCGCGCTCAGGCGGTGGTCGGCGGCCCGGCGAGGGTCGTGGTGCACAGGCCGTGCCGGTCGAGGAGACCCAGTGCGTACTGCACGTCCTTCTCGGTGAGCTTCTCCGCCAGCTGCCGCATCCCCTCGGGCCAGCGCCCGGCGGCGTCGACGAGGACGTCCCGGCCCCGGCTGTCCCCCCGGTGCAGGGCGGTCAGGCCCTCCAGGAGCGCGCCGTACCACGGGAACTTCTCGAACGTGGCGGACAGGGTCTTGGCCAGCTGGTCGGCGCCCTCCTCCGTCCGCGCCAGCTCCAGGCCGAGGGTGAGGATCTTCTCCTCGGCGCCGGGGAGCGCCCGCTGGACGGTCTCCAGGACCTCGCGCGGGTCGCGGCGCGCGTCGCTGACCGCCTTCACGGCGCGCCGACCGCCCACCACGCTCACCCGCACCCGCTTCGTCGGGACCTCGTTCCACTTGCCCACGACGAAGAAGGCGGGACGGCCGTCGACCACTCGGTCGCAGCCGACGACGCGTTCGACGACGTCGTCGATCACCACCCGCACCGCGCAGTCCTGACCCGGCTCCAGTCCGTCGACCGTGCCGATGACCCCGTCCCGGGAGACCGTGAGCACCACCGGATCCAGGCGCCTCCCGGGCAGCCGGCGGACCACCTCCTCGAGCTGCCGGACCTCGGCCCGCACCCGGTCGGCCATCACGGCGGCGCGGGTCTCCTCGCGCGGGAGCCGCTCGTAGCGGTCGTACATCGCCAGGTGCCGGTGGGAGACCGTGGCCCGGTCGGCCTTGGGCAGCTTCCGCCGCTCCACCCACTCCGCGCGGGACTTGGTGAAGTAGTGGTGGACGAGCACCTCGCCGTCCTCGGCGTCGACCAGGTCGATGGGCATGCGGTCGGACCACTGCGGGCGCTGGTGCCGGTTGTCGGCGTACCGGCCCCACATCAGGTCGGCGATGTGCGTGCGCATGGCGAGGACGGCGTCGCTGCGGAACAACGTCTTCACGCTCGGTCCGGGCCGCTCGGCGCAGTTGGTGAAGCGCTCGATGACCAGGCCGGGCGTCTTCTCCTCCTGCCCGCCGGAGCCGAACACCAGCCAGGGCAGGGCGTAGGCGGTGACGGCGGGATCGCGCTCGGTGCCGCGGCGGATGAAGTCCTTGACCGTGCCGGTGCGCGGGACCACGAACTCGTCGAGGTCGCAGACGAGGACCCAGTCGTAGCGCCCGGCGTGGTTCTCCAGGAAGTGCTGGTAGGCGTGCCGCTGGGGCGGGATCCCCTCCTTGCGCGGCCAGTGCGTCCGGTGCACGACGCCGGCCGCGTCCAGGGCGGCGAGCAGCTCGGAGGTCCCGTCGTCGGAGACGTTGTCGTACACGTGGATGCCGTCGAAGCCGGCCAGCCGGTGGTAGGCGACCCACTCGAGCAGGTAGTCCCGCTCGTTCCGGGCGATGGCACACACGGCGATCCGCGGCCCGGCTCCCGGTGCCGCTGCCGCGGTCGGTCGGGGGCGGCTCCGTCGGTTGAGCAGGGAGCGCATGGATGACCTCCTGGTCGGACCGGGCCCCGGGTCGCTGCGCCGCCGGACGGACGGCGTCCGGCGTCATGACGTCGTGCCGAGGCCGACGGCGGCGGCACCCACCCCCGTGCAGTCGGTGACCGCACGCACCGCTCACCCTTCTCCACCCAGGGTAACTGCGCGCGTGTCCGCACGACCCCGACGCCACGCCTGCACGTACCGCGACCCAGACGTCTCGTTGAGTAGCATCCCGGTCACACGCTGCCGGGTGGTCGTGCGAGATGGGTGATCGGGTGAAGCCACTGCTGCGCCGGGTGCGACGCGTCGCCCGGCGGGGATCACGGCCGGCGACCCCTCCGGTCCACGGGCCGGCCGGAGAGCTCACCTACGTCGCGGTGGTCAACGGCGACGCCCTGTGGGTCTCCGCGCACGTGCCCGGAGCGGCACGGGCGCGGCTCGGCGTGGTGCACCGGCACCGCAAGGAGGTGCGCCTCCTCCCGGCTCCCACCATGGCCGACCTGGCCGGCCAGAACCTGCCCGCCGACACCCTGGTCGCGACGTGCCGGTCCGCGGACCTCCTGACCGCCCAGGACACGGGGATCTGGGACCTCGCCGTGGTGGAGCCGGGCGGGTCCCCCCGTCGGCTGCGCGTCGCCGAGCGGGCCCAGCTCTACCCCGCGACGCCGGTCGTGCCGATGGCCCGCGCCGACGGGGTCGTCCTCGCCCCCTACACCACCAAGGACGGCCGCGGGGCCGTCCGGGTCCGCGTCGCGCCCCCGAGCGTGGAGGTGACGGCGGTGGTCAGTGAGCCCGGCCGGCTCGCCGTGACGCTGGAGCTGTGCCGGTGGTCCGGGCCGGAACCCACGTCGCTGGTCCTGGAGCGGAGACGTGGGCCGGGACGGGTGTCGGTGCCCCTCCAGGTCACCGACGGCCGCGCGCGCGTCACCGTGCCCTTGCACCTGCTCGCCCAGCAGTGCCAGGGCGAACCGGCCTCGGTCTGGGACGTGGCCGTGCAGGGGCCGGACGGCCGGACGCGGTGCGGCCGGACGGCGCGGGACGTGGCCGACCCGCGCCGCGTCCACCGGTACGCGACGCAGACCTACGACAGCGGGAGCGGGCACGCCGCCCTGGTGTTCCGCCCCTACTTCACCAGTGACCGGCATCTCGCAGTGGAGGTCGACGGGACCGCACGGGCCCCTCTGCACTCATGAAGATCACCTACCTCCTCACCTGGCCCTACGAGATGGGCGGGACCGAGCGGACCGTCATCACCCAGGCCGAGGCGATGGCCCTGCGGCACGACGTCGAGATCGTCGGCGTCATGTCGTCGCGGGCGGTCCCGTTCTTCCCCATCCCGCCGTCCGTGCCGCACCGGATCCTGGTCCGGACCGACGAGGAGGGCGCCCCCACGGTGGCGGACGGGGTCGACCTCCCGGCCGAGCGGCACGCGGAGCTGCACGGGGCCCCCTCCCGGCTGGTCCCCGCGACCTGGGAACCGGCGTTCAGCCAGCTCACCGACCTCGCCGTCGACCAGTGGTTCGCCACCCTCGACTGCGACGTCCTCGTGACCACCACCCCGCCACTGCTGGCGCTGGCCTCCCAGCTGGCCCCCGACCGGGTCGTGGTCGTCCACCAGGAGCACCGGACCTCCGAGCGCCGCGGGTCGTCGCTGGCCCCGCTGACCAGCCACGGGCCCCGCGTCGACGCCGTGGCCTTCCTGACCGCGACGTCCGCGGAGCACTTCCGCGAGTCCTGGGGCTCGGCCGCCCCTGTCGTCCTGCAGGTGCTCAACCCCCTGCCGCCGGAGCTGCGGCCCACCAGCGACCACGAGCGGCCGCTCATCGTCGCCGCAGGACGGCTGACCGGCGAGAAGCGCTTCGACCACCTCATCGACGCGTTCGCGCCCGTGGCCGAGGAGCACCCGGAGTGGACCCTCCGCATCTTCGGCGACGGGCCGAACGAGACGCAGCTGCGCCGCCAGCTCACCCGGCTGCAGCTGACCGACCGGGTGGAGCTGCTGGGGCGCAGCTCCGCGATGGGGGCCGAGTGGGCCTCGGCGAGCATCGCGGCGCTGTCGTCGCGCAGCGAGGGGCTCGGCCTGGTGATCCAGGAGGCGATGGCCGCGGGTACCCCCGTGGTCAGCTACGCCTGTCCCAACGGGCCCGCGGAGCTCATCACCCACGGCGTCAACGGGGTCCTCGTCGAGAACGGGAACGTCGGGGAGCTGAGCGCCGCCCTCCTGGCCCTGGTCGCCGACCCGGAACGCCGCCGGCTGCTCGGGGAGGCCGCCCGGCTGCGCGCCCGCGCCTTCGACGCGCACGTGATCGCCGAGCAGTGGGAGGGGCACTTCACCGCACTGCTCCAGGACGTCCGCCCCGGTGAGACGCGGCTCGCCCGCGTCATCCGCCGGACGCACGACCGGTCCCCCCACGTCACCCGGCCGCGGGACACGGCGGAGCCGGTTGCGCCCGACACACCCCTGGCGGCGGACGCATCGGACACCACCGACCCCCGGGGGACGGACGGGGCGCCGCTGCGCCCGGGGGCAGCGCACGACGTGGTGCTGGTGTCCGGCCGGGAGACGGTGGTCAACACCGGACTGCTCCCGGAGGACGCCCGCCGGGAGAACCTGCGGACCACCGTCGAGGCGTTGGCCGTGGCCGGGGCTCCGGCCTTCCACCTCCCTGCGGCCGGCCCGCCCCGCATCGTCGTCGTCCCCGCGGCCCACCGCGCCGAGGTCGCCGGGGCCCTCCACCGGGCGGCGAGCGGCGGCGGCCTCTTCCTCGCTCCCGTGGCCCCGAACGGACGCCACGGTCGACCGGTCCCCGCCGACGACGCCGAGGAGCTGTGGCGCGCCGAGCCGCAGCGGATCCGCGTGTACCGGCGGTGGGGGAACCCGGAGCGGACGTTGTTCTACGGAGCCGACCTCGGCTGCGACGTGGCGTTCTGGCAGGAGGAGGGTGACCTCCTCGTCGGAGCGCCCGGCGGCATCGTCACCGAGGTCCCGGTCTCGTGGCTGGCGTCCCGGATCACGGCGCTCGTCGACGAGGTCGCGGTCCCCGAGCTGCCCAGGCTGTCCGGGCTGACGCTCGTGGACCAGGTCACCTTCCCGGTGGACGCCGTCTACACCTGGGTCGACGGGAGCGACCCGGCGTGGCTCGCCGAACGCCACCGACGCCGCAGGGACGCCGGACACCAGCTCCACCTCGAAGCCGACAGCGAGGCGCGCTTCCGGTCGCGGGACGAGCTCCGGTTCTCGCTGCGGTCACTGCAGTACCACGCGCCCTGGATCCGGCACGTCTTCCTCGTGACGGCCGGCCAGACGCCTGCCTGGCTGGCCGAGGAGCACCCCGGCGTGACGCTCGTCGACCACCGGGACGTCTTCACGCGGGCGGAGGACCTGCCGACGTTCAACTCGCACGCCATCGAGTCGCAGCTGCACCACATCGACGGGCTGTCCGAGCACTTCATCTACGTCAACGACGACGTGTTCTTCGGCCGCTCGGTGCGCCCCACGCAGTTCTTCACGCCGGGCGGGCTCCCCGCGGTCTTCCGGTCACCGACCCTGGTGGGCTTCCCGGAGGGGGTCGCAGCGCCCCACGTGCGGGCCGCGCTGAACAACCGCCGCCTGCTGCAGCAGGACTTCGGGCAGACCCTGACCAACGGTCTCCTGCACGTCGCGCACCCCCTGCGGCGGTCGGTGCTCCACGAGCTGGAGAAGCGCTACCCCACCGAGTTCGCCGCCACGTCCGGGCACCCCTTCCGCCACGACGAGGACATCTCGGTCACCTCCTCGCTCTTCCAGCACTACGCCCTGCTCACCGGCCAGGCGGTGGCGGCATCGCTGCGGGTCGCCTACGTCGGCCTGGGCGGGCGCGACGTGGGCCGGCGCCTGACCCGGCTCCTGGCCGAGCGGAACTTCGACGTCTTCTCCGTCGGCGACTTCCACGAGAGCGAACTGCCCCTGCAGGAGATCGACGACATGGTGCGCTCCTTCCTCCAGGCGTACTGGCCCTTCCCCGGTCGTCACGAACGCTGACCCGGACGGGCGGGCCCACCCCGCCCGTCCGCGCGGGGTCAGGCGCTCCGCTCGAACGCGCTGGGGAGGGGGAAGTACCGGGAGAGGAACGAGTGCAGCATCCGCTGCTGCTCCAGGGGGTCGACGCCGGAGCTGTCGTGGTCGTTGAGGCAGAACGTGTCGACGTCCCGGGACTCGAGCAGCCGCTCCAGCCGGCGCGCGGTCTGCGGCTCGGCGATGTCGGCGTACAGGTAGCGGATCCGCCCCTCCACCGCCCGGCCGCGCAGGTAGGCGTAGTGGTGGTGCAGCGCGGAGACCACCGACAGGTCACCGGGGTCGCGGAACTGGTGGCCGGCGGTCGCCGCGAACTCGGCGGGGAACCGCTCCTCCATCTCGGCCAGCACGTCCCTGAGCAGGCTGTTGGGCGCGTGCTTGTACTTGTTGGTGACCGTGCGGTCGAACGCCTTGACGAGCAGGTCGCGGTTGTTCTTGCCGCCGCTCATCACCGGCCGGTCGAACGCCCCGGTGGCGCCCAGTCCGAGCTTGGCCGTCGACGGGAAGAAGTGGGCCAGGCCGTTGCCCTCGAAGAACAGCTCCGGCCGGACGGGGCGGCCGAAGAAGAAGTCGTCGTTCAGGTAGAGGAAGTGGTCGCTCAGGCCGGGGACGTGGTGCAGCTGCGACTCGATGGCGTGCGAGTTGAAGGTCGGCAGCCGGCCCCGGTCGCCGAACAGCTCGCGGTGGCTCACCACGGTGATCCGCGGGTTGTCCGTGTCCAGCCACGGCGGCACCTGGTCGTCGGTGACCAGGTACACGTGCCGGACCCAGCCGGCGTACATCTCCAGGGAGCGCAGCGAGTAGCGCAGCTCGTCCCGCGACAGGAAGCGGGACTCGTTGCTGGCGAACTCGTTGAGCTCCCCCCGGCCCACTGCGGCGTGCGCCGCGGCCTTGCGCTGCTGCCACGCCGGGTCCGCACCGTCCACCCAGGTGTAGACGACGTCGATCGGGAAGTCGACGGCGAAGGCGTGCCGCGGGGTCAGCACCGGCAGCGCCGGGCGGGCGGTGCCGTCGACGTCCCAGCGTCCCGGCTCCCCGGGGCGGGCGGGGACGGCGTCCACCCACCGGTTGCGGCGCGGCGCCACCCAGGACCCGGCAGCCAGCGGCTCCCCGGTGGCGTGGTCGTCGGGCTGGTCCTGCTCGAGCACCCGCCAGAACTCCAGGACGCAGCCGAGCTCCGGCCCGCACAGGGCCTCGCCCGACCCGGCGGCGGCCAGGACCTCGAAGAGCGAGTACGCGGCGGCGTCCGCGGATCCGCGGCGCAGGGCCGACAGCCGCACGCTGCGGCCGGTGCTGCGGGGGTGCACCTGCCGCAGGTGGACGGGGCGGCGCCGGCCGGCCGCCACGAGCGCGTCCCAGGCGGCGGCCCGGTCACGCTCGGCGACGGCGATCACCCGACGGCCGGAGACGGGGGCGTCGACGACGAGGTACTCCAGGCCGGCCCGCTCCAGCGCATCGGCCACGAAGGCCGCGTTGGCGGCCAGGGTGTCCATCGCGCGGAAGCGGTCCACCGGCCGGGCGGCGAGGGACTCGCCGCGGTAGCGCACCGCGGTCACCGGGCCGTCGACCTCGGCGGCGGCGGCGCGGGCCAGCCGGGCCAGCCGGGCCCGGCGGGCCCGGCGGTGCACCGCCGTCCTCCCGGTGCCGACGTCGCGCAGCACCTGCCAGGCCGGCGCGGGCAGCACCCGGTGCACCCGCTGCTGCAGGTGCAGCGGTACCGCCTTCTTCAGGCTCCGACGCATGTGTCCCCTCCCTGGGATCCGGCGGTGGCGCACACGGGCGTCACCCGCCTGGTGCGTTCGTCTCGCTCTCGGCGGCGTACTCCGCCAGGACGTCGTCCATCGGGCCGTCGGCGACCAGCCGGCCGCCGCGCAGGTAGAGGCCGCGCCGGCAGAACCGGCGCAGGTCCCACTCGCTGTGGGACACGAGGAACAGCGTGCGTCCCTCGGCGGTGAGTTGGTCCATCCGCGCGTGGCACTTGCGCCGGAAGTCCCGGTCGCCCACGGCCAGCACCTCGTCGACGAGGATCACCGGCTCCTCCAGCCGGGACACCACCGCGAAGGCCACCCGCACCTTCATGCCGCTGGACAGGTGCTTGTAGGGGGTGTCGAGGAAGTCCTCGATCTCGGCGAAGTCGACGATCTCGTCGAAGCGGTCCCGCAGGGCGGCCCGGGACATGCCGTGCAGGCCGCCGGTGAGCGCGATGTTCTCCCGGACGGTGAGGTCGCCCGCGAACCCGCCGGTGATCTCGATCAGGGGGGCGACGCCACCGCGCACCGTGACGCTGCCCCGGTCGGGCAGCATCACGCCCGCGATCAGCTTGAGCAGGGTCGACTTCCCCTGCCCGTTGCGGCCCACCACGCCGATCGTCTCTCCCGGCGCGATGTCGAAGCTCACCTCGTGCAGCGCCCAGAAGCCGTCCCGGCGCGGGCCGCTCTCGCCGCGGACGAGCAGGTCGCGGAGGCTGCGGTGCCGCCGCCCGCGGTGGAAGCGGACACCGGCGTCCCGGACGGAGATCACCGCACGGTCGGTGGGGGCGCCCATCAGATCTCCTTGAGCACGGTGCGCTCGAGGCGGGCGAACACGGTCCAGCCGACGAGGAGCAGGGTGATCGAGACGGTGGCGGACAGCCCGACGTGGGCCCACTGGACGGCGCCCGGGAAGAACCCGGCACGGCACAGCTCGAGGATCCCGCTGAGGGGGTTGAGGGCGAACACCGTGTCGAACGGAGCCGGCACGTCCCGGACGGCGAAGATGACCGGCGAGGCGTAG
Organism: Geodermatophilus pulveris; assembly: GCF_900188375.1. GTDB lineage: Bacteria > Actinomycetota > Actinomycetes > Mycobacteriales > Geodermatophilaceae > Geodermatophilus > Geodermatophilus pulveris. Next base: position 325,496 of record NZ_FZOO01000001.1, on the reverse strand, counting down.
AAGCCCAGCCGCAGCGCGATGCGCACCACCCGCTCCAGGTCGCGGACCAGCACCACCAGTGGCGCCAGCAGCAGGCCGGCTCCCAGCGTCAGGACCGCCATGAGCACGGCCGCGGGGACCAGCAGCAGCAGGTGCCCGTCGACCGGGGCCCGGTACAGCAGCGCGAAGAGGAGGAGGACCGGCAGGCTGAGCAGGAACTCGACGCCCTTGGACAGCACGACCCGAACCACCCACACCTCGCGTGGCACGTTGGTGGACCGGACCAGCTTGGCCTCGGTGTGCAACGCGCGGGCCGCGTCGACGACCGCACCCTGGAACCACGTCCAGGGCAGCAGGCCGGCGAGGAGGAACACCAGGTAGGGCTCGGCGCCCACGGTCCGGGTGAAGACCTGGGTGAAGACGAACCAGTAGATGCCGGCCAGCATCAGCGGCTCGAGCACCGACCAGAGGTAGCCCAGCGCCGAGGACGCGTAGCGGACCTTGAGGTCGCGCGTCACCAGCAGGGCGACCGCGCGCCGTCGGTGCCACAGGGCGCGGGGGCGGGCGAGGAACCCCGGCCCCGGTGCGGCCGACCCGCTGCGCCGGTGCAGTGCGGCGGGTGTCCCCACGACGCCCGCCGTCACGCCGCCGTCCCCGTGCGTGACCCGCGGCCGGGCCGGCGCCCGAACAGGAAACCGCTGCCCCAGCTGAGGTGGATGGTGGCCAGCACGGCGGGGAACCAGGCGCGCGCCGGCCAGGGGAGGTCGCGCCCCTCGGCCATCGAGGCGGCCGCCACGCCCAGGCCGTAGCCCAGCGGGGCCAGCCAGCCCAGGTGCAGCGCCGGCGCGTGGGTGATCGCGCCCACGACACCGGCCACCGTGCCGGCGAGGATGACGGCGGTGGCGGCCGGCGGGGCGAGGTAGCGCACCCGCACGGAGTCCGGGTGCTGCCGGATGACCTCGCGGCGCCAGCGGCCGGTGTGGAAGAACTGCCGGACCAGCTCGGTCCAGGACGAGCGCGGCCGGTAGGTGACCGCCAGGTCCGGGGAGAACCACACGATGCCGCCGACCTGCCGGATGCGGTGGTTGAGCTCCCAGTCCTGGGCGCGGTGGTAGTGCTCGTCGAAGCCGCCGAGCAGGTCGAGCACCTCGCGCCGGAAGACGCCGAGGTAGACCGAGTCGACCGGCCCCTCGTCCCCGCCGACGTGGAAGCTGCCTCCGCCGAGCCCGACGCGCGAGGAGTAGGCCCGGGCCACCGCCTGCTCGAAGCCCGTGACGCCGACGGCCATCATCAGCCCGCCGACGTTGGCCGCCCCGGTCGACTCCAGCAGCGACACCGCGCGCTCGAGGTAGCCGGGCAGCAGGATGCCGTGCCCGTCGACCCGCGCGACGATCGAGTGGCTGGCCGCCTGCACGGCGATGTTGAGGCCGCACGGCGTCTTGCCGCTGGGGTTGCGCACCAGCTTGACCCGAGGGTCCGTGGCGGCCAGCTCCCGGGCGATGCGGTCGGTGTCGTCCCGGGAGGGCCCGAGGGCCAGCACGAGCTCCACCTCGCCGAGGTACTGCTGGGCCAGGATCTGGGTGACGCTGGCCACCAGGTGCTGGGCCTCGTTGAGCACGGGCATGATCACAGAGACGGCGGGCCACACGCGCGCAGCCGCCGCGACGGCGGGTGCGTCGTACAGGGGGCCGTCCGGCGCGGGCACATACGTTTCTGTCATGGCCCAGTGACCGTAAGTGCCGAGGCTGCCCGCATTCAGTCGGGCGCGGTGATCTGGCAGGTTTTGCCCGGCCCGACACGCTGCTCGAGTCACACGCGCACCACCGGGCACACCCGTCGTGCCGGCCGGGCAACGGACCACTCCGTCCGCCCGGCCGCTCGGCCAGGTGTGCCGAGGCCGGGGCCACCCCGGCGCCCGCTCCTCCCCCCGGGCGGGGCAGGACGCGCGGGCACCTCGTCCCGGCGCGGGGTGGGGACGGACCGGTCCCCCCGGGCCACCTGACCCCGTCCGTCCCAGGCGTCCCGTGTCACCCCGCGCCGCGGGTCCGCACGTGCCAGGGGCCCCTACCATCGCCGTGATCCCGGGTGCACCCCGAGCCGCGGGACCGGCCGACCGGACCGACGCCCGGGGGCCCGCCTGTCGGCACCGCCGCGGCGCAGCAGGACACACCGCGCAGCACGGGTGCAGCCGCGCAGCAGGAGCAGAGGGAAGGACGTCCCACGTGAGCCCGAAGAACCCCGGCCCCCCGGAGTCCGGTGGCGGCCGGCAGCTGCCCGCCCGCCTCGACCCCCGCGCCGGCCGCTCCGGCTCCTCGCGCAGCACCGCCCGCCCCGCGCGCGCGGCCGGTGAGGCCCCCGACGCGGAGGGCCCGGCGCCGCGGCTGTCCACCGCCCGGGCGGCCACCGTGGCCCGTGCCGTCGCCGCCGTGCTGTCCGTCGTCCTGCTCGCCGGCTCGGGCTGGGGCTGGTACCTCGGTCAGGTCGCGGAGGCCACGGTCAACCGCACCGACGCCATCCCCAGCGAGGGCAACGACGGCAACGGCGGCCCCGAGGCGATGAACCTGCTGCTGGTCGGCAACGACAGCCGGGCCAACCTCACCGCCGAGCAGCAGGACGCGCTCAAGACCGGCGGCGACTCCGGCATCAACACCGACACGATGATCCTGGCGCACATCCCGGCCGACGGGTCGCGGGCCTCCTTCGTGTCCTTCCCGCGCGACTCCTACGTGGAGATCCCCGGCTACGGCCGGGACAAGCTCAACGCCGCCTACGCCCTCGGCTACGCCGAGACGCCGGAGACCGCGAGCGTGACCGAGCGGCAGGCCGGCGGCGCCCAGCTGCTGGTCAAGACCATCAGCCACCTGACCGGGCTGCAGATCGACCACTACGCCGAGGTCGACCTGCTCGGCTTCTTCAACCTCAGCTCCGTCGTCGGCGGGGTCGAGGTCAACCTGTGCCAGGCCGTGGACGAGCCCAAGTCCGGGGCGGTCTTCCCCGCCGGCGTGCAGACCATCAGCGGCGCCGACGCGCTGAAGTTCGTCCGCCAGCGCTACGAGCTGCCCCGCGGCGACTTCGACCGGATCGTCCGCCAGCAGGTGTTCATGGCCGGCGTGCTGCGCAAGATGCTGTCCGACGAGGTCATGCTCGACCTGGGCAAGCAGCGGGAGCTGGTCGGGGCGGCGTCCCAGTCGCTCACCATCGACCAGGGCCTGGACCTGTTCTCCCTGGCCGAGCAGATGCAGTCGGTGAGCGCCGGCGACATCGAGTTCCAGACCATCCCCAACCGCGGCACCGACCGCGACGAGCAGGACCGCTCCATCATCCGGCTGGAGGACGAGGACACCCTGCACACCTTCTTCGCCGAGCTGTCCGCCGAGCCCGCTGCGCCGGCCGCGCCCGCTGCGCCGGCCGCGCCGGCCGCGCCGAAGACGGTCGCCCCCTCCGCGGTGACCGTCGACGTGTACAACGGCTCCGGCGTGGCCGGCGTGGCCGCGCAGGCCGCCACCGCGCTGGAGGCCGGCGGGTTCGCGATCGGGACCACCGGCAACGCCGACTCCAGCAGCGTGGCGACCACCGTCGTGCGCTTCGCGCCCGGTGACGAGGCGATGGCCACCACGCTGGCCGCGGCGATCCCCGGTGCGGGGAAGAAGAAGGCCGAGGACGTCTCCTCCGGCACGGTGCAGCTCGTGATCGGCCAGGACTTCAACGGCGTCGGCAAGCCCGTCGACCCGGCTCCCGCGGCGGCCCCGAAGCCGCCGGCCGAGGAGAAGGCGGACGCCCGGACCGCGGCCGACACCGACTGCATCAACTAGACCAGGCAGGCTCGGGGCATGGACACCCCCGCCGACCTGCTCGCCGCGACGGTCCGCCGCGCGCCGGCCGCACCGCTGCTCACCGCCTACGACGACCTCGTGGGCGGGCGGGTCGAGCTGTCGGCGGTCACCCTCGCCAACTGGGTGGCCAAGACGGCCAACCTGCTGCAGGACGAGTTCGACGTGACCGGGGGCAGCACCGTCGCCGTCGTCCTGCCGGTGCACTGGCAGACCGCGGCGGTGCTGCTCGGGGTGTGGAGCTGCGGGGCGACGGTGCTGGACACCGCGGCCGAGGACGACGGCCGGCTGGACGCCGCCGACGTCGTCCTCGCCGCGCAGGACCGGCTGCCCCCGTTGGAGGAGCAGGGCGTGCCCGAGCTGCTCGGCCTGTCGCTGCACCCGCTGGGCGCCGGGATGACCGGGTACACCGGCCCGGCCCGCGACTTCGCCGTCGAGGTGCGCGGCCACGGCGACGTCTTCACCCCGTGGCAGCCGCCGGACCCCGCCGCCCCGGGCCTGCGGCTGGGCCGGCTGGAGCTGACCCTCGGCGGCCTGGTGGACACCGCCCGCGAGCTGGCCGGGCGGCTGGGCCTGGCCGAGGGCGACCGGGTGCTCGTCGACGACCGGACCGCCGCGGAGGCCGGGCCGGTCGCCTGGCTGCTGGCGCCGCTGGCCGCCGGCGCCTCCGTGGTGCTGGCCCGCTCCCCCGACCCGTCCCTGCTGCCCGGGCGCGCCGCGGCCGAACGGGTCACCGCTACGCTCGGCCGCACGATCGACGGCATCCGCGAGCTGGGCCGCCCTGCCTGAGGCAGCTCCCCAGTCGCCCGGACGGACGGACGGTGTGCGGCATGGACAAGGTGGTGGACAGCGCCGCTGCGGCGGTGGCCGACATCCCGGACGGCGCGACGCTGGCCGTGGGCGGTTTCGGGTTGTGCGGCGTGCCGATCAAGCTGATCGACGCGCTGCTGGAGCAGGGCGCGTCCGGGCTGACGACCATCAGCAACAACTGCGGCGTGGACGACCAGGCCCTGGGCGTGCTGCTCTACGCCGGGCGGATCACCCGCACGATCAGCTCCTTCGTCGGCGGCAACAAGGAGCTGGCCCGGCTGTACCTGTCCGGCCAGCTGTCGGTGGAGCTGACCCCGCAGGGCACGCTGGCCGAGCGGCTGCGCGCCGGCGGCACCGGCATCCCGGCCTTCTACACCCCCACCGGCGTGGGCACGATGGTGGCCGACGGCGGCATCCCGGTCCGCTACGACGCCGACGGCACCGTCGTGGAGACCTCCACCCCCAAGGAGATCCGCGAGTTCGGCGGCCGGCAGTACGTGCTGGAGACGGCGCTGACCGCCGACTTCGGCCTGGTCCGCGCCGCCGTCGGCGACCGGCACGGCAACCTGGTGTTCCGCGAGTCGGCCCGCAACTTCAACCCGCTGGCCGGCATGGCCGGGCGGGTGACCATCGCCGAGGTGGAGGAGCTGGTCGAGCCCGGCGAGATCACCCCCGAGGACGTGCACCTGCCCGGGGTCTTCGTCGACCGCGTGGTCGTCGTCGGCACCGAGGGCAAGGGCATCGAGTACCGCACCACCCGGCCCCGCAGCGAGGCCACCGCGCCGCCCGCCGCCGGCGGCGAGGAAGCCACCGTCGAGGGGAGCAACTGACATGGCCCTGACCCGCGACCAGCTGGCCGCCCGCGTCGCCCTGGAGCTCGAGGACGGCCAGTACGTGAACCTGGGCATCGGCATGCCGACCCTGGTGCCGAACTTCGTGCCCGACGGCGTGCACGTGGTGCTGCACTCGGAGAACGGGATCCTCGGCGTGGGCCCCTACCCGTTCGAGGGCGAGGAGGACCCGGACCTCATCAACGCCGGCAAGGAGACCGTCACGCTGCTGCCCGGCGCCTCCTTCTTCGATTCCTCGCTGAGCTTCGGCATGATCCGCGGCCAGCACCTCGACGTGGCCGTGCTCGGCGCGATGCAGGTCAACCCCCGCGGGGACCTCGCCAACTGGCTCATCCCCGGCAAGATGGTCAACGGCATGGGCGGGGCGATGGACCTCGTCCACGGCGCCCGCCGCGTGATCATCATGATGGAGCACGTCGCGCGCGACGGGTCGGCCAAGCTGGTCGAGGAGTGCACCCTGCCGCTGACCGGCAAGGCGTGCGTCGACCGGGTGGTCACCGACCTCGCCGTCGTCGACGTCACCCCGGGCGGCTTCGTGCTCCGCGAGACCGCGCCGGGGGTCGGTGTCGACGAGGTGGTCGGGAAGACCGGCGCCCCGCTGACGGTGGCCGACGACGTCCGCGAGATGCCGCTGCCGGCTGCTGTGTGACTTTCTCGGTCGTCGCGCGCGACCCGGCGACCGGGGAGCTGGGCATCGCGGTGTCCTCGTGCGTCCTCGCCGTCGGCCGGGCGGTCCCGAGCGCCCGGCCGGGGGTGGGGGTGGTCGCGGTCCAGGCCCGCAGCCGGCGCGGGCTGGGCCCCTCTCTGCTGGCCGGGCTCGCCGGCGGCGCCACCCCGGCGGACCTGGTGCGGGCCGCGGCGCACGCCGCCGAGGACGTCGACCGGCAGATCGCCGTCCTCGACACCGCCGGCCGGGTGGCCGCGGACACCGGGCGCGGGTCGTTCCCGGTCTGCGGGCACCTGCTGGGCGAGCAGTGCAGCGTGCAGGGCAACATGCTCGCCTCGCCGGACGTGCTGCCGGCGATGGCGCGGGCCCTCGCCGCCGCGGGCGGCGCGCTGGCCGACCGGCTGCTGGCCGCCCTGACCGCCGGCCAGGACGCCGGCGGCGACGTGCGCGGCCGGCAGTCCGCGGCGCTGCTCGTGGTCGGTCCGGAGCCGGCCAGCGACGAGGACGACGGCGTGCGGGTGAACCTGCGGGTCGACGACTCCGGTGACCCGGTGGCCCAGCTGCGGGTGCTGCGCAGGCTGCAGCGCGCCCACGACGAGCGCGACTACGAGACCCTCGCGGTGTTCGCCCCGGAGGGCGCGCGGGACCTCTACGCGGCGCTGGCCGCCTCGCAGCGCGGCGACCGCGAGGCGGCCCGCGCCGCGCTGGCGGCGCTGCGGGCCCGCCCGGGCTGGTCGGCGTGGCTGGCCGCGATGGCCGGTGACGACCGGCTGGCGGGGGTGTCCCGGCTGCTGAGGTGAGCGTCCGCCCGCGCTCAGCGGTGCGCGTGCCCGCCGCGGTCGCCGGCCGGCTCCCCGTCGCCGTCGGCGTGCCCGCCGCCGTGGTGGGCGTGCACCACCGCGTGCCCCCGGCCGCGGCTGATCAGCCAGCGGTTGACCGGCAGGGTCACCACGAAGGCCACGGCGAGGGCGAAGGCGAGCGCGCCCCAGAACAGCCAGCTGCCGAGGCCGGCGTCCATCGCGCCGGGCACCGACAGCATGACCGCGTTGTCCACGACCTCCATGACGGTGATCGAGACGGTGTCGGCGGCCAGCGCGACCGGGATGGCCGCGCGCAGCGCCAGCCCCGAGCGCATGACCGGCCCGATGGTGAAGGCGTAGCCGAACACGAACGCCAGGGCGACGGCGAGGGCGACGGTCTGCAGGTCCGGCCAGCCCAGCGCGGTGCCGATGACCATGCCGAGCACCTCGCCGATGGCACAGCCGGTGAGGCAGTGCAGGGTGGCCGACACCGCCAGCCGGGTCAGGGCGGTCCCGGTCGGGCGCTCGTCGTGCTGCGTGTGGTCCACGGGTCCTCCTCGGTGGGTGTGTGTTTCAGCGGGCCGCGGCGGTGAAGCGGCGCAGCCGCAGGCTGTTGGTGACGACGAACACCGAGCTGAACGCCATCGCGGCGCCGGCCAGCATCGGGTTGAGCAGCCCGGCGGCGGCCAGCGGCAGGGCGGCCACGTTGTAGGCGAAGGCCCAGAACAGGTTGCCCCTGATGGTGCCCAGGGTGCGCCGGGCCAGCCGGATGGCGTCGGCGGCGGCGCGCAGGTCGCCGCGGACGAGGGTGAGGTCGCTGGCCTCGATGGCCACGTCGGTGCCGGTGCCCATGGCCAGGCCGAGGTCGGCCCGGGCCAGCGCGGCGGCGTCGTTGACGCCGTCGCCGACCATGGCCACGACCTTCCCCTCGCTCTGCAGCCGCTGGACGACGTCCACCTTGTCCTGCGGCAGCACCTCCGCGATGACGGTGTCCGGGCCGGGGTCGATGCCCACCTGGCGGGCGACCGACCGGGCGACGGCCTCGTTGTCCCCGGTGAGCAGCACCGGGGTCAGCCCGAGGCCGCGCAGCATCCGGACGGCCTCGGCGGAGGTGTCCTTGACCGAGTCGGCGACCACCAGCAGGCCGCGGGCGGCGCCGTCCCAGCCGACCGCGACCGCCGTCCGCCCCTCGGCCTCGGCGGCGGCCATGGCCCGTTCCAGGTCGGCAGGCAGCTGCTGGGACCACTCGGCCAGCAGGCGGGCCCGCCCGATCAGCACGGCGTGCCCGTCGACGACGCCCTGGACGCCGAGGCCCTCGACGTTGGTGAACCCCTCCACGGGGGGCAGCGTGCCGACCCGCTCCGCCGCGCCCTTGGCGACGGCCTGGGCGATCGGGTGCTCGGAGGCCTCCTCCAGCGCGCCGGCCAGCCGCAGCACCTGCCCCGCGTCCTCGCCGGCGGCGGGGACGACGTCGAGCAGGGTCATCCGGCCGGTGGTGACGGTGCCGGTCTTGTCCAGGACGACGGTGTCCACCCGGCGGGTCGACTCCAGCACCTCAGGGCCCTTGATCAGGATGCCCAGCTGGGCGCCGCGGCCGGTGCCGACCATCAGCGCGGTCGGCGTGGCCAGGCCCAGCGCGCACGGGCAGGCGATGATCAGCACCGCGACCGCGGCGGTGAACGCCGCCCCTGCACCGGCACCGGTGCCGAGCCAGAAGCCGAGGGTGCCCACGGCCAGGGCGATGACGACGGGCACGAAGACCGCCGAGACGCGGTCGGCCAGCCGCTGCACCTCGGCCTTGCCGTTCTGGGCGTCCTCGACCAGCACCGCCATCTGGGCCAGCTGGGTGTCCGAGCCGATCCGGGTGGCCCGCACGACGAGGCGGCCGCCGGCGTTGACCGTGGCGCCGACGACGGTGTCGCCGGGGCCGACCTCCACCGGCACGGACTCCCCGGTGAGCATCGAGGCGTCCACCGCCGAGGAGCCCTCGGTGACCACGCCGTCGGTGGCGATCTTCTCACCGGGGCGGACGACGAAGTCCTCCCCCACGGCCAGCCGGTCGACCGGGATGCGCTGCTCGCGCCCGCCGCGCAGGACCGAGACCTCCTTCGCACCCAGCTCGAGCAGCGCGCGCAAGGCGGCGCCGGCGCGGCGCTTGGAGCGGGCCTCGACGTACCGCCCGGCGAGGATGAACGTGGTGACCCCGGCAGCGGCCTCCAGGTAGATGTTCCCGGCGCCGTCGGTGCGGGCGATGGTCAGCGTGAACGGGTGGGTCATCCCCGGCTCCCCGGCGGTGCCGAGGAACAGCGCGTAGAGCGACCAGCCCAGCGCGGCGAGGGTGCCCAGCGAGATGAGCGTGTCCATCGTCGAGGTGCCGTGCCGCAGGTTGGTCCAGGCCGCCCGGTGGAACGGCCAGGCGCCCCAGACCACGACCGGCGCGGCCAGGGTGAGCGACAGCCACTGCCAGGAGGTGAACTGCAGCGCCGGGACCATGGCCATGGCGACCACCGGCACGGTGAGGACGGCGGAGACGAGGAGCCGTAGAAGGACCCCCTGCTCCCCACCACTCGCGGGCTCGCGGCGGGCCCCTGCAGGGGGCCGTTCCAGCCCGTCACCCGGCTCGGGGAGGCGGGCGGTGTAGCCGGCCTTCTCCACCGCGGCGACCACCTCGTCGGGGGCGACGTCCCCGGTGTAGGTCACCCGCGCCTTCTCGGTGGCGTAGTTGACCGTGGCGGTGACGCCGTCGAGCTTGTTCAGCCGCTTCTCGATCCGCATGGCGCACGAGGCGCAGGTCATGCCGCCGATGGCCAGCTCGACCTGTCGCCCGCCGGCCGGGGCCGGTGGGGTGGTGCTCTGCGTCGCGGAGCTCATGGGTCCTCCTGGAGGGGGTCGGGGACGGCGTCAGCCGTGCGCGTGGCCGTCGTCCGCGTGGCCGCCGGTGCTGCCGCTGCCGGCCGTCGCGGGGGTGCCGCCGGCGCGGACGGTGAACGCGGCGGTGCGGACGACATCGCCGTGCCGGAAGTCCAGGAACAGCCGGTGGTCGCCGGCCGAGGGCACGGTGGCGGAGAAGGTGACGTCCGGGCCGGGGCGGGTGAGCCCGTCGCCGGGTGCGCCGGCCGGGTGCACGTGCAGGTAGGCCAGGTCGCCGGCGCGCAGGGCGACCAGGTGCCCGTAGGCACCCAGGTACGGCTGCAGGTCGGTGACCGGCTGCCCGTCGCGGCTGACCGACAGGGTCAGCTCGGACTCCCGCCCGGGGAGCAGCTCCCCGTCGAGGGTGACGGTGTAGCCGTCGGCCTCGGCGGTGTGGGACGGCTCGGGCAGCGGCTGGGGCGCGTGGTCGCCGGCGACGGCGACGTCGGCCCCGAGGGTCAGCGCCGCGGCGTCCCCGGCGGGGTCGAAGTCGGCGAACAGCCGCCAGCTGCCCGGCGTCAGGTCCAGTGGGGTGCGCCAGGTGCCGTCGGCGCCGCGCTCGGGGTGCACGTGCTGGAAGCCGGTCAGGTCCCGGCGGACGGCGATCAGGTGCAGGTCCTCGTCGTGGGCGGTGTCGTAGCCGGTCAGCGGCTGCCCGTCCGGGCCGAGGACGCGGAAGGACACAGGGGTGTCCGGACCGGCCGGGGCCTGCCCGGGGACGTCGAGGGTGTAGCCGTCCTGGGAGACCTGCAGGCCACCGGGCGGACGCTCGCCGGTGGGCTGCTGCGCACCGGCGTCCGTCGCGGACCCGGCGTGCTGGCCGCCGTGGACGGCGGGGGCCACGGAGCCGACCGTGCCGACGGGGCCCACCGCCGACCCCACGCCGACCGCGGAGCCGAAGACGGCCGCCAGGCCGAGGGCGTAGGCGCCGAGCTTCGTGGGGGTGTCCACCGCGCCCTCCTCAGGAGCGGACGAGGCGGGCGATCGCCTCGGAGGCCTCGCGGACCTTGGCGTCGGCCTCGGGCCCGCCCTTCAGCGCGGCGTCGACGACGCAGCCGGTCAGGTGCTCGTCGAGCAGGCCGAGGGAGAACGACTGCAGGGCGCGGGTGGCCGCCGACACCTGGGTCAGGATGTCGATGCAGTACTTGTCGTCCTCGACCATGCGCTGCAGGCCGCGGATCTGGCCCTCGATGCGGCGCAGCCGCTTGAGGTGCTCGTCCTTGGCGTGGGTGTAGCCGGCCATGCCGTCCTCCTGTGGTGGGCTGGTGCGCGCCGGATCAGGCCGCGACGACCTCGTAGCCGGCCTCGTCGACGGCCGCGGCGACCGCGTCGGCGGACACCGGCTGGTCGGTCTCGACCGTGACCCGGCCGGTGGCCACGTCGACCTGCACGCCGGTGACGCCCGGGATCTTGGCGACCTCCTCGGTCACGGCGGTGGCACAGTGGCCGCAGGTCATGCCACGGACGGCGTAGTCGGTGCTGGTCACGCTCGTTCTCCTCTCCGGCGGGGGCGGGTACCCCCGGGTGGTATGCCTTACAAGGTATACCCCTGGGGGGTAATAAGTGCAAGGCGGGGTGGTCGGCGTCACCGCCGGGCCCCTCATGGCCTCGGCGGGGTGGGGACGGCGGCACGGTCGCGCCGGCGGAGGGGATCGCGCCGGCCAGTCCGCCGAGATGGAGCAGCTGTGGCCGAGCTCGGCGGCTGAGCCGGCCCAGGCCGAACGCCCGGGTGCGGGCCGACAGCATCCGCGCATGGCGATGACAGCGTCGTCCGGCGGCGAGCGGGGCCGGGCGACCGGCGGCGGGCCGGTCGACGAGGCCGCGGCACTGTCGGCGGCCGCGTGCCTGTCCCGCACCCTCGGGGACCCCACCCGGCCGACGGTCATCCGCCACCTGCTGCTCGGCGAGCACCGGCGCTGCCCGCGGTCACCTCGACGCGGCAGGGATCGTGCGCCGGGACAGGGTGATCAGCCCGGTATCCTCGGCATCCTCGTCGAAGGCACGGCGCGGTCAGAGGTCCTGGTCCCGGGGTGATGTGTGTCCGGCTCGCTCCCGTCGCGCACCGCGCTGCCCCCGCACCCAGATCCCGCGTTCGAGCGGTTCGCGCGCCTGGTCCGCCGGCAACTGGACGTTCCCGTCGCGCTGGTCACGCTGGTGTCGGTCGACGAACAGGTGTTCCCCGGCGCGGTGGGGCTGCCTGAGCCGTGGCAGTCCACGCGGTGCACGCCGCTGAGTCACTCATTCTGCCAGCACGTGGTGCGGTCCGCGGCGCCACTGGTCATCTCCGATGCCCGCACCGAGCCGCTGGTCGCTGACAACCTGGCCATCCCCGACCTGCACGTCATCGCCTACGCGGGCGTGCCGCTCACCGGCGCCGACGGCGTGGTGGTCGGGTCGCTGTGCGCCATCGACAGCCGGCCGCGCGCCTGGGCTGAGGACGACCTGGCCGTGCTGACCGACCTGGCCGAGGCGTGCAGTTCCGAGCTGCAGCTGCGTCAGGCCCACCAGCGTGCCGACGAGGTCGCCGCACAGGCGCGGCAGCTGCTGGCCGAGCAGGAGGTCGACCGTTCCCGGTTCTCCCTGGCGCTGACCGCCGGGCAGGTGGGCACCTTCGACATGGACCTGGCCACCGGCGAGCTCACCGTCGACGACCGCCTGCTGGAGCTGTCGGGCATGGACCGGGCCGGCTTCACCGGCCGCCCCGAGGACGTCTACGCCCATGTCCACCCCGACGACGTCACCGACGTCATGGCCAGGGTCGAGCACGCGGTCAGCACCGGCGGGACCTACGACGCGGAGTACCGCATCGTCCTGGGCGACGGCTTCAACCGCTGGCTGGCCGCCCGGGGCGAGGTGGTCGGTGCCGCGGACGGCGCCGTCCGGCGTCTGGTCGGCGTGGTCCACGACATCACCCCGCAACGGGAGCCGTACGAGCAGGCCGCGCAGATAGTCGACGAGATGGCGGTCGGGTTCCTCGGGATGGACACCGACTGGGTCATCACCCAGGTCAACCGCGAAGGTGAGCGGATCGCCGGCTTCTCCCGCGAGCAGCTGGTCGGTCGCACGCTGTGGGAGGCGTTCCCGGCCACGGTGGGCACCACGTTCGAGGAGCAGTACCGCAGGGCCGTGGCCACCGGCCGGCCGGTGTCCTTCGACGCCTACTACCCCGAGCCACTGGACGTGTGGGTCGAGGTGCGCGCCGTGCCGGGCCCGGCCGGGCTGGCCGTGCACTTCGTCGACATCACCACCCGTGCCCTGGGCCAGCTGCAGGCCGAGCGGACCGCCGCGCGGGAGCGGCTGCTGGGCCGCATCACCGAGGAGCTGGTCGGCACCCTCCATGCCGACGAGGCCGCCCAGCGGCTGTCCCGGCTGGTCGTGCCCGCGGTCGCCGACTGGTGCATCGTCACCATCGCTGACGACGACCAGGCCGCGGGCTCGCGCCGCGGTCTGCGCACCGCCGCCAGCTGGCACAGCGACCCGGCGATGCGCGACACCACTGCCGCCTACGCCCAGGCGCGGCTGAGCTCGCTGGACGACGACACCGTCCTGATCGAGGCGATGCGTTCCGGGCAGCCGCAGCTCATCGACGCCGGGGCCACCGCGCAGGTGGGAGGGATGTACCCGGCCGGGCCGGTGCAGGAGCTGATGGGCGCGCTGGCACCGGAGGCGGTCGCCGTGCTGTCGCTACCCGGCCGCGACGGGCCGGTGGGCATCCTCAGCCTGGCCAACGGCGCCGGCCGCGGGGCGTTCACGCCCGAGGACCTGGTCACCGCCCGGCACATCGCCGCCCGCTCCGGGCTGGTGCTGGACAACGCCCGCCTGTTCCGCCAGCAGCGGGCGCTGGCCGAGGGCTTCCAGCGGTCGTTGCTCACCCCACCGGCCGAGCCCGACCACCTGCAGATCGCCGTCAGGTACGTGCCCGCCGGACAGGCAGCCCACGTGGGCGGGGACTGGTACGACGCGTTCATGCAGCCCGGCGGCGCGACGTTGCTGGTGGTCGGCGATGTCGTGGGCCACGACGTCGCGGCGGCGGCAGCGATGGGGCAACTCCGCAGCATCGTGCGCACCGTCGGGGCGCTGGACCACGACGGCCCGGCCGCGGTGCTGCGCCAGGTCGAGCAGGTGATGCAGACCCTGCAGTCGGCGATCCTGGCGACCACGGTGGTGGCGCGGCTGGAGCAGACCGAGGAGGAGAAGGCCGCCGGGCTGACCCGGCTGCGCTGGTCGAACGCCGGGCACCCGCCGCCGATGGCGGTCACCTCCGATGGCGCGGTCACCGTGCTCGCCGCCGAACGCGCCGACCTGCTGCTGGGAGTCGACCCCGCCGCGCCACGCCGGGAAGCTCAGGTGACGCTGGGGTGGGGCACGGTCGTCGTGCTCTACACCGACGGGCTCGTCGAGCGCCGCGACTGCGACCTCGACGCCGGCACCGCCCGGCTGCGGGCCACGCTGGCCGAGCTCGCCGGCCGGGGGCTCGACGAGCTGTGCGATGAGCTGCTGGCCCGGATGCTGCCCGACGCACCGGACGACGACGTCGCCCTCGTCGCCGTGCGGCTGCACCCGCAGGACCGGCCGCGCCCGGCCGAGGCCGGCCCGAACCGGATACCGCCGAACGTGCCACCGGCGGGCTGACCGCCCTCCGCAGCGGCCGGCGGTCGGGCTCAGCTCCAGGCGGTGGACAGCCGCACGCTGGCGCCGTGCTGGTCGTGGCGGATGGCCACGTGGTCGCACAGCTGCCGGGCCAGCCACAGGCCCATGCCGCCGGCGGAGAGGTCCGCACCGTGGGCGGGTCCGTACCCGGCGAACGGGTCGGTCGGGCCGGGGCCGGCGTCGGAGATGACGGCCACCAACCGTCCCGGCGCAGTCCACAGCCGCAGGCCGACCGGCCGGGCGCCGTGCCGGGTGGCGTTGGAGGTCATCTCATCCAGCGCGAGCAGGTAGTCCTCGACGACGTCGGGTGGGCTGCCGACGGTGGCCAGGTGGGCGCGCACGCGGCGGCGCAGGGCGATGAAGTCGGTGACGTCGTCGGCGGCCAGCGCCGGCGGGGTGTGCTCCAACGGCTCATCCGGGACCGGCAGGCCGGCCAGGTAGGTCACCGGGGCGACGAAGTCGGGGTTCACCGCGCGCCCGGAGGCGGTGACCAGGTGCGGATGGGTGTCGCGGGCGGCGGTGAGCACCGCGTCGGACAGGCGGTGGGTGTCGAACACGCACAGTCCCCACAGCGGCGATGCTGCGAACGCGTGGTTGATCACCGCCTCGTACCGCTGCCACTCGGTGCGGTCGGCCACGGTGGTGCCGAAGTCGACCTCACCGACGACACGGACCCGACGGCCGGGGCCGGCCTGCTCACCGAGCCCGCGGAACGTCGTGATCGCCGTCGGCGTCCGGGAGCGGTACAGGGCGTGTTGCTCGAGCACCAGGACCAGCGGGTGGTGCCCGACCGCCTCACGCAGGACGGGCGTGGCCTCCGGGCTGACGGCGATGACCGCGCCATCCCCGGCGGCCAGGCCCTCGAGCAGGAACGGGCCGGCCACGGCGGCCAGCTGCTCGGGTGAGTCGTACAGCAGGGCGTCGTGCCGGAAGCCGGGGGTCGCGGAGCCGGCAGCCGGCGACCGACCGCTGTCGAACTCGGTGCAACTGCCTACGTGCAATCTTCCGTCTCTCTCCGCACTACGGGCCAGCTGGGACGAGGGCCGACGTGGTCACGGTGCCGCTCGGATCCTGTCTACCCGGTGGATGACCCCCTACGCCGTCATCGGCACGCGGCGTGGATCGGGACCGGCCGATGTCGCCGGACCGCATCTGCGCGTCGGGCGCGATGGATGTCGTGCCTGACCGCACTGCGCCCGACCGCCGCACAGCCGAGCGGGGGATCGGCTGCTGGCGGAGGCCCGGCAGCCTGACCGGCAGGTGCCGACCGGGTGGCCGCCTCCGCGCCGTCGACCGGCGTCCCCGCAGCGGCCCGTCATGGCGGTGCCCTGCGGGAGCGCCGACCGACGCCCTACTTCAGGAGGCTGCGTGCGATGACCATCCGCTGGATCTGGTTGGTGCCCTCGTAGATCTGGGTGATCTTGGCGTCGCGCATCATCCGCTCGACGGGGAAGTCCTGCGTGTAGCCCGCCCCGCCGAACAGCTGGACGGCGTCCGTGGTGACCTGCATGGCGACGTCGGAGGCGAAGGCCTTGGCCGAGGCCGAGAGGCGGCCGACGTCCGCGCGGCCCTGCTCCCCCGCGGCGGCGGCGACGTAGACCAGGTGGCGGGCCGCCTCGATCCGCATCTCCATGTCGGCGAGCATGAACTGCACGCCCTGGAACTCGCTGACCGCCTTGCCGAACTGCCGACGCTCCTTGACGTAGGCGACGGCGGCGTCCAGCGCCCCCTGCGCGATGCCGACGGCCTGGGCGCCGATGGTCGGGCGGGTGAAGTCGAGGGTCCGCAGCGCGGTCGTGAACCCGGTGCCGGGCTCGCCGATGATGCGGTCGGCCGGGATGGTGCAGTCGGTGAGGTACAGCTCGCAGGTGGGCGACCCCTTGATGCCCATCTTGCGCTCCTTGGGACCGACCGCGAAGCCGGGGTCGTCCCGGTGGACGGCGAAGGCCGAGATGCCGTGGGCGCCCTCCGCCGGGTCGGTGACCGCCATGACCGTGTACCACTCCGAGACGCCGGAGTTGGTGATCCAGGCCTTGGTCCCGTTGAGCACCCAGGTGTCGCCGTCGAGCCGGGCGCGGGTGCGCATCGCGGCGGCGTCGGACCCGGCCTCCCGCTCGGAGAGCCCGTAGCTGATCATCGCCTCGCCGGTGGCGACCGGCCGGAGCACCCGCTGCTTGAGGTCCTCGGAGGCCGACAGGATGACGGGCATCGAGCCGAGCTTGTTGACCGCGGGGATCAGCGACGCGCTGGCGTCGACCCGGGCGACCTCCTCGATGACGATGCAGGTGGCGATCGCGTCGGCGCCCTCGCCCCCGTAGGCCGCGGGGATGTGGGTGGCGTGGAAGCCGGCGGCGGTGAGCGCCTTCTGCGCCTCCACCGGGAAGCGCGCGTCGGCGTCCACCTCGGCGGCGTGGGGGGCGATCTCCCGCTCCGCGATGTCGCGCACCGCCTCGCGGATCGCCTCGTGCTCCTCGGTCAGGGCGTACAGCCCGGCAGCGTTGTTACCCACGGGTAGATCCTAGGACCGCCGCGGGTCAGGTTCCAGCGAGCCGCTCCTGCAGGGTGAGGTCGCGCGCGGCGACCGAGTCGGCGAGGTCGGCCTGGAAGCGCTCCACGGCGGCGCGCAGCGCCGGGTCCGACGCGGCGAGGATGCGGACGGCGAGCAGCCCGGCGTTGCGGCCCCCGCCGATGGACACCGTCGCCACCGGCACGCCGGCGGGCATCTGCACGATCGACAGCAGGCTGTCCAGCCCGTCGAGGCGGTCCAGCGGCCGCGGGACGCCGATCACCGGCAGCGGCGTGGCCGCCGCGACCATCCCCGGCAGGTGCGCCGCTCCCCCGGCGCCGGCGACGACCACCCGCAGCCCCCGCCCGGCGGCGGTCTCGGCGTACTCCAGCATCCGGCGCGGCGTGCGGTGCGCGGACAGCACGTGCGCCTCGTACGGGACGCCGAACTCGGCCAGCGCCGCCGCCGCCGGCTCCATCACCGGCCAGTCGGAGTCGCTGCCCATGACGATGCCGACGACCGGGTCCACGCGGGCTCCTCGCTGCTGGATGGGGTCAGTGCTCGTGGTCGAACGCGAAGGCGGGGTCGATCTCGCCGTCGGCCAGGTAGCGGGCCGCCGCGGCCGCCCGCGCCCGCACCGCCGCCAGGTCGGTGCCCAGCGCCGTGACGTGGCCGAGCTTGCGGCCGGGGCGCTGGCCCTTGCCGTACCAGTGCAGCTTCACGTCGGGCCAGTGCGCCATCAGGTGGTGCACCCGCTCGTCGAGGCCCGGCCCGGTCCAGCCCTCGGCCGAGGCGGCGCCACCGAGCACGTTGGCCATCACCACGACCGGCGCGGTCATCGCGGTCGCACCCAGCGGGTAGTCGAGGACGGCGCGCAGGTGCTGCTCGAACTGGCTGGTCCGCGAGCCCTCGATGGTCCAGTGCCCGGAGTTGTGCGGCCGCATCGCGAGCTCGTTGACCAGGACGCCGTCCGCCGTCTGGAACAGCTCGACGGCGAGCACCCCGACCACGCCGACCCGGTCGGCGACCCGCACCGCGAGCTCCTGGGCGGCGGTCGCGGTGTCGTCGTCCAGGCCGGGCGCGGGCGCGAGCACCTCGGTGTTGATGCCGTCGCGCTGCACGGTCTCGACCACCGGCCAGACCGCGACCTGGCCGAAGGGTGAGCGGGCGACCAGCGCCGACAGCTCCCGCACCATCGGGACCCGCTGCTCGGCCAGCAGGACGTCGTACCGAGTGAGGAGCTCCGTGACGTCGTCCGGTGTACCCGCGACGAACACCCCGCGTCCGTCGTAGCCGCCCCGCGGCGTCTTGACCACCACCGGCCAGCCGTGCCGGTCGCCGAAGGCGGCCAGGTCCGCGGCCGAGCCGACCTCCGCCCACGCCGGCTGGGGCTCCCCCGCGGCGGCCAGCGCCCGGCGCAGCACCAGCTTGTCCTGGGCGTGCACCAGCGCGTCCGGCCCCGGCGCCACCCGGTGCCCGGCGGCCTGCAGGGCGTGCAGGTGGCCGGTGGGCACGTGCTCGTGGTCGAAGGTGACGACGGTGGCACCGTCGGCGAGGGCGAGGAGGGCGTCGAGGTCGCGGTGGTCGCCGAGGCGGACGTCGGCGGCCACCAGGGCGGCGGACTCGTCGGGGCCGGTGGACAGCACCCGCAGCGACTGGCCGAGCGCGACCGCCGCCTGGTGGGTCATCCGGGCCAGCTGGCCGCCGCCGACCATGGCGACGACGGGCAGCCCGGTGCGCGGGTCGACACGGGGGGCCACGGGGCACCAGCCTAGGGGGCGCCGCTCCGGCCCCGCGCCGCAGCGGCGGGTCAGCCCAGGACGGCGAGCCGCTCGCCCAGGCGGGCGCCGACCAGCTGGGCGGCCGCGTCGGTCAGGTGGGTGCCGTCGGTCGTCGTCCCGGGGACGAAGCGGTCGCCGGACGCGACGTCGCCCCACGGGTCGACGAGCACCCAGCCGCGTTCGAGCGCCAGCGTGGCGAGCGCGGCGTTGTACGCCCGCCGGGCGTCCGGCCGCGGGTCGCTCGGCGCGATGGTGACCACCGCGACCGGCCGCTCCCCGGCCGCGGCCGCGATCGCGGTGAGGTCCGCGGCGGACTCCTCCCACGGGCGGTCCCGGAGCACGTCGTTGGTGCCGAGCATGACCACCAGCAGGTCCGCGTCGGCGGGCACGACGGCGGCCAGCGCGTCCTCCGTCGTGGCGCCCGGCACCGCCCAGCCGCCGGTGAAGGCGAGGCCGGCCGCCTCGGCCGCCGCGGGCACCCACGACGCCGGCCCGTCGGCCCGCGCGCCGGAGATCACCGCGCCGCCGGCGGTGATCGAGTCCCCGACGACGGCGAAGCGGGACGGCGCGGCCTCCGGCTCCGGTGCGGCGGTCGTGGCGACCGGCGCGGCCGTCGGGGCCGCCGGCGGCGCCGGCCGCGCCGCGTCCGCCTCGGGGCCGCAGCCGGCCACCGGGGTGAGCAGGACGACGGCCGCCGCCGTCCGCGCGAGGACCCGCCGGGCGGGCGTCAGGCGCTCAGCCACCCCGCCCGCCGGTCCGGGACGGGGGCCGTGGCGTCGGCGCTGCGCGCGGCCCGCCCCTGGGCGGAGGCGACGGCCAGCGGGGTGTCGACGCGGGGGCCGGGGAGCCGAGGGCCGGCGAGCGTCGCCGCGGCGCGCACGGGGACGACTGCGGGGCGCTGCTGCTGCGGCCACAGCCGGCGCAGGCGCAGGCGGGCCGGCTCCTCGACGAACACGTGCGCGAGGTGGGCGAGGACGAAGGTCGACAGCAGCACCGGGACCAGGAGCAGCGCCCACAGGGAGGTGCCGACGGCGATCTTCGGCCACCAGCCCATGAGGGTCCAGAAGACCTCGAACACCGGGATGTGCACCAGGTAGAGGCCGAAGGAGATCCGGCCGCCGTGCACCAGGGCGTCGCGGGACAGCAGGCCGCTGAGGCCGGTGCGGGAGAGGGCGAGCGCCCCGACGAGGACGGGGAAGAAGACGACGACGATGCCGCCGAACGCGGAGTGGTCGTTGTCGATGCCCCGCCAGTCACCCCACCACAGGCCGACCGCGACGGCGCCGGTCGCGGCCAGCGCGCAGGAGGCCGCGGCCTGCTCGACCCGCGGCGTCCGGCGGATCCGGCGGACCACCAGGCAGGTCAGCGCGCCGGCCACGAAGGCCGCGCCGATGCGCAGCAGCCAGGACCAGGCGATGACCGGGCCGCCGTGCACGTAGGTGGTGTAGCCCAGCGGCACCATGACCGCGACGGCGGTCGCGCCGAGCAGCACCAGCGGGGCGTTGCGGATGCGCCACAGCAGCAGGGCGACCAGCGGGAAGGCGACGTAGGCCAGCCACTCGGCGCTGATCGACCAGGCCGAGCCCATCCAGGACTCACCGCCGGAGGCGGGGTGCCACCACAGCTGGACCAGCGTGAACTGCAGCAGGAAGTTCCCGACGTCGAGGACCGGCTGCACCGTCTGGTAGGCGACGTTGCCGTCGGTGACCTGGGTGGCCTTGGCCACCAGCCAGGCGCCGTAGACGGCGGTGACGACGGCGTAGACCGGCCAGATGCGGCAGATCCGCGCCCACAGGAAGGTGCCGGCCTGGCGGACCGACGGCGTGCGGCCGACCCGCTCCAGGTAGGTCAGCGTGATGACGAAGCCGCTGAGCACGAAGAAGAGGTCCACCCCGGTCGCGCCGGCCCGGATGACCGGCCGCAGCGGCTCCCAGTAGCCGTCGTAGCCGACCCCGGGGGTGAAGCTGAAGTGGTACAGCACCACCCAGGTCGCAGCGACCGCCCGCAGCCCGGTGAGCGACCGGATCTCCCCGGTCGCGGCCGGCCCCGTGCCACTCGGCGACTCGCCGCGCGGCCGGATGGCCCGGGCTGGTGTGGACACGGCGGTTCTCCTCGTTCGGCGCTTCAATGACGCAGCGTTCATGCGCAGTGACCGAAACGTAACGAGGATGGCGGGCCGTCTTCAGGCGACGACTCCACAGAGTCGCCCGGTCCGTTGGGCAACTCCTGCCGACCGACACGGCGTGCGGCGCGTCGTGACGGCCACCACGCGGGCGACGGCGGGCCGTCGTCCGGATCGGTGCCGGCGGGTGGCACACCGCCGGGACGCGTACCGTGGCCACCCGTGACTGCCGTCTCCGCTCCTGCGCAGCGCCGCAGCCGCTCCCCCTGGTTCATCGTCCGCCACCTCGGCGCGTTCGGGGTCGTCGGCGCGGTCGGCTTCGCCATCGAGGTCGGGCTGTTCCAGCTGCTCTACGGGCACCTGGGCACGGGCGCGGTCGTCGCCAAGGCGGCGGCGACCGTGGTGGCGATGACCGTCGCCTTCTTCGGGCACCGCCACTGGTCGTTCGCCCACCGGGCCCGCACCGGGTTCAAGCGCGAGTACCCGATGTTCCTGGCGATCAACGGGCTGACCCTGCTGCTGGGCCTGGCCATCGTCGGCTTCGCGCGGTACGGCATGGACCTGACCAGCGCCTGGGCCCTGCAGGGCGCCAACCTGGTCTCCATCGCGATCGGCACCGTCGTGCGGTACCTGATGTACCGGCGCTACGTCTTCCCCGTGGCCGACGCCGCCCGCTGACCCGGTCCCTCCCGCACGGGGCCCGTCGCTCAGCCGGCGAGGCGGGACCCGTGCCGGCCGGAGACCACCTCCAGCCGGGTGGGGATGCGGGTGCGCAGCTCCTCCAGGTGGCTGATGACGCCGACCGTCCGGCCGCCGCGGCGCAGCTCGTCGAGCACGTCCATCACCGCGTCGAGGGCCAGCGCGTCGAGGGTGCCGAACCCCTCGTCGACGAACAGCGTGTCCACCTGGATGCCGCCGGCCTCCGCGGTGACCACGTCGGCCAGGCCGAGGGCCAGCGCCAGCGACGCCATGAAGCTCTCCCCGCCGGACAGCGTCTTGGTGGGCCGCCGGGTGCCGGTGTACTCGTCGAAGACGTCCAGACCCAGCCCGCCGCGGGCGCCGTGGCGGGCCTGGGCGTCGCTGTGCCGGAAGGTGTAGCGGCGGCCGGACATCTCCTGCAGCCGCCGGCTGGCGACCTCGGCGACCTGCTCCAGCCGGGCGGCCAGCACGAAGGACTGCAGCCGCATCCGCAGCGTGTTCGCGCCGCGGCCGGTGACCAGGTCGGCCAGGCCGGTGACCCGGGCGGCCCGGGCGTGCCGCTCGGCGAGCTCGACCTCCGCGGAGGTGACCTCGCCGGCCAGCACGTCGAGGTCCCCGGCGCAGCGTCGGGCCCGGTCCAGGGCCGCGAACGCCTCCTCCCGCTCGCCGGTCAGCCCGGCGCAGCGCAGCTCCAGGGCGGTGACGTCCGGCAGCGGTGCCAGGTCGGTCAGCTCGGGGTCGGCGAGCGCGGCGGCGGCGACCGACAGCGCCCGGTCGTGTTCCCGCAGCCGCTGCTCCAGCGCGGTCAGGTCAGCGGCGTCCAGCAGCGCGTCCGCGGCGTCGGCCGGGTCGGCGAAGCCGGCCGCGCCGGCGCGCTCCCCCGCCCGGCCGAGCGCCGTGGTGGCGGCCGCGCGGGCCCGCAGCTCCTCGGCCTCGGCGGCCAGCACGGCCTCGCAGCGCTCGGCGGCCCGGGTGAGCCGGCGCTCCCGCGCCGGCAGGTCGGCGTCGGCCCCGCGGGCGGCGTCCAGCCGGGCGGTGAGCCCCCCCAGGGTCTCCGCGCGGCCGTCCCGCTCGGCGGTGCGCCGCTGCAGCTGCTCGCGGTCGGCGGCCAGCGCCGCGGCCGCGGCGTCCCGGCCGGCCCCCCGGTCGGCCAGCTCCCGGCACGCGGCCGGCACGTCGTCGGCCAGGGCGGCGACCTCGTCGCGCTCGGCGCTCGCCCGCTCGTCCCGCTCCGCCAGCTCCGCCGGCGGCGCGCCACCGGCCCGCTCGCGCAGGACGGCGAGCTCGCGCTCGGCCTCCTCGACGGCGCGGCGGCCGGCGGTGGCGCGCTCCTCTGCGACGTCGGCGACCGCGCGGGCCTTCTCCTCGTCGTCGGCGGAGACGCGGGGGCCGGTGGACGCCGCGGGCCGCGGGTGCTCGGTCGCGCCGCAGACGGGGCAGTCGGCTCCAGGCGTGAGACCCGCGGCGAGCTCGGCGGCCATGCCGTCCAGGCGGGCGGTGCGCACCTCGACGAGCGCCTCGCGGGCCTCCAGCCAGGCGGCCCGGCCCGCGGCGGCGTCCGCCCGGGCGGCGTCCAGGGCGGCGGCCACCTGCTCGGCGCGGGTGGCCGCCTGCAGGGCGGCGCGCGCGGCGTCCGCGGCGGCCGCGGCACCGGGCAGCCGGGCGGCGGCGGCCGTGGCCGCGTCCAGCCGGGCCTGCGCCCCGGCGACGCGGGCGGGCCAGCCCGCCACGGCACGGGCCGCCTCGGCGCAGCGGGCGGTGAGCGTCCCGACCTCCCGGTCCAGCCCCGCCAGCTCGCGGGCCAGGCCGGCCGCGCGGTCGGCGTCGGGCACCAGCGCCCGCGCGGCGGCGGCGTCGTCGCGCAGCTCGCGGGCCAGCAGAGCGTCGGCCGCCCGGCCGTCGGCGACCTCGGCCCACGCGGCCCGCGCCGCGGCCAGCGCGGTGGCCGCGGCCTCGGCGGCGAGCGCGGTGGCGCCGGCGGTCTCGAGGACGTCGCGCAGCGCCTCGGCCCGGCGTCCCGCGTCGGCGCGGGCCCGCAGCGGGCCCAGCCGCTGCTCCTCGGCGGTGAGCGCCGCCAGCTCCCGGCGCACCCGGTCGCGGCGGGTGTGCCGGTCGGCCAGCGCGCGGGCCCCGGACAGCTCGCGGTCCCCGTCGGTGCTGCGGGCGGCGGCCGCCTCGGCCGCCGCGCCGGCGGCGGTGAGGTCACCGGCGGCCCGGGTGCGCACCGCGGTGACCCAGGCGCCGACGGAGGCGCCGGGCCGGGCGCCGACCAGCTCGGGCGCCAGCTCCTCGGGCACCTCGACGTCGGCGATCTGGGCCACCCGGTGCAGCAGGGTGCTGATCCGGTGCCGGTCGCCCCGCAGCGCCTCGTCGGCGGCGCGCCGCTCGGCGGCCAGCCACTCCTCGGCGCGGGCGAAGCGGTCCACGTCGAACAGGGTGCGCAGCAGCCGGGCGCGGTCCTCCGGCTCGGCGCGCAGGAAGCGGGCGAAGTCCCCCTGGGGCAGCAGCACCACCTGGCAGAACTGCTCGGCGGACAGGCCCAGCCGCACCCGCAGGTACTCCGAGCCCTCGTCGATGCGGGTGCTCACCGGCTCCCACGTGCCGCCGTCCCAGCGCTGCACGGTCAGCTTCGCCTGCTCGGTGGTCTCGCCGGTGCCGCGCTTCTTCGGGCGGGTCTGCTCGGGCCGGCGGACGACGCGCAGCCGCTCCCCGGCGAGGGTGAGCTCGCAGGAGACCTCGGTGCGGGTGGCGGCCGCGGCGTGGTCGCTGCGCAGCCGCTTCTCCTCCCCGCGCGCGCCGGGGACGGTGCCGTAGAGGGCGTACACGACCGCGTCGAGCAGGGTGGTCTTGCCCGCGCCGGTGGGGCCCCACAGCAGGAAGAGACCGTCCCGGGCGACGGTGTCGACGTCGACGGTCTCGGTGCCGGCGAAGGGGCCGAAGGCGGTGACCCCCAGGGCGTGCAGCCTCATCGGGCGAGCTCCTCGCGGGCCGCCGCGCCCAGCGCCCGGACCAGCAGCTCCCGCTCGGCGTCGCTGGCCGCGACCCCGTTGCGGACGTGGGTGACGAACTCGCCGGCCACCTCCAGGTCGCTGCGCCCGCGCAGCCGCTCCCGGTAGCTGCGCCCGTCCCCGCCGGCCCCGCCGCCGGACCACTCCAGGTGCACGCAGTGCGGGAAGCGGGTCTGCAGCCGCCGCATCGGGTCGGCGGGGCGGACGGCGTCGGTGAGCCGGGCGGAGACGAAGTGCTGCTCGGCGCCGGCGTGCGCCGGGTCGGCGACCAGCTCCTCCAGGGTGCCGGTGAGCACGGTGAGCGGGCGCGGGGTGGGCAGCGCGAGGTCGCGGACGCCGGCCAGCCCGACGGCGTCGAGGTCGACCAGCCACACCTGCTTGTGCTGGCCGGCCTCGCCGAAGGAGTACGCCAGCGGGGAGCCGCTGTAGCGCAGCCGCGGGGTGAGCGTCTGCGGCCGGTGCAGGTGCCCCAGGGCCACGTAGTCGACGCCGTCGAACACCGCCGCCGGCACCAGGTCGACCCCGCCGACGCAGATGTCGCGCTCGCTGTCGCTGGGCACGCCGCCGCCGACGAAGGCGTGCGCGAGCACCACCGACCGCACGCCGGGGCGGCGGGCGAGGTCGGCGCGCACCCGGTCCATGGCCGCGGTGAGCACCGCCTCGTGCGTCCGGGCTGTGCCGCCTGCCCGCCCACCCAGGCCCAGCTCGTGCCGCGCCAGCTCCGGCTCGAGGTAGGGGAGCCCGTAGACGGCGACCTCCCCGTGCCCGTCGCGCAGCACGACCGGCTCGTCGAGCGCACCCGTCGCCGCGCGCACGTGCACCCCGGAGCGGGCCATCAGCCCCGCGCCGAAGGCCAGCCGGCGCGCCGAGTCGTGGTTGCCGGGGGTGAGGACCACCGCGGCGCCCGCGTCGCGCAGCCGGGTCAGCACGCGGTCGAGCACGCCGGTGGCGTCGGCCGAGGGCACCGCCCGGTCGTAGACGTCCCCGGCGACGACCACCGCGTCCACCGACTCGGCGGCGACGACGTCGGCCAGCCCGGACAGCACCGCCTCCTGCTCGCGCAGCAGCTCCGCGCCGTGCAGGGAGCGGCCGACGTGCCAGTCGGAGGTGTGCAGCAGCCGCATGGGCGCGGAGGGTAGGTCGGGGTGCTGACGGAACCGGACCGCCGCGCCGGGACGGCCCGGCCCCCCGGGTCAGAGGCGGGTGGTGCGCTGCGGCCCGGTCGTCCAGCCGGCCGGGGTCCAGCCGTCGTCGTCCGCCCAGCCGTCCCGCGGCCGGGGGACGCCCGGAGCCGCCCGCCGGTCGGCGTCCTCGTCGGCCAGCGCCACGAGCAGCTGCGCGACGCCCTCGGCGTCGGGCACCCGCTCGAGCACGACGGTGCCGCCGTCGCCGAGGGACTCGATGGTCAGCGTGCCGGAGCCGACCAGCCGCTGGCCCAGGGTCTGCCGGAAGGAGACGTCGGCGATCCGGGACAGCGCCAGGTCCCGGCCGCGGCGGGCGAGCAGCCCCTCGCGCAGCAGCAGGCGGTGGGTGGTCACCACGTGGTGCGTGGTGCGCCAGCGCAGCACCGGCCGCAGCACGGACGCGGTCAGCACGGCCAGCGCGCAGGCCGCGACGACCGCCCGGGCGGTGCCCTGCGAGGGGCCGGCCGGCACCATCGCAGCGGCGTAGGAGCCGCCGCCGACCACGAGCAGCAGGACCAGCACCGGCCGGGCCAGGGTCAACCAGTGCGGGTGCAGGTGCCGGACGACCTCTTCGTCGTCGGCGAGCAGCTTGTCCGGGTAGGGCACGCGGACAGGATGACGGCAGGTGACCGGCCGATCACGGCTCCCGCGCCGGTGTGCGGACGTGTCGCACGTCCCCGCTGGCCAGCTCGACGGCCCCGGCCGCCGTCCGGACGACGAGCCGGCCGTCCCAGTCCACGGCCTCCGCGGCTCCCTCGAGGGTCGACGCGTCGGGCAGCGTGACGACGACCTGCGCGCCCACCGTCGAGCACCACGCCAGGTAGTCCCGCGCCAGGCCGGCGGCGACCGGGTCGCCGAGGGCCGCCGTCCACGCGCGGTAGCGGCGCTCGAATCCGCGCAGGAACCGCAGCAGCACCGCCGGGCGGTCGACCGGACCCCCCGCGGCCAGCGCCAGCGACGTGCCGGTCGGCGGCAGTTCCTCGGGGCGGGTGGAGACGTTGAGGCCCACGCCGACCACCACCGCGCCGCCGCCCACCTCGGCGAGGACGCCGGCCAGCTTGGCGCCGTCCGCGGCGAGCAGGTCGTTGGGCCACTTGAGCGAGGCGCGCACGCCGGGCACCTCCCCGACGGCCTCGGCCAGCGCGACGCCGGTCAGCAGCGGCAGCCAGCCGCGGCGGGCGGCGGGGACGTCGGGGCGCAGCAGGACCGACACGGTGAGCCCCGCACCCGGCGGGGAGGTCCAGGTGCGGTCCAGCCGCCCCCGGCCGGTGACCTGGTGCTCGGCCACCAGCACGGTGCCCTCCGGGGCGCCGCCGGCCGCCGCGTCGAGCAGCGCGGCGTTGGTGGAGCCGATCTCGGGCACCACCTCCAGCGACCGCCACAGGTCGCTGCCGGAGGTCAGCGCGGCGCCCAGCGCCGTCGCGTCGAGCGGGGCCCGGGAGGGGTCGGAGGAGGCGGACGACGAGGCTTCGGCCACTCCCCTACGCTACGGAACCTGTGACGGCGGCTGAACGGGCAGGCGCCGGGGACGACGTCCCCGGCGGCATCGACATCCACACGACGGCGGGCAAGCTGGCCGACCTCGAGCGCCGCATCGAGGAGGCCGCCCACGCCGGCTCCGAGCGGGCCGTGGACAAGCAGCACGCCGCGGGCAAGATGACCGCCCGGGAGCGGATCGAGACGCTGCTGGACCCGGGGTCGTTCACCGAGCTCGACGAGTTCGCCCGCCACCGCTCCACCAGCTTCGGCATGGAGGCCCGCCGTCCCCTCGGCGACGGCGTCGTCACCGGCTACGGCACCGTCGACGGCCGCCCGGTGTGCGTGTTCTCCCAGGACGTCACCGTCTTCGGCGGCAGCCTCGGCGAGGTCTACGGCGAGAAGATCGTCAAGGTGCTGGACCTCGCGATGCGGACCGGCTGCCCGGTCGTCGGCATCAACGAGGGCGGCGGGGCGCGCATCCAGGAGGGCGTGGTCTCCCTCGGCCTGTACGCGGAGATCTTCCGGCGCAACGTGCACGCCTCCGGCGTCGTCCCGCAGATCTCGCTGGTGATGGGCGCCGCCGCCGGCGGGCACGTCTACTCCCCCGCGCTCACCGACTTCGTCGTGATGGTCGACGGCACCAGCCAGATGTTCATCACCGGCCCGGACGTGGTGAAGACCGTCACCGGCGAGGACGTCACCCTCGAGGACCTCGGCGGCGCCCGCACGCACAACACCCGCTCCGGGGTGGCGCACTACCTGGCCGAGGACGAGGACGACGCCCTGGACTACGTCAAGGCGCTGCTGTCCCACCTGCCGAGCAACAACCTCGACCCGCTGCCGGTCGTCGAGGTGCCCCCGGTCGACACCACGGCGGACGGCGTCACCGACACCGACCGCGAGCTGGACACGTTCGTCCCGGACTCCGCCAACACGCCCTACGACATGCACACCGTCATCGAGCACGTGCTCGACGACGGCGACTTCCTCGAGGTGCAGCCGCTGTTCGCCCCGAACATCGTCGTCGGCTTCGGCCGGGTCGAGGGCCGGCCGGTCGGCGTCGTGGCCAACCAGCCGACCCAGTTCGCCGGCACGCTGGACATCGACGCCAGCGAGAAGGCGGCGCGCTTCGTGCGCACCTGCGACGCGTTCAACGTCCCGGTGCTGACCTTCGTCGACGTCCCCGGGTTCCTGCCGGGCACCTCCCAGGAGTGGGAGGGGATCATCCGCCGCGGCGCGAAGCTGATCTACGCCTACGCCGAGGCCACCGTCCCGAAGATCACCGTGATCACCCGCAAGGCCTACGGCGGCGCCTACGACGTCATGGGCTCCAAGCACCTCGGCGCCGACCTCAACCTGGCCTGGCCGACGGCGCAGATCGCCGTCATGGGCGCCCAGGGCGCGGTGAACATCCTCTACCGGCGGGAGCTGGCCGAGGCCGGGGACCCCGACGCCCGCCGCGCCGAGCTGATCACCGAGTACGAGGACGCGCTGCTGTCGCCCTACGTCGCCGCCGACCGCGGGTACGTCGACCAGGTGATCCGCCCGTCGCTGACCCGCATCGAGGTCACCAAGGGCCTGCGGCTGCTCGCCAACAAGCGCCAGACGCTGCCCCCGAAGAAGCACGGGAACATCCCGCTGTGAGAGGTGACGGCCTGGAGCGGCCCCCTGCAGGGTCCCGCCGCGAGCCTGCGGGTGGTGGGGGGCAGGGGGTCCTTCGGCTGCGGGTCGTCCGGGGCGAGCCGACCGCGGAGGAGCTCGCCGCACTCACCGTCGTCGTCGCCGCGCTCGCGCAGCGGCGGCGCCCGCGGCGCCGGCCGGCCCCCGTCGGTGCCTGGGCGTCGCCCGCGGACACCCACCGCCGACCACTGCAGGTGGGGCCCGGCGGCTGGCGCGCCTCGGGGAGGACCGCATGAGCGTGGACCGCAGGCTGGTGCTGGCCTCGGCGTCCCCCGCCCGCCTCGCGCTGATGCGCCAGGCCGGGCTGGCACCCGAGGTCGTGGTGAGCCGGGTGGACGAGTCGACGGTGCGGGCCGCGCGGGTCGCCGAGCAGGTCGCCCTGCTGGCCGCCGCCAAGGCCCGCGCCGTGGCGGAGGAGGAGACCGACGCGCTCGTCGTCGGGGCCGACTCCCTGCTGGAGTTCCGCGGGCAGCCGCTGGGCAAGCCGGCCGACGTGCACGACGCCCGGGACCGCTGGCGCCGGATGGGCGGCCGCAGCGGCGTGCTGCACACGGGGCAGGCGCTGTTCGACGTCCAGGCCGGTCAGGTGGTCAGCCGGGACGTCGCCGTCGTCTCCACCACCGTGCACTTCGCCAGCCCGGCGCCGCAGGAGCTCGAGTCCTACCTGGCCACCGGGGAGCCGCTCGCCGTGGCGGGCGCGTTCACCCTCGACGGGCTGGGCGCGCCCTTCGTCCGCCGGGTGGACGGCGACCCCGCGGCCGTGGTCGGGCTGTCGCTGGCCACGCTGCGCACGCAGCTGGCCAGGCGCGGCCTGGCGATCACCGACCTCTGGCGTCGCTGAGGCCCCCGGGGACACAGACACCACAGCCGTCGTCGGCCCCGTCCCGGCCGGCGTGCGACGGTGCGCTCACCACGGAGGTGAGCACGTCGATGCGCTGGGTCCGCTCTCTCGTCGCCGTCGTCCTGGCGCTCGCGATCACCTGCTCGGGCGCCGGGGTGGCACGTGCCGACCCCACCCGCGGGCTGGTCGACGCCGGTGCCGCCGAGGCCGCGGCCCGCGGGACGACCGCCGGGATCGCCGTCCTCGACCGCGCCACCGGCCGCTACACCGACAACGGGGCGAAGGCGCACCAGCGCTTCGGCTCGGCCTCGCTGGTGAAGCTGTTCATCGCCGACAGCGTGCTGCGCCGCGCGAGCCTCGGCGAGATCGGACTGGGCCAGGCCGACCGGGACGCCCTCGGGCGGATGCTCCGGTCCTCGGACGACGCGGCGGCCAGCCGGCTGTGGAGCCGCTTCGGCGGCTCCGGCATCGTCCACGACGTCATCCGCCGGTACGGCCTGCACGAGACCCGGCCCCCGGCCAACCCCCGCTACTGGGGGCTGACCCAGGTGACCGCACACGACCTGGTGGTGTTCTACGCCGGCATGCTGTCCGGGGCCGGCGGGCTGCCCGCCCACGACCGCGACCTCGTCGTCGACCAGCTGCGCCGGGCCACGGTGCACGGCACCGACGGTGTGCACCAGTGGTTCGGCCTGCGCGACGGCCTGCCCCACGAGCGGGTGCTCGGCATCAAGCAGGGCTGGATGTGCTGCTTCGCCGACGGCTACACCTGGCGGCACACCACCGGCCTCGTCGGCGAGGACGCCCGCTACGTCGTCGTGGTCCTGGCCCGGGACGAGCGGTCCCGCGGCTCGGCGCACACCACGACGTCCTCGACCCGGATCGTCCAGCGGATGTTCCCCGCCGGCCTGGTGCCGCGGGTCCAGGGCGCGATCGGCACCCGGTGGTACCGGATGGGCGGCCACACCAGCCGGCTGGGGCTGCCCGTCGGCGAGGAGATCGCACTGCCCGGCGGCGCCACCAGCCACTTCCGTGGCGGCGCCATCTACTGGTCGCCGGGCACTGGCGCGCACTGGGTCACCGGCGCGATCCGCCGCACCTGGGAGGCCACCGGCGCCGAACGCGGCCGGCTCGGCTACCCCACCAGCGACGAGATCACCCTGCGCGGCGGCGCCGGCAGCCGCTTCCAGGGCGGCGCCATCTACTGGTCGCCGGGCACTGGCGCGCACTGGGTCACCGGCGCGATCCGCCGCACCTGGGAGGCCACCGGCGCCGAACGCGGCCGGCTCGGCTACCCCACCAGCGACGAGATCACCCTGCGCGGCGGCGCCGGCAGCCGCTTCCAGGGCGGCGCCATCTACTGGTCACCCGACACCGGCGCGCACTGGGTCACCGGCGCGATCCGCCGCACCTGGGAGGCCACCGGCGCCGAACGCGGCCGGCTGGGCTACCCCACCAGCGACGAGATCACCCTGCGCGGCGGCGCCGGCAGCCGCTTCCAGGGCGGCGCCATCTACTGGTCACCCGACACCGGCGCGCACTGGGTCACCGGCGCGATCCGCCGCACCTGGGAGGCCACCGGCGCCGAACGCGGCCGGCTGGGCTACCCCACCAGCGACCCCCGCCCGGTGGCCGGCGGCACCCGCGTGGACTTCGAGCACGGCAGCCTGACCGAGACGTCCTCGGGCCGGGTGGTCACCAGCGGGACCCGGACCGCGGGAGGGACGCCGTGAGGTCGGTGCGGGTCCTCGTCGCGGCCACCGTCCTGCTCGGCGCGGCCGGCTGCACCGGCGCCGGTGGCGGGGCCGGTGCCGCGCCGTCCGGCGGCTCCGCGGCACGGCCTGCACCGGCCGGCAGCGCGGAGGCGCGGGAACTGACCGCACTGCCGGCCGGCCCGGCCACGGGGACAGCGGTCGTCTCCTACACCGGGGTCGGGGAGGTGCGGGCCCCCTTCGACGGCGAGTGCTCGCACACCGGGGACACCACCCGGCTGGACGGCTCGGCCGACACCGCCCGCATCCGGCTCGACGTCGGACCCGACGGCGCCCGGCTCGTGCTGGACGACCTCGGCCTGTCCGCGACCGCCGACCTGACCACCGGCCGGTACGAGGTCGTGGGCGACCACCTCGGCCTCGCCGCCGGCCTGGAGCAGGCCGGGCAGACGATCGGCTCGGTGCACCTCGAGGTGGACTGCGGCGGGTGAGCGCGCCCCGGCGTCGTCCGCCTCGACCTGCCCCGATCGGGCGCGGCCGCACTGGCTAGGCTCGCGTGCGGCCTACCCGAGGGAGAACACCGGTGCAGAAGGTCCTGATCGCCAACCGCGGGGAGATCGCGGTCCGGGTCGCCCGTGCGTGCAGGGACGCCGGGTTGACCAGCGTGGCGGTCTACGCCGAGCCCGACCGCGACGCGCTGCACGTCCGCGCGGCCGACGAGGCGTACGCCCTCGGGGGGACGACGCCGGGCGACTCCTACCTGGTGATCGACAAGGTGCTCGCCGCCGCGCGCCAGGCCGGCGCCGACGCGGTGCACCCCGGCTACGGCTTCCTGTCGGAGAACGCCGACTTCGCCCGGGCGGTCATCGACGCCGGGCTGACCTGGATCGGCCCCTCCCCCGAGGCGATCGTCGCCCTCGGCGACAAGGTGCAGGCGCGGCACATCGCCACGCGGGTCGGGGCGCCGCTGGTGCCCGGCACCACCGACCCGGTCGGCGGCGCCGACGAGGTGGTCGCCTTCGCCGAACAGCACGGCCTGCCGGTGGCCATCAAGGCGGCGTTCGGCGGGGGTGGCCGCGGCCTGAAGGTGGCCCGCACCCTGGAGGAGATCCCGGAGCTGTTCGACTCCGCCGTCCGCGAGGCCGTGGCCGCCTTCGGCCGCGGCGAGTGCTTCGTCGAGCGGTTCCTGGACGAGCCGCGGCACGTCGAGGCGCAGGTGCTCGCCGACACGCACGGCACCGTGGTCGTCGTCGGCACCCGCGACTGCTCGCTGCAGCGGCGCAACCAGAAGCTGGTCGAGGAGGCCCCGGCGCCCTTCCTCACCGACGAGCAGCGCGAGCGCATCCACTCCTCGGCCAAGGCCATCTGCGCCGAGGCCGGCTACTCCGGCGCCGGCACCGTGGAGTACCTCGTCGGGGCGGACGGCTCGATCTCCTTCCTGGAGGTCAACACCCGGCTGCAGGTGGAGCACCCGGTCAGCGAGGAGACCTCCGGCCTGGACCTGGTGCGCCAGCAGTTCCGGATCGCCGAGGGCCTGCCGCTGGAGGTGACGGAGGACCCGGCCCCGCGCGGGCACAGCATCGAGTTCCGGATCAACGCCGAGGACGCCGGGCGCGGCTTCATGCCCGCCCCCGGCCCGGTGACCCGGCTGGAGATCCCCCAGGGCCCCGGCGTGCGCTGGGACTCCGGCGTCGAGGCCGGCGGCGAGGTCGCCGGCGCCTTCGACTCGATGCTCGCCAAGCTGGTCGTCACCGGGGCCACGCGCACCGAGGCGCTGCAGCGGGCCCGCCGGGCGCTCGACGAGCTCGTCGTGGAGGGCATGCCGACGGTGGTCCCGTTCCACCGGGCCGTCGTCCGCGACGAGGCGTTCACCAGCGAGCCGTTCCGGGTGCACACCCGTTGGATCGAGACCGAGTGGGACAACCAGGTCCCGCCGTACACCGCCGCCCCGGCCGGGGGCGAGGAGCCCGAGGAGCGGCAGACGGTCGTCGTCGAGGTCGGCGGACGCCGGCTGGAGGTGTCGCTCCCCGCGGGGCTCGCTGCCGGCGGGGCGGGCGCCCCGGTGGCCGCGGGCGGCGGCGCCAAGCCGCGCCGGCGCGGTGGCGGGCACGGCGGGTCGGCGGCGTCCGGTGACTCCCTGACCAGCCCGATGCAGGGGACGATCGTCAAGGTCGCCGTCTCCGACGGGGACACCGTGGCCGAGGGCGACCTGGTCGTCGTCCTCGAGGCGATGAAGATGGAACAGTCGATCACCGCGCACAGGGCCGGCACGGTCAGTGGCCTGTCCGCGGAGGTCGGGGCCACGGTGAGCAGCGGCGCCGTCCTCTGCACCATCGCCGACTAGTCAGCCCCGGGCGCGGGCCCCGCGGCGGCGGGCGACCGCCCAGCCGGTGAGCACCAGCAGCCCGCCCAGTCCCCCGGCCACCGCGGCGGGCGGGACGCCGGCGTCCGGCACGGTGCTGACGGCGGCCGGCGCCGGACGGGTCACCTGCACGTCGCCGGTGGCCGCCGGCGCGGGCGCCGCCGGGGCGGCGGGCTGCGGTGCCGCGGCGACGGTCCCCGCGGCCGGCGCGGCCGGCGCCGCCGCGGCCACCGGGGTGGGGGCGCCCGTCGCCGGGGCGGCGGGGAGCACCTGCGGCACGGGGGCGTCCCCGGGCAGCGGGACGACCGGGACGGCGGCACCGGCGGCGGGTGCGACGGTGAGCGTCGCCGCGGCCGGCGTCACGGCGTCCACGGTGACGGTGAAGCCGCCGCCGACGGGCACCGGCACGCCGACCGGGAGCGCGGACTGCAGGTCGTCGTCCCACCGGGCGGCCGGCGACGGGGTGCCGTCGAGCAGCAGCGCGGTGTCCGGCATCGCGCCGGTGCGGCGCAGGAGCACGCCGGCGTCGAGGTCGAAGCGGTTGCCGGCCGAGCCGAGCCAGGCGTCCCGGCCGGCGGCCGTGCGCAGCTCCAGCCAGTAGGTGCCGCCCGCCGCGTCGGTCAGCCGCACCGCACGGGTGCCCGAGCGCGCCGAGAGCGGGGCGAGGGTGACCGACGTCGCCGGCCGGCCCGCCGCGACGGGCAGCTGCGCGGCCGCGGGCAGCACGCCCAGCTGGGCCGCCTGGGGGGCGCTGAGCGACCCGACGGAGCCCCACGAGGCGCCCATGACGTCGTAGTAGTCGCGGTAGGGGGCGGTGCGGCAGGTGCCGGTCTCCACCGTGCCGTCGCACTGGTGCGCCGAGGAGTGCCCGAGCCCGAAGTTGTGGCCCAGCTCGTGGGCGATCAGCGAGGGCAGCACGTCGCGGACGTAGACCCGCCCGCCGGACGCGATCCCGGTGCCCACCTGGGCCAGCGCGTAGGAGCAGCCGGCGAGGTCCCGCGGCAGGCTGCTCACGTAGACCACCAGGTGGCGGCCGGGGCCCGGCTGGAAGCCGGTGCGCCGGGCGACCTCGTCCCACAGCGCGGTCGGGTCCGCACAGCCGGCCGTCGTCCGCACCCAGTCGTGGGCGGCGGTCACGCCCAGCCGGACGGCACCGCCGGTCTCCTCGGCCCAGAACTGCGCGACCGGCCCGTCGACGGCGGCGACCACCGCGTCCAGCGGCACGCCGTCCGCCGTGCCGCCGGCCGGGACGGCCATGGCCACGGTGACCTCGTTGGTGAGCCCGGCGGCCCGGACGGCGCCGGCCGCCGGCGCCTCCCGGAGCAGCGTGCTGGCCAGCACGTCGCGGGCGGGCTCCAGGCCCTCGTCGCCGGCGTCGTCGGCGACCGGGTCGCCCACCGTGACCTCGACGGTGGAGCCGACCGGGAGGCCCGCGACCGCGTCGGTGGGCACGCGGACGGCCTCGCCCGACGTGCTCTGCACCCAGGTCAGCGGCTGTTCGGCGTGCTCCTCCCCGGCCGCCGGGGCGGCGCGGCCGGCCTCCGGCCACGCCTGCACGACCTCGCCGACGACGGTGTCCGGCGCGGCTGGGAGCGCGGCGTCCCCGGCCCGGGCGGCCGTCGCCGGCAGCCCGAGGGACAGGGCGAGCACGGTGGCGGCACCGGCCAGCGCGCGCAGCGGGCGGGGGGCGGGGGCGTTCGGGTCGGGGCGCATCCCCCCTGTCCTCGGCGGCCCGCGCGCGCATCGGCACCGGCGGCCGGGGATCCAGTCGAACCCGGTGTCACACCGGTCCCGCGACCCCCGGGTGCCGCAGCCGTCCCGTCAGGCGCGTCCCACGCTCCCCGGCCGTCCCACCCGGCTCAGGCCAGCGCGTCGGCCCGCATCAGCCGCCGGCCGGCCTCGGTGATGGACCCGGACAGCGACGGGTAGATGGCGAAGGTCTGCGCCAGGTCGCTGACCGTCAGCCCCTTGGTCACCGCCAGCGCGATCGGCAGGACCAGCTCGGAGGCCCCCGGGGCGACCACCACGCCGCCGACGACCACGCCGGTCGCCTTGCGGGCGAAGAGCTTCACGAACCCGTCGCGCAGGTCGGCCATCTTGGCCCGCGCGTTGGTGGCCAGCGGCAGCCGGACGACCTCGATGTCGGCGCCCTCGGGCATCGACTTCTCCTGGACGCCGACGGTGGCGATCTCCGGGTGGGTGAAGACGTTGGCCGACACCGTCTTGAGCCGGATCGGCGTGACGGCCTCGCCGAGCGCGTGCCACATCGCGATCCGGCCCTGCATCGCCGCCACCGACGCCAGCTGGAACACCCCGGTCACGTCGCCGGCGGCGTACACGCCGGGCACGCTGGTGCGCGAGACGCGGTCGACGACGACGTGCCCGGACGGCGCCAGCTCCACGCCCGTGCCCTCCAGGTTCAGCCCGGCGGTGTTGGGCATGGTCCCGACGGTCATCAGCGCGTGCGAGCCCTCGACGGTGCGCCCGTCGGTCAGCTCGACGACGACGCCCTTCTCGGTGCGCCGGACGGCGGCGGCGCGCCCGCGCTCCAGCCGTCCGCCGCGGGACTGGAAGACGGTCTCCAGCACCTCGGCGGCGTCGGAGTCCTCGCCGGGCAGCACCCGGTCGCGGGAGGACACCAGAGTGACCGGGACGCCGGCCTCCAGGTAGCCGGAGGCGAACTCCGCGCCGGTGACGCCGGAGCCGACGACGACCAGGTGCTCGGGCATCTCCTGGATGTCGTAGACGTCGCGCCAGTCGAGGATCCGCTCGTGGTCGGGCTCGGCGCCGGGCAGCACGCGCGGGTCGGCCCCGGTGGCGAGGAGCACGACGTCGCACTCCAGCGTCTCGGTGACCGAGCCGTCGCCGTCCAGCACCTCGACCCGGTGCTCGACCAGGCCGCGGCGCTCGTCGGACAGCCGGCCCTGCCCGGCGAGGACGCGCACGCCCTCGCCGACCAGCCGGGCCCGGATGTCGGCGGACTGCGCCACGGCCAGGCCCTTGACCCGCTGGTTCACCGCGACCAGGTCGATGCCCACGGCGCCGAGCTCCGAGCCGCGCACGCCGAGGGCGGTCGAGTCGCGGACGCTGCTCATCACGCCGGCCGAGGCGATGAAGGTCTTGGAGGGCACGCAGTCGGTGAGCACACTCGCCCCGCCGACGCCGTCGCGCTCCACCACGGTGACCTGCGCACCGAGGGATGCGGCGACCAGCGCGGCCTCGTAGCCGGCCGGTCCGCCGCCGATGATCACGATGCGCGTCATGGGAGTCCTTCGGGTGCGCTGCGGACACGTCCTGCCGGTCATTGTCCCCGTTGCGGACGACGGCGTGGTCGAACTCGCAGCGAGGGTCTCACCACACCGCCGTAGGCTGGCCGGTGATGGGCCTCTACGCCGCCTACGGGTCGAACATGGACCCCGCCCAGATGCTCCGGCGCTGCCCCTCCTCCCCGCACGCCGGGACCGGCTGGATCACCGGCTGGCGGCTGACCTTCGGCGGCGAGGAGTTCGGCTGGGAGGGTGCGCTGGCCACCGTCGTCCCGGACGACGCCGCGGGCCGGTCGCCGTCCCCCGGCGTCTTCGTCGCCCTCTACGACCTGACCGAGGCCGACGAGGCGGCGCTCGACGCCTGGGAGGGGGCCGACCTGGGGCTGTACCGGAAGCTCAACCTGCGGGTGCACACGCTCACCGGCGACCGGGTGGCCTACGTCTACGTGCTGGACGCCTTCGAGGGCGGGCTCCCCTCGGCGCGGTACCTGGGGGCGCTGGCGGACGCCGCCGAGGCCGCCGGCGCCCCGGACGACTACCTCGCCGACCTCCGCGCCCGGGAGTGCCGCTCCACCGGCGTCTGACCCCCGCCCCCGCTGCCCGTTCCCCCCTCCGCCGCGATCATGGACTCCGGAATGCGACGCGCCGGTCAGGCGCGGGGTGTCGCTTCCCGGACCTCATGATCGCCAGCTGCCGGGCCGCAGGCCGAGTGCCCGGGCGGTGACGGCGAGCATCTGCCGGTGGCCGCGGTAGACGTCGGCACCGGTGAAGTGCAGCAGCGTCCAGCGGTGCTCGGTCAGCCAGTTGTGCCGGTGCCGGTCGTCGCGCAGCTGCTGCGGCGTCATGTGCGACTCCTGACCGTCGAACTCCGCGCCGACCCGCTCCGCACGCCAGCCGAGGTCCAGCCACCGGGCACGGCCACCCGCCGCCACCTCGACCTGCAGGTCCGGCGCCGGGAACCCGGCGTCGAGGAACCGCCAGCGCATCCGGGACTCCATCGGGGAGTCGATGCGTGGGTCGGCGTGCGGCACCAGGCGCCGCAGCCGGCCACCTGCCGCAGCCCGGCCTGGGCCTCCGCCGCGCCGGCCAGCTGCTCCCGGGTGCAGGAGCCGGAGCGCAGTGCGGCGTCCAGCGTGGCCAGCCCGTCGATGGCCGGCGTCAGCCGCACCACGTCGCACGCGGTCCGGGCCGCCGGGGTGCACCAGACGCCGTCGACCAGGACCGCGTCCTCCGTCCCGAGGGACGACGGGTGGACCTGGATGCCCGGCCGGCGGCGGTTGCCCACCTCCGGCGGGCCGAGGAAGTGCAGCGTCCCGGGGCCGAGGACGTCGAAGCCCCACAGGGCGGCCGCCGTCGAGTGGCACGCGACCAGGTCGCCGCCGACCGCGAGCGCCGCGGCACGCACCAGCAGGGCGGGCGTGTCCGGGACCTCGCCGCCGACCAGGACCCCGCGGTACCGGCTACGGCGCCACCGGCCGCTGCGGACGAGCGCGCGGAGCCCGGTGTCACCGCAGTGGTCGAGAGCCTGGGAGGTCGTGAACACCCCGCCCTGGGCGGCGATGAGGCGGTAGAGGGCGAAGTCCATGCCCGGCACCGTCGGACCCCGCGCGGTGGAGCGGACGTCGCCAGCGGCTTCTGTGGATCACCGCCGTCCTGTGGACGCCCGACGATCACGGCCTCCGGGAAGCGACACACCGCCTCGGCGCCGCGTGTCGCTTCCTTGAGCCCATGATCGCGAGGAGAGGTCGCGAGGAGAGGGGGCGGCAGAGAGGGCAGGCAGCGGAGACCGGCGGTCAGGTGTCGGTCGCGAGCAGGCTCCGCAGCGCGTCGTCCACCTGCTCCAGGTAGGCCGGGGTCAGCCCGAACAGCGAGGCGTGGCCGTGCACGTCCTCGATGACCCGCAGCTCGCTGCCCGGGACCAGTGCCTGCTCGGCGGCGCAGTCCTCCGGCGGGAAGAACCGGTCGGTGCTGATGGGCATGACCACCGTCTTCGCGGTGATCCGGCCCAGCGCCGCGGCGAGGTCCCCGCCGGTGTGCCGGCTCACGTCGCCGCGCTGCCACTTCCAGGCCTGGGTGAGCAGGTCGCCGGCGTCCATCGGCTGGAAGTAGGCCTCCAGGAAGCCGGTGACGAAGTCCTCCGGCGAGCTGAACCCCAGCGCCCGCCAGTGCTCCCCGGTCCAGAAGTCGTTGGACAGCACGTACAGCGCGAACAGGCCGGCGTGCCGCTGCAGCCCGCCGCGGACGTCCTCGCTGTCGCGGTACCAGCCCCCGGCGTAGCCGGGGTCGGAGGTGAGGGCGTCGACCAGCGTCTGGCTGAACAGGATGCAGTGCTGGTAGCTGCGCGCGGTCCCGGCGAGCGGGGCGGCCCGCTTGACCCGGTCGGGGAACCGCACGGCCCACTCGTAGGTCTGCTGGGCGCCCATCGACCCGCCGAAGACCAGCGCCAGCTCCTCCACGCCGAGCACCTCGCGCAGCAGCCGCTCCTGGGCCACCACGTCGTCCCCGATGCGCACCCGCGGGAAGCGGGCCCGCCCGTAGGGCCCGGCCGTGTTGTGCGGCGAGGTGCCCAGCCCGCTGCCGAGCTGGTTGACCAGGACGACGAAGTGCTCGGCGGGGTCGATCGCCCGGCCCGCGCCGACGTAGGTGTCCCGCATGATCGAGTGGTTGCCGGAGTACCAGCTGGTGACCAGCACCGCGTTGTCCTTGGCGGCGTTCAGCGTGCCCAGCGTCTGGTAGGCCAGCTGGCAGCCGCGGAGGGTGGCCCCCTCCTCGAGCGCGAGGTCGCCGATGTCGGCGACCTGGTAGTCACCGTGGACGGCGGCGGAGTAGTACGGGTTGTCGATCGGCACGGGTCGGACGCTAGCGACCGGTGACGGCCCTCACACCTCCGGCGTGGCGAGGAAGGTCTCCAGGAGCTGGCGGGCGGCCAGCGCGGGGGTGAGCTCGCCGGCCAGCACCGCCTCCTCCAGCTCCGGTGCGGCGGCGCGGACGCCGGGGTGCGCGCGCAGCCGGTGCTCCAGCCCGTCGCGCACCAGCTGGCGGGTCCAGCGGACCTGCTGCGACCGCCGCCGCTGCTCGAAGGCCCCGGACGCGCGCGCCCGCTCCTGGTGCTCGACCAGCTTGGTCCACACCTCGTCGAGCCCCTCGCCGGTGAGCCCGGCGCAGGTGAGCACCGGGACGTCCCAGTCCTCCCCCGCGCCGCGCAGCATCCGGATCGCCCCGGCCAGCTCGCGGGCGGCCTTGCGGGCGGGCATCGCCTGGTCCCCGTCGGCCTTGTTGACCGCGATCACGTCGGCGATCTCCAGGATGCCGCGCTTGATGCCCTGCAGCTGGTCACCGGTGCGGGCCAGCGTCAGGAACAGGAAGGAGTCGACCATCTCCGCGACGGTGATCTCCGACTGCCCGACGCCGACGGTCTCCACCAGGACGACGTCGTAGCCGGCCGCCTCGACGACGACCATCGACTCTCGGGTGGCCTGCGCGACCCCGCCGAGCGTGCCCGACGTCGGGGAGGGCCGGACGAACGCCGCGGGGTCGACGGCCAGCCGCGCCATGCGGGTCTTGTCCCCGAGGATCGACCCGCCGGAGCGGGCCGACGACGGGTCGACGGCGAGGACGGCGACCCGCGACCCGGCCGCGGTCAGGGTCACCCCGAGCTGGTCGATGAAGGTGGACTTGCCCACCCCGGGCACGCCGCTGATCCCCACCCGCCGGGCCCCGCCGATGTGCGGCAGCAGCTCGACCAGCAGCTCCTGCGCCTGCTCCCGGTGCTCGGGGCGGTGGGACTCGACCAGCGTGATGGCGCGCGCCACCGCCCGCCGGTCTCCCCCGAGCACCCCCTCCGTCAGAGCCGGGACGTCGACCGCTCGGGCCACTACTCCTTCGCTCCCGCGGCGCGCTCCGCTCCTCGCTCGACGCCATCCGTCGCCTCCGCGGTCACTCCGCTCCTCGCTCGCTGGCGCTCGCTGCGATGCTCGCTCCCTGTCGGCTCCGGGCACCTCGCTGCGATGCTCACACGCCTGTCCGCTCAGCCGTGCCCGAGCTGGGCCGACAGCGTGCGCAGCAGCTCCTGCGCCGCCTCGGCGATGACCGTGCCGGGCGGGAAGACCGCGGCGGCACCCATCTCGCGCAGCGTCGGGACGTCGTCGGGCGGGATCACCCCGCCGACCACGATGAGCACGTCGTCGGCCCCCAGGTCGGCCAGCGCCTGCTTCAGCGCGGGCACCAGCGTCAGGTGCCCGGCGGCCAGCGAGGAGACGCCGACGACGTGCACGTCGGCCTCCACCGCCTGCCGGGCGACCTCCTCCGGCGTCTGGAACAGCGGCCCCACGTCGACGTCGAAGCCGAGGTCGGCGAAGGCGGTCGCGATGACCTTCTGCCCGCGGTCGTGGCCGTCCTGGCCCATCTTGGCGACCAGGATGCGCGGCCGGCGTCCCTCGGCCTCGGCGAACGCCTCGGCCATCCGCCGGGACTCCTCCATCGGGCCGGACGCCCCCGCCTCCTCGCGGTACACCCCGGAGATGGTGCGCACCTGCCCGGCGTGCCGCCCGTAGACCTCCTCCAGCGCGTCGGAGATCTCCCCGACGGTCGCCCGGGCCCGCGCCGCGTCGACGGCCAGCTTGAGCAGGTTGGCGTCCAGCTCGCCGCCGCGGCGTCCCTCGGCGGCCGCGCGGGCGGCGTCGGTGAGCCGGCGCAGCGCCTCCTGCACGGCGGCGGCGTCCCGGGAGGACCGCAGCTCGGCCAGCTTGGCCTTCTGCTGGGCGAGCACGTCGGCGTTGTCGACCCGCAGCACCTCGATCGCCTCGTCGGCCTCCACCCGGTACTTGTTGACGCCGATCACCGGCTGGCGGCCGGAGTCGATGCGCGCCTGGGTGCGGGCGGCGGCCTCCTCGATGCGCAGCTTCGGGATGCCGTCGTCGATGGCCTGCGCCATGCCGCCGTGCTCGGCGACCTCCTCGATGTGCGCCCAGGCGCGCCGGGCCAGGTCGTAGGTCAGCCGCTCCACGTAGGCCGAGCCGCCCCACGGGTCGATGACCCGCGTCGTCCCGGACTCCTGCTGCAGCAGCAGCTGGGTGTTGCGGGCGATCCGGGCGGAGAAGTCGGTGGGCAGCGCCAGCGCCTCGTCGAGGGCGTTGGTGTGCAGCGACTGGGTGTGCCCCTGGGTGGCGGCCATGGCCTCCAGGCAGGTGCGGACGACGTTGTTGTAGACGTCCTGCGCGGTCAGCGACCAGCCCGAGGTCTGCGAGTGGGTGCGCAGCGCCAGCGACTTGGGGTTCCGCCCGCCGGCCTCCTGCACGAGCCGGGCCCACAGCAGCCGCCCGGCGCGCAGCTTGGCGACCTCCATGAAGAAGTTCATGCCGATCGCCCAGAAGAAGCTCAACCGCGGCGCGAACCCGTCGACGTCGATCCCGGCGTCCTTGCCCGCCGCCAGGTACTCCACGCCGTCGGCCAGCGTGTACGCCAGCTCCAGGTCGGCCGTCGCCCCGGCCTCCTGGATGTGGTAGCCGGAGATGGAGATCGAGTTGAACCGCGGCATCTGCTGGGAGGTGAACGCGAAGATGTCGCTGATGATCTGCATCGACGGCTTGGGCGGGTAGATGTAGGTGTTGCGGACCATGAACTCCTTGAGGATGTCGTTCTGGATGGTCCCGGTGAGCTGCTCCGGCGCCACCCCCTGCTCCTCCGCGGCCAGCACGTAGAGCGCGAGCACGGGCAGCACCGCGCCGTTCATGGTCATCGAGACGCTCATCCGGTCCAGCGGGATGCCGTCGAACAGCTGCCGCATGTCCAGGATCGAGTCGATGGCCACCCCGGCCATGCCGACGTCGCCCACCACCCGCGGGTGGTCGGAGTCGTAGCCGCGGTGGGTGGGCAGGTCGAAGGCCACCGACAGGCCCTTCTGCCCGGCGGCGAGGTTGCGCCGGTAGAAGGCGTTGGACTCCGTGGCGGTGGAGAAGCCCGCGTACTGGCGGACCGTCCACGGCTGGGTGGTGTACATCGTCGGGTAGGGCCCGCGCAGGTACGGCGGGGCGCCCGGGTAGGTCTCCAGGAAGTCCAGCCCCCGCAGGTCCGCCGGGGTGAACAGCGGCGGGACGGCGATGCCCTCCGGGGTCTCCCAGGTCGCCTCCTCCACGCCGCGGCCGCTGGTCTCCTTGAACGCCTTGGCCCAGTCGTCGGCCGACGAGCCGGCCGCGGGCCGGC
This sequence comes from Geodermatophilus pulveris, assembly GCF_900188375.1. GTDB lineage: Bacteria > Actinomycetota > Actinomycetes > Mycobacteriales > Geodermatophilaceae > Geodermatophilus > Geodermatophilus pulveris. Next base: position 282,158 of record NZ_FZOO01000001.1, on the reverse strand, counting down.
CCAGGTCGACGGAGCCGAAGTCGGGGATGCCGCTCATGCCAGGACCTCCTTGGGGCCGCCGTCCGCGTGCGGACGGCCGATGCCGAGCTGCTCGTGCACTGTCCTCAGCACGCCGAGTGCGTCGCACCCGGCGTACACGTACCCGTCGACGCCGTCGACCTGCAGCGACGGCTTGCCGGCCAGCCACACGGAGGTGGCGCCGGCGGCGCGCAGCTCCGCGGCGAGGGCGGCCGCGGACTCCGCGTAGTCCTTGTCGGTACCGCAGATGCAGGCGACCGTGGTGCCGGCGTCGGCGAGGCCGGAGGCCCCGTCCCCGGACGGCGTCGCCAGGCCGCCGGCCTGGAACAGGTTGCCGGCGAAGCCCGCCCGCGCGGTGTGCCGGGCGACGGACCCGACGGTCGCCAGGTACACCTGCGGCCGCTGTGCGTCCCCCGCCCGCCCCACGGCGTCGGCGCGGTCGCGCAGCTCCTCGAAGGCCTGCGCCGCCCGCACCCGCGGCAGCCCGCCGGTCGGGCGGAGGTCCGCGGCGGGCTGCCGCTCGGGCAGCTTCTCGGCCAGGTTGGGGAACTCGCTGACGCCGGTGATCGCGTCGGTGCGGTGCGCCAGCCGCTCGGTGCGGGCGTCCCAGGCGGCGGCGATGCGGTCGCCCACCAGGCCGGAGTCCAGCGCGGCGGCCAGCCCGCCGGCCCGCTCGATCTCGCGGAACCAGTCCCACGCGGCCCCGGACAGGGCGTCGGTGAGCGACTCGACGTACCAGGAGCCGCCGCCCGGGTCGAGCACGCGGGCCAGGTGGGCCTCCTCGACCAGCAGGTTCTGGGTGTTCCGGGCGATGCGGCGGGAGAACGCGTCCGGCAGGCCGGCCGCGGCGTCGAACGGCTGCACGGTGACCACCTCGGCGCCGCCGACGCCCGCGGCGAAGCAGGCGACCGTCGTCCGCAGCATGTTGACCCACGGGTCGCGCCGGGTGGTCATCACCGACGAGGTGACCGCGTGCTGCCGCTGGCCGCGGGCCTCGGGCGAGGCGCCGCTGACCTCCCCGACCCGGTCCCACAGCCGGCGCGCGGCGCGCAGCCCGGCGATGGTCGTGAACTGGTCGGCGCCGGCCGCGTAGCGGAACTCCAGCTGGGCGAACGCCTCGTCCACGGACAGGCCGCCGTCGGTGAGCGCCCGCAGGTAGGCCACCCCGGCGGCCAGCGAGCAGCCGAGCTCCTCCACCGCGGAGGCGCCGGCGTCGTGGAAGACGGTGCCGTCGACGACGACGGTGCGCCACCCGGCCGGCGCGCGGCGGGCGACCCCGGCCAGCCCGGTGAGGTCCTGCGCCTGCCCGGAGGCCGCGTGCACGCCGAGCGGGTCCAGGCCCAGCGACCCGCCGGGCGCCAGGTCGGCGCGCCCGTCGACCAGGGCGAGCAGCGCCTCGGCGGCCGGCAGCCCGCCGGAGACCGCGACCGGCGCCAGGTCGAGGTAGACGCCGGAGAGCACCTCGCCCAGGGCGTCGGCCGGGACCGCGCCGTCCCCGACCTCCAGCCACAGCGAGGTGACGCCGTTCTCCAGGTCCGCGGCGATCGCCTCCCGCGTCAGCGCCACGTCGGGGTGGGCGTGCCGCTGCCGGATGTCCCAGCTGGCCGAGGCCCCGCCGGCCGCGCCCCCGGCGGCGGAGACGGCGGCCGAGCCGGCCGGGCCGACCGCCGGGCGGGCGCCGCGGACGAAGGGGGCCAGGCCCGGGACGCCGACCGCGGCGGGCAGGTCCCCGGCGTCCTCGGCGGTGTAGAGCGGGGCCACGCTGACGCCGGTGGCCACCGGCACCCGCAGCGCGTCCTCGACCGGGTCGGGCAGGTCCTCCCGGCCGGCCTTGCGCAGCACCGCCGCCACCATCTCCCGCCAGCGCTCGCGGGTGGCCGGCGGGAAGCCGGCGGCGAGGCTGAGGTCGTCGGGGACCTCGTGCTCGGCGGGGACCTCCGCGTCCGGCGCGGCGGTCTGCTGGTCGCTGGCACTCATCGGCGCTCCCGGGTGGTCGGGGTCGGTCTCTACCGGCGGTGACCCTGGCCGGGACGTCCCGGCCGGGGGGTGGGGCCGGACGGCGTGCTGCCGGCATCGGCGGCCAGGGCGTGCAGGGCGGCGCGGGCGAGCAGCCGGACGCCGACGCCGATGGCCCGCTCGTCGACGTCGAAGGTGCCCCGGTGCAGGTCCAGCGGGGGCCCGCCGCCGTGCGTGCCCAGGCGGGCCAGCGCGATGGGCAGCACGTCGGCGAACCAGCCGAAGTCCTCCCCGCCCATGCTCTGCGGCGAGGCGCGCAGGCCGTCCCCGCCGACGGTCTCCAGCGCGGCGGAGCGCAGCAGCGCGACCGAGCGCGGGTCGTTGACCACCGGGGGTACGCCGCGGGTGTAGTCGACCTGCACCTGCGCGCCGGTGGTGGCCGCGACCTTCTCCACCAGCGAGCGCAGCAGCGCCTCGGCGTCCTTCCAGGTGTCGCGGTCCAGCACCCGCACCGTGCCCCGGAGGTGGCCGCGCTGCGGGATGGCGTTGGCCGCGACCCCGGCGTCGACGGCCCCCCACACCAGCGACATGCCGGCCCGCGGGTCGACCTGCCGGGACATCAGCGCCGGCAGGTCGGTGATCAGCCGGCCGAGGGCGTCGACCAGGTCGACGGTCAGCTGCGGCCGGGCGGTGTGCCCCCCGGGGCCGGTGAGCGTGACGTCCATCCGGTCGCAGGCCGCGGTGATCGCACCGGTGCGCAGGCCGACGGTGCCGACGGGGAGGGAGGGGTCGCAGTGCAGCGCCAGGGCCCGGGAGGCCCCCTCCAGGACGCCGGCGGCGACCACCCCGGTCGCGCCGCCGGGCACGGTCTCCTCGGCCGGCTGGAAGACGCAGCGCACCGTGCCGGGCAGGGCGTCCTGCTCGGCCAGCGCCAGCGCCACGCCGAGCAGGACGGTGGTGTGCACGTCGTGCCCGCAGGCGTGGCAGGTGTCCTCGCGGCGGGAGGCGTAGGGGACGTCCTTGAGGTCGGCCAGCGGCAGCGCGTCGATGTCGGCGCGCAGCACCACGACCGGCTCCCCCGAGCCGACCTCGACGACCAGCCCGGTGCCGCTGGGCAGCCGCCGGGGCGCCAGGCCGGCCTCGCGCAGCCGCTGCTCCAGGTGGGACGTCGTCTCGAACTCCGCGAAGGACAGCTCGGGGTGGGCGTGCAGGTGGCGGCGGACGGCGACCAGCTGGGCGTGGTGCGCGGCGGTCCACTCGTCGACGGCCGTGCCGAGCTTCTCCTGGTCGGTCATGCGGCGGCGTCCCTCATGCCGCGTGACCGCCGGCGCACCGGGCCGGGCCGGGCACCGGCGGGGTGCCGGTGGGCCCGCTGCCCGGCAGCGGCTGGGTGGGCAGGCCGTCACGCAGCTCGGCCAGCAGGCCGTCGACGACGGCGGTCAGGTCGCCGCCGGTCGCCGCCGCGATCGCGCGCTGGCGCTGGTAGGACGCGCCGACGGCCAGGATGCGGTGCACGTCGGCCAGCTCGGTCTCGCAGTTCAGCCGGCGGGCGGTGGGCTCGAGGTCCTCGACCAGGTCGGCGATGGCCTGGCGCACCGGCAGCACGGTGCCCTTCTCGTCGACGACGATGTCGGCGTCCAGCCCGTAGCGGGCCGCCCGCCACTTGTTCTCCCGCAGCACCCACGACGCCGGGACGGGCAGCGTGTAGCCGCGGTCGAGCTGGCTGTCGAACTGCTCGACCAGGCACTGGGACAGCGCCGCGATGGCCCCCACCTCGTCCAGGGTGGGCAACCCGTCGCAGATGCGCAGCTCGACGGTGCCGAAGTCCGGGTGCGGGCGGATGTCCCACCACACCTCGCGGACGCTCTCGATGGTGTGCGTGGAGATCAGCGTCTCCATGTACTCCTCGAACCGCTCCCACCCCGACAGCTGGTAGGGCAGGCCGGCGGTCGGCATCCCCTCGAACACCTTGGAGCGGGCCGAGGCCAGGCCGGTGTCGCAGCCGACCCAGAACGGGGAGGACGCCGACAGCGCGAGGAAGTGCGGGACGTACTGGGTGAGCGCGTTGACGATCGGGATGGCCTTCTCCGGCGCGCGGACGCCCACGTGCACGTGCACCCCGAAGATCTGCAGCCGGCGGGCCAGCCACTGCATGCGCTCGACGAGCTGCTGGTAGCGCTCCTTGGGCGAGATCTGCTGGGTCTGCCAGTCGGTGATCGGGTGGGTGCCGGCGCACATCAGGCCCAGCCCGCGGCGCGCGGCGGCCGTCCGCACCTCGGCGACCGTGCCGGCCAGGTCGGCCTTGGCCTCGGCGACGGTGCTGCAGACCCCGGTGATGACCTCGATCGTCGACTGCAGCAGCTCGTGCTTGGCCCGGGGGTGCTCCTCGGCGCCCTCGGGGCGGAGCTCCTCGAGGATCTCGACGGCGCCCGCGGTCAGCTGGCGGGTCCGCAGGTCGACGAGCTGCAGCTCCCACTCCACGCCGAGGCTGGCGCGCTCGGACGACCGGAACGGGATCTCCACTCCCTGAGTCTAGGGAGAAGCGGCCGCCCCGGCGCCCGGGAGAGCCGCGGCCACGAGCCCGGCGGCCGGCGTCCCCGCCACGGGGGCCGGCCGCGGCAGCCAGCGGTCGGCGGGCACGCGGTCGCGCACGGCCGCGACGGTGCCCCGGCCGTACCGGTCGTCGTCCACCAGCGTGCTGCACAGGTCCCGGCCGACCACGAGGACCGCGCGGCCGTCCGGGGTGGGCAGGGCGGCGGCGACCCGGTCCCAGGGGACGGCGTGCACGTCGCCGTCCGGGTCGCGCCAGGCCAGCTCCCGCTCCCCCACGACGAGCGCGACGCGCTGCGCCGGGGAGAACAGCCGGGCCAGCAGCGGCGGCCGGGAGGTGCGGCCGGGCGGCAGCCGGTCCTGCACCGCGCAGACGTAGCGGCGCTCGACCGGGTGCCCGGGCCCGTCGTAGTGGTCGGTGTCCTCGGGCACCGCGAGCACGGCCGTCGGCACGGTGGCGCGCAGCGCGGCCGCGACCTGCCCCGGGCCGGTCGCCCGCCAGGCGGCGAGCACGTCCTGCACGGGGCGGAACGGCAGGCCGCCGACCGCGCAGTACGCGGCGTCGGCCAGCTCGGACTCGACCACCGCGCGCTCGTCGTCCAGCTCCTCGGCGAAGCCGCCGACCGCGTGCGCCAGCTCGGCGGCGGTGGGGCCGGCCTCGCCGAGCTCCGCGTAGGCCGCCCAGAGCAGCCTGGCCACCTCGCCCTCCTGGCCGGGGCGGGCGTCGACGACGACGGCGACCTCCCGGCGGTCGGCGGACAGGTCCAGGGCCAGGGAGTCCACGGAGTAGCTCAGGCCCCGGGCCAGGCGGGCGGTGTCGCGCAGCCGCTCCTTGAGCACCTCGACGCCGAGGGTGAGCGCCGGGTCGGCCGCGCCGCCGGCGGTGAGCAGCAGGCCGACGCCGGAGCGGCCGGCGCGGGTCCACACCGGCCCGGTCTGCGGCCGGGCGGCCGGGACGGGCCGCCCGGGACGCGGGCCGGGCGGGAGGGGCAGCCGCAGGCCGGGGGGCAACGGGCCGCTGACCCACAGCGCGGCGTTGCCGCGGACGAACCAGCGGCGGGCGTGCGCCCGCACGGTCTGCTCGGTGAGGTACTCGGGGCCGGGCCCGGCGGCCACGACCAGGCCGGGGCCGGCCAGCCCGAAGCGCGCGGCCCACAACCCGGCGGCCGTGGAGTCCGGCGTGCTGCAGCTCTCCGCCTGCAGGACGCCGACCTCGACGCCCATCCGCTCGGTGGGCAGGTCCGACAGCGCCCGGCAGACGCCCTCGAGGAACGCGCCGACCGCATCGGGCCGGCCCGTGGCGCTGAAGGTGGTGGTGTCGACGTCGGTGACCGCGCTGCAGCGCAGGTGGGTGCGGGGCAGCGCGGCCATGGCCAGGTGCTCGACGAGGTGCGTGACCTCGATCGTCGCGAACGTCTCGTCGCGCAGCCCGACGCCGAAGACGAGGGCGGCGGTGGTCCGCGCCGGGCCGTCGGCGGTGAAGACGGGGACGCCGTCGATGTCGATGCGCTGCACGCCGCCACAGTCGGCACCCCGCGCGCCGGCCTCCAGCGGACACGCCCGCGGCGGGACGGGTGGGGTCCGTGTGCCGCCGCGGTCCCCGTGCCGGGGTCCGCGCGCTGGCGATAGCGTCGCCCCCGTGAGCGCACCCCCCACGACCGACGCCGCGACCCTGGCCGGACGGGCGGCCGACGAGCTGACCCGCGCGCTCGGCGGCGGCCACGAGGTGGCCGTCGTCATGGGCTCGGGCTGGGCGCCGGCCGCCGACGCCTTCGGTGCCGTCGCGGACACCGTGGCCATCGGGGAGCTGCCCGGCTTCGCCGCCCCGACGGCGGTCGGCCACGGCGGGGAGGTGCGCTCGGTGCGGGTCGGCGAGCGCCGGGTGCTGCTCTTCCTCGGCCGCACCCACCTCTACGAGGGCCGCGGGGTGGAGCCGGTGGTGCACGGCGTCCGGACGGCGGCCGCCGCGGGCGTGCGCACCGTGGTGCTGACCAACGCCGCCGGCGGGCTGGCGCCCGACCACCGGGTCGGCCAGGCGGTCCTGATCAGCGACCACCTCAACCTCACGGCCCGCTCGCCGCTGGTCGGCGCCACCTTCGTCGACCTCACCGACCTGTACGCCGCCCGGCTGCGGTCGCTGGCCCGCGAGCTGGACCCGTCGCTGACCGAGGGTGTCTACGCGGCGCTGCCCGGGCCGCACTACGAGACGCCGGCGGAGATCCGGATGCTGCGCACCCTGGGCGCGGACCTGGTCGGCATGTCGACCGCGCTGGAGGCGATCGCCGCGCGGGCCGCCGGCCTGGAGGTGCTCGGGCTGTCGATGGTCACCAACGCCGCGGCCGGCATCACCGGGGAGGCGCTGGACCACCAGGAGGTGCTCGCGGCGGGCCGGGCCGCCGCCGGCCGGCTGGGCGAGTTCCTGGTCGGGTTCGTCGGGCGGTTGCCGTGAGCGGGCAGGGGCGTGAGCATCACAGCGGGGGACGAGCGAGGAGCGGAGCGCCCCGCGTGAGCGATCCGGTGTCATCGTGAGCGGTCCGGTGCTGCTCACCGGGGCTGCGGGGCGGATCGGCACGGTGCTGCGCGGCGGGCTGCCCGAGCGCGGCTGGGCGCTGCGCTCGCTGGACGTCGTCCCGCTGACCGACACCCGGCCCGGCGAGGAGCACCTCGTCGCCGACGTCACCGACCCGGCCGCGGTGCTGGACGCCGCGCAGGGCGCCGACGCCGTCGTCCACCTGGCCGGCGTCTCCGGGGAGTCGACGTGGGCGGCGGTCTCGCACGCCAACATCGAGGGCACCTGGTCCGTGCTGGAGGCGGCGCGGCGGGCCGGCGTCCCCCGGGTGGTGCTGGCGTCGAGCAACCACGCCACCGGATTCACCCCGCGCCCCGGCTCCGGGCTGCTGCGCGAGGCGGACGCCCCGCCGCGGCCGGACACCTTCTACGGGGTCACCAAGGTGGCGACCGAGGCGCTCGGCGCGCTGTACGCCGACCGGTACGGCATGGACGTGGTCTGCCTGCGCATCGGCACCGCCGCCCCCGAGCCGACGACGACGCGGCACCTGTCCACCTGGCTGTCCCCCGGCGACCAGGTGGGCCTGGTCGACGCGGCGCTGCGCGCGCCGGCCCCCGGCTTCGCGGTCGTGTGGGGCATCTCGGCCAACACCCGCGCCTGGTGGGACCTCACCGCCGCGCGGGCGCTGGGCTACGAGCCGCAGGACGACGCCGAGGTCTTCGCCGCGGCCCTGGTCGAGGTGGACGGCGAGCCGGACCCGGCCGACCCGGTGCACGCGCGGGTGGGCGGCGAGTTCACCACCCGGGACTTCGACGCCGAGCACCTCGGGCCGCCCCTGCCCCGCGGGGACATCGCGCCCGGGAGTGGGGCGGAGCCGTGACCCTGCTGGACCGGGCCCGGGAGTGGGCCGGCGCCGACCCGCACGACGGCGACCGCGCGGAGATCGAGGCGCTGGTCGCGGCCGGTGACACCGCGGAGCTGGCCCGCCGCTTCGCCGGGCCGCTCACCTTCGGCACCGCCGGGCTGCGCGGCCCGCTGCGGGCCGGGCCGGCCGGGATGAACGCCGCCGTGGTCACCCGCGCGGCCGCGGGCCTGGGCCGCTGGCTGGCCGGCGCCGGGCACGCGGGCGGCGGCGTGGTCGTCGGCTTCGACGCCCGCCGCCGGTCCGACGAGTTCGCCCGGGTCTCGGCCGCGGTGCTCGCGGCGCAGGGGTTCGCCGTCCGGGTGCTGCCCCGGCCGCTGCCGACGCCGGTGCTCGCCTTCGCCGTCCGGCACCTGGGCTGCGTGGCCGGGGTGATGGTCACCGCCAGCCACAACCCACCCGACGACAACGGCTACAAGGTCTACCTCGGCGACGGCGCGCAGCTCGTGCCGCCGGCCGACCGGGAGATCGAGGCGGCCATCGCCGCCGTCGGGCCGGCCCGCGCGGTGCCGACGTCGGAGGCCTGGACCAGCCTCGGGGACGACGTCGCCGCCGACTACGTCGCCGCGGTCGTCGGGGCGCTGGAGCCCGACCGGGTGCCCGGCCGCGACCGGCTCGTCGTCGCCTACACGGCGATGCACGGCGTGGGGGCGGAGACCACCCGCGCGGTGTTCGCCGCCGCGGGGCTCGCGCCGCCGGTGGGCGTGCCCGAGCAGGAGGAGCCCGACCCGGCGTTCCCGACCGTCGCCTTCCCCAACCCCGAGGAGCCGGGGGCGGTGGACCTGCTGACCGCGCTGGCCGCGCGGGCGGGCGCCGACGTGGCGATCGCCCAGGACCCCGACGCCGACCGCTGTTCGGTGGTCTGCGGCGGGCGCCGGCTGACCGGCGACGAGGTGGGCGGACTGCTCGCCGACTGGCTGCTGCGCCGGGGGGTGCGCGGCACCTACGCGGCGTCGCTGGTGAGCGGCTCGCTGCTGCACGCGCTGGCCGGCGCGCACGGCGTGCGGTTCGCCGAGACGCCGACCGGGTTCAAGTGGATCGTCCGCGCCGGCACGGATGCCGACCCGCTGGTCTTCGGCTACGAGGAGGCGCTGGGCTACGCCGTGGCGCCGCACGTGGTGAAGGACAAGGACGGCATCTCCGCCGCGCTCGCCGTCGCGCTGCTGGCCGCCGAGCTCGCGGCCTCCGGCCGCACGCTCACCGACCGCCTCGACGAGCTGGCCCTCGAGCACGGGCTGTTCGCGACCGGGCAGCTGTCGGTGCGGGTCGAGGACCTGTCCCGGATCGGCGCGATGACGGCGCGGCTGCGGTCCGCGCCGCCCACCCGGCTGCTGGGGCGCCCGGTGGTCGCCTCCGACCTGCTGGCGGAGACCCCCGCCGTGGACGCCGTCCGGTTGCTCGGCGACGGCGTCCGGGTGGTCGTGCGGCCCAGCGGCACCGAGCCCAAGCTCAAGGCCTACCTGGAGACCGTCGTCCCCGTGCACGAGGACGCCGGGATCATCGCCGCCCGGGGCCGCGGGGCCGACGAGCTCGACCGGCTCCGCGACGAGATGTCGGCGGCACTGGGGCTGTAGTGGACGTCCGCGCGCTGGTCTTCGACGTCTTCGGCACCGTGGTGGACTGGCGCGGCGGCGTGGCCCGGGAGGTCCGCCGGCTGCTCGGGCCCGCGGTGGACGCCGAAGCGCTGGCCGACGACTGGCGCGGGCGGTACGTGCCGTCGATGCAGCGGGTGCGCTCCGGTGACCTGCCGTGGACGCCGCTGGACGCCCTGCACCGTGCCTCGCTGGACGACGTGCTGGCCGACGCGGGGCGGGCGGACGTGGGCCCCGACGTCCGGGAGGAGCTGGTGCTCGCCTGGCACCGGCTGGACGCGTGGCCCGACGTGCTGCCGGGCCTGACCCGGCTGCGGCGGTCCTTCGTGCTGGCGCCGCTGTCCAACGGGAACGTCGCCCTGCAGGTGGACCTCGCCCGGCGGTCGGGGCTGCCCTGGGACTGCGTGCTGGGCGCGGAGGTCGTGCGGCACTACAAGCCCGACCCCGAGGTCTACGACTCCGCGGCGCAGCTGCTGGCCGTGCCGCCGTCGTCGGTGGTCATGGTGGCCGCGCACGTCGACGACCTCGCGGCGGCGCGGGCGCGGGGGCTGCGGACCGCCTACGTGCACCGGCCCGCGGAGTTCGGCGGGCGGGTGGTGCCGCCGTCCGCCGACCCGGACGCCGACTGGTCGGTGGACTCCGTCGAGGAGCTGGCCGACCGCCTCGGCGCCTGACCCGCCGCCGGGTCGCAGGACACGAGACGGTCACGCGGCGTGGCGGGCGTCACGCCCGGTGATAGCGTTCCGCCGCTCCTGGCCGGTACACGACTCAGAAGGACACCACTCAATGCCACGAGGCCCCCGGTACGACATCGCGCGCCCGCGCCGCTCCCGCTCGGTGATCGGCCTGGCCGCCGCCACGCTGACGCTCGCCGCGTGCGGCGGTGGCGGTGGTGGCGGGGAGGACGCCGCGGCGTCCTACCCGGACGGCGACATCACCTTCGTGGTGCCCTTCTCGGCGGGTGGGCCGACCGACACGGTCACCCGGCTGATCGCGGAGCCGATGAGCGCGGAGCTCGGCCAGCCGGTCGTCGTCCAGAACGTCGAGGGCGCCGGCGGCACCATCGCGGCCGGTCAGGTCGCCTCGGCCGAGCCGGACGGCTACACGGTGCTGATGCACCACATCGGCATGTCGACGGCCCCGTCGCTGTACAGCGACCTGCCCTACGCGCCGCTGGAGGACTTCAAGACGGTCGGGCTGGTCACCGAGGTCCCGATGACGATCGTCGCCCGCAACGACCTCGAGCCGACGACGCTCGAGGAGCTGGTGGCCTACGTCCAGGAGAACCAGGACACCGTCACGATCGCCAACGCCGGCATCGGCGCGGCCTCCCAGCTGTGCGGCCTGCTCTTCCAGCAGGCGACGGACACGACCCTCACCGAGGTGGCCTACGAGGGGACCGGCCCGGCCCTGACCGACCTGGTCGGCGGGCAGGTCGACATCATGTGCGACCAGACCACGAACACCACCGGGCAGATCCAGTCCGGTGAGATCAAGGGCTACGCGGTGACCACGCCGGAGCGGGTGGAGAGCCTGCCCGACCTGCCGACCACCGAGGAGGCGGGCCTGCCTGACCTGCAGGTCGGCGTGTGGCACGGCCTCTACGTGCCGACCGAGACCCCGGACGCGATCGTCGAGGAGCTCACCGCCGCGCTCCAGGTCGCGCTGACCGACCAGAACGTGATCGACCAGCTGGCCGAGCTGGGCGCCACCCCGGTCCCCGAGGAGGACGCCACGCCCGAGGCGCACACCGAGCAGCTGTCCAGCCAGATCGACCTCTGGCAGCCCATCATCGAAGAGGCCGGCGTCTCCGCGGACTGATGCCCGTGGCGGTGGGGCGGTGCGTCCTGGGGACGCACCGCCCCACCGCCGTCCCCGAGACCTGAGGACACGCATGAAACTGCAGGACGCACGCAAGGACCTCCTGGCGGGCGCGGTGTTCACCGGCTTCGGCCTGGCCTTCGCCGTCACCGCCTCGACCTACGACATCGGCACCGCGCTGCGCATGGGACCGGGGTTCTTCCCGCTGGTCCTCGGCGCGATCCTGGTCCTGCTGGGCATCTCGATCGCCGTCAAGGGCTTCGTCGCCGGCGAGGGCGGCGACCTGGGCACGGTGCCGTGGCGGTCCCTCGTCCTGCTCATCGCCGCCATCCTGTTCTTCGGCGCCACGGTCCGTGACCTGGGCCTGGTGCCCGCGCTGTTCGTGTCGGTGCTGCTGGCCGCCCTGGCCGGCCGCGGCGTCCGCGTCGTCCCGGCCGTGGTCATCGCTGCGAGCCTGACCGCGCTCAGCGTGCTGATCTTCGTGGTCGCGCTGCAGCTGCGGTTGTCGCTCGTCGGCCCCTGGCTCGGGGGCTGACCGGGCCGTGGGCATCCTCGACAGCCTCGCCCTCGGGTTCGAGACGGCGTTCACGCCGGTCAACCTGCTCTTCTGCCTCATCGGCGTCACCCTCGGCACCGCGGTCGGGGTGCTGCCCGGCATCGGGCCGACCGCCACCATGGCCCTGCTGCTGCCGATCACCTTCGGCTTCGACCCGGCCACCTCGCTGATCATGCTGGCCGGCATCTACTACGGCGCCCAGTACGGCGGGTCGACGACGGCCATCCTGATCAACCTGCCCGGTGAGTCGTCGGCTGCCGTGACGGCCATCGACGGCCACCAGATGGCCAAGCAGGGCCGCGCCGGCAAGGCCCTGGCCACCGCGGCGCTGGGCTCCTTCTTCGCCGGTAGCGTGGCCACGCTCCTCGTGGCGCTGCTGGCCACCCCGCTGTCCCGGCTCGCGCTGGACTTCGGGCCGGCCGAGCTCGCCTCGCTGATCCTGCTCGGCCTCATCGCCTCGATCACGCTGGCCAGCGGGTCGACGCTCAAGGCGCTGGCCATGATCGTGCTCGGCCTGCTGCTGGGCACCGTCGGGCAGGACATCGGCTCGGGCACGCCGCGGTTCACCTTCGGCCAGCGGGAGCTGTTCGACGGCCTGGACTTCGTCTCGCTCGCGGTCGGCCTGTTCGGCGTGGCCGAGATCCTCCGCAACCTCGAGGGCTCGATGGTGCGGTCGGTCGTGGTCAAGAAGGTCCAGGACCTCTGGCTCACCCGGGAGGACTTCCGCCGCATCCGGATGCCGGTGCTGCGCGGCACCGCCCTGGGCTCCGCGCTCGGCGTCCTCCCCGGCGCGGGGCACGTGCTCGCGTCGTTCATCTCCTACTCCACCGAGAAGCGCGCCGCCAAGGACCCGCAGGAGTTCGGCCGGGGCGCCATCCAGGGCGTCGCCGGCCCGGAGTCGGCGAACAACGCCGCCGCGCAGACCTCCTTCATCCCGCTGCTCACCCTCGGCCTGCCGGCGAACGCGGTCATGGCGCTGCTCATCGGGGCGCTGCTCATCCAGGGCATCGTCCCGGGCCCCAACGTGATCAACGAGGAGCCCGGGCTCTTCTGGGGCCTGATCGTCTCCTTCTGGATCGGCAACCTGTTCCTGGTGCTGCTCAACCTGCCGCTGATCGGGCTGTGGGTGAAGATGCTCGCCATCCCGTACCGCTGGCTGTTCCCGGCGATCATCGGGTTCGCGGCCATCGGCACGTTCTCGATCAACCTCAACGCCTTCGACGTCTACGCCATCGCCTTCTTCGCCGTCCTCGGCTACGGGCTCATCAAGCTGGGCTGCGAGCCGGCACCGCTGCTGCTGGGCTTCGTCCTGGGACCGCTGCTCGAGGAGTACGTCCGCCGCGCGCTGACCATCTCGCAGGGCGACGCCACGGTGTTCGTGACCCGGCCGCTGTCGCTGACCCTGCTGGTCCTGGCGGTGGTCGCCTTCGTCGTCGCCGTGCTGCCCACGGTGCGCCGCAAGCGCGAGGTCGTGTTCGTCGAGGAGGACGACGGCTCCCGCCCGCCCCAGCCGGCGCAGGCCGGGACCGGGGACGGCGCCGCGCGCCGCTGACCGGCCGGCGGTCGAGGGCGGGCCGGTCAGCCCCGGACGGCCGCCAGCACGGGGGCGAGCCCGGCCTTGAGCTCCAGCCCGATGCCCGGCGCGTCGGGCAGGCGCACGTGGCCGTCCTCGATCGGGTACCCGTCGGCGAAGCCGCCGAAGGGCGCGAAGATGCCCGGGTAGGACTCGCAGCCGTACAGGTGGAAGGCCGCGGCGATGGACAGGTTGAACTGGTGGCCGCCGTGCGGGACGCACCGGTTCGGGTCCCAGCCGGCGTCGAACAGCATGCCGACGGTGCGGCGGAACTCCGTCAGCCCGTAGCTGAGCGCCGGGTCCATCTGCAGCACGTCCCGGTCGGCGCGCAGGCCCCCGTAGCGGATCAGGTTGCGGGCCTCGGGGAAGGACAGCAGGTTCTCCCCCGTGGCCAGCGGGCCCTCGTACCGCTCGGCCAGCGCCCGCAGCTCCTCGAAGTCCAGGGGGTCACCGGCCTCCTCGTACCAGCGCAGCGGGTAGGCCGACAGCGCGTCGGCGTAGGCCAGGGCCTGCTCGAGGGAGAAGCGCCCGTTGGCGTCGACGGCGAGGTCGCAGCCCTCGGGCAGGACGGCGAGGACGGCCTCGATGCGCCGCACGTCCTGCTCCAGCGGCGCCCCGCCGATCTTCATCTTCACCGTGCGGTAGCCCAGGTCCAGGTAGGAGCGCATCTCGTCCTGCAGGGCCTCGATCCCGCGGTCCGGGTAGTAGTAGCCGCCGGCGGCGTACACCCAGACCCGCTCCAGGGGCTCGGCCGGCGTGCGGGGGTCCCGGGCGCGGTCGCTGAGCAGGCGGTACAGCGGGACGCCGGCCAGCTTGGCGGCGAGGTCCCAGGAGGCCATGTCCAAGATGCCCATCGCGACGGCGCGGTCGCCGTGCCCGCCGGGCTTCTCGTCGCGCATGGCCGCCCGCCAGATCAGCTCCGGGTCCAGGTCGCCGTGCTCGCCGACCAGGCTCTCCGGCGCCGCCTCCAGCACCCGGGGGACGATCCGCTCGCGGAGCAGGCCACCCTGGGCGTACCGGCCGTTGGAGTTGAAGCCGTACCCGACCACCGGCTGCCCGTCGCGCACCTCGTCGGTGACGATCGCCAGCACGCTGACGGTCATCTTCGAGAAGTTGATGAAGGCGTTGGACATGTCCGCCTCGATGGGGACGGTCTGCTCACGGACGTCGACGATGCGCACGCCCGTCACCGTAGACACCGCTGCCGGGGCGTCCTGCCCCCGCCGTCGGGCGGTCAGGACGCGGGCACCGACCGGTGCGGCGGCGGGCCGTGGCGGTTCGGCGTGTCCTGCCCGCGCAGGAACCAGGTCTGCACGACCAGCACCAGCACGCCGACGAGGGGCACGAGCAGCAGGAGCAGCCACCAGGCCGAGTGCCCGCGGTCGTGCAGGCGGGTCACCGTGGACGCGACTGTCGGCACCAGGGTGGCCAGCGAGGCGGCCATGCCGATCGGCCCGGCCGTGCTGGAGAAGACGAACCCCTCCCCCGTGGCCGGCGCGGTGCCGGCCAGGCCGAGGAGCACGTCGAGGGTGCCGGCGGCCACCTGGACGGCGAGGATCGGCAGGAAGTAGCGCAGCCAGAAGACCCGCCGCCGCATCCGGCCCCGGGGCAGGTACCAGCGTCCGGCGTCCACGTCGTCTCCCTGTCGTCCGGGGCCGGCTCAGCCGCCGACCGGCTCCCGGCAGCCGGAGCGCAGCGCGCGGACCGCGGTGTCCAGCACCGCCACGACGTCGCGGGCGAAGCCGACGTCGCACGGGTGCGTCCCGCCGGTCACCGCGGCGGCGGCCAGCTCGTCGACCGCGACGGCGAACGACTCGACCGGGCTCTCGGTGTCCGGCAGGAGCACCAGCCGGCCGGCGTCCCCGTGCACGGAGAACTCGATGCCCGTCGACAGCGGCGCCGCGGTGTGCGACAGGGTCACCGTGGAGGCCACCCCCGGGGTCGCGTGCTGCAGCACCAGGTGCACGGTGTCGCCCGCCCCGGCGCCGGCCTGCACCGACACCACCGGGCCCAGCGCGGGCACCAGCAGGGACAGGGCGTGCGGGCCGATGTCCCACAGCGCGCCGTGCTGGCGGCGCCAGGCCGAGTCGAAGGGGCTGCCGGCCAGCGCGCTCAGCCACGAGGCGGCGCCCCCGGCCAGCCGGGTGCGGGCGGCCTGGGTCAGCCAGGTCGACGTCCCGGCCTGGAAGCGGAAGGTGAAGAACACGACCGAGGCGACGCCGGTCGAGCGCACCGCGGCGACCACCCGGTCGGCCTCGCCGAGCGAGAGCCCGATCGGCTTCTCCAGCAGCAGGTGCCTCCCGGCGGCCGCGGCCTGCTCGGCCAGCTCCACCTGCACCGACGGGGGGACGGCGATCGCCACGGCGTCCACCCGGTCCAGCAGCCCGGCCAGGTCCGCGGAGCCGGGGACGTCGAACTCCGCGCCGACCTCCCGGGCCCGGCCCGGGTCGCGGCCCCAGACGCCGACCAGCTCGGCGGTCGGGTGGGCGGCCAGCGCGGCCGCGTGGACGGTCCGCGCCCAGTGGCCGGTGCCCAGCACGCCGAACCGCACGGTCAGACCGCCCCGAACTGCCGGTCGCCGGCGTCGCCGAGGCCCGGGACGATGTAGGCCTTGTCGTTGAGCCCCTCGTCGACCGAGGCGGTGAACACCCGCAGCGGCAGCCCGCTCCCTTCGAGCCGGCGGATGCCCTCCGGGGCGGCCAGCGCGCACAGCACGGTGATCGCGGTGGCGCCGCGCTGGGTGAGCAGCCCGCAGCAGTGCACCAGCGAGCCGCCGGTGGCCAGCATCGGGTCCAGGACGAACACCTGACGGTCGACCAGGGACGCCGGCAGCGAGGCCATGTAGGCCTCCGGCTGGAAGGTGTGCTCGTTGCGCGCCAGGCCGACGAAGCCCATCTGGGACTCCGGCAGCATCCCGTGCGCGGTGTCGGCCATGCCGAGCCCGGCGCGCAGCACCGGCACGATCAGCGGCGGCGCGGCCAGCCGGTAGCCGGTGGTCGCGGTGACCGGCGTGGTGATCGGCTCCTCGGTGATCGGCAGGTCGCGGGTCGCCTCGTAGACCAGCATCTGGGTCAGCTCGGCCAGCGCCGCGCGGAACGCCGCGTTGTCGGTCCGCTCGTCGCGCATGCGGGTCAGGCGGGCACGGGCCAGCGGGTGGTCGACCACGGTGAGCTGCACGCGCGCCACCGTAACGGGCGACGCGGCGCACGGCGCCGCGCCCGAGGTGGCGCAATCGGTGGCCTGGGCCGGTCCGGCGGTTCGCCTATCCAATCGCTGTTGATCATTCCCGAGTATCGCCGTGCTCGCTGGTGCTGAGTTCGCTGCTGTTGGCCAACAGGGCCCAAGCGAGCGCAGCCAGTCCGACGGCGGCCGCCTGCACCACAAACAAGAAGGCGAAATACTCATGCCCTTCGTTGAGTACGTCGTCCGCCTCACCCTGATTGGAACGCACCAGCGCGGAAAGGGCCAACACCTCGCCTAAGAAGAGGATGAGCACCATGACCGCCAGCCCCGCTCGTTGAGCACTGCTCCTCAGCGCTCGCCTGAAATGGCTAGATTCCAGTCCGACGCCGATCAACAGCAGCAAGATGATTTGACTGAGCTGCGCGAAGTACTCCGGATCGATCGAACCAGAACAGTCCTCCGCACAATCGGTCCGTACAGCCGCAATACCGATTTGACCTTCCCACAGGATAGCGGCCATATAGCTGACGAATGCTCCCACGAGTAGCGGGATGGTCGCAGAGAAGTCGGCCCAACCCTCGCCGCGACGGCGGATGGCTTCGCGCGGAGTCACCGCAAATGTGGCCAATACGAGCATTGCCATCGAGGCGACATAGGCGGTAGAGGTGGCGAGCTCAAGCCCTGCTGGAATGCGATAGAATGCGCCGCCAAAAATCGGGACGGCGACGAATGCCCGAATCGAGTCGAGAGCGACGGTTCCGCCAGCGGCAATCCGCCAGGCGACCCGATGGCGCCTGCTGACGCGGATGTTCTGTCGCCACACGAGCTTGACGAGAAGGTACGAGATGAAAAGCAGAACGCTATCGAGGAGGGGAAGTGCCACAGCAGGAAGCGGCATCTCGACAGTCAGCTCGGCAGCATACAACATGTCTTCGCTGAAAGTAATGGGAAGGAAATAGAACAGAAGAACAGCGAAGACAGCCTTGCTGGCTCTGGGAGGGGGTCGTTGCATGGCAGTAGCCACTGGCGCTGCTCCTTGCCACCGGGGTGCACGTCGATCCAACACCCGTGCACCTGACGAAGGACCTTTGTGCGAGGGATGTCCGCCCTCGCGTACCCGCGGGGGAGAATGCCCTCATGACCCACGTGCTCGACCCCGGCGCGCCGGCGGCGGCGGTCCCGCCGCGGCGGGAGCCCCCGGCGCCCTACCGCGACGTGACCCGCTCCGACGCCGCCTTCCGGGCCTTCCTGCACGGCCTGCCGGGGGTCGACCAGGTCGGCGCCGAGGCGCGCACCGCCGTCCTCGCCACCCGGTCGATCAAGACCACCGCCAAGGCGTGGGCGATCGACACCGCGATCTCGATGATCGACCTCACCACGCTGGAGGGCGCCGACACCCCGGGCAAGGTGCGCAGCCTGGCCGCCAAGGCCCGCCGTCCCGACCCCACCGACCCGACATGCCCGCCGGTGGCCGCGGTCTGCGTCTACGGCGACCTGGCCGGCGTGGCGAGGGAGGCGCTGTCCGGGACCGGCATCAACGTCGCCGCCGTCGCCACCGCGTTCCCCAGCGGCCGGGCCAGCCGGGCGGTCAAGCTCGCCGACGTCCGGGACGCCGTGGCGAACGGCGCCGACGAGATCGACATGGTCATCGACCGCGGCGCCTTCCTGGCCGGCCGCCACCGGGACGTGTACGACGAGATCGTCGCGGTCAGGGAAGCCTGCGGGGACGCCCACCTCAAGGTGATCCTGGAGACCGGCGAGCTGGTCACCCTCGACAACGTGCGCCGCGCCTCCTGGCTGGCGATGCTCGCCGGCGGGGACTTCATCAAGACCTCCACCGGCAAGATCTCCCCCGCGGCCACCCTGCCGGTGTGCCTGGTGATGATGGAGGCCGTCCGCGACTTCCGAGCCGCCACCGGCCGGCAGGTGGGCGTCAAGCCGGCCGGCGGCATCCGGACGACGAAGGACGCGATCCGGCACCTGGTGCTGGTCAACGAGGTCGCGGGCCCGGACTGGCTGACCCCCGACTGGTTCCGCATCGGCGCGTCCAGCCTGCTCAACGACCTGCTCCTGCAGCGGCAGAAGCTGCACACCGGCCACTACTCCGGCCCCGACCACGTATCGGTGGACTGATGACCAACCCGTTCCAGTACGCCCCCGCGCCCGAGTCGCGGTCCATCGTCGACGTCGCGCCGTCGCACGGCCTGTTCGTCGACGGGGAGTTCGTCGACGGCACCGGGACGCCGTTCAAGACGGTGAACCCGGCCACCGAGGAGGTGCTGTCCGAGATCGCCTGCGCCTCGGACGCCGACGTCGACCGCGCCGTGAAGGCCGCCCGCCGCGCGTTCACCCGCACGTGGGGCCCGATGCGCCCGGCCGACCGCGGCAAGTACCTGTTCCGCATCGCCCGGCTGCTGCAGGAGCGGGCGCGGGAGTTCGCCGTCCTGGAGTCGCTGGACAACGGCAAGCCGATCCGGGAGTCCCGCGACGTCGACGTGCCCCTGGCCGCGGCGCACTTCTTCTACCACGCGGGCTGGGCCGACAAGCTGGACTGGGCGGGCCTGGGCCCCGGCCCGCGCCCGCTGGGCGTGGCCGGCCAGGTGATCCCGTGGAACTTCCCGCTGCTCATGCTGGCGTGGAAGGTCGCCCCGGCGCTGGCCACCGGCAACACCGTCGTCCTCAAGCCCGCCGAGACCACGCCGCTGACCGCGCTGCTGTTCGCCGAGGTGTGCCGGCAGGCCGACCTGCCGCCGGGCGTGGTGAACATCGTGACCGGCGCCGGCGAGACCGGGCGGGCCGTCGTGGAGCACGCGGACGTCGACAAGGTGGCCTTCACCGGGTCGACCGAGGTGGGCCGCTCCATCGCCCGCGCCGTCGCCGGCACCCGCAAGCGGCTCACCCTCGAGCTCGGCGGGAAGGCGGCCAACATCGTCTTCGACGACGCCCCCGTCGACCAGGCCGTCGAGGGCATCGTGCAGGGCATCTTCTCCAACCAGGGGCACGTCTGCTGCGCGGGCAGCCGGCTGCTGGTGCAGGAGAACGTGCACGACGAGGTCATCGCCTCGCTGCAGCGGCGGATCGGCACGCTGCGCCTGGGCGACCCGCTGGACAAGAACACCGACATCGGCGCCATCAACTCCGCGGAGCAGCTGGCCCGGATCCGGGAGCTGGTAGACGTCGGCGAGGCCGAGGGCGCGCACCGCTGGCAGCCGGCCTGCGAGCTGCCCGACCGCGGCTTCTGGTTCCCGCCGACGGTGTTCACCGAGGTCTCCCCGGCGCACCGCATCGCCCGCGACGAGGTCTTCGGCCCGGTGCTGTCGGTGCTGACCTTCCGGACACCGGACGAGGCGGTGGCCAAGGCCAACAACACCACCTACGGCCTGTCGGCCGGCGTGTGGACCGAGAAGGGCTCGCGCATCCTCGCCGTCACCGACCGGCTGCGCGCCGGCGTGGTGTGGGCCAACACCTTCAACAAGTTCGACCCGACCTCGCCGTTCGGCGGGTACAAGCAGTCCGGCTACGGCCGCGAGGGCGGCCGGCAGGGGCTCGCCGCGTACCTGGAGGGTGCCCAGTGAGTGACCGCCTGGCGGTGCGCAAGACCTACAAGCTCTACCTGAACGGCGCCTTCCCGCGGTCGGAGTCCGGCCGCACCTACGAGGTCACCGACGCCCGCGGCGGCTTCCTCGCCAACGCCGCGCAGGCCTCCCGCAAGGACGCCCGGGACGCCGTCGTCGCCGCCCGCGCCGCGTTCGGGACGTGGTCCGGTGCCACCGCCTACAACCGCGGCCAGGTGCTCTACCGGGTGGCAGAGGTGATGGAGGGCCGGCACGCGCAGTTCTGCGAGGAGGTGGCCGCCGGGGAGGGGCTGTCCTCGTCCCGGGCGCGCGCCGCCGTCGACGCCGCCATCGACCGGTGGGTCTGGTACGCGGGGTGGACCGACAAGCTGGGCGCCGTCCTCGGCGGGGCCAACCCGGTCGCCGGCGCGTACTTCGACTTCTCGCTGCCCGAGCCCACCGGGGTGGTCGCCGTCCTCGCGCCGCAGCGCTCCTCGCTGCTCGGCCTGGTCAGCGTGCTGGCGCCGGTGCTGGCCGGCGGCAACACCGCCGTCGTCGTCACCTCGCGGGCCCGGCCGCTGCCGGCGGTGACCCTCGGCGAGGTGCTGGCCACCAGCGACCTCCCCGGCGGCGTGGTCAACCTGCTCACCGGCGACGCCGGCGAGCTGGGCCCGTGGCTGGCCGAGCACGACGACGTCGACGCCGTCGACCTCGCCGGCGCCCCCGCCGACCGGGCCATGGAGCTCGAGCGCCTCGCCGCGGGCAGCATCAAGCGGGTCGTGCGGCCGCCGGCCGAGGAGCCGGACTGGTCGGCCGACCCGGGCCTGGGCCGGCTCACCCCGTTCCTGGAGACGAAGACCGTGTGGCACCCGATGGGTCTGTGAGCGGCCCCCGCCCCCGGTCCGCCGGAGGTGGCGGGGACGGGCGTCCCGATCGGGCAGGATGGGGCGCGTGGCCCGGCCCAGCATCGTCCCCATCGCCCTGACCGTCGACGACCGCACCGGGTTCACCCTGTGGGCCCCGCCGTGGGAGGAGGACGGCGAGGAGTGGCAGGCCTTCCTCGGCACCTCCGATGACGACGGCACGGCGGGCAGCGCCCGTGTGCACCTGTTCCCGACGCCGGCGGCCCTGGCCGCCTTCTGCCGCACCCGCACCGACCACGACCTCGCCGACCACCCGGTGTGGCCGGTCGTGGTCGGCCTGGACGCCGCCGACCTGACCCCCGACGACGACCACCGCTACGACCTCGACGGCGTCTACGACATCGCCGCGGAGGACCCCGACCGGTGGGCGGTCGAGGAGCTGGCCGCCGACATCGACATCGTCACCCGGCTGGCCGAGTGCCTCGACAGCGGCGACGACACCGGCGAAGACACCGGTGACGACGACGAGTCCGACGACGAGCGGGCCGACGACGCCCGGGACGACGACGACATCGAGCTGGAGCGGCGCCCCGGCGGGGCCGCCGGCGACGGGGAGTTCGGCGCGCTCGCCGAGCTGGTCGCCCGGCCGGAGATCGGCTCCCTCGGCCTGGGCGTCGAGGCCTTCCTGGGCCGCTCCGGCGAGGACGCCTGGGCCGGCGTCGGCGCCGCGCTCGACGACCTCTGGGAGGACGTCATCGAGGAGCTCGGGGCGCACCTGGACTGGACCGGCGGCGGCACGGTCGGCCTCGCCGACTACCCGCCGGCCGGCGAGGCAGACGACGACTACGAGGACGAGGACGAGGACGCCGAGGACGCTGCCCCGGCAGCCCGCCCCGCCGCCGGCGCGACGGCGGCCGCGGCCGGCGTCAGCACCATCGCCCGCCCGGGCCGGCTCTCCGCCCCGGAGAGCGAGGTCGCCAAGGCCGCGGAGTTCTGGGAGGCCGTCGGGATCCTGCCGGTGGAGATCGTGGTGCCCGAGGGGGCCGGGGTGACGCTGCGCTGCTACGTCGAGGACCGGGCCCGGTTCCTCGGCCGGGACGGCGAGGTCTTCCTGTTCCCCTCCCCCGCCGAGCTCACCCGGTTCTGCCGCGGCGAGGAGGCGCACGACCTGACCGACATCGCCTCCTGGCCGGAGGTCGCCGACACCGACACCCCGCCGCTGCCGGCCGACCAGGACCGCTACGACCTCACCGAGCTCACCGAGGTGCTGGCCGAGGTCAGCGGCGGCGCGGCCGGGCTGGTCGACCACCAGGTGCTCGCCCAGCAGGTGGAGGGGGTGCGCGACGTCGCCGAGTACGCCGGGCTGATCCGCGTCGACGAGCTGCTGCGTTCCGACGCGCCGCTGGGCCGGGCCGTCGCGCGCAGCGAGCGGGTCCCGGACACGCCGCTGACCGCCGAGGACGCCGCCACGCTGCGCCCGGCCTGGAACGAGGTCGTCACCGCGGTGAGCGGGGCACTGGTCTTCCGCGACTAGCGCAGACGCGGCAGCGGCCGGCCCCGGGGAACCGGGACCGGCCGCTGCCGTGTGGCTGGGTGCTCAGTCGGCGGGACGCCGGCCCTGGCCGCGGTACGGGCTGGACCGGCGCTCACCCGAACCGGACCGCTCGCCGTAGGAGCGCTCGCCGCTCCCGCGGGAACGCTCGCCCTGGGCCCGCTCGCCGTACGCCGGACGGTCGCCGTCCCGGCGCGGGCGCTCGCCGTGCGGGCGGCGCGGCCGCTCGCCGTCCCGGCGCGGACGCCGGCCGCCGTGACCCCCGGAGGCATGACCACCGGCGGGGCGGCGGGACTCGCGCACCGGGCGCTGCACCGGCTCGACGTGCACGCCGCTGGCGACCAGCTCGGCGATCGGGGCGTCGCCCGGGCGGACCCGGGAGACCTCCGGCTCGACCTTGGCCTGGCGGAACCGGCGCTTGGCCTGGCCCACCTGGTCGGGCAGCAGCAGCGACACGACCACGCCACCGGCGCCGGCGCGGGCGGTGCGGCCCGAGCGGTGCAGGTAGGTCTTGTGGTCGGCCGGCGGGTCGTAGTGCAGCACCAGCGAGACGTCGTCGACGTGGATGCCGCGGGCGGCGACGTCAGTGGCGACCAGCACCGGGCTGCGGGCGTCGGTGAACTCCTCCAGCGCGCGGCGGCGGGCGCCCTGCGGCAGCCCGCCGTGGATCACCTCGGCCTTGATGCCCGCGGCCTGCAGGTTGCCGGCCAGCCGGTCGGCGCCGAGCTGGGTGCGCACGAAGACCAGCGTGCGGCCCGGGCGGGCGGCCAGCTGCTCGGTCACCGGCACCTTGTCGCGGAAGGCGATGCTGTAGGCCAGGTGCTCGGCCGGCGGCGCGTCGTCGCCGGCGCGCTTGACCTCGTGCCGGGCCGGGTCCTTGAGGTAGCGGCGGACCAGCGTGTCGACCTCGCCGTCCAGCGTGGCCGAGAACAGCAGCCGCTGGGCGTCGGGGCGGGTCTGGTCGAGCAGCTCCTGCACGACCGGCAGGAAGCCCAGGTCGGACATGAAGTCGGCCTCGTCGACGACGGTCACGGAGACCTCGTCGAGGGTGACCTCGCCCTGGCCGATGAGGTCCTGCAGCCGGCCGGGGGTGGCGATGACGGCGTCCACGCCGCGGCGCAGCTGCTGGATCTGCCGGTACATCGAGGCACCGCCGTAGACGGTGGTCAGCTGGACGCCGATCGACTGGCCCAGCGGGGCGAGGTTGTCGAAGACCTGCTGGGCGAGCTCGCGGGTCGGCACGAGCACCAGCGCGCGCGGGGCGCGCGGGCCCCGGCGGGCGGTCTCGCCCAGGCGGGCGAGCAGCGGCAGGCCGAAGGCCAGCGTCTTGCCCGAGCCGGTGGCGGCCTTGCCCAGCACGTCGCGCCCGGCGAGGGCGTCGGGCAGGGCGGAGGCCTGGATGGCGAAGGGGTGCCGGATGCCGCGCCGCTCCAGCGCGGTCACCAGCTGCTGGGGCAGGCCCAGCTGCGCGAAGGTGGGGCCGGTCGGGGCGGGGGCCTCGACGACGGGGACCTCGGGGGTGGTGTCGGGGGCGGTCGGGACGTCGACGGTGTCGAACGTGGTCATGCGGGTGTGGGACTCCGATGCTGCTCGGGCGCGTCCCGTGGTGAGTGCGCGGACACCGGCTACCGGCGTCCCCACTGGCGACCGCTCGCGTCAGCTGTGACGACCGGATCTGCACGGATGCGCTCATGCCCGGACGGACCGTCCGGGAGGATGACCGGCGTGTGCCGGTCCACCCACCGTAGCAGCGGGACCGGCCCCGGCATTCCGGCCGTGATCAGGCTCGCAGCGCCGCGTACCCCGGCCGGAGGACGTCGGTGAGCAGCCGGGACCGCTCCCCCGCGTCCACGAACGCGGCGGCCAGCGCCCGCTCGGTGACCGTCGCGACGTCGTCCCAGCCCCAGCCGGCGGTGGCCGCCACGTCGGCCAGCTCGCTGGTGGCCGACACCCCGCTCATCAGCCGGTTGTCGGTGTTGACGGTGACCGCGAAGCCCAGCCGGTGCAGCAGGCCCACCGGGTGCGCGGCCAGCGACGGGTAGGCGCCGGTCTGCACGTTGGACGACGGGGCGACCTCCAGCGGCACCTGCTCGTCGAGCACCCGCCGCGCCACCGGGCCCAGGGTGTCGCCCTCGCCCACCTCGTCGGCGATCCGCACCCCGTGGCCGAGCCGTTCCGCGCGGGCGCCGTCCAGGGCGGCGACGATGCTCTCGACGCCGGCGGCCTCGCCGGCGTGCACGGTGCGGTGCGCCCCGGCGCGGTCCAGCAGCGCGATGGCCGACGGGTGGCGGTCCGGCGGGAAGCCGATCTCCGGGCCGGCCAGGTCGAAGCCGACCACCCCGGCGTCGCGGTGGCGGACCACCAGCCCGGCCACCTCGTCCCAGCGGTCCTCCTGACGCATGGCGCACAGCAGCGTGCCGACGGTGATCGGCGTGCCCTGCGCGGCGGCCTCGGCGCTGCCCTTGGCGAACCCGTCGAGGATCGCCTCCACGGCCTCCTCGATCGGGGTGCCGCCCGCGGTCAGCAGCTCCGGTGCCATGCGGACCTCGGCGTAGACGACGCCGTCGGCGGCGAGGTCGAGGGCGCACTCGGCGGCGACCCGGGCGACCGCCCCGGGCCGCTGCATCACCGCGACGGTGTGCCGGAAGGTCTCCAGGTAGCGCACCAACGAGCCGGAGTCGGCGGCCTGCCGGAACCAGCGGCCCAGGGCCTCGGCGTCGCCGGCGGGGAGGTCCCGGTAGCCGGCCTCGTCGGCGAGCTCGAGCACGGTCTGCGGCCGCAGCCCGCCGTCGAGGTGGTCGTGCAGCAGCACCTTGGGGGCGCGGCGGATCGCATCGGCGTCGAGCGGAGCGGGCACCGGCAGACGCTATCTCGTCCCCCGGTCCTGCCAGCGGAAGGTCAGGACGCACAGGACCAGGCCGGCGACGCACCACAGGCCGAGCACCACCGCCACGGTGCCCAGCTCCCACGACCCGGCCGGCTCGCGGGCGGCCAGCGCGTCGGGCAGGAACACCGACCGCAGGCCCTGGGCCAGCCACTTGACGGGGAAGACGGCGGCGACGTCCTGCAGCCAGCCGGGCACCTGGTCGAACGGCATGAAGACGCCGGAGACGAACTCCAGCACCAGCGCGATCGGGGTGACCGTCGCCGACGCCGACCGGCCGTTGCGGGCCAGCGTGGAGACCACGATGCCCAGCAGCGTGCACGCCGCCGCGCCGAGCACCGACACCCAGGCGAAGGTCAGCCAGTCGGTGCCGGAGGGCAGGTCGATGCCGTACACCAGCACGCCGACCAGCAGCAGCAGCGCGATCGTGGCGACGGCCACGGCCAGCACCTGGACGACCTTGCCGGCGAAGTAGGCGCTGGCCGGCATCGGCGTGCCCCGCAGGCTCTTCAGCGTCCCGTCCGAGCGCTCCGCGGCGATGTGGATGGCCATGTTCTGCAGGCTGGCGCCCACGATGCCGGCGGTGATGACCCCGGCCATGAAGTACTGCGGGAAGTCGACGCCGGCACCGAGGTCGTAGTCGAGGACGGCGCCCAGCCCGAGCAGCAGGATGACCGGGAACACCAGGGTG
Source organism: Geodermatophilus pulveris (assembly GCF_900188375.1). Classification (GTDB taxonomy): domain Bacteria; phylum Actinomycetota; class Actinomycetes; order Mycobacteriales; family Geodermatophilaceae; genus Geodermatophilus; species Geodermatophilus pulveris. The sequence goes on along the minus strand of NZ_FZOO01000001.1, from coordinate 255,934 downwards.
AAGACGACGGACTCGCGCTGGCGGAAGAACTCCTTGAGCTCGACGCCGGCGCGGCTCAGGTAGACCCGGCCGAGCGGCGGCAGCGCGGTGCGCTCCGGTGCGGTGGTCACGCGTGCTCCCCGATCATCTTCAGGTAGACGTCCTCCAGGGTCGGCCGGGCGACGGTCAGCCCGGGCACCTCGCCGGGGAAGCGGGCCGCCAGCTGCTGCACGAACGCGGTCGGCGTGGCGGTCTCCGCGGTGCGCCGCACGCCGTCCTCGGTCCAGCTGACGACGGCCGGCGCGGTGCCCCGCCCGCCGAGCGCCGTGGGGACGGCGACCTCGGCGAGCCGGCCGCGGGCGAGGACGCCGACCCGGTCGGCCAGCGCCTCGGCCTCGTCGAGGTAGTGCGTGGTGAGCAGCATGGTGGTGCCCAGGTCGCGCAGCGAGCGCAGCAGCGCCCAGAACTGCCGCCGCGCCTCGGGGTCGAACCCGGTGGTCGGCTCGTCCAGGAAGAGCAGCCGCGGCCGGCCGACGATGCCCAGCGCGACGTCCAGCCGGCGGCGCTGGCCACCGGAGAGGGTGCGCCCGCGGGCCCCGGCCCGCTCGGTGAGCCCGACCAGCTCCAGCACCTCGTCGGGGTCCAGCGGCCCGGCGTAGCAGGCCGCCCGGGCCTGCAGCAGCTCCCGCACCGACAGCTGGCTGTCCCCGCCGCCGGACTGCAGCACGATGCCCAGCTGGGCCTTCCAGCGCCGTCCGCCCCGGGCCGGGTCGACGCCCAGGACGCGCACCTCGCCGGCGTCCCGCGTGCGGTGGCCCTCCAGCACCTCGACCGTCGTGGTCTTGCCGGCGCCGTTGGGCCCCAGCAGGGCGAAGATCTCGCCGCGGCGGATGTCCAGGTCCAGCCCGTCGACCGCCACCCGGTCGCCGTAGCGCTTGACCATGCCGCGCACCGAGACGGCGGCATCCGGGTCCAGCGGGTCACCCGGCCGCGGCCGGCCGTCGGCCAGGGCCGTTGGGCGCGTACTCGTCACGGGTGCCGAGTCTCCCACCCGGCCGGCCGGCTCCCCCGCGCCGATCACGGACGACGGGGAGCGACCCTCCGCCAGCCGGCGGCGTGTCGCTCCCCGAGCGCCATGACCACGGAGGAGGCGCCCCTCAGGAGGCCGTGACGCGGTCGAGCACCAGCGGCAGCGGGACGTCGCCGGTGTCGACGCCGACCGCGCCCGCCAGGGCCTCCAGCGCCCGCGGGATGCGCGCCGGCTCGTCGGTGTGCAGCTCCAGCAGGGGCTGCCCCTCGGTCACCCGCTCCCCCACGGTCGCCGTCCAGGTGACGCCGGCCGCGGCCGACACCGGGTCCTCCTTGCGGGCCCGGCCGGCCCCCAGCCGCCAGGCGGCGACGCCGAGGGCGTAGGCGTCCAGCCGGGTCAGCGTGCCGGTGGCGGGGGCGGTCACCACGTGCCGCTCGGCCGGCTGCGGCAGCGGGGCGTCGGGGTCCCCGCCCTGCGCGGCGACCATGCGCCGCCACACGTCCATGGCCCGCCCGTCGGCCAGGGCCGCGGCCGGGTCGACGTCGTCGCGCCCGGCGCCGGCCAGCATCTCCCGGGCCAGCGCAAGGGTCAGCTCGACGAGGTCGGCCGGGCCGCCGCCGGCGAGCACCTCCACCGACTCGGCCACCTCGACGGCGTTGCCCGCGGCGCGGCCCAGCGGCCGGTCCATCGCGGTCACCAGCGCCACCGTGCGCACCCCGGCCGCCTCGCCCAGGCCGACCATCGTGCGGGCCAGCTCGACCGACGAGGCGACGTCCTTCATGAACGCCCCGGAGCCGGTCTTCACGTCCAGCACGAGGGCGTCGGCGCCCTCGGCGATCTTCTTGCTCATGATGGAGCTGGCGATCAGCGGGATGGACTCGACGGTGCCGGTGACGTCGCGCAGCGCGTACAACTTCTTGTCCGCCGGCGCGAGGTCCGCGCCCGCGGCGCAGATGACCGCGCCCACCTCGCGCAGCTGGGCCAGGTAGGCCTCCTCGTGCACGTCGGCCCGCCACCCCGGGATGGCCTCGAGCTTGTCCAGCGTGCCCCCGGTGTGGCCCAGCCCGCGGCCGGACAGCTGCGGCACCGCCACCCCGCACGCGGCGACCAGCGGGGCGAGCGGCAGGGTGGTCTTGTCGCCGACCCCGCCGGTGGAGTGCTTGTCGGCAGTCGGGCGGCCCAGCCCGGAGAGGTCCTTGCGCTCGCCGGAGTCGATCATCGCCTGGGTCCAGACGGCCAGCTCGCCGGGCGTCATGCCGCGGAAGAACACCGCCATGAGCAGCGCGCTGACCTGCTCGTCGGGCACCTCGCCGCGGGTGTAGGCGTCGATGACCCAGCGGATCTGCTCCGCGCTGAGCTGCCCGCCGTCCCGCTTGGTGCGGATGACGTCGATCGCGTCCGGGGTCACCGCGTGGCCGCCCTCTCCAGGTCGTCGGGGCCGAAGGCGTCCGGCAGCACCTCGCGCATCGGCACGATCCCCAGCGAGACCGTCTCGATGAGCATGTCCGGGCCGCCGTGCTCCCACAGCAGCTGCCGGCAGCGGCCGCACGGCATCAGCGGCCGCCCGTCCCCGTCGACACAGGACACCGCGACCAGCCGCCCGCCGCCGGTGCGGACGAGGTCGCTGACCAGCCCGCACTCCGCGCACAGGGCCAGCCCGTAGGAGGCGTTCTCCACGTTGCAGCCGGTGACCACCCGGCCGTCGTCGACCAGCCCGGCCGCGCCCACGGGGAACCGCGAGTACGGCACGTAGGCGCGCGTCATGGCCTCGCGGGCGGCACCGCGCAGCGCCGCCCACTCGACGTCCACTAGTGCTCTCCCCGCCGGTAGACCAGGCCGTCGGCCTTGGGCGGGCGCAGCCGCTGGGAGGCCAGCGACAGCACCAGCAGCGTGGTGAGGTGCGGGGTGAAGAAGACGATGCCCTCGGGCAGCCGCTCGACGGTGAGGAAGCCGACCAGCGCGACCACCGCGAAGGCGCCGGCGAGGACGGCCTGCACCACCTTGCGGCGGCGCGCCTGGTAGGCGGCCACCCCGGCGAGCAGCACGGCGACGAGCAGCAGCAGCGCGACGACCGCGGTCTGGCTGCGCAGCTGGAGGGCGTCGGCGAAGCCGAACAGGCCCGCCCCGGCCGCCAGCCCGCCGGGCCGCCAGTTGCCGAAGATCAGCGCGGCCAGGCCGATGAACCCGCGGCCGCCGGTCTGTCCCTCGCGGTAGATGCCGGCGACGAAGACGAGGAAGACGCCGCCGAGGCCGGCCAGGGCCCCGGACACGATGACCGCCAGGTACTTCAGCCGGTAGACCGGCACGCCCAGGGAGTCCGCCGCGGCGGGGTTCTCCCCGCAGGCGCGCAGCCGCAGGCCGAACGCGGTGCGCCACAGCAGCAGGTAGGACACCGGCACGAGCAGCACGGCCGCCAGGGTCAGCAGGCCCACGCCGCTGGTCAGCCCGCGCAGCAGCCCGGCCAGGTCGCTGACGAGGAACCAGCCCTGGCGCTCCAGGTCGCCGAGCAGGTCCGGCCCCGAGGACAACACGGGCAGGGAGAACGACGGCGGTTCGCTGGACAGCGACGGCGACTGGGTCGGGCCGCCGCCGCTGCCCTCGGTGAACAGCAGCTCGGACAGGAAGCGGACGACGCCCTCGGCGAGGATGTTGATCGCCACGCCGGAGACCACGTGGTCCACGCCGAAGGTGACCGTGGCGACGGCGTGCAGCAGGCCGCCGGCCGCGCCGAAGGCCAGCCCGCCGACGACCGCGCCGGCCCAGCCCCACTGGTAGCCGGCCCAGCCGGCGCCCCAGGTGCCGAGGATCATCATCCCCTCGAGGCCGATGTTGACCACGCCCGCGCGCTCGGCCCACAGCCCGCCCAGGGCGGCCAGGCCGATCGGGACGGCGAGCAGCAGGGCCGCCGACAGGGTCGAGGAGGAGGTGAGCTCCTGCTCGCCGGAGACCACCCGGACCAGCGAGAACAGCAGCCACAGGCCGGCGAGCAGCCACATGACCCGCCGGGCCCGGCCGCCGCCGGTGAGCAGGTCGGTCAGCGGGCCGCGGCTGGGCTGGCCGCTGCGGGTGGGTGCCTGGGTGCTCATCGCCGCACGTCCTCGGAGGTGCCGGGGACCCCGGCGCGGGCCCGCTGCCCGCCGTCGGGAGCGGTGGGCGGGGGCGCGCCGTCCGCGCCCGGGTCGGGGCCGGGACCGGCGGTGGCGCCGGCCCGCTCGGCGGAGCGCAGCGCCAGCCGGCGGGCGATCTCGTTGGCGACGACGACGGCGAGCACGATGGTGCCCTGGATGATCGTGACCACCGAGGCCGGGATGTCGGCGAACTGCAGCGGCAGCGCCGCCCGGTCGAGGAAGGCGAACAGCAGCGCGGCCATCGCGATGCCGAGCGGGGAGCTGCGGCCCAGCAGCGCGACGGCGATGCCGAGGAAGCCCAGCCCCGCGGTGAACTCGGTGCCGTAGTCGTACTGGGTGCCCAGCAGGTCCGGCAGGCCGATCAGCCCGGCGATGGCCCCGGAGATGAGCATCGTCTTGACCACCATGCCCCGGGCGTCGACGCCGCTGGCCGTGGCCGCCGACGGCGACAGGCCGGTGGCGCGCAGGTCGAAGCCGAAGCGGGTGCGCTGCAGCAGCACGGCGACGACGACGCCGACCACCACGGCGACCGGCAGGAAGCCGTGCAGGGCGCTGCGCGGCTCGGCGAGGCCCAGCGCGGTGAGCACCCCGTTGAGGCTGGGCACCCGGCCGGACTCGGGGATCTCGCTGGTGGTGATGATCGAGGCGCCCGGCGGGCTGCCGCGCAGCGGGCCGGTGAGCAGGAAGGACGCCAGGCCCAGCGCGATGAAGTTGAGCATGATCGAGCTGATGACCTCGCTGACGCCGCGGGTCACCTTGAGCACGCCGACGATGCCGGCCCACAGCGCGCCGATCGCCATCGCGACGACGACGATGAGCAGCACGTGCAGCGGGCCGGGCAGCGCGACGGCGGCGCCGACCGCGGCGGCCAGGATGGTCGCCAGGCGGTACTGGCCCTCCACGCCGATGTTGAACAGGCCCATCCGGAACGCGACGGCCACGGCCAGCCCGGCCAGGAACAGCGGCACCGCCCGGTTGAGGATGACCACGATCGACTGCACCTGCTGCGACGGGCTGTCGCCCAGGTCGGTCATGACGCCGAACGCGCGGGCCGGGTCCTCGCCGATGAGGGCGATGACCACCGCGGAGATGACCAGCGCGACGACGACGGCGAGCACCGGGCCGAACAGCGACAGCGCCACCCGGCGCAGGCCGCTCACGCCGCGCCCGCGGTGCGCGCGCCGGTCATGTGCCCGCCGAGCTCCTCGGGGGTGACCTGGCCGGGGTCGAGGGTGGCCACCAGCCGCCCGCGCAGCATGACGTGCAGCGTGTCGGACAGGCCGATCAGCTCGTCGAGGTCGGCGGAGACGAGCACGATGCCCAGCCCCTCGGCGCGGGCGTCCTTGAGCAGCTCCCAGATCACCGCCTGGGCGCCGACGTCGACCCCCCGGGTCGGGTGGGCGGCCACCAGCAGCCGGGGGCCGGCGCTCATCTCGCGGCCGACGATCAGCTTCTGCTGGTTGCCGCCGGACAGCGCGACGGCGAGGGTGTCCGGCCCCGGGGCGCGGACGTCGTACTCGCGCATGATGCGGGCGGTGTCGGCCCGGGCGCCGCGACGGTCGATGAACGGGCCCCGGACCGCCGGCGGGCGGGTCTGGTGGCCCAGGATGCGGTTCTCCCACAGCGGGGCGTCGAGCAGCATGCCCTGGCGGTGCCGGTCCTCGGGGATGAAGCCGACGCCGGCCTCCCGCCGAACCCGGGTGCTCCAGGCGGTGACGTCCTGCCCGCCGAGGAGCACGGAGCCCGCGGCCAGCGGGCGCAGCCCCATGACGGCGTCGACGAGCTCGGCCTGGCCGTTGCCCTCGACGCCGGCGATGCCGACGACCTCGCCCTCGCGCACGGTGAGCGTGACGTCGTCCACGACCGGGCGGGCCCCGGCGTCGCGCACCGTCACGCCCACCAGCTGCAGCACCGGCGTCTCGCGCACCGTGGACTCGCGAGTCTCCGGGGTGGGGAGCTCGGCGCCGACCATCAGCTCGGCCAGCTGGCGGGCCGTCGTCGTCCGGGGGTCGGCGGTGCCGACGGTGGTGCCGCGGCGGATGACGGTGATCGCGTCGGCGACCCGGCGCACCTCGTCGAGCTTGTGGGAGATGAACACGACCGTCAGCCCCTCCCGCTTGAGCTCGGCGAGGTTGGCGAACAGCTCGTCGACCTCCTGCGGCACGAGGACGGCGGTCGGCTCGTCGAGGATCAGGATGCGGGCGTCGCGGTAGAGCACCTTGGCGATCTCGACGCGCTGTCGGTCGCCGACCCCGAGGTCCTCCACGAGGGCGTCCGGCTGCAGGCCCAGGGAGTAGCGGTCGGAGATGTCGGTGATCCGGCGGCGGGCCTCGGCGAGGTCCAGCCGGCCGCCGCGGGTGGGCTCGCTGCCCAGGACGACGTTCTCCAGGACGGTGAAGTTGTCGGCCAGCATGAAGTGCTGGTGCACCATGCCGATCCCGGCGGCGATCGCGTCGGCCGGGCTGCGGAACACCACCTCGCGGCCGTCGACGAGGATCTGACCCTCGTCGGGACGGTGCTCGCCGTAGAGGGTCTTCATGAGCGTCGACTTGCCGGCGCCGTTCTCGCCCACGACGGCGTGCACCTCGCCGCGGCGCACCCGCAGCTCGATGTCGCGGTTCGCCACGACGCCCGGGAACCGCTTGGTGATCCCGCGCAGCTCGACGGCGAGCGGGGCCTCGCCCGCCACCGGCGCGTCGTGTGCTGGCGGGTCTGCTGGGGCCATTGCCGGCACCTCCTCGGCTCGTGGACCCGCCGGTGGGCGGGAGGTCACTGGTGGGACGGCGGCGGGCGGGGTCGTCCGCCGCCGTCGTCCGCGGCCCCCGGGGGCCGTGGGTATGGTGCCGCACCCGCGGCGCGCCGAGGGAGGCCGGGGCGGGCCTGGGAGCAGCGCGGGCCCGGGCGGTGAGCGCCCGGGCCCGCGTCGCGGGGTGGATCGTGCGGGGTGCCCCCGCACGGGTCACTCGATCGTCGTCGGGACCGTGATGGTGCCGTCGGTGATCTGCTGCTTGTACTCGTCGATCTCGCCCTGGATGTCGTCGATGAACCCGCCGCTGGTGGCCAGGTCGATGCCCTCGGTGGACAGGTCGTTGAGGACATCGGTGGCGCCCTCGACGTTGCCCTCGGCGTAGTCGTTGATGAACTGCTCCACCGCGTTGTCGACCCGCTTGAGCATCGACGTCATGATCACCGCCTGCAGCGCCGGGTCGTCGACCGTCAGGTACTGGTCGGAGTCGACGCCGATCGCCCGGTTGCCGGAGGCCGCGGCGGCCTGGAAGACGCCGATGCCCGAGCCGCCTGCGGCGTGGTAGACGATGTCGGCGCCGGCGTCGTACATGCCCTGGGCCACGATCTGGCCGCGGGCCGGGTCGCTGAAGCCGGAGAAGTCACCGGCCGGCGAGATGTACTGCCGGTCGACGCGGATCTGCGGGTCCACGGCCTGCGCACCGGCGACGTAGCCGGCCTCGAACTTCTGGATCAGCGGGCTCTCCACGCCGCCGACGAAGCCGATGTGGGCGGCCTCGCTCTTCAGGGCGGCCGCGACGCCGGCGAGGAAGGAGCCCTCCTCCTCGGCGAAGATCAGGCCGGTGACGTTCTCGCCCTTGGCGCCGTCGGCGTTGGAGCCGTCGACCTGGGCGAAGGTCGTGTCGGGGAACTGCGGGGCGACCTCGGCGATGACCTCGTCGTAGTTGAAGCCGACGGCGATGACCGGGTCGAAGCCCTGCTCGGCCAGGCTGGCCAGGCCCTCGCCGCGGTTCGAGGCGTCCTCGTTGGGGCTGAACTCCTGCAGCTCGCCGCCGAGCGCGTCGACCGCCGCGGCGGCGCCGGTGTAGGCGGAGTCGTTGAACGACCGGTCGCCGCGGCCACCGGTGTCGTAGGCCAGACCCACGCGCAGCTCCTCGGCCGCCGGCGCGCCCCCGCCGCCGCCGGCATCGGTGGTCTCGTCGCTGGCACAGGCGGCCAGCACCATGCTGCCCGCGATCAGCAGCGAGGCGGCCCTCATCTTCCGACGCACAACGGTCTCCTCTCTGGGGACGGGCCGCACCCGGGAGGCGGCCCGCCCGGTGGGTCCGGGTCGTGCGTGACTGCCGGCGGAGCCGGTCCCCACAGCACGCGACCAGCGCACGCTAGCCGCGCGCGGCGGGCGGGCGGCACCCGCACGAGAGACCGAGACGGGATCGTTGCCTGCGCCGCCGGGCGGCCGACCCGCCGTCCCACCTGCGGGTCAACGGCGTGCGGCCGCCGTCCGGCCGTCGGCCGGGGGCACGGCAGGGTCCGCGCCCTCGGCCACCACGCGGGCGTCGCCCTGCACGCCGGGCAGGGTCGCGGTCCACGCGGCGGTGAAGAAGGCGAACCTGCAGACGACGTTGAGCCAGATGAGGATGCCGACCGCGCCGCCGAACGCCGACGCGGTCACGCTGCCGGAGATCAGCGACAGGTAGAGGCTGCCGATCAGCTTGAGCACCTCGAAGCCGGCCGCGCCGAAGAGCGCGCCGGGCAGCAGCCGGCGCACCGGGTGGGCGGTCGAGGGCACCACCGTGAGCAGCCACAGGAAGACGACGACGTCGGTGGCCAGCGCCAGCGCGATGCCGACGACCGCGGTGAGCAGCGGCAGGCCGGGCGCCTGGGCCAGCCCGGACAGCTCCAGCAGCCACCCGGTCGCCTGGGTCACCAGGCCGGTGAACCCGAGGCTGAGCAGCCCGAGGAGGCCGAGGGCGACCAGGGCGAGCAGGTCCTGCAGGTTGTCCCGCAGGAACTCCGGCTCGTCGACGCGCCCCTTCCAGATCCGCTCCATGCCCACGCGCAGCTTGTCCATGGCGCGCAGCCCGGCGTAGAGGAAGCCGACCACGCCGATGAGCCCGGTGAGCCCCGCCGAGCCGACCGCACCGCCGAGCTCGTCGGTGATCTGCCGCCCGGCGGAGCCGGGGAAGCTCTCTCGGATGGCCGCGTAGAGCTCCTGCTGCAGCAGCTCGTTGCCGGCCAGCACCAGCCCGATGACCGAGGCGACCAGCAGCAGCACCGGCACCAGGCCGAGGAAGACGAAGTAGGTGACGCCGGCGGCCATGAGGTCGCCCTGGGTGCGCCGGTAGCGGCCGCCGGCGCGGGCCAGGTGGTCGAACCACGGGAGGCGCCGGCGCAGCTGGGTCACCCGGTCCTGCCACCGGCCGGGCAGCCCGGTGACCCGGGACCACCGGCCGCCGGGCGGCGGGTCCCCGGCGGGCGCGGGAGCCGACCGCCGGGCCCGGGTGGCGCTCACCCGGCCGAGTCTGCGGGCAGCCGGCGCCGGCCGCGCCCCCGGGGCGGTCAGCCCCGGTGCGGCGGGCCGGTGAGCGGGTACTCGGCGGCGACGGCCCAGGAGCCGTCGGGGGTCTGCTCGAACGCGGTGAAGTGCTGTACCGGGAACTCCGCGGAGAGGTCGGCCAGCCCGCAGTAGGCGAGGTCCAGCATGTCCTGCGGGACGTCGTGGGCCACGGTGACGTGCGGGTGGTACGGGTAGGCCAACGAGCGGGTCAGCGGGCCGCTGCGGACGTCGTTGGCGATCAGCTCGCAGTTGCCGATGCCGCGGGCCACGGCGACGAACACCACCGCCGACACCGGCGCGAAGGTGCCCGTCCCGGACAGGTGCATGTCGAACGGCGGGTGCGCGCGGGCGACCTCGGCCAGGTGGGCGCTGATGGCCGGCCGGTCGACCACGGGCACCTCGGTCGGCGGCAGCAGCGTGACGTGCGGCGGCACCGAGCCGTCCTGCGGGTCGCCGACCTTGGCCCGCCAGTCGACGAACAGCTGCGACCACGGCTCCGGGATGGGGACGACGACCCCCAGCACCGTGGTGCCGGTGACCGGCCGCGGCCGGACCGGCTCGAAGGAGAAGGTGTCCTCGTTCACGCCGGTGCCCCCGCCGGTGGCAGGAAGCCGACCGCCTCGTGGACGTCGGCGACCGTGCGCGCGGCGACCTCCCGGGCGCGGGCGGCGCCGCGGGCCAGGGTGCGCTGCAGCTCGGCGGGGTCGTCGAGCAGCTCCTGGGTGCGCTGCCGGACCGGCGTGACGAAGTCGGCGACCACCTCCACCAGCTCCTTCTTCAGGTCGCCGTAGCCGCGGCCGGCGAAGTGCTCCTCGAGCTCGGCGACCCCGCGCCCGGACAGCGCGCTGTGGATGGTCAGCAGGTTGGTCACCCCCGGCTTGCCCTCCGGGTCGGCGACGACCTCGCGGCCGGTGTCGGTGACCGCCGAGCGGATCTTCTTGCCCGTCGCCCTCGGGTCGTCCAGCAGGTCGATGCAGCCGGCCGGCGGCAGGCTCTTGCTCATCTTCTTGTCCGGCGACTGCAGGTCGAGGATCTTCGCGGTGCCCTGCACGATGTGCGCCTCGGGCAGGGTGAACGTCTGCCCGAAGCGGTTGTTGAACCGGGTGGCCAGGTCGCGGGTCAGCTCGAGGTGCTGGCGCTGGTCCTCACCGACGGGCACCCGGTCGGCCTGGTAGAGCAGGATGTCGGCGGCCTGCAGCACCGGGTAGGTGAACAGCCCCACCGAGGCGCCGGCGGTGCCCTCCCGCTGGCTCTTGTCCTTGAACTGCGTCATCCGGCTGGCCTCGCCGAACCGGGCGACGCACTCCATCACCCAGGACAGCTGCACGTGCTCGGGGACGTGGCTCTGCACGAACAGCGTGCTGCGCTCCGGGTCGACGCCGAGGGCGAGCAGCTGGGCCGCCGAGACGAGGGTGCGCCGGCGCAGCGCCTCGGGGTCCCAGTCGACGGTGATCGCGTGCAGGTCGACCACGCAGTAGAACGCCTCGTGGTCGCCCTGCAGGGCCACCCACTGCCGCAGCGCACCCAGGTAGTTGCCCAGGTGGAACGAGTCCGCCGTCGGCTGGATGCCGGAGAGCACGCGGGGAGGGGGCACGACGGTCATCAAACCAGCCGGACCTGAGCCTCGGGAGCGCACGCCCGGGACGTCGTCCGCACCGGCGGGGTCAGCCGACCGTCGCGGCCGGCCGCACCCGGTCCAGGGCGTCGAGGAAGACGTCGTCCTCCTCGGGCGTGCCCACGGTGACCCGGATCCCCTCGCCGGCGAAGGGCCGGGTGATGACGGCCCGGGACTCCAGCGCGGCGGCGAGGTCGGCGGCCTGCTCCCCCACCGGCAGCCAGACGAAGTTGGCCTGGCTGTCGGAGACCTCCAGGCCGCGCCCGCGCAGCTCCGCGGCGAGCCGCTCCCGCTCGGCGGTGACCGCCGCGACGCGCCGGCGCACCTCCTCCTCGCTGGCCAGTGCGGCGACGGCGGCGGCCTGGGCGAGGGTGGAGACGCTGAACGGCACGTGCGTCCGGCGCACCGCGTCCGCGACGGCGGGGTCCTCCGCCACCAGGTAGCCGACCCGCAGCCCGGCCAGCCCCCACGCCTTGGAGAAGGTGCGCAGCACGGCCACGTTGGGCCGGCCCCGCATCAGCTCCAGCCCGTCGGGGACGTCGGGGTCGGTGACGAACTCGCGGTAGGCCTCGTCGAGGACGACGAGGGTGTCGGCGGGGACGGCGTCCAGGAAGCGCTCGAGCGGCGCGCGGCGGACCGCCGTCCCGGTGGGGTTGTTCGGGTTGCACACGAAGACCACGCGGGTGTCGTCGTCGACCGCCGCGGCCAGGGCCCCGAGGTCGTGGGTGTCGGCGGAGCCGCCGGGGCGGCCGGGCACCAGGGGCACCTGCACGGCCCGCGCCCCGGCCACCCGGGCCAGCAGCGGGTACATCTCGAAGGACCGCCAGGCGAAGGCCATGGCCGTGCCCGGGTCGGTGAACGACTGGGCGACCTGCTGGCACAGCATGACCGCGCCGCAGCCGGTCACGACCTGCGCGGGGTCGACGCCGTAGCGCCGGGCCAGCGCGCCGGTGAGGACGACGGCGCCGTTGTCGGGGTAGCGGTGGGTCTCCCCCGCCGCGGCGGCGATGGCCTCGACGACGGCCGGCAGCGGCGGGAAGGCCACCTCGTTGCTGGCCAGCTTGACCGCCCGCTCGACGCCGATCTCGCGGGCGAGGTCGGCCGGGTTGCGTCCGGGCCGGTAGGCGGGCAGCGACTGCACCGCCGGTCGTGCGCTGACCACGTCCGTGCCTCCTGACCGCGCCTCCGCGTCGCGCGGGGTGGGGGTCCGCGCGCGGATCTAGGGTGGGCGCATGCGCGTTCTCGTCGCCGGTGGGGCCGGCTACATCGGCAGCGTAGTCACCGCCGCACTGCTGGCGGGCGGCCACGAGGTGACCGTGCTCGACGACCTGTCCACCGGGCACGCCGACGCGGTGCCCGAGGGGGCCCGGCTGGTGCAGGCGTCGCTGCACGACTCGGCCCCCGTGCTGGCCGACGTCCGGCCCGAGGCGGTGCTGCACTTCGCGGCCAAGAGCCTGGTCGGGCAGTCCCAGGTGGAGCCGCAGGCCTACTGGGACACCAACGTGTGCGGGTCGCTGGCGCTGCTGGAGGCCATGCGCGCGGTCGACTGCCGCCGGATCGTGTTCTCCTCGACGGCGGCGACCTACGGCGAGCCCGAGCAGGTGCCCATCCGCGAGGACGCCCCGACCCGGCCGACCAACACCTACGGCGCGACCAAGCTGGCCGTCGACGCGATGCTCACCTCCTACGCGGCGGCGCACGACTTCGCGGCGGTGAGCCTGCGCTACTTCAACGTGGCCGGCGCCGCGCACGGCCTGGGCGAGCGGCACACCACCGAGACCCACCTCATCCCGATCGCCCTGCAGGTCGCCGCCGGGCAGCGGGAGCACCTGACCGTCTACGGCGAGGACTACCCGACGCCGGACGGCACCTGCATCCGCGACTACATCCACGTCGAGGACCTCAGCGACGCCCACCTGCTCGCGCTGACCGCGCCGTCGCCGGGCGAGCACCGCGTCTACAACCTGGGCAACGGCACCGGCTTCTCGGTGCAGCAGGTGGTCGACGCCGTCCGCGAGGTCACCGGGCACCCGGTCCCCGTCGTCGTCGGGGAACGGCGGGCCGGGGACCCCGCGCAGCTGGTCGCCTCCAGCGAGGAGATCCGCGCCGACCTGGGCTGGACGCCGCGGCACACCGACCTGGCCGGCATCGTCCGCGACGCCTGGGACACCGCCCGCACGCGGGCCTGAGGAGGGACCCCGCTGCCCTCGGCCCTCCTGCAGGGTCCCGCCGCGAGCCGGCGAGTGGTGGGGGGCAAGGAGGGTCCTCCCTCAGCTGCCGATCGTCCCGGTCGGCACCTGGGCCGGGTCGATCTCCGGCTCCGGGGCCCGGCTGACCGACATCCGCGCGATCCGGCGCCCGTCGAGCTCCAGGACGGTCACCGTGCGGCCCTCCACGTCGACGGTGTCGCCGACCACGGGCAACCGGCCGAGCTCGGCGAGCACGTAGCCCGCCACGGTCTCGTAGGGCCCCTCGGGGAGCCGCAGGCCGGTCGTCTGCGCGAAGTCGTCGAGGTTGAGCAGCCCGTCGACCTCCTGCGGGCCGTCGGGCCGGGCGTCCCCGCCGTCGGCGACGTCCTCGTCGTACTCGTCGTAGATCTCCCCGATGACCTCCTCGATGAGGTCCTCGAGGGTGACGATGCCGTCGGTGCCGCCGTACTCGTCGGCGACGATCGCCAGGTGGTGGTTCTCCCGCCGCATCTCCGACAGGGCGGTGAGGACGCCGGCGGTGCCCGGCAGCCGCTTGACCTCGCGCACGAGGTCGCCGACGGTCGCCGCGCGGCCGGCCGGGTGGTTGGGCAGGAACAGGTCGCGGACGTGCACGAAGCCCAGGACGTCGTCCTCGTCGCGGCCGACGACCGGGTAGCGGGAGTGGCTGGAGTCCGCGACCTGCTTGGCCGCCCGGCTGGCGGTCATCGACGCCTCGAGGAAGTCGACCTCGGTGCGCGGCGTCATGACCTCGCGGACCTCCCGGTCACCGGCGCGGAACACCTCGCCGATGAGCCGGCGCTCGTCGGAGCTCAGCGACTCGTGCGCGGTGACCAGGTCGCGCAGCTCCTCCTGGCTGATCGACTCGCCACTCGCCCGCGGGTCGCCACCCAGCAGCCGCACCAGCACGTTGGTCGACCGGGACAGCAGCCAGATGACCGGGCGGGACAGGGTGGCGATGGCGTTGAGCGGTGCGGCGACCAGCAGGGAGAAGCCCTCGGCCCGCTGCAGCGCCAGCCGCTTGGGGGTCAGCTCCCCCACGACCAGGGACAGGTAGCTGATCGCGATCGTCACCAGGACGAAGGCCAGCGTGCCGGCGAGGCTTTGCTGCACCCCCAGCCCCACGAGCACGTCGGCCAGCGGCTCGGACAGCGTGCTGGCGCCGAAGGCGGCGGAGAAGAAGCCGGCGAGGGTGACGCCGACCTGGACCGCGGCCAGGAAGCGGTTGGGGTCGCTGAGCAGCCGCTGCACGGCCTTGCCCCGCCGCCCGCCGTTCTCGGCCATCGCCCGCACCTGGGACTCCCGGAGGGAGACCAGGGCGATCTCCGCTCCCGAGAAGGCGCCGCCGATCAGGACGAAGACGACGACCATCACGATGTTGAGCCAGACGTCGCTCACCGGCGGCGTGCTCCTGTCGAAGGGGGTGACGGACGGCGTCCATGCTGCCCGCTCGACCTCGCGAGAGCACCACCCGAGGCGATCACCGCGCGACGGGTGACCTCGGTCACAGCCCACTGCCGATCACGCTGTGCATACGGCTAGTCTTGCCAGAGTAACGAATCGTGATCTAGCACTTGGAGATCAGCTGTGGTGCACCACATGCCGTCGGGCCCGCCGCTCGCCTCCCGCGTCGTCGCGGGCCTGCTCCGGTGGATCCGGCTGCTGCGGCTGACCCGTGTGGTGCCCCTCCTGGGCGTCGCCGGTGCCGTCGCCCTGGTCGCGCTCGGCGTGCCCGCGGTCTCCGGTGCGGTGACCAGCTTCACCGACCCGGTGGCGCTCGAGTCGACCTCCGCCGGCCGGTCCGCCCCCGCCCGGGACACCGAGGAGCCCGACGGCTCGTCGTGGTGGTCGTCCTGGTGGTCGTCCGACCCGTCGTCCTCCTCGCCCCCTCCGCTCGACCGGTCCGCGTCGGATGGCTCCTCGTGGGACGGCGCCTCGCGGGACGGGTCCGCCTGGTCGTCGTCCGGGTCGTCGGGCTCGGCGCCCGCGGGCGGCTCGGTGGCCCAGCCGCTGGTGCGGATGGGCGTGGACGGCGACGCCCCGGCCCCCGCGCCGGTCCCCGAGGCACCGCCGGCCGCGGTGCCCGCCCCGGTGAGCCCGGCCGACCCGCCGGCCGCGGCGCCGGCGCCGGGCGCCACGCCGGCGCCGCGGGCCGGGGCGGCCTCGCGGCCCGCGCCGACCGAGGCGGCCGGGACCCCGCGGGCCTCGCAGCCGGCCCGGGAGGCCCGCGTGCCCGCCGCCCCGACGGAGACCGCGCCCGCCCCCGTCGCAGCGGCCGCGGCGCCCGCCGACCCCTCCGCGGAGACCGCGGTGCTGGTGCTGGTCAACGCGGCGCGCACCGCCGCCGGCTGCGCGCCGGTCGCCGCCGACCCGGCCCTGGCCGCGGTGGCGCGGGCGCACAGCGCCGACATGCGCGACCGCGACTACTTCTCGCACACCAGCCCGGAGGGCCTGTCGCCGTTCGACCGGGCCGAGCGGGCGGGCATCGACTACTCGCGGGCGGAGAACATCGCCTACGGCCAGGCCGACGCGGCCGCGGTGATGAGGGCCTGGCTGGAGAGCCCGGGCCACCGCGCCAACATCCTGGACTGCGACCTGACGAAGCTCGGGGTGGGCGTCGCCGAGGGCCCCGGCGGCCCGTGGTGGACCCAGCTGTTCGGCTCCTGATCCCAGGGCGCGGACGAGGGCGACGAGCTCCTCGGGCCGCCGGAGGTCGGCTGCGGTCACGTGCAGGACGGTCCGACCCGCGGCGACGAGTGCGTCGAGCCGCCACCGGTCACGGCCGAGCTGTCCGGGGTCCCCGTGCCAGGCGCCGTCGTACTCGACCGCCACCCGGTGCTCGGGGAACGCCAGGTCGACCCGGGCCACGAACCGGCCCTCCCGGTCCCGCACGGTGTGCTGCGGGACCGCGACGAGGCACCCGGACGTGGCCGGGCGACTCCGGTCGTCCACAGGCGCGCCGTCGTCCGCAGCAGCCGGATGCGGCGACGCGCGAGAGAGGCGCGTCGAGCTCCCCCTCGGGCATCCCGGATGCCACGCTGCACCCATGCCGGACAACAGGTACCGCCTCCCGGCGGACGAGTTCTACGCCAGCGCCCAGGTGCCGCTGGAGGAGCAGGTCGAGGTGCACTCCGAGCCGGTTCCCCCGCCTGCCGGCTGGCGAGGCGACCCGGTGCCGTGGGCCGACGGCGGCTCCGGCGACGCGGACGGCGACTGACCGAACCGCGGCGAGGAGCACCGTGAGCCGGGTGGAGGCGGTCGTCCGCGGCCTGCGGTCACCGTCATCACGGGAGCGGAGGTGACGCTCGTCGGCGCATGACGCCACGAGAGCGACGACTGCCGCCCCGTCACCCGCACAGCGACACGAGGCAGCCGGCGGCAGGGACCGAGGACGCCAGCGGCCCCCCACCCTGAGGTGGGGGGCCGCTGCAGCTCGCCGCTGCGTCAGGCCATGGCCTTCTGCAGGTTGTCGTCGATGGCCGCCAGGAAGTCCTGGGTGTTCAGCCACGGCTGGTCGCGGGAGATCAGCAGCGCGAGGTCCTTGGTCATCTGGCCGCTCTCGACGGTGTCGATGCAGACCTTCTCCAGGGTCTCGGCGAACCGGGTCACCTCGGGGGTGCCGTCCAGCTTGCCGCGGTGGGCCAGGCCCCGCGTCCAGGCGAAGATCGACGCGATCGGGTTGGTCGAGGTCTGCTCGCCGCGCTGGTGCTGGCGGAAGTGCCGGGTCACCGTGCCGTGGGCGGCCTCCGCCTCGACGGTGCGGCCGTCGGGGCTCAGCAGCACCGACGTCATCAGGCCCAGGGAGCCGAAGCCCTGCGCCACGGTGTCGGACTGCACGTCGCCGTCGTAGTTCTTGCACGCCCAGACGTACCCGCCCTCCCACTTGAGGGAGGCGGCGACCATGTCGTCGATGAGGCGGTGCTCGTAGGTGATGCCGGCCTCGTCGAACCGGGATTCGAACTCGGCCTCGAAGACCTCGGCGAAGAGGTCCTTGAACCGGCCGTCGTAGGCCTTGAGGATCGTGTTCTTCGTCGACAGGTAGACCGGGTAGCCGCGGTCCAGGCCGTAGTTCATCGAGGCGCGGGCGAAGTCGCGGATGGACTCGTCGAGGTTGTACATGGCCAGCGCGACACCGGCGCCCGGCGACTGGAACACCTCGTGCTCGATCGGCGCCGAGCCGTCCTTCGGCGTGAAGGTCACCGTCAGCGTGCCCTCGCCGGGGAAGCGGAAGTCCGTGGCCCGGTACTGGTCACCGAAGGCGTGGCGGCCGACGACGATCGGCTTGGTCCAGCCCGGCACCAGCCGCGGCACGTTCTGCATGATGATCGGCTCGCGGAAGATGACGCCGCCGAGGATGTTGCGGATCGTCCCGTTCGGGGAGCGCCACATCTTCTTGAGGCCGAACTCCTCGACCCGGGCCTCGTCGGGCGTGATGGTGGCGCACTTGACGCCGACCCCGTGCTGCTTGATCGCGTTGGCCGCGTCGACGGTGATCTGGTCGTCGGTCTCGTCGCGCTTCTCGATGCCCAGGTCGTAGTACTCGAGGTTGACGTCGAGGTACGGGAGGATCAGCTGGTCCTTGATGAACTGCCAGATGATCCGGGTCATCTCGTCGCCGTCCAGCTCGACGACGGTTCCCTCGACCTTGATCTTGCTCACGTCGTGGTTTCCCTCTCTGCAGCTCTGAGCAACGCGCTCAGAGGTCGGCTACGTCGGCCTGCTTGGCGCGCACGGCCTCCGCGGCCTCGCGCAGTCCGGCCAGCTCGCTCTCGGTCAGGTCGCCCTCGACCACCCGGCGCACCCCCTGGCGGCTGATCTCGGCCTCCACCCCGAGGTAGACCCCGGAGATGCCGTACTCGCCGTCCACCCAGGCGCACACCGGCATGACCGCGCCGGAGTCCTCCATGACCGCGCGGGCCATGCGGGCGGCGGCGGCCGACGGCGCGTAGTAGGCCGACCCGGTCTTGAGCAGCGCGACCACCTCGGCGCCGCCGTTGCGGGTCCGGTCGACGAGGTGCTCGATGCGGTCGGCGGGGAGCACGTCGGCGAGCGGCTTGCCGTCGACGGTGCAGCGCGAGGGCACCGGGACCATCGTGTCGCCGTGCGAGCCGAGGGTCAGGGTCTGCACGGAGGAGACCGGGACGCCGAGCTCCTCGGCGACGTTGTTGGTGAACCGGGCGGTGTCGAGCATGCCGGCCTGGCCCATCACCCGCGCCTTCGGGAAGCCGGTGGCCAGCTGGGCCAGCGCGGTCATCTCGTCCAGCGGGTTGGACACGACGATGACGACGGCGTCCGGCGAGGTCTGCGCGACGTTCTCGGCCACCTGCCGGACGATCGACGCGTTGGTCTCGATGAGGTCCATGCGGCTCATGCCGGGCTTGCGCGGCAGGCCGGCGGTGATGACGACGACGTCGGAGCCCTCGGTGCCCTCGTAGGAGCCGCCGCCGACGCCGACCACCTTCGTCTCGAAGCCCTCGATCGGGCGGGACTGGTTCATGTCGAGGGCCAGGCCCTCGGGCTTGCCCTCGACGATGTCGGTCAGCACGACGGTCTCGAAGACGTCGTACTCCGCCAGCCGGAGCGCCGTGGTGGAGCCGTAGAAGCCGGCACCGACGACGGTCACCTTGCCGTTCCTGCGCTGCTCTGCCATGGCGGCCAACCTAGCGGCGGGGCGGTCCCCGCGCCTGGTCGGGTCCGGCGAGGGGCCGGTCTACTCCCCCGGGACGGCGAGGGCGACGGCGGTCAGCGTCAGCCCGACGCCGGCCATCATGACGACGTCCACCGGCCGGCTGCGGACGGCGAGGAACCCGACCCGGCGCAGCGGGAGGAGCAGCCGCAGCAGCCCGCCGCCGACCAGCGCCAGGCCGACGACGACCAGCCCGCGCCGCCAGTGCTCGAAGGTGACCATCAGCAGGCCGGTGCCCACCGCGAGCAGCACCACCAGCAGCGGCAGCTGCCGCAGCAGGCCGGCCAGGAACGGCCGGCGGGTGTAGAGCGGCGGGCGGGTCATCAGGCCGACAGGGCGTGCGCGGCGGCGGCCTGCTCGGCGGCCAGGACGACGTTGCGCAGCAGCATCGCCCGGGTCATCGGCCCGACCCCGCCGGGGTTGGGGGCGACGTGCCCGGCGACGTCGACCACGTCGGGGGCGACGTCCCCGGCGATCCTCCCGTCGACCCGGCTGACCCCGACGTCGAGGACGGCGGCGCCGGGCTTGACGACGTCCCGGGTGACCAGACCGGGGACGCCGGCCGCGGCGACCACGACGTCGGCGCGGCGCAGGTGCGCAGCGAGGTCGCGGGTGCCGGTGTGGCACAGGGTCACCGTGGCGTTCTCGCTGCGGCGGGTGAGCAGCAGGCCGAGCGGGCGGCCGACGGTGATGCCCCGGCCGACGACGACGACCTCGGCGCCGGCGATCGGCACGTCGTAGCGGCGCAGCAGCTCCACGATGCCGACCGGGGTGCAGGGCAGCGGGCCCGGGACGTTCAGGACCAGCCGGCCGAGGTTGACCGGGTGCAGGCCGTCGGCGTCCTTGGCCGGGTCCACCGCCTCGAGGACGGCGCTCTCCTCGATCCCGGCCGGCAGCGGCAGCTGCACGATGTACCCGGTGCAGTCCGGGTCGGCGTTGAGCTCGGCGACGACCGCGAGGACGTCGGCCTGGGTGGCAGTGGCCGGCAACTCGCGCTGGATGCTGGCGATGCCGACCTGCGCGCAGTCGGAGTGCTTGGCGTTGACGTACCAGCGGCTCCCCGGGTCGTCGCCGACCAGGAGCGTGCCCAGCCCCGGGCGGTGGCCGGCCGCGGTCAGGGCGGCGACCCGCTCGGTCAGCTCCCCGCGGATGGCCGCTGCGGTCGCCTTGCCGTCCAGAGTCGTCGCCGCCACGGTGGGACAGTCTGCCGGAGGACCGGCCGGCGCCTGCCACCGCGCCCCGGGCCCGCCGGTGGCGTCCTCCGGCGAGGAGTGGTGATGAGCGAGCGCGAGCGGCCCGGCCCCACGCCCGTCCCGCCGCCGCCCGCCGGCTACGCGCCGCGGACCGTGCCGGAGCACCCGGACCGCCCGGTGCGCCGGCGGCGCCCCGCCGGCCTGGCCGGCCTGCTGCTGCTCCTGGCCGGCACCGCCGCCGGCCTGAGCCTGCTGCTGCGCTGGCTGCCCGGCAGCGACCTCACCGGCGCGGACCTGGTCCGCCGCGGGTGGGACGACCTGGCCGCGGGCGGCGTCGCGCGGCTGCTCGCGGACGGGTTCTGGCAGCCGGTGGCCGTCGTCCTGGCCGGCGCCGCGCTGGGCCTGCTCGGCCTGCTCGTCCTCGTGCCGGCCCGCTCGCACCGCGCCCTGGGGGTGCTGGCCCTGCTGGTGGCCCTGGTGGCCGCCGTCGCGGTGGCGGTGCCGCTGGCCGCCGTCGGCTGGGACGCCGCGACGATCGACACCGGCCTGTGGTGCGCGCTCGCCGTCCCGGTGCTCGGCCTGCTCGGCGCGCTCTCGGCGCTCGCCACCGGTCCCCGCCGGCGGTAGCGCGCCCTCAGCGCACGAGGGCGCCGTGGGCGCGGGCGTCCTGGACCGCCTGCTCGAGGTCGAGGGACACGCCGGTCAGGTCCAGGCCACGCCAGTCGACGGCGTCGGTCGACGCGCCCCGCAGTGGGAGGACCCCGCTGCCCCCCAGGTCGGCCTCCCGCGGCCCCGTCCCGGGACCCGCCGCGAGCTCGCGAGCGGTGGGGAGGACGGGGTCCTCCGTCAGTCCACGCGGGCGAGGTCCGCGTCCTCGACGACCGCGCCGGCCCCAGGGGGCCCGACGTGCGGGCGCGGCGGCGGCATCAGTGGGCGAAGTGCCGGGTGCCGGTCAGGTACAGCGGCACCCCGGCCGCGGCCGCGGCCGCCACGACCTCCTCGTCGCGCACCGAGCCGCCGGGCTGGACGACCGCGCGCACCCCGGCGTCGAGCAGCACCTGCAGGCCGTCGGCGAACGGGAAGAAGGCGTCGGAGGCGGCGACGGCGCCGGTGGCCCGCTCCCCCGCCCGGGCCACCGCGAGGCGGGCGGCGTCCACCCGGTTCACCTGGCCCATGCCCACACCGACGGTGGCCTTGTCGTGGGCCAGCAGGATGGCGTTGCTCTTCACCGCGCGGACCGAGCGCCAGCCGAACACCAGGTCGTCCAGGCCGGCGGCGTCCAGCGGCGCGCCGCAGGCCAGCGTCCAGGTGGTGGGGTCGTCACCGGGGGCGTCGATGCGGTCGGCGGTCTGCAGCAGCAGCCCGCCGCCGACCGGCCGCAGCTCGGTGCCCGGCCGGGCGTCCCCGGGCAGCCGCAGCAGCCGGATGTTCTTCTTCGCGCGGAGCACCTGCAGGGCGTCCTCGGTGAAGGACGGCGCGACGACGACCTCGGTGAACACCTCGGCGACCTGCTCGGCGACGGCGAGGTCGACCTCCCGGTTGGCGGCGATGACCCCGCCGAAGGCGGACACCGGGTCGCAGGCGTGCGCCTTGCGGTGCGCGGCGGCGACGTCGGTGCCGACGGCGATGCCGCAGGGGTTGGCGTGCTTGACGATCGCCACGCACGGGTCGGCGTGGTCGTGCGCGGCCCGCCAGGCGGCGTCGGTGTCGACGTAGTTGTTGTAGGACATCTGCTTGCCGTGCAGCTGCTCGGCGTGCGCCAGCCCGGGCCGGTCGCTGCGGTACAGCGCGGCCCGCTGGTGCGGGTTCTCGCCGTAACGGAGCACGTCGGCGCGCTCCCAGGTCGCGCCCGCCCACGCCGGGAAGCCGGAGTCGTCGTCCGGGGCGAGCACGCTGCCCATCCACGAGGCGACGGCGACGTCGTAGGCCGCCGTGTGCCGGAAGGCGGCGGCGGCCAGGGACCGCCGGTCGGCGAGGGTGAACCCGCCGGCGGCGACGGCGGCCAGCACGTCGCCGTAGCGGGCCGGGTCGACGACGACGGCGACCGACGGGTGGTTCTTGGCCGCGGCGCGGACCATCGCCGGGCCGCCGATGTCGATCTGCTCCACGCACTCGTCGGGGCCGGCCCCGGAGGCCACCGTGTCGGTGAACGGGTACAGGTTGACCACGACGAGGTCGAACGGCGCGATGCCGAGCTCCTCGAGCTGCTGCACGTGGGCGGGCAGGCGGCGGTCGGCCAGGATGCCGGCGTGCACCGCCGGGTGCAGCGTCTTCACCCGCCCGTCCAGGCACTCCGGGAAGCCGGTGACCTGCTCCACCGGGATGACCGGCACCCCGGCGTCGGCGATGCGGCGGGCGGTCGCGCCGGTGCTCACCAGCTCCACGCCGGCGTCGGCCAGCCCGCGGGCGAGCTCCTCGATGCCGGCCTTGTCGTACACGCCCAGCAGCGCGCGGCGGACGGGGGTGCGGTCGCTCATCGGGTGCTCTTCCTCGTCGTCCGGGAGGTGACGAGCCCCGCCACCGTCTCCACCAGGAGCTCGCGCTCCACGTCCTTGATCCGTGCGTGCAGCCGCGCCTCGTCGTCCCCCGGGAGGACGGGCACCTCCCGCTGGGCGATGACCGGGCCGGTGTCGACGCCGGCGTCCACCCAGTGCACCGTGCAGCCGGTGACCCGGGCGCCGGCGGCGAGGGCGTCGCGGACGGCGTGCGCGCCGGGGAAGGCCGGCAGCAGCGCGGGGTGGGTGTTGAGCAGCCGGCCGCCGAAGGCGCCCAGCACGGCAGGGCCGACGAGCTTCATGAAGCCCGCGGAGACCACCAGGTCCGGGCGGTGCGCGGCGATCGCGGCGGCCAGCGCGGCGTCCCAGGTGGCGCGGTCGGGGTGGTCGCGCAGCGCGCAGGTGAAGGCGGGGACGCCGCGGCGCCGGGCGTGCTCCAGCCCCGGGGCGTCCCGGTCGCTGCCGACGGCGACCACGCCCGCCGGGTAGTCCGGGGCCTCCGCCGCGGTGAGCAGCGCCTCGCCCAGCGACCCGGTGCCCGAGAGCAGGACGACGACCCGCGCCCGCGCGGACTGCTCGGCTGCGGGCACGGCCAGGACCCTATAAGCACCCCGGCCCCCTCAGCCCAGGGAGCGCCAGCGGGTGACGGCGGCCGCCAGGCCGGCGGCGACGCCCGCCTGGAGGGCGACGGCCAGGCCGGTCGCGACCGGCGGTGCCCCGACGCCGGCCAGCGCGCCGTCGCCCAGCGACCCGGCGCCGGCGAACGCGAACAGGCCGCACGCCACCCCGAGCAGCACGCCGGCGAGCACGCCCCACAGCCCGGCCACCACCGAGCCGGCGTCGTCGTCGTCCAGCCACCGGCCGAGCGTCCCGCCGGCCACCAGGCCGGCGAGCGCGGGCACCGCCTGGGAGGCGAAGGCCAGCAGCGGCACCGCCTGGGTGTCGGGCAGCGCGGCCAGCAGCGGCAGGGCCGGGACTGCGCCCAGGGTGACCCCGTGCACGGAGACCAGCGTGCCGCTGCCGACGGCGAAGCCCGGCCCGGCGGCCAGGCCGATCGCGGCCGCCGCGGCGTTGGGCAGCAGCAGCACGCCGAGCACCAGCAGCCCGACCGCGCCGGCGCCGGCCCCGCCGAGGGAGCCCGCCAGCGCCGCGTACCCCGCGGTGTCGGCGGCGGCGGCGACGGCGACCACGACCAGCGCCAGCGCCACGGCGGTCAGCAGCCCGGCCGCGACGGCGCGCAGCAGCGGCCGCACCGGCCCGGGCAGCCGGTCGAGGACGTCGTCGAGCAGGCGGGAGTCCCGCGCGGCCCCCCAGCCGACGGCGAGCACCGCGAGGACGGCGCCACCGGCCGCGGACCGCAGCAGGTCGACCGGCACCCGCGGGGTGCCGGCCAGCAACGCGACGAGCACGGTGAGCAGCGTGTGCGCTGCGGCGGCGGCGACGACGACGGCGGCCACCGCCCGCCCGCCCGCGACGTCGCAGGCGCGGACGACGCCGCGGCCGGCACTGCTCAGACCCCAGGCCACGGCGAGGGTGAGCAGCAGCGGGGCCAGCACCAGCGGGCCGGACGCCGGCGCCAGACCGCCGCCCTGGGCGAGCAGCCACAGCCGTCCGGCCAGGCGGGCGGAGTCGGCGACGGGCAGCCCGCCGGCCGGGTCGAGGGTCTGCACGACGACCGACGCGAGACCCACCCCGAGCAGCCCGAGCACCGTGACGGCCCCGGCCGCCAGGGCGGCGAGGACGGCGGCCTGCCAAGGGCCGCGGGCGTCCGGGTCCCGCTGACCGGGCAGGCTCAGTCGGGCGAGCAGGGAGACCACCCGCCCACTGTCCCAAGCCGGGGCCGGGATCGCCGGAGTACGCGCCCGGCGGTCCGCGACGGGGACCTACGCCGCCGGGCCGGTCCCCGTACCGGAGGCGGTCGAGCCGCCCGGCCGGTCGTCGTCGCGCACCCCGTCGGGCGCCGGCCGGCTCTGCTCCGGCCCCGGCTCCGCCGCGCCGGCCGGCGGGCCCAGCGGCTGCTGACCGGGGACGGGCTGCCCTCCGGCCGGTGCCCACGGACCGCCCGGCTGCTGCGGCGTCCAGCCCCCGGGTGTGGCGGACCGCCCCGAGCGCAGCAGCGCCAGCACGGAGGAGACCACGGCCGCGACCGCGGCGAGCAGGGTGAGCAGGGCGAAGACGCTGAAGCCGCCCTCGAACGTGCTCAGCCAGCCGACCAGGGTGAGCAGCAGGGCCAGCGAGGTCAGGACCGTGCTCAGGACGCTGCGCGGGACGGGCAGGCGCAGGTCGACGACGGCGGGCAGCAACGACCAGACGGCGGCGAGGACGAGCAGCACGGCGGCGGTCGCGACCAGCCCGAGGTCGAACCCGTTGATCGACTCGGCTAGGCCGAACCCGAAGTCGAACGTGAACCACGGCAGGGCGGCGAAGAGCAGGAAGGCCACGCAGCTGGCCGCGACCAGCACGTCGCCGCGGTCCAGCCGCCGGCGGTCCAGGCCGACGTGCGCGGCGGCGGGACGGCCGTACGGCTGCTGAGGCGGGTACGGCTGGCCGTAGGGCGGGCCCCAGAACTGCGGCTGGCCGTACGGGGGCGGCCCGTAGCCGGGGTGGCCCGGCCCCTGCTGGCCCCACGGCTGCCCGTACGGCTGCTGCCCGTACGGGGGCTGCCCGTACGGGGGCTGCCCGTAGTAGGGCTGCGGCGGGTAGCCCGGGCCGTAGCCGTACGGCGGCGGCTGCCCGTACGGGTACGGCTGCCCGTACGGCTGCTGCCCGTAGGGGTACTGCTGGCCGGGGTGCCCCTGCGGTGGCTGCCCCGGCGCGGTCCCCCCGCCGTCCGGACGGCGCTCCTCGGAGCCCCCGCCGGGTGGCTGCGGCGGCTGACTGGTCATCGCGGGACACTCCTCGGGCTCGGCGGGGGACTGCGTCGATCGTGGGCACCGCCTGCCGCGGGTGCCGACCGGACACGCCCGCCGTCCGCCCGCGGGACCGTCAGCCGACGACCCCCGTGGTCGGCTTCCGCGCCCCGGTCCGCTCCTCGGTCGCTGGCGCTCCCTGCGATGCTCCCGGGACTGTCAGCCGACGACCCCCGTGGTCGGCTTCCGCGCCCCGGTCCGCTCCTCGGTCGCTGGCGCTCCCTGCGATGCTCCCGGGACTGTCAGCCGACGACCCCCGTGGTCGGCTTCCGCGCCCCGGTCCGCTCCTCGGTCGCTGGCGCTCCCTGCGATGCTCCCGGGACTGTCAGCCGACGACCTCCCGCATCAGACGCGCGGTCTCCGACGGGGTCTTGCCGACGCGCACGCCGGCCGCCTCGAGGGCCTCCTTCTTCGCCTGCGCGGTGCCGGCCGACCCGGACACGATCGCGCCCGCGTGGCCCATCGTCTTGCCCTCGGGCGCGGTGAAGCCCGCGACGTAGCCGACGACGGGCTTGGTGACGTTGGCCCGGATGAAGTCGGCGGCGCGCTCCTCGGCGTCCCCGCCGATCTCGCCGATCATGACGATGGCCTCGGTCTCCGGGTCGTCCTGGAAGGCCTGCAGGCAGTCGATGTGCGTGGTGCCGACGACGGGGTCACCGCCGATGCCGACGGCGGTGGAGAAGCCGATGTCGCGCAGCTCGTACATCATCTGGTAGGTCAGCGTGCCGGACTTGCTGACCAGGCCGATCCGGCCCGGGTTCGGCGCGATGGTGGCCGGGATGATGCCGACGTTGGACCGCCCGGGGCTGATCAGGCCCGGGCAGTTCGGGCCGACGAGCCGGGTCGAGCCGCCCTGCGAGTGGGCGTAGAAAGACGTCGAGTCGTGCACCGGGATGCCCTCGGTGATGACCACGCACATGCCGATCTCGGCGTCCAGGGCCTCCATGACGGCGTCCTTGGCGAACTTCGGCGGCACGAACACGACGCTGACGTCGGCGCCGGTGTCCTTCACCGCCTCGGCCACGCTGCCGAACACCGGCACCGAGGTGCCGTCGAAGTCGACGCTCTGGCCGGCCTTGCTGGGGTTGACGCCCCCCACGACGGCCGTGCCCGAGGCGAGCATGCGCTGGGTGTGCTTGCGCCCCTCGGAGCCGGTCATGCCCTGGACGATGACCTTGCTGTTCTCGTTGAGGAAGATCGACATCTCTCGGTCCTGTTCTGGGGGCCCCTGCAGGGGCCCGCCACGAGCGTGCGGGCGGTGGGGGCGGGGTCCTTCAGGCGGCGAGCTCGGCGGCCCGGCGCGCGGCGCCGTCCATCGTGTCCACCACGGTCACCAGTGGGTGGGCGGCCTCGGCGAGGATCCGCCGGCCCTCCTCGACGTTGTTGCCGTCGAGCCGGACGACCAGCGGCTTGGTCGCCTCGTCCCCCAGCATCCCCAGCGCGGACACGATGCCGTCGGCGACCGCGTCGCAGGAGGTGATGCCGCCGAAGACGTTGACGAAGACGCTCGTCACGTCCGGGTCGGAGAGGATGATGTGCAGGCCGTCGGCCATCACCTGCGCGGAGGCGCCGCCGCCGATGTCGAGGAAGTTGGCCGGGCGGACGCCGCCGAACTCCTCACCGGCGTAGGCCACGACGTCCAGGGTGCTCATGACCAGGCCCGCGCCATTGCCGATGATGCCGACCTGGCCCTCGAGCTTGACGTAGTTGAGCCCGCGCTCCTTGGCCGCGGCCTCCAGCGGGTTGGCCGAGGCGGCGTCCGCGAGCTGGGCGTGCTCGGGGTGGCGGAAGTCGGCGTTCTCGTCGAGGGTCACCTTCGCGTCCAGCGCGAGCACGGTGCCGTCGGGCGCCTTGGCCAGCGGGTTGACCTCGACGAGGGTGGCGTCCTCGCCGCGGAAGACGTCCCACAGCTGGACGGCGATGGCGACGACCTGGTCGCGCACCTCGGCGGGGAAGCCGGCGGCGTCGACGATCTCCGCGGCCTTGGCGGTGTCCACGCCGACCGTGGCGTCCACGGGGACGCGGGCCAGGGCCTCGGGGCGCTCGACGGCGAGCTGCTCGATGTCCATGCCGCCCTCGACCGAGGCCATCGCCAGGAAGGTCCGGTTGGCGCGGTCGAGCAGGTAGGAGAAGTAGTACTCCTCGGCGATGTCGCTGGCCTGGGCGACCATCACGCGGTGGGTGATGTGGCCCTTGATGTCCAGCCCCAGGATGTCCTGCGCCCGCGCGCGGGCCTCCTCGGCGTCGCCGGCGAGCTTGACGCCACCGGCCTTGCCGCGGCCGCCGGTCTTGACCTGCGCCTTGACGACGACCGGCGCGCCGATCTCCCGCGCGATCGCCTCGGCCTGCTCAGGGGTCTCGGCCACGCCGCCGGGCAGCACGGGCACGCCGTGCGAGGCCAACAGGTCACGCGCCTGGTACTCGAAGAGATCCACGAACAGGCACCGTAAACCCCGCCGGACGGTCGTCGCGCACCGGCGGTCGGGAGGTGCGCGGGGTCACAGCGACCGCCCAGGTCACGGCCCCGCGGCTACCCGCCGGCCGCCGAGGGGTCCCGGACCGGCGCCCGACGCAGCCGCCAGGCCAGCACGGTCAGGGCGACGTGACCCAGGCCGGCCAGCAGCAGCCCGGCGCCGGGCAGCGTCCACTCGAGGTCGCCGGAGACCACCGCGTCGCGCAGCCCGGCCAGCCCGGCGGACAGGACGACGACGGCGATGGCCAGCAGGCCGCCGACGGTGGCCAGCCGCGGCCGCAGCGAGGGCGCCAGCACCGAGCCGAGGACGACGGCGCCCGCGAGCAGCAGGCCGCCGAGCAGGGCCAGGCCGGGCCGCTCGAACAACCCCTGCGGACCCTCCTGCTCCACGACGACCTGCAGCCCGGTCGTCGGGTCGGTGACGATGCGGTCGGGGAGGTCGGCGGCCGGCAGCACCAGGCACAGCACCGCGAGGACCCCCAGCAGCGCCGCGGCGCCGGCGAGCGCCGGGCGGGCGGGGTCCAGCGCGCCGGCGTCGTCCATGACCGTGCGGCCCCAGGCCGCCACCGCCAGCACGCCGGCCAGCACCGTGAGCGCCAGGGCGACGGCGCCGAGGACCCACCCGGCCCGGACGTCGACCGCGCTGGTCAGCACCCGCTGGCCGGCGATCACCTCGATGCCCGGCCGCACCGTCGAGGTGCTGGCGCGGTAGAGCTCGATGAGCAGCAGCCCCAGCGCCGGCCCCCCGCCGATGCCGGCGAAGGCGAGACCGAAGCGCGGGACCCGGCCGGCCGCGAGCCCGCCGCCGACCGCCACGGCCGCCACCGGCGCGAGCAGGCCGGCGAGCAGGCCGGCCGCGTCGGCGGACGGGGACAGGGCCGTCCCCCCGACGACGAGGTAGGTGGGGAACAGGCCGAGGGCGCCGGTCACGCCGGCGAGGACGAGCAGCACGCCGACCACGCGGCCGAGCAGCGGCGGGTCCCCGAGGACGAGCCCGTCGACGGGCGTGACGGGGGCCGGCCCGGACGGTCGGCGGGGGCCGGTGCGGCGGGCGGCCGGGCGCGCCGGCCGCGCCGTCGGGCGGGCCGGGCGGACCCGGGCCGAGCCGTCACGGGCGGTCACGGGACCCCTCCCTCCCTGGTCACGAACGGGTGACGCAGGTGGCGTCGGTGTGACGGGCGCCACACATCGGCTTTACCGTCGGGTGAACCGGGCATCCAGGGGCAGTCACCGCTCCCGGGGAGACCACCCGGCTCGGTGAGCCTGGACGGGGAGGGACCATGCGGTCACCCAGCGACCCGGCGCCCGGTCCAGCCTCGCACACCGGCGGCCGCGGGCAGGGAGCGCCACGGCAGCTGCTGCGCTCGCTGCTGTCCCCGGCCGCGTTCACCGGTGGGATGACCGAGCTGGCCCTCGTCGGGGCCCACGTGCTGATGTACCCGCTGGGCGCCCGCGCCGAGCCGCTGCGGATCGACCCGCGCTGCCGTCCCGGCGAGCAGCCGCCCGGGGTGCGCGCGCTGTTCGCTGCCGACCCGCTCGCCGCCCGCGTCCCCGTCGTGCTCGTGCACGGCTTGATCGACAACCACTCGATCTTCGCGGTGATGCGGCGCAGCCTGCGCCGCCGCGGCTTCACCTCGGTCTGCTCCTGGAACTACAGCCCCTTCCTGTCCGACGTGGCCCGCGGTGCCGCGGACCTGGGCGAGCACCTGCAGCGGGTCTGCGAGCAGACCGGGCACGAGCGGGTGCACGTCGTCGGGCACAGCCTCGGCGGCCTGCTCGCCCGCTACCACGTGCAGCGCCAGGGCGGCGACCGGCGCGTCGAGACGCTGGTGACGCTCGGGACGCCGCACGGCGGCTCGGTGCTGGCCCACCTGCTGCCCACCCCGCTGGTCCGCCAGCTGCGTCCGGGGTCCGCGGTGCTGCGCGAGCTCGCCCAGCCGGCCCCCGGCCTGCGCACCCCGGTGACCGCGATCTACAGCGACCTCGACCAGGTGGTGGTGCCCAGCCGGGCCGGGCGGTGCGAACACCCGGACCTGCAGGCCCGCAACGTGCTGGTGCGCGGGGTCGGCCACACCTCGCTGCCCTTCCACCGCGGCGTCCTCGACGAGGTCGCCGTGACCCTGGCCGGCGTCCGCCGGACGCCCGCCGCCGGCCTCGCGCCGGCCGCCGTCGCCTGAAGAAGGACCTCCTCCCCCCCACCACTCGCAGGCTCGTGGCGGGACCCTGCGAGGAGGCCGGTCCAGGACGTGACTGTGCGCGGCGGGGGCCTCCGGACGGCGGTCACTCCTGCCTCGCCCGGCACACCGGTCCGGCCCGGCGTCACCGCGGCACCGTCACAGCGGTCCCACTGGCACCACCGGGCGCAGACACACCGGCGGGTGCCGCCACAGGAGCGGCCGTGCCCTGACTGATCGTTACGGTCCGATCACGGCGTCGGTACCCACCGGCGGAGGTCCCCGGACGTCCCAGCCGTCGTCGCCCCGACGGGCCGCCCCGCGGCACCCGCCGGGGACCACTCGTGGAGAAGGTGCCCCGTGATCCGCTCGACCGGCCCCGCGCTGCTGGAGCGACCGAGCACCGATCGCGAGGCCACCACCGCCCAGGCCGTCGCCGCCCTGCGCACCGGGGCGCGCGCGACCGTCGCACCGGACGTCGTGGTGGCAGGGGACGCCGCCGGCGCACCGGAGGCCGCCGAGCCCGCCGCCGGGCCGCGTCGCCGGCTGCCCCGCCCGCCGGGCCGCCGCGGGCCGGTGTGGCTGGCCGCCCTGGTCGCCGGCGCGCTGGTCGCGGCGGTGCCCAGCACCCTGGGCACCGACTCGGCCGGGCTGTCGGTGAGCGCCGCCGACTACGGCCTGGGCGCCACCGAGGTCGGCTTCAGCGGGGACATGGAGGACGCCGGCGTGCGCCGGGGCATCAGCGAGGCCGAGGCCCAGGCCCGGCTCGGCGAGCTGGCCGCCTCCCGCGCGGCCCGCGAGCCCGAGACCGTGCTGCCCACGCAGGGCCGGCTCACCACCTGCTTCTGCATGCGCTGGGGCACGATGCACTACGGCCTGGACCTCGCCGGGCCGCTGGGCACGCCGATCCTCTCGGCCACCGACGGGGTCGTCGTCCGCGCCGGGCGGGCCTCCGGGTACGGCAACGCCGTCTACATCCAGGACGCCGACGGCAACGTGCACGTCTACGGCCACATGCGCTACTACGACGTCGCGGCCGGTGACCTGGTGCACGCCGGGGACCAGATCGCGACGATCGGCAACGAGGGCCAGTCGACCGGCCCGCACCTGCACTACCAGATCCACGGCGGGGGCATGAACGGCCGCCCGATCGACCCGCAGGAGTTCCTCGCCGAGCGCGGCGTCGTCATCTGACGCCGATCTCCGGCCCTCTGCACCCGCTCGCCTCGTCGGGGGACGCCGACCAGGCCGTGAACCGGGAGCTCCCGGACGCGGGGTCCGGCGCTACAGCTTGACGAGGGGCGCGTAGCGCAGGACGAGGCGCTTGGTGCCGCCCGAGCCGAAGTCCACCGTCGCCTGCGCCTTGTCGCCGGCACCGGTGACCTCGACGACGGTGCCCAGCCCGAACGCGTCGTGGCTGACCCGGTCGCCGACGTCGACGGAGATCACCGCCCGGTTGCCGGCCCCACCGCGCAGGCCGCCGGTGGACAGCCCGGTGGCCGCGACCCGCTGCTGCGCCGAGCGGTACCCGGTGCTCGGCGCGGGCACCGGCTCCTTGCCCGCCCAGTGCACCGTGTCCCCCGGCAGCTCGTCGAGGAAGCGGGACGGCGGGTTGTAGGCCGGCTGCCCCCAGCTGGTGCGCACCGTGGCCCGGGAGAGGAACAGCCGCTGCCGCGCCCGGGTGATGCCGACGTAGGCCAGCCGGCGCTCCTCCTCCAGCTCGCGGGGGTCCCCGAGGGCGCGCAGGTGCGGGAAGACGCCGTCCTCCATGCCGGTGAGGAAGACGACCGGGAACTCCAGGCCCTTGGCGGTGTGCAGGGTCATCAGCGTGACCACGCCGGCGTCGTCCCCGGCGACCGGGATCTGGTCGGCGTCGGCGACCAGCGAGACCTGCTCGAGGAAGTCGGTGACCGAGCCCCCCGGGTTGGCCGCCTCGAACTCCGCGGCCACCGAGATGAGCTCGTTGAGGTTGTCGACGCGGCCCTCGTCCTGCGGGTCGGTGCTGGCCTGCAGCTCGGTGAGGTAGCCGGTGCGGTCCAGGATGCTCTCCAGCAGCGCGGCCGGACCCGAGCCGGTCTCGACCAGCTGCTCGAACTCCTCCAGCAGCGCGACGAACTCCTGGATCGCCTTGAGCGAGCGCGCCGCCAGCGTGGTGACCTCCGAGCACCGGCGCAGCGCGGACCCGAAGGCGATCCGCTCCCGGTCGGCGAAGGACTCGATGCAGGACTCGGCCTTCTCCCCGATGCCCCGCTTGGGCACGTTGATGACCCGGCGCAGGCTCACCACGTCGGCCGGGTTGGCGACCAGCTTGAGGTAGGCCAGCGCGTCGCGGACCTCGCGGCGCTCGTAGAAGCGCACCCCGCCGACGACCTTGTAGGGCATGCCGACGCGGATGAACACCTCCTCGAAGACGCGGGAGGCGTTGTTGGTCCGGTAGAAGACCGCGATGTCGGCGGGCCGGACCTGCCCCTCGTCGACCAGCGCGTCGATCTGCTCGGCGACCCAGGCCGCCTCGTCGTGCTCGTTCTCCGCGACGTAGCCCTCGATCAACTCGCCGTCGCCGGCGTCGGTCCACAGGTTCTTGGGCCGCCGCGCGGTGTTCCGGGCGATGACCTGGTTGGCCGCCCGCAGGATGCGCTGGCTGGAGCGGTAGTTCTGCTCCAGCAGGACCGTGGTGGCCTGCGGGTAGTCGCGCTCGAACTCGTCGATGTTGCGGATGGTCGCGCCGCGGAAGGCGTAGATCGACTGGTCGGCGTCGCCGACGACGCACAGCTCGGCCGGCGGGACCGGCCCCTCCCCCGTGCCGACCAGCTCGCGGACCAGCACGTACTGCGCGTGGTTGGTGTCCTGGTACTCGTCGACCAGCACGTGGCGGAAGCGCCGGCGGTAGTGCTCCGCGACGTCGGGGAAGGCCTGCAGCAGGTGCACCGTCGTCATGATCAGGTCGTCGAAGTCCATGGCGTGCGCCTCGCGCAGCCGCCGCTGGTAGAGCGCGTAGGCCTCGGCGAGCACCTTCTCCGGCGCGGTGACCGGGGTGAACGACTCCTCGTCGACCAGCTCGTTCTTCAGGTTGGACACCTGGGTGGCCAGGCTGCGGCCGGAGTGGCGCTTGGCGTCGAGGTCCAGGTCGCGGGCGACCATCGTCATCAGCCGGACGGAGTCGCCCTGGTCGTAGATGGTGAACGACGACTTCATGCCGAGCTTGGCGGCCTCGGCGCGCAGGATGCGCACGCACATCGAGTGGAACGTGGACACCCACATCGCGCGGGCGCGCGGGCCGACCAGGGCGGCGACCCGCTCCTTCATCTCCCCGGCGGCCTTGTTGGTGAAGGTGATCGCCAGGACCTCCCCCGGCTGCACGCCGCGCGCGCCCAGCAGGTAGGCGATGCGGTGGGTGAGCACCCGCGTCTTGCCCGAGCCGGCGCCGGCGACGATGAGCAGCGGGCCGCCCTCGTGGACGACGGCCTGCCGCTGCGGGCCGTTGAGGCCGGCGAGCATCCGGTCCAGCTCCCGCCCCACCTGGCCGGTCGCGGAGCGCGGGAGGGACGCGGTGCCCGGGAGGGCCTGCTGGGCGCTGCTCATGACGACACCACTGTAGTTCGACGGGGTGACACGCCCCGCCGTCGCGCCGCGCCGTCCCCGGGGACCGGGCTGGCCCCTCCGGCGGCACCCGTGGCAGACTCGCCGCCGTGCTGCTCGCCACCGTCGGCTTTCCCTACGGCCACCGGGATCCGGTGTCCGTCGCCGCTGGCTGAGCAACCGCCGCAACCGACGCCCCGGGCCCGAGGAGCCCGGGGCGTCCGTCGTCTCCGGGGTCCGACGGCCACCGCCCCGCCCCGGAGGACCCGATGAGCGCGACCGTCCCCACCGCTGCCGCCGACGACCGCATCGCCGAGCTGCGCGGGCAGATCGACGCCTGCGACACCGAGATCATCGCGCTGGTGCAGCGCCGGCTGGCCGTGTCGCAGGAGATCGGCGAGCTGCGCCGCACCGCGGGCGGCACCCGGCTGTCGCTCGCCCGCGAGCAGCGGGTGATCGCCCGCTTCCAGGACGCCCTCGGCCCCGAGGGTGCCGCGCTGGGCATGGTGCTGCTGCGCCAGGGCCGGGGTCGGCTCTAGCAGGCCGCCGATGGGGCGGCGCCGCCCGGCATAGGCTCGGCAGCCGTGACCGCGCCCCCGCCCCGGAAGCCCGCCGAGCACGTCGAGCGCGCGCTGTGCGTGCTCGCCCACCCCGACGACGTCGACTTCGGCAGCGCCGGCACCGTCGCCACCTGGACGGCGGCCGGCACCGAGGTGACCTACTGCATCGTCACCGACGGCGACGCCGGCGGTTTCGACGACACCCCGCGCGAGCAGATGGCGCCGCTGCGGCGGGCCGAGCAGGAGGCAGCCGCCAAGGCGGTCGGCGTGACCGACGTGCGCTTCCTCGGCCACCCCGACGGCCGGCTGGAACTGACCCTGGACCTGCGGCGCGACATCAGCCGGGTGATCCGGCAGGTCCGCCCGCAGCGGGTGCTGACCAGCTCCCCGGAGCGGTTCTGGGAGCGCATCGGCGCCAGCCACCCCGACCACATGACCGTCGGCGAGTCGACGCTGCGGGCCGTCTACCCCGACGCCCGCAACCCGTTCGCGTTCCCGGAGCTGCTGGCCGACGAGGGCCTGGAGGCCTGGACGGTCTCCGAGGTGTGGCTGGGCGCCAGCCCGCGCGCCGACCACGTCGTCGACGTCACCGACGTCGTCGAGCTGAAGTTCGCCGCGCTCAAGAGCCACGTCACCCAGGTCAGCCACATGACCGACCTCGAGGCCTTCGTCACCGACTGGATGCGCCAGACGGGGCGGCGGATGGGGCTGCCCGACGGGCGGCTCGGCGAGGCGTTCCACGTCGTCCACACCGCCTGACCCGGGACGAAACCCGGCCGCAACACCGGGCCCGCCGGGGAGAGCACGGGCGAAACACGGTCCACGTAGAACTCACCGGACGCCGTCCCCGAGCGCCCAGGAGAGCCCGTGACCCCCACCCCGCCGCCCCACCCGGCCGCCGCCGCCGAGCTGCTGGAACGGGGGCTGGGGCGCCGCGCGTTCGTCCGGGCCACCGTGGCGGCCGGCGCGGTCCTCGCGGCGGGCGTGGCCGCCGCCGCACCGGCCGCGGCCGGCCCGAGGAGCCGCACCCGGCTGCCCGGGGAGGTCCTGCAGCCCGGCCGCGGTCCGGTCGACGGCGACGTCTACCTGCCCTCCCGGGCCGACGAGGTGTACTGGGGCTACCTGCCGCGCGTCGGCGACGCCCCGGTGGCGCGGGTCCGCTCGGGTGGCACGATCACCGTGGACACGGTCAGCCACGAGGGCGTCCTGGAGGACCAGGGCCGCGACCCGGCCGCGTGGTTCGCCGGCCGGGGCGTGCCGCGCGAGCAGGTGCTCGACGACGCGGTGGCCGTGGCCGCGGGGTACGACCGGCACGTCCGCGACTTCGACGCGGACGGCCCGCACGTGGTCACCGGGCCCGTGTACGTCGAGGGCGCCCGGCCCGGCGACGTCCTGAAGATCGAGCCGCTGACGGCCCTGCCGCGCGTCCCCTACGGCGTCGTGTCCAGCCGGCACGGGAAGGGCGCGCTGGCCCGCCAGTTCGCCGAGAACCCGCCGGCGGACATCAGCCTCGCCGAGGTCATGCCACCGGTCGGCACCGACGGCCGCGCGACGGGGGACCCGCAGCGCTACGGCAACGTCTCGCACGTCACCCCGCTGTCCACCGGCCGCGGCGGGACGACGGTCGCCTCGCTGCCCCGCGGCCGGCGCGGCACGGTGTCCTGGCCGGTCGCCCCGTTCGCCGGGCTCATGGCGGTGGCCACGGTCAGCGACGCCCCGGCACTGGACGACCCGCTGGTCAACTCCATCCCGCCCACGCTGGGCGGCGGCAACATCGACGTGAACCTGCTGACCGTGGGCTCGGCCTTCTACGTGCCCGTGGTGGCCGAGGGGGCGCTGTTCTCCGTCGGCGACCCGCACATGTCCATGGGCAGCGGCGAGGCCGCGCTCACCGCGCTGGAGGGCTCGCTGCGGCTCACCTTCCGGCTCACCGCCTGCCGGCCCGGTTCCGGGGACGCGCCGTCGGTCGCCTTCCGGTACCCCTTCGGCGAGACGCCGGACGCCTGGGTGCCGATCGGCCTGTCGGACCCGGACGGCTCGCGCGACGGGCAGGGCGGCGACCTCGACGTCGCCAACCGGCGGGCGACGGTCAACGCGCTGGACTTCCTGCAGCACGACCTCGGCATGGACCGGTCGGTGGCCTACGCCTACCTCTCGGCGGCCGTGGACTTCACCGTCTCCCAGGTGGTCGACCGCACCGTCGGCGTGCACGGCACCATCCCCAAGAGCCACTTCGCCTGAGTCCTCCGCTGACGCGGGGGCGGGGCCCGGGGGTCCCCCGCCCCCGCCGGCGGGTGGGCCTCCGCGCAGGCCGGGTACGGCACCGGACCGCGGTGCGGTCCGGAGGACCGCAGTGTCACAGCAGCCGGTTGGTGGCCGCCCAGCGGGTGAGCTCGTTGCGGTTGGACAGCTGCAGCTTGCGCAGCACGTTGGAGGCGTGCGACTCCACCGTCTTCACCGAGATGAACAGCCGCGAGCCGATCTCCCGGTAGGTGTAGCCACGCGCCAGCAGCTGCATGACCTCCCGCTCGCGGGCGCTGAGCAGGTCCAGCCCGGGGTCGGTGGCCGGGTCTGCCGGCCGGGGGGCGGACGGGGTCGCGGCGAACGCGTCGAGCACGAACCCGGCCAGCCGCGGGCTGAACACCACGTCCCCGTCGGCGACCCGGGCGACGGCGTCGCGCAGGTCCGGCCCGGAGATGGTCTTGGTGACGTACCCGCGGGCGCCGGCGCGGATGACGGCGATGACGTCCTCGGCGGCGTCGGACACCGACAGCGCCAGCCAGCGCACGGTGGGCAGCTCGGCCCGCAGCGTCTCCAGCACCGCCCGGCCCCCGCCGCCGGGCAGGTGGACGTCGAGCAGCACGACGTGGGGCACGGTGCGGCGGATGCCCTCGACCGCGCCCGCGACGTCGGCGGCCTCGCCGACGACGTCCACCGCACCGCCGAGCTCGGCGCGCACGCCCGTGCGCACCATGGCGTGGTCGTCGACGAGGAAGACGGTGGTGCTCACGCCACCGCCCGCTCCCGCGGCAGGCACAGCTCCACCTCGGTGCCCTCCCCCGGCGACGAGCGCACCACCGCCGTCCCGCCGAGGCGGGCGAGCCGGCCGGAGACCGAGTCGCGCAGCCCGTGCCGGTCGCCGGGGACGGTGGCCGGGTCGAACCCGGCGCCGCGGTCGCGGACGAAGACGGCCACCCGCTGCGGGCCCACCTCGGTGTACAGGTCGGCGACGGTGGCGCCGGAGTGCTTGGCCGCGTTGACCAGCGCCTCCCGGGTGGCCGCCGCCAGGGCGGTGAGCGCGTCGTCGAGCGGGGCGTCGCCCACGACCACCGACTCGACGGTCAGCGCGTGGTCGGCCTCGACCTCGGCGACCACGCCGGACACCAGCGCCGCCCAGGTGCCGCCGCCCACGGTCGCCGCCGGCTCGTAGAGCCAGGTGCGCAGCTCGCGCTCCTGGCTGCGGGCCAGCCGGGACACCGCGGTGGCGTCGTCGGCGTGCCGCTGGATGAGCGCGAGGGTCTGCAGCACGGAGTCGTGCAGGTGGGCGGCGACGGCGGCCCGCTCCTCGGAGCGCACGCGGGCGGTGCGCTCGGCCTCGCGCGAGGCGAGCAGCCGGCGCCACAGCGGGGCGGTGGCCAGCGCGACGCCGGCCAGGATCACCAGGGTCGCGCTGAAGCCGTTGCGGGCGTTGGCCAGCTGGCCGGTGGTGGCCAGCAGCAGCACCAGGCCTGCCACCCCGAGGGCCACCCCGCCGGCGAGCAGCCAGCGCACGCCGGGGCGGGAGAGGGTGCGGTCGGTGTCCAGCTGGCGCCAGATGACGGTCAGCCCGACACCGACGAGCAGCAGCGGGAGGACCAGGTCGCCGCCGCCCCAGGTGCCCAGGTTGGTGACCGCGAGCAGCGCGCCGACGCCCAGCAGGCCGAGGCCGAGGGTCTGCCGGCGGCTGGGCTCGTCCTCCCCGGGCGTCGCGGCGGCGTCGGCGTCGGTGTCGGCGACCGGCATGAAGAACCACAGCAGCGCGTAGGCGACGACGCCGATGCCCGCGGCGGCGAGCACGACGAAGCCGACCCGGACGGCCAGCGGGTCGGTGCGCAGGTGCGCCGCCGTCCCCGCGGCGACGCCGGCCAGCAGCCGCCCCGACCGCGGGCGCACCAGGGGCGGCCGCGCGGGCACGGGCACGGTCGTGGTCACGGTGCCGATCGTCGCACCGGGACGGGGTCCGGCGGCACCGGGGAACGCCCGGAGCTCACCGACCCGGGTGGGATGGGGGCGTTCCCCGATGGACCGCCGTCCCCCGCGGGGACAGGCTCGGTGCCATGACATCCGCACCGCCCCCCGCGCTCCCGTCGGCGGACCCGCCGGCGGCTGATCCCCTGCCGCCCGGTGCCCCGGCGCGGCCGCCGCTGCGGCGCAGCCGCAGCGACAAGGTCCTCGGCGGCGTCTCCGGCGGCCTGGCCGAGTACAGCGGCATCGACACCCTGCTGTGGCGGGTGGGCTTCGTCGCGCTGGCCCTCGCCGGGCCCGGCGTGCCGGTCTACCTGCTGCTGTGGCTGCTCATGCCGGCCGGGCACCGCTCCGGGCGGCCCCGGTCGGCAGGCCCGCCCGGGCCCCGGTCACCGGTGCCGGGCCTGACGCTGGCCGCCCTGCTCATCGTCGTCGGCCTGCTCGCGGGGCTGACCGTCCTCACCGGCTGGGACGTCGGGCCCGTCGGGTTCCTCGCCCCCGCGCTGGGCATCGTCGGGCTCGGCCTGGTCGTCGCCGCCTTCACCGGCGGACGGCGGGCCAAGGGCGGGCTGATCGCGCTGGGCGCCGTCCTCTCGGTGGCCCTGGTCGGCGCGACGGCCGACTGGGGGGACGTCGACGTCGAGGGAGTCGACGACCGCACGGAGCGGCCGCTGCGCGCCGCCGACGTCCGGCCGGTCTACGACGGCGGCGTCGGTGACCTCACGCTGGACCTCTCCGCGCTCGACGTGAGCGACCTCGACGCCCCGGTCACGACCCGCGTCGGCCCCGGGGTGGGGGACGTCGAGGTCCTGGTGCCCGAGTGGGCCGACGTCGAGGTCGAGGTCGACAGCGGCATCGGTGACGTGGACGTCCTCGACCTGGACTCCGGGAGCGGGTACTCCCGCGGGGACGGCCCCGCCGCCTGGAGCGGGGACGACCGGCCCGAGATCGTGCTGACCGTCGACGCCGGCGTCGGCGACGTGGAGGTGGACCGTGCCTGACTACAGCGAGTTCCCGACCACCCCGACGGCGTGGCAGGAGCACGCCTGGGGCGAGGTCACCCCGCTGGAGACCGAGGACCCGCCGTCGCCCGCGCGCCGGGGGGTCGACCTCACCGCGCTGGTCCCGGGACTGGTCTTCGTCGTCCTGGCGGTGGTGGTGGCGGCCGGCGCCGTCCTGCCGCTCGGCGTGGTCGACGGCGGCCTGCTGTGGCTGGTGCTGGTCGCCGGCGGCGTGGCGCTGCTGGTCTCCGAGCTGCGCCGGGCCCGCCGTCGGCGCTGACACCTCGCACCGGAGGGCCCGGGGAGCCGACCGCTCCCCGGGCCCTCCGGTGTCCGGTCACCGGCTGACGACGGCCAGCCCGACGGTGCCCAGGTAGATGACGGGTATCGCGAAGCCCTCGAACCCGACCCCCGTGCGGTCGCGCATCACCAGGCCGCCCGCGAGCACCGTCGTCATGAGCACCGTCGTCATGAGCACCGTCCCGCCGAGCAGCACCAGGCTCACCGCGCCGGCGTCGCGGTAGACGGGCCCCTCCAGGTGGAAGACGTCGGCCAGCCCGATCATCAGCGCGTCGAAGACGTTGCCGCCGATGGTGTTGCCGACGCCGAGGGTCAGCGCCCCCATCCGCACCGCGGTGATCAGCACGACGAGCTCGGGGAGCGAGGTCAGCGCGGTGGTCAGCGTGAACCCGACCAGGCCGCTGGGCAGCCCGGTCGCCGCGACGACACCCAGGCCGCCCTGGCCGATCGCCCACCCGGCCACCCCGACGACGAGTCCGAGCGCGGCCAGCTCGGCCCACAGCCGGCCGGTCGAGGCGCCCGACCGCTCGTCCGCCTGCCCCTCGCCGTCCCCGTCCGAGGTGGCCGACGTCCGGATCGGCTGCCACATCGGCTCGGCCTGCATCCGGCGCAGCAGCACGAGTCCGTAGCCGTACAGCACGGGGATCAGCAGCGTCAGCGGGTGGATCCACCCCAACCGCAACCCGGGGGTGGCGTAGGCCATGACCGGGACCGAGAGCAGGGCGACGAGGATCAGCGCCTGCAGGACGTTCTGCAGGGACGCCGCGGCGTGCTCCAGGTTGGCCCGCCGGTAGACGAGGTCGGCGATCGCCAGCCACACGGTCTGGATGGCCACGCCGCCCACCGGGTTGGCGAGCCCGAGACCGGGGTCGCCCTCCAGGGCACCGGTCGCGGTCGCCACGATGCCCGGCAGGGAGGTGACCGCGCCGAGCAGCAGCGCCCCTCCGACGGCGTCACCGAGACCGGTGCGGTCGGCGAGCTCGTCGGCCGCCCGGGTGAGCCGGATCCCGGCGAAGACGATGGCGATGCCGGCTGCCACGACTGCCAGCACGCTGGGCAGGAGCGTCCAGTCGTCGGTCACCGGCCTCCCCCGGTCGAGTGCTGTGGTCGCGCCGGCTCAGCACAGCGGGCCGGGGTCGGCGATCCGGACGGCGGGTCAGCCGACCCGGCCGAGGAACACGAGGGCGCGCTGCCAGAAGAGCTCCGTGGCCTGCTCGTCGTACTCCTGGGGGCGGCTGGGGTCGGTGAACAGGTGGCCGCTGCCCGGGTGGCCGAACACCTCGACGGCGCCGTCGGCCCGGCGGACGTCGGCCACGAAGGCGTCGAGCCACCCGGGTGCGTGCCTCGGGTCGTCCT
The DNA here is from genome assembly GCF_900188375.1 of Geodermatophilus pulveris. GTDB lineage: Bacteria > Actinomycetota > Actinomycetes > Mycobacteriales > Geodermatophilaceae > Geodermatophilus > Geodermatophilus pulveris. Next base: position 214,723 of record NZ_FZOO01000001.1, on the reverse strand, counting down.
CGGTGTGGTGGACCTGCACGGGCACGCCGGCCGGCCAGGCGTCCGCCCCGAGGACGGCGAGCGGCAGCGCACCGGCGACGAGCAGCGCCCCGCGGCAGGGTCGCCGGGTGGCGACGTACTCGGCCATGCCTGCGCCGTTGGAGAACCCGGCCACCACGAAGCCGTCGGGGAGGTACGCGACCGCGTCCACCGCCGCGGCCATGAGCGCCGGGAAGCCGATCCGGTCGACGTGCGCCCCGGCCTCGTCGTAGTCGTCGAAGACCCGACCGCCGTACTGGTCGACGACGAGCACCTCGTGCCCGGCGGCCCGCAGCCGCGCGGCGGCGTCGAGGACGCCCGGGCGGACGCCGAGGACGGAGTGGAACAGCGCGATGGATGCCATGGCAGGACCCTCCCGCGCGCCCGGTGACACCGTCCTGTCACCGACTCCTGCGACGATCCGCGGGTGAACCGCACCGACCGGCTGCACGCGCTCACCGAGGAGCTGCGCCGGGCGGGGCCGCGCGGCCGGACGGCGCAGCGGCTGGCCGGGTGGCTGGAGGTGTCCACGCGCACGGTCAAGCGCGACGTCGCGGCGCTGCAGCAGGCCGGCGTGCCCGTCCGGGCGGCGGCCGGCCCGGGCGGCGGGTACGTGCTCGACGCCGCCGCCACCCTGCCGCCGGTGAACCTCACCCCCGCGCAGGCGGTCGCTGTCGCCGTGGCCCTGGCCGGGTCCGGCGACGCCCCCTTCGCCGTCGACGGGCGGGCGGCGCTGGGCAAGGTGGTCGACGTGCTGGGGCCGGCGGCGCGCGCGGAGGTGGACCGGCTGGCCGGGCGGGTGTGGGTGCACGGGACGCCGGCCCGGCGCGGCCGCGCGGCCGCGGTGGTGGAGCAGGCCCTCGCCGGACGCCGGGTGGTGGCGCTGACCTACCGGGACCGGGACGGCGCGACGACGCGGCGCCGGGTGGAGCCGCAGCTGCTGGCCCGCACCGGCGACCACTGGTACCTGGCCGCCTGGTGCCGGGAGCGGGACGCGCCGCGCTGGTTCCGCTGGGACCGCATCGAGGACGCCGCGCTCACCCCGGGGACCGCGCCGGCCCGCGACCCGGCCGTCTTCGGCACCCCGCCGCCCGACGCCCGCGCCGTCCGGGACGAGGCCGGGAGTCCGGCCACTCGGTAGGGCGGCGAGGGGGACCGCCGACCGTCGCGGGGCCCGCTGGCGCGCATTTCGTGCACGCACCGCGCTCGGGACGCCATCCCGACCGCGACACGTGCACATCCCGTGCACCGACGCCGCGGATCAGCGCGGGGCGACCCCCGGGCTCACTCCCACTCGATGGTGCCCGGCGGCTTGCTCGTCACGTCGAGCACCACCCGGTTCACCTCGGCCACCTCGTTGGTGATGCGGGTGGAGATGCGGGCCAGCACGTCGTAGGGCAGCCGGTTCCAGTCGGCGGTCATCGCGTCCTCGCTGGACACCGGCCGCAGCACCACCGGGTGGCCGTAGGTGCGCCCGTCGCCCTGCACGCCGACCGAGCGGACGTCGGCCAGCAGCACCACCGGGCACTGCCAGATCTCCCGGTCCAGGCCGGCGGCGGTCAGCTCGGCGCGGGCGATGGCGTCGGCGCGGCGCAGCACGTCCAGCCGCTCCCGGGTCACCTCGCCGACGATCCGGATGCCCAGCCCGGGGCCCGGGAACGGCTGGCGCCACACCAGCGACTCGGGCAGGCCGAGCCGCAGGCCGACCTCGCGCACCTCGTCCTTGAACAGCGTGCGCAGCGGCTCGACGAGGGTGAAGGTGAGGTCCTCGGGCAGCCCGCCGACGTTGTGGTGGCTCTTGATGTTCGCCGTCCCGCTGCCGCCGCCGGACTCGACGACGTCGGGGTAGAGGGTGCCCTGCACGAGGAAGTCGACGGTCTCCCCGTGGGCCTGCGCGTCGTGGACGACGTCGAGGGCGGCCTGCTCGAAGACCCGGATGAACTCCCGGCCGATGACCTTGCGCTTCTGCTCCGGGTCGCTGATCCCGGCCAGCGCCGTGAGGAACTGCTCCCGGGCGTCGACCACCCGCAGGTCGGCGCCCGTGACGGCGACGAAGTCGCGTTCGATCTGCTCGGTCTCGCCCTCGCGCATCAGCCCGTGGTCGACGTAGACGCAGGTCAGCCGGTCACCGATGGCACGCTGCACCAGCGCCGCGGCGACCGCGGAGTCGACGCCGCCGGACAGCGCGCACAGCGCCCGCCGGTCGCCGACCTGCGCGCGGATCCGCTCGACCTGCTCGTCGACGACGTTGGCCATCGTCCAGGTCGGCTCCAGGCCGGCGATGTCGAACAGGAAGTGCTCGAGCACCGTCTGCCCGTGCGCGGTGTGCCGCACCTCGGGGTGGAACTGCACGCCGGCGAGCCTGCGGTCGACGTCCTCGAAGGCGGCGACCGGCGCCCCGGTGGAGGTGGCGGTGACGGTGAACCCCGGCGGGGCGGCGCTGACGGCGTCCCCGTGGCTCATCCACACCGACTGCTCGACCGGCAGCGCGCCGAACAGCCGGCCGGCGGTGGTGACCGTCAGCGGGGTGCCGCCGTACTCGCGGTCCCCGGTGCGGGCCACCGTGCCGCCGAGCGAGGCGGCCATCGCCTGGAAGCCGTAGCAGATGCCGAACGCCGGCACGCCGGACTCGAACAGCGCCGGGTCCACCTGCGGGGCGCCCTCGGCGTAGACGCTGGACGGCCCGCCGGACAGCACGATCGCCGCGGGTTTGCGGGCGACGACCTCCTCGGCGGGGACGTCGGAGGGCACGATCTCGGAGTAGACCCCGGCCTCGCGGATCCGCCGGGCGATCAGCTGGGCGTACTGCGCGCCGAAGTCGACGACGAGGACGGTCGGGGAGTCCATCAGCGCAGGTCGTCCTCGTGCGGGCCGCCGCCGACGACGAGGTCGACCCGCTGGAACTCCTTGAGGTCGCGGTAGCCGGTCTTGGCCATCGTGCGGGCCAGCGCGCCGAAGAGGTTGGTCCGCCCGTCGGCGGTCTGCGCCGGGCCGAGCAGCACCTGCCCCAGCGAGCCGGCCGGCGGCACCGGCGCCGACGCGCCGCCCCGGGGCAGCCGCGGGTGCGCGGCCACCGAGTCCCACCAGATGCCGCCGCCGGGCGCCTCCGCCGCGGCGCGCAGCGGCTCGCCGAGCTGGACGGCGTCGGCGCCGCAGGCCAGCGCGCGGGCGATGGCGCCGCTGGTCTCGATCCGCCCGTTGGCGATGACGTGCACGTACCGCCCGCCGGTCTCGTCCAGGTAGTCGCGGCGGGCCGCGGCGGCGTCGGCGATGGCGCTGGCCAGCGGCACCCGGATGCCCATGACGGCGTCCCCGGTGGAGAAGCTGTCGGCGCCCACGCCGACGACCACGCCGGCGGCGCCGGTCCGCATCAGGTGCAGCGCGGTCTGGTAGTTGGCCGCGCCGCCCACGATCACCGGCACGTCGAGGTCGGCGATGAACTCCTTGAGGTTGAGCGCGTCGCCGGAGCTGGTCACGTGCTCGGCGGAGACGATCGTGCCCTGGATGACCAGCAGGTCCACGCCCGCGGCGAGCACGGCCGGGGCCAGCTGCAGCGTGTGCTGCGGCGAGACGCGCACCGCCGTCGTCACGCCGGCGTCGCGCATCTCCTTGACCCGGACGGTGATCAGGTCGGGGTCGACCGGGCGGCAGTAGACGTCCTGCAGCAGGGCCACCGGCGGGGCGCCGTCCCCGGCGGCCTCGCGCAGCCGGCGGTACACCGGGTCCGGGTCGTCGTAGCGCGTCCACAGCCCCTCGGCGTTGAGCACGCCGAGGCCTCCGGCCTGGCCGACGGCGATCGCGGTCGCCGGGCTGACGACGGCGTCGCTGGGGCTGGTGACCAGCGGGATGTCGAAGCGGAAGGCGTCGATCTGCCAGGCGGTGGAGACGTCGTCGACGTCGCGGGTGCGCCGGGAGGGCACGATCGAGACCTCGTCGAGGTCGTAGCCGCGGCGGGCGAAGCGGTTGAGGCCGATCTCGACGGTGTCGCGTGCGCTCACGGTCAGCGCCCCCTGTAGTTCGGTGCTTCCACCGTCATCTGGATGTCGTGCGGGTGGCTCTCGACCAGGCCGGCCGAGGTGATCCGGGTCAGCCGGCCGCGCTCCTGGAGGTCGGCGATCGTCTGCGCCCCCGCGTAGCCCATCGAGGCGCGCAGCCCGCCGACGAGCTGGTGGGCCACGCCGGAGAGCGGGCCGCGGTAGGGCACCTGGCCCTCGATGCCCTCGGGGACGAGCTTGTCGTCGGAGAGGACGTCGTCGGCGAAGTACCGGTCCCGGCTGAAGGACTGGTTGCCGCGCTTCTGCATCGCGCCCATCGACCCCATGCCGCGGTAGGTCTTGTACTGCTTGCCGTTGACGAACACCAGCTCGCCCGGCGCCTCCTCGACGCCGGCGAACAGCCCGCCGATCATCACCGTGTCCGCGCCGGCGACCAGGGCCTTGGCGATGTCGCCGGAGTACTGCAGCCCGCCGTCGGCGATCACCGGGACACCGGCCGGCCGGGCGGCCAGCGCCGCCTCGTAGATGGCCGTGACCTGCGGGACGCCGACACCGGCGACCACGCGGGTGGTGCAGATCGAGCCCGGGCCGACGCCGACCTTGACCGCGTCCACCCCGGCGTCGACCAGGGCCTGCGCCCCGGCGCGGGTGGCCACGTTGCCGCCCACCACCTGGACGCCGAAGTCGGCCTTCACCCGCGCCACCATGTCCAGCACCGCGCGCTGGTGGCCGTGCGCGGTGTCGACGACGAGCACGTCCACGCCCGCGTCGACCAGCAGCCCGGCCCGCTTGTAGGCGTCGTCCCCCACGCCGAGGGCCGCACCCACGACCAGCCGGCCGTCGGCGTCCTTGGTGGCGTTCGGGTACTGGTCGCGCTTGACGAAGTCCTTGACCGTGATCAGCCCGCGCAGCCGCCCGGCGCGGTCCACCAGCGGCAGCTTCTCGATCTTGTTCCGGCGGAGCAGGCCCAGCGCGGTGTCGGCGTCCACGCCGACCGGGGCGGTGACCAGCGGCATCGGCGTCATGACGTCGCGGACCAGCACCGACTGGTCGTTCTCGAAGCGCATGTCGCGGTTGGTCACGATGCCCAGCAGGACGCCGTCGGCGTCGACCACCGGCGCGCCGGAGATGCGGTAGCGGGCCGACAGCGCGTCGACCTCGGCGAGGGTGTTGTCCGGCGAGCAGGTGACCGGGTTGGTCACCATGCCGGCCTCCGAGCGCTTGACCAGGTCGACCTGGCCGGCCTGCTCCTCGGCGGCGAGGTTGCGGTGCAGCACGCCCATGCCGCCGACCCGCGCCATCGCGATGGCCATGCGGGCCTCGGTGACGGTGTCCATCGCGCTGGACAGCAGCGGGACGGCCAACAGGATGCCGCGGGTCAGCCGGCTGCCGGTGTCCACCTCGGCGGGGACGACGTCGGACGCACCGGGGATGAGCAGGACGTCGTCGTAGGTCAGGCCGAGCGGCGCGAACTTCGCGGGCAGCTCGGGGACGGACTCATCGGGCTGCATCGGTCGCCGCCACCCTCCGGATCGGCCGGCACCCCTCCTGGGCGCGCGGGGGGCCTCCCCCCGATCCTAGGCGGCGCCCCTCGCGGCCTTCGTGCGATGCCCGTCCGGCCGATACCGTGACCCCTGTGAGTTCTTGGGACGACGCCTCCGGCTCCGCCGACCAGCCCGGTCCGCCGCCGCTGACGATGGAGGAGCGGGCCGGGGTCCTCGACGACCTGGCCGAGCTGGAGGTGTTCCGGACGCTGCTGGAGCCGACCGGCATCAAGGGCATCGTCGTCGACTGCCCGGACTGCGACGAGGAGCACCACGTCGACTGGGCGCTCATGCAGGCCAACCTCCGCCAGCTGCTCGAGGAGGGCCAGACCGGCCGGCACGAGCCGCCGTTCGACCCCGACCCCGACGACTACGTCAGCTGGGACTACGCCAGCGGCTACGCCGACGGCATCGCCGCGGTCGCCGACCGCGAGGAGCCCGGCGGCGAGGGCCGCGGCGGCCGGCACGCCCGCGACGACTAGGACACGGTCGGCCTTCCGGCCGACACCGCGGCCAGGGGGCGTCCCCGGCTGCCGCCGAACCGCTGGGTCACGCCTGCGCGGACCCTCCGGGGCCCACTCGGCGCGACGGACGCACGCACGAGAGGGCCTCCGCTGCGGTACGGCGGAGGCCCTCTCGTGGTGCGGTCCTGGCGGACCGTGCGTCAGGTCATCATGCCGCGGCGGAAGCCGGTGGCCACCGCCTCGGCGCGGTCCTTGGCGCCGAGCTTGCGGAACAGCCGTCGGGCGTGGGTCTTGATGGTGTCCTCGGAGAGGTAGAGCTCGCGGCCGATCTGGGCGTTGCTCTTGCCCTGGCTCATGCCGGTGAGCACCTGCATCTCGCGCATGGACAGGCTCACCGGGGCGGGCTCGCGCACCGTCGAGCGCACCGTGGTGGGCGCCGCACCGGTCAGCGGGCTGGCACCCCCCCAGGACGGGGTCGACGCGGCACCGACCGAGGCCAGCGGCACCGGCTGCGCCGGGACCGGCCCCGCGGGGCCGCGCCCGTCGACCCGCAGACCGACCCGGGACAGGCCCAGGCCCATCTCCAGGGCGGTGGCGTCCCAGCGCAGGTAGCCGCGGGCGCCGGCGGCGACCGCCGCCCGCACGGTCTCGCCGTCGTCGGGGGCGCCGAGGACCAGCACCGGCAGCCGCGGGTTGGCCCGCAGCGCCTGGGTGGCGACGGTCAGCCCGGTGTCCACGGCGCGCTGGGTGCCGATGAGCAGGACGTCGGGCTGGCGGGTGGCCAGCCGGGCCATCAGGGCGGCCGGGTCACCGACGACCTCCACCCGGCCGACGAACGGGAGTGCCACCAGCCGGCCCGCGATGTCGTCACGGACCCGCCGGCGCTCGTCGTAGACCCACACCGTCGTCGTCCCGTGGCCGGGTCCGCGCATCCTGTCGTCGATCACGCCTGCTCCTCGCTGCCTCGGCCAGGGCTGGCCGGGTCCCCCACCGCCCGGGTCCCCCGGCCGGGTGTCGCTCGGGCGCGCGCCCCGCCCGGGGCCCCGTCGCCACCCGGTCGGACCGGGTGCGAGCGGTGTCCCGTGGCGGTGTTCGGCACGGCCTGCAGCCACCTTGATCGACTACCGGGGGCCAGGACACCCGCTCTCACCCAGCGGAGGGAGGCCGGAGCCGCGAAAATGCGGGGTCACCGTGGGTTTGACCCGCGGAGGCCTCGGGCACCGGGCCCCATGCGACCGGACCGCCCCCTCCGGCTCGCATCGAGCCGAGGAGGACGAATGGCCGACATCCGCCGCCTGCCCACCCCCGTTGCCGAGGTGTGGGACTGGCAGCTGCACGGCGCGTGCCGCGGGGAGAGCACGGCTCTCTTCTTCCACCCGGACGGCGAGCGCGGCCCGGCTCGGGCCCGCCGCCAGGCGGCCGCCAAGGCGGTCTGCGGGCGGTGCCCGGTCCTCGAGTCCTGCCTGAAGCACGCGCTGTCGGTGCGGGAGCCCTACGGGGTCTGGGGTGGAATGAGCGAGGAGGAGCGGGCCCGGCTGATCGCCGCGGAGCCCGCGGCGGTCGCCGCCGGGGTGTGATCCGGGGCCACCCCTGCAGGGAGGCCGCACGACAGACGACGAGAGGGCTCGGTCCGTTCGGACCGGGCCCTCTCGTCGTCTGTCGTGCCGGACGCCGTCCGGGCTCACCGCGCAGGGTCCTGGCTCACCACCGGCGGTGAGCCAGGACCCGCGACGACCAGCTCAGCTGGTCATCGGTGCTCGGCCCCCTCAGTGGCTGTGGCCGTGGCCGTGGGAGTGGCCGTGGGTGTGGTGCCCGGCCCCGGCCGGCTCCTCCTGCGGCGCCTCGACGACCGCGGAGTCGGTGGTGAGCACCATCGCGGCGATCGACACGGCGTTGCCCAGCGCGGCCTTGGTGACCTTGACCGGGTCGATGACGCCCTGGGCGGCCAGGTCGCCGTACTCGCCGGTGGCGGCGTTGAAGCCCTGACCGGCACCGGCCTCGCGGACGCGGGCCACGACGACCCGCCCCTCGAAGCCGGCGTTCTCCGCGATGCGCACCAGCGGGGCGTCCAGCGCGCTGCGGACCACGCGGGCACCGGTCAGCTCGTCGCCGGAGAGGTCGAGGGCGTCCACGGCCGCGGCCGCGTGCACCAGCGCCGACCCGCCACCGGGGACGACGCCCTCCTCCACCGCGGCCCGGGTGGCGGCGATGGCGTCCTCGATGCGGTGCTTCTTCTCCTTCATCTCGACCTCGGTGGCCGCGCCGACGCGGATGACGCCGATGCCGCCGGCGAGCTTGGCCAGCCGCTCCTGCAGCTTCTCGCGGTCCCAGTCGGAGTCCGTCGCCTCGATCTCGCGGCGGATCTGCGCGACCCGGTCGCCGATGGCCTCCCGGGTGCCGCCGCCGTCGACGATCGTGGTGTCGTCCTTGGTGACGGTGACCCGGCGGGCGGTGCCGAGCACCTCCAGGCCGACCTGGTCGAGCTTGAGGCCGACGTCCTCGCTGACCACCTGACCGCCGGTGACGACGGCGAGGTCGGTCATGAAGGCCTTGCGGCGGTCGCCGAAGTAGGGCGACTTGACCGCGACGACCTTGATGGTCTTGCGGATGGAGTTGACGACGAGCGTGGACAGCGCCTCGCCCTCGACGTCCTCGGCCACGAGCAGCAGCGGGCGGCCGCCGGTGGACAGCACCTTCTCCAGCAGCGGGAGCAGGTCGGCCAGCGCGCCGACCTTGCCCTGCACCAGCAGCACGAGCGCGTCCTCGAGGACGGCCTCCATCGCCTCGGGGTCGGTGACGAAGTACGGCGACAGGTAGCCCTTGTCGAACTGCACGCCCTCGGTCACGTCGAGGTCGGTGGAGAGGGTGGTGGCCTCCTCGACGGTGATGACGCCGTCCTTGCCGACCTTCTCCATGGCCTGGCCGATCAGCCGGCCGACCTCGGCGTCCTGCGCGGAGACGGTCGCGACGCCGGCGATGGCGGCCTCGTCGGCGACCGGGATGGCGACCTCGTCGAGGGCCTTCGACACCGCGTCGGCGGCCGCGCGCATGCCGGCGCCCAGCGCGGTCGGGCTGGCGCCCGCGGCGACGTTGCGCATGCCCTCGTGCACCAGGGCCTGGGCCAGCACGGTGGCGGTGGTGGTGCCGTCGCCGGCGACGTCGTTGGTCTTGGTGGCCACGTTCTTGGCCAGCTGGGCGCCGAGGTCCTCGTAGGGGTCCTCGAGCTCGACCTCACGGGCGATGGTGACGCCGTCGTTGGTGATGGTCGGGGCGCCGAACTTCTTGTCGAGGACGACGTTGCGCCCGCGCGGGCCGAGGGTCACCTTGACCGCGTCGGCCAGCTTGTCCACGCCGCGCTCGAGCGAGCGGCGGGCGTCCTCGTTGAACTTGATGATCTTGGCCATGGGCCCTTCCGATCAGGTGTGGCACGGACGACGACCGCCCCGGGACCCGGTCAGTTCGGGTCGCCGGGGCGGTCTGGTGACGTGCGGGAACGGCCTCGTCCCGAGGCTCGTCCCGGGCGTGCGAGGGATGAGGAGGACGAGGTCCTGCTACTTCTCCACGACGGCGAGCAGGTCGCGGGCGGAGAGCACGAGGTACTCCTCGCCGGCGTACTTGACCTCGGTGCCGCCGTACTTGGAGTAGATGACCACGTCGCCGACGGAGACGTCGAGCGGGACGCGGTTGCCGTTGTCGTCGACGCGACCGGGGCCCACGGCCACGACCGTGCCCTCCTGCGGCTTCTCCTTGGCGGTGTCCGGGATGACCAGGCCGGAGGCGGTGGTGGTCTCGGCCTCGTTGGCCTGGACCACGACACGGTCCTCCAGCGGCTTGATGTTGACCTTGGTAGCGGTCGTCACGTCGGTGACGCCCCCTTCGGTGTCGGACGGCTGGTGGGTCGAGCTGCTGCTGTGGCACGGTGCCGGGGGTCTGCCGTCGCGGGGGTCAGACGCCTGGTGCCCGTGTCGGTTGGCACTCTACCTACGAGAGTGCCAGCCACTCAACCGGGGTCGCGAGCCCGTGGCCCCGCCGGTGCGCCACGCTGTCGGGGTGCCCGGTGAGGTCCCCCCCGACGCGATCGCCCAGGTCCGCTGGCTGCGGACCCCGGAGGGGACGGCGGCCCTCGCCCGGGCGGCCGCGCTGCTGGCCGAGGGCACCGACCTGCTGACCGGGCTCACCCGGCTGCGCGCCGAGGTCGGAGCCGGGCGGGCCGGCGCGGCCTGGGAGCTGGCCCGGCTGCGGGACCGCGCCCGGCCGGTGTTCGGTGCCGACGCCGACGTCCTGTTCCTCACCGCCGACACCCTCGAGCAGGCCGGCCGTCCCGCGCTGGCCGCCCGCCGGGCCGCCCGGCTGCTCGCCGACGGCACCGACTCCGCCGCCGACCTCGGCTGCGCGGCCGGCACCGACACCGTCGCGCTGGCCCGGGCCGGGGCGCGGGTGCTGGCCGTCGACCGCGACCCGCTGGCCCGGGAGCTGACCGCCGCCAACGCCGCGGCGCTCGGCGTGGACGACGACGTGTGGGTGGTCGCCGGCGACGTCGTGGACCTGGTGGACGCCGCCCGCGGCGGGGAGGTGGCCGGCTGCGCCGCCGCCGTCCTCGATCCCGCGCGCCGGGCCGGCGGGCGGCGCCGACTGGACCCCGACCGCTGGTCGCCGCCCTGGCCGACGGTGGCCGCGCTGCTGGACCGGGTGCCGCGCGCGGTGGTCAAGGTGGCCCCGGGGCTGGACCACGCCCGGGTGCCGGCCGGGGTCGAGGCGGAGTGGGTGTCCACCGGCGGGTCGATCGTCGAGGCGCTGCTCTGGGGCCGCGGGGTGTCGGCGGTGTGGCGGCGGGCCACCGTCGTCCGGGACGGCGCCGCGCACGAGCTGACCGCCGGCGCCGACCCGGGCCCCGCGCCGGCCGGACCGGTGCGCGGCTGGCTGCACGAGCCGGACCCGGCGGTCATCCGCTCGGGGCTGGTGTCGCTGGTCGCCGCCGACCTCGGCGCCACGCTGGTCGACCCGACGATCGCCTACCTGACCTCCGACACCGTCGCCGGCCCCCCGTGGGTGTCGTCGTACCGCGTCGACGAGGTGCTGCCGTTCAACCTCAAGAAGCTCAGGGCGCTGCTGCGGGCGCGCGACGTCGGCCGGGTGGTGGTCAAGAAGCGCGGCTCGGCGATCGAGCCGGAGACCCTCGCCCGGCAGCTGCGCGGCCCGGGTGCGGGGACGGCGACCGTCGTCGTCACCCGGGTGGCCGGCGTCCCCACCGCGCTGGTGTGCGACGTCAGCTGAGGGCGACGACGTCGATCGGCAGGGAGCTGTCGGCGCCGACGTCCGGGGCCGACGGCGCCACCCCCGCCTCGACCAGCCGCGAGCCCAGCGCGGCCACCATCGCCCCGTTGTCGGTGCACAGCCGCGGGCTGGGCACCCGCAGCACGATCCCGGCGGCGGCGCAGCGCTCCTCGGCCAGCGCGCGCAGCCGCGAGTTGGCCGCCACCCCGCCGCCCAGCACCAGGTGGTCGACGCCGGCGTCGCGGCAGGCCCGCACCGCCTTGCGGGTCAGCACGTCGGCCACCGCCTCCTGGAAGGACGCCGCGACGTCGGCCACCGGCACCGGCTCCCCCGCCCGCTGCCGGGCCTCCACCCAGCGGGCGACGGCGGTCTTCAGGCCGGAGAAGGAGAAGTCGTACGGGGCGTCGCGGGGCCCGGTGAGCCCGCGGGGGAACTCGATCGCCGCCGGGTCGCCCTCCCGCGCCGCCCGGTCGATCGGCGGGCCGCCGGGGAAGGGCAGGCCGAGCACGCGGGCGACCTTGTCGAAGGCCTCCCCCGCCGCGTCGTCGATGGTGCGGCCCAGCGACCGCACCTCGCGGGCCAGGTCGGGCACCAGCAGCAGCGAGCTGTGCCCGCCGGAGACCAGCAGCGCCATCGACGGCTCGGCCAGCCTGCCGTGCTGCAGCTCGTCGACGGCGACGTGCGCGGCCAGGTGGTTGACGCCGTACAGCGGCACGTCCAGGGCGAGCGCGTAGGCCTTGGCCGCGGCCAGCCCCACCAGCAGCGCGCCGGTGAGCCCGGGCCCCGCGGTCACGGCGACCGCGTCGACGTCGGCGGCGCGCACCCCGGCCTCGGCCAGCGCGCGGTGCACGGTCGGCACCATCGCCTCCAGGTGCGCCCGCGAGGCGATCTCCGGCACCACCCCGCCGAAGCGCTCGTGCTCGGCCACCGAGGTGGCCAGCGCGTCGGACAGCAGCGTGCGGCCCCGCACGAGGCCGACGCCGGTCTCGTCGCAGGAGGTCTCGAACCCCAGCACCAGTGGTCCCCCACCCACCCGGTCAGCCACGCCGCACCTCCCGCCGCATCACCACGGCGTCCGCGCCGCTGGGCTGGTAGTAGCGCGGGCGCCGGCCGACCTCGGTGAACCCGCGGCGCCGGTACAGCCCCTGGGCCAGCTCGTTGTCCGCGCGCACCTCCAGCAGCACCACCGGGCTGCGCCGGTCGGCCTCGGCGAGCAGCGCGTCGAGCAGCGTGGCGCCGATCCCCTCGCCCTGGCGGCCGGCGGCGACGCCGATGGTGGCCACGTGCGCCTCGTCGTCGTAGGCGATCAGCCCGGCGTAGCCGACGACGGTCTCGCCGGCCCCCGCGTCGGTGTCCACGGCGACCAGGTAGTGCCGGGTCTCGGTGCGGGCCAGCTCGTCGCGGTACATGGCGCGGGTCCAGGTGTCCGGGGCGAACAGCTGGTCCTCCAGCTCGAGCACCGCGTCCAGGTCGGCCGGCCGCATGGGCCGCAGGCGGGCGGTCACGCGGTGGTCACCGGCTTGAAGGACGCCGGCGGGACGGCGTCCGGGCGGCGCAGGTACAGCGGCACCAGCGGCCCGGCCGACGACGGGTCGGCCAGCTGGGGCGCCGCGGCCCGCAGCAGTCCCGCCGTCGTCACCTCCGCCGGGGTCACCTCGACGCCGAGCCGCTCGGCGAACCGGGCGTCGCCCACCACCGGGCCGGCCGGCGCCAGCTCCTCCGGGCGCGCCACCCCCGGCCCGGCGGACCGCGCGCCGTCGGGGCCGTAGGCGGCCCAGTAGACCTCCCTGCGGCGGGCGTCGGTGACCACCGTGCGGGCGCCGGAACCCACCGCGTCGAGGGAGCACACGCCGACCGCGGGCAGCCCGCGGGCGTCGGCCAGCGCCGCGGCGGTGACCACCCCCACCCGCAGCCCGGTGAACGGGCCGGGGCCCAGGCCGGTGACGACGGCGGCGACGGCGGACAGCCCCACCCCGGCGTCCCGCAGCACCTCGGTGACCGCGCCGGTCAGCAGCTCCGCGTGCCGGGTGCCCGAGGGCAGCGCGCGCTCGGCGAGCACCTCCGCGCCGCCCGGCGACCACCGCGCCAGGCCGGCGACCAGGGTCGGCGTGGCGGTGTCGAGGGCGAGGACGAGCACGGGTGACCAGGGTAGTGCCCAGCGCGGGCCGGGCTCGACGACCGTCTCCGGGGCGGCCGGTCGGGCATGCTCACCGGACCGACCCCTCGAAGCGGAGGAGACGCATGACCGCCACCCTGCTCCTCGTCCACGGCGCCTGGCACGGGTCCTGGTGCTGGGGCCCCCTCCGGGACGCGCTCGGCGGCGACGTCGACGTGCGCACCGTCGACCTGCCGAGCGTGGGGGACGACCCGGCGGCCCTCGGTGACCTGGCGGCCGACGCGGCGACGGTGCGCGCCGCGCTCGACGGGCTCGACGGGCCGGTCGTCGTCCTCGGCCACTCCTACGGCGGGGCGGTGGTCACCGAGGCGGTCACCGCCGGCAGCGGCGTCGCGCACCTGGTGTACCTCTGCGCCTTCCAGCTCGACGCCGGTGACTCGCTGCTGGGCGCCGTGGGCGGGCAGGAGCCGCCGTGGTGGGAGGACGTCCAGGGCACCGCGGTCCGGGCCGCCACGCCGGAACAGGTCTTCTACAACGGCGTCTCCCCCGAGCTGACCCGCGACGCGGTGTCCCGGCTGGGCCTGCAGTCGCGGGCCTCCCTGGAGCAGCCGCTCACCGACGCCGCCTGGCGGGCGGTGCCGAGCACCTACGTCGTCTGCGAGCAGGACCAGGCCATCCCGGTGCCCGCCCAGGAGGCGATGTCCTCGCGGGCCGGGGACGTGCTGCGCCTGCCGGCCGGGCACTCGCCGTTCCTGTCCCACCCGGCCGAGCTGGCCGCGCTGCTGCGGCCGGTCCTCGACCGGGCCGGCTGAGCGGCCGCTCACCCGTCCAGCCGGGACGCCCAGCCGGCGCCGTGCGGCACCAGCACCGCGGTGCGGACGTCGTCCTCGCGCCGGTCCAGCCGCACCTCCAGGTGCTCGTCGGCCAGCTGCTCCACCAGCCCCTGGCCCCACTCGACGACGGTGACGGAGTCGGCGACCGTCACGTCGAGGTCCAGGTCGTCGACGTCGGCGACCCCGCCCAGCCGGTAGGCGTCGACGTGCACCAGCGGCACCCGGCCGCCGCGGTGCACGCGGGCGATGACGAACGTCGGCGAGGTGACCGGCTCGCGCACCCCCAGCGCCTCCCCGAGGCCCTGGGTCAGCGCGGTCTTGCCGGCGCCCAGCGGGCCGACCAGCACGACGAGGTCGCCGGCGCGCACCAGCCCGGCCAGCACGGCGCCCAGCGCCCGGGTGTCGGCCGGGGTGGGCAGCAGGTGCTCCCGCCTCACGGGAGGGCGGCCGCGACCGCGGTGAGATCGGCCAGCAGCCCGGCGCGCGGGGCCCCGGCCGGGCCGAACCGGATCGCCGCCGACGGGTGGTAGGTGGCCCACACGGCGCGGCCGTCGACGTCGTGCGCCCGGCCGCGGGCGGTCGCCAGCACCGTGCGCGGGCCGAGGAACCACTTCGCCGCGGACAGCCCGAGGGCGACCACGACCGGCGGGTCCAGCAGCTCCAGCTGGCGGCGCAGCCAGCCGCTGCAGCGGGCCACCTCCGGGGCCCTCGGCGTCCGGTTGCCCGGGGGCCGGCACTTGACCACGTTGAGGACGGCGGCCTGCGCCCGGTCGAGCCCGGCCTCGGCGAGCAGCTGGTCGAGCAGCTGGCCGGACCTCCCCACGAACGGCCGGCCGGTCTGGTCCTCGGTCGCCCCGGGCGCCTCGCCGACGAGGGCGAACCGGGGGCGGTGGCCGGCCGGGGCCTCGCCCACCACCACCTGCTGCCGGGTGGCGGCCAGCTCGGGGCAGGCCACGCACGGGCGGGCGGCCGCGGCCAGGGCGTCCCAGTCCGGCGCGGCGGCCGCGACGCCGGCGACCCCGTCGGCGGCGGCGTCCGGCCGGGGCGGCCGGGTCACGGCTCCACCGCGGTGGGCAGGTCGGCGACCACCCGGCGCAGCAGCGCCGACAGCGCGGCCGTCACCTCGTCGTGCTTCTCCAGCAGCACCATGTGCCCGGCCCCGGGGACCACGACGTGCTCGACCCCCGGCCGCTCGGCCCCGCCGAGCAGCTCGACGATCGCCTCGCTGTGCCCCGGGGGGATCAGCGTGTCGGCGTCCCCGGTGAGGACCAGCACCGGCACCCGGCCCAGCGGCTCCAGGGACGCGCTCTCGTCCAGGCCGGCGAGCGCCGGGTAGAACTCCGCGATCACGTCGACCGGCGTGCCGGCGATCATCGAGTCGACGTAGCGGCCGAGCGCCGGGTCCACGTCCCGGGAGGCGAACGACAGCGACCAGGTGACCTGCGAGACGAGGTCGGCGGCCAGCCGGCGGGTGCGCTCGGCCAGGCCCGGACGGCGGCGCATGGCGAACGCCGCGATCGGCACCACCGCCCCCCGCAGCCGGGTGAGCACCTGCGGCAGGCCGAGGTCGATGTCGGCGAGGTTGCCGCTCGAGGTGCTCAGCAGCGCCGCTCCCACGATCCGGGCGCCGAACAGCTCCGGGCGCTGCGCGGCCAGCGCCATGACCGTCATGCCGCCCATGGAGTGCCCGACCAGCACCACCGGCCCGGACGGCGCCCGGGCCCGCAGCACCGCGTCCAGGTCGCGGCCCAGCTGGCGCATCGTGGAGTGCTCGGCCGGGCCGCGGCCGGAGCCGCCGTGGCCGCGCTGGTCGTAGAACACCAGCCGCGCCGTCGGGCGGGCGCCGTTGGCGGTGGCCAGGGCGGCGCCCAGCGCGCGCCGCTGGAAGGTCCAGGAGGCCATCGACAGCGAGTAGCCGTGGCAGAAGACGACGGTCAGCGGGGCGTCGGGCGGGCCGACCTCCTCGACGGCCAGCAGCACGCCGTCGTCCGCGGCGACCAGCGCCGTCCGGTCGGCCCGCCGCGACCGCGGGCCGAGCGGGTCGTCCTCGCGCAGCTCGGCGTCCGAGGCCCCCGGCGGCAGCCCGGCCGCGGAGCCCACCCGCTCGGCGCCCACCCGGCGCGCCGCGGCCCGGCTGACCGCGATGCCGACGGCGGTGCCGGCGGCGGCCAGGCCGAGGGCGGCGCCGAGGACACCCGCGCGGTGGTGCGGCAGGCGCTTGGGGGCGGCCATCAGACGGCCCCCGCCGAACCGACGTACCGGCGGGCGAACCGGCCTCCGACGCGGGTGACCAGCTCGTAGTGGATGGTGTCGACCGCGTCGGCCCAGTCCTGCGCGGTCGGCTCGCCGCGGTCACCGGGCCCCCAGAGCACGACCTCGTCGCCGGCGCGCACGTCGGCGTCCCCGACGTCGAGCACGAACTGGTCCATGCACACCCGCCCGGCGATGGTGCGCCGCGCCCCGGCGGCCAGCACCGGGGCCCGGTTCCCGGCGGCGCGCGGCACGCCGTCGGCGTAGCCGACCGGCACGAGGAGCAGCGTGGTCCCGGTGCGCGGGCTGTAGGTGTGGCCGTAGGAGACGCCGGCTCCCGCGGGCACCCGCTTGGTCAGCGCGGCGGTGGCCCGCACGGTCATCGCCGGGCGCAGCCCGTGGTCGGCGGGGTCCCCGCCGAGGGGGTCCAGCCCGTAGACGGCGATCCCCGGGCGGACCACGTCGTACCAGGTGTCCGGCAGCGCGATGGTCGCCGCGGAGTTGGCCAGGTGCCGGCGCGCCCCGGTCAGCCCGGCCGCCCGCGCGAGCGCCACGGCCTCCTCGAAGGCCCGCACCTGCGCGCCGATCGTCGGGTGGGTCGGGGCGTCGGCGTAGGCCAGGTGGCTCCACAGCCCCACGACGTCCACCCCGCCGTCGGCCTGTGCCCGCGCCGCGGCGGCGACCAGGTCCGGCCAGTCCGCCGCTGGGGCGCCCTCGCGGGACAGGCCGGAGTCGGCGCACAGGTGCACGCGCGCGGTGCGGCCGGTCGCGCGGGCGGCCTCGACGACCTCGGCCAGCGCCCAGCCGGCGTTGACCGACACCTCGACGTCCGCGGCCAGCGCGGCGGCGTAGTCGGTGCCGGGGGCGTGCAGCCAGGCCAGCACCGGGGCGGTGACGCCGGCCGCGCGCAGTGCCAGGGCCTCCTCCAGCACCGCCACCCCGAGCGCGTCGGCCCCCCCGGCCAGCGCGGCGCGCGCGGCGGGGACCAGGCCGTGGCCGTACCCGTCGGCCTTCACCACCGCCATGAGCGGTCGGCCGACGCGCGTGCGCAGGGCGGCGGTGTTGGCGGCGATGGCGTCGAGGTCGACGACCACCTCCGCGCGGGGTCCGTTCGTCACGCCCCCGAGTCTCCCAGCCGCCCGGCCGGCGCCCGACGCAGCCGGTGCAGGGCGGCCGGCAGCCGCCGCATCAGGTCGCCGGCCACCAGCGGCCCCTCCTCGGCGGCCAGCTGCCCGGCCCGGCCGTGCACGTGGGCGGCGACCGCGGCCGCCTCGTCGGCGGGCAGCCCGGTGGCCAGCAGCGCGCCGAGGATGCCGGACAGCACGTCGCCGGTGCCGGCGGTGGCCATCCACGGGGTGCCGGTGCCGTTGACGTGGGCGGTGCCCCCGGGCGCGGCGACGACGGTCGCGTCGCCCTTGAGCAGCACGACGGCCCCCAGGTCGGCGGCCAGCCGGCGGGCCGCGCCGACCCGGTCGTCGCCGACCTCCTCGCCGAAGCGGGCGTACTCCCGGTCGTGCGGGGTGAGGACGGTGGGCGCCGACCGGCCGCGGACCAGCTCCGGCTCCCGCGCGGCCAGGGTCAGCGCGTCGGCGTCCAGCAGCACCGGCAGGTCGGTGGCGAGCACCTCGGCCAGCACGGCGCGGGCGTCGTCGTCCGTGCCGATGCCGGGTCCGACGGCCCAGGCCTGGACCCGCCCGGCGTCGGCCGGCCGGCCCTCGGTGACGATCACCTCGGGCCAGGCGGCCCGCACGCCGGTGGCCGCCGTCCCGGCGTAGCGGACCAGGCCCGGCCGGGTGCGCAGCGCCGCGCCGGTGCACAGGACGGCGGCGCCGGGGTAGGTGGCCGAGCCGGCGACGACGCCGACCACGCCCTGCGTGTACTTGTCGTCACCGGTGTGCGGCAGCCGGATGCGGGCGGCGACGTCGGCGTCGGTCAGCTGCCAGGCGTCCGGGGCCGGCAGGTCCAGCCCGATGTCGACCAGGTGCACCTCGCCGGCACACCCCCGGCCCGCGCCGACGACCAGGCCGGTCGTGACCGCGCCGAAGGTGACCGTGTGCTGGGCGGGGAACGCCGCCCCGGGGACCGCCCCGGTGGTCGCGTCCACCCCGCTGGGGACGTCGACGGCGACCATCAGCCCGGGCCCGGTGGCGGCCCGCTCGACCAGGGCGGCGGCCGGTGCCCGCAGGCCCCCGCGGCCGCCGATGCCGACGATCCCGTCGAGGACGAGGTCGGCGCGCTCCAGGCCGGTGGGGCCGCCGGGGCCGGTGACCCGCCCGCCGGCGGCCCGCAGCGCGGCCAGCCCGGCGGGGTGCACCCGCTCCGGGTCGAGCAGGACGGCGGTCACCCGGGCGCCGCGGCGGGCCAGGTGCGCGCCGGCGAACAGCGCGTCGCCGCCGTTGTTGCCGGCGCCGACCAGGGCGGTGACCCGCGTGCCGTGCGCGCGGCCGAGCAGCCGCAGGCAGACCGTGGCCAGGCCGGTGGCGGCGCGCTGCATGAGCGTGCCCTCGGGGGTGGCGGCGAGCAGCGGCTCCTCGGCGGCCCGCACCTGCCCGGCGGTGTAGAGACCCCTCACCCCGCCTCCCCGCCGCTCACCGGCGCCTGCCCCGGGCCCTCGGCGACCACCACGGCCGAGGCGATGCCGCCGTCGTGGCTCAGCGAGAGGTGCCAGGAGGTGACCCCGAGGTGCGCCGCCCGCCCGGCCACGGTGCCGCGGACCTCCAGGTGCGGCCGGCCGTGGTCGCCGACGCAGACCTCCGCGTCGTGCCAGTGCAGGTCGCCGGGGGCGCCGAGCGCCTTGGCGACGGCCTCCTTGGCGGCGAAGCGGGCGGCCAGCGACTCCCCGCTGCGCGGCGCGCCCCGCGGCGTGCGCTGCTCGGCGGCGGTGAACAGCCGGTCGCGCAGGCCCGGTGTGCGGGTCAGGGACTCGGCGAACCGGTCCACCGGCACCACGTCGATCCCGACCCCGATGATCACCTGGCGAGTGTAGGGAACGGCCCCTCCGCAGGGCCCCGCCGCGAGCGGAGCGAGTCGTGGCCGGGCGGAGGGGTCCTCCTGCTATTCGACGGTGACGCTCTTGGCCAGGTTGCGCGGCTGGTCGACGTCGTAGCCGCGGGTGTCGGCGATCTCGCAGGCCAGCACCTGCAGCGGCACGGTGGTGACCACCGGCGCCATGAGCGTGGGCGTGCGGGGCACCCGGATCACGTGGTCGGCGTAGGGGACGACGTCCTCGTCGCCCTCCTCGGCGATCACGATGGTGCGCGCCCCGCGGGCCCGGACCTCCTGGATGTTGGAGACCACCTTGCCGTGCACCGACTCCCGCGCCCGCGGGGACGGGACGACGACGACGACCGGCGTGCCCTGGTCGATCAGCGCGATCGGCCCGTGCTTGAGCTCGCCCGCGGCGAAGCCCTCGGCGTGGATGTAAGCGAGCTCCTTGAGCTTCAGCGCGCCCTCGAGGGCCACCGGGAAGGCGACGTGCCGGCCGAGGAACAGGATGGTGCCGGCGCCGGCCAGGGAGCGGCCGAGCTCGCGGACCGGCTCCATCCGGGTGAGCACCTCGGCGACCGCCTCGGGCAGCCGGCGCAGGTCGTCGACGATCGTGGCCACCTCGTCGGCGTACTTGATGCCGCGCACCTGGGCGAGGAACAGCCCGACCAGGTAGCAGGCGATCAGCTGGGTGAGGAAGCCCTTGGTCGAGGCGACGGCGACCTCCGGCCCGGCGTGGGTGTACAGGACGGCGTCGGACTCCCGCGGGATTGTCGAGCCGTTGGCGTTGCAGATCGCCAGCACGCGGGCCTTCTGCTCCTTGGCGTGCCGCAGCGCCATGAGGGTGTCCATCGTCTCGCCGGACTGGCTGATGACGACGACCAGCGTGGAGCGGTCCAGCACCGGGTCGCGGTAGCGGAACTCGCTGGCGACCTCGACCTCGACGGGGATGCGCGTCCAGTGCTCGATGGCGTACTTGGCGATCAGCCCGGCGTGGTAGGCGGTGCCGCAGGCGACGACGAACACCTTGTCGATGTCGCGCAGGTCCTGGTCGGACAGCCGCACCTCGTCGAGGACCAGCTCGCCGCCCTGGCCGATGCGGCCGAGCAGGGTGTCGGCGACCGCCCGCGGCTGCTCCGCGATCTCCTTGAGCATGAACCAGTCGTAGCCGCCCTTCTCGGCGGCCTCGGCGTCCCAGTCGACGGTGTAGGCGTGCGGCTCGACGGCGGTGCCCGCGAAGTCGGTGACGGTCAGCCCGCGGTGCCGGTCGATCTCGACGACCTGGTCCTGGCCGAGCTCGCGGGCCTCCCGGGTGTGCGCGATGAACGCGGCGACGTCGGAGCCGAGGAAGTACTCGGGGGTGCCGTCCGCCGCCTCACCGACGCCCACGACCAGCGGGCTGTTGCGCCGGGAGGCGACCAGGGTGTCCGGCTCGTCGGCGTGCGAGGCGACCAGGGTGAAGGCGCCCTCCAGCCGGCGGCTCACCGTGCGCATCGCCTCGGCCAGTCGTCCGGGCCCCGGCGGCGTCTCGTCGTAGACCCGCGCGAGCAGGTGGGCGGCGACCTCGGTGTCGGTCTCGGAGGTGAACTCCACGCCGGCGGCCTCGCACTCGGCGCGCAGGGCGGCGAAGTTCTCGATGATCCCGTTGTGGATCACCGCGACCCGGCCGTCGGCGGACACGTGCGGGTGCGCGTTGCGGTCGGTCGGCCCGCCGTGGGTGGCCCACCGGGTGTGCCCGATGCCGATCGTCGACTCCGGCAGCGGGGAGTCCGCCAGGTCCTTCTCCAGGTTGGCGAGCTTCCCGGCCTTCTTCGCCGTGGCCTGCCCGCCGCCGGCGAGGACGGCCACCCCCGCGGAGTCATAGCCCCGGTACTCCAGCCGGCGCAGGCCCTCCAGGACGACGTCCAGGGCGTTCTGTGGACCGACGTATCCCACGATGCCGCACATTCGCCCGAGGTTACCGGCGGGACCGGACCCCTCCGTCCCGCCTCGCCACAACGGATGAGCCACCCGCCCGGGCGCACCACTCCGGTCACACCGGCACCGCCCGTGCCGGTCGGGCGCGGGTAGCGTCCGCCGGGACGGCGGGGAGGGGGTCCGGTGCGGCTGCTGGTGCTGGGTGGCGGCGGGTTCCTCGGCTTCCACGCGGTGGCCGCGGCGCTGGCCGCCGGCGCGGAGGTGAGCGTCCTCAGCCGGTCCGGGCGCACCCCCCACGACGGCGTCGAGGTGCTGCGCGGGGACCGCACCGGCGACCTCGGCGTGCTGCGCGGCCGGGAGTGGGACGCCGTCCTCGACACCTTCACCGACACCGGGCCCGGCGCCCCCGCGGTGCGCGCGACGGCGGAGCTCCTGTCCGGGTCGGTCGGCGTGTACGGCTACGTGTCCGGGATGAGCGTCTACGCCCCGGAGGGTCCCGACGTGCCCGACGAGCGCGCGCCGGTCCGGGCGGCCGGGGTCCAGCCGGACGACGACCCGCTGCAGGAGCGGTCGCTGGCCAAGCTGGCCGCCGAGCGGGCGGTGCGCGAGGGCTTCGACGGTCCCGCGCTGTTCCCCCGGGTGGGCATCATGGTCGGCCCGCGCGACCCGTCGCACCGCTTCACCTACTGGCCGCTGCGGCTGTCCCGGGCGCTCACCGGGGAGCGCCCGCGCACCGTGCTGGCGCCCGGGGACCCCGACCGCCCGGTGCAGTACAGCGACGCCCGGGACGTCGCCGGCTGGATCGTGGCCGCGCTGGCCGCCGGGCGGGGCGGGGTCCTCAACACCGTCGGCCCGGGCCGGGCGGAGCCGCTGCGGGAGGTGCTGGCCGCGTGCCTGCGCGCGGCCGGCGGGGCGCCCGGCGACGTCGGGTTCACCTGGGTGGGCGAGGACCTGCTGCGCGCCCGGCTGGCCGACGTCGAGGAGGAGTCGCGGCCGCTGTGGTACCCCGAGGACCAGATCCCCCAGTCGGCGGTCGACTCCTCCGCCGCGCTCGCCGCCGGCCTGGTCTTCCGCCCGGCCGAGGACACCGCCCGCGACACGCTCCGCTGGGCGCGGGCGGATGCGGCCGGCGAGGGGCTGGACACCCCCGAGGCGGCCCGGCGGGAACAGGCACTCCTGGCCGAGTGGGCGCGGGTGGCCGGAGGTCGCCGAGAGCGCTAGTCGACGGCGGCGACGACCGCGGCCAGGCGCTGGGCGATCGCGTCGGCGTGCTCCTGGGTGGGCGCCTCGACCATCACCCGCACCAGCTGCTCGGTGCCCGAGGGGCGCAGCAGCACCCGGCCGTCGGCCCCGAGCTCGGCCTCGCACCGGTTGACCGCCGCCGCGACCTCGTCGCTCGCCGACACCGCCATCCGGTCGCGCACCGGCACGTTGACCAGCGTCTGCGGCAGCCGGTGCACCACCGAGGCCAGCTCGGCCAGGGACACCCCGGTCTCGGCCATCCGGGACAGCAGCGCCAGCCCGGTGAGCAGCCCGTCGCCCGTGGTGGCGTGGTCGAGGAACACCAGGTGCCCGCTCTGCTCGCCGCCCAGGCTCAGCCCGTGCGCCCGCAGCGCCTCCAGCACGTACCGGTCCCCGACCGCGGTGGTGTGCACCGCGATCCCGGCGGCACGCATCGTGTGGTGGAAGCCCAGGTTGCTCATCACCGTCGCGACGACGGTGTCACCGGCGAGCCGGCCGTGCTCGTGCAGGCCGAGCGCACAGACGGCGAGGATCGCGTCGCCGTCGATGACGTCGCCGGCCGCGGTGACCGCCAGGCAGCGGTCGGCGTCCCCGTCGTGGGCGATGCCCAGGTCGGCGCCGTGCGCGCGGACGGCCTCGGTGAGCGGGCCGAGGTGCGTGGAGCCGATGCCGTCGTTGATGTTCCAGCCGTCGGGGTCGCCGCCGATCACGTGCACGGTGGCACCGGCCCGCCGGTAGACCTCCGGGGCGCACACGGCAGCCGAGCCGTGCGCGCAGTCCACGACGAGGGTGAGGCCGGACAGCGGCCGGCCGACCGTCGACAGCAGGTGCTCGACGTAGACCGGGCCGGCGTCGGTGAGGTCGGAGACCCGGCCCACCCCTGCGCCGGTGGGCCGGGGGCCGTCGGTCTGGCCGGCGGTCACGGCCTGCTCGATGGCGGCCTCGACCGCGTCGGGCAGCTTGTGCCCGCCGCGGCTGAACAGCTTGATGCCGTTGTCCGGCATCGGGTTGTGGCTGGCGGAGATCATCACGCCGAGGTCGGCGCCGGTGTGCGCGGTGAGCTGCGCGATCGCCGGGGTGGGCAGCACCCCGGCCCGCAGCACCTGCGCGCCGGCGCTGGCGAGGCCCGCCACGACGGCGGCCTCGAGCATCTCGCCGCTGGCGCGGGGGTCACGGCCGACGACCGCGACGGGACGCTGGGTCCCGTCGCGGTCGGCGAGCACGCCGGCGGCAGCACGTGCCACCGAGAGGGCCAGCTCCGGCGTGAGGTCGGCGTTGGCCCGACCCCGGACGCCGTCGGTCCCGAAGAGGCGACCCACGGGCGTACCGGTCAGCGCTTCGAGTACTGGGGCGCCTTGCGGGCCTTCTTGAGCCCGTACTTCTTGCGCTCGGTGACGCGGGGGTCCCGGGTCAGGAAGCCGGCCTTCTTCAGGGCCGGGCGGTCGTCGGCCTCGACGGCGATGAGCGCGCGGGCGATCGCCAGGCGCAGCGCGCCGGCCTGGCCGCTGACGCCGCCACCCCGGAGGATGCCGACGACGTCGTACTGCTCGGTCCGCTCGACGGTCACGAACGGCTCACGGATGAGCTGCTGGTGCACCTTGTTCGGGAAGTACTCCTCGATGGTGCGGCCGTTGAGCCGGAACTGGCCGGTGCCCGGCAGCAGGCGCACGCGGACGATGGCCTCCTTGCGCCGGCCGACGGTCTGCACCGGACGCCCCTCGGCGTCGGTCACGGTGAGGGCGGTCGTCACTGGGCCACCTGCTTGATCTCGTAGGTCTGGGGCTGCTGGGCGGCGTGCGGGTGCTCGGGGCCCGCGTACACCTTCAGCTTCTTGAGCATCTGACGGCCCAGGCTGTTGTGCGGGAGCATGCCCTTGACCGCGCGCTCGACGACGCGGTCGGGGTGGGTGCGCAGCTGGTCGCCGACGTTGATCCGCTTGAGGCCGCCCGGGTAGCCGGAGTGGCGGTAGGCGATCTTCTCGTCCCGCTTGGAGCCGGTGAGGGCCACCTGCCCGGCGTTGACGATGACGACGAAGTCGCCGACGTCGACGTGCGGGGCGTACTGGGGCTTGTGCTTGCCGCGGAGCAGGATCGCGGTCTGGCTGGCGAGTCGACCGAGCACCACGTCGGTGGCGTCGATGACGTGCCACGCCCGGCTGATGTCGCCGGGCTTGGGGGTGTACGTGCGCACGGCGCTCGTGTCCTCCGTCGTCGTCGGGGCGGCTGGTGGATCGCCTCACCGAGCACGGGAGACGGGACCGGCGCGCGGGCACCAGCCGGCTCCGCACACCAGCGGCCGACGATACCAGCCGGCCGGCGGGGGCCTCCGGCCCGCGGTCAGTCCGGGACGACGACCTCGCGGAGCAGCCCGGTGTCCACGTCGTAGACGGTGCCCCGGACGTCGCGGGAGAGCAGGTACGGGCAGGCGCGCAGCTGCCGGACGGACTCCCGGACGTCCTCCTCGACGTCGGCGAACGCCTGCACCGGCCAGTCCGGCCGCGCGCCGGTGGCCTGCTCCACCCGGTCGAGCAGCGCGGCCTCGTCGGCCCCCTCCATCCCGCAGCGGGTGTGGTGCACCAGCACGACCTCGCGGGTGCCGAGCACGTGCTGGGAGACGGTGACGGAGCGCAGCGTGTCCTGGGTGACGACGCCGCCGGCGTTGCGGATGACGTGGGCGTCGCCGGGCTGCAGGCCCAGGATGCGGAACACGTCCATGCGCGCGTCCATGCACGCCACGACGGCGACCGCGCGGGCCGGCGGCGCCGGCAGCCCCCCGGGCGCCTGCGCCGCGTACTGCGCGTTCGCCTCCAGCATGCGGTCCAGCTCGGCCACGGCTCCCCCCTCGTCCGGCTGGCCCGACCCTAGCGACGGACCCGGTGCCCCGGGGTGCCCTCCCCCGTGCCCCTGCCGCCGATCGGTCAGGATGGGCGCGTGCGCACGGTCGAGGAACACCAGGCGGTCGTCGCGGGGCTGCTCGCCCCGCTGGACGACGAGGAGGTCCCGCTGGCGGCCGCGCACAACCGGGTGCTCGCCCGGGACGTGACCGCGCAGGTGTCGCTGCCCGGCTTCGACAACTCCGCGATGGACGGCTACGCCGCGCGTTCGGCCGAGGTGGCCGCGCTGCCGGTGCGGCTCCCGGTCGCCGACGACGTCCCCGCCGGGCGCACCGACGTCCGCCCGCTCGAGCCGGGCACCGTGCAGCGGATCATGACCGGCGCCCCGCTGCCCGACGGCGCCGACGTCGTCGTGCCGGTCGAGCTGACCGACGGCGCCACCGACGTGGTCGAGATCCGCGACGCCCCCGCCCCCGGTACCCACCTGCGCCGCGCCGGGGAGGACATCACCGCGGGCACCGTCGCGCTGACCGCCGGCACCCCGCTCGGCGCCGCCCAGCTGGGCCTGGCCGCCGCCGTCGGCGCGCGGACCCTGTGGGTGCGCCGCCGCCCGCGGGTGCTGGTGCTGTCCACCGGCAGCGAGCTGGTCGACCCCGGGGAGCCGCTGCTGCCCGGGCAGATCTACGAGTCGAACTCCGCGCTGCTGGTCGCGGCCGTGGAGGACGCCGGGGGGACGGCGCGGCGGCTGCACTTCGTCCCCGACGACGTCGGCGAGTTCCTGGCCACCGTGCGCGCCGAGCTGCCGACCGCCGACCTGCTGGTCACCAGCGGCGGGGTCAGCGCCGGGGCCTACGAGGTGGTCAAGGACGCGTTCGCCGAGCTGGGCACCGTGCAGTTCGTCAAGGTGGCCATGCAGCCCGGCGGCCCGCAGGGGGCCGGCACGGTGGACGGCGTCCCGGTGGTCACGCTGCCCGGCAACCCGGTGAGCTCCTTCGTCTCCTTCGAGGTGTTCGTCCGCCCGGCGCTGCGCCGCGCGCTCGGCCACGCCGCGCCCGGCCGGCTGCGCGCCCCGGCCACGCTCACCGCGCCGCTGCGCTCCCCGGCGGGGCGGCGGCAGTTCCTGCGCGGCCGCTACGACGCCGGCACCGTCTCCCAGGTCGGCGGGCCCGGCTCGCACCTGGTCGCCCACCTGGCCCGCGCCAACTGCCTGGTCGTCGTCCCCGAGGACGTCACCGAGCTGCCCGCCGGGGCCCCGGTGGACGTCGTGCTGATCGAAGGAGCACTCCAGTGAGTCGACGGTCCTGTGCGCATCGCAGCGAGCGCCGGCGAGCGGGGAGCGGAGCAGGACCGGAGACGAACGGAGGAGCGCTGCGATGAGCGACAGGCTCACGCACGTCGACGAGGCCGGCGCCGCCCGGATGGTCGACGTCTCCGCCAAGCCGGTCACCGCCCGCGAGGCCACCGCTGCCGGCCGGGTGCTGGTGAGCCCGGAGGTGGTTGCGTTGCTGCGCGGCGAGGGGGTGCCCAAGGGCGACGCCGTCGCCGTCGCCCGCATCGCCGGCATCGCCGGGGCCAAGCGCACGCCGGACCTGGTGCCGCTGTGCCACCCGATCGCCCTGCACGGGGTGACAGTGGACGTGACGGTGGCCGACGACGCCGTCGAGATCGTCGCCACCGCCCGCACCGCGGACCGGACCGGCGTGGAGATGGAGGCGCTCACCTCCGTGGCCGTGGCCGGGCTGACCGTCATCGACATGGTCAAGGCCGTCGACCCGCGGGCGTCGGTCACCGACGTCCGGCTGCTGGCCAAGTCCGGCGGCAAGAGCGGGGAGTGGCGCCGGTGAGCGAGCTGCCGGGCGACGCGCGCGCCGTCGTCGTCACCGCGTCCAACCGCGCCTCCGCCGGGGTCTACGCGGACCGCAGCGGGCAGGCCCTGGCCGAGGGCCTGCGCGGACTGGGGTTCGCCGTCGAGGGTCCGCACGTGCGGCCCGACGACGTCGACGCGCTCGTCACCGTCCTGCGCGAGGCGGTGGCGTCGGGCGCGGACGTCGTCCTCACCACCGGCGGCACCGGGCTGTCGCCCACCGACGTCACCCCCGAGGCGACCCGCCGGGTGCTGGAGCGCGAGGCGCCGGGCATCGCCGAGGCGGTCCGCCGGTACGGCGAGCCGCAGGTGCCGACGTCGGTGCTCTCCCGGGGGCTGGCCGGCACCGCCGGGCGCACGCTGGTGGTGAACCTGCCGGGCTCGACCGGCGGGGTGCGCGACGCCCTGGCCGTGCTCGGCCCGCTGCTGCCGCACGTGGTCACCCAGCTCCGCGGCGGCGACCACTAGGGCACAGGAGGCTCTCCCCACGTGTCGCGAGCCGCAGACGTGCGTCGAGCCTCCTGTGCCCCGTCCGGCAGCACGATGCGCTCCGTGCACGTGTAGACGTTGCAGCCGTCGCCGCGCAGGAAGCCGACCAGCGTGATGCCGACGTCGGCGGCCAGCTCGACGGCCAGCGACGACGGCGCCGAGACCGCGGCCAGCACCGGGATGCCGGCCATCGCCGCCTTCTGGGTCAGCTCGAAGCTGGCCCGCCCGCTCACCATCAGCACGTGCCCGGCCAGCGGCAGCCGCCCGGCGCGCACGCCGTCCCCGACCACCTTGTCGACGGCGTTGTGCCGGCCGACGTCCTCCCGCAGGGCCACCAGCTCGCCGTCGGCGGTGAACAGGCCGGCCGCGTGCAGCCCGCCGGTCTTGTCGAACACCTGCTGGGCCGCCCGCAGCCGGTCGGGCAGGGCGAGCAGCGTGGCCAGCGGCACCCGGAGGCCGTCGCCGGCCACGTCGTGGCGGGTCTTCGTGCGGATCGCGTCGATGCTGGCCTTGCCGCACACCCCGCACGAGCTCGACGTGTAGAAGTTGCGGTCCAGCGCGGTGTCCGGCGGCTGCACGCCCGGCGCGAGGTCGACGTCGACCACGTTGTAGGTGTTGCGGCCCTCGGCGTCCACGGAGTTGCAGTAGCGCAGGCCGGCCACGTCGTCGGCCGACGCGATCACCGCCTCGGTGGCCAGGAAGCCGTGCACCAGGTCGAAGTCGTCGCCGGGCGTGCGCATGGTGACCGCCAGCGGCGTCCCGCCCAGCCGGATCTCCAGCGGCTCCTCGGCGGCCACGGTGTCCGGGCGGGTGCTGTGCGCCGCGCCGCGGATCCGCAGCACCGGCGTCCTGCTCGTCACTCGTCCCACGGGGGCGACGGTACCCACGCCGGGCCCCTACGGTCGGCGGTGTGCCGGAACCCGAGCCCTACGCCGCCGTGGTCCTCGCCGGCGGCCGCGCGGCCCGGATGGGCGGGCAGGCCAAGCCGCAGCTCGACGTCGGCGGCCGCAGCATCCTCGCCGCCGTCCTCGCCGCCGTCCCGGACGCCGCGCCGCGGGTCGTCGTCGGCCCCCCGCAGCCGGTGCCGGCCGACGTCGTCGTGGTCCGCGAGGACCCGCCGCGGGGCGGGCCGGTCGCCGCGATGCGGGCCGGCCTGGCGCACGTCCCCACCGGGGTGGTGGCGCTGCTCGCCGGCGACCTGCCGTTCCTCACCGCCGGGCTGGTCCGGGCGCTGCGCGAGCGGCTGACCGGCGACGGGGTGCTCGTCGTCGACGACACCGACCGCGACCAGCTGCTGCTCGGCGTCTGGCGCACGGCGGCGCTGCGCGCGGCGGTCGCGGACGTCCACGGGCCCACGTCGGTGCGCCGGGTGCTCGCCCCGCTCGCCGTCCGCCGGCTGCACCCCGAGGTGGCGCCCGGGCAGCCGGCGCCGTGGACCGACTGCGACACGCCCGCCGACCTGGCCCGCGCCCGCGCCGCCGCCGCCCGCCGGGTTCCGCGCCGCCCGCGGGGGTAGGGCCCGGTTCGTGCGCATCGCCATCGCCGGGGCCCACGGGCAGGTCGCCCGCCGCCTGACCCGCCTGCTGTCCGCCCGCGGGGACACGGTGGTCGGCATCGTCCGCAACCCCGCGCACACCGGTGACCTGCGCGCCGACGGTGCCGAGCCGGTGGTCCTCGACCTCGAGCAGGCCCCGGTCGAGCAGGTGGCGGAGGCGGTCGCGGGCGCGGACGCCGTCGTCTTCGCGGCCGGCGCCGGTGCGGGCAGCGGCGAGGCCCGCAAGCACACCGTGGACCGGGGGGCGGCGGTGCTGCTGGCCGACGCGGCGGAGCGGGCCGGGGTCCGGCGCTACCTGCTGGTGTCGTCGATGGGCGTCGAGCGGGCCCGCTCCGGGGCGCCGCCGGACGTGGACCCGGTGTTCGCCGTCTACCTGCAGGCCAAGCTGGCCGCCGAGGACGCCGTCCTGCCCCGGCCGGGGCTGGACACGGTGGTCCTGCGACCGGGCCGGCTCACCGACTCCCCGGGCACCGGGCGGGTCACCCTGGCCCGCGGCGTGGAGTACGGCGAGGTGCCGCGGGACGACGTCGCCGCGGTGCTGGTCGCGCTGCTCGACGCCGGGACGGCGGGCGCGGTCGTCGAGCTGGTCGGCGGGGACACCCCGGTGGCGGCGGCGGTCGCGGGGCTGTGAGCCGGGTCAGGCCCGCAGTCCGCGGGTGACCACCGCCCGGGCGGCCAGCTCGTCGTCCGGCGGGTAGTCGACACCCACCAGCGTGAGCCCGCCCGGCGGGACCACCGGCACCTCGCTCGACCGCTGCGTGGCGGTCAGCAGCGCCGCCGGCCACTCGGGCGGACGCCGTCCCTGGCCGACAGCGGTCAGCGCGCCGACGAGGCTGCGCACCATCGAGTGGCAGAAGGCGTCCGCCGAGGTCCGCACGGTCACCAGGTCGCCGTCCCGCGCCACGTCCAGGGCGAGCAGGGTGCGGATCGTCGTCGCGCCCTCCCGGCGCCGGCAGAAGGCGGCGAAGTCGTGCAGGCCGAGCAGGCGCCGGGCGGCGTCCGCCATCGCGTCGGCGTCCAGCCGCCGCGGCCAGCCGATCGTGTCCGCCCGGCGCAGTGGCGGCGGGCCGCCGTCGGCGTCGCTCAGCCGGTAGACGTAGTGCCGGCGCAGCGCGCCGAACCGGGCGTCGAAGTCCGGCGGCGCCTCACCGACGGCGTGGACGGCGACGTCGTTCGCCAGGACCCCGCGCAGCCGGCGCACCAGCCGGTCGCGCTGCTGCTCCCACACCGCGCGCGGCAGGTCGGCGTGGGCGACCTGGCCGGTGGCGTGCACGCCGGCGTCGGTGCGGCCGGCGACCGTGAGCCGCACCGGGCAGCGCAGCACGGTCGAGAGCGCCGCCTCCAGCTCCCCCTGCACGGTGCGCCGGCCGGGCTGCCGCGCCCAGCCGTGCAGGGCCGTGCCGTCGTAGCCGATCGCGAGCCGGAGACGGACGAGCCCGCCACCGGGGTCGGTGGCGGGCTCGTCGGGACGTCCGGTGCAGGACCCGGCACCGGGTGGCGTCGTGGTCAGCGACGGCTCACTTCGGGTCGGGGGCGGCCTCGCCCCCGGGTGCGTGCGTGCCGGCCGTGGCGGCGTCGCCCATCTCGGCGGCCTCCACCTCCGCGGCGGCCGCGGCGGCCACGTCCGGGGACAGCTGGGGGTCGTCGACGACCGCGAGGTTCTCGGCCGTCGGCTCCGGGGTGACGGCGCCGTCGTCCTGCCGGTCACCGTCGGGGTTGTAGAGGTCGGTGACGACCTCCTGGGCCTCGGTGTCGACGTCGTCGGCGGTCACGGCCGGCGACGTGTCGCCGCCCGGGCCGGTGGTCTCCCCCATGAGGGTCGCGCCCTGGTCGCCGCCGCCGGTGGTGACGCCGGAGGCGCCGGCGTCGCCGCCCTCGCCGGGGGTGTCCCGGTCGCTCACCGGGCGCCGTCCGTGCCCTCGGGCTCCGCCGGGGTCTCGGTCTCGGTCCCGGCGGACGCGGTGGCGCCCTCGGTCGCGACGGGCGGGTCCACGGCACCCACGTCCACGGCACCGGCGTCCGCCGCGGGGGTGTCGCCGGCGGCGCTGTCGACGGCGGCCTCGGGGGCCTCCGCGGTCTCCAGCGCGTCGGCGGTCACCTCACCGGAGGCGGCCGCGGCACCGGCGCCCGCGGTGGCACCGGCGAACCGGGTGCCGCGCGCCCGCTCGGCCTCGCCGACGGCCTGCTGGGCCACGGTCCGGCCCTCGACGAGCTCGATGACGGCCATGGGGGCGTTGTCGCCCTTGCGCGGCCCCACCTTGGTGATGCGCGTGTAGCCACCGGGCCGGTCGGCGAACCGCGGACCGATCTCGGCGAACAGCGTGTGGACGACGTCCTTGTCGCGGATGGTCGTCATCACCATGCGGCGGGCGTGCAGGTCACCGCGCTTGGCGAAGGTCACCAGCTTCTCGGCCAGGGGACGCAGCCGCTTGGCCTTCGTCTCGGTGGTGGTGATCCGCCCGTGCTCGAACAGCGAGGTGGCCAGGTTGGCCAGCATCAGCCGCTCGTGCGCGGGGGAACCGCCCAGACGGGGGCCCTTGGTGGGGGTGGGCATGTCGGTCCTTCCTCAGGCTGCCGGGCCGCGGTGCCGGCTGCGTTCCGTGGTGGTGCTGACGAACTGGTGCGCGCAGCGCGCGGGTGGTGCGTCCGGGCCAGTGTGGCGGGCCCGGAGGCGGCGCCGGACGGCGGGTCCACCCGCCGTCCGGTCCGCGCTCAGAGCTGCTCGGTCTCCTGGTAGGAGCCGTCGTCGTACTGCGCCTGGTCGTAGCCGGCGGCGAACTCGCCGTGGCCCTGGTAGGCGTCGGTCTCGTAGCCCTCGTCGTAGCTCTCGACGGAGGTGGGGATGAACCCGGGCGGGCTGTCCTTGAGCGCCAGGCCCATGGCCGCCAGCTTCATCTTGACCTCGTCGATGGACTTGGCCCCGAAGTTGCGGATGTCCAGCAGGTCGGCCTCGGAGCGGGTGACGAGCTCCCCGACGGTGTGCACGCCCTCGCGCTTGAGGCAGTTGTAGGACCGGACGGTGAGGTCCATGTCCTCGATCGGCATCGAGAAGTTCGCGATGTCGGCGGCCTCGGCCGGGCTCGGGCCGACCTCGATGCCCTCCGCGTCGATGTTCAGCTCGCGGAGCAGGCCGAAGAGCTCGACCAGCGTGGACCCGGCACTGGCGATCGCGTCCCGCGGGGCGATCGAGGGCTTGGTCTCGACGTCGACCACCAGGCGGTCGAAGTCGGTGCGCTGCTCGACGCGGGTGGCCTCGACGGCGTAGGTGACCTTGAGCACCGGGGAGTAGATCGAGTCGACGGGGATGCGCCCGATCTCCTGGCCCGGCTGCTTGTTCTGCGGCGCGGGCACGTAGCCGCGGCCCCGCTCGACGACCAGCTCGACCTCCAGCCGGCCCTTGCCGTTGAGCGTGGCGATGTGGAGGTCCGGGTTGTGCACCTCGACACCGGCGGGGGGCGCGATGTCGGCGGCGGTCACCTCACCGGGGCCCTGCTTGCGCAGGTACATGGTCACCGGCTCGTCGGCGTCGGAGCTGACGACCAGGCCCTTGAGGTTGAGGATGATCTCGGTGACGTCCTCCTTGACCCCCGGCACGGTGGTGAACTCGTGCAGGGTGCCCTCGATCCGGATGCTGGTGACCGCGGCACCGGGGATCGACGACAGGAGGGTGCGGCGCAGGGAGTTGCCGAGGGTGTAGCCGAAACCGGGCTCCAGCGGCTCGATGACGAACCGCGAGCGGGACTCGGTGAGGGTCTCCTCGGTGAGGGTGGGGCGCTGGGCGATGAGCATGGTGCTGTTCTCCTCGTGGTCCTCCGGCGACCGCCATATGACGCCGTGAGGGGGTGGTGCTGGCTCCGGCGGGCATCTGTCCGCCCGCCGGAGCCGGTACTGCGGTGCGCGAGCTGCTACTTGGAGTAGAGCTCGACGATCAGCTGCTCCTGGACCGGGGTGTCGATGACCTGGCGCGCCGGGACGCTGTGGACCAGCACGCGCAGCTGGCTGCTGATGACCTCCAGCCACGGCGGTACCGGGCGCTCGCCGGCGCGGGCCTGGGCGATCTCGAACGGCAGCATCCGCCGGGACTTCTCGGCGACCTCGATGATGTCGCTGGCGCTGACCCGGTAGGACGGGATGTCGACCTTGCGGCCGTTGACCCGGATGTGGCCGTGGCGCACCAGCTGGCGGGCCATGTCGCGGGACTCGGCGAACCCGGCCCGGTAGACCACGTTGTCCAGGCGCGACTCGAGGATCTGCAGCAGGACCTCACCGGTCTTGCCCGACTTCTTGTTCGCCTCTTCGTAGTAGCCGCGGAACTGCTTCTCCAGGACGCCGTAGATGCGGCGGGCCTTCTGCTTCTCGCGGAGCTGCAGGAGGTACTCGCTGTCCTTGCTGCGGCCCCGGCCGTGCTCGCCCGGCGGGTACGGCCGGATCTCGATCGGGCACTTCGGGGACTCGCACTTGCTGCCCTTGAGGAACAGCTTCATCTTCTCGCGCCGGCACATGCGGCAGTCGGCTCCGGTGTAACGGGCCACGTCAGGTACTCCTCGTCAGTCTCGTCAGTGGCCGGTCAGACCCGGCGGCGCTTCTTGGGGCGGCAGCCGTTGTGCGGCTGCGGGGTCACGTCCTGGATCTGGCCGACCTCGAGGCCGGTGGCCTGCAGCGACCGGATGGCCGTCTCACGGCCGGAGCCGGGGCCCTTGACGAAGACGTCGACCTTGCGCATGCCGTGCTCCTGCGCCTTGCGGGCCGCGTTCTCAGCGGCCATCTGCGCGGCGAACGGCGTGGACTTGCGCGAGCCCTTGAAGCCGACGTGGCCGGCGGAGGCCCAGCTGATCACGTTGCCGGTGGGGTCGGTGATCGACACGATCGTGTTGTTGAACGTGCTCTTGATGTGCGCGGCGCCGTGGGCGACGTTCTTCTTCTCCTTGCGGCGGACCTTCTTGGCACCAGCCGCGGCGCGAGCCCTGGGAGGCATGTCTCTCCGGATTCCTTCGGTTCAGTGGCCAGGTACAGCACGCGGGCGCGCCGTCGCCCCCGCCCTCACGGGTCGTGCGACGGCGCGCGGCGCGGCTACTTCTTGCCGGCCTTCTTCTTGCCGGCGATGGTCTTGCGCGGGCCCTTGCTCGAGCGCGCATTGGTGCGGGTGCGCTGCCCGTGCACCGGCAGGCCGCGGCGGTGCCGCAGGCCCTGGTAGCAGCCGATCTCCACCTTGCGGCGGATGTCGGCGGCCACCTCGCGGCGCAGGTCACCCTCGACGCGGAAGTGCTCGTCGATGTAGTCGCGCAGCTTCAGCAGGTCCTCGTCGGAGAGGTCCCGGGCACGCAGGTCGGGGCTGACACCCGTCGCGGCCAGGGTCTCCTTGGCGTGGGCCTTGCCGATGCCGTAGATGTAGGTGAGCGCGATCTCCATCCGCTTCTCGCGGGGCAGGTCGACGCCGGCCAGTCGTGCCATGTCTCAGGTACTCCCTCAGCCCTGCCGCTGCTTGTGGCGGGCGTTGTCGCAGATGACCATGACCCGGCCGTGCCGGCGGATCACCTTGCACTTGTCGCAGATCTTCTTCACCGACGGCTGGACCTTCACCGGTGCCGCCCCTCATTCCTCATGCTCGTAGGCCGGCCGCCCGCGCGGGACGGGCCGGCGATCACTTGTACCGGTAGACGATGCGACCGCGGGTGAGGTCGTAGGGCGACAGCTCCACGACCACGCGGTCCTCGGGCAGGATGCGGATGTAGTGCTGCCGCATCTTGCCGCTGATGTGGGCGAGCACCCGGTGCCCGTTCTGCAGCTCGACCCGGAACATCGCGTTGGGCAGCGGCTCGACGACGCGACCCTCGACCTCGATGGCCCCGTCCTTCTTCGCCATGCCCTACACGGCCTCCCTGACTCGGTGGTGCTGGTGTCCTCACGCGCCCACGCCGGGACCCGGCGGGCGTGCTCGGTGGTGTGCGGAACGGTGGTGCAGGCGCTCCCGCGAGGGCGCTCCGGGTCGTACGGCCACAGCACGACAGCAGAGCGGCGCAAGCGCCGTCGGCCACTGTACCCCGCTGCGACGGGGCCCTCCAACCCGGCCTCCGTCACACGGACGGCCCCGGCAGGAGCACGCCGCCGGCCCGGCGCGGTGTCGGGCCGGCCCCTCCGCAGGGTCCCGCCGCGAGCCTGCGAGTGGCGGGGGGCGGAGGGGTCCTCCGTCAGTGGCGGGGGGTGATCCCGAAGGGGGCGAGCCCCGCGACGCCGCCGTCCTCGGCCGTGAGCACCCACGGGCCCTCGGGCGTGATGGCGACGCTGTGCTCGAAGTGGGCCGCCCGCGACCCGTCCTTGGTGACGACGGTCCAGCCGTCCTCCAGCTCGACGGTCGCCGGGTCCCCCACGGTCACCATCGGCTCGATGGCCAGCGCCAGACCCGGCACCAGCCGGGGCCCGCGGCCGGGCCGGCCGTAGTTCAGCACGTGCGGGTCCTGGTGCATCTCGGTGCCGATGCCGTGCCCGCCGTAGTGGTCCACGATCCCGTACGGGTGCTGCTCGGCGGTGATCGTCTGCTCCACGGCGTGGCTGATGTCGGTCAGCCGCCCGCCGGCCAGGGCGTGCGCCAGCCCGGCCCACATCGACCGCTCGGTGACGTCCATGAGCGCGGCGTCCTCCGCCGACGGGGGCCCGACGGTGACGGTGACCGCCGAGTCGCCGTGCCAGCCGCGGAGGATGGCGCCGCAGTCGATGGAGATGTTGTCGCCCTCGGCGAGCGCGCGGTCCGGGCCGGGGATGCCGTGCACGATCTCGTCGTTGATGGACGCGCAGATGCTGCCGGTGAACCCGTGGTACCCGAGGAACGACGGCACCGCGCCGGCGCTGCGGATGTGGTCCTCGGCGATGGCGTCCAGCTCACCGGTGGTCACCCCCGGCCGCACGGCCGCGCGGACGGCGGCGATGGCCCCGGCCACGACGAGCCCGGCTGCCCGCATGAGCTCGAGCTCCTGCGGCGTCTTGATCTGGATCATCCGTCCACTCCACTTCGCCAGCAGCGGGATCCGGTCGAGGATCCGCGCGGCCGTCATCCGGGCCGCCTGTCCTCAGCCCGCGCCCGGCCCGTCGGACCGCGTGCCGCGGCAGGCCTCCAGCGCGTCCAGTGCCCGCTGGGTGACCTCCTCGACCGCGCCGATGGCGTCGATGCGCGAGAGCAGCCCCTCGGCCTCGTACCAACCCGACAGCGGGGCGGTCTGTTCCCGGTAGACCTGCAGCCGGTGTCGCACGGTCTCCGGCTCGTCGTCGGAGCGCTGCACCCACTGGCCGTCGACCAGCGTCCGGCGGCCGGAGAGCCGGCGGACCAGCTCGTCCTCGTCCACCACCAGCTCCAGCACGCAGTCCAGGGCGTCCCCGAGCTCGTGCAGGGACTCCTTGAGCTGCTCGGCCTGCGCGATGGTCCGCGGGAAGCCGTCGAGCAGGAAGCCGCCCTTGGCGTCTGTCTCGGCGAGCCGGGTCTTGACCATGGCCACGGTGATCTCGTCGGGCACGAGGTCCCCGGCGTCCATGTAGCTCTTGGCCTGCAGGCCCAGCTCGGTCTCCCCGCTCACGTTGGCGCGGAAGATGTCACCGGTCGAGATGGCCGGGACGCCGAGCTGGCCGGCGATGACCTGCGCCTGGGTCCCCTTGCCCGCTCCCGGGGGGCCCAGCAGCACGACGCGCACTACTTCAGGAACCCTTCGTAGTTGCGCTGGTTCAGCTGTGTCTCGATCTGCTTCACCGTCTCCAACCCCACTCCGACCATGATCAGCACCGCGGTGCCACCGAACGGGAAGTTCTGGTTCTGCCCCTCCTGCGTGACCGACAGGAAGAAGTTGGGCAGTACGGCCACGATGCCGAGGTAGAGCGACCCGGGCAGGGTGATCCGGGACAGCACGTACTGCAGGTACTCCGCGGTGGGCCGGCCGGGGCGGATGCCCGGGATGAAGCCGCCGTAGCGCTTCATGTCCTCGGCCCGCTCCTCCGGGTTGAACGTGATCGACACGTAGAAGTAGGTGAAGAACACGATCAGCCCGAAGTACAGGGCGACGTGCACCGGGCTGCTCTGGTCGATGACGTAGTTCTCGAAGAACTGCCGCACCGGACCGGTCTCGTTGCCCTGCAGCTGGGTGAGCAACTGCGGCAGGTAGAGCAGCGAGGAGGCGAAGATGACCGGGATGACACCGGCCTGGTTGACCTTCAGCGGCAGGTAGGTCGACGTCCCGCCGTACATGCGGCGGCCGACCATCCGCTTGGCGTACTGGACCGGGATGCGCCGCTGTGCCTGCTCGACGTAGACGACCGCGCCGATGATCAGCAGGGCCAGCAGGCAGACCAGCGCGAAGACGATGCCGCCGCGGGTCTGCAGGATGGCGCCGCCCTCGGCGGGGATGCGGGCCGCGATCGAGGTGAAGATCAGCACGGACATGCCGTTGCCGATGCCCTTCTCGGTCAGCAGCTCGCCGAGCCACATGATCACCGCGGTGCCGGCGGTCAGGGCGATCACCAGGACGATCGTCGTCCAGACGGAGTTGGACGGGATGATGTCCTGCGGGCAGCCGGGGAACAGCTGGCCGCTGCGGGCCAGGGCGATGATGCCGGTGCTCTGCAGGACGGCGAGGGCGATCGTCAGGTAGCGGGTGTACTGGGTCAGCTTGGCCTGACCCGACTGCCCTTCCTTCTTCAGCTGCTCGAAGCGCGGGATCACGACCACCAGCAGCTGCACGATGATGCTCGCCGTGATGTAGGGCATGATCCCGAGCGCGAAGACGCTCAGCCGCAGCAGCGCGCCGCCGGAGAACAGGTTGACCAGCGAGTACAGGTCCCGCTGGTCGGAGGCCTGGGCCTGCTCGAGGCAGCTGTTGATGGCCTCGACCGAGACGCCGGGGCCGGGGATCGCCGCCCCCAGGCGGTAGACGGCGATGATCGCCAGGGAGAACAGCAGCTTGCGCCGGAGGTCTGGCGTCCGGAACGCCGCGGCGAACGCCTGCAGCACGTGCCCTCCCCTGCTCGGTCGGATGAGATTAGCAACGAGCACGGCGGGGCCGTGCGAGGGCCGGACAGCGGACGACCCCGGGGCGCCGTGGGCGCCCCGGGGTCGTCGGCGTGTCAGAGGCGGCTGGTGCTGCCCCCGGCGGCGCCGATCTTCTCGGCGGCCGACGCGGAGAAGGCGTGCGCGTGCACGTGCACCTGGACCCCGCCCAGGTCGCCGGTGCCCAGGACCTTCACCGGGTGCCCGCGCCGCACGGCGCCGGCAGCGGCCAGGGAGTCCGGGTCGACCGAGCCGCCCTGGGGGAACAGGGACGCGATCCGGCCGAGGTTGACGACCTGGAAGACGACCTTGTTGCGGTTCTTGAAGCCCGAGAGCTTGGGCAGCCGCATGTGCAGCGGCGTCTGCCCGCCCTCGAAGCGTGCGGAGGTGGTGCCCCGCGCGCCGGTGCCCTTGGTGCCGCGACCGGCCGTCTTGCCCTTGGAGCCCTCACCGCGACCCACGCGGGTCTTGCGGGTGTGGGCGCCGGGGGCCGGACGCAGGTGGTGGACCTTGAGAGTCATCGGGTGTCCTCGCTCAGACTTCTTCGACGGCGACCAGGTGCGGCACCGTCGCGACCATCCCGCGGATCTCGGGACGGTCCTCCTGGAGG
Source organism: Geodermatophilus pulveris (assembly GCF_900188375.1). Taxonomy (GTDB): domain Bacteria; phylum Actinomycetota; class Actinomycetes; order Mycobacteriales; family Geodermatophilaceae; genus Geodermatophilus; species Geodermatophilus pulveris. The sequence continues at coordinate 175,709 of NZ_FZOO01000001.1, read as the reverse complement.
ACCGAGTCGTTGATCCGCTTGAGGCCCAGCGAGCGCAGCGTCTGGCGCTGGTTGGGCTTCGAGCCGATCGCCGACCGGACCTGGGTGACCTTCAGCTGCGCCATCTCAGACCCCCTGACCCGCCCGCGCCCGCAGCATGGCGGCCGGGGCGACGTCCTCGAGGGGCAGGCCGCGGCGGGCCGCGATCTCCTCGGGACGGACGAGGTCCCGCAGCGCCTGCATGGTGGCGTGCACGATGTTGATCGGGTTGGACGACCCGAGGCTCTTGGAGAGCACGTCGTGGATGCCGGCGCACTCCAGCACGGCACGCACCGGGCCACCGGCGATGACACCGGTACCGGGGCTGGCCGGCTTGAGCAGCACGACGCCGGCCGCCGCCTCACCCTGCACGGGGTGCGGGATGGTGCTGGCGATGCGCGGCACCTTGTAGAAGTGCTTCTTGGCCTCCTCGACGCCCTTGGCGATCGCCGCGGGCACCTCCTTGGCCTTGCCGTACCCGACGCCCACGGTGCCGTCGCCGTCGCCCACGATCACCAGCGCGGTGAAGCTGAAGCGCCGACCGCCCTTGACGACCTTGGACACGCGGTTGATGGCCACCACGCGCTCGATGAAGGTGCTCTTCTCGGCAGGCGCGCCGCCGGGGCCCCGCCCGCCGTCACGACGGTCGCGGCGGTCGTTCCCGCCGCCGGCGCCGCCGCCGCGTCGCTGTGGTCCTGGCATCAGACGTCCCTCTCGATCTGCATCGTGTCGTGTCGGCGCTGCTCGGCGCCCATCAGAAGTCCAGCCCGCCCTCGCGGGCGCCGTCGGCCAGCGCCGCGATGCGGCCCTGGTAGCGGTTACCGCCCCGGTCGAAGACGACCGCGGTGATGCCGGCGGCCCGGGCGCGCTCGGCGACCAGGGAGCCGACCCGGCGGGCCAGCGTGGACTTGTCCCCTTCGGCGGTGCGCAGGCTCGCGTCCAGCGTCGAGGCACTGACCAGGGTACGGCCGACGGTGTCGTCGACGACCTGGACGTGGATGTGCCGCGAGCTGCGCTTGACCACCAGGCGCGGACGCTCCGGGGTACCGGCCACCCGCTTGCGCAGCCGGGTGTGCCGGCGCAGGCGGGAGACCCGCCGCGCGGTGCTGATGTCGGTGCCCACGGGCTTGTGCACCCGAGCGACACTCTTGTCGGTCCGTGCCATCACTTACCCGTCTTCCCGACCTTGCGCTTGACGACCTCACCCTGGTAGCGAACGCCCTTGCCCTTGTAGGGGTCCGGGCGGCGCAGACCGCGGATGTTGGCCGACACCTGGCCCACCAGCTGCTTGTCGATCCCGGTGACCCGCAGGCGGGTCGGGGACTCGACGGTGAAGGTGATGCCCTCGGGGGCCCTCACCGGCACCGGGTGGCTGAAGCCCAGGGCGAACTCGAGGTCCGACCCGCGGGCCTGCACGCGGTACCCGACACCGACGATCTCGAGGGTCTTGGTGTACCCCTCGGTGACGCCGGTGATCATGTTGGCGATGAGCGTGCGCGACAGCCCGTGCAGGGCCCGGCTCTCCCGCTCGTCGTCCGGCCGCTGCACCTGCAGCGTGCCGTCCTCGCCGCGCTCGACGGTGATCGGCGAGGCGACGGTGTGGCTCAGCGTGCCCTTGGGACCCTTGACGCTCAGCGTCTGGCCGTCGATGGAGACGTCCACGCCCCCGGGCACGGGAATCGGCAGTCGTCCGATCCGCGACATGTCACTCGCTCCTCACCAGACGTAGGCGAGGACTTCCCCACCCACGCCCTTCTTGTTCGCCTGGCGGTCGGTCAGCAGACCGGTGGAGGTCGAGATGATCGCCACCCCGAGGCCGCCCAGCACCTTCGGCAGCGCGGTGGACTTGGCGTACACCCGCAGGCCGGGCTTGGAGACGCGCCGGACGCCGGCGATGCTCCGCTCACGGTTGGGGCCGTACTTGAGGTCCACCACCAGCTCCTTGAAGGTGGTGCCGTCCTTGTCGACCTCGTTGACGGTCCAGCCGGCGATGTAGCCCTCCTGCTGGAGGATCTCGGCGATGTGCGTCTTCAGCTTGGACGACGGCATGGTCGTGGAGTCGTGGTACGCCTGGTTGGCGTTCCGGATCCGCGTCAGCATGTCCGCGATCGGGTCGGTCATCGTCATGGGTGTCGTGCCTCTCTCACCGCGGTTCCTCTCGCCGTACGGCTCGGTGCCGTCGGGCGCGGCCTCTCGGTGATCAGTGGTGCGCGGTAGGTGACTTGCTGGAACGGCCCGGCTGCAGGACCCGCGGCGCGCGGAGCGCGTCGTGGGGGGCAGCCGGGTCCTTCACCAGGAGCTCTTGCTCACGCCGGGCAGCTCGCCGGCGTGCGCCATCTCCCGCAGGCAGATCCGGCACAGGCCGAACTTGCGGAAGACCGAGTGCGGGCGGCCGCACCGCTGGCACCGGGTGTAGCCGCGGACCGCGAACTTCGGCTTGCGGGCCGCCTTGTTGATCAGCGCCTTCTTGGCCATCTGGGTGTCTCCTCCCCCGGCTCAGCGGGTGGTGGTGACGACGGGCTGGCCGGCGAACGGGAAGCCCAGCAGGCGGAGGAGCTCGCGACCCTCCTCGTCGTTCGTGGCGGTGGTGACCAGCGTGATGTCCATGCCGCGCGGACGGTCGATCTTGTCCACGTCGATCTCGCGGAACATCGACTGCTCGGTCAGGCCGAACGTGTAATTGCCGTGGCCGTCGAACTGCTTGGCCGACAGGCCGCGGAAGTCGCGGATGCGGGGCAGGGCCAGGCTCAGCAGCCGGTCCAGGAACTCCCACATGCGGTCACCGCGCAGGGTGACCTTCGCGCCGATCGGCATGCCCTCGCGCAGCTTGAACTGGGCGATGGACTTGCGCGCCCGGACGACGGCCGGCTTCTGCCCGGTGATGGCGGTGAGGTCGCGGACCGCGCCGTCCATCAGCTTGGCGTCGCGGGTGGCCTCGCCGACGCCCATGTTGACGACGATCTTGGTCAGCCGCGGGATCTGCATGACGTTCTCGTAGCCGAACTCGGCCTGCAGCGCGGGCAGGATCTCGTCGCGGTAGCGGGCGAGCATGCGGGGCAGCTCGCGGGTGGGTGCGCTCTCGGTCATCGACGACATGGGGATCAGAGGTCCTTACCGGTGCGCCGCGAGACCCGGATGCTGCGGCCTTCCTCGTCCTTGCGGTAGCCGACCCGGGTCGGCTTGTCCTCGGAGTCGAGCACCATCACGTTGCTGACGTGGATCGGCGCCTCCTGCGTGACGATCCCGCCCGACTGGGCACCGCGCTGGTTGGAGCTGATCCGGGTGTGCTTCTTGACCCGGCCCACGCCCTCGACGAGGACCTTCTGCCGCTCCGGGTAGGCCGCGATGACCCGGCCCCGGGCGCCCTTGTCCCGGCCGGCGAGCACGACGACCGTGTCGCCCTTCTTCACCTTCATCGACGGCGCCTTGGCCTTCGAGTGGGCAGCCTGCTTCTTGTTGGTCGCCATGGTCACAGCACCTCCGGGGCGAGCGAGATGATCCGCATGAAGCGCTTGTCGCGGAGCTCCCGGCCGACCGGGCCGAAGATGCGCGTTCCGCGCGGGTCGCCGCTGTCGCGGATGATCACGGCGGCGTTCTCGTCGAAGCGGATGTAGGAACCGTCGGGACGACGGCGCTCCTTGACCGTGCGGACGACGACGGCCTTGACCACGTCGCCCCGCTTGACCCCTGCGCCCGGCAGCGCGTCCTTGACGGTGGCGACGATGACGTCACCGATGCCGGCGTAGCGTCGCCCGGAGCCGCCGAGCACCCGGATGCAGAGGATCTCCTTCGCACCGGTGTTGTCGGCGACCCGCAGTCGCGACTCCTGCTGGATCACGTCCTACTCCTGATCTGTGGGTGTGACAGCCGGACCGGAACGGTGAACCGGCTGTCCGGTGCCCACGTGCGGACGCACCGGCGGCGCAGCCGCCGGTGCGTCCGAGCACGGTCACCGGGATGGGCGCGCAGTGGTGCCGAGCGCGCCAGTGGTCCAGGATACTCGCCCCCGGAGCCACCCCGCAGGGCGGCTCCTCCGGGGACCGCGGAGGGCCCCCGGAGGGGACTACTTGGCCTTCTCCAGGACCTCGACCAGCCGCCACCGCTTGGTGGCCGACGTCGGCCGGGTCTCCATGATCTGCACCCGGTCACCGATGCCGGCGACCTGCTGCTCGTCGTGGGCCTTCAGCTTGCTGGTCCGGCGGATGACCTTGCCGTAGAGGCCGTGCTTCACGCGGTCCTCGACCTCGACGACGATGGTCTTGTCCATCTTGTCGCTGACCACCAGACCCTCGCGGACCTTGCGGTAGCCACGGCCGGCCAGGCCGGGACCGGTGGCGATCGCCTCGTTGGCGGTCGCCGACTGGCTCTCGCTCATGCCACACCCTCGTTCGGGGCAGCCGACAGGCCGAGCTCGCGCTCGCGCATGATCGTGTAGATCCGCGCGATGTCGCGGCGCACGGTCTGCAGCCGCCGGTTGTTGTCCAGCTGGCCGGTGGCCACCTGGAACCGCAGGTTGAACAGCTCTTCCTTCGACTCGCGCAGCCGCGTGGCGAGGTCCTCGGCGGAGAGCTCACGCAGCTCGGGAGCGGTCAGGCCGGCGGCCATCACACCTCTCCTTCACGGGTGATGAAGCGGCACTTCATCGGCAGCTTGTGGATCGCGCGGCGCATGGCCTCGCGGGCCACCGGCTCGGCCACGCCGGACAGCTCGAACATGATCCGGCCGGGCTTGACGTTGGCGACCCACCACTCCGGCGAGCCCTTGCCCGAGCCCATGCGGGTCTCGGCCGGCTTCTTGGTGAGCGGGCGGTCCGGGTAGATGGAGATCCAGACCTTCCCGCCACGGCGGATGTGGCGGGTCATGGCGATACGGGCGGACTCGATCTGCCGGTTGGTGACGTACGCCGGCTCCAGGGCCTGGATGGCGTAGTCACCGAAGTTGATCTCGGTGCCGCCCTTGGCCTGGCCGGAGCGGCTCGGGTGGTGCTGCTTGCGGTGCTTGACGCGCCGTGGGATCAGCATCGGTCAGCTCCCCTGCTCGGACGGGGTGTTCTCGGTGGCTGCCGTCTCCGCGGCCGCGGTGGCCTCGGGGCCGGCGGCCTCGGCGACGGTCTGCTCGGGCGCGGCCTCACCGGAGGTCTGCACCGGGGTGCTGTCGGCGGCCGGGCCGGTCGACGGCGTCTCGGCGGCCGCCCGGCCGGCCTCGGTCCCGCCGGCGGTGGTGCCCGACGAGCCGGACCGCCGCTGCGGGCGCTGGGCCCGCTCGCGGCGCTGCTGGCGCGCGGCGAGGGCCTCGAGGGCCTCCCGCTCGGCACGCGAGCCGCTGACGTCGCCCTTGTAGATCCAGACCTTGACGCCGATGCGGCCGAAGGTGGTCCGGGCCTCGTAGATGCCGTAGTCGATGTTCGCCCGGAGGGTGTGCAGCGGCACCCGGCCCTCGCGGTAGAACTCCGACCGGCTCATCTCGGTGCCGCCCAGGCGACCGGAGCACTGCACCCGGATGCCCTTGACCTGCGGGCTGCGCTGGGCCGACTGCATGGCCTTGCGCATGGCCCGCCGGAAGCTCACCCGGCTGGACAGCTGCTCGGCCACGCCCTGGGCGACCAGCTGGGCGTCGGACTCGGGGTTCTTCACCTCGAGGATGTTCAGCTGCACCTGCTTGCCGGTGAGCTTCTCCAGCTCGCCGCGGATCCGGTCGGCCTCCGCGCCGCGGCGGCCGATGACGATGCCCGGCCGGGCGGTGTGGATGTCGACGCGGACCCGGTCACGGGTGCGCTCGATCTCCACCTTGGAGATGCCGGCCCGCTCCATGCCCTTGGACATGAGCTTGCGGATCGCGACGTCTTCCTTGACGTAGTCCTTGTAGAGCTTGTCGGCGTACCACCGGGACTTGTAGTCGGTGGTGATGCCCAGCCGGAACCCGTGCGGGTTGACCTTCTGACCCACTAGCGGGTCCCTCCCCTCGTGTTGCCCTGCTGCTGGCTGGCCGGGCCGGACTGTCCGGTGCGGCGACGGGCCGTGCGCGACTTGCCGGCGAGGTCGGTGCTGGAGGAGACCTCCGCGACCTCGACGGTGATGTGGCAGGTCCGCTTGTTGATGCGGTAGGCCCGGCCCTGCGCCCGCGGGCGGATCCGCTTGAGCGTCGGGCCCTCGTCGACGTACGCCGCGCTGACGACCAGCGCGGCGGGGTCGAGCCGCAGGTTGTGCTCGGCGTTGGCGACCGCGCTGGCGACCACCTTGAGGACCGGCTCGCTGGCGGCCTGCGGCGCGTAGCGCAGCAGGGCCAGGGCCTCCTCGGTCGGCAGGTAGCGGACGAGGTCCACCACCCGGCGTGCCTTCATGGGGGTGACGCGGACGAAGCGGGCGGTGGCCCGGGCGACCGGCGTCTCCTCTCCCAGCTGGGATGTCATGGGTGTCTCTCTCTACCTGGTCAGCCGCGCCGGGACCGGCGGTCGTCCTTCACGTGCCCACGGAAGGTGCGCGTGGGTGCGAACTCGCCGAGCTTGTGCCCGACCATCGCCTCGGTCACGAAGACCGGGACGTGCTTGCGGCCGTCGTGGACGGCGATCGTGTGGCCGAGCATGTCCGGGATGATCGTGGAACGACGCGACCAGGTCCGGATGACGTTCTTGGTGCCCTTGTCGTTCTGCGCGTCCACCTTCTTGAGCAGGTGGTCGTCGACGAACGGGCCCTTCTTCAGGCTGCGTGGCATGTCTGTCGGACTCCTCTACCCGCTCAGCGCTTCTTGTTGGTGCGCCGGCGGCGCACGATCAGGGCGTCACTGGCCTTGCGCTTGCGCGTGCGGCCCTCCGGCTTGCCCTTCGGGTTCACCGGGTGCCGCCCACCGGAGGTCTTGCCCTCACCACCGCCGTGCGGGTGGTCCACCGGGTTCATCGCGACACCGCGGACGGTCGGGCGCTTGCCCTTCCAGCGCATGCGGCCGGCCTTGCCCCAGTTGATGTTCGACTGCTCGGCGTTGCCCACCTCGCCGACGGTCGCGCGGCAGCGGACGTCGACGTTGCGGATCTCCCCGGACGGCATGCGCAGCTGCGCGAGCCGGCCCTCTCGGGCGACCAGCTGGACGCTGGTGCCCGCGGACCGGGCGATCTTCGCGCCGCCGCCGGGCCGCAGCTCGATGGCGTGCACGACCGTGCCGACCGGGATGTTGCGCAGCGGCAGGTTGTTGCCGGGCTTGATGTCGGCCGTGGGGCCGCACTCCACGGTGTCGCCCTGCCGCAGCCGGGCCGGCGCGAGGATGTAGCGCTTCTCGCCATCGGCGAAGTGCAGCAGCGCGATGCGCGAGGTGCGGTTCGGGTCGTACTCGATGTGCGCGACCTTCGCCGGCACGCCGTCCTTGTCGGCCCGGCGGAAGTCGATCAGGCGGTAGGCACGCTTGTGCCCGCCGCCCTGGTGCCGCGCGGTGACCTTCCCGTGCACGTTGCGCCCGCCGCGGCCGTGCAGCGGCCGGACCAGCGACTTCTCGGGGTGGTCGCGGGTGACCTCGGCGAAGTCGGCGACGCTGGAGCCGCGGCGGCCCGGCGTCGTCGGCTTGTACTTGCGGATGGGCATTGCTCTCGGTCCCTCTGTCTCTGGTCCGGACGGTCACCGGCGCTCAGGCGCCGGGACCACCGAAGATCTCGATGCGGTCGCCGGGGGCCAGCGAGACGATGGCCCGCTTGGTGTCCTTGCGCTTGCCGAGCTTGTTGCCCTTGCTCCGCTTGCGCTTACCCTGGCGGTTGATGGTGTTCACGCCGAGGACCTTCACGTTGAAGACCTGCTCGACCGCGATCTTGATCTGCGTCTTGTTGGCCTCGGGCAGCACGACGAAGGTGTACTGGTTCTCGTCGAGCAGCCCGTAGCTCTTCTCGGAGATGACCGGGGACACCAGGACGTCCCGGGGGTCGCGGACGCTCATGCCTTCTCCTCGGTGCTCGCGTCGGTGGTGCCGTCCTCGGTCGGCGCGGTGGCGTCCGGCCCGGCGTTGGCGGCCTCGGCCGCCGCCGCCGGGGTCTTCGCCGCCTGCACCGCGTCGGCCGGGGCCGGGTCCGCGGGGTCGACCGCGGCCGGCTGGGCCGCCGTGGACCCGTCGGCCGCGCCGGCACCGGTCGGGGTGTCGACGGTGCCGGCACCCTCGGCGGGCGCGATGGAGGGGACGGAGCCGGGGATGTCCGGCGTCGTCAGGTCGGGCTGGACGAGCTCGCGGCCACGGCCCGTGCCGGCGACGAACTCGGCCAGCGCGGTCTCGGTGAACACGACCTCGTCGGCGACCAGCACGTCGTAGGTGTTGAGCTGGCCGGCCTCCAGCAGGTGGACCTGCGGCAGGTTGCGCAGGCTCACCCAGTTGAGGACGTCGTCGCGGTCGAGGACCACGAGCACCCGCTTGGCCTGGGTGATCGACTGCAGCGTCGCCAGCGCGGCCCGGGTCCTCGGGGCGTCCCCGTCGACGAAGGTGCTCACCACGTGCACGCGGTCCTCGCGGGCCCGGTCGGACAGGGCCCCGCGCAGGGCGGCGGCCTTCATCTTCTTCGGGGTCCGCTGCGAGTAGTCGCGCGGCTGGGGGCCGTGGACGATGCCACCGCCCTCGAACTGCGGCGCGCGGGTCGAGCCCTGGCGGGCCCGGCCGGTGCCCTTCTGGCGGTAGGGCTTGGCGCCACCGCCGCTGACCTGGCCGCGGGTCTTGGTCGAGTGCGTGCCCTGGCGCGCGGCGGCCAGCTGGGCCACCACGACCTGGTGCATGAGGGAGACGTTGGCCGACGCGTCGAAGATCTCGCCGGGCAGCGTCACGCTGCCGGTGCTCGACCCCGCCGGGGTCCGGACGTCGACCTGGCGGTCGCTCCGGTCCCGGGTCGCCCCGCCCTGGACGGACGTGCTCACTGGTCCTCACTCCCCACGGGGCCGCCCTTGACGGCCGATCGGACGAGCACGAGGCCGCCCTTCGGGCCGGGGATGGCGCCCTTGATCAACAGCAGCCCGCGCTCGGCGTCCACCTTGTGGACGGTCAGCGACAGGGTGGTGGTCTTGACCGCGCCCATGCGGCCGGCCATGCGCAGGCCCTTGAAGACGCGGCCGGGGGTCGAGGCCCCGCCGATGGACCCGGGCGACCGGTGCTTGCGCTGGGTGCCGTGCGCGGCGCCCAGGCCCTTGAACCCGTGGCGCTTCATGACACCGGCGGTGCCCTTGCCCTTGCTGGTGCCGATGACGTCGACCCGGGCCACGCCGTCGAAGACCTCGGCGGTCAGCTCCTGGCCGACCGTGTACTCCGACGCGTCCTTCGTGCGCAGCTCCACCAGGTGCCGCCGCGGCGTGACGCCGGCCTTGGCGAAGTGCCCGCCCTCGGGCCTGTTCACCTTGCGCGGGTCGATCTCGCCGAAGCCGAGCTGGACGGCGGAGTAGCCGTCCACCTCGGGGGTGCGCACCTGGGTCACCACACACGGGCCCGCCTTGACGACGGTCACCGGCACGATGCGGTTGTTCTCGTCGAAGACCTGGGTCATGCCCAGCTTCTCCCCGAGGAGTCCGCGGAATGTGCTCGCCATGTCTGCTGACTGCCCTTACTGGATGTTGACGTCGACCGAGGCCGGCAGGTCGATGCGCATGAGCGCGTCGACCGTCTTCGGCGTCGGGTCGAGGATGTCGATGAGCCGCTTGTGCGTGCGCATCTCGAAGTGCTCGCGCGAGTCCTTGTACTTGTGCGGCGAGCGGATGACGCAGTACACGTTCTTCTCCGTCGGCAGCGGCACCGGGCCGACGACGCGCGCACCGGTCTTGGTCACCGTGTCGACGATGCGCCGCGCCGAGGCGTCGATCGCCTCGTGGTCGTAGGCCTTCAGCCGGATGCGGATCTTCTGTCCCGCCATCGCTGTCTTCTACTCCTGCCGATCGGGTGTGAACGTTCGAGTGGGTCTGCTGACCCGGTGACGGGCGGCGGCCGACCAGCGGCCGCCGCCCGTCAGGGGACTACTTGAGGATCTTGGTGACGCGACCGGCGCCGACGGTGCGGCCACCCTCACGGATGGCGAACCGCAGGCCCTCCTCCATGGCGATCGGCTGGATCAGCTCGACCGTCATCTCGGTGTTGTCGCCCGGCATGACCATCTCGGTGCCGGCCGGCAGGGTCACGACGCCGGTGACGTCCGTGGTCCGGAAGTAGAACTGCGGACGGTAGTTGTTGAAGAAGGGCGTGTGACGCCCACCCTCGTCCTTCGAGAGGATGTAGACCGAGCCCTCGAAGTTCGTGTGCGGGGTGATCGAGCCCGGCTTCACGACGACCTGGCCGCGCTCGACGTCCTCGCGCTTGATGCCGCGCAGCAGCAGGCCCACGTTGTCGCCGGCCTGCCCCTGGTCGAGCAGCTTGCGGAACATCTCGACGCCGGTGACGGTGGTGGAGGTCGAGTTCGGGCGGATGCCGACGATCTCGATGGTCTCCGACACCTTGACGACGCCGCGCTCCACGCGACCGGTGACGACGGTGCCGCGACCGGTGATGGTGAAGACGTCCTCGACGGGCATGAGGAAGGGCTTGTCGATCTCGCGCTCGGGCTCGGGGATCGCGGTGTCGACCGCGTTCATGAGCTCCATGAGCTTGTCGCCCCACTCGGCGTCGCCCTCGAGGGCCTTGAGCGCCGACACGCGGACCACGGGGACGTCGTCGCCCGGGAACTCGTACTCGCTGAGCAGCTCGCGGACCTCCAGCTCGACGAGCTCGAGGATCTCCTCGTCGTCGACCATGTCGGCCTTGTTGAGCGCCACGACGATGTAGGGGACGCCGACCTGGCGGGCCAGGAGGACGTGCTCCTTGGTCTGCGGCATCGGGCCGTCGGTCGCCGCGACCACCAGGATGGCGCCGTCCATCTGCGCCGCACCGGTGATCATGTTCTTGATGTAGTCGGCGTGGCCGGGGCAGTCGACGTGCGCGTAGTGACGGTTCTCCGTCTGGTACTCCACGTGCGCGATCGAGATCGTGATGCCGCGGGCCTTCTCCTCGGGCGCCTTGTCGATCTGGTCGAAGGCCGACGCCTCGTTGAGGTCGGGGTACTTGTCGTGCAGGACCTTGGTGATCGCCGCGGTCAGCGTCGTCTTGCCGTGGTCGATGTGCCCGATGGTGCCGATGTTGACGTGCGGCTTGGTCCGCTCGAACTTGGCCTTGGCCACTGGGTTCCTCTCCTCGTGGTGTCGCAGTGGTGCGCGAACTCTGGGGGTGGGCTCGCTGGGGGGACGGCGGGCCGGGGGCCCGCCGTCCGGACGGTTGCGGTTACTCGCCCGTCGCCTTGGCGATGATCTCCTTGGCGACGTTCTGCGGGACCTCGGCGTACGAGTCGAACACCATGGTGTAGCTCGCCCGTCCCTGGGTGCGGCTGCGCAGGTCGCCCACGTAGCCGAACATCTCCGAGAGCGGCACCAGGGCCCGGACGACGCGGGCGCCGGAGCGCTCCTCCATCGCCTGGATCGTGCCGCGCCGGGAGTTCAGGTCGCCGATGACGTCGCCCATGTAGTCCTCGGGCGTGACGACCTCGACGGCCATCATCGGCTCGAGCAGGGCCGGGCTGGCCTTGCGGGCGGCCTCCTTGAAGACCATGGAGCCGGCGATCTTGAAGGCCATCTCCGAGGAGTCGACCTCGTGGTACTGGCCGTCGAGCAGGGTGGCCTTGACGCCCACGACCGGGTAGCCGGCGAGGATGCCGTACTGCATCGCGTCCTGCATGCCCGCGTCGACCGAGGGGATGTACTCCTTCGGGATGCGGCCACCGGTGACGGCGTTGACGAACTCGTAGGTCGGGCCGTCCCCGGCCACCTCGAGCGGCTCGATGGAGACCTGGACCTTGGCGAACTGCCCGGAGCCACCGGTCTGCTTCTTGTGCGTGTAGTCGTACTTCTCGACCGCCTTGCGGATGGTCTCGCGGTAGGCGACCTGCGGCTTGCCGACGTTGGCCTCGACCCGGAACTCCCGCCGCATGCGGTCGACCAGGATCTCCAGGTGCAGCTCGCCCATGCCGGAGATGACGGTCTGGCCGGTCTCCTCGTCGAGGCGGACCTGGAAGGTCGGGTCCTCCTCGGCCAGCTTCTGGATGGCCGTGCCCAGCTTCTCCTGGTCGCCCTTGGTCTTGGGCTCGATGGCGACGGAGATGACCGGCGCGGGGAAGGTCATCGACTCCAGGATCACCGGCTTCTGCGGGTCGCAGAGGGTGTCACCGGTGGTCGTCTGCTTCATGCCGTTGACCGCGACGATCTGGCCGGCGCCCACGCCCGCGCGCTCCTCGCGCTTGTTGGCGTGCATCTGGTAGATCTTGCCGACCCGCTCCTTGCGGTCCTTGGTGCTGTTGAGCACCGGGGACCCGGAGTCCAGCCGCCCGGAGTACACGCGGATGTAGGTCAGCTTGCCCAGGTGCTGGTCGGTCTGGATCTTGAAGGCCAGCGCGGAGAACGGCTCGTCCTCGTCGGCGTGCCGCAGGACCTCGGTCTCGCCGTCCATGGCCGTCCCGACGATCGCGCCGACGTCCAGCGGGCTCGGCAGGTAGTCCACGACGGCGTCCAGGAGGGGCTGCACGCCCTTGTTCTTGAACGCGGTCCCGGTGAGGACCGGGTTGACCTGCGCGGCGATGGTCGCCTTGCGGATCGCGGCCTTCAGCCGGTCGACGGAGATCTCCTCGCCGCCGAGGTAGGCCTCCATGAGGGCGTCGTCGAAGTCCGCGATGTTCTCCAGCAGCTTCTCGCGGTACTCGGCGGCCTGGTCGGCGAGCTCGGCCGGGATCTCCTCGATGGCGTAGTCCTCGCCCATCTTGGTCTCCCCGCGCCAGGTGAGCGCGCGCATCTGGACCAGGTCGACGACGCCGATGAAGTCGGCCTCGGCACCGATGGGCAGCTGCAGCACCAGGGGGTTGGCGGCCAGCCGCTCGACCATCATGTCGACGCAGCGGAAGAAGTTGGCACCGGTGCGGTCCAGCTTGTTGACGAAGCACATCCGCGGGACGCCGTACTTCTCGGCCTGCCGCCACACCTGCTCGGTCTGGGGCTCCACGCCGGCGACGCCGTCGTAGACCGCGACCGCGCCGTCGAGCACCCGCAGGGACCGCTCCACCTCGACGGTGAAGTCGACGTGCCCGGGGGTGTCGATGATGTTGATGTCGTGGCCGTTCCAGGTGCACTTCGTCGCGGCGGACGTGATGGTGATGCCGCGCTCCTGCTCCTGCTCCATCCAGTCCATCGTGGCCGCGCCGTCGTGGACCTCACCGATCTTGTAGTTGATACCGGTGTAGAAGAGGATGCGCTCGGTCGTCGTGGTCTTGCCGGCGTCGATGTGCGCCATGATCCCGATGTTGCGGGTCTTGGCGAGCTGGGCCGCGTTGCTGGCCATTCCTCACTCCTCTGTGCTCTGGGTCCGCGTGCGGACGTCCGGGGGTGGCCCGGACTCGCCCGCCGGCCGCGGGTGCCGGCTCCCGCCGGCGGGGTGCGCCTACCAGCGGTAGTGCGCGAAGGCCTTGTTCGACTCGGCCATCTTGTGGGTGTCCTCACGACGCTTGACCGCGGCGCCGAGACCGTTGCTCGCGTCGAGCAGCTCGTTCATCAGGCGCTCGGTCATCGTCTTCTCGCGACGGGCCCGGCTGTACTGGATCAGCCAGCGCAGGCCGAGGGTGGTGCTGCGCGAGGCACGGACCTCGACCGGCACCTGGTAGGTCGCACCGCCGACGCGGCGGCTGCGGACCTCGAGGGCCGGCTTGACGTTGTCCAGCGCGCGCTTGAGCGTCACGACCGGGTCGGTGTCGGTCTTGGTGCGGCAACCCTCGAGGGCGCCGTAGACGATCGCCTCGGCGACCGAGCGCTTGCCGTCGACGAGCACCTTGTTGACCAGCTGGGTCACCAGCGGCGACTGGTACACCGGGTCGGCGACCAGCGGGCGGCGCGGCGCGGGGCCCTTGCGCGGCATGTCAGCTCTTCTCCTTCTTCGCGCCGTACCGGCTGCGAGCCTGCTTGCGGTTGCGGACGCCCTGGGTGTCGAGCGACCCGCGGATGATCTTGTAGCGCACGCCGGGGAGGTCCTTCACACGGCCGCCGCGCACGAGCACCATCGAGTGCTCCTGCAGGTTGTGGCCGACACCCGGGATGTACGCGGTCACCTCGATGCCACTGGTGAGGCGGACGCGAGCGACCTTGCGCAGCGCCGAGTTCGGCTTCTTCGGCGTCGTCGTGTACACGCGCGTGCACACGCCGCGACGCTGAGGGGAGCCCTTCAGCGCCGGGGTCTTGGTCTTCTCGACCTTGTCCTCGCGGCCCTTGCGGACCAGCTGGTTGATCGTGGGCATGGGTGGCCTGGATCTCCTACCTGCGCTGGGTCGTACTGCGGACGGTGCTCTGCTGGAAGTGCGCTGTCGTGCCCGGGGTGCCGGTCCTGCTGGGGTCGTACCCGGGTCCGGCCGCGGTGCACCACCGGCCCCCGCGGTCGGGCGTGTCGCCGTCCCCGGGACCGGCCGGTGGTTCGAACCGGATCGGTCGCCCCCCGCGACTCGGCGCCACCACCTAGCCGGCAGGCGCACCGCGAACGGGAGCAGGCCCAGGGCACCCTGGGCACGGCTGACCACGATACCCGCGCTCCGGAGGCCGGTCAAAGCCGGGTCCAGCACGCCGGCAGGCGGTCACGGGGACCGTCCGCAGGGGTCGACGTGCGGTGCAACTGCCGGGGGTGCGGTGGTGTTCCGGGGCGGACCCGGGGAGCTCCCGGCGGTACGGCGACCGACTGTAGCGGCTCCGCCGGGCACCGCCGGGTCGGAGGACACGACCACCCGATCGGGACCGGAGGCCCGGTCACGCGGGCGACTGTCGTACCCGGGCCCTACCGTCGGTACCAGGACGCCCACCCACCGCCACCGGAGGACACGTGCACGTCGACCTCGCCCGGGAGCTCAAGGCCCACCTGGCCGCGCGGCTCGCCCGCTCGGCCGGGCCGGTCTCCGCCAGCGACCTCGGGGGCCGGCGGTGGGCCCGGCCGGCCCTCGGGCTGGCACCGGTGGGTCCCGGCCGCGCCCACCTGGCCATCCGGCTGGCGGCCAAGGAGGACGCCGACGTGCTGCTGGCGGGCCTGGACGACGCGGTGCTCGACGAGGTCGACGTCCGGGTCATCGGCCCGGTCCACGCACTGTCCTCCCCCACCCCCGGGGAGCTGCAGCGGCGCGCCCGGCCGCTGGTCCCCGGGCTGTCGGTGGGCCACCCGGCGGTGACGGCGGGGACGCTCGGCGGCTTCGTGCGGGTCGGCGGCCGGCTGGCGGTCCTGTCCAACAACCACGTGCTGGCCGCCCGTGACACCGCCGCGGTGGGCGACCCGGTGCTGCAGCCGGGCCCGGCCGACGGCGGGGACCCGGCGGCCGACCGCGTCGCGACGCTGGCCGCGGTCGAGCGGTTCGGCGCGGGCGGGCCGGCCAACCTGGTCGACGCCGCCGCCGCGGTGGTCGACGCCGAGGTGCCCCTGGATCCGGGCCGGTTCCCCGGCGGCCCGCTGGGGGCCGACCCGCTGCAGGTCGACGACGTCGAGCCCGACGAGCGGGTGGAGAAGGTCGGGCGGACCACCGGGCACACGGTGGGCCGGGTCAGCGCGGTGGAGGTCGACGGCGTGGCCGTCCAGTACGACGACGCGGTGTACACCTTCGACGACCAGCTGGAGATCGACGGGGTCGGAGGCGGCTTCAGCGCCGGCGGCGACAGCGGGTCGGTGGTCTGGCGCAGCGCGGACCGGGCACCGCTCGGCCTGCTGTTCGCCGGCAGCGACACCGGGGGGCGCGAGGGCGGCGGGGTCACCTTCGCCAACCCCCTCGCCACCGTGCTGGCCGTTCTGGACCTGCAGTGGGTCGCCGGCTGAGGGACGCCGTCCCGGCCGCGCCCCCCGCCCGGCCCACGGGGGTGGGGCGGCGTCCGCCTACTGTCGCGGCGGCCTGATCGGGGGCACCATGGGCGCATGACCGACCGCGCGTCCGCCCGAGCCGCCAAGCGGGCCCTGAGCTCCCGGCTGGCCGCGGACCCGGGGGTCGTCGGCGTCGGGCTGGCCCGCCGGGACAGCGGCTACGTGGTGAAGGTCGACCTCTCCGACGTGCGCGCCGCGGAGCGGGTGCCCGGCGACGTGGACGGCGTCCGCGTGGTGACCGAGGTCGTCGGGGTCGTCCGCCCCCTCTGACGCCGGGCCCCCCACTCCCCCGCCACTCGATACGGTCGGCGCGGCGCCGACGAGGGCGCCGGCGACCCGAGGAGTGCACGTGCGCATCGGCATCCAGGCCAGCTACAGCGGGGGGTTCCGCCAGACGGCGGCCGAGATCCGGCAGCTCGAGTCCGCGGGACTGGACCTCGCCACCGTCGCGGAGGTCTACACCTTCGACGCCGTCAGCCAGCTGGGCTACCTGGCCGCGGTGACCGAGCGGGTCGAGCTGATGAGCGCCATCCTGCCCATCTACAGCCGCACCCCGGCCCTGACCGCGATGACCGCCGCGGGCCTGGACCTCGTGTCCGACGGCCGGTTCACCCTCGGGCTCGGCGCCTCCGGACCCCAGGTGATCGAGGGCTGGCACGGCGTCGCCTACGACGCCCCGCTGCAGCGCACCCGCGAGGTCGTGGACATCTGCCGGCAGGTGTGGCGCCGGGAGCGGCTGGTCCACGACGGGCCGAAGTACCACGTCCCGCTGCCCCCCGAGCAGGGCACCGGGCTGGGCAAGCCGCTGAAGCTCATCAACACCCCGGTCCGCGACCGCATCCCGGTCATGCTCGCCGCGATCGGGCCGAAGAACGTCGAGCTGGCGGCGGAGATCGCCGAGATCTGGGAGCCGATCTTCTTCGTCCCGGAGAAGGCCGGCTCCGTGTGGGGCGAGTCCCTGGCCGCGGGGAGGTCGCGGCGCGACCCGGCACTGGGCGACCTGCAGATCGCCGTGGGCGTCCCGGTCGCCGTCGGGGAGGACGCCGACGCGCTGCTGGACCACGTGCGCCCGCAGCTGGCGCTCTACATCGGCGGCATGGGCGCGCGCGGGAGGAACTTCTACAACGACCTGGCCCGTCGGTACGGCTACGAGGACGAGGCGCGCACCGTGCAGGACCTCTACCTCGACGGTCGCAAGGACGAGGCCGCCGCCGCCGTCCCCGAGGAGCTGGTGCGCGCCACCGCGCTGGTCGGCCCGGAGTCCCACGTGGCCGAGCGGGTGGCCGCCTTCCGCGAGGCCGGGGTGACCACCCTGCTGCTGCAGCCCCTCGACGACTCCCCCGAGGGCCGGCTGCGCACCGTCGAGACCATGCGGAGGATCGCCGACGGGTGAGGGCTCTGCGGGCGTTCCTCGT
Organism: Geodermatophilus pulveris; assembly: GCF_900188375.1. GTDB lineage: Bacteria > Actinomycetota > Actinomycetes > Mycobacteriales > Geodermatophilaceae > Geodermatophilus > Geodermatophilus pulveris. Next base: position 158,391 of record NZ_FZOO01000001.1, on the reverse strand, counting down.
GCTCTGCGGGTGCTGCCGGACCCGCAGGGCAGGGACACCGCCGCAGAGCTGTCGTGGGAGACGGGAGGGCCCCGCAGACCTGCCGGTCTGCGGGGCCCTCCTGACCTACTGGAACGGCCGTCGTCAGGGGCCCGCGCCGAGCGAGCGAGGCGTGGGGGGACGAGGGTCCTTCCTCAGCCCCGCCAGTCGTACTCCTCCAGGCGCACGGCCTCGCCGGTGCCCTGACCGAAGACGTCGGGGCTGTAGTACTGCCCGTCGTCGTACCCGGCCATCGTGTAGACGGCGGCGCGGGCCTCCTCGGTCGGCTCGACCGTGATGTTCCGGTAGCGGCTGATGCCCGTGCCGGCCGGGATCAGCTTCCCGATGATCACGTTCTCCTTGAGACCGAGCAGGCTGTCGCTCTTGCCCTGGATGGCCGCGTCGGTGAGCACCTTGGTCGTCTCCTGGAAGGAGGCGGCCGACAGCCACGACTCGGTCGCGAGCGAGGCCTTGGTGATGCCCATGAGCACCGGGCGGGCCGAGGCCGGCTCGTTGCCCTCGGCGACGACCCGGCGGTTCTCGGTCTCGAACAGGGTCCGCTCGACCAGCGCACCGGGCAGGAACTCCGTGGCGCCCGAGTCGATGATGGTCACCCGCTTGAGCATCTGACGGATGATCACCTCGATGTGCTTGTCGTGGATCGACACGCCCTGGCTGCGGTAGACCTCCTGGACCTCGCGGACCAGGTGCAGCTGCACCTCGCGCGGGCCCATGATCCGCAGCACCTCGTGCGGGTCCACCGCACCCTCGGTGAGCTGCTCGCCGACCTCGACGTGCGCGCCGTCCTCGACCCGCAGCCGCGACCGGCGCGACAGCTTGTCGTAGACGACCTCGTCGGAGCCGTCGTCCGGGGTGATCGTCAGCTTGCGGAACTGCTCGCCGTCCTCGATGCGGACGGTGCCGGCCAGCTCGGCGATCGGGGCCTTGCCCTTGGGGACGCGGGCCTCGAAGAGCTCCACCACACGCGGCAGGCCGTGGGTGATGTCCTCACCCGCGACACCACCGGTGTGGAAGGTGCGCATCGTCAGCTGGGTGCCGGGCTCGCCGATCGACTGGGCGGCGATGATGCCGACCGCCTCGCCGACGTCCACCAGCTTGCCGGTCGCGAGCGACCGGCCGTAGCAGGTGGCGCAGGTGCCGAGCAGCGACTCGCAGGTCAGGACGCAGCGGACCTTGACCTCCGCGACGCCGGCGTCGACCAGCGCCTGGATGAGCACGTCACCCAGGTCGGAGCCGGCCTGCGCGATGAGCGTGCCGTCCTCGGCCACCACGTCGGTGGCCAGGGCGCGGGCGTACACGCTGGTCTCCACGTGCGCGTCGCGGGTGAGCACGCCGTCGACCGAGGTCGCGATCGGCATGATGACGCCGCGCTCGGTGCCGCAGTCCTCCTCGCGGATGATGACGTCCTGGGAGACGTCGACCAGCCGGCGGGTGAGGTAGCCGGAGTCCGCGGTGCGGAGCGCCGTGTCGGCCAGGCCCTTGCGCGCGCCGTGCGTGGAGATGAAGTACTCCAGCACGGACAGACCCTCCCGGAAGTTGGCCTTGATCGGCCGCGGGATGATCTCGCCCTTCGGGTTGGCCACCAGGCCGCGCATGCCGGCGATCTGGCTGATCTGCATCATGTTGCCGCGGGCGCCGGAGTTGACCATGACCCAGACCGGGTTGGTGGTCGGAAAGTTGTCCACCATCGCCTGGCTGACCTCGGCCCGCGCGCGGGTCCAGATCTCGATCAGCTCGCCACGCCGCTCGGCGTCGGTGATGACGCCGCGCTCGTACTGGCGCTCGATCTGCCGGGCCTCGGCCTCGTGCCGGTCCAGGATCTCCTGCTTGGCCGGCGGGGTGACGACGTCGTCGATGGCGATCGTCACGCCCGAGCGGGTGGCCCACCGGAAGCCGGCGGACTTCAGCGCGTCCAGCGTCGCCGCGACCTGCACCTTGGGGTAGCGCTCGGCGAGGTCGTTGACGATCGCCCCGAGCTCCTTCTTCGGCACCTGGTAGTTGACGAACCGGTAGTCCTCGGGCAGGGCCTCGTTGAACAGCACCCGGCCCAGGCTGGTGCGGACCAGCGCCGGCTGACCGGGGGTCCAGTCCTCCGGCTGCTCCCACGGCTCGTTGACCTTGCCGTTGTCGACGCCGAACACCTCGTCGAGGCGGATCAGTGCCCGCTCCTGCAGCCCCAGCGCGCCCATGTCGAACGCCATGATCGCCTCGGCGGCGGAACCGTAGGCCGCCGGCTGGCCGCCGTCGGCCTCGTGCCGGCTGGGCACCAGGGTGGTCAGGTGGTACAGGCCCAGCACCATGTCCTGGGTCGGCGCGGTGATCGGGCGACCGTCGGCCGGGCTCAGGATGTTGTTGCTGGACAGCATGAGGATCCGGGCCTCGGCCTGCGCCTCCGCCGACAGCGGCAGGTGCACCGCCATCTGGTCGCCGTCGAAGTCCGCGTTGAACGCGGTGCAGACCAGCGGGTGGATCTGGATGGCCTTGCCCTCGACCAGCTGCGGCTCGAAGGCCTGGATGCCCAGGCGGTGCAGCGTCGGCGCCCGGTTCAGCAGCACCGGGTGCTCGGTGATGACCTCCTCCAGCACGTCCCAGACCACGGGACGGGCGCGCTCGACCATCCGCTTGGCGGACTTGATGTTCTGCGCGTGGTTGAGGTCGACCAGCCGCTTCATGACGAACGGCTTGAACAGCTCCAGCGCCATCTGCTTGGGCAGGCCGCACTGGTGCAGCTTCAGCTGCGGGCCGACGACGATGACCGAACGGCCCGAGTAGTCGACGCGCTTGCCCAGCAGGTTCTGGCGGAACCGGCCCTGCTTGCCCTTGAGCAGGTCCGACAGCGACTTCAGCGGACGGTTGCCCGGGCCGGTGACGGGCCGGCCACGGCGGCCGTTGTCGAACAGCGCGTCCACGGACTCCTGGAGCATCCGCTTCTCGTTGTTCACGATGATCTCGGGCGCGCCGAGGTCGAGCAGCCGCTTGAGTCGGTTGTTCCGGTTGATGACCCGGCGGTACAGGTCGTTCATGTCGCTGGTGGCGAAGCGGCCACCGTCGAGCTGCACCATCGGGCGCAGGTCCGGCGGGATGACCGGCACGCAGTCCAGCACCATGCCCATGGGCGAGTTGCGGGTCTGCTGGAACGCCGCGACGACCTTCAGCCGCTTGAGGGCCCGCAGCTTGCGCTGGCCCTTGCCGCTGCGGATGGTCTCGCGCAGCGAGGCGGCCTCGGCGTCGAGGTCGAAGTCGGCGAGCAGCTTCTGCAGCGCCGCGGCACCCATGCCGCCCTCGAAGTACTCACCGAAGCGGTCGCGCAGCTCGCGGTAGAGGCCCTCGTCGGCGATGAGCTGCTTGACCTCCAGCTTGCGGAAGGTGTCGAGCACCTCCTCGAGGCGGTCGATCTCCCGCTGGGCGCGGTCGCGCAGCTGGCGCATCTCGCGCTCGCCGCCCTCGCGCACCTTGCGGCGGACGTCGGACTTGGCGCCCTCGGCCTCCAGCTCGGCGAGGTCGGCCTCCAGCTTCTGCTGGCGGGCCTCCACGTCGGCGTCCCGGCGGTTCTCCAGGTTGGACTTCTCCGCGCTGATCTCGGCCTCGACGGTCGGCAGGTCGCGGTGGCGCGCCTCGTCGTCGACCGAGGTGATCAGGTAGGCGGCGAAGTAGATGATCTTCTCGAGGTCCTTGGGCGCCAGGTCGAGCAGGTAGCCCAGGCGCGAGGGGACGCCCTTGAAGAACCAGATGTGGGTGACCGGCGCGGCCAGCTCGATGTGGCCCATCCGCTCACGGCGCACCTTGGCGCGGGTCACCTCGACGCCGCAGCGCTCGCAGATGATGCCCTTGAAGCGGACCCGCTTGTACTTGCCGCAGTAGCACTCCCAGTCCCGGGTGGGACCGAAGATCTTCTCGCAGAAGAGACCGTCCTTCTCCGGACGCAGCGTCCGGTAGTTGATGGTCTCGGGCTTCTTCACCTCACCGTGCGACCACTGGCGGATGTCGTCGCCGCTGGCCAGACCGATGCGCAACTCGTCGAAGAAGTTGACGTCGAGCAAGGGGACCCCTTTCCGGGGCTAGTTCTCAATGTGTGTCAGGAGTCGGAGCCGGCCGGCCCCGGCGCACCGGGGCCGGCCGACGGGTCGGCTTAGACGTCCTCGACGCTCGAGGGCTCGCGGCGGGACAGGTCGATGCCCAACTCCTCCGCGGCCCGGAAGACCTCGTCGTCGGTGTCGCGCAGCTCGATCGCCTGGCCGTCGCCGGAGAGGACCTCCACGTTCAGGCAGAGCGACTGCAGCTCCTTCAGCAACACCTTGAACGACTCCGGGATGCCCGGCTCGGGGATGTTCTCGCCCTTGACGATGGCCTCGTAGACCTTGACGCGGCCGAGGATGTCGTCGGACTTGATGGTGAGCAGCTCCTGCAGCGCGTAGGCCGCGCCGTAGGCCTGCATCGCCCAGCACTCCATCTCACCGAAGCGCTGGCCACCGAACTGCGCCTTACCACCCAGCGGCTGCTGCGTGATCATCGAGTAGGGGCCGGTCGAGCGGGCGTGGATCTTGTCGTCGACCAGGTGCAGCAGCTTCAGGATGTAGACGTAGCCGACCGAGATCGCCTCGGGGAAGGGCTCCCCGGAACGGCCGTCGAACAGCCGCGCCTTGCCGGTGGGCTGCACCATCCGGTTGCCGTCGCGGTTGGGGACCGTCGAGCCCAGCAGGCCGATGATCTCCTCCTCGCGGGCCCCGTCGAACACCGGCGTCGCCGTCCGGGTGCCCGGCCCGGCCGCGCGCGCGGCGTCGGGCAGGTTGGCCGCCCACTCCGGGGTGCCCTCGACCTGCCAGCCGGTCTTGGCCACCCACCCGAGGTGGGTCTCCAGGACCTGGCCGACGTTCATCCGGCCGGGCACGCCCAGCGGGTTGAGCACGATGTCGACCGGCGTGCCGTCCTCGAGGAACGGCATGTCCTCCTGCGGCAGGATCTTCGCGATGACGCCCTTGTTGCCGTGCCGACCGGCGAGCTTGTCGCCGTCGGAGATCTTGCGCATCTGGGCGACGTAGACCCGGATCAGCTCGTTGACGCCGGCGGGCAGCTCGTCGCCGTCCTCGCGCGAGAACACGCGGACGCCGATGACCTTGCCGGACTCGCCGTGCTTGACCTTGAGGCTGGTGTCGCGGACCTCGCGGGCCTTCTCGCCGAAGATCGCCCGCAGCAGCCGCTCCTCGGGGGTCAGCTCGGTCTCGCCCTTGGGCGTGACCTTGCCGACGAGGATGTCGCCGGGGACGACCTCGGCGCCGATGCGGATGATGCCGCGCTCGTCGAGGTCGGCGAGGACCTCTTCGGAGACGTTCGGGATGTCCCGGGTGATCTCCTCGGCGCCGAGCTTGGTGTCGCGGGCGTCGACCTCGAACTCCTCGATGTGGATCGAGGACAGGACGTCGTCCTGCACGAGGCGCTGCGACAGGATGATCGCGTCCTCGTAGTTGTGGCCCTCCCACGGCATGAAGGCGACGAGCAGGTTCTTGCCCAGCGCCATCTCGCCGCGGTCGGTGCACGGCCCGTCGGCGATGACCTGGCCGACCTCGACCCGCTGGCCCTCGTCGACGACGGGGGTCTGGTTGATCGAGGTGCCCTGGTTGGAGCGGCGGAACTTCAGCAGCCGGTAGGTCTGCCGGGTGCCGTCGTCGGCCATGACGGTGACGTAGTCGGCGGTGGAGTCCTCGACCACGCCAGCCTTCTCCGCCACGACGACGTCGCCGGCGTCGACGGCGGCCCGCAGCTCCATGCCGGTGCCGACCAGCGGCGCCTCGCTGCGCAGCAGCGGGACGGCCTGGCGCTGCATGTTGGCGCCCATGAGCGCGCGGTTGGCGTCGTCGTGCTCGAGGAACGGGATCATCGCCGTCGCCACCGAGGTCATCTGCCGCGGGGAGACGTCCATGTAGTCGACGTTCTCCGGGACGAGGTAGTCGACCTCACCGCCCTTGGTGCGCACCAGCACGCGGTCCTCGGCGAACCGGCCCTGCGCGTCCAGCGGCGAGTTGGCCTGGGCGACGACGAAGCGGTCCTCCTCGTCGGCGGTCAGGTAGTCGATCGTCTCGCTGACCACGCCGTTGTTGACCCGGCGGTACGGGGTCTCGATGAACCCGAAGGCGTTGACCCGCCCGTAGGCCGACAGCGAACCGATCAGACCGATGTTCGGCCCCTCCGGCGTCTCGATCGGGCACATCCGGCCGTAGTGGCTGGGGTGCACGTCGCGGACCTCCATGCCGGCCCGCTCGCGGGACAGACCACCCGGGCCCAGCGCCGACAGGCGGCGCTTGTGGGTCAGGCCCGCGAGCGGGTTGGTCTGGTCCATGAACTGGGACAGCTGGCTGGTGCCGAAGAACTCCTTGATGGAGGCGACGACCGGCCGGATGTTGATCAGCGTCTGCGGCGTGATGGCCTCGACGTCCTGGGTGGTCATCCGCTCGCGGACGACGCGCTCCATGCGGGACAGGCCCACCCGGATCTGGTTCTGGATCAGCTCGCCCACGGTGCGCAGCCGGCGGTTGCCGAAGTGGTCGATGTCGTCGGTCCCGTGGTCGGGCTCGCCCGCGTGCAGGCGCACCACGTACTCGATGGTGGCGACGATGTCGTCCTCGGTCAGCGTCGAGGTGCCCTGCGGCACGGTGACGCCCAGCTTCTTGTTGACCTTGTACCGGCCGACCTTGGCCAGGTCGTAGCGCTTGGCGTTGAAGAACAGGTTCTCCAGCAGCGCCTGGGCGCTCTCCCGCGTCGGCGGCTCGCCCGGCCGCAGCTTGCGGTAGATGTCCAGCAGCGCCTCGTCCTGCCCGGCGATGTGGTCCTTCTCCAGGGTGGCCAGGACGGTGGGCGACCACTGGAAGTGCTCGCGGATGCGGTCCTCGGTCCAGCCCAGCGCCTTGAGCAGCACGGTGACCGGCTGCCGGCGCTTGCGGTCGATGCGGACGCCGACGGTGTCGCGCTTGTCGACGTCGAACTCCAGCCAGGCACCCCGGCTGGGGATGACCTTGGCGCTGAAGACGTCCTTGTCCGACGTCTTGTCCAGGGTCCGGTCGAAGTAGACGCCGGGGCTGCGGACGAGCTGGGACACGACGACGCGCTCGGTCCCGTTGATCACGAACGTGCCCTTGCGGGTCATGATCGGGAAGTCGCCCATGAACACCGTCTGGCTCTTGATCTCGCCGGTGGTGTTGTTCATGAACTCGGCGGTGACGAACAGCGGCGCCGCGTAGGTCATGTCCTTGTCCTTGCACTCCTCGAGGGACGCCTTGACGTCCTCGAAGCGCGGGTTGGAGAAGGACAGCGACATCGAACCGCTGAAGTCCTCGATCGGGGAGATCTCCTCGAGGATCTCGGCCAGGCCGCCGACGGCGTCGGCCTGCTCCTCCGGGGAGAGGGTGGCGCGCCACGCGGGGCTGCCGATGAGCCAGTCGAACGAGGCGGTCTGCAGCGCCAGCAGGTCCGGCACCTCGAGCGGCTCTGAGATCTTGGCGAACGAGACGCGCAGCGGCGCGCCGGGGATCTTCTGCTGGTCGGCCTCGCCGGTGCGGGGACCGGACTGGGGGGCCGCGGGGGTGGTGCCGTGACTAGCTGACTCAGTGGTGCTGGCGGAGATGCTGGTGGGGCGAGAGCCTGCCAAGATGCGTCCTTCCAAGGACCTCACGACGTGCGGGCGGTCGGTGCTTCTTCGTCCTGGGTCGTCGTTGGTGATGGCCGGGCTGTCCGCGTCGGTCCTGCCCGGGACGGTCGACGGGCGACCGGGGAGTGGTCCCCCGGGCACCCCAGGCGACCCGTCTCGGCGGGCAGGCAGTCAGGGGGCAGCGCAACAGGGAACCCTACCCCCGGAACGGCCGGCTGTCCACGTCGGGGGTCCGCACGAGGGGACCGCACCCGAGGGGCGCAACCGGCCGGCCGGGGCCGGGTCGGGCCGTCGGCTGACGGCGCGACCATGATGCCAGCCCGCCGGCGGCCGTGGGGACACCACGACCCGCGCGTCGGCGCCGGCCGGGCCGGGCGCACGGACGGCGCAGGGGCCGCCCCCCGGTCGGAGGACGGCCCCTGCGGACGCGGTGGAACGGCGTCAGGTGACGCGCTGGAACGGCCCCGGCGCGAGGACCCGGCCCGAACGGAGCGGGGGCTGGGGCGCGCCGGGGTCCTTCACTTGACGGTGACGGTGGCGCCGGCGCCCTCGAGGGCGGCCTTGGCCTTCTCCGCGGCGTCCTTGGCGACCTTCTCCAGGACCGGCTTGGGCGCGCCGTCGACCAGGTCCTTGGCCTCCTTGAGGCCCAGCGAGGTCAGGCCGCGCACCTCCTTGATGACCTGGATCTTCTTCTCACCGGCGGCCTCGAGGATGACGTCGAACTCGTCCTGCTCCTCGACGACGGGGGTGTCGCCACCGCCGCCACCGCCCGGGGCGGCGGCCGCGACGGCGACCGGGGCAGCCGCGGTGACCTCGAAGGTCTCCTCGAACTGCTTCACGAACTCGGACAGCTCGAGCAGCGTCATCTCCTTGAACGCGTCGAGCAGCTCCGTGGTGGACAGCTTGGCCATGATCTCTCCTTCTCGGTCAGTCGGTGCCGGCCGCGGCATCGGCGGCGTCGGCGGTGGTGGTGGTGTCGGCAGCAGCGGTGTCGCCGGGGGTGTCGGCAGCAGCGGTGTCGGCGGAGGGATCCGGGGAGCCCTCGGTGGACTCACGCTTCTCCTGCAGCGCGGCGGCCAGGCGGGCGACCTGCGACAGCGGGGCCTGGAACAGGCCGGCGGCCTTGGTCAGGTTGCCCTTCATCGCGCCGGCCAGCTTGGCCAGCAGCACCTCGCGCGGCTCGACGTCGGCGAGGGCGGTGACCTCGGCGGCGCCGACCGTGCGGCCCTCGACCACGCCGCCCTTGACGACGAGCAGCGGGTTGGTGCGCGCGAAGTCACGGATGGCCTTGGCCGCGTTGACCGGGTCGCCCTCGATGAAGGCGATCGCGGTCGGGCCGGTGAGCAGCGGGGCGAGGTCGGCGTGGCCGACCTGCTCCGCGGCCCGCTTCGTCAGGGTGTTCTTGACGACGGCGTAGCTGCTGCCCTCACCGAGGGAACGGCGCAGCTGGGTCAGCTGGGCCACGGTCAGCCCGCGGTACTCGGTGAGCACCGCTGCGCTGGACGACTGGAACCGCTCGGTGATCTCGTCGATCACCGCGGCCTTCGCCTGCGTGGGCATGGGCCTCCTCTCGTCTGTGGGGCGGGACCACCGGCCGGCACACGACGGCGGGCGGTCGACGGGCCCGGAGACGAGGAACGCCCCGGCGCAGGCGCACGGGGCGAGGGACGGGCGCACGCGGCGGCACGTCGGTCGAACCGTCCTCCTGCGCGGGCCGCCCGGGATCCGGGACCTTCGATCGCACGCGGACGTGCGACGACCTAGCGGTCGTGGGGGGAACGACGACCAGGGTACACGCGGGGCCCGGCGTGCCGCACACGGCCCCCGGGACACCCGAGGGCCCCGCCGCGCGGTGCGCGACGGGGCCCCGTGACGTGCTGCAACGGCCGCCTCGCAGGGGCCGGCCGCGAGAGTCAGCGAGCGGTGGGGGCGAGGGGGTCCTCTGTCAGGCGGTCGGCTCGTCCACCGTCAGGTTGCGGGTGCGGTTCGGGTCCACCGGGATGCCCGGGCCCATCGTGGTGGAGATGGTGACCTTCTTCAGGTACCGGCCCTTGGCGGCGGCCGGCTTGGCCCGCAGGATCTCGTCCAGGGCGGCGGCGTAGTTCTCCACCAGCCGGGTCTCGTCGAAGGAGGCCTTGCCGATCACCAGGTGCAGGTTGGCCTGCTTGTCGACGCGGAAGTTGATCTTCCCGCCCTTGATGTCGTTGACCGCCTTGGTGACGTCGGGGGTCACCGTGCCGGTCTTCGGGTTCGGCATCAGGCCGCGGGGGCCGAGGATGCGGGCGATCCGGCCGACCTTGGCCATCTGGTCCGGGGTGGCGATCGCGGCGTCGAAGTCCAGGAAGCCGCCCTGGATGCGCTCGATCAGGTCCTCGGAGCCCACGACGTCGGCGCCGGCCGCCTCGGCCTCGGCGGCCTTGTCGCCGGTCGCGAAGACGATGACGCGGGCGGTCTTGCCGGTGCCGTGCGGCAGGTTCACCGTGCCGCGGACCATCTGGTCGGCCTTGCGCGGGTCGACGCCCAGGCGCATGGCCACCTCGACCGTGGCGTCGTAGGCCGTCGGCGAGGTCTGCTTGGCCAGCGTGGCCGCCTGCAGCGGGGAGTAGAGGTTCTCGCGGTCGACCTTCGCCGCGGCCTCGAGGTACTTCTTGCCGTGCTTCGCCATGGTGGTGTCCTCTCCCCCGGCGCTCCGGCCGGGAGTCGTGTGGTCGATCGGGCCCGGCGCAGGCCCTCCCACGGTGGTGACGTGCTGCAACGGCCCCGCTGCCGGGCGGCAGCGGGGTCCGTCACTTGACGGTGATGCCCATCGACCGGGCGGTGCCGGCGATGATCTTCTCGGCCTCGTCGAGGGAGTTGGCGTTGAGGTCGACCATCTTGGTCTGGGCGATCTCCCGGACCTGGTCGCGCGTGACGGTGGCGACCTTGGTCTTGTGCGGCTCGCCGGAGCCCTTCTCCACGCCGGCCGCCTTGAGCAGCATGCGCGCCGCCGGCGGGGTCTTGGTGACGAAGGTGAACGAGCGGTCCTCGTAGACGGAGATCTCGACGGGGACGACGTCACCGCGCTGCGACTCGGTCGCCGCGTTGTACGCCTTGCAGAACTCCATGATGTTGACGCCGTGCTGGCCGAGCGCCGGACCCACGGGCGGGGCGGGGGTGGCCGCGCCGGCCTTGATCTGGAGCTTGATGACCGCGGTCAACCGCTTCCTGGGGGGCATGACTTCCTTCTGGGTGACGGGATGGAACCGGCCCCGGTGCGGGGCCTGCGGTCCGGTTAGAGCTTCTGGACCTGGTTGAACGACAGCTCGACCGGCGTCTCCCGGCCGAAGATGGAGACCAGCACCTGCAGCTTGTGCTGCTCGGCGTTGATCTCGTTGATCGTGGCGGGGAGGGTGGCGAACGGGCCGTCCATGACGGTGACGGACTCCCCGACCTCGAAGTCGACGACGGCGGCGGGAGCGGCCGCGGCGGTGGTGCTGGTCGCCTCCGCCGTCCGGGACGCCTGCGGGGTGGCCGCCGGCGCGAGCAGGCTGACGACCTCGTCGATGCTCAGCGGCGAGGGCTTCGAGGTGGCCCCGACGAACCCGGTGACGCCCGGGGTGTTGCGGACCGCGCCCCACGACTCGTCGTTGAGGTCCATGCGGACGAGCAGGTACCCGGGCAGCTTCTTGCGGTTCACCTGGGTGCGCTTGCCGTTCTTGATCTCGGTGACCTCCTCGGTGGGCACCTCGATCTGGAAGATGTAGTCCTCCATGTCCAGCGACTGGATGCGCGACTCCAGGTTGGTCTTCACCTTGTTCTCGTAGCCGGCGTAGGAGTGGATGACGTACCAGTCGCCGAACTGGCCGCGCAGCACCTTGCGCATGGCCTCGGCCGGGTCCTCGTCCTCCTCCTCGGCCTGCTCGAGGGTCTCGACGACGATCGGGTCGTGGTCGGGGGCCGGGGCGGCGAGCGGGTCCCCGGCCAGGGCGGCGTCGACGGCGCGCCGGCTGCCGGCCCCGTCGGACGGTGCCGTGGCGTCGGCCATCGGGTTGTCGGCCGTCAGGTCGGCGGTGTCGGCGGAACCCTCGGCGGCGCCGGCCTCGCGCACGCCGGTCTCGACGTCCACGGTGCCGCGCGCGTCGAATCGGGCGTCGTCGAGGTCGGTGGCCTCGACGGCGCTGTCGGTGTCGAAGGGCTCGCGGGGGTCGGTCACGGTGTCTCTTCCTCGTCGGCGTCGTGGGTGGGGGCGGGGTGGGCTCAGCCGAAGACGGCGAGCACGCCCTGGGCGAAGAGGAGGTCCAGGCCGGCCACCAGGGCGACGATGAAGGCCACGAAGACGATGACGACGGTCGTGTAGGTGATCAGCTCCCGCCGGCCGGGCCAGATGACCTTGCGCAGCTCGGCGACGACCTCGCGCAGGAAGCGGCGCAGGCTGCGCCGCTGCCGGGCCTCCGCCGCGCGGTCGCGCTCGGCGGCCGCGCGCGACCGGGTGGCCCCGCCCTCGGGCGACCGGCCGGCCGGGCGGGCGGGGGTGCGCTCGCGGGCGGCACGGCGACCGCGGGGCGCCTCGTCGTCGTCCTCGTCGTCGCCGGCGGTGATCCGGCCGCCCCGTCGGGTGCCGGGGGGCCGGGCGGCCACGACCTTGTCCTCGTCGGACTCGGCCTCGGCGGCGAGCTCGGCCTCCGCGGCCTCCAGCTCGGCGGCGTCGGCCACGCCCGGCGCCTCGCGGTCGAGCTGCTCGTCGGTCGGCTCGGCGCCGGAGGCGGCGCGGGGGTCGCCCTCGCGTGCCGGCTTCTCGTCGCTCACTGCGCCTCGCTCGCCTCGCTGGTGGTGGCCTCTGTCCCTCGGCCGACGGTCGGTGGTCGTGCTGTCCTGCGGGTGGCGCCCCCGGCGCGGTCGCCGGCGGCACGGGCAGGGGTGACAGGACTTGAACCTGCAGCCTGCGGTTTTGGAGACCGCTGCTCTGCCAGTTGAGCTACACCCCTTGGCGGGACAGCGTCGCCCGCTCCGGTCCGCACCGGCCCCTGGGGGTTCCGGGGCACGCCGGTGGCGGGGTCAGTGGCCCCAGGGTCGTCAGTGTACGGGACCGCGGAGGGCACCCACCAACCCCGCCGGGCCGGAACCCGCGGCCGGGATCGGGGGCGGTCCCGCGGCGGCGCCTCCGACATGATGGGGACATGACCGCCGTCTCCCGCCAGGAGCCCGCCGCCCCCTCGCCCGCGCCGTCGAACGCCGACCGGCGCGTCTCCCGCCGCATCGCCGCGATCGCCGAGTCGGCCACGCTGGCGGTGGACGCGAGGGCGAAGGCGCTCAAGGCCGCGGGCACGCCGGTGATCGGCTTCGGCGCCGGCGAGCCGGACTTCCCCACCCCGGACTACATCGTGCAGGCCGCCGTCGCCGCCTGCGCGCAGCCGGCGATGCACCGGTACACCCCCGCGGGCGGGCTGCCGGCGCTCAAGGAGGCGATCGTCGCCAAGACCGCACGGGACTCCGGGCTGCAGGTGACCCCGGCGAACGTGCTGGTCACCAACGGCGGCAAGCAGGCCGTCTACGAGGCCTTCGCCACGATGCTCGACCCGGGTGACGAGGTGCTGCTGCCCGCGCCGTACTGGACGACCTACCCGGAGGCGATCGCGCTGGCCGGCGGCGTGCCGGTGCCCGTGGTGGCCGACGAGGAGAGCGGCTACCTGGTCTCGGTCGCCCAGCTCGAGGCCGCCCGGACGCCGCGGACCAAGGTGCTGCTGTTCTGCTCGCCGTCCAACCCGACCGGCGCGGTGTACCCCCCGGAGCTGGTGGAGGAGATCGGCCGCTGGGCGCACGAGGCCGGGCTGTGGGTGCTCTCCGACGAGATCTACGAACACCTCACCTACGACGGGGCGACCGCGCCGTCGATGCCGGTCGTCGTCCCGGAGCTGGCCGACCGCTGCGTCGTCGTCAACGGGGTCGCCAAGACCTACGCGATGACCGGCTGGCGGGTGGGCTGGGTGGTCGGCCCGGCCGACGTCGTCAGGGCCGCGACCAACCTGCAGTCGCACGCCACCTCCAACGTGGCCAACGTGTCCCAGGCGGCCGCCGTCGCCGCGCTGAGCGGTGACCTGTCGGCCGTGGCGACGATGCGGGAGGCCTTCGACCGGCGCCGCCGGACGATCGTGTCGATGCTGCGCGAGATCCCCGGGGTGGCCTGCCCCGAGCCGCGCGGCGCCTTCTACGTCTACCCGTCGGTCAAGGGGTTGCTGGGCCGGGAGATCGCCGGGCGCACCGCGCACGACAGCGTGCAGCTGGCCGAGGTCGTGCTGGAGGAGGCCGAGGTCGCGGTCGTGCCCGGCGAGGCGTTCGGGACGCCGGGGTACCTGCGGCTGTCCTACGCGCTCGGGGACGACGACCTGGTCGAGGGCGTCGGCCGGCTGCAGCGCCTGCTCGGCTCGGCGACCTGATCCCCGGCCGGCGGCACCGGGCCGGGACCGGCCCGGTGCTCAGGCCAGCTGGACGGTGGCGCGGGCGAGGGACAGGACCTTCTCGCCGCCGCTGGTGACGGTCAGGTCGACCCGTGCCCGGCCGTCCTCGCCCAGTGCCGCCACCCGCCCGCGGACGGTCACCCGGGCCCCGGTGTCGTCGTCGGGGACCACGACCGGCCGGCCGAAGCGCACGTGGTACTCGACCAGCGCGCCCGGGTCGCCGGCCCAGGCGGTGACGGCGCGCGCGGCCAGCGCCATGGTGAGCATCCCGTGCGCGATCACGCCGGGCAGGCCGACGGCCGTGGCCACGCGGTCGCTCCAGTGGATGGGGTTGAGGTCCCCGGAGGCGCCGGCGTACCGGACCAGGTCCGCGCGGGTCACCGGATAGGTCTGCTCGGGCAGCTCGGTGCCGACGGCGACGTCGGCGGCGCGCACGCCGGCGCTCACGACGTCCCCCGGGCGACGAGCATCGACGTCGCCGAGCAGACCGGCTCGCCGTCCTCGGTGGCGACGTCGACCCGGGTGGTGAGCAGGTCGTTGCCGCCGACGGTGCGGACCGCCTCGATGGTGGGGGTGGCGACCAGCCGGTCCCCGGCGCGGATGGGCCGGTGGTGGGTGAAGCGCTGCTCGCCGTGGACGACGCGGCTGTAGTCCAGCGCCACGTCGGGGTCGGCCACGACGACGCCGGCCGCCGACAGCGTCAGCGCGATGGCGAAGGTGGGCGGGGCGATGACGTCCGGGTGGCCGGCGGCGCGGGCCGCCCCCGTGTCGCGGTGCACGGCGTCGGTCGCGCCGATCGCGTCGGCGAACTCGGCGATCTTCTGCCGGCCCACCTCGTAGACGGCGGAGGGCGGGTAGCTGCGGCCGATCAGTCCCTGATCGAGCGCCATGCTCCCGCCCTCCTCGCCGGACCGCTGGGTCAGCGGGTCTCGCGGTGCACGGTGTGCCTGCGGTCCCGGGGGCAGAACTTCTTCAGCTCCAGCCGGTCGGGGTCGTTGCGCCGGTTCTTGCGGGTGATGTAGTTCCGGCTCTTGCACTCCTGGCAGGCCAGGGTGATCTTCGGACGGACGTCGGTGGCTGCCACGGAGGCTCCTCGCCTTGTCGGTGCGCGACCGGCGGGCGCCGGACACGGCGACGGACCCCGGGGCCGGGGTCCGTCAGGGGTAGCGGTGACCGGATTTGAACCGGTGACACAGCGATTATGAGCCGCTTGCTCTGCCTGGCTGAGCTACACCGCCGGACGTGACCGTGCGGCCCGATCTCGGGTGACCGGGCCGAGCGGCCGGTGTGTTCCAGAGCCCCTTTACGGAATCGAACCGTAGACCTTCTCCTTACCATGGAGACGCTCTGCCGACTGAGCTAAAGGGGCGGGCCTGACGCCGAGGAGAACGATACCCGACACCCCGGAGCGCCCGTCGCAGGGGGTCCCGCGCCGGGTCAGGAACGCACGAACAGCCGGCGGTGGGGCATGCCGGGGACGGCGGAGCGGACGCCCGCGCGGGCCAGGATCCAGCTCTCCAGCCGCTCGTCGGCCAGCGGGCGGCTGACCAGGAAGCCCTGCAGCTTGTCGCAGCCCATCTCGGCGAGGAGGTTGCGGGTCAGCTCGTCCTCCACGCCCTCGGCGACCACCCGCAGGCCCAGGTTGTGCGCCAGCTCGATGATCGACCGGGCGATGAACGACTCGCCCTGGCTGGTCGACATGCCCAGCACGAAGGACTTGTCGATCTTCACCTCGTCGATCGGGAGCTGGCGCAGCTGGGACAGCGAGGAGTAGCCGGTGCCGAAGTCGTCCATGGACAGGCGCAGCCCCAGGGCGTGCAGGTCGGCCAGGACGGTGCTGCTGCGCACCGAGTCGTCGACGACGCTGCCCTCGGTGAGCTCCAGGGTGAGCAGCTCACCGGGGACGGCGTGCCGCCGCAGCGCCCGCTGCACCCGGTCGACCAGGTCCGGCTCGGTCAGGCAGCGGGCAGAGAGGTTGACCGCCACCGACAGCGCGATGTCCTGGTCCAGCCAGCGGCGGCAGCGGGCCAGCGCCAGGTCGAGCACGTGATCGGTGAGCGGCCCGATCCGGCCGATCTGCTCGGCGAGGTGGATGAACTCGTCCGGCGCGATCGAGCCGTAGCGGGGGTGCGCCCAGCGCACCAGCGTCTCGACGGAGACGATGTCGGAGCTGCGGGCGTCGATGATCGGCTGGAAGACGACGCCGATGTCGCCGTCGGCCATGGCCTGCTCCAGCTCGGTGCCCAGCTGCAGGCGGCGCAGGCTCTGCTGGTCGAGCACCGGGTGGTAGCTGGCCACCCCGCTCTTGCCCACACCGGCCAGCAGGGCGACGTCGGCGCGCTGCATGAGCGTGCCGGCGTCCGCGCCGTGCACCGGGGCGGCGGCGACGCCGATGGTGAGCGTGACCTCGAGGTCCAGGCCGGCGACGCGGGCGCGCGTCGAGGTGGCCTCCCGCAGCCGGCGGGCGGCCCGCTCGGTCGCGGGCAGCGACAGCCCGGGGAGCAGGACGGCGAACTGGTCGCCCTCCATCCGCGCGACCAGGGCCTGCGGCGGGGCGTGCTCGCGGAGCAGGCCGGCGGTGACCAGCAGCAGCTCGTCGCTGGCGGCGTGGCCCAGGGTGTCGGTGACCTCGGTGTAGTTGTCCAGCGAGGCGAGGATCAGCCCCGCCCGGCCGCCGACCGGGTCCGCGGCGAGCAGCTGGTCGACCTCCACCGCCAGCCGCTGCCGGTTGGGCAGGCCGGTGAGCCGGTCGTGGTCGGCGTCGTAGCGGATCTGGGTCAACAGCTGCTGCTGGCGGATGGCGGCGTTGACGTGGGTGAGCATGGAGTCCAGTGCGGCTCGGTCGCCGTCGGCGAAGGAGACGACGTCGCTGCGGCGGTCGCAGATCTCCAGGTAGCCAGGCTCACCGGCCGCGGTGGCCACCGAGGCGACGAGCAGGTCCCGGGCGCCGCGACGGGCGAGGGCGGCCGCCTCGGCCTCGGTGGCCCGGGCGAGGGAGACGAGCACCGGCCCGTCACTGGCTCCCTCGGTCGCCCGGCGCCGGAAGAGGTCGTCGGGGTCGCTCGGTCCCTCGTACCACGCGTCTCCGTCGTCGGACGCGACGAGCAGCCGCGGCTCCTCGTCGAGGTACGGCGGCAGCCACAGCGCGACGCGTTCGGCGTTGAGGAGCTCGCGGATGGCCTCGACCATGCGTCGCGCCACGTCCTCGTCCGACCCGACCTGCTCGACGCGGCGAGCGAAGTCGTAGACGCGCTCCAGGCGCTCACTGTCCCGGGTCACTCGTGCGAAGCGGCGGTACAGCAGACCCAGGACGGCGACGACGGGGAGCACCAGCAGCCACGCCCACGGCGTCCGCTCCACGAGCAGCGCGCCGGCCAGCCCCACGACGACCGAGACCGGGTACACCACCAACACCGGGACGAACAACCGGGCCAGCATGGAGAAGCCCGGGTAGCCCTGGGTGATCGTGATGGCTGCGACCACGATGAGCGTCCCGGTGGCGGTCGCCGGGATGATGGCGAGCATGTACGCGACCCACGTCAGTGGGTCGGCGAGATCCCCGGCAGGTAGCCAGCGCAGCAGCGCGACGGCGACGCCCACCTGCACGACTCCGACAGCGACGTTGACCACGGTCTTCGCGAGCGAGACGCGGTCGCGGACGTTGATCAGGAAGGTCGCGGTCCCCCAGGCGAGAGCAGTCCACGTGCCGCCCATCTCCACCAGGGCGACGACCAGCACGACCTCGCTCACCGTGCACTGGAAGGCGTGCGAACGCGCCTCGATGTCCAGGGTCACGGACTCCGACACGAAGAAGGCGGCCACCAGGGCAGCGACTGCCAACAGCTGGAACCGACCGGGAGTCCCGTGCAGGAGGAAGACGACGAAGGGCAGGGCCAGCGCGGCAGCTCCCGCCGCCACCATCCCCGGTTGCCTCAGGGACGACAGACGCAGCGCGGTCTTCTCGCGGGGATCCGCCACGGCCGTCCGGTCTCTCGGGGAAGGGAAAATGCGCGCTGAGGCTAACAGCCTGCAACGGCGACCTTCCTGGGACGAAGCACTGACGGCACTCGATGTGGGTAGCCGGCGTATCGCCGTCCGCCCGCCGCACTGCTCGGAGGGTCAGCAGCCCCAGCGGGTGGACCGGCCCCAGCGGGTGGACCGGCCCCACCGGGTGGAACGGCCCCAGCGCGTGGCGCGGGCAGAGGTGTTCGAGGTCATGGTCATGACGCCTCCTGGTATGAGAGCTGCTGTCCGTTGATGGCAGTCGTCCAGGCGCGGGGGCTGGGCGTCATCCGGTACTGACTGCGCCTGTGACACTGCGGCCTGTCACCCGATCGGAGCAAGAGCGCAACCTGCCTGGGCGACGACGAAGTCGTCGAGGGCGACGCGCCGTCACCTGTGGTGACCCCGTGTAGGCGCACGGTCACCCATTGGTGTGACACGAGGGGAGATCGTGCCGTATGGGATCCAGCCGCGCCCCAACGGCTCCGCCAGGCGGTCGCGGCTCCGGCTCCTGGTACGGCTCCGGCGGATCGACACCACTGCCGGCCGTCGCACGATCGGGTCCACACCGGACGGACGGACGCCCGGGCCGCCGACCGGGCCCTACGCTGCGCCGCGTGCGAGGGACGGGCGACGCCGCCGAGCGCGGCTCGACGCTGCCGCTGGTCCTGGTGTGCTGGCTGGTCGCCGCGCTGATGGCCTTCGGCGCCATCGCGGCGTCCGACGCCTTCCTCGAGCAGCAGCAGGTGCAGTCGGTGTGCGACGGGGCGGCGCTGGCCGCCGCCAACGCCACCGACGAGGCCACCGTGTACGCCACCGGCGTGGGGACGACGCTGCCGCTGACCCGGGCGAGCACCCAGGCGGCCGTGGCCGACCAGCTCGCCGACGGCGGGACCCCGCTGGACTCCTGGGGCACCGAGACCGACGGCGTCGACGTCACGGTGCGCTGCACCCGCCACGTCGAGATCGCGTTCGGCTGGCTCTTCCTCGGCGGCCGGCCGCTGGAGCGGACCGCGGTCGCCGGTGCCCGCGCACCGACCGTGCCCTGAGACCGGACCCGCACCCCCGACGGCAGCGGCCCCGACCTCGGGGAGGTCGGGGCCGCTGCGCACCGGGTGTGGCGGGTGAAGGATTCGAACCTTCGTAGGCTGTGCCGACGGATTTACAGTCCGCTCCCATTGGCCGCTCGGGCAACCCGCCGTGGTGGTGCCGGGAGAGAGCGTACAAGACACCGGAGGCCCGCTCCGGGAGCGGCCCCGGGCCGTTCCGGGGTCGGTCGACGGCAGGAGACAAGGAGCAGCGACACATGGCCGACTCGTCGTTCGACGTGGTGAGCAAGGTCGACCGCCAGGAGATCGACAACGCCCTCAACCAGGCCGCCAAGGAGCTCGCGCAGCGCTTCGACTTCCGGGGCACCAACGCCTCGATCGCCTGGGCCGGCGAGGACGGGGTCACGCTGCAGGCCGACACCGAGGAGCGGGTCACGGCCGCCCTCGACGTCTTCAAGGACAAGCTGGTCAAGCGCGGCATCTCGCTCAAGGCCCTGGACGCCGGCGAGCCGCAGGCGTCGGGCAAGACCCACAAGCTGTCGGCGCGGATCAAGCAGGGCATCGAGTCCGACACCGCGAAGAGGATCGCCAAGATCATCCGCGACGAGGGGCCCAAGGGCGTCCAGGCGCAGATCCAGGGCGACCAGCTGCGGGTGAGCGGCAAGAAGCGGGACGACCTGCAGGCGGTGCAGCAGCTGCTGCGGGGCAAGGACCTCGACGTCGCCCTGCAGTTCGACAACTACCGCTGAGCGGGGACCCGCGGCGGGGCCCGGCCGAGCGTCAGCGCTGGCCGGGCTCCCGGGCCATCTGCTCGAGCCGGGCGACCCGCTCGGGCATCGGCGGGTGGGTGGCGAACATCGAGGCCAGGCCCGGGCCTTGGAACGGGTTGGCGATCATCAGGTGGCTCTGGGTCACCAGCCGGTCGTCCTGGGGCAGCGGCCGCGCCGCCGCACCGGCGGCGATCTTGCGCAGCGCGGACGCGAGCGCGAGCGGGTCCCGGGACAGCGCTGCGCCGGAGGCGTCGGCCTGGTACTCCCGGCTGCGGCTGACCGCCATCTGCACCAGGCCGGCGGCCAGCGGGCCGAGGAAGACCAGCAGCAGGCTGCCGAGGGCGTTGCCCCCGCCGCGGTCGTCCTCCGAGCGGCCGCCGAACAGCGACGCGAACATCGCCATGTGCGCGAGGTAGGTGACCACGGTCGCCATCGCGCCGGCGACGCAGCTGATCAGGATGTCGCGGTTGTAGACGTGCGACAGCTCGTGGGCCAGCACGCCCCGCAGCTCCCGGCGGTCGAGCAGCTCCAGGATGCCCTGGGTGACGCAGACGGCGGCGTTGCGCGGGTTGCGCCCGGTGGCGAAGGCGTTGGGCTGGCTGGTCGGGCTGACGTAGAGGCGGGGCATCGGCTGCCGCGCCTCGGTGGCCAGCTCGCGCACCATCGCGTACAGCTGCGGCGCCTGCGTCTCGGTGACCGGGAAGGCGCGCATCGCCCGCAGGGCCAGCTTGTCGGAGTTGACGTACGCGAACCCGTTGACCGCCAGCGCCACCAGCAGGGCGACCAGCAGGCCGCCGCGGCCGCCGACGAGGGCCCCGACGGCCAGGATGAGCCCGCCCATGAGGCCCAGGAGCACCGCGGTCTTCAGTCCGTTGCCCCAGCGCTGCACGTCCCGACCAACGTGGCGCCCGCGGAGGCCGTTCCCCGCCGCCCGCGGGTGCGACCGCGGTCACGGAATGGCCCCGGACCGGGTCCGGTTGCGCCCGACAGGTACGGGGACCGCGGCGTCCCCACTGTCGTCCGGCTCACAGGTCCGCGAGACGCCACGTCCACGTAACCTCGGCCGGTGGAGGTGCAGCAGACATGACCACGACCGATCCGTCCGTCGGCACGGACACGGCGGGGGGCTCGGCGCCCTTCGTCAAGAGCGTCGTCGAGCTCGACCGCGTCGTCATCCGGCTGGCCGGTGACTCCGGCGACGGCATGCAGCTCACCGGCAACCGGTTCACCAGCGAGACGGCGTCCTTCGGCAACGACCTCTCCACGCTGCCGAACTTCCCCGCCGAGATCCGCGCGCCGACGGGGACCCTGCCCGGGGTCAGCTCCTTCCAGCTGCACTTCGCCGACCACGACATCATGACGCCGGGCGACGCCCCGGACGTGTTGGTCGCCATGAACCCGGCCGCACTCAAGGCCAACCTCTCCGACCTGCCCGGGGGCGGGCTGCTGATCGTCGACGCCGACGAGTTCACGCCCCGCAACCTGGCCAAGGTCGGCTACGCCACCAACCCGCTCGAGGACGACTCGCTGGACGGCTGGCAGCTGGTCAGCGTGCCGCTCACCAGCATGACCCTCGACGCGCTCGCCGACTCCGGCCTCGGCAAGAAGGAGGCCGAGCGCAGCAAGAACATGTTCACCCTCGGCCTGCTGAGCTGGATGTACCACCGGCCCACCGAGGGCACGGTCCGTTTCCTCGAGCGGCAGTTCCGCCGCAAGCCGGAGATCGCCGCGGCCAACATCGCCGCCTTCCGCGCCGGCTACAACTACGGCGAGACGACCGAGGCCTTCGCGGTCTCCTACGAGATCAAGCCCGCCCTGATGGCGCCGGGCCGGTACCGCAACATCTCCGGCAACCAGGCGCTGTCACTGGGGCTGGTCGCCGCCGGGCAGCGGTCCGGCCTGCCGGTCTTCCTCGGCGCCTACCCGATCACCCCGGCGTCGGACATCCTGCACGAGCTGTCCCGGCACAAGTCCTTCGGCGTGCGCACCTTCCAGGCCGAGGACGAGATCGCCGGCATCGGCGCGGCGCTCGGCGCCTCCTTCGGCGGCGCGCTCGGCGTCACGACGACGTCCGGCCCCGGTGTCTCGCTGAAGTCCGAGACCATCGGCCTGGCGGTCATGACCGAGTTGCCGCTGGTGATCGTGGACGTGCAGCGCGGCGGCCCCTCGACCGGGCTGCCCACCAAGACCGAGCAGTCGGACCTGCTGCAGGCGATGTTCGGCCGCAACGGCGAGGCCCCCCTGCCGGTGATCGCGCCCCGCTCCCCCGCCGACTGCTTCGACGCGGCCCTGGAGGCCGCGCGGATCGCGCTGACCTACCGCACCCCGGTGGTGCTGCTCTCCGACGGCTACCTCGCCAACGGCGCGGAGCCCTGGCAGATCCCGGACGTCGAGGACCTGCCCGACCTGCGGGTGCAGTTCGCCACCGAGCCCAACGGGGCCACCCCCGACGGGACCCCGGAGTTCCTGCCCTACCTGCGCGACCCCGAGACGCTGGCCCGCCCGTGGGCGGTCCCGGGCACGGCCGGCATGCAGCACCGCATCGGCGGGCTGGAGAAGGCCGACAAGACCGGCAACATCTCCTACGACCCGGCCAACCACGACCTGATGACCCGGCTGCGGCAGGCCAAGGTCGACGGCATCGCGGCGAGCATCGGGCCGACCGACGTCGACGACCCGGTGGGCCCGGACGGCCGGACGGCGTCCGTCGCCGTCATCGGCTGGGGCTCGACCTACGGGCCGATCGGCGCCGCCTGCCGGCGGATCCGCCGCTCCGGCCGGTCGGTCGCGCAGATCCACCTGCGCCACCTCAACCCGTTCCCGGCCGACCTCGGCGAGGTGCTGCGCCGCTACGACCGCGTGGTGTGCCCCGAGATGAACCTCGGGCAGCTGTCGATGCTGCTGCGCGCCAAGTACCTCGTCGACGTCCAGAGCCACACGCAGGTGCGCGGGCTGCCCTTCCGGGCCGCCGAGCTCGCCGCGGCCGTGCAGGACGTCATCGACTCCACCAGCGGCGCCCCGCTCGCCGCCGACCCCGCCGGAGGCGCGGAATGACCACCATCGAGCTCGGCATGCCCGCCGAGGGCCCGATCGCCGACGCCATCGCCCGCTCCCTGGAGACCCAGGGCGAGAAGCAGACCACGCTCAAGGCGAAGGACCTCAAGACCGACCAGGAGGTGCGCTGGTGCCCCGGGTGCGGTGACTACGTCATCCTCAACGCGGTCCAGAGCTTCCTGCCCAGCCTCGGCATCGCCCGCGAGGACATGGTCATCGTGTCCGGCATCGGCTGCTCCTCGCGCTTCCCGTACTACATGAACACCTACGGCGTGCACTCGATCCACGGCCGCGCGCCGGCGATCGCGACCGGCCTGGCCGCCTCGCGCCCGGACCTGTCGGTGTGGGTCGTCACCGGGGACGGCGACGCGCTGTCCATCGGCGGCAACCACCTGATCCACACGCTGCGCCGCAACGTCAACCTGACGATCCTGCTGTTCAACAACCGGATCTACGGGCTCACCAAGGGCCAGTACTCGCCCACCAGCGAGGTCGGCAAGGTCACCAAGTCCACCCCGATGGGCTCGCTGGACCACCCGTTCAACCCGGTGTCGCTGGCCATCGGGGCGGACGCCACCTTCGTCGGGCGGGCCATGGACTCCGACCGCAAGGGCCTCACCGACGTGCTCCGGCAGGCCGCCGAGCACCAGGGCACCGCGCTGGTGGAGATCTACCAGAACTGCAACATCTTCAACGACGGCGCCTTCGACCTGCTCAAGGACCCGACCACCGGGGTGCAGTGGTCGATCCCGCTGGTCCACGGCAAGCCGCTGGTGTTCGGCCCGGACGGCGCCTCGTGCGTGGTGCGCGACGAGTCCGGCGGCCTGCGGGTGGCCGAGACCGCGCAGGTGGACGCCGACGACATCGTCGTGCACGACGCCACCCGCGAGGACCCGTCCTACGCCTTCGCGCTGTCCCGGCTGTCCAGCCAGGACCTGCGGTACACGCCGATGGGCGTCTTCCGGGCGGTGCAGAAGCCGACCTACGACCGGATGATGGCCGACCAGGTCGAGGAGGCCCGCACCTCCTCCCCCGCCGACCTGACCGGGCTGCTGGCCGGCAGCGACACCTGGACCGTGGGGGCCTAGGAGGAGGTCCCCCTGCCGGGGCGACCGATCAGGTCCGGCCGAGGACGTCGCCCAGCACCGGCAGCGCCCGGGTGAGGTCGGCACGGGGCGGGGCGGCGAAGCCGAGCACCAGCCCGGCCGGGTGCGGCCCGGGACCCGCCCAGTGGCGGGCCAGCCCGTCGAGGGCCACCCCGCGCTCCGCCGCGGCGGCGACGACCGCGTCCTCGGCCGCCCGGTCGGGCAGCGGCACCAGCACGTGCGCGCCGGCCGGATCGCCCTCGGCCGTGGCACCGCCCGCGGCCACCGCCGCCAGCACCTCGGCGCGCCGCCCGGCGAGCTCCCGGCGCAGCCGGCGCAGGTGCCGGGCGAGGTCACCGCTGCCGGCGAGCGCGGCGAACACCCGCTGGCCGGCCCGCGCCGGCCGGGTGCCGGTCGCCGTCCGCCGGGCGACCAGCGCCGCGCGCAGCTCCGGCGGCGCCACCAGCCAGCCCACCCCGAGCGTCGGGCTGAGCACCTTGCTGGTCGTGCCCAGGTGCACCGTGACGTCCGGGCCCAGGGCGGCGAGCAGCGGCAGCGGCGCGACGTCGTAGCGCAGCTCGCCGTCGTAGTCGTCCTCCAGGACCCACCAGCCCTCGGCGCGGGCCCGCGCGACCAGCGCCGCCCGCCGGGCCGCGGACAGCCGCCGGCCCAGCGGGTGGTGGTGCGCCGGCGTGCAGTAGACGGCGGCCAGGCCCGCGGGGACGGCGTCGACGACCAGGCCGTCGCGGTCCACCGGGACCGGCACCACGGTGACACCGGCGTCGCGGAGCGCACCGACCACCCGCTGGTAGCCGGGGTCCTCGACGCCCACCCGGCTGCCCGGGGGCAGCAGCCGGGCCACCTCGGCGACGGCCGCGGAGGTGCCCGCCGTGGCGAGCACCTCGCCGGGCGCGGCGGGCAACCCCCGATGGCGCAGCAGGTGCTCGGTCACCGCCCGCTGGAAGGCCGGGTCCGCGGCCGGCTCCGGGCCGTCGTCGGGCGGCCGGTCGCCGGCGGCCCGCCAGGCGCGTCGCCACGCCGCGCGGTCCAGCACCTCCAGGCAGGGCGAGCCGGCGCGCAGGTCGACCGTCCCGAGGGCCGCACCGGCCGCGGCCCGCTCCCCGGGCGCGCGCACCGGCGCCGGGGCGGCCGTGCCCACGACGAAGGTGCCCACGCCGCGGCGCCCGCCGGCCCACCCCTCGGCCAGCAGCTGGTCGTAGGCGGCGGCGGTGACGGTGCGGCTGACCCGCAGGGCGGTGGCGAGCCCGCGGGTGGAGGGCAGCCGGTCGCCGGGGCGCAGCGTGCCGTCGGACGCAGCCGCCCGCAGCGCGTCGGCCAGCTGCACCGACAGCGGCGTCCCGGACGCCCGGTCCAGCACCACCGGGGGCACCTCCACCACGACCGCACCCCCCTCCCCGAGTGGCCTGCCGCAACGGCAGCGTAGTGGCCCTGGGAGCAGGCCACCGGAGCGGGCAGGGTGGGCACCGTGGACACCGTGACACCCCTCTCCCCCACCCCCCGCAGCACCGTGCGCCGTGGCGCGAAGCGGGCCCGCACCGACCGCGCCGAGCTGCACGCCGTGCTGGACGCCGGCCTGGTCGGGCACCTCGGGGTCGTGCTGGACGGCGCCCCGGTCGTGCTGCCCACCGGCTACGGGCGGCGCGGCGACACCCTCTACGTGCACGGCTCCACCGGCGCGGCGTCGCTGCGGGCCGCCGCGGCGGGCGGACCGGTCTGCTTCACGGTGACCCTCGTCGACGGCGTCGTGTACGCCCGCTCGGCGTTCCACCACTCGATGAACTACCGGTGCGCGGTCGTGCACGGGCTCGCCCGGCCGGTCACCGACCCCGGCGAGCTCCTGCTCGGCCTGGAGGCGCTCACCGAGCACCTCGCGCCCGGGTCCTGGACGGCCACCCGGCAGCCCGACCGCCGGGAGCTGGCCGCCACGGCGCTGCTCGCCCTGGACCTCACCGAGGCCAGCGTCAAGGTGCGCACCGGCCCGCCGGCGGACGACGAGCGCGACCTGCCCGGCGGGGTGTGGGCCGGCGTGCTGCCGCTGCGGACCGAGGCCGGCGAGCCGGAGCCCTGCCCGCAGCTCCCGCCGGGCACCGCGGTCCCCGACCGCGTGCGCTACCGCGGGGTGACCCGGAGCAGCTGATCGTCGCCGTCGCCGTTGTCGGTGGTGACGTAGAGGGCGCCGTCGAGGCCCTGCTGCACGGTGCGGATGCGGCCGTACGTGCCGTCCAGCTCGGGCAGCCGGAACTGCTCGACCTGGCTGCCGTCCTCGGCCAGCCGCAGCGCCAGCACCCCCCGGCCCCGCAGCAGTCCGGCGAGCAGCAGCCCCTCGTACGCCTGCCACTGCCCGCCCTCGGCGAACGTCGCGCCGGAGGGGGCGAGCCGGGAGTCCCCCGAGACCCAGCTGGGCGGCAGGGCGCCGGGGAGCGCGAGGTCGGTCATCGGCACGTACTCGCCGTAGCCGGGGCCGACCGGTGCGAAGGCGCCGTTGCCCCCGGGCCGCAGCAGGGTCACCTCGTCGTCCCGGTCGGGGCCGTGCTCGGCGGCGAGGACCTCCCCCGAGCCGGGGCGGATGGTCAGCCCCTGGATGTTGCGGTGCCCGTAGGTCCACACCCGGGGGTCGGCGTCCGGCCGGCCCGCGAACGGGTTGCCGGGGGCGGGTCCCCCGGTGGCCGGGTCGACGCGCAGGACCTTCCCGGCGAGCGAGCCGACGTCCTGGGGGTGGTCGGGGTCGGCGGTGTCCCCGGTGCTCACCAGCAGCGCTCCGGTCGCGTCGACGCGGAGCCGGCAGCCGCCGTGCCGTCCGCTGTCCTCGTTGACCGGGATGTCGTCGACCAGCGGGTCGGCGACCCGGGTCGCCGCCGTCCAGCCCGGGTCGACGGTCCACGCGGTCACCTGCACCTCCGCGCCGCCGTCCTCCCGGACGCCCTGGCAGGTGTAGAGGCGGCGGCTGTCGGCGAAGCCCGGGTCCAGCACCAGGCCCATCAGGCCGGTCTCCCCGGTGGCGAAGAGGTCCCCGACGTCGGCGTCGAGCGCGCGCACCGTCCCGTCGGGCAGCACCGCGGTCAGCCCCCCGCCCCGCTCGTCGAACAGCAGGGTGCCGTCCGGTGCCTGCGTCACGTCCCACGGGTGGTCCAGGCCGTCGGCGACGACGGCGACGTCGAGGGCGGGCACCGGCTCGGGGATCCGGGGGGCGGCCGGGGACGTCGTCGGTGGCGAGGTGACCGGCGGGGCCGGCGAGGCGGGCGCGGTCGGCGCGGCGGCGTCGGGCTCCTCCGCGGCCGGCGCCGCACAGCCGGACACCAGGACGAGCCCGATCAGCAGGGCCGGGGTCAGCGTCCGCACCCGCCCAGCATCCCCCCGCCTTCAGCTGGTGCGGGTGACCACGTAGTCGCACAGGGCCGAGAGCGCCTCGCGGACCGGCCCGTCGGGGACGACGGCCAGCCGGGTCTGCGCCCGGTCGGCGTACTCGCGCAGCACCGCTCCGGCCCGCTGCAGGGCCGCCGACGAGCGCAGCAGCTCCAGGGCCTCGGTGTGCTCGGCGTCGTCGGTGATGGGACCGGCGACGAGCTCGCGCAGCCGCTGCTCGGCCGGGTCGTCCCCGGCGAGGGCGAACAGGGCGGGCAGCGTCGCGACGCCCTCCCGCAGGTCGGTGCCCGGCGACTTCCCGGAGGCGCCGTCCCGGCTGACGATGTCGAGCAGGTCGTCGGAGAGCTGGAAGGCCACCCCGACCTCCTCGCCGAAGGCGGTCAGCGCGGTGACCAGCTCGCCGTCCACCCCGGCGAAGGAGGCGCCGAAGCGCGCCGAGGTGGCCACCAGGGAGCCGGTCTTGTCGGCCAGCACGTCGAGGTAGTGGGCGACCGGGTCGTCGCCCGGCTGGGCGCCGACGGTCTCCCGGATCTGTCCGGTGACCAGCCGCTCGAAGGTCCGCGCCTGGATGCGCACCGCCTCGGGGCCGAGGTCGGCCAGCAGGTCGGAGGCGCGGGCGAAGAGGAAGTCGCCGGTGAGGATGGCGATGCTGTTGCTCCACCGGCTGTTCGCGCTGGGCGCCCCGCGGCGGACGGCGGCCTCGTCCATGACGTCGTCGTGGTACAGCGTGGCCAGGTGGGTGAGCTCGCAGACCACCGCGGCCTCGACGACCCCCCGTGCGTACGGGTCGCCGAGCTCGGCGGCCAGCATCGCCAGCAGCGGGCGGAACCGCTTGCCCCCGGCGGCGACCAGGTGCCCGGCGGCCTCCCGGACGAACGGGTGGTCGCTGCCCACCGCCGTGTGCAGCGCCTCCTCGACCCGCCCCAGGGAGTCCGCCAGCCGGCCGCCGAGGTCGCCGCCGGGCAGCCACGGTCCCACCGTGGAGGCCGGCGTCGAGATCCGCTGCCAGGTGTCGGTCGGGGTCTCCCCGCCGACGGCGGCGCTGGCTCCGGTCATCAGCCGACGAATCCAGCCGCCTGCTCGGCCAGGTCGAGCACCGCCCCGGGGATCACGCCCAGGACCACCGTCGCGGTGACCGTCACGGCGAGCACCAGCGTCGTCGGCAGGCCGGGGACGCCGACCGTCGGTCCGTCGGCCGCCGGCTCGGAGAAGTACATGAGCACGATGACCCGCAGGTAGAAGAAGGCCGCCACGGCACTGGCCAGCAGCGCCACGACCACCAGCGGCCAGGCGCCGTCGTCGATCGCCGCCCGGAAGACGGCGAACTTGCCGGTGAAGCCGCTGGTGAGCGGGATGCCGGCCAGCGCGAGCAGGAACAGCGCCATCACCGCCGCGGTCAGCGGCGAGCGGCGGCCCAGCCCCGCCCACTTGGACAGGTGGGTGGCCTCGCCGTCGCCGTCGCGGACCAGGGTGAGGACGGCGAACACGCCCAGCGTGGTCAGCCCGTAGGCGAGCAGGTAGAACATCGTGCCGGACACCCCCAGGGCCGTGCCGTCGGCGCCGCCGCCGTAGCCCAGCACGCCGGTGAGCAGGAACCCGGCGTGCGCGATCGAGGAGTAGGCCAGCATCCGCTTGAGGTCGGTCTGGGTCAGCCCGAGCACGGCGCCGACCACCATGGACACGATGGCGATGCCGTAGACCAGCGGCCGCCAGGTCCACTCGCTGGTGCCGAAGCCGACGTAGAGCAGCCGCAGGATGGCGCCGAACGCCGCGACCTTGGTGCAGGCGGCCATGAAGGCGGTGACCGGCGTCGGGGCGCCCTGGTAGACGTCCGGCGTCCAGGCGTGGAAGGGCGCCACGCTGGCCTTGAACATCAGCCCGACCACGAGCAGGGCCAGCCCCAGGACCAGCAGGACGCCGCCCCCGGCCTGCGCGGCGGCGGACTCCCGGATGACCGAGAGCCGGATGCTGCCGGTGGCGCCGTAGACCAGCGCCAGGCCGTAGAGGAAGAACGCCGAGGCGAACGCCCCCAGCAGGAAGTACTTGACCGCGGCCTCCTGGGACAGCAGCCGCCGGCGGCGGGCCAGCCCGCAGATCAGGTACAGCGGCAGGCTGAGCACCTCGAGCGCGATGAACATGATGAGCAGGTCGTTCGAGGCGACGAACAGCATCATGCCGCCGATGGCGAAGGTGGTCAGCGGGTAGACCTCGGTCTGCACCCGGGTCGCGGTCATCAGCTCGCGGTCGCGCGGGCTCCCCGCGGGCACCGCCGCGGCGGCGACGAACGCCGAGCGGGCGGGGTCCAGCGAGCGCTCGGCGAACATCAGCAGCGACAGCGCGCCCAGGCCGGCGATGGTCGCCTGCAGGAAGACCGCGGGGCCGTCGACGGCCAGCGCCCCGCCGGCGGTGACCTGCCGCTCGCCGGCCAGCAGCAGGGTGGTGAGCAGCCCGCCGAGGGTGCCGGTGAGGGCGACGGCGACCTGCACCGGGTGCCGTCGCTCGCGGGGGGCGAAGGCCTCCACCAGGACGCCGACGCACGCGGCACCGAAGACCAGCAGGAACGGCGCCAGGGCGCCGAGGGACAGGTCCGGGGCCTCGATCATCAGTCCGTCCCCCCGGGGGCCTCGGGCGTGACGCCGGCCGGGTCGGCCCCGACGTCGCTCATCGTCGCGGCGACCGCCGGCTCGACGAGGTCGATCAGCGGCTGCGGGTAGACGCCCAGCGCGATGACGAGCGCCACCATGGGCGCGGCGACGGCCAGCTCCCGCGGGGTCAGGTCGTGCACCCGCAGCCGGGCCGGCGCGGCCGCCGGGGCGTCCAGCGTGGCGGTGGCCGCGGTGGCCCCTCCCCCGCCGACGGGGGCCGGCGACCCGGTCCCGGGCGCGGAGGCCTCCGGCGCGGGCTCCAGCAGCACGCCGCGCGGCGGGCCGTGCATGGTGCGTTGGTAGACCAGCAGCACGTACAGCGCGGCGAGCACGATGCCCACGGTGGCCAGGACGGTGAACACCGGCCGGGTCGGGAACGAGCCGATCAGCACCAGGAACTCGCTGACGAAGCTGTTCGTGCCCGGCAGCGCCAGCGAGGCCAGCCCGGCGACGAGGAAGACGCCGGCGAGCAGCGGCGCCTGCCGGGCCACCCCGCCGTAGTCGCCGACCTGCCGGGAGCCGCCGCGGGCGATGAGCATGCCGACCACCAGGAACAGCAGCCCGGTGGAGAGGCCGTGGTTGACCATGTAGAGCACCGCGCCGGTGGTGGCCTCGGTGGTGAAGGCGAAGATGCCCAGCGCGATGAAGCCGAAGTGCGCGACCGAGGTGTAGGCCACCAGCCGCTTCATGTCGCTCTGCCCCATCGCCAGCAGCGCGGCGTAGAGAACGCCGGCGACGGCGAGGACGAGCACGTAGGGCGCCAGGTCGCGGGAGGCGTCGGGGAACAGCGGCAGGCAGTAGCGGATGAACCCGAAGGTGCCCACCTTGTCCAGGACGCCGACCAGCAGCACCGCCCCGCCGATCGGCGCCTCGGCCCCGGAGTCGGGCAGCCAGGTGTGGAACGGCACCAGCGGGGCCTTGATGGCGAAGGCCACGAAGAAGCCGAGGAACAGCAGCCGCTGCACGTCCGGGTCGATCTCGACCTGGCGCAGCGTGTCGAAGGCGAAGGTGCCCTCGCCGAGCTCGTTGGCGCTGACCACGTACAGCCCGATGACGGCGGCCAGCATGACCAGCCCGCCGACCAGGCTGTAGAGGAAGAACTTCACCGCCGCGTACTGCCGACGCGGCCCTCCGAAGCTGCCGATCAGGAAGTACATCGGGACCAGCATGGCCTCGAAGAACACGTAGAACAGGAAGACGTCGGTGGCGGCGAAGACGCCGACCATGAACGACTCGAGCAGCAGCAGCCAGGCGAAGAAGGTCCGCATCGAGCGGCGGCCGACCGGCTCGTCGCGCCAGGAGGCCAGCACCACCACCGGCACCAG
Organism: Geodermatophilus pulveris; assembly: GCF_900188375.1. Classification (GTDB taxonomy): domain Bacteria; phylum Actinomycetota; class Actinomycetes; order Mycobacteriales; family Geodermatophilaceae; genus Geodermatophilus; species Geodermatophilus pulveris. Next base: position 126,965 of record NZ_FZOO01000001.1, on the reverse strand, counting down.
GACGCCGATGAGCAGCAGCATCACCAGCGCGATGCCGTCGACGCCGAGGGCGAAGTCGACGCCGAAGTCGGGGATCCAGGGCACCGACGTGGTCAGCTGGAACCGCTCGCCGCCGACGTCGAAGGCGGCCGTCGCCAGCACGGCGAGCAGCAGCACGACCAGGCTGACGCCGAGGGCGGCCTGCTTGGCCGTCTCCTCGCGGCCCCGCGGCAGCGCGGCGACGACCGCCGCACCGACCGCCGGGACGGCGATCATGGCGAGCAGCCAGGGGAAGTCAGTCACGAGGTGGCCTCTCGGTCCGTGGAGGGGGAGCTCATCCCGTCGTCACCGCCAGCAGCGCGCCGGCGACGACCACCGCACCGCCGAGCATGGACAGGGCGTAGGAGCGGACGAAGCCGGTCTGCGTGCGGCCCAGCCGGGACGACGAGCCGCCCAGCGTGGCGGCCAGGCCGTTGACCGCGCCGTCCACCCCGCGGTTGTCGACGAACACCAGCGCGCGGGTCAGCCACTGCCCCGGCCGCATGAACAGCGACTCGTTCACCGCGTCGGCGTAGAGCGCGCGGCGGGCGGCCCGGGTGACCGGGGAGACCCGCACCGGCGGGGTCACCGGCACCTCGCGGCGGCCGACGAACAGCCAGGCGGTGACGACGCCCGCGAGCATGACCAGGGTGACCAGGACGCTCACCACGATCGGCGCCACCACGTGCTCGGCGGCCTCCGGCTCGCCGAAGACCGGGGCCAGCCACTCCTCCAGCGGGAAGGCGACCACCAGCAGGAAGCCGGCGGCCACCGAGCCGACCGCCAGCAGCACCATCGGCGCGGTCATCACCGCTGGCGACTCGTGCGGGTGCACGCCGGGCTCCCACCGCGGCCGGCCGAAGAAGGTCATGAGCATCAGCCGGGTCATGTAGAAGGCGGTCAGCCCGGCGGCCAGGATCGCCAGCCCGCCGAGCAGGTAGCCCCAGCCGTCACCGCGGTCGAACGCGGCCTCGATGATCGCGTCCTTGGTGTAGAAGCCGGACAGGAACGGGAAGCCGATCAGCGCCAGGTAGCCCAGCCCGAACGTCACGAAGGTGACCTTCATGTGCGGCGCCAGACCGCCGAACCGCCGCATGTCGACCTGGTCGCCCATGGCGTGCATGACCGAGCCGGCGCCGAGGAACAGCCCGGCCTTGAAGAAGCCGTGGGTGAGCAGGTGGGCCAGGCCGGCGACGTAGCCGATCGGCCCGAGCCCGACGGCCAGGAACATGTAGCCGATCTGGCTGACCGTGGAGTAGGCCAGCACCTTCTTGATGTCGTCCTGCGCGCAGCCGGCGATCGCCCCGATCATCAGCGTGACCGCCCCGACGGCGAGCACGACGGTCCGCGCGGTCGGCGTCGCGTCGTAGATCGGCGCGCACCGGGCGATGAGGTACACCCCGGCGGTGACCATGGTCGCGGCGTGGATGAGCGCGGAGACCGGGGTCGGGCCCTCCATGGCGTCGGGCAGCCACGCCTGCAGCGGGAACTGGCCGGACTTGCCGCACGCGCCGAGCAGCAGCAGCAGGCCGATCGCGGTGACCGTGCCGCCGGCCAGCAGGCCGATCGAGCCGAACACGCCGTCGTAGGAGACGGTGCCCAGCTGGGCGAACATCAGGAAGATCGCCAGCGCCAGCCCGACGTCGCCGACCCGGTTCATGATGAACGCCTTCTTCGCGGCGGTGGCCGCCGACGGGCGCTCGTGCCAGAAGGCGATGAGCAGGTAGGACGCCAGGCCCACGCCCTCCCAGCCGACGTAGAGGGCCACGAAGTTGTCGCCGAGGACGAGCAGCAGCATCGCGGCGACGAACAGGTTGAGGTAGGCGAAGAACCGCCGGCGCCGCGGGTCGTGCTCCATGTAGCCGATCGAGTAGACGTGGATGAGCGAGCCCACGCCGGTGATCAGCAGGACGAACAGCGCCGACAGCGGGTCGAACAGCAGGCCGGCCCGCACGTCCAGCGACCCGGTGGACATGAAGGTGAACAGCGCGACGTCCAGGCGCCGCCCGTCCAGCTGCAGCGTGCACAGCAGGCCGAGCACGAAGGCCGCGACGACCGTGCCGGTGCCGAGCAGGTGCCCCCACCGGTCGGTGCGCCGCCCGCCGAGCAGCAGGACGGCGGCGCCGGCCAGCGGCAGCGCGATGAGCAGCCAGGACGCGGCGATCAGCCCGTCGGCCGGTGCGGTCTCCATCTACCGTTCCCCGTCCCTCAGTACTTGAGCAGGTTGGCGTCGTCGACCGACGCCGAACGGCGGGTGCGGTAGATCGACATGATGATCGCGAGGCCGACGACGACCTCGGCCGCGGCGACGACCATGACGAAGAACGCCATGACCTGGCCGTCGAGGGTGCCGCTGGCCCGGGCGAAGGTGACCAGCGTGAGGTTCACCGAGTTGAGCATCAGCTCGACGCACATGAACACGACGATCGCGTTGCGCCGCACCAGCACGCCGACCGCGCCGATGGTGAACAGGATCGCGGCCAGCACGAGGTAGTAGGTGAGCGTCACGACTCCTCCTCGCCGGCGCTCGTCGTCATCGCGACGCGGCGTGCCGCGCTCATGGGTCCGCTCGCACGCTCGCTCACCTGTGCTGCCCTCCCTCGCGGCCGCCCGGGGTGTCGCTGGGCGCGGGGTCGAGGGTGCCCAGCGCCGCGTCGGGGGAGCCGAGCTGCCCGCGGCCGGTGGGACGCGGCATCTGGTCGGCCTCCTGCGGCTCGATGCCGGTCGCGAAGCTGTCCTCGGCCAGCCGGCCGTCGGGCAGCAGCGCCGGGACGGCGACGGAGTTGCCGCGGGCGAAGACGCCGGGCCCGGGCAGCGTCTGCGGCCGGTCGGTGAGGAACCGGGCCCGCGACAGCTCCTTCTGCGTGCGCCGGGTGCCGGGCTCGTGCTCGATGTGGGCCAGCACCATGGCGCCGACGGCGGCGGTGATCAGCAGCGCGCTGGTCACCTCGAAGGCCAGCAGGTAGCGGGTGAACAGCAGCGCCGCGATGGCCTCGATGTTGCTGGTCCCCGCGTTCTGCACGGCGGCCAGCCCGGTGACCGCGAGGTCCTGGGTGGCCCGGGCGATGCCGGCGCCGACCAGCCCGGCGAAACCCAGGCCGAGCACGATCGCGGCCACCCGTTGCCCGCGCAGGGTCTCCACCACCGAGTCCGACGAGTCGCGGCCGACCAGCATGAGCACGAACAGGAACAGGATCATGATCGCGCCGGTGTAGACGATGATCTGCACCGCACCGAGGAACGGCGCCTCCTGGACGACGTAGAACACGCCCAGCGAGAGCATCGTCATGACCAGCCACAGCGCGGAGTGCACGGCGTTGCGGGAGAACACCATGCCCAGCGCGCCGGCCAGCGCGACCGGCGCGAGCACCCAGAAGACGACGGCCTCGCCGGTGCCGAGGACCACCTCCGGGTTCACGGGGTCTCCACCGTCACCGGCTCGGCGGGCGAGGCGGGGTCCGGCGTCCGGATGTAGTAGTCCTTCTCGTCGTCCCCGAGCCGCATGGCGTGCGGCGGCGCCTCCATCCCCGGCAGCAGCGGGGCCATCAGCTGCTCCTTGGTGTAGATCAGGTCGCCGCGGTTGTCGTCGGCCAGCTCGAAGTCGTTGCTCATGGTCAGCGAGCGGGTCGGGCAGGCCTCGATGCACAGCCCGCAGAAGATGCACCGCAGGTAGTTGATCTGGTACACGCGCCCGTACCGCTCGCCGGGCGAGTAGCGCTCGTCCTCGGTGTTGTCCCCGCCCTCGACGTAGATCGCGTCGGCGGGGCAGGCCCAGGCGCACAGCTCGCAGCCGACGCACTTCTCCAGGCCGTCGGGGTGCCGGTTGAGCACGTGCCGCCCGTGGTAGCGCGGCTTGGTCACCTTGGGCACCTCGGGGTACTCCTCGGTGGTCACCTTGCGGAACATCTGCGCGAAGGTGACCCCGAAGCCCTGGCCCGGGCCGGGTAGCCAGCTGGTGCGCCGGGCCGGCTCGGCGCCGCGGTCCCGGGGGGCGATCTCGCGGGAGGTCTGCGCCAGCGCGTCGTGCCCGGGTGCGTGCGGGTCCGGCGAGCGGCGGTCGGGGTCACCGTGCTCGGTCATCGACGTCCTCCTCGATCGTGGTGGTGCTGCGCCGCCCGGTGCCGACCACGGCACCGTCCGGGGCGACCGCCTCGCGGCGGCGCAGCCGCGGCGACGGCGGGACGGTGAGGTCCATGGGCGGGACGGGGAAGCCGCCCTCGGCGCGGCTGGGCCCGGTGGGGCGGGCCGGCCGGCGGCGCGGCCCGGAGGGCGGCAGCACCTCCGGCTCCGCGTCGGTCGGGTGGTTGGAGCCGGCCGCCGCCTTGGTGGCCGCGATCCGGGTCGCCCGGTTGGTCGCCCGGCCGGCCAGGAACAGCCCGCCCAGGACGAGCAGCGCGATGGGCACGCCGACGAACAGCGCCACCTGCCCGGTGGACAGGTCGGCCTCCCGGGCGACGGTGCGCATGGTGGCGACGGCGAGGATCCAGACCAGCGCGGTCGGGACCAGCACCTTCCAGCCGAAGCGCATGAACTGGTCGTAGCGCAGCCGGGGCAGCGTGCCGCGCAGCCAGACGAAGACGAACAGCGCGACGACCACCTTGAGGAAGAACCACAGCAGCGGCCACCAGCCGGAGTTGGCGCCGTCCCAGATCGAGATCGGCCACGGCGCCCGCCAGCCGCCGAGGAACAGGGTCGCGGCCAGCGCGGAGACGGTGACGATGTTGATGTACTCGGCCAGGAAGAACAGCGCGAACTTCAGCGACGAGTACTCGGTGTGGAACCCGCCGACCAGCTCGCTCTCCGCCTCGGGCAGGTCGAACGGCGCCCGGTTGGTCTCCCCCACCACGGCGATCACGTAGATGACGAAGGACACCGGCAGCAGGACGGCGAACCAGCCGGGACCGGTGAACTCCAGCCCGAAGAAGGACACCGGGTTGCCGTCGGCCTGGGCGGCGACGATCTCCGAGGTGGACATGGAGCCGGCGTAGAGGAACACCGCGACGATCGACAGCCCCATGGCGATCTCGTAGCTGACCATCTGCGCCGCGCTGCGCAGCGACCCGAGCAGCGGGTAGGTGGAGCCGGAGGCCCAGCCGCCGAGCACGATGCCGTAGACGCCCATCGCCGAGCAGGCCAGGACGACGAGGACGCCGATGGGGGCGTCGGTCAGCTGCAGCGGCGTCTGCTGCCCGAAGATGCTGACCACCGGGCCCAGCGGGATGACCGAGAAGGCCAGGAACGCCGGGATGGTGGCGATGACCGGGGCCAGGAAGTAGACCGGCTTGTCCGCGAGCGCCGGCATGATGTCTTCCTTGAACGCCAGCTTCAGCCCGTCGGCGAGGCTCTGCAGGTAGCCGCGCGGACCGACCCGGTTGGGGCCGATCCGCTGCTGCATCCGGGCGACGACCTTGCGCTCGAACACGATGGCGAACAGCGTGAGCAGCACGAGGATGCCGAACACGCCGACGATCTTGATGAGGACGATCCACCAGACGTCGGTGCCGAAGTCCTCCAGCGTCGGCTGGTCGGCGGCTGCGGCGAGGACGGTCACTGGGGCCCTCCGGGGATCAGGCGGACGACGCCGCCGGGTGCGGTGCCCAGCTCGGAGCGCAGCTCGCTGCCCGGTGAGCGCATCGGCAGCCAGACCACCCGGTCGGGCATCGCGGTGACCAGCACCGGCAGGGTGACCTCGCCCATCGCGCCGCAGACGGTGACCGGGTCGCCGTCGGCCAGGCCGAGCCGGCGGGCGGTGTCCTCGCCCACGCGGGCGACCGGCGGGCGGGCGGTGCCGGCGAGCTCGGGCTCGTCGCGCTGCAGCGTGCCCACGTCGAGGAGCTGCCGCCAGGAGGCGAGCACCGCCTCCTCGCCGGTGAGCTCCGGCTCCGCCAGCGGGACGACGTCCAGGCCGGTGACCGCGGGCCGCACGGCGACCGCCCCCAGCGCGGCGAGCTCGGCGCGGGCGACCTCGGGCGCGGGCAGCCCCAGGTCGACGTCCAGCTCGTCGGCCAGGCCCTGCAGCACGCGGCCGTCGGGCAGCTGCCCGGTGCCGTGCAGGGTGGCGTCGAAGGGCCGCAGCCGGCCCTCCCAGTCCAGGTAGGCGCCGGCCTTCTCCGAGGCGGAGGCCACCGGCAGGACGACGTCGGCGTGCTCGGTGACCGCGCCGGGCAGCATCTCCAGGCTGACCACGAACGACGCCCGGGCCAGGGCCGCCTCGGCCAGGCCGGGGTCGGGCAGGTCGGCCGGGTCGACGCCGCCGACCAGCAGGCCGGCCAGCTGCCCGGACGCGGCGGCGGCGAGGATCCCGGTGGTGTCGCGCCCGGGGGCGGCGGGCAGGTCGGCCACCCCCCAGGCGGCGGCGACCTGGGCGCGGGCGCCGGCGTCGGTGACCGGCCGGCCGCCGGGCAGCAGGGTCGGCAGCGCGCCGGCCTCGACGGCGCCGCGCTCACCGGCCCGCCGCGGCACCCACGCCACGCGGACGCCGGTGGCGCGGGCCAGGGCGGCCAGCGCGGAGAACGCGCCGGGGGACTCGGCCAGCCGCTCGCCGGCCAGCACCACCGCGCCGGGCCGCCGCAGCGCGTCGACCGCCGGGCCGCCCCAGCTGCCCTCGGCCAGGGCCGCCAGCGAGCGGCCCTCCGCGCCGGGACGGGTGGCCAGCACCGTGGCGTGCAGCTTCTCCGCCGCGCGGGTGGCGAACGGGGCGAGGTCGAAGACCTGCATGCCCGCCGTGCGCACCGCCCGGCGCAGCCGCAGGAAGACGATCGGCGACTCCTCCTCCGGCTCCAGGCCGGCCAGCAGCACCACCGGCGCGGCGGCGAGGTCGTCGTAGGTGACCGCCCCGGTGGCCGGGCCGGTGCCGGCGACGTGCGCGGCGAGGAAGGCCAGCTCCTCGTGGGAGTGGGCGCGGGCGCGGGCGTCCACGTCGTTGGTGCCCAGCGCGACGCGGGCGAACTTGGCGTAGGCGTAGGCGTCCTCGACGGTCAGCCGGCCGCCGGGCAGCACGCCCACCCCGCCGGCGGCGCGGGCGGCGGCCAGCCCCTCGGCCGCCGCGGCCCACGCCTCCGGCCAGGACGCCGGCTCCAGCACGCCGTCGGCGCCCCGGACCATCGGGGTGGTGATGCGCTCGTTGGCGGTGGCGTAGCGGAAGGCCCAGCGGCCCTTGTCGCAGTTCCACTCCTCGTTGACGGCCGGGTCCTCGCGGGCCAGCCGGCGGGTGACCCTGCCGCGCCGGTAGTCGGTGCGCTGGGCGCAGCCGGACGCGCAGTGCTCGCAGACGCTGTCCTCGCTGCGCAGGTCGAACGGCCGCGCCCGGAACCGGTACTGGGCGCTGGTCAGCGCGCCGACCGGGCAGATCTGCGTGGTGTTGCCGGAGAAGTAGGACTCGAAGGGCTCGTCCTCGTAGACGGCGACCTGCTCCAGCGCGCCCCGCTCGAACAGCTCGATGAACGGGTCGCCGGCCACCTGCTGGGAGAACCGGGTGCACCGGGCGCACAGCACGCAGCGCTCGCGGTCCAGCAGCACCTCGGTGCTGATCGGCAGCGGCTTGGGGTAGGTCCGCTTGACGTCGACGAAGCGGCTCTCGGCCCGGCCGTTGCTGATCGCCTGGTTCTGCAGCGGGCACTCGCCGCCCTTGTCACAGGTGGGGCAGTCCAGCGGGTGGTTGATCAGCAGCAGTTCCATCGTGCCCTGCTGCGCCTTGTCCGCGACCGGGCTGGTGAGCTGGGTCTTCACCACCATGCCCTCGGTGACCGGCATGGTGCAGGAGGCGACCGGCTTGCGCTGCCCCTCCACCTCGACCAGGCACTGCCGGCAGGCGCCGACCGGCTCCAGCAGCGGGTGGTCGCAGAACCGCGGGACGAAGACGCCGACCTGCTCGGCGGCCCGGATGATCAGCGTCCCCTTGGGGACGGCGACCTCGAAGCCGTCGATGGTGCAGTGCACGGCGTCCGGCGGGGTGTGCGGTCCCGGGGCGCCGGGGGGTACCGCCGGCGCCGGGGTCGGGTTGGTCAGGGTCACGCCATGGCTCCCACGGGCTCGAGCCGGAGGCTGCGGCCCAGCCGGGCCTGCTCCTCCGGGGGCAGCAGGGCGACGTACTCGTCGCGGAAGTACTTCAGCGAGCTGGCGATGCAGCTGGTCGCGCCGTCACCGAGGGCGCAGAACGAGCGGCCCAGGATGTTGTCGCAGGTGTCGGTGAGCAGGTCCAGGTCGGCCGCCGTCCCGCGGCCGTGCACCAGCCGCTCGAGGATCTGGACCAGCCAGTAGGTGCCCTCGCGGCACGGGGTGCACTTGCCGCAGCTCTCGTGCGCGTAGAACTCGGTGAACCGCAGGGTGGCCTCGACGATCGAGTCGGTCTCGTCGAAGACCATCAGCGCGGTGGTGCCGAGCATGGAGCCCGCGGCGGCGACCGAGTCGAAGTCCAGCGGGACGTCGAGGTGCTCGGCGGTGAAGTACGGCGTCGACGAGCCGCCCGGCGTCCAGAACTTGAGCTCGTGGCCGGGGCGCACGCCGCCGGCCAACTCCAGCAGCTCGCGCATCGTCGTCCCCATGGGGGCCTCGTACTGGCCCGGGGAGACGACGCGGCCGCTGATCGAGTAGATCTTCGGGCCGGGCGACTTCTCCGGGCCGAACTCCTTGAACCAGTCCGCCCCGCCGCGGACGACGAACGGCACGCTGGCCAGCGTCTCCACGTTGTTGATCACCGTGGGGGCGCCGTAGAGGCCGGCGACCGCGGGGAACGGCGGCTTGAGGCGCGGCTGGCCGCGGTAGCCCTCGAGCGAGTCCAGCAGCGCGGTCTCCTCGCCGCAGATGTACGCGCCCGCGCCGGCGTGCACCAGCACCTCGAGGTCGTAGCCCGAGCCGAGGATGTCGCGGCCCAGGTAGCCGGCGGCGTACGCCTCCTCGACCGCCGACACCAGCCGGCGGTGGGCGTGCACCGCCTCGCCCCGCACGTAGATGACGGCGAAGTGCGAGCGGATGGCGTACGCGGAGATGACCACGCCCTCCACCAGGGAGTGCGGGTCGGTCATCATCGTCGGGAGGTCCTTGCAGGTGCCCGGCTCGCCCTCGTCGGCGTTGACGACGAGGTACTTGGGCATCGCGGCCGGGCCGGTCGGCGTCTCCCCCGGCTTGGGCTGCGGGATGAAGCTCCACTTCATGCCGGTGGGGAAGCCGGCGCCGCCGCGGCCGCGCAGGCCGGAGTCCTTGACGAGGGCGACCAGCTCGTCCGGGCTCATGGACAGCGCGGTGCGCAGCGCCGCATAGCCGTCGAGGCGCTCGTAGGTGGCCAGCCGCCAGGGCTGGTCGGCTCCCCAGCGGGAGGTGAGGACGGGGGTGAGGGGCACGGGGTCAGGCCTCCCGCTCGATGGACGTCCCCTGGCCGGACTGGCCGGGGTCGCGGGTGGGTGGGGTCTCGGTGCCGGCGCGCTGCCGGCCGCGCGGCTGGCCGTACTCGGCGCCGCGGTCGGGGTGGGTCTGCGCGGCGCCGGCGCGCTCGGCGGGGGTGTCGGCGGCCGCGACGCGGGCGTCGGCGGCCTCCTCCTCGGGGGTCTCCCCGTCCCGCCCGGCCGGGCGGACGGTGGCGGCCGGTTCCCCGGCGTCCGGTGCGTGCCGCTCGGTGCCGCCGGGCATGGGCGGGGCGGCCTCGCCGCGCTCGGCGGCCAGGTGCACCCCGCGCAGCGTCGGGCCCCACTCCCCCGGCGCGTCGACGGCGGCGCTGGCGGCCGCGGCGTCGGCGTGCTGGGAGAAGCCGGCCAGCTGGCGGGAGACGCCGCGGAAGTCCGTCAGCGGGGCGCCGCGGGTGGGGTGCGGCTTGTCCCCGCGGCGCAGCGCGGCGACCAGCGCGCGGGCGCCCTCGACGTCCTGCTGGTCGTAGAACTCGTAGTCGACGGTGACCACCGGCGCGTAGTCGCAGGCCGCCAGGCACTCGGCGTGCTCGAGGGTCACCGAGCCGTCGGCGGCGGTCTCGTCGTGGTGGACGCCGAGGTCGGCCGCCAGCGCGTCGAAGATCCGCTGCCCGCCGAGGACGGCGCACAGCGTGTTGGTGCACACGCTGACCAGGTGCCGGCCGGTGGGGCGGCGCTTGTACATCGTGTAGAAGGTCGCGACCGCGCCGACCTCGGCCTTGGTCAGGCCCAGCTCCTCGGCGCACAGCGTCACGCCCTCGGGGGTGACGTAGCCCTGGTAGCTCTGCACCAGGTGCAGCATCGGCAGCAGCGCCGAGCGCGGCTGCGGGTAGCGGGCCATGATCTCCCGCGCCTCGAGCCGGGCCTGCTCGGTCAGCGGCGGCAGGTCGGCGGCCGGGGGCTGCACGGGGCTGGAGTCCAGCCCCGTCGTGGCGGTCGCCTCCGGGGAACCCGGCAGCGCACTCATCGGTCGCACCCGCCCATCACCGGGTCGAGCGAGGCGATGGCGGCGATGACGTCGGCGATCATGCCGCCCTCGCTCATCGCCGCGGTCGCCTGCAGGTTGACGAAGCTGGGGTCGCGCACGTGCACCCGCCACGGTCTGGTGCCGCCGTCGCTGACCACGTGGTAGCCGAGCTCGCCGCGGGGGGACTCGATCGGCACGTAGACCTGGCCGGCCGGCACCCGGAAGCCCTCGGTGACCAGCTTGAAGTGGTGGATCAGGGCCTCCATGGACTGGCCCATGATGTGGCGGACGTGGTCGAGGGAGTTGCCCATGCCGTCCGGGCCGAGGGACAGCTGCGCCGGCCAGGCGATCTTCTTGTCCTCGACCATCACCGGGCCGGGCTCCAGCCGGTCCAGCGCCTGCGCGATGATCTTCATCGACTCGTTGACCTCGGCCATGCGGACCAGGTAGCGGCCCCACGCGTCGCAGGTGTCGGCGGTGGGCACCTCGAAGTCGTAGGTCTCGTAGCCCAGGTAGGGCTCGACCTTGCGCAGGTCCCAGGGCAGCCCGGTCGCGCGCAGCACCGGGCCGGTGATGCCCAGGGCCACGCAGCCGGTGACGTCGAGGTACCCGGCGTCCTTGAGGCGGGCCTGCCAGATCGGCTGGCCGGTGAGCAGCTTGTGGAAGTCGGCCACCCGGGCCGGCATGACCTCGAGGAACTCGCGGATGTGCTCGACCGCGCCCGGGGGGAGGTCCTGTGCCAGGCCGCCGGGGCGGATGTAGGCGTGGTTCATCCGCAGCCCGGTGATCTCCTCGAGCAGGTCGAGGACCATCTCCCGCTCGCGGAAGCCGTTGGTCATCCCGGTGAGCGCGCCCATCTCCATGCCGAAGGTGGCCAGCGCGACCAGGTGCGAGGCGATCCGGTTGAGCTCCATGACCAGCACGCGGATGGTGCGCGCCCGCTGCGGGACCTCGACGCCGAGCAGCTTCTCGACGGCCATGCAGTAGCCGGCCTCGTTGTACAGCGGGGACAGGTAGTCCATCCGCGTCACGAAGGTGGTGCCCTGCGTCCAGTTGCGGTACTCGGTGTTCTTCTCGATGCCGGTGTGCAGGTAGCCGACGACCACGCGGGCCTTGGTGACCGTCTCGCCCTCGAGGTCGAGCACCAGCCGCAGCACGCCGTGCGTGGACGGGTGCTGCGGGCCCATGTTGACGACGAGCCGCTCCTCGCCGAGCGTCTCGCTGCCCAGCGTCTGGTCCCAGTCGCCGCCGGTGACGGTGTAGACGCGGCCCTCGGTGGTCTCCCGCGAGCCGGCGTAGGGGTCGGCGGGGTTGTACGTGGTGCTCATCGGTCGCGCCTCCTGCGCTCGCCGCTCACCGGTAGCTCCGCCGGGTGTCCGGCGGCGGGATCGTGGCGTCGTGGTACTCGACGGGGACGCCGCCGAGCGGGTAGTCCTTGCGCTGCGGGTGGCCGTCCCAGTCGTCGGGCATGAGGATCCGGGTCAGCGCCGGGTGGCCGTCGAATACGACGCCGAACATGTCCCAGGCCTCCCGCTCCTGCCAGTCCGCCGTCGGGTAGACGCCGGTGACGGAGGGGACGTGCGGGTCCTCGGCGGTGACCGCGACCTCCAGCCGGATCCGGCGGCGGTAGGTCATCGAGGTGAGGTGGTAGACGACGTGCAGCCGGGGCCGCTCCGGCCCGGCGGCCGGGCCGCCGCTGCCCTCGTAGTCGACCCCGGAGACGCTGCTGCACAGCTCGAAGCGCAGCGCCTCGTCGTCGCGCAGGGCCTGCACCAGGGTCAGCAGGTGCTCCCGGGCGACGAAGTAGGTGATCTCGCCGCGGTCGACCAGCACCCGCTGCACGGCGGCGTCGTAGACGCGCGGGCCCACGGCCTCGACCAGGGCGTCGGTGACCTCGTCGAAGTAGCCGCCGTAGGGCCGGTCGGTCGAGTGCAGCGCGACCGCGCCCCCGGGCTCCACGCGCACCAGCCCGCCGAAGCCGGAGGTGTCGCCGCTGCCGCTGACGCCGAAGGCGCCCTTGCGGAACCCGCCACTCGGGGCGCTGGCGCCCAGGCCCGGGTCCTCGCCGCTGCGGTCCCCCGGGCCGGTCACCGGCTGCCCCGCAGGTAGGGCTCGGGCAGCAGGACGGCGTCCCCGCCGCGCTGCTCGATGGCGAACTGGCCGGTGCGCCGCTCGGCCGCGGCCTGCTCGTAGGCGGCCCTCTTGGCCTTGTCCACCCGCACCGAGGAGGGCATCTCCACCAGCGGGTCGGGCAGCCGGCCCTCGGCGCGGGCCTGCTCCACCTCGCGGGCCCGCCGGGGCCCCAGCGGCTCCTGCATGATCTTGTGGTGCAGCTTGAGGATCGCGTCGGTGAGCATCTCCGGCCGCGGCGGGCAGCCGGGCAGGTACATGTCCACCGGGACGATGTGGTCGACGCCCTGCACGACGGCGTAGTTGTTGAACATCCCGCCGGAGCTGGCGCACACGCCCATGGCCAGCACCCAGCGCGGCTCGGGCATCTGGTCGTAGATCTGCCGCAGCACCGGCGCCATCTTCTGGCTGACCCGGCCGGCGACGATCATCAGGTCGGCCTGCCGCGGCGAGGCGCGGAAGACCTCCATGCCGAAGCGGGCCAGGTCGTAGCGGCCGGCCCCGGTGGCCATCATCTCGATCGCGCAGCAGGCCAGTCCGAAGGTGGCCGGCCACAGCGAGGACTTGCGGGTCCAGTTGACCAGCTTCTCCACGCTGGTCAGCAGCACGCCGCTCGGCAGCTTCTCCTCGAGACCCATCGTCTGCTCCTCAGTCCCAGTCCAGGCCGCCGCGCCGCCACACGTAGACGTAGGCGATGAACACGGTGCCGATGAAGACGACCATCTCGACCAGCCCGAAGACGCCGAGCGCGTCGTTGGCGACGGCCCACGGGTAGAGGAAGACGATCTCGATGTCGAAGATGATGAAGATCATCGCCGTCAGGTAGTACTTGATCGGGAAGCGGCCGCCGGTCAGCGGCTGGTCCACCGGCTCGATGCCGCACTCGTAGGCGGCCAGCTTGGCGCTGTTGTACCGGCGCGGGCCGGTGTAGGGCGCGAACGCCACCGAGAACAGCGCGAACCCCGCGGCCAGCGCGAACAGCCCGACGATCGGGACGTAGTACGACAGCATCAGCGGCTCCTCGGCTCGGTGGGCACGTCAGACCGCCGGGGCCAGCCGGGTGAGGACGGCGACGGCGCGGTCGAACCGGTCGCCGTCCCGGCCGTCGGTCAGGTTGCCCATGAGGCGCAGCGCCCGGGCCACCAGCGCCGGGCGGGTGAGCCCGTGCGCGGTGGCGAAGCGGACCAGGTCGGGGCGGGCGAGCAGGGCCAGGAAGCCGGTGCCCAGCCGGTGGTGGCCGCCGTACTCCGCGCGCAGCCGGGCCGGGTAGCGGCGCAGCACGGCCTCCCGGGCCGGGCCGACGGGCGCGGCGAGGGCCTCCGCCGCCGCCTCGGCCGCCATCCGGCCGGTCTCCAGCGCGTAGCTGATGCCCTCGCCGTTGAACGGGTTGACGGTGCCCGCGGCGTCGCCGGCCAGCAGCAGCCCGCGGGTGTAGGCCGGCCCGCGGTGCAGGGCCATCGGCAGGCCGGCGCCGCGCAGCGGGGTCACCGCGTGCTCCTCCCCCAGCGCCCACTCCGGCGGGAGGGTGGCCAGCCACCGGCGCAGCACGGTCCGCGGCTCGGTGCCGGAGCCGCGGCGGGTGTCCAGCAGGCCGAAGCCGACGTTGCTGGTGCCGTCGCCCATCCCGAAGGCCCAGCCGTAGCCGGGCATCGAGTCGGCGTCCGGGCCGGCAGGGGACAGGTCGAAGGAGATGTCGAGGTACTCCTCGTGGGTGCGCGGGGAGGACACGTACCGGCGGACGGCGACACCGAGCGGCCGGTCCTCGCGGCGCAGCAGCCCCAGCGCCTTGGCCAGCCGGCCGGACAGCCCCTCGGCGGAGACGACCAGCGGCGCGCGCCAGGTGGCCGGCGCCCGCTCCGGCCCCTCGGTGGCCTGCACGCCGGCGACCCGGCCGGCGTCGTCCAGCAGCGGGCCGGTGACCGTGACCTCCTGCACCAGCCGGGCGCCGGCCGCGGCGGCGTGCGCGGCGAGCCCGGCGTCGAGGTCGCGGCGGCTGCGGATCAGGCCGTACGACGGCCAGGACCGCAGCTGCGGCCAGTCCACCTCGGCCACCACGCCGCCGCCGGTGACCCGCAGCCCGCGGTGCCGCACCCAGCCGGTGGTGTCCACCCCCATGTCGTCGAGGGCCTTGACCCCGCGGGGGGTCAGCCCGTCGCCGCAGACCTTCTCCCGGGGCAGCCGGGCCTTCTCCAGGACGGCGACGTCCAGGCCGGCCCGGGCCAGGTGCCACGCGGCCGAGGAGCCCGCCGGACCGGCGCCGACGACGAGCACGTCGGCACCGCGGTCGCGGTCGTCCACCTCGGCCCCCTCCGCCTCGCGTGCCCGGCGCCCCCTGTCCCCGGCGTCGGTGTTCCCGGCACGCTTGTGAATTGCTTCACAAGGTCGCCCGGTCCCTACTGTAGGCCGGTCCGTGAGCCCGCTGACAAGGGCCCGCCCGGAACCGGGGCGTCACGGTTGCGTCTCGGTGCACCCCATCCGCACCGGCCGCAGGTCAGTCGGCCGGCCGGCGCCCGCGGTGCAGGGCGACGACGCCGCCGGTGAGGTCGCGCCAGGACACGTCGGCCCAGCCGGCGGCCTGCAGCCGGGCGGCCAGCGCCGCCTGGTCCGGCCAGGCCCGGATCGACTCGGCCAGGTAGACGTAGGCGTCGGGGTTGCTGCTCACCGCGCGCGCGATCCGCGGCAGGGCCCGCATCAGGTACTCGGTGTAGACGGTGCGGAACGGCGGCCAGGTCGGGCTGGAGAACTCGCAGACCACCAGCGTGCCGCCGGGGCGGGTGACGCGGGCGAACTCGCGCAGCGCGGCGTCGGGGTCGGCGACGTTGCGCAGGCCGAAGGAGATGACCACGCCGTCGACGCTCGCGTCGGCCAGCGGCAGCGCCATGGCGTCGCCGGCCACCTTGGGCACCGGCCGGGCGGCACCGGCGCGCAGCATGCCCTGGGAGAAGTCGCAGGCGACGGCGTGCACGCCCCCGGCGGCCAGCTCCACCGTGGAGACCGCCGTCCCGGCGGCGACGTCGAGCACCGTCTGCCCCGGCCGGGCACCGAGCGCCTCGCGGGTGGCCCGCCGCCAGGAGGCGTCCCGGCCGCCGGAGAGCACGGTGTTGGTGACGTCGTACCGCCGGGCCACCCGGTCGAACATGGCCGCGACGTCGGCCGGCCGCTTGTCCAGACCGGCCCGGGTGCCCGCGGTGTGTGCGCTGTCTCGCCGGTCCGCCACGACGGGCGACGCTACCGGCTGCCTACTCTTGCTCTCGTGAGCGTCGCGGCGGTGACCACAGCGGGGGCCCGCACGCCCGCGGTCACCACGACGCCGCTGCGCGAGGCGCCGGCCCTGCTGGAGCTGCTGCCCGCCGCCGGCGCCCTGTCCTGGGTGCGCCGCGGCGAGGGCCTGGTCGGCTGGGGCGAGGCGGCCCGGCTGGAGGTCACCGGCCCGCGGGCGCTGGCCGAGGCGGCCGCGTGGTGGGCCGGGCTCAGCGCCGGCCTCGACGTCGACGACCGGGCCGGGGTGCCCGGGTCCGGGCCGGTCCTCTTCGCCAGCATCGCCTTCGACCCGGCCGCCGGGACGTCGGTGTTCGTCGTCCCCGAGGTCGTCGTCGGCCGGCGGGACGGCGTGGCCTGGGTGACCACCACCGGGGACGCCGACCCCGCCGACGTGCTGGTCGCCGCGCCCGCGACCGCGCCGGCCGGGCCGGGGCGGCTGCGCTACGCCGACGGGGCGCTCGACCCCGCCTCGTGGTGCGCGCGGGTGGCCACCGCCGTGGCCCGCATCGGCGCCGGCGAGCTGGCCAAGGTGGTGCTCGCGCGCGACCTGCTGGTCACCGCCGACGAGCCGCTGGACGTCCGGTCGCTGCTCGCCCGGCTGGCCGCCCGCTTCCCCGACTGCTGGACCTTCGCCGTCGACGACCTGCTGGGGGCCACCCCGGAGCTGCTGCTGCGCCGCACCGGCCGGCAGCTGTCCTCCCGCGTGCTGGCCGGCACCGCGCCCCGCGGCGCCGGCGCCGCGGACGCGCGGCTGGCCGCGGACCTGCTGTCCTCGGCCAAGGACCGGGCCGAGCACGCCCTCGCCGTCGACTCCCTGGTCCGGGCCCTGCAGCCGTACTGCACGACGCTCACCGCGCCCGCGGAGCCGGAGCTGCTGACGCTGGCCAACGTCCGCCACCTGGCCACCGACGTCACCGGCGTGCAGCGCGGCCGGGGCGTCCGCGGCCGCGCCGGGCTGCTGGAGCTGGTCGGGGCGGTGCACCCGACGGCCGCCGTCTGCGGCACCCCTACCGGCGCCGCCGCCGCGCTGATCGGCGAGCTGGAGGGCATGGACCGCGGCCGCTACGCCGGCCCGGTCGGCTGGGTCGACGCGCGCGGGGACGGCGAGTTCGGCCTGGCGCTGCGCTGCGCTCAGCTGTCCGCGGAGGACGCGACCTCCGCGCGGCTGTTCGCCGGCTGCGGCATCGTGGCCGGCTCCGACCCGGCCGCGGAGCTCGCCGAGACCCAGGCCAAGTTCGCCGCCGTCCAGGCCGCGCTGGAGAGCTGACCCGGCGCGCGCCCCGGTTCAGTCCGGCCCGGGCACCGCTCCGGTCTGCGTGAGCTCCTCGGCGACGTCGACGAGCTTGCGGTTGGACTGCTGGGAGGCGCGCGCGAGCACCTCGAAGGCCTGCTGGGCGGTCAGCCGGTGGCGCTCCATGAGGATCCCCTTGGCCTGCCCGATGGTGTCCCGGCTGCCGAGGGCCCGGCGCAGGTCCTCCTCACCCCGGGCGCCGGCCAGCGCGACGGCGGCGTGCGCGGCGAGCACCAGGCCGACGTCCTCGGACTCCTCGTCGAAGGCGTCCGGCCGGCGCGCGTAGAGGTTGAGGGCGCCGAGGTTGTCGCCCTCGACGAACAGCTGGAAGCACAGCGCGCTGAGCGCCCCGAGCTCGACCGCCCCGGCGGCGAACCGGGGCCAGCGCGCCTCGCGGCGCATGTCGTCGATGCGGACGGTCTCCTGCTCCCACACCGAGTCCAGGCACGGCCCCTGCCGCACCCGGGTCTGCAGGTCGTCCACCCGCGCCGGGAGGTCCCCGGTGGACGCCCGTGGCTCGACCCGCTCCCGGCCGGTGACGTAGCTGATCGAGCAGTCCTCGGCACCGGGGACGGCGCGCACCGCCGTGGTGGCCATGACCTGCAGGGTGGCCTCGACGTCGCCGTGCTCCTCCCGCATCGCCCGGGCGACCTGGGCCATGGTCTCGGCCAGGTTGCCCGCGGCACCGCGGCCCTCCCCGCCGCCGCCGGACGCCGGGGCCGCGGCCTGGTCGTCGTCGCTCTCCCGGGACCGCCCCGCCCGCCTCGGCTCCCCCCTCATCGGGCCACCGTAGCCGTGCGCGCGGTGCGCTCAGTCCCCGCGCAGCGCCTCGGCCGCGGCCGAGCGCAGGCGGACGGCGAGCGCGGCCTCGGCGCGCTGGTCGGTGCCCGCCACGACCACCCGCGGCCCCCCGGCGGCCAGCGCGCCGGGGAGCTGCCCGGGCCCGGACAGCCGCTGCGCGGGCCAGCCGAGCGCCTCCGCGACGGCGACCAGGTCCCGGCCGTGCGGCGTGCCGAACACCCGCCGGTAGCCGGCCTCGTGGCGCGGCTCCCCCGGTTCCAGCTGGGCGAAGATCCCGCCGCCGTCGTTGTCGGGGACGACGACGGTGAGGTCCGGCCGCGGCTCCCCCTCGCCGACCAGCAGCCCCTGCAGGTCGTGCAGCAGGGTGAGGTCGCCGAGCAGCGCGAACGCCGGACCGCCGTGCACGCGGGCCGCGCCGACCGCCGTGGACACCGTGCCGTCGATGCCGGCGACGCCGCGGTTGGCGAGCACCGTCAGGTCGGGGCGCGGGGCGGCCAGCCGGTCCACGTCGCGCACCGGCGTCGAGGACCCGAGCACCAGCAGCGCCCCGGCGGGCAGGCCGGCGACCAGGTCCCGGGCGATCCGCCCGGCGGTGAGCCCGGGTGCGGCGTCGAGCAGGCCGTCCACCACCGCCCCCACCCGGTCGGCGGCGGTGCACCAGGCCGCCCGCCAGGACGGGTCGGCCGGGGCGCCGGGCGCCGGCAGGGCGCCGACGCGGGTCGTCGACCGGCCGGCGTCGGGCCAGCGCGGGCTGGCGGCGACCGTCTCCACCCGGACGGCGGGGTCGGCCAGCAGCGCCGCGACGGGCCGCGACAGGGTCGGCCGCCCGACCACCAGCACCCGCTCGGGCCGGTGCGCGGCCACCCAGTCCGGCACCCCGAGCAGCAGCGCGCCGCCGCGCGCCGACCCGCCCCACGCCCCGCTGGAGGGCTCGGCGACGACCGGCCAGCCCTGGGCCCGCGCGAGCTCGCCCGCCGCCCGGCCCAGCCCCGGCGGGCCGTCGCCGACGACGACGAGGGTGCGGGCCGGGCCGGTGCCGGCCGCGCGGTCCGGCGCCGCGGCGGCCCCCTCGGTCCACGGCGCCCCGCCGGGCCGCCCGGACCACGGCCCGTCCGGGCGGCCGTCGGCGTCGTCGTCGGGCAGCAGCGGCTCGCGCAGCGGCAGGTTCAGGTGCACCGGGCCCGGGTCGCCGGAGAGCGCGCCGCGGGCGACGAGCAGGGCCTTGGCGACCAGCGAGCGCCAGTACCGGTTCTGCGCCTCCTCGCGGCCGGCCTCGGGCACGCCGACGTCGACCGCCGCCCGCACCGCGCCGCCGTAGAGGCCGGGCTGGGCGATCGTCTGGTTGGCGCCGGTGTCCCGCAGCTCCGGGGGCCGGTCGGCGGTCAGCGCGAGCAGCGGCACCCCGGCGGCGTCGGCCTCCAGCACGGCGGCGTGCAGGTGCGCGGTCGCCGTCCCGGAGGTGGTGAGCACCGGCACCGGGCGCCCGGAGGCCCTGGCCAGGCCGAGGGCGAGGAAGGCCGCCGTCCGCTCGTCGATGCGGACGTGCAGGGTCAGCCGGCCGGCCCGTTCCGCGGCGGCCAGCGCCAGCGCGACCGGGGCGGACCGGGAGCCCGGGGCCACCACGGCGTCGGTGACCCCGCCGCGGAGCAGCTCGTCGACGAGCACCCGCGCCAGCGCCGTGGAGGGGTTCACCCGCGCACCGCGGCCAGCCGGGCCCGCCAGCGCGCCTCGACGTCCGGCCCGGCGGCCACGGCCGCCAGCCGGTCGGGCGTCACGGCCCGCACCGGCAGCGCGCCGTCCACCGGCAGCAGCGGGTCGCCGGTGACGTCCCCGTCGAGCAGGGCGACGGTGGCCAGGCCGCAGGCGAACGGCAGCTCGGGCAGCGCGGCGGCCAGCGCCACCCCGGCGGCGATGCCGACCGAGCTCTCCAGCGCCGACGACACCACGCACGGCAGGCCGTGCGCCTGCGCCACCTCCAGCGCCGCCCGGACGCCGCCGAGCGGCTGCACCTTGAGGACGACGACGTCGCAGGCCTCGCGCAGGTCCACCCGCAGCGGGTCGGCCGCGCGGCGCACCACCTCGTCCGCGGCGATCCGGACGTCGACCCGCCGGCGCAGCGCGGCGAGCTCCGCCAGCGACGCGCACGGCTGCTCGGCGTACTCCAGGCCCACCCGGTCCAGCTCGCGGAGGCGCGCGACCGCGGTGTCGACGTCCCAGGCGGCGTTCGCGTCGACCCGGACAGCACCGTCCGGCCCGAGCGCGTCGCGCACCGCCTCGACCCGGGCGAGGTCGTCGGCGGGCGTCTGGCCGGGCTCGGCCACCTTGACCTTCGCCGTCCGGCAGCCGGAGGCGGCGACGATCGCGTGCGCCCGCGTGGCGTCCACGGCGGGGACGGTCACGTTGACGGGCACGGTGTCGCGCACCGGCGCGGGCCACCCGTGGCAGGCGGCCTCGACGGCGCCGGCCCACCAGCGGCGGCTCTCGGCGACGTCGTAGTCCCAGAACGGGGAGAACTCCCCCCAGCCGGCGGGGCCGCGCACCAGGACGCCGTCGCGCACGTCGATGCCGCGGAAGCGGGTGCGCATCGGCACCGACCAGACCTCGACGGCGTCGATCACGGCAGCAAGCGTAGGAGAAGGACCCCCTGCCCCCCACCGCTCGCCCGCTCGCGGCGGGCCTCTGCAGGTGGCCGAAGTACCGTAGGCGCCCATGCCCCGGCGCCTGACCCCCGTGCCGGCGCCGGCCGACCCCCGCGCGCTGCTGCCGCGGCTGCGCGCCGCGCTCGACGGCACCGCGCCCCTGGCGGTGCTGCCCGCCGGCCCGCCGGCCGCCGTCGACACCGCCCTCGCCGCCCTGCGGCCGGGCGAGCCGCTGGAGGACGGCGCGGACCTGGTCGTCGTCACCTCCGGCTCGACCGGCGGCGGCCGCGGGGTGCTGCTGCCGGCCGGCGCGGTGCGGGCGTCGGGCGAGGCCACGCTGCGCCGCCTGGGCGGCCCCGGCGCCTGGCTGCTGGCCCTGCCCGTGTCGGCGGTCGCCGGGCTGCAGGTGCTCTGCCGGTCGGTCCTCGGCGGCACCGACCCGACCGTCCTGGCGCCGGGCGAGCAGCTGGCGGCCGCGGTCGCCCGGATGCCCGCCGGCCGGCGGTACACCGCGCTGGTGCCCACCCAGCTGCGCCGGCACCTCGACGCCGGGCCCGCCGCGCTGCGGGCGTTCGACGCGGTGCTCGTCGGCGGCGCGGCGACCGACCCCGGCCTGCTGGCCCGCGCCCGGAGCGAGGGCGTCGCGGTCGTGACCACCTACGGGATGACCGAGACCGCCGGCGGCTGCGTCTACGACGGCGTGCCCCTCGACGGGGTCCGCGTGCGGGTCACCGAGGGCGTCGAGCTCGCCGGGCCGACCCTGGCGCTCGGCTACCGGCTGGACCCCGGGGGCACGGCCGCGGCCTTCGCCGAGGGGTGGTTCCGCACCCGCGACGCCGGCTCGCTGGACGGGGCCGGGCGGCTGACCGTGCTCGGGCGGCTGGACGACGTCGTGGTCACCGGCGGGGTGAACGTCGCCCCGCAGGCCGTGGAGGGGGTGCTGCGCGAGCACCCGGACGTCGCCGACGCCGTCGTCTTCGGCCGGCCGGACGACGAGTGGGGCGAGCGGGTGGTGGCCGCCGTCGTCGCGGCACCCGGCGCCGACCCCGACCTCGCCGCGCTGCGCCCGTGGGTGGCCGGCCGGCTGGGCGCGCCGGCCGCCCCGCGGGAGCTGCACCGCATCGCCGCCGTCCCCACCCTGCACACCGGCAAGCCGGACCGCCGCGGCGTGGCCGCGGCCCTGCGCGTGGGGCACTGACCGTGGCCACCCCCGCCCAGTGGATCGCCGGCGCCCGCCCCCGCACGCTCCCGGCGGCCCTCGCACCCGTGCTCGTCGGCTCCGGCGCGGCCGCGGCGCTCGACGGCTTCCGGCCGCTGCCCGCCGCGCTGGCGCTGGTGGTCGCGCTCGCGCTGCAGGTCGCGGTGAACTACGCCAACGACCACTCCGACGGGGTGCGCGGCACCGACGCCGCCCGGGTCGGCCCCATGCGGCTGGTCGGCTCCGGGGCGGCCACCCCGCGGCAGGTGCTCGGCGCGGCCCTGGCCGCCTTCGCCGTCGCCGCGCTGGCCGGGCTGGCGCTGGCCGCGCTGTCCAGCTGGTGGCTGGTCGCGGTCGGCGCGGCCTGCATCGCGGCGGCGTGGACCTACACCGGCGGCCCGCTGCCCTACGGCTACCGGGCGCTGGGCGAGGTCTTCGTGTTCGTCTTCTTCGGCCTGGTCGCCGTCGTCGGGACGGCGTTCGTACAGACCGGCTCGGTCGACGGGCTGGCCGTGGCGGCGTCGGTGCCGGTCGGCCTGCTGTCGGTGGCCCTGCTGGTGGTCAACAACCTGCGCGACATCGAGGGCGACGCCGCCGTGGGCAAGCGGACGCTGGCCGTGCTGCTCGGCGACCGCGGCACCCGGGTCGCGTTCGCCGGCCTGCCCGCGGGGGCCTTCGCGGTGGTCGCCGCCGTCGGCCTGGCCCGGCCGTGGGCGCTGCTGGCGCTGCTCGCCGTCCCGCTGGCCGTGCCGCCGGTGCGCACCGTGCTCTCCGGCGGGCGCGGGCCGGCGCTCGTCGCGGCGCTGCAGGGCACCGGGCTGCTCACCCTGGCCACCGGCGTCCTGCTCGGCACCGGGCTGGCCCTCAGCGGCTGAGCCGCAGCCGCGCGCGCGAGAGGCTGCCGGCGCCGCCGTCAGTCGCCGGCCAGCCGGGCCTCGCGCTGCGCCCTGGCCCGCCGGCGGACGGCGCTGCGCGCGGCCAGGGCCTCGGTCAGCCGCTCGCGCGAGGGGCGCAGCAGCAGGTAGGACACCGGCATCGACAGCAGCAGCCCGAACAGCGCGCCGGACCAGAGGTCCAGGCCCAGCGTCCACAGCAGCACGACCAGCGCCGCGGCGATCGCCAGCCGGCCCACCGTGTAGACCAGCAGCCACGGCGCGACCCGCGGCGGGGTGGCCGGACCCCCCGTCGGCGCTCCCGGCACCGCCGCGTCAGCCCTCTCCGCCATGGCGGCCCTCCCACTTGGTGCTCAGCACGACCGTCGTCCGCGTGCGGGCGACGCCTCTCACCCGGTTCAACGCACTGATGGTGGCCTCCAGTGCCGGGATGTCGGTCACCCGCACCTTCAGCAGGTACCCCTCGCTGCCGGCGACCCGCCAGCAGTCCTCGACCTCGGGCATCGCGGCGAACGCCTCCACCAGGCCGTGGTCGTCGACGGAGTCGCTCTCGATGACGCCGACCAGCGCGGTGACGCCCAGCCCCACCGCCGCCGGGTCGATGACCGCCCGGTACCCGGTGACGACCCCGGCCGCCTCCAGCTTGCCCACCCGCTCGTGCACGGCCGGCGAGGACAGCCCCACCCGCCGGGCGAGCTCGGCGTAGCTCGCCCGCCCGTTGGCGCGCAGCAGGTCGATCAGCTGCCTGTCGACGGCGTCGATGGCCGGTCCCTCCCCACTGCCGCGCCGGATGTGCGCCCGAGTATCGCCCGCGCACGTACTGTGGGTCGCAGTCGGGCTCGATCGGCGAGGGGGTGGGCCGCCATGGCCTTCGTGGTGGTGCTGGTGGTGGCGATCGCCGTGGTGGTGCTCGTGCTGCGCGCGGCCGAGCGCAGCGGCGCGAAGCAGGCCGGTGCGCCCCGGCCCCGGCCGCAGCGGCGGCCCGTGCGCCCGGTGGCGCCGGACGACGACCCGGAGTTCCTGCGCGAGCTCGAGCGCCGCGCCCGGCGCGACGACGGCTCCCCCGCGTAGCCGCGGAGGCCCTCGGCCCGGGTCGCTCTAGGCGGCCGGGGGGCGGCGCAGCCAGCCGCGGCGGCGCTGCGGCCGGCCGCCGTCCGTCCCGGCCTGGTCGGTCGTGCCGCCGGGCCAGCCCAGGCCCTCGTGCGTCGTCGTCGACCCCGGCCAGCCGAGGCCGCTGCCGTCGCCCTCGGAGCGCGGCTCGCCGCGACGGCGGGCGAGGGCGGCGGCGACGACGGGGTCGACGGCCGCCCCCTCGGGAGCGGAGTGCCTACCCACGGGGCGTCCCCCTCCGGCGCGACATGGGGACATGGGAGCACGGACGTGCCGGGCGCGGCACCGACACGCCGCCCGCCGGGTGGGGCGGGCGGCTGGTGTGACGGACGGGGTCCGCGTTCAGTCCAGCCCGCCGTAGCTGTGCAGCCCGGTGGAGACCATGTTCACGTACAGCAGGTTGAACACCATGACGGCCAGGCCGACGACGTTGACCCAGGCCGCCGGGCGTCCCCGCCAGCCGGCCGTCGTCCGCGCGTGCAGGTAGGCGGCGTAGACCACCCAGGCGATGAACGCCCAGGTCTCCTTGGGGTCCCAGCCCCAGTAGCGGCCCCACGCGCTCTCCGCCCAGACGGCGCCGGCGATGACCGCGAAGGTCCAGACGGGGAAGCCGAACACCGCGGTCCGGTGGGCGACCCGGTCGAGGGTGACCGCCCCGGGCAGCCGGGACAGGATCGACCCGTCGGCCCCGGCGCCACGGGCGTCGGAGCGCAGCTTGAGCAGGTACAGCACGCTGGCGATGCCGCTGACGAAGAAGACACCGAAGCCGAGGATGGCCGTGGACACGTGCACGGCCAGCCAGCTGGAGCGCAGCGCCGCGACCAGCGGCCCGGTCTCGGTGTACAGGAACAGCCCGGTGGCGACCAGGGCGAGGACGACCGGCGCGAGCACGAAGGCACCGATGTCGCGCAGGGCCGGGACGCGGACGGCGAGCACCAGGTAGGCCACCACGCCGACGAGGACGACGGCGGTGGCGAACTCGTACATGTTGCCCCAGGGCAGCCGGTCGGCGGCCATGCCGCGGGTGACCAGCACGCCGGCGTGCACGACCGCCCCGAGGACGGTGAACGCCAGGCCGAGGAGGCCCCAGCGGTCGCTGCGCGGCGGCGCGGCGGGGACCTCCTCGGTGGCGCCACCGCCGCCCGCCGGCACCAGCTGCCGCACCGGGCGGCGGCCGAACGCCAGCTGCGCGGAGAACGCGACGACGGCGACCGAGTAGAGCGCGACGGCGATCGAGAACAGGGTGTCCGACAGCTGCGCCAGCGACGGGTCAACGGTCACGCGGGGGGACCTCCGGTTCCGGGGTGGCCCCGCCGGGAGACGGGGCGGAGGGGGTCGGGGAGCGCTCGTCGAGCGCGGCCCGCAGCCGGCCGGTCAGCTCGGCGAAGGAGGTGGCGCTCTCCCCGCCGCCGCGCGTGAGCGACCCGACGGACAGCACGGTACCTCCGCCGGGCGACGGGGCGGCGCGGGCGAAGACACGCTCCCGGCGGACCAGGAGCAGGGCGAGCAGGCCGGTCAGCAGGGAGATCGCCGCGGTGAGCACCCACACCTGCCCGGGGTCGTGCGAGAACTGCAGCGCGGCGAACTGGTCGACGCCGGTGAAGGTGACCGCCGTCCCGTCCGGGAGCGTGAGCGTCTCCCCGACCGACAGGTTGGCCCCGCCCACCTCGGTGAGCCGGCCGCGCTCGATCTGGCTGGCGTCCAGGGAGTACACCGACTGCGGCAGGCCGGAGTCCAGGCCGAGGTAGCCCTCGTAGGCCAGGATGGCCACCTGCGGGTTGAGCGGCCGCGGGTCGATCGAGGTGAGCACGCCGCCCTGCATCAGCCCGGTGGGGGCGAAGAAGCCCTCCAGCGCCAGCTGGTCCTCCGCCCCCGCGCCGAGGTCGGGCAGCTTGAGCGCTCCCTGACTGGCCAGCGTGGCCTGGTCGTCGGGCAGGAAGGGTGCGGAGACGTCGGTGAACGCCGTCCCGTCGGGGAGGGTGACGGTGAACCGCGGCGCGTAGCCGTGGCCGGTCACGTACACCCGGTCACCGTCCAGGCGCAGCGGGTCGTTGACGCCGATCGTCGTCGGCACGCCCTCGTCGTCCGGCCCGCCGTAGGTGATGTCGGCGGTGAACGAGGCCGCGGTGAGGTCCTCCTCGTAGGTGGCCTGGAAGTCGACGAGGTCGACGCACAGCGGGGTGAGGTCCTCGCTGTCGACCAGCGCACCGGAGGAGTGGGTGTCGTACTGCTGGAAGGCGTTGCAGAAGCCGCGGCCCTCGGTGACCAGGATGCTGCCCTCGTAGCCCCACAGCTTGCCGCCGGCCAGGCCGAGCAGCAGCGCCAGCAGCGACAGGTGGAACAGCAGGTTGCCGGTCTCCTTGAGCCGGCCCTTCTCCGCCGACAGCTCCATGCCGCTGGACCCGGCGGGATCGGCAGAGCCGTCGCGACCGGAGCGGCGGACGACGCGGTAGCGGCGCACCCGCAGCTCCTCCTCGACCACGTCGAGGGCGGCCGGGGCGGGCAGGGGGGTGGCCAGCTCGCCGGAGTCGGGCAGCCGCAGCAGCCGGCGCGGCGCGGGCGGCGGCGCGGCCCGCAGCGCGCGCACGTGCTCGGCCAGCCGGGGGACGACGCAGCCGACCAGCGAGACGAACAGCAGCAGGTAGACCGCGGCGAACCACGGCGAGCCGAAGACGTCGAAGGCCCAGAGCCGGTCGAGCACCGGGGCCAGGGAGGGGTGGTCGGCGTAGTACTGCCGGACGGCGTTCTGGTTGAGCGACCGCTGCGGCAGCAGCGACCCGGGGATCGAGGCCAGCGCGAGCAGGAACAGCAGGACGATCGCCGTCCGCATGGCGGTCAGCCGGCGCCACCAGCGCAGCCACAGGCCCCAGGCGCGGGCGCCGGCGGAGGGCCGGGCGGGGGGCTGTGGCGCGGCGGCCGGCCGCGGCGGGGCCGTGGTCGTCACAGCGCGGTCTCCGCCAGGCCGCTGGCGGCCAGCCAGCCCTGCAGCCAGCGCATCATCTCGGTCCAGGCGCCGGTCACCAGCAGCAGCCCGACGACGACGAGGACGGCGCCGCCGACGCGGGTGACCGCCCGCGCGTGCCGGCGCAGGAAGGACGTGGCGCCCATCGCCCAGCGGGCGCCGAGGGCGACCAGCACGAACGGCACGCCCAGGCCCAGGCAGTAGGCCAGGCCCAGCAGCGCGCCGCGCCCGGCGGTGGCCTCGGTGTAGGCCAGGGAGTACACCGCCGCCAGGGTCGGGCCCAGGCACGGCGTCCAGCCCAGGCCGAAGACGACGCCCAGCAGCGGGGCCCCGGCCAGCCCCGCAGCCGGGCGCACCGACAGCCGCGCGGTGCGCTGCAGGAGCGGCAGCCGGCCGAGGAAGGCCAGGCCGACCACGACGACGACCACGCCCATGACCCGGGTGATGACCTCGCTGTGCTGCAGCAGCAGCCGGCCCAGGCCGCCGAACGCCGTGCCGACGGCGACGAAGACCGCGGTGAAGCCGAGCACGAACAGCACCGCGCCGAGCACCATCCGCCCGCGGGGCGAGCGCTCGTCGACGCGTACCGCGGTCGCCGTCCCGCCACCGGCCGGGACGGGGACGGCGGACCGCGCGCCGGCGCCGGCGCCGACCAACCCGGTGACGTAGGACAGGTAGCCGGGCACCAGCGGCAGCACGCACGGCGAGGCGAAGCTCAGCAGCCCGACCAGCGCGGCGACCGCGGCGGCGACGAGCAGCGGGCCGTCGGTGACCAGGCCGCTGAGGGTCTCCCCCATCAGCCCTCCTCGGCCATCAGCAGGTCCAGCACCGCGCGCAGGTCCTCCTGCTGCACGGCGCCGGTGTAGACCGCGGCGACCCGGCCCTGCGCGTCGAGCACGACGGTGGACGGGATGGCATTGGCCGGGTAGTCCCGGAACGCCAGGGCCACCTCGCCGCGCGGGTCGTACAGCGAGGGGAACTCGATGCCGGAGCTGTCCTCGAACGCGCGGGCCAGCTGGTCGGTGTCCTTGACGTTGACGCCGAGGAACCGCACCCCGCGGTCCCGCACCTCGGCGTAGACCTCCTGGAACTGCGGGGACTCCACCCGGCAGGGCGCGCACCAGGAGCCCCAGAAGTTGAGCACCGCGATCCCGCCGTCGAGCTCGGCGGAGTCGAACGGCGCGCCGTCGAGCGTCTCGCCGCCGAACTCCGGCGCCGCGGCGCGCTCCGCGGGCGGGATGACCTCGCCGGACGGGGTGCCCTGCACGAAGCGGAACTCGCGGCCGTCGGCCACGTCGGCCGCGCCGGCGCCGGAGGTGCAGCCGGTGAGCAGCAGCGCGCCCGCGAGCGCGCCGAGCAGACACCTCCTCATGCGCCGGGCACCTCGTCGGGGGGTGTGGCCCCGGCGGGCTCGGCGTAGCTGATCCCGGCGACCCGGTCGCCGTCGTAGGTGACCGAGGTGACGCTGGCCAGGCCGCACTGGCGGCGGCGCGGGTCGTGCGCGAAGCGGCGTCCCTCCAGGTGCAGCCGCAGCGTCCAGATCGGCAGTTGGTGGCTGACGCACACCGCGGCGGCCCCGCGGGCGGCGTCGCGGGCGGCCTCGACCGCGGCGAGCATCCGGGTGGCGATCTCGACGTAGGGCTCGCCCCAGGACGGGCGCATCGGGTTGCGCAGCTTCCACCAGTGCTGGGGCGAGCGCAGCACGCGGTCGCCCACCCCCACGCGCAGCCCCTCGAAGGCGTTGCCCGCCTCGAGCAGCCGCTCGTCGATCTCCAGCGGCAGGTCCAGCTTGGTCGCGATCGGCGCGGCGGTCTGCCGGGCACGCTCCAGCGGGCTGGACACCAGGTGGGTGACGTGCTTGTCGGCGAGCCAGTCGGCGGCCGCGACGGCCATCGCCTCGCCGGTCTCCGACAGCCGGTAGCCCGGCAGCCGGCCGTAGAGCACCTTCTCGGGGTTGTGCACCTCGCCGTGGCGCAGCAGGTGGACGACCGTGGTGGCGGCCATCAGGTGCTCATCCCGGTGGCGGCGTCGGCCGGCTCCTCAGCGGGTGGTGCGGACGCGGGGTCGACCTCCGCGGCGGCGCGGGCGGCGGCCGGCAGCGCGTCCAGCACCCGCTCGACGGCGGCGTCGTCCAGCACGGCGCTGACGAACCACGCCTCGAACGCCGACGGCGGCAGGTACACCCCGCGGGCGAGCATGGCGTGGAAGAAGGCGGTGTAGCGGGCGGCGTCCTGCGAGCGGGCGTCGGCGTAGTCGCGGACCGGCCGCTCGTCGGGCACGAAGAAGACCGAGAACATCGACCCGGCCTGCTGCACCCGGTGCGGGACCCCGGCGGAGAACAGCGCCGCGCTGGCCGCCCCGCGCAGGGTGACGGCCACCTCGTCGCAGCGGGCGTAGACCTCGTCGGTGCAGTGCCGCAGCGTGGTCAGGCCCGCGGCGACGGCCACCGGGTTCCCCGACAGCGTGCCGGCCTGGTAGACCGGCCCGGCCGGGGCCAGGTGCTCCATGAGGTCGGCGCGGCCGCCGAACGCGGCAGCGGGCAGGCCGCCGCCCATGACCTTGCCGAAGGTCATCAGGTCGGCGTCCACCGGGTCCAGGCCGTACCAGCCGGACCGGCTGACCCGGAACCCGGTCATGACCTCGTCGACGACCAGCAGCGCGCCGTGCTCGGCGGTGATCCGGCGCAGCGCGGAGTTGAAGCCGTCCAGCGGCGGGACGACGCCCATGTTGCCGGCCGCGGCCTCGGTGACCACGCAGGCGATCTCCGCGCCGCGCTCGGCGAACACGGCCTCCACCGCGGCGGCGTCGTTGTAGGGCAGCACGACGGTGTCGGCGGCGGCGCCGGTGGTGACCCCGGGGGTGTCCGGCAGGCCGAGGGTGGCCACGCCGGAGCCGGCCGAGGCCAGCAGCGCGTCGACGTGGCCGTGGTAGCAGCCGGCGAACTTGACGACCAGCCGGCGGCCGGTGACCCCGCGGGCCAGCCGGACGGCGGACAGGACGGCCTCGGTGCCGGAGTTGACCAGCCGCACCTGCTGCACCGGGGCGACCCGGGCCACGATCTCCTCGGCCAGCTCGACCTCGCCCTCGGTCGGCGCGCCGTAGGTGGTGCCCCGGCGGGCCGCGGCGGTGACCGCCTCGACGACGGCCGGGTGGGCGTGGCCGAGGATCAGCGGCCCCCAGGAGGCGACCAGGTCGACGTAGCGGCGGCCGTCGGCGTCGGTGAGCCAGGCGCCCTGCCCCTGTGCCATGAAGCGCGGCGTGCCGCCGACGGCGCCGAAGGCGCGCACGGGGCTGTTCACACCGCCGGGGGTGACCCGCCGGGCGCGGGTGAACAGGCCGGCCGACGCCGGGGCCTCGTAGGCGTACGGGGGGCTGTCCAGCGAGGTCACGACCCCAGTGTCCCCCTCCGGCCGGGTGGCCGGTCGGTGGTGTCCGGCACTCCGGCGAGCAGCGCCCGGGTCAGCGCGGCCGGGTCGCGCGTGGGCACCAGCACGGTGCGCCCGTCGGTCAGCCGCAGCGGCAGGGCGGCCCGGCCCCGCGGCAGCGACGACGCCCCGCCGAGCAGCGGGGCACCGGCGTCGGCCCCGGCCGTGCCGGCGAGGACGGCGCGCAGGTGGCCGGCGTCCACGTGCGCCAGCCGCACGCGCTCCCGGCCGACCGTGAGCGCTGCGTCGTCCAGCCGGAGCGTGCGGGTCCGCCGCAGCATGAGCGTGTGGCCGAGGGCACCGCCGAGGGCGCCCGCCGCGAGGGTGAGCACCAGGGAGGGCACCCACGACCCCGGCAGCACCAGCTCCAGGACGACCAGGGCCACCCACACCCCCGCGGCCAGCCGGACCGGCCGCCAGGAACCCCCGGGCTCGACGTGGTGGGTCACCGCAGCCAGCGGGCGGCCTCCACCGCCCAGTAGGTCAGCACGGTGCCCGCCCCGGCCCGCCGGATGGCGGTGAGCGTCTCCAGGACCGCGCGCCGCCGGTCGATCCAGCCGTGGGCGGCGGCCGCCTCGACCATCGCGTACTCGCCGCTCACCTGGTAGGCGCTGACCGGGACGTCGACGGCGTCGGCCACCCGGGCCACGATGTCCAGGTAGGGCAGCGCCGGCTTGACCATGACCGCGTCCGCGCCCTCGGCGAGGTCCTGGCGCACCTCGCGCAGCGCCTCGTCGGCGTTGGGCGGGTCCATCTGGTAGCTGGAGCGGTCGCCGAACTGCGGCGCCCCCTCGGCCGCCTCGCGGAAGGGACCGTAGAAGCCGGAAGCGTACTTGGCGGCGTAGGCCAGGATCGGCGTCTCGGTGTACGCGGCGCCGTCCAGCGCCCGGCGGATGGCCGCGACCTGGCCGTCCATCATCCCGCTGGGGGCGATCAGGTGCGCCCCGGCCTGGGCCTGGGCGATCGCGACGGCGGCGTAGCGGTCCAGCGTCGGGTCGTTGTCGACGACGCCGGCCGGGGTGACCACCCCGCAGTGGCCGTGGTCGGTGTACTCGCACAGGCACAGGTCGGCCATGAGCACCAGCTCGTCGCCGAGGTCGGCCCGCAGCTGCTGCAGGGCCACGTTGACCACGCCGTCGGCGGCGTCGGCCTGCGAGCCCGCGGCGTCCTTCTCCGCGGGGACGCCGAACAGGATCAGCCCGCCGACGCCGGCCTCGGCCGCCTCGTGCGCGGCCTTGCGCAGCGAGTCGGGAGTGTGCTGGACGACGCCCGGCATGGACCCGATCGGCTGCGGCTCCGCCAGGCCCTCCTTGACGAACACCGGCAGCACCAGGTCCGCGGGGTCCAGCCGGGTCTGCGCGGTGAGCCGCCGCAGCGCGGGCGTCGACCGCAGCCGCCGCCCGCGCGCGAAACCCGGGCTCGCTCCACCGGTCACCGCTGGTCGCCGCCCTCCGCGGCGCGGCGCGCCGCGGCGAAGTCGGCGAGCGCGTCGACCAGCGGGCCGACGGCCGCGGTCTCCGGCTGGACGTCGACCCGCAGGCCGAACTCCTGCGCCGAGGCCGCGGTCTGCGGGCCGATCACCGCGACGACGGTCCGCGCGTGCGGCTTGCCGGCGATGCCGACCAGGTTGCGCACGGTGCTGGAGGAGGTGAAGCACACCGCGTCGAAGCCGCCGCCCTTGATGGCCTCGCGCACCGGCGCGGGCGGCGGGGCGGCCCGGACGGTGCGGTAGGCGGTGACGTCGTCGATCTCCCAGCCGCGCTCCTTGAGCCCGGCGGCGAGGGTCTCGGTGGCGATGTCGGCGCGGGGCAGCAGCACCCGGTCGATCGGGTCGAGCACGTCGTCGTACTCGGGGAAGTCGGCCAGCAGGCCCTCGCTGGACTGCTGCCCGGTGGGCACCAGCTCCGGCACGATGCCGAAGGCGCGCACCGCGTCGGCGGTGGACTCCCCGACGCAGGCGACCTTGACGCCGGCGAACGCGCGGGCGTCCAGGCCGAGCTCGACGAACTTCTCGCGGACGGCGCGCACCGCGTTGACCGAGGTGAACACGATCCAGCCGTAGCGGCCGGTGACCAGGCCCTTGACCGCGCGGTCCATCTGCGCGGGGCTGCGCGGCGGCTCGACGGCGATCGTGGGCACCTCGACCGGGACGGCGCCGTGCGCGCGCAGCCGGTCGCTCATCTCACCGGCCTGGTCCTTGGTGCGCGGCACCAGGACCCGCCAGCCGAACAGCGGCCGGCTCTCCCACCAGGACAGCTTGGCCCGCTTGTCGACGGCCGAGCCGACGGTGGCCACGACCGGGCCGGCCACGGCGTCCAGCCCGGCGGTCTTCTCGGCGACGGCGGCGAGCCGGGCGACGACGCTGCGCTGCCCGGTGCCCGAGCCGCCGGTGGTGACCACGACCGGCGTGCTGCCGGGCAGGCCGCCCTCCACCAGCCGCGCCGCGGCGTCGGGGAGGTCCTCGGCGTTGCCCTGCAGCACCAGCGGCGCGTCCAGGCTCCGCGCGGCGGCGGCCAGCGCGCCCAGGTCGGCCTCGCCGCCGCGCAGGTCGGCCGACAGGGAGGTGCCGCCGAGGGCGACGCCGGCGAACGCCGGGACGGCGGTGGCGACGGCGACGCCGGGGACGACGTCGAAGCCGACGGAGGTGCGGCCCACGGCCAGCACCTCCTTGACCACGGCGTCGTCGGTGAAGGGGTCGCCGGCGACCAGCCGGACGACGGTGCCGCCCGACCGGGCGGCGGCCACCGCGGCCTTGGCGACCTCGGCCGGCTCGCCCGTGGCGGGCGTGGGCTCCAGGTCGGGGCGCTCGGCGCGGAGGGCCTCGGTGATCGCCGGGGGGACGTCGGGGTCGACGAGGACGGTGTGCGCCCCCGCGAACGCCGCGGTCGCGCGGGCGGTCAGCATCCCGGGGTCGCCCGGGCCTGCGCCGACGAAGACGACCGTGCCAGCCGCGCCGTTCTTGCGCGTCATGTCCTGCTCCTGGTTCCTGCCCGACCGGGCTCTGGTGACGTGGCCCCGTGGGGCTCGTGTGGGGGGGTGGGGAGGGCCGGGGCCTGCTGCCCGGCCAGGGGGATGGGGGTCACCGGGAGGCGGCCATCAGCTCGGCGGCCCCGCGGTCGAGGAGCTCCGCGGCGAGCTCGCGGCCGAGCCGCTCGGCCTCCTGCGGGGGTCCGGTGGTGGAGCCGCGGACGCCGTCGCTGCCGTCCAGGGCGGTGACCGAGGCGCGGAGGAACAGCTCGGGGCCGTCCTCCCCCTCGGCCAGCTCGGCGTAGGCGGCGACCGGCGCGCTGCAGCCGGCCTCGAGCGCGGCGAGCGTGGTGCGCTCGGCGAGCACGCAGGCCCGGGTCGGCGCGTGGTCGAGGGCGGCGAGCACCTGACGGGTGCGCTCGTCGTCCCCGCGGCACTCCACGGCCAGCGCGCCCTGCGCCGGCGCGGGCAGCACCTGCAGCGGGTCCAGGGTCTCGGTGACCGCGCCCAGCCGGCCCAGCCGGGCCAGCCCCGCCCGGGCCAGCACGACGGCGTCCAGGTCCCCGGGGACCACCCGGTTCATCCGGGTGTCCACGTTGCCGCGGATCGGCACGACCTCCAGCCCGAGGCCGAGGGCGCGCAGCTGGGCGACCCGCCGGGGGGCGCCGGTGCCGACCGTGGACCCGGCCGGCAGCTCCCCGAGGGTGAGGCCGTCGCGGGCGACCAGCGCGTCGCGCGGGTCCTCCCGCGGGGGGACGGCGGCGATGGTGAGCCCCGGCTCGGGCAGCGTGGGCAGGTCCTTGTAGCTGTGGACGGCGACGTCGACGGTGCCCTCGAGCAGCGCCTGGCGGATCGCGGTGACGAAGACGCCGGTGCCGCCGAGCTGGGCGATCGCGGCCGAGGAGCGGTCGCCCGCGGTGCTGATGTGCACCAGCGAGACGGGCACGCCGCTGGCCGCGGTGATGGCGTCGGCCACCGCCTGCGACTGGGTGGTGGCCAGCTGGCTGGCGCGGGTGCCGAGGCGCAGCGTGCCGGTGGTGGTGCCGCTCGTGGACAGGGCGGTCATGCCGCGCCTCCCGGGCGCAGCTCGTCGGGGTCGACGGTGACCGCCTCGGCCAGGGTGGTCCGCTCGGGGACCACGTCGGCGTCGATGCCCAGCCCGAACAGGGCGCGCAGCGCGTCGGCGTAGTCCACCCCGCCGGGGGCGCTGGCCAGCTCCTTGACCCGGACGGTCGGCTCGTGCAGCAGCTTGTCCACCACGCGGTGCACGGTGCGGGCGACCTCCGCGCGGGTGCGCGCGTCCAGGTCGGGCACCCGGGTGGACAGCCGCAGCAGCTCGGCGTCGACGACCTCGGCGGCCTGGCTGCGCAGGGCCGACACCGTCGGCGCGACCGCGGCGGCCTGCCGCTCGGCGCGCAGCAGCGCGGTCTCGGCCTCGACCAGGGCGTGCGCCGCGGCGACGTCGTCCGCGGCGACCGGGCTGGCCGACGCGCGGCCGTCCGGCAGCAGCACGCCGCTCCGCTCGCCCTGCAGGAGGGCCAGGTCGACGACGTGCACGCCGGGCACCGCGGCCACCCCCGGGTCGACGTCGCGGGGCAGCGCCAGGTCGACGACCACGAGCGGGCGCCCCGGGCGGCCGTCCATGCCCCCGGCGACGACCTCGGTGCCGACGACGGTGCCGCGGGCGCCGGTGCAGGTGACCAGCACGTCGGCGGCGGGGATCTCCGCGGGCAGGTCGGCGAGCCCGGCGGCGCGGCCCTCGACGGAGGCGGCCAGCCGGCGGGCGTGCTCGGGGGTGCGGCTGACGACGGTGACGCAGGCGCCGCGGCGGGCCAGCGTGGTGGCGGCCAGCGCGCCCATGGACCCCGCGCCGATGACGAGCGCCCGCCGGCCGTGCAGGGCGCCGATCCGCTCCTCGGCGCGGTCGAGGGAGACCGACACCAGCGAGGCGCCGGCGCGGTCGATGCCCGTCTCGGAGTGGACCCGCTTGCCCACGCGCAGCGCCCGCTGCGCGACCGGGTGCATCGCCCGGCCGACGGTGCCCTGCTCGCGGGCCAGCGCGTAGGCGTTGCGCAGCTGGCCGAGGACCTGCGTCTCGCCGACCACCATGGAGTCCAGCCCGGCGGCGACGGTGAACAGGTGCGCCACGGCCTGGTCCTCGTAGTGGACGGTGACGTACGGGGACAGCTCCTCCACCGTGGCGCCGGCCTGGCGGGCCAGCACGCGGCTGACGTCGGAGACGCCGCCGTGGAAGCGGTCGACCTCGGCGAACACCTCGACCCGGTTGCAGGTCGCCAGCACGATCGCCTCGCTGACGTGGTCGCTGCCGACCAGCTCGTGCAGCGCCTTGACGGTGTCGTCGGTGCCCATCGCGAACTGCTCGAGCAGCGCGACGGGCGCGGTCTGGTGGCTCACGCCGACGGCCAGCAGGCTCATGCGGTCACCTCCGCCGCCGCGGCGCCGCGCTGCTGGCCGAGGAAGGCCAGCACCTGCAGCTCGACGGAGAGGTCGACCTGGCGGACGTCGACCCCCGCGGGCGCGCTCAGCGCGACCGGCGCGAAGTTGAGGATGCTGCGCACCCCGGCCGTGGTCAGCCGGTCGCACACCGACTGCGCGACGTCGGCCGGGGTCGCGATGACCCCCAGCGTGGCCGCGGTCGCGGCCACGACCTCGTCCAGGTCCTCCATCGGGCGCACCGGCTGGCCGCCGATCTCCTGGCCGACCCGGCCCGGGGCGGCGTCGAACAGGCCGACGAAGCGGAACCCGCGGCTGCCGAAGCCGGCGTAGTCGGCCAGGGCGGTGCCCAGGTTGCCGATGCCCACCAGCACGCAGGGGCGGGACCGCTCGACGCCGAGGACCCGGGCGATGCGGTCGCGCAGCGTGACGACCTCGTAGCCCACCCCGCGGACCCCGCAGGGGCCCAGGTGGGTGAGGTCCTTGCGCAGCCCGGCCGGGTTGACCCCCGCCGCCGAGGCGAGCTCGCCGGAGGAGACGTTGCTGCGCCCCGCGTCGGCCAGGGCGGCGAGCACCCGCAGGTACACGGCCAGGCGGGCGACGGTGGCCTCCGGGATCCGGGGCCGGGGTGAGGACACGGGCCTACCACTCCACAACGGTCGCGCCCGGGGGTCCGGCAGGGTGCCGGGTGCGGTCGCGCGACATCGGGGACCCGGGCGGAGTGTCGCCCGGCGAACGCCACGGTAACCGCTTGTGAACGCAGGAACAAAGTCGCCGGGGGGCCCACGGGCCGCTCCCCAGCGCGGATCCGCCCCGCTGTGGTGGAGACCATACCCGCGGACGGCCCGGACCCCCCGTCCGGGCCCCGTCACCGCGCCCGCAGGCCGGCCAGCAGCAGGGCCGGCAGCGTCTCCTCGGGAGGGCGCCCCTCGGCGGAGGTGCCCTCGGCGAGGAGGTCCGCGCCGTCGGCGCGCACCGCCTCCAGGACGGCGGCGTGGAGGCCGTCCCGGTCGCCGAAGTGGTGGGTGGGGCGTCGTGGTGCTGACCCCGGCGGCCCGGGCCAGGTCGACCAGCGTCGCCGGCGTCCCGTCGTCGCGCAGCAGGTGCCCGCTCAGCGAGGCGGGCCGAGCGGCTCTCCCCCGGCGTGCTGGCCCCGCTGCGCGGCGGGCGCCGGCTGCGCTCGGTGCTCGTCGCCCCACGCGCCGCCGACCTGGCGGTGCTGTCCGGCTGGCTGGCCGACGGCGCGCTGCGGCCGGTCCTGCAGCGCTCCCTGCCGCTGGAGGGGGTGCGCGCCGCGCACCGGCAGCTCGAGGCCGGGCTGGTGCCGGGGCGGGAGGTGTCCACCCCGTGACGGTCGCGACCGGGTCCTCGCGCCGGTTCGCCGCGACCGCCGGCACCACCCGGCCCGAGGAGGTCTGGCGGCTGTGGACGACGCCGGCCACCTGGGGACGGTGGGACCGCGGCCTGCGCTCGGCGCACCCGGACGGGCTCTCCGGGTGGGCGCCCGCGGCGGGTTGCGGGAGGCCCCCGTCCTCTCTCAGCCGATCCCGAGGTCCCGGCGCAGGCGCGGCACGTCGACGGTGAAGTAGGAGTGCTCCCGGCCGTCGAGGAGCACGACCGGCACGCGGTCGCCGTACTCGGCCTGCAGCTCGGGGTCGGCGTCCACGTCGACGGCCGTCACCGGCAGGCCGGCCTCGGCGGCCAGCCGGTCGAGCGTCTCGGCGGCCACCGCGCACAGGTGGCAGCCCGTGCGGGTCAGCAGCTGCAGCCGGGGCACCTCAGCCATCGTCGTCCGCCGTCACGACGTCGTCGCCGGCCAGGCCCAGCTCGCGCAGCCGGGCCCGGCTCACCTTGCCGGTGAGCGAGTGCGGCAGCTCGGCGAGCACCTGCACCGACGTGGGCACCTTGTACCGGGCCAGGGAGGTCGCGGCGTGCGCCCGCAGCTCCTCGAAGCCCAGCCGGGCACCGGGGCGCAGCGCGACCACGGCCCGGACGGCGGCCCCGGTTCGGGGGTCGGGCACGCCGATGACCGCGCTCTCCGCGACGGCGGGGTGGGTGGCCAGCACCCGCTCCACCTCCGCGGGGTAGACGTTGAAGCCACTGACCAGGATGAGGTCGCTGCGGCGGTCGACCAGGTGCAGGTCGCCGTCCTCGTCGGCGTAGGCCAGGTCGCCGGTGGCCAGCCAGCCCCCGGCGTCGGGCCCGTCGGCGCCGCCGGGCCAGTACCCGGGGAACAGGTTGGGGCCGCGGACCCAGATCTCGCCGGGGCCGTCCTCGGCCAGCCCGCCGGGCACCGGCACGTCGTCGTCCACCGGCTGGCGCAGGGCGGTGTCGCGCAGCTCCAGCTCCACCCCGGGGACGGCGCCGCCGATGCAGCCCGGCTTGGCCCGCCCGGTGGCCAGGGTGCTGGCCACGACCGGGCAGGCCTCGGTCAGCCCGTAGCCCTCCCAGACGGTCACCGCGGCCCGGTCGCGCATCGCCGTCCAGACGGCCGCCGGCAGCGGCGCGGCACCGGACGACGCGACCCGGACGGCGGCGAAGGCCCGGCGCAGGCCGGCGTCGGACCCGGCGGCGTCGGCGGCGGCCAGCCAGGCCTGGTACATCGGCGGGGCACCCGGGACGGCGGTGACCCCCTCGCGGGCCATGACGTCGAGGCAGCCGACCGGGTCGAAGGACTCCACCAGCACCGCGCACGCGCCGGTGGCTGCGACCAGGCCGAAGCCGGCGTTCAGCCCGTAGACGTGGAACAGCGGCAGCGCCAGCAGCACGCGGTCGTCCGGCCGCACCGGCGGGGGCGCCATCCGCAGGCACTGCTCCTGGTTGGCCCGCAGCGCGGCCACGGGGAGCATCGCGCCGCGCGGCCGGCCGGTCGTGCCGCTGGTGTAGGCGAGGAAGGCCGGCCGGTCGGGGTCCGTGGGCTCCCCCGGCGGGGCGGCGTCGTCCGCGGGCGGCCCGGCGAGCACCGGCACCCCCGCCACCGCCGGCCGCTCCCCCGCCGCCACGAGCAGCGCGGCGCCGGAGTCGGCGAGCACGTGCGCGAGCTCGGGGTCGGTGTAGGCGGTGTTGACCGGGACGACGACCAGCCCGGCGCGCAGGGCGCCCAGCGTGGCCCGCAGCCAGGGGACGCCGTTGGGCAGCTGGACGGCCACCCGCTGCCCGGGCGCCAGCCCGCGGGCGGCGTACCCGGCGGCCGCACGGTCGACCTCGGCGTCCAGCGCGGCCCAGGTGAGCCGCTCGTCACCGGCCACGACGGCCGGTGCGTCCGGGCGCTCCCGGGCCGCCGCGCCGACCAGCGCGGACAGCGAGGGGACGGCGTCGGTCACGCGCTCCTCCTCGGCACCCAGCGCCTGCGGCCACCCGGCGGCCGGGCCCCCGCGATGGTGTCACCCGGTGCCCGCCGCCGCAGCACCGCACCCCGGGGCCCCGGCCGCCCGGCCGCCGCTAGGGTCCAGTCGGTGACGCACCGGCCGGCGGTGGCGGAGCAGCAGTGGAGGTCGTCGTGGCGGGACTGCCCTTCCGCGGCCGCCGCGCACGCCGGGCGGGCGTGCCGGACGAGGAGACGCGGGCGCACGCCGCCGGCGCCGCCGCCGCCGCCGCCGCCGAGGTCGAGCCGGCGCCGGCCGTCGTCCCCGACCTGACGGCCGCGGCCTTCTTCGACGTCGACAACACGATGATGGTGGGCGCGTCGATCTTCTGGTTCGCCCGCGGGCTGGCCGCCCGCAAGTACCTCACCACCCGGGACATGTCGCGCTTCGTGTGGCAGCAGGCGAAGTTCCGGATCGCCGGCAACGAGAGCGCCGACGACATGCTGACCATCCGGGAGAGCGCCCTGGCCTTCGTGGCCGGGCGCCCGGTGTCGGAGATCGTGCAGGCCGGCGAGGAGATCTACGACGAGCTGATGGCCGACCGGATCTGGGCCGGCACGCGGGTGCTCGCCCAGCAGCACCTGGACGCCGGGCAGCGGGTCTGGCTGGTGACGGCCACGCCGGTGGAGCTGGCCGGCATCATCGCCCACCGGCTGGGGCTCACCGGCGCGCTGGGCACCGTCTCGGAGGTGGTGGACGGCCACTACACCGGCCGGCTGGTCGGGGAGATGATGCACGGGGAGGCCAAGGCCGAGGCGGTGCGGGCGCTGGCCGAGCGGGAGGGCCTGGACCTGTCCCGGTGCACCGCGTACAGCGACAGCTCCAACGACCTGCCGATGCTCACCCTGACCGGCCGGGCGATCGCGGTGAACCCCGACACCGAGCTGCGCGCCGTCGCCCGCTCCCGCGGCTGGGAGATCCAGGACTTCCGCACCGGGCGCAAGGCGGCGAGGACCGTCGTCCCCACCGTGGCGGCCGCCGCGCTCAGCGGGGGCCTGGTCGGCGGCGCGATCGCGCTGCGCAGGCGCGACAAGCTGCCCTGGTGAGGTGCTGGAACGACCCGGCTGCAGGGGCTGGGGCAGGCGCGCCCTTCCTCAGCCCCAGACGGAGGTGCGCTGCAGCAGCAGCTGGTACAGGGACTGCTGGATGGTCTCGCGCACCTGGTCGGTCAGGTTGAAGACCAGCATCGGGTCCTCGGCGGCGGCCGGGCCGAGGGACGCCGTCTCGATGGGCTCCCCGAACGCGATCAGCCACTTCGACGGCAGCGGCACCATCCCCAGCGGGCCCAGCGCCGGGAAGGTCGGCGTCACCGGGAAGTAGGGCAGGCCGAGGAGCCGGGCGAGGGGCTTGACGTTGCCCAGCATCGGGTACGCCTCCTCGGCCCCGACGATCGCGCACGGGATGATCGGCGCCCCGGTGCGCAGAGCCGCTGTGACGAAACCCCCGCGGCCGAACCGCTGCAGTGTGTACCGCTCCCGGAACGGCTTGCCGATGCCCTTGAAGCCCTCCGGGAACACCCCGACCAGCTCGCCGCCGGTCAGCAGGCGCTCGGCGTCCTCGTTGCAGGCCAGCGTCGAGCCGAGCTTGCGCGACAGCGAGCCGATCACCGGCAGCTCGAAGACCAGGTCGGCGCCCAGCAGCCGCAGCCGGCGCCGGGCCGGGTGGTCGTCGTGCAGCGCGACGGTGGCCATCATCGCGTCGAGCGGCACCGTGCCCGAGTGGTTGGCGACGACGAGCCCGCCGCCGGTGGCGGGCACGTGCTCCACACCGAGGGTCTCCACACGGAACCACCGGGAGAACAGCGGCCGCAGGGCGGGCAGCAGCACGTGGTCGGTGAGGTCGGGGTCGAAGCCGAACTCGTCGGTGGCGTAGTCGCCGGTCAGCCGGCGGCGCAGGAACTCCAGGCCGCCGGCGACCTGCTCGTCCCAGGACGGCGTCGACGGCGGCGGGACCCGCGGCTCGTCGTCCTCCGGCCGCAGCGGGATGACCCGGGCCTCAGGCATCGCGCACCGCCCGCAGCCCGGGCGACGGCGGCGCCGGCCGCAGCCGCTCCCCCACCGAGTCCGCCGTGCGACCGACCCGGTGCACGAGGTCCTGGGCCCGCGAGGTGACCGCCGCGACGGCCTGCGGCGGCACCACCGGCACGATCGTGCTCGCGTAGTCGGCCAGCGCCTGCTCGGTGGTGAACCGGGGGGTGTAGCCGAACTGCTCGCGGAGCACCGTGGTGTCCACGACCCGGCCGAAGTTGAGGAAGCGCATCTGTTCCGGTGAGTAGTCGACGTAGCCGAAGCGGCGGGTCAGCCGGCCCAGCGACCCGAGGGCGGGCGAGGGCAGCGGCACCTGCAGGCGGCCCAGCCGGCGGATGAGCTGGGACAGCAGCAGGGTGCCCTCCCCGCCGACGTTGACGGTGCCGTGGAACGAGCCGGTGGTGGCGCGGGTCAGCACGGCCAGGGCGTCGTCCTCGTGCAGCAGCTGCACGCGGGCGTCGTAGCCGAGCGCCGTGGGCACCAGGGGCATGCGCAGGAAGTGGGTGAGCACCGAGTCGATGCGCGGCCCGATGAAGTTGGTGAACCGCAGGGCGGCCACGCCGACGTCGGGACGGCGCCGGGAGAAGGAGCGGACGTAGCCCTCGATGTCCAGGCTGTCCCGGGCGAAGCCGCCGGAGGGGACGCG
The DNA here is from genome assembly GCF_900188375.1 of Geodermatophilus pulveris. GTDB lineage: Bacteria > Actinomycetota > Actinomycetes > Mycobacteriales > Geodermatophilaceae > Geodermatophilus > Geodermatophilus pulveris. The sequence continues at coordinate 85,413 of NZ_FZOO01000001.1, read as the reverse complement.
GCGGGCCTGCATGGCCTCGGTGAAGACGGCGGGGTCCCGCGGGGAGGCGCCGTAGACGGCGCTGCTGGACTTGAGCACGACCCGGCGGACCGACGACGCGCGCTGGCAGGCGGCCAGCAGCTGCATCGTGCCGATGACGTTGAGCTCCTTCATCGGCCCCCGCCCCCCCGAGCCGGCGGGCGTGGAGCTGATGTTCATGTGCACGACCGTGTCGACCGACGCGGTGCTGATGACCTTGCCGATCAGCGGGTTGCGGATGTCGGCCCGCACGAACTCGGTCCGGCCGAGCCGGCGGAGCACCTCCGGCGACGGGGGGACGGTGTCCACCCCGATGACGCGCTCGATGGCGCGGTCGCGAGCGAGCTCGGCCGCCAGCGCACCGCCGAGCCACCGGCTCACACCGGTGACCAGGACGACGGACGGCGGCACGAGCGTCAGCTCACTTCTTGTTGCGCCGCTGGACGCGGGTCTTCTTCAGCAGCTTGCGGTGCTTCTTCTTCGCCATCCGCTTGCGGCGCTTCTTGATGACCGAACCCATGTCCGTGCTCCCGACGTCGTTGCGGCACGGCAGCCACCGTCGACCGGGAGGTCCGACCGGGCGCCGCGCGAGGTGATCAGTGCGACGACCGTGCCGTGCCGGCTCGGCGTCGCTCGACGTCCGAGAGTACCCGGCGCCCCTGCGGCGACGCTGCCGCGGGGACCGGCCGGCGTGGGGACCCACCGCGGGGCGGTGGGACGATGCTCCGGCCCTCCTGCAGGGTCCCGCCGCGAGCGGGCGAGCGGTGGGGGGGGCAGGAGGGTCCTCTTTCAGGCGATGTCGGTGTAGGCGTCGCGCAGGTAGTCCTGGACGGCGCGCTCGGGGACGCGGAAGGACCGGCCGACGCGGACGGCGGCGAGCTCACCGGCGTGCACCAGGCGGTACACGGTCATCTTGGAGACACGCATCATGCTGGCGACCTCGGCGACGGTCAGGAAGGTGACGGCGGCGCGGGGGGTCGGCACGGGCGGGCGGCCGACGGGCATGGCGGCCGGGTGCTGCGGGGGGATCGGGCGGGCCATGGTGGCGGCCTGGACGGGCCGGCCGACCGGCCGCGGGCCGGGGACACCGGGACGGGCGTACGCGGCGGCGGGGATCGTGCGCTGGGGCATGGTCATCTCTTCATCTCCGGCCTGGCACGTGTCGCTCGTCGGCTTCCCCACCGACTACGGGGCACGCACGTGCTGACACAGAGAGTAGGGGGGCATGCGTGACGGAAGCGATGGAAGAAACGAACAGGGGGAACGCTCAGTCCTGGGCAGATCTGTACCTCAAGCTCCTTGTCGACATGCCTCCGGGCGCGTCGCAGACGACACGTCCGCATCCGGTCACGCTGTGTCGACACCTCGACCGTTCGGCGGGGTAGGATCAGCGGTCCCGCGCGGCCTGCCCCAGCTCGACCGAGCGATCGTGCGCGGCCTCGATGGCCGCGATCAGCGCCGCGCGGACGCCGTGCCGCTCCAGCTCCCGGACCGCCGCGATGGTCGTCCCGCCCGGGCTGGTCACCGCCTCCCGCAGCTGCACCGGGTGCTCGCCGGAGTCGCGCAGCATGACGGCCGAGCCCAGGGCGGTCTGCACGATGAGGTCCGCGGCCAGGTCGCGCGGCAGGCCCAGCAGGATCCCCGCGTCGACCATCGCCTCCACCAGGTAGAAGAAGTAGGCCGGCCCGCTGCCCGACAGCGCGGTGACGGCGTCCTGCTGGGCCTCCGGGACGCGCCGCACCCGGCCCACGGCGGCCAGCAGCGCCTCCGCCTCGTCCAGGTGCCGCTCGTCGGCGTGCGCGCCGGCCGACAGCACGCTCATGCCCTCGTCGACCAGCGCCGGGGTGTTCGGCATGACCCGGACCACCGGGACGCCGTCGGGCAGCGCCGCCTCGATGGTCGACGTCGGGACGCCGGCCGCCACCGACACCACCAGGTGCCCGGCGTCCACCGAGCCCGCGAGCGCGCCGAGCAGCGCGCCGATGTCCTGGGGCTTGACCGCGAGCAGCAGGACCCGCGCGCGGGCGGCGGCCTCGGCCAGCGACAGCGCCGGCACGCCGTAGCGGCCGCCCAGCTCGGCCGCCCGCTCCGGGTGGCGCTCGCAGACGACGATGCCCCCGGACCCGCTGCGGCGGACCAGGCCGGAGAGCAGCGCCTCGCCGATCTTCCCGCCACCGACGATCGCCAGCCCGGAGCGGTCGGCCCCCCCGACGGTCACGACCGGACTCCCGGCCGGTGCTGCTGCTGGCTGCGGACCTGCCCCGGCATGCCGTCCTCCCTGCTGTCGGTCGCTCGCCCGAACCTAGTGCCCGCGGCGTGTGCCCTCCCCGGGGCCGGGGTAGCCGCCGCCGCATGGCGGGAGAGCTGAACGGGATGAAGGTGGCCGTCCTCGCGACCGACGGGGTGGAGCAGGTCGAGCTCGACCGGCCGTGGCAGGCACTGGAGGAGGCCGGCGCGGAACCGGTGCTGGTCTCCCTGGGGGCCGGGGAGATCACGGCCTACCAGCACATCGACAAGGGCGACACCAGGCAGGTCGACGCGGTGGTCGGCTCGGCCGACCCCGACGACTACGGCGCCCTGCTGCTGCCCGGCGGGGTCATCAACGGGGACTTCGTGCGGGCCGACGCCGACGCGGTCGCCTTCGTCAGGGCCTTCTTCGAGGCGGGCAAGCCGGTGGCGGCGATCTGCCACGCGCCGTGGGTGCTCGCGGAGGCCGACGTCGTCCGCGGGCGCACGATGACGTCCTGGCCCTCGCTGCGGACCGACCTGCGCAACGCGGGCGCCACCTGGGTCGACGAGGAGGTCGTCGTCGACGGCAACCTGGTGACCAGCCGCAACCCCGACGACCTGGACGCCTTCGACGCCGCGATCGTCGAGCAGTTCGCCCTGCAGCCGGCCGGCGACCGGGAGGGGTGAGGGAGACCCGGGCGGACGCCGCTAGCCCGTGGAGAGCAGGCCGGCGGCCGGCGCGATGGTGAGCAGCGTCCCGGCGAAGACCAGGATCGCGACGAGCCGCACGCCGGCCGGCTCCTGGTCCATCCGCTGCCGCCACGCGCCGACGCCGGCGACCAGCCCGGCCACCGCGACCGGGACGAGGACCACGGCCAGGTAGGGCAGCTGCTGCCAGAGCACGGTGGACAGGAAGTAGGTGCCGACCCCGGCGGCCAGCGCGACCACCAGCTCGCCGAGGAAGCGCAGCCAGGCCATCGCACCCTCGCGGGGGCCGAGGGCGTCCTCGAGCATCGGCGGCTCGCCGCCGCGGACGGCGGGGATGGGCCCGGTCTGCGGCCCCGGGGCGACCTCCGCGGCGGTGCGGCGGGGGGCCCGCTCGCGCACCGTGCCCGTCTGCGTCGAGCTGTCCGGCGCGGCGCCCGGGACGCCGGGCTTGCGGGAGGGCCGCAGGCCGGGGATGGCCGCGGTGGAGGGCTCCGGCTCCCGGCGCCGGCGGTCGGTGGTGGGCGGGACGCCGTCCTGGGCCCGGCTGCCGGGCTGGTCGCCGGCCCGCCGGCCGAAGTCCGGCCGGCCGCCGACCCGGCCGGTGTCACCGGTGCCGCGCTGGCGCACGCCGGTGTCCTCGAGCTCGTCCCCCCGGCGGCGGCGGCCGCGGGTCGGCGACTCCACCCCGGCCTCGCGCAGGATGTCGGCCAGTGGCCGGCCGCCGGTCTCCGGGTCGCGGCGTCCCTCGCCGCGCCCACCGGGAGGAGTACTCATCTCTCGTCCTCCAACGAGTCCAGTCGCCGGAGGATGACGCCCTCCCGCAGCGCCCACGGGCAGATCCGGACGGACGGTACGGCCAGAGCGCGCATGGCGGCCCGCGCCACGACGGCGCCACCGGGGATCTGGTGGGCGCGGTCGGGCGACACGCCCTGCAGCTCGGCCAGCGCCGAGGACTCGATGCGCGCCACGAAGCCCAGCAGCTGGGCCAGCCCGTCGACGGTCAGCTGGCGCGGGGCCCGCAGCCCGGCCGAGTAGGGGGCCGCGCCGGTCAGCCGGGCCAGGGTGCGGAACGTCTTCGACGTCGCCGCCACCAGGTCCGGCGGGCCGCCGGCGAGCAGCTTCTTCGCCGCCGGCCGGAGCAGGTCGGTGGCGTGCGCGTCCAGCTCGGCCAGCGCGGTGAGGTCCGGGCGGCCACCGGTGCGCGCCGCGGGCAGGAAGCGGCGGGTCATCCGGCCGGCGCCCAGCGGCAGGGACAGCGCGACGTCGGGGTCCTCGTCCATGCCGCTGGCCAGCTCCAGCGACCCGCCGCCGATGTCGAGCACCAGCAGCCGGCCGGCGCTCCAGCCGAACCACCGGCGGACGGCGAGGAAGGTCAGCCGCGCCTCCTCCTCCCCGCTGGTCACGTTCAGCTCCACGCCGGTCCGGCGCTGCACCCGCTCCAGCACCTCCGTGCCGTTGCGCGCCTCGCGGATCGCGGAGGTGACCAGCGCCAGCACCTCGTCGCAGCCCTGCCTCTCGGCCTGGTCGCAGGCCTTGCCCACCGCCTTGAGCAGCGCCTTCTCGCCCTCCTTGGAGAGCAGGTCGTCGTCGCCGACGTGCTCGGCCAGGCGCAGCAGCCAGCGGTCGTCGTGCTGCGGCGTGGGGTGCCCGCCGCGATGGGCGTCGACCACCAGCAGGTGCACGGTGTTCGACCCGACGTCCAGCACCCCGAGCCTCATGCGCCCAGTCTGCCCGGCCCCCTGCAGGGCCCCACCGCGAGCGTGCGCGGGGAGGGGGCAGGGGGTCCTCCCACTAGGCTCACCGGGTGCACGACGTCCCGCCCGAGGTGCCGCTGGGCTTCGCCCGCGAGTGGGTGGAGTTCCCCGACCCGGCCGACCCGCGACACGTCGTCCGCGCCGACCTGACCTGGCTGTCGTCGGCCTGGACCTGCGTGTTCGGCCGCGGGTGCGCCGGCGTCGTCGCGGGCCGCCCGGACGACGGCTGCTGCAACCACGGCGCGTTCTTCACCGACGAGGACGACCTGGCCCGGGTCACCGCCGCCGTCGCCGACCTCACCGACGCGGACTGGCAGCTGGCGCCGGTCGGCCGCGGGTCCTGGACGGAGGAGGACGCCGCCGACGACGAGGGCGGCGTCCGCTCGCTGCGCACCCGGCTGGTCGACGGCGCCTGCGTCTTCCTCAACCGCGCCGGCTTCCCCGGCGGCGCCGGCTGCGCGCTGCACCGGATGGCGCTGCGCGAGGAGCTGCACCCGCTGCTGACCAAGCCGGACGTGTGCTGGCAGCTGCCGCTGCGCCGCGAGCAGGAGGAGGTCGAGCGCCCCGACGGCACGCGGGTCCTGGTGTCGACCATCGGCGAGTTCGACCGGCGGGGCTGGGGCCCCGGCGGGCACGACCTGCACTGGTGGTGCACCGGGTCGCCGGCCGCGCACGTCTCCGCCGAGCCGCTGGTGGAGACCTGCGCCGCCGAGCTCACCGCCCTCCTCGGGCCGGCCGCGTACGCCGAGCTGCGGCGGCTGACCGGCCTGCGGCTGGACCTGGGGCTGGTCGCCCCGCACCCGGCCAGCCCGCCGCCCGTGCCGGTGACGCTGCACCGCCGGCGGCCCTGAGACCTCCCCGTCCGGAGGTGAGGGACCCCGGGCGGCCGTCTCCCGCCACTACCCTGCACCGGACGGACCACGAGCGGACGGCGGGGACTGTGAGCGAGGAGCGCGCTGCGGGCCCTCCCCCGGCCGGGGGGGCGGCGCCCGACAACGCCCTCCTGGCGCTGGTCCGCATCCCGGTGTTCCGCCGGCTGTGGGCGGCGATCACCGTCTCCAGCCTGGGTGACTGGCTGGGGCTGCTGGCCACGACGGCGATGGCCCAGCAGCTCACCCGCGAGGAGTCCCTGGCGGTGCAGGGCGCGGCGATCTCCGGCGTCATCCTCACCCGGCTGCTGCCCGACCTGCTGCTCGGCCCGCTGGCCGGGGCGCTGGCCGACCGGCTGGACCGGCGGACGACGGTGATCGTCGGCGAGCTGCTGGCGCTCGTCCTGTACCTGTCCATCGCGGTCGCCTACGAGCTGACCTGGCTCTACGTCGCCCAGTTCCTCGTCGAGGCCGTGCTGCTGTTCACCAACCCGGCCAAGCAGGCGATCTGGGTGTCGATCGTGCCGCGCGAGCGACTGGCCGTCGCCAACCAGGTGTCGCTGTTCTCCGTGTACGGCGCCGTCCCGGTCGCCGCGCTGCTGTTCGCGCTGCTGTCGACGGTGAGCCGGCTGATCGGGGAGGACGACGGCAACGAGGCGCGCACCGCGATCGTCGTGGCCCTCGTCGTCAACGCGGCCAGCTTCGGGGTCAGCGCCGTCACCGTGCTGCTCTCCCGCCGGCTCATCCCGGGCACCCCGGTCGACCGGGACGGCGGGCAGCGCAACGTCTTCTCGCTGGTCGTGGAGGGCGTGGCCTTCCTGCGCGGGCAGCCGTTCATGCGCGCCCTCTACGTCGGCGTCATCGGCGCGTTCGGCGCCGGCGGGCTCACCGTCGGCGTCGCCCAGCTCTACGTGGCGACCCTGCAGGCCGGCACCGCGGGGTACTCCGTGGTCTTCGGCGTGGTCTTCACCGGCCTGGCCATCGGCATGCTGGCCGGGCCGCGGATCCTGCCCACGGTGCCGCGGCGCAGCGTGTTCACGCACGCCATCGGCCTCGCCGGGATCGCCCTGCTGGTCATGTCGGTGCTGCGGGACTTCGTGCTGGCCACCGCCGCGGCCTTCTGCGTGGGCCTGTTCGCCGGCGTCAGCTGGATCATCGGCTACACCCTGATCGGCTACGAGGTGGAGGACCGGCTGCGCGGCCGGGTCTTCGCGTTCGTCATCTCCTCGGTGCGCGTCGTCCTGCTGCTGACCGTGGCCGCCGGCCCCGGGCTGGCCGGCCTGCTCGGCACGCACGACGTCCGCCTCGGCGACCTGGTGCTGACCCTCACCGGGCCCGGGCTGACCCTGCTCGTCGGCGGGCTGATCGCGCTGGCGGTCAGCGCCTACGCCACCCGCCAGGTGGTGCCCGCCCGCTCGCGCACCCGGGTCCGGGACCTGTTGCGGCTGCTGTGGGGCCGCTCGGACCTGTTCTCCGCCTCCTCCAGCGGCGTCGGGCTCTTCGTCGTCGTCGAGGGGGCCGACCGCGAGCTCACCCGCCGCTACACGGCCGACCTCGCGCAGGTGCTGCACGAGGAGGGCCGGCGCCCGGTCGAGGTGACCGCCGAACCCAGCGACACCCGGCTGGGCCGGCAGGTGCGCGGCCTGCTGTTCCCGGCCCCGCCCGATGCGGCCGCCGCACCCCGCTCGGAGCCGTCGATCGACGACACCGGGCGGCCGATCGGCGCGCACACCGCCGCCCTGCTGGCCGCCGCCGACCGCGCGCAGCACGTGGCCACCGTGATCCGCCCGGCGCTCGAGGACCACCGGGTCGTGGTCAACACCCACTACGTGGACACCTCGATCGCCTTCCACGGCGCGGGTCAGGGCCTCGACGGCGACCGCATCTTCCGCACGTCGCTGTGGGCCACCCGCGGCCTGCTGCCCGACCTCACCGTGCTCGTCGACTCCCCCGTCACCGCCGCGCCGCCGGGCGCCGACGCCGACGCGGTGCGCCGCGCGTTCCTCGCCCTGGCCGAGGCCGCGCCCGACCGCTACGTCGTCGTCCCCGGGGAGTTGCTGGACCCGGCCGGCGGCGAGGGGCTGGTGTCCCCCGTCGTCCGGCGGCGGCTGGCCGCCCTGGTGGCGACCCGCTACCCGCCGCCGGCCGAGGGGGACGGTGAGGTCGACCCGACACCGGGCGCGGCCGCCACCGCTGCCGCGGAACGGGCGGAGCGCTCCGTAGGCTGACCCGGTGACGGAGCCTGCGCGGTGGACGGCCGAGGACACCGAGGACGTCGTCTGCTGCCTGTGCCGGGTGCCCGGCACGCTGGTGCACGACCTCGTTCCGTTCGGGGTGGTCCGCTGCCCGCAGTGCGCGCTGGTGTTCATCAGCCCGCGGCTGCGCCCGGAGGCGCTGCAACGGCTCTACGACGACGCCGGCTACTTCGAGGGCGGCGTCTACGACGCCGGCGTCCGCGCGGAGAGCCGCTCCCCCGCCATGCTGCTGCAGCGGACCTGGACGGCGGGCCGGCTCGCCCTCATCGACCGCGAGCGCGACCTCCCCGCGGGCGGGCGGCTGCTCGAGGTCGGCGCCGGCTACGGCCTGTTCCTCGCCGCCGCGCGCGAGGCCGGCTGGGCGGCGTCGGGCGTGGAACTCTCCCGCACGGGGGCGAAGCACGCGCAGGACACCCTGGGTCTCGACGTGTTCTGCGGCCAGCTGGAGGACGCGCCGCTGGAGCCGGGCTTCGACGTGGTGTGCGCCTGGGACACCGCCGAGCACGTGCCCGACCCCGTGTCCTTCTGGCGCACGGTGCGCTCGCTGGTCGCCGACGACGGCGTGGTCGTGTTCTCCACGCCCTACGTCGACTCGCTGCCGGCCCGGCTGCTGGGTACCCGCTGGTGGACGCTCAAGCCGGCCGAGCACATCTGGCACTTCACCCCGCGCACCCACGCGCTGCTGCTGGCGCGGGCCGGGCTGGCGCTGACCCGGGTGGTCCGCAACCCGCTTGCCCCGGCCAACGCCGGGCGGCTGGACTCGCTGGTCGGCGTCGCCCGCCCCATCCCCGGCGCATCCTGAACCATCCGCTCCCGGCGACCCACCGCCGAGCGGCCCACCCAGGGACCGGACCGCCGGGACCTTGTGCCGTCGTCCTCCCGCGGGGACAGGCGGACACTGCCGCTCGAGCGCCAGTCACGATCACCTGGGGGAGGGCACGGTGCACGCGGTCATCCGGCACTACAAGGGCAACTCAGAGCTCTTCGACGAACTGGAGCGGCGGACCGATGAGGTGGAGCAGGTCATCCGGGGTGTGCCCGGGTTCGTCAGCTACAGCCTCGTGAGGACGGCGGACGGCGGCTTCAGCGTCGGCGTCTTCCAGGACGAGGCCGGGACGGACGAGTCCACCCGCGTGGCGGCGAACTGGGTCAAGGAGACCCTGCCCCAGCTGACGGTGAGCCCGCCCGAGGTCATCGGGGGCGGGGTGGTCCTCCACCTGGGCAGCTAGCGCGATCCACGTGGCGGCGCGCTCCCGGTGGAGGCCCGGGGGAACGCCGACCGTCCGGTGGCGCCGCCTCCTGTCCCTGGGCGGCTCACCCAGGGACAGAGGGGCTCCGACCGAGACGTACCCGATGCGCGAGGGCGTTCCCGCCGGAACGCTTCCGGCGCCGAGTGTCAGGCCCGGCGACACCTGCCCATGCCCCGCGTCACGACGGACGTCTGATGTCCTCAAGCGGCCGGCGGACTCAGGGACATGCGGGCCTACCGGCTCTTGAGGACACCCTGCGGGGGCGGATGCGACGGCTCACCACTCGATGGCGGCGGGGTCGTCCCATCCGGTCGTGGGACCGCTGCCGGAGACCGTCTCTTGCCAGCCGTGGTCGTCGCGCCGGTAGTACGCCCAGTAGCCGTAGTCGCCGTTCACGGAGAGAGCGACCTCCGCCCGGTCGCTAGCGACAGTCACCGACCGGACTCGTGCAGCGGCCTGCTCAGGCCATTCCGCAAGAGCGAGCCCTGCAAGGGTCCGCCGATCATCCGCCTCGTTCGCACCGGACACCTGCGCAGTGTGGCAGCCCCGCTCCCCCGGAGCGGCCCACTCGGGGACACCTCGTGCAGCGGGGTCATCGCGTCACGAGGACGGCGGACCGGAGTGCGCTGACGCCCCGTCTCCGCTCACAAAGCTGGGCCTCAGCGCACTCCGTCAGGGGTAGCGAGGCGTCCCTGGAGCCGCTCCAGGGACATCGGCATCGGCGCACACGAGCACGGACGGGACCCATCAGGCCGCGCGGTCGCCGTCCCCCTGCCGGGCCGCGCGGCGGAAGGTCTGCCGGTAGGCCCGCGGCGAGACGCCGCGACGGCGGGCGAACTGCTCGCGGAACCCGGCCGCCGTGCCGAAGCCGACCAGCCGGGCGACCTCCTCGACCGGGGCGTCGCTGCCCTCCAGCAGCGCCTCGGCCGCGGCCAGCCGCTGGGTGAGCAGCCAGGCGTGCGGCGTCGTCCCGGTGGCCGCCTTGAACCGCCGGGCGAAGGTGCGCGGGCTCATCAGCGCCCGCCGCGCGAGCAGGTCCACGGTGAGGTCGTCGGCGAGGTGGGCCTGCGCCCACTCCAGCACCGCTCCGAGCAGGTCGTCCTGCACCTGGGCCACCGGGGCGTCGATGAACTGCGCCTGCCCGCCGTCGCGGTGCGGCGGCACCACCATCTCCCGGGCGAGCGCGTTGGCCGCCGCCGCGCCCCACTCGCGGCGCACCAGGTGCAGCAGGGTGTCGACGCCGGCCGCCGTCCCGGCGCCGGTGATGAGCCGGCCGTTGTCGACGTAGAGGACCGCGGGGTCGACCCGGACGGCGGGGTGGCGGGCGGCCAGCTCGCCGGTGTACCGCCAGTGCGTGGTGGCCCGGAGCCCGTCGAGCAGGCCGGTGGCGGCGAGCACGAACGCGCCCGAGCACTGGCTGACGACCACCGCCCCGCGGGCGTGCGCGGCGCGCAGCGCGTCGAGCACCGCCGGCGAGGGCGCCCGGTCCAGCCGCTCCCAGGCGGTGACCGTGACGATGTCCGAGGCGACCAGCCGGTCGAGGCCGTGCTCGACGCTCATCGCCAGCCCGGTGTCGGTGCGGACCAGACCGGGGTGCTCGGTGACCGGCGCGAAGTCGAAGGCGGGTAGACCGAGGTGCCGGCGGTCGTAGGCGAAGACCTCCGCGGCCACGCCGAGGCCGAAGCTGCCGACGAGGCCGTCGGCGACCAGGGTGCTGACGACGACGGGGCGGTCGGGCACGGCCATGCGCACCATGATGGCAGACGAGTTTCGATGGCGGTCAGTCCTGCCACTCGTCCGGGCCGCACACCCGGCGCAGGCTCGTCCCGTGCTGCTGATCACCTGCCCCGAGACGGGGACCGACGAGCTGGTCCCCGACCGCCGCATCCGCTCGGTGGTGAACCACCCGACGCACATCGCGCTGCACGTCGCGTGCCCCTGCGGCGCCGTGCACGTGTACCGCACCGGCCGCCGCTGGGAGGCCGCCCGCCGGGCGGCCGCGACCCGACCTGCGCCGCGGCTCGCACCGGCCTAGCATCGAACACATGAGCGAGCCCACCGCGAACGAGGACCGCAGCGCCGAGAAGGACCCGTCGGACTGGGTGACCGGCGACGAACCCGCCACCGGCGCGCAGAAGAGCTACCTGCACACGCTCGCGCGCGAGGCCGGCAAGGACGTGCCGGACGACATCAGCAAGGCCGACGCGTCGATCAAGATCGACGAGCTGCAGGACGAGACGGGCCGGGGCCAGTAGCCCCGGCCCGGCGGCTCAGGCCTCGAGCTTGTAGCCGAGCCCGCGGACGGTGACCAGGTACTTGGGGTTGGCCGGGTCGGGCTCGATCTTGGCACGCAGCCGCTTGACGTGGACGTCGAGGGTCTTCGTGTCGCCCACGTAGTCCGACCCCCACACCCGGTCGATGAGCTGGACCCGGGTGAGCACCCGCCCGGCGTTGCGCAGCAGCAGCTCGAGCAGGTCGAACTCCTTGAGCGGCAGCGCGATCGGCTCGCCGTCCACCGAGACGACGTGCCGCTCGACGTCCATGCGTACCAGGCCGGCCGCCAGGGCCGACTCCGCCGGCGCCTCGACGTCGCCGCGGCGGCGCAGCACCGCGCGGATGCGCGCGACCAGCTCGCGGGCGGAGTAGGGCTTGGTCACGTAGTCGTCGGCGCCGAGCTCCAGGCCGACCACCTTGTCCACCTCGGCGTCCTTCGCGGTCAGCATGATGATCGGCACGCCGCTGCGCGAGCGCAGCGCCCGGCAGACCTCGGTGCCGGGCAGGCCGGGGAGCATGAGGTCGAGCAGCACGATGTCGGCGCCGCCGCGGTCGAACTCGGCCAGTGCCTCCGGCCCGGTGGCGGCCACGACCGGCTCGAAGCCCTCCTTCCGCAGCATGTAGGACAGCGCGTCGGAGAAGGACTCCTCGTCCTCCACGACCAGCACTCGGGTCATGACCGTCCCTTCGGGGCGTGAGCGGCGGCCGGGCCGCCGGCGAGGTCGTGCTCGGCCGGCGCGTCGCCGGCGGGTGTGGGGGTCGTGGTGCGGTCGGTCAGCGGGACCCGCAGGGTGAAGGTGGAGCCGAGGCCCTCCTCGCTCCACACGCTCACCGAGCCGCCGTGGTTGGTGGCGACGTGCTTGACGATCGCCAGCCCCAGGCCGGTGCCCCCGGTGCGGCTGGCCCGCGACTGGTCGACCCGGTAGAAGCGCTCGAAGACCCGCGAGCGGTCCTCACGCGGGATGCCGATGCCGCTGTCGGTGACGGTGATCTCCGCGAAGCCGGCGCGGGCGCGGGCGCCGACGGCGATGCGGGTGTGCTCGGGGCTGTAGGCGACCGCGTTGGCCAGCAGGTTGGTGACCGCCGTGGCCAGCTGGGACTCCACGCCCTTGACGACCAGCCCGCGCTCACCGCCGGAGACGATGGCGATCTGCTTGGCCGTGGCCGCGAGCTTGGTGCGGTCGACCGCCTCGGCGATGACCGTGTCCACCTCGACCGGCACCAGCTCCGGCAGCGGCTCACCGCCCTGCAGCCGCGACAGGTCGATGAGCTCGCGGACCAGCCGGGCCAGCCGGTCGGCCTCGTGGGTCATCCGGGAGGCGAACCGACGCACCGTGGTCGGGTCGTCGGCGGCGTCCTCGATGGCCTCGGCGAGCAGCGACAGCGCCCCCACCGGCGTCTTGAGCTCGTGCCCGACGTTGGCGACGAAGTCGCGGCGGACCGCCTCCACGCGGCGGGCCTCGGTGACGTCCTGCAGCACCAGGGCCACCGGGCCGGGCGAGCCCGGTCCCCGTTCCAGGCGGACGCCGAGCACCCCCAGCTGCCGGGGTCCGCCGCCGACGAGCGAGCTGGACAGGCTCACCTCGGCGCGGCGGCGCCCGCCGTCGCGCACCGTGCGGGCCAGCTCCAGCAGCTCGGGGACCAGCAGCCGGGTGTCCCGGACGATGCCCAGGGACCGCGCCGCCGGGTTGGCCAGCAGGACGACGTCACCCGCGTCGAGCAGGACGACGGCCGGGTCGATGAGGTCGAGCAGCCGCCGGGCCAGGACCGCCTCGGGAGCCGCACCGTCGGCCGGCGCGGTGTCCTCCGGGCCGGGACGCCGCGACCGGCGCAGCAGCGCGGCGACCAGGACGCCACCGACCAGGCCGACGACCAGGCCGGCCAGCAGGGCGACCGACGAGCTCACGGCCCGATGCTAGATCGCGACGACACGCCCGGATCCCCCGGCGGGGTGAGGGCGGCTCGCCGGGACGGGACTGTTCACACTCCCGTGCCCGCCCGTTCACCGCCTCGGCCGAGGCGGGTGTGCCCGGGGTCCTACCCTCGTGGTCCGGGGCGTCGGGACCTGCAGCCGTGGGTGCCCCCGACTGACGGGGCCAGACCCACCGGGCCGAATTGGAGGACGACCGTGCGACAGCACTACCACGAGGAACTCGACGACATCAACAACTGCCTGGTCGAGATGGCGAACTCGGTCGGCTCGGCGATGAGCAAGGCGACCACCTCGCTGCTGGACGCGGACATCGAGCTGGCGAACCTGGTGATCGAGGGCGACGAGGGCATCGACGCCCGCCGGGAGAACATCGAGCAGCGCTGCTTCACCCTGCTGGCCCGCCAGGCCCCGGTCGCCACGGACCTGCGCACCATCACCGCGGCGATGCGGATGATCAGCGACCTGGAGCGGATGGGCGACCTCGCCGTCCACGTCGCCAAGCTGGCCCGGATGCGCTTCCCGGAGCACACCGTCCCGCAGGAGCTGCGGCCGATCTTCCTCGAGGCGGGGCACGTCGCCGAGAGCCTGGTGGCCCAGACCGCGACCGTCATCGCCAAGCTCGACGTCGAGGCCGCCGCCGTGCTGGAGGCCGACGACGACCTCATGGACCAGCTGCACCGGCAGCTGTTCAGCGAGCTGCTGAGCAAGGACTGGCCGCACGGCATGGAGGCGGCCATCGACATCACCCTGCTCGGCCGCTACTACGAGCGGTTCGCCGACCACGCGGTCAGCGTCGCCCGCCGGGTGGTCTTCCTGGTCACCGGCGAGCGGGAGATGCACGCCGTCCACGAGTGACCCGTCGGCCCACCGGCAGACACCGCGGCCAGGTGCCCCGCACGGACCACGGGGGAGCCTCCGGCCCCCCGCTCCTCAGCGCTTGCCCTGGTTCTTGACGGCCTCGATGGCCGCGGCCGCCGCCTCGGGGTCGAGGTACTCCCCACCGGGGTTCGTCGGGCGCAGGTCCTCGTCGAGGTCGTAGCGCAGCGGGACGCCGGTGGGGATGTTGAGCCCGACGACCTCGTCCTCCCCCATGCCGTCCAGGTGCTTGACCAGTGCCCGCAGGCTGTTGCCGTGGGCGGCGACCAGCACGGTCCGGCCGGCCCGGAGGTCCGGGACGACGGCGTCGTACCAGTACGGCAGCATCCGGACGACGACGTCGGCCAGGCACTCGGTGCGCGGGCGCACCTCCGGGGGCAGCACCGCGTAGCGGGCGTCGCCGTCCTGGGAGTGCTCGCTGCCAGGGTCGATGGGCGGCGGCGGCGTGCTGTAGGACCGGCGCCAGGTGGTGAACTGCTGCTCGCCGTACTCGGCCAGGGTCTGCGCCTTGTCCTTGCCCTGCAGCGCGCCGTAGTGCCGCTCGTTGAGCCGCCAGGACCGCGACACCGGGATCCACTGCCGGTCGGCGGCGGCCAGCGCCAGCTCCGCGGTGGCGATCGCCCGCTTGAGCACCGAGGTGTGCACCACGTCCGGCAGCAGGCCGTGCTCGGCGAGCAGCTCGCCACCGCGGGCGGCCTCCCGGCGGCCCTTGTCCGACAGCGGCACGTCGACCCAGCCGGTGAACAGGTTGGCCTTGTTCCACTCGCTCTCGCCGTGGCGGAGCAGCACGAGGGTGTGCGTCACGCCGCCATCCTGCCCGATCGGCCTCCGGGTCGGCTCAGCCGGAAAGCAGCGGCCACAGCAGCCAGGCCTCGAAGGCCACGGGCGGCAGCAGGCCGGCGAACAGCCACGGGCTGGGCACCGGGCGGCCGACGCCCCAGCGCAGCGCCGCGACGGCGGCCACGCTGCACCCGGCGCCGGCGACGAGCCAGAACAGGCTGCCGCGGAGGTCGACGACGAGCAGCTGGGCGACGGTCAGCTGCACCGCGCACAGCAGCAGCGGGTAGACCAGCGCCGTCGCGGCGACCAGGCCGACGAGCGCCCGGACCTGCCGCTGCTGCTGCCCCGGACCCTCGTGCACCGCCGCCACGCTAACCGTTCCCGCGGCCGGTGACGCCCACCGGACGGGTGGCTCACGCCGGCGGCGCGTCCTCCGGCCGGCGCCGCCCCGGCAGCCAGGTGAACACCACCACCGCGGCCAGCACGGCGGCAGACGCGGTCCCGACGGCGGTCAGGTGCATGGCCCAGACGAACGCGTCCATGGCCCGGTCGGCCAGCGCGGCCGCGGCCGCCGCGGACCCGTCGTCCCCACCGGCGGCCAGCTGCTCGACCGCCCCGAGGGTCGCGATGATCGAGGAGTCGGCCTCGCCGCGCGCCGCCGGCGGCAGCACGTCCACCGCGTCGCCGAGCCGTGCGGCGTAGGCCGAGGACAGCAGCGAGCCGAGGATGGCGACACCCAGCGCGCCGCCCACCTGCCGGACCGAGTTGTTGACCGCCGCGCCGGCGCCGGCCTTGTGCCGGGGCACCACCGACATGATCGACTCCGTCGTCGGCGCCATCACCGCGCCCATGCCGAGCCCCTGCACCGTCAAGATGGCGACCATCAGCCACAGCGGGGGCACCCGGTCCAGCAGCTGGAAGCCGGCGAACGACGAGGCGATGGCCAGGAAGCCGCCGCCGACGACGGCCTTGGGGCCGAACCGCTCGGCCAGCCGGGAGCTCTGCGGCGCCATCAGCGACATGCCCAGGGCCACCGGGATGAGCGCCGCGCCGCTGGCCAGCGGTCCGTAGCCGAGGACGCCCTGCAGGTAGTAGACGAGGTAGAACGTGGCGCCCATGAGGGCGAAGAAGTTGAGCCCGAGGGCGGCCGCGGCCGCGGAGAACGCCGGGTTGGCGAACAGCGTGACGTCCAGCGCCGGGTGGGCGGAGCGGCGCTGCAGCCAGACGAACAGCGCCAGCAGCCCGGCCCCGCCCAGCAACGGCACGAGGACGCCCGGCGAGGACCAGCCGGCCCCGGAGCCGCCGTGGATGATGCCGTAGACCAGCCCGGCCAGCGCCACGATGGACAGCAGCACGCCGGGGACGTCCAGCCGGCCGGGCGAGGGGTCGCGGGACTCGGGGACGACGAGCAGCGTCGCGACGATGCCGAGGACGGCGACCGGCACGGTGATGAGGAAGATGGCGCCCCACCAGAAGTGCTCCAGCACCGCGCCGCTGGCCAGCGGACCGCCGGCGATGGCGATCCCGGCCGTGCCGGCCCACACGCCGATCGCCCGGCCCCGCTCCCGCGCCGGGAACACGTTGGTGATGACGGCGAGCGTGGTCGGCTGCACCGCGGCGCCGCCGATGCCCATGACCGCCCGCCAGGCGATCAGCTCCCCCGGCGTGCTGCTGAACGCCCCCAGCAGCGAGCCGGCGGTGAACACCGACAGCCCGATGAGCAGCACCCGGCGCCGGCCGATGCGGTCGCCGATGACACCCCAGGAGAACAGCAGCCCGGCGAAGACGAGGATGTAGGCGTCGATCGCCCACTGCAGCTGGGCCTGGCTGGCGCCCAGCTCGCGCTGCAGCGTGGGGATGGCCACGTTGAGGGTCGTGTTGCCCATGATCACCACGAGCAGGCAGACCGTCATGGTGGCCAGCACCCACCACCGGCGGGGGTGACCGGGCCGCTCCTCGGCGGCCTCGGGGAGCGTCCGTTCGGTCGCGGTCACGCCCCGCCGTCCGGGTCGGCGGCGCGGCGGGCCCGGCGGTCGGCCTCGACGAAGCCGGCGAAGGCCTCCAGGTTGCGCAGGGACTCCCCGCGCTTCTCCCGCCACTCCCACTCCCGCCGGATCGACGTGCCGAAGCCGATCTCCAGCATCGTGTTGAAGTGGTCGTCGGCGTAGCTGAGCACGGCGCCGAGCAGCCGGTCGAGCTCCTCGGGGGTGACCGCGGCGTGCGGCAGGCGGCCGGTCAGGTAGACGTCACCGACGCGGTCGATGGAGTAGGCGACGCCGTAGGTGCGGGCGTTGTGCTGCAGGAGGTAGGTCCACAGCTGCTCGCGGTTCTCGTCGGGCTGCCGGCAGACGAAGGCCTCCACCCGCAGGGCGTGCTCGCCGACGATCAGCCCGCAGACGGTCTTGAGCTTCTTGGTGCCGGGCAGGTCGACCAGCCACTTCCCGGGCGCGGGGTGCTCGTGCACCAGCTCGCTGTCCCGCAGCGTCTGCTCGATGACCGCGTCGAGCTCCTCGACGGTGCGCTCGCGGCTCACCGGGCCACCTGCGCACCCAGGGCCCGCACCGGCACCAACCCCCACGCCGGGCGCAGCAGCGCGCCGCGGACGGGCTCCTGCGCGGCCAGCACCATCTCCTCCGCCGCGGCGGTGTAGGCGGCGACCAGGCTGTCGACGGTGCGCTCCCAGGAGAAGGCCCCGGCGTGCCGGCGGGCACCGGCCGACAGCAGCTCGCGGCGGGCCAGCACCGACCGGACGGCGGTGGCGTAGTCGGCCGGGTCACGCCCGGGCACCAGCACGCCGGAGACGCCGTCCCGGACGGCGGTGCGCAGCCCGCCGACGGCCGCGGCGACCACCGGCGTCCCGCAGGCCTGCGCCTCCAGGGCCACCAGGCCGAAGGACTCGTTGTGGCTGGGGACGACGGCGACGTCGGCGGCGCGGTAGTGCTCGGCGAGCAGCCCGGCGTCCGCCGGCGGCAGGAGGCGGACCAGGTCGCTGATGCCCAGGTCGGCGGCCAGCTGCTCGAGCCCGCGGGGCGCCTCCAGGCCCGTGCCGCTGGGCGCGCCGACGACGTGCACCTGCAGCCGGTCGCGCAGGGCGGGGTCGTCCGCGAGCATCCGCGCGGCCGCCTCGAGCAGCAGGTCCGGGGCCTTGAGCGGCTGGATGCGGCCGACGAACAGCAGCACGACGGCGTCCGCGGGGATGCCCAGCCGGCGGCGGGCGGCCCCCCGGTCGCCGGGGGTGAACCGGTCGAGGTCGACGCCGGGCGGGACGACGAGGGTGCGCCGCGGGTCGGCGCCGTAGTGCTCGACGAGCTGGCGGGCCTCGTCGGCGGTGTTGGCGACCAGCCGGTCGGCCTCGGCGACGACCTGCTCCTCGCCGATCACCCGGGCCCGCGGCTCGGGGCGGTCCCCGGCGGCCAGCGCGGCGTTCTTGACCTTGGCCAGGGTGTGCGCGGTGTGGATGAGCGGCACGCTCCACCGGTCGCGGGCCAGCCAGCCGACCTGGCCGGACAGCCAGTAGTGCGAGTGGACGACGCCGTAGTGCCCCGGCTCGTGCTGGGCCTCCTCGCGCAGCACGGCGGCGGTGAAGGCGCACAGCTGGGCGGGCAGCTCCTCCTTGCCCAGGCCCTCGAACGGGCCGGCGCTGACGTGCCGCACCGTCACCCCGGGGCTCATCTCGACCACGGGCGGCAGGTCGCTGGAGGTGGCGCGGGTGAACACGTCGACGGCGATGCCGCGCTCGGCCAGCCGCCGGGACACCTCGACGACGTAGACGTTCATCCCCCCGGCGTCACCGGCGCCGGGCTGGTCCAGCGGGCTGGTGTGCACCGACAGGGTGGCCACCCGCCGCGGCACGGCCGAGCGGGCACGGCGGCGGACGGCCACGCGCGACCTCCCGCCGTACTCCTGGGCGCCGGGAGGCACCCGCTCGACTCCGCATCCTGCAACAGCGCCAGGATGGGTCTCATGCCCGGCCCCGCTCCCCATCCTGCATCCGCCCCCCGGGCCCTGCCCGGCGCGGGGCGCACCGCCGTCGTCACCGGCGCCTCCAGCGGCATCGGGGCGGCCACCGCGACGCGCCTGGCCGCCGAGGGCTTCGACGTCGTCCTCGGCGCGCGGCGCATGGACCGGCTGACCGAGCTGGCCGCCACCATCGGTGCCCGCGCGCTGCCGCTGGACGTCACCGACCCGGAGTCGGTGGCCGCGTTCACCGGCGCCCTGGACCGGGTGGACGTGCTGGTCAACAACGCCGGCGGCGCCTTCGACGCCGAGCCGGTGGCCGAGGCCGACCTGGACTCCTGGGCGCGCACCTACGAGGTGAACGTGCTCGGCACCGTGCGGGTGACCAAGGCGCTGCTGCCGAGGATCGTCGCCTCGGGCGCCGGCGACCTGCTGTTCGTCGGCTCCACGGCGGGCCTGATCAGCTACGAGGGCGGGGCCTCCTACACCGCCTCCAAGCACGGCGTGCACACGCTGGCCGAGACGCTGCGGCTGGAGCTGTACGACCAGCCGGTGCGGGTCATGGAGATAGCCCCCGGGATGGTGAGGACCGAGGAGTTCACCCTCAACCGGGTGCGCGACAGGGACCGGGCCGAGGCGGTCTACCGCGGGGTGCGCGCGCCGCTGGTGGCCGAGGACGTCGCCGACTGCATCGCCTGGGCGCTGACCCGCCCGCACCACGTCAACGTCGACCTGCTCGTCGTCCGCCCTCGGGCCCAGGCCGCCCAGCACAAGGTGCACCGCGAGGAGTAGCGGCCCCGACGCTCGCTGGCGACCCCTGGGACCCGCTCCCCGGGTACCCATTGCCGGCGCTCCTCGTGGATCGCCGGTGCTGCAGAGCCGGCGATGCGCGGAACACCACGGCGATGCGGCGTGCACGCCACCACCTCGTCGTCGTATCCCGGTTCGGCGACGAGCTCGTGCGGACCGTGCAGGACGTCGATCCAGCCACCGTCATCCACAGGGATGACCGGTCAGACGGGCTGGTCGCCACCGGCCATCAGGAGCGGACGATGCCTGGCCGCGGTGTCGCCCGGTGGGGCGACGACGTGATCGTGGTGGGTTCCCGTTCCAGGGTCACGCCGAAGCGCTCCTCCACCGCGGCGATGATCTTCCCGGAGTAGGCGAGCAGCTCCTCGGCGGTGGCGCCCGGCTCGGTGGTCAGGGCCAGGCTGTGCCGGGGCGACGTGCCGACCCGCCCCTCGCGGCGGCCCTTGCCGAACCCGGCGTGCTGCACCAGCCAGGCGGCGCTGAGCTTCACCTGCCCGTCGCCGGCCGGCCAGCTCGGGCAGCCCTCGACGGCCTGCGCGGCCGGGACGACCGGGTTGGTGAAGAAGGAGCCGGCGCTGCGGCTGGTCGGGTCGGCGAGGTCCCACACCATGCCCTTGCCGCGGCGCAGCTCCAGCACCGCGGCGCGCACGTCGGCCAGCGGCGCCCGCTCCCCCAGCTCGACGCCGAGGGTGCGGGCCAGCTCGGCGTAGCCGACCGGCCGGGACAGCGGGCCGGGCTCCAGGTCGAAGCTCACGGTGAGGACGACGTAGCGGCCCGGCTCGCGCTTGAGCCGGCTGTCCCGGTAGCCGAACTCGCACTCCGCGGCGGTGAGGAGCCGCTCGGCGGCCTCCGTCCGGTCCCAGACGCGGACGGCGGCGACCACCTGGCCGACCTCCTGGCCGTAGGCGCCGACGTTCTGCACCGGCGTCGCGCCGGTCGACCCGGGGATGCCCGACATGGCCTCCACCCCGGCCAGCTCCTGCTCGACGGTGTGCGCCACCAGGTCGTCCCACGGCTCGCCGGCCTGGACGACCAGCCGGCCGCCGTCCCGCACGACCCCGCGGCTGCGGACGACGACCACGTCCCCGGGCCAGCCGTCGTCCGGGCAGATCAGGTTGGACCCGCCGCCCAGGAGCAGCAGCGGCCGCGCGGCGGCGTCGGCCTCCCGCACCGCGGCGAGGAGCTCCTCGGCGTCGTCCACCTCGACCAGCCGGTCGATCGGACCGCCCACGCCGAGGGTCGTCAGCTCGGCGAGCCGGGCGTTGCGTCGGACCTGCACGGCCCCACGCTAACCGGGACTAGGCTGGGGCCCGGTGAGCGAGGCAGGCGGCGGGGACCACAAGCGCCGGGCCACCCTCCCGAGGAAGGCCCACCCGCGGCTGGCCGCCGGCCGGGCCCGCGCCCTGGGCCTGCCCACCCGCGGCACCACGAACGCCAACCGGCTGCGCCGGGTCGACCGCTGGTTGCTGGCCACCCAGGTGCCCCGGCTGCGCGACGCCGCCCGGCCGCTGGTCGTCGACCTGGGCTACGGCTCCTCGGCGGTCACCACGCTGGAGCTGGCCGACCGGCTCGGCGCGGAGGTGCACGGCCTGGAGGTCGTCGGCCTGGAGATCGACCCCGAGCGGGTGGCGGCCGTGGCCGCCGACCGCGACCCGCCGCGGGTGGACTTCCGGCTCGGCGGTTTCGAGCTGGCCGGCCTGCGCCCGGTGCTGGTGCGCGCGTTCAACGTGCTGCGCCAGTACGACGAGCAGTCCGCGGCCCGGGCCTGGGAGACGATGCGCGCCGCGCTCGGGCCCGGCGGGCTGCTGGTGGAGGGCACCTGCGACGAGTGGGGACGGCGCTCGGCCTGGGTGGCGCTGGACGCCGACGGCCCGCTGACCCTGACCCTGTCGGCGCGGGTGCCGGACCTCGACCGGCCCTCCGACCTCGCCGAGCGGCTGCCCAAGGCGCTGATCCACCGCAACGTCCCCGGCCAGCCGGTGCACGAGTTCCTGCGCGCGCTCGACGCCGGCTGGGCCGGCGCCGCCGGGTTGTCGACCTTCGGCCCCCGGCAGCGCTGGGTCGCCGCGGTGGAGTCCCTCGCCGCGCAGGGCTGGCCGTTCGTCGGGTCCAGCCGGCGGTGGCGGCACGGGGAGGTCACCGTGCGCTGGTCGGCCGTCGCCCCGGTCTGATGTCCGTGCCCGCGGCGGGATCGGCGATCTCGTGCGCTCCCGGCCCCGGGACCGTGCGCGATCGGCGATCTCGCCGGCCCGGCACGATGGCGCGGGTGCGGTCGACCCCGGGGGCCCGATGAACCGGCGCCGGGCGGCGGCGCCGGTCGTGCCGCCCGGCCCCACCGCGGTCGCCGGCGGCACCGCCGAGCTGCTCGGGGACGCCGACCGCGACGGCTCCTGGGTGCTCCTGGTCGACGGGACACCGCAGTCCCACGTGGACCTCACCGACCCGACCCACCTGGAGTTCGAGTACGTGCGCCGGATGGGCCACGTGCTCGACCTCGCGGCCGAGGAGGGCCGGCCGCTGGACGTCGTCCACCTCGGCGGCGGGGCCCTGACCCTCCCCCGCTACGTGGCGGCGACCCGGCGGGGGTCGCGGCAGCGGGTGGTCGAGGTCGACGAGCGGCTGACCGAGCTGGTGCGCAGCCACCTGCCGCTGCCGCGCGACGCGCGCGTCCGGGTGCGCGCCGCGGACGCCCGCGCCGGGCTGGCCGCGCTGCCGGCCGCCTCCGCCGACGTGGTGGTCGGCGACGTCTTCGCCGGCGCCCGCACGCCCGCGCACCTGACCAGCATCGAGTACGCCCGCGAGGTGCACCGGGTGCTGCGGCCGGGCGGCACCTACGCCGTCAACGTCGCCGACGGCCCGCCGCTGCGCTTCGCCCGTGGGCAGGTCGCCACGCTGCGCGCCGTCTTCGCCGTGGTGTGCCTGCTGGCCGAGCCGGGGACGATGCGCGGCCGCCGGTTCGGCAACCTGGTGGCGGTAGCCTCGGACGCCGCGCTGCCGGTCGCCGCGCTGGTCCGCCGCTGCGCCGGCGATCCCATGCCCGGGCGGGTGGTCGAGGGCGCCGAGCTGGACCGCTTCGCCGGCCGGGCGCGCCCGGTGCGCGACGCCGACGCGGTCGCCTCACCCGAGCCGCCGGAGGGCGTCTTCAGCCGCTGAGGACCCGGACAGGGGACGGCCGGCGGTCGTAGTGTCGGAGCCATGACGTCACCTGCCCGGATGCCCCTGCGCCGCGACTCGCGCCACAAGGTGGTGGCCGGCGTGTGCGCCGGGCTGGCCCGGCGCTACGGCCTGTCACGGACCGGCCTGCGCCTGGCCTTCGTCGTCTCCTGCATCCTGCCCGGCCCGCAGTTCGTCGCCTACCTGCTGCTGTGGGTCGTGATCCCCAGCGACGCCCGGGGCTGAGCGCCCCGTCGGCTCACCAGCTGTTGCCGCCCCGGCTCAGCCCGCGGACGGCGGGCCGGACGTCGACGAGGTAGACGATCGCGGCGATGACCGCCGGCAGGCCGAGGAGGCTCAGCGGCGTCCGGGTCAGGAAGATGACCAGCACCGCGAGGGCGAGGATCGCCGCCCAGCCGGGCTTGGTCAGCTTGCCGGCCGCGACGTACCCGGCGGCCGGCCGGATGAGGGCGTCGACCAGCGCCCAGGTGGTGAGGGCCAGGGTCGCGTAGAAGAGCACCGCGTACACGAGACCCTGGAACACCATGCCCGGGAGGGTACCCGCCGGGCGGCCCGCAGCCGTGTCCCGCCGACCCTCACCCCGGGCGTGCTGGTGCACCGGGGTGGCACGCGGCAGGGCCCCGGAGCGCTGCACGCAGCTCCGGGGCCCTGGGACCTTGGGGGTGGGGGTGCTTACTCGGTTCGCTTGGCGGTGCGGGGACGGGTCACCCGCGCCGTGGTGCCGGACGACGTCCGGGCCGCGGTGGTCTTCTTCGCGGCCGCACGCTTGCGCGCCGGGGTCTCCGGCTGCTCCGGGGCGACCTCGCCGATCGACGAGCGCGCCTCCTCGGCGGCCTCGTGGGTGGCCTGCTCGGCCCGGTCGATGGCCTTCTCCGCGCGGGCGGCGGTCTTCTGGGCGAGCGAGGTGACCTCGCTGGAGGTCTCCGCGACGGTCTCCGCGGTCTCCTCGAGCACGTCCTCCAGGGCGTCCTCGACCGCGTCGACGGCGCGCTCGGCGCGGCCCACGACGGCGCGGACGCCGGGCTGGCGGCGCAGCTCCTCGACGACCTCGGCACCGCGGACGGCGAGGGTCTCGATGGTGGCCACCGTCTGGGTGCGGGCGGTGCTCACCAGGCCGGCCACCGTGCTGACCACCGTCTCGGGACGGACGGCGGTCGCGACCTGCTGGGCGGAGGTGCGGGCGGTGCGGACCGCGTCGCGGGCGCGGTCGGCGGCCTCCTCGGCGCGGGTGCGGGCCTCCTTGGCGGCCAGGTCGAGCTGCACCTGGGCCTCGCCGGGCAGGGCCTCGGCGCGCGAGCGCAGCGTGCCGGCCACGGCGAGGGCGCGCTCGACGGCCAGGTCACCGGCGCCGACGGCGGCCAGGAGCACGGTCTTGTTCTGGACGGCGACGGTCGAGCCGTAGCCCTTCAGCGCGTCCTTGGACGGGGTCTTCATGCTGGTCCCTCCGTGGGGGTCGACGGGGTCTGGTCGGTGGGGCGGCGAGCGGCGTGCTCGCGGACGTAGGTCTCGTACAGCTCGAGGAGCACCGCGCGGTGCCGCTCGGACAGCAGGGGGTCGGCGCGGATGGCGGCCACGGTGTCCGGGTGGCCGTCGCGGCGGTCGAGGATCCCGGCCTGCTCGTAGAGCGTCTCGGCCGAGATCTCCAGGCCCTTGGCGATCGCGGACAGGATCTCCGCCGACGGCTTGCGCAGCCCCCGCTCGACCTGCGAGAGGTAGGGGTTGCTGACGCCGGCCAGCCGGGCGAGCTCGCGCAGGGAGACCCGGGCGGCGCTGCGCTGCTCGCGGATGAAGTCGCCGACCTGCGTCCCGGTCGCCGACACCTTGGAGCGCTCGGCGGCCACCGTCTCGGCGACCGTGCCCGCGAGCTGGTCGACCTTCTCGCGGACGGTCGTCACCTGCCCGCGGACGAACTCCCCGGGCGTGTGCACGCTACCGACGCTAGGCGCGGGTGCTAGCTGTTGCAAGCGCCTCGGGGTGTGCAGCGCCTCACACCCGGCGGGGGCTCACCCGGCGAGGACCGCGGCCGGGCGCACCTCGCCGACCACGCCGTCCCCGCCGCTGACCGGGGTGGTCGACCAGGGCGCCAGCGCCCCGGCCGGCACCCCGAGGAGCTGCAGCCCGGCGCACAGCGCGGGCGTGCGCCCGCGGTCGCCGCCGTCGTCCAGCTTGAGCGCGACGGCGCCGCGGCCGGGCAGCGCGGCGACGTGCACGCCGTCGGCGCCGCCCTTGACCAGCAGCCCGGCGACGGCGCCCATCAGCTCGGTGTCGTCGCGGCCGGTGCCCGCCACGTACCAGGGGTGCGCGCGCACGGCGTCGGCCACCGCCCGGGCCGGCGTGCCGGCCGCGGCCTCCACGAGGGAGGCGACCCCGCGGGCCAGCCCGGTCAGCGGCAGACCGTGCTGCGGGGCGCCGCACCCGTCGACGACGACCGCGGCCACCGGCGCGCCGGCCGCCTCGCCGAGCCGGGCCTCGACGGCCTGCTGCAGCGGGTGCGCGGGGTCCAGGTAGCCCCGCGTCGGCCAGCCGGCGGCGACGCAGGCCGACAGCATCGCGGCGTGCTTGCCCGAGCAGTTCATGGCCAGCCGCTCGGGAGTGCGGCCGGCGGCCAGCCAGGCGGCGCGGGTGGGCTCGTCGGAGGGCAGCGCCGGCGGGCAGCCGAGGTCGTCGGGCGAGAGCCCCGCCGCGGCGAGCATGCCGGCGACCAGCTCGCGGTGCCCGTCCTCGCCGCTGTGCGAGCCGGCGCCGATGGCCAGCTCCTCGCCGGAGCGCGGCCGCCAGCCGGCGGCCAGCAGCGCGGTGGCCTGCACCGGCTTGTTCGCCGACCGCGGGAGCACCGGCCGCTCGACGTCGCCCACGGCGTGCAGCACCGAGCCGTCGGGGCCGACGACGGCCAGCGACCCGCGGTGCACCGACTCCAGGAACCCCGAGCGCCTCACCTCGACGAGCACCGGCGTCTCCGGCCACGGCACGGTGCGGTCCTCGCTCAGTGTCGGCCCTCGTCGGCGAGCAGGGCGGCGACGTCGGCCTCGCCGTTGCGGTAGCGGCGGCCCAGCTCGGCCGCCAGGCCGTCCATCACCTGCTGCACGCCCCGGCGGCGCTCGGACAGCGACCCCTCGGCGGCGGCCAGCGCCCGGGCGGCCTGCTCCAGGTCGGCGTCGGACAGCTCGGGCACGTCGGAGAGGTCCACGCCGCGGGTCAGCGATGTCACCCAGGTCTCGTACTCCTCGGGCGCGGCCGGCTGCACCGTCTGGTGGCGGCCCAGGCCGTGGGCGGGGCCGCGGCCCTTCTCGGCGAGGATCTCCGGCAGCAGGTCGACCAGCGAGCGGCCGTCGTGCTCGGCCCGGCGCTGCAGCTCGCGGCGGACGATGTCCAGCCGGCCCTGCAGCAGCCGCCGCGTGTAGGAGAGGTTGACCTCCTCCTGCTCGGCCTGGCGGCGCAGCCGCCGGACGTCGGCCATCGGCCGGGCCACCGCGGCCTCGAGGAAGCCGGGGTCGAGCAGCGCGTCGACGGCGGCGCCGCCGGCGCGGGTCGGTTCGGGCGTTCCGGGGGTGCGGGCGCTCACCGGGGCATGGTCCCAGACCGCACGGCCTGGACCCGTTCCCGCGCCGCGGCGACGGTGTCGTCCAGCGCGGCGGGGGCGTCGTCGGGGTCGATCGCGGCGCGGGCACCGGCCACGGTCAGCTCGGCGTCCATCGGGACGGACTGCTTGACCAGCGCGAGGGCCACGACGCCGAGCTCGTGGTGGCGGACGACGGTGCCCACCCGGCCCACCGTGCGGGTGCCGGCCAGCACCGGCGTCCCGGCCTCGGGCAGCTGCTCGGCCAGCCCGTCGAGGTGCAGCAGCACCAGCCGCCGGGGCGGGCGGCCGAGGTTGTGCACGCGGGCGACGGTCTCCTGGCCCCGGTAGCAGCCCTTGGCCAGGTGCACGGCGCCGGTCAGCCAGGGCGTCTCGTTGGGGATGGTGCGGTGGTCGGTGTCGACGCCCAGGCGGGGGCGGCGGGCCTCGACCCGCAGCGCCTCGTAGGCGTCCGCCCCGGCGGGGGACGCACCGGCGGCGACCAGCGCGTCGGTGCGGTCGGCCAGCTCGGCGCGGGGCACGAGCAGGTCGACGGCGGGGGCGCCGTCGCCGATCGGCGGCATCCGGCGCACCCAGCCGCCGCCGTCCAGCGGCAGCACGGCGTACGGCGCCGCGGGCACCGGCAGGCCGGCGGCGGCCAGCACGGCGTCCGCCCGGGGGCCGGCCAGGGTGAGCAGCGCCCAGGAGCCGGTGACCAGCGCCGGCTCGACGCGGAGCATGAACCGCATCCGCTCCAGGTAGCCGTGCAGGACGGCGCCGGTGCCGGGCTCCACGTCGACCCACGTGGTGCCGGCCAGCTCGGCGAGGACCAGGTGGTGCTCGACGTGCCCGTTCGGCGACAGCCCGAGGGCCTCCGTCCCGGTGCCGTCGCCGAGCCGCTCCAGGTGCTGGGTGAGCAGGCTGTGCAGCCAGGTCAGCCGGTCGGCACCCGGGACGGCGAGCACGTCGCGGTCGCCGCGGTCGACCAGCGCGGCACCCTCGGCGAGCTCGCGCTGCTCGCGCAGCGGGCTGCCGTAGTGCGCCGGGACGGAGCCGCCCTCGACGGCGACGGCGCCGGGGCGCGACAGCAGGGGGCTCGGGGTGGACATCAGGGCTCCGTTCCGACTCGGTCGCGGCAGGCGCGGCACGTGCCCGACAGCGCGACGTGCCCCACGTCCAGGGAGAAACCCAGCTCGGCCGCCAGACGTTCCGCGGCGGAGTCGAGCAGTGCCGGGTCGACCGAGGAGATCGCCCCGCAGCCGGCGCAGACGACGTGCAGGTGGGGGTGCTCGGCGGCGTGGTAGACCGGCGCGCCCTTGCCCAGGTGGGTGTGCCAGACCAGGCCGAGCCGCTCCAGCAGCTCCAGGGTCCGGTAGACCGTCGAGGTGTCCGGAGCGGCGCCGTCGGGACCGGCCTCCTCGCGCAGCCGGGTGGCGATGGCCTCGGGGGTGGCGTGCTCGAGGCCGGCGACGGCGGCCAGCACCCGCTGCCGCTGGCTGGTCAGCCGCAGCCCCTGGGCGCGCAGCCGCTCGGCCAGCGGTGCGGCGTCGTGCGGCGGGTGCGGGGTGGGCACCCGCCGAGCCTATGCCCGGGCCAGCGCGGCGAGTCCGTCGAGCAGGTCGGCGTACCCGGCCACCGGGACGCCGTCCACGCTGGGCCCCGGGCGCCCGGTGACGCCGTCGATCGCGCCGGCCGCGGTGGCGGCGGCGAGCGCCCGCGCGTCGACCGCCGGGTCCAGCAGCGCGGCGAGCGCGTCCCGCCGCGCCGGGACCAGCCGGGCGAGCGCGGCGACCAGCCCGGCGCAGCCCCAGTTGGAGGTGCCGGCGACCACGAGGGCGTCCACCGGCACCCGGCAGGCGATCCGGTCGCCGTGCGCGACCGACGCGGCGACCACGCCGGCCGGCACGTTGCCCATGCCGATCTCGTTGCCCCCGTCGCCGACCGCCCCGGTCACCAGGCCGGGCAGGGTGAAGGCCGCGTGCAGCGGCGCGGTGCTGCCGGTGACGTCGAACCCGCGCATGGTGAGCACCCGCCCGGCGGCGTTCGGGCCGAGCCGCTCGACGGCCACCAGGTGCGTCAGCCCCAGCGCCGCGACGCGGGCGGCCACCTCCTCCTCGCCGGCGGACACCGGCAGCACCTCGGGCGGCCGGCCGCCGAGCGCCGCCAGGCAGGCGGCGGTGACCTGCGCGCACGGCTCGTCGGTGAGCACCACCGGCTGCGCGCCGACCCGGGCGAGCGCGGCGGCCAGCACGGCGGTGCCGACCGGGCCGTCGGTCTCGGCCGCCG
Organism: Geodermatophilus pulveris; assembly: GCF_900188375.1. Classification (GTDB taxonomy): domain Bacteria; phylum Actinomycetota; class Actinomycetes; order Mycobacteriales; family Geodermatophilaceae; genus Geodermatophilus; species Geodermatophilus pulveris. The sequence goes on along the minus strand of NZ_FZOO01000001.1, from coordinate 56,684 downwards.
GGGCCGGCGCCCAGGCGATGTGCACGCCGGTCACCAGGCCGACCCGGGTGCCGGCCCGCCCGGCAGCGGCCAGCTCCTCGGCCAGCCGGGCGAACTGCCCCGGGACGGCGGCCGCCAGCCCGGTCACGTCGCGGGCGCCGCGGCGCAGCAGCGCCCGCTCGAGGGCCCCGAGCGGGCCGCTCACCGCACCGGCGGGCGCGCCTCCGCGAGCACCCGCTGCAGCGCCGCGAGGTACCGGTCGGGCACCGAGTGCTCCCCGCGCGGGGCCAGGAAGCCCTCGACGGTGGCGCCGGTGACTCGGGCGTTGGAGGCGGCCTCGGCCCCCAGCGCGCGGACGACGGCGTGCCCGCCCCACGCGGCGCTGCCCGCCAGGTGGGCCATCGCCGCGGCGCTCTCGGCCCGCTCCCCCACGCAGTCGAACGGCTTCTCGGTGGCCCACAGCCGGCGGAAGCCGTCGGCGAGGGCGGGGTCGGCCAGCGGGTCGCCGCCGAACATGCCGACCGCCTCGTCCGGGGTCAGGAAGACCGCGAAGCAGAGGAAGGTGAACAGGCACTTGTCGCAGCGCAGGCACCACCGCTGGGTGGCCTCCCCGCCCATGTGCGCCTGGGTGTAGGACCGGTTGCAGCTGAGGATCTCGCCGCGCAGGCCGGGCAGCGCCGCCACCGCGGCCACCGTGGCCAGCTCCGACAGCTGCCGGGTCAGGCTGAAGTAACCCACGCCCACCTCGGCCGCGGCCGCGGCGAACACCCGCTCGAACTCGTGGGACTTCGAGTACTGGTGGTTCACCCGCGCCCCGTTGATCGTCAGCGTCTCCTCGTCGGCCGACCGCTCGTTGGCGAAGACCACCGGGTCGAAGCCGCCGAGGACGGCGACCAGCGTGGAGATCGCGGAGTTGATCGCGGTGATCGGCACGTGCCCGTTCAGCCCGCCGGCGCGGGTGCGCTCGCCGAGCAGCGGGTCCAGCCGGCGGCGGACGCCGATCAGCGGCACCCCGGCGGCGCGGGCGACGTCGCGCTGCGCGTCGGTCGGGTTGACCGCCAGCGCGGTGGCCGGCGTGACCACGACCAGCGCCAGGGCGGAGTCCTTGCCACCACCCACCGGGAGCAGCGCGCCGCCGTCCCCGACCCCGCCGGCCGCGGGGAGCTCGTCGCGCAGCTCGACGTCGAAGGCCACCTCGTGCGGCACCGGCAACCGGTTCACCGCGGCGAACTCGCCGAGCCCGTGCGTGTAGGCGGCCTCGGCGACGGCGGCCTGCGCCTTGCTCACCGGCCGCTGCACGACGACCCGGCCCGGGGCCCGCAGCTTGTAGTAGCTGGTGCCCATCACCAGGTGCACGAGGTCCAGGGCGGCGTCCAGGCGGGCCGGGTCGGCGCCGGCCAGCAGCGCCGGGTCGAGGGTGAGCCGCTCGGTGAACTCGTCGCCGGCCAGCCGGAAGGTGAAGGCCGCCTCGCCGGTCGCGGGGTCGACGGAGCGGCCGGCGACGACGAACGCGTCAGACACGGGTCGCCCCGGCGTCGAGGAGGATCTGCTCATAGGTCCGTGCCAACTCCTCGTAGTTGCGGAAGCGGTTGTAGCTGGGCGCGCCCGGCGAGAGCAGCACCAGGCCGCCCGGGCGGGCCGTCCGCAGCGCCTCGGCGACGGCCTCGGCCAGGGAGCCGGTCTCGGTGACCGGGGGGTCCACGCCGGCGGCGGCCGCGGCGGCGCGGAGGTCGGCGGCGAACCGGGCGCCGGTGTCCGGGACGGTGAGCACCCGGACGGTGCCGGCGCGGGCGACGACCGCGCCGGCCAGCTCGGCGTGGTCCAGCCCGCGGTCCTGCCCGCCGGCGATCAGGGTCACCTGCTGCCCGGCGAAGGCGTCGATGGCCGCGCGCACCGACACCGGGGTGGTGCTCAGCGTGTCGTCGACGAAGGTGACGCCGTCCCGGGTGGCCACCGGGCACAGCCGGTGCGGCAGCGCCCGGAAGCCGGCGACCGCGGCGCGGACGGCGTCGGCGTGCCGGTCGAGGTCCACGCCCATGCGCACGCAGGCGGCCAGCGCGACGTGCACGTTGGCGACGTTGTGCACGCCCGCGAGCCCCTCGGGCCGGAAGCCGGCGGCCTGCTCCGGGCGGACGACGTCGGCCGGGTCGGCCAGCACCGCCGGGTCCAGGTGGGTCTCCGCGACCGGGCGGGCCTGCGGGGAGACGACCACCGACCCGGGGCCGCAGCCGGCGAACACGTGCAGCTTGTCGCGGTAGTAGGTGGCCACGTCGCCGTGCCAGTCCAGGTGCTCGGGGGACAGCGAGGTGATCGCCCCCCACCCGGACCAGCCCTCGACCGCGGCGGCCTGGTAGCTGGACACCTCGACGACGAGCGACGTCCCTCCCGCCACGGCGTCGTCGAGGAGGACGTCGAGCAGCGGGGTGCCGATGTTGCCCGCGTGCACCGCCGGGCGGCCGGCCGCGCGCAGCACGACGGCGGCCAGCGCGCTGGTCGTGCTCTTGCCCTTGGTGCCGGTGACGCACAGCGTGGGCACGCCCCGCGCGGCGAACTCGGCCAGGGCGATGCCCGTGCCGGAGGTCAGGGTGGTCCGGGCGGCCAGGGCCCGGGCGTCCTCCCGGTAGGGGCTGATGCCCGGCGAGCGCACCACCACGTCGCAGCCGGCCAGCCCGGCGACGTCCGTGCCGGCCCGCACGCCGATCGGCAGGTCCGTGGGCGGGACGGCGTCGACGACGACGACCCCGGCCGCCCCGGCGGTCAGCGCCGCGCGCACGGCGGCTCGGCCCTCCCGCCCGTGACCCCAGACGCCGACCCGGCGCCCGGCCAGCTCGGCGAGCCTCACCGGCGGGGTCGGCGCGGCCGCGCGCAACGGGGGGTCACGGCGCCCACTCTACGGAGCGGGGGGCCACCGGACGGCGCGTGCGGCCCGTCGCCGGTAGGGTCACGCTCAGGTGCGCCGGGAAGTCTGGTCGGCAGTCGATCCACCGACCCCACCTCCGGAGCCGCCCCCATGCCGTCCACCTCCACCACCCGGCTCTTCAGCCGGGGCTCCTGGGCAGAGACCAGGCGCGTCACCGACGTCCTGCGCCGGGAGACCGTCGGCGGCGCGCTGCTGCTGGTCGCGGCGACCGTCGCGCTGGTGTGGGCGAACTCCCCGTGGGGCGGGGCCTACGAGGGCCTGCGGGACACCGTGGTGGGTCCGGCCTCCCTGCACCTGGACCTCAGCCTCGGCACCTGGGCGGCCGACGGGCTGCTGGCCGTCTTCTTCTTCGTCGCCGGGCTGGAGCTCAAGCGCGAGTTCGTCGCCGGCGACCTGCGCGACCCCCGCCGGGCGGCGCTGCCGATCGCCGCGGCCGTCGGCGGGATGGCCGTGCCCGCGCTGCTGTTCGTCCTGTTCAACCTGGGCCGGGACGACGGCGCGCTGCGCGGCTGGGCCATCCCCGCCGCCACCGACATCGCCTTCGCCCTCGCCGTCCTGGCCGTGATCAGCACGCACCTGCCGGCCGCGCTGCGCACCTTCCTGCTCACCCTCGCCGTGGTCGACGACCTGCTGGCGATCATGGTGATCGCGGTCTTCTACACCGCCGAGCTGGCCGTCGGCCCGCTGCTGCTGGCGCTCGTCCCGCTGGCGCTGTTCGGGCTGCTGGTGCAGAAGCGCATCCGCTCCTGGTGGCTGCTGCTGCCCCTGGCCGCGGCCACCTGGGTGCTCGTGCACGAGTCCGGGGTGCACGCCACCGTCGCCGGCGTGCTGCTGGCCTTCACCGTGCCGGTGGTGCGCAGCGAGGCGGCCGGCGGCCCGGACGCCGGCCCGGGCCTGGCCGAGCACTTCGAGCACCGCATCCGACCCCTCTCGGCCGGCGTCGCGGTGCCGGTGTTCGCGTTCTTCTCCGCCGGCGTCGCGGTGGGGGGCGTGTCGGGCCTGGTCGAGTCGGTCACCGACAGCGTCGCCGTCGGCATCACCGCCGGGCTGGTGCTGGGCAAGGCCGTCGGCATCACCGGGGCCACCTGGCTGGTGTCCCGGTTCACCCGCGCCGAGCTGGACAGCGAGCTCGGCTGGCCGGACGTGCTCGGCCTGTCACTGCTCGGCGGCATCGGGTTCACCGTCTCGCTGCTGATCACCGAGCTGGCCTTCGGCATGGGCACCGAGACCTACGAGCACGCCAAGGTCGGCATCCTGACCGGCACCCTGCTCGCCGCGCTGCTGGCCACCGTGGTGCTGCGGCTGCGCAACCGCCGGTACAAGCGGATCTACGCCGACGAGCGGGCCGACTTCGACCACGACGGCATCCCGGACGTCTACCAGCGCGAGACGGTCGACGACCGTGCCGAGCACCGGCCCGGCTGGGAGGGCGCACCCCCTCCCGGGCGCACCGCCGGCCCTTCCGCCGAGAGCTGAACAACGGCGTTGCCGACCCCTCCGAGGCGACGTACCGTCGGGGCACACGAGAGAGGAGGTGGTCCGAACAATTGAATTCTCATCGGACTCGTGAGGTGGCTGTCCGCTAGCCGCCGTCCAGATGGGCCGCCCGTCCGGAGTGGAATCCGGACGTCGGCTCGACCGCCCGTCCGTCGCACGGCGGCGAGCGAGAACCGGACAGTCACCCGACCCCCGGGCCGCCGACACTTGTCCAGTCGGCCCACGCGCAGCCCCTGGCCCCGCCAGGCCGGTCGCCGTGGAACAGCCCGGGGGTTGTCCGTTCCCCGGGGAGGCCCGCGGTGTCCACCGGCGAGGCCCCCGGCGCCTGGGTCGCGGCCGCCCTCCGGCGGGACCGCACCGTCGCCTCCCTCGTCCCGCCGGTGTTCGCCGCCTACGCGCGGGTGCTGCACCCCGCCGTGCGCTACGCCGGGGACGACGACGTCGACGTCCGGTGGGACGAGGTCGCGGCCCACAACGGCACCGCCGCCCACCCGCTGGTGCAGTGGCCGGCGCTGACCGGTTCGTGGGAGCACGTCGCCGAGGAGGACCAGCCCGGCGTGTGGAACGACAGCCCCGCCGAGGGCCACCTCGCCGCGCACGTCGCGGCCGCGCTGGCCGCGCTGCTCGCCGGGTGGACGACCACGCCGCACGAGTGCTGGTTCGGCTGGTGCGAGGACGCGCCAGGCGGCCGCCCGCACCTGCGCCTGCCCGGCTGCGACCTGCTGCTGCGCCGCGGCCCGGTCACGCTGGCCGCGGCCAACTTCGCCCCCGAGCCGCGGGAGCAGAGCGCGGCGGTGTGGTGGCCGGCCGACCGCGCCTGGTTCGTCGCCACCGACCCGCGGCTGATGAGCAGCTACGTGGGCGGGCCGGCCGGTGCCGTCGACGCCGTCCTCGCCTCGCCGCTGGAGGCGCACCCGGCCGCCCCCGACGACCCGGTCGGCTTCGACGCCGACCGGGTCAACCCCGAACCGACCCGCTTCTGACGGCTAGAGGACGGCGAGCTCCGCGGCGAGGTCGTCGAGGCCCAGCGAGCCCTGCGACAGCGCCGCCATGTGCCACGCCTTGGCGTCGAAGGCGTCCCCCCGGGCCCGGCGCGCGGCGTCCCGGCCGGCGAGCCACGCCCGCTCGCCGAGCTTGTAGCTGATCGCCTGCCCCGGCCAGCCCAGGTAGCGCACCAGCTCGCTGTCCAGGAAGGCGGCGTCGCGGCCGCAGTTCTCCCCGAAGAAGGCGCGCGCCAGCTCCGGCGTCCAGGGCTCCCCGCGGTGCCCGGCCAGCGCGCCGTCGGCGTCGTCCGGGACGGGCAGCCGCAGGTGCATGCCGATGTCGACGACCACCCGCACCGCGCGCATCTGCTGGGCGTCGAGGTACCCGAGCCGGTCGCCGGGGTCGGTGAGGAAGCCCAGCTCGTCCATGAGCCGCTCGGCGTACAGCGCCCAGCCCTCGACGTTCGCGCCGACCGAGCCCAGCGAGGTCTGGTAGGTCGACAGCTGCCCGGAGACGTACGCCCACTGGGCCAGCTGCAGGTGGTGGCCCGGGACGCCCTCGTGGTACCAGGTCGAGGTGAGGTCCCACAGCGGGAAGCGGGTGCGGCCGAGCGTGGGCAGCCAGGTGCGGCCCGGGCGGGAGAAGTCCTGGGCGGGCCGGGTGTAGTACGGCGCGGCCGCGCTGCCCGGCGGGGCGATCCTCGCCTCGACCCGGCGCACCGGCTCGGCGAGGTCGAAGTGCGTGCCGTCCAGCGCGGCGATCGCGTCGTCCATCATCGTCTGCAGCCGCTCGCGCACGGCCTCGACGCCCTCGACGGCGGGACCGTGCACGTCCAGCCAGCGCATCGCCTCCATCGGCGTCGCGCCCGCGAGCACGCGCCCGGCCTCGGCCCGCTGCTCGGCCAGGATCCGCCGGTGCTCGGCCCAGCCCCAGGCGTAGGCCTCCTCCAGCCCGTCCCCGGCGCCCAGGTCCGACCCGGTCCAGCGGCGGGCGGCCACCGCGTACCGGTCGCGGCCGACGGCGTCCGGCGTCCCGTCGGCCTGCGGCAGGTAGACGTCGCGCAGGAAGTCGCGGACCTCGGCGACCGCGGCATCGGCGGCGCGCGCGGCGGCGTCCAGCTCGCCGCGCAGGGCGTCCGGGCCGACGGCGGCGAGCCCGGCGAAGTACGGCCCGGCCAGCCACTCGTCCAGCTGTCCCACCACGGTGACGACCTGCCGCGGCGCGGCGAACAGCCCGCGCCGGGCGCCCTCGGCCAGCGACGCGGTGAACCCGCGGTATGACTCGGGCACCCGCGCCATCCGGCGGGCCACCACCGCCCAGTCGTCGTCCGAGGCCGTCGGCATGAGCAGGAAGACCTGGCGGACCGAGTGCACCGGGCTGGCCAGGTTGGACACCGCCCGCAGCCCCTCCCCGGCGTCGTGGGCGGCCAGCTCGGCGCCCAGGCGCTCGCGCAGCAGCCGGGCGCAGCGCCGCTCCACGGGGTCGCCGTCCAGCGCCGGGTCGGCGGCCAGGGTGCGGTCGAGCTCGGCGAGGGTGTCGCGGGCCAGCTGCGCCTCGGCCTCCAGCCCGGCCGGGCCGAGGTCGGGCAGCCGGTCGTCGCCGGGGCGGGTGCCCAGCGAGGTGGCCACGATCGGGTCGAGGTCGCAGACGGCGTCGACGTACCGGTCGGCGACCTGTCTCGGGGTGCTCATCGGATCCTCTCCAGGCGGGCGGACATCGTGGGCCGCAGCGGCCCGTCGGCGTCGGCGCGGTCGATGGCGTACATGAGCGCACCCTCGACGATGCCGTAGAGCCGCACGGCGCGGGACACCTCCGGGGCGTCCGGCGTGCGGGCGAGGACGTCGCTGGTCAGCTCCCAGCTGGTCGTCGTCCGGGCCCGGCCGACGTAGAGCTCGACGAGCCCGTCGGGGCTGGTCACCAGCAGCTCGACGTCGTCCCCGCCACGGGGCCGCCAGAATCCGCTCTCCCGGACCGCGGGCCCGGCCGGCCGGCCGTCCTCGGTGAGCCGCCAGGTGCGCGACTCGTAGGCCAGGAAGCCGCGGCCGTCGTGGCTGAAGCGGGTCCACTGCCCGAAGCGGACGTCTCCGGCGGACCCGGCGACCGCGCTGGTCATGACGCCCTCACCGTGCCACTCGCCGAGCAGCGGGAGGACGGCGAGCAACTCCTCGGAGACCTCCGGGCCGGAGCGGACGTCGACGGTGTCGGGGACCGGCAGCTCGGTGTCGCCGGTCACCGGCGGGTGTCCCGCGGACGGCGCGCGAGCCGGACGGCGCCGTACCCGCAGCCGAGCGCCCCGAGCGAGGTCAGGACGACGAGGACCCAGGCGGAGACCATGCCCCCACCGTAGGCACCGCCACACGAGGTGCGGGAACGGCCCTGTCCGGCGGGTCGCGCCGCCGACTATTCACTTCATGTGTACTCATGGTGTAGACAGCTCCCGTGTCGATGACCGAGCTCCACCTGGCGCTGCTCGCCGGTGCGCCGAGACACGGCTACGACATCAAGCACGAGCACGACGCGTGGTTCCCCGACAGCCGTCCGCTGGCGTTCGGCCAGGTGTACGCGACGCTGGCCCGGCTGCAGCGCGACGGCCTGGCCCAGGTGGTGGAGACCCGCACCGACGGCGGTCCCGAGCGGACGGTCTACGCGCTGACCGAGGAGGGTGAGCGGCGCCTGCGGGCGTGGCTGGCCGAGCCGGCTGCCGCCGCCGGGTCCGGCGCCGACGAGATCGTGCGCAAGACCATCGCCGCGCTGCACACGGGCATCGACGTCCGGGGCTTCGTCAGCCGCCAGCGGGCCAGCCACCTGCGCCGCATGCGTGAGCTGCAGCGGAACCCGCCGGGTGCGGGTGCTGCCGAGCAGCTCGTCCGGGAACACGTCATCGCCCACCTCGACGCCGACCTGCGCTGGCTCGAGCTGGCCACCGAGCTGCTGCCGTCGTCCGGCCAGCAGCAGCCCCTCCGCACCGCCACCGAGAGGAACAACCCATGAGCACGGTCGAGCTGTCCGGGGTCAGCCACGCCTACGGGCGGACCCAGGCGCTGCGGGACGTCTCGCTGACCGTCGCGCCCGGCGAGGTCGTCGCGGTGACCGGCCCCAGCGGGTGCGGGAAGTCCACCCTGCTCCTGCTCGCCGCCGGGGTGCTGCGCGCGCAGAGCGGCCGGGTCGTGCTGACCGGCACCGACCTCGCCGGCGCCGACGAGGCGGCACGGGCGAGGATCCGCCGGCGCTCGGTGGGCATCGTCCTGCAGTTCGGTCAGCTCGTGCCCGACCTCCCGGTGCTGGACAACGTCGCGCTCCCCCTGCTGCTGGAGGGTCACGCGCCCCGCGAGGCCCGGGCCGCCGCCGCCGGGTGGCTCGACCGGGTCGGCCTGGACGTGCCGCCCACGACGCTGCCCAGCGAGCTGTCCGGCGGGCAGGCGCAGCTGGCCGCCGCCGCCCGGGCGCTGGTGACCGGCCCGCTCCTCGTGCTCGCCGACGAGCCCACCGCGAGCCTGGACACCGCGACCGGCCGGCAGCTGCTGGACCTCCTGGTCACCAGCACGACGGCGGCCGGCGGCTCCGTCGTGCTGGTCAGCCACGACAACGCGGTCGCCGCGCGGGCCGATCGCGAGGTCCGGCTGCGCGCGGGGTCCGTCGTGCACGAGGTGGCGCTCTCGTGAGGACGGCGACCGTCTGGCTGCTCGCCCGGCCGCGGTCGGCCGCCTCGCGCACGCGCGGCCGGCTGGTCGCCGCCGGCACCGCCGTCGCGGGCGCACTGACCCTCGCCGGGCTCGCCGTCCTGCGCGTCCCCACGGTGTCGTGGGCCACGGGGCCCGACGCGCGCCCCGTGGCCCCGGACCTCCGTCTCTCGCCACTGGTGACCGAGGCCGGGCTGCAACCCGGCGTGCTCACCGGGCTGGGGTTGCTCGTGGTGCCGGCCCTGGCGCTGGCCTGGCAGGCCCTCACGACCGGCAGCGCGCGACGGACGACGGTGCTGCACGCCCTGCGCCTGGTCGGCGCCACGCCGGCCGACCTGCGCCGGCTCGCCGCGGCGGATGCCGGCGTCCTGGGGCTCGTCGGCGGACTGCTCGCCGGTCCGCTCTACGTCGCGCTGTGGCTCGTGCTGGGTGCGGCCGTCCCGCCGTCCGCCCGGCTGCTGCCTCCCCTGGATCCGCGCGACGTGGTGAGCTGGCCGGTCGTCGCGGTGCTCGCCGGGCTGGTCGCGGCCGCTGCCGGTGCGCTGTCGACCCGCGCGCGGCGCCGGCGCCGCGTCCGCCTGTGGTGGCGGCTGGCCGGGCTGGTGCTCGCGGTCGTCGCGATCGCGGCCGCGCTGCAGACCCGGGAGGTCGGACGCGCCACCTCGGTCGCCCTGCTCGGGGGTGGACTGCTCCTCTTCCTGGTCGCCGTGCTGACCGCCGGCTCCGCGTGGGTCCGCTGGCGGGCCTGGCGGCTGGCGCGCAGCGGCCGGGCGGTGGACGTCCTGACCGCTGCCGGGTTGCGCGGGCTGAGCGGGGCGGGCGGACGGACCGCGGGCTCGGTGTTCGTCGCCGGGATCGCGCTGGGCATCGCGACGCAGTTCGCCACCGCCCTGCTGGGCGACGCGTACGGGGACGCCACCGTCTACGTCCCGGGCGTGGCCCTCGCCGCCACCGCCGCGGTGCTCGCCGTGCTCGTGGCGATCGCGGCGATGACCCTCGCCGCGGCCGACGACCTGGCGACCACGCGTCGAGCGCTGGCCTCGACCGCCGCGCTCGGAGCGCCCCCGGCCGTGCTCGAGCAGGTGCAACGGCGCCGCCTCCAGGTGGTCACCGTGACGCCGGTGGCCGCCGGTGTGCTGCTGGGCACCGCCGTCTACCCAGCATCGCTGGAAGGGCCCGGCCCGCTCGTCCTGGCCACCCTCGGGGTGCTGGGAGTGGCGGTGCTGCTGGTGTGGGCGGCCTGCCGCGGGGTGGTCCGGGCGCTGCGGCCGAGGACGAGGCTCGCCGCCGACCCGTCCTCGCTCCGGGTCGCGTGACCGACACCCGGCCCGCCCCGGCCGACGAGGAGCCCGCCACGGTCGTCGCCGCGCGACAGCTCGCCGACGAGGCCCGGGAACGCCGGCAGCTCCCACCCCGGCGCCCGGCCCCGGTGACGAGGCAGGGCCGAGGCCGGCCGCGCGTGCCCCAGGTCCCGCCGGGGAGCGAGGTCCTCCCTCAGGCGGCCGCCGGCACCGCCCGCGCGGTGGCGGCCACCACCTCGTCCCAGGGGGTGGCGCGCAGCCCGAAGATGGCCGTCGTGGCCGACGCGTCGGTGACGTAGGGCCGGTCGAACTGGTGCCGGACGTCGACGATCTCGCGCATCCGCGGGGCGGCGAGCCCGAGCCCGCGCAGCACCGGCCACGGGATGCCGCGGACCCGCGGCGGGGGCGCGCCGAGGGCCGCGGCGAGGTCGGTGAGGGCCCGGCGCTGGGAGCGCGGGGGTGCGCTGGGCACGTGCCAGGCGCGGCCGAGGGCGCGCTCGTCGGCCCCCAGGGTGACCAGCGTGGCCGCGACGTCGGGCAGGTAGGCCCAGCTGCGGGGGACGTCCGGGTCGCCCACCACCCACGCCCGCCGGCCGCGGTGCAGCGTGTCCAGCTGGCGGACCAGGTGCGACTGCGCGGCCGGCACCTGGGGGCCGACGAAGTCCGCGGCCCGGGCCTCGGTCACCCGCACCCGGCCGGCCTCGTGGGCGGCCAGCGCGTCGCGCCACATCGCGGCGCGGACCCGCCCCTTGACGTCGGTCGCGGCCAGCGGCGTCTCCGGGCCCATCGGGCCGGCCGGCGCCCCGTAGCCGTACAGGTTGCCCATGGTGACCAGCACCGCACCGGTCCGCTCGGCGGCGGTGAGCAGCGCGGCGGCGACCGGCGGCCAGTCGGTCGCCCAGCGGTGGTAGGGCGGGTTGACCGCGTTGTAGACGACGTCGGCGCCACCGGCCGCGGCGGCCAGGGCGTCCGCGTCGGCGGCGTCCACCTGCCGGTGCTCGACCGCGTCGGTCGACGTCCCGCCGCTGCGCGACAGCACCCGCACGTGGTGCCCCCGGTGCGCGAGCAGGTCGGCGGTCGCCGTCCCGACCGGGCCCTTGCCGACGATCACGTGCAGTGCCATGTCTCCTCCTGGACGTCGGGCCGAGAGCAGTGCTCTCGGTGGTGAACGACGCTCGCAGGGGAAGTCGGTGGTGTCAAGAGCAGTGCTCTCTCTTGTGTGCACCGCTCACGTCGGGCACCATCGGGCAGGTGCCGACCACCGTCCGCGACCGCGTCCGCGCCGAGCTGACCGCGGAGATCACCGCGGCGGCGCGCCGGCAGCTGGCCGAGGTGGGCGCGGCGGGGCTGTCGCTGCGCGCCGTCGCGCGGGAGGTGGGCCTGGCCTCCTCCGCCGTCTACCGCTACTTCGCCAGCCGCGACGAGCTGCTCACCCGCCTGATCATCGACGGGTACGACGCCGTGGGCGCCGCCGCGGAGGACGCCGACGACCCCGCCGCCCCGCCGCGGGAGCGCTGGGTGGCCGTCTGCCGCGCGGTCCGCGCCTGGGCCCTGGCGCACCCGCACGAGTACGCGCTGCTGTACGGCTCACCGGTGCCCGGCTACGCGGCCCCGCGGGACACGGTGCCCGCCGCCGCGCGGGTCGGCGTCGTGCTCGGCCGCATCCTGGGTGACGCTGCCCGCAGCGGCGTGCTCCCGGCGGCGGCGGGGGGCCGGCGGGACCCCGAGCTGGTCAGCGACGCCACGGCGGAGGTCCTCGGCGGGGAGCACCCTGCCCTGGACGACGCCGTCCGGGTGCGCGCCCTGCTGGCCTGGAGCTCGGTCTTCGGGGCGGTCAGCTTCGAGCTGTTCGGCCAGTTCGTCGGCTCGGTGCAGGCCACCGACCGCTGGTTCGACCGGGCGATGGGCGAGCTGGCCACGCTCGTCGGGCTCTGACCTGCGGTCCGGGGTGCGGACGCGACAGCGCCCGCCCCGGCGGCTGCGAGGGCGGGCGCTGCACCGAGTGAGGACGGGGCCTCAGGGGATGACGACGGTCGTCTCGTTCAGGCCGACGTCGGCGCCGAGGACCCGCTCACCGCGGCCGACCGGGGCCAGCGAACGGATCTTCCAGGTGCCCGGGGCGGCGAAGAAGCGGAACTCGCCCTCCGGGCTGGTGACCACCTCGGCGGTGAACTCGTCGGTGCCGTCGAGCAGGCGCACGTAGGCCCCGGCGACCGGGGCACCGTCGTGCCAGACCTGCCCCTGGATCACCGTCTGGGTGTCCAGGTCGACGCCCTTGAGCGCGCCGCCCTGCTTCGGGGCGCCGCACACGGTCAGGCCCCCTTCTCGATCGGGACGCCGACCAGCGAGCCGTACTCGGTCCACGAGCCGTCGTAGTTCTTCACGTTGGGGTGGCCGAGCAGCTCGCGCAGCACGAACCAGGTGTGGCTGGAGCGCTCGCCGATCCGGCAGTAGGCGATGGTGTCCTTGCCGGTGTCCAGGCCGGCGTCCTCGTACAGCGTGCGCAGCTCGTCGTCGCTCTTGAAGGTGCCGTCCTCGTTGGCCGCCTTGCTCCACGGGACGTTGACCGCGCTGGGGATGTGGCCGGGGCGCTGCGCGCCCTCCTGCGGCAGGTGGGCGGGGGCGACCAGCTTGCCGGCGAACTCGTCGGGCGAGCGGACGTCGACCAGGTTCTGCTGGCCGATCGCGGCGACGACCTCGTCGCGGAAGGCGCGGATGGAGGTGTCGGGCTCGGCCGCGCGGTACTGCGTCCCGGGCCGCTCGACGACGTCGGTGGACAGCGGGCGGCTGTCCAGCTCCCACTTCTTGCGGCCGCCGTCGAGCAGCTTGACGGCGGCGTGGCCGTAGAGCTTGAAGTACCAGTACGCGTAGGCGGCGAACCAGTTGTTGTTGCCGCCGTAGAGGACGACGGTGTCGTCGTTGGCGATGCCCTTGGCGCTCATCAGCTGCTCGAACTGCTCGCGGTCGACGAAGTCGCGGCGCAGCGGGTCCTGCAGGTCGGTCTTCCAGTCCAGCTTGACGGCGCCCTCGAGGTGGCCCTTGTCGTAGGCGCTGGTGTCCTCGTCGACCTCGACGAAGACGGTGCCGGGGGCGCCGAGGTGCTCCTGCGCCCAGTCGGCGGAGACGAGCACGTCGTTGCGGCTCATGGGGTGTTCCTCCCGTGGTCGGTGGGGGTGGTGGTCGTGCGCGTGCGGGTCAGGGGGTGCGGCGCACCGGGGTGCGGCGCGGCGTGCGGGGTGGCGCGGCCGGCGGCACGGAGGCGGCGGGGGCTCCCGGACGGTGGCCGGGGCGTGGGACGGGCGGGCCGGCCTCAGGGAGCCGGACACAGGCAGCTGCGGACGCGGCACAGGTCGACCGTGCGGCGGGAGGTCAGCAGCGGGCCCACGGCCGCGAGGGTAACCGATCACCGGGGACCGCCCGCCCGGGAGGCGGGGAGGCCGCGGCCCGGGCGGCGCGCCTCGGTCCGGTCCACGGCAGGTGCCAACCGGGCCGCGGGCCCGGCTGTTCCGCCCTGCGCCGGCGGCCCTCCTGCAGGGTCCCGCCGCGAGCCCGCGGGTGGCGGGGGGCAGGAGGGGCCTCCTTCAGACGCCGCCGAGCACCGTGTCGGTCGCCTCGACGGTGACCCGAACGCCGTCCTCGGCGGTCCGGACCCCGGTGACCTGCAGGCCGAAGGGCAGCGCCGGGATCCCGTACCGCAGGTCGAGGGCGTCGCTGACCTGCTCGACGAAGGCGTCGGGTGCGTCCACGCCCGCGGTGGTGGCGTCCTCGACGTCGACCACCAGGTCGCCGCCGTCCAGCGCCACCGTGCCGGTCGCGGTGAGCGGCACGCGCTGCCCGGCGAAGTCCACGCTGGTCGCCACCCGCAGCCCGTCCCCCTCGGGGGTCACGGTGGCACCGGGGCCCAGTTGCTCACCGAGCAGCGCGTAGGCCAGGGTCGCCGTCCCGTCGACCCGCTCGACGGGTACCTGCTGCACCGACCCGGACACCACGTCGGACAGCGGCACCCGGACGCCGCGCAGCGACACGTCGGCGCGGGTGCCGGCGGGCTGACCCAGGTCGGCGGAGTCCAGCGACACCCGCAGCTCCTCGTACCGGCCGGAGACCGCCTGGGTGAGGAAGGGGAAGCCCGCGAACTCCAGGTCCGGTGCCCCGCCGAGGGCCCCCCGCTCGGCGATCACCCGGGCCACCTGGTCCTCGGCGACCTCCTCGCCGACCCGGTCGGCGACCAGCAGCAGGCCGCCCACGAGGAGCAGGACCACCAGCAGTGCGCGCACCGGCCGGCCGCTCAGAACGCGTTCTGCAGCACGAGGGCGAGGGCCACCGGCGCGGCCGCGGCGACCGGCAGCGCGGCCCGCACCACCGGCGCCGCCCACGCCCGGGCCCCGGGCACCGCGTAGGCCGCGGCCAGGCCGGTGAGCGCGGCGACCGCGCCCAGCAGCAGGCCGGCGGCCGACGCCCCGAGGACCGCGACCGGGCCGCCGCCGTGCCGCAGCGCCGCGACGGCGGCCCCGGCCAGCGCGGCGACGACCAGGGCGGGGACGCCGTGCGGCACGCCGGCGGCCACCGGCGGCCGGGGCAGCACCCGGTCGACCAGCGGGCCGGCCACCAGCGCCGTCCCGGTCACGAGCAGCGCGGTGGTACCGGCCGCCGCGCCACCGGCCGCGGGCAGCAGCAGGAGGACCGCCAGCGCGCACACCCCGCACAGCAGCAGCAGCACGCCGGCCAGCGAGCCGACGACGTCGTGCCGCGGCGCGCGGCGCAGCATCTGGTGCAGCACCGCGGCGAGCAGGCCCAGCCCCGGCACGGCCAGCAGCGAGCCGACCTCCGGCCGCTCGGGCACCAGGACCAGCAGGTCCGCGCCGGCCGCCGCGGCCAGGCCCAGCACCGGCGCGCCGGCCCGGGCCGGGAGCCCGGTGGCCGGCGCCCACGCCACGGCCAGCGCCACCTGCACGACGGCGACCGCCACCAGCCGGCCGGTGTCTCCCGCCGCCGCCGGCAGGCCGACGATCAGGGCGGTCGCCACCGCCGCCGCGCCGGCGGCGGGCAGGTGCCCCGCGCGGGCGGGCGGCCCGGGCCGCACCTGCGTCGCTGTCACCCGCCGATCGTCGCAGACGCCCGGCGCCGGCTCCCCCCGGCCGGGGGGCTCCGTGTCGCGATCCGGTCACGGACGGCGACGGGGGCGTCGGGTCGGTTATCCTCGCCTCTCACCGACAGCGCCGTCGTGGGCCCCGGACGGCGCTGCGTCGTCCCCGCCTCCCCCGAGGAGACGTCATGCGACTCGTACTCATGACCGCCGCACGACAGGCGACGACCGAGGTGCTGCCCGCCCTCGGCCTGCTGGGGCACCACGTGCGCGTGGTGGCACCCGAGCTGTCCAGCCTCCTGGACGGCGACTCCGGGGACGTCGTCCTCGTCGACGCCCGCCACGACCTCATCCAGGCCCGGGCGCTGTGCGGGCTGCTGTCCTCCACCGGGGTCGCCTCCGCCCTGGTCGCGGTCCTGTCCGAGGGCGGCCTGGTGGCCCTGTCGGCCGACTGGGGCGTCGACGACGTGCTGCTCGACACCGCCGGCCCCGCCGAGGTCGACGCCCGGCTGAAGTGGGCCACCGCCCGCCGGCTGGCTGCCGTCTCCCCCGCCGACGGCGCCGACCGCGGGGTCACCCGGGCCGGCGAGCTGGTCATCGACGAGCACAGCTACTCCGCGAAGCTGCGCGGACGCCCCCTCGACCTCACCTACAAGGAGTTCGAGCTGCTGAAGTACCTGGCCCAGCACCCGGGCCGCGTCTTCTCCCGCGCGCAGCTGCTGCAGGAGATCTGGGGCTACGACTACTTCGGGGGCACCCGCACCGTCGACGTCCACGTGCGCCGGCTGCGGGCCAAGCTCGGCACCGAGCACGAGGCCCTGATCGGCACGGTGCGCAACGTCGGCTACAAGCTCGACCAGCAGGTCGCCGACGCGACCGCGGCCGCCGCGCGCGCCGAGGCGCTGACGTCGGGCAGCCCGGCCGCGGCCGACACCGAGCGGGTCTGAGGCCGCCCTGTCCGCTGCTCCCCCCGTCCGGGACGTCGGCCGGCTCGACCCCGCCGACGTCCCGGCGGTCCTGGACCTGCTGCGCGCGGCGGCCGCCGCCGACGGCGTGCGCCCGCTGTCGGAGGAGGCCGAGCTGCGGCTGCAGCACGGCGGCCCGCCCGGTGGCCGCGACGTGCTGGCTCCCGCGCCGGACGGCGGGCTGGCCGGGTACGCCCGCTTCGAGGCCGCCACCGGCGGCGCGGACGCCGAGGCCGAGCTCGTCGTCGCCCCCGGCGCCCGGCGGCGCGGCGTGGGCCGCGCCTTGCTGACCCGGCTCGAGGAGCTCGCCGGGGGGCGCCCGCTGCGGGTGTGGGCGCACGGCGACCTGCCGGGGTCGGCCGAGCTGGCGCGCTCCCGCGGGTACACGCGGGCCCGGGTGCTGCTGCAGATGCGCCGCGAGCTGGCCGGGGTGGCCGCCCAGCCGCGGCCGCGGCTGGCCGAGGGCGTCACCGTGCGCACCTTCCGGCCGGGCCGGGACGAGCAGGCCTGGCTGCGCGCCAACGCCCGCGCCTTCGCCCACCACCCCGAGCAGGGCGGCTGGACGGCGGAGGACCTGCGGCTGCGCGAGGCCGAGCCGTGGTTCGACCCCGACGGCTTCTTCCTGGCCTGGGACGGCGACCGGCTGCTCGGCTCGCACTGGACCAAGGTCCACCCGCCGGGGGACGTGGGCCCCGAGCCGGTCGGGGAGGTCTACGTGCTGGGCGTCGACCCGGACGCGCAGGGCACGGGCGTGGGTCGCGCGCTGACCGACGTCGGCCTGGCCCACCTGCGCGCCCGTGGCCTGCGGGAGGTGCTGCTCTACGTCGAGGAGGACAACGCCGCGGCGGTCGCCCTCTACGGGCGGAGCGGCTTCCGGCGGCACGCCGTCGACGTGTCCTGGCGACGCGCGCCCTGACCCGCCGGCCACAGGCAACGACCCCTCATCATGCCCGTGATCCATTCGTCACGGAATGCGGCGCGCCGATGGTTCACCACTTGTCCGCCCGCCGTGTCCGTGCAGGTCAGCGGGATCACAGAGCGCGTTCATCGCTCGTTCACCCGTCCAACCGGAGTCGTCCACCTCCGCTCCCTAGCGTCAGTCCCCGTTGGTCCCTGCTGCCCGGAATCGATGACCGGGCACCCCACCGGAAAGGCACTGAGTTGAAGCTCGGCACCAGAACCCGCGGCGCCTCCCTCTCCCTGGCCCTCGCCGGCACCCTCGCCCTCACCGCGTGCGGCGCCGCCAACGAGGAGCCTGCCGCGGCCGGCGGTGGCGGCGAGACGTCCGGTGCCACCGAGGAGCTCAGCGGCACCCTCGTCGGAGCCGGCGCCAGCAGCCAGCAGGCGGCCATGCAGGGCTGGACCGCGGCCTACTCCTCCGTCCAGCCGGGCGTGACCGTCAACTACGACCCGGTGGGCTCCGGCGGCGGCCGCGAGCAGTTCGTCGCCGGCGGCGTGGACTTCGCCGGTACCGACGCCGCGCTCGACGAGGAGGAGCTGGCCGGGGCCCAGGAGCGCTGCGCCGGCGAGGGTGAGGTCTTCGAGCTGCCCAACTACATCGCCCCGATCGCGGTCGTCTACAACCTCGAGGGCGTCGACGAGCTCAACCTGCCGCCGGAGGTGGTCGCCGGCATCTTCGCCCAGCAGATCACCAACTGGAACGACCCGGCCATCGTCGAGGCCAACCCGGACGCCACGCTGCCGGACCTGTCGATCACCCCGGTGAACCGCTCCGACGAGTCGGGCACCACCGAGAACTTCGCCGAGTACCTGGCCGCGGTCGCCCCGGACGTGTGGACCTTCGAGCCGGACGGCGTGTGGCCGGTGGAGGGCGGCGAGTCCGCCCAGGGCACGTCGGGCGTGGTCCAGGCGGTCGGTGCCGGCAACGGGACCATCGGCTACGCCGACCCCAGCCAGGCCGGCGACCTCGGCATCGCCTCGATCGGCGTGGGCGAGGAGTTCGTCCAGCCGACTCCCGAGGCCGCCTCGGCGGTCGTGGAGAACTCCGAGCGGATCGAGGGCCGCGGGGAGTACGACTACGCGATCGACATCCGGCGCGACACCACGGAGTCGGGGAACTACCCGATCGTCCAGGTGAGCTACCACGTCGGGTGCATCACCTACCCCGAGCAGGAGACCGCCGATCTCGTCGCCGACTTCATGAGCTTCGTGATCAGCGAGGAGGGCCAGCAGGCCGCGGCCGAGGCCGCCGGGTCGGCGCCGGTCTCGGACACGCTGCGGGAGCAGGCACAGGGTGCCATCGACGCCATCTCCGCCGGCTGACACCCCGTCGCACCGGCAACGGCCCGGGACGCCCCACGGCGTCCCGGGCCGTTGGCCCGCCCGGAACGGGCAGCAGGTCCTCAGCAGCCCCGCACGCATCGCCCCAGACACCACGGAGCCACGGTGACCGCCACCAGGACCCAGTCCGAGCCCGGCACCAGCCGGCCACCCCGCCGCCTCGGTGACCGCGTCTTCGCGGGCACCGCCCGGGGCGCCGGCATCGCGATCCTCGTCATCCTCGCCGGGGTCGCCGCCTTCCTCGTCGCCGAGGCCATCCCCGCGCTGACCGCCCCCGCCGAGGAGGTCCCCGGCGGCCGGGGCCTGGTGGGCTACATCGCGCCGCTGATCTTCGGGACGCTGCTGGCCGCGATCATCGCCCTGATCGTGGCCACCCCGCTGGCCGTCGCCATCGCCCTGTTCATCACCCACTACGCGCCGCGCCGGCTGGCCCAGGGGCTGGGCTACGTGGTCGACCTGCTGGCAGCCATCCCCAGCATCGTCTACGGCTTCTGGGGCATCACCTGGCTGGCCCCCAGACTGGTGCCGTTCTACCGGTGGCTCGAGGACAACCTCGGCTTCATCCCGCTCTTCGCCGGGCCCACGTCGGCCACCGGCCGCACCATGATGACCGCCGGTCTGGTGCTGGCCATCATGATCCTGCCGATCGTCAGCGCCATCTCCCGCGAGGTCTTCCTCCAGGTGCCGACCCTGCACACGGAGGCGGCGCTCGCGCTCGGCGCCACCCGCTGGGAGATGATCAGGATGGCCGTCATCCCCTACGGCAAGAGCGGCGTCATCGGTGGGTCGATGCTCGGCCTGGGCCGCGCCCTGGGCGAGACCCTCGCGGTCACCCTGGTGCTGTCGGTGTCCGGCGGCATCACCTTCAACCTGATCAGCAGCGGCAACCCGGCGACGATCGCGGCGAACATCGCGCTGCAGTTCCCCGAGTCCACCGGGATCGCGGTCAACACCCTGATCGCGAGCGGCCTGGCGCTGTTCGTCATCACCCTGGCGGTCAACATGCTCGCCCGCTGGATCGTCAACCGCCGCGCCGACTTCTCCGGAGCCAACTGATGAGCACCCAGCTGACCAGGCCCCCGGCGGGCGCCCGCGCGGCCGAGGACGGGAACGGGCGCAGCGAGCGCCGACTGCCGACATGGGTGCCCTGGGCGGTGTTCGGCGCCGCGGCGGCCATCGCCTTCGGCATCGAGGCGCTCACCGACTTCACCGTCGTCCTGGCCGTCATCTACACGATCGTCCTGGGCGTCGTCGCGAACTACGCGCTGTCCCGCTCCGTCGAGGGCAGGCGCCGGGCCACCGACCGGCTGGTGACCTCGGTGGTCACCTGTGCCTTCGCCATCGCGATGGTCCCGCTCGTGTCGCTGGTCTGGGAGGTCGTCAGCCGCGGTGCCCGCCGGCTCGACGGGGAGTTCTTCAACTCGTCCCTCGTGGGGATCATCGGCGAGGGGGGCGGCGCCTACCACGCGATCATGGGCACGCTGATCATCACGCTGCTCACCACGCTGATCTCGGTGCCGATCGGCCTGATGACCGCCATCTACCTCGTCGAGTACGCGCGGGGCCGGCTGAAGCGGTCGATCACCTTCTTCGTCGACGTCATGACCGGTATCCCGTCGATCGTCGCCGGCCTGTTCGCCTACGCCTTGTTCGCGCTGTTCTTCGGTCCCGGCGTCCGGCTGGGCATCATGGGTGCCGTCGCCCTCTCGGTGCTCATGATCCCGGTGGTCGTCCGGTCGGCCGAGGAGGTGCTCAAGCTGGTGCCCAACGAGCTCCGGGAGGCCTCGTACGCGCTCGGCGTGCCGAAGTGGCGCACGATCGTCAAGGTCGTGATCCCCACCGCGATCGCCGGCCTGGGCACCGGGGTCACGCTGGCCATCGCCCGCGTCGTCGGGGAGACCGCCCCCCTCCTGGTCACCGTCGGGATCACCAACGCGACCAACGTCGACCCGTTCGACGGCCGGATGGCGACGCTGCCGGTCTACGCCTACTACCAGCTCACCCAGCCCGGCGTGCCGCCGGAGAACGCCATCGACCGCGCGTGGACCGCCGCGCTGCTGCTCATCGCGCTGGTCATGGGCCTCAACGTCGTCGCCCGTCTCATCAGCCGCTTCTTCGCGCCCAAGACCGGTCGCTGACCGGAACCCCAGGAGGACCCGTGGCCAAGCGCATCGACTGCTCCGACGTCAACATCTACTACGGCAACTTCCTGGCCGTGGAGGGCGTCACCATCTCGATCGAACCCCGCAGCATCACCGCCCTCATCGGGCCCTCCGGGTGCGGGAAGTCGACCTTCCTCCGCACGCTCAACCGGATGCACGAGGTGATCCCCGGCGCCCGCGTCGAGGGCAAGGTCGTCATGGACGGCCAGGACCTGTACGGCTCCGACGCCGACCCGGTGACGGTGCGCCGCCAGGTCGGCATGGTGTTCCAGCGGCCGAACCCGTTCCCGACCATGTCGATCTACGAGAACGTCGCGGCCGGTCTGCGCCTCAACGGCACGCGGACCAAGAAGGCCGAGATGGACGAGCTGGTCGAGAGCTCGCTGCGCGGCGCCAACCTGTGGGAGGAGGTCAAGGACCGCCTCGACCGCCCGGGCTCCAGCCTCTCCGGCGGCCAGCAGCAGCGGCTGTGCATCGCCCGGGCGATCGCCATCGAGCCCGACGTGCTGCTGATGGACGAGCCCTGCTCGGCGCTGGACCCGATCTCCACGCTGGCCATCGAGGACCTGATGGCCGAGCTCAAGGAGCGCTACACGATCGTGATCGTCACGCACAACATGCAGCAGGCCGCCCGGGTGAGCGAGTCGACCGGCTTCTTCAACCTCAACGGGATCGGCCAGCCCGGCCGGCTCATCGAGTTCAACCCGACCGAGAAGATCTTCAGCAACCCCGACCAGAAGGCGACCGAGGACTACATCTCCGGCCGCTTCGGCTGAGGAGGCCCCCGGCCCTGCGTCGCCTCAGCAGTCCGCGGGGGCGGTGGCGACCGGCTCGGCGACCGGGGCCGGTGCGGGGGGCGGCTCCGGTGCCGGCGGGGGGACCACGACCGGGACGACGCCGGGGAAGCCCGGCCCGACGACGAGCTGCACGCCCCCGCCGGCCGCGGCGCCGGGCTCCAGCACCGCACCGGGCACGGCGGCGGCCACCGTGCGGGCCTGCTCGCCGGCGTCGGGACCGGAGCGGACGACGGTCGCGTCCACCCCGCCGGGCTCGTTGCCCACCTCGCCGACGGTGAAGCCCTGGGCGCGCAGCTGGTCGGCCACGGTGGTGGCCAGCCCGCTGGTGGCGGTGCCGTTGAGCACGTCCACGGTGATCGCCGCCGGTGCGGCGGTCAGCGGCTGCTCCGCGGGCACGGCCACCGGCTGCTCGGCGGCGGCCGGCGCGGGAGCCGCCACCGCCGGGTCGGCGGCCTCGGGTGCGACCAGCTCCGCGGGGAGCCGGCCCTCCTTGATCACCTCGTCGAACAGCGAGCGGGTGGCGGCGGCGTCGAGGACGACGTGCGCCTGCTCGCTGCCGGCCGGCACGTGGCCGACCTGCGCGACCGGCAGGCCGGTCCGCTGGACCGCGTCCCCGGACAGCTCGCCGAGCGTGCCGGCCAGGGTGCGCAGGTCGCCCAGGGTGGTCGACTCGTCGAGGGTGAGCGCGTCGGAGGCGCGGACGAGGAACCGGGTGAGGGTGACCGGGTTGCCGAGGGTCCCGGCCGACATGGCCGTCCTCAGCGTCGAGGTGAGCACCAGCTGGGCGCGCTCGGCGACGGCGTCGCCGGTCACGTCGGCGCCGGCGTCGGCGGGGGCGAGGTAGCCGGTGGCGCCCTCCCCCGACAGCCGGCTCGGGCCCGTCGGCAGCGGCTGCGCCGAGGAGGTGACCGCCGGGGTCGCCGACGGCAGGCAGACCGCCACGCCGCCGAGCGCGTCGACCATGCCGGGCAGCCGGCCCAGGTCCACGCCGAGGTAGTGGTCGACCCGCAGGCCGGACACCTGCTGCACCACGCGCACCGCGCAGGACGGACCGCCGTCGAGCAGCGCGGCGGCGAAGGACTCGGTGGCCGGCTCGCGCACCCGGCCGTCGGGGCGGATGCAGGCGGGCGTGTCCACCAGCGCGGTCGGCGGGATGCTGACCAGCACCGCGCGCTCCCCGCCGGGGCCGACGTGCGCCAGCAGGGTGGCCACGGAGGCCGGTCCCTCGGCCCCGGGCAGCCCGGTGCCGACGACGAGGTAGGTGCTCGCCGCCTCCTGCAGCCCCGCGGCGAGCACCTCGGGGCCGTCGGGGGTGAGCGCGTCGACCGCCTCGATGCGCTGGTCGACGGTGAAGTAGAGGCCGACGTGGTAGGTGAGGACGAGGCCGACGAGGACCGCCAGGACGGTCGCGGCGCGGACCAGCCGGCGCCGGCCCGGGCTGCGGGCGGCCCGCCGGGCGGCCCGGCGCTCCCGCGGCGAGGGTGGCGCCAGCCGGGTCGCCCCGGCCAGCGCCGCGTCGCGCCCGGGGATGGGCGGCAGCGGGGCGATCGGGCGGGACGGGCGGGCGCCGCCACGCTCGTCGAAGGGCGGGAACAGCGGCACGGAGGGCCGGGCCGACGGCGGCACCGGAGGCAGGCCGGTGCGCGCCGGTCCCGGCGTGGCGGCGGCCTCGGGGGGCGGCGGGGGCGAGGCGCCCGCGGGCGCACCCCCGGGGACCGGCGGCAGACCGCGCCGCGTGGCCGCCGGGGGGTCGCCGGCCGCAGGCCGGCCGTCGGAGGCGCGCCGTCCGGAGGGGCGCGGGTGGTCCGCGGGGGGCGCCTCCGCGGGCACGGGCGGCAGGCCGCGGCGGGGCCCGGCGGTCTGCGCGGGGACGGCGAGCGGCAGCGGGACCTCGCCGGTGCGTGCGGCGCGGCGGCGGCCCACGTCGCCACCCTGGCGGGCGATCAGCTGCTCGACGGTGACCGGTCCGGGCGCCGAGGCCCCGTCACCGGGGGACGGCGTGGCCGCCCGACGTCGGCCGCGGGGACGCCCGGCGCCACGGGGGTCCCCCGCGTCGTCGCGCGTGCGCTCGTTCCCCACCCGTGCCGACTTCCCGTCCTCGAACTGCCGCCCCGCGGGCGCCGTCACTTCCCGGCTCGCGCGCGGGCGTACCACTGCGCAGTCGGGCGGTCACCCACGATACGGGCGCGGGGCGGGCGTCCCGGGTCGGACGCGCGGGAGCGAGGGCCGGGTCACCTGCGGTCCGTTAGCGTCCCCGTGGTGAGGCTGCCCTTCGTCCCCGGCCCGTCCGACGTCATCTCCGCGGTCGGGGGTCTGCGCGGTGGTGTGACCGAGGCGCTGGCTCTGGTCCCCCGGCTGGCGGCCGTCATCGGAGGTGCCGAGCGGCTGCTCGACCGGGTCACCACGGCCGTCGACCGGCTCGAGGGGCTGGTGCAGCGGGCCGACACGGCGATCACCGCGGTCGACGCCACCCGGGCCCGGGCGGACGAGGCCATCGCCGCGGTCCACGCCACCCGCCGGCGGGCCGACGACGCGGTGACCGCGGTCGGGACGACGCAGCAGAAGGCCGACGACGCCATCACCGCGGTCGGCGCCACCCAGCAGAAGGCCGACGACGCGATCACGGCCGTCGGCGCCACCCAGCAGAAGGCCGACGAGGCCATCACCGCCGTCGGGCAGACCATCGCCCGCTCGGACGAGACGATCACCGCGGTCGGCGCCACCATCACCCGCTCCGACGAGACCATCGCCGCCGCGGGCCGGACCGTCACCCGCTCCGACGAGACCATCGCCGCCGCGGGCCGGACCATCGCCCGCTCCGACGAGGCCATCACCGCCGTGGGCGCCACCATCGCGCGCTCGGACGAGACGATCACCGCGGTCGGCGCGACCATCGCCCGCTCCGACGAGGCCATCACCGCCGTGGGTGGCACCGTGGCCCGGTCCGACGAGGCCATCGCCGCCGCCGGGCGGACCATCACACGCTCGGACGAGGCCATCACCGCGGTCGGGGCGTCGATCGCCGGTGCCGACGGCACGGTGTCCCGGGCGGGCGAGCTGCTGGACCGGGTGGACCCGCTGGTCGAGGTCTTCCGGGAGCCGCTGCTGGCCCTGGCCCCCGCGGTGCGCCGGCTGGCCGCCAGCGTCGAGCCCGCCGAGGTCGACGCGGTGGTCCGCTTCATCGACCGGCTGCCGCAGCTGATGACGCACCTGGACGAGGACGTCCTGCCGGTGCTGTCCTCGCTGGGCACCGTGGGCACCGACGTGCACGACCTGCTCGACACCATGCAGGACCTGCGGCACGTGGTGAAGGGCTTCCCCGGCTCCCGGATGTTCCGCCGCCGGGGCGCGGAGGAGATCGCCGAGGACGAGGGGCGCGAGGCGGCCGGGGCCTGACGGCGGAGGCCGGGGTGTCCCGGTCCCCCGCCGCCGCGGCTCAGGACTCGGTGGGGTAGCCCAGCGCGCGCACCACGTCACCGATCCGCTCGTAGGTCTCCCCCTCGGGCAGCCCGCGCAGCTCCTCGACGACGGCGTCCGGAGCCCGGTGGTCCAGCGCCGCCTCGACCAGGGCCGGCCCGTCGCTGGGGAAGTCCGCCCGGACCAGCCAGCGGGCCAGCTCGGCCCGGTGCACGACCGCGTCGCGGTCCATGCCCACCGGGGTGCCGCCGACGAGGGTGCCCTCCGGGTCGCTGTCGACGTCCGGGTCGCCCTCGGCCTGGGGCTCCGCCTCGCGCCACTCCTCGGCGCGGGTGGCGTGCCGGCCCTTGAGCATGCCCTGGATCTCGTGCTCGAGCTCCTCGTCCACCCGGGGGCTGTGCTTGGTGCTGCGGGCCGCCGTCCCGGCGAACTGGTCTCCGGTCTCGCTCACGATCGTCCTCCTGCCACTGGTGTGGTCACGGGTGCGCCGCTCACTTCTGGTGCAGCGCACCGGGCTTGTGCACGGCGGTCCTGCCGCTCCCGTCGCTCTCGACCTCGTACTGCGGCTCCTCCTTGCTGGCCTTGACCGTGCGGCCGGCGGCCTCCGTCTCCGAGGTGATCTCCCGCTTGACGGTGCCCTCGACCTCACTGCCGTGGCTCTTCCAGCTGACGTGGTCGCCCTTCTCCAGGTCGTCGGCCATCGGTGCCTCCCAGGGGTAGCTCTGCGTGGTCCCCTCTGCTGCCCGGAGTAGGCCACGGACACACATCACCCGCCCGTGGGGTCCCGTCACCCGTGCGGGCACTGACGTCGGCGCTCTCGTCACGTAGCGTCCGGACCGACGCGCCCCGTCCCACCGTTCTCGCTGCTCAGACCGATGGAGTCGGACACGGAGAGTGATGGGGCCGTCCGCGATCGCCGGCCCGGCCGACCCCATTCCCCCGGGGGCGGTCGGGTCGGCCCGCTCTAGGCTGGTGCGCGCCATGCCTGCCAGCGCCATGCCTGCCAGCCCCACCCGCCCCGTCGACGTCCTCACCGTCGCGTCGGTCCGGGACGTGACCCCGTCGGTGCGCCGCGTGCTGCTCTCCGGCACCCCGGCGGCGGCCGCGGCGGCCGGGCCGACCGTCTCGCTGCTGGTACCCCGCGTCGGCGACCCGGCGCCGCAGTGGCCCTCGGTGCAGCGCGACGGTCGGGTCGTCTGGCCGGCCGGCGCGCACGGCGTGAGCCTGCGCAGCTACACCGCCCGCCGGCAGGACGCCGACCTCGGCGAGGTGGAGATCGACTTCGTCCTGCACGGCGACGGCCCGGCCGCGGCGTGGGCGGGCGCCGCCGTCCCGGGGGCCACGCTGGCCGTCGCCGGAGGCGGGCCGCTGGGCGACCGGCCGGCCGGCTGGCTGCTGCTGGCCGGCGACGAGACCGCACTGCCCGCGATCGCGCGCATCCTGGCCGCGGCGCCGCCGTCCACCCGGGGGGTGGCGCTGGTGGAGGTCGCCGACGCCGCCGAGGAGCAGCCGCTGGTGGCGCCGGCGGGGGTCGGGGTCCGCTGGCTGCACCGCGACGGCACGCCTCCCGGGGAGGGCGCCCTGCTGGCCGACGCCGTCGCGGCGCTGGACCGGCCGGACGGGGAGGACCTCTTCGCCTGGGTGGCCGCCGAGTCCGCCGCCGTCCGCGCGATCCGCGCCGACCTGCGCGGCCGCTGGGGACTGGGCCGGGCCCAGCACCACGCCATCGGGTACTGGCGCCGCGGCCGGGCGATGGCACCCGCCGGCTGAGGGTCGGGCGGCCGGCGTCCAGACTCCTCACAGGGAACGTCCAGTGCCGGTCCAGCCCCCGGCCTCATCCTGGGCGCATGACCACGGCAGCACGTTCACCGGGAGGTGCCGTGAGCAGCACGGGCAGGGGCACCACAGCGGAGGCCCGCCTGCTCGTGGTGGACGACGAGCCGAACATCCGCGAGCTGCTGTCGGCCAGCCTCCGCTACGCCGGGTTCGAGGTGGCCACCGCCGCGGACGGCCAGCAGGCGCTGGCGATGGCGGCGTCCTTCCGGCCCGACCTGCTGGTGCTCGACGTGATGATGCCGGGCCTGGACGGCTTCGGCGTCGTCCGCCGGCTGCGGGAGAGCGGCCGGCACACGCCGGTGCTGTTCCTCACCGCCCGCGACGCCGCCGAGGACAAGGTGTCCGGGCTGACCCTGGGCGGCGACGACTACGTCACCAAGCCGTTCAGCCTCGACGAGGTGCTCGCCCGGATCCGGGCCGTGCTGCGCCGCAGCACCGGCCCGCAGCGGGCGGTGGAGTCCCCGCGGCTGTCCTTCGCCGACATCGAGCTCGACGAGGAGTCGCACGAGGTGGTCAAGGCCGGCGAGGTGGTCAGCCTCTCGCCGACGGAGTTCAAGCTGCTGCGGTACCTCATGGCCAACGCGGGCCGGGTGCTGTCCAAGGCGCAGATCCTCGACCACGTGTGGAACTACGACTTCAACGGCGACGCCAACGTCGTCGAGTCCTACATCTCCTACCTGCGCCGGAAGATCGACACGACCGAGCCGCGACTGCTGCACACGATCCGCGGCGTGGGGTACACGCTTCGGTTGCCGCGAGGCTCGTGACCACGTCCACGGGGGCGCGCACGGGGGCGGCAGCGTCGGGCACGGGCCCGGCGCGCGCCGGTGAGGAGGGCACGGTGGCCGAGGTCGCGGGGGTGCGCCCGGGAACGGCTCCGCGGGGTGCCGGGGCGCCGGGCCGGCCCTGGTCGCTGCCGCGACTGCCGCTGCGTGTCACGCTCGTGGCGGTGCTGCTGGGCCTGGTCACCATCGCCCTGACCCTGACCGGGGTGCTCACCAGCGCGCTGCTGGAGCGGTACGTCCGCGACCAGCGGGACGCCCAGATGGAAGCCGCGCTGGCCAGCTACGCCGACCGGCCGTGGTTCCGGGACGGGTGCTCGGGTCCTCCCTGGGGGCAGAACGAGCCCTCCATCGGGACGATCTACGTGGCCTGCCTGTCGCCCGGGGCCCCGCCGCTCACGATCTCCGGGCCCCCGCGTCCCGTGGACAGCCTCCCGGTGATCAACGCCGCCGCCGCCCGCCGCATCGCCGAGGGCACCGACCGGCCGGTCTTCGCCGAGGCGCCGGACGGCACCGACTGGCTCCTGGAGAGCGAGGACCTCGGCGGCGGCGTGGTCGCCATCGCCGGCGTCGACCTCGACAGCGACGACGCGGTGCTGACCCGACTGGTCGCCCTGCAGGTGGTGGTCGGCCTGGTCATCCTGGTCCTGCTGGGCAGCGCGGCCTACGTGCTGGTCCGCAACAGCCTGCGGCCGCTCACCGAGGTGGAGCGGACGGCGCGCGCGATCGCCGCCGGCGACCTGTCCCAGCGCGTGCCGGCCGGTGACGAGCGCACCGAGGTCGGCCGGCTGTCGCTGGCGCTCAACGGGATGCTGGCCCGCATCGAGCGGTCCTTCCGTGCCCAGCAGGCCTCCGAGGAGCAGGCGCGGGCCTCGGAGGCCCGGATGCGCCGGTTCGTCGCCGACGCCAGCCACGAGCTGCGCACGCCGCTGACCTCGATCCGCGGGTTCGCCGAGCTCTACCGGCAGGGCGCCGTCGGCAGCCCGGAGGAGACCGCCCGGCTGATGCAGCGGATCGAGTCCGAGGGCTCCCGGATGGGCGTGCTGGTCGAGGACCTGCTGCAGCTGGCCCGGCTCGACCAGCAGCGCCCGCTCATCATCACCCCGGTCGACCTGGCGGAGGTCGCCGGCGACGCCGTCCACGACGCGCAGGCGGTGCAGCCCGACCGGCCGATCGCGCTGCACCTGGACGAGTCGCTCAACGAGGTGCCGGTGGTGCTGGGCGACGAGGCGCGGCTGCGCCAGGTCGTCGGCAACCTGGTGACCAATGCCCTCGTGCACACCCCGCCGACGGCGGCGGTCACGGTGCGCGTCTCCGACGAGCCCGCGGCCGGGGACCCGGCGGCGGACGGCGACGACGGCGGCGTGGTCGTGCTGCAGGTCGCCGACGAGGGGCCGGGCATGGCCCCCGAGGACGCCGCGCGGGTGTTCGAGCGCTTCTACCGCGCCGACCCCTCCCGGGCCCGGACGGCGGGCGGCACCGGGCTGGGGCTGGCCATCGTCAGCGCCCTGGTGGCCGCCCACGGCGGGACGGTGCACCTGGACACCGCGCCCGGCCGGGGCGCGACCTTCACCGTCCGGCTGCCCCGCTCCGGCCCGGGCACGACGGTCCCCCCGGTGCCGGACGGCCCGGCGGCCTGAGCCGGCGAGCCGTCCGGCTACCGTCCGCTGGTGCACTCCGACGCGGGCGGGCAGCCCCACGACGCCGACCTGATGGCCGCGGTGACCGAGCTGGGCTCGGCCCTGCGGGAGCTGGTGGACGCCTCCGTCCGCAGCACGGTGCCGGCCGCCGAGCTGCGCGCCGCGGCCGCCGACGCCCGCACGGTCACCGCCCGGCTGGCCGCGGCGCAGCGCCCGGTGACGCAGCTGCCCGAGCTCGACGACCCGGCCGTCTTCCGCCGGGTGCACAACCCGGTGACCGGCGTGGGCAGCGCGCTCGCCCCGCCGCTGGACATCCGGCGGGAGGACGGCGGGCTGGTCGCCGAGGCCACCCTGGGCCCGGCCTACGAGGGCCCGCCCGGCTACGTGCACGGCGGGGTGAGCAGCCTGCTGATGGACCAGCTGCTCGGCTCGGCGGTGCTCGCCGCCGGGTTGTGGGGCATGACCGCCCAGCTGGAGCTGGGGTACCACCGGCCGGTGCCCCTCGTGACGCCGCTGGTCCTGCGCGCCCGCGTCGTCGGCAGCAGGGGCCGGCGCACCAGCGCGGCCGGCAGCATCGCCCTCGCCACCGACCCGGAGCGCCCGCTGGTGGACGCCCGCGGCGAGTGGGTCACCCCGCGCCCGGAGTCGGTGACCGACTACTTCGCGGCCATCACCGACGTCTCGGGCCAGTACGCCCCGCCGGGACGGCGGTGACCGACGTCGACGTCGCCGCCGAGGCGGCCCGCGCGGCCGCGGAGGTCCTGACCGCGCTGCGCGCCGACGGCCGGCTCACCGGCCGGGAGCTGGGGGACGCCGGGGACGCCGCCGCACAGGCCGCGATCGCCGCGGTGCTGGCCGCCCGCCGTCCCCGGGACCTGGTCTTCAGCGAGGAGGCGGCCGACGACACCCGCCGGCTGGCCGCCGAGCGGGTGTGGGTGGTCGACCCGCTCGACGGCACCCGGGAGTACGCCGAGCCCGGCCGCCCGGACTGGGCGGTGCACGTCGCGCTGTGGGCCACCGGGGAGCTGGCGTCCGCCGCGGTGGCCCTGCCCGCGCTGGGCGAGCTCCTGGTCACCGACCCCGCGCCGGCGGTGCCGCCCCCGGGCAGGGGCAGGCCGCGGATCGCGGTGAGCCGCACCCGGCCGCCCGCGGTGGCCGCGGCCGCGGCGCGCGAGCTGGACGCCGAGCTGGTGCCGATGGGGTCGGCCGGGTGGAAGGTCACCGCCGTCGTCCGCGGGGAGGCCGACGCCTACGTGCACGCCGGCGGCATGTACCAGTGGGACTCCGCGGCGCCGGTGGCCGTGGCCCGCGCCGCAGGGCTCACCGCGCTGCGGCTGGACGGCTCGCCGCTGGTCTACAACCTGCCCGACCCGTCCCTGCCGGACCTGCTGGTGTGCCGCCCGGAGCTGGCCGGCCGGCTGCTCGCGGCCGTGCGGGGAGGGTCCCCGCCGCCGCCCTGAGGGCGTGCCGGAGACTGGTGCCCGGGAATCCCCCCTGGACCGGTGCGGTTGGTGCTGGTTCAGGCCCCCCGCCCCCGACACCCACCGGAGTCCTGTCCGTGAACCAGCTCGCGAGTCCGCCCATGAGCGGAGCACGACTCGGCACGCGACCGACGAGCGCCAGCGAGGAGGTCGCGTGAGGACCCCTGACTACCGGCTGTCCCAGCTGGAGACGCTGGAGGCCGAGTCCATCCACGTCATCCGCGAGGTGGCCGCGGAGCTCGAGCGCCCGGTGCTGCTGTTCTCCGGCGGCAAGGACTCCATCGTGATGCTGGAGCTGGCCCGCAAGGCGTTCGCGCCGGCCCGCATCCCCTTCCCGGTCATGCACGTCGACACCGGGCTGAACTTCCCCGATGTGCTGGAGTTCCGCGACAAGCGGGTGGCCGAGCTGGGCGTGGAGCTGATCGTGGCCTCGGTGCCTGACGCGATGGCCCGCGGGGTGGTGCGGGAGGAACCCAACGGCTCCCGCAACCGCATCCAGACCCCGGTGCTGCTCGACGCGGTCGAGGAGCACGGCTTCACCGCGCTGTTCGGCGGCGCCCGGCGTGACGAGGACAAGGCGCGGGCCAAGGAGCGGATGTTCTCCTTCCGCGACGAGTTCGGCCAGTGGGACCCGAAGAGCCAGCGCCCCGAGCTGTGGGACCTCTACAACGGCCGGATCCACCTCGGCGAGTCGCTGCGGGTGTTCCCGCTGTCGAACTGGACCGAGCTGGACGTCTGGCAGTACATCGCCCGCGAGGAGATCGCCATCCCGCCGCTGTACCTCGCCGAGGAGCGCGAGGTCGTCGAGCGGCAGGGGATGCTCTACGCGGTCAACGAGTTCGTCCGCCCCCGGGACGGCGAGCGGCCGTTCCGGGCCCTGGTCCGCTACCGGACCGTGGGCGACGCCAACCTGACCGCCGCCGTCCGGTCGGAGGCCACCACGGTGGCCGACGTCATCGCGGAGATCGCGGTGACCCGGATGACCGAGCGCGGCGCCACCCGCGGCGACGACAAGGTCAGTGACGCCGCCATGGAGGACCGCAAGAAGGAGGGCTACTTCTGATGGGTCCCGTCGACGTGCACTCCCCCGTCGCCGAGCACGCCGCGGAGCTGGCCCGCGCCCGCAAGGACATCGTCCGGATCGCCACCGCCGGCTCGGTGGACGACGGCAAGAGCACGCTCATCGGCCGGCTGCTCTACGACAGCAAGGCGATCTTCGAGGACCAGTACGAGGCGGTCGCCCGGGCCAGCAAGGGCGACCACGTCGACCTCGCGCTGCTCACCGACGGCCTGCGCGCCGAGCGCGAGCAGGGCATCACCATCGACGTCGCCTACCGCTACTTCACCACCCCGCGGCGGACGTTCGTCCTCGCCGACACCCCCGGGCACGTGCAGTACACCCGCAACATGGTCACCGGCGCCTCCACCGCGGACCTCGCCATCGTGCTGGTCGACGCGCGCAGGGGCATGGTCGAGCAGAGCCGCCGGCACGCCTTCCTCGCCTCGCTGCTGCGGGTCCCGCACCTGGTCGTGGCGGTCAACAAGATGGACCTGGTCGGCTGGTCGGAGGAGGTCTTCGACCGGATCGCCGACGAGTTCGACGCCTTCGCCGCCAAGCTCAGCGTGCCCGACCTCACCGTCGTCCCCATCTCGGCGCTGCACGGCGACAACGTGGTGCGGCACTCGCCGAACACCCCCTGGTACGAGGGGCCGACGCTGCTGCACCACCTCGAGCACGTGCACGTGGCCAGCGACCGCAACCTCACCGACGCCCGCTTCCCGGTGCAGTACGTGATCCGGCCGCAGACCGACGAGCACCACGACTACCGGGGCTACGCCGGCACGGTGGCCAGCGGGGTGTTCCGGGTCGGCGACGAGGTCCAGGTGCTGCCCAGCGGGCTGACGACGACGATCGCCGGCATCGACGGCCCCCGCGGCCCGGTCGAGGAGGCGTTCGCGCCGATGTCGGTGACGCTGCGGCTGGACGACGACCTCGACGTCTCCCGCGGGGACCTCATCGGCAAGCCGGAGAACGTCCCGACGGCCACCCAGGACCTCGACGCGCTGGTCTGCTGGATGACCGACGAGCCGCTGCGGCCGCGGCAGCGGATCGCCGTCAAGCACACCACCCGGTCGGTGCGTGCCGTGGTGAAGGAGCTGGCCTACCGGCTGGACGTGAACACCCTGCACCGGGACCGGGAGGCGACCGAGCTGGGCCTCAACGACATCGGCCGGGTGCGGCTGCGGGCGACCCAGCCGCTGTTCGTCGACGACTACACCCGCAACCGGGCCACCGGGCGGTTCATCCTGGTCGACGAGGCCACCAACGCCACCGTGGGCGCGGGGATGCTCACCCCCGCCGGCTGAGCGGCCCCCTCCCGGGCACCGCCCCGAGCGTGCGAGGGGTGGGGAGGAGGGGGTCCTTCGTCAGGCGGCGGCCTTCTCCAGGGCGCGGCGGGTGAGCAGCCGGGCGAGGTGGCGCCGGTACTCCTGGTCGGCGTGCATGTCCGCGGTCGGCGACGTGCCCTCGTCGGCGAGCGCCGCGGCCTCGGCGATGGACGCGCCCCGGGCCAGCGCCTCCTCCGTCGCCGTCGCCCGCACCACCGAGCCGCCCATGTTGGCCAGCGCGACCCTGCCCTGCACCGCCGCGGCGGCCACGATCGGCCAGTCGTTCTCCCGGCGGGTGAACTTCTCGTAGCCCCAGCCGGCGCCGCCGGTGCGCGGCACCCGCACCTCGACGACCACCTCGTCGGGCGCCAGCGCCGTCTCGAAGAACCCGGTCCAGAAGCCGGTGACCGGCACCTCCCGCCGCCCTCCGGGGCCCTGGACGACGACGGTGCCGCCGAGCGCGAGCAGCGCGGTGGGCAGGTCCGACGCCGGGTCGCTGTGCGCCACGGTGCCGCCCAGCGTGCCGCGGTGGCGCACCTGGGGGTCGCCCACGCGCCCGGCGGTGTGCGGCAGCAGGGGCACCTCGGTGCGCGCGACCTCCGACCGCTCCAGCTCGGAGTGCCGGGTGCCGGCGCCGACGGCCACCTCGTCGCCCTCGACGCGGACGTAGGACAGCTCCCGGATGCCGCTGATGTCGACCAGCACGGACGGGACCGCCAGCCGCAGCTTCATGATCGGCAGCAGCGAGTGCCCACCGGCGAGCAGCTTGGCCTCCTCGCCGTGCTCGGTCAGCGCGGCCACGGCCTCGTCGACCGAGCGCACCCGCACGTACTCGAACGGGGCGGGGATCATGCTTCGACCTCCTGCGTCTGGGGCACCCGGCCGGCGGCCGGGCCGGACCTCGCGGCGGCCAGGACCGCCCGCACGATGTTGTGGTAGCCGGTGCACCGGCAGAGATTGCCCTCCAGGCCCTCGCGCACCTCGCGGTCGCTGGGGTCGGGGTTGTCGGCCAGCACGCCGATCGCCGCCATGACCATGCCGGGGGTGCAGAACCCGCACTGCAGCCCGTGCTCGGCGCGGAAGGCCGCCTGCACCGGGTGCAGCTCGCCGTCCGGCCCGGTCAGCCCCTCGAGGGTGGTGACCTGGCCGCCGTCGGCCTGCGCCGCGAGCACGGTGCAGCTCTTCACCGTCAGCCCGTCGACGATGACCGTGCACGCCCCACAGGACGTCGTGTCGCAGCCGACGTTCGTGGCCCGGAGCCCCCGGACGTCCCGCAGGTAGTGCGCCAGCAGCAGCCGCGGTTCCACCTCGTCGGTGCGCTGCTGGCCGTTGACGGTGATCGAGACCTGCATCAGCTGCCTCCCTGGGCCTGCTGGACGGCCCGGAACACCCGCATCGGGGTGGTGGGCATGTCGATGTGCCGGACGCCGAGGTGTGCGACGGCGTCGACGACGGCGTTCTGCACCGCCGGGGTGGAGCCGATCGTGCCGGCCTCCCCGATGCCCTTGGCACCCAGCGGGTTCATCGGGGTCGGGGTGGCCATGTCCACCAGCTCGAAGCTCGGCAGCTCGGTGGCGGAGACGAACGGGTAGTCCGCCAGCGTGGAGGTCGTCGGGTTGCCGTCCTCGTCGTACAGCACCTCCTCCAGCAGCGCCTGCGCGACGCCCTGCGCGTAGCCGCCGTGCCGCTGCCCCTCGGCGAGCAGCGGGTTGAGGACGGTCCCGGCGTCGTCGACGGCGACCAGCCGCACCACCTCCGCCTTCCCGGACTCCACGTCCACCTCGACGACGACGACGTGGGCGCCGAAGGGGAACGTCGGGGCGGCGGCGTCGAACCGGGTCCGGACCAGCAGCTGCTCGTCGGCGGCCAGCTCGGCGAAGGTGAGCCCCGTCCCCGGCGTCCCGCGGACGGCGAGCCCGGCGCCCGCCAGGTCCACGACGAGGTCCGCGGGGTCGACCTCCAGCCGCTGTGCGGCCCGCTGCCGGGCCAGCTCGACCAGCTCGCCGGCCGCCTGGTGCACCGCCGCGCCGCCCTGCTGGAGGCTGCGCGAGCCCATCGTGCCGCCGCCCTGGGCGACCAGGTCGGTGTCGCCGTGCAGCACGCTGATCCGCTCCACCGGGATGCCGAGCTGGTCGCTGGCGATCATCGCCCACGCGGTCGCGTGCCCCTGGCCGTGCGGCGAGGTGCCGGTGAGCACCGTCGCGGTGCCGTCGGGGTGCACCTCCAGCGAGGCGGCCTCCCCGGTGCCGGCGCCGTTGTCCGCCCCGGTGATCTCCACGTACACCGACATGCCGATGCCCAGCTGCCGGGGCTCCCCGGCCTCCCGGCGGCGGGCCTGCTCGGCGCGCAGGTCGGCGTAGCCGGCGGCCGCCAGCGCCGCGTCCAGCGCGGCGGTGTAGTCACCGGTGTCGTAGGTCGCCCCCGTGGGCGTGGTGTGCGGCTCGCTGAACGGCGGCACCAGGTTCTTCCGGCGCACCTCGGCGGGGTCCATGCCGATCTCCGCGGCGAACAGGTCGACGGCCCGCTCCAGCGCCGCCGTCGCCTCCGGCCGGCCGGCGCCCCGGTAGGCACCGATGGGGGTCGTCGTGGTGGCCAGTGCGCGCGCCTGCGCGTGCACCCGCGGGAACGCGTAGACCCCGGGCGCCATCAGCATGGTCAGGGTGGGCAGCACGGTGCCGATCCGGGGGTAGGCGCCGCAGTCCTGGTCGGCCACCAGGCTGTAGGCCTCGATGGTGCCGTCCCGGCGGCCCCCGATGGTGACCACCTGGTCCTGGGCCCGGCCGTGCAGCATGCCGACCAGGTTCTCCGAGCGGCTCTCCGCCCAGCGGACCGGCCGGTCGACGTGCCGGGCCAGCCAGGCCACGAGGGCGTACTCCGGGTCGGCGCCGATCTTGGCCCCGAAGCCGCCGCCGACGTCGGGGGTGATCAGGTGGATCAGGTCGGGGTCCATGTCCAGCCAGTCGCCGAACTGTCCCCTCGCCTGCTGGGCGCCCTGGTTGGTGCACCAGACGGTGACCCGGCCGTCCTCCCCCCAGGCCGCGGCGGCTGCCCGGCCCTCCAGCGGCACCGGCGCCACCCGCTGGTTGACCATCGCCTGGGTGACGACGACCTCGCAGCCGGCGAACAGGTCCTCCGGCGCGGGGCCGCCGAACGAGGCCATGACGTTGGTGCCCGCCTCCGGGAACAGCAGCACCTCGTCGGTGGCCGCCGCGGCCGTGCCGACCACCGCGGGCAGGGGGTCGATGTCGACGACGACCAGCTCGGCGGCGTCCTCGCCCTGGTAGGCCTCCTCGGTGAGGACGACGGCCACCGGGTCGCCGACGAAGCGGACGCGGTCCGACGCCAGCCACGGGCGGGTCATCGCCCGGTTCACGAACGGGAACGGCGGCGGGATCGGGGCCAGGCCGGCGAGGTCCTGCGCCGTGACCACGGCGACCACGCCCGGCGCCTCCAGGGCGGCGGAGGCGTCCACGGCCTCCAGCCGCCCGTGCGCGACGGGGGACCGCACGAAGGTCGCGTGCAGCGCCCCGGTCAGCCGGTCGTCGGTCACGTCGTCGGTGTAGGTGGCACCACGTGTGAGGAACAGCGGGTCTTCGGTGCGGACCACCCGCGTACCGAGGATGCTCATGTGCTCACCTTCCGTGGGTGGGTGACCTCGGTCACCCTGCCGCACGGAGCGCCGGTCCGCCAGCCGCTCCCACCGGCGCGGGAGGGACGGGCTCAGCCCGTGGTGTCAGCGGTGGGGTCGGGGGCCTGGCTGGCGTCGCCGTTCCAGTCCTTGCCCGCCTCGTCGGCGTGCTCGGAGATGCTGTCGGTCTGCCCGGCGACGGTCTGCACCATCTCCTCGTCGGAGAGGTCCTCGCCCGCGCTGTACGTCGTGCCGTCCGGCTCGCTCATGCCGTTCCCTCCTCGGTGGGTCGCTCCTCCGCCGGTCCCCGCGGGCCGTCGTCGGCAAACCCCGGGGGCGCCAGCTCGAACCACACGCACTTGCCGTCGCCGCGCTCCTCGATGCCCCAGCGGTCGGCGATGGCCTCGACCAACCGCATGCCCCGGCCGCGCTGGGCGGAGACCTGCAGGTCCCGGACGACGGGGCGCAGCGCGGAGCCGTCGGCCACGGAGATGCGCAGCCACCGCTCCGCCAGCGTGACGTGCAGGGTGAAGGAGGCCTCACCGGCCACGTGGTCGACGACGTTGGCCACCAGCTCGGTCACGAGCAGGGCGGCGTCCTCGGCATCGTGCGGGGCGCCCCAGGCGTGCAGCAGGTCCCGCACCAGGTGCCGGGCCACGGGGACGCTGGGGGGCACCGGGTGCAGGTCGACGGAGGCCACGAGCGTGGACATCGATCCCCCTCCCTGGGCGTGCGAGCCGCGGTGCAGTTGGGCACTCACTGTGCGTCACGCCATCTGGTCGTGCGCAACATATACGCGCCGATGGTCGTGAGCAACACCTGTTGCACGCGCGGGGCATTGCATGTCACGGGCCTTGCGCACCGCGCCGGCAGTATGGATAGTGGGCAACTCTGTTGGCTCCATCCATTCTGCGAGACGGAGGGCCCGTGGCGATCGACACCGGCGAGCAGGACCCGGCCGTCCGGGCGCTCCGCGAGCTCATGGCCGTGCTCGACACCTGCCTGACCGAGCTCGGTGGCGCCCGGGCCCGCGCCGAGAAGCTCCTGGAGGAACGGCAGGCCGGCCGCACCTGGCTGGACATCGTGACGGCGGAGTCCCGCCCGCTGGTGGTCGAGCAGATCAGCTCGGTGATGGCCGCCCTGGCCAGCGCCGGCGGCGCGTGGCGGCGCGAGCAGGCGCACGCCCTGGCCGCGGAGCAGGTCAGCATCAACCGGATCGCCGCGATGTTCGGCGTCACCCGCCAGCGCATCTCCGCCCTGCTCCGCGAGCGGGCCCGCGCCCGCACGTGAGCGGCCCCGCACCGATCAGGCACGGGGATCACTGCCTACACCTGGTGCGCGAGACGCATGCACTGCTCCCTGTGCCCCACCCTCAGCCCGACAGCGCGTCGATCGCCTTGTAGACCCGCTGCTCCGACACCGGCCGGGGGGTGCCGACGGGCTGCGCGAACAGGCTGACCCGCAGCTCCTCGACCATCCACCGCACCCGGGCGACGGGGTCGTCGGGGGCCCCGGTCGACGGCACCCGGGCGCGCAGCTGCTCGTACTCGGCGGTCACCGCGGCGACCTGCTGCATCCACAGCGCGTCGCGCGCCGCGGTGGCCGGCAGCTTCTCCAGCCGGTGGGCCATCCCCCGGAGGTAGCGCACCAGGTCCGGCAGCCGCCGCCGCCCGGCCGTGGCGACGAAGCCCCGGTGCAGCAGCCCGCCCATCTGCCGGCGCAGGTCCGCGACCGCCGCCTCGGGCACCCGCCGGCCCGGTGCGGCGCCGATCGCGACCGCGACCTCGCGGGCCTGGGTGAGCACCGCCTCGACCCGCCGCACCGTGTCGGTGGTCAGCGGCAGCAGCTGGGCCTTCGCGGTCCGCACCACCGCGGCGAACCCGGCCTCGTCCCGCGGCGGCCCGCCGGCGGCCGCGAGGAGCTCGTCGGCGGCGGCGTCCACGCAGTCGTCGACCAGCGCGGGGATCTCCCCGTCGGGGTTGAACTGCACCGCCAGCCGGGTGCGCGGCGAGAGCCCCTTGACCACCTGCCGGGTCGGTGAGCCGGCGGCGAGCACGAGCAGCCTGCGGGCCCCGCGCCAGGTGAGCCGGGTCGCCTCGGCCTCGCTGGCGACCACGCGGACGCCGACCGTCGTCCCCTCGTCGACCAGCGCCGGGTACGCGGTCACCAGGTGGCCGCCGCGGCGGACCTCGACGGTGCGCGGCAGCGTGCCGAACGTCCAGGCGGTCTGCCCGGTGCTCTCCAGGTCGGAGGCGGCCGCGGCCAGGCTGGCGCGGGCCTGCGGGGCCACCCGGCGGCGCAGCGCGTGCGGCTCCTTGCCCCTCGCCAGCTCCCGGCCGGCGTCGTCGAGGACCCGGAAGGTGGCCCGCAGGTGGTCGGGCACCTGGTCCGGCGCCCAGGCGTCCGGCGGGACGACGACCCCGGCGGCGCGGCGCAGCTCGCGCTCCAGCGCCGGCAGCAGCGGCTCGGCCGGCGGGATCCGCGGCAGCACCTCGCGCACCCGGTCGGGGATCGGCACCAGGGCGCGGCGCAGCTGCTTGGGCAGCGTGCGCAGCAGCGCGGTGACCAGCTCCTCCCGGAGACCGAGGACGGTGAGGGCCAGCGACTCCCCGGAGGTCTGCTCGGCGACGGCGTCCAGCACCGCGAGCGGGACGTCGACGGTGACGCCGTCCTGCGGGGTGCCCGGGGCGAACGCGTAGGACAGCGGGAGGGTCAGCCCCTGCGTGAGCGGCACCTCGTCGGGGAAGTCCTCGACCCGCACCTGCCCGGCCGCGGCGGCGTCGGTGAGCATCTCCGGGGTGAACGTCAGCAGGTCGGGGGTCTCCCGGCGGGCGGACTTCCACCACCGGTCGAAGTGCCGGGTGGAGACGACGTCGGCGGGGATGCGGGCGTCGTAGAGCTCGACCAGCGTCTCGTCGTCCACCCGGATGTCGCGGCGGCGGGCCCGCTCCTCCAGCTCGGCGACGCGGCGCAGGGCCGCGGCGTTGTCGTGCCAGAAGCGGTGGTGCGTCGTCCACTCCCCCTGCACCAGGGCGTGCCGGATGAACAGCTCCCGGGACACGACCGGGTCGATCGAGCCGTACTGCACGCGCCGGTCGACGACCAGCGGGATGCCGTAGAGGGTGACCCGCTCGGTGGCGACGACGGACCCCCGCCTGGCGTCCCAGCGCGGCTCGGAGTACTGCCGGTGGACCAGGTGGCCGGCCAGCCGCTCGACGGTCTCCGGGTCGATGCGGGCCACGGTGCGCGCGAACAGCCGGCTGGTCTCGACCAGCTCGGCGGCGACCACCCAGCGCGGCGGCCTGCGCGCCAGCGGGGTGCCGGGGGCGATGACGAAGCGGGCGTTGCGGGCGCCGAGGTACTCGCGGCCCCCACGACCTCTCGCGCGCGGGTGGCTGTCCTCGACCTGCAGGCCGACGTGGGACAGCAGCCCGGCCAGCAGGGCGGTGTGGATGCCGCGCTCGTCGGGCTCGGCGGCGGGCCCGCCGGTGGTCATGCCCAGCCGGCGGGCGGTGCTGCGCAGCTGGCCGTGCAGGTCCTGCCACTCGCGGATGCGCAGGTAGTGCAGGAACTCGCGCTTGAGCGTGCGGCGGAACTGGCTGCCGCTGAGCGCCTCCTGCTGCTCGGTCACGTACCGCCACAGGTCGAGCAGGGCGAGGAAGTCGGAGTGCTCGTGGGCGAAGCGGGCGTGCAGCTCGTCGGCGGCCTGCTGGTGCTCGGTGGGGCGCTCGCGGGGGTCCTGGATGGTCAGCCCGGCGGCGATGACCAGCACCTCCTCCAGCACGCCGCGCCGGTCGGCCTCGACCACCATCCGGGCCATGCGCGGGTCCAGCGGCAGCGCGGCCAGCGCGCGGCCGGTGGGGGTCAGCGCACCGGCTCCGTCCAGGGCGCCGAGCTCCTCGAGCAGGGCCACGCCGTCGGCCACCGCCCGGCGGTCCGGCGGGTCGATGAACGGGAAGTCCGCGACGTCGCCGAGGTCGAGGGCGGCCATCTGCAGCAGCACCGAGGCCAGGTTGGTGCGCAGGATCTCCGGGTCGGTGTACTCCGGCCGGGCGTCGAAGTCCTCCTGCGTGTAGAGGCGGATCGCGATGCCGTCGGAGGTGCGCCCGCAGCGGCCGGAGCGCTGCCGGGCCGAGGCCTGGCTCACCGGCTCGATCGGCAGCCGCTGCACCTTCAGCCGCGCGCTGTACCGGGAGATGCGCGCGGTGCCCGGGTCGACGACGTAGCGGATGCCGGGCACGGTCAGCGAGGTCTCGGCCACGTTGGTGGCCAGCACCACGCGCCGCCCGGTGTGCCGCTGGAACACCCGGTGCTGGTCGGCGGCCGACAGGCGGGAGTAGAGCGGCAGCACCTCGACGCCGGGGAGGCGCTCGGTCAGGACGTCGGCGGTGTCGCGGATCTCCCGCTCGCCGGCGAGGAACACCAGGACGTCGCCCGGCCCCTCGGCGGCCAGCTCGTCGACGGCGTCGGCGATGGCGGTGACCTGGTCGCGGTCCGGGTCGGAGTCCGGGTCGTCGGGGTCGACCACCGGCCGGTAGCGGACCTCGACCGGGTAGGTGCGGCCGCTGACCTCGACGACCGGGGCGTCGCCGAAGTGCTTGGCCACCCGCTCCACGTCGATCGTGGCCGAGGTGATGACCACCTTGAGGTCGGGACGCCGGGGCAGCACCTGGGCCAGGTAGCCGAGCAGGAAGTCGATGTTGAGGCTGCGCTCGTGCGCCTCGTCGATGATCAGGGTGTCGTACTGGCGCAGCAGCCGGTCGCGGCCGATCTCGGCGAGCAGCACGCCGTCGGTCATGACCTTCACCAGGGTGGTGTCGGAGACCTGGTCGGTGAAGCGCACCTTCCAGCCGACGACGTCGCCCAGCGGCGTGTCCAGCTCCTCGGCGATCCGCTCGGCGACGGTGCGCGCGGCGATCCGCCGTGGCTGGGTGTGCCCGATCCGGCCGCGCACCCCGCGGCCGAGCTCCAGGGCGATCTTGGGCAGCTGGGTGGTCTTGCCCGACCCGGTCTCGCCGGCGACCACGACCACCTGGGCGTCGCGCAGCGCGGCGGCGATGTCGTCGCGGCGGGCACTGACCGGCAGCTCGGCGGGGTAGGTGACCGCGGGGACGACGGCGCGGCGGCGGGCGAGGCGCTCCTCGGCGGCCGCGACGTCGGCGGCGACCCGCTCCCGCTGCCGCGCGCGCGCCTCGGCGTCCCGGGTCCTGCGGGTGCCGTCCAGCCGCCGGCCCAGCCGGTGGGCGTCCTCGAGGGTGAGCCCGGCCAGCCGCGCGCGCAGGTCGTCCGGCGGGGTGGTCACGGGTCCTCCCGGGTCGGGGCGCCGAAGCGGCGGCGGGTGCGGGTGCCGCTCCAGGATCGCACCGGCGGCCGGCCGTCGGACGTGTGCCGGGCCACTTGCGTGCGCCGTGCAACTAGTTGCTTGATCATCACAACCGGTTGTACGCTGCACGTGTTCCGTCCCGCCGTCCCCCCGGAGTGCCCGTGCCGCCGCCCCCGCCCGTGCCCGGCCCCGCGGCACCCGGGGACGACCGCCTCACCGACCTGCGCACCCTCGGCGAGCAGCTGCCGCGCTTCATCCGGCTGGTGCACGCGCTCAAGAGCTCCCCGTCCGCCGAGGGGCGGGACCGCGCGGCGCTGACCCTGCTGTTCCCCCTGGAGCGGGTCGGGCCGCTGCGCCAGAGCGCGCTCGCCGAGCTCGTGCACGCCGACCCGTCGACGGTCAGCCGGCACGTCGCAGCACTCATCGAGCAGGGCCTGGTCCGCCGGGTCGCCGACGAGACCGACGGCCGGGCCAGCCGGCTGGTCGTCACCGACGCCGGCCGCCGGGCCATGGCGCAGGTCCGCGCCGAGCGGGAGGCGCACCTGGCCCGGGCCACCGCCGGGTGGACGGCCGCGGACCTGGGCACCCTGGCCCGCCTCTTCGGTCGCCTCCTCGACGACCTCTCCGCCTCCCTCCCCGCCGAGCCGCACACCGTGCCGGTCGACGCGTCCCCCAGAGAGAAGTCATGAGCCACAGCACCAGCACGCCCGCGGTCGACCGCGGGGCCGCCGCCGCGGCGGCCCGGGAGCCCGACGAGCACGGCGTCTTCAGCCACCGGCAGATCCTCACCATCGTCGCCGGGCTGATGGTCGCGATGTTCCTCGCGGCCCTGGACCAGACCATCGTCTCCACGGCGATCCGCACCATCGCCGACGACCTGCAGGGCTACGACCTGCAGGTCTGGGCGACCACGGCCTTCCTCATCACCTCGACGATCTCCACGCCGCTGTACGGGAAGCTGTCGGACATCTACGGCCGCCGGCCGTTCTACCTCTTCGCGATCGCCCTGTTCGTCGTCGGCTCGGTGCTGTGCGGCCTGGCCGACTCGATGTACCAGCTGGCCGCCTACCGGGCGGTCCAGGGCGCCGGCGCCGGCGGGCTGATGTCGCTGGCCCTGGCGATCATCGGCGACATCGTGCCGCCGCGGCAGCGCTCCCGGTACCAGGGCTACTTCATGGCCGTCTTCGGCATGTCCAGCGTGCTGGGCCCGGTCATCGGCGGGTTCTTCGCCGGCCAGGGCTCGCTGTTCGGGCTGGACGGCTGGCGCTGGATCTTCCTCGTCAACGTGCCGCTGGGCGCGCTGGCGTTCGCCGCCGTCTACCGCGTGCTGCACCTGCCGCACGTGCGCCGCGAGCACCGCGTCGACTGGCCGGGCGCGCTGGCGCTGGTCACCTTCGTCGTGCCGCTGCTGGTCATCGCCGAGCAGGGCCGGCTGTGGGGCTGGACGTCGGGTCGCGCGCTGCTCTGCTACGCCGTCGGCGCCCTCGGCTTCGCGCTGTTCGTCGCGATCGAGCGGGCCTACCGCGAGGAGGCGCTGCTGCCGCTGGGGCTGTTCCGCAACCGCAGCTTCACCGTCGCCACCCTCGGCAGCGTGGTCGTCGGCGCCGCCATGTTCGGCGGCCTGCTGCTGCTCCCCCAGTACCTGCAGATCGTGCAGGGCTCCAGCGCCACCGTCGCCGGGCTGCAGATGATCCCGCTGGTGCTCGGCATCATGATCGGCGCGATGAGCTCGGGCCTCAGGATCTCGCGGACCGGCCGGTACCGGGTGTTCCCGCTGCTCGGCACCGCGCTGATGACCGCGGCCCTGCTGTCGCTGTCCTTCGTCGTCGGCGCCGAGACCTCGGTCTGGGTGCTCGTGCCGTTCATGGTCGCGCTCGGGGTGGGGCTCGGGTTCAACTTCCAGCCGGCCGTCCTCGCGGTGCAGAACGCCGTGCCGCCGAGCCAGCTGGGCGTGGCCACCTCCTCGGTGACCTTCTTCCGCCAGATGGGTGCCACGGTCGGCACCGCCGCGCTGCTCTCGGTGCTGTTCAGCCGGCTGCCGGTGGAGATCGAGGAGTCGGTCGCGGCGGCGGCGGCCGGTGACCCGCGGGTGGCCCAGGCCGCGCAGAGCGGTCAGCTGCCGGTCGGGGAGGCCCTGTCGGACACCTCGTTCATCCAGGAGCTCCCGGGGTACCTCGCCCTGCCGTTCAAGGTCGGGTTCTCTGACTCGTTGGACCTGGTGTTCCTCATCGCGGCGGCCGCGGCGGCGGTCGGGTTCCTCGTGTTCCTGTTCCTGCCGCAGCTGGAGCTGTCGGACAAGTCCGGCATCCAGGCGGCGCGGGAGGCCGCCGAGCAGACCGCCGGCGCCCCGGACGCCGAGGAC
Organism: Geodermatophilus pulveris; assembly: GCF_900188375.1. GTDB lineage: Bacteria > Actinomycetota > Actinomycetes > Mycobacteriales > Geodermatophilaceae > Geodermatophilus > Geodermatophilus pulveris. The sequence continues at coordinate 12,158 of NZ_FZOO01000001.1, read as the reverse complement.
GCCGACGAGCAGGTGCGCCAGGCGGTCGGCGCCGCCGCCCCGACGTCCACCGCTCCCCCGGCCGGCCGTCCCGGGGACGCCGCGACCCGCTGACCCGCCCGGTCAGCCGTGCGGCGTGAACACCGCCCGCACGCAGCCGTCGGCCTTCTCCTTGAACAGCTCGTAACCGCGCGGGGCCTCCTCCAGCGGGAGCACGTGCGTGGCCAGGTGCTCGGTGACCAGCTCGCCGCGGTCCATCAGCTCGAGCAGCCGCGGGATGTAGCGCGGCCCGTGCACCTGGGCCCCGCGCAGGGTCAGCCCCTTGTTCATCACCGCGCCGAGCGGGAACTTGTCCACCATCGCGGCGAAGACGCCGAGGGTGAACACACTGCCCCCCTTGCGGCAGGCCATGATCGCCTCGCGGACGGCCGACGGCCGGTCGGTCTGCAGTCGCAGCTGCTGCTTGACCGCGTCGTAGGCGCCCTGCGGGCCGGGGCTGTGCGCCTCCATCCCGACGGCCTCGATGCACACGTCCGGCCCGCGGCCGCCGGTGTGCTCGCGCAGCTCCGCGGCGACGTCGGTGGTGGTGTAGTCGATGGTCTCCGCGCCCGCGTGGGTCCGGGCCTGGGCCAGCCGCTCGGGGAAGCGGTCGACGACGAACACCCGCTCGGCGCCCACGATCGACGACAGCCGGGCGGCCATCTGCCCGACCGCGCCGGCGCCCCAGACGGCCACCGTGTCCCCGGGCTGCACGCCGGCGAGGTCGACGCCGGTGAAGGCGGTGGAGGCGGCGTCGGAGGCGAACAGCGCGCGGTCGTCGGGGACGCCGTCGGGGACGACGAAGCTGCCGACGTCGGCGAAGGGCACCCGCATGTACTCCGCGTGGCTGCCGGCGTAGCCGCCCACGGCGTGCGAGTAGCCCAGGCAGCCGCCGATCGCCTGGCCCCACAGGCCCTCGGTGATCCCGGGGTTGGGGTTGCTGTTGTCGCACAGCGAGTACAGCTCGTGGTGGCAGTACCAGCAGGCGCCGCAGGACACGAACGAGGCGACGACGACCCGGTCGCCGACCCTGCGGTCGCGGACGCCCTTGCCGACCTCGACGACCTCGCCCATGAACTCGTGGCCGATGACGTCGCCGGCCCGCATGAACGGGATGTAGCCGGACAGCAGGTGCAGGTCCGACCCGCACGTGGTGGTGCGGGTGACCTTGAGGATGACGTCGTGGTCGTTGAGCAGCTGCGGCTCGGGCACGTCCTCCACGGACAGCTGGTTGATCCCGGTCCAGGTCACCGCCCTCACAGCACACCCTCCCGTCGCGAGGCCGCCACCGCGCCGTCCAGCAGCCGGCCGCCGGGGGTCTGCGCCCGCTCGCCGTGCGGGCGGGGGTCCATCCGCAGCACCTCGCCCACCTCGACCAGCTGCTTGGCCTCGCGCAGCGCCTGCCGCAGCCGGCCGATGTCCTCGTCGGTGGCCGGCCCGCGGTACCGGGCGGCCAGCTCGGTGCCCTTGTCGCCGGGCGCGGGGATCACCCGGGTCTCCACCCGGTCGCCGAGCGCGGCCAGCGGGGCCGGCAGCTCGGTGAGCCGGCCGGGGTCGGCGAGCACCGTGACCGCGCGCCACCGCCGGGCGGCGGTGGCCGGGTCGTCCTTGGCCGACGCGGTGCCGACGCCGGGCAGCCGCACGCTCTGCAACCGGCCGAGCAGGGCGCCGCCGGCGTCGGCGGCGCGGGAGAGCAGCGAGTTCGCCATCGAGGGTCCTCCAGGGGTCAGTCGTCCGCCCCTACCCCGGCCGTCCCCGCCCGCAACCGGCCTACTGTGGCCGGGTCGCCCGCCCACCGCCGTCCCCGGAGGCCCGTCGTGCGCTCGTCGCTGATCCTGTCCCGCCGCGACCTGGACTTCCTGCTGCACGAGTGGCTGGACGTGGAGTCGCTGGTCAAGCGGCCGCGGTACGCCGAGCACTCCCGGGAGACCTTCGACGCGGTGCTCGACCTCGCCGAGCAGATCGCCACCGAGCACTTCGCCCCGCACAACCGCACCGCCGACGAGAACGAGCCGCGCATGGTCGACGGCCGCGTCGTGATGGTGCCCGAGGTGAAGCGGGCCCTCGACGTGTTCGTCGAGGCCGGGCTGATGGCCGGGGAGTTCGACGAGGAGTACGGCGGGCTGCAGCTGCCGCACGTCGTCGGGCAGGCGGTGTTCGCCTGGTTCAAGGCGGCCAACGTCGGCACGTCGGCCTACCCGTTCCTCACCATGGGCAATGCCCGGCTGCTGCTCGCCCACGGCAGCCGGGAGCAGATCGACACCTACGTGCGCCCGGAGATCGAGGGCCGCTGGTTCGGCACGATGGCGCTGTCGGAGCCGCAGGCCGGCTCCTCGCTGGCCGACATCACGACGAAGGCCGTCCCGCAGGACGACGGCACGTACCGGCTGTTCGGCAACAAGATGTGGATCTCCGGCGGCGACCACGAGCTGACCGAGAACATCGTCCACCTGGTGCTGGCCAAGATCCCCGGCGGGCCGCCCGGGGTGAAGGGCATCTCGCTGTTCATCGTGCCCAAGGTCCTGGTCGACGCCGACGGCTCGCTCGGCGAGCGCAACGACGTCGTGCTGGCCGGCCTGAACCACAAGATGGGCTACCGGGGGACGACCAACACGCTGCTCAACTTCGGCGAGGGCGTGCACACCCCGGGCGGGCGGCCGGGCGCGGTCGGGTACCTCGTGGGCGAGCCGCACCGCGGGCTGTCCTACATGTTCCACATGATGAACGAGGCGCGGATCGGCGTCGGCATGGGCGCGACCGTGCTCGGCTACACCGGCTACCTGCACGCCCTCGACTACGCCCGCACCCGCACCCAGGGGCGGCGGGCCGGCGCCAAGGCCATGGCGCCCACGGACGCCGCCTCCCCGGCGACGCCGATCGTCGAGCACCCCGACGTGCGGCGGATGCTGCTGGCGGCGAAGTCCTACGCGGAAGGCGGGCTGGCCCTGGGCCTGTACTGCGCGCGGCTGGTCGACGAGGAGCAGACCGCGGAGACCGCCGACGACCGCACCCGCGCCCACCTCCTGCTGGACACGCTCACCCCGATCGCCAAGGCGTGGCCGTCCCAGTGGGGCCCGGTCGCCGACGACCTGGCGATCCAGGTGCACGGCGGCTACGGGTACACCCGCGACTACCCGGTCGAGCAGTTCTACCGGGACAACCGGCTCAACCCGATCCACGAGGGCACCAACGGCATCCAGGCCCTGGACCTGCTCGGCCGCAAGGTGGTCGCCCAGGGCGGCGCCGGGCTCCGGCTGCTCGGGGAGACGATCACCGCGACGACGGCGCGCGCCGCCGGCACGCCCTGGGCGTCCTTCGCCGCGGACCTGGACGCCGCGGTGGCCCGGCTGGGCTCGGTGACCGCGACACTGTGGGGTCCCGGCGACCCGGACCTCGCGCTGGCCAACGCCAGCGTCTACCTGGAGGCCGCCGGCCACCTCGTGGTCGCCTGGCTGTGGCTGGAGCAGGCGCTGGCCTGCGAGGGCTCCACCGACGCCTTCGCCGAGGGCAAGCGCGCCGCGGCCCGCTACTTCTGGCGGTGGGAGCTGCCGCGCACCCGCGTCCAGTTCGACCTGCTGGAGTCGCTGGACCGCACCGTCCTGGACACCGACCAGGCCTGGCTGTAGCGACCCCAGGACGCACCGCGCCCCGCGGCTCCGGACGGGAGACGCGGGGCGCGGGTCGTGGATCGGCCCCCGCTACGCGGCGCGGGCGCCCACCGGTTCGGCGGTCGTGGTCCGGGTGGTGCCCGGGGAGGCCGGGACGGCCTTCGCCGCGCGCTGCTCCCGTTCGTAGCGTGCCGTGGAGGAGGTCCCCATCACGATCACGAGTGCGGTCAGGACCACGAACCCGATGAGGGTCACGGTCGGCCACAGCACCATCAGTCATTCCTCCGTGCTGGATGTCGCCACCGGGCGGGGCCCTGGCGGCACGTCGTCGTCGGAGCGGGTCTGCCCACCAGCGTGGCTGCTCAACCGTCCCCCCGGGCGTCCACCGGGTGGCGTGTGAGCGAACCCACGGCGACGGGCGGCCGCACCCGCGTGTCGGTGCCCGTGGTCTGATCGCCGGGTGTCCCGCGCCGCCGACCCGGGGCGGCCGGCGCCGCGGCCGGGCGCGCTGGTCGCCGTCCTGGCGCTCGGGACGACGGCGCTGTCGCTGCTGCAGAGCCTCGTGGTCCCGCTGCTGCCGGCGATCGCCGCGCAGCTCGGGGTCTCGGCCAACGCCGCCGGCTGGGTGCTGACGGCCAACCTGCTGGCCGCCGCCGTCGCGACGCCGGTGCTGGGCCGCCTCGGCGACACCTGGGGCGAGCGGCCGGTGCTGCTCGGCGTGCTCGCCGTCATGACCGTCGGCACGCTGCTGGCCCTGGTCACCGCCTCGCTGCCGCTGCTGCTCGTGGCCCGGGTGCTCCAGGGCGCCTCCTACGGCGTGTTCCCCCTGGCGATCAGCGTGCTGCGCCGGGAGCTGCCCGCGGCCCGGCTGGGCGTGGCGATGTCGGTGGTCAGCAGCACGCTGGCGGTGGGCGGCGTCGTCGGGCTGGTGGCCGCCGGGGTGCTCACCCGGGACGGCGCGGACTACCACCGCCCCTTCTGGATCGGCCTGGTCGTCTGCGTGGTCACCCTGGTGCTGACCGCCGTGCTGCTGCCCCGCCGCCCGGCCACCGGGTCGGGGCGGGTCGACTGGACCGGCGCCGCCGTGCTGGCCGCCGGGCTGGTGCTCCTGCTGCTGCCGGTGTCGCAGGGCAACGCGTGGGGGTGGGCATCGCCGGGGACGCTGGGCTGCCTGGCCGCGGCCGCGCTCGTCCTGCCCGGCTGGGTGCTGTTGCAGCGGCGGCGGGCCGAGCCGCTGGTCCGCCCGGCCCTGCTGGCCGACCCGCGGGTCGTGGTCCCCAACCTGGCCGGGCTGGTGACCGGGGTGGGCCTGTTCACCTCCTTCCTCGCCGTCCTGCAGTACGTGCAGACACCGCCGGGGACGGCCGGCTACGGGTTCGGCGCCTCGGTGCTGGAGGCCGCCCTCGTCTACCTGCTGCCCGGCGGGCTGGCCGGCGTCCTGCTCGGCCCGGTCGCCGGGCGCGTCGTGGCGCGGGCCGGGGCGCTGACCACGCTGCGCGCCGGTGCCGTGTGCGGGGTGGCCGGGTTCGGCCTGTTCGCGGTGCTGCGCGACAGCCCGGCCCAGGTGGTGGCCGCGGGCCTGCTCACCCAGCTGTGGGTGACCGTGGCGTACGCCGCGCTGCCGGCGCTGGTGGTGGCCGCGGTCCGCCCGGAGGAGACGGGGGTGGCCAACGCGGTGAACTCGATCGCCCGGTCGGTGGGCCAGGCCGTCGGCAGCACGGTCACCGTCGCGGTCCTCGCCGCCGGGACGGGCGCGACCGGCTCGCCCTCCCCCGGCGCCTTCACCGCGGTCGCCCTGCTCGGTGCGGGCAGCGCGGCCGCCGTCGTCGCGGTCACCCTGGTCGGACGGCGGGTGCCGGTGCCGGGCGCGCGGGCGGCGCCCTGACGTCACGAACGGGTGGCGACACACCGACGGTCCGCATGGACCGCGATCATGCTGGGCACCACGAGGGTCTCCACCCACCGACCGGAGGACTGACGATGGCCCGCTCCACCGGCCCCCGCGGCAGCAGTACCGCGGCCCAGGACACTCGGTTCTCCGGCAACCGTGCCGGGGACCCCGCCCCCGACGACCCCAAGGTCAACGACACCCGCCTGGACAGCGCCCCGCAGGGCGCCGAGGGCAAGCCGACGACCGGCGGCACGCTGAAGCGGACGCTGACGGAGTTCAGCGAGGACAACCTCACCGACTGGGCGGCCGCGCTCACCTACTACGGCACCCTGGCGCTGTTCCCGGCGCTGATCGCGTTGCTGTCCATCGTCGGCCTGCTGACCGACCCGCAGCAGCTCACCGACGCGCTCACCGCGGTGGTCCCGGCGCAGGCCGCGGACACCCTGAACCCGGTCATCCAGCAGATCGCCGGGAACACCGGCACCGCCGGTCTCGGCCTGCTCCTCGGTCTGGCCGCCGCCATCTGGTCGGCGTCGGGCTACGTGGGCGCGTTCTCCCGGGCGGCCAACGTGGTCTACGAGACGCCCGAGGGCCGCAAGGTCTGGAAGCTCAAGCCGCTGCAGCTGCTGGTCACCCTGATCGGCGTGCTGTTCGCCGCGCTGATCGTGGCCATGCTGGTGCTCAGCGGCCCGGTCGTCGACGCCGTCGCCGGCGCCATCGGCCTGCCGTCCGCGGTGGTGACCGTCTGGAGCTGGGCCAAGTGGCCGGTCGTCGTCGTGCTGGTCGCGTTGATGATCGCCACGCTGTACTACTTCGCGCCCAACGTGAAGCTGCGCGGCTTCCGCTTCACCAGCCCGGGCGCGGCCGTCGCGCTGCTGGTCTGGGCCGGCGCCTCGGCGTTGTTCGCCTTCTACGTGGCCAACTTCAGCAACTACAACGCCACGTACGGCACCCTGGCCGGCGTCATCGTCTTCCTGGTGTGGTTCTGGCTGACCAACCTGGCGCTGCTGTTCGGCATCGAGCTCGACGCCGAGATCGAGCGCACCAAGGAGCTCAAGGAGGGCGTCCCGCTGGCCGAGAAGGAGATCCAGCTCGACGCCCGCGCCGAGCCGAAGGACCGCAACACGCATTGAGGACGGCCGCCCGGTGGCCCCCTCCCGAACGGGAGGGGGCCACCGGCGTGCGTGGGGTCAGCGCGCGGTCGGCGGGCCGTCGCCGCGGCGGGCCGGGCGGGTCCGCTCGACCAGGCCGGCGAGCCCGGCCAGCCCGCGGCTGACCAGCTCACCGGCGGGCGCCACCGGCGCCGGCACCCGGCGGGCGACGGCGTCGACGGCGTCGCGGGTGCGGTCCAGCGCGGACAGGGGCAGGGCCGACAGCACGTTGCCCGGCGGGCGGCGGGAGACCGTCGGGTGCGGCCGGGTCGGGGAGATCCGGCGCACCAACTCCCACCGCCGGCCCAGCGCCCGCAGCTCGCCGGCGTCCAGCCGCTCCTGCAGGCGCGGGAGCAGCAGGTCCTCCTCGTCGCGGACGTCCTCCTGCAGCACCTCCACCAGCCGGGCCAGCCGCTGCGCGCGCCGCGGGTCGTCGTGCGCCAGCGTCTCCAGCTCGGTGACCAGCTCGTTGACCTCCTGGTGCTCCTCCTCCACGCGCCGGGTGAGCTCGTCGCCGTCCGGCAGGACCCGGCGCATGACCGGCCACAGCACGGTCTCCTCGGCGAAGGCGTGGCTGAACACCAGCCGGTCGATGCGGGTGAGCACCTCCTCCTGCGCGCGGCCGGTCGTGCCGTCCAGCTCGTGCAGCAGCCGGTCCAGCCGGACGTGGTCCGCGCGCTGGCGGGCCAGGACGCTGCCCGGGCCGCCGAGCTCGGACAGGGACTGGTCGGCGATGGAACGGGTCACCGTGGGCACCTCCCGGGTGCGGATGGGGCCCCCTCCGGTGCCCACCGGTCACCCGGGCCATGCACCGGCCCGGCCCGCACCCGCAGCAAATCCCATGGCGCGCCATCCAGTGGTTTGCGTCCGAAACGCGGTGGGGACGAGTCGAGGGTCCCCCGACCCGCGACAGGAAGGCACGCCATGACCCAGTCCACGGGCACCACCACGGGCAGCACGACCACCTCGACCGCCCTCAGTCAGACCGCCTCCCCGTCGGCGCTGCAGACCAGCCAGGGCAACACCACGATCGCCGACGGCGTCGTGCAGAAGATCGCCGGGCTGGCCGCCCGGGAGGTGTCCGGCGTGTACGCCCTGGGCGGTGGCGCCGCGCGGGCCTTCGGTGCGCTCAAGGAGCGCATCCCCGGCGGCACCCAGGCGATCGGCCAGGGCGTGTCGGTCGAGGTCGGCGAGAAGCAGGCCGCCGTCGACCTGGACATCGTCACCGAGTACGGCGCCCCCATCGCCGAGATCGCCCGCTCCGTGCGGCGCAACGTGGTCAACGCCGTCGAGGGGATGACCGGCCTGCAGGTGACCGAGGTCAACATCGCCGTCAACGACATCCACCTGCCGACCGACGACCAGGGTCAGCAGCAGGAGCTCGTGCGGGTCCAGTGACGTCCGGCCCCGACCCCACCGACGCCGCCGAGGTCATCGCCGCCGCGGTCCGCACCGCGCCGGGGGTGACCGGGCTGCACGCCGGCGGCCCGCGCCCGGTGGTGACCCTGCTCCCGGGCCGCCGCGTCGACGGGGTGCAGCTCACCGACGAGCGGGTCACCGTGAGCGTCGTCGTGGCCCGGGGCGTCCCGGTCCCCGTGCTCGCCGAGCAGGTGCGGACGCGGGTGGAGCCGCTGGCCGGCGGCCGGCCGGTCGACGTGCACGTCGCCGACCTGCAGTTGCCCGAGGACGAGCCGCCGGCGCTGCCGCCCGGACCGTCGGCCTGACCCCGCCAGGAGCACCCCTGCCATGACGTCGTCCCCGTCCCCCGACGAGCGGCGACGCTGGCGCGCGGAGCTGCGCCGGCACCACCCCGACCTCGGCGGGGACGCCGAGCAGTTCCTGCGCACGCTGCGGGCCTGGGAGTCCCGGCCGGCGTCGGCCCTGGCCGGCGCCGAGGTCCGCTTCGTGCACCGTCCCCGCGGCGCCCGCCGGGTGCTCGCCTGGTGGCGCGCGCGCCGCTCCCCCGCTCCACGCCGCGTCGTGTGAGCCCCCGATCCCCTGGAGGTACCGCCATGCCCCCCACCGTGGTGGGTCTGTTCACCGGTCTGCTGCTCGGCCTCGCCTGGGTCGTCGGCGGCTTCGACGCCTTCGTCGGCACGGCCGTCCTGGGCGTGGTCGGCGCCCTCGTCGGCCGGGTCGTCACAGGCCAGCTGGACCTCACGCCCTACCTGGGCGGCCGGGGACCGGGCCGGTGACCGGCCCGGCCGACGACGCCCCGCACGCCCGGCCGCCGGAGGAGCGCGGCCGCCTGACCGTCGCCGACCGCGTGGTCGAGCGGGTCGCGGGCCATGCCGCCACCCGGGTCGACGGCGCGGCCGCCGCGCCGCGCCGGCTGCTGGGCATCCCCGTCGGGGAGTCCCGCCCGGACGCCGAGGCCGCCGTCCGGGCCACCGTCCACGGCTCCGTGGCCACCGTGGCGGCGACCGTCGCGGTGGCCTGGCCGCGGTCGGTGCGCGAGGTGACCGACGCGCTGCGCGCCGGCATCCGCGCCGAGGTCCTCCGCGTCACCGGCGTCGAGGTGGCGCACGTCGACGTCGACGTCGTCGACTTCGTGGCCGCCGGCGCGCCCGCGCGGCGCGTCCGGTGAGCGGAGGACGGCGATGACCGTGCTGAACCGGCTCCTGGCCACCGTGCTGGCCCTGGCCCTGCTGCTCGGCGGCCTGCTGGCCGTCGCCGAGATCGTCCTGGCCGCGCTCGGCCAGGAGCCCTGGCTGGTGCCGCACCCGGACTGGACCGCCTGGCTGGCCGGTCGGACCCTCCGCTCGGCGGTCGTCCGCGCGGCGCTCGCCGGCGCGGTGGTCCTCGGGCTGGTGCTGCTGGTCCCGGCGCTGCGCCGCGGCCGCCCCGGCGCCCTGCCGCTGCCCCCGCGGGTGCCGTCGGTGCGCACGACGGCGTCCCGGAAGGGCATCGAGCGCACGCTGCGTGCCGCGGCCACCCGGCCGGACGGCGTCCGCGACGCGACGGTGCGGGCCCGCCGCCGGACCGTGCGGGTGCGGGCGGCCACCGCGCTGCGCGACCCGGGGGACCTGCAGTCGAGGGTGACCGGGGCGGTCACCGAGCGGCTGGAGGAGCTCGGCCTGTCCGGCACCCTGCGGCCGCGCGTCACCGTCTCGACGGGGGCCGGCCGGTGAGCCGCCGCGTGGACACCGCCAACCGCACCGTCCTGGCCCTGCTCGGCCTGCTGCTGCTCGGCGGTGGCGGCGTCGGGCTGGCGGCCGGCTTCGGCGCCTTCGGCGACCCGCCGCCGGTGCTGCCCGAGCAGGTGCGCGGCCTCGCGGGGGAGCCGTGGTTCTGGTGGGCCGTCGCCGGCGGCTGCCTGCTGGTCGCCCTGCTGGCGCTGCGCTGGCTGCTGGCCCAGCTGCACACCACGCGGGTGAGCCGGCTGGACCTGACCCGCGACGACCGCGACGGGCGCACCGTCGTGCACGCCGGCGCCCTCACCGACGCCGTCGAGGCCGAGGCCCGGTCGCTGCGCGGGGTGCTCGGCGCCTCGGCGCGCCTCGTCGAGGACCGCGTCCGCACCCTGCGGGTCGCCGTCGAGCTCGCCGACCACGCCGACGTCGCCGAGGTCCGCCGGGTGCTGGAGGACCGGGTCGTCGCGCACGCCCGGCAGGCGGTCGACGACCCCGACCTGCCGGTGGACGTCGAGCTGCGGCCGGGCCGCCGCGCGGGGAGCCGCGGCCTGCGCTGAGGAGCGGGACGACGGGCCGCCCAGCCCCGGAGGAACCGGCCCACCACGGTGGCCCGGCGTGCGTTTACCCTGTAAACGACGCCTGGCCCAGCACCGGCCGCCGTGCGCCCACCTGACCGGAGGTCCCGTGATCCCCAGCTCCGTGCCGCCCCACCCCCCGGGTGCCGTCCGGCTGGAACCCGGGACCGGCGGCCTGGTCCTGCACCTGGCGGGCGAGGTCGACTCCGCGACCGTGGCCCGGTGGGACCGCGACCGCCCCGGGGTCGACGGCCGGCCGCAGGGCGCCGTCGTCGCGGTGGATGCCTCGGCCGCCGCCTTCCTCAACTCCGCCGGGGTGGCGTTGCTGGTGCGCGAGACGGAGTCGCACCGCCGGGCCGGCGGCCGCCCCGAGCTGCGCAACCCGTCGCGGGCGGTGCTGCAGGTGCTGCGCCTGACCGGGGTGGCCGGCCTGTTCGACGTCGTGGCCGACTGACCGTCCCACCCACCGGCGCGGGGTCGCTCAGACCGGCGAGCCGGGACGCTCGGACTCGCGCAGCATCCGCGCCAGGCGCTCGAGCAGGTTCTCCAGCGACTCCTCGAACTCCGTGGCCGACTCGTCCTCGGCCAGCAGGTGGGCCAGCCGGCGGACGTGCGGGAACTCGGCGAGCGAGCGGCCGTCGGCGGGCGGCGAGGCGTCGGCGTCGGCGTCGTCCAGCGGGCTGATCGGCACCCCGCGCTGGGAGACCTCCAGCAGCAGGTGGCCGAGCAGGAAGCTCGTGTACGCCCGGTAGGCGGCCACCGCGGCCTCGTCGCTGAACCCGTGGCTGGTGAGGGCGTCGAGGAAGGAGTCCAGCCAGCGCAGGCTGCGCAGCGGTGGCCGCACCCACGGCGCGGCCGGTGGCCGGGTGGCGACCAGCGGGAAGACCTCCGGGTGGGCGATGGCCATCCGGCGCACCCCGTGCGCCAGCCGCTGGAGGTAGTCCTGCCAGCCGTACTCGGGCGTCAGGTACACGTCCGGGTCGCCGTACAGGGCGTCGATGACGAGCTCCACGACGCCGTCGAGGAGGTCCTCCCGGCCGGTCACGTGGCGGTACAGCGCCATCCCCTCGACGCCCAGGTGGGCGCCCAGGCGGCGCATCGTCAGCGCGTCCAGCCCGTGCTCGTCGATGTAGCCGATGGCCGCGGTGAGCACCCGACGCCGGTCGAGCGGGGTCCGGACCGTCCGGGTCAGCGAGGCGCGGACGGCCCCGGCGCAGATGGGCTGCGTCGGGCCGTCGGCGCCGGGCCCGGTGTCCTCCGCCACGTGCACGCCTCCCGCTGGTCGCCGGCCCCTGTTGTACCCCCGCCGGACCGTTGCGATGCCCCCGCCGTCCACCGGGCCGACCCGGCCGGGGGGCGTTTACCCCGTAAGCAGGCGGGCACCGAAGAGGGGTACAGGCGCCCGGCCGAGCAGCCCGCCGGGAGCGCGCACCCGTCCACCTCACGACAGGAGCACGAGTGATCACCGACCAGCAGATCAGCCAGGTCATCGGCACCACCGCCTACGACGCCGACGGCGACAAGGTGGGCAAGGTCGCCGAGGTCTACCTCGACGACGAGACCGGCCGCCCCGAGTGGGCGACGGTGAACACCGGCCTGTTCGGCACCAAGGAGACGTTCGTCCCGCTGGCGCAGGCCGACCTCTCCGGCGACCAGCTCCGCTTCCCGTACGACAAGGCGAAGATCAAGGACGCCCCGAAGGTCGACACCGACGGGCACCTCTCCCCGCAGGAGGAGGAGGAGCTCTACCGCTACTACGGCCTGGGCTCCGGCCAGGGGTC
>NZ_FZOO01000007.1 GCF_900188375.1 Geodermatophilus pulveris | reverse complement strand
ACGACCGCCTCGCCCGGGCCGGGGTCCGGCACGGTGATCGTCTCGACGGTGACCGGTGCACCCTTGCCGCGGGCGACGACGCCCCTCACCTGGTGGCTCATGACAGTGCCTCTCCTCTCGGGATGTGCGGACGGGGTCCTCCCCCTTGACCGTGCCGAGCGACGAACCTACTGTGTCCGGTAACTGATATACCAGTCTTCAGATCAATCTCCCGACAGGAGGGACCGGCATGGTCGTCCAGCTCGACGAGGTGCTGCCGGCCTCGGCCGCACCCGACCGCGTGCTCGACCGGTCGCTCGCCGAGACCGACCCGGAGGTCTCCGCCGCGATCGCTGCCGAGCTGGCCCGCCAGCAGGGCACGCTGGAGATGATCGCCAGCGAGAACTCCGCCCCGGTGGCCGTCATGCAGGCGCAGGGCTCGGTGCTCACCAACAAGTACGCCGAGGGCTATCCGGGCCGCCGGTACTACGGTGGCTGCGAGCACGTGGACGTGGTCGAGCAGCTGGCCATCGACCGCTTGACCGCCCTGTTCGGCGCCGAGTACGCCAACGTGCAGCCGCACTCGGGCGCGCAGGCCAACGCCGCGGCGATGGCGGCCCTGCTGCAGCCCGGTGACACGATCCTCGGGCTGGACCTGGCGCACGGCGGCCACCTGACCCACGGGATGAGGCTCAACTTCTCCGGCAAGCTCTACGACGTCGCCGCCTACCACGTGCGCGCCGACGACCACCGCGTGGACATGGCCGAGGTCGAGCGGCTGGCCCACGAGCGGCGGCCCGAGCTCATCGTGGCCGGCTGGTCGGCCTACCCCCGCCAGCTGGACTTCGCCGAGTTCCGGCGGATCGCCGACCAGGTGGGGGCCTACCTGATGGTCGACATGGCCCACTTCGCCGGGCTCGTCGCGGCCGGCCTGCACCCCTCACCGGTCCCGCACGCGCACGTGGTCACCTCGACGACGCACAAGACGCTGGGCGGGCCGCGCGGTGGCGTCATCCTGGCCACCGCCGACCTGGCGAAGAAGGTCAACTCGGCGGTCTTCCCCGGGCAGCAGGGCGGGCCCCTCGAGCACGTGATCGCCGCCAAGGCCGTCGCCTTCAAGCTGGCCGGGGAACCGGCCTTCCGCGAACGGCAGCAGCGCACCCTCGCCGGCGCCCGCGTCCTGGCCGACCGGCTGCTGGCCGCCGACTCGCGTGAGGCCGGGATCGACGTCGTCAGCGGCGGCACCGACGTCCACCTGGTGCTGGTCGACCTGCGGAACTCGCCGCTGGACGGCCGGCAGGCCGAGGACCGGCTCCACTCGATCGGTATCACCGTCAACCGCAACGCCGTGCCCTTCGACCCCCGCCCGCCGATGGTCAGCTCCGGGGTCCGCATCGGCACCCCGGCACTGGCCGCGCGCGGGTTCGAGCTCGAGGACTTCGCCGAGGTCGCCGACGTCGTCGCGATGGCCCTGCGGCCGACCGTGGCGGAGCGGCGCCTCGCCGACCTGCGTGCGCGGGTCACCCGGTTGGCCGACCGCCACCCCCTGTACGCCGAGCTGACGGAGGTCCCCCGGTGACCGTCCAGTCCCCGTCCACCGCCCGCACCCCGCGGACCACCCGCACCCCCGGCGCGGACCTGCCGGACCAGCCCGACTCCCTGTGGCGCAGCGCGGAGCCGAGGCGCTCCTACGACGTGGTCATCGTCGGCGGCGGCGGGCACGGCCTGGCCACGGCGCACTACCTGGCCAAGGACCACGGGATCACCGACGTCGCCGTCCTGGAGAAGGGCTGGCTGGCCGGCGGCAACATGGCCCGCAACACCACGATCATCCGGTCCAACTACCTGTGGGACGAGAGCTCGGCGATCTACGAGCACGCGCTGCAGCTGTGGGAGGGGCTCGAGGAGGACCTCGGGTACCCGATCCTGTTCAGCCAGCGCGGCGTGCTCAACCTGGCGCACACCCTCCAGGACGTCCGCGACAGCGTGCGCCGGGTCGAGGCCAACCGGCTCAACGGCGTGGACGCGGAGTGGCTGGAGCCCGACGAGGTCCGCAAGGTGTGCCCGGTCGTCAACACCTCCGCCGACATCCGCTACCCGGTCCTCGGCGCGACGTACCAGCCACGCGCCGGCATCGCCAAGCACGACCACGTGGCCTGGGGCTTCGCCCGCCGGGCCGACCAGGCCGGCATCGACCTGGTCCAGGACTGCGAGGTCACCGGTTTCGCCTCCGACGGCGACCGGGTCACCGGTGTGCACACCACCCGCGGCACCATCGCGGCCGGCACGGTCGCGCTCTGCGCGGCCGGGTCCACCTCGGTCCTCACCGACATGCTGGGCATCCGGGTCCCCATCCAGAGCCACCCGCTGCAGGCGCTGGTCTCCGAGCTGCTCGAGCCGGTGCACCCCACGGTGGTCATGTCCAACGCCGTGCACGTCTACGTCTCCCAGGCGCACAAGGGCGAGCTGGTCATGGGCGCCGGTGTGGACTCCTACAACGGCTACGGCCAGCGCGGCGCCTTCCACGTCATCGAGCGGCAGATGGCCGCGGCCGTGGAGCTCTTCCCGGTGTTCGCCCGGGCCCACCTGCTGCGCACCTGGGCCGGCATCGTCGACACCAGCCCCGACGCCTCGCCGATCGTCGGCCGGACGCCGTACGAGAACGTCTGGCTCAACTGCGGCTGGGGCACCGGCGGCTTCAAGGCCACGCCCGGCATCGGCTCGGCGCTGGCGCACACCATCGCCTCCGGGGAGCCCCACCCGCTGGTCGCGCCGTTCAGCCTCGACCGCTTCGTCAGCGGCGCCCTCGTCGACGAGCACGGCGCCGCCGCCGTCGCCCACTGACCCAGGGAGTTCCCGTGCAACTCATCGCATGCCCGTGGTGCGGTCCCCGCGAGGAGGTCGAGTTCTCCTACGGCGGCCAGGCCCACGTCCCCTACCCGGACAGCCCCGCCGAGCTCTCGGACGAGGAGTGGGCGCACTACGTCTTCTTCCGCGACAACCCCAGAGGCCGCTTCGCCGAGCGCTGGAACCACAACGCCGGTTGCCGCCGCTGGTTCAACGCGATCCGCGACACCAGCACGTACCGCTTCGAGAGCGTGTACCGCCTCGACGACCCGAAGCCGGTGACCCCGTGAGCACTCTCTTCCGCACCACCTCGGGCGGCCGCATCGACCGCGCCACCACCGTCGAGTTCACCTTCGACGGGCAGACCCTGACCGGCCACCCCGGCGACACGCTGGCCTCGGCGCTGCTCGCCAACGGCCGCCACGTGGTCGCGACCAGCGTCAAGTACGGCCGGCCGCGCGGCATCGCGGCGGCCTGGGCGGAGGACCCGGGCGGCCTGGTGCAGGTCGAGGAGCCGTTCCCCGAGCCGATGCTGCTGGCCACCACCGTCGAGCTGTTCGACGGGCTGGCCGCGCACGGGCTGCCCGGGCAGGGCCGCCTGGCCGACGTCCCCGACTCCGCCCGGTACGACGCGGTGCACGCCCACGTGGACGTGCTGGTCGTGGGCGCCGGCCCCGCAGGGCTGGCCGCTGCGCTCACCGCCGCCCGCGCCGGCGCCCGCGTCACGCTGGTGGACGAGCAGTCCGAGGCCGGGGGCTCGCTGCTGGGCGGGACCGACCGGCTCGACGGCGCACCGGCGCTGCAGTGGGTCGCCGCGGCGGTCGCCGAGCTGGCCCGGCACCCCGAGGTGCTGCACCTGCAGCGGACCACCGCCTTCGGCGCCTACGACGACGGCTTCGTCCTGGCCCTCGAGCGGCGCACCGACCACCTCGGGACGGCCGCGCCGAAGCACCTGTCCCGGCAGCGCGTGTGGCGGATCCGGGCGCGGCAGGTGGTGCTCGCGACGGGGGCGCACGAGCGGCCGGTCGTGTTCGCCGACAACGACCGCCCCGGGACCATGCTCGCCGGCGCCGCCCGGACGTTCCTGCACCGCTACGGGGTGCTCCCGGGGCGCGAGGCCGTGGTGTTCACCACCGACGACACCGCCTACGACGCCGCCCTCGACCTGCACGCCGCCGGCGTGCGGGTGCAGGCGGTGGTCGACGCCCGGCCCGGGGGGTCACCGCAGCGCCGGGAGCAGTGCGAGCGGGCCGGCATCCGCGTGCTGTCCGGCGCCGTCGTGACCGGCACGCGGGGTGACGAGCGGGTCACGCACGCCCTCGTCGCCCCGTTCGCCGGCGGCGAGGTCGGCGCGGCCGGCGCGATCGGCTGTGACCTGCTGCTGGTCAGCGGGGGCTGGAACCCGGCGGTGCACCTGTTCAGCCAGGTCCGCGGCCGGCTGCGGTACGACGCGGGACGGGGCGCGTTCCTCCCGGGGGAGGAGCTCGACGGCGTGGTCGTCACCGGCTCGGCCGCCGGCGTGGCCGACCTCGCCGGGTGCCTGGCCGACGGGCAGCGCGGGGGCCGCGCGGCGCTGGCCCGGCTGGACATCGCGCCCACGGCCGACGACCGGCTGCCCGCCGCCCCGGACCCCGTCGTCCCGGCCGCCCCGCTGGTGCTGTGGCGGGTGCCGGACACCTCGGGCGCCGAGGGCGCCACCTCGTTCGTCGACCTGCAGCGCGACGCGACGGTCGCCGACATCGCCCGCGCGGTGGGCGCCGGCCTGCGCTCCATCGAGCACGTCAAGCGGTACACGACCATCGGCACCGCGCACGACCAGGGCAAGACCTCCGGCGTGCTCACCTCGGGGATCGTCGCCGAGCTGCTCGGCGTCCCGGTGCAGGACACCGGCACCACCACGTTCCGTCCGCCCTACACGCCGGTGGCCTTCGCCGCGCTGGCCGGCCGCGACCGGGGCCGGCTGTTCGACCCGGAGCGGGTCACCGCCCTGCACGACTGGCACGTGGCGGCGGGCGCGGTCTTCGAGGACGTCGGCCAGTGGAAGCGGCCCCGCCACTACCCGCGGCCCGGCGAGGACATGGAGGCCGCGGTCCTGCGGGAGTGCGCCGCGGCCCGGACCGGCGTCGGCATCCTCGACGGGTCCACCCTCGGCAAGATCGACGTCCAGGGCCCCGACGCCGCCGTCCTGCTCGACCGGCTCTACACGAACCTGATGAGCAGCCTCAAGGTCGGCTCGGTGCGCTACGGCGTCATGTGCGGTGTCGACGGCATGGTCATCGACGACGGCACCGTGCTGCGGCTGGCCGAGGACCGCTTCCTCCTCCTCACCACCACCGGTGGTGCTGCGAAGGTCCTCGACTGGATGGAGGAGTGGGCGCAGACCGAGTGGCCGGACCTGCGGGTGCACTGCACGTCGGTCACCGAGCAGTGGTCCACCTTCCCCGTCGTGGGCCCTCGCTCGCGCGACGTCATCGGCGCGGTCTTCCCCGGCGTGGACGTCTCCACCGAGGCCTTCCCGTTCATGACGTGGCGGGACACCACCCTCGACGGCGTGCCGGTCCGGCTCGCCCGGATCAGCTTCTCCGGCGAGCTCGCCTTCGAGGTGTACGTCAACCCGTGGTACGCGGTCGCGGTCTGGGAGCGGCTGCTCGAGGCCGGCCGCCCGTACGGCATCACGCCGTACGGCACGGAGGCGATGCACGTCCTGCGCGCGGAGAAGGGCTACCCGATCATCGGGCAGGACACCGACGGCACCGTCACCCCGCACGACCTGGGCATGGCGTGGGCGGTGTCGAAGAAGAAGCCCGACTTCATCGGCAAGCGCTCCTTCGCCCGCCCGGCCAACGCCGACCCGCTGCGCAAGCAGCTGGTCGGGCTGCTGCCCGTCGACCGGGAGACCGTGCTGCCGGAGGGCTCGCAGATCGTGGAGTTCCGGGCCGACGGCCGGCTGCCGGCCCCCCCGGTGCCGATGCTCGGCCACGTCACCTCCAGCTACCGCAGCGCCGAGCTCGCCCGCCCGTTCGCCCTCGCCCTGGTCAAGGGTGGCCGGGAGCGCATCGGCGACACCGTGCACGTCCCCGTGGGCGGCACGCTCGTCCCGGTGGAGGTCACCGGCTCGGTGCTGGTCGACCCGGAAGGAGCCCGCCGAGATGGCTGAGCTGCTGCGCACCCACCCCCTCACGGCCTGGACCGACGCGTTCGAGCGACTGCCGGACACGGTCGGCATCACCGTCGAGCCGTTCGTCGCGATGGTCGACGTCCGGCTGGGCACGATCGGGCCGGAGGCGTCGGCGGCGCTCGGCGTCGACCTGCCGACGGCTCCCGGAACCTGGGTGCCCGCGGGCACCGGGCGGGCCGTCTGGCTGGGCCCGGACGAGTGGCTGCTCACCAGCACCACGGAGGCGCCCGAGGAGCTGGAGGCCCGGGTCCGCGCCGCCGTCGCCGGCCTCGGTGGGTCCGCGACGGACGTCTCCGCCCAGCGGATCGGCCTGCGGCTGACCGGGGCCCGCGTGCGCGACGTGCTGGTCAAGGGCTGCTCGATCGACCTCCATCCGCGGGTGTTCAGCCGCGGCAGCAGCGCGCAGACGACGCTCGGCCAGGCCGGCGTGGTGCTGCTCGCCCTCTCCGACGCCGGCGACGACGTGGTCGTCCTCGTCCGGGCGTCGTTCGCCGGCTACCTGGCCGACTGGCTGCTCGACGCGGCCCTCGAGTTCACCACCCCCATCAGCTGAGGAGCCAGCAATGTCCACCACCCCTCGCGTGGTCGTCATCGGAGCGGGCATCGTCGGCGCCAACCTGGCCGACGAGCTCACCGCCCGGGGCTGGGACCGCGTCACCGTCGTCGACCAGGGGCCCCTCCCGCTGACCGGCGGCTCCTCGTCGCACGCGCCGGGCCTGGTCTTCCAGACCAACCCCTCCAAGACCATGACCGCCTTCGCCGGCTACACGGTGGAGAAGTTCCTGAGCCTCGACGTCGACGGCGCCTGGTGCTTCAACCAGGTCGGCGGCCTGGAGGTCGCCACCACACCGGAGCGGCTCGCCGACCTGGACCGCAAGCAGGGCTGGGCCACCTCCTGGGGCGTGCAGGCGGAGGTGGTCGACGCGGACGAGTGCGTGCGGCTGCACCCGCTGGTGGACCGCGACCGCATCCTCGGCGGCCTGCACATCCCCAGCGACGGGCTGGCCAAGGCGTCGCGCGCGGTCGTCGCGCTGGCCCGCCGCGCCGAGGCCCGGGGTGCGGTCTTCCAGGGCTCCACCCGGGTGACCGGCATCGAGTCCAGCGGCGGCCGGGTCACCGGCGTCCGGACCCCGGACGGCGTGATCCCGGCGGACGTCGTGGTGTCCTGCGCCGGCTTCTGGGGGCAGGAGCTGGGCGCGATGGTCGGGATGGACGTCCCGCTGCTGCCGCTGGCCCACCAGTTCGTCTGGACCGGCCAGGTGCCCGACCTGGTCGGCCGCAACGACGAGCTCAGCGAGGCGAGCCTGCCGATCCTGCGCCACCAGGACCAGGACCTCTACTACCGGGAGCGCGCCGACCGCCTGGGCATCGGCTCCTACGCCCACCGGCCGATGCCGGTGGACCTCCGCGAGCTGCCGCGGGGGGACGGCGTCCACGAGTCGTCGATGCCCTCGATGCTGCCCTTCACCGAGGAGGACTTCGCCGGCCCCTGGGAGCAGAGCCGGCTGCTGCTGCCCTCGCTGCGCTCCGCCAAGATCGACAGCGGCTTCAACGGCGTCTTCTCCTTCACCCCGGACGGCGGCCCGCTGGTCGGGGAGTCCCGGGAGGTGGCCGGGTTCTGGATCGCCGAGGCGGTCTGGGTGACGCACTCGGCCGGGGTGGCCCGGTCGGTGGCCCAGCTGCTCGTCGACGGGCGCAGCGAGCTCGACCTGCACGGCTGCGACGTGCACCGCTTCGAGGACGTCCAGCTCGCGCCGGAGTACGTCAGCGAGACCTCGCAGCAGAACTTCGTGGAGGTCTACGACGTGCTGCACCCGCTGGAGCCGCGGCTGTCCCCGCGCGACCTGCGGGTCAGCCCCTTCCACGGCCGCCAGCAGGAGCTCGGCGCGGTCTTCCTCGAGGCCGGCGGCTGGGAGCGGCCGCACTGGTACGAGGCCAACGCCGGCCTCGTCGAGCAGCTGCCGGCCGAGTGGATGCCACCTGCCCGGGACGACTGGTCGGCGCGGTTCTGGTCGCCGATCGCGGCGGCCGAGGCGTGGAAGACCCGCACCGCCGTGGCGGTGTACGACATGACGCCGCTCAAGCGGCTCGAGGTCAGCGGGCCCGGCGCCCTCGCGCTCCTGCAGCGGCTGACGACCGGGGAGATGGACAAGTCGGTCGGGTCGGTCACCTACACCCTCGCCCTCGACGAGGCCGGCGGCATCCGCAGCGACCTCACCGTGGCCCGGCTGGGGGAGCAGCTGTTCCAGGTCGGCGCCAACGGCCCCCTGGACCACGACCACCTGCTGCGCGAGGCACCCGACGACGGCAGCGTGCAGGTCCGGGACGTCACCGGCGGCACGTGCTGCATCGGCCTGTGGGGGCCGCGGGCCCGCGACCTGGTCCAGCGGGTCAGCTCGGATGACTTCACCAACGACGGGCTGAGGTACTTCCGCGCCAAGCGCGCCCGGATCGGTGGAGTGCCGGTCACGGCGATGCGGCTGTCCTACGTCGGCGAGCTCGGCTGGGAGCTCTACACCAGCGCCGACTACGGCCGGCGGCTGTGGGACGTGCTCTGGGCCGCCGGGCGGGACCTCGGCGTGGTCGCCGCAGGCCGCGCTGCCTTCAGCAGCCTCCGGCTGGAGAAGGGCTACCGCGCCTGGGGTCACGACATGACCACCGAGCACGATCCCTACGAGGCCGGCCTCGGCTTCGCCGTCCGCAGGCAGAAGACGGCCGACTTCGTGGGGCGGCGGGCGATCGCCGCACGCGGCGACGACACCGTCAGCCGCCGGCTGTCCTGCCTGACGGTCGACGACGGCCGCAGCGTCGTCCTCGGCCACGAGCCGGTCTTCCTCGACGGCCGCCCGGCCGGCTACGTGACCAGCGCGGCCTTCGGGCACACCGTCGGCCGGCCGATCGCCTACGCCTGGCTGCCGGCCTCGGCGACCGCCGGGACGGCGGTCGAGATCGAGTACTTCGGCACCCGCATCCCGGCCACCGTCACCGCCGAGCCGCTCGTGGACCCGGGCATGACCCGGATCCGCGGCTGAGGGAGGACCTCACGTGCGCACCGGGGCCGTCGAGGCCTCCCTGGCTCAGCTCGCCGCCCGGATGTGCGCGCCAGGGGGCGGGGCCACCTCGGCCGACGACCGGTGACGGCGGCCGAGGTCGCGACCGGGCCCGCCGCCGTCCCCGACGGAGGAGCTCGACCGGGTGGTGTCGGGGGTGGAGGCCCTGACGCGCAGTGCGACGGCAGCCCTGTCGGTGGACACCTCCCGGCCCGAGGTCATGCGCGCCGCGGTCGCCGCCGGCGCCGGCATGGTCGACGACGTGCGTGCCCTGCGGTCACCGGGCGCCGTGGGGACCGCTGCGGGGCTCGGGGTGCCGGTCATGGTCGGGCTGTCCCGCACGTCGCTGACCGGCCGGGGCTGGGGGAGCCGCCGTGCTGCGCGTCCACGACGTCGCGGCCACGCGGGACGCCCTCGCCGTCCTGGCCGCAGGCCCGGACGTCAGATGACCGCCCGGATGGCCTGCTCGAAGCCGACGACGTGCTCCCGGGCGAGGTCGTCGGCCCGGTCGGCGTCGCGGGCGGCGATGGCACGCAGCAGCGCCGCGTGCTCCCCGACGTGCTCGTCGACCGTGGGCAGACGATCGAGGAACAGGCAGAAGATCCGCGTCGCCAGGTTGTCGTAGCGGATCAGGACGTCCTCGAGGTGAGGGTTCCCGGCCGCCCGGTAGATGGCCCGGTGCACCGCGAGGTCCCAGCGCATGAGCTCGGTGCGGTCGGTCGAGGCGACGTCCAGGTCCTCGATGCGCGTGGCGAGCTCCTCGAGGTCGGCGCGCCCCGTGCGGGCGGCCCGCTCGGCGGCCCGGCGGGCGGCCAGCGGCTCGAGCTGGACACGGATCTCGGAGATGTGCGCGAGGTCGGCGATGTCCATGCCCGTCGCGAACGTGCCGCGCCGCGGGTAGGAGACCACGAGCCGGTCACCCTCCAGCCGCTTCAGTGCCTCGCGGACCGGGGTGCGGCCCACGCCGAGGTCCCCGGCCAGCTCGTCGTCGTCCAGGGGGTCGCCCGGCCGGATGTCGAGCATGATCAGCCGGTCCCGGATGGCCACGTAGGCCCGGTCCGCCAGGGACGTGGCCCCCGACTGGTCGAGATCCAACGGTGCGACGGTCACCAGCAGATCGTAGAGGTCGCGGCCTGCTGGGCCTTGCCTCACAGGGGGGAAAGCCATATCGTCATCGTACCGTTGATATACCAACTGTGTACCTGTCTGAGGTCCGGTACCGCGCCTCGAGAGGGGGCAGGGGTGACCGTCAGCGCTTTCGACCTGTTCAAGGTCGGCATCGGCCCGTCCAGCTCGCACACCGTGGGCCCCATGCGCGCCGCCTGCGCCTTCGCCTCGCGACTGCGGGTGGAGAGGCTGCTCGGGCAGGTGGCCGGCGTCCGGTGCGAGCTGTTCGGCTCGCTCGGTGCGACCGGGCACGGGCACGGCAGCGTCAAGGCCGTGGTGCTGGGCCTGGAGGGTGAGCAGCCGGACCGGGTCGACCCGGTCGCAGCCCAGCCGCGGGTCGAGGCCGTCCGGGCCGAGGGCGAGCTGCTCCTGGCCGGCGAGCACCCCATCGCCTTCTCGGTGGACGACGACGTCGTCCTGCACCGTCGCCGGCGGCTGGAGTTCCACAGCAACGGGATGCTCTTCCGAGCCGTCGGCGCCGACGGGGCGGAGCTGTGCCGCCGCGAGTACTACTCGGTGGGCGGGGGGTTCGTGCTCGACGAGGACGAGGCCGGGAACCGGGTGATCGTCGAGGACGGCACGCCGGTGCGGTATCCCTTCCGCAGCGGCGAGGAGCTGCTGGCGCGCACCCGGGAGACCGGGCTGCGGATCAGCGACGTGATGCTGGCCAACGAGCTCTCCTGGCGGACCGAGGCGGAGGTCCGCGCCGGGCTGCTGCACGTCTGGTCGGTGATGCAGGGGTGCGTGGAGCGCGGCACCCGGACCCCCGGCGTCCTGCCCGGCGGGCTCAGGGTCCGCCGGCGCGCGGCCGCGCTGCGCGCCCAGCTGGAGGCCCACCCGGACGAGGCCGACCCGCTGCGCGCGATGGAGTGGGTCACCCTCTACGCCCTCGCGGTCAACGAGGAGAACGCGGCCGGCGGGCGGGTGGTCACCGCCCCGACGAACGGCGCGGCCGGGATCGTGCCGGCCGTCCTGCACTACTACCGCGACTTCGTCGACTCGTGCTCCGAGGACGGCGTGGTGCGGTTCCTGCTCACGGCCGCCGCGATCGGGCTGCTGTTCAAGGAGAACGCCTCCATCTCCGGCGCCGAGGTCGGCTGCCAGGGCGAGGTCGGCTCGGCCTGCTCCATGGCGGCGGCCGGCCTGGCCGAGGTCCTCGGCGGGACACCGGAGCAGGTGGAGAACGCCGCCGAGATCGGCATCGAGCACAACCTCGGCCTCACCTGCGACCCGGTCGGGGGGCTGGTGCAGATCCCGTGCATCGAGCGCAACGCCGTCGGCTCGGTCAAGGCCATCACCGCGGCCCGCATGGCCGTCCGCGGTGACGGCCGGCACCACGTCCCGCTGGACAAGGCCATCAAGACGATGCGCGAGACCGGCGCGGACATGAAGGACAAGTACAAGGAGACCGCCCGAGGCGGGTTGGCGCTTAACGTCGTCGAGTGCTGAGGAGGCACCCGTGTCCCACCCCTTCACCCTCACGTTGAGCTGCCAGGAGCGTCCGGGGATCGTGCACGCGGTCAGCTCGTTCCTGTTCCAGCACGGCTGCGACATCGTCGAGCACCAGCAGTTCGACGACGCCGTCCGCGGCCAGCTGTTCCTGCGCACCGCCTTCGTCTGCGCCGAGGACACCGACTGCGAGCGCATCTCGGCGGACTTCCGGGCGGTGGCCGACGAGTTCGGGATGACCTACCAGGTCGCCGGCGACCGCCCACCGCGCGTGCTGGTCATGGTGTCGAAGCTGGGGCACTGCCTCAACGACCTCATCTTCCGCTGGCGGGCCGGCAGCCTCGGTGCCGAGCTCGCCGCCGTGGTCTCCAACCACGAGGACCTGCGTCCGATGGCCGAGGCGGCCGGGCTGCCCTTCCACCACGTGCCCGTGACGCCGGCGACCAAGCGGGACGCCGAGGCGCGGCTGCTGGAGCTGGCCGGCGAGCACCGGGTCGACCTCGTGGTCCTCGCCCGGTACATGCAGGTCCTCTCCGACGAGACCTGCGCCGCGCTGCACGGACGGGCCATCAACATCCACCACTCGTTCCTCCCGGGCTTCAAGGGCGCCAAGCCCTATCACCAGGCCTTCGACCGCGGCGTCAAGCTGGTCGGGGCGACCGCCCACTACGTCACCCCCGACCTGGACGAGGGGCCGATCATCGAGCAGGAGGTGATCCGCATCGACCACACCTACGACCCGCGGGCCCTGGCCACGGTCGGCCGGGACGCCGAGGCGCTCGCGCTGTCTCGTGCCGTCCGGTGGCACAGCGAGCGACGCGTGCTGCTCAACGGTTCCAGCACGGTCGTCTTCCGGTGAACCGGCCGCGGGCGGCCTGATGGCGACCGGGACCGTGAGCGGCTCGTTCCACCCCGCTCGCCGCCGTCCACGGCGCCACGGAGCCGCAGTGACACGCACGGCGGCGCGCGCGTGGGCCTGCTCCGACGACCTCGAGTGAGCCGAGGGCGTCGCCCTGCTCACCTCGCTGCCAGGATGGCCGGCCGCTGGGCTCGAGTCCGTCCGCGGGGCTGGTTCGATCAGTCGGTGGTCATGGCCCGGCGGCGGACGCGCTCGTCGTAGCGGTCCCGTGTCGCGCTGACCGGTCTGCCGAGGTATTCGCCGAGCGTGACGCCGGCAGCGAGGGCGAGCCCGATCGCGGCGGCGCCGACCAGGGCGGCGAGCCCGCCGTCGACGTCGTCGTCGACCACGACGGTGAACAGCCCGTGGTAGATGGCCAGCCCGGGCAGCAGGGGGACGATGCCGCAGACGGCGACGAGCTGGGGTGGGACCTGGAGCCGCTCGGTCAGCACCTCCCCGCAGAACCCGAGGACGACGGCTGCGCCCCCGCTGGCCAGCGCGGGGCCTGCACCGAGGACACCGGCCGCCCAGAACGTCGCCCAGGACAGCGCGCCGGCTGCCGCGGCCAGGCCGACGGCGCGTGGCCGGGCGTGGCAAGCCAGCGCCCAGAACCCGGCAATCCCGGCCGACGCGGCCAGCGCCACGGCGAACGGCACGGGGGCGGGGGAGGTGTCGACGACGGTCAGCGGCAGCTGGGCGCGCCGGGCCAGGTCGAGCACGCCGGCGATGCCCGCGACGATGCCGACCGTCAGCGTGACCACCTCGAAGGCCCGTCCCGCGGCGGTCACCGGGAACCCGCTGATCGCGTCCTGCGCGGCGCTCACCAGGGACAGCCCGGCCAGCAGGACGACGATGCCGGCGGCGACCACCACGGAGGTCCGCACGTCGACGTCCCCGGCGAGCAGCAGGACGGCGACCCCGGTGGCGAGCGCGGCCCCCGCCGCCTGCTGGAAGAACGGGGGCAGGCTGCGCCGAGCGAGCACGCGCATCACCTGCTCGATCAGCGCGGTGGTCAGCGCGGCCAGCAGCGCCTCCAACCAGCCCCCGCCGATGACGAGCCCGAAGCAGCCGGCGACGCCGGCCCAGGCCAGCGCGTTCACGGACCGTCGGTAGGTGGCCGGGGCGCTCACCACCCGGTCCAGCCGGTGGTGCGCCTCCTCGACATCGAGACCACCCGCGGCCACGGCCCGCTCCAGATCGGTGACCCCCTGCAGCCGGGTGTAGTCGGTCCGGCTGGTGCGCACGATCCGCACCGCGGTCAGCGGTACGGCGTTCTCGCGGTCGTAGCTCACCGTGAGGGAGGTGAAGGTGATGTCGACGTGGCAGCTGGTCAGCCCGTAGGCGGCGGCGACCCGCAGGACCGTCGCGGTCACGTCAGCCGCAGACGCGCCGACGGCCAACATCGACTCCCCGATCCGCAGGGCCAGACCGAGCGCCGCGTGCGCGGTGAGGTCGTCCATCCCGTTGGGCTGGGCACGGACAGCGATGGGGGCGGTCGGCGGGCTGGTGCCCGCGATGGCTCGCCAGGCCCGTTCGGGGATGCGTGCGCGTGACATCGAACGACTCCGGGGCCGGGCGGACACGGTCCTCAGGTTATGGCGGCCGTGGTCGCTGACCAGTACACGCCCGGGAGGCGTGATCGACCACGTCCTCGGCCGGCCCGCCTCCGGCGGCGGCACCACCGCGGGCACGGTCGAACACCCGTCGCCGGGCCTAACCGCCCGGCGGCGGGGTAGCCCCCCGCGGCGGACGCGCCGGCCCGGTCGCTGCCCGTACCCCGCGCACGTCCGAGGACGAGGGAGCCCGTGGCCACCGACACCGACCACCCGGCACCGTTGGTCAGCCCGCCCCGGCTGCGCACCGACGAGGACCGCACCGCCTCCCGCCTGGAGCTGTTCCTCGACCTGGCCTACGTGCTCGTCGTGGCGCAGCTCGCCTCCGCGCTGGCCGAGGACCTGACCTGGCACGGCGCCGCCGTGTTCGCCGGGCTGTTCAGCGTCACCTGGTGGTCGTGGGTGACGATCACCCTCTACGCCAACCGGTTCGACACCAACGACGTGCTGTACCGGGTCCTCAAGCTGGCCATGATGTTCGGGGTGGCGGTGATGGCCGCCAGCGCGCCGGAGGCGGTCGGCCCGCAGTCGGCCGTGTTCGCGCTCGGGTACCTGGCCACCCGGGTGCTGCTGCTCGTCCTCTACGGCCGCGCGTGGCGGCACGTCACCGAGGCGCGCGGCACCGTGACGGTCTACCTGGCCGCCACCGGCGTGGGCGCCGGGCTGTGGGCGCTGTCGCTCGCCGTCCCCACGCCGGCGCGCTACTGGCTGTGGGCCGCGGGCATCCTGCTGGAGGCGGCCGGCCCGCTGGTCGCCACCCGCTACGGCCGCGACGTCCCCCTGCACATCGAGCACCTGCCGGAGCGGTTCGGTCTCTTCGTCATCCTCGTGCTCGGCGAGTCCGTCGCCTCGGTGGTCAACGGCATGTACGAGACCGGGTGGCAGACGGCGTCGGTCGTGGTGGCCGCGGTCGGGTTCGTCGTCACCGCCGCGCTGTGGTGGAGCTACTTCGACCTGGGCGGGGCGGCCGGCAAGCAGCACCTGCTCGACGACGGCGGTGGGCAGGAGAGCGGCACGGCGGACCGCTACGTGTACGGCCACCTCCCGCTGACCCTCGGGCTGGCCGCCGTCGGGGTCGGCGTCGAGCAGTACGTTGTCCACCCGGTGGGGGAGCTCTCGACCGGGGGGCGGTGGGCGCTGTGCGCGGGCACCGCGCTGTTCCTGGCCGGCACCGCGGCCCTCGTCGCCGGGACGGCGGGCTCGTGGCGGGCCGCCTGGCCGTGGCCCACCGTGGCCATCCCCGTGGTCGTCGCCGTCGGCGTCCTCGACCAGGTGGTGCCCGTCGTGACCGTCAGCGCCGTCGGCATCGCGCTGCTGCTGGTGGTGCTCGCCGGCATCCGGCAGCAGCGCCGCGGCCGGATCGCGACCACCGAGACCTAGTCGAAGCTGCCCGCGCCGTCCTGCCGGTAGGGGGAGCGGCGCTCCGCCTGCGCCCGCTCGGTGCGCTCGGCCCGCAGCCGGGCCGCGGTGCCCGGCGGGTACCCGGCCTTGGCCACCCAGTGCTCGGTCGTCTCGACCATGAACGCCAGGGAGAAGACCAGTCCCATGAACAGCCCGCCGGCGGCGGCCGACAGCCGGTAGACCAGCGGCACCGGGACGACGGTCACGCACAGCACCAGCACCGGCAGCAGCTGGACCACCGCACGGGTCAGGTGCCGGCGCGCCCAGCCCGGTGCGGTCGTGTCGGTCAGCACCCATGGCGAGAGCTCGCGGGGCAGCCGTCCGCCGAACGCGTAGCGGGCCCACTGCAGCGGCGTGGGCCGGTGCGCGGTGCCGTGAGTTCGCACACGACGACGGTAGGCCGCCGAGGGCGTTGCCGGAGGGGTGTGGGCCGGAGCACACTCTGCCGCGCCACCGACGGCGAGGAGGTCCGGCATGCACATCCGTCAGCTGCTCCGCCGCAAGGGTGCGGACGTCGCCACGGTCGAGGCCGCGGCCAGCGTCCGCACCGCACTCGCGCTGCTCACCGAGCGCCGCGTCGGCGCGCTGGTCGTCTCCTCCGACGGCCGCACCGTCGACGGGATCGTGTCGGAGCGGGACGTCGTCCGCATGCTGCACGAGCGCGGCGCCGACCTGCTCGGGGAGCCGGTGTCGACGGTCATGACCGCGCAGGTGCACACCTGCGTGCCGGCCGCCGGCGTCGAGGAGCTGGCCCGGACGATGACCGAGCACCGGGTGCGGCACGTGCCGGTCGTCGAGGACGGCGTGCTGGTCGGCATCGTCTCCATCGGCGACGTGGTCAAGGCCCGGCTCGACGAGTTGGAGGAGGAGCGCGCGCAGCTGGTCGGCTACATCCAGACCGGCTGACGAGCTCCGCCGCCGGGCCGGCGTAGGTTGCCGGCGTGGACGAACGGCGCACCGGGATCCTCTGCGGCCTGGGCGCCTACGGCCTGTGGGGGCTGTTCCCCCTGTACTTCCCGCTGCTGGAGCCGGCCGGCGGACTGGAGATCGTGGCGCACCGGGTGGTCTGGTCGCTGCTGTTCGTCGCCGCGCTGCTGACCGTGCTGCGCGCCTGGCCGCAGGTGCGCAGCACGGTCACCGACCGCCGGGCACTGCTGGTGCTGCTCGGTGCCGCGGTGCTCATCGCGGTCAACTGGCTGGTCTTCGTGTACGGGGTCAACTCCGGGCACGTGGTGGAGACCTCGCTCGGCTACTTCATCAACCCGCTGGTCAGCGTGCTGCTCGGCGTCGTGTTCTTCGCCGAGCGGCTGCGCCGGCTGCAGTGGGTCGCCGTGGGGACGGCGGCCGTCGCGGTGGCCGTGCTGACCGTCGACTACGGCCGCCCCCCGTGGATCGCCCTGGTCCTCGCGGTCACCTTCGGCCTCTACGGGTTGATGAAGAAGCTGGTGCGGGTGGCCGCGGCCCCCGGGCTGTTCGTGGAGACCGCGCTGGTCGTCGTCCCCGCCGTGACGGTGCTCGCGGTGCTGCACGCACAGGGCGAGGGGACGGCGGGCACCGCGGGCACCGGCCACCTGCTGCTGCTCGTGAGCTCCGGCGTGGCGACCGCCGTCCCGCTGCTGCTGTTCGCCGGCGCCACCCGGCGCGTCCCGCTGTCCACGGTGGGGTTGCTGCAGTACGTCACGCCGCTCATGCAGCTGGCGATCGGCGTCTTCGTCTACGGGGAGCCGATGCCGCCGGCCCGGCTGGCCGGCTTCGTCATCGTCTGGGTCGCCCTGGCCGTGTTCACAGTCGACAGCCTCCGGTCCGCCCGGGACGGTGCGCGCCGGCGGGCGGCGGAGGCCGCGCCCGCACCCGCCTGAGGCGGGACGGCCGGGCTGCCCCGGGATGTCGGTGGTCGGGTCTACCGTCGGTGCCGTCCCCGAGGAAGGAAGTCCCGTGTCCGCCGAACCAGCTCCCGCGGTCTCCCCGCCGGGGGGCGAGGTGCCCCGTCCCCCGTCCGCCGACCCGTCACCCGCGCACGCCCCCGACCCGGCCGCCCGGCCCGGCGCGCTGACCCCCCGCGAGCACGAGGTGCTCGCCTTCGAGCGGCAGTGGTGGCGTCGGCCCGGCGCCAAGGAGACGGCCATCCGCGACCGCTTCGGCCTGGCCCCGATCCGCTACTACCAGGTGCTCAACGCCCTGGTCGACCGGCCCGCGGCACTGGAGGCCGACCCGCTGCTGGTGCGCCGGCTGCGGCGGCTGCGCGCCGCGCGCGGGCAGCGGCGAACGGCGCAGATCCTGGGCAACGGGGGCCGCGGCATCTAGATTTGCTCACCGTGGGCAGGCACATGGCATCAGGCGGTGACGGACCGGACCCGGGGGACCTCCCCGTCCCGCACGGTCGTCGGCGCACCGACGGCCCGCCGGCCCCCGTCCCGCCCGGTCTGAGCGACCACCCCACGGCCCCGGGCCCCAGCCGCGCGGACCGCCGTCGCGACGGCCTGCTCGACGCCGGCGAGGACCCGGGCCGCCGCCGTCCCCCGCCCGGCCGGCCGGTGCCGCCCGCGGTCCCCGCGCGGGCCGGCGCTCCCGCGCGCGCATCGGGGCCCGCCGCCCAGCGGCCGGCCGTCCCCGCCCGCCCCGCCGGCCCGTCCGGCGGGACGGCCCGGCCCGCCGCCGGCGCCACCCGCGTGGCCGCCGCCCCGGCCGGCGCCGTCCGCACCGCCGCACCCGCCCCGCCCGTGCGGGCGGCCGCCCCGGCCGCGCCGGTGCGCGCGGCCGCCCCGCCGCGCCCCGTGCCCGTCCCGGTCGGCGTGCCGGCCCGCCCCGCACCGGCCCCCGGCGGCGCCCGTGCCGTGGAGCCGGCACCGCGGACCCGCGTGCGGCTGCCGGTCCCGCCCTCGCCGGCGGCCGCGCCTGCGCCGGCACCGGTGGCCGCGCCGCGCACCACCGTCGCGCCCTTCCAGGCCGTCCCCACCCCGGACCACGGCGACGAGCCGCCCGCGGCCGCGCCGCCGCTGACGCCCCGCCGCCGCGCCGCCGACCGGGTGCACCCGGTGCCGGCCGCCCCCGCGCCGGTCGACGAGCCGGCCCGGTCGGCCGCACCGTCGCCGGCCGCGGCACCGGTGCACGGGGCGGCACCCGGCTACGGCGACTGGACCAACCCCTCCCGCACGCGCGACGAGGCCGCCGCGCCGGCCACCACGGCCATCCCCGACCGCGCCGCTCCCGCCCGCGCGGCCGCGCCGGCCACCGAGGCCATCCCGGACCGGGCACCCGCCCGCCACGACGACGCCCCGTACGCCGCCGGCGCCCCGTCCACCGGCGAGGACCGGTACGCCGACGAGGACGTGTACGGGCCGGACGACCGCGACGGCGAGGACGCCCGCGGGCCGGACACCGGCAGCTCGACCGGGGTCGTCGGCGGCCGCGCCGCCTTCCGGGCCGAGCGCCAGGCCGCCGAGGCCGAGCGGCTGCGCGTGATGCGCGAGGAGGCGGGCCGCGGTCCGGGCGTGCGCCGCGCCGCGGTGGGGCTGCTCGCCGTGGCCGTGGTCGCCCTCGTGGTGCTCGGCGTCTACTCCTTCACCTCCCCGCAGGTGCGGGACGCGGCGGGCAGCACGCCGAGCGCGCCCGTCCCGACGTCGGCCGCCCCCGCCGTCCCCAGCTCGGTGCTGCCGCCGCTGGACGTCGGGCCCCTGCCGCCGGCCGACGCGGCGCCGGTCGCGCCGGTGCGCCTGCCGGTGACCGTGCTCAACGCCACCGGCGTGTCCGGCCTCGCCGGCGACGTCTCCGCGGAGCTGGTCTCCGGCGGCTGGGAGGCCGGCCCCATCGGCGAGTACGAGGGTGCCGACATCGCCACGACCACCGTCTACTACACCCAGGGCGACCAGGCCCAGTACGACGCCGCGGTCCAGCTCACCCAGCAGTACGCGCAGATCACCGGGCCCGCCGTCCGGTTCTTCGAGGTGCCCGACGTCGACGACCCCGGGCTCGTGGTGGTCACCACCGGTGAGTGGCTGCCCTGAACCGGGTCACCCGGGCCGGACACCTCCGGAACACACGGGCGTCGCCGTCCGTTGGCGGCACCGTGCGTCCCGTCCGCGGGCCCGTGCGTCCCCGCCCGCGCCCCGGCGCCCGTGCGACGCCCGCCGCCTCGCTCCTGCTCCTCGTGCTGGTCCTCACCGGACTCCTGCCTCCAGCCCCGGCCGCGGCCGCCGGGGACGTCACCACCGAGGACGCGCGGGTCCCCGTCGGCGAGGGCGACGGCGCCGCCGAGCTGGACACCACGCTGTACCTGCCCGCCTCCGGCGCCCCCGCGCCGGCGGTCGTGCTCGCCCACGGCTTCGGCGGCAGCAAGCAGTCCGTCGCGTCCGACGCCCGCGACCTGGCCGGCCGCGGCTACGTCGTCCTCACCTACTCCGCTCGCGGCTTCGGGGACAGCACCGGCCAGATCGGCCTCAACGACCCGCGCTCCGAGGTGGCCGACCTGTCCGCGCTGCTGGACCGGCTCGCGGCGCGCGACGACGTCCGGCTCGACGCCGACGGCGACCCGCGGGTCGGCGTCGCAGGGGCCTCCTACGGCGGGGCGCTGTCCCTGCTCGCCGCCGGCTACGACGACCGGGTCGACGCGATCGCCCCGCAGATCACCTGGCACTCGCTGACCGCCGCGCTGTTCCCCTCCCAGGTGGGGGAGCCGGCCGCGGACACCGTGGCGGCCACCCCGCAGGCCGAGGACGGCGGGGTCTACAAGCGGCTGTGGTCCGGCCTGTTCTTCGGCGTCGGCTCGGCGCCCTCCGGCGGGCTGCTGGGCGCTCTCGGCGGCGGGGGCGGCGGCGCGCCGGCGGCCGCCGACCTGCCCGCGGCGCTCGGCTCGGTCGACCCGGCGACGGTGGACCCGCAGGCGGTCGAGCAGCTGCTCACCTGCGGTCGCTTCACCCCCGAGGTCTGCGCGGCCTACCAGTCGGCGGCGTCCACCGGCACGCTGACCCCCGAGGTCGCCGCCGTGCTCGACCGCAGCAGCCCGTCGACCGTCCTGGACCGGATCGACGCGCCCACCCTGCTGGTGCAGGGCACCCAGGACTCGCTGTTCGGCCTGGGCCAGGCCGACGCCAACGCCCGCGGCATCGCCGCCGACGGCACCCCGGTCAAGGTCGTCTGGTACGCCGGCGGGCACGACGCGCAGGCCTCCGAGGGCACCACCGCGGACCTGCGCGACCAGGTCGCCGGGTGGTTCGACTGGCACCTGCGCTCTGCGGACGACCCCGCCCGAGGCCCGGACCCGGGCACCGGCTTCTCCTTCCCCGCCCCGACCGGCGTCACCGCGTCGGTCGGCACCGTGCAGGGCGGCAGCCGCACCGTGACCACCGCGGCCTACCCGGGCCTGGTCGGCACCGAGGCCGCGCAGCGCAGCCCCGTCCCCGTCGACGGCCCGCTGCAGCCGGTCGTCACCCCGGCCGGGGGCACGCCGGCCGCGATCACCGTCGTTCCCGGCCTCGGCTCGCTGGCCTCGGCGCTGACCGGGACCGCGTTCGAGATCCCCGGTCAGTTCGCCGCCTTCGAGAGCGAGCCGCTCGGCGAGGCGGTCGAGGTCGTCGGCGCCTCCACCATCGACCTGGCCGTCGCCTCGCCCGGCGGCTCGGCCACGCTGTTCGCCAAGCTCTACGACGTCGCCCCCGACGGGACGACGACCCTGCCGGCCGGCCTGGTCGCGCCCCTGGCGCTCAGCGGCCTGTCCGCCGACCCCACCGCGCCCAGCACGGTCAGCGTCACCCTGCCCGGGATCGTGCACCGGTTCGAGGCCGGGCACACCCTGCGGGTGGTGGTCTCCTCCACCGACCAGGCGTTCGCGCTGCCGGCCGAGGCCGGCGTCTACTCCGTCGCGCTGGCCGCCGGCGGGAACGCCGCGGCGCTGGCCGTCCCGACCGTCGACGGGCGCAGCGAGTCCACCGGCGGCACCTCCCGCTGGCTGGTGCTGCTGGGCGTCCTCGTCGCCCTGGGCCTGCTCGGCTGGCTGGCCGCCGTCCTGTGGGGCCGCCGGCGCCGCGCGCGGGTGTCGCGGGTGGAGCCCGACGGCGAGGACGTGCCCCTGCGCTTCACCGGGGTGACCAAGGCCTACAAGGACGGCTTCGTCGCCGTCCGCGACCTGTCCTTCGAGGTGCGCCGCGGGCAGGTCCTCGGCCTGCTCGGCCCGAACGGCGCGGGGAAGACGACGTCGCTGCGCATGCTCATGGGGCTGATCCGACCGACCGACGGGCGGATCACCGTGTTCGGCCACGAGGTCCACGCCGGCGCGCCGGTGCTGTCCCGGCTGGGCTCCTTCGTCGAGGGCACCGGCCTGCAGCCGCACCTGTCCGGCCGCGACAACCTGCGGCTGTACTGGGCCGCCACCGGCCGCCCCGCGGCCGACGCGCACATGGAGGAGGCGATCGCCGTCGCCGGCCTGGGCGCGGCGCTGGACCGGCCGGTGCGCCGCTACAGCCAGGGGATGCGCCAGCGGGTGGCCATCGCGCAGGCCATGCTCGGCCTGCCCGACCTGCTGGTGCTCGACGAGCCGACCAACGGGCTGGACCCGCCGCAGATCCACGCGATGCGCGAGGTGCTGCGCTCCTACGCCGCGACCGGCCGCACGGTGATCGTGTCCAGCCACCTGCTCAGCGAGATCGAGCAGACCTGCAGCCACGTCGTCGTCATGGCCAAGGGACAGAAGATCGCGCAGGGCACGGTGGAGGAGATCGTCGGCACCGGCGGGTCGGTGCTGGTCGGCCTCGCCGACGACGCCGACACCGACCGGGCCGTCGCCGTCCTGGAGGGGCTGCCCGGGGTGGCGGTGGAGCGCACCGACGAGGGGCTGGTCGCCGACCTGGACGGCACCAGCCGCGCGCGGGCGCTGCAGGCGCTGGTGGCCGCCGACGTGTCGGTGGAGGCCTTCACGCCGCGCCGCCGGCTGGAGGATGCGTTCCTGGCGCTGGTGGGGGAGGAAGCGTGACCACGACGGACGACCCGCGGAGCGGGCGCGTGCAGCCGACCGGGGCGGTCGCGGGCTACCGGCCCGAGCGGACCCTGCGGCTGTCGGTCGAGCTGCGCCGGCAGTTCAGGCGGCGGCGCACCCTCGGCGTGCTGGCGCTCATGGTGGCGCTGCCGCTCGTCCTCATCGGCGCCCTGCAGCTCGGCGGTGCCGAGGAGGCGGAGGAGAACGCGCGGATCAACCTGGTCGACGTCGCCACCTCCAGCGGGCTGAACTTCACCCTGTTCGTGCTGTTCGCGACGACGAGCTTCTTCCTGGTGGTGGTCTACGCGCTGTTCTTCGGCGACACCGTGGCCAGCGAGGCCCAGTGGGGGTCGCTGCGCTACACCCTGGCCACCCCGGTGCCGCGGATGCGGCTGCTCCGGCAGAAGTGGCTGGCCGCGTTCGTGCTGTCGGTCGGGGCGCTGCTCGCCATCGTCGTGACCGCGCTGGTGGCCGGCGGGATCGCGTTCGGCTTCGGCCCTGTCCAGACGCCGGTGGGCGTGACCCTCGCCCAGGGGGACGCGCTGCTGCGGCTGGCCGGCATGGTCGGCTACCTCGCCGTCCACCTGCTCGTCGTCGGGGCGCTGGCGTTCTGGCTGTCCACGGTGACCGACGCGCCGCTGGCCGCGGTCGGCGGGGCGGTGTTCACCATGTTCGTCTTCGCGATCCTCGACCAGGTCGAGCAGCTCGGCGCCGTCCGCGACTACTTCCCGACCGCGGAGGAGTTCGCCTGGACCGACCTGCTGCAGACCCCGGTCGACTCCGGTGACCTGTTCCGCGGCGTCGTCCAGTCGCTGGGGTACGCCGCGGTCTTCACCGCCCTGGGCTTCCGCCACTTCGCGCGGAGGGACGTGACCTCATAACGACGCGCGGACGGCCTGGGCCCAGCCCTCGCCCATGGGAGCGTCGGTCACCGTCACGTTGGGGACGGCGACCAGCAGGTCGGCCATCCCGTCCACGCCCGCCCCGTTTGCGGTGATCCACAGCCGGTCGACCGCCGGCGCCATCTCCAGGTCGCTGACGCTGTCGCCGATCGCCACCGCGTCGGCGGGGGTCAGCCCGCGCCGCTCGAGGTCCCAGGCGATCGCCGCGCCCTTGGAGATGCCGCGCGGCATCAGGTGGTAGACCCGCGGTGGCAGCGCCTCGGGCAGCAGGGTCATGCGCGAGGTCGCCGGGATGGCGCCGTTGTCCTTGAGCGTCAACCAGCCCGCGCCCCGCTCGGCGAGCTCCGCGTCGACGGCCAGCGGGTCGACCCGGCCGCGCAGCAGGGCGTCGGTGACGTGGGTGGCGTGCCACGGGGCGTGCCACTCCAGCCGGCCGCGGTGGGTGGCGAGCAGGCCCTCGACGACCCCGAGCCCGGTCATCACCTCCATCGGCGTGCGGTCCCCGAACTCGCCGGGCAGCGCGCCGCGCAGCCGGTGCACGCCGCGGCCCCCGTCCCAGCTGACCACCGAGCCCAGCTCGGCGATGGCGCCGTCGGCGGCGAAGATGCGGGCGGCCTCGACCACCTGCTCGAAGGTGCGCCCGCTGACCAGCACCAGGGCCACGCCGGCGCGGTGCAGGTCGGCCAGCGCGGTCGCCGGGTCGGTGGTCAGGCCCCGGGTGGCGGTGTGCCAGAACGACCCGCGCGGCCCGACCATCGTGCCGTCGAGGTCGGTGTAGACGACGCGCGCGCTCACCGGCCCATCCTGACCCCGACCGCGGCGGGGCCCGCGACCTGGGTAGAGTCGGCCGCGTTCCACTCATCCAGAGGGGCAGAGGGACACGGCCCGACGAAGCCCCGGCAACCGCCGCCCGCGCGTCCGCGCGGTGGCAGGTGCCAATTCCGTCCCGCGCGGCTCGACGGCCCGGCGCGGGGAAGATGAGGAGGTAGTCGTCGCATGACCCTGACCGCTCCGGGTTCCGTCCAGGCCGACTCCAGTGCCGGTGGCCCGATCCCCCCGTGCCCGATGCGGGGCCTGGTCTGCCGCAACTGCGGGGCCACCTCCGCACCGGTCGCCGAGCACGCCTGCGCGGAGTGCTTCGGCCCGCTGGAGGTCGACTACGACCCCGAGCTGCTCCGGGCCGTGACGCGCGAGCAGATCGAGGCCGGCCCGCAGAACATCTGGCGCTACGCCGCGCTGCTCCCCGTCGGCCAGGACCCCGCCGACCGCGTCACCCTCGACCCGGGCCTGACCCCGCTGGTCCGGGCCGACCGGCTGGCCGCCGAGCTGGGCATGACCGGCGGGCTGTGGGTGAAGGACGACTCGGCCAACCCCACGCACTCCTTCAAGGACCGCGTGGTCAGCATGGCCGCCACCGCCGCCCGCGGGCTGGGCTACCGCAGGATCGCCGCCGCCTCGACGGGCAACCTGGCCAACTCGGTCGCCGCGCACGCCGCCCGCGCCGGCCTGCCGTCCCTCGTCTTCATCCCCAGCGACCTCGAGCCGGGCAAGGTCGTCCAGTCGGCCGTCTACGGGCAGACGCTGGTCACCGTCGACGGCAGCTACGACGACGTCAACCGGCTGACCAGCGAGCTCGCCGAGACCGACGAGTTCGAGGACACCGCGTTCGTCAACCAGAACGTGCGGCCCTACTACGCCGAGGGCTCCAAGACGATGGGCTACGAGATCGCCGAGCAGCTCGGCTGGCGCATCCCGGCGCAGGTGGTCATCCCGATGGCGTCGGGCTCGCTGCTCACCAAGGTGGACAAGGCGTTCCGCGAGCTGGTCGCCGCCGGCATCGTCGAGGACACCGGGTGGCGCGTCTTCGGCGCCCAGTCGGCCGGCTGCGACCCGATCGCCACCGCGTTCGACAACGGCTGGGACGTCGTCCGGCCGGTGAAGCCGACCGGCATCGCCAAGTCGCTGAACATCGGCAACCCCGCCGACGGCCCGTACGCGCTGGACGCCGTCCGGCGCACCGGCGGTGCCGTGGGTCGGGTGGGCGACGACGAGATCGTGCAGGGCATCCGCGACCTGGCCCGCACCACCGGCGTGTTCGCCGAGACCGCGGGCGGGGTCACCACCGCGGTGCTGCGGCGGCTGGTCGAGGACGGCCGGCTGGACCCCTCGCGGGAGACGGTCATCCTGAACACCGGCGAGGGTCTCAAGACCCTCGACCCGCTGCTGCCGACGGTCACGCCGACCCACCGCGTGTCGCCGTCGCTGAGCTCGGCCCGCCAGGCCGGTCTGGTGGGGTGATCCGGCCGGGGGAACGCCTCCCCCGATCCGGTGTGCCGCGGACGTGAGCCTCGTCTCAGCACGGCCTCCTGTGCTGTACGTTCTCCCGCGGTTCGGTTCCACGTTCGTGTCCGACGGGCGGAAGAGCTCGACCCGGCTCCCTGGTCGGTGGGGGCCGTCCGCAGCACGAAACGTGGGAGCGCGCGTGGCACAGGGCACCGTGAAGTGGTTCAACGCCGAGAAGGGCTTCGGCTTCATCGCCGTCGACGGCGGGCAGGACGTCTTCGTCCACTACTCGGCCATCCAGATGGACGGCTACAAGAGCCTCGACGAGGGCCAGCGCGTCGAGTTCGAGGTCGTCCAGGGGTCGAAGGGTCCGCAGGCGGACGCCGTCCGCAGCGCCTGATCCCCGCGGCGAAGGCCCGGCTCCCTGGCGGGAGCCGGGCCTTCGCCGTGTCCGGGCATCGGCGGCACGCAACGGACTTCCGCAGGGACGACCGACGAGCGGGGCCCCGGAGGGGTCCCCGAGGACGGGCGTGGCCGGGCTCCGCGCAGGCCGGGGGCGGCACGTGGCCGCGGTCGTCGTCCGGAGGACGACCGTGTGGTTGCACTCGTGGGGGGCGAGTGCCAGACTCGGGATTGGCACTCGACAGTGCCGAGTGCCAATCAGGTCGGAACGGTGAGGCACTGGTGTGCGGGCCGACGGAGTGCCCGTGCCGCCGGTGTCGTCCGTCGCGGGCGCCGGTCCCGGCCGCGCAGCGATCCATGCATGGAGGACATCACCACATGGCCAAGATGATCGCCTTCGAGGAAGAGGCTCGCCGCGGCCTCGAGCGGGGCATGAACACCCTCGCCGACGCCGTCAAGGTGACCCTCGGCCCGAAGGGCCGCAACGTCGTCCTCGAGAAGAAGTGGGGCGCCCCCACCATCACCAACGATGGTGTGAGCATCGCCAAGGAGATCGAGCTCGAGGACCCGTGGGAGAAGATCGGCGCCGAGCTCGTCAAGGAGGTCGCGAAGAAGACCGACGACGTCGCGGGTGACGGCACCACCACCGCCACCGTGCTCGCCCAGGCGCTCGTGCGCGAGGGCCTGCGCAACGTCGCCGCCGGCGCCAACCCGATGGCCCTCAAGAAGGGCATCGAGAAGGCCGTCGAGTCGGTCACCGAGTACCTCCTCTCGACCGCCAAGGACGTCGAGACCAAGGAGCAGATCGCCGCCACCGCGTCGATCTCCGCCGCCGACACCGCCATCGGTGAGCTCATCGCCGAGGCGATGGACAAGGTCGGCAAGGAAGGCGTCATCACCGTCGAGGAGAGCAACACCTTCGGCCTGGAGCTCGAGCTCACCGAGGGCATGCGCTTCGACAAGGGCTACATCTCGCCCTACTTCGTCACCGACGCCGAGCGCATGGAGGCCGTCCTCGACGACCCGTACGTGCTCGTCGTCAACAGCAAGATCAGCTCGGTCAAGGACCTGCTCCCGCTGCTGGAGAAGGTCATGCAGTCGGGCAAGCCGCTGGCCATCATCTCCGAGGACGTCGAGGGCGAGGCCCTCGCGACCCTGGTCGTGAACAAGATCCGTGGCACCTTCAAGTCGGTCGCCGTCAAGGCCCCCGGCTTCGGTGACCGCCGCAAGGCCATGCTGACCGACATCGCCATCCTCACCGGTGGCCAGGTCATCAGCGAGGAGGTCGGCCTCAAGCTGGAGTCGGCCGGCGTCGAGCTGCTCGGCCGCGCCCGCAAGGTCGTCGTCACCAAGGACGAGACGACGATCGTCGAGGGCGCCGGCGACACCGACCAGATCGCCGGCCGGGTCAACCAGATCCGCGCCGAGATCGAGAAGTCGGACTCCGACTACGACCGCGAGAAGCTGCAGGAGCGCCTGGCCAAGCTGGCCGGTGGCGTCGCCGTCATCAAGGCCGGCGCCGCGACCGAGGTCGAGCTCAAGGAGCGCAAGCACCGCATCGAGGACGCGGTGCGCAACGCCAAGGCCGCCGTCGAGGAGGGCATCGTCGCCGGTGGTGGCGTCGCCCTGGCGCAGGCCACGGCCGTCGCGTTCGACAAGCTCGAGCTGACCGGTGACGAGGCGACCGGTGCCAACATCGTGCGCGTCGCGCTCGAGGCCCCGCTGAAGCAGATCGCCATCAACGCCGGCCTCGAGGGCGGTGTCGTGGCGGAGAAGGTCCGCAACTCCGAGACCGGCTGGGGCCTCAACGCCGCCAGCGGCGAGTACGTGGACCTGGTCGCGGCCGGCATCATCGACCCGGCCAAGGTCACCCGCTCGGCGCTGCAGAACGCCGCCTCCATCGCGGCGCTCTTCCTCACCACCGAGGCCGTCATCGCCGACAAGCCGGAGAAGAACGCCCCGGCCATGGCCGGTGGCGACGGCGGCATGGGCGGCATGGACTTCTGAGTCCAGCACCACCCGCACTGCCCGGCAGGGGCGGTCCGCTGCGGCGGGCCGCCCCTGTCGGCGTCCGCGGCCCGACTGCAACCGGGTCCTGCGGGCCCGGCCGGGGCCCGTGCATGGTCCCCGCCCGGCGTCAGTCGCCGAGCAGCCAACCGGCCGGCTCGGCCAGCGCGTCGGCCTCCGCCGGCCCCCAGGAGGCGGGCGCGTAGCGGTGCACCCGGGGTGGCCGCTCCTGCAGCGGGGCGAAGGCCCGCCACGCGTGCGCCAGGCCGTCGCTGCTGGTGAACAGCGACCGGTCGCCGACCAGCACGTCGTGCAGCAGCGAGACGTAGGGCGGCAGCGGCGTCCCGCCGGGCACGTCGGCCAGCTGCAGCGTGGCCGTCGCCGCGGCCAGGGCGAGGTCCGGGCCGGGCTGCTTGGCGACCACCTGCAGGTCCACCGCCCCGGACCCGGACAGCGACAGGGACAGCACGTTGCCGTGCCCGGGGACGTCGGTCACCGGGCCCTCCGGACGGCGCAGCAGCAGGCTGGCCCGCTGCTCGCTGGCGGCCAGCCGCTTGCCGGTCCGCAGCACGAACGGCACGCCCCGCCAGCGGTCGGTGTCCACCCACAGGCGGGCGGCCACGTAGGTGTCGGTGCGGGAGTCACCGGCCACGCCGTCGACGTCGGTGTAGCCGTCGAACTGCCCGAGCACCACCTCCTCGGGGTCCAGCGGCCGGAAGGCGGCCAGCACCCCCTCGCGGGCGGCCTGCAGGTCGGCGGGGGAGAAGCTGGCCGGCGGCTCCATCGCCACCTCGGCGGCGAGCTGGAACAGGTGGGTGACCAGCATGTCCAGGGCGGCGCCGGTCGCGTCGTAGAACTCCGCCCGCCCCGCCACGTCGAGGTCCTCCGGGACGTCGATCTGCACCTGGGCCACGTGCTCGCGGCTCCACACGTGCCCGAACAGGCCGTTGGCGAAGCGGAGCACGTGCAGGTCCTGGGTGCCCTCCTTGCCCAGGAAGTGGTCGATGCGGAAGACCTGGTCCTCGTCCAGCACGGAGAGCACCAGCTCGTCGAGCTCGCGGAAGCCCTGCAGGGAGGTGCCGTAGGGCTTCTCGTAGACGACCCGGGAGCCCTCGGTCAGCCCGTTCTGCTGCAGGCCGCGGGTGAGCTTCGCGAAGGCCTCCGGCGGCGTGGCGAGGTAGTGGACGAGCTGGGGCCGTCCCCCTAGCTCCGCGCGCGCCTCGGCCAGGACGTCGAGCAGGCTGCCGGGGTCGGACTCGTCGAAGCCGCCGCCGGCGAAGCGCAGCCGGCCGGCGAAGTCCCCCCACCCGTCGTCGGCGCCGTCGCCGAGCGGGCCGAACTCGGTGAGCGCGTCGCGCACCCGCCCGGCGAAGTCCTCGTGGGACACGTCGCCGCGGCCGTTGCCGACCAGCCGCCAGTCCTCCGGCAGCAGGCCGCGCCGGGCGAGCTCCCAGAAGGCGGGCAGCACCATGCGGCGGGCCAGGTCGCCGGTGGCGCCGTAGAGCACGAAGACGGTGGGCGGCAGGTCGATCACGTGCTCGGCAGTGCCCGCTGCGCGCGCCGGTCACGCGTCCGGCCGCGTCGGTGGCGGGTGACCCGGGTAGGCGGACGGCGTGGCGGTGGTGATCGGGACGTCGGGCTGGCAGTACCGCGACTGGCGCGGCCGCTTCTACCCGCCGCGGCTGCCCCAGCGCCTGTGGCTGGAGCACCACGCGGCGCACTTCGCCACCGTGGAGAGCAACAACGCCTTCTACCGGCTGCCCGAGCGCGCGACGTTCGAGGCGTGGCGGGCGCGCACCCCGCCGGACGTGCGCTGGGCGGTCAAGGCCAGCCGGTTCCTCACCCACGTCAAGCGGCTGCGCGACCCCGAGGAGCCGGTCGCCCGGCTCGTGGACCGGGTCGCCGGGCTGGGTGACCGGCTGGCCGCCGTCCTGCTGCAGCTGCCGCCCACGCTCCGGGCCGACCCGGTCCTGTTGCGCGACTGCCTGCAGCAGTTCCCGGCCGGCACCCGGGTCGCCGTCGAGCCGCGGCACGACTCGTGGTGGACCGACGAGGTCCGCGCGGTTCTGGAGCGCCACGAGGCGGCGCTGTGCTGGGCCGACCGGGCCGAGCAGCCGGTCACCCCGCTGTGGCGCACCACCCAGTGGGGCTACCTGCGACTGCACACCGGCGCGGAGGGCTGGGCGTACCGCCCCGCGACCCTGCGGCTGTGGGCGGAGCGGGTGTCGGCGACCTACGGGGACGCCGACGTGCTCGTCTACCTCAACAACGACCCCGGCGGGGCGGCCGTCACCGACGCCGTCGTGCTGGCCGGGGAGGTGCGCCGCACCGGCCGGACGCCGACCCGCGTGCCCACCCTCGACCAGGCGACCGGGCGGGCGTGGGCGTCTCCGGGGACGCCGCAGGCCGGGACGCCGCTCGCAGGAGCGGGTCCCGGCCTGCCGCAGGAGTGACGATCAGTCGTCGTCGGAGCCGCGCTCGGCGGCCTCGCGGGCGTCCTCCTCGGCCTCCTCGGCGGCCTCGCGGGCCTCCTCCTCGGCGTCCTCCCGCGCCTCGCGCTCGGCCTCGGCGGCCTCCTCGGCCGCCTCCCGGGCCTGCTCCTCGGCCTCCTCGGCGGCCTCGCGGGCCTGCTCCTCGGCCTCGCGCTGGGCCTCGGCGGCCTCCTCGGCGGCCTCGCGGGCCTGCTCCTCGGCCTCGCGCTGGGCCTCGGCGGCCTCCTCGGCGGCCTCGCGGGCCTGCTCCTCGGCCTCCTCCCGGGCGTCCTCCTCGGCCCGCTCGGCCAGCTGGGCGGCGCGCTCCTCGGCGTCCTTGCCGCTGTTCACGCTGCCCGGGCCGGAGTTGCGGCCGTTCCCGGACTCCGCGCCGTCCTCGAGCCCGTCGTCCACCGAGTCGTCAGCGCCGTCCTCGGGCGAGTCGTCGGTGCCCGGCGCGTCGCCGGGGCCCTGGTCGGGCGTGCCGTCGTCGTCGGTGCTGCCGTCGGTGCCGTCCTCGACGGAGTCGTCGGTGTCCGGGACGTCGCCGGGGCCCTGGTCGGGCGTGCCGTCGTCGTCGGTGCTGTCGGTCGAGTCGGGCAGGTCGAACGGCGTGGCGACCTCGACGGCGCCCGCGACGGCGTCCTGCACCGGGGTCGGCAGGGCGCCGACAGCGCCGGCGCCGGTCACCCCGGCCACGGCGATGCCGACCCCGGCGGTCGCCTGGGCGACGGTGCTCGCGCCGACGATCTTGGCCGCGACCGCGGCCAGGCCCTCGATGAGTGCCATGTGTGATGTGCTCCTGTCGGGTCGGTGGCCCGAGGGTCAGGCCGTCGACCGCTCATCGGCCGCGGTCGGCCGGTGCTGGAGCGATCTCACCCGAACAGATCGGCCCCCTGCAGGGCGTCCGGGTCCTCCCGGTGCCGCACACCGAGGTGCCCGGCGGCCTCCCCGAGCACCGACTGGACGGCGAGGGTGTCTGCCAGCGGCATGACCGCGCTCTCGGTGCGCCCGGCCCGCAGGCACGCGGTCACCTCGGCGAACTCGTGGGAGTAGCCGGTGCCCGACGGCGGCCGGGTGACCTCCTCGGGCTCGGCGCCGGTGCGATGCAGCACGATCGTCCGCGGGTGGTGGAAGCGGGGGAGCACGTCGATCCAGCCGGCCGTGCCGAACACCCGCGCCTGCCCCGGCGTGGGGTGGCGCAGCGAGGTGGTCAGCGTGGCCGACCGGCCGTCGGCGTACCCGAGCAGCAGCGCGGCCTCGGCGTCGACGCCGGTGGGGAACAGCGAGCCGGTCGCGTGCACCGTGTCGGGGGCGCCGAGCAGCATCTGGGCGAAGGACACCACGTAGACGCCGAGGTCCAGCAGCGCGCCGCCGCCGAGCTCGCGGGCGAACAGCCGGTCGGCCGGGTCGTAGTCGCGGGCCACCCCGAGGTCGGCCTGCACGGACCGCACCTCGCCGATCGCGCCGTCGGCCACCAGCTCCCG
Organism: Geodermatophilus pulveris; assembly: GCF_900188375.1. Taxonomy (GTDB): domain Bacteria; phylum Actinomycetota; class Actinomycetes; order Mycobacteriales; family Geodermatophilaceae; genus Geodermatophilus; species Geodermatophilus pulveris. Next base: position 230,926 of record NZ_FZOO01000007.1, on the reverse strand, counting down.
CAGCCGGACGACGGCCGGCTGGAAGCGGGTCCACATCGCCTCCATGACGAAGACGCGGCGCGCCCGCGCCCGCTCGACGACCTCACGGGCGCCCTCCGTGGTGGCCGTGAACGCCTTCTCCACCAGCAGCGCCTTGCCGGCGTCGAGGGCGGCGAGGGCGACGGCGTGGTGCTGCGGGTGCGGCGTGGCCACGTAGAGGGCGTCGACGTCGGGGTCGGCGACGATGTCGGCGTAGCTGCCGTGCGCCCGCTCCAGCCCGTGCCGCCGGGCGAAGGCGGCGGCGCGGTCGGCCGACCGGGAGGCGACCGCCACCGGCCGGGCGCCCGGCACGTGCGCGAAGTCGGTCATGACGCTCTCGGCGATGCGGCCGGGCCCGACGACGCCCCAGCGGATCTCCTCGTCCACCGGCAGGACGCTAGTGCGACCGGCAGACTCGTGCCGTGGCGGTGCTGATCGACCCCCCGGTGTGGCCCTGGCGCGGCCGCCGCTGGTCGCACCTGGTCAGCGACGTCTCCTACGAGGAGCTGCACGCCTTCGTCGCCGCGGAGCTCGGCATCCCCCGCCGCGCGTTCCAGGGCGACCACTACGACGTCCCGGCCGACCTCTACGACGTGGCGGTGGCCGCCGGCGCCCAGCCGGTCGGCGGCCGGGAGCTGCTCGCCCGCCTGGTGGGGGCCGGCCTGCGGCTCAGGAGGCGGCGCGCGCCCGCAGCAGGCCGAGCTCCGCGGTGAGATTGGCCCGCGCCCGCGGGGTCCACTCCCCGGCCACGGCGGGCAGCCGGTAGAGGGCCGGCAGCGCCAGCAGGTGCTCCAGGACGGCGATCCGGCCGGTGGTGAACTCGGCGTCGGACAGGTGCCGGTACTCCTCGCGGACCGCCGAGGCGTAGGCGGCGTAGGCCTCGGGCGGGCCGGCCAGCACGGCGAGGTCGGCGTCGCAGAGCACCGCGCCGTCCGCGTCGTCCGGCGCCGGGTCGTGGCCGGCGGTGAGCAGCACCAGCCGGGCCACCTCCTCCACCCGCTGCGGCGGCACCAGCCCGCGCAGCCCGGCGCGTGCCCGCTCCGCGCTGACCTGCTCGTTGTCGCCGCGGCGGGGGTCGTAGACGACGTCGTGGTACCAGGCGGCCAGCCGCACCGCGTCGGGGTCGGCCGCCGCGCCGGCCAGCTCCCCGACCAGCCCCAGGACGGCGGCCAGGTGCGCCAGGTCGTGGTATCGGCGGTGCGGCTCGCCCCACGCCGCGACGACGGCGGCCCACTCGGTGCGCGAGGTGGGGGAGTCGCCGGCCAGCCGCGCCCAGGCCTCGAACCCGACGAGGGTCATGCCACCCCGCAGGTGCGCAGGGTGAGCAGCGCGAACGCCCGCGCCGCGGTGACCAGCTCCCCGATGGGCACCCGCTCCTGCGGCCCGTGCGCCAGCTGCAGGTCACCGGGGCCGTAGTGCAGCGTCGGCACCCCCGCCGCGGCGTAGAGCCGCAGGTCGCTGCCGGCGGGGATGGCCCGCTCGGGCGGGACGCCCACCCCGGTGTCGCCGACGGCCCGCTGGACGGCGGGCAGCAGCGGGTGACCGGCCGGCAGCGCGCCGCTGGCGAACGCCCCGCCGGTCCAGGTGAGCCGGACGGGGTGGTCGGCCAGCCAGGGGTCGGAGGTGCAGAGGGCGGCCAGCCGTGCCTCCAGGGCGGCCCGGGCGGCGGCGACGTCCTCGCCGAGCCGGACGCCGTAGCGGCCGTCGGCGACCAGCCGGTCGGGCACCGAGCTGGCCCACTCGCCGGCCTGCACCCGGCCGATGCTGATGCCGTACGGGTACGGGGCGCCGCCGAAGCGCGGGTCGGCGCCGGCCTGCCGCTCGGCCTCGAACGCGCGCAGCCCGGCGTGCACGCGCTCGAACAGCTCCACCGCGCTGACCCCGCGGTGGCGGTGCGCGGCGTGCGCGGCGTGGCCGATGACCTCCAGCCGGAAGGTGAGTGCGCCGGCGTTGGCGGTGACCACCGCGCCCGCGGTCGGCTCGGGGATGACGCAGACCTCCCCGCGGTGCCCGCGCCGCAGGGTCGCCCAGGCGCCGAGGCCGCCGTCCTCCTCGCCGACGACCGCGTGCACCGCGACCGGCCGGGCCAGCCGGACACCCGCCGCCCGGACGGCGGCCAGCGCGGCGAGGACGGCGGCGACGCCGGCCTTCATGTCGCAGGACCCGCGGCCGTGCACCGCCCCGCCGGCCACGCGCGGGTCGAAGGGGTCGGCCGGCCACAGCGACCGGTCCCCGGCCGGGACGACGTCGGTGTGTCCGCTGAGGACCAGCGCCGGGAGCCCGTCCTCGGCGGCCGGGGCGGTGCCGACGACGCCCCATGCCTCGGTGCGCCGGACCTCCTGGCCGGGGGCGTCCGGCGCGGTGGCCGCGGCGGCGAGGTCGATGGGCCAGCGGTCGACGACGAGGCCGAGCTGCTCCAGCCGGTCGGCGACGAGGTGCTGCACCTCGCACTCCGCCGGGCTGCCGCCGACCGAGGGGACGGCGACCAGCTCGCGCAGCAGGGCGACCGCCGCGACCTCGTCGACCGCGGCGAGGACCCGCGCCTCGGCGGCGGTGAGGTCGGCCACGGCCGGAGTCTGGCACGGCGCCCGGGCGGCGGATCCACCCGTCCGGGTCCGTGTGGGCGGCCGGGTCCGCGGGTAGCGTGGACGGTGTCCGGGCCGGGTGCATCGTGCCCCCGGGTGCCATTTGGTTACGCCTTCACGGACCACCGCCCCGACCCCGGTCGGGGGCCTGGAGCCGTGTCGTGCATCTCGCCGCGAGGCGGCCGTCGCCCGGTCCGGACCCCCCCCGACGTGCCGTGCGTCACCGTCGGCTCTACGGTCGTGCCGTCCAGCATCCGGGCGACGGCAGGAGTCCCCATGGCAGGCGCGGTCCAGCAGGGGCGGGGCACGACGGCGACCGGGCAGTCGCACCGGCTACCGGTGCGGACGCTGGTCTCCGCCAGCATCGGCAACGCGGTCGAGTGGTTCGACTGGACGGTCTACGCGACCTTCGTCGTCTTCTTCGCCGGCCAGTTCTTCCCGGCGGAGAACGAGGCGCTCGCCCTGATCGGTGCGACCTCCACCTATGCCCTGGCCTTCTTCTTCCGGCCGCTGGGTGGCCTCCTGCTCGGCCGCTTCGCCGACCTGCGCGGTCGCAAGGCGGGCATGCTGCTCACCATCCTGCTGATGGCCGGCGGCTCCATGGTCATCGCGATCCTGCCGACCTACGAGCAGGTGGGGTGGCTGGCGCCGATCGGGCTGCTGCTGGCCCGCATCGCGCAGGGCATGTCGCTCGGCGGGGAGGTGTCCAACGCCTCGGCCTACCTCGGCGAGATCGCCCCTCCGTCCTGGCGGGGTCGCTACTCGTCGTTCTTCTACATCTCCACCGGCTCGGCACTGCTGGCGGCGTCCCTGCTGGGCGTGCTGCTGACCAGCGTGCTCAGCCAGGACCAGCTGGAGAGCTGGGGCTGGCGGATCGCCTTCTTCATCGGCGGCGTGCTCGGCCTGGTCGGCATGTGGCTGCGCCGCTCGCTGGTGGAGACCGAGCAGTTCGAGGAGAACGCCGAGAAGGCACGGGCGACGAAGAACCCGCTGCTGCAGACCATCAAGCACCACCCCAAGGCGGTGCTGCAGCTGTGCGCCTTCACCCTGCTCTCGACGTTCTCCTACTACACCTTCTTCAGCGCGCTGACGCCCTTCGCGATCACCTTCCGCGGGGCCGACAAGACCGACGTCTTCATCGCGCTGTCGACCGGCACCGCGCTGTTCGTGGCGCTGTGCTACCCGTTCGGCGCCCTGTCCGACCGGTTCGGCCGCAGACCGCAGATGCTGGTGTGGTCGGGGGCGATCGCGGTGCTCATCGTGCCGCTGTCCTTCCTGGTGCAGGACAACCTGTTCTCCCTGATCGTGGTGTTCTGCACGGGCCTGGGCCTCTACGCCCTGTTCGCCTCGATCGCCCCGGCGATCATGAGCGAGCTGTTCCCCACGGAGCTGCGGGCCACCGGCATCGGCGCCTGGTACAACCTCACGGTCGCGGTCTTCGGCGGCACCGCACCGCTGGTGATCACCGCGCTGTCGGAGGCCGGCCGCCCGCTGTGGTTCTTCTGGTACGTGGCAGCCGGTGCAGCCCTCGCGTTCGCCGTCATCCTCACGCTCAAGGAGACCAAGGGCACCGAGCTGCGTTGAGGGCCGCCTGAGGGGCCTCAGGGCCCCTCAGAGCCGGGCAGGTGCGCCCGGTCGACCGATGCCCGGCCCCACCCCTCAGCACGACCGTCGACGCCGTCGGACCCCGACGACGACAGGAGACGGTCATGACCTTCTACCCGAACCCCGGCCTGGAGGCCGAGCTGGCCTACCGCCGCGAGGTGCTGCAGCGGAGCGGCCGGGGCACGTGGACGCGGGGTGGCCGGTGGCCGGCCCGTCGCGCCCGGCGGGCCGGCTGAGGCAGGGCCGTCGGCGGGCCGTGCCACGATCGACCCCGTGCCACAGTGGGGCGACCGACCGCTGGTGGGCCGGGACGCCGAACTCGCCCGCCTGCTCGCTGCGGTCGACCGCGCCCTCGAGGGGCGCGCCTGCGCGGTGCTGGTCGCCGGAGACGCCGGCGTCGGCAAGACCCGGCTGCTCGACGAGCTCGCCGCCCGCGCCGCCGGGCGCGGGTTGCGGGTGCTCACCGGGCACTGCGTGGACCTCGGCGACGTGGGGCTGCCCTACCTGCCGTTCGTGGACCTGCTGCGGCCGGTGACCGGCGAGCCGGCGGTCCCCTCCGCCGCGGCACCACCGGCCCTCGCGGGCCTGGCCGCCGGCCGGGCCGCAGGCGGCGTGCGCGAGCTGCCGTCGGGCGACGCCGCGGACCTCGGCCGGCCCCTGTCACCCCGGCCGCTCGTGGACGACGGTCGGCTGCAGGTGTTCGAGTCGGTCGCGGGAGTGCTCACCGAGCTGGCCGCGGAGGGGCCGCTGCTCGTCGTCCTCGAGGACGTGCACTGGGCCGACCGGTCGAGCCGCGACCTGCTCCGCTACCTGCTCGCCCGGCTGACCGAGGCGCCGATCGTCGTCGTCGCCTCCTACCGGTCCGACGACCTGCACCGCCGGCACCCGTTGCGCCCGCTGCTGGCCGAGCTGGTGCGGATGCCGGGGGTCGAGCGGCTGGACCTGGCGCCGCTGCCGGACGCCGCGGTCGGGGAGCTCGTGCGCGGGCTGGCCGCCGGTGTGCCCGACCGGACGGTCGACGACGTCGTGGTGCGGGCGGAGGGCAACGCCTTCTACGCCGAGGAGCTGCTCGCCGCCGGGCTGGCCGGGGAGACGCTGCCGATGGGGCTGACGGACGTGCTGCTGGCGCGGGTGGAGCAGCTCGGCGCGGCAGCCCAGCAGGTGCTGCGGGTGGCCGCGGTCGCCGGGCGGCGCGTCCGCCACGAACTGGTCACCGCCGTCAGCGGGCTGGCGCCGGCGCAGCTGGAGGCCGCACTGGCCGAGGCGGTGCACCACCACCTGCTCGTCGTCTCGGGCGACGGCCGCTACCGCTTCCGGCACGCCCTGCTGCGCGAGGCGGTCCTGGCCGACCTGCTCCCCGGCGAGCGGGTACGGCTGCACGCGACGGTCGCGGCGTACCTGGCGGCGACGCCCGGAGCCGGCACGGCCGCCGAGCTGGCCCACCACGCCCGGGGCAGCAACGACCTCGCGGGGGCGTTCTCCGCCTCGCTGGACGCAGCGGCCGAGGCGTCCTCGGCCGGCGCGCCGGCCGAGCAGCTGCAGCACCTCGAGGCGGCGCTGGCGCTGTGGACCGCGGTACCGGACGCCGCTGCACGCGCAGGCCGGGACCAGCCAACCCTCCTGCTCGACAGCGCGGCCGCCGCCCGCACCGCGGGCGAGCCGACCCGCGCGGTGGCGCTCATCCGCTCGGCCCTCGCGCTGCTGGGTCCCGACGGCGACCCGGTGCAGCAGGCCCGCCTGCACTACCGGCTGGCCCAGGCGCTGGCCCGCATCGAGGACCAGGCGGCGGCGTACCGGGAGAGCAGCCGGTCGATGGAGCTGGTGCCGGCCGACCCCCCGTCTCCGGTGCGCACCTGGGCAGCAGCCACCCACGCACGGACCAGCTACGCCCTGGGCCGCCGGGCCGAGGCCGACGCGGCGGCCGACGAGGCGTTGGCCGCCGCGGACGCGCTCGCCCTGGACAGCGCGTGGGCCGACACGGCGGTCTCCCTGGCCCGGATGCGCGGCGGGGGCGATCGGGACGCGGTCACCCGGCGGCTGGAGGAGGCCCTGGTGCGGGCCCGGCGGTCGGGCGACACCGACGTCGAGCTCCGCGTGCTGTTCAACCTCGCCGTCGTGCCCTACGAGTCCGGGGACGTCGGCGCGACCCTGCGGTGGGTCGACGCGGCGCTGGCGCGGGCGGCCGAGCTGGGCGTCGAGTGGTCCTTCTACGGCGCCGAGCTGCGCCACCTGGGGGTCTCGGCCCGCTACGTCGCGGGGGACTGGGACGGCAGCCTGGAGCTCGCCGAGGGGCTGGCGCGGGTGCCCGAGATGGCGGCGCACGTGCGGGCCGCGGGTCTGCTGGTCCAGGTCGGCCGCGGGGACGCGTCGGCCGCCGAGCGGCTGGTCTGGGCGCGGGGGCTGACCGCCCGGCTGGACGCGCACGTCCTGCTGCTGCTCGCCACGGCCGGGGCGGAGATCGACCTCGCCGCCTGGGCCGGCGACGCCGGCACGGCGGCCGAGCGGGCCCGGGCGGCGGTGCGGCAGCTGCACACCCACTGGGACGTCGACCGGCTGGCCGCGCTCCGGCTGGTCGCGACCGCGCTGGCCCCGGTCGGGGATGCCGCCGCGGCCGCCCGGGTGGCCGGCGACGACGCCGGTGTGCGGCACTGGGTGGCCCTGGGGCAGGAGCTGGTCACGCTGGCCTCTTCGGCGGTCGACGACCACCTGCGGGGGGTCGGCCCGCTCGGCGTCGAGGCGGTCGCCTGGCGCGCCCGGGTCGAGGCGGAGGCGGCCCGCCTGGCCGGCCGGGCGGACCCGGGCCCGTGGCGGGCCGCGGTGGAGGCGTTCGGCTACGGGCACGTGTACGAGCAGGCCCGCTCGCGGTGGCGGCTGGCCGAGGCACTGCTGGCCGTCGACGACCGGACCGCGGCCGCCGGGGAACTGCGGGCGGCCGCCGAGGTCGCCGCCCGGCTCGGCGCCGCGCCCCTGCGGTCGGCGGTCACCAGGCTGGCCCGGCGTGGCCGGCTGGACCTGCCCGGCACCGGACGGGTCCCCGCCGCGAGCGCGGTCTTCACGCCCCGGGAGACCGAGGTGCTCCGGCTGCTGGCGCAGGGCCGCACGAACCGGCAGATCGGCGCGGAGCTCTTCATGAGCGAGAAGACGGCGAGCGTGCACGTCAGCCGGATCCTGGCCAAGCTCGGCGCGGGCGGTCGCACCGAGGCGGTGGCCCTCGCCGCGGCCCGCGGTCTGCTGACCGCTCCGGCGAGCTGACCACCGTCGGGTGGCTGGCCCGGGGACGGCGCTCGGGCAGGGTGACGGCGTGCCGTCGCCCACGCTGCACCTGGACTGCGCGGAGATCGGCCCGGGCCTGTTCATCGAGCACGGCTCCGCGACCACCACCACCGCCCGGCGGATCGGCCGGGACTGCCGGGTCGACCAGCAGGTCACCGTCGGGCACACCGGGCGCGGCCAGCCGGTGTAGCCCTCCCGCACGGCCGGCGTTCCCCGTCCTCCGCCGGCGCCACCGGGCCGGCACGGCGGGTGGAACGCCCGCAGGCACGCTCAGAGCATGGTGCGCAGGCGCTCCCGTCGGGCGCGGAGGACGTCGACCGACGCCGAGGCCGACGGTGGGCCGGGCACCGCCTTGCGCAGCTCGGTGTGCACCACGCCGTGCGGCCGGGAGGTCTTGGCCGCCACCCGGGCGACCAGCCGGTTGACCTCCCGGCGCAGCTCGGCGGCGTCGCGCCAGGACCGGCCGGCGTCGTCCTCGTCGGGGTGGTCCTGCACCAGCGGCAGCTCGCCGGTGTCGTCGGCGGCGTGCGCCCGCTGGGCGATGCGCAGCCGCAGCTCGTCGTCCCGGCGGGCCAGCAGCGACGCGGTCTGCTCCGGGGTGAGCAGGCCGGGGATGCCGAGGAACTCCTCCTCCTCGGCGGCCAGCGGCTCCACGGCGCCGCCGGACCCGGTGTGCGCGGTGCCGCTGTGCAGCACGTGCGCGAAGCGGGCGTCGGCCTCCAGCGCCTCGAAATGCTTGGCCGTGACCGGCTCGCGCTCCTCCGCCGGCAGCGGCTCGAGGTCCAGCTCGTCGCCCTGCACCGTCTTCGGCGGGGGCAGCACGTGGTTGCGCTGCTCCTCCATGGACGCGGCGAGGCTCAGCAGCGGCCGGACGGCGGGGAGGAAGACCGTCGCCGACTCGTGCGCGGCCCGGGCGCGGACGACGCGCCCGACGGCCTGGGCGAAGAACAGCGGCGTGCGGTAGGAGGTCATCCAGGCCAGGACGGCGGCCCGCGGGACGTCGACGCCCTCGGAGATCATCCGCACGCAGACCGCGATCCGTGCCGACCCGGTGGCGAACCGCTCGATCTTCTTCGACGCCTTGGGGTCGTCGGACAGGATCACCTCCGGCGCCTTCCCGGTGACCCGGCGGACGATCCGGGCGTAGGCGCGCGCGTCGTCCTGGTCGCTGGCGAGGATCAGCCCGGCGGCGTCGGGCATGCCGCCCTCCTCGCGCAGGTGGGTGATCCGGTCGTCCATGGCGGCGATGACGTGCGGCACCCACTGCCCCTTGGGGTCCAGCGCGGTGCGCCAGGCCTGCATCTCCACCGACCGGGTGCCGGCCTCCGACAGCGATGCGGCGACCACCTCGCCGGCGGAGTTCCGCCAGCGCGAGGTGCCGGTGTAGGCGGCGAAGACGACCGGGCGGACGACGCTGTCGGCCAGCGCCTCCTTGTAGCCGTAGGTGTAGTCGGCGCGGCTGACCAGGCCGGCGCCGCTCTCCCCGGCGTCGGCCTCGAAGCCGTCCTCCTCGTAGCGGACGAAGGGGATGCGCTCGTCGGCCTTGGTGCGGAACGGCGTCCCGGTCAGGCACAGCCGGCGGGCGGCCCGGCCGTAGGCCTCCTCGACCGCCTCGCCCCAGGACAGCCCGTCACCGGCGTGGTGCACCTCGTCCAGGACCACCAGCGTCTTGACCGTGGTGGCGCGGGCGGCGTGCAGCATCGGCTTGCCGGCGACCTGCGCGTAGGTGGTCACGTAGCCCTGGGTGCCGGCGCGCACCGGGCCGACGGCGTTGGTCAGCCCGGGGTCCAGCACGATGCCCATCCGGTCGGCGGCGTCGGCCCACTGCAGCCGCAGGTGGTCGGTGGGGCAGACGACGACGACGCGGGCGACCTCGCGCCGCTGCAGCAGCCGCGCGGCCAGGGTGAGGGCGAAGGTGGTCTTGCCCGCACCCGGGGTCGCGGTGACCAGGAAGTCCTTGGGCGAGCGCTGCTCGTACTCCGCCAGCGCGGCCTGCTGCCAGGCCCGGAGCGGTCGGCCGGTCCCCTGCGGGGCGACCGCCTCCGCGCGTGCTGCACTCCCCATGTCGGCAGTCATCCTGCCTGCGGCGCGGCGGACACGCCCAACCGGCCGCCTCCCGCGCGTCCCGCGGGCGACGACGTATGGGGTCCGCGAGTGGCCCGCTGACCTGCGCGGACGCATGCGCGCACCGGCGGGTGTGGCACTCGTCTCGGGCCGGGCCGGGCCGGGCCGGTGCCTCGGTCGGGCCCGAGCGGGGCAGCACGGGGGGTGACGACCGGCAGGCCCGCGCCCGTCGACCGCTTCGCTGGCCGCAGGTGCGGGAGGGTTCCGGCGCCGGACCGGCGGGCACCGGGGGAGCCATGCAGCGCGAGACCGTGGACGTCGAGGGGACCGAGCTGTCCTACCTCACGGCGGGGGCGTCGTCGGCGCCCCCGCTGGTGCTCCTGCACGGCACCTTCTGGAGCCGGGTGTGGCAACCGGTCCTGGACCGGCTCGGGGAGCGGCGCCGGTGCCTGGCGCTGGACCTGCCCGGCTTCGGGCGCAGCGGAGGCGAGCTCGACGACTCGGACGCCGCCGTGCCGGCGCTGGCGGCCACGGTGCTCGAGGCAGCCGATGCGCTGGGGCTGTCCACGTTCGACCTCGCCGCTCACGACATCGGAGGGGCCGTCGCCCAGCACGTGGTGGTCACCGGCGGGGAGCGCATCCGCAGCATGGTGCTGGTGAACGCGGTGCTGCTGGACTCGTGGCCGGTCCCGGCCGTGGCGCGGTTCCGGGACCCGGCCGTGCGCGCGGGCACGACGGTCGAGGACCTCCTGGCCGCCCGTCGCGAGAGCACCCGCAAGGCCGTCGCCCGCCCGCTGTCGGACGCCGAGGTCGAGGACTACGTCTCGCCCTGGCACGACGAGCGCCGGGTCAGGTCGTGGATGGCGATGGCTGCCGCCGCCGATGCCCGCTACACCCTGGACCTGGTCCCCGGGCTGATCGAGCGGGCGGTCCCCACCCGGCTGGTGTGGGGCCGCGACGACGTGTTCCAGAGGATCGAGTTCGCCCGGCGATACGTCGCCCAGGTGCCCGGTGCCGACCTCGTCGAGGTGCCGGGCAAGCACATCCCGACCGAGGACGCCCCCGATGAGGTCGCCGAGGCCGTCCTCGACCACCTCGACCGCGACTGATCCGGGGGGCGCCGGCCCCGCGATCGAGGGGGTCAGGACGGCGCGACCACGCGCAGCGGGTCGGTCTCCTGCTCGCGGACGACGAGCGTGGCCAGGGCCGAGCCGTCGAAGGCCATCACAGCCGTTCGGCGCGTTGCTCGGCCCCCGGTCACCGGGGACTGCTGCCGGTGGGCGGCGGCGTACGCGGTGTCGGCGCCCTCTCGGGCCGGACGTCAGCGCCGGCCGCGGATCGCGAGGAGTGCCCCGGCGGTGACCAGCGCCGCGGCGGCGACGGCGGGCAGCGAGGGCTGCCCCCCGCCGAGCAGGTCGTCGACCAGGTTCCCCTCGTTGTTCGACGCGTTGAACGTCGCGTGCACCAGGCCGGCGGCCAGCAGGCTGCCGGCGGCTCCGCGCACCGTGGCGCCGACCAGCAGGCGCACCATCACCCCGAGCAGGAGCAACGCGCCGACCGAGAGCGCGACCTGCCCGGCCGCCAGGTCGTCGATGAGCACCAGCGGCAGGTGGACGAGCGCGAACGGCACGGCGGTGAGGACGGCGGCCGGCAGGAAGCCGTGCCGCCCTTCCAGGCGGCCCTGGAAGAAGCCGGCCCAGACCGTCTCCTCCCACAGGTGCACGAGCAGCACCGCGACGACCACGGAGAGGACGCCGGAGGCGAGCGTGGCGAGCAGGTCCCCCGTCAGCAGGTCCCGCCCGGCGGCCACCCCGAGGGCGAGGGTGAGCAGCGGCAGGGCCAGGAGCACGGTCGCCCACCACCCGGGACCGAACCGCCACCGGACGGCGCGGCGGAGGAGGGTGCCGACGGCAGGGCGCCCGTCGGCGACGGCGGTGACCCACAGCGCCGCGGGCAGCATCACGAGCAGCGTGGTCGCGAGGGCGAACGGCTCCTGGGGCAGGGCGCCGCCCGGGAGGGCCCCGTGCGCGGTGAGCGCCGGCACCGACATCAGCGGCCACCCGGCGGCGAGCACGAGGACGAGGAAGGCGGTCAGCGGGTGCCGGGCCACCCGGCCGCGCAGGCCGGTGGTCGTGGCGGCGGGACGGCGGGCGTCGGTCGTGGACACGTCAGGACCTGCTTCCGGTCGGTGGTGGGGGCGGCCCGCCCAGCGCGCGGGCCGGGGAGACCGACGCGCTGGGCAGGGCGGCCAGGTCGCGGGCGAGGACGACGTCGGACTCCCGCACCGCCTGCACGAGGCACAGGCACCCGCACTCGTCGGGGAGGAGCCAGGCGGCGCACCAGCGGATCGCCGTCCCGGCCGAGCCGAGCCGGGTCACCGCCCGGTGGAGGGCGCGGTGCATCTCCACCGCGTCACCCACCGACGGAGGGCAGCTCCGGAACTGCACGAGGAACAGCCCGGCCTGCCGGTGCCGCTCCTCGCCCATGCGGCCACGCTGCCGCGGGCGGCCGGCCCGCACAGCGGGGATCTCCCGGACGGGGGTACGGGTCCTCGCCCGCACCCGTACCCGGCCGCTACGGTCCGCGGCCATGGTGCGGCGGGCAGCCCCCGTGGCGGGGCTCCGGCTGCCGGCCGAGCGCAGCTCGTTCGTCGGCCGGCGGGCCGAGCTGGGCCGGGTGCGGACGCTGCTTGTGGAGTCCCGGCTGGTGACGCTGGTCGGTCCCGGCGGGGTGGGCAAGACCCGGCTGGCGCTGCGCGCGGCGCGCGAGCTGGGCCGGTCCTTCCCCGACGGGACCGCCCTGGCCGAGCTGACCGCGGTGGCCGACCCCGCGCTCACCGCCGCGCACGTCGCCGCCGCGTTCGACGTCCGGGACACCACCGGCCGCTGGCTGCCCGCAGCCCTGGCCGAGGTCCTCGGCGAGCGGCGGGTGCTCCTCGTGCTGGACAACTGCGAGCACCTGCGCGACGCCTGCGCGGTGCTGGTCGACGCGCTCCTCCCCGGCTGCCCCGGCCTGTCGGTCCTGGCCACCAGCCGGGCGCCGCTGGACCTGCCCGGGGAGGCGCTGTGCCCGGTGCCGCCGCTGCCGGTCGGTGCCGGGTCGGACGGCGCGGCGCTGCTGGCCCAGCGGGCCCGGGCGGCGGCTCCGGACCTCGTCCTGACCGCGGCGGACGACGGTACCCTCGCCGAGCTGTGCCGCCGGCTGGACGGCATCCCGCTGGCGATCGAGCTGGCCGCCGTGCGGCTGCGCACGCTCACCCCGGCCGAGTTGCTGGACCGGCTGGACGACCGCTTCGGCCTGTTGCGCCGGTCCGGACCCGGCGGGCCGGTCCGGCACCGCACGCTGCGGGCGACGATGGAGTGGAGCGCCGACCTGCTCGGGGGGCCCGAGCGGCTGCTGTGGGCCCGGGCGGCGGTCTTCGCCGGGGACTTCGACCTGCCGGCCGCTGCGGCGGTGTGTGCCGGCGACGGGCTGCCGGCCGACGACCTGCTCGACGTGCTCGACGGCCTGGTGGACGCCTCCCTGGTCACCGTGGTGCGCGACGGCGCCCGGAGCCGGTTCGCGATGCTGGAGACCGTCCGCGCGTTCGGCCGCGAGCTGCTGAACGCCGCGGGGGAGGCGCCGGCCGTGCGGCGGCGGCACCGGGACTGGTGCGCCCGGCTCATGGCGGACGCGGCGGCGCAGTTCCTCGGCCCCGGACAGGTCGCCGCCTTCGACCGGCTGGCCGCGGTCCACCCCGAGATCGCCGGAGCGCTGGAGCACTGCCGGCGCACGCCGGGGGAGGAGGCGACCGGCCTCTGCATCGCCGCCGACGCCTGGCTGTACTGGGCGGCCCGCGGCCACCTCGGCGAGGGACGGCGCCGGCTGGACCTGCTGCTGGCCGCGGTGCCGGCGTCCTGCCCCGAGCGGGCGCGGGGGCTCGTGGTCGCCGGCTACCTCGCGCTCGTCGCGACCGATCCGCGGACCGCCGTCCCGCTCCTGGAGGAGGGGCTGCGGAACGCGCGGGCGCTGGACCTGCCGGCGGTGGCCGCGTTGGCCACGCAGTACCTCGGCCAGGCGGCGCTGTTCGGCGGGGACCTGCCGGCCGCCGACCGGCTGCTGCGTGCGGCCGCGGCCGCGCACGAGGCCGTCGGCGCGCCGGCGGGTGCGTTCTGCTGGGCCGATGTCGGGGTGGTGGCCCTGCTGGCCGGAGACCTCGGGACCGCCGACGCGGCCTTCGGCACGAGCCTCGCGGCCGCCGCCGACCCGTGGACCCGGTCCCACGCCCTGTGGGGCCGGGGCCTGGTCCGGCTGGCCGGCGGCGCCCCCGGGGCGGCCGGCCGGCTCGAGCGGCAGGCGCTGCGGCTCATGCGCGAGGTCGACGACCGCAGCGGCGTCGCGCTGTGCGTGAGCGCGCTCGGCTGGACCGCGGCCGCCCACGGGGACGCCCGGACGGCGGCCCGGCTGGCCGGTGCCGCCGAGTCGGTGTGGCGGTCGGTCCCCGCCCGGCTGCCGGCGCCGCTGGCCGCCGTGCAGGAGCAGTGGGAGGGCGTGGCCCGTCGCGCGCTCGGCGAGCAGCAGTGGCGGACCTGGCACGCGGAGGGCAGCTCCCTGCAGCGGGCCGCGGCGGTCGCCCTGGCGCTGGACGAGCAGCCTCCGGCCCGACCGCGCGAGAGCCCGTCCCCGGGCCCGCTGACCCGCCGCCAGCAGGAGGTGGCCGGCCTGGTGGCCCAGGGGCTGACCGACCGGGAGATCGCCGCCCGGCTGGTCATCTCACCGCGCACGGCGGAGTCGCACGTGGAGCAGATCCTGACCCGGCTGGGCTTCCGCTCCCGTGCGCAGATCGCCGCGTGGGCCGCCGTCCACGACTGAGCGCGCCCCGGGCCCTTTCGTCAGTCGGCCGGCTCGTCCGCCCAGTCCGGGCCGTTGACCTCACCGGGGCCGGCCAGGTCGGCGGCGTCCACGATCGTGTACGCGTAGCCCTGCTCGGCGAGGAACCGCTGCCGGTGCGCGGCGTACTCGGCGTCCAGGGTGTCCCGGCTGACCACGGTGTAGAAGTGCGCCTGCCGGCCGTCGGCCTTGGGCCGCAGCACCCGGCCCAGCCGCTGGGCCTCCTCCTGCCGGGAGCCGAACGTCCCCGACACCTGGACGGCGACCGCGGCCTCGGGCAGGTCGATGGAGAAGTTGGCCACCTTGGACACGACCAGCGTGCGGATCTCCCCGCGGCGGAAGGCGTCGAACAGCTTCTCCCGCTCCCGGTTGGTCGTCGAGCCCTGGATGACCGGGGCGTCGAGGGCCCGGCCCAGCTCGTCGAGCTGGTCGAGGTAGGCCCCGATGACCAGGGAGGGCTCCCCGGGGTGCCGCTCCAGCACCCGCCGGATCACCGGCAGCTTGGAGGTGGCGGTGGCCGCGATCCGGTAGCGCTCCTCGGGCTCGGCGACGGCGTAGGTCATCCGCTCCTCGTCGTCCAGGGCGACCCGCACCTCGATGCACTCGGCCGGCGCGATGTGGCCCTGCGCCTCGATGTCCTTCCACGGGGCGTCGTAGCGCTTCGGGCCGATGAGGGAGAAGACGTCGTCCTCGCGGCCGTCCTCGCGCACCAGGGTGGCGGTCAGCCCCAGCCGGCGGCGGGACTGCAGGTCGGCGGTCAGCCGGAAGATCGGCGCCGGCAGCAGGTGCACCTCGTCGTAGACGATCAGGCCCCAGTCCTGGGCGTCGAAGAGGTCCAGGTGCCGGTACTCGCCCTTCCGGCGGGTGGTGATCACCTGGTAGGTCGCGATGGTGACCGGGCGGATCTCCTTGCGCTCCCCGGAGTACTCGCCGATCTCCTCCTCGGTCAGCGACGTGCGCGCGATCAGCTCGCGCTTCCACTGCCGCCCCGAGACGGTGTTGGTGACCAGGATCAGCGTGGTCGCCTTGGCCTGCGCCATCGCCGCGGCGCCGACCAGCGTCTTGCCCGCCCCGCACGGCAGGACGACGACGCCCGAACCGCCGGCCCAGAAGCCCTCTACGGCCTCCTGCTGGTAGTCCCGCAGGTGCCAGCCGGACTGGTCGAGCTCGATCGGGTGGGCCTGCCCGTCCACGTAGCCGGCGAGGTCCTCGGCCGGCCAGCCCACCTTGAGCAGCGCCTGCTTGAGCCGGCCGCGCTCGGAGGGGTGGACGACGACGGTGTCCGCGTCGATCCGGGCGCCCAGCATCGGCGCCACCCGCTTGCTCCGCACGACCTCCTCCAGCACCGCGCGGTCGGAGGTGGTGAGCACCAGGCCGTGCACCGGGTGGTTGGACAGCGTGAGCCGGCCGAAGCGGTCCATCGTGTCGGCGACGTCGACCAGCAGCGCGTGCGGCACCGGGTAGCGGGAGAAGCGCACCAGCGCGTCGACGACCTGCTCGGCGTCGTGCCCGGCGGCCCGTGCGTTCCACAGCGCCAGCGGGGTCACCCGGTAGGTGTGCACGTGCTCCGGGGAGCGCTCGAGCTCGGCGAACGGCGCGATCGCGGCCCGGCAGTCGCGGGCGGCCGGGTGGTCGACCTCCAGCAGCAGGGTCTTGTCCGACTGGACGATCAGGGGGCCGTCAGACACGCGTGACCTCTCGGCAGAGAACGGGGGAGGGCGGCTCGCAGAGCCACCGACACGGTAACCACAGGGGGTGACGGGTCCTTCCCGCCTGGGAACGGGCGGGCCCGGAGACCGAGCGAAGTCGATTGCCGCCCGTCGTGCGCAGCGGCACGCTGTCGGGGATGGCCGGACCGGACGCGCAGCACACCGCCGTCGAACCGCTCACGCGGGACGGCGCCGAGGCGCTGCTCGAGGGGGGCGACGCCTTTCCCCGCAGGTTCGGCCACCGGGTGGCCGACGGCTACCTGGAGTTCCCGGAGGCCCTGCCCGCGATCGTCCGGGCACTCCGGGACGGCGTGGACCCCGGCTGGTGGAGCCACCTGGTCATCGACCCGCGGACGACCACGGTCATCGGCCACGGCGGGTTCAAGGGTCCACCGACCGACGGATCCGTCGAGATCGGCTACAGCATCGCTCCGGCCCACCGCGGACGCGGTCACGCCACCGAGGCCGCCCACCACTTGATCGACATCGCGGCCACTCGTGGTGTGGCGAGGGTGTGTGCCCACACCCTCGCCGAGGAGAACCCCTCCACAGCGGTCCTCCGCCGGCTGGGCTTCCGACGCACCGCCGAGCTCACCGACCCCGGAGCCGGCGCCGTCTGGCGCTGGGAGCTCGTGACGGTCCGGCCGGCCTCCGAGGACGGCTGGGTCGAGTTCGACGCCCCGCTCGAACTGCTGCCGTGGGGCCGCAACACCTACACGGTCCTGCTGCTGGACGACCTGCTCGAGGACGCCGTCGCCGCAGCAGCCACCCGGCGCGTCGAGGGCCGTCTCGACGAGGTCGAGGTCAACCTCGGCGTCAACAGGGCCGACGTCTCCCGGCGCCCCTTCCTGTACATCGGCGCGGCGCTGCAGCGCCGGCTGGACGCCCGCGCCGGCGACGTGGTGGCCTGCCGGCTCCGGCCGGCCGACCCCGACCACGTGCCGGTGCCGGCCGACGTGCAGGCCGCCCTGGAGGCCTCCGGCCGGCAGGGCGCCTTCGCGCGGCGCCGCCCCGCGGAGCGCCGACGGCTGCTGCAGCCGGTCGAGGACGCCGCTCAGGAGGCGACCCGGCGGCGCCGCATCGAGGCACTGGTCCGCGGGCTGCCCCCGACCTGAGTCCCTCCCGCGCGCGGCGGGCACGGTCCGCCGCGGCGACCCGCGGCTCAGGACGACGGCGCGAGGTCGTCGTCCTCCACCAGCGCCACCGAGGTGATCCGGTGGACGGCGAAGGTGCGGCTCTCCCGGCGGCGCTCGTCGTACCCCTGCAGGAAGCCGCCGGCCAGCGACACCGGCCGGACCACCCGCTGGCTGCCGCTGCCCTGGGCGTCGACGTAGCCCAGCCACACCGGCACGCCCTCGCGGACCGCCCGGGTCAGCAGCTCCAGCGTGCCGGCCGTGGTCACCCCGGGCACCTGGCGGACCGCCTCGCCGCGGCGGGCGGCCAGCGCGGCGTCCCCGGCCCGGACCTCGCGCACGGTGGCGGCCAGCTCCTCGCCGGTGAGCGGGCGCGGCGCCTGGGGGGCGGCACCGCCGGGACGCCGTCCCGCGGCGCGCGGCCGGGCCGGCGGGCGGGTGAGGACGGCGCCGCCCGGGGACTCGCCGGCCGGGGCGTACCCGGCGTCGCGCAGCACGGTCAGCACCTCGTCGGCGCCCAGCCCGCTGACCAGCACCCCCGGCGCCAGCCGGCGCAGCTCGGCGGCGGCCGTGCGCCGATCGCTGAGCACCTGGGAGAGCAGCCCGTGGTCGTCGGAGCGCACGTAGCTCTCGATGGCGCCGACCCGCAGCCGGCCGTGCTGGCGGGCGACGTCGTCGACCAGGTAGTCCAGGGCCTGGGGCACCGGCGTCCGCGAGGCGCGGGCGAAGAAGTCGTGCAGGTCGGTGGCCGACCAGCCGGCGTCCAGGGCGCGGCGCACGGTGCCCTCGGTGACCCGGTAGACCGTCGCCCCGCCGGAGGACTCCACGTCGGCGACGACGGCGAGGGTGTCGGCCAGCTCGGCGACCAGCGGGCCCGGTGCGACCAGGGAGAGGTCCGGCTGGGCGAGCACGTGGTCGACCGGCTCGGGCAGCAGCCCGCGCACGCCGTCGGCGGCGCCGTCCGCACCGGTGGCCAGCAGCCCGCGCCCTCCGGCGGACAGCACGCCGCCGACCACGACGCCCAGCCGGGCGGCCTCCGCCAGCAGGTCGGGGACCGGTGCCAGCCGGTCGGCCCGCCGCGGGGTGCGCCAGCGCAGCAGCGCGACCAGGTCGTCGGGGGCCACGCCGCGCCCGGGCGGGTGGTCGGCGAGCGCGGCCAGCACCGAGCGGCGGATCGCCGGGGCGGTGTGCCGCACCAGGTCCGGCGACAGGGCGTTGACCGCCTTGCCCGCGACGTCGCGCTGCCCGGCGAGCGACGGCAGCCGGACCGTGGCCAGCCAGCCGGCGGCCAGGGTGGCCCAGCGGCCGGGCAGCTCCTGCTCCCGCCACAGGTCGAAGGCGCGGGTGGGCAGCCACTCGTCGCGGTGCGGCCCGCCGACGTCGAGCAGGCCGGCGGCGGAGGCCAGCTCCAGCAGCCAGCCGGCCTCCGGCTCGGGCACGTGCAGGGCGCGGGCCAGCCGCTTCCGGTCGCGGACGCCGACGCCCCCGCTGCGCAGCACCCCGGCCGGCTCCTCCTCGAGCAGGGCCAGCAGCTCGCCGACCCGGCCGATCGCCTCCATCGCCGCACCGGCGGCCTGCCGGTCCACCACCGCCGGGTCGCGCTCGACGGCGGGCGGCTCCGGGCGCAGCCGCGGCGGGCCGTACGGCCGGTCCCCGCGCACCTGCAGGCCGACCTCCCGCGGCAGCTCGACGGTCAGCGCGTCGATGCGGGCCAGCAGCCCGCGCTGCAGCAGCCGTCGGGCGGGGGAGTCGGTGCGGCCGTCGGTGTCCGGGAGGTGGCCCACCGGCCGGTCGCCGGCCAGCCGCTGCAGCACCTCCCGCTCCTCGGCCGGCAGCTCGGCCAGCGCCCGCGGCAGGTCGGCCGGCAGCGCCAGCCGCAGCTCCGCCGCCCGGCGGCCCAGCCCGGCCGGGTACCTGACCGCGCGGCGCACCGGCTCCGGGGCGTGCAGCACGCCGTCCCCCCACAGCAGCGCCCGCGTGGTCAGCTGCTCGACGCCGCCCTCCAGCACCCCGTCGGGCAGCTCCGGCAGCGCCCCGGGCAGGTCGGCGGCGTCCACCCCGTCGGTGCCGGCCAGCAGCACCACGTCGAGCACCTGCAGCGTGGCGGCGTCCAGCTCGTCGAGGGCCCGGTCGACCGACACCGGCACGGCCAGCCGGCTGGCCAGCGCCACCACGTCGGAGGGCGCCGGGCGGGCCACGTCGGGCCGGGCGGCCAGCAGCGCGGCGAGCTGCTCGTCGCTGCGGGTGCGCAGCCAGGAGGCGAGCGTCGCGGGGGCCGGTGAGGACATCCGGTCCACGTTACGACGCCGTCCGGCCCTCCGCCCCGCCGCGGCCGGCGCCCCTGCCAGCATGGGGACGTGACCCCGGCCGCCGACGACCCGCGGACCCGTGCCGCGCTCACCGGCTACCAGGCCGCTGCGCTGCGCTGGCTGGCCGGCGGTGTCATCGCCGTCGTCCTCGGGGTGCTGCTGGCCAGTGCCGCGGTGGCCATCTCCCGCGACACCGGGCGGCCGCTGCCCCTGGCCGGCCTGCTCGTGGTCTCCCTCGTCCTCGTCGGCGGGGTCGCCGCGGTCGCCGGGGCCGGCGCGCTGCTGCGGTTCCACCGCTGGCTGCGGGCGCTGCGCCGGGTGCCCTGGCAGACCGGCGTGCTGCGGATCGCCGGGCCCGCCGTGCTCGCCTTCGAGCCGGAGGGGTACGACGAGCTGGACCCGACGGCGGACCCGGTGCGGCTGCGGCTGGCCAGCACCGCGGTGTGGCGGACCCGCGCGGTGCAGCAGCTGCACGACGCGGTGGTGCGGGCCGCGCCGGTCGGCTCCCGCGAGTGGGTGCTCACCGCGGACGGCGTCCCGACCGTGTACGGCGCCCGCGCGGTGCGCCGACACTGACGCACCCGGATCGACTGCGTGCGTCCGGGGTACCGGATCGGCGAAGATGCAGGGCAGGCGCGGGCACCGGGGGGTGCACCGCGGACACCAGCACGGAGGACACCATGGCCAAGCGGAAGCCCAAGCACGAGCACCTGGTCGAGCCCACCTGGGGCCAGAACGACGAGGGCGGTGCGCCGGTCACCGAGCTGCTCGCCGAGTCGGCCGGGCCCCTGTCGCCCTTCGGGGAGGACCACGACTTCCCGCTGCCGCCCAGCCGGCTGCGCTACGCCCACCCCACCGACAAGCCCAACCGGGCCGGCGTCCCGGCGAGCGAGCAGCGGTGAACGCGCCCGCGCTGCCGTCCTACAGCAGCGGCACGTCGACGGTGCCCCTGCTCGGCGACACCATCGGGGCCGACCTGGACCGGACGGCAGCGCGGGTGGGTGACCACGAGGCGCTGGTCGAGTGCGCCACGGGTCGCCGCTTCACCTACCCGCAGTTCGTCGCCGAGGTCGACGCGGTCGCTCTCGGCCTGGACGCCCTCGGGGTCGCCAAGGGCGACCGGGTGGGCATCTGGGCGCCCAACTGCGCCGAGTGGGCCTTCGTGCAGTACGGGACGGCGAAGCTCGGGGCGATCCTGGTCAACATCAACCCGGCCTACCGCACCCACGAGCTGGCCTACGTGCTGCGCCAGGCCGGCATCTCGGTGCTGGTCAGCGCGCCGGAGTTCCGGACCAGCGACTACCGGGCGATGGTCGCCGAGGTCCGCGGCGACTGCCCGGACCTGCGCGAGGTGCTGTTCCTCGGCTCCCCGGAGTGGGAGGCGCTGGTGGCCACCGGCCGGGCCGGTGACCGGGCGCGGCTGGCCGAGCGGGCGACGCAGCTGTCCGCCGACGACCCGGTCAACATCCAGTACACCTCGGGGACGACGGGCTTCCCGAAGGGCGCCACGCTCACCCACCACAACCTGCTCAACAACGGGTTCTTCGTCGGCGAGGGCTGCGGCTACACCGAGGCCGACCGGATCTGCATCCCGGTGCCGTACTACCACTGCTTCGGCATGGGCATGGGCAACCTGGCGGCCACCTCGCACGGCGCCACGATGGTCATCCCGGCGCCCGGCTTCGACCCGGCGGCCACGCTGCGGGCGGTGCAGGAGGAGCGGTGCACCTCGCTGTACGGCGTCCCGACGATGTTCATCGCCGAGCTCGGCCTGCCGGACTTCGCCACCTACGACCTGTCCAGCCTGCGCACCGGCATCATGGCCGGCTCGCCGTGCCCGGTGGAGGTGATGAAGCGGGTCGTGGCCGAGATGGGCATGACCGAGGTGACCATCTGCTACGGCATGACCGAGACCAGCCCGGTGTCCACCCAGACCGGCGCGGACGACGACCTGGACCGGCGCACCTCCACCGTCGGCCGGGTGCACCCGCACCTGGAGGTCAAGGTGGTCGATCCCGCCACGGGGCTCACCGTGCCGCGCGGGACGCCGGGGGAGTTCTGCACCCGCGGCTACTCGGTGATGCTCGGCTACTGGGAGGAACCGGAGAAGACCGCCGAGGTCATCGACGCCGCCCGCTGGATGCACACCGGCGACCTCGCGGTGATGGACGCCGAGGGCTACCTCAACATCGTCGGCCGGATCAAGGACATGGTGATCCGCGGCGGGGAGAACGTGTACCCGCGGGAGGTCGAGGAGTTCCTCTACACCCACCCCGACGTCGTCGACGCGCAGGTCATCGGGGTGCCCGACGAGCGCTACGGCGAGGAGCTCATGGCCTGGGTGCGGCTGCGCGAGGGCGCCGAGCCGCTCACCCCGGAGGTGCTGCGCGCGTTCTGCGCCGGCAAGCTGGCCCACTACAAGGTGCCCCGCTACGTGAAGGTGGTCGACGCCTTCCCCATGACCGTCACCGGCAAGGTGCGCAAGGTCGAGATGCGCCAGGTCTCGGTCGAGGAGCTGGGCCTGCAGGCGGCCGCCGCGACGAAGAACGCCTGATCCGCCGCCCCCGTCATCCCGCGGTCGCGGGTCCTCCTCGGGTCCCGTCCGTCCCTGACCCGAGCTGCGCCAGGGCGGCCCTGGCCGCGTTCGTCGCTCCCGGTCGACGACCGAGCCGCTCGAGGGTGGCCAGCACCGGCGCCAGCTCCGCGCGCCAGGCACCGCTCCCGGCCGCGTCGGCCAGGCACCGGGCCGCCTCGGGCAGCTGTCGGTCCCGCTTCCTGACCACGGCGGGGTCGGCGAGTGCGTCCAGCAGCGGCCCCACCACGACCGCGACCAGTGCGGGCGCCTCGACCGACGCCTGCCGGACGAGCTGGGCCAGGGTCAGGACGTCGGTGGAGAAGAAGGGCACGAGCGCCTCCCAGACCGCCGGTGCGACGGCTCCCAGGCGCAGTGCCTTGCCCACCTCGGCACGCACCTGGTGGAACGTGGTCAGTGCCCGAACCAGGTGCACGACGGCGGGGTCCTCCGGGTCGGGCATCCCGGTGGCCCCCTCGCACCACGTGGGCACCACCGTGGCCAGCACCTGGATGCTGATCTCGTCCTTGGCCCGCAGCAGCTGCTGCCCGTGGACGGCGAGCGCCTCGTCGGCCGCGCGGAAGTCCCCGCGGTCGCCCGCTCGACGGCCGATCACCCATCGCTGCCAGAGCTCGAGGGCGGCACGGTGGCGGTGGATGCCGGCGGCGCGCGGGTCGTCGTCCGGCACGTCGGGCAGCGCCCGCAGGGCCTCGGTGACCCGGGTCTGCGACTCGCCGACGTCCTCCGACGGCGCGCCCCCGCCCTCCCGGTGGATCACCCAGCGGCGCACGGCGGACAGCACCACACCGCAGGTGCCCGGCGGGAGGTCGGCCTGCAGTTGGACGAGGGCGTCGGAGGCCGCCTCCGCCACCGCGCCGTAGGTCCAGCCGCGGCCGGCGTGCGGGTCCTCAGCGGGCAGGTTGAGAGGAGCCGCGGCGTCGAGGACTGCCAGCCGGGCGCGGAGCGCGACGAGGGTCGCGACGGCGCTCGCCACCCAGACCGACGTGGTGCGTTCCGGGACGAGTCCCTTGGCCTCGCGCTGCCACCAGAGCAGCCAGGCCGCGCCGAAGTCGCCCTCGCCCGCCACGAGGAGCGGGATGGCGGGCGCTGCGAGGGCGGCGGCAGCCTCGGGATCGACCTCGCCGACCTGGTGGACCAGTGCCGCGGTCAGCTTGCGGAGCGCGGTCTGGTGCTCCTCGGTGAGCGCGTCGACGAGACCGGCGTCGACCAGTCGGCTGAACACCGTGTTCAGCAGGGGGTGCGCGTCGGCCATCGAGGGGTCGCGGTGGGCGGCGGCGGAGCGCACCCGGGCCACCAGCCGCAGGACGACGAACTGCTGGTGCACCGTCAGGACGGTGCGGTCGGGGCCCCACGTCCTGAGCAGCGTGGGCGGCACGAGCCCGTTCAGCCGGGGCAGGAGGGCCGGTGCGACGCGGTCCAGCAACCGGTCGTCGGGCAGGCCGACGAGGAACCTGACCACCGCCTCCAACTGGCTCTTGCTCAACAACGCCCAGTGGCGCAGCAGCTCGGCGAAGAGGACGCCCCGAGCGGCATCCGGCGCCGGGTGGTCCGCCTTGAGCGCCGCGGCGGCGATCCGCCGGAGGGCCGGCGCGTGGCCGTCCCGCACCAGCGACTGGACGTCGTCGCGCAGCGACTTCGACGTCAGGGACGGGTCGGTGTTGTGCGTCAGGAGCAGGTGCGCCGCGGCACGGGCGACCAGCGCCGTCGTCTCGCGGTCGCCGCCGTGCAGGAGCAGCGCGCTCAGGCGGTGGACGAGCGGGAGGAAGCCGTCGGGCCCGAGCCGCCGCCGGGTCTCCACCCACGTGGCGGCGACCGGGTCGTCGTGGGGCAGCGCCGGGAAGTCGACGCGCTCGTCCACGAGCCTGATGTGGTCCACCGCCCATGCACGGGAGCCGTCGTCGGCCCGCGCGAGCACCGTGACGAGTGCACCGAGGGCCTGCTGCGGAGCCGGTCCCCGCAGGAGGGCGATCTCCGTCGCTGCGACGACGGCGTCTTCGGCGACCTTGGGCGAGGCGTCCCGCTTCGCCACCGCCGTCCAGATCGCCGCGGTCTCGCTGATCGCGCGGTCGAGCAGCTCCGGGTCCGAGGCGGCCAGCTGTTCTGCGGCGAGCCGGACCAGCGCCACGCCCTCCCGGGCCAGGTCACGGTCCAGGCACACGCCCTGGCAGACCAGCCCCAGCTCGTCGAAGGCGAGGTGGGCGACCTCGCGGACCGGGGTACTCGCCGCGATGGTCGCCAGGCCCGCCATCCGGTGCCGGACCGCTCGCCGGTCGCCGGCCTCGTGCTCGCTGATGGCCAGGTCGCGCAGGTCCTTCACCAGCGCGCAGCGGTCGCGGATGTCAGCCGCCGACGGCTGGCCGTTGCGCCGCACCGCCCGACTGACCGCCAACAGCGTGCTGGTCCGCGGGTGCAGGCGGGCGGCCAGCACGAGGAAGACGATGGGCGTACCCAGGGTCGTCACGACCAGGAGGCCGAGTCCGGCTCCGATCCCGGCGGGCTGCTCCAGCCATGGCCAGGCGTGGACCAGTGTGAGCAGCGGCAGCGTGAAGGCGGCGCCCCACGCCACGCAGTAGATGCCGACCACCCAGCCCGCCAGGCCCCGGCGCATGAGGCTGCCACCGTCGAGCCGGGTGACCGGGCGCCCGGCCGACACGGCGGCCAGCACCGCGGGGACGATGCCGGCCAGCGCCATGAGACCGCCGGCCGCGGCGCTGTGGTACTCGGCCTCGGCCCCCATCGGCAGGAACGGCAGCCCGGTGGCGGCCAGCAGGGCCACGCCCACGGTGAGCAGGATCAGCGTCAGGGTCAGCGGGGAGACGTGCCATGCCGCGCGCCGCACCTCGCGGGCGGTGAAGAGCCGTGCCTCGACGGCGGGGTCCTCGACGTGGATCTCGTCGGCGAGGGAGTCACCCTCGACGTCGTCGTCCGCCTCGTCGGTCTCGTGCAGCTCCTCGGCGTCGAACCGCAGGTCCGGCCCGTCCTCGGCCGGAGGACCGGCGACGATGTCGTCGTCTGCGGGCGTGCGGGGGTGCAGCAGCGTCGTCATGGGACCCTTCCTCTCGTCCCCGGGACGATCGGCAGTCCGGCCGCCGTCCTTGACGGCCTCCTCGCGGGGTGGTCCGGCCCGCGACCCTCAAGCTGTCGGCCCGGCCGGTCGAGGAACCGGAGGTGAGCAGCAGCGCGACAGTGCCCGCGGTCCGCCGTGGCCCGGCGACGCACGACGAGGCGTGGGCGCTGACCCGCGCACTCGGCGGGCGGGCCCGCCTCGACCTGGTCGACACGGCCGCCCTGCTGGACCCGCGGGGCCGGCACTTCCAGCGGCTGGAGTGGCTCGGGGACTCCCTGCTCGACCACGTGACCGCCCACCACCGGCTGCTCGCGTCGGCCCGCGGGGCGGGGTGCTGCAGCGGCCGCACCCATGCCGACCTCGTCTCCGACGACGACCTCTGCGCGGCCGTGCGCGGCTCGGGCGTGCTCGAGCTGCTGGACTGGACGCCGAGCGCCCACCGGCAGGCCGACCTGGTCGAGGCCTGCGTCGCGGCGGCCTGGCTGGTCGGCGGCTGGCCGGACGCCGCCGCTGCCGCGAGCCGGCTCGTCCACCCGTCGTTCGCGGCCGAGGCCGCGACGCTCATCGAGGGCAGCCACCCGCACCTCGCGGAGCCGCCGTGCTCCTCCGAGCTGTTCCGGGGCGCGGCGACGCTCGGCAGCTACGTGCTCGAGGCGGCGGCCAGCCTGGACCTCGTGGCCCGCCATCCGGGGGACGAGGGCGACTTGACCGCCCGCCGGCACCTGCTGCTCGCGGGGGGCCGGCTCCTGCCGCACGCCCGGAGACCGAGCGGCTCCTGCCGCTCGCGCGGCCGCCGGCACCTCGTCGACCACGTCCAGGCCTCCGTGGGCCTGGAGCAGCTACGCGCGGGAGCCGACCGTGCGGTCGCGGTCGCGCGGCAGCTGCTCTGGCCGCCTGCGCACGGCGTGCGTTCCTGACCTGACAGTCGCGGCGGCGAGCGAGCGGGCGCGGGCCGCACCGGTGCCGGCCATGCGCCCGCATCGGGGCGAAGCCGCGCGCGGTGCAGGAGTCGCCGGCGGTCAGACCGCGACGGGGACGACGAGGGCGCGGTGGTCCGACAGCGGCAGCCGGACCGCCTCGGCCGGCCCGCTCGCGGTGACCGGCCCGCGGGCCAGCACGTGGTCCAGCTGCCGGGTCGGTGCGTCCACCGGGAAGGTCGGTGTCGCCTCCGGCGCCAGGGACCGCAGACCGCTGACCCGCACCGCCTGCCGGGTGCCGGTGTTCAGGTCGCCCATGAGCACCAGCGGCTCGCGGGTGCCGGCCAGCGAGCGGACCAGCCGGGACAGCTGCAGCGCGTTCCACCCGGGCAGGAAGGACAGGTGGGTGTTGCAGACGGTGAACTGCCCCGCCGGACCGTCCAGGACGGCGGCGAGGGCCACCCGCGGCTCGTCACCGACCAGCTTCGGACGCCGGGCGCCGCGGAACCACACCGGCACCCGGCTGCGCAGCGCCGGCAGCCGCACCACCCGCCAGGACACCACCGGGTACCGGGACAGCAGCGCGATGCCGTAGCTGGCCGAGCCCGGCTGCTCGTCGCCGGTCGCCGCCATCCAGGTGCCGCCGGGGGTGCCCGCGAGCGCCGCGACGAACTGCGAGTCCACGGCGCCCATCGCCTGCGCGGCGACCGCGGTGAGGTCGGCGTTCATCGACCGGGGCTGGTCGCGGTCGACCTCCTGCAGGCCGAGGACGTCGGCGTCGAGCGTCTTCACCGCGGCGGCCAGGCGCTCGACGTCCACCCGGCCGTCGACCGGCGAGCGCCCGTGGAGGATGTTGAAGGTCGCGATCCGCACGCAGCCTGCTGTGCCCCGCGCACCGCCGTCCACACCGCCGCGTTCCGGCCGGCGCCCCCCGGGTAGCAGGGACCGCGTGCAGCCCGACGACCGCGACGAGATCCGAGACCTGCTCAAGCGCGTCGCCGTCGCGCTCAAACAGGGTGACGTGCCCTTCGCCCTGTGCGGCGGCTACGCGGCCTACGTCCGCGGTGCGCCGGAGCCCGACCACGACGCGGACTTCCTCGTCCCGGCCGCGGAGGCCGAGCGGGCGGCCAAGGTGCTGGCCGAGGCGGGGCTGCAGGTCCTGGACCCGCCCGAGGACTGGCTGACCAAGGTCGTGCAGGGAGCCTCGGTCGTCGACGTCCTGTGGCGCACCTGCGGCGTCCCGGTGGAGGCCGACCTCATCGACCGGGCCGAGGAGCTGCCGGTGCTCTCGGTGCACATGCCGGTGCTGCAGGCGACCGACATCGTCGTCACCAAGCTCATGGCCCTCGACGAGCACTACTGCGACTACGCGCGGGTGCTGCCGGTGGCCCGCGCGCTGCGCGAGCAGGTCGACTGGGCGACGGTGCGCGACGCGGTGGCGGGCAACGACTTCGCCGTCGTGTTCCTCGTGCTGCTCGACCGGCTCGGCATCGTGCCGGGGCCGGTCAGGGCGGGCTGAGCACCGAGACGAGGGCCGCACCGGCCACGGCGACGACGACGGCGGTGAGCAGCAGCACCACCCGGGGCGCCGCCACCGCGGCCCCGCGCTCGACCGCCCGCTGCACCGCCCGCGCGCGCAGCGGCGCCAGCCCGCCCAGCACGAGCAGCCCGAGCAGGGCGGCCGCCCCGGCCGCCGCCAGGCGCACCGGCGCCCCGCCGTGCACCGCGGCGCGCGACATCAGGCCGGCCACCGCCAGCACGCCCAGCCCGGTGCGCTGCCAGGACAGGTCGGTGCGCTCCGGCTGGGTCTCCCGCCACGCCGGCCCGCTCACCGGCGCAGCACCTCCACCGCGACCAGCACGGCCACGACCAGCAGCACGCCGACGACCGCGGCGACCACCGCCGGCACGACCCGGCTCGGCGGCAGCGGGCGGTCGGCGGCGATCGCCCGCTCGTTGTCGCGCCACCGCAGGTACCCGCCCACGGCCGAGACCAGCCCGGTGAGCACCAGCGCCGCGGACACCGCCGTGCTGCCCCAGCGGGCCCCCAGGTCGGGGGCGAACTCCGCCACCGCGACGCCGCCGGCGACCAGGGCCAGCCCGGTCCGCAGCCAGGCCAGCAGGGTCCGCTCGTTGGCCAGCGTGAAGCGGTAGTCGGGGTGGCCG
The DNA here is from genome assembly GCF_900188375.1 of Geodermatophilus pulveris. GTDB lineage: Bacteria > Actinomycetota > Actinomycetes > Mycobacteriales > Geodermatophilaceae > Geodermatophilus > Geodermatophilus pulveris. Next base: position 202,619 of record NZ_FZOO01000007.1, on the reverse strand, counting down.
GGCGGCTGGTCGGCGGGCGGCACCGGCACAGGCTAGGTCGGCGGCGCGCCGGCCGGGACGTGGCGGGCCGGGCCCGCGGGAATGCTGGTGGGCGGCACGGGCCCGGCGACTAACCTGAGGCCTGCGGCACCCGTGCCGCACCCGCCCTCCCGGCCAGGTGCCGGGGCCGCCGTCCGACGACCGAGGGATCAGCGTGCCCACCGGCAGAGTCAAGTGGTTCAACCCGGAGAAGGGGTTCGGCTTCCTCTCGCGCGAGGACGGCCCGGACGTCTTCGTGCACAAGGACGCCCTACCCACCGGCACCAGCGAGCTCAAGCCCGGCCAGCGGGTGGAGTTCGGCATCGTCGCGGGCCGCCGCGGCGACCAGGCCCTGCAGGTGCGCGTGCTCGACCCGCTGCCGTCGGTGACGGCGGCGCACGCGGCGGCCACCCGCAAGAAGCCCGACGAGCTGGTCCCGATCATCGAGGACCTCATCAAGCTGCTCGACGACGTCGGCGAGGGGCTGCGCCGCGGCCGGCACCCCGACCGGCCGGTGGCCCGCAAGGTCGCCTCCGTGCTGCGCGCGGTCGCCACCGACCTGGAGCACTGACAGGACCACCGTTCCCCCCACGCCTCGCAGGCTCGGCGCGGGTCCCTGGACGGTGGCCGCTCCAGCACGTCGCCCGGAGCGGTTCCCGCCGCTATGGGACGGGGGGCGCCTCGGTCGCGGGGCCGGTCTGGTCGCCGCCGGCGCGGAGGAAGCCGACCGGCCAGGCGCCGCTGAGGCCCTCGCACGCCTCCCCGGTGTCCTCCACGACCACCAGGTAGAACGCGGCCGGGACGACGTCGGAGGTGTCGATCTCCTCCAGCACGGCCTGGCCCCTCTCGACGTCGACGATGCCGAGCCGCTGCTGCAGCTGGTCGTCGTAGACCTGCACGCCCCAGCCCTGCTCGGCCACCGAGTCGGGCACGGTCAGCCGGATCGTCGTGTCGGGGGAGACCTCCACGAGCGGCGGGCGGCCCGAGAAGCGCTGCAGCTCCCCGTCGATGCACTCCTGGCTGGGCGGCACCCGCACCTCCTGCGGCCCCGCCTCCACCAGGACGTCCTGCGGCCCGGACGGCTCGGACCCGCACCCGGCGACCAGCAGGACCGCGACCGGGAGGACCACCCGCCTCACGCCAGCCGGCCCAGCGGGTCGGTCGGGGTCTCGGGGGCGTCCGCCGGCGGCGGGACCGGCCGGCGGCGCGGGCGCACCAGCACCAGGGCGACGGCGAGCACCAGCAGCGCAGCGGCGACGGTGAAGCCGAGCCACCCGGTCGGGGGCAGCGCGATGCCGAGCGCACCGCCGACGACCCAGGACAGCTGCAGCACCGTCTCCGAGCGGGCGAACGCCGAGGCCCTCAGGCGCTCGGGCACCTCGCGCTGGATGATCGCGTCGAGGGCCACCTTGCCCAGCGCGTTGGCCACGGCCGCGACGCCGGCCACCAGCGCGGCCATCGCGAAGCTGTAGAACACCGCGGCGGCCACCGTGACCGCCGCGGCGGCGCCGGCCGACCAGAGCACCACCCGGTCGGGGTCGGCGCGGTGCAGCCGCGAGCCGACCGCCGTGCCCAGCACGCTGCCCAGGCCGGCCGCGCCCGCGACCGCGCCCAGCGCGAGGGTGCCCTGCCAGCCGCCCTCGACGGTGGCCTGCACCAGGAACGCGGAGAAGATCGTGAGGAACCCGCCGAGCCCCCGCAGCGCGGCGTTGGCCCGCAGCGCCACGACCACCCGCGGGTTGACCGCCCGGCGCCCGCGCCCGGTCGCCACCGGCTGGGGCGCGGTCGACAGCACGTCGGCGGGCAGCTCGCCGGTGGGGACGTCGACGTGGCGCGGCAGCCGCACCGCCAGCACCGCGCCGACGGCGAAGACGACGGCGGTGGCCCACAGCAGCCAGGTGAACCCCACCCCCCACGCCAGCCCGGCGCCGACCGCCCCGAAGACGCCGGCGGTCAGCAGGCCGAACACCGACGTCCGCGCGTTGGCCGAGGTCAGCGACATGGCGCCGGGGAGCACGCGGGGGATGACCGCCGCCCGCAGCACGTTGTGCGCCTTGGACAGCACCAGCACGCCGAGGGCCGCCGGGTACAGCCACCAGTCGTCGAAGTGCGCGGCCATGACCAGCGCCAGGGCGGCCCGCCCCAGCTGGCTGACCGCCATCGCCCACCGGCGGCCGCGCTGCAGCCGGTCGAGCAGCGGCCCGATCACCGGGGCGACGACCGCGAACGGCGCCATCGTGACCAGCAGGTAGAGCGCGACGTTGCCGCGCTGCGCGTCGGTGGTCGCGGCGAAGAACAGCGTGCCGGCCAGCGAGACGGCGACCATGGCGTCGCCGGCCATGTGCAGGGCGTTGACCCACAGCAGCTGGGCCAGCCCGCTGTGCCCGGCGCCGTCGGCCCGGCTGGCGGTCTGCACCCGGCGGACGGCGGCCCCGGTCAGCTCGCGGGTGCGGGCCGCCGCGACCCGGGTGACGGTCGGCTTCCGCGGCAGCGGGACGGTCGGCGGGGTGACCCCACCGTCCCCGGCGTCCGGACCGGTCGCCGGCAGCGGCCGGGTGGCCGGCCGGCCCGCGTCGAGGGGTGTGGTGTCCGCCCCCGGCGACCCCGCCCGCCGGCGCAGTGGCGGGCGCCGGGCGCCGGGCGGGGAGGACGACACGCACCCCATGGTGCCGCACCGACCTGGGAGGACGCGGCGCGCAGCCCCGCGCCCGTGGCCGCTCGGGGTGCGTCAGGGAGGATGGGGTCCGTGGCCGACTCAACCGACCCCGCCGGCGCGGGGAGCGACGCACCCGGTACCGACGTCGAGCGGGCGCGGGCCGCGGCGGTCGGCACCGCCGGGTCCCCCGACCTGGTGGGCGAGCACCTCGGCGCCGTCCCCGAGACGCCGTCGACGGCGGACCTCGGCGAGGTGGTCACCCACTCCTTCGCCAGCCGGCTGCCGGGCTACGTCGGCTGGTACTGGGCGGTCACCCTCGCCCGGGTGCCCGGCGAGGAGCAGGCGACCGTCGACGAGGTCGTGCTGCTCCCCGGGGAGCAGGCCCTGCTCGCGCCGGCCTGGGTGCCCTGGCACGAGCGGCTGCGCCCCGGCGACCTGTCGGTCGGCGACGTGCTGCCCTCCACCGAGGACGACCCCCGGCTGGTGCCGGGCTACGCCACCGACGACGACTCCGCCGACGACCCCGAGGGCTCGGTCGTCGCCCGCGAGATCGGCCTCGGCCGGGAGCGGGTCATGTCCCGCGAGGGGCGGGCGGAGGCCGCGGCCCGCTGGGACGCCGGCGAGTTCGGTCCCCGCTCGGCGATGGCCCGCCAGGCACCGGGGCCGTGCGGCACCTGCGGCTTCTTCCTGCCCCTGGCCGGCTCACTGCGGCACGCGTTCGGCGCCTGCGGCAACGTCTACGCCCCCGCCGACGGGCGCGTGGTCGCCATCGACTACGGCTGCGGCGCGCACAGCCAGGCGACCCTCGCCCCCGACGACGCGACCGAGGTCGTGCACTCCGCCCGCTACGACACGGGCACCTTCGACGTGCTGTGACACGGCGGTCCTCCGGACCGCACCGCGGCAGGTGCGCACCAGCCGCCGCTGAGCCCCCGACCCCCGTCCCCGCTCGGGGGGCCTCCGGCCCCCCGCTCGCGCGGACCCCGCACCGCGGCCAGCAGCCGCCCCCGGTGAGCCGGGCCCTCAGACCCGCGAGCGGTCGATGAGCCGGGGGAGGACCACCGCGCTCTCCGTCCGGGCGACGGTGGGCAGCGCCCGCAGCCGCCGGACGGCGCGTTCGAGCTCGGCGGTGTCGCGGACCTCGACGAGCCCACCGCGGTCACCCGGGTGCTGGCGTGGCGACGGTGCGGCTGCTGCTGCCGGCCGGGTGAGCCGGGCGCCTACCGGTCGTCGTCGGCGTCGCGGCGGCCGATCTGGCCCTGCAGGCGCATGATGCCCAGGCCGACGCCGGTCAGGGCGATGCCCGCCACGCAGGTCCAGGTCCACACCCGGTCCACCCGGTCGCCGAGCAGCAGCAGCACCACGAGCGCGACGGCCCACAGCGCCGTCCCGGCCAGCACCACGCGCACGGTGTCCACCTGCAGCGGGGGAGGGGCCTTCCGGGCCGGTCGGGGCACGCCTCGACCCTAGGACCTGCGGGCCCGCGCGGCCGTGACCTGTCCGGAACACGTGTGTGGCACGCTGTCGCCGCTCATCGCAGTCCCCACCGGTCGGCCGGCGCGCCCCACGCCGCCGCCCGGCCGCGCGCCCGGAGAGTCGCCATGGCAGAGAAGTCCCGCCCGTCCACGGGCACCACGGACGGCGGTACGCCGGCCGACGTCGCCGCCGGGGCGCGGCCCGCACGCCGCAGCGAGGGCCCGCGGATCCGGCCGAGCAACGGCCTGGACCGCTACTTCGGCATCAGCGCCCGGCGCTCGACCACGACCCGCGAGGTGCGCGGCGGGCTGACCACGTTCTTCACGATGGCCTACATCGTGCTGCTCAACCCGATCATCCTGACCAGCATCCCGGGCCCGGACGGCACACCGGGAGCCGACGTCACCGGCGCCGTGCTGCCGTTCTCGGCGATCGCCGCGGCCACCGCGCTGATCGCCGGCGTCATGACGATCCTCATGGGCGTCGTCGGCCGCTACCCCTTCGCGGTCGCCACCGGCCTGGGCATCAACGCCATCGTGGCGGTCTTCGCGGCCACCCAGCTGTCCTGGCCGGAGATCATGGGCCTGGTCGTGCTGGAGGGCCTGGCCATCACCGTGCTGGTGCTGACCGGCTTCCGGAAGGCCGTGTTCGAGGCCATCCCGCCGCAGCTGAAGACGGCCATCGCCGTGGGCATCGGCTTCTTCCTCACCGTCATCGGGCTGGCCGACGCCGCGATCATCCGGCCCGGCAACCCGCTGATCAGCTTCGGCGTCGGGGGCCAGCTGGCCGGCTGGCCGATCCTGGTCTTCGTCGTCGGCCTGCTGCTGATGGCCGTCCTGGTGGTCCGCCGGGTGCGCGGCGGCCTGCTCATCGGCATCGCCGCCACCACCGTCCTCGCCATCGTCATCGAGGCCGTCGCCGACGTCGGCCCGCGGATCGTCGACGGCGAGGAGGTCAACCCGCGCGGCTGGGCGCTGCAGGTCCCGGCCGTGCCGGACGACGTCGTCGCCGCCCCCGACCTGTCGCTGCTGGGCGAGTTCTCGCTGTTCGGCGGGTTCGAGCGGATCGGCGTCATCGCCGCGCTGCTCATCGTCTTCTCCATCATGATCGCGGACTTCTTCGACACGGTCGGCACCGTCACCGCCGTCGGGGCCGAGGGCGGCCTGCTCGACGAGGACCGCAACCTGCCGCGGTCCCAGCCGGTGCTGCTGGTCGACTCGCTGGCCGCCGCGGCCGGCGGCGCGGGCAGCGTCTCCTCCAACACCACCTACATCGAGAGCGCCTCCGGGGTCGCCGACGGCGCGCGCACCGGTCTCGCCAGCGTCGTCACCGGCGTGCTGTTCCTCGGGACGGTGTTCCTCAGCCCGCTGGTGCTCGTCGTGCCGTCGGAGGCGGCGGCCCCGGCGCTGGTCGTCGTCGGCGCGCTGATGATCAGCCAGATCCGCCACCTCCAGTGGGACGACCTGTCGCTGGTCATCCCGGCGTTCCTGGCGCTGGCGCTCATGCCCTTCACCTACTCGATCACCAACGGCATCGGCGCCGGCGTCATCAGCTACGTGCTCCTGCGGACCGCGGTCGGCAGGCGGCGCGAGGTGCACCCGCTGATGTGGCTCATCGCCGCGGTGTTCGTCGTCTACTTCGCCCTGGAGCCGCTGCAGCAGCTGTTCTGAGCGAGCTGGGGACGAGCCCCGGGACGCCGGCCGGAGGTCCTTAGCTAGGCTGACGACCCGTGAGCCGGACGAGGCTGGACGACGCGGGGCTCGCCCACGACCTGCGGCTGGCCGTCATGCGCTTCTCCCGCCGGCTCCGGTACCAGCGCGTCGACAGCTCGGTCACGCTGACCCACCTCGCGGCGCTGTCCACGCTCAAGCGGCACGGCGCGATGAGCCCCGGTGAGCTGGCCGGCCACGAGCGGGTCCAGCCGCCGTCGATGACCCGGGTCGTCGTCGCCCTCGAGGGGATGGGCCTGGTCACGCGCAGCCCGCACCCGACCGACGGGCGGCAGGTGGTCATCGACCTGACGCCGGCCGCGGAGGAGCTGCTCGGTGCCGAGGCCCGCGCCCGCGAGGCCTGGCTCACCGACGTGCTCGCGGCGCTGACCGCCGAGGAACGGGCGGTCCTGCGCGAGGCGGCGGTCATCCTGGACGAGCTGGCGAGTGGGTGAGCCGGCCCGCCGACCGTTCCGGGTCGTTCCGGTCGCTGCGCGTGCGCAACTACCGGTTCTACGCGGCGTCGAACCTGGTCAGCCTCACCGGCACCTGGATGCAGCGGATCGGCCAGGACTGGCTGGTCCTGCAGCTGTCCGGCGACAACGGCGTGGCCCTCGGGGTGGTCACCGCCCTGCAGTTCGCCCCCACGCTGGTGCTCAGCCTCTACGGCGGGGTGCTCGCCGACCGCTACCCCAAGCGCCGCATGCTGGTGGCCACCCAGACGCTCATGGGGCTGCTCGCCCTGCTGCTCGGGGTGCTGGTGGCATCCGACGGCATCGCGCTGTGGCACGTCTTCGTGCTCGCCGCCGCCCTCGGCTCGGTGTCCGCCGTCGACGCCCCGGTGCGCCAGGCCTTCGTGGCCGAGCTCGTCGGGCCGGACCTGCTGGTCAACGCCGTCAGCCTCAACTCCACGATCTTCAACGGCGCCCGGCTGGTCGGCCCCGCCGTGGCCGGGCTGCTCATCGGCGCCGCGTCCGGCGACACCGCCCCGGCCTTCCTCGTCAACGCCGCCAGCTTCGCGGTGACCATCGGGGCGCTGCTGTGCATGCGGCCGGAGGAGCTGCACGCCACCGCGCCGGTCGCCCGCGGCCGCGGCCAGCTGCGCGAGGGCCTGGCCTACGTGTGGTCCCGGCCGGACCTGCGGCTGGCGATGGGGCTCGCGCTGGTGCTGGGCACCTTCACGTTCAACTCCCAGGTGACCATCGCGCTCATGGCCCGCGAGGTGTTCGGGCTCGGCGCCGAGGCGTTCGGCCTGCTCACCACCTGCTTCGCGGTCGGCTCGCTGTCCGGCGCGTTCCTGTCCGCCCGCCGCAGCGCCCGGCCGCTGCAGCGCTTCCTGGTCCTGGCCGCCGTCGCCTTCGGGCTGCTGTCCATCGCCTGCGGCCTCATGCCCACGTTCTGGTCGTTCGCCGTGCTGCTCGTGCCCACCGGCGCCGCCGGCCTGGTGTTCGCCGTGGCCAACAACAGCTTCGTGCAGCTCGGCGTCGACCCGCAGCTGCGCGGGCGGGTGATGGCGCTGTACTTCACCTGCTTCCTGGGCGGCACCCCGGTGGGCGCTCCGCTGATCGGCTGGATCTCCGAGCGCTTCGGCGCGCCCTGGGGGTTCGTCACCGGCGGGACCGTCGCCGTCCTGGCGGGCAGCGCGGCGGCGGCGTGGCTGGCGCGCGGGCGGCGGGTGCGGGTGGAGGCGGGCGTCGTCCCCCCGCGGCTGCAGCTGCACGTCTCCCCGGCGCGGACGCCCGCCGAGGCGCCCGGCGGCCACAGCACGGGCTGACCCGCCCGCCGCGTCGTACCGTGACGTGCACCACTCCCGATCCGTGGTGGAGGCGGCATGGGGACCGCGCTGGCGCACCTGGGGGCGATCGTCGGCGGCGTCGTCGGCTCGGTGGCGCTCATGGGCTGGCTGGCCCGGCTGGCGTTCGGGTCGGCGCGGCTGCCGCTGCGGAGCCGTCGCCGCGAGCACGAGGCCGCGCCCGCCGGCCGGCCGCTCGAGCAGGTCGCCGCCGACCTGCGCCGGCTGGGCCGCCAGGTCGCCGCCGTGCCGGCCGGGGCGCCCATGGCCCGGCGCCTGGGGCTGCAGGCGGCCTACGACGACGTGCTCACCGAGGCCGCGCGGCTGCTGGAGGTGCCGCACGCGCTGGGCGACCTGCGGCCCGGCCGGGCCCGGGACGTCGAGCGGCTGCGGGTGCAGGCCGCCCTCGCCGACGCCGGCCTGGCGGTGCCGGACTGACCCCGGGCAGCCGCCGGCTGTTCCTCGCGGTGACCCCGCCGGCCGGGGTGGTCGAGCACCTGGACCGTGCGCTGGCGCCGCTGCGCGCGGAGCCGGGCGCACCCCGGTGGACGCCGGCGGCGCGGTGGCACCTGACGCTGCTGTTCCTCGGGGCCGTGCCCGCCCACCGGGTGGCGGGGCTGCTCGCCGCGACGGGGCCCGCCGTGGCGGGCACCGGACCGGCCGCGCTGCGGCTGGCCGGCGCGGGGCGGTTCGGCTCGCGCCGCCGTCCGCAGGTGTTCTGGGTGGGGGTGGCCGGGGACGACGCCGCGGTGTCCGCCCTGGCCGGCCGGCTGGCCGGCGCCGCCCGCGGGTTGGGTCTGCCGGTGGAGGACCGGCCGTTCCGTGCGCACCTCACCGTCGGCCGCTGGCGGCCGGGCCGGCCGGCGGACGGCGACCTGCCCGCCCGGCTGGCCGGCTACCGCGGGCCGGACTGGCCGGTGACCGAGGTGCAGCTCGTGGAGAGCCACCTGGGCCCCGAGCCCCGCTACGAGCCGCTGGCGAGCTGGCCGGTGGCATCGTCAGCGGGTGCGCGCATGCCCTGTTCCGACCCAGGGAACGGGGCCTGAGCGCACACCCTCCGCGGCCTCGCTCACCAGGCGTACTCCATGGGCGCCGGCCGGTAGCCCGGGAAGACCTCGTCGAGCCGGGCCAGCTGGGCGTCGTCCAGACGCACGTCCAGGGCCCGCAGCGACCCCTCGAACTGCTCCATGGTGCGCGGGCCGACGATCGGCGCGGTCACCGCCGGCTGGTGCAGCACCCAGGCCAGCCCGACGTCGGCCGGGGCGAGCCCCCACTCCCGGCAGGCGTCCTCGTAGGCCTGCAGCGCCGGGCGGTGGGCCTCGATGCGCTCGCGGTTGCTCTCCAGGCGGCGGCGGTCGCCGGCCTGGTCGCCCAGCACGCCGGCCAGCAGCCCCTGGGCCAGCGGGCTCCACGGGATGATGCCGACGCCGTACCGCTGGGCGGCCGGCAGCACCTCCAGCTCCACGTGCCGGGTCAGCAGGTTGTAGTGCGACTGCTCGCTGACCAGCCCGGTGAAGTGCCGGCGCGCGGCCGCCTCGTTGGCCGCGACGATCTGCCAGGCGGCGTGGTTGGAGGAGCCGACGTAGAGGACCTTGCCCTGCCCGACCAGCGTCTCGCAGGCCTGCCAGACCTCCTCCCACGGCGTGCGGAGGTCGACGTGGTGGAACTGGTAGAGGTCGATCCAGTCGGTCTGCAGCCGGCGCAGCGAGGCCTCGCAGGCGCGCACCAGGTTGCGCGCGGACAGGAAGGTGTCGTTCGGCCAGTCGGTCATCGAGCCGTAGACCTTGGTGGCCAGCACCGTCTTGTCCCGGCGTTCCCCGCCCCGGGCGAACCAGCTGCCGAGGACCTCCTCGGTGCGCCCCTTGCCGGCCTCGAAGCCGTAGACGTTGGCGGTGTCGAAGAAGTTGACGCCCTCGGCCAGCGCCCGGTCCATGATCTCGTGGGAGTCGTCCTCCCCGGTCTTCCAGCCGAGGTTCATCGTGCCCAGGCAGAGGCGGGAGACCGACAGGCCGCTGCGCCCCAGGTGCGTGTACTCCACGGCCCCCACCCTGGCAGGCTCCCCGGGGTGCCGCAGACCGATGGGACGACGTCCGCCTTCGACGCTGCCACCGCCGTGACCCGCACCGGGGACGGCGGGCTGGTGGCCGACCTGGACCCCGGCTGGGACGTCGGCGGCGGCGTGCTCAACGGCGGCTACCTGCTCGCCGTCGCGGCGCGGGCGGCGCTGGCGGTGAGCCCGCACCCGCACCCGGTCGCGCTGTCGGCCGGCTTCCTGGCGGCCACCGGCCCGGGCCCGGCGTCGCTGGCCGTCACCCCCGGCCCGGCGGGGCGCACGCTGGCGCACGCCTCGGTCGTCCTCGCCGGCGCGGCCGGCCCGTCGCTGACCGCGCAGGTGACGACGGCGACGCTGACGGATGCGCCGCCGGAGTGGTCCGCCGTCCCGCGCCCGTCGGCCACCCCGGTCGACGACTGCCTGGCGCCGGACGAGGTGGCCCCGCCCGACCGCGGCGGGCAGGTGGGGCTGCGCACCCACGTGCAGACCCGGCTGGACCCGCTGACCTCCGGGTGGGTGCGCGGCCGGCCGGGGACCGAGCCGGTCGTGCGCGGCTGGCTGCGGCTGGCCGACGGCCGCGACCCCGACCCGCTGGCGCTGCTGCTGTTCGCCGACGCCCTGCCGCCGACCAGCTGGGCGACCGGCCGGTACGGCTGGGTGCCGACGGTGCAGCTGCAGGTGCTGGTGCGCGCCCTGCCCGCGCCGGGCTGGTGCCTGGCCGAGGCCCGCGCCGGCGAGGTCGCCGGTGGCTGGCTGGACGAGGACTACCGGATCTGGGACGCCACCGGCCGGCTGGTCGCGCAGAGCCGCCAGCTGGCCCGCGCCCCCCGCTGAGCCCGGCGACGCCCCGGCGTCAGCGGACCTGGCGGCGGCTGCCCCCGGCGACGCTCTCGGCCACCCCGATGAGCATGACGGCGGCGACCACGGCCAGCACGAAGCCGATGACGTTGAGCTCCCAGATGCTCCCGGTGCCGAAGAACTGGGCGATCAGGCCGCCGATGAGCGAGCCGACCAGCCCCAGGCCGAGGGTGGCCAGCAGCCCCAGGCGCTGCTTGCCGGGGACGATGAGCCGGGCGAGAGCCCCGATGATGAGCCCGGCCACGAGGAATCCGATCACAGCACTGTCTCCTGTCGCGTGGTGGAGAGGGGGGCTTACCCCGGGACGTCCGGACGCGATCCGTGGCAGAGGACACGACTCGGTCACGGGCCCGTCCCGGGCTCAGGCGGCCGCGGGCGCCGCTCCGGGGAACAGCCGGCGCAGCACGTCGGGCAGGGTGACGACACCGGCGACGGCCCCGGCGTCGGTGACGACGGCCAGGTGGTTGCGGGTCTCGCGCATCTCCTCGAGCGCCGCGTGCACGCTGGTGCCGGCATCCAGCTCGAACACCGGCCGGGCGAAGGCGGCCGCCGGGGCGGACCCGGCCGCGGTGAGGGTGTCACGGACGTGCACGACCCCGGTGATGCGCTCGCCGTCGGCGACGCCGAGCAGGACCCGCAGGTGACCGGAGCGGCGGGTGGCCTCCCGCACCTGCTCCACGGTCGCGCCCCCGGGGACGCCGGTGACGCGGGCGCCGGGCCGCAGGAGGTCCCGGACGGTCAGCTGCTCGAGCTCCAGCGCCCCGGACAGCTGCGCGGAGAACCGTGCGTCCAGGGCACCCACGTCGGCCGAGTGCTCGACCAGGTGGCGCAGCGCTGCCGGGTCCTGCCCGGCGGCGACCTCGTCGGCCGGTTCGACGCCCGCGCGGCGGACCAGCCAGTTGGCCGTCCCGTTGAGCACCCGCAGCAGCGGCCGGAACAGCCACATGAACCCGCGCATCGGCAGGGCCAGCAGGGTCGCCGACCGCTCGGGGTGCGCGATGGCCCACGACTTCGGGGCCATCTCGCCCACCACGAGGTGCAGGAAGGTGATGACGGCCAGCGCGAGGACGAAGGCGAGCACGTCGGCGACGACCGGCGGCATCCCCCAGTCCTCGAACACCGGGGTGAGGGCGTGGTCCAGCGCCGGCTTGCTCACGGCGCCGAGGGCCAGGGTGCAGGCGGTGATGCCCAGCTGGGAACCGGCCAGCAGCAGGGTCAGCTCGGTGGAGCTGCGCAGCGCGGCCCGGGCCGACCGGCTGGTGGACGCGGCGTCCTCCAGCCGGTGCCGCTTGGCCGCGATCAGGGCGAACTCCACGGCGACGAAGAAGGCGCTCAGGGCGATCAGGCCGATCGTGACCGGGACGACGGCCCACGGGTCGCCGGTCACCGGGCACCCTCCTCGGCGGCGGCGGGCAGTTCCAGGCGCACCCGGGACGGGACGTGCCGGTCGACGGCCACCACCTCCACGGACAGCGAGCGAAGGGCCGGCTCGCCGTCGTGGGCCAGGTCGCCCGGGTCCGGCGGCAGCTCGACCTGCAGGCGGGTGCCGGCCTCGGGCAGGCCGCCGTGGGCGGCGATGACCAGGCCGGCGACGGTCTCGTAGTCGCCGCGCGGGAGGTCGGTGCCGATCGCCCGCTCGACCTCGTCGACGTGCACCTCGCCGGGCATCTCCCAGACCCCGTCGTCCTCGACCGGCTCGTAGCCGGGGCTCGCCTCCTCGTCGTGCTCGTCGGTGATCTCCCCGACCAGCTCCTCGGCGAGGTCCTCGACGGTGATGACGCCGGCGAAGCCGCCGTACTCGTCGACGACGCAGGCCAGCTGCGCCCCGGTGTCCGCGAGCCGGCGCAGCACGTCGGGCAGCGGGGTCAGGTGCGAGACGACCAGCGCCGGGCGGGTCAGGGCGGCCACCGGGGCGGTGTCCGGCTCGTCCGTGCCGAGCAGGTCGGCCAGCTGCACCACGCCGACGACGTCGCCGTCCCCGCCGGCCAGCACGGGGTAGCGGGAGTGGCCGGTGGACATGAGCTGCCGCAGCTCGCCGACGGTCGTCGTCTCGGTGACGGTGTCCACCCGGGAACGCGGGATCATGGCGTGCTCGACGGTGCGGTGGGGGAAGTCGAGGATGCGGTCGAGCAGCAGGGACAGCTCGACGGGCAGGTCCCCGCTGTCCCGGCTCTCCTCGACGATGTGCTCGAGGTCGCGGGCGGTGGCGGCGTGCTCGACGTCGTGCACGGGCTCGATCCGCAGGACCCGCAACAGCAGGTTGGAGGCCTGGTCGAACACCCGGATCAGCCAGCCGAAGACGGTGAGGTAGACCGTCGTGGAGCGGGCCAGCCGGCGGGCCACCGGCTCGGGCCGGGCGATGGCCAGGTTCTTCGGGAACAACTCGCCGAACACCATCTGGACCACCGTGGAGAACAGCAGCGCCAGGACGGCGCCGACGCCGATGCCGACCGCGGTCGGGACACCGACCCCGCCGAGCAGGGCGCCGAGGGACTCGCCGATCAGCGGCTCGGCGACGTAGCCGACCAGCAGACCGGTGACCGTGATGCCGAGCTGCGCGCCGGAGAGCATGAACGAGGTGCGCCCGGTGACCCCGAGCGCGCGCTGGGCGGCGGCGTCGCCGGCCGCGGCCCGGGCGCCCAGCTGCGAGCGGTCGACCGCCATGTAGGCGAACTCCTGGGCCACGAAGTAGCCGGTGGCCGCGGTGATCGCCAGCACCACCAGCACGCCCAGGAGCAGCGTGAGGACCTCCGTCACCGGCCGCGCACCGCCCTCCGGGGGACCGGGTGCACGGCCGGGCGTCTGTGGTCCGGCCTCATGTGACCGTCCAACGCGCGGGCGCCGGGAGCCGTTCCGCGGCCGGGTCAGCGGGGGTGCGGCAGCTCGACGTCGCCGGTGAGGTAGCGCTGCACCGTCGGGCCGATCGCCGCGACCACCCACGGTGGCGGCGCCGAGGCCAGCGGCTCCATACGGAAGACGTACCGGGCCATCACCAGGCCCACGACCTGGGAGGCGACCAGCGCGCCGCGCGCCTCCCGCTCCTCGACCGGCACGTCGACCGACCCGACGACCCGGCGCACGATCCGGCTGAGCACGAACTCGCGCAGCAGCCGCGCCGACCACTCGTGGTTCACCGCCGAGCGCACCAGGGCGAGGACCGCCGGCCGGGTGGGGCCGTCCCAGACCCGCAGCACCATGCCCACGACGGCGGCGCCCCGCTGGTCGGGCGGGACGGCGAGCACCTCGGGCAGGAACTCGTCGGGGTCGGCCGGCGCCTGCACGGCGGCGAGGAACAGCCGGTCCTTGGTGCCGAAGTAGTGGTGCACCAGGGCCGGGTCCACCCCGGCCGCGGTCGCGATCGCCCGGATGGAGGCGCCGTCGTAGCCCCGTTCGGCGAAGGCGGTGCGGGCCGCGGCCAGCACCGCCTCGCGGGTGTCGGGGTTGCCGGGGCGGCGGCCCGTGGGTCGCCGGCGTGCCTGGCTCAGTCGGTCCTCCTCCGCAGGGTCGCCGCCGCGAGGGCGAGGGCGAGCAGGGCCGCGCCGGCGACGACGCCGACGTCCGCCCACATGGTGCCCGTCGGCTCCGGCGACCGCCCGACCTCCTGCAGCGCCTCCACCGCGTAGGTCAGCGGCAGGACGTCGCTGATCGCCTGCAGCCAGCCGGCCATCTGCTCGCGCGGCACCAGCAGCCCGCAGAGGAAGAACTGGGGCAGCACGACCACCGGCATGAACTGCACCGCCTGGAACTCGCTCCGGGCGAAGGCGCTGGCCAGCAGCCCCAGCGCCACCCCCAGGGCGGTGGTGACGACGGCGATGAGCACCACCGCCCACAGCGGCCCCGCGAGGTCCAGGTCGTAGAGGGTGGTCGCGACCGTCACCGTGACGAGGGCCTGCGCCGCCGCGGCCAGGCCGAAGGCGGCGCCGTAGCCGAGCAGCAGGGCCGGGCGGGACAGCGGGGTGGTGAGCAGCCGCTCCAGCGTGCCGGAGGTGCGCTCGCGCAGCATGGCGATGCTGGTGACGAGGAACATCACGACGAAGGGGAAGACCCCCAGCATGGTCAGGCCCACCCGGTCGAAGGTGCTCGGCGTCCCGGGCGGGGCGGGCAGGTCGGCCCACAGCAGGTACAGCAACCCGAGCAGCAGGCTGGGCAGCAGCACCATCATCGCGATGGTGCGGTGGTCGTGGCGCAGCTGGCGGAGCACCCGGCCGGTGGTGGCCGCGGTCAGCCGCGGCGAGAGGGCGGTGGTCACGCCGCCACCTGCTCGCGCTCGCGGACCAGCTGCAGGAACGCCGCCTCGAGGTCGTCGGTGCCCGACCGGGCGCGCAGCTCGGCGGGGGTGCAGTCGGCCAGCAGGTCGCCGTCGCGCAGCAGCAGCAGCCGGTCGCAGCGGGCCGCCTCGTCCATGACGTGGCTGGACACCAGCAGCGTGGCTCCCGCGGCGGCGAGGGCGGCGAAGCGGGCCCACAGCTCCACCCGCAGCACCGGGTCCAGCCCGACGGTCGGCTCGTCGAGCACCAGCAGCTCCGGCTCGCCGACCAGCGCGCAGGCCAGCGAGGCCCGGCCGCGCTGCCCGCCGGAGAGGTCGCGGACCAGCCGGCCGGCGTCCCCGGCCAGGCCGACGTCGGCCACCGCGGCGGCCGCCTCGCGCGCGCCCCGCCCGTACAGGGCCGCGAAGTACCGGGCGTTCTCGCCGACGGTGAGGTCGGGGTACACGCTCGGCGCCTGGGTCACGTAGCCGACGCGGGCGCGCAGCCCGGGGGAGCCGGCCGGCGCGCCGAGCACGGTCACCGTGCCGGAGCGCACCCGCTGCACCCCGACCACGGCGCGCGCCAGGGTCGTCTTGCCGCTGCCGCTGGGGCCCAGCAGCCCGGTGACCCGCCCGGCCGGGACGCCGAAGGACAGCCCGCGCAGGACCTCCCGGGAGCCCCGGTGGACGACGAGGGACGAGACGGTGACGGCGTCGTGCACGGTGACCTCCCGGAGAACTCAACACCTGATGAAGTCAACGCTAGGTGAGTTCTCCGGGCACGGTCAAGACCCCCGGGGAGGGGAAGCGGTCAGCGGGCTGCGGCGAGGGCCAGGCCGAGGTCGGTACCGGAGGTCCAGGCGGCCTGCACCCGCGACGGCGCGGCCCACCCGTCGCCGCACGCGCCGATCCCGTCGACCAGGCCGAACGGCTCGGACCGGGCCTGCGCCGGACGGGAGTACGTCCAGCGGTGCACCGTCGTCCACTCCGGGGCGACGTCGACGCCCAGCGCCCGGCCGACGGCGGCCGCCACGGGGCCCGCGGCCGCGTCGGGGTCCGCCAGGTGGGCGGCGGCGAACTCCGCGGTCGTGTGCGCCACCAGCACCGGTGCGCCGTCCCCGCGCCGGTCGCCGTCGTCGGCGACCCAGGTGACCACCGGGTCGTCGTTGACGAAGGCGCCGTGCAGGTCGGCCGGCCAGTGCCGCCGCGACCACCCGAGGACGACGGCCAGCGACGGCTCCCACGGCCGGTCGTCGAGCAGCCGGGCGGCCGTCGCCGGGTCCAGCAGCCGGCGGGCCTGCGGGTCGGGCATGGCGAGCACGGCGGCGGGCACGTCCTCGCCGTCCACCCGCGGGCCCGGGCCGACGGCGGTGACCGTGCGGCCGCTCTCGACGTCCAGCCCGGAGGCGAGGTCGGTCACCAGCGACCGCGTCCCGCCCGGCGCGGCGTAGCGCACCGGGCCGGTCGTGGTCGACCGCAGGCCGTCGGGTCCGGCGACGGCGAAGGTGTCCGTCCAGGGGCGGGCCACCCCGCGGTCGACCCAGTCGCGCACCACCGCGGCGAACGGCGAGCCCTCCTCGGCGGTCAGGTAGGAGGCGCCCAGGTCGACGGCACGGTCGTGCAGGGTGCGGGAGGCCATCCGCCCGCCCGGACGGCGGCCGCGGTCGAGCACCCGGACCGGGACGCCGGCTCCGGCGAGGACGCGGGCGCAGGCCATGCCGGCGATACCGCCGCCGACGACGGTGTGGGGGGAGGGCACGCCTCGATCCTGCGGGACGGACGGCGCAGCGGCGCGGCGGACGGAGTGGGCACAGGAGGCAATGCCCACGTCCCGGACCCGCTGTCGATGCGCATTGCCTCCTGTGCCCGAGGATCGGCGGGTGCCCGCCAGCCCCGAGACGATCACCGACCCGGACGACCCGCGGGTGGCCGACTTCCGCGACCTCGTGGCCGGCGACCGGCGGCCGGGCACCGCGCGCGGCACCGGCCCGGTCATCGTCGAGGGCGTCCCGGCGGTGCAGCGGCTGCTCGCCTCGCCCTACCGGGTGCGGGCGGTGCTCGGCGTGCCCGGTCGGGTGGCGGCGCTGGGCCTGCCGGAGGAGGTCGCGGCCTACGAGGCGGACAAGTGGGTGCTCTCGGAGGTGGTCGGCTTCCGGCTGACCCGGGGCGTGCTGGCCTCCGCCGACCGCCGCCCGCCCGCCGACCTCGACGCGCTGCTGGCCGGGCCGGACCCGGCCGCGCCCCGGCGGCTGGCCGTGCTCGAGGCGCTCAACGACGCGGAGAACCTGGGGTCGATCGCCCGGTCGGCGGTGGCCCTGGGCGTGGACGCCCTGCTGCTGGACCCACGCTGCGCCGACCCGCTCTACCGCCGGTCGGTGCGGGTGTCGATGGGCCACGTGCTGGCGCTGCCGTTCGCCGTCCTGCCGGACTGGCCCGGCGGGCTGACCCGGCTGCACGACGCCGGCTACCTGACCGTGGCGCTCACCCCGGCCGCGGACGCCGTCGACCTGGCCGGACTCGACCCGCGGGCGCACCCGCGCACCGCGGTGCTGCTCGGCGCCGAGGGGCCGGGGCTGACCCCGGCCGCGCAGCGGGCCGCGCGGGTGCGCGCGCGGATCCCGATGCGGGCCGGGGTGGACTCCCTCGGCGTCGCCGCCGCGGCCGCCGTCGCCTTCGCGGCCCTGCGCTAGCCGCGCAGGGAGAAGCGGGCCAGGTGCGCCCGGGCCTCCTCGGCCCGCGCCGGGTTGCACATGACGTCGTAGCGGTTGGCGACGATCGCGCTGGCGCTGGTGAAGTCCCGCCGTCCCCGGGTGGCGCTGTAGCCGATGGCGGCGAACAGGGCGCCGAACACCAGGCCGATCAGCAGGCCGGTGAGCAGGGAGCCGACCCAGGCGCCGCCGTCGACGGCGAACAGGCCGAGCAGCAGGCCGACGAACAGACCCCACCAGGCACCGCCGGCCGCACCGGCCGCGAGCACCCGGCCCCAGGTGAGCCGGCCGGTGACCCGCTCCACCTGGCGCAGGTCCGAGCCGATGATCGTGACGTTCTCGACGGGGAACTTCTGGTCGGAGAGGTGGTCGACGGCGGCCTGGGCCCGCTCGTAGCTGTCGAAGGAACCGACCTGCACGCCGCCGAGGGGCATGGACACCGAGGCTGACATGGCTCCGTCCCTACCCTCGCCGTGCCCCTGGACACCTGGCCGGCGGGAGGCCGCCGTCACGTCGGGGCACGCGCGGCGGGCGGTCAGGCGCCCGGCGCCCCGCGGCCGGCGCCCACCGGCTCCGGGGCGTGCCGGGCGTCCAGCCAGGCCTCCAGCGCGGCCGGGGGGAGCGGCCGGCTGACGTGGTAGCCCTGCACCGAGTCGCAGCCCCACTCGGCCAGCAGGGCCAGGGTGGTGCCGTCCTCGACGCCCTCGGCGACGACCCACAGCCCCATGGCGCGCCCGAGGCTGAGCGCGGCCCGCACGATGGCGGCGTCGCCCTGGTCGTCGGCCAGCCCGAGCACGAAGGCCTTGTCGATCTTCATCTCGTGGACGGGCAGCAGCTTGAGGTAGGCCAGCGAGGACTGCCCGGTCCCGAAGTCGTCGACCGACAGCCGCACGCCGATGGCGCGCAGCTCCTGCAACACCGCCACCGAGCGCGCGAGGTCGGCCATGACGGCGGTCTCGGTGATCTCCAGCGTCAGCGCGGCCGGGGGCAGCCCCGCGCGCCGCAGCGCCTCGCCCACCTGGGCCGGCAGCTCGGTGTCGGTCAGGCTGCGGGTGGACAGGTTGACCGCCACGCCGAGGTGGTGCCCCTGCCGGCGCCACCCCGCGCAGGCCGCGAGCGCGGTGTCGAGGACCAGCGTGGTCAGCGGCCGGATCAGGCCGGTCTGCTCGGCGAGCGGGATGAACTCCTCCGGGCTGACCCGGCCGTGCTCGGGGTGCTCCCAGCGCACCAGCGCCTCGGCGCCGTGCACCCGGCCCGTCGCCGGGTCGGTCTTGGGCTGGTAGTGCACGGTGAGCGCGCCCGCGGCGATCGCGTCGCGCAGGTCGCCGGTCATCCGCACGCGGTGGCTGGCGCGGTCGGCGGTGCTGTCGTACACCTCGACGTCGCGGCGCCGCTGCTTGGCGGTGTAGAGCGCGGTGTCGGCGCGCTGCAGCAGGCCGGCGGCGTCCTCACCGTGCTCGGGGGCCACGGCCAGCCCGGCGCTGACCTGGACGTCGACGCTCAGGCCGTGCACGGCGAACGGGACGGAGACGGCGGCGACCAGCGCGGTCACCCGGGTGCGGGCGTCCTCGGCGTCGGCGACCGCGGACACCAGGACGGCGAACTCGTCGTTGCCCAGCCGGGCCACGGAGCCGGCGCCGAACCGGTCGGCCAGCCGCCGGCCGACCTCGGACAGCAGCAGGTCGCCGGTGGCGTGCCCGAACGCGTCGTTGACGTCCTTGAAGCCGTCGACGTCGACCATGACGACCGCCGTGCGGGGCTCCTCGGCCAGCCGGGCGCGGAGCAGGCGCAGCACGTGGCGGCGGTTGGGCAGGCCGGTGAGCGGGTCGTGCAGCGAGCTGTGCTCCTGGGCCGCGGCCTCGGCGGCCAGCCGGTCCACCAGGTGCGCCTTGTGCAGCGACAGGCTGGCGTGGTTGGCCAGGGAGGCGAACAGCCGCAGGTCGGCCTCGCCGAAGGGGTCCAGGTGCGGCGGCCGGTCGGTGACCAGCAGCGCGCCGACCACGGTGTCCTCCACCCGCAGCGGCGCGGCGATGCCGTCCCCGGGCGCGGTGCCACCCGGGGGGAGCAGCACGGCCTCGCCGTCCAGGGCCGGGGTCCACCAGGCCGGGGCCCGGTCGAAGGGCACCGGGACGACGCTGCCGCCGACCAGGCGCAGGTGCGTGCCCGGCTGGTCGGCCGTGGGCAGCAGGACCAGCTCGGCGGACTCCGCGGCCAGCTCGTCCCGGGCCTCGGTGAGCACGGCCTCGGCGACCCGGTCGGTGCGGACCGCACCGCCGATGCGGTCGGTGAAGCGGTAGAGGGACTCCAGCCGGGCGTGCCCGCGGCTGAGGACGGAGTAGGCGCGGTAGGCGACGGCGAGCGTGGCGACGACGATCACGACGAGGCCCAGGGCGACCGGTTGCGTCACCACGAGCACCACGACCATCAGCCCCACGCTGCTGTTGGCCAGCCCGGCGACCAGCGCCGTCGTCACCGTGCGGGCGATGTCACGGCCGTAGAACCGGCCCGAGGTGATGAAGATGACCGCGGCGAGGGCGACGGTGCTGACCGCGTGGGCCACCACGATGGTGACCAGTGCGGCGGCGAGGCCGCGGACGCCCGTGGCGTCGCCGCCCGCCAGGACCGCGTGGTAGACGGTCTGGGCCACCGCGGCCTCGAGCGCGAACAGCGCCAGGTTGAACGGCAGGGCGAGACCGAAGCGGCGGTGCCACACCAGGCCCACGGCCGAGCCGAGCACGCTGGCCGCGACGTAGCCGGTGGGATCGCAGAACGCGAGGCCGAGGACGAGGGGGATCTCGGCGAAGGAGATCGCGATGGACTCCCGCCGGACCACCAGGTGCACGCGGAACAGCTCGGTCGCGGTGAACAACGGGGCAAGTGCCCACCAGGGCAGCTCGTGGCTGGGGACGGCGGCGTCGACGTCGTCCAGGGGGCCGGCGGCCAAGCCCAGGGCGCCGGCCACCATGAGCACGGCCAGCAGGACGACGACGGCGTCGCGCCGGCGGTCGGGTCCGGCCACGTTCGTCTCCTGTCGCCGTCCGGCGGGGTGGGTCAGGTCGGACATCGGCCGGCTGCGGCGGTCCCTTGACCCGGTCGGCCGTCCGCTCACCCGGGAGGGGCAGGCGCGCCGAGGGGCGGGAGGCCCACAGCTCCTCCCGCCCCTCGGCCCACCTGCCGGGGGTCACCAGACGTCGGCGACCCGCCAGCTCATCCGCTGCCAGTCGTCGGCCCGCCAGCTCATCCGCTGCCAGTCGTCGTCCCGCCAGCTCATCCGCTGCCAGTCGTCGGCCCGCCAGCTCATCCGTGACCACGACCGGTCGCCCCAGGCGACGCCGGTCCACGACGGCGTGGTCCAGGCGACGGTCGGCCAGGCGCCGTCGGACCAGCCGTCACCGGTCCAGACCGTGCCCCGCCACGTGCCACCCGACCACGCGGTCCGCGCCGACGAGGCGGCCGCCCAGGCCGTGGCGTCCCACTGGACACCGAAGACGTCCTGCTCGCCTCGCAGCGCCGTGCTGGTGGCCGGGTCGGTGAGGTAGACGCCGCCGCGGGCCGCGTCCAGCGAGCCCGTGCCGGTGGAGTGGGCCCACGACTGGGTGTGGGCCGGCACCAGGCCGCTCTTGACCTGCTCGTGGGCACCCTTCACGTCGAGGACGCCGGCGCCCTGCACGGGGCTGTCGTCGGCGCGCAGCCGGTCGGCGTTGGTCATCAGCACACCCTTGACCTGGTCGGGTGTCAGCCGCGGGTCCTGCTGCAGCAGCAGGGCCGCGGCGCCCGCGACCACGGCCGCCGACTGCGAGGTGCCGCTGCCGCGGAAGAGGCGGCCGGAGGCGTCGCCGGTCACCAGAGCCTCGGGGTGCCCGGCGTCGGCGAAGGACCCGTGCACGCGCAGGCTGACCACCGACTTGCCCGGTGCCAGGAGATCCGGGCGACGGGCGCTGGTCCCGGAGTTGGTCCAGCTCCCCACCACGTGCAGTGCCCGGTCGTCGTAGCCGAGGTGGTCGCTGGACCCGACGGCGATGACGAACGGGTCGATCGCCGGCATGGTCAGCGGCCTGGGCCCGGACTCGCCGTCGTTGCCCGCAGCGACGACGACCACGATGCCGGCCCGCCAGGCGCTCTCCACCGCGTGCGCCAGCGGGTCGAGCTCGTAGGACTGCGCGGAGTCGGTGCCGTAGCTCAGGTTGAGCACCCGGATGTTGTGGCTGGCCCGGTTGGTGACCACCCAGTCGATGCCCGCGATCACCTGGGAGACGTCGACCGACCCATCGGCGGCACCGGC
Source organism: Geodermatophilus pulveris (assembly GCF_900188375.1). Classification (GTDB taxonomy): domain Bacteria; phylum Actinomycetota; class Actinomycetes; order Mycobacteriales; family Geodermatophilaceae; genus Geodermatophilus; species Geodermatophilus pulveris. The sequence continues at coordinate 180,821 of NZ_FZOO01000007.1, read as the reverse complement.
CTTGACGTTGACGATGCGTGCATCCGGAGCCATGCCGACGAAGTACTGCTTGTCGTTCTCGCTGCCCGACCGCACCCCCCCGTCCCGGCCGGCGATGATGCCGGCCATGTGCGTGCCGTGCCCGTAGCCGTCGAGGTGGCGCAGGTTGGCCGACTGCGAGTCCAGGGACAGGTCGGGTCCGTTGACCACCTTGCCCGGGCCGTCGAGCCCGTGCACCGGCGTCACGCCCGTGTCGATCAGCGCGACCCCCACGCCGTGCCCGGTGAGCTTGCGCTGACCGTCGTGGGGGTCGGACTGGCTCCAGACGTTCTCCGCGCCGGTGGCCTTGGCGATGATGTGGGTCGACCCGAGGTCGTGGTCGGCCTCCCAGCGGCCGGTGGCCAGCGAGGCCTGCTCGTCCTCGTGGGTGTCGTCGTCGCCCCAGACCTCGTCGAGGGCCACCAGCGCACCGTCCGGCGTCACCGCCCGGACCCCGTCGAGCCGGGCCAGCGCCGGGATGCCGGCGGCCGGCACCCGGGCGTGCAGGCCGTCGAGGATCGACAGGCGGCGGTCGACGACCCCGCCCAGCCGCTCGACCCCGGCGGCGGCGGCGCCGGCCGCGCCCTCCACGATCACGGGCACCAGGGGTCCGTCCGGGGCGGTCGCGCCGGACGGGGTCACCCCCATGCCCACCAGCGTGGCCGAGGCCATCGCCACGGCTGCGGCACGTGCGGCGGGGCGCCGCCATGCCTCCAGCCTCCGTTGTCCTGCGTTCATGCAGGCCGTCCCTTCGTCCGATGTCGGTCAGGGACGACCATGAAGCCAGCAGCGAGTGTTTGGCCAGCTACCGGGCGTGACATCACTCGATGGGGAGTGCGGGGTGGAGGGGGCCGCAGCGGACTCGCGAGGACGGTGCAGGACGCCCGGCTCAGCGGTGCCGGCGGACCCCGAAGACGATGTCCTCCCACGCCGGGATGCGGGCGCGCGGGTCCTCGTCGTCGTCCCCGCTCCCGCCCGGGCGGCCGAGGACGACGGTGTCGTGCTCGCTGATGTCGTCCTCGTCGGTGGGCGCATCGGTGGCGGTGCGCCCACCGACGGCGGGGGAGCCGTCGACGGGCCGCACCGGCCGCACGTCGTCGTCCCGGGTCGGGTCGTCCTCGTCGCGGGCGAGCCGGGAGGAGGCGGGGGCGGCGACGCCGTCGTCGTCGGGGACGACGGCCACCGGGCGGCCGCGCACCGGCGCGTGCCGCTCGGCCGGCACGTGGGGGACCACGCGCACCAGGCGGGTGCCCTCGGCGAAGTCGCTGGTGGCCGCGTCGACCGGTGCCACGGTGCGCGCGGCGAGGTCGTAGGCCCACCGGGTGACGCCGTGCTTGGCGCCGGCCTGCCAGGCGGCGGTGACGTGCCAGACGCCGTCGCCGGCGCGGTGGGCGTCCCAGCGGACGGCGTCGAGGTCGGCGCCGAGCAGCCGCAGCCGCTCGGACATGAACTGCTGCAGCGGGACGGCGGGGGGCCCGTCGGACAGCCGCACCCGCGCTTCCCGGGCCTGCTCGGCCACCCGCTCGCGCTCCTGCAGCACCGGGTGGGCGAAGCGCATGATCCGCTCGATGCGGATGCCCGAGGCCTGGGCCACCTGCTCGGGGGTCTCCCCGGCGCGGATGCGGGCCTGGATCACCCGCGGTGGCAGGGTCACGCCGCTCTCCACGTCGATCTGGCCCAGCCGGCGGGCGTCCCCGCGCGCGGCGGCGCGGACCCGTTCGTCGACCGGCAGCTCGAAGCGCTCCTCCTCGTCGCCGGGGTCGGCGCCGTCCAGGGCGAGGACCAGGTGGGAGCCGTCGTCGGAGAGGCCCACGAGGCGCAGCATGCGCATGGGCGGCCTCCTGGTGCCTGGACGGGGTCGGGTGGTGCACGGACCGGCCCCGGGACGGGGTGCCCGTGCCCCGAGGCTATCGGCGTGCGCGCGGGGGCGTGGGCAGGCTCGCCCGGCGTGGCGCGGCGGCCCTCCCTCAGGCCGCCGGGCGGTACCGGGCGATGAAGGCCGCGTAGCGCGCGGCGCCGCTGCCCGAGGCCACGTCGTCCATCCGCAGCACGGTCAGGCCGCGGTAGCCCCAGCCGGCGAAGGCCTCCTCGATGTTGTCCCAGCCCTCGTCGGACCGCACGCCCCCGGCGAGGGCGTTCTCGCCCTTGAGCTCGACCCCGGCGCGGTGGGCGGCGTCGCCGACCCACTGCACCAGCGTCTGGGCCAGCGAGTACGCGGGCTCGACGGGGTCGTCGTCCATCTCCAGCGCGGTGAAGTGCAGGACCACCTCGCGCGGACCGCCGTCGAAGCGGTCGGCCAGCTCCACGATCCGCCGGTAACCGTGGCCGGTGGCCCACGAGTCGACGTCCACGCTGGTCTGGATCAGCCCGGTGGTGACCTCGGTGGCCCGCGGGTGCACCGGGTGGGTCATCGACCAGTGGATGCCCGGCACCTTGTAGCCGATGTCGGCTTCCGGGAAGTCCTCGCCCAGGGCGCGGATCACCGTGCGCAGCACCCGCTCGCCGTGGTCGACGAGGGAGCCGTTGTACCAGTCGACGAAGTCACGGCCGTACTGGGTGTCCAGGTACGCGCGGCTGGTGAAGAAGGCCTCGGCGTCCGCGGGCGGGCCGATCTCCTCGACCGACGCGAGGTCGGTCCCCCAGGCCCGGTTGACCGCCTCGAGGGACCCGTAGCGGCACAGCACCTCCCGCTGCAGGTCGCGGACCGCCAGGGGCGAGTACGCCTGCAGGGCGCCGCGGGTCGGGTAGCCGGTGCCGACGTCGTGCTGGTTGTACGAGGGGTAGCGCAGCTCGCCGGAGGGGCCGAGCGAGACGTTGACCTCCACGACGTCGGTGGCGTAGCGGTCGCCGTACTGCTGCTCGAAGGCGCGGGTGAAGTCGCGGTACTCGGCCAGCACCAGCGGGTCGGCCCAGCCCTGCACGCTCTCCCGGCTGTGGTTGCCCTGCTCGCTGCGGTGCTGCAGCCCGGTCGGACCGAGCTCGACGCCGCGGTACGTGACGCCGGCGTACTTCTCCCACAGCCACGCCGGCAGCAGGCTGGTGTAGTCGTCGCCGACGTTGCCGCCGGCCTGGTGGAAGGACAGGATCGGGGCGAGGTCCAGGCCGGCCGCCGTGATCGTGGCGAAGACCCGGTCGTAGTACGCCCAGTCGAACCGGTTGTCCGCCGCGCCCTCGACGTCGCCCCACCACACGTCGACGCTGACGGCGTCCACGCCGTAGGCGGCCACGGCCGCCAGGTCGGCCTCGAAGTCCGCCCAGTCGGTCACCTCGAGCGGGGCCATCACGTTGGCCGTGAACGCCGGGTCGCCCAGCGCCACGTCCCCCGGGGGGACCGGCCCGTCGGCGGGCGTGGCGGCGGCGGGCGCGGCGCCGGCGAGCAGCAGGCCGACCGCGGACAGGGCGGTGGTGACGCGTCTCACACCGGCGATGCTGCCAGCCGGGCAGCGCCGGTCCAGCCGCGCGCGGCGTGTCCCGCCCGACACGCGGGGACGTGCCGGCGGTGTCCGCTCAGAGCTTCCCGACGACCAGGTCGATGCAGGCGGTCAGCGCGCTGACGTCCTCGGGGTCGACCGCGGGGAACATGCCCACCCGCAGCTGGTTGCGGCCGAGCTTGCGGTAGGGCTCCACGTCGACGACGCCGTGGGCGCGCAGCACCCGGGCCACCTCGGCGGCGTCGACGGCGGGGTCGAAGTCGATGGTGCCCACGACGTAGGAGCGCTGGTCGCGGTCGGCGACGAAGGGGGTGGCGAACGACGACTGCTCGGCCCACCCGTAGAGCCGGCCGGCGGACTCCTGGGTGCGCGCCACCGCCCCGGACAGCCCGCCGAGGGACAGCAGCCAGCGGACCTGGTCGGCCAGCAGGAACAGCGTGGCGACGGCCGGGGTGTTGTAGGTCTGGTCCTTGGCGGAGTTGTCGACGGCGATCGACAGGTCCAGGAAGCCGGGCACCCAGCGGCCGGAGGCCTTGATCTCGGCCACCCGGTCCAGGGCGTCGCGGGACATCAGCGCCACCCACAGCCCGCCGTCGGCGCCGAAGCACTTCTGCGGGGCGAAGTAGTAGACGTCGGTCTGCGACACGTCGACCGGCAGGCCGCCCGCGCCGCTGGTCGCGTCGACGAGCACCAGCGCGTCGTCGGTGCCGGGCGGCCGCTGCACCGGGGCCATCACGCCGGTGGAGGTCTCGTTGTGCGCCCAGGCGTAGACGTCGACGCCGTCCGCGGCGGTGGGCAGGGCCAGCGAGCCGGGCTCGGCCCGGGCGACCGCCGGGTCGGCGAGGAAGGGCGCCTCGGCCACGCCGCTGGCGAACTTCGCGGAGAACTCGCCGTAGCTGCCGTGGGCGCTGCGCTCGCGGATCAGCCCGATGATGGCGGCGTCCCAGAACGCCGTCGTCCCGCCGTTGCCCAGGACGACCTCGTAGCCGTCGGGCAGGTCGAACAGCTCGGTGAGCCCCTCGCGGACCTGGCGGACCAGGCCCTTGACCGGGGCCTGCCGGTGCGAGGTCCCCATCAGGGTGGCGCCGCTGTCGGCCAGGGCCCGGAGCGCCTCGGGGCGCACCTTCGAGGGGCCGCAGCCGAAGCGGCCGTCGGCCGGCAGCAGGTCGGCGGGGATGGAGATGCTCATCCGGGGGGACGCCTTTCGGGGCAGCGGGGTCCTTCGGCTAGGCCGGTGCGGCCTCGGTGATGGCCTTGGTGGTGATCGTGTCGAAGCCCTCGACCTCCTCCGGCCGGCGGGCGTCGGGGCCGATGTAGCGGGCCGCCGGGCGCACCAGGCGGCCGGTGTTCTTCTGCTCGAGGATGTGCGCCGACCAGCCGGCGGTGCGGGCGCAGGTGAACATCGAGGTGAACATGTGCGCGGGCACCTCGGCGAAGTCCAGCACGATGGCCGCCCAGAACTCCACGTTCGTCTCGATCGGCCGGTCCGGGCGGCGCTCGCGCAGCTCCTTGAGGGCGGCCTGCTCCAGCGCCAGGGCGGCCTCGAAGCGGGGCGCGCGGAGCTCCTCGGCGGCCCGGCGCAGCACGCGGGCGCGCGGGTCCTCGGCGCGGTAGACGCGGTGGCCGAAGCCCATCAGCCGGTCGCCGCGGTCGAGCAGGCCCTTGACGTAGGTCTCGGCGTTGCCGCTGTCCTCGACCCCGTCGAGCATGTGCAGCACCCGGGAGGGGGCGCCGCCGTGCAGCGGGCCGGACATCGCGCCGATCGCGCCGGACATGGCCGCGGCGACGTCGGCGCCGGTGGAGGCGATGACGCGGGCGGTGAAGGTGGAGGCGTTCATGCCGTGCTCGGCGGCCGACGTCCAGTAGGCGTCGACGGCGGCCACGTGGCGGGGGTCGGGCTCGCCGCGCCAGCGCACCATGAACCGCTCGACGATGGTCGCGGCCTCGTCGACGCGGGACTGCGGCACGGCCGGGACGCCGATGCCGCGCGCGGACTGCGCCACGTAGGACAGCGCCATGACCGCGGCGCGGGCCAGCTGGTCGCGGGCGGTCTGGGCGTCGATGTCCAGCAGCGGGCGGTAGCCCCAGACCGGCGCCAGCATCGCCAGGGCGGCCTGCACGTCGACGCGGACGTCCCCGCTGTGCACCGGGATCGGGAACGGCTCGGCCGGCGGCAGGCCGGGCCCGAACTTCCCGTCGACCAGCAGCGCCCAGACGTTGCCGAAGGTGACCGTGCCGACGAGGTCCTCGATGTCGACACCCCGGTACCGGAGCGAGCCGCCGTCCTTGTCCGGCTCGGCGATCTCGGTCTCGAAGGCGACGACGCCCTCCAGGCCGGGTACGAAGTCGTCGGCCATCTCGCATGCTCCTCTGCGCGCGGGACTCGTCCGCGGCCGGAGGGCCGCGGGCGACTGCGGTTGCGACCCTAGGCGCACCCGGCCGGTCCGGGTCACCCGGGGCGGCGGCCCGGTGCCCGGGTGACCGGGACGACGACGCCCCTGCCCGGCTGGGACGATGGACGTCGTGCCCGACCTCTCCCGCATGCGCAGGGACTACTCGACCCGCGGCCTCCGGGAGGACGACCTGGCCCCCACCTGGGTCGAGCAGTTCGACCGCTGGTTCGCCGACGCGGTCGCCGCGGAGCTGCCGGAGCCCAACGCGGTCGTGGTCGCCACGGCCGACGCCGACGGGGCGCCGGACGCGCGCATCGTGCTGGTCAAGGGCTACGACGAGGCGGGCTTCGTCTTCGTCTCCAGCCAGGCCTCGGCCAAGGGGGCCCAGCTGGCGCTGAACCCGCGCGCCGCGCTGGTCTTCCCGTGGCACGCGCTGCAGCGCCAGGTGCGGGTGACCGGCCGGGTGGAGCGGGTGGGCGAGCGCGCCTCCGACGATCTGTGGGCCCCCCGCCCGCGCGGCGCGAAGCTGGCCGCCGCCGCGTCGATCCAGTCCACGCCGGTGGACTCCCGCGAGGAGCTGGTCGCCCGGCTGCGCCGGCTGGACGCCGACACCGCGGGGGAGGAGCTGCCGCGCCCGCCGGTCTGGGGCGGCTACCGGGTGGTGCCCGACACCGTGGAGTTCTGGCAGGGCGGCGCCGACCGGCTGCACGACCGGCTGCGCTTCGTCCGCGATGACGAGGAGGGTGGGGGCTGGGTCCTCCAGCGGCTCGCCCCGTGAGGACGCCCCGCGGTTCGTGCACGCACTGCGCTGCGCAGCTGGGCCGGACGACGACGCGTGCACATCCGGTGGACCGGTGACCTCCCCGGTCGACCCGGTCGAGGGCGGCGCCCCCGTCGCGGAGCCGGTCCCGCCCGGACCCCGCCGGGCCTGGGCGATCGACACCACGCCGCTGCGGAACCCGCACTTCCGCCGGCTGTTCTGGGGCGTGGCGGCCACGATGCTCGGCCAGCAGATGACGCTGGTCGCCGTCCCGTACCAGGTCTACGCCCTCACCGGGTCCTCGCTGATGGTCGGCGTCACCTCGGTCGTGGCGCTGGTGCCGCTGGTCGTCTTCGGCCTGCTCGGCGGGGCGATCGCCGACTCGATGGACCGCCGGCGCCTCCTGCTGGTCACCGGCGTCGGCTCGGCGGTCACCGCCGTGCTGCTGGCCGGCCAGGCGCTGCTGCCCGGGGGCGGCGACCTGGCGCTGCTGTGGGTGCTGACCGCGGCGATGTCCGGTCTGGTCGCGGTCAACCAGCCCACCCGCAGCGCGGTCATCCCCGCGCTCGTCGGGGACGCCGGCGTCCCGGCGGCGAACGCCCTGGCGATGACGGTGCGCCAGGTGGGCGTCATCGCCGGCCCGCTGCTGGCCGGGCTGCTCATCGCCCTCGGCGGCCTGCCGGTCACCTACGCCCTGGACGCGGTGGGGTTCCTGGTCGCCGTCTGGCTGCTGCGCGGGCTGCCGCCGCTGCCGCCCGGGCGGGACGCCGGGCCGCTGCGGCTGGGCGCCGCGGTGCGCGGCGTCGGCGAGGGCTTCGCCTTCCTGCGCACCCAGCCGGTGCTGCTGATGACCTTCGTGGTCGACGTGGTCGCGATGCTCTTCGCCTGGCCGCAGGCGGTCTTCCCCGAGCTGGCCGAGGGCCGCTTCGCCGGCTCGCCGGCCGCGCTGGGCTGGCTGTTCGCCGGCATCTCGATCGGCGCGCTGCTCATGGGGCTGACCTCCGGGTGGGTGTCCCGGGTGGACCGCCAGGGCGCGGTGGTCATCGCCGCCATCGCGGTGTGGGCCGTGGCGATCATCGGCTTCGGGTTCGCGCCGACGCTGTGGCTGGCCGTCCTCTGCCTGGCCGTGGCCGGTGCCGGCGACATGGTGAGCGCGGTGCTGCGCTCCTCGATGCTGCAGCTGGCCGCACCGGAGGGGATGCGCGGCCGGATGCAGGGCGTCTTCCTCGTCGTGGTCGCCGGCGGGCCGCGGCTGGGCGACCTCCGGGCCGGTGCCGTCGCCAGCGCCGCCGGGGTCACCGTGGCGATGGTGTCCGGCGGCGTGCTGGTGGTCGCCGCGATGGTCGTCGTCGCGCTGGCCGTCCCGTCCTTCTGGGCCTTCCGGGCCTCCCGGTCGGCCCAGCCCCCTGCACGCGGGTGAGCGGACCCTCCGGCTAGGCGGCCGAGGACGTCGGGACGACGTGCAGGACGACCTCGACGTTGCCCGCGGTGGCCCGGGAGTACGGGCAGACGGTGTGCGTCTTCTCCATCAGCTGCCGGGCCTGCTCCTCGTCCAGCCGCGGCAGCCGGGCGGAGAGGTCCACGGCCAGCCCGAAGTCGCCGGGCGAGCCCCGCAGGAAGTGCACCCGGGCGGTGACCGAGGAGCCATCCAGCGCCGACGGGCCCAGCCCGAGCTCCTCCAGCCCGAAGCGCATGGCGCTGTGGAAGCACGCGGCGTAGCCCGCGGCGAACAGCTGCTCGGGGTTGGTGCCCGGGCCGCCGTCCCCGCCCATCTCCGACGGCCGGGACAGCTGGGCCTCCAGCCGCCCGTCGGAGGAGGCCACCTCGCCGGTGCGGGCGCCGGTGGCGGTCGCCTCGGCGGTGTAGATGCGGTCCATGGGCACCGTCCTACCCGGCCGGCCGGGTGCCCGCACGGCGGCAGCCGGCGCTCAGGCCAGCGCCTGGGCGACCACCCGCAGGTCGGCGACGAGCGCGTCGTAGGCGGCCGGGCGGGCCTCGTCCGGCGTCCGCAGGATGGCCGAGGGGTGCGTGGTGGCCAGCATCCAGGTCTGGTGGGGGGCGTCCTCGTCGTCGTCGGCCGCGCTGAACAGCGTGTCCGCGCCCGGCGGGGTCCACGGCAGCAGCTGCCCGCGCTCCCTGGTGATCCGGAACGACGGGGAGATCAGCGCCTTGGCGGCGGTGGCACCGAGGCAGACGACGACCTCCGGCTGCAGGACGGCGAACTCCGCCTCCAGCCACGGGCGGCAGGCGCGCAGGTGCTCCGGCCCGGGCGTCTGGTGCAGCCGCCGCTTGGGCGTCGGCGTGAAGCGGAAGTGCTTGACGGCGTTGGTGATGTACGCGTCGCCGCGCTCGATGCCGGCGTCGCCCAGGGCCCGGTCCAGCAGCCGCCCGGCCGGGCCGACGAACGGCTCGCCCCTGCGGTCCTCCTGGTCGCCGGGCTGCTCGCCGACGAAGACCACCCGGGCGGTCTCCGGGCCCTCGCCGAAGACGGTCTGGGTCGCCGGCTCCCACAGCTCGCAGGCCCGGCAGCCGGCCGCGGCGGCGCGCAGCCCCTCCAGCCCGACCCCGGTCGGCGGCTGCGCCGGCACGTTCTCCTGGCTCATGACCCTGATGAGACACCGGCCGCGCCCGGCCCGCGAGGCAGACTGTCGTCACCACACCCACCGACCCCCGGGGAGTCCGCCGTGCCCAGCGTCCACCTGATCGGCGGGGGATGGGACCCGTCGGCCGCGGCCGCCGTGTACGGGCCGTTCCTGGAGGCCGCCGGCACCGCACCGGTCGTCGCCACGCTGGTGGTCGACGAGGGGGACGGCGGGGCGCAGGCCGCGCGGTGGGCCGGGGCCCTGCGGCGGACGGCGACCTGCGAGCCGGTGCCGGTGCTGGTGCCGCTGGGCGGCCGGCTGGACGTGGCCGCGCTGGGCGACGCGGACGCGGTGCTCGTCTGCGGCGGCCTCACCCCGGCCTACGCCGCCGCGCTGGCACCGGCCGCCGGGGAGCTGCGGGCCTGGCTGGCCGCGGGTGACCGGCCCTACGGCGGGTTCCCCGCCGGCGCGGCGGTCGCCGCCGGCCGCGCCCTCGTCGGCGGCTGGCGCTCCGGCGGGGTGCCGGTCTGCCCGGAGGACGCCGCCGAGGACCTGCACGAGGTCGCCGTCGTCGAGGGGCTGGGCCTGGCGCCGTGGACCGTCGACGTGCACTGCGCGCAGTGGGGCACCCTCCCGCGGCTGCTGACCGCCGTGGCCGGTGCCGGGCGGGGGCTGGCGCTCGACGAGGACACCGCCGTCCACCTCGACGGCGACGGAGCGCGGGTGGCCGGGCGCGGCACCGCCTGGCTGGTGGACGGCGGCGGCGCGGCCGTGACCGTGACCGCGCTGCGGAGCGGGGCCTGCGTGCACTGAGCGGTCCCCGCTAGCGTCGGCGGCGGGTCCACGTCCTGGGGAGCGCGCGTGCTGGAGTTCGACGGGCTGTGCAAGAGCTACGGGGCCGACCGGGTGCTCGACGGCGTCTCGTTCACCGTCGCGCCCGGCTCGATGTTCGGCTTCTGCGGCGCGAACGGGGCCGGCAAGACGACCACGATGCGGATCGCCATGGGGCTGGCCCGCGCCGACGCCGGCGAGGTGCGCTGGCGCAGGCGGCCGCTGGACCAGGCGCTGCGCCGGCGGATCGGCTACATGCCCGAGGAGCGCGGCCTCTACCCCCGGATGCGGGTCGCCGAGCAGCTGACCTACCTGGCCCGGCTGCACGGCCTGGACGCCGCCCCGGCCGCCCGCGCGGCCGACCACTGGGCCGAGCGCCTCGGGCTGGGCGAGCGCCGCCGCGACCAGGTGGAGAAGCTGTCGCTGGGCAACCAGCAGCGGGTGCAGCTGGCCGCGGCCCTGGTCGGCCGGCCGGAGGTGCTCATCCTCGACGAGCCGTTCTCCGGCCTGGACCCGGTCGGGGTCGACGCCCTGGCCGAGGCGCTGCTCGAGCAGGTCCGCGGCGGTGTGCCGGTCGTCTTCTCCAGCCACCAGCTGGACCTCGTCGAGCGGCTCTGCGACGCCGTCGGCATCCTGGCGCGCGGCACGATGGTCGCCGCCGGGCCGGTCGCCGAGCTGCGCCGCCGCGAGGCCGGCCGGCTGCTGCGGGTGGTGGTCCCCGACGCGCCCGCGGGCTGGGCGGCCGGGCTGCCCGGCGTCCGGGTGGCCTCCGAGCGCGCCGGCGACACCCTGCTCGAGCTGGCCGCCGGGGCAGACGACCAGGCCGTGTTGGCCGCGGCGCTGCGCACCGGGCGGGTCACCCACTTCGCCTGGCGCGAGCCGACCCTGGTCGAGCTGTTCCGCGAGGCCGTCGCCGCGCCGGGCCGGGCGGTCGCCGCGTGACCGCCTCCGGCCCCCGCGACCCGGGCAGCGCCGCCCTGGTGCGGCTGGTGGCCGCGCGGGAGGTGTCCAGCCGCATCCGGGACAAGAACTTCATCGTCAGCTCCGTCGTCATCGTCGTCCTGCTGCTGGGGCTCATGGCCTTCCAGGTGGTGGTCAGCGCGGGCGACGGGGTGAGCCGGTTGGGCATCGTGGCCGAGGACGGGCGGCTCGGGCCGGCCGTGGAGGCCCAGGCCGGCGCGGTCGGCCTGGACGTGGACGTCGTCGAGCTGCCCGACGAGGCGGCGGCGCGGGCCGCGGTGGAGGCCGAGGAGGTCGACGGCGCCCTGCTCGACGGGGCCGGCCCCACCCCGGAGCTGCTGCTCGCCGGCCGGGACGCGACCCTGGAGGCGCTCGTCTCCGGCGCGGTCAGCGGCGTGGCGGTCTCCGACCGGCTGCTGGCGGCCGGGGTGGAGCTGCAGGCCCTGCCCGAGGTGGCGGTGACGACGCTCGACGGGTCGGCGGACGACGGGCAGCAGGTGGTCGTGGCGATCATCGGCGTCGTCGTGCTCTACGGCCTGCTCATCCTGTTCGCCCAGTTCGTCGCCCAGGGCGTCGTCGAGGAGAAGGCCAGCCGGGTCGTGGAGCTGCTGCTGGCGACCATGCGGCCGTGGCAGCTGCTGGCCGGCAAGGTGCTCGGCCTCGGGCTGCTCGGCCTCGGGCAGATCGTGGTCATCGGCGTGGTGGGGGTGACCGCCGCGCTGGCCCTCGACCTGGTCGACGTCCCGGGGGAGCTGGTCGGCACGGTGGCCACCGTGGTCGCCTGGTTCGTCCTCGGCTACGCCTTCTACGCCTGCGTCTTCGCCGTCGCCGCGTCGCTGGTCAGCCGGCAGGAGGACCTCGGCAGCGTGCTCACGCCGGCGTCGATGCTGCTCGTCGGCGGCTTCGTGGTGGCCATCCAGGCGGCCGGCGACCCCGGCGGCACGCTGGCCACGGTCACCTCCTACGTGCCGGGCCTCTCGCCGCTGGTGATGCCGGTCCGCCAGGCGGCCGGGGAGGCCGCCCCGTGGCAGGTGCTGCTGGCCGTCGTCCTCATGCTGGTGGCGATCGCGCTCATCGTGCGGGTCGGTGGGCGGGTCTACGCCGGCGCGCTGCTGCGCACCAGCGGGCGGACCCGGATCCGCGAGGCGCTGCGCGCCGAGCGCGGCTGAGCGGCACCGCCCTCCGACGGGTGAGAGTCACCTGCCGGGGGACGACGGCGCCCCCGGCCGCGGTGATGATCACCGGCATGCGGGAGGACCTGGACGGGCGCCTCCGGCGGCTGCGCGCCTGCCGGGACGCCGACGCCGTCATCGAGCTCGGCTGCGACCTGGCCGACGCCGGCCGGCACCGGGACGCCGAGCGCTGCTTCCGGCGGGCCGCCGAGCTGGGCGACGCCCTCGGCTGGTTCAACCTCGGCAACTCCCTGGCCGCGCGCGGGCGGGTCCCCGACGCGATCGACGCCTACGAGCGCGCGCTGGCCGGCGGCGAGCGCGACGCCTGGCTGAACCTCGGCGTGGTGCTCGAGGAGCTCGGCGACCGGGCCGGCGCCCTGCGCGCCTACCGCGGTGCCGTCGCGGCCGGGGACGCCCAGGGCCGGATGCACCTGGCCTTCCTGCTGCACGAGCAGGGCGAGCAGGAGCAGGCCCTCGAGGTGGTGGCCGAGCTCGCCGCGGCGGGGGACGACGTCGCCGCCGCCGTGGCCGCCTGCTGGCGGTGGGCCGCCTCGCACGACACGTCACTGGAGGCCGACCTGCGGGCCGCGGCCGACCGCTACCCGGGCGCCCGGGTCGCGCTGGCCTCGCTGCTGCGGGTCACCGGCCGGGTGCCGCAGGCCCGCTCCACCCTGGAGCGCGGCGCCAAGCTCGGCGAGGCGCAGGCGTGGCTGCCGCTGGGCAACTTCTACGCCGAGGAGCTGCGCGACGAGGAGGCGGCCGAGGAGGCCTACCGCGCCGGCATCGCCGCCGGCGACGGCTACTGCCACCACAACCTGGCCGTGCTGCTGGCCGACCGCGGCGACCTCGACGGTGCCGTCGAGCACTTCCGGCTGGGCGCGGCCGACGGCGACGACCTCGCCGCGGAGGCGCTGCGCGAGCTCGGCGGCGCCTGACCGGAGGCGGGCCTCAGCGCTGGACGATCCCCGACAGCGGCCCGCGGTAGGGGCGCGCCGGCGGGCCGGTGACCCCCGGGCGGGCGGTGAACAACCGGCCGGCGTCGGGCTGGGCGGCCCGTGCGGCGTCGTCCAGCCCCTCCGCCGACGTGCTGACGACCAGCAGGTCCCGGCCGGGGCCGGCGAAGGCGCAGCTCGACGTCTGCGTCACCCCGGGTACCTCCACCACGGCGAGCAGGTCGCCGTCCGGTGACCAGCGGCGCACCTGCCCGCCGCCCCACAGCGCGGTCCACACGCAGCCCTCGTCGTCGACGGTGAGACCGTCGGCCACGCCGTCGTCCCCGCCTGACTGCAGGAGCAGCCGGCCGGCGCCGAACGCCCCGGTGTCCGGGTCGTAGCCGAACGCGTGCACCACGCCCGGGCCGGAGTCGGCGAGGTAGACGGTGCGCCCGTCCGGGGACCAGTCGATGCCGTTGGAGACGGTCAGCCCGTCGAGCACGGTGGTCACGGTGCCGTCGAGGTCCAGCCGGTACAGCGCGCCGGCGCCCGGCCGCTCGTCGAAGGCCATCGTCCCGGCGAGGAACCGCCCGGCGGGGTCGCAGGCCGCGTCGTTCATCCGCGTGCCGCCGCCCTCCGCGGTCCCGCCCTCCCCGGCGAGGGCCACGAGCACCCGGGCGGTGCCGTCGGCGGCGAGGTGGGTCAAGCCGCCGTCCGCGGCCAGCAGCCACCCGCCGGCCGCCGCCGGGACGACGGCGCCGACGGTGTCCCCGCCGCGGTGCACCCCCGTCTCGGTGAGGCCGCCGTCGGCGGTGACCACGGCCCGCCGGACCTGCCCCGCGGCGATGTCCACCCACAGCAGCTCCGCGCGCCCGGCGTCCCAGGTCGGGCCCTCCCCGTGCTGGGCGGGCGGCAGGCCGGGCACGGGCGTGGCGGTGAGTCGGTGCACCCCGGCATCGTCCCGGCGCGGCCGCCCCGACGCGCGCCAGGCGGGCCCGCAGCCGATGCTTGTCCACCATGGGCACGGAGCCGGTCGACCTCCGGGTGGCCCGGGGCTCCGGCGACGTGCAGGCCGCGGCGCGGGCGCTCGGCGTCGCGCCGGCCGCGCTGGCGACCACCCTCAGCGACCCGGGCCTGCGCCTGCTCGTCGACGGCGGGGGCGCCGTCGCCCTGCTGCGCCGCGGGTGGGCCGCCGACGGGCACGCCGAGGCGGTGCTGGTCGCCCGCCGCGGCGCCCGGGCCACCGAGCCGGCGGTGACCGCCACCGCGGCCGGCTGGGGCTGCGAGCGGGTGCGCGACGGCCTGCGGGACGACGTCGTGCCCGTCCCGCCGCCGGCGGAGGGCGCGCCGCCGGCCGCGCGGTTCCTGCACCTGGCCGCGCTGGCGGCCACCCGGGTGGAGGTGGCCGTCGCGCTGGCCCGGGACACCGGCCAGGACACCACGAAGTCCGACGGCAGCCCGTCGCTGGGCGCCGACGAGGCCGCGCACCTGGCCGCGGCGCACGCGCTGCGCCCGCTGGGGGTGACCGTGCTCAGCGAGGAGCGCTCCGACCGCCCCGTCTCCGGCGACGAGCCGTGGGTGGTCCTCGACCCGCTGGACGGCACCGGCAACTTCCGCGCGGGGCTGGCCCCCTGGGCGTTCTCCGCGGCGCTGGTGCAGGACGGCCGGCCGGTCGCCGGCCTGGTCGCCGACCTGTCCTCCGGCCGCCGCTGGTCCGGGGCGGCCGGTGGCGGGGCGTACCGCGACGGGGTGCCGGTGCGGCCGCGGGACGCCGGCACCGTCGTGGCCCCGACGGCGCCGTCCGGGTCGGCGGTCCGCGTGCCGCGCACCGCCCGGCGGGTGCGGGTGACCGGCTGCACCGCCGTCGACGTCTGCCTGGTCGCCGACGGCGCCGCCGGCGCCTGGCAGAACCTGGACCGCAGCGGCACCCACGTGCACGACGTCGCCGGTGGGCTGGCCCTGCTGTCCGCCGCCGGCGGGGTGGCCCTGGACCGCGACGGGGAGCCGCTGCTGCTGCGCCCGGACACCGAGACGCTGATCCGCTTCGTCGCCGCCGGCACCGAGCAGCGGGCCCGGGAGCTGCTGCGCGAGCTGGCCTGATCAGCGGACGCGGGCGGCCGCCGCCTTCACGGCGGCCAGCAGCGTCTCCCACTCGTGCAGCGTGGTGCGGGCCCGCCCGCGGGTGGCGCCGAGGGCGGTCTCCGCGGCGTCGATGGCCCGCCAGTCCTCCAGCAGCACCGGGTCGGCGCCGCGGGCCCGCAGGGCGCCCACCAGGTCGCCGTCCGGGCCGGCGTCCGCGCTGCCGCCGGGGCGGACCACGCCGGCGGCGACGTCGGCCAGCAGGGTGGCCACCGTCTCCCGGGCGTCGTGCTTGTTGGTGCCCACGACGCCGGTCGGCCCGCGCTTGATCCACCCGGCCACGTACTCGCCCGGCGCGGGCTCCCCACCGCGCAGCACCCGGCCGAGCTCGTTGGGCACCGTGCCGCGGTGCGGGTCCAGCGGCAGCTCGGGCAGCTCCCCGCCCCGGTAGCCGACCGAGCGGACGACCAGGTCCGCGGGCAGCACGGTGGTCTCGCCGGTGCCCGCGGCGCGGCCGTCGGCGTCGACCAGGGTGCGCTCCACCTCGACGCCGGTCACCCGGTCCTCGCCCAGCAGGCGCACCGGGCGGCTGAAGAACCGCAGGGTCACCGTCGCCCGGCCCGGGCGGGGCCCGTGGCCGGCCCAGTCGCGCAGCACCGCCAGGTTGCGCGAGGCCACCCGGTCGGCGGCCACCCGTTCCTCGGTGGCGGGGTCCAGGTCGAGGTCGGCCGGGTCGACCAGCACGTCGGCGCCGGCCAGCTCGCCGAGCTCGCGCAGCTCCTGGGTGGTGAAGGTGGCCTGCGCCGGGCCGCGGCGGCCGAGCACGGTGACCGCCTCGACCGGCGCGGCGGCGAGGGTGTCGAGGACGTGCTGGGGCATGTCGGTGGGCTCGAGCTCCGCGGGCGTTCGGGCCAGCACGCGGGCCACGTCGAGCGCCACGTTGCCGACCCCGACCACGACGACCGACCGGGCCCGCGCCAGGGCCGCCTCCACCCTGGCCCGGTCGGCGTCGGGGTGGCCGGTGTACCAGGCGACCAGCTCGGTGGCGGCCAGGCTGCCGGGCAGCTCCTCGCCGGGCACGCCCAGCTGCCGGTCCAGCGCGGCGCCGTAGGTGTAGACGACGGCGTCGACGGCGGCGTGCAGGTCGCGGCAGGAGATGTCCCGGCCGATCTCGACGTTGCCGACGAAGCGCACCGCGGGGTGGTCCAGCGCCCGGTGCAGGGTGTCGCGGATGGCCCGCATCTTCGGGTGGTCGGGGGCGATGCCGTGCCGGACCAGGCCGAACGGGGTGGGCAGCCGGTCGACCAGGTCGACGGCGACCGGCACGTCCTGCTGCCGGGTCAGCGCCTCGGCGGTGTAGATGCCCGCCGGCCCGGCGCCCACGACGGCCACCCGCAGCCGTGCCGGGGCGGGCGGGGGACCGGTCTCGTCGTCGGCCGTCACCCACGCATCCTGACCCGCCCGGGTGGGCAAGCACCAGGCTCGCAGACCCCGTCCCCAGGAGGCAGCCCGTGTCCGTCGTCGTCATCGCCAGCATCACCCCGCAGCCCGAGCACGCCCAGGCCGTCCGCGAGGCCGTGCTGGCCGCGATCCCGCGGGTGCACGCGGAGGAGGGGTGCGAGCGCTACGCGCTGCACGAGGCGCGCGACGGCGCCCTGGTGATGATCGAGCAGTGGGCCGGCCCGGAGGCGCTGGCCGCGCACGGGAAGGGCGAGCCGTTCACCGAGCTGTCCCGGCAGCTGGAGGGCAAGCTGGCCGGCACCCCGGAGCTCCAGGTGCTCAGCGCCGTGCCGGCCGGCGAGGAGGCCAAGGGGGCGCTGTAGTCACACGGCCTGGCAGACCGGGCACCAGTGCAGGTTGCGGGCCACCATCAGCTCCGTGCGCACCGGCGTCCCGCACAGCCGGCAGGGCAGCCCGGTGCGCCGGTAGACGTAGTGCGCGTCCTCCCGCCGGACGGCGCCGCCGCGGCGGCCGCGGTGCTCGGGGCGGGTGGTGACGATCCGGCCCATCCGGACGCCGGAGCGCAGGAGCACCACCAGGTCGGTCCACATCGCCGCCCACGTGCCGGCGTCCACCTCCCGGCCGGGGCGGAACGGGGAGACGCCGTGCCGGAACAGGATCTCGGCGCGGTACACGTTGCCGACCCCCGCCAGCACGGACTGGTCCATGAGCAGCGCGCCGATCGCGGTGCGGCTGGCGGCGATCCGCCGGTGCGCCACCGTGCCGTCGGCGCGCGGGCGCAGCGGGTCGGGGCCGAGCCGGTCGAGGATGCGGTCGACCTCCGGGGCGGTGAGCACCTCGCAGGCGGTGGCGCCGCGCAGGTCGGTCCACACGCCCAGGCCGTCGGGGCCCTCGCCCTCCCAGCGCATCCGCAGCGCCCCGCGCGGCGGCGGGGGGTGCCCGCTGCCGGCGGTGTACTTCCCGTAGAGGCCCAGGTGCACGTGCAGGGTGTCCGGGCCGAAGCAGGCGAACAGGTGCTTGCCGTAGGAGGTCACCTCGTCGAGCACCCGGCCGTCGAGCAGGGCCGCGCCTGCGGCGAAGCGGCCCTGCGGGCTGGTCACGTGCACCGGACGGCCGGCGAAGGCGAGCGACTGGTCCCGGGCCAGCCGGAACAGGGTGTGGCCCTCAGGCACGGTCGCGGACCCGCTCGTACCGCTCCAGGGCCACCCGGCGCTCCTCGGCGTGGTCGACGACCGGCAGCGGGTACCCGGCCGGGACGCCGGCCGGCGCCAGCCACGGCTCGTGCACGTAGCGGGCCGGGACGTCGCGCAGCTCGGGCACCCAGCGGCGCACGTAGTCGCCGCCGGGGTCGAACTCCTTGCCCTGCCGGGTGGGGTTGAAGACCCGGTAGTAGGGCGAGGCGTCGGTGCCGGTGCCGGCGACCCACTGCCAGCCGTGGTTGTTGCTGGCCAGGTCGCCGTCGACCAGGTGGGACATGAAGTGGCGGGCGCCGCGCCGCCAGTCCACGTGCAGGTCCTTGACCAGGAACGAGGCGACGATCATGCGCACCCGGTTGTGCACGTAGGCCTCGCCGAGCAGCTGGCGCATCCCGGCGTCCACGACCGGGTAGCCGGTGCGGCCCTCCGCCCACGCGGCGAAGCGCTCCTCGGCCTCCGGGCCGCTGTCGTAGGTCATCGCCTGCATCCGCCGGTCCAGCGGCTCGCGGGCGGACTCCGGGCGGTGCCACAGGACGTCGGCGTAGAAGTCCCGCCAGGCCAGCTCGTTGCGGAAGCTGTCGGCGGACTCGGAGTCCAGGCCGGCGAGGTCGGCCAGCAGCGTGCGCGGGTGCACGCAGCCGTACTTCAGGTAGGCCGACAGCCGGCTGGTGCCATCGGTGCCGGGGGTGTTGCGGCTGGTCCTGTAGCCCTCCAGCCGCTGCGCCCGGAACCGCCGCCAGGCGTCCAGGCCGGCCGCCTCACCGGCCGGGGGCAGCGCGACGCCGTCCAGGCCGGTGACCTCCGGCGGGTCCTCGGAGGCGACGCCGGTGGCCCACGGCACCGCGTCGGGCCGGGGCGCCGGGTCGCGCCAGCCGTGCTCCCGCCAGGCGCGGGCGAAGGGGGAGAAGACGCGGAACGGCGTCCCGTCGGACTTGGTGACCCGGCCGGGCGTCACCGCGTAGGGCGAGCCGGTGCGCACGAGCGGCACGCCGCCGAGTGCCCGCTCGACCGCGGCGTCCCGCTCCCGGCCGTAGACGCCGGTGTCGGCCGAGACGTGCACGCCCACCGCGCCCACCTCCCGGACGAGGCCGGGCAGCACCCGCGCCGGGTCGCCGTGCCGCAGCACGAGGGCGCCGCCGGCCTGCCGGTCGAGGTCGGCCAGGCAGTCGAGCAGGAACTGCCGGCGGGGCAGCCCGGAGGGGCCCCACAGCCGGGGGTCGAAGACGAAGACCGGGACGACGGCGCCGTCGGGTCCGGCGGCCGCGACCGCCTCCAGCAGGGCGGGGTGGTCGCCCAGCCTCAGGTCGCGGCGGAACCAGAGCAGCGCGGTGGGCACCCCCGCGAGGGTAGGCAGCGCTGCGCGGGCCTGCAGGTCAGTGGTCGGCGGTGGCCAGGCCGAACTGCGGCCGGTCGGCCTCGGCCACGAGGTCGAGGACCTCGGGGTGCTGCTCGATGTAGTGGCGGACGAAGGAGCAGTAGGGCAGCACGGTCACCCCGCGCTCCCGGGCGGCGGCGAGCACACCGGCGACCAGCGCCGAGCCGATGCCGCGGCCACCCATCGAGGGGTCCACCTCGGTGTGCGGCAGCGCCATGGTGCCGTCCTCGACGTGGTAGCTGGCCAGGCCCACGACCCGGTCGCCGAGCCGTATCTCGAAACGTCCCCGTTCCGGGACGTCGACCACGCTCGTCTCCATGCTGGATCCCCTCCGCTCGTCCCCGGCGCCGTTGCCGGGGCTCGGCCTGCGTGCAGAGACGGTAACGCGTTGCAGCCCGCGGGGATGCCGCGCGCGGAGGATGTCGCCCGCGTGGGTAGTGGGGAGCCGTGCCCCTCCACTCCCGGTCCACCGAGCGCCTCGGCCCGGTGGCCGAGGCCCCGCGGGCGCCGCTGACCGGTCAGGGTCGGGGGTTCGTGCGCGTCCAGCCGCGGTCGTCCCGACGCCGGCCCAGCGCCGCGGCGCACCGGCGGCACACCGCCTGCACCTCCTCGGCGTGGCGGCCGGACGCCGGCTGCACGTCGGCCCAGGGGACGTGCGGGAAGCGGGCCAGCAGCGACCTGCTCAGCGACAGGCCGCACACGGTCTCGTTGCGGCCGCGCTCCCACCCGTGCACCTCGCCCGCGGGGTAGCGGACGCCGTCGTCGGGGTCGACCCACTGGCCGGCGGCCGCGACCGCCGCGTTGCGCAGTGCCATGTGCCGGACCTACCCGCGGACGCCGGACCTCAGCCCACCGCCGGCCCGACGGGCGTGCACGGGGAGTGGCGGGACCGCCCGGGGCCGCCCGGGTACCCGCCGTCGGGTCGACGTCGTCCCAGCGGGCTCGTGACCGGATCGGCTCGCGTGGTGGAGGTCAGCCGCCGGCGGCGTGGCGGCCGCGGTGCGGGACCGGGGGGAGCGCGCTGATCCTGGTCGGCCGGGTCCTCGTGTCCATCGGGCCCCGGAGGGGGGCACCCACCGACCCGAGGTCCCTGCGGTCGGCAGGGCGGATGCCCGGGCTGGGGCAGACCAGCGCGGCCGGCCCCGGACGGCCCAGGTGGAAGCCCTGGCCGAGCTGCACCCCGAGCGCCTCCAGGCTGCGCAGTTCGCCGGACGTCTCGATGCCCTCGGCCACGAGGCTCAGGTCCAGGGTCTGGCCGAGGGTGACGATCGCGCCGGCCACGGCCTGGTTCTGCCGGTTCACGTCGATGCCCTCGATGAAGGACTTGTCGATCTTGAGGGTGTCGAAGGGGAAGTGACGCAGGTAGGACAGCGACGAGTACCCGGTCCCGAAGTCGTCGAGGGCCAGTCGCACGCCGAGGTCCTTCAGGCGCTCGAGCGTCGACGTGACGTCGGCGATGTCGGTCGCGAACAGGCTCTCGGTGATCTCCAGGGTGAGCAGGTGCCCGGGCAGACCGGATCGGCGCAGGGCGTCTGCGACGTCCCGGACCAGGTCGGGATGGCGGAACTGGCGGACGGACACGTTGACGCTGACGTGGACCCCGTCCGGTGGGCCCGAGTGCTGCCACCCGGCAGCCTGCTGCGTCGCTTCACGGAGCACCCAGCGGCCGATCGGGACGATGATGCCCGAACTCTCGGCGAGGGGGATGAAGTCAGCGGGCGACACCAGCCCACGGTGCGGGTGCTGCCAGCGCAGCAGGGCCTCGTAGCCGGTGACGCGACCGCTGGCCAGGTCCACGAGGGGCTGGTAGTGCAGCACGAGCTGTTCGGCGTCGAGCGCCTGCTCGAGATCGACCTGCAGGCGCTCGCGCTCGACCTGGACGGCGTGGTGGTGGGGTTGGAAGGTGGCGTACCGCCCCTTCCCGGTGTTCTTCGAGACGGACAGGGCGACATCGGCCGCCCGGAGCAGTCCGACCCCGCTGCTGGCGCTGGCGGCCGAGGTGGCGAGCCCGAGACTCGCGGCTGGTTGGACGAAGCTGTCGTCGATGAGGACCGGCGGCGTCAGCGCGGCGAGGATCCGCTCGGCGGTGCGCCCGGCCTCCCGCTCGCTGGCCGGCCCGGTGAGCAGGACGGCGAACTCGTCGCCCTCCAGCCGGGCGAACACGTCGCCCGGCCGCAGGCAGTCGGCGATCCGCGAGCTGACGACCTGCAGCAGCCGGTCGCCGCCCTCGTGGCCGACGTGGTCGTTGACGGCCTTGAGGTTGTCCATGTCGAGGTAGAGCAGCGCCAGGGGCGTGCCGTGGAGCGCGAGGGCCTCCTCGGCCTCCCGCAGCCGGCCGAGCAGGTAGGCGCGGTTGGGCAGTTCGGTGAGCTGGTCGTAGAACGCCTGGGTGCGGAGCTGCTCCTCGAGCTCCCGCCGGTCGCTGACGTCGCGGGTGCTGAGCACCACCCCGCTCACGGTGGGGTCGTGCAGCAGGTTGTTGACCACGGTCTCGGTCCATCGCCAGGACCCGTTGCGGTGGCGCATCCGGCAGCTGATCGGCGCCTGCGCCGGCATCCCGGGCTCCGTCCGCGCGACCTGGTCGGCGAAGTCCTCGGCGTCCTCGGGGTGGATGAGGGCGGCGAGGTGGGTGCCGATCAGCGCTCCGGGCGGGTAGCCCAGGACCCAGCCGACCGACGGTGTCTGGTAGCTGACGTCGCCCGTCTCGTCGACGATGGTGATGACGTCGGAGGCGTTGCGGATGAGGGAGCGGAAGTGCTGCCCCGCTTCGAGTGCGTCCAGCAGGCTGTTGAACGCCTGTGCCGTCTCGCCCAGCTGGTCGTCGGAGTCCACGCGGATGCGCGCGGAGTTCGACGCCGACCAGTCCCCCGTGCGACTGGCGTGCGCCACGGCCTCGGCGACCCGGCGCAGGTGGGCGCTGAGCAGGGCGAGCCGGCCGCCGACCACCCAGCGGCACAGGGCGTAGCTCATCGCGCCGACGAGGAAGCCGGCGATCAGGCAGGCAGCGCGGAACCACGACCGTTCGGCGTAGACGCCGGGTACACCCAGCGCCGTGGCGAAGGGGGGGAAGACGAGCCCGACCGCGAGCCCGAGCCCCACCATGTAGATGGCCAGGTCCCAGAAGACCCGGGCGGTCAGCCGGAAACCGGGACCCCTGCCGCCTCGTCCCCGCGCAGCGGTCACGGCCGGTCGGTCGTCGGCCCGGTCATCCACCTACTGCTCATCGGCAGGCCGGACCCGTGTGCTGACCCCCTGTGCATCCCGTCCACGGATCACCCCGGGGGACGGGCTCGCTCCTCGGTCCTCGGTCAGCACACCGGCGCCGGCACGAGGACGCGCTCCCGCGGGACGAAGTCGCCGCGTTCGTCGAGCTCGTACCGCGCGGCCCCCTCCGGGGTGGCCGCGATCTCCCGCAGCGCCTGCCCGAGCACCGGGATGTCGGTGAGGTAGGTCTGGCGGTTGGCGCTCACCCGCACCGCACCCGGGAGCCGGTGGCGGAAGCCGGCGCGGACGTCGGCGTGGAACCGGCCGACCTCGCCCTCCGACAGCCCGAGCAGCCGGCCCATGTACGGGTGTGCGCAGAAGCAGCCGCTGCGGGTGCCGATCGCGTACTCGTTGGCGAGCCGGGCAGCCAGCAGCCCGTGCGGCACGCCCTCGAGGTTGAACGTGGCCACCGGCAGCCGGTCCCCGGTGACGGGCCCGAGCCGGTGCAGGCCCGGAACCGAGGCCAGCTCGGAGTCCAGCGCGCGCAGGAGGTGCTCCTCGTGGGCGAGCGCCGACGACCAGCCGTCGCTGCTGAGCTCCTGCGCGGAGGCGGTCAGGGCCACGACGCCGATGACGTTGGGGGAACCGGCGTCGTCGCGGTCCGGGCCGTTGGCCCAGACGACGTCGTCGAACGACACCGCCCCCACCGCACCGCCACCCACGAGGAACGGTTCCCCGTCCGTGAACAGCGACCGCGGGGCGATCAGGGCACCGGCGCCGAACGGCGCGTACATCTTGTGCCCGGAGAAGGCGATCACGTCGACGCCGAGTGCGGAGATGTCGACGGGGCGGTGCGGCACGAGCTGCGCTCCGTCGACGACCACCAGGACGCCGCGCTGGTGCGCTGCGGCCGCGATGCCGCGGAGGTCGGGCAGCCAGCCGGTGACGTTGGAGCCGCCGGTGACCGCCAGGACCCTGGGCCGCGGGTGCTGGTCCAGGGCCGCCTCGACGGCGGCGACGTCGAAGGTCCCCTGCTCGTCGACGTCCACGACCCGCAGCCGGGCGTGCCGCTGCCAGGGCAGCAGGTTGGCGTGGTGCTCCACGGCCGTGGTGACGACGACGTCGTCCTTGGTGAGGTCCAGGCGGAACGCCAGCAGGTTGAGTGCCTCGGTGGTGTTGCGCGGGAACAGGGCCACGTGCGTCGCCGGGTCGCCCCCGACGAACCGCACCATGGTGTCGCGGGCGCCCTCGTACCGGGCGCTGGTCAGCTGGGACCGGATCCCTGCACCGCGGTGCACGCTCGCGTACCACGGCAGGAACTCCTGGACCGCGTGGGCGACCGCGACCGAGGCGGAACTGGTCGCGGCGGTGTCGAGGTCGACGTACTGGCGAGGGTCGCCGTCGAGCACGGACACCCACAGGTCGTCTCCCACGAATTGACCGGCCGTGAAGGACAGGGACATCTCCATGCCACCGTCATCGACCGTTTCCCGGCCGGACTTTAATGTGCGACGGGAACAATCTCCCTGGAATGCGGGCGCGAGCATTCCGACGGGGATGGGCGTCCACCGCCGACGAGCTCCTGTCGCAGGGCAGGTGTCCCGGCGTCGCCGGTCCGTGCCATCCACCCGATCGCCTCCACGGCCGGGCACGGCGGCCGGGCAGGAGGGTACGAGGCATCGGGCGCCGGCCGGACCCGGTGGGAGCGCCCGAGTCGGACCGGGACGCGGACGCCGGAGAGCGCCCGCACTCCCCAAGAATGGTGGGGTGCCGGAGGAAGAGGGGTCGATTCGCTCAAGCCACCACGCACCGGCACCGATACGCCAGCCATGACGACGCACGCTCCCCACGGCGAGACGGGGTCCCGTAACCGCCGTGGCCTCCGCCTGACCTCGCGCGTGTTCTGGGACATGGCCATCTACATGGTCGGTCTGGGACTCGTCGTCGGTCTGGTCTTCCCGCCGTTCGCGCTGCTGCTGGGCGTGCCGGAGGCCATCGCGCACCGGCCGAGCTTCCGGTCCGCCTGTCTGCTGGCCGGCTTCCTGGTGGGTGCGATGAACTACGCCCTCTGCCGCGGCGTCGTCGGTGGCCGGATGGAGGTCCTCGGCGGCCACCTCCGGGCAGCCACCAGCTCCATCACGTCCGCGACCGAGACCGGTGACTGGTCGGAGGCGGTGTTCGAGCGGATCACCATCGACTCCAACGACCAGATCGGCGAGGCCGGTCGCGCGTTCAACAGTCTGCTGGGGGCGGTGGAAGGCCGGCAGGAGCTCGAGAACCGACTGCGGTACCAGGCCTACCACGACATGCTCACCGGGCTCCCCAACCGTGCCAGGTTCATGGACGAGCTCGCTGAGGCCGACAGGCTCCGGCAGGAGTCCGGCATGCAGTCCGCCGTGCTGTTCCTCGACGTGGACAACCTCAAGGCGGTCAACGACAGCCTGGGGCACGAGGGCGGCGACATCCTCATCAGGATGCTCGGCGAGCGCATGACGGGCGTCGTCCGGGACACCGACACGGTGGCCCGCCTGTCCGGCGACGAGTTCGCCATCCTCCTCGTCGGGCCCGGGAGCCCGCACCAGGCCGAACGGGTGGCACTGCGCATCATCGACTCCCTGCGCGCGCCGGTGCAGATCAACGGTCATCTCGCGCGGACCGGGCTGAGCATCGGTCTGGCGACGTCGGAGGCCTGCGCCGCGAGCGGCATCGACATGCTGCGTGCCGCGGACCTGGCGATGTACCGGGCCAAGACGGGCGGCAAGGGCCGCCTGGAGGTCTTCCAGCCCAGCCACCACACGGCCATGCTGCAGCGCGACGCCGTCCGGGCCGAGCTGTCCGGGGCGCTCGACGCCGGGCAGCTCCAGCTGCACTACCAGCCGATCGTGGACATCCCCACCCAGCGCGTCATCGGTTTCGAGGCGCTGCTCCGGTGGCGGCACCCCGAACGCGGTCTGGTGTCCCCGCTCGAGTTCATCCCGCTGGCCGAGGAGAACGGCCTCATCGTGCCGATCGGCCGCTGGGTGCTGCAGGAGGCCATCCGTCAGGCGGCCGAGTGGCAGAACCGCTCGCCCCTGGGCCGGCTGCGCATGAGCGTCAACGTCTCGGTCCGGCAGTTCCAGCACCCCGACCTCGTCCACGACGTCGCCGACGCGCTGGCCCGATCGGGTCTCGAGCCGTCACTGCTCACCCTGGAGATCACCGAGTCGCTGTTCGCGCAGGACATCGAGGCGACGTCTCGCAAGATCGGGCTGCTCAAGGACCTCGGCGTGCGGTTGGCGCTCGACGACTTCGGCACGGGCTACTCGTCGC
The DNA here is from genome assembly GCF_900188375.1 of Geodermatophilus pulveris. Taxonomy (GTDB): domain Bacteria; phylum Actinomycetota; class Actinomycetes; order Mycobacteriales; family Geodermatophilaceae; genus Geodermatophilus; species Geodermatophilus pulveris. The sequence goes on along the minus strand of NZ_FZOO01000007.1, from coordinate 155,118 downwards.
TGTCCTACCTGCGACGCTTCCCGATCGACACCCTGAAGATCGACAAGTCCTTCATCGACGGGGTCGCGACCAGTCTCGAGGGCCATGCCCTCGTCGCCGCGATCACCCAGCTCGGCCAGAACCTGCACCTGGAGGTGGTCGCCGAGGGCCTCGAGGACGGCGATCAGCTCCAGGCGCTGCGCGCCCTCGACTGCCCGCTCGGCCAGGGCTACCACTTCTCGCGGCCGCTGTCGGCGGGGGACGCGGTCAAGCTGATGCTCATCGGGAAGAAGCCCGCCGCCGCCGCCGGCATCCCCGTCCCGGTGTGAAGGACCCGGCGGCGCGAGGGGCGACGGAGTGCTGACCACATGTCAGCAAGCGCGAGCAGCCGAGCGTCAGACCTCCGCCCTGGGACGCCGTGCCGGTGCTGGAGGTGCCGCCTCCCACCCGATGGCAGTCCTCCGCCTGTCCCGTTCGCCTGGAGGGCGCTCCGCGTCCCTACGGGATGGGCCTACGGCCCACCCCCCCGCCCTGCGACAGTCGGAGGGACGCCGGTCGTAGAGAAGCAGGCAGAGGTGTGAGGGCGCTCCACCGTCGAGACTCAGGACGCGGCCACTGACGCGTTCCTCCGCACAGTCGGTCGCGGTCCAGGAGCATCGTCCACGCGCGGACAGACGCGGCTGCCCGGCCTGCTCGTGACCGTTGGATCCTGTGCGGGCCACGGCCCCCGCGGTGGGGCCGGGCATCGGCCCCACCGCGACCGCCTCAGCGCAGCTGTCTCGCCTCGGCGGCGTTGCTCGGGCCGTGTCCCTGGTCGACGGTGGCGGCGGGTACGGGCGCCACGGCGGCGAGTAGCCGCCGGCCCTGCTCCTCGAGGTCCAGGGGGGAGTTGGCGAAGCGCAGGATCACGGCGGAGGCCGCGCCGGTCATCTCGTCCAGCGCCCGGTGGTCGATGTTACTGAGGTCGTCGCACGACGCGTGGTAGCAGAAGTCGTAGCCGATGCCGGTCCGGCCGCCGAACAGCGCGGCCTGTTCCACGGTCTTGATCCCCTCGGCGCCGGTGAAGAGCCCGCCGGAGGCAATGCCCTCGGCGATGAACGGCCCGTAGTCGCTGCGGCCGCTGAACTCGGTCTCGCCCGAGGGCAGGCCCAGGGAGCCGAAGTGCTCGTGGAAGGCCGCCTCGATCACGGCCGGGCCGGCCGGGGCGGGCACCGAGCCGTCGTCCGGGCCGAACGCCGAGGCGTCGCCGTCGTAGACGAAGCGGCCGTGGTTCGGGGAGCCGATCATGTCGAAGTTCAGGTACAGCGCGACGTTGCCGAGCGTCGCGGGGTCGTTGGTCTTGAGGTCCGCGACGTAGTGGCGGGACCCGTGCAGGCCGACCTCCTCCGCGCCCCACCAGGCGAAGCGCACGGCGTTGGCGGTCTCCGTGCCCGCGAGCACCTCGGCGATGGCCAGGATCCCCGCGGAGCCGGAGGCGTTGTCGTTGATCCCGGGGCCCTGCGGGACGCTGTCCAGGTGCGCGCCGACCATGACCGTGCGCTCCGGGTCACCCGAGCGGGTCTCGGCGAGGATGTTGGAGGTCTCCCGGGTCTCGGAGACGGTCTGCGTGCTGACCGTCACCTCGACCCCGCCCAGCAGGGCGACCCCGGCGGTGTAGCTCAGGCCGACCACGGGGACGGTCGTCACCCCCGGTTCGCCCAGGGTGCCGGCGACCGCCCCCTCCGCCCCGGGCAGTCCCGTGTTGAAGATCAGCACCGCGGACGCCCCGGCGGCCGCCGCGTTGGCGGCCTTCACCCCGAAGGCGCACGTGCCCCGCTGGAGCAGGGCGATGTTCCCCGGCACGAAGTCGGCGAAGTCCCCGGCCTCGCACCCGCTGGTGCTCGCGCCCGTCTCGCCGGTCGTTCCCACGGCCTGCACCGGTGCCGTCACGGTCCCGGAGCCGGAATAGGTCATGACCGCGACGTCCTCGGCGGCGAGCTGCCTGCCGCCCGCGCTGACCGTGGCCGGGCTGACCTCCTGGAAGAAGGGGATGGAGAAGTCCTGGACCCGCGGGGCGTAGCGGGCGGCCCTCAGCCTGCCGACCACGTAGTCGACGCTGCCCCGGTAGCCGGACGTGCCCGAGGCCCGGTTGCCGTTGTTGGCGTTGGCGATGGCCTGGAACACCTCGAGGTGCTCCAGCACCTTCCCGGGAGGCACGTCCGCCGCGGTCACAGCGACCACTCCGGCGCGCTCGGCTTCGCAGCGGCGGGCCCGTCGGCAGAGATGATCAGAGACCAGCGGTCCGCTGCTGACGTGAACGCGGCTTGCTGACCGGGATTTACGAGTCGTTGCGGAAGTACGCCAGCGGGGTTGGCCCGCTGCGCGACGGGCGCCTCACCAGCGCGGCCTGTCGGCGGGTCAAGCGGAGCAGGACTTCCGCAACGTCTTCTTAGTCCGCCAACAAAGCCTACCTCGATGTCGTAGCCGTGACCTTCGTTTTCCACCGTCATTCCTCCCTTGGTAATAGCACGGTCTCTGCTGTATCCATGCGGTGAGCGGTAGAAGGCCATCCTCGTCCCCCGTGCCCGGTCTGCGTCGTAATACAAAGCCTCCCGGGCGTGCGTCACCGGCACGTCACCGACTCGCCATCGCTTTGAGGCTTGTCTCACGTGGAGAGCTTCTTGTAGCAGGTGAGCGTTGCGGCCAGGGTGAGGAATGCGGTGAACAGCCGGGCGCAGGGCTCATAGCGCAGGGTCAGCCGGCGGTAGCCGGTCAGCCAGGCCAGAGAGCGCTCGATGACCCAGCGGTGCCGGCCCAGCCGATCGCTGGTCTCGATGCCGCGGCGGGCGATCGTGGCGTGATCCCGGACATGATTGACGGGTGAGCCGCTGACCTGCCCGGATCACCTGAACCAGCGCTCTGAGCTGCGTTTATGGGTAAGGGAGGTCGTTGGCTCGCGATGGTGGAAGACGGACATTCCGCGGACTTTCTGCGGACTCTGTGCGGACTGCAAGGTGGGCGCCCGGCGTTCGGGCCCGTTGCCAGGCACTGGCGGGCTCGCCGGACCTACCCGGGCCGCTCATCTCCGGCACCTCCGCCCTATCCCAACGCCGGCTGCTGGCGGAGGCGCGGAAACAGCGGCGCCGCCGGCAGGGTGGCGAGACCTGTGGATGCCTGCAGCGACCCTGGAGCTGGTCTGCTTGGCCGGACGGTTGGTGACCGGCGTGGTGGCCCGCGGAGCACTCGGGACCACCACGCCGTGCCCACTCAGTCCTCAGTCGCTAGTCTCGATGATGATCCGGCAGGTCACGCACTCGAAGGCACGCACCCCGTCGTCGGACAGTCGCCGAACGATGGACCCCCGTTGCGTCCTGATCGTCAGGACGCGCGGGTAGTGGCGGCTCAGCGGCTCCAGGCGATGTCGAGGGTTCTCCGGACAGACGATCTTGTTACCGGTCATGGTGCGGATGGTTGACCAGCGGCATGCCTTACGTCGCGTCCTGAGCTGCACCCGAGCGTCCGACCCATGCCAGGTGCCGATCCGCAACGAACGCACCCTGCTTGAGGCGGCCCTTGAGGATTCCGACACGAGTCCGACCCTCGACGACCTGGAGGCCAGCGCCCGGCGGCCTGAGCAACCTGCGGTCGATCAAGACAGGCCACCGCTTCCAGGTGCCGTGGAAATCCCACATTTGCGCGACACCGAGGTGGACGCCCGAGTCTCGCACGTTGATCCAGTGGTCAGGATCCGCAGCGAACTCATCGATGATGTCGCGCTCCGAAGGGCCTGTCGGCATCGCGGCGATGTCTGCGGCTCGCAGCGCTTCGAGGTCCCAGTGGATAAGCGACAGATCGACATCGCCGTAGTCCCGGAGAAATGGCCCCTTGTCAGAGTGGTCGTACAGCCACTGCTCAGCGACGTCATCCGGCCACCCGAGCTCGAGCACTCGCTCGGCTGTACGGAACGCTGTGAATCCTCCCCCAGACTCGCGGGACGCCTCGGCGATAGCGGTAAAGTCGGCGAGGTGCATCTGAAGATTTTGAACGCAACGGGGCGGAACCGCACTTGCCGAGGGGGAAGGCGCTACGGCGACATCGCGATCTTCGCGGCGGCGGCGTCCCGCAGGGGATCGTTCACCAGGAACCGCGAAGAGCCGGTTCAACTGCCGGGCAGGCGATGGGTCCACGTCAAGAGCCACTCCGACCTTATGATCTCGGCTAACGGATACCGGAGCATGTTGCTCACCCAAGCGCGCGGCTACCGGGACTGACCGGCATGCCTGAATTGGAATTGGACCGCGCAGCGGTCGACCGGGTGCGGGGTGCCGCGCGTGGCCCGGCGGCGGATGGGGTCCTCCCGCTTCCGTCCGCGGCAGCCACCAGCGACGTGCTCGCCGTCGGCGAGGCTACCCACGGCAGCAGTGAGTTCTTCCGGACTCGCGCGGCGATCGTCCGCCAGATGGTCCAGGACCACGGCGTGCGCCTGGTCGCGCTTGAGGCGAGCGCTGCGGCGACCGTGGATCTGGACCGGACCCTCGGCTGTGGCCCGACCGAGGCCCAGATCGTGGACGCCCTCGGCGGCCTGGGTTACTGGACCTGGAACGTGCGGGAGATGCTGGAGTTCCTGGCCTGGATCGCGTCGTGGAATGCCCGGCACCCGGTATCCGACAGGGTCCGGGTCGTCGGCGTCGACCCCAACGGGGCCGGCTCGGCTCTGGCGCGTCTGCGCAGGTCTCCCCCCGGCGGCCGGGCCGCCGTGGCAGCGCTCGACCGCCTTGCCCCGCTCGCCGAACGCGACGGGAAGCTCTTGGCGAGGGACCGGGACCTGCCCGGGCTGATCGAGGCCGCGACCGGCGTCCGGGAGGCGCTGCTCGCCCACGAGTGCGGCGTCAGCAGCGCAGGCGCGGCCTCCGGCGACGAGCTCGCGCGGGCGGCCCTGCTCGACTGCCGCGTTCTGCTCACCGGGTTGGAGCTAGAGACGGACATGCGGCGGCGCGGGCTTCACCCCGGGGCTCGGGAGGGCCTCCGCGACCAGCGCATGGCGGACCTGCTGACACTCCATAGGGCCGCGGACGGGCAAGGCCGGGCACCGGTGGTGCTGCTCGCCCACAATGTGCACATCTCGCGGGAGGTCCCCGTTGACGCCCGGTACCGCCCGCTCGGCGCGATCCTCGCCGACGAGCTCGGCGATCGGTACTACGCGCTAGCGCAGCTCTTCGGGCGAGGAGAGTTCCTCGCCAAGAGCGTCATCGCCCCGTCCCTGCAACGCCGCCCTCGCCGGCGGCGCGTGACGCTGATGGCGGGCCTGCCGCTGGTCGAGCACGTGCTCGACCGGGTCGACGGAGACGCATACGTTCTTGACCTCCGCCAGCACGCGGGCTGGACAGCAAAGGCGCTGTCCCGTCACAGCACCGCACGCGCGTACGGCGCCCAAGTCGTCCCCGTCGTCTACCGGACGTCGGTGACCCACATCGACCCGGGGCGCGCTTACGACGGCATCGTCTACCACCGGAAGATCAGTTCGTCGACGCTGCTCCCGCGGCCTCCCCGTGCTGCGCGCAGGCGCCGCCCGGGAACGAGCGACCTCTCATAGCCCTGTCACCCGCGAGGCGCAGTGACGACCCTGTGACACAGGGTTTCGTAGGCGTTGGTCGCAGCGGCCTTGCCCGCTGTTGCCACTGTCATGGCGAAGGATCCTTGGTTGGCGAGGTCTCCGAGGCGCTGTCCTCGAGCACCCGGCCATTTTCGCTGACCTGTAGACCATCGGCCGGCGGGACACCGTGTAGTTGCTGGTTGAGCGCTCAGAGCACGTGTCCGTGCTCTAGCCTGCCGCAGTGGATCTGGGGCCGGTGCGCGATGCGTACTCGTCCATGTCGAAGCAGTACATCGGCCTGTTCGACGGCGGCTGGCAAGACCACGAGGACGACACGGCCCTCGTCCGGCGGCACCTGATAGGACTCGCCGGACCCCTGCTCGACCTCGGGTGCGGGCCCGGTCACTGGACCGCCTACCTGCATTCCCTGGGCGCTGACGTCACCGGCGTCGACATCGTCCCCGAGTTCATCGCACACGCACGGGCGACCCATCCCGGCCCGGAGTTCAAGCTCAGCTCCATGACCGAGCTCGACATCCCCGAGCACTCCGTGGCGGGCATCCTTGCCTGGTACTCGACGATCCACCTGCCGCCGACGGAACTCGACCGGGTGCTCGCCGCGTTCCGCCGGCTCCTGGCGCCCTCCGGCATGCTCGTCGTCGGCTTCTTCGACAGCGACGATGACGTGGCCGCTTTCGATCACAAGGTCATGACTGCGTACCGCTGGCCGGTCGACGTCTTCACCCAGCACCTGGCGAAGGCTGGCTTCACGGAGGTGCAGCGCCTGCAGCAGCAGTCCCCAGATCGACCGGACCGGAAGTACGCCGCGGTCGCCGCGCGCGCCTCCTGAGCCCTCCTCCCCGGTCAGCCCCGGTATGGGGAGAGGGCGGTGGCGTCCTCGACACGGTATCCAGGCAACGGATTTGGCTGCCGGCAACCGCTGACTGTGCCGCCTATCCGCCACGAGGGCCTGTCCCAGTAGGCGAACCGTTACCGACGCAGCAAGAGCTGCCGAGAAGCAGTCAGCGTCTGTCCCGCAAGGGATGGTTCACCGGGCGGCCGGCGGCAGGCCGGCCGCACCTCTGTGGTGCCCCCGGCAGGATTCGAACCTGCGACACACGGTTTAGGAAACCGATGCTCTATCCCCTGAGCTACGGGGGCTCGTCGGCGCGGGGGCCGACCGGGGAGTACCGGTCGAGGCTAGCGGGCGGGCCGCCGTCCCCCTCCCCGGAGGGCCGCCGGGTGGTTACCGTCGGTCCGTGGTCGTCGCGCTGGTCTGGCTGCTGGTCCTGCTGGGTCTGCTCGGGGTGCTGCTGTACGCCCTGGGCGTCTGGTCGGCCCGCCCCCTCGTCCCCGCGGGCGCCGGCCGGGGTCGGCTCGGGCCGGCCGCGGTCGGGCCGGCGCGGTGGGCAGCGGCGCACGACGAGGTCGACGGCCGGACCCGGGTGCTGCTGCGGCGCTCCTGCCCGGGGCCCGACGGACTGCCGGTCGTCCTCGAGGACCGCGTCTACACCGCCTTCGCAGCGGCCGACCCGGCCTGGGAGGCGCGGTTCACCGAGGCGATGGCCGGCGCCCGGTTCCGCTGCGCGTACCTCAACGCGGAGGAGTCCGCGGGCTGACCGGCCCTGCGGGCGGTCTCCCGCACCAGCCGGACGATGGTCCGGGGCCGGTCGGACTGGGGCGCGTGCCCGGCGAAGAGCAGTGGCCGGAACCGGGAACGCGGCACCAGCGGCAGGTACCGCACCGTCTGGCCGGAGGCGATCCAGTCGGCCACGCCCTGGACCAGGGTGACCGGGCAGTCGATGCGGCGCAGGCCCCGCGGCAGGTCGAGCACCAGTCCCCACAGCAGGGTGCGCCAGAAGCCACGCGCGTCGGCAAAGCCCTCGCGCGCCCCGACGGCCTCCTCGGCCGAGGTGCGCCACGGGCGGGCCTTGAGCGGTGCGAGCAGCGCCGTCCGGCCGGGCGCGGACCCGGACAGCCGGTCGACCAGGGGCGTACCGGCGCGGAAGGCGACACGGGCCAGCGCCATCCCGCCGGCCTGGACCACCCGCTCCCGCGGCAGGTTCAACCCCGACGGCGCGATTGCCACCACCGACCGGGCGCGGCCGCGCCGGGCCAGCTCCAGCGCGACCCGGGCGCCCAGCGAGTTGCCGAGCACGTGCGCCGCCGCGACGCCCTCCGTGTCGAGGGTCGCCTCGACGGAGTCGGCGAGGGCGGCCACGGTGGGTCGCCGGTCCAGCGTGGGGGAGCCACCGACCCCGGGCAGGTCGACGTCCAGGACGTCGAAGGTCTCCGCGAGGTCGCCCACGACGGCGGCGAAGTCACGGCGGGAGCTGCCCATGCCGTGCAGCAGCAGGAGGGGCTCGCCGGAGCCGGTGCGGGTGAGGGACAGCGGTGCAGCCATGCAGGAGGGGGTACCCGGTGGCCGGCCGCCGAGCGGTGAGCCTCCCCACGTGCGCCGTCCCCGGCGGCGGCCGCCCTGGTGACGGCGGCAGGATGGGGGCATGGGTCAGGTCGTCGCCACCGCCGAGCACGTCGTGCACGCGCCCGTGGACCGGGTGCGCCTCGCTCTCGCCGACTACGAGGGGGTGCGCCCCCGCGTGCTCCCCGAGCAGTTCAGCGCCTACCGGGTGCACAGCGGCGGCCAGGGCGCCGGCACCCGGGTGGCCTGGCGGTTCGCCGCCACCGCCAAGCGGGTGCGCGACCAGCTCGTCGAGGTCAGCCGGCCCGACCCGGACACCCTGGTCGAGACCGACACCCGGTCCTCGATGGTCACCACCTGGACGCTGCACCCGGCCGACGCCGGGGCGACCACCGTCCGGGTCCGCACCACCTGGAACGGCGCCAGTGGCATCGGCGGCTTCTTCGAGCGCACCTTCGCGCCCCGCGGGATGCGCCGGACCCACGAGGAGCTGCTCGCCCGGCTGGACCGCGAGCTCGCCACCCCCTGAGCCGCGGGCGCGGGTGGACGACGAGGGGGACCATGGCGGCGTGACCGCCGTCCCCACCGCCGTCCACCCGGCCACCGCCGACCCCGGCACCCTGGACGCGCTGGCCGGGCTGGTGGCCGACGGCGACGTCGTCGTCCTGACCGGAGCCGGGCTGTCGACCGACTCCGGCATCCCCGACTACCGCGGGGCCACCGGCTCGCTGCGCCGGCACACGCCGATGACCTACCAGACCTTCCTGCGCGACCCCCGCGGCCGCCACCGCTACTGGGCGCGCAGCTACGTCGGGTGGCCGCAGATCCGCGAGGCGCGGCCGAACGCCGGGCACGCGGCGGTCGCCGACCTGCAGCGCGCCGGCCTGGTCGGCGGGCTGATCACGCAGAACGTCGACGGCCTGCACCAGGCCGCCGGGGCGCGCGACGTCCTGGAGCTGCACGGCGGGCTGGACCGCACGATCTGCCTGGCCTGCGGGGACGTCGCCGGCCGCGGCGAGCTGCACGAGCGGCTGCGGGCGGCCAACCCGCACTTCGGCCCGCACGCCGACGAGGTCAACCCCGACGGCGACGCCGAGCTGCCCGACGAGGTGCTCGACGGGTTCGTCATGGTCGACTGCACCGCCTGCGGGCGCGGACCGCTCAAGCCCGACGTCGTCTTCTTCGGCGAGACGGTGCCGCGCGACCGGGTGGACGCCTGCTTCGCCATGGTGGAGCGGGCCGGCTCGCTGCTGGTCCTGGGCTCCTCCCTGACCGTGATGAGCGGTTACCGGTTCGTGCTGCGCGCCGAGAAGCTGGGCGTCCCCGTCGGCCTGGTCAACCTCGGCCCCACCCGCGGCGACGCCAAGGTCGACGTCCGGGTGGACGCCCCGCTCGGGACGGTGCTGCCCGACCTGGTGCGGCGCGTCTCCGCGGGATGACGCGGGTGGTCACGCGCACCGACGACGGCCGCTGGCTGGTCGTCGACGGCCGCCGGTGGCGGGCGGCCGACCCCGCGCTGCCCGACGACGTCCGCACCCGGCTGCTGCACCACCTCGGGGTGGCCCGCTCCGCCGTCCGCACGGCCGGCCGGGCCGGGGACGACACCGCGCTGGCGGCCGCCCGCGCCCGCGTGCAGCTGGCCAAGACCGGGCTGGGCGAGCGGGGTCCGGCCTGGTGGGAACAGGACGACGGCGCCCGCCGCGCCCGCTGGGAGGGCGCCCTCGCTGCGCTCGACCCGTCCGGCGGTTGACCGCGCGCGGGCCCGGGCAGGAAGGCCGTCGATGCAGACCTTCCTGCCCGTCCCGGACTTCGCCGAGAGCGCCCGGCTGCTGGACTCGCCCCGCCTGGGCAAGCAGCGGGTCGAGACGCTGCAGGTGCTGCGGGCGCTGGAGCTGCCCGACTACGGCTGGACGTCGCACCCGGTGGTCCGCATGTGGCGCGGCCGCACCCCCGCGCTGGTCGCCTACGGGCTGGCGACGGTCCGGGCCTGGCAGGAGCGTGGCTTCGCCGACAGCACGCACACCCTGATCGCGGAGTTCGCCCCGGACGCCGTCGGCGTCCCGCAGGAGGAGCTGGCCCGCGCCGGGATGCTGCCGTCCTGGGTGGGTGACGAGGCGGTGCACCGGTCGCACCGGTCCAACCTGCTGGCCAAGGAGCCGGAGTTCTACCGGCCGCGGTTCGGCCCGCGCTTCGGCCCCGAGCCGGAGGACCTGCCCTACGTCTGGCCCGAGCCCGACGACCTGCCGCCGCCGGCCCCGCCGGAGGGCGCGCGGGTGTGGGTGGTGCGTCCCCGCGCGCACAACGAGCTCGGGGCCTGTCTGGCCGCCGGCGTGGTCGGTCTGGGCACCCAGTCCGGCATCGACGTCGACGCCACCGGGCTGTCCCCGGCCGAGCTGCGGGCCCTGGCCAAGGAGCTGTCCGGACGCCGCCCCGCCAAGGACCTGCGCCAGCTGTCGGCCTTCCTCGACGAGATCCGCCCCGGCGACCCGGTCGCGCTGCCCGTCGAGCACGGCGCCGGGCTGCTGCTCGGGGAGGTGCTGGGGGACTACCTGTTCCAGGGCCGGGAGCTGCTGCCGCACCGCCGTCCGGCCCGCTGGGACCGCGTCGTCCCGAGGGCGGCCGCGCGCCCGCCGGCCACGCTGCAGGACCCCCGGGCGCTGTTCTCCGTCGTCCTCGACCCGGAGGTCCTCCCGCCGGCGCTGGCCGGCACCACCTACCGCGAGCCGGCGCTGCCGCTGGTGTGAGCCCCTCGGGCGCCCGGCCGGCGGATGTTCTGCAGCCGCACCTGGCCGCGGGCGACCAGCTTGCCGTCCCCGGCGCGGGTGATGAGCACCTGCCACAGCTGCTGGGTCCGGCCCTGCTGCACCGGCTCGGCGACCACCTCCAGCCGGCCCTCGGTCATCGAGCGGATGAAGTCGGTGGTGTTGTTGACGCCGACCGCGAACTGCCCGGAGTCGGCCACCGCCACGCTGGCCCCGATGCTGGCCGCCGACTCGACGACGGCGCAGTAGAGCCCGCCGTGGACGACGCCCCACGGGGTGTGGTGCTCGGGCCCGACCTGCACCGACCCGGTGACCCGGGTGCCGCTGACCTCGCCCACCTCCAGCCCGGTGGCGGCGACGAACCGGCTGGCCGATGCCGGGTCCACCGCCGGCAGGTCGGCGGTCACGCCGCGTCCCAGACCAGGCAGAAGGGGTGGCCGACGGGGTCGGCGTAGACCCGGAAGTCGCCTCCGCCGCCGGGCAGCCTCCGGGCACCCAGCGCGAGCGCCCTCGGCTCGGCCTCCTCGACGTCGGCCACCCGGATGTCGAGGTGGAACTGCTGGGGGTGCTCGGGGTCGGGCCAGTCGGGGGGCCGCAGGTCCGGCGCCTGCTGGAACGCCAGCCGGTACCCCTGCCCGGTGACGACCACCCAGTCGTCGCCCGGCCCGCCCCTGCTCACCTCCATCCCCAGCAGGTCGGCGTAGAAGGTGGCGAGCGCGTGCGCGTCGGGCGCGTCGATGACGACGGAGTGCAGCTGGCCGATCATGGGCCCATCCTGCGGGCCGGGCCCGGGCCCGACCAGCGGGGTGCCGGGCCGCCGTCCGCGGGGACCGGGCCGGCGGGGCAGGATCGTCGGCGTGGACCCCTCGACCGCACCCCGGCTCGGATCGCTGACCTGGACCCCCGCCGCCGAGCGGCCCGAGCTGCTGGCCGCCCCGGTGGCCGCGGCGCTGGGCGCGCTGACCGGGCCCGCCTGGGTGGCCGAGATCGACGCCGACCTCGCCGACACCGCCGCCTTCACCGAGGCCTACGGGGTGCCGCCGGAGGTGTCGGCCAACTGCGTGGTCGTCGCCGCCCGCCGGGCCGGGCAGACCGAGCTGGCCGCGTGCCTGGTCCCGGCGACCGCGCGCGCCGACGTCAACGGCCTGGTCCGCCGCCACCTCGGTGCCCGCAAGGTGTCCTTCGCCCCGCAGGACGTCGCCGTCGCCGAGAGCGGCATGGCCTACGGCGGCATCACCCCGCTCGGCCTGCCGCCGTCCTGGCCGGTGCTCGTGGACCCGGCCGTCGCGGCCGCCGAGCTGGTCGTCGTCGGGTCGGGGACCCGGGGCAGCAAGCTCGCCGTGCCGGGGGCCGTGCTGGCCGCGCTGCCCGGGGCCGAGGTGCTCGCGGGGTTGGGCCGCCCGCTGGCCGAGCCGGCGGCGCCGCGGCCGGAGGGCCCGGCCGGGCGGGCGCCGGACGACCGCGACGTGGGCTGGGGCGAGCGGCCCGAGGAGCCCTCGGCCGACGACCGGCGCCACCTCGAGGACCGCCCGCCGCACTGGGGCACCGACTAGAGAGAGGACCACCGTCCTCCCCACGCCTCGCAGGCTCGGCGCGGGCCCCTGGACGGTGGCCGTTCCAGCACGTCACCTGGCGCGCAGCAGGCCGCGGATCTCGGCCAGCAGCTCGGTCTCCGTCGGCCGGGCGGGACCGGGCCCCTCGCCGCGGGCGCGCCGCTCGACCAGCGCCTTCATCGGCAGCACCACGAGGAAGTAGATGACGGCCGCCTGCCCGTCGACCACGAAGACCCCGCCCAGCTGGCCGCCGCCGCTGACCAGGCCCACCAGCGGGGTGAGGAAGGACGCGGCGAAGGTGTTGACGACGGCGGTGAACGCCGTGCCGATGACGACGGCGACCGCCAGCTCGACCACGTTGCCGCGCAGCAGGAAGTCCTCGAAGCCCGAGAGCACGGGCGTCATCCACCCACACGCGGGGTGGGGGGTCCAGCACCCGGAGCAGGGCGTGGCGGCAGGCTGAGCGTCAGGGTGGCGGTGGTGGCCGCGGCGGCCAGGCGGGTGGCGGTGTCGCCGTCGACGGCGAGCAGCAGCAGGCCGTCGCCGTCCGGACCGGGGGTGGCGAGCACCGGCGCCCCGGCGGCCACGACGTCGGCCCGCGCGGCGTCCGGGGCCGTGGCGAGGACGTCGACCCGGTCGCCGGGCCGCACCAGCGCGGTGACCGCGAGGTCCGCGAGGCGCACCGGCGCGGCCACCTGCCCGGCGGCCAGCCGGCCGGTCAGGGCGGTGCCGGCCAGCCCGGCGTCGGTGACCGGGGTGCCGGACCGCACCGCACCGGCGAGCGCCTGGCCCACCACGGCGGCCGGGTCGTCGACCGCGCCGGCGGGCCGCAGGGCCGGCGGGTAGCGCGCGACCACGAGGTCCGCGGCGGTGAGGACGGCGCCCGGGGCCAGGTCGGCCGCCGCGACGACGACCGGCACCGTCGCCGGAGGGGCGGCCGGTGCCGCCGCGGGCCGCAGGGCGAGCACCAGCGCGCCGGCGGCGAGCAGCGCGGCGAGGAGCTGCCGGGCGGTGTGCAGCGGCCGGCGCGGGCGGCGGAGGCGGACCATGGGCCCAGGCTGGCCGCCCCGGGCCGGTGGCGGGGCGGTGCCGGCCGGGTTGTGGACGACGCGGCCGGCTGTGGACCGCGCCGCGGGTCAGCTCGTGGCGGCGCTGCTGCTGGAGGTCGAGCCGGTCCCGCCCGTCGAGGACGTGCTCGCCGCGGCCGGCTTGGCCCCGCCGTCCTTGGTGCCGCCGTCCTTGGTGCCGGCGTCCTTGGTCGCGCCGTCCTTGCCGGTGGACGAGGAGCCGTTCTCACCCGAGGACGCCTTGGCGCGGCTGTCGGTGCGGTAGAAGCCCGACCCCTTGAAGACCACGCCGACCGAGCCGTAGACCTTGCGCACCGGGCTGCCGCACTCCGGGCACTCGCTCACCGGGGCGTCGGTGAAGCTCTGCACGACCTCGAACTGGTGCTTGTCGGCCGGGTTGGTGCAGGCGTACTGGTACGTGGGCACGGTGCGGGCACTCCTCGTCAGGCGGGCCGGGCTGGCACTCCCACCCGGCGACTGCCAATGATGCGCGCCGCGGCCCCCCGCGTCCAACGTGTGTCGGCGAGCGTCATGCTCGCGGCGCGTGAGCGTGGGACTGCGGTGGCAGCCGTGCGTCGCCCTGCGGCGGCGCGTGCGGGATCGCGGTGCCGGCTCCGGTGCGCGGCCGCGGAACGGAGTGGTGGATGGCCGGGGTGCCGGCTGCGGGTGGGCCGCCAGGACCGCGAACCGGGCGCTCGAGGTGCGCTACCGTCGCCCTCCCTGGGCCGAGGGGGTGCCCGACGGTGAGGATGCCCAACCCGCGAGTGCTGGCCGAGGTGCTGCGCACCGGGCACGTCCACGCGCGGCTGCGCGCCGCGCGTGAGGGCCTGACCGGGGTCCGGCTGCAGGTCATCGCCGCTGCGCTCGACCTGGGCCTGCTCGACGCACTCGGTGAGGGCCCGGCCGGCACCGAGCAGCTGGCCGGGCGCCTGGGTGTGGTCGACCACGATCTGCTGGCCGCCTACCTCCGCGTGCTCGCTGCCGCCGGGCTGGTCACCGGGGAGGCCTCGTGGCGGCTCACCCGGTACGGCCGGGCAGTCGCCGGCGACGACGTGGTGCGCGCGTCGTACGAGGGCTTCGGCGGCTACCACAGCGAGCTCTACCGGGCGCTGCCGGCCCTGCTGCGCGGTGGCCCGGGGCGGCACGACACCGTGGACAGCGGCGAGGTGGTCGCCCGGCTCTCCGCCGCGATCCACCCACTGATCCGCGACCTGCTCGTCCGCACGGTCACCGCGCGCCGGCCGCGCCGGGTGCTCGACATCGGGTGCGGTGCCGGCCTGCTCCTGGCGGCGATGCTCGAGGCTGCTCCAGAGGCCGTCGGCATCGGCGTGGACGTCGACCCCGACGTCGCGGCCCTGGCCCGCCGCACCCTGAGCGAGCGGGGCCTGGCCGACCGGGCCGGCGTCGAGGAGGTCGACATCCGTGAGGCGCTCGCTGCCGGACTCCCGGGCGCCCTCGCCGACGGCATCGACCTGGCCCTGCTCGCCAACAGCATCTACTACGTGCCGGTCGACGAGCGGGTCGAGCTGCTGCGCGCGGTCGCCCGCCTGCTCACACCCGGCGGCGCTCTCCTGGTCGTCACCACGGTGGCGGGGCCGCAGGTGTTCAGCCGGCACCTGGATCTGCTGCTGCGGGCGCAGGATGGCCGCATGGAGCTGCCCGCCGCCGACGTGCTGCTCGGTCAGCTCCGCGAGGCGGGCCTGCAGCCGGACCCACCGGAGCGGATCGGTCCCGCCGGCGCTGCGCTCAGCGCGGTGACAGCGATCCGCTGAGGACGTCGGTCACCCGGGCCGAGAGGTGGCGGTCGGGGAGCGGCGGCCGTCGCGCCGGGGCGCGGGACGAGGACGTGGTCGATGAGCTCCGGCCCCCGGTGGCGTGCGTCGAGGGTGGGCGACCCGGGCTCACCGTTGCGGGTCCTGGCTCACGACCGGCAGTGAGCCAGGACCGCGGATGACCAGCTCACCTGATCGTCGGGGAGCCTCGGCGGCCGAGGTGGCGGTAGCGGTGCAGCCGGGTGCGGAAGCGCTCGCCGTCGTCCCGGCCCAGCAGCCCGGCCAGCTCCTCGCCCAGCACCCGGCCCAGCCGCCGGCAGAACTCGACCGGCTCGTCGGCGGCGTCCGGCCGCTCGGGGACGACGCGGTCGACGATCCCGGCCCGCCACAGGTCGGTCGCCCGCACGCCCTGGTGCGCGGCCATGTCCCCGGCGCGGTCGACGGTGCGGTGCACGATCGCCGAGGCGCCCTCCGGCGGCAGCGGGCCCAGCCAGCCGTTGGCCGCCGCCAGCACCCGGTCGGCCGGCGCCAGCGCGAGCGCCCCGCCGCCGGTGCCCTGGCCGAGCAGCACCGCCAGCGTGGGTGCCCGCAGCATCACCAGGTCGGCCAGGCAGCGGGCGATCTCCGCGGCCAGGCCGCCCTCCTCGGCCTCCTGCGACAGCGCGGCCCCGGGGGTGTCGATCAGGGTGACCAGGGGCAGCCGCAGCTCGGCGGCCAGCCGCATCCCACGCCGGGCCTCGCGCAGCGCCCCCGGACCCAGCGGTGCCGACATCGACTGGCCGCGCCGGTCCTGGCCCAGGACGACGCACGGCGCCCCGCCGAAGCGGGCCAGGGCCAGCAGCAGCCCCGGGTCCTTCTCGCCGGCCCCGGTGCCGGACAGGCCCACCACGTCGGTGGCCGCCGTCCGCAGCAGCCCCCGCACGCCGGGCCGGTCCGCGCGCCGGGAGGCGGTGACGACGTCCCAGGCGCTGCGCCCGTCCGTGCCGTCGTCCCCGCCGAGCCCGGCGTCCGTGCCGTCCTCCCGGGTCGGCCGCTCGGCGTCGGCGACGTCCTTGTGCCAGGTCTGCCGGGCGGCCAGCACCCGCAGCGCGCGGTCGGCGAGCTCGGCGATCTCGGAGTTGGGGACGACGGCGTCGATGAGCCCCCGCTCGGCGAGGTGCTCGGCGGTCTGCACGCCCTCGGGGAACGGCTCGCCGTAGAGCGCCCGGTAGACCCGGGGGCCGAGGAAGCCGATCGCGGCGCCGGGCTCGGCGATCGTCACGTGCCCGAGCGACCCCCACGAGGCGAGGACGCCGCCGAACGTGGGGTCCCGCAGGTAGACCAGGTAGGGCAGGCCGGCCTCCTTGTGCCGGGCGATGGCCGCGGTGATGCCGATCATCTGCAGGAACGCGACGGTGCCCTCCTGCATCCGGGTGCCGCCGGAGACCGGCGCGGCCAGCAGCGGCAGCCCCTCCTCGGTGGCTCGCTCGACCGCCGTGACCAGCCGCTCGGCGGCGGCCACGCCGATCGACCCGCCGAGGAAGCCGAACTCCCCGGCGAGGACGGCGACCCGCCGCCCGCGCAGCAGGCCCTCGCCGGTGGTGACCGCCTCGTCCTGCCCCGACCGCTGTGCCGCGCGGGCCAGCTCGGCGGCGTAGGCCGCCGGGAGGTGCCCGGTGTCGACCGGTGCGTCCCAGCTGCGCCAGGAGCCGGGGTCGAGGACGAGGTCGCGCAGCGTGCGGGCGTCGGGGGCGCCGCTCACCCGCCCAGCCAGGCGCGGACCGCCTCGTTGGCCGAGCCCAGCACCGGCGGGGCGGCGTGCTCGCGGCGGGTGGTCTCGGTCTCGCCGTCCGGCCCCGCGGCGAAGAAGCGCAGCGGCGGCCCGGGCAGCGACACCCGGCCGAGGGTGGCGTGCTCGACGTCGACGAGCAGGCCCTGGGACTGCGTCTGGCCCCACGCGTAGACCTCGTCCAGCGAGCGCACCTTGCCCGCCGGGACGCCGGCCCCGGCGAGCCGGGCCAGCAGCTCCTCGGGGGAGATGTCGGCGAAGGCCCGCTCCAGCAGCTCGATCACCTGCTCCCGGTTGCCGACCCGCTCGCCGTTGGTGGCCATGCCCGGCGCCTCGGCGTCCAGGCCGAACTCGGTGCACAGCCGGCGCCACAGCCCCTCGCTGCCGCAGGAAAGCTGCACGGTGCCGCCCTGGCAGTGGAACAGCCCGTACGGCGTGATCGAGGGGTGGTGGTTGCCCTGCGCCCGGTTGACCTGGCCACCGACGGTCCAGGCGGTGCCCTGGTAGGCGTGCACGCCGACCACCGCGGACAGCAGGGAGGTGCGCACCACCGTCCCGCGGCCGGTGCGCTCCCGCTCGTAGAGGGCCGACACGACGCCGTAGGCGCCGTACATGCCGGCCAGCAGGTCGCTGATCGGGACGCCGACCTTCTGCGGGTCGTCCGGCCCGGAGCCGGTGAGCGACATGAGCCCGCCCTCGCCCTGGGCGATCTGGTCGTAGCCGGCCCGCCCGCCCTCGGGGCCGTCGTGGCCGAAGCCGCTGATCGACAGCGTGACGAGCCGCGGGTTGAGCTCGGCGAGCACCTCGGTGCCGAACCCGAGGCGGGCCAGCGTGCCGGGGCGGAAGTTCTCCAGCAGCACGTCGGCGCGGCGCACCAGCTCGCGCAGCAGCTCCCGGTCGCCGTCGTCCTTGAGGTCGAGGGTGACCGACTCCTTGTTGCGGTTGGCCGACAGGAAGTAGGTCGACTCCCGGTCGCCACCCTCGGGCTGCACGAACGGCGGGCCCCAGCCGCGGCTGTCGTCCCCGCTGCCGGGGCTCTCCACCTTGATGACGCGGGCACCGAGGTCGCCGAGCATCATCGCGGCGTGCGGGCCGGCGAGGGCGCGGGTGAGGTCGACGACGAGGACGCCGTCCAGCGGTCCGGACACGGGGGTGCCTCTCTTCTCGGCGGCGGACGCAGAACGCGGAGCCCGACCACTGTGTCAGTGACCGGCCGGGAGCGCCTGCCATCCCCCTCGGGGGGTGACCACGTCGGTCACCCGCTGGTCGTGCGGCTCGACCGGCAGCTCGTCGACCAGCTCGTCGTCGAAGACGAGGGCGACCAGCCGCGCGTCGGGCCGCACGTGCCGCAGCGCGCGGTCGTACCAGCCGCCGCCGCGGCCCAGCCGGACCCCCGTGCGGTCCACCGCCACGGCGGGGACGACGACGATCTCGGCGGTGCCGATCGCGGTGGGACCCAGCCGCGGCCCGACCGGCTCCAGCAGTCCGTAGCGGCCGGGGGCCAGCCGGCCGGTGTCGACCGCCCAGGTCAGCTCGCGGCCGCCCCTGGGCACCACGGGCAGCAGCACCCGCGCGCGCAGCTGGGTGAAGGCCGCCGGCAGCCGGCCGGCGCCGGGCTCGGAGGGGTCCGGGACGAACGCCGCCAGCGTCCGCGCGCCGGCCAGGCCGCGCAGCAGCGCGGTGGCGACCGAGGCGCCGGCGGCGGCGCGCTCGTCGGCCGGGCGGGCCTCGCGGTGGGCGAGGAACCGGGTGCGGAGGGCGACCTTGGTCTCGGTCACGTCGTCCGCGGGGGTCACCGACGTAGGCTAGCCAGCCTGCCTGGGTACCGGCCGATCCCGTCCCGGCGCCGCCCCGGCCGGAGCCGCCCCGCTCCCGTTCCCGTCGGCGCGCCCCGCGGGACACGCCCTAGGCTCGCGCCCATGCCGACTCCGAGCACCCGCCCGACGCGGAAGGCCGTCATCCCCGTCGCCGGGATGGGGACCCGTTTCCTGCCGGCCACCAAGGCGGTGCCCAAGGAGCTGCTGCCGGTGGTCGACCGGCCGGCGCTGCAGTACATCGTCGAGGAGGCCGCCCGCGCCGGCCTCGGCGAGGTGCTCATGGTCACCGGGCGCGGCAAGGCCGCGATCGAGGACTTCTTCGACCGCCAGCCGGAGCTGGAGACCGCCCTGGAGGAGAAGGGCGACGCCGCCCGGCTCGCGGCGGTGCACGCGTCCACGGACATCGCCCAGGTGCACTTCGTCCGCCAGGGCGAGGCCCGCGGGCTGGGCCACGCGGTGCTGCAGGCCGCCGCCTTCGTCGGCGACGAGCCGTTCGCCGTGCTGCTCGGCGACGACATCATCGACGCCCGCGACCACCTGCTGGAGCAGATGCTGCAGGTGCAGGCCGAGCACGGCGGCTCGGTGGTGGCGCTGCTGGACGTCGGCCGGGAGAACATCGACAAGTACGGCGCGGTCGCCGTCGAGCCGGGGGGCACCGACGTCGTGGCCATCACCGGGCTGGTCGAGAAGCCGCCGGCCGACGAGGCGCCCAGCAGCCTGGCGATCATCGGCCGCTACGTGCTGGCCCCCGAGGTCTTCGACGTCCTCCGGGACACCGCCCCGGGCCGCGGCGGGGAGATCCAGCTGACCGACGCCCTCGCCACCCTCGTGGCGCGCGGCGAGCCGATGCACGGGGTGGTCTTCTCCGGTCGCCGCTACGACACCGGCGACCGGCTGGACTACCTCAAGGCCGTCGTCCAGCTGGCCGCCGAGCGCGACGACCTCGGGCCCGGCTTCCGCGCGTGGCTGGCCGAGTTCGTGGCCGACCTGCCCGCCGCGGGCGCGTCGCAGGCCTGACCGGGACCGCGCCGGGGCAGCATCGACCCCCGTGGTGGGCATGACCGGGAACGGCGGGGACGGATCGGTCCCGGGGCAGCGGGACACCACGGCGCTGGACCTGCGCCGCGGCACCCCGGTGCGGGACGTGCCGGCGCCCTCGCCGGCCCCCGCCGCCGCCGTCCCCACCCCGGGCGGGCACGAGACCACGGCGATCGACCGCGGCCAGGTGCCCCCGCCGCCCGCCGCCGCCGTGCCGGCGCCGCCGCGCGGCGTCGAGCAGCACCTCGACGAGATCCTCTCGGCCGTGCCACTGCCGGACCCCATCGAGCTGGCCGTCCTCGACGCGCAGGGACTGCTGTGCGCCGAGGAGGTGGTCAGCCAGCGGGCGCTGCCGGCCTTCGACCAGGCCGCGCTCGACGGCTACGCCGTCCGCGCCCTCGACGTGGAGGGCGCCACCCCCGCGGAGCCGGCCCGGCTGTCGGTGGTGGGGGAGACCGTCGCCGGCCTCAGCGGCCCGTCGTCCATCGGGCCGGGCATGGCGCACGCGGTGGCGGCCGGCGCGATGCTGCCGGCCGGCGCGGACGTCGTCGTCCCGGGGGTGTGGACCGACGGCGGCACGGTCGAGGTGGCGGTGCACGCCGGCCCGGAGCCCGGCAGCTACGTGCGCCGGGCCGGGGACGACGTCGCGCCGGGCACCACCGCGGTGCAGGTGGGCACCCCGATCGGCCCCGCGCAGATCAGCCTGCTCGCCGCGGTCGGCCGCGACCGGGTGCAGGTGCGCCCGCGGCCGCGGGTCGCGGTGCTGTCCGCCGGGAGCGAGCTGGTGGAGATCAGCACCGACCCCGGCCCCGGGCAGGTCGTCGACGTGAACAGCTACGCGCTGGCCGCGGCCGCGCGCGACGCCGGCGCGGAGGCCTACCGCTGGGGCATCCTCCCCGCCGAGCGGCGCCGCCTGTCGGAGGTGCTGGAGAGCCAGCTGCTGCGCAGCGACCTGCTGCTCATCGCCGGCACCCTCGCCACCGAGGGCGACCTGGTGCAGGAGGTGCTCGCCGAGCTCGGCCCCATGCAGTTCTCCCAGGTGACCATGCACCCCGGGCCGGTGCAGGCCTTCGGCCGGCTCGGCCGGGACTCCGTGCCGGTCATCTGCGTGCCCGGCGAGCCGGTCGCGGCGCTGGTCGCCTTCGAGGTGTTCGTGCGCCCGGCGATCCGGGTGATGCTCGGCAAGCGCCAGCTGTTCCGCCGCACCGTGCAGGCCATCGCCGCCGAGCAGCTGCTGTCCCCGCTGGGTTACCGGCAGTACCTGCACGGGCAGGTCATGCGCCACCCCGACGGCGGCTACGTCGTCGAGCCCCTGGGGGACGGCGGCGAGGCGATGCTGGCCCGGATGGCGCGGGCCAACTGCCTCATCGTGGTCGACGAGGACGTCACCGAGGTGGCCGCCGGCGGCCTGGTCACCGTCATGCCCCTGCTGCTCGGCGGCTGAGCGGGCGGTGGTCGATCCCGCCCTGCGGCCGGGCTGGCCGGCACACCTGTCCTGGGGGCCGGTCGAGCTGCACCCGCCGCGCCGGCGGGACGCCGAGGAGTGGAGCCGGGTCCGGGTGGCCAACGAGGCGTGGCTGGCCCCCTGGGAGCCCACCGCCCCCGGGTCGTGGGCCGCGCGGCACACCCCGGGCACGTACCGGGCGATGCGGCGGGCGGTGCTGCGCCGGGCCGCGGCGGGCACCTCGCTGCCGTTCGTCGTCCGGGTCGAGGGCCGCCTCGCCGGGCAGGTGACCATCGACAACGTCGTCCGCGGCGCGCTGCGCTCGGGGAACCTGGGCTACTGGATCGACCGGTCGGCGGCCGGCCGGGGGCTGGCCACGCTGGCCGTGGCGCTGGTCTGCGACCACGCGTTCGGCCCCGCGCGGCTGCACCGGCTGCAGGCCGACGTGCGCCCCGAGAACGTCCGCAGCCGGCGGCTGGTGGAGCGGCTCGGCTTCCGCCACGAGGGCCTGCTGCGCCGGTACCTGGACATCGACGGCGACTGGCGCGACCACGACACCTTCGCGCTGCTCGCCGAGGACGTGCCCGGCGGCGTGGTCACCCGGTGGCGGGCCCGCCTACCACGCTGAGCGCCGCGTGGACGGTGCCGCGGGGCCGACACGCCGCCGTCCCGGCACTCCCGTCACACCACGACCAGGACACGCCGCGCGCCTCCCTCGCCCCAGCCGGAGCGCGCCGTACCTTCCCCCGTCAGGTGACTCGTGTGACGGGTGGTGTTTCTCAGATGGGTTCGGGTGTGCTGCTGGCCGCTCTGGTCGTGCTGTGGTTCGTCGTGCTGGTGCCCATGGTGGTGACCCGCGGCGACGGGCAGGCGGCCGGCGCCTCGGGGGCCGACTCCGGCCGGACGCTGCAGCGCCGGCGGACGGTGGACCCCGCGGTCGACGCCCCGACCGAGCGGGTCTCCGTCGACCGCGCCGCGCTGCGCAGCAGCGGGGAGCTGCGGGTCGACGTGCACGCCGCCCGCCGCCGCACGCTGGCCGTCCTGGTGACCCTGGTGCTGGTGGCGCTGGTCGGCGCCCTGGTGTGGAGCCCCTGGCTGTGGATCGCCCAGGGCCTGGTCGACGTCGCGCTGGTCGCCTACCTGGTGGTGCTGCGCGGCGTCGCCCGCCGGGAGCGGCTGGCCGCCCGCCGGGCCGCCCGGGCGGCCGCCCGCACCGTGCGCGGGCCCGCCGAGCGCCCGGTGCCCGCGCCGCGCCCGGCCCCCGTCGCCGAGCAGCCGGCCGCCGAGGTGCACCACTCCACCGTCGGCCTGCTGCACCCGAGCCTGCCGCTGGCGCTGGTGCACCCGCTGCGCCCCGGCCGCGTCGTGGCCGCCCGGGACGCCGCCCCGGCGGGCTGGCAGAACAGCGCGGTCGTCGGCCTGGACGACGACGACATCGGGTTCGCCGACATCGACGTCTACCAGCCGCGCCGCGTGGCCAACGGTTAGCGGAGCCCGTGCCCCCCGCCGCTCGTGGGCTCGCGGCGGGACCCTGCACGGGGATCGGTGCCAGCACGTCACCGGTCGGGCCTCGCCCCGTCCGCGGGGCCTCGGGAGGCGGGCGGTAGGCTCATCTCCCGTCAGGGGCTGTGGCGCAGTCCGGTAGCGCACCTCGTTCGCATCGAGGGGGTCAGGGGTTCGAATCCCCTCAGCTCCACCCCGACAGCACGGAAGCCCCGCCCGGTCCCGGGCGGGGCTTCCGTCGCACCGGGGCCGGGCACACCGGTCCCAGGCACCCTCACGGCCGCGCTCGCGGGGCCCTCCCGTGCGGACGTCGACCGGTGGACCGGGACGGCGCGGCGCCGGCATCCCCCGATCGGGTGAGGAGCGGTGCCGGGACCCGCGGGCTTCCTCCTCGCGGTGTCGATGAGCTGGTGTCGGACACGCAGGCCACTGCGTCCCACCACCACCGTCGGAGGAGTTCCCGTGCATCATCGTGCACCCCGGGCCCGTCGCACCGTGCTCCCCGTGGCGGTGCCCGTGGGCCTGGTGCTGAGCCTCGCCGTCACGTGGGGATCGACCCACGCGGCCTTCTCGGCGAGCACCGACAACCCCGGCAACTCGTGGCAGACCGGCAGCGTGGTCCTCGCCGACAGCGACAGCGGATCGGCCCTCTTCACCACCGACAGCGCCGTCAGCCCCCACGACGGTGCCCTCAGGCCCGGCTCGACCCGGTCGCGCTGCATCCGGATCGACTACACCGGCAGCCTGCCGGCCGACGTCCGCATGTACGCGGGGACGCCGTCCGGCGGCGCGACTGCGCTGGACCCCTATCTGGTGATGAGCGTGGAGCGGGGCAGGGACGTCGCCTCGGGGACCACGGTGGCGGCCGACTGCAGCGCCGGCTTCGCCTCCACCACCACGCCGACGTTCCTCTACAACACCCAGCAGGCCGATGCCTCCACGGCGGACGGCTCGCGGACGCTGACCCACCTCAAGGCCACCCACGCGGACTACGGGACCGGCGTGGTCGTCAGCGCGAACACCGCGCCGAGCACGTACCTGACCCTCCGGGTCACCTACGCCGTCAAGGACGACAACGGGGCGCAGAGCAAGCAGTCGAGCGCCACGTTCACGTGGGAAGCGCAGAACACCCAGTGACCGCGACCTCCCCGGGCGACGGTTCCCGTCGTCAGGTCCCGACCGGACGCACGGCCGGCCTGCGCGGCGACGCCGCCTCGGTGTGCCGTGTGGCCATCGCGGCGCTGCTGGTGGCCATCGCCGGACTGGTGTTCCTCGCCCTCGCACCGCGGCTCGTCGGTCTCCAGGGCCACGTGGTCGTCTCCGGCTCGATGGAGCCGCGGATCTCGCCCGGCGACGTCGTGCTGACGCGGGCGGTGCTCCCCCAGGAGCTGCAGCCGGGCCAGGTGATCCTCTTCCCCGATCCCGAGGGGGCCGACCGGCTGGTGCTCCACCGCCTCGTCTCCTTCGACGAGCGAGGCGACCTCGTCACCCGGGGCGACGCCAACCAGAGCAACGACAGCACGCACGTGCCGGCCGCGAGCGTCATCGGCCAGGCGCAGCTGCGCGTCCCCTACGTCGGGCTGCCCGCGTACTGGCGGGGCACCGGGCAGTGGGGCCGGCTGGGCCTGCTCACCGCCCTCCTCGTCGCGGCGAGCGTCTCCACCCTGGGCCCGGGCTCGGGCCCGGGTGCGGAGCCGCGGGGCCGCACCAGCGCCGACCGGCTCGCGGCCACCCCGGCCCCGGACCGCGTCGTCCCCCGGGTCGGGCTGCCGCCCGTGCCGCCCACCGGCCGACCCGGGACCGGCGCCCGGAAGCCGGTGGCGGTCGGCGACCCGGTCCGGTGACCGTGGCCGCCTGCTCAACATCGGCCGCGTGCGGCCGATGACAGGAGGGGGACGCCGGCACGGCGCCCGTGGCCGCACCGCGGCACCGCACGAGGAAGGGGGAGAGCCGTGCGCCCAGCACCGCTTCCCGCATCCCCGCGCCTGCTGAGGAGCAGCACAGGCGCCGCCTGGTTCGCCGGCGCCGCCCTGTTCGCCCACCTGACGGCCGGGTGGCTCCCGGTGCCGGTCGAGCCGGCGGCCGCGAGCACCAGCGCGGTCAACCTGGTGGACGACCGCGGCGGTGCGGCGCTGTTCACCTCGGCCGGCCTGCGCCCCGGTTCCACGGAGAGCGCGTGCGTGGCCCTGACGGTGACCGGATCCGCCCAGTCCCTCGGCGAGGTGACGCTCAGCGCCGAGGTCGCCGAGGACGCCCTCGCGCCCTACCTGTACCTCACCGTCGAGCGGGGCGCCCTCGGTGACCCGGCGCGGTGCGCGTCCTTCGTCGGCGTACCCGCGTGGAGCGGCACGCTGGCCCAGCTGCCCCGGACGGCAGCCGCGGGGGTCCCGACGGGCTGGCGGCCGGGGGTGGAGACCTCGACGACCTATCGGGTCAGCGTCACGGTCCTCGACGACCACCGGGCGCAGGGCCTGCGTGCCGCGGCCGCTTTCGTCTGGGCCCTCGACTTCGAGCCGGCACCGGAGCCGACCCCACTCCCGGCGCCCGCGCCGGTGACCCCCGCGCCGGCGCCCACGCCGACGCCCACGCCGACGCCCACGCCGACGCCCACGCCGACGCCCACGCCGGCGCCCACGCCCACGCCGGCGCCCACGCCGACCGCCGTCCCGACCACCCCGCCGGAGCCGGCCCCGACGTCCGAGGCCCCGAGCCCGGCCCCGACCCCGCGGGTGACCGCTCCGCGCGGGGGCGGCGACGTCGTCCAGGCGCCGCCGTTGCAGGCGTCCCCCTCGACGGTCGCGGAGGTGGCCGCCGCGGTGGGGGAGACGGCCCTCGCGGTCGTCGAGGACGGCCAGTTCCCGCTCGCGCTGGTCGCCGTGTCCGCGGGCTTCCTCGCCGTGCAGGGCCGTCTCGACCGCAGGGACCCGAAGCTGGCGCTGGCCCGGGTCCACCAGGAACTGAACGACTTCCGCGAGTTCCCCGAGTTGCCGAGGACGACGCCCGCATGAGTCAGACGACTGCCTCCCCACAGGGTTCCCTGGACAACCTGCCCCTGGCCGACCGCCTGCGGTGGCTGCTCGCCGTCCGCATCGGCGTCGTCGTCCTCCTGCCGGTGGCGGCGTGGGCGATCGCGCGGACGGCCGACACACCCGCGGTGGAGACCCTCGTCGTGCCCGGCGTGGTGCTGCTGGCCGTGGGGCTCCTGCTGCACCGGCTGTCGGCGCTCGGCCGTCGCTGGGCGGTGGCGGCGATCACGGTGCCGGTGATCCTCGACGCGGTCCACCTGGGGTGGGCGCTCTACGTCGCCGGCGGCATCACCGGGCCGGTGGTGTACGTGATCGTCCTGCACGTCATCTGCGTCACGCTGCTGGGCTCGTTCCGCACCGGGCTCAAGCTCGCCCTGTGGCACTCGCTCGTGGTGATGTCGGTCCTCAAGGCGGTCGACACGGCCCTGCTGCCCGCGCACGGCAGCGTCCAGGGCTTCGAGTCCCTGCCCTACGGGGTGTTCCTCGTCGCCGTCTGGGTGACCGCGGTGATGACCTCGGGCCTGGGCGCGGTGAACGAGCGCGAGCTGCGCCGCCGTCGCTACGACGAGGAGGCGCTGCGCCGGCTGGCGGGCGCCCTGCACGAGGCGGACACCGGTGCCAAGGTGGCCGAGGCGCTGCTCGACTTCACCGTCGACGCCGCCGACTCCCCGCTGGCCGCGGTGCACTGCCACGTACCCGAGGGCAGCGCGGTACCCGCGGTCGACCTGGCCGTCCGCAAGCACCGGGACCAGGACGCCGAGCCCCTGCGGGCGGTCGGCGCACCCCCACCGGGGTCGCTGCTCGCCGCAGCGGTGGACCAGGGCAGCACGGTCCTGGCGGCCATGAAGGGCCCGGACGCATGGGTGGACGAGGTGCTCGAGGGCGCCCGGCGGGTGGTCGCCGTCCCGTTCGGTCTGGACGGCTCCGGCAGCGGGGTCCTGACCTTCCAGGACGACGCGCGCACCGGCTCGCGCATCGAGCGACGCCGCGTCGGTGTCGCCGAACAGGCGGTGGCGCACGCCGCGACGGCGTTCGCGCGCGTCGCGCTGCTCGAGCACCTGCAGGCCAGCGCGCTCACCGACGGTCTCACCGGGGTGGCCAACCGCCGGGCCTTCGACGCCGCGTTCGAGCGGGAGCTGGCGGTCGCGGCCCGCACCGGTGCGCCGGTGTCGGTCCTCATCATCGACCTCGACCACTTCAAGAAGCTCAACGACACCTACGGTCACCAGGCCGGCGACGACGTCCTGCGCGGTGTGGGTGCCGCCCTGCGGTCCTGCGTGCGGCCCGGCGACGTCGCCGCGCGCTACGGCGGTGAGGAGTTCGCGCTGGTCCTGCCCGGCGCCACGGCGGACGACGCCGTCGCGGTCGCGGGCCGGCTGCGCACGGTCCTGCGGGAGGTGGAGGCACCGAGGCCGATCACGGCGAGCCTGGGCATCGCCTGCCAGCTCGGGGCCGGCCTGTCCGCCGCGGAACTCCTCGCCACCGCGGACACGGCCCTGTACGCCGCCAAGGCCGGCGGGCGGGACCAGGCCCACCTGGCGGGTGTGGAGGGAGCGGTCACCGGCGTCGCCGTCGACGAGCCGACCGTCGCGGCGCTCCCGCTCCCGCCCGTGCCGGCCCGGGCGCACGCGGCCCCCTGACCGGAGTCCCTCCGACCGGACGCCGTGGCGCTCCTCCCTCCGGGGCAGGGGACGGCCTCCGGGCCTCGGCGGACTCAAGCCACGCCCTCCCGGTGCCGATGCCTGGACCGGGATCCTGCGGGCACGCGGGACCGGACGGGGAGGGATGGCGATGGACCGGCCGCACCGGCGTGCCCCGCGGTTCCCCCGCGCGCCACTGGTCGCCGTCGTCACCGCGCTGGGACTGGTCGTCGCCGTGCCGGCGCTCCCGACGGCGCACTCGGCGTTCTCGGCCGCGACCGGCAACCCCGCCAACTCCCTGGCGACCGACTGGTTGCGCCCACCGTCGGACCTGGCCGCCATCCAGGCGTGCTCGTACGCACCCATCGCGGTCCGGGGTGCCCTCGCCTCGACCAGTCCCTCGCCGCTCAGCCTCGGTGTCCCCAGCGAGACCCGGTCGGGCGACGTCCTGGTGGCCCAGGTCGTCTACTACGGCACCTCGAGCATCACGGCCCCCAGCGACTGGACCCTCGTCCGCAAGGACACGAGCGGGAGCCTCGTGACCTCCGCCGTCTACCGGAAGGTCGCCGCGGCGGGTGAGCCGGCCGCCACCTTCTCTCGTCCCAGCACGGACAACGGCGACATGGTGGGCGGCATCGTCGCCTACAGCGGGGTCAGCCGGAGCGCCCCGGTTTCCGTCGAGGGTGTGGCCACCGGTTCCGGCGAGAAGGCGACCTCGCCGGGGCTGACGACGACGGCGACCGGTGTGGTGGTCCTCCACCTCCTGGCGAAGGGCTCGGCCCAGTTCCCGACACCGGCGGGCACCACCGGGCGCTGGCGGCTCAGCTCCGATTCCGAGGGCGTCACCGCGGCCGACGAGCCGTTCGCGGGGCCCGGTGCCATCCCGCGGCGGACCTCGACGGTGTCCGGCTCCACGACCCCGTGGATCGCCCAGGCGGTCGTCCTGCGTCCGGCCCTGGAGCAGGCCGGAGCGAGCCTCACGTGGACCGCCAGCCCCAGCTCCTGGGCCGACGGGTACCGGCTCGAACGCAGTGCGGGCGGCACGGTCCAGGCGACCCGGTCGCTGACCTCCGTCGGGACGACGGCCACCACGGAGGGACCGCTGCCCAACGGGGTCAGCTACACCTTCCGGTTGTGGGCCCACCGCGGCACGTGGGAGTCCTCAGCGGTGAGCACCACGATCGCCCTGTCCTGCTGAGGGGGAGACGACCCGTGTCCCGGTGCCGCACCGTCCCCAGCCGTTCCCTCCCCGCCCTCCCCGCCCTGCTCGCCCTGCTCGCCCTGCTCGCCCTGCTCGTGCTGCCGACGGCCGCCGCGGCCTTCAGGGCCACGACGACCAATCCCGCGAACTCCCTGGCCGCCGACCGGCTGCAGCCGCCGTCCGGGCTCACCGCCACGCAGAGCTGCTCGACGGCCACGATCGTCCACGTGGGCAGCTCGTCCTCGACCGGTCTGGGGACGCTCGTGCTGCAGACCCCGCCGGGGACCGATCCGGGGGACGTGCTCGTCGCACAGGTCAGCAACAAGGGAGGGGGTACCTCCCTGCTGACGCCACCGGCCGGGTGGACCTCGATCCGCCGTGACACCGTCCACCGCCCCGACGCCGTGCCGCAGGTGACCTCGGCCCTGTTCTGGCGGGCGGCGGTCGCCGGTGAGCCGTCGAGCGCGACGTTCACCCTCAACGCCTCCGTGGAGATGGTGGGGGGCATCGCGACCTACCGGGGCGTGAGCACGGCCGACCCGGTCGACGCGTCGCAGGTCAGGACGGGGACGAGCGCGACCGCGACCACTCCGTCGGTGACCACGACGACCGCCGCCACGATGCTGGTGGACTTCACCGCCAAGTGGCAGGACGACCTCCCCGCCCCGACCGGGACGCAGCAGCGCTGGCGGTTGACCTCCGGCGGCAGCACCGCCCACTACGGGGTCTCCGCCGGCGACGTGGCGTTCGCGGGGACCGGCGCGACCCCGACGCGCACCGCCGCCTCGCCGACCAGCAGCTCCAGCGAGTGGCTCGCCCAGACCATCGCCCTCCGTCCCGACCCGCAGCAGCCCTCCGCGGTCCTCACCTGGACGGCGACCCCGAGCTCCTGGGCCACGGGCTACCGGGGCGAGCGGGTCGTGGCCGGGACGGTGCAGGCGATCAGCAGCGCGCCGATGGGGACGACGACGGTCACCGACACGGGCCTGGTGGACGGCACCACCTACACCTACCGGGTCTGGGCCTACCGCGGCTCCTGGGTGTCCGAGGACGCGACCACCACGCTCACCCCGTCCTGCTGACCGGGGTCGCGGAGCGCTCGGCGGACGCCGCGGAGGTCCGGCCGGCGCTTCCCGACGGAGGCCCGTACGCCCTCCCTCGGCCGCCGACCCGGACCCCCTCGCTGCCCCCGCACAGCACCGCGGCCGCCGTCGCCGGTGCGGCGCCTCAGGGCTCCACGGTGACCTTGATCGCCTCTCCCTTCGCCACGATGTCGAACGCCTCCATGACCCGCTCCAGCGGCAGGTGCACGGTGATCAGGTCCTTGACCGGCACCTCGCCGCTGGCGATGTACTCCAGCGCCCGCTTGTTGTGCGCCGGCGCCGACCCGTTCGCCCCCATGATCATCAGCTCGCGGTAGTGCACCAGGTTCGAGTCGCACGCGATGATGGGGTTGGTCTTCGGCAGCCCGCCGAAGAACGAGATCCGCCCGCGCCGCGCGGCCATCCGGATCGCCTGCTCCTGCGCGACGTTGGCCGCCGTCGCGGTGATCACCACCTCCGCACCGCGGCCGCCGGTCAGCTCCATCACCCGCTCGACGACGTCGACCTCGCGGCCGTTGAGCACCTCGTCGGGCTCCACCGCCTTGGCCGACATCGCCAGCCGGTCGGCCAGCACGTCGATGAGGAACACCCGCTCCGCGCCGCGGGCCCGGGCCAGCCGGATGTGCAGGCAGCCGATCGGCCCGGCGCCGAAGACGACGACGGTGTCGCCCGGGCCGACGCCGATCAGCTCCTGGGCGTTGATGGCGCAGGCGAACGGCTCGGCCGCCGAGGCCTCGTCGAAGCCGATGTTGTCCGGGATGCGGTTGAGCCCGTCCACCTTGAGCACCTGGCGCGGCACGATCATGTACTCCGCGAACCCGCCGTCGTACTGGTAGCCGACGGAGGTCTGGTTGGCGCAGACCGCCATCCACCCGCGCCGGCACTCGTGGCACTCCCCGCACGGCACCGCGGCGATCACCTGGGCGCGGTCACCGACCGACCAGCCGTCGACCTCCGCGCCGACCTCGACGACCTCGCCGGCGACCTCGTGGCCGATGATCCGCGGCGGGCTGAGGTTCTGGTGGCCGTTGTGCAGGATCTTCACGTCGGTGCCGCAGGTCGAGCAGTTGCGGACCCGCAGCTTGACCTCGTCGGGCCCGCACTCGGGCTCGGGGGCGTCCTCGAGCCGGAGGTCCTCCGGTGCGTAGAAGCGCAAGACCTTCACGTGAGCCGTCCCCTCGTCGCGGGCTAGTCCTCGTTGACGGCGAGCAGGCGCTGGTAGAGCTCCTCGGCGGAGGAGGCCTCGACCAGTCCCTGCACCTCGGCCTCGTCGGAGAAGACGATCGCCACCTTGCCCAGGATCTCCAGGTGCCCACCCTCGACGCCGGCCACGCCGACGGCGAAGCGGACCTCGTTGCCGTCCCAGTCGATCGGCCGGTCGTAGCGCACCACCGACAGGGCGGACCGCGTGATGGCGTCCTTGGACTCGTTGGTCCCGTGCGGGATGGCCAGCCCGTTGCCCATGTAGGTCGACACCGACCGCTCGCGCTCGAACATGGCGTCGACGTAGTCGGGGGACACCGCGCCCGCGTCGACCAGCAGCTGGCCGGCCTCGCGGATCGCCTCGTCCTTGGTGGTCGCCGAACCGGGCACCTTCACCTGGGACAGCGTCAGGATGTCGCTCACGGGCGTCCCCCTCCTCGTCGGGCCGGCTCAGTTGGACGACGTCGCGTCGTGCCGGTTGGTGGTCCGGACCTCCTCGACGATCGCGTCGTACTGCGGGCTGTTGAGGAAGTTGTCCACCGAGACGTGCTCGGCCGACGGCGCCATGGTGCGGGCCCGCGCGGTCAGGTCGCGGTGGGTGACGATGAGGTCGGCGTCGTCGGTCAGGTTGGCGATGGCCTGGTTGCTGACCGAGACGTCGGGGAAGCCCGCCTTCTTGATCTTGTTGCGGAGCACCGAGGCACCCATCGCGCTGGACCCCATCCCGGCGTCGCAGGCGAACACGATCCGCTGGATCGGGGCCCGGTCGGTGCGGGCGGCGTCCTCGATGGCCTCCCCGCCGGCCGCCGCGCTGCCCACGCGCTCGCCGGCCGGCCCGGCCAGGACGTCGGCGACGGAGCTCTTCTTGCCCTTCATGCCCTCCATCGCGGCGGTCGCCCCGGCGAGGTCGCCGTCCTTCTTGCGGCTGGCCTTGAGCAGCACCGAGCACACCAGGAAGGACGTCGCCGCCGACAGCAGCACCGACAGCACGACGCCGAGGAAGGCGTTCGAGGGTGTCTGCGCCAGGACGGCGATGATCGACCCGGGGGCGGCCGGGGCGCGCAGGCCGGCGTCGAAGAGGGTCAGGGTCGCGATGCCCACCATGCCGCCGGAGATGGCGCCCAGCAGCAGCACCGGCTTCATGAGCACGTACGGGAAGTAGATCTCGTGGATGCCGCCGAAGAAGTGGATGACCGCGGCGGCCGGCGCGGTGCTGCGCGCCATCCCGGTGCCGAACACCATCCAGGCCAGCAGCACGCCCAGGCCCGGGCCGGGGTTGGCCTCCAGCAGGAACAGGATCGACCGGCCGTCCTCGACCGACTGTGACACCCCGAGCGGGGTGAGCACGCCGTGGTTGATCGCGTTGTTGAGGAACAGCACCTTGGCCGGCTCGATGATGATGCTGGCCAGCGGCAGCACGCCGTTGTCGACCAGCCAGTCCACGCCGTTGCCGAGCACCGTGGAGATCCCGGACACCACCGGGGCGAAGGAGAAGAAGCCGAGCACGGCGAGGGCGGCGCCCACGATGCCGGCGGAGAAGTTGTCCACCAGCATCTCGAAGCCCGGCTTGACCCGGCCCTCCCACAGCCGGTCGAGCTGCTTCATCACCCAGCCGGCCAGCGGGCCCATGACCAGCGCGCCGAGGAACATCGGCTGGTCGGTGCCGACGATGACGCCCATGGTGGCCACCGCGGCCACCACGCCGCCGCGCAGCCCGTGCACCATCCGGCCGCCCTGGATGGCGATCAGCAGCGGCAGCAGGTAGGTGATCATCGGGCCGACCAGCCCGGTGTTCTCCTCGCCGTTCTCGTCGGTGCCGAAGCCGCCGAGCTCGGCGACCGGCGTCCACCCCGTCTCGATGAAGAAGGCCGTGATCAGGCCCCAGGCGATGAACGCGGCGATGTTCGGCATGATCATCCCGGACAGGAAGGTGCCGAACTTCTGCACCGCGACCCTCGCGCCCGAGCTGCCTGTCGGCGTCTGTGCGGCTGCGGTCACTGTGTGCCTCTGCTCTCCGTCGGGCGTCCCGGATCCGCGGGCACGCCGACGGCCGTCGCGCCGCGGGAGCGGGGAAGAGGTCGGTGTGCTCGCTCCACCGAGTGTTCTGAGTCACGTCTGGGCACGTCAAGGGCCGAGTGCCAGAATGGGCGCCGACCGCTCACATGAGCAGGAGGTGCGGGTGTGGCCCAGCCGCTGACCGGCCCGGCGGCCCTCGTCCTGTCCGCCTCGGTGGCCCGCCGCTACTACCTCGACGGGCGCTCCAAGGTGGAGATCGCCGAGGAGTTCGGGCTCAGCCGCTTCAAGGTCGCCCGGCTCATCGAGGGTGCCCTCAGCAGCGGCCTGGTGCGCATCGAGATCGGCGACCGGGGGCTGGTCGACGTCGACCTGTCCGCGCGGGTGCGCAGCCGCTTCGGCCTCGAGCACGCGGTGGTCGTGGACACCCGCGACGAGCACCCCGATGCCGTCCGCCGGCAGCTCGGTCAGGTGGCCGCCGACCTGCTCGCCGAGGTGGTCGGCCCCGAGGACGTGCTGGGGGTCGCCT
Source organism: Geodermatophilus pulveris (assembly GCF_900188375.1). GTDB lineage: Bacteria > Actinomycetota > Actinomycetes > Mycobacteriales > Geodermatophilaceae > Geodermatophilus > Geodermatophilus pulveris. The sequence continues at coordinate 121,706 of NZ_FZOO01000007.1, read as the reverse complement.
GGTCGCGCGCTGTCGGGGCGATGGCCCGGGCGCTGCCCCGGCTGTCCGGCGTCCCCGTCGTGCAGCTCACCGGCGCGCTCTCCCTGCCCGGCGGCGAGGAGACCTCGATCGACGTCGTCCGCGACGTGGCCCGCGCGGCGGGCGGGCCGGCCTACGTCTTCTACGCGCCGTTCACGCTGCCCGACGCGGGCACCGCCCGGACCCTGCGCCGGCAGCACGAGGTCGCCCTCGCCCTCGCGCAGCTCCCGCGCGTGACGAAGGCCGTCGTCGGCGTGGGCGCCTGGGCGCCCGGGCAGTCCACCCTCCACGACACCGCCCGGGAGCACGACCGCCGGGAGCTGCGCCGGCTCGGCGTCTGCGCCGAGGTCTCCGGCGTCTTCCTCACCGCCGACGGCGAGCCGGTGCGCGCCGGGCTGTCCGAGCGGCTGCTCGGCATCGACGCCGACCAGATGCGGGCCGTGCCCGAGGTGCTCGCCATCCCGTACGGGCTGCCCAAGGTCCCCGCCGCGCTCGCCGCGCTGCGCAGCGGCCTGGTCGGCGGCCTGGTCACCCACCGCACCTTCGCGCAGGCGCTGCTCGAGGCGACGTGACCGGTCCCGCGGGCACCACCGGGACGCCGTGGGACCGGCCGGGCCCCGAGGTCCCGCTGCCCGGCGGGGTCGCCAACCGCGGCCGGGTGGTCCGGGTCGGGGACACCGTCCGCCGTCCGCTGCGCCGCACCAGCCCGGCCACGCACGCCCTGCTGGACCACCTCGCCGCCGTCGGCTTCGACGGGGCCCCGCGGGTGCTCGGCACCGACCGGCAGGGCCGGGAGGTCCTCGGCTACATCCCCGGGACGGCGGTGACCCCGCCCTACCCGGACTGGGCGCTCACCGACGCCGCCCTGCGCAGCGTGGCGCGGCTGCTGGCCGACTACCACCGCGCCGTCGCCGGCTTCGACCCCACGCCGCACAGCTGGCCGCAGCCCCCTCCGGACCCCTACGCCGGGGAGCTGGTGGGGCACAACGACCTCAACCTGGACAACGTCGTCTTCCGCGGCGGCCGGGCGGTCGCGCTCATCGACTTCGACCTCGCCGGCCCCGGCTCCCGGCTGTGGGACGTCGCGTGCGCCGCCCGCCAGTGGGCGCCGGTGCGCCCCGACGCGACCGTCCGCGACGCCCGCCAGGGGCAGGGCCTGCGCCGGCTGCGGGTGTTCGCCGACGCCTACGGGCTGACCGGCGCGGAACGGGCGGCGCTGCCCGCGGCGATCCAGCAGAACCAGGAGTGGTTCGGCGGGGTCGTCGAGCGCTACGCCGCGGCCGGGCACGCCGGGTTCCTGGAGTACTGGCGGTCGGGGACGCGGCTGGGGTCCGAGGAGTACCGGGCGTGGCTGGCCGGGCAGGAGCCGGCGCTGCGGGCGGCGCTGTCGGGCTGAGGGTCAGCGCGCCGCGCGGAAGTCCGGCCGCCGCTTCTCGACGAAGGCCCGCACGCCCTCCCGGCCCTCCGGGTCCGCGGCGGACTCCGCGATCAGCCGCGCCTCGTGGTCCAGCTGCTCGGCCGGGGTGCGGGCGGCCGCGCCGCGGATGAGCGCGCGGGTGCGCACCAGCGCCCGCACCGGCCCGGCGGCCAGCGCGTGCGCCAGCGCCCCGGCGGACTCGCGCAGGTCGTCGTCGGCCACCACCCGGGCGACCAGGCCGCACGCCCGCGCCTCCTCGGCGTCCAGCGTGCCGTCGGTGAGCACCAGGTCCAGCGCGCGGGCCGGGCCGAGGGCGTGCGCGAGGGTCCAGGTGCTGCCGCCGTCCGGGGAGAAGCCGATCGCCGCGTAGGCGGGGCGGATCCGGGTCGAGCGGGCGCAGACGACGACGTCCACCGCGCCCAGCAGCCCCACGCCGGCGCCGGCGACGGCCCCGTGCACCCCGGCCACGACCGGCACCGGGCTGTCCAGCAGCGCCCGCACCACGACGTGCCAGTCGGTCGCCAGCCGGCCCACCTCCGCACCCGGGTCCGCGGCGGCGGCGAAGCCGCGCACGTCGCCGCCGACGCAGAACCGCGGGCCGTCGGCGAGCAGCAGCACCGCCCGGGCCCGGGGCGGTCGGGCGCCCAGCGCCCCGGCCAGGGCCGCGGCCATCGCCGGGTCGAGGGCGTTGCCGGTGTCCGGCGCGGCGAGGGTCACCCGCCACACGTCGCCGTCGAGGTCGGTGCGCACCGGCCGGTCGGTCATCGTCGTCCTCCGGGGGTCAGAACCAGGACGGGAACCACATCCGGTCCAGCCACTCCACGCGCGTGAGCGGCTGCCCGGTGAGGACGGGGAGGAAGAACACGAAGGTCGCCGCCACCACCGCGACGCCGAGCGCGACCACGCCCAGGCCGGCCTGGCGGCGCAGCCGGGACGCGCCCGGGGGGCCCAGGACGTCCTGCAGCACGAGGACCACGGCGAGCACGAAGAACGGCAGCACCGGCGCGGTGTAGAAGGCGAACATCGTGCGCTCGGGGTTGAGGAACCAGGTGCCCCAGCCGGCGGCCACCGCGACGGCGACGACCAGGGCCGCCGGGTCGCGGCGGGCGACCAGCCGCCAGGCCAGCCAGACCAGCGCCGGCGCGAAGGCATACCAGAGGGTCGGCGTCCCGACCATGAGGATGTAGCGGACCACCTGCTCGCCGGCGGCGTCGGTGAGCCCCTGCGGGTTCCACAGCAGGATCGGCCGGCCGTTGACCAGCCACGCCCACGGCCCGGACTCCCAGGGGTGCGGCGTGGACAGCCCGTTGTGGAACTCCAGCCACTCGGCGTGCTGGTGCCACAGCGAGCGCAGCGCGTCGGGCACCCAGGGGAACGCCGTCTCCGGGTTCTGCTGCGCCCACGCCCTGCCCTGCGAGGTCTCGCCGAGGAACCAGCCGGTGAAGCTGGCCAGGTAGGTGAGCACCGGGACGGCGGCCAGCGCCCACAGCGCCCCGGGCAGGCCGTGCCGGGCCGTGGCCCGTGTCGGCCGGGGGACGCCGGCCTCCCACCGGGCGGCGCGCTCCCACAGCAGGCTCAGCACCGCGAAGGCGGCCAGGAACCACACCCCGCTCCACTTGACCGCGCAGGCGCAGCCGAACAGGAACCCGGCCGCCAGCCGCCACCCGCGTGGCCCCAGCGGCCCGGCCGCCCCCGCCCGGACCCGCGCGCGCACCCGGTCGCGGTCGACGACCAGGCAGGCCACCGCGGACAGCACGAACACCTGCAGGAAGACGTCGAGCAGGCCGATCCGGGACAGGGTGAAGGCCAGCCCGTCCAGCGCCAGCAGCAGCCCGGCGAGCAGGCCCAGCAGCGTCGAGCCGGTCAGTCGCCGGGCCAGCCGGGTGAGGACGACGACGGCGATCGTCCCGGCGACCGCGGAGGGCAGCCGCCAGCCGAAGGAGTCGTAGCCGAACAGCCCGATGCCGGCCGCGATCAGCCACTTGCCCAGCGGCGGGTGCACGATGAACGTGTAGCCGCGGTTGTACTCGTGGCCCCACTCCAGCAGCTCGCGCGCCTGCGGCGGGTAGTACGCCTCGTCGAAGAGCAGCTCGCCGGGGTAGCCGAGGTCCCACACCCGCACGGCGAAGGCGCCGAGGCCCAGCAGGGCGGTGAGCAGCCAGGCGGTGCGCTCGTCGGCGGGCAGCGGCGGGGTGCGGTCGCGGCGCGGCCGGGGGAACGGGAGGCGGCGGATGCGGGCGGGGCCGGGCCTCCCGGGCTCCCGCCCCGTGCGCTCGGGAGCCAGCACCGCCATGCGGCCAGGGTATGTGGGCGTGCCGCGCCGGCCGCCGTGACAGGCTCGGGGCATGGGTGGACGGCTGGTGCTCGGTGGGGCGCCGCTCGGGCAGCCCGGTGACGTCGGCCCGCGGCTGCGCGCGGCGATGGCGACCGCCGACGTCCTGGCCGTCGAGGACACCCGGCGGCTGCACCGGCTGGCGGCCGACCTGGACGTGCGCCCGGCCGGGAAGGTGGTGACCTTCCACGAGTCGGTCGAGCGGGCCCGGCTGCCCGGGCTGCTGGCCGCGCTCGCCGAGGGGCGCACCGTCCTGCTGCTCACCGACGCCGGCATGCCGTCGGTCTCCGACCCCGGCTACACGCTGGTGCGCGCGGCGATCGATGCCGGGGTCGAGGTGACCTCGGTGCCGGGCCCGTCGGCGGTGACCACCGCGCTCGCCGTCTCCGGCCTGCCGGTCGACCGGTTCTGCTTCGAGGGCTTCCTGCCGCGCAAGGCGGGGGAGCGCCGGTCGCGGCTGACCGGGCTGGCCGGCGAGCGCCGCACGATGGTGTTCTTCGAGTCGCCGCACCGGCTGGCCGACGCGCTGGCCGACGCCGCGGCCGCCTTCGGCGACGACCGGCCCGCCGCGGTGTGCCGGGAGCTGACCAAGACGCACGAGGAGGTCCGCCGGGGGCCGCTCGCGGCCCTGGCGGAGTGGGCGGCCGGCGGGGTGCGCGGCGAGATCACCCTGGTGGTCGGCGGGGCGCCCGCGGAGCCGGTGGTGCTGACGCCGGCCGAGCTCGCGGGCCTGGTGGCGGGCGAGGAGGCCGCGGGCGCCACCCGCAAGGACGCCATCCGCGCCGTCGTCGTCCGCACCGGGCTGCCCCGCCGCACCGTCTACGACGCCGTGGTCGCCGCGAAGGACAGCTGACCCGCGGGCGAGACGGGCATAGGAGGCAATGCACACGTCCGGGTGGGTTGAGGGGCGTGCATTGCCTCCTATGCCTAGGCCCGGGTGGGCGGGCTCAGCCGGCGAGCTGAGCCAGGCGGGTCCGGTAGACCTCGAGGACCCGTGCACGAACGCCCGCCGGATCGCGCAACACGTCGGCGTAGGTGAAGCGCAGCACGACCCAGCCGGCTGCGGCCAGAGCGCGGTCCCGACCGAGATCATTCCGCCGATCCTCCGGGGAGGTGTGGTGCTGGGCGCCGTCGAGTTCGACAGCCAGCATGGCCTCGGGCCAGCACCGGTCGATCCGAACGCTCCCCGTGGGGAGCCGGAGCCGGTACTGCCCGACACTGGGCGGGAGGGAACGGTGCCGGAAGACGTTCAGCACACCATGGACCTCGAGCTCGCTCTGGCAGCCGTCAGCGATGAGCTCGATGGTCTGGCGCAGGCTCCGGTGGCCGGCGACGTTGGGCCGCTCGAGGAGTGCCTCGCCGAGCAGTTCCGCCGTCGTCAGCCTTCGACGCACGAGGTCCAGGGCGAGCGGACGCCGTTCCGCCGTCGGCAGGAGCGGCCAGGAGTCGATCACCGACCGGGCGAGCGCGGTGACCCGAAACCCGCTCCGCTCGACGCACTGGCGCGACTCCGGATCGAAGCGGAGTCGCCGATGGACGACGAGACCCGGGCTGCCCGCCCGCTTGATGCTCTGGTCCACCGTCATGTGCAGGGGCCGCTCGAGTGGCCGGACGCCCCAGACAGCGAGGGCGGTGGTGTGGCTCAGTGCCGCCACCGGGCCGGCGTGGAGGACGGCGGCTCGCAGGGCGGTCGCGTCGTCGACGTGGGAGTCCCGGAGCCGGTACACGTGCGGGAAGACGCGCACGAGGTTGCGCCGACCGACGTGGCCGTCGAGGACCCGGCGGGGGATGTGCTCCAACAGTTGCCGGCGGGTCGCCAAGCCACCCCGCTCAGCCATCGTCCTCGCGATCACCGGGCGCCAGTCCACGGGCGGAGCCTCGCCGTTCCAGGCGGCGGACGGCGAGTCTGTTCGGAATCTGTGGACGACCGGGGCACTGGCGTCACCACCCTCAGCAGGCATAGGAGGCAATGCACACGGTGTGAGGGGTCGTGACGTGTGCATTGCCTCCTATGCCTGGAGAGAGCCCCTACAGCCAGCCGTTGCGCTTGAAGCCGCGGTAGAGCAGGGAGCACGTCGTGACGATGATCAGCAGCACCGTGAAGTAGCCGTACCGCCAGGTCAGCTCGGGCATGAACTCGAAGTTCATCCCGTAGATCCCGGCGATGGCCGTGGGGACGGCGATGATGCCGGCGTAGGCGCTGATCTTGCGCATGTCCTGGTTGTCGGCCTGCGTGGCCCGCGCCAGCGACGCCTGCAGGATCGAGCTGAGCAGCTCGTCGAGGCCGGAGACCTGCTCGCGCACCCGGATGGCGTGGTCCTCGACGTCCCGGAAGTAGGAGCGCATCGCCTCCGGGACGGGGTCGATCTGCCGCTCGGCCAGCTTCTGCAGCGGCACCTCCAGCGGGGAGACCGCCCGCCGCAGCGACAGCAGCTCCCGCTTGAGCTGGTAGAGCCGGCCGATGTCGTCGGTCCGCTCGGGACTGAACACCGAGGCCTCCAGCTCCTCGACGTCCTCCTCGACGGCGGCGGCGACGTCGACGAAGGCGTCCACCACGTGGTCGGCGACCGCGTAGAGCACCGCGGCCGGCCCCAGGCACATCAGGTCGGTCTGCTCCTCCAGGCCCTGCCGCAGGTCGGCCAGCGCGCCGTGCTCACCGTGCCGCACGGTGATCACGTAGTTCGGGCCGACGAAGACCATGACCTCCCCGGTGTCCACGACCTCGCTGGTCGCGGTCAGCCGGTCGTGCTCCACGTACGTGGCGGTGGTCAGCACCATGAACAGGACGTCGCCGTAGCGCTCGAGCTTGGGCCGCTGGTGGGCGTAGACGGCGTCCTCGACGGCGAGCGGGTGCAGCCCGTAGTGCGCGGCGATGGTGCCCAGCTCCTCCTCGGTCGGCGCGTAGAGCCCCAGCCAGACGAAGCCGCCCCGGGCCGCGGCGGCCGGCAGCGCCTCGTGCGGCTCGACCGGGGGCTGGCGGTGCCCGTCGACGTAGACGGCGCAGTCGACGATCGGCCCCACCCCCGGGGGCCGGGACGGCGTCGTGCGCGGCCGGCCCTCGGGCCGGGGGCGGGTCGACGGGAGTTCCGTCGGCAGCCCGCGTGGCGTTCCGCGGGGGACCTCCGTGCCGGGCATCCGCACTCCTCTCCCCATCGACTCGACGCCGGCAGCGTAGGCGTGCGGGCGGGGGAGCCCCGTGCCACGCTGCCGGGGTCCCGACCGTGCCGAGAGCGAGGACGCCGTGGCCGCCAGCACCCGCCGGGTGAAGTCCGTCGAGGACTCCATCCGCGACACCGACGAGCCGGAGCACCGGCTCAAGAAGAACCTCTCCGGCCTGGACCTCACCGTATTCGGCGTCGGCGTGATCATCGGCACCGGCATCTTCGTGCTCACCGGGCTGGTCGCCCGGGACCAGGCCGGACCGGCCGTCGCGATCTCCTTCGTCATCGCCGGCGTGGTCTGCGGGCTGGCCGCGCTCTGCTACGCCGAGTTCGCCTCGACGGTGCCGGTGGCCGGGTCGGCGTACACGTTCTCCTACGCCACGTTCGGCGAGTTCGTCGCCTGGATCATCGGCTGGGACCTCGTCCTGGAGCTGGCTCTGGGTGCGGCCACGGTGGCGGTCGGCTGGTCGGGCTACCTCAACCAGCTGCTGGGCGACCTGGGCATCCCGCTGCCCACCGTGATCGCCGGTGAGGAGGCGAGGTTCAACATCCCGGCGGTCGTCATCGTCGCGGTGATGACCGCGGTGCTGGTGCTGGGCATCAAGCTCTCCTCCCGGGTGACCTCGGTGATCGTGGCGATCAAGGTCGCCATCGTGCTGCTGGTGATCGTGGTCGGCTTCTTCTACGTCCAGGCGGCCAACTACACCCCGTTCGTGCCGCCGGCCCAGCCCGCCGCGGCGGACGCGAGCGGCTGGGACGCCCCGCTGGTCCAGACGCTGTTCGGGTTCAGCCCGGGCACCTTCGGCTGGGGCGGGGTCATCGCCGGCGCGTCGATCGTCTTCTTCGCCTTCATCGGCTTCGACATCGTGGCCACGGCCGCGGAGGAGACGAGGGACCCGAAGCGGGACATGCCCCGCGGGATCCTCGGCTCCCTGGCCGTCTGCACGGTCCTCTACGTGGCCGTCTCGCTGGTCGTCGTCGGCATGCAGGACTACACCGAGCTGTCCGCCGAGGCGCCCCTGTCGGAGGCCTTCAGCAGCGTCGGGCTGCCCGTCTTCGCCAGCATCATCTCGATCGGCGCGCTGGCCGGGCTCACCTCGGTGGTCATGATCCTGATGCTCGGGCAGTCGCGGGTGCTGTTCGCCATGAGCCGCGACCACCTGCTGCCCCCGCGGTTCGCCGCGGTGCACCCCCGCTACGGCACGCCGTACAGGATCACGATCGCCACCGGGGTCTTCGTCGCGGTCCTCGCCGCGGTGGTGCCGCTGGCGGAGCTGGCCGAGCTGGTCAACATCGGCACGCTGTTCGCCTTCGTGCTGGTCTCGATCGGGGTGGTCGTGCTGCGCCGCACCCGGCCGGACCTGCCCCGGTCCTTCCGGGTGCCGCTGATGCCGGTCCTGCCGATCGCCTCGGCCCTGGCCTGCTTCTGGCTGATGGCCAACCTGCCCGGCAACACGTGGCTCCGGTTCGGGATCTGGATGCTCCTCGGCGTCGTCGTCTACCTCCTCTACGGGCGGCACACCAGCCGGCTCGCCACCGGGGGGTCGCTCGACCCGGCGACCGCCGGGGACCGGGAGGCGGCGCGCCGCGACGCGGACGGCTGACCGGTCTCACCCCGGAGGGTGAGCGGGGCGGCGCGAGGCTGCTCCGCGGCGCGGGACCGGCCGACCTGATCGGGGACCGCCGTCCCCGGTCAGGGAGAGCAGCACCGTGGCGACCACCGCCGACACCCCGCGCCGCCCGCCGGTCACCGTGCTGGCCGCCGCGGCCCTCGGCGTCCTGGAGGCCGTCGCACTGCTGGCCGGCGGGCTGACCGGCCTGGACGGGCTGCTGCTGTCGCCGCTGCGCCCGGCCGGCCCGGTCGTGGCGGCCCTGCTGCTGCTCCTCGCCGGCTGGGTGGTGCTGTGCGCCGGCGGCGGCGTCGCGCTGCTCGACCGGTCCGGACGGCGGCTCCACACCGCCGTGGCCACCGCCGAGGCCGCCCTCGTCGGGGGGCTGCTGGTGCTGGCGCTGCTCACCCCGCTGTTCGACGCGCTCCCGGTCGGCCTGCCCCTGCCGGCCCTCGCGCTGCTGGCCCTCGGCCTGCCCGTCGGCAAGCTGCTGCTGGCCGGCGCGCCGTCCGCCCTCGTCTGGGCCGCCCACGGACCGCGCACCCGGGAGCCCCGCCCGCAGCGGGCCGCCGCCGGACCGCGGACCCGCGCGGCCACCCTCGCCGTCATCGGGCTGGCGCTGGTCACCGTCGCGCTCGCCGTCCCGGCGCCCGGCGCGACCCCCGAGACCCCGGCCACGGCGGGCACCGGACGGCCCTGAACCCGCTGGACGGCGCTCCGTAGTGTGGGCGCGTGAGTGATCGGCACATCCTGACCGCCGTGGCCTGGCCCTACGCCAACGGCCCGCGGCACATCGGCCACGTCTCCGGCTTCGGCGTCCCCTCCGACGTCTTCAGCCGCTACCACCGCATGGTGGGGGACCGGGTGCTGATGGTCAGCGGCACCGACGAGCACGGGACGCCGATCACCGTCGCCGCCGACGCCGAGGGCGTGAGCCCGCGGGAGATCGCCGACCGCAACAACCGCGTCATCGTCGGCGACCTGCAGTCCCTCGGGCTGTCCTACGACCTGTTCACCCGCACGACGACGGTCAACCACGCGGCGATCAGCCAGGAGATCTTCCTCGGCCTGCTGAAGAACGGCTACGTCTTCCCGAAGACGACGCTCGGCGCGATCAGCCCCTCGACCGGGCGCACCCTGCCCGACCGCTACATCGAGGGCACCTGCCCCATCTGCGGCTACGACGGCGCCCGCGGCGACCAGTGCGACAACTGCGGCAACCAGCTCGACCCGGTCGACCTGATCAACCCGAGGAGCCGGATCAACGGAGAGACGCCGAGGTTCGTCGAGGAGGAGCACTACTTCCTCGACCTGCCGGCGTTCACCCGGGCCCTCGGCGACTGGCTGGCCACCCGCGAGGGCTGGCGGCCCAACGTCCTCAACTTCGCCCGGAACCTGCTCACCGACCTCAGGCCGCGCAGCTACACCCGCGACATCGACTGGGGGGTGCCCGTCCCGCTGGACGGCTGGCGGGACCGGCCGGACAAGCGGATCTACGTCTGGTTCGACGCCGTCGTCGGCTACCTGTCGGCGTCCATCGAGTGGGCCCGGCGCAGCGGCGACCCGGAGGCCTGGCGTGCGTGGTGGCAGACCCCCGAGGCGGGCGCCTACTACTTCATGGGCAAGGACAACATCGTCTTCCACGCCGAGATCTGGCCGGCGCAGCTGCTCGGCTACGACGGCGAGGGCGACAAGGGCGGGACGCCGGGCTCGCTGGGCCGGCTCAACCTGCCCACCGAGGTCGTCTCCAGCGAGTTCCTCACCATGGAGGGGCGCAAGTTCTCCTCCTCCCGCCAGGTGGTCATCTACGTGCGCGACTTCCTGGCCCGCTACGACGCCGACGCGCTGCGCTACTTCATCGCCGCGGCCGGCCCGGAGAGCCAGGACACCGACTTCACCTGGGCGGAGTTCCTGCGCCGCAACAACGACGAGCTGGTCGCCGGCTGGGGCAACCTGGTCAACCGCACGGTGTCGATGGCGGCCAAGAACGTCGGCGCCGTCCCGGCGCCCGCGGAGCTCACCGACGCCGACCGGGCGCTGCTCGGCGCCACGTCCGGCGCGTTCGGCGCGGTGGGGGAGCTGCTGGCCCGCAACCGGCAGAAGGCCGCGGCCGCCGAGGCGATGCGGGTGGTGGGCGAGGCGAACAAGTACCTGTCCGACCAGGCGCCGTGGAAGCTCAAGGAGGACCCGGCCCGCCGGGACACCGTGCTGCACACCGCGCTGCAGGCGGTCAGCGACTGCAACGCGCTGCTCACCCCCTTCCTCCCGCACTCCGCGCAGAAGGTGCACGAGCTGCTCGGCGGCACCGGCGTGTGGTCGCCGGCGCCGCGGGTCGAGGAGGTCACCGACCTCGACGACGGCTCGCCCTACCCGGTCATCACCGGCGACTACGCCGAGGGCCAGGCGGTGTGGGCCTCCCGGCCGCTGCCGCCCGGGACGCCGCTGTCGCCGCCCACCCCCGTGTTCACGAAGCTCGACGAGTCGATCGTCGCCGACGAACTGCGGCGGCTCGAGGGCGGGGAGTGAGCCGCTCGGCCGCGTCGCGCGCCAACCGGCGGGGCGAGCCGCCGCCGTCCCCGGAGCCCCTCCCGTCGCCCGCGGTCGACAGCCACACCCACCTGGACATCACCCTCGACGGGGACCGCCGGCCCGACGACGCGGCCGTCGACGACGAGATCGCGGCCGCCGTCGCCGTCGGCGTCCCGCGGCTGGTGCAGGTCGGCGTCGACGTGCCCTCGTCGCGGTGGTCGGCGGAGCTGGCGGCCCGGCACCCGCGCGTGCTGGCCGCCGTCGCCGTACACCCCAACGAGGCCGGCGCCGGCGCCGCGACGGACGACGCCCTGGCCGAGATCGACCGGCTCGCCGGGCTGCCGCGGGTGCGGGCGGTGGGCGAGACCGGCCTGGACCGCTACCGCACCGGGCCCGACGGCTGGGCGGCGCAGGAGGCCTCCTTCCGCGCGCACGCCCGCATCGCCGCGGCGCGCGGGGTGGCGCTGGTCGTCCACGACCGCGACGCGCACGCCGAGGTGCTCCGGGTGCTGGACGACGAGGGCGCCCCCGAGCAGGTGGTCATGCACTGCTTCTCCGGCGACCCGGGGTTCGCGCGGGCCTGCGTCGAGCGGGGCTGGGTGCTCTCCTTCGCCGGCACGCTGACCTTCGCCAACGCCGGCCACCTGCGCGAGACCGCCGCGCTGACCCCGGTGGACCAGCTGCTGGTGGAGACCGACGCGCCGTTCCTCACCCCGGTCCCGCACCGCGGCCGGCCCAACGGCTCCCGGCTGGTGCCGCACACGGTCCGCGCGCTGGCCGAGGTCACCGGCGTGCCGCTGGCCGAGCTCTGCGCCCACCTGACCTCGACCGCCGAGCGCCTCTTCGGCCCCTGGTAGTGGGCGGACCCGAGGAGCCGGACCCGGCCGGCGTCACGCCCCGGCATTCCGGGGGACACTGGGCCGCGTGGGCCGCCTCATCGCCGTCGTCCTGTTCATCGCCGTGCTGGTCCCCGGTGTCCTGCTCGCCCGCGCGTGGGCCCTGGCCGCGGGCCGCCGCGCCGTGGCCGCAGCGGCGGTCGGGTTCACCACCCCCACGCCCGAGGGGCTCGCCGTGCTGCGCCGCCAGGCCCAGCACGGGCGGCGCGTCCGGCAGCTGGGCTTCCTGCTCGGCGTGGTGGCGATCGGCGTCAGCATCGCGGTGTTCGCGGAGGCGTCGGTGTTCCTCTGGCTGCCGGCCCTGGTCATCGGGCTGCTGCTGGGCGTCGTCCTCGCCGAGGCCACCCGCCCGCGGCCGCGCTGGCGGACCGGCTCCCCGGCCCGCCGCCCCCGGCAGTCGGAGCTGATCTCCCCGGGGCTGCTGTGGGCCACCCGCGCCGTCGTCGCCGCCGAGCTGCTCACCGCCGTCCTCATGTGGCGCAGCGGCGAGCTGCCCGACAGCGTCGGCTGGGTCGCCGTCGCCCTCCCGCTGCTCGCCTGGCTGCTCGCCGAGGTGGCGCTGCTGCGCGCGCTGCTGCGCCCGCTGCCCGCCGAGGGAGCCGACGTGCCGCTCGACGAGGCGCTGCGCACCTGGACGGTGCACCTGGTCGCCGCGGCGGTGAGCGTGCTGGCGCTGCTGCCGCTGGGGGCGCTGCTGCTCGCGGCCGGCATCGACCTCGGTGACCGCGTCACCTCGGGCGTCGACCTGCTGCCCGTGGCCCTGGTCGCCGGCGGGTTCGCCGGGATCGCCGCGGGCCTCGCCCTCGCCGTCTTCCTGGTCACCTGGCTCAAGCCGGTCCGGGTCGACGACCGCGCCCTGACGAGGTGATCCGTCGTCCCCGTGTGCATGGCGCCGTGACCACCTCCTCGGGCTCGGGGGCGGTCAGGACGCCATGATCGCGCGGTCGGGGCGGTGGCCTTGATCACCCCGCCCGGCTCGCACTGCGCACCCGTCACACCCGCCTCAGACGGCGCGTCGGTCACTCACGGTGTCGGCGCGTCCACGAGTCGACACATCACCCCGCTGGTTCACTCGTCGCGCACCGTTGCCACATGCACCGTCCTCGTTATCGTGTCGTGACCAGCCGGGGTGGGGACCGACCCGGAGGGCACCGCGACCGGGAGCTCCGCCTCCCCGTCGCCTGCCGTCCGAGCCGGGTCGCGCTCGGTACCCGCCCTGCCGGCGAGTGCCCGCGCGCGCCTCCATCCGGGATCTCCTGACCCTGGAAGAGCCGTGCCCCGACCCCTGAAGCCCGTCCTCCTCGCCCTCGTCCTGCTCGGACTCGTGGGCGGCTCGCTGGCCCTCGCCGCGCAGAAGTCCGTGACGCTCACCGTCGACGGGCAGGCCCGTGAGCTCAGCACCTACGCCGACACCGTCGGCGAGGTGCTCGAGGAGGAGGGCCTGCAGCCGCGGTCGCACGACGTCGTCCTCCCGGACGCCGCCGCCGCGGTCGGCGACGGCGACACCGTCGTGCTCAACCGCGCCCGCCCGCTCACCCTCACCGTGGACGGCGTCAGCAGCGAGGTGTACGTGACCGCGCTGTCGGTCGACGAGGCGCTGGCCCAGCTCGGGTACCGCGCCGAGGGCCTCGTGGTCTCCGCCAGCCGCAGCGAGCGCCTCCCGCTCGACGGCATGGAGCTGTCCATCACCACACCCAAGGACGTCACCCTCGTCGTGGACGGCCAGGAGCGCGTGGTCACCACCACCGCGGCCACCGCCGGCGAGCTCCTCGCCGAGCAGGGCGTCACGCTCGGCCCGGCGGACCGCGCCAGCCTCCACCCCGGCCAGGCGCTGCTCGCCCACATGCGGCTGCAGGTCTTCCGCGTGCAGGTCGGCGAGGTCGCCGTCCCGTCGCCGGTGGACTACCGCACCGTCGAGACCCCGGACCCCGCCGCCCTGGAGGGCGACGACACCGTCACGCGGAAGGGTGTCGAGGGGGAGCAGGTGACCACCTTCCGCGTCACCGTCACCGACGGCGTGGAGACCGGCCGCGAGCAGCTGGCCACCACCGTCACCCGCGAGCCGGTCGACCAGCTGGTCACCGTGGGTACCAAGCCCCGCCCGGCCACCTCCGTCCCGGCCACGGCCGACGGGCTGAACTGGGCGGCGCTGGCCAAGTGCGAGTCCGGCGGCCGGCCCACCGCGGTCAGCGGCACCGGCAAGTACCGGGGCATGTACCAGTTCTCCCAGGCGACCTGGAACGCTGTCGGTGGCAGCGGCGACCCCGCCGCGGCGTCGGCCGAGGAGCAGACCAAGCGCGCCCAGATGCTCTACGCCCGCTCCGGCGCCGGGCAGTGGCCGCACTGCGGGAAGAACCTCTTCAACTGATCGGACCGGTGCTGAGCACCCCACCTGGACAGACCGACGGGCTGCTGGGCCCGGCCGCCATCCGCGACCTGGCCCAGCAGCTCGGGCTGCGCCCGACCAAGAGCCTCGGGCAGAACTTCCTGCACGACGCCAACACCATCCGGCGCATCGTGCGCACCGCCGAGCTGGACCCCGGCGACGTCGTCCTCGAGGTGGGTCCCGGGCTCGGCTCGCTCACCCTCGGGCTGCTGCCGGTCGCCGGGCACGTCACCGCCGTCGAGATCGACCCCCGGCTGGCGGCCCTGCTGCCGCGCACGGTGGCCGGGCGCACCCCGGACCTGGCCGGCCGGCTGACCGTCGTCGAGGCCGACGCGCTGCGGGTCCGGGAGCTGCCCGCGCCGGCCCCGACGGCGCTGGTGGCCAATCTGCCGTACAACGTGGCGGTGCCCGTCCTGCTGCACCTGCTGGAGCTGCTGCCCACGCTGCGGCGCGCGCTGGTGCTCGTGCAGGCCGAGGTCGCCGAGCGGCTGGCCGCCGCCCCGGGCGCGCCGGCCTACGGCGTCCCGTCGGTCAAGGCCGCCTGGTACGGCGAGGTCCGCCGGGCCGGCAGCGTCGGCCGCCGGGTGTTCTGGCCCGAGCCCAACGTGGATTCCGGCCTGGTCGCCCTCGACCGCCGGCCACCGCCGGCGGGGGACCGCGCCGCCACCTTCGCCGTCGTCGATGCCGCGTTCGCCACCCGCCGCAAGGGGCTGCGGGCCGCACTGGCCCGCTGGGCCGGCAGCCCCGCGGCCGCGGAGGCCCGGCTGCGCGCCGCCGGCATCGACCCGGCCACCCGCGGCGAGCAGCTCTCGGTCGCCGACTTCGCCCGGCTGGCCGCGACGGAGCCCCCGGCATGAGCTGGGCCTCCTCCGGCGGGCCCGGCCGGATGGCGGGAGGAGGCGCGGTCGTCGCCCGCGCCCCCGCCAAGGTCAACCTGCACCTGGCCGTCGGGCCGCTGCGCGAGGACGGCTACCACGAGTTGCGCACCGTGTACCTCGCCGTCTCGCTGTTCGACACGGTCACCGTGCGCCCCGGCGCCGGGCTCACCGTCACCGTGACCGGCGAGGGGGCGGCCGGCAGCGGCACCGACGCGGTGCCGACCGACCGCCGCAACCTGGTCTGGCAGGCCGCCGAGCTCCTGGCCGAGCGCGCCGGCGTGCCGGCGGACGCGGACATCACCATCGACAAGTCGATCCCCGCGGCCGCCGGGCTGGCCGGGGGCAGCGCCGATGCCGCGGCCGCGCTGGTCGCCCTGGACGCGCTGTGGGGCACCCACGCCACCCGGGGCGAGCTGGGCGCGCTGGCCGCCCGGCTGGGCAGCGACGTCCCGTTCAGCCTGGTCGGCGGGGTGGCCCTGGGCTCCGGCCGCGGCGAGCAGCTGTCCCCGGTGCTGGCCCGCCGCCGCTGGGACCTGGTGCTCGGCATCTCCGGCGAGGGGCTGTCCACCCCGACCGTCTACGCCGAGCTGGACCGGCTGCGGGCCGAGGGCCGGGTGCCCGACGGCGAGGTGCACCCCTCGCCCGACCCGGTGATCGCCGCCCTGCGCAGCGGCCCGGTGCGGGCCCTGGCCTCCTCGCTGGCCAACGACCTGCAGCCCCCGGCGCTCTCCCTGCGCCCGGACCTGCGCCGCGCGCTGCGCGCCGCGACCGGCGCCGGGGCGGCCGCGGCGATCGTCAGCGGCTCCGGCCCCACGGTGGCCGCGCTCGCCCCGGACGAGGCGGCGGCGGTGCGGATGGCCGCGACGCTGGCGGGGGAGGGCGTCTACCGCACCGTCCGCGCCGTGCACGGGCCGGTGCCCGGCGCGCGCCTCGTCGGGTGAAGGACCGCCCTCCCCCCACGCCTCGCGAGCTCGGCGCGGGCCCCTGGAGGGCGGCCGTTCCAGCACCTCACCGGCCGGCGCGGGGCCTCAGGACGGAGCCGGTACGCGGCGCTTGGCCGCCAGGCGCACCGGGTCGGGCCACTTGACGCCGGAGGCCCAGCCCAGCTTCTCGAACACCCAGATCACGCGGGCGCTGATGTCGACCTGCCCGCGCAGCACGCCGTGCCGGGCGCAGGTCGGGTCGGCGTGGTGCAGGTTGTGCCACGACTCGCCGGCGCTGAGGATCGCCAGCGGCCAGAAGTTGGTGGCCCGGTCCCGCGACGCGAACGGCCGGTCGCCCACGACGTGGCAGACGGAGTTGATCGACCAGGTCACGTGGTGCAGCAGCGCCACCCGCACCAGCCCGGCCCAGAAGAACGCCGTCCACGCGCCGGTCCAGGTCCCGGTCACCACGCCGCCGACGACCGCCGGCAGCGCCAGGCTGAGGAAGGCCCAGACGACGAACAGCCGGCTGGTGCGGCGCAGCGTGGCGTCCTTGAGCAGATCCGGGGCGTAGCGCTCGGCGTTGGTCTGCCGCCGGTCGAACAGCCAGCCCAGGTGCGCGTGCCACATGCCCCTGAGCAGCGCGCGGGCGTCCGTGCCGTACCGCCACGGGGAGTGCGGGTCGCCCTCACGGTCGGAGAACGCGTGGTGCCGGCGGTGGTCGGCCACCCACTGCACGACCGGACCCTGCACGGCCATGCAGCCGACGACGGCCAGCGCGATCCGCAGCGGCCGGGCGGCCCGGAACGAACCGTGCGTGAAGTGCCGGTGGTAGCCGACGGTGATGCCCAGCAGCGTGAGGGAGTACAGGCCGACGGCCAGGCCCACGTCCAGCCAGGACAGGCCCCAGCCCCAGACGGCGGGGACGACGGCGGCGAGCGCGAGGAACGGCACGACCACGAAGACGTACAGCGTGACCTGCTCGAGCAGGCCCTTCTCCTTGCCGAACGCGGTCGCCGGGAGCCCGGCGTCGGGGTCGGCCGGCCGGGGGGCCGGCGCCGTGGGCCGCGTCGGGGCGGGAGCGGACAAGGGGCCTCCAGGGCTCCGGGACCGGTGCGGTGCGGTCCGGCCGGACCGCCGCACCCGCCCTCGTCCGTAAGCTACGTCACCGCGGGGACCCCCGCCCGGCCGGTCCCGGGCGTGGGACCGCGCCGCCGGCCGGGGGGCGCCTAGGCTGCCGGGGGACGCCGGCCGGCGTCCGCGCCGTCCTGCGGCGGCCCGCAGTGGGGGATGGGGTAATCGGCAGCCCGCCGGCCTTTGGAGCCGGGAAGTCTCGGTTCGAGTCCGAGTCCCCCAGCACAGCCGCCGCCCAGGCCGAGGAGCCCCGTGTCCGAATCGCGTCAGCCCGGTGCCGTCCCCGAGGGCGGGGTCGCCGCCGTCGTCGTCCTCGCCGCCGGGCAGGGCACCCGCATGAGGTCCGCGCTGCCCAAGGTGCTGCACCCCCTCGGCGGACGCAGCATGCTCGGGCACGTGCTGGCCGCGGCCGCCCCGCTGGCCGCCCGGCACACCCTGGTGGTGGTCGGCGCCGGCCGCGAGGCCGTCGAGGAGCACCTGGCCCGGGTCGCGCCGGACGCGCGGCCGGTGCTGCAGGCCGAGCAGCTGGGGTCCGGGCACGCGGCGGCGGTCGCCCTGGCCGCCGTCCCCGACCTGGACGGCCCGGTGCTGCTGGTCAACGGCGACGCCCCGCTGCTGACCGCCGGCACCCTGGCCGCGCTCGTCGAGGGCCACCGCGCGGCGGGCAGCGTGTTCACCGTCCTCACCTCCGAGGTCGGCGACCCCACCGGGCTCGGCCGGATCATCCGCGGGCCGGGCGGCGGGGTGCGGGCCATCGTCGAGGAGCGGGACGCCACCGACGAGCAGCGCGCCGTCCGCGAGGTCAACGCCGGCGTCTACGTGGCGAACGCCGCGACCCTGCGCCGGGTGCTCAGCGGCCTGGCCTCGGACAACGCCCAGGGCGAGCAGTACCTCACCGACGCGCTCGCCCCGCTGGCCGAGGGCGGGGCGCCGGTCGCCGCGGTCCGCGCCGCGGACCCGGACGACGTCCTCGGCTGCAACGACCGCCGGGAGCTCGCCGCCCGCCGCCGCACCCTCAACGACCGGGTGCTCGACGGGCTGATGCGCGACGGGGTCACCGTCGTCGACCCGGCCACCACCTGGGTCGACGTCACCGTCACCGTCGCGGCCGACGCGCTGCTCGAGCCCGGCGTGCACCTCCGCGGGACGACGACGGTGGCCACCGGCGCCGTCGTCGGCCCGGACACCACCCTGGTCGACACCGCGGTGGGGGAGGGCGCCAGCGTGCTGCGCTCGCACGTGCTGGGCGCCGACGTCGGCCCGCGCGCCACCGTCGGCCCGTTCAGCCACCTGCGGCCGGGCACCCGGCTGGCCGCCGGCGCCAAGGTCGGCGCCTTCGTGGAGACCAAGAACGTGCAGCTCGGCGAGGACTCCAAGGTGCCGCACCTGTCCTACGTCGGCGACGCCACCATCGGCCGGGGCTCCAACATCGGGGCGGCGACGGTGTTCGTGAACTACGACGGCGTGGAGAAGCACCACACCGAGGTCGGCGACCACGTGCGGATCGGCTCGGACACCATGCTGGTGGCCCCGGTCACCGTCGGGGACGGCGCCTACACCGCGGCCGGATCGGTCATCACGACCGACGTCCCCCCGGGCGCGATGGCCGTCGCGCGGGCCCGCCAGCGCAATGTGGCAGGCTGGGTGCGGCGACGCCGTCCCGGGACGGCCGCCGCACGGGCCGCTGGAGCGGCCGGGGATGCAGGGGCCGAGTCGGCGGCCGACACCCGCTCGGAGGCATCCGGGTAGGCGGTGGCGTCGGCCCGACGACGCGATGAGCAGGGGTTGACCAGCCGATGAGCGCCATCCGGCAGACACCGAGCAAGACCCTGATGCTGTTCTCCGGCCGGGCCTTCCCGGAGCTGACCGACGAGATCGCCGGTCACCTCGGGGTGACGCCGACGCCGACGGCGGCCTACGAGTTCGCCAACGGTGAGCTGTTCGTCCGCTTCGAGGAGTCGGTACGCGGCTGCGACGCCTTCGTGGTGCAGAGCCACACGGCGCCGCTGAACACCTGGCTCATGGAGCAGCTGATCATGGTGGACGCCCTCAAGCGGGCGTCGGCCAAGCGGATCACCGTCGTCGCCCCGTTCTTCCCCTACGCCCGGCAGGACAAGAAGCACCGCGGCCGCGAGCCCATCTCCGCCCGCCTGGTCGCCGACCTGTTCAAGACCGCCGGCGCCAACCGGCTGATGACCGTCGACCTGCACACCGCGCAGATCCAGGGCTTCTTCGACGGCCCGGTCGACCACCTGTTCGCCCTGGACCTGCTCGTGGCGCACGTCTGCGAGCGGTGGGGCGACCGGGACATCACCGTGGTCTCGCCGGACTCCGGCCGGGTGCGGGTCGCCGAGCGGTGGACCGACAAGCTCGGCGGCGTCCCGTTGGCCTTCATCCACAAGACGCGCGACCCGCTGCGCCCCAACGAGGTCGTCGCCAACGCCGTCGTCGGCACGGTGGAGGGCCGCACCTGCATCCTGGTCGACGACATGATCGACACCGGCGGCACCATCGCGAAGGCCGCCGAGACGCTGTTCGAGGCCGGTGCCGCTGACGTCATCGTCTGCGCCACCCACGCCGTCCTCTCCGGCCCGGCGGTCGACCGGCTCAAGAACAGCCGGGTGAGCGAGGTCATCGTGACCAACACGCTGCCCATCGAGACGTCCCGCCGGTTCGACAAGCTCACCGTGCTCTCCATCGCCCCGCTGCTCGCCCGGGCGATCAAGGAGGTCTTCGAGGACGGCAGCGTCACCTCCCTGTTCGACGGCGCGTCGTAGCCCGGCTGCCGCGCAGCGGGTCGGGGTCGCGCGACGCCGCGGGGCGGGCCCCGGGTACGCTGGTCGGGTTGCCCGGCGAGGGAGACGGCCCGTCCGTACTCCGTGATCGACGTGCGTGTGCCCCTCCTCGACGGGCGTGCCGCGACGTGCGCCGGCCACCGACCCGATCCACCTGCTGAGGAGCACACCACCGTGGCTGACTTCCGCCTCGTCGCCGAGGCCCGCACCGAGTTCGGCAAGGGCAGCGCCCGCCGCACCCGCCGGGCCGGCCGCATCCCCGCCGTCCTCTACGGGCACGGCCAGGACGTCGTGCACCTGTCCCTGCCGGCCCGCGAGTTCGCCGCGGCCCTGCGCAACGGCGGCAGCAACGTCCTGCTCACCGTCGTCCTGGACGGCCGGGAGCAGCTCGCCCTGACCAAGGCGGTGCAGCGCGACCCGCTGACCCGCACCCACGAGCACGCCGACCTGCTGGTCGTCAGCCGCGGCGAGAAGACGACGGTCGAGGTGCCGGTCGTCGTCGTCGGCGAGCCGGGCATCGACTCCATCCCGAACCACCAGCTGAACACCCTCGCGATCGAGGCGGACGCCACCAGGCTGCCCGAGACGATCGAGGTCGACGTCACCGGCCGGACCGCCGGTCAGAACATCACCGCCGGCGACGTCCGCCTGCCCGCGGGCGCCACGCTGGTCACCGACCCGGATGCGCTGGTCATCGGGTTCCTCGGTGCGCCGACCGCCGAGGCGCTGGAGGCCGAGCTCGCCGAGGCCGAGGCCGAGGCCGGCATCGAGCGCGAGGAGTCCGGGGCCGCCGAGGAGGGCGTCGGGCAGGGCGACGTCGTCTCCGAGCCGCAGGACCAGGGCAGCGGCGAGTCGATGGACGCCGCCGAGAAGGGCTGAGTCACCTGAGCGAGGGGTCCCCGCTGACCGAGCACACCACCCGCAGGGGCGCCGACGACGTCGGCGCCCCTGCGGCCGTGTCCGACGGCCCCTTCCTCGTCGCCGGGCTGGGCAACCCCGGCCCCTCCTACGCCGGCAACCGGCACAACGTCGGCGCGATGGTGCTCGACGAGCTGGCCGCGCGCGCCGGCGTGAAGCTCTCCCCCGGGAAGGGCAAGCGGGCCCGGACCCTGGTGGGCGAGGGCCGGCTGGCCGGCCGCCGCGTCGTGCTGGCCCGGCCCACCACCTACATGAACGAGTCCGGCGGCCCGGTCCGCGGCCTGCTGGACTACCACTCGATCCCGGCCACCGACCTCGTGGTGCTGCACGACGAGCTCGACGTCCCCTTCGGCACCGTGCGGCTCAAGCGCGGCGGCGGCGAGGGCGGGCACAACGGTGTGCGGTCGGTCTCCCGGTCCACCGGGACGCGGGACTACCTGCGGGTGCGCGTCGGCATCGGCCGCCCGCCCGGCCGCCAGGACCCCGCCGACTTCGTGCTCCGCGACTTCTCCGCCACCGAGCGCAAGGAGCTCGACCTCCTCGTCGCCGAGGCCGCCGACGCCACCGAGGAGCTCCTCGCCCTCGGGCTCGAGGCCGCGCAGAACGTCGTCCACCCCCGGACGTGACCCCGGCCCAGGTGGGTGAGTCACCGTCCCCAACGGGTGAACGGGTCCGTCTCGCATTGACCCGACGGTCACCCGCAGTGATCGTTCTCCGGGCGGCGACCACCGTGCCCGGACGAAATCCCTGCTGACAGCGGGAGCAACGGCCCCGGGCGGGTGACGCCGACTACACGTTGTCACGCGTGTCCGGGGGGAACCGTGCTGCTCGACCACTCCACCGTCCGTCTCGGCTCGACGTCCCGCGCCTCGGCGGGGACGCCGGCCGTGCCCCGCCGACCCCGCCCGCGGGCCGGGCAGGCGCCGTGGGCGGGCCGGTACTCGGGCGCCCTCACCGCCTTCGAGTCCACGGCCGCGGCGGTGGCCGCGGGGCTGGTCCTCGGCACGCACCCCGACGCCCGCCCGGACACCTCGCTGTTCTGGGCCAGCCTCGCCCTGGTCGTCGTCTGGCCGGTCCTGCTGCACGCCACCGGCGCCCACGCCGAGCGGGTCTTCGGCACCGGCAGCGACGAGTACCGCGCGGTCGGGCGGGCCGGCTTCGTGCTGCTCGCCGTCGCCGGGTTCGCCTCCTACGCCGCCGACCTCGACCTGAGCCGCGGCCTGGTGGTCGGCGCCGTCCCGGCGCTCACCCTGGGCAGCCTGCTCGGCCGGTTCGCGGCGCGCTGCACGCTGCGCGGCCTGCGCGCCCAGGGCCGCTGCACCAAGCGCGTCGTCGTCGTGGGCCGGGGTACGGCGGCCCTCGAGCTGGTCGACCGGCTGCGGCGGGAGCGGTTCGCCGGCCTGGAGGTCGTCGCCGTCTGCGTGACCCCCGGCGACCGCGACCGGGTGACCCAGGTCGCCGGCGTCCCCGTCGGCGGGCTGGACGACGTGCTGTCCCTCGTCGGCTCGCTCGGCGCGGACACCATCGCGGTGACCTCCGCCAGCGAGACCGCCGCGCAGTACCTGCGCTCGCTGTCCTGGCAGCTGGAGGGCACCGGCATCGAGCTGCTGGTCGCACCCGGCCTCATCGAGGTCGCCGGCCCCCGGCTGCACATCCGCCCGTTCGAGGGGCTGCCGCTGCTGTCGGTGGAGCAGCCGCGCTTCGAGGGCTGGCAGCGGGTGGTCAAGGGCGGCCTGGACCGCGTCGTCGCCGCGCTGGCGGTGCTGCTGCTCGCCCCGGTGCTGCTGGGGGTCGCCGTCGCCGTCAAGGTCACCAGCCCCGGCCCGGTGCTCTACCGCCAGGAGCGGGTGGGCGTGAACGGGCAGGCGTTCACGATGCTGAAGTTCCGCAGCATGGTGGTCGACGCCGAACGGCAGCTGGACGCGCTGCGGGCGCAGAACGCCTCCGACGGGCTGCTGTTCAAGATGCGGCTCGACCCGCGGGTCACCCCCGTCGGCCGGGTGCTGCGCCGGCTGTCCCTGGACGAGCTGCCGCAGCTGTTCAACGTGCTCGGCGGCTCCATGTCTCTGGTCGGCCCCCGCCCGCCGCTGCCCGGCGAGGTGGCCCGCTACGACACCTCGGTCAGCCGCCGGCTGCTGGTCAAGCCCGGGCTCACCGGCCTGTGGCAGATCTCCGGCCGCTCGGACCTCCCCTGGGAGGAGGCCGTCCGCCTGGACCTGCGCTACGTCGAGAACTGGTCGCTGGCCATGGACCTGCTCATCCTCGTGAAGACCGTCCGCGCCGTCGCCACCAGCTCCGGCGCCTACTGAAGGACCTCCCTGCCCCCCGCCGCTCGCAGGCTCGCGGCGGGACCCTGCAGGGAGGCCGCCCGTCCTCCCCACCCCTCGCTGGCTCGGGGCTGGACCCGGGACGGGGCCGTTCCAGCACGTCACCGGGCGCGGGTCCCGGGACGGGGCCGTTCCAGCACCTCACCAGTCGGCAGCTGCCCCGTGCGGGTGACGTGGGCCGCGCAGCCCTCCCGCCCGGCCCGGGGCCCGGGCGATGCTCACCGAGGGCGACGAGACCCGTGCCCTCCGCATGGGACGCCGTCCCTGCAGCCCGGACGCGATTCGGAGGCCCAGGTGGACCGCTTGAGCATCGCCATGGTCGGGACGCGCGGCGTCCCGGCCCGCTACGGCGGCTTCGAGACCGCCGTGGAGGAGATCGGCCGCCGGCTGGCCGACGCCGGGCACCGGGTGGTCGTCTACTGCCGCACCGTCCCCGGCGCGCAGCAGCCGGCCCCGGCCGAGCACCTGGGCATGGAGCTGGTGCACCTGCCGGCCGCCCGCCGCCGCTCGCTGGAGACGCTCAGCCACACCGCCCTCTCGGTCCGACACCTGCTGGCCCACCGCACCGACGCGGCCGTCCTGTTCAACGCGGCCAACGCGCCGCTGCTGCCGGCGATGCGCGCCGCCGGCATCCCGGTCGCCACCCACGTGGACGGCCTGGAGTGGAAGCGCGCCAAGTGGGGCGGCACCGGACGCCGCTACTACCGCGCGGCCGAGGCGCTCGCCGTCCGCTGGTCCGACGTCCTCATCGCCGACGCGCAGGGCATCGCCGACTACTACCGGGACGCCTTCGCCGCGCCCACCACGCTGCTGACCTACGGCGCCCCGCTGATCCAGCCCGGCGCGCACCGGCTGGCCGAGCTCGGCCTCGAGCCGCGCGGCTACCACCTGGTGGTGGCCCGGTTCGAGCCGGAGAACCACGTCGACGTCATCGTCGAGGGCTACGCCGCCAGCACCGCCGCCAGGCCGCTGGTCGTCGTCGGCTCGGCGCCCTACGCCGACGCGTACACCGCCCGGGTGCACGCGCTGGCCGACGGCCGGGTGCGCTTCCTCGGCGGCGTCTGGGACCAGGAGCTGCTCGACCAGCTCTACGCGAACTGCGCCACCTACCTGCACGGGCACTCCGTGGGCGGCACGAACCCCTCGCTGCTGCGCGCCATCGGCGCCGGCGCGGCGGTCACCGCCTTCGACGTCGACTTCAACCGCGAGGTCGTGGCCGACGCCGGCCGCTTCTTCCGCACCCCGGACGACGTCGCCCGCGAGGTCGCCGCCGTCGAGGCCGACCCCGGGTGGGTCACCCGCGCCGGGCAGCGGGCCCGGGAGCTGGCCGGCGGGTACGACTGGGACGCCGTCGCCGCCGGCTACGAGGAGCTCGCCCGTGCGCTGGCCGGGCGCCGCTTCCCGGCCCGCCGGCCCTCCGGGCGACGCCGGCCGACCGCGGCCGACGCACCCCTCACCACGCCCCGTCCCGCCGTCGCCGTGCCCGCCCCGGCCACGGCCCCGGCGGCCGAGCGGCTCCCGGCGGGTCAGCAGTGACCGCGACCGTCCAGCCCACCCCCGCGGACCTGCGGACGACGCTGCGCCGGCTGGCCGCCGCGCAGAAGGGGTCGACCGGCGCCCCGGCCTACTCGCGCTTCGTCAACCGCCCGCTGGGCCGGCTGTTCGCCGCGCTCGCCTTCGCCGCCGGGCTCACGCCCAACGCCGTGACCGCGGCCAGCGCCGCGGCCACCGCCACCGGCATCGCCCTGCTCGTCCTGGTGCCGCCGTCCGTGCCGGTGGGCGTGGCCGTGGCCGCCTGCCTGGTGCTCGGCTACGGCCTGGACGCCGCCGACGGGCAGCTCGCGCGGCTGCGCGGCGGCGGGTCACCGGCGGGGGAGTGGCTGGACCACATGGTCGACGCCGCCAAGCTGCTCACCCTGCACCTGGCCGTGCTGGTCGCGCTGTACCGCTCCGGCGCCGTCGAGGCGGGCCCGCTGCTGCTGGTCCCGATCGGCTACTGCATCGCCGACGGCGTGCTGTTCTTCGCGATGCTGCTCAACGAGGCGCTGCGTGCGCAGCACGGGGTGGCGACGCGCGCCCAGCCGTCGGCCGGGACGTCGTCCCTGCGCCGGTCGCTGCTGTCGCTGCCCACCGACTACGGCGTCCTGGCCCTGTCCTTCCTGCTCTGGGGCGTGCCGGCCGTGTTCCTGTCCGCCTACGCCGTCCTCTTCCTGGCGACGGCGGCGCACCTGGCCATCGGGTCGGGGAAGTGGTTCCGAGAGATGGGCGGGTTGCCGCGATGAGTCCCCTGGGCAACGGTCGGCCGGCGCCGTCCCGCCGGCGCGAGGTGGTCGGCGGGGTGGCCGCGGCGCTGGTCGTGATCGCCGTGGTCGTCGTCGGCCTGCTGCTGCGCGGCGGCGGTGGCGACGGCGGCGGGGACGTCGCGGCGGCCGGCACGGCGACCCCGTCGGCCGAGGCCCCGGCGGCCCCCGGTACCCCGGCACCCCCCTCCGGGGAGCCCGCACCGCCACCGCCGGCCCCCGCTCTGCCGGACCCGGCCGCGACGCCCGTCGTCGCCGACGAGCTGCCGCCGAGCCTGCCCGCGGTGGCGCTGGACCGGCCGGCCGAGGCCGACGACGGCGTCGCCGCGTCGCTGACGGCGCTGGAGGCCGTGGACGGCACGGGCACCGGACCGGGTGACGTCGCCGGACCCGCCGTGCGGGTCACCGTCGAGCTGAGGAACGGGACCGCGGCGCCGCTGGACCTGCTCGGCGTGGCCGTCGACCTGACCCACGGCCCGGAGCGCGTGCCGGCGTCGCCGCTGGGTGACCCGTCCGCGCGGGCGTTCTCCGGCACCCTCGCTCCCGGTGCGGTGGCCGACGGGGTCTACGTGTTCCGCGTCCCGGCGGATGCCCGTGACCTGGTGACCGTGTCGGTGAGCCCCCGGCCCGGTGCGCCCTACCTCGTCTTCGAGGGCGCCGCGCCCTGACCGATCCGTCCCCGCCCGACGCAGGGCCCCGGCCACCGGCCGGGGCCCTGCGTCCGTTCCCGGGGTCGGCGCCACGGCCGCGGAGGCCCGCGCGGGCCGGCGTCGGACGCCCCCGGCCGCGGTGCTCGCGATCCCCCGTGTGTCACCCACAGTGACGACTGCGCGTCGCCCGTCCGGGCCCCGCTCACCGCAACGGGGGATGTAGGCGCCTTCTCGTCACGCTTAGTGTCCGCCGCGGAGTTGCAGACGAGCCCCGGACCACGGGGACGAGCGGGGGAATCGCATGTCTGGACGTGTCAGGGCCGTGTCCCGGCCGATCGTGGCGGCAGGGGTCGCCCTCATGGTGGGGGCGGGTGTCCTCGGAGGGGTGGTCGCGCCGGGGACCGCGCGAGCCGACTGGGCTCCGCTGGACCGGACCGACCCCGCGACGCCGGCCACGGTCACCGCCGACCCGCTGCCGACCACGCAGATCAACGGCGTCGCGTGGGCGCAGCTGGTGGTCGGCAACAAGGTCTACGTCGCCGGCGAGTTCACCCGGGCCCGCCCTGCTGGCGCCGCCCCGGGCACCCAGGAGACCGCCCGCAACCACCTGCTGGCCTACGACATCCGCACCGGCCAGCTGGACACCTCGTTCGCGCCCACCCTGAACGCCCAGGCGCTGGCGCTCGCCGCCTCGCCGGACGGCTCGCGGATCTACGTCGGCGGGGACTTCACCCGGGCCGACGGGCAGAGCCGCTACCGCGTGGCCGCGTACAGCACCGCGACCGGGCAGCTCGTCAGCGACTTCCGTCCCGCAGTGGGCAACCAGGTGCGGGCCATCGCGGCCACCGACTCGACGGTGTACCTCGGTGGCGCCTTCGCCTCCGTCGGGTCGACCGCCCGGAACCGGCTGGCGGCGGTCTCGGCCGCCACCGGCGCCCTGCTGCCCTGGGCACCTCGTCCGGGTGTCGGGTCGACCGCCGGCAACACGCTGAAGGACGACCCGGAGAAGAACGCGCAGACCAGCAACGAGGTCCTGGCCCTCGTCGTCGCCGGGAGCAACGGCCAGGTCGTCGCCGCCGGGCGGTTCGACTCCCTCAACGGGGTCAAGGCCACGGGCGTCGGCGCCCTGGACGGTGTGACGGGGGCGACCCGCCCGTTCGCGGTGAACCGGCTGATCACCAACCAGGGCGTCAACTCGGCGGTCTGGAGCCTGAGCACCGACGGCACGTCCGTCTACGGCACCGGCTACAACTACTACGGCCCGGGCAACCTCGAGGGCTCCTTCGCCGCGGAGGCCACCGGTGGCAGGGTGCGCTGGATCAACGACTGCCGCGGGGACACCTACTCGATCTTCGCGAAGGGCGGTGCGGCGTACCACGCCACCCACGCCCACGTCTGCGACAACATCGGCGGCTTCCCCGAGCAGAACCCGCGGGTCAACATGTACGGGACCGCGGTCTCGAACGCGGCCACCGGGACCGTGGGCCCCGTGACGGTCCAGGGCATCCCGTACTTCCGGGGCCAGCCGGCGCCGTCCGTCCTGCCCTGGTACCCGACCTTCTACTCCGGCCGCTACACCGGCCAGTACCAGGCGGGCTGGACGGTGACCGGCAACGACGACTACGTCGTCTACGGCGGTGAGTTCCCGGGCGTCAACGGCCTGACCCAGCAGGGTCTCGTGCGGTTCGCCGTGTCCGACATCGCGCCCGACCGCGTGGGGCCGCGGACCACCGGCACCTGGACCCCGACCGTCAGCATGGTCCCCGGGGCGGCCCGGGTCTCGTGGCGGGCGGTCTCCGACCGCGACAACGAGCACCTGACCTACCGGGTGTACCGGGACAGCATGGCTGCCGCGCCGGTGTGCGCGGTGACCCGCCCGTCGCAGTGGTGGACCCTGCCGACGTACGCCTGCTCGGACACCGCGGCCACCGCCGGGGCACACCGGTACCTGGTGACCGCCACCGACGCGGCCGGCAACCGGGTCTCCTCGACGTGGGTGACCGCCACGGTCGGCAGCGCCAACCGCAGCCCGTCGCGCGCCTACGCCGGACTGGTGCAGGCCGACGGGGCCCTGCAGCACTGGCCACTGGGTGAGGCCTCCGGCACGAGGGCGTACAACCGGACGAACGGGCTGGACCTGACCGTGCAGTCCGGGGTCACCCGGCGCCAGGCCGGCGCCATCGCCGGTGACGCCGACACCTCCTACGCGTTCAACGGCACCAGCAGCGGCTACCTGGGCGGCACCTCCGCCATGGCCGCGCCGCAGACCTTCTCGGTCGAGGCCTGGTTCCAGACGACCTCGCGCGCCGGGGGCCGGATCGTCGGCTTCGGCAACTCCGCCACCGGCTACAGCTCCAGCTACGACCGGCACGTGATGATGGACGCCTCCGGCCGGCTGGCCTTCGGCGTCCGGCTCAACGGGACGAACCCGACGGTCACCACGACCGGCACCTACAACGACGGCCGGTGGCACCACGTCGTCGGCACCCTCGACCACACCGGTCTGGCCCTGTACGTGGACGGCACGCTGATCGGCAAGCGCGCCGACGTCACCGCTGCCTCCAGGTACACCGGCCACTGGCGGGTCGGCGGTGACCGCAGCTGGTTCAGCGGGGCGGACTGGTTCGCCGGCCGCATCGACGAGGTCGCCGTGTACCCCCGGGCGCTGTCGCCGGAGCAGGTGCGGGCCCACGACAGCACCGGCCGCAGCGGCACCGTCCCGAACGCGGCGCCGACGGCGTCGTTCACGGCGACGCCGGCGGACCTGACGGTGGCGGTGGACGGGGCGGCCTCGGCGGATGCCGACGGCCGGGTGGCGGCCCACGCGTGGGACTTCGGTGACGGCGCGACCGGCACCGGGGCCACCGCGTCGCACACCTACGCCGCCGCGGGCACCTACACGGTGCGGCTGACGGTGACCGACGACGACGGTGCCACCGGCACGGTCACCCGGACGGTCACGGTGACCGCCCCGGCACCGCAGCCGGAGCCGGAGCCGGAGCCGGGGGTGCAGCCGCTGGCCGCGGACGCCTTCGAGCGCAGCGTCACCTCCGGGTGGGGCACCGCCGACGTCGGTGGGGCGTGGACGATGAGCGGCAGCTCGGGCATCTCCTCGGTGACCGGCGGCGCCGGTCAGCTCTCCGGCGGGATCGGCCGCACGGTGGGCGCCACGCTGGGTGCGGTGTCCGGTCAGGACGTGGCGGTGCAGGCGGAGCTCACGCTGCCGCAGGCGGCCACCGGCACCGGCGCCTGGGTGTCGCTGGGCGGGCGCAAGGTCGGCAGCACCGACCAGCGGGCCACCCTGCGCTTCCAGTCCACCGGCGCGGTCGACGTCCGGCTGGACCGGACGGTGGACGGCGCGGAGACCGTGCTGGCCTCGCAGCGGCTGGCCGGCACCTACGCGCCGGGCACGGCGCTGACCGTGCGGCTGGAGCTGGCCGGCACCGCCCTGCGGGCCAAGGTCTGGCCGGCGGGCACAGCCGAGCCGACGGCGTGGACGGTGACCGCCACCGACACCACCGCGGCCCTGCAGCGGCCGGGGTCGCTGTTCCTGGAGGTCTACACCTCCGGCAGCGCCACCCGGCGGCAGGACCTCCGCCTGGACGACCTGTGGGCCGGCCAGGCCGGGCAGCTGCCGCCCGCGCCGTGAGCCTGCGGCGATGACGAGCTCACCCCCGGCGGTCTCCCGCCGGGGGTGAGCTCGTCGCCGTCCTGCCCCTCCCGGGTGACGACAGGGCGGCCCGCCCGGCCGCACCCTGGCACGACACCCGCGGTCGGTGCCGGCCCCCCGGTCGGCGGCCCCGCCAGCACGTCAGGAGGAACGCATGACCGAGCCGGCCCCGCTCGCGGTCGTGGTCGTCTCGTTCGGCTCGGCCGACCTGCTGCGCCGCAATCTCGCCGCCGCGGCCCTCACCGGGCCGGAGGTGCACGTCGTCGTCGTCGACAACTTCTCCACGCCGGCCAACCGGCGGGCGGTGGAGGAGCTCGGGGCGGCCCACGGCTGGCACGTCGTCGGGATGCCGGACAACCGGGGTTTCGGCGCCGCGTGCAACGCCGGCGCGGACGCCGCCCGGCGGCTGGGCGCCCGCACCTTCCTGTTCCTCAACCCCGACGCCGTCATCAGCGCCGCCACCGTCGCCGAGCTGCGCGCGCACAGCCTGCGTGAGCCGCTGGCGCTGATCAGCCCGCAGCTGGTCGACTCCGCCGGCGAGGTCGTCTTCCGGGTGGCCCGCACCGACCTGCGCGACGGCCGGGTCCGCCGCCGGCCGGCCGCGGCCGACCCCGCCACCACCGACCCCGGCGACTGGCTGTGCGGCGCCTGCCTGGTCGTCCACGACGAGCTGTTCACCCGGATCGGCGGCTTCGACGAGGGCTACTTCCTCTACTGGGAGGACGTCGACCTCGGCTACCGCGCGGTCGCCGCCGGCGGCCGGGTGGTCCTGCGGGAGGACCTGGTCGCCGTTCACGACGAGGGCGGCACCCACGACGACGGCCGCCGGGGCGGCGCCAAGTCCGCGCTGTACTACCGCTACAACTGCCGCAACCGGCTCGCCTTCGCCCGCCGGCACCTCGGGCGGGCCCGGCTGCTGCGCTGGCTGCTCGCCACCCCGGCGGTGAGCTGGGAGATCCTGCTGCGCGGCGGACGGCGGCAGCTGCTGCACTCCCCGCGGCTGCTGTGGGCCGCCGTGCGGGGCGCGCTGACCGGCCTGGCCCTGGCCCTGCCCGGGCTGGTCACCGGACCACGCCCCCGGTCGCGCCGGCCGTCGGTGCTGATGGTCCACCCGGGTGCGGAGCTGTACGGCTCCGACCGGGTGTTCCTGCAGTCGGTCGAGGCCCTGCTGCCCGGCGCCGAGGTCGTCGTCGCGCTGCCGGGGCACGGGCCGCTCACCGCCGAGCTGGAGCGCCGCGGCGCCCGCGTCGTGGTGTGCCCGATGCCGGTGCTGCGCAAGGCCGCGCTGCGGCCGGCCGGCGCCGCCCGGCTGCTGCGCGACGCCGCCACCGGCGTCGTCCCCGCGCTGCGGTTGCTGCGCCGGCACGGCGCCGGCGGGGTCGTCGTCAACACCACGGTGCTGCCCTCCTGGCTGCTGCTCGCCCGGGTCGCCGGCCGGCGGGTGGTCTGCCACGTGCACGAGGCGGAGTGGCCCGGCCCGGCGGTGCTGCAGCGGCTGCTGCTCGGCGTGCTCCGGGCCGCGCACACCGTCATCGCCAACAGCCGGTTCACCGCCGGGGTGCTGCTCGGCCTGGTGCCCGCCCTCGCCGGGCGGGTGACCGTGCTGCCCAACCCGGTGCCGGGGCCGGTCCGGCCCGCGCCGGCCGGGGCGCGCCCGGACGGCCCGGTGCGGCTGCTTTTCGTGGGTCGGCTCTCGCCCCGCAAGGGCCCCGACGTGGCCATCGCCGTCCTGCGCGAGCTGCTCGCTCGCGGGGTGGACGCGCGGCTGACCCTGGTCGGGTCGGTGTTCCCCGGCTACGAGTGGTTCGAGGCCCGGCTGCGCGCCGCCGCGGCGGACGCCGGCCCGCGCGGGCGGGTGGAGTTCCGCGGCTTCGCCCCCGACGTGTGGCCGGCCCTGGCCGACGCCGACGTGGTCCTGGTGCCCTCGCTGCTCGACGAGTCCTTCGGCAACGCCGCGGTGGAGGCCGTGCTGGCCGCCCGCCCGGCGGTGGTCAGCGACCTGCCCGGGCTGCGCGAGGCCGTCGAGGGCTACGCCGGCGTCCAAGTCGTCGCACCCGGCCGCCCGGAGCTGTGGGCCGACGCCGTCGAGCGGCTGGTCGCCGCCCCGGCGGCCTTCCGCGCGGCCGCCGCCCGGGACGCCGCCGAGGCCCGCCGCCGGCACGCGCCGGACGGCTACCAGGCGCGGCTGGCCGCGGTGGCGCTCCCCGTGGCGCCCGTCCCGGCCCCACGCACCCACGACGACGCCCGACGACCGACGGGGCTCCCGCGATGACCACCCTCCCGCTCCCTACCGCCGCGCCGGTGCCCGCCACGACCGTGCGGGTCACGGTGGCCGTGCCCACGTACCGCCGGCCCGGCCACCTGCGCGAGCTCCTGCCCCGGCTGCTCGACCAGGCCCGCGAGGTCGGCGCGGACGGCCGGTACGCCGTCGACGTGCTGGTCGTGGACAACGACCCCGACGGCAGCGGCGCCGCGGCCGCGGCTGGCGTCCGGTACGTCGCCGAGCCCACGCCCGGCATCGCGGCCGTGCGCAACCGCGCCCTCACCGAGGCCGCCGACGCCCGGCTGCTGGCCTTCATCGACGACGACGAGCGCCCGGCCGACGGCTGGCTGGCCCACCTGCTGCGCACCTGGGCGGACAGCGGCGCGGCCGCGGTCTCCGGCCGGGTCCTGGCCGAGTACGCCGCCGAGCCGGACCCGTGGATCCGCGCGGGCGGCTTCTTCGTCCGCCGCAGCATGCCCACCGGCACCGCCATCGACGTCGCCGCGTGCGGCAACCTGCTGCTCGACCTGGACCAGGTGCGCGCCCTCGGCGTCGGCTTCGAGTCCGCGTTGGGCCTGGGCGGGGCGGAGGACACGCTGTTCAGCCGGCGGCTGGCCCGCGCCGGCGGCCGGATGGTGTGGTGCGACGAGTCCGCCGCCGTCGACCAGGTGCCGGCCGAGCGGATGACCCGCGCCTGGGTGCTCACCCGCGCGTACAGCCACGGCAACGCCACGGTCCTCACCGACCTCCGGCTGACCCCGGGCACCGCCGCCCGGCTGGCCCTGCGGGGCCGCTGGGCCGCGTCCGGCCTGCTGCGGGTCGCCGCCGGTGCGGCGCGGTGGGGCTGGGGCGTGCTGCGCCGGTCGTACCGGCACCAGGCCCGGGGGCTGCGCGCGGTCTGCCGCGGCGCCGGGATGGTGGGCGGGGCCGGCGGGCTGGTCTACGAGGAGTACGCGCGCTCCGGCCGCCGCTGGCGGCTGGCCCGGGTCGGTGCCCGGTGAGCCCGACCACCACGCTGCGGACCGCCGTCCGGGCCGGCCGGCGCACCGCCCGCCGGGGCGCCGGCGTGCTGCTGGGCTCGGCGGTCGAGCTGCGCACCGGCGCGCCGGACGTCGTCCTGACCTTCGACGACGGGCCCGAGCCCGGCGGCACCGACCGCGTGCTGGCCGCCCTGGCCGACGCCGGGGCGACCGCGACGTTCTTCGTGCTGCTCACCCGGGTGCGCCGGCACCCGTCCCTGCTGGGCGAGGTCCTCGCCGCCGGGCACGAGGTGGCGCTGCACGGGGTCGACCACCGGGCGCTGCCCACGCTGCCGCCCGCGGAGGTCGGCGGCCTGCTGCGCGGGGGCCGGGCGGAGCTGGAGGACGCGACCGGCGCCCCGGTCCGCTGGTACCGGCCGCCGTACGGCCGGCAGACCCTGCGCAACTGGCGCGCCGTCACCGGCGCCGGCCTGCTGCCGGTGCTGTGGGGCCCGACCACGTGGGACTGGAAGGACATCCCGCACGCGGAGCGGGTGGCCAAGGCGATGACCGGCGTGGCGCCGGGGTCCATCGTGCTGGCCCACGACGGCTTCGCCGGTCCCGAGGACGGCGCCTGCGACGGCCCGCCGCCGCGGGTCGACCGCGGGGAGCTGGTGACCTCCGTGCTCGACGGCTACGCCGGGCTCGGGCTGCGCGCCCGCTCGCTCGGCGACGCGCTCGAGGCCGGCTCGCTGGTCCGCGAGACCTGGTTCCCGGGCTGACCGTCGCGGGCCCGGCCCGGCCCCGCGGTCAGCGACCGCTGCCCACCACCTGCCGCCCCCAGGCCACGACGCCGGCCAGGTCGGCGCGGACGGCGGGGTGCGCGGCGCACAGCGCGTAGGCGGCCAGGCCGGCCACCAGCCCGGCGGCCAGCCGCCCCGGTGCCGGCCAGTCCGCCGTCAGCAGGGTGACCGCGGCGCAGGTGCCCCCGGCGAGCGCGGCGCCGGCGGTGATCCGCAGCGCGCCGAGCAGCAGCGCGCGCACCGGCACCACGGTGGTCCGGGACAGCCACCACAGCGACAGCGGCCACTCCAGCAGCGCGGCGCCGGCGTACCCGGCGGCGACGCCGACCACCCCGAAGGGCACCCCGGCGGCGATGCAGACCGCCTTGAGCGCGAGCGCGACGGTGGTGTAGCGCAGCAGGGCGCCGGACAGGCCCCGGGACAGGTAGACCCAGAAGCCGACGAAGGACAGCGTCTGCGCGCTGCCGGCCACGGCGAGCAGGGCCAGCACCGGCGTCACCGCCTGCCAGCGGTCGCCGAGCAGGAGGTCCACGAGCGGGTCGGCCGCGCCCGCCGCGAGGGCGAGCGCCACGACGACCGGGATGCCGAGCGCCTGCTGGCCGCGGCGCAGGTAGGCGCCGAAGCGCTCCTGGTCGTCCTGCAGGCGGGACAGCACCGGGACGGCGACCGTGGTGGCCGGCGTCCGGAGCTGGTTGAGCGGCGTCATGAGCAGCTGGAAGCCCCGGCTGTACACGCCCAGGGCGGTGGGGCCGGCCCACAGGCCGAGCGCCATCGAGTCCAGGTTGTTGCCCACGTAGTAGACGACGTGCGTGCCGGTGAGTCCGCCGCCGAAGCGCAGCAGCGGCCCCAGCCCCGCCCCGCGGCGCGGCCGGCCGGGCACCCACCGGGCCAGCGCCACGACGGCGACCAGGCCGACGGCTCCCACGGTGAGCTGCTGGGCGACCAGCGCCCAGTGGCCGGCTCCGCCCGCGGCCGCGGCCACGGCGACGGCCAGTGCCACGGCCTGGGCGAGCAGGTCGGTGCCGGCGACGGCGCCGAACCGCAGGTCGCGGGTGAGCCCGGCGCGGTACTGGGCGGCCAGGCCGTTGAGCACGAAGGTCAGCGCGAGGGCCTGGACGACCGGCACCAGCTCGGCCTGGGAGAAGGCGTCGGCCACCAGGCCCGCCGCGCCGACGGCGACGGCGGCCAGGACCAGGCCGGCGGCCGTGCTGACCCAGAAGAGCCCGTCGCGCTGGTGCCGGGTGAGCTCCGGGGCGCGGATCGCGGCGGTGGTGAGCCCGAGGTCGCGCACCACCTCGCCGATCCCGACGACGATCAGGCCCACCGCCATGAGGCCGTACTCGTAGGGGCTGAGCAGGCGGGCGAGGACGACCACGGAGGCCAGCTGCAGCAGGATGCGCGCGCCCTGCCCGGCCAGGGTGACCGCCGCGCCGCGGGCGGCGACCCCGCCGAGCCCGCGGCCCGACGGCGCCGGCGGGTCCGGGGTCCCCGGGGTCCCGGCCGCCCGCGGCTCAACGGCCGAGGACACGGGGCTCCCCGTCCGGGGCGGGTCCGCCGGTCACCGGCGGCGTCCCGGCGGGCCGGCGGGCGTACTCGCCGAGGACGTAGCCGAAGGCGCCCACGACCAGCCCGGCGTAGCTCGCCACGACGGTGACCGCCCGGGCGCGGGCGGCGACGTCGCGGCGCAGCAGCGCACCGGCGGCACCCAGCCCCGCCAGCGGCACCCGCACGGCCGCCTTGGCGAGGACGGCGAGCCGGGTCCGCCAGCGGCCGGCTGCGCCGTCGGCGAGGTGCACCTCCGCCCGGCTCCACGAGCTGCCCGCGCGGAAGCTGCGCCGCAGCACCCAGGCGCGGGTGAGCCGGTCGGCGGGGACGAACTCCACCGCCTCGGCCTCGTCGCACCAGCGGATGTCCGCGCCCCGGCGCACCAGGGCGTGGGTGAACAGGGTGTCCTCACCGCCGGTCAGGCCGAACCGCTCGTCGAACGCCAGCCCCAGCGCGCGGACCTGGTGCAGGTCCAGCAGCAGGTTGCCGGCGCCGGCACCGGACACCTGCGTGCCGGTGGGCAGCCGCCGCCGGTCGAACACCCCGGAGCCGGACACCCAGGCGTCGGCCGCGCCGAGGAACCGCGCGGGCACCGGGCCGGCCACCGCGGCGCAGCCCCACGCCGACCAGGCGGCGACCAGGTGCGCCAGCCAGCCGGCCGACGGCAGCTCGTCGTCGTCGACGAAGACCAGCAGGTCGGCGTCGCCGGCCTCGGCCAGGGCCCGGTTGCGGGCGGCGGAGATGCCCGGCCGCGGCTCGTGGGCGTAGCGGACGCCGCGGCCGGCCCAGGCGCCGACGACCCCGGCGGCGCTGCCCTCGGGGTCGTTGTCCACGACCACGACGTCGGCCCGCGGCAGGACCGTGCCGGCCTGCGCCTCGAGCTCGGCGAGCAGCGCCGGCAGCCACCCGGTGCGCCGGTAGGTCAGGACGGCGACGACGCACCGCGGGGGTCCACCTGCACGCACGACCGGACTCCTCGCCTCGACCCGTCGACGTCCCCGCCGACGGCCGGCAGAACGCGATCCGGTGCACTCGTCACCGTGTCCGGACAATGTAGTGCCGCACATTTCCCGGCACCGCCGACACATCCTCCTTTCGAGTGAGGAATCAGGGTGGCGCCAATGTCCCCGCCTTTTCCGTGGAATGTTGTGGAGGTCCTCCGCCCGTGCGGGGACCCGTCGTGGCGCGCTGCCCGACGGCCCGGGTGAGCGGAGGGGGGAACGGGTGTGAGCCGTCCGCCGTCCCCTGCCCCGCGGTGAGCGGCCTCCTGCAGCTGGCCCTGCTCGGCGGGGCCGCGCTGTCGGCCGGTGCCCTGGCCCTGACGCTCCTGCACCGGGCGCCGCGCGCGGCCCTGGCCGGCTGGCTGGCCGTGGTGTGCGGCGTGCCGGTGTGGGTCGGCGTGACGCTGGTGGTCGAGTTCGAGCCGCACGTGCTGGCCAGCGCGGGCCTGGTGGCCTGCCTGGTCCCCGGGGTCGTGGCCGGGCGCGGGCTGGGTGCCGGCCGGGTGACCGCGGCCGACGGGGCCCTGGCGTTCTTCCTGGCAGCCGCCCTGGTGGGCGCGGTCACCGGCCGGTCCACGGTCTCCGACGTCTTCCTGCTCGTCGTGCAGTGGTCCGGCGCGTACCTGGCCGGCCGGCTGGTCGGTCACCGCGTGCCGCTGCGCTGGGTCTACGGCGCGGTCGCCGTCGCGCTCACCGTGGTCGCCGGGATCGCCCTGGTGGAGTTCGTGTCCGGCTGGAACCCGTTCGTGGGCATCCCCGGCTCCGGCCGGCTGCACGAGGACTGGGCGCCCATCCAGGAACGGGGCGGCCGCACGCGGGCCGAGGCGGCGTTCGGGCACTCCATCGCGCTGGGCGCCAGCCTGGCGCTGGCCGTGCCACTCGCGCTGGCGTGCGGGCTGCGGGCCTCCGTGCGGGTGGCGATGGCCGTGGTCCTCGTGGCCGCGTCCGCCGTCACGTTCAGCCGGATCGGCCTGTTCACCGCGGTCGCCGGCGTCGCGCTGTCGGTCGTGTTCGTCCGCTCCGGGCTGTCCGCCCGGCTGCGCTGGTCGGTCGTCGGCGGCCTGGCCGTGGCCGCCGCCGCCCTGTCCCCGCTGGTGGCCGGCACGTTCGACGCGGCCGGCGACGAGGCGACCGCCAGCGCCGGCTACCGCGTCGACCTGCTCGGGCTGCTGCCGACGCTGCAGCCCTTCGGCTGGGCCGACAGCCTGTACGTGTCGCCGACGGGACGGCGGACCTTCGCCGGCTTCGACTCCATCGACAGCGCGCTGCTGCTGGTCGGTCTGGACTACGGCTGGGTGCCGATGGTCGTCGTCGTCGTCCTGCTGCTCGGCGCGCTGTGGTGCCTGGCGTCGGGCCGGGCGACCGCCCCGACGGTCGCGGTGGTCGCGCAGATCCCCGCGCTGGCCACCGTCGCGCTGATCACCCAGTACTCCACGCTGTTCTGGTTCGTGGCCGGACTGGCCGTCTTCAGCCAGGCGGCGGCGCGGGTCCCGGCCGGTGCCGGGCCGGTCGACGAGGACCCATCCGAAATGGTGAACGGCCTGGAGCGGCGACCATTCTCAGCGCTACGTTGACCATTCATCCGGCGGCTGTCCCGGTGGTGCCGACCACTTCGGAAGGAAAACCGTGTCCCTGAACCAGTTCCTCACCGTGCTGCGGCGCCGGATCCGGTGGGTCCTGTCGGTGTTCGTCCTCTGCCTCGTCGCGGCGGTCGTGCTGAGCGCCTTTCTGCCCCGCCGGTACGAGGCGACCGCGGAGCTCTACGTCTCGGTGACCACCGCGGAGAGCGTCGACGACCTCGCGCAGGGCGCCCGGTTCACCCGCGAGCAGATGGCCTCCTTCGCCAGCCTCGCCCTCACGCCCCGGGTGCTGGAGCCGGTCGCCGAGCGCTTTGACGTCAGCTCCGGCGCCCAGGGCCTCGAGCGGCGGGTCAGCGTGCAGGCCTCCGACACCACGGTCGTCATCGAGCTGACCGTCGCCGACGCCGACCCCGACCGCGCCGCGGACCTGGCCAACGCGGTGGCCACCCGCACCATCGACGTGGTCGAGGACCTGGCCCCGGAGAGCCCGGTCGGCGGCGACTCCGCCGTGCGCGTCACCGTGGTGCGGCCCGCGACGGCGCCGGAATCGGCCGCGTCGCCGAACACGGTCCTCAACGTCGCCGCCGGCACGGTCCTCGGCCTCAGCCTCGGGATCCTCCTGGCGCTGGCGCGCGAGGCGCTCGACACCCGGGTCCGGGACGCCGACGTGCTGGCCCAGCTGACGCCCCTGCCGATGCTCGGCCGGGTCGCCTCCTGGTCCGAGCGCCAGGGGCGGGTGCTGGTCGCGACGGCCCCGCACAGCCCGGCGGCCGAGAGCATCCGCCAGCTGCGCACCAACCTGCAGTTCCTCCGCGTCGCCCGCGACCCGGCCGGCGCCGGTCGGGCGGGGGCGGAGGTCGTGTCGGTCACCTCGGCGCTCAGCGGCGAGGGCAAGTCGACCGTGTCGGCCAACCTCGCCGTCGCCCTGGCCCAGACCGGCGCGCGCGTGCTCCTCGTGGACGCCGACCTGCGCCGGCCCACGGTGGCCGACGTCCTCCGCATCGAGGGGGGCGTCGGGCTCACCACCGTGCTGGCCGGTGACGCCGGGCTCGCCGACGTCGTCCAGGAGTGGGGGGCCGCCGGCCTGCACGTGCTGCCCTCCGGAGCGCTGCCGCCCAACCCGACCGAGCTGCTCGCCTCCCCGGCCATGCGCTGGCTGGTCGACCAGCTCCGTCAGGCCTACGACTACGTCGTCGTCGACACCTCCCCGCTGCTGCCGGTGGCCGACGCCAGCGTGCTGGCCGGCCTCGTCGACGGGACGGTCGTCGTCGCCAACGTCACCCGGGTCCGCCGCGCCCAGCTGCGGCAGGCCCTCGGCAACCTCGAGCAGGTCTCCGCCCGCGTGTTCGGCGTCGTCCTCAACCAGGTGCGCCGCGACGAGGAGCCCTACTCCTACCGGCAGTGGGACACCGCGCGGGGGACGGCCCCGGCCGCCGCCGCGGCCGCCGGGTCGTGACCGGGCCGGGGGCACCCGGCGACGGGCCGCCGTTCGTCGTCCTGGCCGTCTGCACCGGCAACGTCTGCCGGTCCCCGGTGGCCGAGCTGCTGCTGCGCGCCGGGCTGGGCACCGGCAGCGGCGTCGAGGTCACCAGCGCCGGCCTCGACGCGCTCACCGGCCGGCCCGTGGACCCGGCCATGGCACGTCGGCTGGCCGCGCGGGGCGTGGACCCGCACGGCTTCACCGCCCGCCAGCTCGACCCGGCCGGCGTCCGCCGGGCGGACCTGGTGCTGACCGCGACGGCCACCCAGCGGCGGTCGGTGGTCGCCCTGGTGCCCGCGGCCGTCCGGCGCACCAGCACGCTGCTGGAGTTCGCCGCCGTCGCCGGGCTGGTCGACCCGGCCGCGCTGCCGGAGCGCCCCGGGAACCGGCTGGCGGCGCTCGTGGGGGCCGCACCGCGCGCCCGGGCGCTGCGTACCGGACCGGCCGCGGACGACGTCGAGGACCCCTACCGCCGCCCCGAGGACGCCTTCGACCGCGCGTTCACCGCCATCGACGACGCGGTCGGGCGGCTGCTGGCCGTCCTCCGGCCGCACCCCGCACCGGCCGGCGCTGGACGACCCGTCCGGGTGACGACAGGCGGTGCGCTCCGGTGATCGACTCGGGGAGCCGCGGACGGACGCCGCGGCGTGCACGGGGGAGAACTGCCATGAGCACGGTGATCGGCTACGCGCCGGGCGCGTACGACCTGTTCCACGTCGGCCACCTGAACCTGCTCCGGCGGGCCGCTGAGCAGTGCGACCACCTCGTCGCCGGCGTGGTCTCCGACGAGGTGCTGGTGCTGACCAAGGGCCGCCCGCCGGTGGTGCCGCTGGCCGAGCGGATGGAGATCGTGCGCGGCCTGCGGGTCGTCGACGAGGTGCACGCCGAGGTCGTGCCCGACAAGCTGGAGACCTGGCGCACCGTCGGGTTCGACGTGATCTTCAAGGGCGACGACTGGCGCGGCACGGAGAAGGGCCGCCGGCTGGAGCGCGACTTCGCCGCGGTCGGCGTCGAGGTGCGCTACTTCCCCTACACCGTGCACACCTCCAGCACCGCCCTGCGCCGCGCGCTCGCCGCCCTGGAGCAGGGGCCGGGGGACCCGGTGCTGGCGCGGGCGGCGGACGGCCGCCGGTGACCGCCCGGCCGGCCGGCGCGGGCGCCGGGGTGCGGCCGCGCGGTCCGCGGGTGTCGCTGCCGCCGGTGCTCATGTACCACTCGATCAGCACCTCGGAGCTGCCCGACCCGCACCGCGTGCGGGTGCACCCCGGCCGCCTCGACCGGCACCTGCGGCTGCTGCGCCGGCTGGGCCTGCGCGGTGTGTCGCTGGGCGAGCTGGTGGCCGCCGCGGACCGGGGCCGCGCCCGGGGCCTGGTCGGGCTCACCTTCGACGACGGCTACACCGACTTCCTGCACGAGGCGGTCCCCGTGCTGGCCCGGCACGGGATGACCGGCACGCTCTACGTCGTGGCCGGCCGGCTCGGCGGCTGGAACGGCTGGGACGACGGCCCGCGGCTGGCCCTGCTCGACGCCGACGGGGTGCGCGCCGTGGCCGCCGCGGGGCACGAGGTCGGCAGCCACACGCTGACCCACGTCCGGCTGGCCGGCGCCGACCCGGCCACGCTGTCCCGCGAGGTCGCCGGCAGCCGCCGGGTGCTGGAGGACGTCCTGCAGGCCGAGGTCCCCGGCTTCTGCTACCCGTGGGGCGACTTCGACGAGGCCGCCGCCGAGGCGGTGCGGTCCGCCGGCTACGACCACGCCTGCGTCACCGGCGACTACCGGCCCGGCGACCGGTTCACCGTGCCCCGCTGCTACGTCGCCCCCGGCGACACCGGCGCCCACCTGGTCGCCCGGCTCGCCCGCCACCACCTGCGCGTCCGGTGAGCCGGCCGCACCGGCGGTGACCCGGCGCCGCCCGCGGCGGGGGGCGGGTCGCGCCGCGGCCGCACTGGCCGTCGCCGCCCTGCTCGGCGGCTGCTCCGCCCCCGCGGTGCCGGCCGCGGGCCCGGCCGCCGCCCCGGTGCCGCCCGCCGACCGCGTGCCGCCCGCCGAGTCCGTGTCGCCCGCGACGGTCGCCGAGCCCCTGCCGGACCTGGGCCCCGGCGTCCACGAGGTCGAGGTGGGCGGGCAGGCCGCGGTCGTCGTCCGCCCGCAGCAGCCCAACGGCCGGCTGGTCCTCTACGCCCACGGCCTCGACGCCCGCGGCACCGCCGTGCTGGCCGGCGAGGGGTTCGGTGCGCTGGCCGACGGGCTCGTGGCCGCGGGGTACGCCGTGGCCGCCAGCGACGCGGGGGGCGACGCCTGGGGCGACGCGGCGAGCGTCGACGCCCACGCGGCCCTGGCCGCCGCCGTGACCGACCTGGTGGACGCCACGGACGTGTACCTGGTGGCCGAGTCGATGGGTGGCCTGGCCGGCGCGCGGCTCGTCGAGGGCCGGCGGATCCCGGGGCTGCGCGCCTACGCCGGCATCCAGCCGCTGTGCGACCTGGGGTC
Organism: Geodermatophilus pulveris; assembly: GCF_900188375.1. Taxonomy (GTDB): domain Bacteria; phylum Actinomycetota; class Actinomycetes; order Mycobacteriales; family Geodermatophilaceae; genus Geodermatophilus; species Geodermatophilus pulveris. Next base: position 79,641 of record NZ_FZOO01000007.1, on the reverse strand, counting down.
GGTGTACGACGACCACGCCGCGTCGATCGACACGGCGTACGGCCCCGCGGTCGACGGGGCGCTGCGGGCGCTGTCCCCGGTCCGGCTGGACGCCGCCGTCCCGGCGGTCTTCTGGGCGTCGGCGGAGGACACCGTCGTCGACCGCGCCCGCAACGCCGACGTCTGCGCCGCCCAGGTGGTGGCCGACGGCGGCAGCGCCGTCGTGCGCGCGGCGGAGGGGGAGCACGGCGACCCCAGCCACTACGACCTGGGCGCGCTGCTGGACCTCTTCGCGTCGACCGCGGCTCCCCCCTTGGGGGCACCGCCGGCGCCGGGGAGTTGAGCGTCCGCCCGCCCCTCGGTGGACTGGGCACGAGGGCCGCCCGCCGGGCGGTCCGGGGGAGGTGGGGCATGACCGAGGACACGACGACCGGGCCGGCACCGCGCGGGCGGCTCGCGGCGGTGGGACCGGTCCCGCTGCTCGCCGCCCTGCTGGCGGTCGACCTGGCGCTGATCGCAGCCTCCGTCGTCCGCCTGGTCACGGCCGGCCCGGACCTCACCGACCCGTGGCTGCTGGAGACCGACGGCGGCTGGGCCGAGGTCGTGGGCTACGCCCACCAGGCGGTGCTCGGGCTGCTGCTGCTGGCCCTGTGCCTGCTCACCCGCCACCTGGTCTGGGCCGCGTACGCCGCGCTGTTCCTGCTGGCCCTCGCCGACGACTCCCTGCGGCTGCACGAGAACCGCGGCGCCTGGCTCGCCGACCGGCTGGCCGCGCGGCTGTGGTTCCCGCCCGACGGGTTCCTGGGCCTGCGGGCCAGCGACCTCGGCGAGCTGCTGCTGTGGGCCCTGCTGGCCGCGGCCCCGCTGCTGGCCGCGGTGCTGCTGCACCGCCGCGCCGACGGGTGGGACCGACGGGCCAGCCGGGGCATGGCCGTGCTCGTCGCGGCCTACGTCTTCTGCGGCGCCGTCCTCGACCAGGTGCACGTGCTCTTCCTGGACAGCTGGGTCGGCGACGTCGTCGGCACGGTGGAGGACGGCGGGGAGCTGGTCGTCCTGAGCGCCTCGGTCGGGTACGTCGCGGGCCGCCTCGCCGACCGGCGGCGGGCCCGCGCCGCCGGAGGGCCGGGTGCAGGTCGCAGCGCCGCGACCCCGGTGCCCGTGCGGGGCTAACCTCGGGGGACGGCCCCCCGCGCACCCGGCGCGGCGCGTGCGGCCACGGACTCCAGGAGACTGCGTGACCCTCCGCGGCGTGCTCGACGTCGTCCTCACCGACCCCGGCGTGGCCCGTGTCGTGGCTTCGGCCGGGAACGCCGAGCTGGCGGTCACCGCGCCGCCGTCCGTCCAGCCGCTGGTCGCCGCCGCGCTGGCGGCCGACCGGGGCGGTGCGGGCGTGCCCGTCCTCGTGGTGACGGCGGGCGAGCGGGACGCCGACCAGGTGGCCGACCAGCTGCGCTGCTTCCTGCCCGGGCGGCGCACCGAGGTGTTCCCCGCCTGGGAGACGCTGCCGCATGAGCGGCTCTCCCCGCGCGCGGACACCGTCGGCCGGCGGCTCGCGGTGCTGCGCGACCTGACCCACCCGGGCCGGAACGGCACGGTCGACGTGCTGGTCGCGCCGGTGCGCAGCGTGCTGCAGCCGCTGGCCCCCGGCCTCGGCGACCTGGTGCCCGTGGAGCTCCAGCCCGGGGACACCACCGAGCTCGACGACGTCGCCCGCGCGCTGGCCGACGCCGCCTACACCCGCGTGGAGCTGGTGGAGAAGCGCGGGGAGTTCGCCGTCCGCGGCGGCCTGCTCGACGTCTTCCCGCCCACCGAGCCGCACCCGGTCCGGGTGGAGTTCTGGGGCGACGAGGTCGACGAGCTGCGGTACTTCTCCGCCGCCGACCAGCGCTCGCTCGACGAGCGGCCCGACCGGCTGTGGGCCCCGCCGTGCCGCGAGCTGCTGCTCACCGACGCCGTCCGTGCCCGCGCCGCCGAGCTGGCCGTGACGCACCCGGGGCTGGTGGAGGTGCTCGGCAAGCTGGCCGAGGGCATCGCCGTCGAGGGCATGGAGTCGCTCACCCCCGCGCTGATCAGCGGGGGCGGTGGGGCGGGTGGGGACACAGCGGAGCTGCAGCTGCTCACCGACCTGGTGCCGGCCGGCACGCACGTGCTGGTCTGCGACCCCGAGCGGGTGCGCAGCCGGGCGGCGGACCTGGTGCGCACCGCCGAGGAGTTCCTCGCCGCCTCCTGGGCGACCGCCGCCGAGGCCGGCGACGCGCCGCTGGACCTGGGCGCCTCCTCCTTCCGCGACCTCGCCGACGTCGAGGCCGCCGCCCGCGGCCGCGGGCTGCCGTGGTGGACCACCGGGGCCTTCACGCTCTCCACCGAGGACGACGACACGCACGTCGCCCTGGACGCGACACCCGTCGAGCGCTTCGCCGGCGACGTGCCGCGCGCGGTGGAGCAGCTGCGCGCCTGGTCCCGCGACGGCTGGCGGGTCGTGGTCACCTTCGCCGGCCCCGGGCCCGCCCAGCGCGCCGCCGACCAGTTCACCGAGGCCGAGATCGGCACCCGGCTGGTCCCCGACGTCGCCACGGCCCCCGAGCCGCGGCTGGCCCACGTCACCCAGGGCACCCTGGAGTCCGGCTTCGCGCTGCCCGGCGTGGGCCTGGCGCTGCTCACCGAGCACGACCTCACCGGCTCGCGCGGGACGACGATGCGCGACGCGGTCAAGATGCCGGCCCGCCGCCGCAACGCCGTCGACCTGGTCCAGCTGCAGCCCGGCGACCTGGTCGTGCACGAGCACCACGGCATCGGCCGCTACGTGGAGATGGTCAGCCGCACCGTGCACGGCGGGCAGCGGGACTACCTGATCGTCGAGTACGCGCCGTCCAAGCGGAACCAGCCGCCGGACCGGCTGTTCGTGCCCACCGACGCGCTGGACCAGCTCACCCGCTACGTCGGCGGGGAGGCCCCGGCGCTGTCCAAGCTCGGCGGCGCGGACTGGCAGAAGACCAAGGGCCAGGCGCGCCGGGCGGTCAAGCAGATCGCCGCCGAGCTCATCCGGCTGTACTCCGCGCGGATGGCCACCACGGGCCACGCCTTCGGCCCGGACACCGTCTGGCAGCGGGAGCTGGAGGACGCCTTCCCGTTCACCGAGACCCCCGACCAGCTGGCCGCGATCGACGAGGTCAAGGTGGACATGCAGAATCCGGTCCCGATGGACCGGATCATCTGCGGCGACGTCGGCTACGGGAAGACCGAGATCGCCGTCCGGGCGGCGTTCAAGGCGGTGCAGGACGGCAAGCAGGTCGCCGTCCTGGTGCCCACGACGCTGCTGGCCAACCAGCACTACAAGACCTTCTCCGAGCGGTTCGCCCAGTTCCCGGTGACGGTGAGGGTGCTGTCCCGCTTCCAGTCCGACGCGGAGAGCGCCGAGACGCTGCGGCAGCTGGCCGCCGGGGAGGTCGACGTCCTGGTCGGGACGCACCGGCTGCTGCAGCCGACCACCCGGTTCAAGGACCTCGGGCTGGTCGTCGTCGACGAGGAGCAGCGCTTCGGCGTCGAGCACAAGGAGTACCTGAAGACCATGCGGACGGCGGTCGACGTGCTGTCGATGTCGGCCACCCCGATCCCGCGCACCCTGGAGATGAGCCTGACCGGCATCCGGGAGATGTCGACGATCCTGACCCCGCCGGAGGAGCGGCACCCGGTGCTGACCTACGTCGGGGCGTGGGACGACAAGCAGATGGCCGCCGCCATCCGCCGGGAGCTCCTGCGCGACGGGCAGGTCTTCGTCATCCACAACCGGGTGCAGTCGATCGACAAGGCCGCGGCGAAGATCCGCGGCCTGGTGCCCGAGGCCCGCGTGGCCGTGGGTCACGGGCAGATGCGGGAGCACGAGCTCGAGCGGATCATGGTCGGCTTCTGGGAGAAGGAGTACGACGTCCTGGTCGCCACCACGATCGTGGAGTCCGGCCTGGACATCCCCAACGCCAACACGCTGATCGTCGACCGGGCGGACACCTTCGGCCTGTCCCAGCTGCACCAGATCCGCGGCCGGGTCGGCCGCGGCCGGGAGCGGGCCTACGCGTACTTCACCTACGACCCGAGCCGGCCGCTGACCGAGACCTCGGTGGACCGGCTGACCACCATCGCGCACAACACCGACCTCGGAGCCGGCATGGCGGTGGCGATGAAGGACCTGGAGATCCGCGGGTCGGGCAACCTGCTCGGCGGGGAGCAGTCCGGGCACATCGCCGGGGTCGGCTTCGACCTGTACGTGCGGCTGGTCGGGGAGGCGGTCACCGACTACCGGGCGCAGCTGTCCGGCGAGGAGCCGCCGGCCGAGCCGGCCGACGTGCGGGTGGACCTGCCGGTCGACGCGCACCTGCCGCACGACTACGTGCCCGGGGAGCGGCTGCGGATGGAGGCCTACCGCAAGGTGGCCTCGGTGCAGTCCGACGAGCAGGCGCAGGCGGTGCTCGACGAGCTCACCGACCGCTACGGCGCCCCGCCGGCGCCGGTGCTCAACCTGCTGGCCGTGGCCCGCTTCCGCGCCGCGGTGCGGCAGTGGGGGATCACCGAGGTGTCCCTGCAGGGCCGGGCGATCCGGATCAGCCCGGTCCCGCTGCCGGAGTCCAAGCAGCTGCGGCTGGCCCGGCTGGCCGACGGCGCGACCTACAAGGCCACCGTCGACACCGTCTCGCTCAAGCTGCCGGTCGGCCCGGACCGGCGCACGCCGCTGCGCGACGGAGCGCTGCTGGACCACCTGCACTCGCTGCTGCGGGCCCTCCTGGAGCAGCCCGTCGCCGCGGCGTCGTGAGGCCGGTCGACCACCGCGATCACGGCACCGTGACCACGCCGGGCATCCGGGACGTGGTCACGGCGCCATGATCGTCGGGCCCTCGGTCACCGCAGCGCGGCGGAGAAGCGCTCGGCGAGCGTGCCCACGTGCTGGGCGCTGAGCATGCCGACCCGGTCGTCGTCGACGTCGCCGTGGTGGCCGGGGACGTCGACGACGGTCAGGTCCGCGGCCACCCGGCGCCACGCGGTCAGCGTGCCGCGGACGGCGGCCCGCGAGCCCTCGGCCAGGAAGTAGGTGACCGGGGCGGCGACCGCGCCGGGCCGGAACGCCTCGCCGACCGCCTCCGACCGCGTGAAGAAGGCCAGTTCCGGGTCGGCCCGGACGCCCGGGTCCGCCGCGGCGGCCGGGGACGGCGCTCCGGCCGGGACCGCGACCAGCCGGTGGCGCACCGCGGCCAGGGCCCGGCCGGAGCGCAGCGTGCGCAGCCGCCCGGCCCACCGCTGGGCGGCCAGCTCCCCCGGGTCCAGCGCCGCCCGCGGCGGGCGCACGTCGAGCAGCCCCAACCAGGCGACCGGCTCGCCGGCGGCCTCCAGCGCGGTCGTCATGGCGGTGGCCACCAGGCCGCCGAAGGAGTAGCCGGCCAGCGTGTAGGGCCCCTCGGGCTGCGCCGCCCGCAGCCGCTCCAGCGCCTGCGCGGCGACCTCCTCGATCGGCGCGTGCGTGCCGTCCGGGCCGGTGAGCCGGGGCTGCAGGCCGAGCACGGGGCGGTCGGTGGCCAGCCGCTCCACCAGCCCGGCGTACAGGTTCAGCTGACCCCAGGCGTCGGCGACGAGGACCACCGGCCGGCCGGTCCCCGGGCGCAGCGTCACCACGCCGCCGTCGGCCGGTGACCCGGCGGCCGCCACCGCACGGGCCAGGCCGCGCGGGGTGGGCTGCCCGGCGAAGACCGGCAGCGGCACGTCGGCGCCCAGGTCCAGCCGGACCCGCCGCAGCAGGCTGAGCACCTGCCGGGAGGTGCCGCCCAGGTCGGCGAAGTCGTCGTCCGGGCCGATGCCCCCGGTGCCCAGCACCTCCGCCCACAGCGCCGTGACCGCGCGCAGCAGCGGGTCGCCGGCCCCGGTGCCGGCGGCCGCGGCGGGGCCGCTGCCGGCCGCGGCGACGGCCGCCCGGATGGCCTCCAGGCAGCCGGGGGAGCGCAGCGCGTCGGCGTTGGCCACCGGGTCGCCGTTGACCGCGTCCCGGGCCGCGCGCTCCGAGCGCTTGCCGTTGTGGGTCAGCGGCAGCTCCGGGACGGCGACGAGCAGCGCGGGCACGTGCGCCGGGGATGCCTGCTCGCGCAGCCGCCGCCGGATGGTCCGCCGCAGCGCCTCGTCCAGCTCGGCGCCGTCGCGCAGCACGGCGAGCAGCACCATGCGGGTCCCGCCGGCGCGGTCGGGGTCGCGCTGCTCGACGGCCATGGCGTCGGCGACCTCGGGGACACCGCGCAGCACGGTGTAGATCTCGCTGGGCCCGATGCGGACGCCGTCGATGTTGAGCACGCCGTCGGAGCGCCCGTGCAGCCGGGCCGACCCGTCGGCGTCGAGGTCGACGAGGTCCCCGTGGGTCCACATGCCGGGGTGCTCGGCGAAGTAGGCGGCGCAGAAGCGGGCGCCGTCCGGGTCGCGCAGGAAGCCCACCGGCCGGGACGGGAAGGGGTTGCGGCAGACCAGCTCCCCGACGGCCCCCACGACCTCGGTGCCGTCGGCGTCGACCGCGGCCACGTCCAGGCCCAGGCTGCGGGCCTGCGCCCGGCCGCGGCGCACCGGGGCCTCCGGGCTGCCGAGCACGAAGCAGCCGATGATGTCGGTGCCGCCGGAGATCGACTGCAGCGGCACCGGGCCGACGTGCTCGGCGACCCAGTCGAACTGCCACTCGTGCAGCACCGCGCCGGTGGACAGCACCGCGCGCACCCGGGACAGGTCCACGTGGGCGGCGGGGGACCAGCCGGCGTCCTGGCACAGCTGCAGGTAGGCCGGGCTGGTGCCGAAGACGGTCACCCCGTGCTCGGCGACCAGCCGCCACAGCGTCTCCGGGCCGGTGACCGGGCCGTCGTAGGTGACCACGTGCGCGCCCACGGCGAGCGCGGACAGCTGCCAGTTCCACATCATCCAGGCGGTGGTGGTGTGGAAGTACAGCGTGTCCGCCGGCGTCAGGTCGCCGTGCAGCCGGTGCTCCTTGACGTGCTCGAGCAGCGTGCCGCCGGCGCCGTGCACCATCGCCTTGGGCGGGCCGGTGGTGCCGGAGGAGAACATCACGAACAGCGGGTGGTCGAACGGCCGCCGCTCCCACTCCGGGGAGGGGCCCGCCGCGGCCACCAGGTCGGCCAGCCGGTCGGTGGGCACGGCGGCCGGCGGCAGGTCGTCCAGGGCGACCAGCCGGCACACCGTCGGCAGGCCGGCCAGCAGCGCGTCCGCCGTCCCGGCGCCCATGGCGGCCCGGTCCAGCACGGCCAGCACCGGCTCGACCTGCGCGAACCGCCCGAGCAGCGCCGGGGCGCCCATGTCGGGGGCGGCGGTGGAGACCGCGGCGCCCAGGGCGGCCGCGGCCAGGGCCACGACGATCGTGCCGGCGGCGTGCGGGGCGACGAGCACCAGCCGGTCGCCCGCGCGCAGGCCGGCGTCGGCCAGGGCGGCCGCGGTCGCCCCGACCTCGGCGCGCAGCTGCCCGCGGGTCAGGGTGTCGGCCGGCCGGCCGGCGTGCACGGCGGTGACCGCCGGGGCGTCGTCCGGGACGCCGGCCAGCGGCCGCAGCAGGGCCTCGGCGTAGTTCAGCCGGACGTCGGGGAAGAAGCGCGCCGTCCGCACGTCCCCGTCGGTGAGGACCACGTCGGCCGAGCCGGACCAGGGCAGCCCGGTCCACTCCAGCAGGGTGCGCCAGAACAGCCGCGGCTGGGCCACGGAGAAGGCGTGCAGGGCGCCGGGGGCGTCCAGCGGGACGCCGGCGGCCTCCGCGCACCAGGTCCGGAACGCGGCGAGCTGCGGGACGGCGGGCGCGGGGGTCATCGGCGGGTCTCCTCGTCGCGGGCGACCGCCAGGCTGGCCACCCATCCGTCGGGCACGGGCACGTCCCGCACCGTCCAACCGGCCACCACGCCCTCGGCCCGCCCGACCACGGTCACCGTGGCGGAGGGGTCGGCGCGCAGGCCGGTGCCGCGGGCCTTGAGGACGGCCTCCTTCTGGGTCCAGGCGCGGGTGGCCGCGAGCGGCCGCGCCCCGGCCGGCAGGCGGGTGAGCGCCTCCTGCTCGGCCCGGGCCAGCCAGCCCTCGTCGAGCACGTCGTCCGTCCACGGGGCCACCGCCTGCACGTCGACGCCCACCCGGCAGCGGCGTCCGACGGCGACCACGCCGAGGGCACCGCTGGCCGAGCAGCTCGCGTCGAGGCCCGGCACGCCCACCCGCGGGCGCCCGGACGGGTCGGCGTGCAGCGGCACCGCCCCCGGGGCGACGCCCAGCTCGTCGGCCAGCGCCGCGCGCAGGGCGGCCCGCAGCAGCACGCGGCGCCGGTGGACCGCCGGTCTGCCGCGGCGCGCGCGGGCCAGCTCGGCCGGGTCCAGCACCGCCGCGGCGCGGGCCAGCGCGTCCCCGCCGGCGGCCAGGTCGACCAGCCGGGTGAGGACGCCGGGCGGCGCGGCCGGCCCCGCCGCGGGGGCCGGCGCGGGGGCGGTCGGCGGCATGCCGCGATGCTGGCAGCCGGGGCTGCCGGAGGCGTCCCCCGTCGGGGGGAGGGGCGGCCGCGGACACCCGCCGGGGCGACCCGCTGCCGCGCGGGCGCAGGAGGACCCCGTCCTCCCCACCCCCCGCGAGCTCCGGGCGGTTCCCCGGACGGGGCCACCGGGTGTGGCAGGCTCCGCGGGTGCACACGCGTCGCCTGACCGCATCGCTGGCCGTGGGCCTGGTCGCGCTGGCCGGGGTGGCCGGTTGCCGCACCGACCCCGGGGTGGCCGCCTACGTCGGCGAGGAGGAGGTCACCGTCGGCGAGCTGCAGACCGCCGTCGACACCCGCCTGGAGGACCCCGCCCTGGCCCAGGCGGCCGCGGGCCGGGAGGACGAGTTCACCCGCCTGGTGCTGACCCGGCTGGTCAACGCGGAGGTCTACGACCGGTTCGCGCAGCGCTACGGCGTCACGGTGGACGAGGCCGACGTCCGGGCCCGGCTGGACGAGCTGCTGGCCGGCGAGGACCCGGAGGCGGTCTACGCCCAGGCCGCCGCGCAGGGGGTCGCCCGCGCCGACGTGTTCGAGAGCATCCGCCAGCAGCTGCTGCGCCAGCGGGTGGCCGAGTCCGAGGGGCTGGTCGACGGGGTCACCGAGGAGGAGCTGCGCGCCGCCTACAGCGCGGCGCTGCCCTCCCTGTCGCAGTCGCGGGTGGGCTACGTCAACGTCCCCGACCAGGCCGCCGCCGACGCCGCGGTCGCCGCGCTGGCGGCCGACCCGGCCGCCTACCCGGCGATCGCGGCGCAGTACCCCGGCGAGGCCACCCTAGCCGAGGTGACCGCCGTGGCGCCGGCGGACCTGCCGCCGCAGCTGGCCGACACCGTCGCGGCCACCCCGCCGGACACCGCCACGTCGCTCACCGTGCCCGAGCTGCCCGGCGTCCTCGTCGTCTTCGTCGGCGAGCCGGTCGTGCCGACCTTCGAGGAGGCCCGCCCGCAGCTGGAGCAGACCGCCCGCGGCGAGGCCGCCGCGGCCGGCGAGCCGCTGGTCGAGGAGGTGCGCGCCGGCGTGGACGTCACCGTCAACCCCCGCTTCGGCGTCCTGGAGGAGGGGGCGATCGTCCCCTCCGGCGACGGGGTGGTGGAGCTCCTGGAGGAGGACGGCGGCGCCGCGGCGGCGGCTGCCGGAGACTGACCGGGTGCCCGTCGCGCTCGCCGTCGTCGTCCACCCCGCCCTCGGCGGCCTGCTCGGCCCCGCCGCCTGGCAGGCGCTGTCCGGAGCGCGCCCGGTGGTCGCGCTGCCCGGGGCCGCCGCGGCCGCCGACGCGCTGCGCGCCACCGGCCGGCCGGTGGACGACGTCCCGGACGCCGCGGCCGCCGCGGCCCGCCCGGACAGCGTGGTGGCCCTGGTGCCGGCCGGCACCGACGTCGACGCCAGCGAGGTGGTCGGGGCCCCGCTGCCCCCCGGCGCCCGGCTGCTGGACGTCGTCCGGGTGATGGACGTGCTGCGCTCGCCCGGTGGCTGCCCGTGGGACGCCGGGCAGACGCACGCCTCGCTGCGCGGCTACCTGCTCGAGGAGGCGCACGAGGCCTACGACGCGATCGTCGACGACGACCCGGCCGCCATGCGCGAGGAGCTCGGCGACGTGCTGCTGCAGGTGGTCTTCCACGCCCGCGTGGCCGCCGAGGGCGGTCCCGGCCGCCGGTTCACCGTGGACGACGTCGCCGGCGACCTGGTCGACAAGCTGGTCCGGCGGCACCCGCACGTGTTCGGGGACGCCGGTCCGCGGGACGTGGCCGAGGTGGAGGCCGGCTGGGAGCAGATCAAGCAGGTGGAGAAGCAGCGCCGCTCGCCGACCGAGGGCGTGTCCCGGTCGCAGCCCGCGGCGTCGTGGGGCGCGGCGCTGGTCCGCCGGGCCGCGCGCTCGGGGCTGCCCACGCCCGAGCCGGCGGAGCTCGCCTCGGCCGCCCCCGAGGAGCTGGGGGAGCGGCTGCTCGCCGTCGTCGCGGCCGCCGAGCAGCGCGGCTGGGACGTGGAGGACGCGCTGCGCGAGGCGGTCCGCCGCTACGCCGGCGAGCTGGACGCCGCGGCGGAGGAGCGCGCGGCGGGCTGAGCAGGGCCCGCCCCCGCGGCGGCGCGTCGCGCGGCGGGTGAGCGGTGCCCGCGCGGCTGGCTAGGCTGCTCGCGTGCCCAGCATCGACGCCGTAGGCGCGCGGGAGATCCTCGACTCGCGCGGAAACCCCACCGTGGAGGTCGAGGTCGCCCTCGACGACGGGACGATCACCCGGGCCGCCGTGCCCAGCGGCGCCTCCACCGGCGCCTTCGAGGCGGTGGAGCTGCGCGACGGCGGGCAGCGCTACGGCGGCAAGGGGGTGACCCGGGCCGTCGACGGCGTGCTGGACGTCATCGGCCCCGAGCTGGTCGGCTTCGACGCCAGCGAGCAGCGCCTGGTCGACCAGCGGCTGCTGGACCTCGACGGGACGCCGGACAAGTCCCGGCTGGGCGCGAACGCGGTCCTCGGGGTGAGCCTGGCCGTGGCCAAGGCCGCCGCGGAGTCCTCGGGGCTGCCGCTGTTCCGCTACGTCGGCGGGCCGGCGAGCCACCTGCTGCCGGTGCCGATGATGAACATCCTCAACGGGGGCGCCCACGCCGACAGCAACGTCGACGTGCAGGAGTTCATGATCGCCCCCATCGGCGCGCCGACCTTCGCCGAGGCGCTGGCCATGGGCACCGAGACCTACCACGCGCTGAAGTCGGTGCTGAAGGCCCGCGGGCTGTCCACCGGGCTGGGCGACGAGGGCGGCTTCGCCCCCGACCTGCCGAGCAACCGGGACGCGCTGGACCTCATCGCCGAGGCCGTCGAGCAGGCCGGGTACACGCTGGGCTCGGACATCGCCTTCGCCCTCGACGTGGCCGCGACGGAGTTCCACTCCGACGGCGGCTACGACTTCGAGGGCCAGAGCCGCTCCGCGGAGTACCTCGTCGACTACTACCGCGGCCTGGTCGACGCCTACCCGATCGCGTCCATCGAGGACCCGCTGTCGGAGGAGGACTGGGAGGGCTGGGTCGCCATGACCGCCGCCCTCGGCGACCGGGTGCAGATCGTCGGCGACGACCTGTTCGTCACCAACCCGTCCCGGCTGGCCGACGGCATCGCCCGCGGGGCGGCCAACGCGCTGCTGGTCAAGGTCAACCAGATCGGCACGCTCACCGAGACGCTGGACGCGGTGAACCTGGCGCACCGCAGCGGCTACCGCTGCATGATGAGCCACCGCTCCGGCGAGACCGAGGACACCACGATCGCGGACCTCGCCGTCGCCACGGACTGCGGGCAGATCAAGACCGGCGCGCCGGCCCGCAGCGAGCGGGTGGCCAAGTACAACCAGCTGCTGCGCATCGAGGAGGAGCTCGACGACGCCGCCCGCTACGCCGGTGCGGCCGCCTTCCCGCGGCTGGCCAGGGCGATGGACAGCGCGGCCGGCGAGTGACCGGCCGCGCCCGCCGATGAGCGCGGCGCCCGGCCGCCGCGGCGGGTCGGGCGCGGCACCCTCCGGCCGGCGGCGCTCGACCGGCCGGCCGCTGTCGCACGCCCCGTCCCGGCCGGTGCCGGCCGGCACGCGCTCGGGGGCCGGCATCCGCCCGGAGCCGCGACGCGCCGTCCGCCGCCCGCCGCGGGTGGGCGGTGCCGGTGCGGCATCCCGCCGGCCGCTGGTCACCGGCCGCGCGGTCCTGCTGGCCGGGCTGGTCCTGGTGCTGCTGCTGACGCTGGCCGGCCCGGTCCGCCAGTTCCTGGCCGGCCGCGCCGAGCTGACCCGGCTGGCCGCCGAGGGGACCGCCCTCGACCAGCGGGTCGAGCAGCTGGAGCAGCAGCTCGAGCGGCAGGCCGACCCGGCGTACACCGCCCGGCAGGCCCGCGAGCGGCTGGCCTACGTGCTGCCCGGGGACCGGCTGGTGGTCGTCGTCGACGGCGAGGCCGTGGAGGGCGACGCCGGCACCGTGCCGGAGCCGGTCGCCGGCGAGCTGCCCTGGTACGAGGCGCTGGTGCGCTCGGTGGCGGTGGCCGACGGCGACGCGGAGCCCGGCGAGTGAGCCCGGAGATCAGCCGGGAGGACCGCGAGGTCGTCGCCCGCCAGCTCGGCCGGCCGCCGCGCGCCCTGCGCGCCGTCGCGCACCGCTGCCCGTGCGGCCAGCCCGACGTCGTGCAGACCTCCCCGCGGCTGGAGGACGGCACCCCGTTCCCCACCACCTACTACCTCACCTGCCCGCGGGCGAGCGCCGCGGCCAGCCGGCTGGAGTCCGCCGGCCGGATGCGCGAGTGGCAGGCCGACCTCGGCACCGACCCGCAGCTGGCCGCCGGGTACCGCGCCGCCCACGAGGCCTACCTGGCCGAGCGGGACGCGCTCGGCGTGCTGCCCACCCGCAGCACCGCCGGGGGGATGCCCGACCGGGTCAAGTGCCTGCACGCGCTGGCCGCGCACGCGCTCGCCGCCGGCCCCGGCGCCAACCCGGTCGGCGACCGCGCCGTGGAGAGCATGGGGGAGTGGTGGGCGAACGGCCCGTGCGCGCCACCGGAGGAGGGCCCGTGACCCGCGTCGCGGCCATCGACTGCGGCACGAACTCCATCCGGCTGCTGGTCGCCGACGTCCCGCCGGAGGGGCCGCACACCGACCTGCTGCGCCGGATGGAGGTGGTCCGGCTCGGGCAGGGCGTGGACGCCACCGGCCGGCTGGCGCCGGAGGCGATCGAGCGCACCCGCGTCGTCCTGGCGCAGTACGCCGCCCGGGCCCGCGAGCTCGGTGCCACCCGGGTGCGCATGGTCGCCACCAGCGCCAGCCGCGACGCGGCCAACCGCACCGACTTCGAGCGGATGGTCGTGGCCACCCTCGGCCGGCTGCCCGACGTCGTCGACGGCGACGAGGAGGCCCGGCTGTCCTTCCTGGGCGCCACGGCCTCGCTGGACGCCGCGGTGACCGCGCACGGCCGGCCGGCGCCGCGTCCGCCGTACCTGGTCGTCGACATCGGCGGCGGGTCGACGGAGTTCGTCCTCGGCGACGCCGGCGGGGTGCGCGCGGCGCGCTCGGTCGACGTGGGCTGCGTGCGGCTCACCGAGCGGCACCTGCACGGCGACCCGCCGTCGGCCGACGAGATCCAGCGCGCCGAGGCCGACGTCCGCGCCGCGCTGGCCGACGTCGCCGCCGCCGTCCCGGTGGGGGAGGCGGCGACCCTGGTGGGCCTGGCCGGCTCGGTCACCACGGTGGCCGCGCTGGCCCTCGGGCTGCCGGCCTACGACCCGGTGGCCATCCACGGGTCGCGCGTCCCGGTGTCCGCCGTCCGGTCGGTCACCGCCGGGCTGCTCACGGCCACCCGGCAGCGGCGGGCCGGGTACGCGGTGATGCACCCGGGGCGGGTCGACGTCATCGGCGCCGGCGCGCTGGTGCTGCGGGTGCTCATGGACGCCTTCGCCCTGGACGACGTGGTCGTCAGCGAGCACGACATCCTCGACGGCATCGCGCTGCAGCTGGCCCGCTCGTGAGCGGTCAGGTGCGGGCGCGCAGCGTGCGGACGCCCTGCATGACCGTGCGGGCCAGCTCCCTGGCCCGCCCGCGCAGCGCCCGCCGGGCCAGGCCCAGCACCGCGCCGCTGGCGGCGGCCGCCGGGAGGTGCCCGGCCGAGCCCAGCAGCCCCGGGCGGGCCAGCAGCACCCGCGTGGCGACCACCTCGTCGGGCCGCCAGCGCAGCTTGTAGTCCTCGAGGCCGCGCAGGAAGGAGTACTCCGCCACGCCCAGCCGGGTGGCCCGCCCGAGGGCGCCGTCGACCAGCAGGACGGCGGTGTCCACGTGCTGGCGCAGGGACGGCGAGATGCCGGCCAGGTAGTAGGCCAGCTGCCGGTGCCCGACCAGGTCCACCTCGCTGGCCACCAGCTCGCCGTCGACCCGGTACTCGACGACCACGGCCTGGCCGCGCTCGACCATCGGCACCAGCGCCCCGGCCAGGTGCGCGCGGAAGCGGGCGGTGAGGTGCTCGGGGTTCCCGCGGCGTCCGGCCCACTGCGCCTCGTGCAGCCGGATCAGCTCGCCGACGGCGTGCGGGACGCCGTCCGGGGCCACCTCGGTCGCCACCACCCCGAGCCGCTCGACCTTGCGCAGCTTGCGGCGCAGCGTGCCTGCGGTGCGCGCGGGGACGCGGGCCAGCACGTCGGCCACCGGCAGCGCGGGCAGCTGCAGGTTCACCGACGCCGTCGCCCGGCGGACGCGGCCGGGCCACTGCCGCGCCCAGTGCTCGGCGGCCGCGCCGGGCAGCACCTCGGGCAGGTCGAGCACCCGCCAGCCGGGCACCGCGAGCAGCGCCCGCACCAGCCGCGGGCCGGCGTCGGGCGCGGCCGGGTCCAGCAGGACGTCGGTGTGGTCGGAGGTGTCCCCGCCCAGCGGCAGGAGCACCGGCACCGGCCCGCGGCGGACCCGGTGCAGCGCCGCCGCGGCCACCAGGACGTCGCCGTCCCAGACGCAGACGACGGCCAGCCGCCCGGCCCGGACGTGGGTGCGCGCCCAGGAGCTCGCCCAGGCGTGCGCCTGGAAGGGGGTGGCCTGCGGGCTGCGCGCCCACAGGTCGTCCCAGGCCCCGGCCAGCGCGTCGAACCCCGCGTGGTCGCGGACGACGGCGGGACGCGCGCCGGCCGACCGGTGCGGCACCGCCGGGGCGGACCCGCCCGGGACGTGCTCCGAGACCGGCACCGCTGAGTCCACCCGCGCACGCTCCTCGCCCCTCGCGCGCCGGGTCCCGTCCCCGCCCGGCCGCTGACCGGGCTACGACGCTAGGTCCGGCGGGGGGCGGTGACGACCCCCGGGAGGGGGAGACGGCGCGGGCCGGTCAGGCCGAGCCCTCGTTGAGGCCGGGCGGCAGCTTGCCGGTGAGCCGCTGGTAGGCCTCGGCCGCGCCGCGGGCGGCGACCAGCCGGCCGGCCGCGACGGCCACGCCGGACACCGCGGCCCAGGCCAGGGCCTCGCCCCAGCCGACCCCCGGCGCGGCCGGGTTCTTCGGCGGTTGGGTGCCGCGCGCGGCATACCAGGCGGCGTCGCTGAGCTTGCGGACGGCGATCCCGGCGGGGACCGCCGTCCCGCTGCTCAGCAGCTTCCAGGTCAGCGGCGGCTTCTGCTTCCTCGTCCGTGCCACGCGGCGATCATCCCGCCCCGTGGCCGGGCCGCGCGCGCCGGATGGTCTGCTGGGGGCGTGGCGACCGACGCCGACGGCTTCCCCGTCACCCGCAGCCCGGCCGGGGTGGTGCGCTCCGCCCGCGGCGCCCGCGACCTGGCGGCCCTGGACGCGCGGGTCTCCGGCTGCCGCGCCTGCCCGCGGCTGGTCGCCTGGCGGGAGGAGGTGGCCCGGGTGAAGCGGGCCTCCTTCCGCGACCAGGACTACTGGGGCCGGCCGGTGCCCGGGCTCGGTCCGGCCGACGCCCGCATCGCCGTCGTCGGTCTGGCCCCGGCCGCGCACGGCGGGAACCGCACCGGCAGGGTGTTCACCGGCGACCGCAGCGCCGACTGGATCATCGCGGCGCTGTGGCGGGCCGGGCTGGCCAGCCAGCCGACGTCCACCCACGTCGGCGACGGGCTGGAGCTCGACGACGTGCGGATCGCCGCCGCCGTCCGCTGCGCGCCGCCGGCGAACGCGCCCACGCCGGAGGAGCGGGACACCTGCTCGCCGTGGCTGGCCCGCGAGCTGGCGCTGCTGCCCCGGCTGCGGGTGGCCGTCGTGCTGGGCGGCTTCGGCTGGACGGCGCTGTGGCCGGTGCTCGCCGAGGCCGGGTACCCGCTGCCCCGGCCGCGACCGGCCTTCGGGCACGGCGTGGAGGTGACCCTGGCCGGGCCACGCGGCCCGCTCACCCTGCTGGGCAGCTACCACGTCAGCCAGCAGAACACCTTCACCGGCCGGCTGACCGAGCCGATGCTCGACGCCGTCCTCGCGCGGGCCACCGCCCTGGCCGCGACCGTGCCGGGACCGGGCCCCCGGCCCTAGGCTCACCCCATGGCAGAGCGACCCGTGGTCCTCATCGTCGGCGGCGGCTACGTCGGCCTCTACACCGCGCTGAGGCTGCAGAAGCGCCTCTCGCACGGCCGGGCGGAGGTCGTCATCGTCGACCCGCAGCCGCACATGACCTACCAGCCGTTCCTCCCCGAGGCCGCGGCCGGGTCGGTGGAGCCCCGGCACGTCGTGGTGCCGCTGCGCCGGACGTTGCCGCGCTGCCGGGTGGTCACCGGCGCGGTCACCGGCGTGGACCACGCCACCAAGCGGGCCCGCATCGCACCCATCGAGGGCCAGCCCTACGAGCTGACCTACGACGTGCTGGTCATGGCCGCGGGCTCGATCGCCCGCACCCTGCCGATCCCCGGGCTGGCCGAGCACGGCATCGGGTTCAAGAACGTCGGCGAGGCCATCTACCTGCGCAACCACGTGCTGGCCCGGCTGGACGCGGCCAGCTCCACCGACGACCCGGAGGTCCGCCGCCGGGCGCTGACCTTCACCTTCGTCGGCGGCGGCTACGCCGGCGTGGAGGCCTTCGCCGAGCTCGAGGACATGGCCCGCTACGCGATCACGCACTACTACCCGCGGCTGTCGACCGCCGACATGCGCTGGGTGCTGGTCGAGGCGATGGGCCGGATCCTGCCCGAGGTCGACCTGGACATGGCCGCCTGGACGGTCCGGGAGCTGACCGCGCGGGGGATGGACGTGCGGCTCAACACCCGCCTGGAGTCGGTGTCCGAGGGGTGCGTGGTGAAGCTGTCCGACGGCGACGAGTTCGCCAGCGACACCCTGGTGTGGACGGCGGGCACCAAGCCCAACCCGATGCTCAAGGAGACCGACCTGCCGGTCGACGAGCGCGGGCGGGTGGTCTGCGAGGCCACCCTGCAGGTGCGCGGGCTGCCCGACGCGTGGTCGGCCGGCGACCTGGCCGCCGTCCCGGACCTCACCAAGGAGACCGAGGGCGCGACCACCGCGCCCAACGCGCAGCACGCCGTCCGGCAGGCCAAGCGCCTGGCCGACAACATCGTGGCGGTGCTCGGGGGCCAGGAGCCGGTGCCCTACAAGCACGCCTACGCCGGGTCGGTGGCCAGCCTCGGGCTGCACAAGGGCGTGGCGCAGGTCTACGGCGTCAAGCTCAAGGGCTGGCCGGCCTGGTTCATGCACCGCACCTACCACGTCAGCCGGGTGCCCACCTTCAACCGCAAGGCGCGGGTGGTCGCGGACTGGACCCTCGCCGCGGTGTTCCGCCGCGAGGTCATCTCGCTGGGCCAGCTGCAGGACCCGCGCCGGGAGTTCGTCGAGGCGGCGAACACCGGCCGGACCGGCTCGCTGCCCCCGCCCTCGGCGGCGGACAAGGCCCAGTCGGGCTCGATGCGGGCGAGCTGACCTCCCCGCCCCCGTGGCCCAACTGGCAGAGGCAGGCCCCTTAAAAGGGTCCCAGTGTCGGTTCGAACCCGACCGGGGGCACCCGTCCGGCGCCCGTGCGCGCCGTCACACCCCCCGTCCGGGTGTGCGGGCGGCGTCCAGGAACGCGCAGGCCACCTGCGGCGTTGACTCAGACGAGTGGGGTGCAGGACCGTTAGCCCCACGACAGCCGGTCACCTCGAGGAGATGACGATGCCCAGCTCCAACCCGGTATTCGGCCGGGGTATCCCCAACGCGGGCTCCGGCCAGCAGCCCGGCTGGGGCGGCGCGCCGCAGTACGGCGCCCCCCAGTACGGCTACGGGACCCAGGACCCGTACGCCGCCGCGCCGTCGCCGTACGCGCAGTCGCCGTACGCGCCGGCCACCACCCGCTACATGACGATGGACGACGTCGTCCAGAAGACGGGCCTGTCCTTCCTGGTCACCGTCCTCTCGGCCGCCGTCACCTGGGCGGTGCTCCCGCAGACGCTGGCGATGGGCCTGGTCCTGCCCGCGGTGCTCGTCGCCCTGGTGCTCGGCCTGGTCATCGCGTTCAAGCAGATCGCCAACCCGGTGGCCACGCTGAGCTACGGCGCCCTGTACGGCGTCGCGCTCGGTGCGATCAGCGAGGCGTTCAACGCCGTCTATCCCGGCATCGTCGCCCAGGCCCTGGTCGGCACGTTCGGCGTCTTCGCCGGCATGCTGGTCATCTACAAGACCGGCGCCATCCGGGTCACCCCCAAGCTGACCCGCTGGATCGTCGGCGCGATGTTCGGGGTCCTGGCGCTGGTCCTGGTCAACCTGGTGGCGAGCTTCTTCACCCCCGGCGGCCTGGGCCTGCGTGACGGCGGCCCGCTGGCGATCATCTTCAGCCTGGTCGTGATCGGTGTGGCGGCGTTCTCGCTGCTGCTCGACTTCGACATGGCCGACGAGGCGATCCGCCGCGGCGCCCCGGCGAAGTTCGCCTGGTACATCGCCTTCGGCCTGCTGGTCACGGTCGTCTGGCTGTACCTGGAGATCCTGCGGCTGCTGTCCTACTTCCAGGACGAGTGAGCGCGCAGCGCCACGGCACCACACACCAGTGGCCCGGTCCCCGCGAGGGGGCCGGGCCACTGGCCTGTCGGCACCTCATGTCCCGGCGATCACGACCTCGCGGAAGCGGCGCACCGGGGATCGCCGGCGTGGCGTCTCCCGGAGCGCATGATCGTCTCGGGACGGGCTCAGGAGAGCCGCTCCAGCACCATCGCCATGCCCATGCCGCCGCCGACGCACATGGTCTCCAGGCCGAACGTGCCGTCGGTGGTGCGCAGGCCGTTGAGCAGCGTGCCGGTGATGCGGGCGCCGGTCATGCCGAACGGGTGGCCGACGGCGATCGCCCCGCCGTGCACGTTGAGCCGGTCGATGTCGATGCCCAGGTCGCGGTAGCTGGGGATGACCTGCGCGGCGAACGCCTCGTTGATCTCCACCAGGTCCATGTCGCCGATGGCCATGCCGGCCCGCGTGAGGGCGAGCCGGGAGGCGTCCACCGGGCCGTAGCCCATGATCTCCGGCGACAGCCCGGTGACCGCGGTGGACACGATGCGGGCCAGCGGGGTCAGGCCCAGGTCGCGGGCCTTGGTGTCGCTCATGACGACCACCGCGGCGGCGCCGTCGTTGAGCGGGCAGGCGTTGCCCGCGGTCACCCGCCCGTCGGGGCGGAAGACCGGCTGGAGACCGGAGACGCCCTCCAGCGTGGTGCCGGCCCGCGGGGTGTCGTCCTTGGTGACCACGGTGCCGTCGGGGGTGGTGACCGGGGTGATCTCCCGCTCCCAGAAGCCCTCGGCGATCGCCTTCTCGGCCAGGTTCTGGCTGCGGACGGCGAACTCGTCCATCTCCTGCCGGGAGACGTCCTTGAGCAGCGCCAGGTTCTCCGCCGTCTGGCCCATGGCGATGTACACGTCGGGCACGTCGCCGTGCGCCCGCGGGTCGGCCCAGGAGTCCGCGCCGCTCTCGGCGACCTTGGCCACCCGGGCCTCGGCGTCGTCGAAGACCGGGTTCTTCGTCTCCGGCAGCGAGTCGCTGTTGCCCTTGACGAAGCGGGAGACCATCTCCACGCCGGCGGAGACGAACACGTCGCCCTCGCCGGCCCGGATCGCGTGCATCGCCATGCGGGTGGTCTGCAGCGAGGAGGAGCAGTAGCGGGTGATCGTCGTCCCGGGCAGGTGGTCCATGCCGAGCAGGACGGCGACGACGCGGGCCATGTTGAAGCCCTGCTCCCCGCCGGGCAGGCCGCAGCCGAGCATCAGGTCGTCGATGTCGGTCGGGTCCAGGGCGGGCACCTGGTCCAGGGCGGCGCGGACGATGGTGGCGGTCAGGTCGTCGGGCCGCAGCTCCTTGAGCGAGCCCTTGAACGCGCGACCGATGGGAGAACGCGCGGTCGCGACGATGACGGCTTCGGGCATGGGTCCTCCACGATGAGGGGGATCCGACGACGGATCGGCGGACGTCGGGGCACCAGGCAACCTACTCCCCGGTAGGTCCCGGCCCCGCCCTCACCCGAGCGGCGTGCCCGCCGCCGCGCGCTCGGCCTGGTCGGCCGTCGGGAGGTCCGGCGGGCGGCGGCGGCGCAGCCGGGCCCACGGGCCGCGCGGCCCGGTGTCCCGGCCGCGCACCTCGGTCGCCTGGACCTCGGTGCCGGTCCGGCCGGCGGCGCGGGCCGCGGCCCGGGCGACCGGGCGGACGGTGTCGCGGCGCAGGTTGCGCAGCCCCCGGTCGGCGGCGGCCGGCCAGACGCCGAGGGCGTCGGCGATCGACGGCAGCAGGACGGCGGCCGCGGCGGCGTACCCGGCCGCGCTGGGGTGGAACTCGTCGGCGCTGAACAGGTCGGTGTCCTCGGCGAACGACGGGCCGAGCACCGACCCCAGGGACACGGTGCGCCCGCCGGCCTCGACGACGGCGATGGTCTGCGCGGCGGCCAGCTGCCGGCTCCAGCGGCGGGCCAGCCAGCGCAGCGGCCGCCCGATCGGGCGCACGGTGCCCAGGTCCGGGCAGGTGCCCACGACGACCTGCGTGCCGGCGTCGGTGAGCCGGGCGACGGCGTCGCGCAGGTCGCGCACCGAGACGGCCGGCGAGGTGCGGCTGACCACGTCGTTCGCGCCGATCATGACCAGCGCGACGGCGGGCCGCTCGGCCAGGGCCGCCTCGACCTGCCCCTGCAGCTGGCTGGACCGGGCGCCGGAGACGGCCAGCGGCACCAGCCGCACCGGGCGCTCGGCCAGCTCGGCCAGCGCGGCGGCCAGCAGCACACCCGGGGTCTGGGCGGCCCGCTCCACGCCGAGCCCGGCCGCCGTGGAGTCCCCGAGGACGGCGAACACGATCGGCCGCGCGCGGCCGCGCTGCCCGGACCGGCCGTACACCCCGGCGCCCCCCGGCGGGGGGATCCGGACGGTGCGCGACTCCACGTGCCGCCGCGCGGAGCGCGCCTGCTGCCGGAGCACGGCCAGCACGCCGGCGCCGGCCAGGCCGAGCCCGCCGCCGCCGTAGGCGGCCCCCGTCGCCAGCCGCCACGCCGTGGTCGCTCGAGTCACCGCCGCCCCGTCCCGTCCGTCGGTCGTGTGGTGGACCTGTCCTCGCAGGCTAACCGGCGTTTACGGTCGCCCCGTGGCTGCATCCCCCCCAGGGGTCACGGACGGTGACCGCACCCAGCAGATCGTCGACGTGTTGGTCGACGCCTTCTCCGAGCTGATGACCGCCGACGCGGACGCCTTCCGGACGAAGTTCCGCAAGATGGCCGCCGACCCCTTCGCCTTCTACCGGGGCACGGCCTGCCTGTTCTACGCGGACATGGCGCAGCTGGAGGACCGGTGGTCCGACGAGCGGACCGGCCGGGTGTGGATCCAGGGCGACCTGCACGCCGAGAACTTCGGCACCTACATGGACGGCGCCGGGCGGATCGTGTTCGACGTCAACGACTTCGACGAGGCCTACGTCGGGCACGTCAGCTGGGACCTGCGCCGGTTCTGCGCCAGCTTCGCGCTGCTGTCCTGGCGCAAGGCGTTCGGCGACGAGGTCATCAGCGACCTGCTGCGCGGCTACCTCACCGCCTACCTCGACCAGGTCCGCGCGTTCACCCGCGTGGACGACGACCGCTCCTTCGCCCTCGTCCGGGAGAACACCGAGGGCGCGGTGCACGACGCGGTGCTGCGCACCAGCGCCCGCAGCCGGTCGGGGCTGCTGGACCGGCTGACCGTCGTCGAGGGCTACCAGCGGCGCTTCGCCGACGGCCCGCGCACCCGCCGGCTGGACGGCGCGGAGCGCGAGCGGGTGCTGGCCGCCCTCGACCGCTGGCGGGAGACCGTGCACCCCCCGCGCCGCCGCCGCGACGTCGCCTACGACGTGAAGGACGTGGTGGCCACCGGCGGCTTCGGCATCGGCAGCGCCGGGCTGCCCGCCTACACCGTGCTGATCGAGGGCTACGACCAGGCGCTGGAGAACGACGTCGTCCTCTCGCTCAAGCAGGGCAACGTGGCCGCCCCCAGCCGGGTGGTCCGCGACCCGGCGATCCGGGCGTCCTTCGAGCACGAGGGGCACCGGACGGCGGTGTCCCAGCGGGCGCTGCAGGCCAACGCCTCGCAGTTCCTGGGCCACACCGAGGTCGACGGCGTCGGGTTCGTCGTCCAGGAGCTCTCGCCCTACGAGGTGGACCTGCGCTGGGACGACCTGACCGAGCCCGAGGACATCGCGCCGGTGATGGCCCAGCTGGGCCGGGCGACGGCGAAGGTGCACTGCGTCGGGGACGCCGACAGCGACCACACGCTGGTGCCCTTCCAGACCGAGGAGGCGGTCGTGGAGATGGTCGGCGACCGCCAGGAGGAGTTCGTCGCCGACCTCGTCGACTTCGCGCACTCCTACGCCCACCGCACCCAGGCCGACTTCCGGCTGTTCGTGGACGCCTTCCGGGCCGGGGCCATCCCCGGGATCAGCTCGAGCGGCTCCCACCCGGTGCGGTGACAGGCACAGGAGGCTCTCCCCACGTCCCGAGGCGTCAGGGCGTGGGTGAGGCCTCCTGTGCCTCCAGGGGGACGGCGGTGAGCATGCCGACGTGCGGGCCGATGCCGGGCTTGTCGTAGGGGCCCGCGACCACGGTGAGGCCGAACCGCTCGTAGAAGCCCGCGGCGGTGGTCCGGGCGTCGCACCACAGCAGGTCCCCGCCGCGCCCGGCGACCGTCGCCAGGCACGCCTCGAGCAGCACCCGGCCGGTGCCGGCGCCGCGCACCGCCGGCTCGGTCGCCATCCCGCGCAGCTGCCACGGGGAGCGGGCGTCGCGCCACGGGCAGGCGGCGGGGGACAGACGGGCCACCCCGACCACCCGGCCGTCGGGCTCCCGGGCGGCGAGGTGCACGGTGGCCGGGTCGTCGTCCCCGGGCATGCCGGCCGGGCCGCCGCCCCGCAGCACCGCGCTGCGCAGCGGCAGCACGACCTCGACGCCGACCTCCTCGACGGTGACCTGCACGCTCACCGGGCCCGGCGACCCCGGCGGGTGCGCAGGTAGTCGGCCACCACGTACTCGCCGAGCCGCTCGCTGTCCGGGGTGAACACCCGCCCGCCGGCCCGCTGGGTGAGGTCGTGGACGAAGTGCACCAGCCCGGGCTCCGGGTCGAGGGCGAAGACGTTCACCGTCGCGCCGGTCCGCGCCACGCGCTCCACCTCGGCGACGGTGCGGGCGATGGTCTCCGGCATCGGCGGCCAGCAGAAGAACGGCGTCCCGTCGTCCTCCAGGTGGGCGGTCGGCTCGCCGTCGGTGACCACCAGCACCACCGGCTCGGCGTCGTGGTGTCGGGCGAGGAACCGGCGGGCCAGGATCAGCCCGTGCTGCAGGTTGGTGCCCTGCAGCGTGTCCACGGAGAGCTCCGCGAGGGTCTCCGGGCGCAGCACCTGGGCGGTGGAGGAGAAGCCGATGATCTGGATGGCGTCCTGCGGGAAGCGGGTGGTGACCAGGGAGTGCAGCGCCATCGCCGTCGACTTGGCCGCGCCCCACGTGCCGCGCAGCGCCATCGAGTAGGACAGGTCGACCAGCAGCGCGACGGCGGCGCCGGTGCGCCGCTCGGTCTCCACGACCTCGAAGTCCTCGACGGCGATGCGCACCCGGCGGGCGGCGGTCGTGCCCGGGGTGGTGGGGTGGGCCCGACGACTCGGCTCGTGCGCGGTGCGCAGGACGGCGTTCTTCACCGTCCGGACGACGTCCAGCGGCTGCTCGTCGCCGAACCGCCATTCCCGCGAGCTGCCGGTGAGCTCTCCGGCCGCGCCGGCGTCGGCGACGTCGTGCTCGCCGCGGCCGGTGGCGTCCAGCTGGGCGAACACCCGGCGCAGCGCGGTCGCCCCCAGCCGGCGGACCGCCTTGGGGGAGAGCTCCAGCCGGCCGTCGGAGCGGTTGAGGTAGCCCTGCCGCTCCAGCTCGCGCTCCATCTGGCGCAGCGCGGCCAGGTCGTCGACCGCCGGCCGGCCCAGCGCCCGCTCCAGCAGCTCCTCGTCGACGTCGGCCAGCGAGGCGCCGGCGTAGCCCTGGGAGAGCTGGTTGGACAGCGCCTCCAGGTCGGCCAGCTCCGCGACCGCGCTCGTGGCGTCGCCCAGCCCGAGGGACTGCTCGCCGTCGGGCACCTGCCCGCGCTGGCCCCAGGGCAGGTCCGGGCGGGCCTGGCGCAGGGCGTCCTGCAGGTGCGCCATCTCGCTGGCCAGCCCCATGTCCTGCATGGTCTGGGCCATCAGGTCGGCCAGCTCGGCCCGCTGGTCGGGCGACAGGCCGGCCATCATCCGCTCCTGCGCGGCGGCCCGGCGGGCGAGGGAGTCGATCAGCTCCTCGACCGACTGCGGGTCGTCCGGGAAGAACTGCCCGTGCTCGTCCATGAAGTCGCGGAACCGCTCGTCGGTGTCCTCGCCGCGGTTGTGCGCGTCCACGAGCGCGGACAGGTCGGCGACCATGTCCTTGACGGCCTGCATGTCGCCGGCACCGGCGTTCTGCAGTGCCTGCTTCATCGAGGCGAAGGAGCTGTCGAGCACCTCCCGGCGCAGCAGGTCCTGGATCTGCTCGTAGGCCTGGCGGGCCTCGGGCGACCGCCAGTCGTACTCCTTCAGGGCCCGGACGGCGCCCGCGGTGTCCTCGGGCAGCGCGTCGAGCTCGGCCTCCTTGAGCCGGGCCATGTCATCCGGGTCGGGGAACAGCGCCCGCCGCTCGGCCTCCACGGCCCGGTCGAGCAGCTCGCGGACCTCCTCCAGCGTGCCGTCCATCCGCCCGGCGTTGCGCGCCTGGCGCAGCCGCTCGCGCACCGAGCGGCGCAGCTCGTCCAGGCCGCGGCGGCCGTCCATGCCGCGGCGCAGCAGCTCGCGCAGCGCCTCGCGCACGCCGCTGCCGCCCAGCACCGAGTCGCCGATCTCGTCGACGGCGCTGCCCAGGTCGTAGGGCGGGGCGAGCGGGTCCGGCCCGCCCCGCCAGCGCCCGTACCGGTGGCCCCTGCCCGGCCGCCTCACCACGTCAGGCCCCGTACACGGTGCGCGGGCCGTCGGTGTCCTTGGCCAGCCGGCGGGTGAGGTAGAGCCCCTCGAGGGCGAACTCCACCGCGGCGGCGGCCTGCTCGGCCGACTGCTCGCCCTCGGGCACGCCCAGGCGGCCCAGCAGCTCGGCCAGCTTCGGGATGGTGCCCAGCTGGCCGAGCAGCGCGGCGGCGGGCACCAGCTCGCCGGACTCGACGGTCTCCCCGCCGGTGAAGTGCTCCTGCAGGCCGGTCAGGTCCAGCCCGGCGCAGCGGGCGCGGAAGGTCTGCGCGGTCGCCTGGCGGAGCAGGTGCTCCAGCACCTCGGTCTCGCGCTCGTCGTCCGGGTCGGAGCCGGAGTCGGCGAACTCCACCTTGCCGCGGCTGGCCGGGACGATGCCGGGCAGGTCGACGACGCGGGCGACCGGGCGGGTCTCCCCGGCCACGGCGGCCCGGCGGACGGCGGAGGCGGCCACCGTCTCCAGCCCGGCGATGGCGAACCGGGCGCTGACGCCGGAGCGCTGGTCGACCTGGCTGGAGTCGCGGACCAGCCGGGTGAACCGGGCGACGATCTCCACCAGGTGCTCGGGGACCAGCGGCTGCTCCACCATCCCGTCACCGAGCCAGCTCGTGTCGGCCTCCTGGTTGAGCAGGCGCACCTCGTCGACGAGCTCGATCGGGTAGTGGGTGCGCACCTCGGCGCCGAAGCGGTCCTTGAGCGGGGTGATGATCCGGCCGCGGTTGGTGTAGTCCTCGGGGTTGGCGCTGGCGACCAGCAGCAGGTCCAGGGGCAGCCGTACCCGGTAGCCGCGGATCTGGATGTCCCGCTCCTCGAGCACGTTGAGCAGCGCCACCTGGATGCGCTCGGCGAGGTCGGGCAGCTCGTTGACGCTGAAGATGCCGCGGTTGGTGCGCGGCACCAGGCCGTAGTGCACCGTCTCCGGGTCGCCGAGGGTGCGGCCCTCGGCGACCTTGATCGGGTCGACGTCACCGATCAGGTCGCCGACGCTGGTGTCCGGGGTGGCCAGCTTCTCGCCGAAGCGCTCGCTGCGGTGCAGCCAGCCGACCGGGGTGGCGTCGCCGTGCTCGGCGATCTGCCGGTGCGCCCACACGCTGATCGGGGCCAGCGGGTGCTCGTTGAGCTCGCTGCCGACCAGGACCGGGGTCCACTCGTCGAGCAGGCCGACCAGGGTGCGGATCAGCCGGGTCTTGCCCTGGCCGCGCTCGCCGAGCAGGACCAGGTCGTGCCCGGCGATGAGGGCCCGCTCGACCTCCGGGACGACGGTGTCCTCGAAGCCGACGATGCCGGGGAGGGTGGGCTCGCCGGCGGCCAGGCGGGCGAGCAGGTTGGCGCGGATCTCGGCCTTGACCGGCCGGGGAGTGGCCCCGCTGTCGCGGAGCGCGCCCAGTGTCGTGGGTGCGGGGGGAGCGGAGGCGGGAACGCCGGGGTCCGTCACCCCCGCCACGGTACGACGCCACCGGCCGCGCGGGCACCCGTCCGTCGCTGCCACCCGGGCCGGGTGCTGGGAGGATCGGCGCATGGTGGCTGGCGAGGTGCAGCGCGACGGCGTCGGGCTGGTGGGCGGTCGCGACGTCGAGGCCGCGGCGGCGCTGCTGGACGGCGTCGTCCGCCGCACGCCGCTGGAGCACTCCCGCGCGCTGGCCGACCGGGTCGGCGGCCCGGTGTGGCTCAAGTGCGAGAACCTGCAGCGCACCGGCTCGTTCAAGATCCGCGGCGCCTACACCCGGCTGGCGCGGCTGTCGGCCGACGAGCGGGCGCGGGGCGTGGTCGCGGCCAGCGCCGGCAACCACGCGCAGGGGGTCGCCCTGGCCGCGCAGCTGTTGGGCATCCGGGCGACGGTGTTCATGCCGGAGAACGCGCCGCTGCCCAAGGTGGCCGCCACCCGCGGCTACGGCGCGGAGGCCCTGCTCGGCGGCGACTCGCTCACCGACGCACTCGCCTCGGCCGCCGAGCACGCGCAGCGCACCGGCGCGGTGTTCATCCACCCGTTCGAGCACCCGGACGTCATCGCCGGGCAGGGGACGGTCGGGCTGGAGGTCGTCGACCAGTGCCCCGACCTGGCCACCGTGGTCGTGTGCACCGGCGGCGGCGGGCTGGTGTCCGGAGTCGCGGCGGCGGTCAAGGCCCGCCGTCCGCACGCCCGGGTGGTCGCCGTGCAGGCCGCCGCGGCCGCGGCCTTCCCCGGGTCGCTGGCCGCCGGGCGGCCCGTGCCGCTGTCGGGGATGACGACGATGGCCGACGGGATCGCCGTCGGGGCGCCGGGGGAGCTGACCCTCAGCCACGTCCGCGACCTGGTCGACGAGGTGCGCACGGTGAGCGAGGAGGACCTCTCCCGGGCGCTGCTGTTCTGCCTGGAGCGGGCCAAGCTGGTGGTCGAGCCGGCCGGGGTGGCGGCGGTCGCCGCCGTGCTCGCCGACCCCGCCGCCTTCGCGCCGCCCGTGGTGGCGGTGGTGTCCGGCGGCAACATCGACCCGGTGCTGCTGCTCAAGGTGGTCCAGCACGGCATGGCCGCCGCCGGGCGCTACCTGTCGCTGCGGCTGCGGGTGCCCGACCGGCCCGGGTCGCTGGCCGCGGTGCTGGCCGAGCTGGCCGCGGCGGGGGCCAACGTGCTGGAGGTCGAGCACGAGCGCACCGGGACCCGCCTGGGCCTGGGCGAGGTGGAGGTCTTCGTCGTCCTGGAGACCCGCGGGCCGCAGCACGCCGAGGAGCTGCTCGCCCGGCTGGACCGCGCCGGCTACGCGGTCAGCGCCGGCTGACGGAGGACCCTCCCCGCTTGCGGCGGGTGGGCGGGAGGTGTCGGCCGCCGCACGTGGTCCGCCGCGCATGGACGACGCGACAGCCGTCGAGGGCCTGGCGGAGCGCCTCGGTGCGACCACGGCCCTCGACGGGGTGGACCTGACCGTGGCCGAGGGCTCCGTCCTCGGGCTGACCGGCCAGTACGCCGCGGTCGACGAGTACCTCGCCGGGTTCGAGGACCTGGAGATGGTGGGCCGCCTCCACCGGCTGGGCCGGCGCGAGGCCCGGACGCGGGCCGGTGAGCTGCTGGAGCGCTCCGACCTCACCGGGGCGGCCGACCGGCCGGCCCAGACCTACTCCGGCGGCATGCGCCGGCGGCCGGACATCGCCGCGTCGCTGGTCGCCCGGCCGCGCGTCCTCTTCCTCGACGAGCCGACGACCGGCCTGGACCCGCGCAGCCGGCTGGGCATGTGACGACGATCCTGCTCACCACCCAGTACCTGGAGGAGGCCGACCGGATGGTCGTCCTCGACCGGGGTCGGGTGACCGCCCGCGGCACCGCCGACGAGCTCGAGGACCAGGTGGGCGGCCAGCGGCGGGAGCTGTCGTTCGGCGAGGCGGTCGGCGGGTTCCTGGTGCTCCCGGTGTTCGCCTGCGCGGTGTCCTGGCCGATGGCGGTGGTCGGGCTGCTCGTCCGGACGCCGGAGGTGGTCGACGACGCCGGCTTCATCGTGATCCTCCCGCTCGGCTTCGTGGCCCACACGTTCGTGCCGCTGTCGGTGCGCCTCCACCAGCGGACCTCGACGCGGTGACCGCGGGGTCGGACGCCTGAACGCGGGTGGCCCGGAACCGGACGAGTCCCGGGCCACCAGGGTGCACGCTTGCGAGCGGGCGCAGGATGGGCGGCGATGAGCGCCGTCCCCGCCTCCGCCGCCCTGTCCGCCGACAACCCGCTGTCCGCGCCGTCCCCGCTGCCGCTGCAGCTACCGCCGTTCGCCGACCTGACCCTCGAGCACTGCCGCGAGGCCGTGCTGGCCGGGATGGCCGAGCAGCGGGCCGAGGTCGCGGCGATCGTCGCCGCACCCGAGCTGCCCACGTTCGAGAACACCGTCGTGGCGCTGGAGCTCTCCGGCCGGCTGTACCGCCGCGCCGGCGCGGTGTTCCACAACCTGGCCTCGTCGGTGGCCACCGACCGGCTCCGGGAGATCGAGCGCGAGCTCGCGCCGCTGGAGTCGGCGCACGCGGACGCGCTGCGCCTGGA
Organism: Geodermatophilus pulveris; assembly: GCF_900188375.1. Classification (GTDB taxonomy): domain Bacteria; phylum Actinomycetota; class Actinomycetes; order Mycobacteriales; family Geodermatophilaceae; genus Geodermatophilus; species Geodermatophilus pulveris. The sequence continues at coordinate 50,239 of NZ_FZOO01000007.1, read as the reverse complement.
CCCGGAGCTGTTCGCCCGCATCGACGCCGTCCACGCCCGGCGGCACGATCTCGGCCTGGACGCCGAGGCCGTCCGGCTGGTGGAGCGCTACCACCTGGACTTCGTGCTCTCCGGTGCGCGGCTGGACGCCGACGGGCGCGCCCGGCTCACCGCGCTGAACCGGGAGCTGTCGGAGCTGTCGACGACGTTCGGGCAGAACCTGCAGCTGGCCACCGAGGCCGCGGCCGTGGTGGTCGACGACGCCGCCGCGCTCGACGGCCTCGGCGGGGCGGAGGTCGCCGCGGCGGCCCGCGCCGCTGCCGACCGCGGCGTGGACGGTCTCCTGCTCCCGCTGCTGCTGCCCACCGGGCAGCCGGTGCTGGCCAAGCTGCGCGACCGGCAGCTGCGCCGGCGGGTGTTCGAGGCCTCGGTGGGCCGGGCGTCCGGCGGCGCGCACGACAACGGCCCGGTCGCGGTGCGCATCGCCCGGGTCCGCGCCGAGCGCGCTCGGCTGCTGGGCTTCGCCACCCACGCCGACCTGGTGCTCGCCGACCAGACCGCCGGCAGCACGCAGGCCGTCGACGCGATGCTGGCCCGGATGGTGGGGCCGTCGGTGGCCAACGCGCAGGCCGAGGCCGTGGCGCTCGGCGAGGTCGCCGCGCGGGACGGCGTCGACGAGCTCGCCCCCTGGGACTGGGCCTTCTACAGCGAGCGGGTGCGTGCCGAGCGGTACTCCGTCGACACCGCGGCGCTGCGGCCGTGGTTCGAGCTGGACCGGGTCCTCGTCGACGGCGTCTTCGCCGCCGCCGAGCGGCTCTACGGCTACCGGTTCGCGGCGCGCCCGGACCTGGCCGGCTACCACCCCGACGTCCGCGTCTGGGAGGTCACCGACGCCGCCGGCGCGACGGTCGGCCTCTACCTCGGCGACTTCTACGCCCGGGAGGGCAAGCGCGGCGGGGCGTGGATGAGCTCGTTCGTCACCCAGTCGCGGCTGCTGGACACCCGGCCGGTGGTGGTCAACAACCTCAACGTCACCCGCGGCGCCGACGGGCAGCCGACGCTGCTGACCCTCGACGAGGTCAACACGCTGTTCCACGAGTTCGGCCACACCCTGCACGGGCTGAGCTCCGCGGTCACCTACCCGCGGTTCGCCGGCACCAGCGTGCCGCGGGACTTCGTGGAGTTCCCCAGCCAGGTCAACGAGATGTGGGCGCTGTGGCCGGAGGTGCTGTCCGGCTACGCGCGGCACGTCGACACCGGCGAGCCGCTGCCGGCGTCCGTGGTCGAGGCGATCGAGGGCGCGCAGCTGTGGGGCGAGGGGTTCGCCACGCTGGAGTACCTGGCGGCCACCCTGCTCGACCAGGCCTGGCACCGGATCACGCCGGAGACCGAGGTCGGGGACCCGCAGGAGTTCGAGCGGGCCGCGCTCGAGGCCGCCGGCGTCGCCCACGACCTGGTGCCGCCGCGCTACCGGACGACGTACTTCCAGCACGTCTTCGCCGGGGGCTACGCGGCCGGCTACTACTCCTACATCTGGTCGGAGGTGCTCGACGCCGACACCGTGGAGTGGTTCCGGGAGAACGGGGGCCTGCGGCGGGAGAACGGCGACGTCTTCCGGGAGCGGCTGCTCGCCGTCGGCGGCTCGGTGGACCCGCTGGCCGCCTTCCGCGCCGTCCGCGGCCGCGACGCCGACCCGACGCCCCTGCTCAAGCGCCGCGGGTTGATCAGAGTCAGCTGATGCGGTCACCGGGTGGCGGCCGGAGGCCTCCGGACGGTGAGCCGCGGGTGGGCTCGGTGTGACAGGGGGACGGCACGTGGCCGCGGTGTCGGCCGGTACGCCGACGATGTCAGAGCCAGGGCAGGCCCAGCACGACGTCGAGGTCGTCGGGGGCGTCGCCGTCGCGGACCAGCCGGTTGGGCTGGCGGTGGCCGCACGCCGTGCAGCGGTGCACCACCTGCCAGCCCTTGCCGGACTTCTCCACCAGCCCGACCGGCTGCATCGGCGCGCGGCAGTCGCTGGCGCGGTCGCCGGGCAGGTCGTCGACGTGCAGCGACCACAGACACACCGGGCAGTGGTTGCGGTAGTGCCCGTCGGTGTTCGCCGGCACCGCCGACCCGCAGTGCACGCAGGCGAACCCGGTGTTCTCCGCCCGCCGGGAGCGCGCGGCGCGGATCACCGGCTCAGGGGACGAACGGCTCGACGGCGACGACGTCGACGGTGATGTCGCGGCCGTTCGGCGCCTGGTAGGTGACCGTGGAGCCCGGCGCGGCACCGAGGATGGCCGAGCCCAGCGCCGACTCCGGCGAGTACACCTGCAGCCCCGTCGTCCCGGCGATCTCCCGGGAGCCGAGGAGGAACTTCTCGGTCTCCTCCTCGCCCTGGAAGCGGATGGTGATCACGGTGCCGGTGGCGGCGTGCGTCGCCGTGGTGGGCGCGTTGCCGACCCGGGCCTTGCGCAGCAGGTCCTCCAGCTGGCGGATGCGCGCCTCCTGCTTGCCCTGCTCGTCCTTGGCGGCGTGGTAGCCGCCGTTCTCGCGGAGGTCGCCCTCCTCGCGGCGGGCGTTGATCTCCGCGGCCATGGCCGGGCGGCCGGCCACCAGCTGGTCGAGCTCGGCCCTCAGCCGGTCGTGGGCCTCCTGGGTCAGCCAGACGCCCTGCTGCTGCTCGTCGGTCGGGGTGGACACGGCAGTGCTCCTGAAAAGTCGGTGGCCGCCCCCCGGGTGGGGGACGGCCGCGTTCAGAAGGCCTAACGTAACACCGCCGGCCGGTCAGGGGCCCCGTCCTCACCCGGCCGGGGCGGCGTGCGCCCCGGCCGGGGTCACGTGACGAGCGCCACGGACCCGTGGCCGGCGGGTGCAGCGGCACCCCGCACCGCCGGTGGATGATGGGCCGGTGACCGAAGCGGACCCGCTGCGCCTGCTCGCCGTGCACGCCCACCCCGACGACGAGTCGAGCAAGGGCGCCGCGACCATGGCCAAGTACGTCGCCGAGGGTGTCCGCGTCCTGGTGGCGACCTGCACCGGCGGGGAGCGCGGCTCGGTGCTCAACCCGGCGCTGGACCGGCCCGAGGTCTGGGAGCGGCTGCCGGAGATCCGCCGTGACGAGATGGCCCGGGCCCGGGAGATCCTCGGCGTCGAGCAGGAGTTCCTCGGCTTCGTCGACTCCGGGCTGCCCGAGGGCGACCCGCTGCCGCCGCTGCCCGAGGGCTGCTTCGCGCTGGTCCCGACCGAGGAGGCGGCTGCGCCGCTGGTCGAGCTGATCCGCCGGTTCCGGCCGCACGTGATCACGACCTACGACGAGCGCGGCGGCTACCCGCACCCGGACCACATCAAGACCCACGAGGTGTCGGTGCACGCCTTCGACGCCGCCGGCGACCCCGACCGCTACCCCGGGCTGGGGCAGCCGTGGCAGCCGCTGAAGCTCTACTACCACATGAGCTTCTCGCTGCCCCGGTTGCAGGCGCTGCACGGGGCGATCCTCGCCTCCGGCGCGGAGTCGCCCTACACCGAGTGGCTGGAGAGCTGGGACCCGGAGCGGGACATGTCCCACCGGGTCACCACGAAGGTGCCCTGCGCGGAGTACTTCGCCGTCCGGGACGCCGCGCTGATCGCGCACGCCACCCAGATCGACCCGACCGGCCGGTGGTTCGCCTGCCCGCTGGAGGTCCAGCAGCGGGTCTGGCCGACCGAGGACTACGAGCTGGCCCGGTCGGTCGTCGACTCGGCCGTCCCGGAGGACGACCTGTTCACCGGCGTCCGGAGCGAGGTGGGGGTGCGATGACCGGTCTGGTGCTGCTCGCCGCGGAACAGCAGCAGCTCCCCGAGGACGTCGGCAAGGCCGGCCCCATCGGCGCGCTGCTGACCGTGCTGATCTTCATCGCCATCCTGCTGCTGGTGCGGTCGATGACCACGCACCTCAAGCGGGTGCCGCGCAGCTTCGACGACCCCGACGACGGGCCGGTGGTCGTCGTGCCCGACACGCCCGCCGAGCTGATCGACGGCCCACCCCGGCCCGGGCAGGACCTGCTGGACACCCTCCGGCGGGCCCCCCGCGCCATCGAGGGGCCCCGTCCCGACGACGGCCGGCCGGACGCCGCGCGCGGCTGACCGGCCGGCCCCCGCCGGTGCCGGTCACCAGCGGTGCGCCACGTCGATGACCAGGCGGACGTCGTGGCCGGAGCCGGAGCGGCCCTCGAGCACCCAGACCCGGAACGGCAGCCGCGCGCGGGTGCCGATCCCGATGTCCGACCGGCCCTCGAAGGAGCCGAGCCAGGCCACCTGGCGCAGCGTGGACCACCCGCGCACGTCGACGACCTCCCGCCGGTCCGCCGGCGCGTAGGTGGCCCGGCCCTCGGCGTCGTGGGCGACCGCGCCCAGGGTCACCTGCAGCACGGCACCGCCGCGCAGCGGCACGGCCGCCCCGCTGCCGTCCTCACGGGCCACCGGCACGTAGCGGACCGACCAGGAGTCCAGGCCGGACACCTCGGCGACGTCGACCACCACCCGGTCGAAGCAGGCGTGCTGCCCCGCCCGGACGTCGTAGACCCGGTCGTCCCCGGGTCCGGCCTGCCCGACGACCTCGGGGAGCGACCCCCAGGCGGTGGCGCAGGCGGGTGCCGCACCCGCCGGAGCGGGCACGACCACCCCCAGCGCGGCGAGGACGGAGACGACGAGGACGCGGGTGCGGTTCACGGCAGACCTCCCAGGGTGCGGTGACGACGGCAGGATCTGCCCGACACGCCTGGCGTAGCCAGGGGTGTCGACGTGTGCACCTGACGAACCTGAACCGCACGCCGTGGCAGGAGTTGCTCACCGCACGCCAGGTCAGCGGCCCCGTCGAGGCAGCCCTCGCCAGGCGGCCGCCGTCCGCTGCCGGCGCAACGCCGCCCCTGTCAGACGGCGCTGCCGCGACTTACTGTGTAAGCGTGTAATCACCTACCCAGGAGGTCGTCGTGCACGCACACCACCATCGTTCCTCTGACACCCCGTTCGGCGGCATGCGCGGCGGGTGGCGCGGCCCGGGGGGCCGCGGTCGCGGTCCGGGCGGCCGCGGCCGGGGCGCCGACGCGCCGCCGCCGGTCGACCGCGCCGAGGTCGCCGGCTGGTTCGCCGGGCGGCTGCCCGACGGCTGGTTCACCGGCCCGGCCGAGCTGGTCGTCGACCGCGACGAGATCACCGTCGTCGGCACCCTGGCCGAGCCCGAGGTCGGCGAGGGGGACCCGGCGGCCGCGCGGGCCGGCCGGATCGCGCGGTTCCGCGAGGAGACCCGCGAGCAGCGCATGGCCGTCGCCGACGCCGCGCAGGCCCGCTACGGCCGCTCGGTCGCGTGGGGCGCGGCCTGCGGCGACGTCCGGGAGGTGTTCACCAACCTCTCCGTGCCGGTGATGACCCGGCTGCGCCAGGGCGAGCGGCTGGTCCTGGACACCCTCGTGGACGCCGGCGTCGCCCGGTCCCGGTCCGAGGCGCTGGCCTGGGCCGTCCGGCTGGTCGCCCAGCACACCGAGGACTGGCTCGGGGAGCTGCGCGCGGCGATGGCGTCGGTCGAGGAGGTCCGGACGCGCGGCCCCCAGGTCGACTGAGCCTCTGCCAGGTCGGCCGGGTGCCGACGCCCACCGGCGGGCCTGGCAGCCGGCCGCGGCGCAGGACGAGGACGTCGCCTGGCCCATGCGCGTCCGCGCCAGCGTCGCTCTGGGGCCGGCCGCCGGGCGGTTCCCGCCGTTCGGCTGAGGACGGGGACACTGGAGTCGTGCCAGCCAGCGCCGCCGTCCCCGCCGCCACCGACGTCCTCGTGGTGGGCGCCGGCCCGGCGGGTGCAGCCGCCGCCGCGTGGGCGGCCCGGGCGGGGCACGACGTCGTCCTCGCCGACGCCGCGGTCTTCCCCCGGGACAAGGCCTGCGGCGACGGGCTGACCCCGCGGGCGATCGCCGAGCTGGACCTCCTCGGCCTGGGCGGGTGGGCCCGCTCGCGGGCCCGCAACCGCGGTCTGCGCGCCGCGGGCTTCGGGCGCACGTGGGAGCTGCCCTGGCCGGGCGGCGCGTTCCCCGACCACGGCAGCGCGGTGCCGCGCACCGAGCTGGACGCCCGGATCCGCGACGTGGCGCTCGGCGCAGGCGCCGCCCCGGTGGAGGGGGCCCGCGCGGTCGACGTCGAGCGGGACGGCGACCGGGTGACCGGCGTGGTGTTCGAGCTGGCCGGCGAGGAGACCGTCACCGTCGGCTGCCGGCGGCTGGTCGTGGCCGACGGCGTGCGCTCCCCGCTGGGCCGGGTGCTCGGCCGCGAGTGGCACCGGGACACCGCCTACGGCGTCGCCGCCCGCGGCTACGTGCGCTCCGGGCGGGCGGACGACGAGTGGATCTCCTCGCACCTGGAGCTGCGCGGCGCCGAGGGCGAGCTGCTGTCCGGCTACGGCTGGGTGTTCCCGCTGGGCGCGGCGTCCGGGCAGGTCAACGTCGGCGTCGGGACCCTGGCCACCGCCCGCCGTCCGGCCGGGGTGCAGCTCAAGGCGCTGATCGAGCTCTACGCCGACGCGCGCCGGGAGGACTGGCGGCTGCACGGGCCGGTGGAGGCCCCGGCGTCGGCGCTGCTGCCGATGGGCGGGGCGGTGTCCGGCGTGGCCGGCCGCAACTGGGCGCTGGTCGGCGACGCGGCCGGCTGCGTCAACCCGCTCAACGGCGAGGGCATCGACTACGGGCTGGAGACCGGCCGGGAGGTCGTGGGGCTCCTGGCCGACGACGACTGGACGTCGGCCTGGCCCGCGACCCTGCGCCGGCACTACGGCGAGGCGTTCTCCATCGCCCGCCGGCTGGCCGGGCTGCTCACCGTGCCGCGCTTCCTGCCCGCCGCCGGCCCGGTCGGCATGCGCTCGCGCCCGCTGATGACCGTCGCGCTCCGGGTGATGGGCAACCTGGTCACCGACGAGGACCGCGACCTCGTCGCCCGCGCCTGGCGCACCGCCGGCCGCCTGTCGACGAGGTTCGACGACCGCGCGCCCTTCGGCTGACCGCTGGGCACCCTCGACACCGGGTGCACAGGAGGCAGTGCATTCGCCCGACGGCTCCGGACGTGTGCAGTGCCTCCTGTGCCTGGGGGCTCACACGAAGGGGCTCGAGTACATCGCGAAGTACACCGCGATGTAGTGGCAGACGGCGGCCACGACGGTCATCGCGTGGAACACCTCGTGGTAACCGAAGGTGCCCGGCCACGGGTTGGGCCACTTCAGCGCGTACGCCACGCCGCCGAGGGTGTACAGCAGGCCGCCCACGGCCAGCAGCACCAGCGCGGTCACGCCGGCGATGGACAGGATGTCGGTGAGCAGGAACACCGCGACCCAGCCGAGCCCGATGTAGAGCGGGACGCCCACCCAGCGGGGCGCGGTGGGCCAGGTGAGCTTGAGCGTGACGCCGGCCAGCGCGCCGGCCCAGACGCCGAGCAGCACCCAGTACCCGGTGGGCTCCTCGACGGCCAGCAGGGTGAACGGCGTGTACGTGCCGGCGATGAACAGGAAGATCATCGAGTGGTCGAGTCGCTTCATGGTCTTCCAGGCGCGCGGTGACCAGCGGCGCCGGTGGTACAGCGCGCTGACGCCGAACAGGCCGCAGATCGTCACGCAGTAGACGGCGACCGACCAGCCGGCGCGCGCGCCGAGCACCGACCCGAGCGGGACGAGCACGGCACCGGCGACGATCGCGCCGAAGAAGGAGAACAGGTGCAGCCAGCCGCGCATCCGCGGCCGGGTGTCGGGGTGGTCCCAGTCGCGGTCGTTGAAGTCCGCGGCGGTCCAGGTCCGCTCGACCTGCTCGCCCTCCTCGAGGACGGCGGCCACCGCGGGCCCGGACGGCGCCTCGATCTGGGCACCGTCGGCCTCGACGCGGACGGCGTCGCCCTGGCCGTGGCCCTCTGCCGGGGGGACGGTCATGACCGCGAGGCTACGCAGGAGCAGGAGCGGCAGCGACGGGAGCCGGGTGTGACTCCGGCGGCGCGGCGGGCCCCGCCGCGCCGGGCTGCGGGCCCGCGAGGGGCGGGGCGCGGGGGGTCCTTCTAGGGTGACCCCCGTGGGGGTGCGGCACTGGTTGCGTGGCGTCCTCACCCAGGTGTACGAGCGCCGGCTCGCCCGCGCGCTGGACGGCGCGGACATCCCCCGGCACGTCGGGGTGATCGTCGACGGCAACCGCCGGTGGGCCCGCGCCATCGGCCTGGAGGACCCCAACGCCGGCCACCGGCACGGTGCGGACAAGATCGCGGACTTCCTCGGCTGGTGCGACGAGGCCGGCGTCGAGGTGGTCACCCTGTTCCTGCTCTCCACCGACAACCTGTCCCGCCCGGAGCCGGAGCTGGTGCCGCTGCTGCGCATCATCGAGGGCGTCGCCGAGGACCTCGCCGCCCCGGGCCGGCGCTGGCAGCTGCGCCCGATGGGCGCCCTGGAGCTGCTGCCGGCGGAGACGGTCGCCGTCCTCAAGGAGGCCGCGGAGACCACCCGGGGCCGGCCGGGGGCGCAGGTCAACCTGGCCGTCGGCTACGGCGGGCGGCGGGAGATCGCGGACGCCGTCCGGTCGCTGCTGGCCGAGCACGCCGAGCGCGGGACGACGCTCGACGAGCTGGCCGCCGTGCTGGAGATCGAGCACATCTCCGAGCACCTCTACACCCGCGGGCAGCCCGACCCGGACCTGGTCATCCGCACCAGCGGCGAGCAGCGGCTCTCCGGTTTCCTCCTGTGGCAGACCGCCCACTCGGAGTTCCACTTCACCGACGTCTACTGGCCCGAGTTCCGCCGGGTCGACTTCCTCCGGGCGCTGCGTGCCTACGCCGCCCGCCACCGTCGCTTCGGGGGCTGAGAAACTCCGGTCCATGGCCCGCTCACCCGACGTCCCCCTGGAGTACGTGCGCCTCGGGTTGCGCTTCGACCGGCTGGAGCCGGGCTTCGTCGACGCCTACACCGGTGACCGGCGCATCCGGGCCGCGGTGACCGACGAGCCGGCACCCACCCCGCGGGGGCTGCGCGACCAGGCCCGGGCGCTGCTCGGCGAGCTGGCCGCGTCCGACCTGCCGGCCGACCGGGCCGACTTCATCGGCGGCCAGCTGACCGCGCTGGAGTGCAGCGCCCGGAAGATGGCCGGCGAGCCGGTGCCCTTCCTCGACGAGGTGCGCAGCTACTTCCAGGTCGACCTCGCCCTCGGCGACCCGGCCGCCTACGCCGCCGCGCACGCCGAGCTGGACGCGCTGCTGCCGGGCAGCGGGCCGCTCGCCGAGCGGTACGCCGCGCACCGGCGGCGCGAGGAGTGCCCGCCGCAGCGGCTGGCCGAGGCCGTGCAGGCGCTGTCCAGCGCGCTGCGCGACCGGGTGCGCACCGAGTACGGGCTGCCGGACGTGGAGATGGTCCGCTACGAGGTGGTCACCGACCAGCCGTGGTCGGGGTTCAACTACTACGAGGGCGACTACCGCTCGCGCGTCGCCATCAACGCCGACCTGCCGCACCGGCTGGGCCAGCTGCCGCACCTGGTCGCCCACGAGTCCTACCCCGGGCACCACACCGAGCACTGCCGCAAGGAGCTCGGCCTGGTGGAGCGGGGCTCCCGGCTGGAGCACACCGTCTTCCTGGTCAACACCCCCGAGTGCCTCGTGGCCGAGGGGCTGGCCGACCTCGGCGTGCACGCCGCGATCGGCGACGGCTGGGGCCCGTGGGCGGCCGAGGTGCTCGGCGACCTCGGGCTGCACCTGGACGGGCACCTGGCCGAGCGGGTCGCCGCGGCGGCCGCGCCGCTGAACCGGGTGCGCCAGGACGCCGCCGTCCTGCTGCACGACCGGGGAGCCGCGGACGACGAGGTGGCCGCGTTCATCCAGCAGTGGTCGCTGGTCAACCCCGACCGGGCCCGCCAGCAGCTGCGGTTCCTCACCCACCCGTTGTGGCGCGCCTACACCACCACCTACGTCGAGGGGTACGCGTTGCTGGCGCGGTGGCTGGACGCCCGCCCGGCCGGCCAGGGCGTCGCCGACCGCTTCGTGCGGCTGCTCGACGAGCCCCTCACCCCGGCGGCGGTCGCCGGCGAGCTGCGGACCGCCTGAGGCATGGGGCGGCGCAGTCCCGAGGAGGCGCGCGACCTCGGCCTGTGGACGGCGGGTTGGCTGGCCGTGCTGCTGGTCGGCGGGCTGTGGTGGCTCGGCGACCTGAGGCTGCAGTGGCCGGTGCTGCTCGTGCCGCTGGTGTGGGTGCTGGTCGCCGTCCGGCCCCGGCGCCGCTGAGACCGCTGGTGCGGCTGGTGCCCCGAAGGGGGGACACGCTGCCCCACCGACACCCTCCCGTCACCTCCCGGGCCTACCGTCCGCGGTGGACGCCGGGCTCACCCCGTCGTCCACGGGAGGCCCGGAAGGTGTCAGACGATCTCGTCGACCAGGGGGGCCGGCGCCCGGCCCCCCGGCCGGGGCCCGGCCACCTTCGAGCCGGGGTGCGCCCTGCCAGCAGGGTCGCGCCCCACGGGAGTCGACTCGTGAACCCTCGCCGCACGTTCGTCCTCGACACCTCCGTCCTGCTCTCCGACCCCGGCGCGCTGGTGCGCATGGGTGCCCACGACGTGGTCCTCCCGCTGGTCGTGATCGGGGAGCTCGAGGACAAGCGCAACCACCCGGAGCTGGGCTGGTTCGCCCGCCAGGCGCTGCGGCTGCTCGACGACCTGCGGGTGCAGCACGGCCGGCTGGACGCCCCGGTGCCGGTGGGCGAGGACGGCGGCACGCTGCACGTGGAGCTCAACCACAGCGACCCGTCGGTGCTGCCGGCCGGCTTCCGCAACGACAGCAACGACAGCCGGATCATGGTGGTCGCGCTCAACCTGCGCGCCGAGGGCGCCGACGTCGCGCTGATCACCAAGGACGTGCCGCTGCGGGTCAAGGCCGCGGCCGTGGGCCTGGACACCGACGACTACCGGGCCCTGGACGCCGTCGACGCCGGCTGGACCGGGATGGCCGAGGTCGCCCTCGACGACGCCGAGCTGGCCGCCCTCTACGAGACGGGGGAGGCCTATGCGCCGGCCGCCGCCGAGCTGCCCGCGCACACCGGCCTGGTGCTGCACTCCTCGCGCGGGTCGGCGCTGGGGCGGGTGACGCCGGACAAGCAGGTGCGGCTGGTGCGCGGCGACCGGGAGGCCTTCGGGCTGCACGGCCGCTCCGCCGAGCAGCGCATCGCCCTGGACCTGCTGCTGGACCCCGACATCGGCATCGTGTCGCTCGGCGGGCGGGCCGGCACCGGCAAGTCGGCGCTGGCGCTGTGCGCGGGGCTGGAGTCGGTGATGGAGCGGCGGGCGCACGCGAAGGTCGTCGTCTTCCGGCCGCTGTACGCCGTCGGCGGCCAGGAGCTCGGGTACCTGCCGGGCAGCGAGGGCGAGAAGATGTCGCCCTGGGCGCAGGCGGTCTACGACACCCTGGGCGCGCTGGTGTCCAAGGACGTGCTCGACGAGGTCGCCGGCCGCGACCTGATCGAGGTGCTGCCGCTGACCCACATCCGCGGGCGGTCGCTGCACGACTCGTTCGTGATCGTCGACGAGGCGCAGTCGCTGGAGCGCGGGGTGCTGCTGACCGTGCTGTCCCGGCTGGGCTCGGGGTCGCGGGTGGTGCTCACCCACGACGTCGCCCAGCGGGACAACCTGCGGGTCGGCCGGCACGACGGCGTCGCGGCGGTGGTCGAGCAGCTGAAAGGGCACCCGCTGTTCGCGCACGTGACCCTGACCCGCTCGGAGCGCTCGCCGATCGCCGCGCTGGTCACCGAGATGCTGGAGGACCTGCCGCGCTGACCCCCGCCCACGTTGCCGGGGGCGGGCCGCTCTTGCGGTGTTCCTCCTGCTCCGGCGGTCCTGCACCGCCGCAAGAGCCGGGGAAACACCGCAAGAGTGCTCAGGACCGGGCGAAGGCCCGCCGCAGTCGGTCGCCGACGACCCGCGGCGTGTCGATGTCTCGCCACGTCCACCGCGCCACCTGCCAGGCACCGTCGCGGATGGCATCCTCGCGCACCTTCTCATCGAAGACGGCGTCCCCGGCGCCTGTCCCGGGCGCAGCAGTCGCCCGTACTCGATGCGCCCGTCGAACTCCGCGACGGTGCGGTGCTGGCGCCAGCCGAAGTCGCACCGTGCGATCTCGGTGCCGTCCGGGCGACGCAGGCGGAGCTGCAGCTCGGGTGTCGGCAGGCCCAGCCGCTTGAGCAGCACGCGGCTCCGGCTCTCCCCGACGCTCTCGCTGCGCCCGTCCGCGAACGTGATGACGCGAGCGGCGCGGCGGACACCGGGGACACCACCCATGCCGGCCAGGCACTCGGTCAGCCGGCCTCGGGTCGTCTTGCGGGTGGCCAGGGCGGCGTCCGCGATGACCACGGCCGGCTCGAACGGCAGGGTGCGTGCCACGTCCACCAGGGTGCGGGTGAGGTCGGTGACCGCGACCCCGGCCACCGCGGCCACCTCGGCGTCGGCCAGTCGGGCCACGTGCAGGTGTACCCGTCTGGTGCCGCTGCCGTTCGCCGGGGGACGGCGGAGGACGTGTACCCGGTCGAGGCGGACGTTCCAGAGCGGTAGGCCGTGCAGGACGGCCGCGGAGACGTGGCTGACGACAGCGGGCACGCGGAGATCGGCGACCGTCGCGGCCACCACTGCCGCGTGCCGCACCGCGCCCGAGAGTGTCGAGGCGTCCTGCAGGTAGGTGCCCCGTTGCAGTCGGGTGAGCTCTCCCCGCCGCACCATGCGCGCCAGTTCGTCGTCGGACACGCCGTCGGCGAGGGCGTCGGCGCGACGGAGCACGTACTCGGGCCACGGTCGGGTGCTCATGCCCGCGAGCGTGGGGGCGCAGAACGGCCTCGACGACGCTCCCGGCGGATCTGTGGACAGCCGCTCTTGCTGTGCACCACGCGTTCCGGCGGTCCTGCAGTGGCGCAGGAGCGGAAGCAGCACCGCAAGAACCGTCGGGGGCCCTGCGGCGGTCAGGGGGCGGGTGGGGGCGGGTCCTCCGGCGACCTGCGGCGGGCCGGCGGCGGCGGGGTGGCGGCCCAGCGCAGCAGCGCCACCGCACCCCAGCCGGCGGCCAGGCACCACGGCATCCGGGCGACGACGTCCGCGGTGCCGAGGTCGCCGCGCAGGCCCAGGACGAGCACGGGCAGCGCCAGGAGCAGCGACACCGCCAGCACGTCCCAGCGCAGCGGGCTCATGCCCCGGCGCCCTCCAGCCGCTCGCACAGCAGCGAGGCCCAGCGGTGCGCGGTGGCCCGCGCGCCGTCGAGGAGGGCCACGGGGGTGGTGGTGCGGCCGAGGACGGCGGCCGGGTCGGCGGTCAGGTCGGTGTCCTGGACCATCAGCGCGTCCACGCGGGGCAGCGCGTCCAGCCACGGGCCGACGTCCTCCGGCTTGCGGGTGGCCTCGACGACCGCCCACACCCCGACCGGCGCGAACACCGCGACCATCTGCTCCAGCCAGGCCCCGCCACCGGCGCGCAGCGGGACGTCGACGGCGACGATGGTCAGCGCGCTGGACCGGTCGGCCTCCTGCCGGCGCTCCAGCGCGGTGTCGATGCTGGTGATCCGGTTCCCGCGCGGGGCCAGGGCGGCCAGGTCGCCGCGGGAGGCCCACTGCAGCTGCTCGCCGTCCAGCCGCAGCGAGGCGGCCAGCGCGCGGGCGGCGGCGAGGGTCTCCACTCCGGGCCCGACGACGAGCAGCACCTCGCCGGCGCCGGTGGGCACCGCGGGGGCGGCCGGGAGGCCGGCGGCCAGGGCACGGGTCAGCGCGGCGTAGGCGCCCCGGCGGGCGACCTCGACGGCGAACTCCTCGCCGAGCAGCGCCTCGGGGACGCCGAGCTCGAGCAGCCGGCCGATCAGCGACTCCTCGGCGGCGCCGGGCAGCGGGCCGGAGCCGCCGCCGGAGGTCGACCGCCCGCGCACCGAGGGCACCACCATCGGCGCCGAGCGGCGGGAGGCGGCGGCGCGCTTGTCCACCGGCAGCCGGGTCACGGTGGCCAGCCGGCCCTGCGCGGTCGGCGGGGCCAGCCGGGCGACCGACTGCCCCGGGGCGTGGCCGGTCGACGGCGGCACCGGCGGGCGGCCCAGCAGCGGCGGCACGGCCAGGGCGGTGCCCGGCGCCGGCGGCGGCAGCAGCGACAGCGGCGGCAGGACCGTGGTGGCGTCGGCGGGCAGCGGTGCGGGGTCGCTCGCGGTCGGGGCCAGCACCTCGGCGGCCACCTCCCACTCGTCGGCCTCCGCGGTCGCGTCGACCCACACCGGGATCTCGGCGGTGTGCGCGTCGTCCCACGCGTCGTCGGTGTCCGCGGCCGGCGGGGAGCCGGCGAGCACGCCGCGCAGCAGCTGGGTGAGCGCCGCCTCGGACGTGTCGTGGGCCAGGGCCGCGCGCAGCACCTCGGCGATCGCCTCCTCCCGGGAGGTGATCGGCCCGGTGGCGAAGTCCGGCTCGTGCACCCACTCGGGCACCGGCACCGGTTCCCCCGGGGGAGCCGGCGGCGCGGTGGCCGGGCGGGGGGCCGGCGCGGGCGGGGCGACGGCAGCGACCGGCGCCGGCGCCGGGGCGGCGGGTGCCGGCTCCTCGACGACGGGGGCCGGGGCGGGCGGGACGACGGCGGCGACCGGCGCCGGGGTGGACGCCGCGACGGCGGCGATCGCCTCGTCCACGGCCTCGCGCACGTCGACGTCCCCGGCGACCATCTGGGCCAGCGCGGCGGTGAACGGCGACGGCGGCAGCGGGGCCTCCGGCGCCGGGGCGGCCGCCGGGGCCGGGTCGGCGACGGCGACCGGCGCGGGGGCCGGGGCGGGCGCCGCGGCCGGCTGCGCCGCGGGGCGGTGGCCCCGGCCGGCGGCCGGGCGCGGGGACCGCGCGGCGGACGCGCGCGAGTACAACCCGGCCGCGGGCCGCCCGGCGCCGCCGCCGAGCAGGTCGGCGACCTCGTCGACCGGGTCGGGCAGCACCGGGTCGCGGCGCAGCGCGGCCTCGATGCGGGCCATCGACTCCGCGCGGGACGCCGGGCGCCGCTCGACGGGGGCCGGCGGGGGCTCCTCCACCTCGGCGACGAAGCGCTCGGTGCTGAAGAAGCCCATGACCCCGCCGGTGCGCACCCGGCGGATGCCCACGATGCGGACGGAGGACCCGTACCGCTCCCGCGCGGCGGCGATGGCGCCCTCGCGCGAGGCGGCCTCAACGGACGGCAAAGGCACCGTTCACCACTCCCAGGGACTCGATCTGGGCCGTGCGGGAGACCTCCGTGTAGGAGATCACCGGCAGGCGGGGGAGGATCTGACGCATCAGGCGGGACAGCGCGGCGCGGACCTGCGGCGAGCACACGAGCACCGGGGCCTGGCCCAGCCGCTCGGCCTCGGTCAGCAGGCCGGTGCAGCCGTTGACCAGCGCGTCGACCGTGCCGGCGTCCAGGGCCAGGACCTGCCCGGCCTCGCTCTGCCGCACGGCCTCCAGCAGGCGCTGCTCGAAGGCCGGGTCGAGGGTCAGCACGTGCAGCCGCTCGTCGGGCGTGACGTAGGGGTGGCTGATCGCGGCGCCGAGCGCGGTCCGGGCGGCCTCGACCAGGCCGTCGACGTCGGTGGACGTCTTCGCCCGCACCGAGAGCGCCTCGAAGATGCGCACCAGGTCGCGGATGGACACGCTCTCCGCGAGCAGCCCGTGCAGCACCCGCTGCACCTCGCCCAGCGTGAGCAGCGCCGGGGTGAGCTCGTCGACGACGACCGGGTGGGTGCGCTTGACCATCTCGACCAGCAGCCGCACGTCCTCCCGGCCGAGCAGGTCGGCGGCGTTCTGCCGGACGACCTCGGCCAGGTGCGTGGTGATGACCGAGGAGCGGTCGACGACGGTGGCGCCGGCCATCTCCGCCTGCCGCTGCAGCTCGACCGGCACCCACTTGGCGGGCAGCCCGAACACCGGCTCGCGGGTGGCCCGGCCGGGCAGCCCGTCGAGCATGTCGCCGATGGCCAGCACGGTGCCGGCCGGCGAGGTGCCCTTGGCCGCGGGGACGCCGTTGAGCCAGATGACGTACTGCGACGAGGGCAGGTCCAGGTTGTCGCGGGTGCGCACCAGCGGGATGACCAGGCCCGTCTCCATGGCGACCTTCCGGCGCAGCGCCTTGACCCGGTCCAGCAGGTCACCGCCGCGGGCGGCGTCGACCAGGTCCACCAGGTCGTAGGCCACCTCGAGCTCCAGCGGGTCGACCCGCATCTTCTCGGCGATCGACTCGGGGGAGTCCGGCGTGGGCTCCTCGTCCGCGGCGGCCTGCAGGCCGGCGTCCTCGTCGTCGTCCGCCGTCTCCTGCATGCGGGAGGCGGCGAGCAGGAAGAGGCCACCGATGAGCAGGAACGGCAGCTTGGGCAGGCCGGGGATGAGGCACAGCGCCAGGGACGCGCCGCCGGCGATCCGCACCGGGGACTTGAACCGGCCGAGCTGGGCCAGCAGGTCGCTGCCCATGTCCCCGTCGGAGGCCGAGCGGGTGACGATGATGCCGGTCGCGGTGGACAGCAGCAGCGCGGGGATCTGGGAGACCAGGCCGTCGCCGACGGTCAGCAGCGAGTAGGTGGAGACGGCGTCGCCGGGGGCCATGCCCAGCTGCATGACGCCGATCGCCATGCCGCCGATCAGGTTGATCAACGTGATGATGATGGCCGCGATGGCGTCGCCCTTGACGAACTTCGAGGCGCCGTCCATCGAGCCGTAGAAGTCGGCCTCGGCGGTGACCTCGGTGCGCCGCCGGCGGGCCTGCTTCTCGTTGATCAGCCCGGCGTTCAGGTCGGCGTCGATGGCCATCTGCTTGCCGGGCATCGCGTCGAGGGTGAAGCGGGCGCCGACCTCGGCGACGCGGCCGGCGCCGTTGGTGATGACGACGAACTGGATGATCGTGAGGATCACGAAGATCACCAGGCCGACGATCAGCGAGCCGCCGATGACGAAGTGCCCGAACGCCTCGATCACCTTGCCGGCGTAGCCGTCGGTCAGCACCAGCCGCGTCGAGGAGACGTTGAGGGCCAGCCGGAACAGCGTCGCGATGAGGATCAGCGACGGGAAGACGGCGAAGTCCAGCGGCCGCCGGATCTGCATGGCGACCAGCAGGACCAGCAGCGACGCGGTGATGTTCAGGCCCAGCAGCAGGTCCAGCACCGCGGCGGGCAGGGGCACGACCAGCATGAGGACGATGGCCACCACGCCGATCGGGACGGCGGCCTTCGAGATCCCTCGCACGGGGGACTCATCGGCAGCACCCCGGGGGCGGGGCACCGCAGTCCGCCCCGGCCGTCCCGCCCGCCCCACCCGTCCCGTCAGCGTCGGCGCCCGGCGCGCGGCAGCCCCTCGACGTCCGGGGCGGCGAAGCCGGGCCGGTGCACCCCGCCGCGCACGCCCTTGGCCGACAGCTGCATGACGAACGCCAGCACCCGGGCCACCGCGGTGAACAGCTGGGCCGGCACCTCCTGGCCGATGTCGCAGGAGGCGTGCAGCGCGCGGGCCAGCGGGATGTCCTGGACCATCGGCACCCGCGCCTCGGCCGCCCGCTCGCGCAGCCGGGCGGCGACCTCGTCGGCGCCCTTGGCCACGACCCGGGGGGCGCCGCGGTCGGCCTGGTAGCGCAGTGCGACGGCGACGTGGGTGGGGTTGACCAGCAGCACGTCGGCGTCGGCGACCTCGGCCATCATCCGGTTGCGGGACATCGCCAGCTGGGTGGCCCGGCGCTGGGCCTTGACGTGCGGGTCGCCCTCGGACTGCTTGTGCTCCTGCTGGATCTCGTACCTGCTCATCTTCAGCTTGGCCATGGTCTGCCGGCGCACGATGACGTAGTCGGCGATCGCGATGGCCAGGCCGGTGACCGCCACGACGCGGAACATGAGGACGGCGGAGTCGGTGAAGGTGGCGACCACCGCCGACAGCGGCAGCGACCCGGCCGCCGACACCAGCTCC
The DNA here is from genome assembly GCF_900188375.1 of Geodermatophilus pulveris. Lineage (GTDB taxonomy): Bacteria > Actinomycetota > Actinomycetes > Mycobacteriales > Geodermatophilaceae > Geodermatophilus > Geodermatophilus pulveris. Next base: position 32,346 of record NZ_FZOO01000007.1, on the reverse strand, counting down.
TGGGCCCGATCGCTGGTCACGACGACGACGGTGGCCAGCGCGGCGGTCTTGATGATCGCCTTGGTGGCCTCCCACAGCCCGTGGCCGCCGAACATCCGCTTGATGCCAGGGAAGGGGTTGAGCTTCTGCAGCGTCGGCTTGAGCGGCGTGCCGCTGACCGACACGCCGCCCTGGGCGGCGGAGGCGACGACGCCCACGACCACGAGGGCCACCGCCATCGGCAGCATGACGGTGACGAAGGCGCTCAGGGCCTGACCCAGCAGGGCCGTGACCGTCTCGACCTCGGGCTCGTCGACCACCACGTCGATCGCCACGAACATCCGGCCGACCTCGTCGTAGGCGTTCCGGACCAGCATCGGCAGCAGGTAGCTGGCCGCCGCCGCGCCGGCCCAGGTGCCGAGCTCCTGCGTCCGCGGGATCTGCCCTTCCCTGCGCGCCTTCTTGAGGCGCTGCGGAGTCGGGTCCTCGGTCTTCTCCCCGCCCGGCCCGTCCTTGGCCACGGCTCACCCGCTCCGCAGGGAGACCATGGCCCGGACCGCGTGCTCGAGCAGCGCGTCGAGGGCCGGGGGCAGCAGCGGGAAGGTCAGACCCAGCAGGGTCAGCGTCAGCATGATCTTGACCGGGAACCCGAAGGCGAAGATGTTGAGCGCGGGCGCGGCGCGGGACAGCAGCGCCAGCGCGACGTCGGCGAGCAGCAGCACCGCCACCATCGGCCCGGCGATCTGCAGGGCCGCGAGGAACATCAGCGACAGCGCGGTGATGAGCACCGGGGCCAGCTGCTCGGTGGGCACCGACCCCCCGACCGGCATCCCCTCGTAGGAGGTGGCGAACCCGCGCACGACGAGCAGGTGGCCGCCGCTGGTGAACAGCAGCGTGGTCGCCAGCATGTGGTGCAGCCGGCCGACCGAGGAGGCGGTCGTCATCGACAGCGGGTCGTAGGCCGGCTGCAGCGAGAAGCCGCCGGTGAGGTCGATGAGGTCGCCGGCGTACTGGACGGCGGCGAACAGCACGTGCACCACGAGGCCCAGGGCCGCACCGATGGCGACCTCGGTGACCGCGCCGACGACCAGGAAGCCGGTGGTCGGCTCCGGCAGGTCCGTGGCGATGCGGGTCATCAGCGCGACCGAGAGGGCCAGCGCCAGCGCGCCCTTCACCGGGGCCGGGATGCTCCTGGAGTTGAACGGCGGGGCCAGCAGCACGAAGCCGGTGGCGCGGGCGGTCCCCAGCAGCAGTGCCGCCAGGGTGCCCGCGGGGACCTCGAGGTCCACGGCCGCTACGTCCGGTCGAGCAGGCGCGGCAGCGAGTCGAACAGGCTCTGGGTGAAGCTGACCAGCTCGGCGAGCACCCAGTTGCCCGTGACCAGCAGCGCGATGGCGACCGCGATCATCTTCGGCACGAACGACAGCGTCGGCTCCTGGATCTGCGTCGCCGCCTGGAACAGCGAGATGAGGAACCCGACCAGCAGGGCGGTCAGCAGCACGGGGGCGGCGACCTTGGCCCCCACCAGCATCGTCGCGACGGCGATCTCGGTGACGTCCGCGTCGCTCATGACTCGACTCCGCGCTCGTCCCGCTCCTCGATCGCTGTCCCCCGCACGCGGGAGGTGCCCCCAGCACGCAGCGATGCTCGCTCGCGCGTCGTCCTCGTGGCGCTCACCCGTAGCTCCCCACCAGCGCCGTGGTGATCAGCGCCCAGCCGTCGACCACCACGAACAGCAGCAGCTTGAACGGCAGGGAGACGATCACCGGCGGCACCATCATCATGCCCATCGACATCAGCGCGGCGCTGACCAGCATGTCCAGCACCAGGAACGGGATGAACACGACCAGCCCGATGATGAAGGCGCTCTTGAGCTCCGACAGCACGAACGCCGGCACCAGGGTGGTCATGCTGACCGCGGCGGCGTCGGCCGGGGCCTCCTCGCCGGACAGCCCGACCATCAGAGCCAGCTCGTCCTCGCGGGTGTTGTCCAGCAGGAAGGCCCGCAGCGGGACGACGCCGACGTCGTAGGCCTGCGACACCGTCATCAGCCCGTTGAGGTACGGCTGGACGGCGGTGTCGTTGACCTCGGTGAGCACCGGGCCCATGACGAACAGGGTCAGGAACAGCGCGATGCCGGTGAGCACGGTGTTCGGCGGGGACATCTGCATGCCCAGCGCGTTCCGGGTCAGCGACAGCACCACGATGATCTTGGTGAACGAGGTGGCGAGCAGCAGCACCGCCGGGGCGACCGACAGCACCGTGATCGCCAGGATCAGCGTGATCGAGGTGCTGGGGCTGCCGCCGCCGATGGAGATGTCCACGCCGCCGTCGACGCCGGGGACCACGGGCGCGGTCGGGGCCGTCGGCGCGACCGGCGCGGTGGGGGCCGCGGACGCCGGCCCGGCCAGCAGCGCGAGCACGGTGCCGAGCAGCGCCGCGAGCAGCAGGACCAGCCCGACGCGCCGGGCCACCGGGACGCCCCGGACCGGGGCGGGGGAGGAGGCCATCAGCGGCGGACCGTCCGCTCCCGCAGCTGCGAGACGAACGTCGTCCAGCCGTCGCGGTCGAACACCGAGCCGGCCAGCGGGCCGGGCGTCCCGGCCGCGGCCGGCAGCGCGGCCCGCCGCTCGGCGACGGCCTCGGCCACCACGTCGCCGTCCACCTCGGCCAGCAGGGTGACCTGCTCCTCGGTGGCGCCGACCACCAGCACGCGGTCGGCGATGCGGACGACGCTGACCGTGCTGGCCCGGCCCATCCGCTGCCGGGCGACCACCTCGATCAGGCCGTTGCCCTGGCCCAGGCCGCGCTTGCGCGCCATCCCGGCCGCGAACCACAGCACGCCGGCGATGAGGGCCAGCGAGAGCACCAGCCGGATCACCATCCACGTCATGACCGGGACCCGATCTCGGAGGCGGCGGCGTCGGTGACGATCTCGCTGATCCGCAGGCCGAAGTCCTCGTCGACGACGACCACCTCGCCGCGGGCGATGAGCGTGCCGTTGACCAGCAGGTCGGCCGGGGCGCTGGCGGCCCGGTCCAGCTCGACCACCTCGCCGGGGGCGAGGGACAGCAGCTCGCCGACGGTCATCCGGGTGCGGCCGATCTCGACGGTGACCTCCATGGCCACGTGCCGCAGCAGGTCCAGGCTGCCGCGCTGCTCGCGCGGCCGGGGCAACGTCACCTGCAGCGCGAGGACCGCCTCGACGGTCGCCCCCCCGGCCAGCAGGGGGACGGCGACGAACATGCCCTTGTCCCGCAGGCCGTCCAGCGCGGCGTCGGGCTCCTCGGTGCGCTCGGCGTCCACCCGGACCCGGCCGAGCGTGGCGGCGGCCGCCTCCAGGGCGGGGCGCAGCGCGGCGGCGACGTCCATCGGGCCGACGGGGGAGTTGGCCAGGGCCTCGACGACCTCTGCGGACACCACCAGGACGACGTCCCCGCTGACCTCCCCGGACAGCCGGGCCGCGACCGCGGTGGCGGCCGTGGCGGGGGCGAGGACGGCGTCGGGGTCGCTGACCGGCGCGCCGGGGACGAGCTCGGACAGCGCCGGCACCAGCGCGGCCGCGGCGCGGGCCGCCGACGCCACGACGGCGATCACGGTCTCGGAGGCCTGCGAGTGCTCCACGGAGGTCATGCGGTGTCCTTCTGGGCAGGGGCGTGGGCAGGGTGCTGGCCGGAGGCCGGCGTGGGGACGATGGCCGCGGCGAGCCGGCGGCGGTGGTTGCTGGCGATCGCGTGGGCGAAGGTCACGTCGTTGGTGGTGACCTCCAGCGGGGCGTCCTGCGGGTGACGCAGCAGCAGCACGTCGCCCACGTCGAGGGACAGCAGGTCCTCCGAGGACACCTCCAGCGGGGCGAACCGCACGCCGACGTCCACCGGCACGGCGGTGAGCCGCTCGGTGAGCGCCTCGAGGGCACGCCGCCGCTTGGCCTGCGCGGACTCCGACAGCTGCGGGGAGGCGGCGTTGTTCAGCGGGGTCTGCAAGGAGGAGAACGGCAGCACCAGCGTGGCCTCGCCGCTGCGGGGGCCGATGCCGATCGTGAACGAGGCCACCATCACGGTGTCCGAGCCGGAGGCGGCCTGGGCCAGCTGCGGGTTGTACTCGACCGCGCTGAGCTCGGGCTGCAGCTCGAGGATGTGCGCGAAGGAGGCGGTGAACTCCTGCAGCAGCCGGCCGATCAGGTGCCGGGTGATCGACGTCTCCATCACCGTCATCGGCCGGCTGGGCTGCTCGGCGGCGCCGGAGCCGCCGAGCATGTGGTCGACGGCGGCCATCGCCACGTCCAGCGGGTAGGCCAGCACGCCCTTGCCGGCCAGCGGCTCGATCGTGAAGGTCACGATGAAGCACGGGTCGGGCAGGGCGGCGACGTAGTCGTCGTAGGAGTGCTGCTCGATGCCCAGCAGCTCCAGCCGCGCGCCGGCGCGCAGCATCGACGTCAGCACCGTCGTCGCCTGCCGGGCGAAGGCCTCCTGGGCGATCTGCAGCACCCGGACGTGCTCGCGGGAGAGCTTGGTGGGGCGGCGGAAGTCGTAGGTGCGGGGTTCGCCGCGGCGGCTGCGCCCGCTGGGGGCGGGTCCGTTGTCGGGGCGGGTCACGAGCGGTACATCGGCCGGGGACGCGACCGCCCTGACCGGCCGCGCGGGGCGCTGCCGGTCAGGGCGGGCGGGTGTGACGGGTGGTGCGGGGGAGCGCCGCTGGGGCGCCCCGGCGGCTCACTGGGTGACGTACTCGGTGAGGTAGATGCCCTTCACGTGAGGGACGCCGTCCTCGGTGTAGGCCTCGACGATCTTCTTCTCCAGGGACTCCTTGAGGGCGTCCCGGGCGCCGACCACGTCGGCGGGCTGGGCCTGGGAGTACGTGGAGATCACCAGGTCGAGGGCCTTGGCGCCGTCGACGCCGCCACCCCCGTGTCCGTCGCCGGCGGCGGCGACGGTGTAGTCCAGGGTGATGCCGATCTTGAGGTAGCCGCCCCCGGCCAGGTTGACCGCGATCGGCTCGAGGGCGGCGTACCCGCCGTGCTCGGGCTCGGCGGCCTCGGCCTCGCCGCTGCCGGCGAACAGGAAGAAGTACGCCGCACCGGCCACCACGAGCAGCGCCACGACGCCGATCAGCAGCAGCTTCTTCCTCCCGCCGGTCGGCTCGCCGTCCTCGGGGGTCTCGTCCTTGGTGGGCGACTTGTCAGCCATCGGTGCCTTCCTGGGTTCGGCCGGCGTCCAGGCCGGGGAGCAGTTCGTTGGCCTCGGCGGAGGCGGTGGACAGGACGACGACGTCGACGCGGCGGTTGGTGCCGACGGCCGCGGGGTCGGTGACCGGCACCAGCGGGCGGGTGTCGGAGTAGCCGTTGGCGACCATCCGGGTCCCGGCGACGCCGACCCCGGTCAGGTGGCGGACGACGGTGGTGGCCCGGTAGGCCGACAGCTCCCAGTTGGACGGCCACATCCCGCCCGGGGTGACCGGCAGGTGGTTGGCGTGGCCCTCGACGCCCAGGGCGTTGGGCAACCCGCCCAGGATGGGGGCGACGGCGTCGAGGATGGCCCGGCCCTCGGGGCGCAGCACGGCCTGCTCGGCGTCGAAGAGCACCTGGTCGGCGACGATGTGCATCACCAGGCCGCGCTCGTCGATCTCGTAGCGCGCGGCGCCGGCGTACCCGGCTGCGGCGAGCGACGCCTCGATCCGGTCGCGGATCGCGGCCAGGTCCTCGTACTGGGCCTGGGCCTCGACGGCGACCTGCCGGGCCTCGGCGAGCGCAGCGGCCGCGGCGGCGGCGTCCACCTCCGCCTGGGCGACGGTCTCCTCCGGGGCGATGGCCGAGGCGATGTCGATCGCGCCGGGCAGGCCGTCGAGCACCGAGCCCTCCGGCGCCGGGCCGGGTTGCACGGCGATCGGCCCGCCGAGGCTCGCGGACAGGCCCTTGGCCAGCGCGGCGAACTTCGACTGGTCCACCTGGCTCATCGCGTAGAGCACCACGAAGGTCACCAGCAGCAGGGTCACCATGTCGGCGTAGGAGACCAGCCACCGCTCGTGGTTCTCGTGCTCCTCCTCCTCGTGCTTCTTCCCGCGCCGCCGGCCGCCGTGGCCGGCGCTCACCGCTGCGCCCGGGGTGGACGGGCGGGCCGGCTCACGCCGCCTCCCGGGCCAGCTCGCTGGGCGGGATGAGGGAGGTCAGCTTCAGCCGGACGGCGCGCGGGCTGGTGCCGGCCTGGATCTCGGCGATGCCCTCGACCAGCAGCTCCATGGTGGCGGCCCGCAGCTCGCTGACCCGCAGGATCTTGGCGCCCATGGGCAGGAACCAGAAGTTGGCGGCCATGACGCCCCACAGCGTGGCGACGAACGCCGCGGCGATCATCGGGCCCAGCGACTCGGGGTTGCTGAGGTTGGCCATCACGTTCATCAGGCCGACGATGCAGCCGACGATGCCGATGGTGGGCGCGTAGCCGCCCATCGCGGTCATGAACTTGGCGGCGACCTTGTCCTCGGCCTTGCGGGCGGCGATCTCGCTCTCCAGGACCGCCCGCAGCTCCTCGGGGTCGGTGCCGTCGATGCCCATCTGCAGGCCGCGCTTGAGGAACGGGTCCTCGATCTGCTTGACCTGCGCCTCCAGCGCCAGCAGGCCCTCCTTGCGGGCCTTCTCCGCCAGGCTGACCAGGGTCTGGATCTGCTGGGTGGCCGGCGGCACCTTGGCCGGCATCAGGGCCATCGTGAACCAGCCGGGCATCTTCTTGAGGTCGTCCATGGTCTGGTGCGCCATGGCCGCGCCGAAGGTGGCGACGAGGACGAGGATGATCGCCGGGAGGAACAGCAGCGACATCGGGTCCGCCCCTTCCATGACCATGAAGATCAGGAGGGCGACCATCGAGACGACGAAGCCGATCAGGGTGGCGGGGTCCACGGGTCAGCGCTCCTCGCGAGCGGGGAAGGGGACGACGGAGGCGCTCGCGTCGGCCCCGTCGGCACGGGACGGCGAGCGGTAGGTGCCGCGGTCCATCTCGTAGGCGGTGGCGAGGATGCTGGCGCGGTACTCGCGGATCTCCACGAGCACGTCCTCCACGCTCTCCGAGACGATGTAGCGGGTGCCGTCGACGAGGAACACGACGGTGTCGGGGTGGCCCTCCACGCGTTCCACGAGGTCGGGGTTCAGCGCGAACCGTTCTCCGTTCAGGCGCGTCACACGGATCACGGCGGTCCTTCCGCTCGCTCGGGGAGGGGGGCAGCACCCGCGCGGGGCCGCCGGTCTGCGGTTGTCATCGGCCCCGCGCGGGCGCGCCTTGAGCCGAACGGGCCGCCTCACCCGTGCGGGGGAAGCCCCGTGACCTGCGCGGACGCCGGCGTGGCGGCCCCGCGGACGTCTGCGCTCCTGCGGTCGTTCCCGCGCTCTTGCGGTCCCGCAGCACCGCGAGAGCGCATGGAGGACCGCAAGAGCGATGACCTGGGGGCGGGGGGTCGACTAGCGCTTCAGGTTGACCAGGTCCTGCAGCACCTCGTCGGAGCTGGTGATGACGCGGCTGTTGGCCTGGAACCCGCGCTGGGCGATGATCAGCCCGGTGAACTCCTCGGCCAGGTCGACGTTGGACATCTCCAGCGCGCCGGCGATGAGGCTGCCGCGCCCACCCGCGCCGGGCTCGCCGATGGCCGGCTGGCCGGAGTTGTCGCCCACCCGGTAGGAGCTGTTGCCGGCCTTGGCCAGGCCGCCGGGGTTGGCGAAGGTGGCCAGCGCCAGCTTGCCGATCGGCTCGCGCAGGTTGTTGGAGTAGACGCCCATGACCGTGCCGTCGCCGCTGAGCGAGATCGACTGCAGGGAGCCCATGGCGTTGCCGTCGACCCGCGCGGGTGCCAGCGACGACGGGCCGCCGAACTGGCGCAGCTCGGCCAGGTCGATGGTGATCTGCCCCGGCCAGCTGCCGGACATGGCGGCGTCCGGCGTGATCTGGAAGGTCTGCGACGCGGGCGGCAGCTCGCCGGTCACCGGGTCGAACGCCAGGGGGCCGGCGGTGCTGGCCAGGGTGGTGCCGTTCTCGTCCCGGGCGACGACCGACCACTCGTTCGCCGTCGCCGACTTCGTGAACGACAGGCTGATCTGGTGCGGCGCGCCGAGGGCGTCGTACATGGTCATCTGGGTCTGCACGCCGGCGCCGGCGGCCGACGCGCTGGACAGGTTGCCGGCCACCGCGCCGTTGTCGGTCTCGGTGGGCTGCATGACCGAGCCGAAGGGCACGGTGAGCGTGCCGATGGCGCCGTTGGTGTCGACGGCGCCGTCCTCGGCCATCCAGCCCTGCAGCAGCGCGCCGTCCGGGGTCACCAGGTTGCCCACGGCGTCGTAGCTGAAGGAGCCGGCGCGGGTGTAGACCTGCTCGTTGCCGGCGCGGGTGACGAAGAACCCGTCGCCGCTGATCATGAAGTCGGTCGCCCGGCCGGTGTTCTGGGTCGAGCCCTGCTCGAAGTTCGTGGTGATGCCGGCGACCTTGACGCCCAGGCCCACCTGGGCCGGGTTGGTGCCACCGGCCTCGGCCCGCGGGGCGGAGCCGTTGCGGACGATCTGGGACAGCGTGTCCTGGAAGACGGTCTGGCTGCTCTTGTAGCCGACGGTGTTGACGTTGGCGATGTTGTTGCCGGTGACGTCGAGCTTGGTCTGGTGGGCGCGCAGGCCGGAGATCGCGGAGTTCATGGAACGCAGCACGGGGAGGGCTCCTCGGGATCGGGTGCGGGGTGGGTGGGGTGGCCTCCTCGCAGGGCCCCGCCGTGAGTGTGCGAACGGCGGGGGGCGAGGGGGTCCTTCTTCAGCGCGAGGCGGGCAGCGAGACCTCGGTGAGCCGGCCGATCGGCACGTCCACGCCGTCCACGACGGCGCTGGGCTCCTCGCCGGTGATCTTCACCGAGCCGACGGTCCCGGTGACCGGCGCGCCGTCGTCGCCGGTGTAGCTGACGGTCCGGCCGACGAGGGCGCCGGCGCCGAGCGAGCGCTGCAGGGCCACCATGGAGGCGTTCTGCGCGGCGATCTGCTCCAGCTTCTCCACCTGGGTGAACGTCGCGGTCTGCGACATGAACTCGGTGGTGCTGGTCGGGCTGTTCGGGTCCTGGTAGCGCATCTGGGCGACCAGCAGCTGGAGGAACACGTCCTTGCCCATCTGGTCGCTGCGGGTGACCGTGCTGGTGGCCGGTGGGGTGGCGGTACCCCCCACGGCGCTGACGGCATCGGGCATCGGGCGTTCCTCCTCTCGGACCCGGACGTCTCAGACTCGGACGTCGAGGCCGGACGACGGGGTGGCGGTGCTGGTCGGGGTGGTGCGGGCCGGGTCGGCGTCGCCGCCGCGCAGCCACGGCCGGCCGCGGCCGTCGGGCTGCCCGTGCTGGCCGGGGCGGTCGCCGGCCGCGTGCTGCTGCTGGCCGGCGGACCAGGACCCGCCGGTCTCGCGGTCGACCGAGGCGCTGGTGCAGGTCAGCCCGGCGCCGGCCAGGTCGCGGCGCAGGTCGGGCAGCGCCTCGGTCAGCGCGGCCCGGCCGGCCTCGGTGGCGCTGCGCAGGCTGAGGTCGACCGCGCCCTGGGTCAGGGTCACCTGCACCTCGACCGGCCCGAGGGTCTCCGGGGTGAGCACCACGGTCATCGTGTGCGTGCCGTCCGGGGCGGTGCGCAGGACGGCGACCTGCTGGGCGACCTGGCCGGAGACCGGGGGGGCCGGAGCGGCCGCGGCCGCCGCGGCGGCCACCGGCGTCGCGGGCGCCGCCGGGGCGGCGGGCCCGGCGGCCGGGGTGGTCGCAGGGGTGGTCGCAGGGGTGGCCGGCACCGGGGGCTCCCGGTCGGGGGCGGCGCCGGTGTCGGCGGCCGTGCCCTCGCCGGGTGCCGGTGCGGCCGCGGGGGGCAGCGCCGGTGCGCCCGCAGCCGGGGCGGCGTCGGCGGCCGCGGTGGCCGGGGCCTGCGGGCCGGCGACCACCACGGTCAGCCCGGCGGCCGCAGCGGTGGCGGGGCCGGGGACACCGGCCGGGCGGACCGGCGCGGCCGGCGGCGTGGCCGCGGTCGACGCGGCCGCCGGTGTGGCCACGGGTACGGCGGTGGCCGCGTCGCCGGCGGGGAGGGCGCCGGGGACCGCGGCCGTCACGGGGAGGCCGGCCGGCACCGCGGCCGGGACGGGGCCGGCAGGGACGGGGCCGGCGGGGACGGCGGCGGGGGCACCGGCCGGGACGGACGGCGGGACCGCGCCGGTGGCGGGCGGGACCACGGCGGCGGGGGCCGCGCCCGGCCCGAGTCCGGTGAGCAGCGCCCACAGGGCCGGCGGCATGCCCGCCGGCGAGACGCCGGGGACGGCCGGGGGTGCGGCGACGGCGGGCACGGCCTCGGCGGTCGGCCCGGCCGCGGCGTCCTCGCCGTCGGCGGGGCGCTCGCCGTCGCGGGGGGCACCCTGCTGACCGGCGACGGCGTCGTCGAGGGCGCTGGCGAAGCGCTCGCCGCCGCCGGGGGAGTCCGTGGCCGCGGGGTGGGTGGGCGAGGACAGGGCCGGGGCGGGCGCCGGCGCGGCCGGTGCCAGGGGAGCGGTCATCGGAGGGCCTCTGCCTTGCTCAGCACGCCGCGGACGTAGGCCTGGGTCTCGGCGTAGGGCGGGATGCCGCCGTGGCGGCGGACGGTGCCCGGCCCGGCGTTGTAGGCCGCCAGGCCGAGCTCGGTGGAGCCGAACTGCTCGGTCAGGTCGGCCAGGTAGCGGGCCGCGCCGTCGACGGCCGAGGCCGGGTCGAACGGGTCGACGCCCAGGCCGCGGGCGGTGGCGGGCATGAACTGCATGAGGCCCTGGGCGCCGGCGGGGGAGACCGCGGAGGCGTCGAAGCCGGACTCCTGCTGCGCGACGGCGGCCAGCAGCGCGGGGTCGACGCCGTGCCGGGCGGCGGCGCGGGTGAACAGGTCGGCGTACGGGACGCCGGACAGCGACGCGGCCGGGGCGGGCGCCGCCGCGGCGGCCGCCGGCTCCGCGGGCAGCACCCGCCGGATGACCGAGGGCCTCCCGACGTCCTGGACCTCGACGACCTCACCGGCCTGCGGGGCGGCGATCATCTTGCCGTCACCGACGTAGATGCCGACGTGGTCGATGCCGGGGCGGCCGGAGGAGTGGTCGAAGAAGACCAGGTCGCCCGGGCGGGCGTCGGCCAGGCCCGCCACCGGCCGGCCGGCCGTGGCCTGCTGGGAGGAGGTGCGCGGCAGGTCGACGCCGAGGTTGCCGTAGACCAGCTGGGTGAACCCCGAGCAGTCCAGCCCCTTGGCCGGGTCGGTGCCGCCCCACAGGTAGGGGACGCCGAGGTACCGGCGCGCCTCGGCGACGACGGCGCCCTCGGACGCGCTGCCCGCCGCCCCGGCGCCGGCCGCGGGCGTCGCGCCGGTGCCGGTGAGGCCGGCGGCGGCGGCGGCCGCGGTCCAGCCGGCGGCGGCCGGGCGGGGCGCGGTGAGGAAGCGGGCCTGGATCTCGCTGATCCGGGACTGCACCGCGGTCAGTCCCTCCACGCCGCCTCCCCGTCGGTGCGGGCGCGGCGGCCGGAGCGGGCGGTCACGAGGTCGTCCACGGTCCTCTCCTCGGCAGTCTGCTCGGCCAGTCGCACCGCCTGCAGGTGACGTTCGCGCAGCCGCTCCAGCCCCTTGGCCCGCTGGGCGGCCGCGGTCCAGGCGGCGCGCACCAGGTCGGCCTGCTCGGCCGACGCGGTCGCGAGCGACCGGGCCGCGACGGCGTCCTCGGCGGCCAGCCGCCCCAGTGCCATCCGCGCGCGGAAGGCACCGGGGTCGAGCGGGCCGGAGGGCAGGGCCGAGGACGCGGCGGCCTCCGCCTCGGTGGCGCGGCGGTCGGCCTCGGCGGCGGCGCGGGCGGCGTCGGCGGCGGCCAGCGCGGCCGCGCGCTCCTCGGTGCGGCGGACCTCCAGGACCGACTGCAGCCGGAAGGCGGCCCGCTTCACGCCGACCGCACGATGCGGTTGAGCCACGCCCACGACTCAGCGGCGGGGGTCAGCTCCCCGGTCGGCTGCTGCAGGAACGCCTCGATCTGCGGGGCCAGCGCCCGGGCGCGGTCGACGAGGGCGTCCGTGCCGGCGGAGTAGGCGCCGATCTCGATGAGCTCCTTGACGTCGCGCAGCGCGCCCAGGAGCCGGCGCACCTCACGGGCGTCGGCCATCTGCGGCGGCGCGACGACCGCGGTGGCCACCCGGGAGATCGACTCCAGCACGTCGATGGCCGGGAAGTGCCCCTGGGTGGCCAGCGCGCGGGTGAGCACCACGTGCCCGTCGAGGATGGAACGGGCGGTGTCGGCGATCGGCTCGTTGTGGTCGTCGCCGTCCACCAGCACGGTGTAGAGGCCGGTGATCGAGCCGACGGCCGCCGTCCCGGCCTTCTCCAGCAGCCGGGGCATCATCGCGAAGACGCTCGGCGGGTAGCCGCGGGTGGCCGGCGGCTCCCCGGCGGACAGGCCGACCTCGCGCTGGGCCATGGCGGTGCGGGTGATCGAGTCCATCATCAGCAGCACGTCGCGGCCCTGGTCGCGGAAGCCCTCGGCGATGCGGGTGGCGACGAAGGCGGCCTTGAGGCGCACCAGCGGCGGCTCGTCGGAGGTGGCGACGACGACGACGGTGCGCGCCATGCCCTCGGCGCCGAGGTTCTCCTCGAGGAACTCGCGCACCTCGCGGCCACGCTCGCCGATCAGCCCGATGACGCGGACGTCGGCGTCGGTGCCGCGGGTGATCTGCGCCAGCAGCGTGGACTTGCCGACGCCGGAGCCGGCGAAGATGCCCAGCCGCTGGCCCCTGCCCAGCGGGACCATGGTGTCCAGCACCCGGACGCCGGAGGTCAGCGGCTCCTCGACGCGGGTGCGGGTGAGGGCGTGCGGTGTCTCGCTGGCCAGGTCGACGAACTCCACGGAGGCGTCCAGCGGCGGGCCGCCGTCCACCGGCCGGCCCAGGCCGTCGAGCACCCGGCCGAGCAGCGCCTCGCCGACCGGCACCTGCAGCGGCATGCCGGTGGCACGCACCCGTGCACCGGCCTGCACGCCGGACAGCTCGCCGAGCGGCATGCAGGTCAGCCGCTCACGGGCGACGGCGACCACCTCGGCGAGCAGGCCGCCGTCCGGTGCCGGGTCGATCTCGACGAGGTCGCCGACTGCGGCCGCGACGCCCTCGACCGTGAGGGTCAGGCCCATCGCGCCGACCACCGAGCCGGTGAGCTGGGGGCGGGCCGCCGCGCGGGCGCGGTCGAGCAGGCCGGCGCTCACGGTGCGAGCACCGCCCGGACCCGCTCCAGCGCCGCGCCGAGCTGCGCGTCGACCCGGGTGGGGCCGGTCTCGGCGACGGCGCCGGCGCGCTCGACGGCGCGGTCGCCGACGACCCGCACCGTGGCGGGCAGCTCGGCCAGCGCCTCGGCCGGCAGCTCGGCGAGGTCGTCGGGGTGCAGCCGGACGACGGTGGGCTCGTCGGCCGGGCACAGCGTCAGCGCCCGGCGGACGGCGTCCATGACCGGGTCGTCGGCGAGCGCGAGTTCGCGGCAGAGCAGGTCCTCGACGAGGGTCAGCACGACGCTGATGACGGAGTCCCGGACGTCCTCGGCGACCGGCACGGCGGCGGCCTCCAGCCGGGCCACCGCGGCGCCGAGGGCGGCGGTGGCCGAGACCATCCGACGCTCCCAGCGGGCCTGCACCTCGGCGAGCCGGGCCTGCGCGGCCCGCTCGGCCTCCGCGACCACGGGCTCGGCGGCGAGCACCCCCTCGGCGTGGCCGGCGGCGTAGCCCTCCTGGCGGGCGTGCTCGCGCAGCCGGGCCAGCTCCTCGGCGTAGACGTCGCCGAGCCGGACGGCGTGCCGGCCGCCGGGCACCGGGGCGTCGGCCGCGCGGCGCACCGTCGTCCGCCGCTCGCCGGTCGCCTGGGGCGGCACCGGGACCGTGCGGGTGTACGCCGCGCGCGGCGCGGCCTGCGCCGTGCCGCCGCGCAGCAGCGCGGACTCCCGCGGCGCCCGGGGGGCGGGGGGCCCCTCCAGGGGTCCTCGCTCAGGCGACGAAATCGTCCTCACCGCCCCGCGAGATGGTCAGCACGCCCTGCTCCTCGAGCGTGCGGATGACGCCGACGACCTTGGCCTGGGCCTCCTCGACCGTCCGGCTGCGGACCGGGCCGAGCAGCTCGATCTCCTCGGCGAGGTTCTCCGCGGCACGCTCGGACAGGTTCCGGACGACCTTGTCGCGGACGTCGGGGCGCACCCCCTTGAGCGCCGTCGCCAGGTCGTTGGCCTCCACCTCCCGCAGCACCAGCTGCAGCGACCGGTCGTCGATCGTGACGATGTCCTCGAAGACGAACATCTGGGCGCGCACCTGGTCGGCCAGCTCCGGGTCGGTGGTGTCCAGCCACTCGAGGATGGAGCGCTCGGTCGGCCGCGGGGAGCGGTTGATGATCTCGACGAGGGTCTCCACGCCGCCGACGGTGCTCATGTCCTGGTGCGCCAGCAGCGAGCCCATCCGCCGGCCGAGCTCCTCCTCGACCAGTCGGACCATCTCCGGGGAGGTGCGGTCCATGGTCGCGATGCGGTGCGCGACGGCGGCCTGCTGCTCGGGGGCGAAGCCGGAGAGCACCTCGGCGGACTGCGCGGCGGTCAGGTGCGCCAGCACCAGGGCGATCACCTGGGGGTGCTCCTCCTTGAGGAAGGTCACCAGCTGGCGGACGTCGGCGTTGCGCAGCGAGGCGAAGGGCACCTCGGTGTAGACGACGTTGAGCCGGGACAGGATGCCGTCGGCCTTGTCCTCGCCGAGGCCGGCCGCCAGGATCTCGCGGGCGAACTCCACGCCGCCGCGGCCCACGAACCGCTGCGCGGTCATGAGGTGGTGGAACTCCTCGAGGACGCCGTCGACGTCGTCGGACTCGACCGTCCCGAGCTTCATCAGCTCGCGGGTCACCGCCTCGACCTCGCGCGGGCGCATCTTCGACAGCAGCGCGCCGGCCTCCTCCTTGGACAGCTGGGCGATGAAGACCGCGGCCTTGCGCAGGCCGGGCATCTGCTGTCCCTGGCGGACCACCGGGAGGACGGCGGTCGGTGCGGCGGGCGACGGCGCCGCGCCGACCATCTGCTCGACGGATGCCAGTGTCACTTCACACCACTCTCGTTGAGCCAGCCGCGCAGCATGGCGGCCACCTCGTCGGGCTTGTCGCTGACCATCGTGGCGATCTCCCCGCGGACCCGGGCCCGCTCGGCGGCCTCCAGCTCCAGGGCGGCCTCGTCGACCGCCGGCACCGCCCGGGCGCTGGCGACGCGGATGCGGTCCAGCTCGGCCATCACGTCGTCGGTGAGCTCCATCGCCTCGTAGTCCTCCTCGACCTCGTCGTCGGACCGGCGGCGGTTGCGCAGCCAGACGACGAGCACGAGCAGCGCGATGCCGAGGGCGATGCCACCGGTGCGCACCATCGACCACAGCTGCGCCTGCCGCTCGGCCTCCTCTGCCGCCGCGAGATCCTCGGCGGCGCGGTCGGCGGCGGTGGTGTCGAAGGCCATCGCGGCCACGGTGATGTCGTCGCCGCGGGCGACGTCCAGGCCGACGGCGTTGCCGATGAGGTCCTGGATCTGCGCCTGGTTGGCGTTGCCGGCCACGGCCTCGTCCATGACCACGGAGACGGTCAGCCGGTTGACCGCGCCCGGCGCGGCCTCGACGGTCTCCAGCGTCTCGCCGACGGCGTTGTTCGCCGTCGTCGACTCCTTGGTGTACGTGGAGTCCCCGGCACCGGCCCCCGCGTCGGGCTGGTTCTCCGGGCCGAGGACCCCGCCGACGGCGGCGCCGGTGCCGGCGTAGTCCTCGGTGGTGGTGCTCTCCGAGATCGGCGGCGTGCCCTCCTCGTAGGTGTGCGTCCGCGAGGTGGTGCTGCGCTGGTCGAGGTCCAGGTCGGCGCGGACGGAGACCTGCGCGCGGCCGGGGCCGAACACGCGGTCGAGGATCGCCTGGGCGTTGGACGCCAGCCGGCCCTCGTAGTCCTGCTCCATCTGCGAGCGGGCGTCGCCGGCGGCCGACGTGACGCCCTGGCCGGGTGCGGAGAGCACCGCGCCGGTGGAGTCGGCGACGGTCACCTGCTCGGCGTCCATCCCCTCGATGCTGGAGGAGACCAGGTTGGTGACGGCCTGCACCTGCCCGCTGTCCAGCGAGGTGCCCGCCGCCAGGTCCAGCAGCACCGAGGCGGTGGGCTCGGCCTCGTCGGAGGCGAAGACCTCCTCCTCGGGCAGGGCCAGGTGCACGGTGGCCTGCCGGACGCCCTCCAGCGACTCCAGCGTCGCGGCGAGCTCGCCCTCCAGCGCCCGCTGGTAGGTCTTCTGCTGCTGGAACTCGCTGGTGGTGATGCCCTGCTCCTCGAGCAGGGCGTAGCCGGTGTCGTCGCCGGCGGGCAGGCCCTTGCCGCTCATCGACAGGCGCAGGTCGTAGACCTGCTCGTTCGGCACCATGATCGTGCCGCCGCCGTCGGCCAGCTCGTAGGCGACGCCGGTCGCGTTGAGCTCGTCGACGATCGCCGAGGCGTCGGCCGAGGCGAGGTTCGAGAACAGCGGCGCGTAGGTGGGCGCGGTGATCCAGCGGAGGAAGACGAACCCGCCCAGGACCAGCCCCGCGGTGAGCAGGCCGATGACGACCTTCTGGCCGGGGCTGATCGTGGACAGCGTGGACCGCACGCGCTCCAGCGGCCCGGCGAGGGCGGTGGGCATCAGACCGGCATCCTCATGACCTCGGTGAAGGCCTCGACGGCCTTGTTCTTGAGCGTCACGACCATCTCGGTGGCGAGCTTGGCCTCGTTCGCCGCGATCATGTAGTCGTGCACGTCACGCAGGTCGCCGGTGGCGGCCTGCACGGCCAGGCCGTCGGTCGTCGACTGGGTGGCCTGCAGCCGGTCCAGGGACGAGGCGAGGACGGAGGCGAAGCCGCCGTCGCCGGCCGCGGTGGTCGCGGCGGCGGCGTCGGGGGCCGGTGCCGCCCCGGTGACACCGGCGAGCCCGGTGACCGCGGACGGGAACGAGATGCCGCCGATGGGCGAGGTCATGGTCAGCCCTTCCCGAGCTGGAGTGCGGCCTGGTACGCGCTGGTGGCCCGCTCGACCACGGCCAGGTTGGCCTGGTAGCCGCGCTGGGCCATGATCAGCTGGGTCATCTGGTCACCCAGGTCGATGTCGGGGTACCGGACGTAGCCGTCGGCGTCGGCCAGCGGGTGGTCCGGCTCGTGCACCAGCCGGCCCTCCGGGCTGCCGTACTCGGCCCTGGCCACGCGGACGCCGCCCTCGCCGGAGCCGTAGTCGACGGCCTGCGCCACGATCAGCCGCTCCTGGAAGGCGTCGGCGTCGGTCGAGGTGACGTTGTTGATGTTGGCGATGTTGTCCGAGACGGCGTCCAGCCACCTGCGGTGGACCAGCAGCCCGGACCCGGAGATGCCGAGCGAGTCGAACGTGCTCATGCCTCCTCCTCGCCGGCGCTCGTCAGAGGCATGCGCACAGTGGCTCCGTCCATCGATCCGCTCGCGCGCTCGCTCATGTCACTGCGTCCGCAGCGCGGTGCGCATGACGGTGTACTTGCCGTCCAGGGCGCCCAGAGCCAGCTGGTAGCGCAGCCCGGTCTCCGTGGCGATGACGGTCTCGGCGTCGAGGTTGACGTTGTTGCCGTCCAGCCGGGTGGGCTCCACCGAGCGGCGGACCGTGCCGGTGGAGTCCGTCGGCGTCGCGCCGGCGGCCAGCGCGCCGCGCAGGCCGGCCTCGAAGTCGACCCGGCCGGCCAGGAAGCCCGGGGTCTGCAGGTTCGCGATGTTGTCGGCGGTGACCCGCTGCCGCTGGGCGAGCCCGTTGAGCGCGGTGTGCAGGGCCGACGAGGTGACGTCGCCGATCACGGGGCGGTTCCTCGGGCGGGGCAGCGGGACACGATCGGCCTCCGGGTACGCAGGAGAGGCACTCGCGAGCGAGTGCGGGGTCCGCCGATCCGTGGCGAGGGGTGCGCTGTCCGTGCTCTGCAGTCATCGGCACCCCGTGGTGCGCGCCGGACGGGTGCTGCCCACGGGAGTGGCCGGAGTCCGCGGATGGGGTGGACGAGCCGGCTGTGGCCCACGGTGCGTGACCGGCCCGGCCGGACCCGGGGACGACGACGCCCCCCGGAGCGCCGAGGGTCGGCGCCACGGGGGGCGGGGGAGTGGCTGTTCGCGCGCGCGGGGGGCCGCTGGGTCAGAGACTGCGGTCGACGAACGAGGCAACTGGCCGGGTGGGGCCGTAGGACATCCGGGCGGCCACGTCGCGCTGCCTTCGGGACCGGATGATCCGCTCGGCGAGCTCCTCGGCGACGGCGAGCTGGTGCTGCAGCAGGTGGGCGGCGCGCTCGCGCAGGTCCGCGGGGACCGGGCCGAGGGTGGCCGGCGGGATCCAGTCCTCGGCGCGGCCGCCCCAGGCGGCGATCTCGTCGTCGCGGTCGGCCCGCAGGACCGCCTCCGCGGCGAGCACCTCGCCCTCGAGCTCGTCGAGCACGGTGGCCCACTCGCGGGCGGGGTCGCCGTTCCCGGGCCCGGGCCGGCCGGGGCTCATGCGGGTGTGGCGGCGAGCGTGGCGGCCGCCTGCCGCCACGCATCGCGCAGCGGCTCGACGACCTGCTGGCACGACGCCACACGATTGCGGTCGCCCTTGACGTTGGCCTGCACCAACTCGCCGAGCAGCCAGCTGTACAAGGCCGCCAGCCGAGGGCCGCCGTCCCACATGTCCACCCGGAGGCTCTCCCGCAACTCGACCACGATGTCCTGGGCGTGCAGCAGGTTGCGGCCGGCGTCCTGACGATCGCCGGCAGTCAGGGCGCTGTGCGCGCGGTCCAGGTCGAGGGCCAGGCGGTCGTACAGCATCACCAGCAGCTGCGGCGGTGAGGCGGTGGCGACGGTGTCACCGAGGTATCGGGTCCGCAGGGTGGCAGCACTCATCGAGGGTTCCTCCGGGTACGGGTTGGTCAGTTGCTCGACGACCAGCTCGGCAGCTGGCCGAGTTGCGCCGACAGCCAGGAGGCCTGGCTGTTGAGCGTGCCGAGAGCGGTCTCCATGGCGTTGAACTGTCGCGTCAGGGTCTGCTGTCGGAGCTCCAGGCGCAGGTCCCACTCGTCGATCCGCTCCTGCAGGTCGGACGCCTGACGGTCCTTGTTGAGGGCCAGCACGGTCAGGGTGCCCGTGGTCGCGTCGGTCGCCTCAGCGGTCACCGCCGCGAGTCGCTGCGCCACGCCGGGGACGGTGGACCCGCCCACCGTGGACCCGTCGACGAGCGCCCGGACCGACGCCGGGTCGGCTGCCAGCGCCGCGGTGAAGACGTCAGCCGCGAAGACGACCTCACCCTTGCTGTTGAGTTGCAGCCCGGCCACCGCGGGTGAGTCGTCCGTGCCGACCGCCGAGGCCACCGCGCCCAGGACGTCGCCCACGAGCTGGCGCAGCGTGCTGTCCCCGCGGAGGGCGGCGGTGCTGCCCGCGCCGTTGTAGCCGTAGCCGCGGACGGTGGACAGCGCACTGTTGGCCGCGGTGACCAGGGACTGCACGGCGGCGGCAACGGCGGAGGGGTCACTGGCCACGTCGACGGTCACCGGTCCACCGGTCCGGGTGGCGGTGAGCGTGAGGCCGGGCAGCAGGTCGCTGAAGGTGTTGGTGGTGCCGCTCACGGCGTACTTGCCCGGGCCGGTGCCCACGGTCAGCTGCGCGTCGGTGCCCTGGGTGACCACGGCGAACGCCGGGCCCGGGGTGGGGCTGCCCAGGGGGATGGTCGAGGGGGTGTAGGCGGTGAGCGAGAAGGTCCCGTCCGCGCCGGCAGCCGTGCTGCTGACCTCGAGCCGCAGCTCGCCGCCGACATCGACGGTCCGGGCGCTCAACCCGTAGGGGCTGGCGGTGATGGCCGACACCGCGTCGGCGAGCGTGCCGCTGCCTCCGACGCTCACGGTGCCCACCACCGTCCCGGTGGAGTCCGTGACATCGATCCGCGTGAAGCCGGCGGGGTCCGAGGCGGCTCCGTACGAGCCGTTGGCGACGACCGAGTGGGTGGCGACCAGGGAGTCCACGGTGAAGGTCAGCGAGCCCGGCTTCGCGCCGGTGGTCGTGGTGACGGTGACCGCGTCCGAGGAGCTGGTGGCCTTGACCGGTGTCCACGTCGCCGTGTCGCTCAGCTTGTCGGCCGCCGACTTGAGCGCCGACAGGGAGGTGTTCACGGCCCGGTAGGCGGCGGCGTCCACCTGCGTCTCCGACAGGCGTGCCTTCAGCAGCGTCTGCGGCTTGGCCTCCAGCTGCATCAGCTGGCCGACCAGCGAGGTGTAGTCGAGGCCTGAAGCCAGGCCGATGCCGGTGCTGATGCCTGCCATGGACGGACCTCCGGGGGCGGGAGCAGGGGGGTAGCGGTGAGGGGGGAGGCCGACGGGCCTCCCCCCTCACCGGGTGGTGCTCAGGTGGTGCGGACGGGTCAGCCCAGCAGCCGCAGGATGCCCTGCGAGGACTGGTTGGCCTGGGCCAGCATCGAGGTGCCGGCCTGGGTCAGGATCTGGGTCCGGGTGAAGTTGGTCATCTCCTGGGCCATGTCGGTGTCGCGGATCCGCGACTCCGACGCCGTCGTGTTCTCGATCGCCACGTTCAGGTTGTTGATCGTGTACTCGAACCGGTTCTGGTAGGCACCGAGCTGGGCCCGGGCCTCCGAGACCTGCGCGAGCTGGGTGTCGATGGCGTCGACGGCGTTCTGGGCGTCCGCGGCGGTGTCGAAGCTGATGCCGCCGGTGACCGCCGTGCCGGTGGTGTTGATGCCCGCGGCACCGGCGCCGGCGGCCACGGTCACCGCGGTGCTCGCCCCGTCCTTGGCGCTGACGACCAGCTCGTTGTCCGAGTTCACCGTCGCGCGGAAGCTGGCCGCGAAGCTGCTGTCCTGGTTCAGCTTCAGCGCGACCGAGTCGACCGTGGTGTGGTCGTTGACGGCGCCCAGGTCGACGGCGGCCGAGGCGCCCTGGCCGTCGCTGAAGGTGTACGTCCCGGTGACGGCGGTGGGCGTGGCGACCGTGAACGCCGTCCGGCTGCCGCCGCTGACGCCGAGCGCGTCGGCGATCGCCTCGACGTTGGCCGCGGTCAGGTCCACCGAGATCTGGCTGGCCGCGTCACCGTTGGCACCCACCTGGAAGTTCAGGACCGTGGTGTCGCCGTTCAGCAGCTTGGTGCCGTTGAAGTTGGTGGACTCGGCGATGCGGGCCAGCTCGGCCTGCAGGCCCTCGACCTCGGTGGCGATGGCCGCGCGGGCCTCGGTGTTGTTGGAGTCGTTGCCCGCCTGGACGCCCAGGTCGCGCATGCGCTGCAGGATCGAGGTGGTCGTGCCCAGGGCGCCCTCGGCGACCTGGACGACGCTGATGCCGTCCTGGGTGTTGCGGACGGCCTGCTTCATGCCGCCGATCTGCGAGCGCAGGCCCTCGGAGATGGCCAGGCCCGCGGCGTCGTCGGCGGCACGGTTGATGCGGAAACCGGAGGAGAGCCGCTCGAGCGACTTGCTCATCTGGTCGTTGGTCACCGACAGGTTGCGGTAGGCGTTCATCGCCGCGCTGTTGGTGTTGACGCTGAGACCCATGGTGTTCCTCCGTGGAATCGGGACTTGGGGGATTCCCGCTGCATCCGTGCTGCGGGCGGTGCGTGGAGAGGTTCGGCCGGTCCTGCCGGGGACTTGAGGCGAACGGGACCGCTTCTGGACGATTCCTCACTCAGGCGGGTCGGGAGACGCCGTACCGCCGGGCCGCCGCCCACGCCGAGTGGGGGTGCTGGGCCGGCACGGCGCGGGGCAGCGCGGGGGCCGCCGCCGGCGGCGCGTTGCGCCCGGCCACGCGGTCGACGTAGGAGCGCTGCTGGTTGCGCGCCCGCACCCCGCCGTCGGCCGGCACCGCCCGGCCCTCCCACACCTCGCTCATCGCCGCGTGCAGCAGCGTCAGGGCCCGGGCGCGCATCTGGGACACCCGGGACAGCGTGACGCCGAGGTCGGCGGCGATGTCGGTCAGCGACTCGCCCCCGAAGAAGTTGCGCTCCACGACCTCGTCGAGCCGGTCGGGCAGCTGGCGGATCGCCTCGTGCAGGTACCGGGACCGCTCGGTGCGCAGCAGCGCCCGCTCCGGCGACTCCCCGGTGTCGGGCAGGTCGAGGGAGGAGCCGTCCGGACCGGTCTCGGCGTCGATGCTCACCATGACGGCGCGGTGGACGTCGACCTGCAGGGAGTCCAGGTCGCTGGTGGCCATGCCGAGGCTGGCGGCGAGCTCACCCCGCGTCGGCGGCCGCCCGAGCTGGATGGCGAGGGCGTCGGCGGCCGCGTCCGAGCGCCGGGCCGCCGCCCGCACCGACCGGCTGGCCCAGTCGCCGGAGCGCAGCTCGTCCAGGACGGCGCCCTGCAGCCGGGGCAGGGCGTAGGTCGCGAACGACGCCCCCGCCGACGGGTCGAACCGCCGCGCGACCTCGACCAGCGCCACCCGCGCGCAGGACAGCAGGTCCTCCCGGCTGACGTGTGAGGGCAGCGAGATGCGGGCGGCCACCGCGTTGACGGCGAAGGTGGCCAGCGGCAGGTGGTCGGTCACCAGGCCGTCGACGTCGCGCGACGCCTGCCCCCGGGGCGCGCCGTCCGCGCCGCCCTGTGCGGGAGGAGCGGAGCGCGGGGCAGGGACACCGGACCGCACGGTCACCGAGGCACGCGATGGGCTCACGTGCTCCTTCTCGGCAGCGTGCGGGCCGGACGGCACCGCCGGGTCCGGCCGCGGGCCGCCCGCAGTGGCGCCCTCGGCTCAAGGGCTCCTGCGGACTGCCGAAGCTCCCCGTGAGAACCCGCCGGCAGCACCGACGTCCGCCGCGGGGAACAGGGGAGGACGGTGAGGGCCGTGGACCACCAGCACCTGTCGACGTTGCTGTGGCGCGAGCAGGAGCTGCTGGACCTGCTGCTGTTCAAGGCAGAGGAGAAGCAGTACCTGATCGTCACGGGCAAGACCCGCTGGCTGGCGCGGATCGCGCACGAGATCGAGGTCGTGCTCGACCAGCTGCGCAGCCTCGAGGTGGAACGCGCGGCGGTCACCGAGGTGCTCGCCACCCGGCTGGGCGTCGGGGGCAACCCGTCCCTGCGCACGCTCGCGGAGGCCGCGCCGGCCCCGTGGGACGACCTGTACGCCAAGCACCACGAGGCGCTGTTGGTGCTCGTGACGGAACTGCGCGGGCTCTCCGACGCCAACCGCGGGCTGATCGAGGGTGGCCTGACCGCCATCGGCGACGCGCTGCTGTCGGCCCAGGCGCCCTCGGCCGGCACCTACGGGGCCAGCGGCCGCAGCACCCAGGGCGCGCACCGCGCCGTGACGCTGGACGGCGCCCTGTGACCTCCACCTTCGGCGGGCTCAACACGGCCCGGACGGCGCTCTGGGCGGCCCAGCGGGGCCTGGACCTCACCGGCCAGAACGTCGCCAACGTCAACACCGAGGGCTACTCGCGCCAGCGGGTGGACCTGCAGGCGGTGGGCGGGACCGCCGTCCCGGCGCTGCACTCGGTGTCCAGCCCCGTGGGCGGGGGCGTGGACGCCGGCCGGGTCACCCGCATCCGGGACGTCTTCCTGGAGCAGCGGGCGCACACGGAGATCTCCCGGACCGCCGAGTTGACCGTCGCCGCCGAGGCGCTGGGCGGGGTGGAGGCCGCCCTGCGCGAGCCCGGTGACACCGGCCTGCAGAGCATGCTCGCCGACGTGTGGACCGGCTTCAGCGAGGTGGCCAACAACCCCACCGAGCCGGCGGCCCGCGGGCTGGTGCTGGAGCGGCTGGACATCCTGGCCGGCGGCCTGCACACCGCCCGGGCGACGCTGGACCAGCAGTGGACCCAGACCCGGGACGACCTGCAGGCGCTCGTGGCCGACGTCAACGCCACCGCGACGTCGATCGGCGAGCTCAACACGGCCATCGGGGCCGCCAGCCGGGCCGGCCTGCCGGTCAACGAGCTCGCCGACCGCCGCGACCTGCTGGTGGTGTCGCTGGCCGAGCGGGTCGGTGCGACGGTCCGGCCGGCGGCCGATGGCATGGTCGACGTCCTGGTCGGCGGGAGCACCCTGGTCTCCGGCGGGGCAACGCTGGGCCTGCAGCTCGCCGGCGCGGACACCCCCGACGGGGTGGGCACCGGGGACGACCCGCGGGTCCGCACCGACCCCGGCGGCACGACCATCGCGATCGGCGGCACCGCCGGCGGGCAGCTGGCCGCCCTGACGGACACCATCCCCGGCTACCGCGGTCGGCTCGACCAGATGGCCCGTGACCTGGTCGGTCGGCTCAACGCCGTCCAGGCCGCGGGCTACGACGCCACCGGGGCGTCCGGCGCGGACCAGCCGCTGCTCGATGACGGGTCGGGCACCGTGCCCGTCGACCCCGCGACGGTGCACGCCGGCAACATCACGGTGCGCGTCAGCGACCCCGCGCTGCTGGCCGTCGCGGCCTCGTCGCCGGCCGCGGTGGGCGGGCAGCCCTCCGCCGACGGCGACAACGCCGACGCCTTCTTCCGGCTCAGCCTGGCGCCGGACGGCGTGGACGCGGGGTACCGCCAGCTGGTCGTCGCGCTCGGCGTGGAGTCCGCCGTGGCCTCGCGCGACCTGGAGGTGCAGACGGTGATCTCCACCCAGGTGGACGCCGCCCGCGAGTCCGTGTCGGGTGTGAACCTGGACGAGGAGATGACGACGATGCTGTCCTTCCAGCACGCCTACGGCGCGGCCGCCCGCATGGTGACCGCGATCGACGAGGCGATCGACACGCTGATCACCCGCACCGGCCTCGTGGGGCGGTGACCTGATGCGGATCACCCACCGCGCCGTGACGCAGACGGCGCTGCTCGGGCTCAACGGCAACCTCGCGGCCGTCGCGAAGCTGCAGCAGCAGCTCACCTCCGGCAAGCAGATCAGCGCGCCGTCGGACTCCCCGACGGACACCAACCGCGCGATGCAGGTGCGCCAGGACCGCAGTGCCGCGCAGCAGTACGCCCGCAACATCACCGACGGGCGGAGCCGGCTCGACGCGGCCGACACCGCGCTGGCCACCATGGCCGGCCAGGTGCGCCGGGTCCGCGACCTCACCGTGCAGGGCCTCAACAGCGGGAGCATGTCCACCACCTCCCGGCAGGCGATCAGCATCGAGGTCGGCGCCCTCCGGCAGAGCCTCCTGGCGATGGCCAACTCGTCCATCAACGGCCGGCCGCTGTTCGGCGGCCCGACGTCCGGCGCCACGGCGTACGACGCCGCGACCGGCGACTACGTCGGCGCCCGGGGTGCCGGTGGTGAGGTCGTGGAGACCACCCGGCGGATCTCGCGGGACGAGGTCGCGCGGGTCGACGTCACCGGTCCCGAGGCGTTCGGGGACCCGGACGGCGAGGACCTGTTCGCCCTGGTCGCCAAGATCGCCGACGACGTGGTCGCCGACCCCGACCAGCTCTCCGCCGACCTCGCCGGCCTGGACGCCGCGCTGGACCGCCTGCTCGGTGCCGGCACCGCGGTCGGTGCCCGCTCGGCCCGCCTGGAGGCGGCCGGCCAGGTCAACGCCGACCAGCAGCTGGCGCTGCGCTCCCAGCTCGCCGGTGTCGAGGACATCGACCTGGCGAAGACGATCATGGACCTCAACCAGCGGCAGGTGGGCTACCAGGCCGCGCTGCAGGCCACGGCCAACGTCATCCAGCCGACGCTCGTGGACTTCCTGCGATGACGCTCTCCGCCGTGGCGACCCTGCCCCTGCTGTCGATGACCGAGCCGCTGCCCGGGTTCCCCGGCCACCGCGACTACGTGCTGGTCACCGCGGACGGCGACGGGCGGCTGTTCTGGCTGCAGTCGATGGCGCCGGACGGCCCGCGCTTCCTCGCCGTCGACCCGGGGGTCTACTTCCCGGACTACGCCCCGCGGCTGCCCGCGCCGGTGTGCGCCGGCCTGGGCCTCGAGGACCCCGCGCAGGCGCGGCTGTACTGCCTGGTGACGGTGCCGGCGGAGGGCCCGGCCGCGGCCACGGCGAACCTGCGGGCCCCGCTGGTGGTCGACCCGGTCACCTGGCGGGCCACCCAGGTCGTCCTCCCCGACGGCGCCCATCCGATCCGGCGTCCCCTGCGCCGATAACCCCCTCGGGACGGCCGCGCGCCGTCCCCGTTCCCCGCCCACCTGCCATGGACGGCCACACCACACCCACGGAGGGGTCCACGTGCTCACTCTCACCCGCAACGTCGGCGAGACCATCCGCATCGGCGACGACATCGAGGTCCACGTCGTCGAGGTCCGCGGCGGCACCGTCCGGCTCGGCTTCACCGCCCCCCGGGAGGTGACCATCCACCGCGAGGAGGTCTACCGGCAGATCGCCGAGGCCAACCTGCTCGCGGCGCAGGTCACCGCCGACACGCTGGGCGCGCTCGCGGCGTTCGCCCCCGCACCGGCCGGCGAGCCGGCGCCCGCGGCCGACCCGGCGCCGCCGGCCGCTGCCGCGCCGGCGTCCATCAGCCCGCCCGGCCGCCGACGCGCCGCGGGCGGCTCCGCCGGGTGAGCACACTGGCCGGGAACCGTCCCGGCCCCTTGTGCACTTCCGCCGAACACTGCACGGCCGGCGCGATCCCGGGCATCGACACGGGCAAGAACTGCCGAAGAGATGGCCTGAGGTTGCGCATGGCACAGCGAGAGTTGTGGCCGCCGCCCGGTCGGTGATGCGCCAGAGTTGCCCCAAGCACGTAACAGGGGGCGATCATGATGCAACACACCGCTATCACCGAGTCCGGCAACCAGGCCGCCGAGACCGTCGGTCCCGCCACGGACTCCGACACCGTCGTCGTGCACGTGCAGCTGCGGCCGCGCCGCGGCTCGGCGCGGCGCTGCCTGGCGGCGCTGGCCGAGCTCGGCGGCGCGCACCCGGAGGTCTCCTTCACGCTCACCGGCCTGGGCAAGGACGAGCGGGTCGTGCGGGTGACCGTCGGCGTCGAGCTCGGCCCGCGCACCGCCGTGGCCCGCTTCTCGCCGCAGGCGCAGGCCGCCTACGCGTTCGTCAGCTCGCTGTTCACCTCGCTGTACGACCACATGCCGGTCTACACGGTGGAGCCGGGCCCGGCCGAGCGCGCCGCGGCCGCCGACCTGGTGGCGCGCCTGGCGTCCGGCCCGGCCGACGACCTCGGCGTCCCGGCGCCCCGCCGGCCCACCCAGTCCGTCCCCGCCTGAGGCCGCCCGCCCTCCCCACTGCGCCACCGCACGTGCCGCGCCGTCTTCCCCACAGCGCCGAGGAGCCCCGGTGAACCACCGTCCCGCCACCCCTGTCGACGACACCACCGACCCGCGCGGCCGCGCCCCGCTGGTCTTCGGCGGCATCCCCGAGGCCGAGGGCTGGGCTCTCGCGCCGATCACGCCGCGGGACCGGGTGCACTTCCGCACCGACCGCGAGCTGCCGCTCGGCGAGCTGCGCCGCGACCTGCCCGACGGCGTGACGGTCAGCTACGACCAGGGCGACGGCCTGTACCGCGTCGACGGGGTCCCCGGCACCGCGCAGGTGCTCGTCGAGTGGGTCCGCACCTGGTGCGCCGGGCACGGCGTCGGGACCGTCGGGCTCCGGGCGGAGACCGACGTCCGCCGCCGCGCGCCGCGGGACCTGCCGCCGGCGTTCCTCGACGAGCTCTGCCGGCACTACCTCCCGGTGAGCCTCAAGCGGCTGCAGCGCAACGCCAGCACGCTGCGGCTGCACGTGCCCGACCCCGACGACCTCACCCAGCAGGTCAGCGAGTGGATCCTCAAGGCGGTCGGGATCTTCGACGAGGGCAAGGGCGTCCCGTTCGGGGCGTTCCTGGCCACCCAGCTGTCCAAGTGGGTGCACGACCTGGGCCGCAACGCCCACGGCCGCACCGCCGCCGACACCGAGCACCGGCAGCAGAAGGCCGTCGCGGCCTTCCTCGTCGAGCACCAGCGGCGGCCCAGCGAGAAGGAGCTGGCCGCCTACATGGGGCAGAGCGTCGCGACGCTGCGGCGCAACTCGCAGACGGTCGCCACGCTCAACGGGCTGCGCAACCTGCAGTCCCTGGACGGCGGGCCGGACGCCACCGAGGTCATGCTGCCCGACACCGCCGAGGCGCCCGACGAGATCATGGGCGAGGCCGACCAGACGCTGCTGTCGCACGCGCTGACCGCGGCGTGCGCGCCCGAGTCGGGTGCCCGCCCCGACCAGCGCGCCGGTCAGCCCAACGTGCTGGGCTGGGCCACCTGGTACCTGACCACCTGGGGCGGCCGGACCAAGACGCAGCTGTCGGCGGACCTGGGCACCTCCGTGCGCAACATGAACGTGCACGCCGACCGCGTCGAGCGGGCGCTGCGGTCCCGGCTGGCCGACCTCGCCGACTGACGGCGAGCCGGCCATCAAGTCGAACCCGGGTCCATCGACGTGTCGACCTGCCGATACCTCCTCCGTGACAGAGCGCAGGGGAGCCCGCCGCAGCAGCGCTGCCCGGCCCGGCCCGGCAGCGGGCGGCGCGCGGTGAGCGCCCTCGCCGCGGGCGGGCCCGCGCCCGACGTCCTGGTGCCGCACTGGCTGACCGCGGCCCAGCGGGAGGAGCTGGCGGCCCTGGTGCGGCGCGAGCTGCAGGACCCGGCGGTGCACCCGGTGGCCGCCGTCCACCTGGCCGACGTGCTCACCGAGCTGCACGTGGCCGCGGCCCGCGACGCCGTGTGGCCGGCCTCCGCCGCCCGGGTGCGCCGGGTCACCGGCTGGGGCGCCGACGTGCTGCCCGTGCGGCTGTCCGTGCGCGAGCTCGGCAGCGTGTTGGTGCTGGCCGGGCTGGCCCCCGCGCTGCGCGCCGCGCTGGGCCGGGACCGCCCGTGAGCGGCGGGCTGTTCGGCGGCTCCGGACTGCTGCCGCGGCTGCGCGCGGTCCCCGTGTCGGTGGACGGTCTGCGCCGGGTGGCCGAGGACGTGCTGCCGGCGATGGCGGCCGGGCGGCTGGCGCTCTCGCTGGTCGACGACCGGGCCGACGGTCCCGTCGTGCTGCTCGAGGAGGACGAGCGGCGGGTGCGCACACCGCTGCGCGACCTGGCCGAGGACATGACCGACGCCCGCGTCGGGTCGACGCCGGAGGAGCTGGCGGCCGCGCTGGCGGTCTGGGTGGACGGCCGGCCGGTCCCCGACGCGGTGGCCGCCGAGGACGGGATCGCGGTCCTGGACTGGACCGACCGCACCGAGACCTCGGTCGGCTGGCGGGTCGTCGTCCGCCGCGGGGAGCGCGCGCTGCGCTGGTCGCCGTCGGCCGGGCTGGACCGCGAGGTCGTGGACCGCGTGCGGTCGGCCGCGGGGGACCGGGCCGCCGGCGTCGGGGGCTGCCTGCGCGTCGAGGGACCGGTGGTGCTGTGGTCCCACCCCGAGGTGCCGCTGCTGGCCACCGCCGTGCTGAGGACCCCGCAGGTGCTGCTCGACCGGATCGCCGCGGCTGGGCTGGACCTGCGCGACCCGCACGTCGTCGTGACGCCCGCCTCGCCCCTGGCCTGCGCCGGCGCCGCGGTGGCCGCCCGCCTCGCCGGGGAGACCGGTGAGGCCTGCCAGCGGATGCCCTGGCGTCAGCTCGCCCGCCTGCGCTGGGCCTAGCTGCACCGGCACAGGAGGCGATGCCCCCGTCCCAGGGGGCGCCAGCGGGTGCACAGCCTCCTGTGCCCCCGTGCCATCGAGCCGGAAGCGCTCAGGCGAGGTGGCCGAACTCCCAGTGCCAGGGCTCGGGCTTCTCGCCGCCGGGTCGGGCCCAGTCCGGCTGCACGAACCCGAAGCGGCCCGCGTTGGCCGCCATCCAGGCCCACTGCGCGGTGCCGCCGGTCTGGATCCCCCCGCAAAGGTCGACGGCCAGCGCCCACCCGTGGTTCGACGTCCCCGGCACCGCGGCCAGCTGCGGCTTCGTCCGGAACGCGGTGACCTGCGCGGCCAGCGAGCGGTAGGAGTCGGTGATGCACAGCGGGCTGCCGAACGCGGCCCGGTAGGCGTCGGCCATCGCCGTGTAGCCGGCGGCGGCGTCGCAGCGCAGCGCGTGTCCCCGGGCGACGGGGCACAGCGCGCTCGCCGGGATGGCGCCGTTGGACCAGCCGCCCCACGCGGGGCTGACCGGGCCCGCCGGCGCGGGCGGCGCGCCGCACGGCCCGTGGCCGGTGGTGCCGGCCGGCAGCGCGGCGTTGGCCTGCGCCGGTGCGGGCAGGGTGACCCGCACGGCGCCGGCCGCGCCGGTGAGCGGCCGGACGCCGACCTGGTAGCCCGCTGCCGAGGCGGCGACCACCTGCCCCTCGCCGAGGTGGAGGCCCACGTCGCTGCCGCCGTCGGTGAAGACCAGGTCGCCGACCTGCAGCTGGGCCAGGGGGACGGCGGCGCCGCGCGCCCACTGGTCGCCCGGCGTGGCCGGGATCGCGTGGCCGGCGAGCAGCCACGAGGTGGCCGCCAGCCCGCCGCAGTCGTAGGTGTCCGGGCCGGTCCCGCCCGGGGCGTAGGGCTTGCCGAGCTGGGCCAGCGCGGAGCTCACCGCGGCCACCGTCTCCGCGGGCAGCACGGTGACCGGGCGGTTGCCGGCGACGCCCAGGGCGATGCCGGGGACCGGCTGCCCGGCGCCGTCGAGCGCGGGGGACAGGCCGGCCGGCAGCCGGGCCGGGTCGGCCAGGGCGGCCGCGGGCGGTGACACGATGCCGGCGAGCGCCAGCGCGCCGAGGTGGTCCTGCCAGCGGCGCAGCGCCTGCTGGTTGGTCTCCTGCTGGGCCGCCGCGGCCCGGCCGGTGCCGAGCGCGGCCAGCTGGGCGGCCACGTCGGTGCGCAGCCCGCCGACCTCGGTGCGCACCTCGTCGAGGACGGCAGCGGCCCGCTCGGCGACGGTCGCGGCGGCGGCCTCGGCGACCGCCACGCGCCGGGCGGCCCGCGCCACGCCGGCCGCGGCCCGCTCGGCGCGGACGACGTCGACCGCGAGGTCCCGCGCCACCTGCTCGGCCAGCGCGGACCGGTGCAGGACGTCGGGGGTGGTCGAGGCGGCCCGCAGGTCCAGGCCCAGCGCGGGGGTGCGTGCCTCGGCGGGCGACCGGTACAGAGCGGCGGCCCCGGTGCCGACCGTCGCGCGGGCGGCGGCGAGCTGCTGCTCGGCGACCTGCTGGGCGGTGCGCGCCGCCGTCAGCTCGGCGTCCCGGGCGGCGAGGTCCTGCTGCAGTCCGCGGTAGCGGGTCGCGGCGTCGAGCAGGGTGCCCTGGGCCGCCAGGGCCAGGCCGGTGGCATCGGTGGGTCCGGTGACCGTCCCGGCCGGCTGCGCGCCGGGGGGCACCAGGCCGGCGAGGACCGGCAGCGCCAGACCGAGGGCGGCCAGCGACAGCCGCACCCGCCAGCGGCGGCCGCCGGCGGCGGGCAGCCAGCGGCGCAGGGCGGCACGGCGGGCGGCCGCCCGGGCCGCGCGGCGCCGGCGCCTCCGGGCGGCCGGCGTGCGGCGCGCCGCGGGGCGGCCGGTGGGGGAGGGGCGGCGGGTGGTGCCCGCGGCACCGCCGTCGGCGGTCGCGGCTCGCGCGGCCAGGGCGGCGCGCAGCGCGCGCGCCTCCTCGGCGGTCAGCGCCGGGCGGGGTGCGGCGGTGCGGGGTGAGGTCCGGGCCGTCGTCCGTACAGCCGTGGCACGCGGAGCGGCGGGGCGGCCGGCCGCGCGGCCCGGTGCGGTGCGGGCTGCGGGGACGCGGGCGGCGGTCCGGGCGGGGGCCGGCGTGCGTGGTGCGGGCACTGCGGGTCCCCCTGCGTGTCGTCGTGCGTGGCCGGCTCCGCGCTGTCCGCGGTGCGCTCAGGACCTGCTAACGACGTGGTGCAGGAGTTGCTGAAGTGGCGGGTGTGACGGGGAGGGGCGACCTCACCCCTCCGGGTGGAGGTGATCGGCAGGTGACACCCGATCGGCGGAGACGCCGGCGGGCGCGGAGGTGCGCGCGGGCGGGGGCCACCAGCCGCCGTGGTGGTGCTCCAGCGGGATGCGCAGTTCCTCGCCGTCCTCCGTGGAGACGACCAGCTCCACCCGGGACACCCGGTGCCCGGTCCCGCCGAGGCGGACGGTCCGGCCCGTCGCGAGCGGCAGCGGGGGCAGCACGAGGTCGTCCTCGACGGGTGGCTCGGCCATGGGACTCCCTCCCGGGGGGTGCGGCGGTCGCATCCGGCCCGCCCCATGCTGCCGGGCGGACCGGGGTCCCGTCGTCGGGGGTGGTGACGTGCTGCGCCGCTCTCCCGGTCAGCGCTGGTCGAGGGGGGTGTAGGCCCGTTCGGTGGCGCCGGTGTAGACCTGCCGGGGGCGGCCGATCTTGGTGGCCGGGTCGTCCATCAGCTCCCGCCACTGGGCGATCCAGCCGGGCAGCCGGCCCAGGGCGAACAGCACGGTGAACATGCGGGTGGGGAAGCCCATCGCCCGGTAGATCAGCC